>CBDDII010000003.1:0-1155000 GCA_965228905.1 Paracoccaceae bacterium | reverse complement strand
GCGGCCCGGACCGGGCGATCACCCTGCCCGCGATCTGAAGGCTGGGGACCAATGCGACCGGCATACCGAGGAGCGCATAGGCAAGCTGTGCTTTCGACAGCCCGAGGTCTTCCTTGATGAGCGGGATCAGCGCCAGCCAGCCGCCGATCAGCAAGGGCTGCAACACGAAGGCCGCCATGATGAGATAGGTTGCGCGGGTGGCTGTCGATCTTTCCATGGCCGGACCCTATAGATGGGCGGTGATTTGGAAAGTCACATAATGTGCGCCTTGTTTCAGGCCTTGGCGGGCTTTTGCCGTTCCGGCCTTGGCAGGCGCAGGGCCAAAAGGAACAGGACCAGCCCCATATAGATCAGTGGTTCGATCTGGAATCCCTTGGCCAGCATCACGTAATGCAGCGCGCCAAGGAAAACGACGGGGTACATCAGCCGGTGCAGCCCGCGCCAGCGTTTCGGCCCGAGCTTGCGCAGGGACAGGTTGTTGGACGTTATCGCGAGCGGGATCATCAGGATGAAGGCTGCCATGCCCACGGTGATGTAGGGGCGCTTTACGATGTCGGCCCAGATCTGATCCAGGAACTGCACGTCGAGGAACAGCCAGACCAGCAGATGCAGGAAGACATAGAGGAAGGTGACGACGCCCAAGGCGCGGCGCAGCTTCATCAGGTTGATGCCCGTCCATTCGCGCAAGGGGCGGATCGCCAGCGTCGCGATCAGAAGTTGCAGCGCCAACTCGCCCAGCTTGTGTTCCAATTCCTTGATCGGCTCGACCCCAAGCCCGCCGCTGAACCCCAAATAGAGAAGCCAGACAGGCGGGATCACCGCCACACTATATACAAGTAGAGGCGGCACACGGGTGATGGCGCGGTTGATTGGCTGCACAAGGCTCACGTCGGGGCGTCCGGTTCAGTGGTTCACGATCAGGTCCATGCCCGCGTAGAGGTCGGCGACCTCTTCTTCGTAGCCGTTGAACATCAGGGTTTCGGTCTGCTTGGCAAAAAGCCCGCCGCCGACCTTGCGCTCGTACTTCTGGCTCCAGCGGGGATGGTCGCGGTTCGGGTTCACGTTGGAATAGAATCCGTATTCGGCGGCGCTGTAGGTGTTCCAAGCGGTCGGCGGCTGTTTGTCGACAAGCGAGATCCGCACGACGGACTTGATGGACTTGTAGCCATACTTCCACGGCACGACCAAACGGATCGGCGCGCCGTTCTGGTTGGGCATGGGTTCGTCGTAAAGCCCGGTCGCCATGATGGTCAGCGGGTGCATCGCCTCGTCCAGGCGCAGGCCCTCTTTATAGGGCCACTCGATCACCGGGTAGCTGACGCCGCGCATTTCGTCGGGACGGAGCGCGGTTTCGAAAGCGACGTATTTGGCCGAGGGCTGAACGCCCGCCATCTCCAGAAGGTCGGCCAGTTCGAAGCCGACCCAGGGCACGACCATCGACCAGCGTTCGACGCAGCGCAGACGATAGATGCGTTCTTCCAGCGTGACCTTCGACAGGATGTCTTCCAGCCCATAGCTTCCGGGGCGGTCGACCATGCCGTCGATTTCGATCGACCAGGGTTCGGTGGTCAGGGCCGAGGCATAGCGCGCCGGGTCGCCCTTGTCGGTGCCGAATTCGTAGAAGTTGTTGTAGGACGAGATTTCTTCCAGGCTGTTCGGCTCCAGCCCTTCGCCATAGCTTGTCTTGACCGCGCCAAGCGATGCGGCGGCGGGGCCTGCGATGGCGCCAAGGGCCGCAGCCCCTGCTCCGGCCATCAGCGCACGCCGGTTTAGCCAGTCGGCTTTCGGCGTCACGTCCGACCATTTGAGATCGCTTTGATATCGTCCGGGCATCGGGCACTCCTTTTCGCGCGTTGAGTGGAAGATGACGGGCAAAACGCATTCGCACAATCGCCCTCACGCATTCGTCATGCGTCGGGGGATTTCGTCAGAAGTCTGTAACAGACCGCCGGACGGGTCACAAAGGTGTGACTGGAAACGCGAAGGACGCGCGGCTTAGCGCGAGACCCTTTTTCGTCAAGAGCCAATCCGCGCCTTCTTGCGGTGATCCAGACCTACAACAGCGCCGTAACCCCGTCGATGCCACAACAGGCGTCCACTCACACATTGAAAAGGAGATACCATGCTTCGCTCAGTTCTTGCTCTCACCCTTTCCGCCGCTATTGCTGCCCCTGCCTTTGCAGACGGCATGAAGAAAGACATCGTCGACACCGCCGCGGGCGCGGGCGACTTTTCAACCCTCGTGGCCGCTGTCGAAGCTGCCGGATTGGTGGACACGCTGAAAGGCGACGGGCCGTTCACCGTGTTCGCACCGACCGATGCCGCCTTTGCCGCCCTGCCCGAGGGTACGGTCGAGAACCTTCTGAAGCCCGAGAACAAGGATCAGCTTGTCGCGATCCTGACCTACCACGTTGTGCCCGGCAAAGTGATGTCGACCGATCTATCCGACGACATGATGGCGACCACTGTTCAAGGTTCGGACGTGATGATCGACCTTGATAACGGCGTAATGGTCGAAGAAGCCAGCGTCGTGTCGGCTGACATCGAGACCTCCAACGGTGTCATCCACGTGATCGACAAAGTCATCCTCCCCGAAGGTTGACCAACTGACGGGCGGCCTTGGGGCCGCCCATTTTCCATTCCAAACGGGGGACACCCAAATGAACAGAAGAACCACTTTGAAGGCCCTGATGGGCGCTGGCGCGATTGCGCTTCTGGCCGGTTGTGCAGGCATGATGGACGATGGCGATGACATCGTCGATATTGCGGCGGGCAACGAGGACTTCTCGACGCTTGTTGCTGCGGTTCAGGCCGCAGGGCTGGTCGAGACGCTGAAGGGCGATGGCCCGTTCACCGTCTTTGCGCCGACGAACGCAGCCTTTGCCGCCTTGCCTGCGGGCACCGTTGAAACGCTGCTGTTGCCCGAAAACAAGGACCAATTGGTCAAGGTTCTGACCTATCACGTTGTTCCGGGTGCGGTGACGTCGGACCAGATTGCCGGAAAGCGGTTGCGCGTGAAGACAGTGCAGGGTCAGAGCCTGCATGTGAACGGCACAAACGGCGTGAAGGTCAACAAGTCGAACGTGACTGCCGCCGACATCATGGCGACCAATGGTGTGATCCACGTGATCGACCGGGTACTTTTGCCCAAGTAATTGCTGCCTTTGCTGCGGTTGGCCGGGAGGGCTTCGCCCTTCCGGCTTTTTCGTGCGCGGGGGCTTGGCGGAAACCAGTCGGGATCAGGCGAAACTGCCCTGGCAGAACCAGCCGGGAGAGTTGGCCGCGCCGTGGCCGTAGTAGAGCCAGAGCTTTTCGCCCGTGCGCGTCGTCACCCGCCAATAGTCGCGCACGCCGCTGCGCCAGTCGGGATCGTCCAGCCACCATTCCGGCGCGATCCGTTCCGGGCCAAGGGCGGCGCGGGTTTCAAAGGTGCGGCTGCGCCAGCGGAACCGGGGCGGGAGCGTCGGGCCTTTCGGTTCATCCTCGGGTGTGAGGACGATCTCGGGGCGCCAGAGTTCCAGCGGGCGCGGCACGGGCGCGCGCGGCCAGGCGGGGGCCGGTTCGGACCAGGCGGCGGCCAGGGTTTTCGACGTCTTTTCAGGAATATGGCTGTCGGCGGGGTGAAGCCGCGTGATCGCCTCTAGCCCGATCCGTGCGCCGATCCGGCCCAGAAGATCGTCCATCCCGGCACCGCCGCGCAACCGCGCCGCCCCATCCGAAGCGGCTTCGGCGTGTCCGCGATGCTGGTGAGCATGGGCGGGTTCGACGACGCGGGCGACAAGGCGGATCATGTCGATGCCGAAGCCCGCCTCGATGTCGTCGAGCTTCATCAGCAGCAGGGGGCGGATGCGGTCGGGCGCGGCCGAGGGGCGGGCAAGGCCGACCTCGACCCAGCTCATGGTGTGATCGCTGAGGTGGCATTCAAGGCGGACCAGGCGCGCGCCCTGCCCCGCAGCGCGGAGTTTCGTTTCCAGCGCGGGCAGCAGACGGTCGAGCGCCGCGGCGATATCTTCCGTCTTTCCAATAGGTTCGGGAAAGGTGAGGCGGATCGCAAAGTGATGCGGGGGCCGCGCGGGGCTGACCGGTTCGGGATCGAGGCCAAGGGCCTGGTCCAGCCGTCGCACAAGCGGGCGGCCAAAGCGGCGGGCGAGGGCCGCGCGGGGCTGGCCGGACAGATCGCCGATGCGGCGCAGGCCAAGTCGGGCCAGCATGGCCACGGTCTGGTCGTCGATACGCAGGGCCGCGACCGGCAGGTCGGCAAGGCTGCTGCGCAGGTGCCCTGGTGGAGAGATCCGGCTTTTGTCGCTTTTTATCAAGGCGGTAGAGGGTGCTGCACCGCCCTTTACCCAATGTTTCCGCTTCGCCGCGCGTGAGCGGGTGGCGCGGGCCTCTTGCGCGATGTCGTCGCCCGAGCGGTTGACGCCGACAGGCCCGCCCGCATAGCGCGCCAGCGCCCAGGCGGCCCCCACCGTATCGGCGATCCCCCCCTGCACGCTGAGGCCGAGGACGGCGCATTCGCCCATGACCTGTTCCAGCAGCGCCTCTTCCCCGCCGAAAAGATGGGCGCATCCGGTAAGGTCGATCACCAGGGCCTCGGGCGGTTCCTCGGATACCCAGGGGCTGAACTTGCCCGCCCAGCGGCGCAGGACGGTCAGAAAGGCGCGTTCCAGCGCCGCGTTCTGCCGTTTTGTCTGCAATTCCGGACACATGGCGCAGGCATCGCGCAGCGGCTGACCACGGGTCAGCCCCGCCTCTTCGGCTTCCAGCGACAGGGATGTCAGCACCTGGGCGTTCTGGACATCGCCGACCACGGCAAAAGGCACAGCGGGCAGCCCCGCCCCCTGGCGCAGGGCGCGTTCCGCCGCAAGGCGGGGGAACCAAAGCGAAAGGATCCGTCTTGGGGGCATCGGGTGGCAGCCATATGTTCTTGTTATGTTCTTATTTCTAGCGAAAGAAAGAGTACGAGTCGAGAGTCAGGAAAACCGAAAGGAAGATTACCTGTACGTTCGCAGGAGCGGCGAAAATTGGCAAAACGTACGCGGTCCGACGGGCCGGTTTTCCGAAATGTACAGGTTTGCGAACGGTCGGGTTGACGGCGTCTTAACGCCCCTGCCCCCTTCAGCCGCAGTAGACCTCGGTGATGATGCCGTTTTCGCCGTGCACGATATTGGTGCGCTGCGGGATGTAGTCGCGGGTGACGATGTCATTCACGCCAAAGACTCGCATCCGCGGCCCGCTTGGAAAGCTGGTGGCGGCGACATTGGTGCCGACCAGGTGGGCATAGGCCGAGGCGTCGCAAAGCTCGGTTCCCGGCACGGCCTTGCCGCCGCCCGAGCCGGCTTCGGCCCCGCTTGGCAGGGTTGCAACCCTTGGCGGGGATTCGATCGTTTCCCCACCGTCCGGGCCGCAGGACACCAGAAGCGTCAGGGCAAGCGGCAGAGCGAGGAAGGAGAATCGGGTAGCCATGGCAGATCCTTGAATTTTCATTGATTTCGCATTCCCTCTCGCGCAGGGTCAAGCCCAAGTCACGAAGGAGATTGAAATGAGGACAAAAGCCGCCGTAGCCATCGAAGCGGGCAAACCGCTGGAGGTCATGGAAGTGAACCTTGAAGGCCCGAAGGCGGGCGAGGTTCTGGTCGAGATCAAGGCGACGGGGATTTGCCACACCGACGAGTTCACCCTGTCGGGTGCCGACCCCGAGGGCCTGTTCCCGGCGATCCTGGGCCACGAAGGCGCGGGCGTGGTTCTGGAAGTGGGCGAAGGGGTGACGAGCCTGAAGCCGGGCGATCACGTCATTCCGCTTTATACCGCCGAGTGCCGGGAGTGCGAATATTGTCTGCATCCGAAGACCAACCTTTGCCAGAAGGTGCGCGCCACCCAGGGCCAGGGGTTGATGCCGGATGGGACCAGCCGGTTTTCCACGCTCGATGGCGATCCGATCCTGCATTACATGGGCTGTTCGACTTTTTCGAACCACACGGTGCTGCCGGAGATTTCGTTGGCCAAGGTCCGCGAGGACGCGCCATTCGACAAGATCTGTTACATCGGTTGCGGGGTGACGACGGGGATCGGCGCGGTGATCTATACCGCCAAGGTCGAGATCGGCAGCCGCGCCATCGTCTTCGGGCTGGGGGGCATTGGTCTGAACGTGATCCAGGGTCTGCGTCTGGCAGGGGCCGACCAGATCGTCGGTGTCGATCTGAACGATTCCAAAAAGGCGATGGCCGAGAAGTTCGGCATGACCGATTTCGTGAACCCGTCCGAGGTCGAGGGCGATCTGGTGGCCTATCTTGTGGATCTGACCAAGGGCGGGGCCGATTACACATTCGACGCCACCGGCAATGTGCAGGTGATGCGGGCCGCTTTGGAATCGGCGCACAAGGGCTGGGGTGAGAGCGTGATCATCGGCGTTGCCCCTGCGGGGGCCGAGATTTCCACCCGGCCCTTCCAGCTTGTGACGGGCCGCGTCTGGCGCGGCACGGCCTTCGGCGGGGCGCGGGGCCGGACGGATGTGCCGCAGATCGTCGATTGGTACATGGACGGCAAGATCGAGATCGACCCGATGATCACCCACCAGTTGAAGCTGGAGGACATCAACAAGGGGTTCGACCTGATGCACGCGGGTGAATCGATCCGGTCTGTGGTGGTGTATTGATTTCGCCGCGCTTCGCGCGTCGATCCGCCGGGGGCGCTTTGCGCCCCCGGCTTTTTTTGCGTATTTGAAAAACGATGAAGAGACCCGGTTTGCAGATCAGACCTTTCGCAGGTGATGAGGATGCCGTCTGGGCGATGCTGGAGCCGGTGTTTCGGGCGGGCGATACCTATGCGATTGATCCCGAGATTTCCCGTGAAGACGCTCTGGCCTATTGGACGGCGCATCATGCCTATGTGGCGGAGTTGGAGGGCGTGGCGGTCGGCACGTTCTATATCCGGCCCAATCAGCAGGGCGGCGGGGCGCATGTCTGCAACTGCGGCTATATCACCGCGCGCGGGGCCGAGGGCAAGGGCGTGGCGCGTGGGATGCTGGCGTTTTCGCTGGAAGAGGCGAAGCGGCTGGGGTTCGAGGCGATGCAATTCAATTTCGTCCTGGCCGACAATATACGCGCCGTGGCGACCTGGGAGCGGGCGGGGTTTCAGCAGATCGGGCGGATTCCACTGGCGTTCAGGAAGGGCGAGGCCTATGTCGATGCGCTGATCCTGCATCGGTTTCTTTAAGCGCAACGGTTTCTTAAACGCCCCTTGTCATTCCCTGCCTCAACCCCGACATTCCGGGAAAGCGAATTGAGGAGAGCCCCATGGCCGACGAGAAAAAAGAAGACGACAAGAAAGAAGATGTGGGCGCGAAGGCGGGCGAGTTGTTCTTCAAGTCGCGCACGGTGCTGGTGACCGGCGGGATCGACGACAAGCTGGCGGCGAAGGTGACGACTCAGCTGATCGCGCTGGCCGAGGACAGCGACGATCCGATCAACATCTTCATCTCGTCCCCCGGAGGCCATGTGGAATCCGGCGACATGGTGCATGACATGATCAAGTTCATCACGCCCGAGGTGCGCTGCATCGGATCGGGCTGGGTGGCCAGTGCCGGGGCGTTGATTTTCGTGGGCGCCAAGAAGGAAAACCGGTTCTGTCTGCCGAACACGCGGTTCCTGCTGCATGAACCGAGGGGCGGCATCGGCGGGTCGGTCTCGGACATGAAAATCCAGGCCGAGCAGATCCGCATCATGCGCGAGCGGTTCCACAAGATTTTCGCCGAAGCCACGGGGCAGACGGTGAAGAAGATCGCCGCCGACATGGACCGGGATTTCTGGCTGAACACGGAAGAGGCCTTGGAATACGGGCTTTTGGGTAAGGTCATCAACAGCCAGTCCGAGTTGAAATAGTGCCCGAGCGCGAGCGCCCGCTTTACGCCGTCCTGATCGACGCCGACAATATCCCGGCGAAATACGCGACCGCGATCCTGAAGGAAATTACCTCGTTCGGAGAGCCTGCCTTGCGCCGGGTTTACGGTGACTGGTCGTCGGGGCGGTTGAAGAACTGGACGGACAAGGTGCGCGAGCTTGGCCTCGTCGCCCATCAGGAAAGTGCGAACACCGTCGGCAAGAACGCCAGTGACATCGGGCTGGTGATCGATGCGATGGACATTCTGCACACCGGGAGGTTCGACGGTTTCGTTCTGGTGTCGTCGGACAGCGATTTCACGGCCCTCGCCAACCGGGTGCGCGAACAGGGTATGGACGTGATCGGCGTGGGCGAGGCGAAGGCGCCGGAAAGCCTGCGCAATGTCTGCAACCGGTTCGTGCTGATCGAAAACATCGTGGACGAACCTGCCCCGTCGGAAAAAGGCACGGCGTCGAAGAAGAAGAACCCGACCGAGGCGATCCCGCTGATCATCCGGGCGATGGACAAGATCAACGTGGATGACGAGTGGTACACGCTGGGCCAGTTGGGCCAGTACATCACCCGCGACAACCCCGATTTCGATCCCCGCACCTATGGCAAGAAAAAGCTATCCGACCTGATCGAGGGGCTGGCGCGGTTCGAGACCAAGAAGATCGGCAACCAGTTGAACGTGCGGCGGGTGGATTAGGCGCGGGTTTGCGGACGGAGCGGAAATTCGCTGCGGCCGCGCCAAGGTCCGCTTTGAACTTCTGTGGGCGGCACAAACGGCCGTTTATGACCACTAGCCAATCCCCTATCAAGGCGCGATAACCAGAGCCTATTCAAGCCTTTGTCACGCCGAGGAACCCTCTATATTTTAGTTGCCAGTGCGTAGTGCCCTAAGATCGAGCGGGCTTAGTGATCCACTGAAGTCAAACGAGTTCTGTTCACCAAATGCGGATAGGGCATCCATAGTGCGCGAGCCCATTAAGCCGTCGACTGGACCGGCGTCATACCCTAACCGATTCAAGTGGAACTGTGCCTCTCGAACACGACATGTTCGCAGCCACTTCTTAGCGGAGTTCGTCAAACCGCCGGAATCATGTCCTACGCCTGAGACCACCTTTATTTCGACCAGTCCTGGTTGTCCCATTGACGAAGCATTGCTATTCATTGCGGCTGTCCACGATCTTGCCAAATCGATGCGGGTGCTGCCGATGTGTGCTGGTCTATTCGGCTGTGTTTCGGTGTCGCGAGACCCTACTACAATGACCACCCGCGAGGCGGCAGTCGCATATTTTGAGAGTTGTGGTTGGACGTTTTCAGTCCTCAATACAGTCCCATAGCACCTCGGGAAGAAGCGCCGCTAAGAGGTTATGGCCGCCTGCGCAGCCCTCAAACTGCGCAGCGGGTGGCCATAACCGGGTCTCAGGTCTCAACAGTGGTTTTGCATAACCACGCCGCTGAGGAGACCGGCTATGACCACTACCTATGCTACCCTTTCGACCTTGTTGGTCGCCATCGACATATCCAAGCATCGACATGAGGTGCTGATCAGCATTCCCGGCAAGAAGCGCCGCCGCCGCATGACAGTTACGAACACCTTGGAGGATTTTCAGCGCCTCTCAGCCGCTCTTGCCAGCTATGATCTGCCAGTGCGGATCGGGTTTGAGGCGACCGGCAATTATCACCGTGTCTTGGCTCACCATCTCGGACAGGTCGGATTCGAGTTGAAGCTTGTGTCCTCCGTCGGTCTGGCGCGAACGCGAGAAGCTCTGCATAACAGTTGGGATAAGAACGATCCTAAGGACGCCCAGGTCATCCTGCATATGCTGGAGATCGGCGCGGTTCAGTTCTTTCACGATCCGTTGGTGACCGGGACCGCCGACATTCAGGAACTGTCAAAGACCCATGAGATCGTCTCCCGTTCGAAGACCGAGCTGTGGCATCGCATCCTGACACATTATCTGCCGCTCTACTTCCCCGAGGCCGAACGATTTCACCGGAATTCGAGAACCGACTGGTTCCTGGCTTTCCTCGAGAAGTATTCAACCCCGCATATGATCACAGCGATGAGCCGGGAGGCATTCATTGCCGATGCATGGAAAGTGGTTGGACGCAAAGTGTCCAAAGAGCGTTTGCTCTCAGATATTTATGCCACGGCCGTTGGCTCGGTGGGCTTGCCAGTTCAGCCGGATTCTGACGCTGTCCGCATGTTCCGCTTGGTGTTGGCTGAAGGCAGAAGCCTAATCCGACAGCGCGATATCATTGAGGCGCGGGCCGTCGAATTACTTTCGGACCTCCCCGATTATCAGCTGCTGACAACCATTCCCGGGATCGGCCCGATCAACGCCATGACCATCCTGGCCGAGGCCGGTGACCTGCGTCGTTTTCGCCATCACCGGCAGTTTCTGAAGTTCTGCGGCATGGACCTTGCCACCGTGCAGTCGGGCATGTTCCGCGGCCAGAGCCGGATCTCGAAGTACGGCAATGCCCGGTTGCGCCGCACGCTCTGGATGGCCGGCCAGACCGCAGTACTGAAGCGGACCAACAGCTTCCGCGACAAGTTCGAGCGCTACATCTCCAAAGACCGTCACAATGCCCATCTGCGTCGCAAGGCCTACACCGCAATCGCAGCAAAGATGGCGCGCACCGTACACGCCGTGGTCAAACACGGCGAACCCTATCGCCCCTTCTTCGAGGGGGTGAGCCCAGGCGGAAGGACCTCTCTCTGATGAGCCGTGGAGGCAGTGTGCTGACCTCGTAGATAATGTTTGGGCCTTCTGCTTGGGAAATGGGATCTCGTATTAAGGACGGTGAGGGCCGCCATCGCGCGTACCCTGTGTTTGCTATGGAAGAGATCATTTCTTGACGGCAGAGCCCGTCTGGGCAAGGATTGTAGGGCATCCGGTTTGCCGGATGCCCCATGACCTGCTGACCTAAACAGCCGGAAGTTCCCGACATAGGACGTTGTCCCAACTAATCGTAGATATGAAGTCTCCCGCCCCGTATGGCCATGTCGCGGATAGATTGGGATATGAGAAGCGGCCAGCTGCTGATATGACGGCGCACTCAACTACGTCCGGATGCTGCACGACAAATCTGGCCGCAAACTGACCACCTGCGGAGTGCCCGTAGAGGAGAATTTGCTTCTCGAAAATGCCAAAGTTGTCTTGATAGTTTCGTACGATATCGAGAACGAAATCATCTGCACCCGCGTATTTTCCGAAGAGCCCTCTGTAGCCGCCGTACCCTTGTTTTCGACTTCCAAATCGGGCTTCGTCAAAAATTGGAGCAATAGCTATCAGATTATTGTCTCTTGCGTACCCAAGCCACCTGTCTATGTAACGCCTCGCATTTCCTTCGGCAGTTCGAGACCCGGGAGTGCCGTGCGCAACTACAAGTATCTGCTCGGGATTGTTGTGGGGCACATAGACGAGATAGTCCCCGTCTCCAGCTTTGACCAGTTTTGGATTTGCATGACAGACGGCTGGGATAAAGATAAAAACAAAAGAGAAAATACATCGCATTACTTGCATCTCAGATCGCTCCCTTGCGAAACTTGGTTTGATTTATCACTTTGCTGGACCGCAGTCCAAAGAGCGGACATTCGCCATCATGCAGCATCAAGCACTCTGGGCTCAAAGCCGACCTAAGGCGCATGTGCAACATCGCCGTCACGCCCCGCCGGCTGCTTGCTTTCTTCAACCAGTACCGCCCCCCCCCGTAAATCGTCTTTTGCAATCCCGGAATTTACACAATTTCGCCGAAAGCCTAGCGTTGGTTCAATTTGGAGCGAACCGAAGTCAGGAACTTTCGATGGATTGGAACCTCGTTGCCGTCATGATCGGGATACATGCGCTTATGTTCCTGACGCCCGGACCTGACAGCATCGTCGTGGTGTCGCGCGCGACCTCTCAAGGAATGCGGCACGCATTTGCGGCTATTCTTGGCGTTGTTTCCGCTGGCCTGTTTTTCGTGCCGGCCATCGCCTTTGGAATGGATTTCGTTAACGCGCTCTCCCCTGCCGTCTGGATGGCGGTCCGCGCCGCTGGTGCTCTTTATCTCATCTACATCGGGCTTAAGATGCTGCGCGCTTCATTCGCTTCGCGGGCTGCAGAAATTGAAACCGGCGCGTCCCGTACCCTGCGGTCCGAGGAGCCTCTCTTTGCAGCGTATCTCCAGGGTCTTCTGACCAATCTCGGCAATCCGAAAATGATCGTCCTCTTGACGTCGTTCCTGCCGCAATTCGTGGCGGTCGACCTGGGTCACGTGAGCACCCAAATTCTGGTTCTCGGCTTTTTCATGTACCTGAACGGGTTTGTCTGTTTCAGTCTGATTGCCTTGTGCGCGGTTACAATTAAGAACCAGATCGTCAGCCGAATGGGATCCGGGAACCTGTCCTTTTGGGGTGGGAGTCTTGCCGGGGGCACTATGGTTGGCGTCGGTGCCTGGATGCTTTTCGCGCCGGTGAAATATGTCATGGGTCATCGCGCGACCTGATGCCCGCCCGCTTGGATCAGGTCTTGTTGATCGAGTTTCCGCCGTCGGCGAACATTGCGCTGCCGGTGACGAAGGATGCGGCATCCGACAGAAGGAACTGCGAGGCCCTGGCGATTTCGCCCGGATCGGCCATGCGTTTCAGGGCGTGAAGGCCGCTGACGAAATCGTGGAAATCGGCATCGTCGCCCGCCATCTCGGTCTTTGTGCCGCCGGGCAGCAACGCGTTCACGCGGATGTTTTCGGGTCCGTGTTCGGCGGCGAGCACCTGGGTCAACCCGATCAGCCCCGCCTTGGCGGCGGCGTAAGCGCCCATCCCCGGCAGGCCCACGGTATGGCCGACGAAAGACGAGGTGAAGACGATCGAACCGCCGCCCGCCTTTCGCAGCGCGGGGATCTGGTGCTTGGCGGCGAAGAAACCGCTATTGAGGTTGACCGCCAGAACCCTTTGCCAGGTGTCGCTTTCCATGTCGGGGATCGGCCCCATGTCGCCGGTCATGCCGGCATTGTTGAAAGCCCCGTCGAGTTGCCCGAAGCTGCTTTCGGCAAGGTCGACGAGCGCCTTGTTGTAGGTTTCGTCCGCGACGTCCCCGGGCAGGCTGACGGCGTAGCCAGCACTTTGCGTGATCTGCCCTGTGATCTGGTCCAGCCGGTCTTTCCGCCGCGCGCCGAGGACGACGTTCGCGCCGGATCGTGCGAAGAGTAGGGCCGCGGCGGCGCCGATGCCGCTGCTGGCCCCGGTGATGATGATGGTCTTGTCTTTCAGTTCCATGTCCATGCCTTTTGTTGCTGCATGGCATGGGGGTAATGGGCGAGGCCCGTGACACTCGACCCGGATCCTGCGCATCGGCGGGCCGTTTCGCGCGAAAGCGCAAGAAACGGGTCAGGGCTTGTCGAGACTGAAAGTAGGGGAGTGTCCGGGGCCTAGCCCTTCACCTCGTACTTGCACAGGAACATGTCCACGGCGCCTGCAACGACGCGTTCGATTTCCGCGTCGGTGGGTTTGTCGCGCACGCCGATCACCAGTTTCATGTGGAGCCCGGCCTTGCACAACTCGGGGAATTGTTCGGCGGCAAGGTCGATGTCGTCGATTTTCAGCCGACCCTGTTCGATGCCCTTTTTCAGGAAAGCCTTCAGGACGTGCTGCACATGGGCAGGGCCTGCCTTGTAGAATTCGCGCCCGACTTCGGGGAAACGCTGGCTTTCACCGACGACGATCCGATAGACCTGCATCCCCACGTCGGACAGAAAGAACCGCGACATGTGCATGGCGGCCTGGGTGAGCGCCTCGCGCAGGTCTCCGGTCGCTTCGACACGGGCGACGGCGGCGTCGGATTGCGCGCGGCATTCCATCTTGGCCACTTCGAGGAACAAGAGCCGCTTGTCGGGGAAATAGCTGTAAAGGGTGGCTTTCGACACGCCCGCCTCGCGGACGATATCATCGACGCTGGCCCCTTCGAATCCGTCGCGCATGAAGACGGTTCGCGCACCTTCCAGAACTTGAGACCACTTGCGGCCTTGCTTCACGACGGCTTCGGGAGCGTTCATTTCTGCCTTTCAATCGCTAATGCGAATATAAACCGATTAGTTCACTTTATTCAAGTTGGCTTTCGCGGGAGGGAAATCAAGGCTTAGAATTGTGACGTGCCGTCGCGGAACAACATACAAGGATTGCCCATGCCCGACAGACAGACCATTGCCCGCCACGCTGCCATTCCGGCTGCGGTGCTTGCGCTTGTGCTGGGGGCGGCACTGCATGGGTTGGAAATGGGGTGTGGTGGAGGCCTGGACGCATTGCGGGACGGCGCGGGCGACAAGGGCTTGTTGATCCCGGTTATCATAGATTTTCTTTCCCGTCCTGCCCCCGCACTTGGGCTGTTCCTGCCGTTTTTTGGCGGGTTCATGGCGCTGATGCTGGCGGGGGCTTTCTTGCGGAAATGGCCCCGCTTTGCCGTCGGGTTCGAGGTGGCGGCGATCCTGATCGTCGTGCTGGTGCTGGTGATCCTCGCCCCACAGTATTGCGCATTGGGTCTGTCGGGACAGGCCCTGGCCTTGAGGTTTTTCGTGGTCGCGGTGTTTGTTCTGGGCGCGGTCTGGATCGGCGCGCGAAAGGTGCGATAGGGGCTATTTCGCGGGGTCGTCCTTGTCGTAGGCTTCGATGATCTTTGCGACAAGCGGGTGGCGGACGACGTCCTTGGACGTGAAATAGTTGAAGCCGATCTTGTCGATCCTGTTCAAAAGCCGTTCGGCATCCGCAAGCCCCGAGGCGACGCCGCGCGGCAGGTCGACCTGGCTGCGGTCGCCGGTGATGACCATGCGGCTGCCCTCGCCCAATCGCGTGAGGAACATCTTCATCTGCATGGTGGTGGCGTTCTGGGCTTCGTCCAGCACGACGAAGGCGTTCGACAGGGTGCGGCCGCGCATGAAGGCGAGCGGCGCGATTTCGATGCGCTTTTCCTCGATCAGCTTGGCGAGTTGCTTGCCCGGCAGGAAGTCGTTCAGCGCGTCGTAGAGGGGCTGCATGTAGGGATCGACCTTGTCCTTCATGTCGCCGGGCAGAAAGCCCAGACGCTCGCCCGCCTCGACGGCGGGGCGCGACAGGATGATCCGGTCGACATGGCCGCCGATGAACATGTTCACGCCAACGGCGACCGCAAGGTAGGTCTTGCCGGTGCCCGCGGGGCCGATGCCGAAGGCCAGTTCGTTTTCAAACAGGGACCGCACGTAAGCCTTTTGCGCTTCGGTACGCGGTTCGACCATTTTCTTGCGGGTCTTGATTTCGACGCGCCCACCCTGGAACAGCTCCATCTGGTCGGCGGGGTTGCCTTTTTCCTCGGGCTTGGAACCCATGCGGATCTCGGCGTCGATGTCACCAGGGGTAATCTCGCGGCCCGCTTCCAGCCGGGTGTAAAGCCCCTCGAGCACCTCGGCGGCCTTGCCGACGCTGGCGGGTTCGCCGAAGACGGCAAGCTGATTGCCCTGGTGGACGATCTGCACGCCAAGCGCTTCCTCGATATGGGCGAGGTTGCGATTGAACTCTCCGAACAGGTCGATGAGGAGCCGGTTGTCGGGAAACTCCAGTCGCGTTTCAAGAACATCACTCGATGAGTTTGGCTGGCTCAGCACGCGAATGGTCAAACAGGGATACTCCGTTAAATCTAGCCCCTCTTGGTGTGATGCTGCCAAGGGTTTGGGGAAGACGCAAGCACATCTCGTCAAGTTTTACCAAAGCTTCACGAGATATTGCGGCTGGTGATGTGTCATTCATCTTTTTGGTTGACTGACAACGTGACACAGCTTAATTCACCTATATGGTTGAACGAGAATCAGAAACCGAACTGTCGGCAATCCTGAAGGCCGCTGCCGATCCGACCCGGCGGGCGATCTGTACCCTGTTGGCGCAGAATGGCCCGATGCGGGTGACCGATCTTTCGCGGCACTTCGAGATGAGCCTCAATTCGGTTTCGAAACACATAAAGGTGCTGGAAAGCGCCGGTCTTGTCAGCCGCAGGACCGAATGGCGGGAACATCTGATCGAGCTGACCCCCGACCGCATCAAGCTGATCGACAAATGGTTCAAGGACCTGCGTTCGATCTGGGAAATGCGCCTGGAAACCCTTGAGACATTGATGACAGAGGAAAAAACCGATGAGTGATACCGCAACCGAACTGGAACTTGAGATCAACCGGGTGATTGCCGCGCCCCGCGAAAGGCTGTTCGATGCCTGGCTTGATCCGGAAATGCTGACCCGCTTCATGACGCCTGCGGACAACATGCATGTGGCCGAGGCGCGATCCGATGCAAAGGAAGGGGGCCGGTTCCTGGTGAACATGGTCGCCGATGGCAAGGAAATGCCGCACGAGGGCAGCTATCGCACCATCGACCGTCCGAACCGGTTGGAATTCACCTGGGAATCGCCGCATTCGCGGGCCGAGAACAGCGTCGTCACCATTGATTTCGTCGAAGTCTCAGAAGGCACGGACGTACGCCTGCGCCATGTCCGGTTTGTCAGCGAGGACAGCCGGAATGGTCACGAAAAAGGCTGGACGAGTATTTTGGCAGCATTGGCCGAGGTTGTCTGACCCCTGCGGCCATCGAATTTGATGGTTGAAAGAAAAGGAGCGGCCCCTCTCCGACTACGGAAAGGGACCGCCCGGTTCTAGAACACACCGATATCGCGGGCTGCAAGTTCGTCGCCGGCCTTATCGCCAAAGACGGTCACTCCACCGCTGATCGAAGCCATGACAATGAAAATCATGCCCAGGATACCGGCCAGAAGGACGACCCAATCGACGGTCACGCTTCCGTCCTTGTCGCCCAGAAAGCGCCGAAGCGCCGTTTTGATTTGTTGGAACATGTCCAACCTCCATTCAGACACACCCCGTGCCCATCTCTGGTATCTTTGCTAGTGCACGTTCGGTGCTGAAATAAGGCCGGGGCGCGGCTTCGCTGCGGCCAGTGTTTCGCTAGTGTGTCAAATCTCGCCCGTAAGCGAGTTGCTGTTCGACGCTTTGACACGAACCGTCGCAATATCGCCCTTAACGTATTGATTCGTCTGCACGTGGACTGCGTGGAGGTATTCGGATTTTCCGACCATCTGGCCTTCGAATCGGCCCGGTTTTTCGAACAGAACCTTGACGGTGCGGCCCACCATCGCGTCTTGCGCCGCTTTTTGCTGGTCGCGCAGCAGGGCCTGAAGGCGCTGGAGGCGGGCGTCCTTCACGTCTTCGGGCAGTTCTTCGCGTTCGGCGGCGGGCGTGCCGGGGCGGGCGGAATACTTGAAGCTGTAGGCCTGGCCATAGCCGACGGTTTCGATCAGCGACATGGTGTCTTCGAAATCGGCATCGGTTTCGCCGGGGAAGCCGACGATGAAGTCGCCCGACAACAAAATGTCGGGGCGGGCGGCGCGGATGCGTTCGATCAGGCGGATGTATTGTTCCGCCGTGTGCTTGCGGTTCATCGCTTTAAGGATGCGGTCGGACCCGGACTGCACGGGCAGGTGCAGATAGGGCATCAGCTTGTCGCATTCGCCGTGGGCCGCGATCAGGGCGTCGTCCATGTCATTGGGGTGACTGGTGGTGAAACGGATGCGTTCCAGCCCGTCGATGCCGGCAAGGTCGCGGATCAGACCGGCAAGGCCGCCGTCGTGGCCGTGGTAGGCGTTGACGTTCTGGCCCAGAAGCGTGATCTCGCGCACGCCGCGCTCGACCAGATCGCGGGCTTCGCTCATCACCCGCTCGGCAGGGCGCGAGACTTCGGCCCCGCGCGTATAGGGTACGACGCAGAAGGCGCAGAACTTGTCGCAGCCTTCCTGTACGGTCAGAAAGGCGGTCGGTCCACGCTGCGCCTTGGGGCGTTTTGCCAGGTGGTCGAACTTGTCTTCTTCGGGGAAATCGGTGTCGAGCGCCTTTTGCCCCCCACGCGCCTTTTTCTCCAACTCGGGCAGGCGGTGATAGCTTTGCGGGCCGACCACGAGATCGACCATGGGCTGGCGCGCGATGATCTCGGCCCCTTCGGCCTGGGCGACGCAACCGGCAACACCGATTTTCAGATCGGGGTTCGCCTCTTTCAGCGGGCGGAACCGGCCCAGTTCGGAATAGACCTTTTCGGCGGCCTTTTCGCGGATGTGGCAGGTGTTCAACAGGATCAGATCGGCGTCTTCGGGGGTGTCCGTCGCCACGTAACCTTCGCCGCCAAGCGCCTCGCCCATGCGTTCGCTGTCATAGACGTTCATCTGACAGCCGTAGGTCTTGATGAAAAGCTTCTTCGGCGTGGTCATCTGCAGGCTCCGGGGGTTTGAGACCCGGTTCCTTACCGTTCCTGAGATGGCTTGCCAAGGGGCGGGCCTGCGTGGAATAGAAAGCGTCATGGTCGAGACTGTCGAGGCAACGCGCATTTCCGGGCTGAATGCCCTTGGATCGAACCCGGCGATTGCCAAGGCGAAAGGCCCGGTGGCGGCAGTGATTGCGGAAGACGACGTCGAGGTCGAGGCGACCCTTGTGCATCATGCGAAGCTTGGCTTTCAGACCATCGTCTTGTTCGCACCGGCCGAGTTGGTCTTACCCCCCGAGGTCGAGGCGACGGTGATCCGGGTCGATGCCGCGACGATGGAGGTGGACGCGACGGTCGGGATCGTGAACGCGCTGAACCGGGCCCTGCCGGAGAAGACCTGGCTTTACTACTGTTACAACGCCGAGTTCCTGTACTTTCCGTTCTGCGAAACCCGCACCGTGGGCGAGTTGCTGGCCTTTCACGCCGAGGAACGGCGGTTTTCGATGCTGAGCTACGTGGTCGATCTTTATGCGGGCGACCTTGGGCGGGCCGACAACGCGGTGTCGATCCGTGACGCGCAGCTTGACCGATCCGGGTATTACGCGCTGGCGCGGGATGGCGCGGACGGGCCAAAGGACCGGCAGTTGGATTTCTATGGCGGGTTGCGCTGGCGGTTCGAGGAACACATCGACGAGGCGCGCCGCAGGATCGACCGCATCGCCCTTGTGCGCAGCCGCGCGGACATCGCGCTTCGCCCCGATCACACCTGGACGGACGAAGAATTGAACACCTATTCCTGCCCCTGGCACCATAACCTGACGGCGGCGATTGCATCGTTCCGCACGGCAAAGGCGCTGCGGATCAACCCCGCCAGCCGGTTCGAGATCGACACCTTTCGCTGGCACAACTCGGTCCCGTTCGAGTGGCGGTCGCAGCAGTTGTTGGATCTTGGGTTGATGGAACCCGGCCAGTGGTTCTGACGGCGCCGGGGCGCTACTGACCGATCCGCGCGTCGATCACGTCGACCGGAAAGACAGGCGCGAGGATCTTGCGCAGTTCCGCCCTGCGCGGGTGGTTCGGGTTGGCGAAGGCGAAACACAGGTAGTCTTCGAGGATGACCGCCTGTTGTTCATAGCCATATGTAAAGAAATCGGCCGATCCGGGCGGGGCATAATAGGGATCAATCAGGCGCAGGCTTTCCCCTGCGGCGCGCCAGGGGGTGTAGCCTGTGATCGCGCGGTTCTGCCATTGCCAGACGTGGGTCAACTCATGGGCAAAGATCAGCGCCTGCGGCAGGCGCAGGGCGTTCGGCCAGTCCAGTACCATGTCGCTGGAATAAAGGCCGGTGTCGAAATTGACCTTGTTCTTGAAGGCAAAGGCCTTGGCGGGGGCATAGACGCGGGTTTTCTGCGGGAAGCGCAGGCAGGATCGTTCGGTGCCGACAAGGCGCGTCACTTTCGTCACGCGGGTCTTCATCGGCGGTCTAAGGCCACCCCCCTGCCCGACCACCACCTTGGAGGTATCGAGCGTGGGGCCAAAGACATCCTTGGCGAATTGTTCCTCCATCGCCGTCATGGGACGCCCACAGGCGGCCAGTGCCGACAGGCACAACGCGATCAGAAGGCGCATCACAGCATCGCCGGCACCACCAGATCGGGCGGGCGGTGTCCGTCGTCGAAGGTCTTGATGTTGATGATCACGCGCTCGCCCATCTCCATCCGCCCTTCGACGGTGGCGGACCCCATATGCGGCAGAAGGACGACATTGGGCAGTTCGCGCAGACGCGGGTTGATCTCGTGGCCGTGTTCAAAGACGTCAAGGCCCGCGCCCGCGATCTCGCCCGCCCGCAGCATCCGTGTCAGGGCGTTTTCGTCGATCACCTCTCCGCGCGAGGTGTTCACGATCACCGCGTCGGGCTTCATCAGCTTCAGGCGACGGGCGTTCATCAGGTGGAAGGTCGAGGGCGTGTGCGGGCAGTTGACCGAGATGATGTCGCACCGGCTGACCATCCGGTCGAGGCTTTCCTGATAGGTCGCGCCCAGTTCCTGTTCGGTTTCGGGGCGCAGGCGTTTTCGGTTGTGATACTCGACCGGCATCCCGAAAGCGGCCGCGCGCCGTGCCACGGCCTGACCGATCCGGCCCATGCCAAGGATGCCAAGGCGGCGACCGCCCAGACGACCGCCAAGATGCGCCGTTGGGGCCCAGCCATCCCAGGCCCCGCGCTGCATTTCGGAAAGGCCCTCGGGGATGCGGCGGGTGACGGAAAGGATCAGCGCCATCGTCATGTCGGCGGTATCCTCGGTCACGACGCCGGGGGTATTCGAGACGTGAATGCCCCTTTGCCGCGCGGTTGCGACGTCGATGTGATCGACCCCTGCCCCGAAATTCGCGATCAATTTCAAGCGGTCCCCTGCCTGCGCCAGCAAGGGCGCGTCGATCGGATCGGTCAGCGTGGGCACCAGAACATCCGCCGATTTCACCGCCGCGGTCAGGGCATCCCGGCTCATCCGCTTGTCGTCGGTGTTCAGCGTGACGTCGAACAATTCGGACAGGCGACGCTCGACCGGTTCGGGCAATCGGCGGGTCACGACCACTTTCAGGCGCTGATCTGACATAAAGACGGGTGCTCCTGTCTTTTCATGGGGCTTTGTTAGTGGCAAAGTGGCAAGGAACCGACACCGGCACAAGACGCCTTATGAGGGGCGCGCGGAAATGGGACGGGCAGTGATGAAGACCAAGGTGATTGCAGGATTGATCCTGGTGATGCTGGCGGCACCGCTTGGGGCGGAGGAACGGGGCAAGGTGACGAAGTTGCCGATCCCGCGTTTCGTGTCGTTGAAGGCGGAAGAGGGCAACGTTCGGCGGGGTCCGTCGCTGTCGCACCGGATCGATTGGGTGTTCAAGCGGCGCAACATGCCTTTGCGCGTCACCGGCGAACATGGCCATTGGCGGCGCGTGCAGGATCGCGATGGCCAGGGTGGGTGGATTCACTATTCGCTTTTGTCCGGCGTGCGGCATGTGATCGTCGAGGCGGACCTGACCCCGATGCGCGTGAAGCCGAATGGCGAATCCGAGGTGAACGCCTATGCCGAGGCCGGTGTGGTCGCTCGGCTTGGCACCTGCACCGCCGATTGGTGCCGGATCAACGCGGGCAAGAGCCGGGGCTGGGTAAAAAAGGCCGTGCTTTGGGGTGTCAGGCCCGGCGAGTTGCGCGACTAAAGCCTTCGCGGTCAGGCCGCGCGAAATTCCCCTTGACCTCAAGTTAACTTGAGGAATTAGACAGGCCCGGCACTTCACGAAAAGGAGGCCGGAATGGCACGTCTTGAGCACCTGAATTTCACCGTTTCCGATCCCAAGGCGAGCGCCGCCTGGATCACCCGCGTCTTTGGCTGGAAGGTCAGATGGGAAGGCCCCGGCATGACCACGGGCTATTCCGTTCATGTCGGCGGCAAAGACAGCTATGTCGCGCTTTTCCGCTATGACAGGGATCAGGCCGAACCGATCGACAGTTACAACACGCGCGGCGGGCTGAACCATTGGGCGGTGGTTGTCGACGATCTGGACGCGACCGAGGAACGGGTCAAGGCCGAGGGTTTCACCCCCATCAACCATGCCGATTACGAGCCGGGACGGCGGTTCTATTTCCACGATCATGACGGCATTGAAGTCGAGGTCGTGCAATACGGCTGACGGGGGATTGCCGGGCCTCACTGCCCATAATATAGGCAGGTCATGCTTCAGCAAAATGCACCCTCGCCGAAGCCCGATTTGCGCGGGCAGGCCCGGACCCTTTTGGGCCTGGGCTTGCCGCTTGTCGGCTCGCATCTGGCGCAGATGGCCATTGTCACCACCGACACGCTGATGATCGGCTGGTATGACATTCCCTCGCTCGCCGCGCTGTCGCTGGCGGGGGGTATCTGGTTTATCGTCTTCATCCTTGGCTCGGGCTTTGGCTGGGCGGTGATGCCGATGGTGGCCTCGGCCATCGCGCGGGACGATGAACGCGAGGTGCGCCGGGCCACGCGGATGGGGCTTTGGCTGTCGGTGATCTATGGTCTGGCCGTGATCCCCTTGTTCTTTTTCTTCGAGCCGATTTTCCTGTTCATGGGACAAGAAGCCGAAGTCGCGCGACTGGCCGGGCAATACATGGTCTGGCTTGGGTTCGCGATGCTGCCCGCATTGCTGGTGACGGTGATGCGCAGTTACCTGTCGGCGCTGGAGCTGCCCCGGATCATTCTGGCGGTGACGATTTTCGCGGCCCTTTTCAATGCGGTGCTGAACTATGGGTTGATCTTCGGCAACTTTGGCCTGCCCGAGATGGGCATTCGCGGCGCTGGCGTGGCCTCGCTTGTCGGCAGCATCCTCGGGTTTGTGCTTTTGGCCTATCTGGCTGCGCGTGCGAGGCCGGAGCACGAATTGTTCCGCAATTTTCACAGGCCGGATTGGGAGTTCTTTCACCGGGTCTTCCGGCTGGGCTGGCCGATCGGGCTGACGAATTTTGCCGAAACCGGGTTGTTCGCCGCCTCGACCGTGATGATGGGATGGGTCGGCACGATTGCGCTGGCGGCACATGGCGTCGCGCTTCAGATCGCCAGCCTGACATTCATGATGCACATGGGCCTTAGCCAGGCGATCACGGTTCGCGCGGGCCGCGCCTGGGGTCAAGGGGATCGCGCCTTGCTAAAGGTCGCAAGCCAGGCCGCGATGATCCTGTCGCTGATCGCGGCAGGCGGCACCATGGTGATGTTCCTGACCATTCCCGAGGTGCTGATCGGCCTGTTCATTGACCCCGCCGACCCCGAACGGCCCGCGATCCTGGCGGTCGGCACGGTGCTTCTGGCGATGGCGGCACTGTTCCAACTGGTGGATTCCGGGCAGGTCATGGCGCTTGGCATGTTGCGCGGGGTTCAGGACACGCGGGTGCCGATGGTCATGGCGATCATCAGCTATTGGGTCATCGGCCTGCCGGTCGCCTATGTGCTGGGCTTCGTGGCGGGTCTTGGCGGCGCGGGCATCTGGCTGGGGCTGACCGTGGGCCTGGCTTGCGCCTGCGTGGCCATGCAGTACCGGTTCTGGACGCGCTATACCCGCGCCATCTGACGGGAGGGGTGACGCCGAAGGCCGGGGTTTCCCCTTCCCTCATCCCGCTTGCGCGTCTAGGCTTTTGGGCAGACGCGCCATGGTTTCGGGGAGGATACTTCATGCGGTTGGGACTTGTACTTGCAGGGCTGATGGCCATCGCTTCGCCTGGCTTTGCCCAGACCGTGGGCCTGTTGATCGGCAATGAAAACTACGAAGACATGCGCAACATCCGGCGCGGCGACATGATCGTTTCCACCGAAGAGGCGCTGGAGCGGGCCGGGTTCGACATGATTTCCCGCCGGAACGCGAATCTGGAAGACCTGCTGTGGAGCCTGAGCGAATTCGGCGAAAAGGCCGCCGAGGCGGAAACGCTGATCGTGGGTCTGTCGGGGCGGTTCGCCCATTCCACGACCGAGACGTATTTCATGCCGGTAGATCAGACGCCCGAGCCTTTGGCCACGATCGCCGCGCGCGCACTGCCGATGTCCACCGTAATGGCCTGGCTGGGGGCACACCCGGAAGACGCTCTGCTGGTGCTGACCACCGACGGGACCAATGCAGAATATGGCCCGCTGTTGAGCGACGGGCTGGGCGAGTTCGACATTCCCGAAGGCGTGACGGTGCTGGTTGGCACCCGGCGCGAGGTCACACAGTTTCTGCGCCGGACCCTGACGCGCCCCGGACGGCCGTTCATCGGCGCGGCCCGCCAGCAGGGTCTGGAGGTGCTTGGCTTTGACGAGGACACCCATGTTTTGCTTGACGCGCCCGCGCCGCCGCCGACCACGGCGGACGACCGGCGGGCCGACATTCTGAGTTGGCGCAGTGCGAGCAGCCAGAACACGGTGGAGGCCTACCAGGGGTACCTGGAAGAGCACCCCAACGGGGCCTTTGCCGCCATGGCCGAGAACCGCATCAAGGCGATGATCGACACGCCCGAGGCGCGGGCGGAACGGGCCGAACAGGCGCTTGACCTGTCGCGCGACGCGCGGCGGGCGATTCAGCGGGACCTTTCGCTTTTGGGTTACAACACGCGCGGGATCGACGGGATTTTCGGGCGCGGCACCCGCGCCGCGATCACTGCCTGGCAGGAAAAACAGCGTTATGCCGCAACGGGTTACCTGTCGCGCGAAGAGATCGAGATCCTGAGCGAGCTGGCCGCCGCGCGCGCCGCCGAGCTTGAGGCCGAAGCCGAACGGCGCAGGCAGGAACAGCTTGCCGCCGATATCGCCTATTGGGATCAGACCGGATCAGACGGCACCGAAGAGGGTCTGCGCCAATACCTGAACCGGTTCCCCGATGGCGAGTTTGCCGAGGTCGCGATCCAGCGCCTGCAACAGATCGAAGACAGCAAGCGGCAGAACGCCTCGCTCTGGGATCAGCGGCTTTGGGATCTTGCGGTGCGTGCAGACAGCATCGCGGGCTATGAAAGTTATCTTGACCAGTCGCCGAACGGGGCCTTCCGCGAGGACGCGATTGCACGGCTTCAGGAGTTGGAAAGCGAACAGGAAAACTCCCAGGCGTTACGCGCCGCGCAACGGGCCGAGCAATCGCTGAACCTTTCGACCCGCACGCGACAACTGGTCGAGGCGCGGTTGAATGGCATGGGGTTGAAACCCGGTCGCGTGGATGGCGTGTTCGACGACGACACGCGCCGGGCCATCCGCCGCTATCAGGCAAGCCGCGACATGGAAGAAACCGGCTATCTGTCCGAAGCCATGGTCGTGCAACTGATGGCCGACACGGTGCGGCAGATCTTCAGGTAAGGGCGCGCCCTACTTCTTGCCCATCTTGGCAAGCTGTTCCTGCATCGCGGCAAGCTGCGCCCTGATCGCGTCAAGCTCGGTCGTGTCTTCCTCGTCGTCCTCCTGGACCGGTCCGCTGGACCCGGCATAGCCGCCGGTCATCGCTTTCAGGAATGCTTCCTGCTGGGCCTTCATCGCCTCGAACCCGGGCATGGAGGACATGGGGTTCGCCATGCTTTCCATCACTTTCGACTGACCTTCGCGCAGCATGTCGAAGCTCATTTCCAGGAACTGCGGCACCACCGATTGCGCCTGCGTCGTGTAGGACCGGACAAGATCGGTCAGCACCTGCAGCGGCAAGACATTCTCGCCCTTGCTTTCGTGATCAGCCACGATCTGCAACAGGTATTGCCGCGTGAGGTCATCGCCGCTTTTCAGATCCACGATCTGAACTTCGCGGCCCTCGCGAATGAATGTGGCGATGTCTTCCAGCGTGACGTAATCCGATGTCTCGGTGTTATAAAGCCGCCGGCTGGCGTATCGCTTGATGAGGAGTGGTTCCCCGGCCATCACAGTTCTCCCAAGTTCTGCTGCAGTGCAGCTTACGCGGAAATCCTGTAAAATCAAAATCTTTCTGCGCAGCATGAATCTGCCGCAACGCAGCGTCAGGCGGTGAAGAACCCAGGCCCCGCCTGCCCCAGAAGCTCGCCTGCCAGATCCCGGCCCATGGCGGCGCCGTCGCTGACGGTGCCCTCGCGCCGACCGGCATAAGCGGTGCTTCCATCGGGTCTGAGGATCTCGCCCCGGAAGATCATGCCCTCGCCCGAGATCTCGGCCAGCCCCGCAATCGGCGTCTGACAGGAACCGTCAAGGGCGGCAAGGAACGAGCGTTCGGCGTCAAGCCGCGCTTCGGTCTCGGGATGGCGGATCGCGTCCAGCATGGCGGCGACGGCGTCATCGTCGCTGCGCCGTTCGACCCCGATGGCGCCCTGGGCGACGGCGGGCAGCATGTCGTCTTCGCTGATCGGTGCGGCGTTGACCGTGCCGACCAGCCCCAGCCGCGTCAGACCGGCCATCGCCAGAAACGTGCCCTCGGCCACGCCGTCGGCCAGCTTGCCCAGCCGGGTCTGCACGTTGCCGCGAAACTCGACCACCTTCAGGTCGGGTCGCCGGTGCAGCAATTGCGCCCGGCGGCGCAGGCTGGAGGTGCCGACGACCGCCCCCTCGCCCATGTCCGACAGCGCCTTGCCGTCAAGCGTGACGAAGGCGTCGCGCACATCCTCGCGCGGCAGACAGGCGTCGATCATCAGGCCTGCGGGCTGGTCGACCGGCATGTCCTTCATCGAATGAACCGCCAGGTCGATGCCGCCGGACGACAGCGCCTCTTCGATTTCCTTGGTGAACAGGCCCTTGCCGCCGATCTCGCCCAAGGGGCGGTCGGTCACGCGGTCGCCGGTTGTTTTGATGACGGTGATCTCGAACGCCGCTTCGGGCAGATCAAAGGCCGCCATCAGCCGGTCGCGCGTTTCATGGGCCTGCGCCAGGGCAAGCGGGGATCCTCGGGTGCCGATGCGGCAGGGATTGGACGGGTCGGGCAATGTCATCATTCCCTGTTAGGCCGGGGTGGCAGAGTTGACAACCGGTCTTGGGATTGCGACGAGCGCGGGGCAAGCCAAGGGAAGCAAAGATGACGAAAAAACTGTTGCGCACGTTGCAGGGCGAGGTGCTGGAAACGCCGCCGATCTGGATGATGCGGCAGGCGGGCCGCTACTTGCCCGAGTATCGCGCGACGCGGGCCAGGGCCGGGGATTTCCTGAGCTTATGTTACAACCCCGAGCTTGCCGCCGAAGTGACCTTGCAACCGATCCGGCGGTACGGGTTCGACGCCGCGATCCTGTTCGCCGACATCCTTCTGGTGCCCCAGGCGCTTGGCGCAGATCTGTGGTTCGTCACCGGCGAAGGCCCGCGCCTGTCGACGATCACGAGCGATGCCGACATGGCCCGGTTGAAACCGGCCGATGACATCCACGACCACCTTGCGCCGGTCTACGAAACCCTACGGATCCTGACCCGCGAACTGCCGGACGAAACCGCGCTGATCGGGTTCGCAGGCGCGCCCTGGACGGTGGCGACCTATATGATCGCGGGGCGCGGCACGAAGGACCAGGGGCCGGCCCATGCGCTGAAGGCGGAAAACCGGGCGGTGTTCGACGCCCTGATGGACCGGATCACCGAGGCGACGATTTCCTACCTTTCGGCCCAGATCGAGGCCGGGGCCGAGGTGGTGAAACTGTTCGATAGCTGGGCCGGATCGCTGGTGGGCGAGGATTTCGACCGCTATGCGCTGGAACCGGCGAAACGGATCATCGCGGCATTGAAGGACCGTCACCCCGACACGCCGGTGATCGCCTTTCCGCGCGAGGCGGGCGAGCGTTACGTGGGCTTTGCCAAGGCGACCGGCGCGGATGCGCTGGCCCTGGACAATTCGGTCGATGCGGCATGGGCGGCCGAGCATGTTCAATGCGACGGCCCGGTGCAGGGCAATCTTGCCCCCGACCACATGGTCACGGGCGGCGCGGCGCTGGTCGAAGAAACCCGCGCCATCGTTCAAGCCTTTTCCAAGGGGCCGCATATCTTCAACCTCGGCCACGGGATCACGCCCGATGCCGACCCCGAGAACGTGCAACTGATGATCGACACGGTGCGCGGCGGCGCTTCCTAGGGCTTCATCGCTTTGGAAAATACGCATCGCGGCAGCGCCGCACTAAAAAGAAACGCCCCGCATTGCGGGGCGCCCTTTTGATTTTATCACAAATGGATCAGTCGGCGGTCAGAAGCGGCGGTTTCTTTTTTGAGGAAATCCGCTTGGTCTTCTGTTCGATCCGAAGCTCCAGCTTGCCGTCCTTCACGCCAACCTTGACGATTCCACCCTTGGCCAGCTTGCCGAACAACAACTCCTCGGCCAGGGGTTTCTTGATCTCTTCCTGGATCACGCGGGCCAGCGGGCGGGCGCCCATCTTGTCGTCGTAGCCCTTGTTCGCCAGCCATTCGGCGGCGGGGCGCGTCAACTCGATATGCACGCCGCGGTCCATCAGTTGCGCTTCGAGTTGCAGCACGAACTTTTCGACCACTTGCAGGATCACCTCTTTCGGCAGGGCGCCGAAGCTGATGACGGCGTCTAGACGGTTGCGGAATTCCGGCGTGAAGGTCCGTTCGATGGCGGCGGTATCTTCGCCCTCGCGCTTGTCGCGGCCGAAACCGATGGCGGCTTTCGCCATGTCGGCGGCACCCGCGTTCGAGGTCATGATCAGGATCACATTGCGGAAATCCACCGACCGACCGTTGTGGTCGGTCAGCTTGCCGTGGTCCATCACCTGCAACAGGATGTTGAATACATCCGGGTGCGCCTTTTCGATTTCGTCGAGCAGAAGCACGCAATGCGGGTGCTGATCCACGCCGTCGGTCAAAAGACCGCCCTGGTCAAAGCCGACATAGCCCGGAGGGGCGCCGATCAGGCGAGAAACCGCGTGTTTTTCCATGTATTCCGACATGTCGAACCGCAGAAGTTCCACGCCAAGGGTGTCGGCCAGTTGCTTGGCCACCTCGGTCTTGCCGACGCCAGTTGGCCCGGCGAACAGGTAGTTGCCGATCGGCTTCTCGGGTTCTCGCAAGCCTGCGCGCGACAGTTTGATCGCACTGGACAGCGCGTCGATGGCCGCGTCCTGACCAAAGACCACCCGCTTCAGCGAGGCTTGCAGGTCTTTCAGCACCGCCGCGTCGTCTTTCGAGACGTTCTTCGGAGGAATCCGCGCGATCTTGGCCACGACGTTTTCGATCTGCGGCACGTCGATGGTCTTCCTGCGCTTCTTTTCTTCCACCAGGTGCTGTGCCGCGCCGGCCTCGTCGATCACGTCGATGGCCTTGTCGGGCAGTTTCCGGTCATTGATGTAACGCGCGGACAGTTCCACGGCGGTGCGCACCGCGTCATTGGTGTATTTGACCGAGTGGTGATCCTCGAAATAGGGTTTCAGGCCCAGCAGGATCTTCACGCTGTCTTCCACCGAAGGTTCGGTCACGTCGATCTTCTGGAACCGGCGCGACAGGGCGCGGTCCTTTTCGAAGTGCTGGCGGAATTCCTTGTAGGTGGTCGAGCCCATGCAGCGCAGCTTGCCGCCCTGAAGCGCGGGCTTCAGAAGGTTGGAGGCATCCATCGCGCCGCCAGAGGTCGCGCCCGCACCGATCACCGTGTGAATCTCGTCGATGAAGAGGATCGCGTCGGGGTGTTCTTCCAACTCGGTCACGACGGCCTTCAGACGTTCCTCGAAATCGCCGCGATAGCGGGTGCCTGCCAGCAGCGCGCCCATGTCCAGCGAATAGATCGTGGCGCCTTGCAGCACTTCGGGCGTGGCCTTTTCGACAATCTTTTTCGCCAGGCCCTCGGCAATGGCCGTCTTGCCCACGCCGGGGTCGCCCACCAGCAAGGGGTTGTTCTTGCGGCGGCGGCACAGCACCTGTACGCAGCGTTCCACCTCGTGGTCGCGGCCGATCAGGGGATCGACGTCGCCTTTCGACGCCTTGGCGTTCAGGTCGACGCAGTACTTGGCCAGTGCGGATTCCTTGGCTTCTTCTTCCGTGTTGCCGGAAGACTGCGTGGATTCCTCTTCAAACTCCGTCGCGCCGGAAACAGGCCGGGTTTCGCCATAGGAAGGATCCTTGGCGACGCCATGGGCGATGAAGTTCACCGCGTCATAGCGCGTCATGTCCTGGGCCTGAAGGAAATAGGCGGCGTTCGATTCGCGCTCGGCAAAGATGGCGACCAGTACGTTCGCGCCGGTCACTTCGGTCCGTCCCGAGGATTGGACGTGGATCGCGGCCCGCTGGATCACGCGCTGGAACGCGGCGGTCGGAACCGCTTCGGACCCTTCGATTTCGGTCACCAGGGTCGACAGGTCGTCGTCGATGAAATCGTTAAGTGTCTTTCGCAGCTCTTCCAGGTCAACGGAACAGGCCTGCATCACCTTGGCGGCGTCAGGTTCGTCGATCAGGGCAAGCAACAGATGCTCCAAAGTTGCCAGTTCGTGGCGGCGGGAATTGGCAATCGCCAAAGCCGCATGGATGGCATCTTCAAGCGTTTTCGAAAAACTTGGCACGCGCACAAGCTCCTTCAACAGGGGTCTGCGGGGCAATCTCGGCCCCAGCACACCGTGGCCTCATAGTCTTAGAGTTCGGTTAGAATCCCGAACCTTCAAGAGTTTTTTCTTCACAAGGGGTCACATTTTCCCTTTCCGAGGCAGGATCACCCGAAATTTGAGGTAAAATGTGGCGTTATCAGAACGAATCCTTGCGACGGCGGATTTCCCCAAACACCTCCGCGTCGCTCCTGCCAGACATATTTAGGCCCATTTTAACGTCTTCCAAGTGGGCGCGCAGGAAAGGATTGGTCTCGAGTTCTTCAGAAAGCGTTGAAGGTACGGTCGGTTTGCCATCGGCGCGGGCGGCCTTGATGCGCTCGATCCGCGCCAGAAGGGCCGGGTTTTCCGGCTCGATGGTCAGAGCGAACCGCGCGTTCGCCTCGGTGTATTCGTGGCCCGAGCAGATCACGGTTTCCCCCGGAAGGGCGGCAAGTTTCGACAGGCTTTCCCACATCTGGGGCATGGTGCCTTCGAAGACGCGCCCACAGCCAAGCGCCATCAGGCTGTCGGCGGTAAAGGCGGTTTCGGCCTCGGGCATGTAAAAGGCCAGGTGGCCGATGGTGTGGCCGGATACGTCCATCACCTGCACCTCGGCGCCCAGAATGTCGATGGTATCGCCCTCGCCCACGGCCAGGTCCAGCGACGGCAGACGGTGGGCATCGGCGGCCCCGCCGATCACGCGGACGTCCGTGCCAAGCCCCGCCTTCAACGCATCGAGCCCCTGGATGTGGTCGTCGTGGTGATGGGTGATGATGACGTCGCTGACCGAAAGGCCGCGATTTTCGATCTCTGAAAGGATCGGCGCGGCTTCTGGCACGTCGACAACGGCGGCTTTCCCATCCTTCACGATCAGAAAGGCATAGTTGTCGGACAGACAGGGAATAGTGACGATCTCAAAAGGCATGTGACTTCCATCTTGCTGGCGCTATGGTTCGCCTGACTGTCGACCAAAGCGGGCAAGAGAGCAATGCACCTCGACGTGCAGGATTTGCGGGCATTCTATTATCGCACCCGGCTGGGGCGCGTCGCACAACGTGCGATCCGCGACCAGATGGTCGAGCTTTGGCCCGAGACCCCCGGCATGAACGTGGTGGGATTCGGCTTTGCCGCCCCCCTTCTGCGCCCCTATCTGAAAAAATCGCGCCGGGTCACCGCGCTGATGCCCGCCCCGCAAGGGGTGATGCACTGGCCTGCAGGCATGGCCAATGTCTCGGTCCTGTGTGAAGAAACGCTCTGGCCCGTGGAAACCGACAGCGTGGATCGTCTTGTGGTGCTGCACGGGCTAGAAACCAGCCAGCAACCGATCAACCTTCTGGACGAATGTTACCGCGTCCTGGCACCCGAGGGACGCGGGTTGTTCATCGTGCCGAACCGGGCCGGGCTGTGGTCGCGCCGGGATGAAACGCCATTTGGCTTCGGGCGGCCCTATTCCCTTGGCCAGTTGGAAAGCATGTTGGCCGCCATCGGGCTGAAACCGAAGCGGCACGCGGCATCCCTGTACCATCCGCCGTCCGCCAAACGGTTCTGGCTGAAGACCAGCGGCTTCTGGGAACGACTGGGCGGCCATGTGTCGAACAGATTCGCAGGCGGTGTGTTGATGGTCGAAGTCACCAAGCAAGTGCCCGCCCCGCCCCGGACCGGGTTGCCACAAGCAATCCGGCGGCCATTGGGCGTGCTGGACGGGATCAAATCGCCCGAACCGAAGCCGATCTGAGGCAGGGAATCGTTAACCAACCGTTGCAAAAGTCCTGTCAAAAGAGGTGCATACCGTCGCACCCTAAGATAACTGCCTGAAATTCAACGCTTGTATAGTTCACGGTCACGCGACCTACGCTGTTGCGGGGTTCAGACTCCTCTGCTACATCACCGCTGATTTGTTCGCGGGGGAACCCACGGGCAGGGCCAGGCGCATCAGCGATCCAGCCTGAAACCTGAAAAATGAAACGTGGGAAAGGGGACACGTGTCAGAATCTGCCTCAATCTCTTCTGGCATCGCAGCCCGCTACGCGACAGCGGTCTTCGAATTGGCCAAGGACGGAAAAGAGCTTGAACGCCTGGAACAGGACGTCGACGCTCTGGACGCCGCAATCTCCGAAAGCTCCGATTTCAGAAGCCTGCTGCATTCGCCGATCTATTCGCGCGACGCCCAAGGCAAGGCCATCGCGGCGATTGCCGAAAAGATGGGCCTGTCGGGTACGGTTGCCAACACGCTGAAACTGATGGCCGCCAAGCGCCGCCTGTTCGTGGTGCCGCAACTGGTTGCCGCTCTGCGTGGTCTGATCGCCGAAGAAAAGGGCGAAGTGACCGCCGACGTGCGCACCGCGACCGCGCTGTCGGGCGACCAGGAACAAAACCTTGCCGCCACCTTGAAAAAGTCGGTCGGCAAAGATGTGAAGATGAATGTGACCGTTGATGAAAGCCTCATCGGCGGTCTTATCGTTAAAGTGGGCTCGAAAATGATCGACACGTCGATCCGTTCCAAGCTCGCAGCCCTGCAGAACACTATGAAAGAGGTCGGATAAATGGCGATCCAAGCAGCAGAAATCTCTGCGATCCTGAAAGACCAGATCAAGAACTTCGGTCAGGAAGCCGAAGTGGCCGAGGTGGGCCGGGTGCTTTCCGTCGGTGACGGTATTGCCCGCGTTTACGGTCTGGACAACGTTCAGGCCGGTGAAATGGTCGAATTCCCCGGTGGTATCATGGGCATGGCCCTGAACCTGGAAAGCGACAACGTCGGTATCGTGATCTTCGGCTCGGACCGCGACATTAAAGAAGGCGACACGGTCAAGCGCACGAACTCGATCGTGGACGTGCCGGTTGGCGACGCTCTTCTCGGTCGCGTTGTCGATGGCCTGGGTAACCCGGTTGACGGCAAGGGCCCGATCGAGACCAAGGATCGTTCGATTGCCGACGTGAAAGCGCCGGGCATCATCCCGCGTAAATCGGTGCACGAACCCATGGCAACCGGCCTGAAAGCCGTTGACGCCATGATCCCGATTGGCCGTGGCCAGCGCGAATTGATCATCGGCGACCGCCAGACCGGCAAGACCGCCGTGGCACTCGACGCCATCCTGAACCAGAAGTCTTACAACGACGCTGCCGGCGACGACGAATCGAAGAAGCTTTACTGCATCTACGTCGCCATCGGTCAGAAGCGTTCGACCGTTGCGCAGCTGGTGAAGAAACTCGAAGAATCCGGCGCCATCGAATATTCGATCGTCGTGGCCGCCACCGCTTCGGACCCCGCGCCGATGCAGTTCCTGGCCCCCTATGCCGCCACCTCGATGGCGGAACACTTCCGCGACAATGGCCGTCACGCGCTCATCATCTATGATGACCTGTCGAAACAGGCCGTGGCCTATCGTCAGATGTCGCTCTTGCTGCGCCGTCCGCCGGGACGTGAAGCCTATCCGGGTGACGTTTTCTATCTCCACTCCCGCCTGCTGGAACGTTCGGCCAAGCTGAACGAAGACAACGGTGCCGGTTCGCTGACGGCCCTGCCGATCATCGAAACCCAGGGCGGCGACGTGTCTGCGTTTATTCCGACCAACGTGATCTCGATCACCGACGGTCAGATCTTCCTGGAAACCGACCTGTTCTACCAGGGCATCCGCCCTGCCGTGAACACCGGTCTGTCGGTGTCGCGCGTTGGGTCGTCGGCCCAGACCGACGCCATGTCCTCGGTCGCCGGTCCGGTGAAACTGTCGCTGGCCCAGTACCGCGAGATGGCGGCATTCGCCCAGTTCGGTTCCGACCTCGACGCTTCGACCCAGCAGTTGCTGAACCGGGGCGCACGCCTGACGGAATTGATGAAGCAGCCCCAGTATTCGCCGCTGACCAACGCCGAGATCGTCGTGACGATCTTTGCCGGCACCAACGGATACCTCGACAAGCTGGAACTGAACCAGGTTGCACGCTTCGAGAAAGAGTTGCTGACGCATATGCACGCCAAGCATTCTGACGTGATGGACTGGATCACCAACGAAGATCCCAAGATCAAGGGGGAAGCCGCTGACCGGCTGAAAGCCGCGGTCGAAGACTTCGCCAAGGACTTTGCGTAAAGCTTTACCTGAAAGGACAGGGTAGATGCCCAACCTCAAGGACCTGAAAACTAGGATCGACTCGGTCAAATCGACCCGGAAGATCACCCAGGCGATGCAGATGGTCGCCGCCGCCAAACTCCGCCGCGCGGAAGAGGCGGCGGGCGCTGCGCGTCCCTATGCCGAACAGTTCAACGCCGTCATGGCCGGGCTTGCCCAGTCGGTCGGCGAGGACGGCCCCAAACTCTTGACCGGCACCGGTTCGGATCAGACCCACCTTCTTGTGGTGATGACCTCGGAACGCGGCCTTTGCGGCGGGTTCAACACCAATATCGTGAAGCTGGCCAAGTACCGCGCCGACGCCCTTATCAAGGCCGGGAAAACCGTGAAAATTCTTACGGTTGGCAAGAAAGGCCGCGAACAGTTGAAACGTGAATACGCCGACAACCTTGTCGGTCACGTGGATCTCTCCGAGGTCAAGACCGTCGGCTATACCAACGCACAGGACATCGCCAACGACGTGCTGGCCCGCTTTGATGCAGGCGAGTTCGATGTGGCGACCGTGTTCTATGCCAAGTTCGAAAGCGTGATCTCTCAGGTTCCGACGGAGCTTCAGGTGATCCCGGCCAAATTCGAAGCCTCCGAAGAGGCTGGCACCGTGTTCGACTATGAACCCGACGAAGACGAAATCCTGCGCGAGCTTCTGCCCCGCGGCGTCGCCACGCAGATCTTTGCCGGGCTCCTGGAAAACGGCGCCTCCGAACAGGGTGCGAGGATGAGCGCCATGGACAACGCCACCCGCAACGCGGGCGACATGATCGAGAAACTGACGATCCAGTTCAACCGGACCCGTCAGGCGGTCATTACCAACGAACTTATCGAAATCATTTCGGGCGCCGAGGCGCTCTAACACGACCGGAGACAATCAATGGCAAACGCAAAAGGCAAAGTGACTCAGGTCATCGGCGCTGTTGTCGACGTGCAGTTCGACGACCATCTGCCCGAAATTCTGAACGCACTTGAAACCGACAACAACGGCCAGCGGCTGGTGCTCGAAGTGGCCCAGCACCTGGGTGAAAACACCGTCCGCACCATCGCGATGGACGCCACCGAAGGTTTGGTGCGCGGCCAGGACGTGACCGACACCGACGGCCCGATCACCGTGCCCGTGGGCAATGCAACGCTTGGACGCATCATCAACGTCGTGGGCGAGCCTGTGGACGAAGGCGGCCCGGTCGAAGCCGACGAGAAACGCGCCATCCACCAGCCTGCCCCGGAATTCGCCGAACAGTCGACGGAATCGGAAATCCTGGTGACGGGCATCAAGGTTGTGGACCTTCTGGCCCCCTACTCCAAGGGCGGCAAGATCGGCCTATTCGGCGGTGCCGGCGTGGGCAAGACGGTTCTCATCATGGAACTGATCAACAACATCGCCAAGGTGCACTCGGGCTTCTCGGTTTTCGCCGGTGTCGGTGAACGGACCCGCGAAGGCAACGACCTTTACCACGAGATGATCGAATCCAACGTCATCAAGCCCGACAACCTGTCGGAAAGCCAAGTGGCGCTGGTCTACGGCCAGATGAACGAACCTCCGGGAGCCCGTGCGCGCGTTGCCCTGACCGGCCTGACCTTGGCCGAGCAGTTCCGCGACCAGTCGGGCACCGACGTGTTGTTCTTCGTCGACAACATCTTCCGCTTCACCCAGGCGGGTTCCGAGGTTTCGGCACTTCTGGGTCGTATCCCTTCGGCCGTGGGCTATCAGCCCACGCTCGCCACCGACATGGGTGCCATGCAGGAACGGATCACCTCGACCAAGTCGGGTTCGATCACCTCGATCCAGGCCGTTTACGTGCCTGCGGACGACCTGACCGACCCTGCCCCGGCAACCACCTTTGCCCACCTCGACGCAACGACCGTGTTGTCGCGTGCGATTTCCGAGCTTGGCATCTATCCGGCTGTGGACCCGCTGGACAGCTCCTCGCGCCTGATGGACCCGGCCGTTGTGGGCCAGGAACACTATGACGTGGCCTTCGCGGTTCAGGGTATCCTCCAGCGCTACAAGTCGCTTCAGGACATCATCGCGATCCTCGGCATGGACGAACTGTCGGAAGAGGACAAGCTGACCGTGGCCCGTGCGCGGAAAATCCAGCGTTTCCTCTCGCAGCCCTTCGACGTGGCGAAAGTCTTCACCGGTTCCGACGGCGTTCAGGTGCCGCTGGAAGACACGATTGCCTCGTTCAAGGCGGTTGTAGCCGGCGAATACGACCACCTGCCCGAAGCGGCCTTCTACATGGTCGGCGGCATCGAGGAAGTGAAAGCCAAGGCCGAGAAACTGGCCGCCGAAGCGGCTTAAGGTGCGGGCGGGGTTGCCCCCCGCCCTACCGCCAAGCCCGATGTAGGGTGGGGTTTCACCCCACCGCTCCGAAGGAAAACAAATGGCAGAAACAATGCAATTCGATCTGGTCTCGCCCGAGCGCAAGCTTGCGTCCGGGCAGGCCACGTCGGTCCATATTCCCGGCGCCGACGGCGACATGACGGCCATGCCCGATCATGCGCCCGTGGTCACCACGCTGCGCCCGGGCATCCTGTCGGTCGAAATGGACGGCACCACAGAGGAATACGCGGTCACCGGCGGTTTCGCACAGATCACCGCCGAGGGGGCCACCATACTCGCTGACGAGGCCCTGCCCCGCGCTGAGATGAGCGCGGACCTTCTGGCCGAACGCATCAGCGCTGCAGAAGCGGCCCGCGACGCCGCCGAAGGCTCGGCGGTGGATGACGCCGCCAAACGCGTGGCCGATCTGGAAGCGCTCCGCGACGCGCTCTGATCGGAAACCGAACCCAATTCGAAAGGCCCGCCATCGCGCGGGCCTTGTTCTTTACGCAAAGCCGTATTGCTGACGGAAAAATGGCCTGCTTCTGCCAAATGCTTGCCGTCCGTAGAATGCACATTCTGGCCGAATGCTAGATATTCGCAGTCTCAAGTGATTTCACACAATGAAGCTGAAGCAAAACTCCGGCCTGCTAATTGGCCTTGGCGCAATCATCGCGACCATTTCAAGCGTCCTATTCCTGATCGCGCTGTTGATCGTCCAACCGTTAGGGATAGACCTCTTGCCGCGCCGCGAGTGGATGATGGACGTCACCGCAAACTGGCTGCTGGTATCCTTGACGCTAACGGGAGGTTTCCTTGGTCTGATTTGGCTCAAGGCGAAAGCCGCCAGGACAAAGCCTGTTAACCCTGCGCCATCAGCTATGCGGAATCCCAAGAATCAACCCTTGACCCTAGGCCCTGAGGTTCCAGGTCACGTCTGGGTCTGCCCCTTCAACACGTCTGAGCTGTGTCGCCGGATCGATTCCGAGCACGACCTTGAAACAACATTGGCGCTTCTGAAACGTTATGAACGCGGCGACACGATTGACCCGAAGGAGTTTCCGCGAAATTTCATCTTGCGCACGGGACGTGTCGCGGCCGACATCATGATAGGCGATTACATGTTTGTTTCCAGTGCCGTTGCCGACGTGTTGCGCACGTTCGACCTTGGGAAAAACGGCCTTGTTCCAATTGACCAAATCGTCACGGGGCGTGACCGGACGCCACTGCCAAATCGCTACTACCTTTTGACATTGGAGAACCGTAAAGAGGCCTTTTCGCCCGACGATTGCGATCCGCGGGCTGTGACACAAATCGCCGATGGCATTCCCATGTGGCACATCCTGATCCACGATCACCCGGACGGAGCCTTCGCAGTGGACAAAACTGCGCTGGCCGGGCCCGATATCTGGTTTGATCCCAGAACACCCAAGAAACTCTATTGCAGCGACCGGTTGAAAACCGCGCTGGACGCGCAGGGGATTGGCCACAAGATGGGCTTCAAACGCTGCCGGGTGGTCTTGGCGCAATAAGGGGCAACAGTGCGATGCCGGTGTGCCTTGCCAAGTAATTTGGCCGAGCCAGTGCAAGAGTTGCGGCAAATCAATCGCCAGCAAAGATCTTCTTCCTGTTGAAAATACTTCCGCCGGAGGCACCGCGGTTGCCGTAGGCAAGCGCAATACATCATGTGCGCTGAAGGCGCTCTGCCCAGCAACAAAAAAACGGCGAGCCTCTCGGCCCGCCGTCCTGCTCGGGTCATGCCTGTCCGCTTAGTTCGTCGGCGTGATCGTGATGTCCACGCGACGGTTCTGGGCCATGCCTGCCGCCGTCTGATTGGTGGCGATCGGCTGGTTTTCTCCCGCGCCCACCGCTCTCACGCGGCTGTAAGACACGCCGCCGTTGAACAGAACGTTGGCCACGGCATTCGCACGCCGCTCCGACAGGTCCTGGTTATAGGCGGCACTGCCGCGGCTGTCGGTGTGACCGGTCACGGTGACCAAAGACTGCGGATACTTGTTCAGGCTGTCGGCCAGAACGATCAGGTCCGAACGCAACTGTCCGTTCAGCGTCGCGCTGTCGGTGTCGAACAAAAGAGCGTTCGGCATACGGACGATCAGTTCGTCGCCGTTGTTGATCACCTGGATCTGGCCATTGCCGAAATCGTTGCGCAACTCGGCGGCCTGCTTGTCCATGATGTTCCCGGCGATCCCGCCGGCAATACCACCCACGACGGCGCCCGTGACGATATCGTCAGCCCGGCTGCCGCTGCCGGTTATACCGCCCAGAATACCACCCAGAACGGCGCCGGTCATGGCACCTTCCTTGGTGCGGTTGCCGTCCGTGCCGGGATATTGCGAGGGATCCCCACAGGCTCCCAGCGTGAAAAGCGCCGTCGCCCCGATAAGTGCGGATTTCCTGATCGTCAGCATGTTCTTCCTCATGTGTTTCACATCTCCATTCGCCGCTAGCACCAAATATAGGCATGGGCCAGCGGTCATGAGCAGAGATCAGCCGAAACACCCCTGTCAGGCAAGAACAGCACCTTGTTATCGAATATCAGGCGGTTTCGGCGGCCTCCCAGGCCAACATGGTGCGTTTGACCGGCAATCCCCAATGGTATCCGCCCAATCCGCCCGATTTCCGCAAGGCCCTATGGCAGGGGATCAGCCAGGATATGGGGTTCCTCCCCACGGCGGTTCCCACCGCGCGCACGGCCTTGGGGTTGCCGATCACGCGGGCGATGTCGGAATAGGTGGTCACATGGCCTGTGGGCACGCTCAAAAGCGCCTCCCAGACCTTGATCTGGAAGGGGGCCCCGATCAGGAACAACCGGGCCGAGGCGGGGCTGCCATCCCTTGGGAAGGCCTGTTCGGCAAGCGGGGCAAGGGCCGTCGGATCCTCGACGAAAGACGCTTCGGGCCAGCGCGACAGCATGTCCGTCATGGTTTCTTCCGCCCCGGCTTCGGCGGCGAATCCGATCCCGCAGATGCCTTTCTCGGTTCCCATGACAAGGGCCGGACCAAAGGGGCTTTCGAACCAACCCCAGAGGATTTCGAGCCCGGCACCGCCCTTGGCGTAGTCACCGGGGCTCATCGCCTCCCATCTCAGGAACAGATCATGGAGCCGACCGGACCCCGAAAGCCCCACAAGATCCGCCGTTTCCAAGGTGGTGTGGCGGTCTGCCAGAAGGGATTTCGCATGATCCAGCGTCAACCATTGCTGATAGCGTTTCGGAGAAACGCCCGCCCAGCGGCTGAAGATGCGCTGGAAATGCGCCGGACTCATGCGCATCTCGCGGGCGATGTCCTCAAGCGACAGATCACGGCCACCCTCGTCGATCAGGTCGATCGCGCGACGCATCAACTGGTAATGGTATCCGGTTTCGATTTCCGTCATGGCGTTCATCTTTCCACTCCTCTCGGGCTTGTTGAAGAGGTAAAGATGCGGACGCCGTGAGGCGACCCGGTTCTTGCGGAAATCAAAATCTGTCGCAGATTTTGAATGAGAGAATGTCGCATTCTCTCTTACCCAGTTTTCGCGTCGAAAACTCACGCGAAGTCCGCGTCGGACTTCGCCCCACACCATCCCTCTTGCCCCCCTCCGCCCAATCCGCCACAACCGCACCGATGGCCAAGCAACTGCCTTACAACACGCTCGTCGAGATCTTCACGCGGTTCCGGAACGCCGAAGCCGAACCCAAGGGCGAATTGGACCACACCAACGCCTATACGCTGGTGGTGGCCGTGGCCCTGTCGGCGCAGGCGACAGATGCGGGCGTGAACAAGGCGACCGAGGCGCTGTTCAAGGTGGCCGACACGCCGCAAAAGATGCTGGACCTCGGCGAAGAACGCCTGATCGACCACATCAAGACCATCGGGTTGTTCCGCAACAAGGCCAAGAACGTCATGAAAATGGCTCGCATCCTGGTCGATGAATACGGCGGAGAGGTGCCCTCGTCCCGCGCGGCCCTTCAATCCCTGCCCGGTGTGGGCCGCAAGACCGCCAATGTCGTGCTGAACATGTGGTGGCACCACCCGGCTCAGGCCGTCGACACCCATATCTTTCGCGTCGGCAACCGCACGGGCATCGCGCCGGGCAAGGATGTCGACGCCGTGGAACGGGCCATCGAAGACAACGTTCCGGCCGAATTCCAGCACCACGCCCATCACTGGCTGATCCTGCACGGGCGCTATATCTGCGTGGCGCGGAAACCGAAATGCAAGGCTTGCCCGATAGAAGACCTTTGCCAATACGAGGACAAGACAGAGTGAAGCGCCAGAACATCGCCTCCGGCTCTTATCTTGAGCCGGTGATCGGCTTCAGCCGCGCCGTTCGGGTCGGCCCGCACGTGATGATCGCCGGCACGGCACCGATCGGCAAGGACGGCGCGACAGCGGGAAAAGGCGATGTCTATGCCCAGACAAAACGCTGCCTCGAGATCGGGCTTGCCGCCCTGGAAGAGGCTGGCGCCAGTGCGCGCGATGTGGTGCGCAGCCGCCTTATCCTGACCGACCGCCAGCAATGGCAAGACGCCACCCGCGCCCATGGCGAGGTCTTTGCCGACATCCGGCCTGCCTGCACGGTCATGATTGTCTCGGGCTTTGTCGATCCGGATTGGCTGGTGGAAACCGAACTTGACGCGATTATCGAGGATCAGACTTGAAATGACTTTTGACGTGGTCGGCATCGGGAATGCCATCGTAGACGTGATTTCGCCCGCCGATGACAATTTCCTCGAACTCATGGGGATCGAAAAGGGCATCATGCAGCTTGTCGAGCGCGAGCGGGGCGAGCTTTTGTATGGCGCCATGAAAGACCGCGTGCAGGCCCCCGGTGGCTCGGTCGCCAACACGCTGGCGGGGCTTGGCAACCTGGGGCTCAAGACCGGGTTCATCGGGCGGGTGCATGACGACGCGCTTGGACGTTTCTATGCCCGGTCGATGGATGACGGCGGCACCGCTTTCGTCAACGCGCCGGTGCCGGGTGGCGAATTACCGACCTCGCGCTCGATGATTTTCGTCTCGCCGGATGGCGAACGGTCGATGAACACCTATCTGGGCATTTCGTCCGAACTTGGCCCCGATGACGTGGACAGCGATGTCGCCGGTGTGGCGCAGATCCTGTTTCTTGAGGGCTATCTTTACGACAAGCCCAAGGGGAAAGAGGCTTTTGAACGCGCCGCAAGGCTTTGCCAGGAAGGGGGCGGTCGTGCAGGCATCGCCCTGTCCGATCCGTTCTGCGTCGACCGGCACCGCGCGGATTTTCGCCGCCTTGTGACGCAACTCGATTATGTGATCGGCAACGAGCATGAGTGGGAATCGCTTTATCAAACCGACCTCAGCGCCGCCCTTGAACAGGCGTCGCAGGACGCGGGCTTCGTGGTCTGCACCCGCTCGGGCGAAGATGTGATCCTCGTGCGTGGCGAGGAAACGGCGCGGGTGCCTGTGAAACGGGTGGTGCCAGTGGATGCGACCGGCGCGGGCGATCAGTTCGCCGCCGGGTTCCTTTACGGCTATGCCACGGGCCAGTCGCTGGAAACCGCCGGGCGCATGGGCTGCGTCGCGGCGGCCGAGGTCATCAGCCACTATGGCGCGCGCCCCGAGGCCAGCCTGAAAGACCTGTTCCGCAAGGAAGGCCTGATCTGATCGCTTATGGCGTTATGCGAAAAACCTGATTCTCCTAACGCTGCCTGAAATCATAGATTTCAACGCGTTAGGTGATGCTTGATGTTTCAGGTATTTCGTCAAACGCTTTAGGTCAGCAACCAGACCATCAGTGGGATCGTCAGCACCGCCGCCATGGTCTGCGAGGTGATGATCCCCGCCATCAGAGTACCATCCCCGCCCAACTGCCGTGTCAGCACATAGGCGGTCGGGGCCGTGGGGATCGACGAAAAGACGACCAGGACCAGCGCCTCGACCCCGGAAAGCCCAAGCGCGATGCCGAAGACCGCCGCCAACACCGGCATCGCCAACAGCCGCACCGCGCCGGTGGCTGCAAATGTCGCGACATCGCCCCTGAGCGTGGCGGGCTTCAGTGCCGCGCCGACGCACAACAGGCCCAAGGGCAGGCTTGCCCGCCCCATCAGTTCGAAGAACGCGCCAGAGCCGAAAGGCAGGCCGATCCCCGTCAGGGCCAGGAACAGCCCCAGGATACAGGCCAGGATCAGCGGGTTGCGCAAGACATTGACGAAAAGGGTCGCAGGCGACCGCGACGCACCGTCGCCGGTCAGGGCAAGGATCGACAGCACGTTCACCAAGGGCACCGAGACCGCAAGATAGACGGCGGCCCGTTCCAACCCCTCGGTTCCCGCAAGGGTCGCGATGACCGCAAGCCCCAGATAGGTGTTGAACCGCACCCCGCCCTGCAAGATGGGGCCGAAACGCGCGGCGGGCATGGGGCGAAAGCGCCGCCAAAGCGCCAGTGCCCCCGCCCCGATCAAAAGCGTCGCAATGGCCGCAACGCCAAGGCGCAGGATCTCGGGGTCATTGACCGGCGCATTGGCAAGGCTGGAAATCAAGAGGGCCGGAAACAGGATGAAATAGTTGACCCGCTCGGCGGCAGGCCAGAAGGCCGCGTCGGGAAAGCCGCTGCGCATCAGGACAAAGCCAAGGCAGATCAGCGCAAAGATCGGCCAGATGATGATCAGCAGCATCGCCGCCGCCCCGTCAAGCCGCGCTTTTGCCCAGGCGTTCGGGCAGCGAGTTCGCCCAGGCGCTGATCGTACCGGCCCCAAGGCAGACCACGATGTCGCCGGGCCGCGCCTCGGCCCTCACCAGAAGTTCCAGCGCCTCTTCGCTTTCCACGGCACGGGCGTCGCGGTGGCCATGGGCGATCAGCCCGGTGACCAGATCGTCACGCGATGCGCCGGGAATGGGCTCCTCTCCGGCGGCAAAGACCTCGGCGATCCCTACGACATCGGCGTCGTTGAAACAGGTGCAGAAATCGTCGAACAGCGACGACAGGCGGGAATAGCGGTGCGGCTGATGAACCGCGATCACCCGCGCGCCGTCATTGTCGGCCACCGCCTGACGCGCCGCTTTCAGCACGGCGGCGATTTCCACCGGATGGTGGCCGTAATCGTCGATGATCGTCACACCGCCCACCTCACCCACCTTGGTAAAGCGGCGATTGACACCCCGGAAGTTCTCCAGCGCCTCCTTGATCTCGGCCCGCTTCATCCCGAGGTGCCGCGCGACGGCAACCGCCGCCAGGGCGTTCGACACGTTGTGATCGCCTGGCATCGGCAGGGTGCAGCCCTCGATCACCTGACCTTCGCCAAGGGCGATGTCGAAATTGGCAGACCCGCCGGAATAGCGCAGGTTCACTGCACGCACATCCGCCTGCCCGTTGAAACCGAAGGTCACGACCCGGCGGTCGGTGACGCGCCCCAAAAGAGCCTGCACCTCGGGGTGATCGGTGCACAGAACCGCAAGACCATAGAATGGAATATTCGACACGAAATCGTCGAACCCCTTTCGCAGGTTTTCGATCGTGCCCCAGTGTTCCATATGCTCGGGGTCGATGTTGGTGACGATGGCGATGGTCGCGGGCAGTCGGTTGAAAGTGCCGTCGCTTTCGTCGGCCTCGACCACCATCCATTCACCGGCACCCACCCGCGCGTTCGAGCCATAGGCGTGGATGATCCCGCCGTTGATGACCGTGGGGTCGATCCCGCCGGCGTCCAGAAGGGCGGCAACCATCGTCGTGGTCGTCGTCTTGCCGTGGGTGCCGGCAACGGCGATGTTCGACCGCAATCGCATCAGTTCCGCCAGCATCTCGGCCCGGCGCACCACGGGCAGGCCCAGACGCCGCGCCTCGTCCAGTTCCGGGTTGCCCTTCTTGATGGCCGAGGAAATCACGATCACCTCGGCGCCTTCCAGGTTCTCGGGTTTCTGGCCGACAAAGATCGTCGCGCCCAGATCGCCCAAACGGTCGGTGATCTTCGACGACTTGAGGTCCGATCCCTGCACGGTATAGCCTGCGTGGATCAGAACCTCGGCGATCCCCGACATGCCGATGCCGCCAATGCCAACAAAGTGGATCGGCCCCATCTCGGTCGGAAGTTTGGTGGCGGCTGCTGCGTTCATGTCAGTGTGCTCCTGCGAGGGTTTCGACCAGTTCCGCAAGGCGCTTTGCCGCCTCGGGCTTGCCCTGGCCGAGGGCGTTTTCGCTCATCCGCTTGCCCACGCCGGGCGTCGTCAGAACGGTCATGATCTGCTCGGATAACGAGGCGGGGTCAAGTGCGGTTTCCGGCACGACAATCGCGGCGTCGGCGTCGCGCATTCCGCGCGCATTGGCGGTCTGGTGGTCGCCGGTCGCGGCGGCATAGGGGATCAGAATCGAGGGACGCCCGATCACCGACAGATCCGCGACCGAAGACGCACCCGAGCGGCAGATCACCAGATGTGATGCTGCCATCCGTTCCGGCATGTCCGTGAAAAACGGCAGCACCTCGGCGGTGATACCTGCTTCTTCGTAGGTCTTCCTGACCGCGGCATCATCCTCGGGCCGGGCCTGATGCGCGACCGAAAGGCGCGTGCGCAGGCTGTCGGGCAGCCGCGCGATGGCCGATGGTACGGTTTCCGAGATCACCCGCGCGCCCTGACTGCCCCCGAAAGCCACGATGTTCAGTGTACCATCACTGTCGGGATAGGGGCTGGCGGCCTTGTCCAGCACGGCGCTGCGCACCGGGTTGCCGGTGTTCATCCCTTCGATCCCGCCGGGCAAAGTCGTCGGCCATGTCCCGCAGGCCACCGCATCGACGCGCGGGGCAAAGATCTGGTTCACGCGCCCCAGAACACCGTTCTGTTCGTGGATCATGCGCGGCACACGCAGCACCCAGGCAGCCACCAGGGCGGGGATGGAAGGATAACCACCGAACCCGGCAACCACATCCGGGCGGTCATTGATGAACCGCCATAGGGCCGCCGCCGCGCCACTCGCGATCCGCAAGGGGACAAGCGCCTTTGCCAGCACACCGCCACGGGCAAAGGTGGCGCTGGCCACCTGTCGGATCGTCACCTCATCGGGGAAACCGCCCGCATAGCGGGCACCACGCGCATCGGTCGAAAGCGTCACACGCCAACCCTTCGCCAACATCTCTTCGGCCAAGGCCTGGGCAGGGAACATATGCCCGCCCGTGCCGCCTGCGGCGATGACAAGGTGGCGCTGGCTCATCTCCCGTTCCGCACAAGGTAATCGCGGATCTCGCCCTGCGGACGGGCGCGGGTAAAGGCCAGAAGCATCCCCATCATGATCCCGGCGGCCACAAGGGACGACCCGCCGTAACTCACGAAAGGCAGTGTCATGCCCTTGGCGGGCAAAAGCCGGACCGCGACGCTCATGTTGATCATCGCCTGCATGGCAAAGGTGCAGGCCAGACCGGTGCCTGCCAGCCGGATGAAGGGATCACGCTCGCGCATCAGCCGGAACAGCGAGCGCAAGACGATGGTGGCATAAAGGAAGATGATGACCAGAACCAGGATCAGCCCGTATTCCTCGGCCGCGACGGCAATGATGAAATCGGTATGCGCATCGGGCAGCGACCATTTCACCGTGCCTTCGCCCACGCCGACGCCAAAGAAACCGCCCTCGCGGATGGCGTTGGCGGCATAGCCAAGCTGGGTTGTCGGATCGACCTCGGCGGACAGGAACCCGTCGATGCGCCGGGCGAAATGTTCCGAGGTGTTATAGGCCAGCGCCCCGCCCGCCACCGTCAGGCCCGCGATGGCGGCCAGGATGAAGAACGGCGCGCCGCCGACGAAATACATCACCCCCCAGGCAAACAGGATCAGGCAGGCCTGGCCAAAGTCGGGCTGCATTGCCAGCAGCAAGACGACCACCAGCGCCAGACCAAAGGAATAGGTCTTGCCCGGAGGGCCAGCCACCTCGTTCGAGGCGGCGATCATCCAGCCGACCAGCACGATGAAACCGGGCTTCAGGAATTCCGACGGCTGGACCGAGCCGAAGCCAAGCGAATACCACCGGACGGCCCCCTTGCCGAAATCGGTGCCAAGCACCGGCAAAAGCGCCATCGCCACGAAGCTGACGGAAAACCCGATCACCGCCAGCCGCCGCACGGTCTTGGGCGACATCAGCGTCAGGGCGAACATCGCCATCAGGGCAAGGATGCCAAAGGCGACCTGCCGCTCGACATAATGAAAGGCAGGAAAGCCGTTCTTTTCGGCAAGCGGCGGACTGGCCGCCAACCCCAGCAACAGCCCGACACCAAAAAGCGCCAGAACACAACTCATCGACCACTTGTCGACCGTGCGCCACCAGCGCGGAAGAATCGGCTCCCCACTCCCCGCCGGGACCGAGCCGTAGACCATCTCTGTCATGCGACCTGCTCGTCTGCCTGTGCCCGTTTTCCGGGTCTGGCACGATTGTAGCGAATCACCACCCTCATTGCCAGCACACAATGGGCAAAGAACGGCCGGACATCGCCCCTTTCACCAGACAGTTTCCAGGATCGCCCCTGATATGCAGGTCCGCGCCACTTTAGCGACCAAAACTGGCCACATTTCGCGAATTGTCTGGACGAAAGGCACAGCACCGCCACAAACAAGCCGACAGGGATGACGGATGGACCCGACCACGATCAACGACGCCGCGAGAGCCATACATCTGTTGGGCCTCGCCCTTGGCTTTGGTGTCGCGATCATGGCGGATCTGAAAGCCACCCGGATGCTGATCCGCCCGCTTGATGCGCGCGAGATCGACACGCTTCACGCCTATCACCGCACGGTCGCGCTTGGCCTTGCACTGTTCTGGGCCAGCGGGCTGGTTCTGATCTGGCTGCGCACCGGTTTTCAGCCCGAGAATTTTTCACCCAAACTTCTGGCGAAACTCGGCATCGTCACGCTTTTGACCGTCAACGCCATCATGATCGGCAGGATCGGGCTTGCCGCCCTGGATCGCTGGTACGGGTTCCGCTTCGGCGCCATCCCTTTTGCCGACCGCGCCCGGCTATCCGCCCTTGCCGGGCTGTCCGGGGCCGGATGGATTTCCGCCCTGACCCTTGGCGTCTTTTCCAAGATGAAGACGATGAACTGGGAGACACTGAGCGAAATCATCGGCGTGATCTATCTTCTCGGCCTCTTCGCCGCGCTCGCCTCCACCTTCCTGTCGCCGCTTCTGATCTTTGTCAGCGACCGCTGGCGCGCGCGGGCTTACTCCTAACCCGCGATCCCGGCGGCAAAATCCGCAACCCGCGCCTTGAACCGCCGGGTCATTGCCCCCTTGCCCAGTTTCAAGGAATGCACGAACAACCGCGAGGTCAGGTTCGTCGGACGCAGGTCAATCGACACGAAAAGCCGCGTACGCGATTTCGACAGGGCCACAAGATCGACAACGCTCATCGCGACAACGCCCGAGGCCTTGCTTTCGATGGCATAACCCTGGCCTTCCTCGATCGAGACAAGTTCGGCCTCAAGGTTCTGTGGCCTGCCGCGCCAGTCGAACCGCGCCTGCCAAGAAGCACCGGGCACATCCATCGGATGGCTGTCGTCGCGCGAAACATCCACGCCGCGCCGCAAAAGCTGGCGCTCGAAACCGTCGAAATCGGTCACCGCCTCGTAGACCGTCGAGATCGGGGCGTCGATGTCTTCTCGGGTGGATAGCTTCATGGGGCCAAATTGCCCTCAGTCCAGCGTATCGGCAAGCCAGTTTTCAATCAAAAAGCGAGCGATGGAGCCCTTGCGCGCCGGTTTCATCGCCTCGTTGCCGCCGGAAATGGCCGTCATCATCTCTTCGCGGCTGACCCATCTCGCCGCTTCGATCTCTTCGGGATCAATGGTGATCTCGTCGCTTTCCGCCCGCCCCCTGCAGCCGAACATCAAGGACGACGGAAAAGGCCAGGGCTGGGAACACAGATAGCCGACCTCGCCCACCCTGACGCCTGCCTCTTCAAAGACCTCGCGTCGCACGGCGGCCTCGATCGGCTCGCCCGGTTCGACGAAACCGGCCAAGAGCGAATACATGCCTTCGGGCCAGGCGGGCGAACGCCCCATCAGAACCGAATTTCCCCGCGTAATCAGCATGATGACCACCGGATCAGTGCGCGGAAAATGATGTGCGCCGCAAGCCGGGCAATCCCTCTGCCATCCCGCCATCGACATTGCGCTCGGCTCGCCGCACTTGGCGCAGAACCGGTGCGAAGCGTGCCATTCGATCAACGCCTTGCCGGTCGCCACCAGTTCCGCCTCGCGCGCGGACAGCCGCAGCATGTTGGCGCGCAATTCGGCAAAGACATGGGGGCCATCAACCTCGCCGTGGCGCTGTTCGGAAGGGTCGTGAAAGGCGCCGACCGTGCCCAGATCATCCTCGGGCTCCCAGCTTGAGATGTCGCGCGCATAACGCGCCACGCCTTCGTCCAACCCGAGGAAAATCGCAGGCTCGACGGCGTCTTCGAAAACCGCATGATCGGCGGGCAGAAACAGCGGCGCACGCGTCTCGCCCGCCTCGCTCAAAAGGATCTTGCCGCGCCACAAGGGCAGGACATCACCCAACGGCGGATCGGCACGAAGATGCGCGGCACGGTCCAGGCCCGAGCCGCCAAAGGTCACTGATTCTGCCTGCTTCATCCGCCTGCCCCTTGCCACCAGCGAGATGTGCCACGCGCAACCCGGATTGGCAAACCCCGACAATTCCGCACGATTTCCAATCGTTACGCAAAGCCCTGCCAGATTGTCGGATGGGCGCAAATGATCGGTCTTATGTCACGCAGGTTTCATGATACCCTTCCATATCAAAACAAAAGTATTCAGGGAGATTTCAATGCCGCGTTATACAGGTCCGGCCATGAGCCGACGTTCCTTCCTTGCCACCACCTCGGGTGCCACGCTGGCCGCGTTGCATCCGTTCTCGGTGAACGCCGCCGCCGGGCAGGTCCATCTGCGCCTGATGGAAACGACGGATCTGCACGTCCACGTGCATCCTTACGATTATTATTCCGACCGCCCCGTCGATACCGTCGGCCTGTCGCGCACCGCCGCCCATATCGCCAATATCCGGGCCGAGGCGACAAACTCGCTGCTTCTGGACAACGGCGACTTCCTTCAAGGCAACCCGATGGGCGATTACATCGCTTATGAGCGGGGCATGAAGGAAGGCGACATGCACCCGATCATCACCGCGATGAACGCCGTGGGTTTCGACGCCTCGACCCTTGGCAATCACGAATTCAACTATGGCCTTGATTTTCTGATGAAATCCCTTGCCGGGGCCGACTTTCCCATCGTCAGCGCTAATGTGGTGAAAGGCGAAGGCTCCGACCCGACGAAGGACGATACCCTGATCCAGCCCTATGTCATCCTTGACCGCGAGGTGACGGACGGCGCAGGCACGGTGCATTCGATCAAGGTCGGCGTCATCGGCTTTGTTCCACCCCAGATCATGAACTGGGACCGCAAGCACCTGGAAGGCAACGTCACCGCCCGCGACATCCTTGCCTCGGCCCGCGCCTATGTGCCGCAAATGCTGGAAGAAGGGGCCGACATCATCATCGCGCTGTCGCACTCCGGCATCGGGTCCGCCGACGAAACCGACCTGATGGAAAACGCCTCGGTCCCACTGGCCGCCGTCGATGGCGTCGATGCGCTGATGACCGGCCACAGCCACCTTGTCTTCCCGTCGGAAACCTATGCCGATTACGCCGCCGTCGATGCCGATGCCGGTACGATCCATGGCAAGCCCGCGACCATGGGCGGCTTTTGGGGCTCGCACCTTGGGGTCATCGACCTGATGCTGGAAAAGGACGGCGACGAATGGCGCGTGGTCACCACTAGCGTCGAAACAAGACCGATCTCCAAGCGGAACGAGGATCGTTCGATCACCGCCCTTGTCGAAGACAACCCCGCCGTGATCGAGGCCACCCGGGACGTCCACGAAGAAACGCTGGCCTACGTGCGCCGCGCCGTGGGCAAGACCGCCGCGCCGCTGCACAGCTACTTCGCGCTGGTGGCCGACGACCCCTCGGTCCAGATCGTCTCGAAAGCCCAGACCTGGTACATTGAGGAGATGATGAAAGGCACCCAGTACGAAGGCCTGCCGATCCTGTCCGCCGCCGCCCCCTTCAAGGCCGGCGGTCGCGGCGGGCCGGAATACTTCACTGATGTCCCCGCAGGCGACGTGGCTATCAAGAACGTGGCCGACCTTTATCTCTACCCCAACACCGTGCGCGCGGTGAAAATCACGGGCGCCGAGGTGAAGGACTGGCTTGAACGGTCAGCCGGCATGTTCAACCAGGTGACACCCGGCACCACTGACGGTTCGCTTCTGAACCCCGAGTTCCCCAGCTACAATTTCGACGTGATCGACGGGGTCAGCTATCAGATCGACCTTTCGCAACCGTCGAAGTTCGGCCCCAAGGGCGAACCGCTGAATCCGGACGCCAACCGGATCAAGAACTTGACGTTCAACGGTGCGCCGGTGACAGACGACATGGAATTCGTCGTGGCCACCAACAACTATCGCGCATCCGGCGGCGGGTCCTTCCCTGGTGCCGATGGCTCGACCGTGATCTTCGAAGCGCCCGACACCAACCGTGACGTGATCGTGCGCTATATCGTCGAACAGGGCACCATCCAGCCATCGGCCGATGCCAACTGGACCTTCGCGCCGCTGCCCGGCACCGAGGTCCTGTTCGAAACCGGCCCCAAGGCGGCGGATTACGTCGACGACGTGAAGGGCGCCGAGATCGCACCGGCGGGCGAAGGGGCTGATGGTTTCGCCCTGTTCAAGCTGAAGCTCTGAGTTTCGTCTGGCCTTCGGCCAGCCGACCCACGCCGCCCCTGACGGGGCGGCGTTTTTTTTTTGCGTATTTGTAAAGCGATGAAGGGGGCCGTGGTGTTTATCGAAGCGCGCAGTCTTTGGCGGGCGGGCGCGACGGTGCGACCGGTTTGGAAACCGGGGTCGAAGCTTTGTCGGATTTCATTGAGCCTTTGTCTCGGGTCGCGTGGGGCGAAGGTCGATGCTTGCCGTCATGGTGATAACCGCAAACGTCACCGTACTGCGGCCGAAAACGCCAGCCCCAGCCAACCGGATGTGCAACCGCCCGCCATTATCCCCCTGTTCACCGAATCGCCCCAGGGTGGAGGGCGGTAGGGAGAGGGATACCTTCGAGGTGGAAATTAACGGATTGGAAAGGGTGAGAGGCTGGACAACGACCCAAGCGGGGCTCGTTACGGCTGCTTCCTTCCGGACCTGACCGGGTTGGCGAGGCGCCTGCCCGCGCCAACCTCTCGACCGTGCATATAGGCATCACGTGGCGGGAAATCAAGCCGTCAGGCCATGAGCACCGTCGCAACGATCACCACCAGGAATCCCGCCAGCAACAGCCCCGCCAGCCCCAGGGGCAGCATCCCCAATCGCCGGGTCGCGCTGCCTTTCGGCCAGCGGCGCGATACGCCGAAACAGGCCAGCGCGAACATCGCTGCCACCCCCTGCCAGCCGAGGAAACTGCCCATGACCTCGACCGCCGCCGAAAGCCCCATCGCCGTCTCAGCCGTCGCCCGGGCCGCGAAGAACGAATAAACAAAGGCGATCAGCCAGAGTGCCGAGAGCACCGTCAGCAGGAACATTGGTTCGGGCTTTTCTTCGTCGCTCATCCCCGGATCTCCACCTGCCCTGCCCAGTTGAACTGCGCCTCGGTCTGAACCGCGCAGGGCCGCACGCGGCGCAGGCGCATCAGCGCCGCCTCGGGTGCTTCGCCGCTTTCCACCATCAGCCGCAAAAGCGCCATGCCGGATCGCCCGCAGCCGCCATAGCAATGGGCCAACACGCGCCCGCCATCCTGCAAAACACGATGTGCGGTGTCCGAGGTGTCCTGCCAAAGCGCCTCGACCTCGGGTTCCGGTGCGCCCATGTTGCCAATCGGCAGGTGTCGCCAAAGCACCCCTGCCGCATCGAGATCCTCACCCAGCCCCGCGGCATCAGCGTAGTCCAGCTCGCGCGCTTCGGTCATGGTCAGAACCAGCCCGGCCCCCCATTTCAGGATCGCATTCAGATCGTGTCGGTAAAACCCCGTCCGCCCCGGAATGCCGGAAATCCCCAGCATCCCGGCCCCGAGCGGTAGTTCGGCGATGGGAAATTCAGCCAAGCGGTTCCTCCGACAGATCATCCGGATGTGCCTCGGCCCAGTCGGCTAGAAAACCCGCCATGTCGGGATCGCCCGCGAAATTCACATGCTGACGACGCAGGATCGCCCCCGCCTCCAGCGCCAAGCGGGCGCAGGCGACATGATCGCGCCCTGCCGCCGGTGCATTTTCCGAGCCGTGAATAATCGTGGACACCAGATCGCCTCCGTAGCCATTGATATGCCCCAGATCGGGGCCAAGCGACAAGAGAAAGGCCATGATGTCGGGCAGGCCTTCCCAGCCCGCGATCTGAACCGGGGTCAGCCCTTGCGGGTCGGGGCGGTCAAAGGGCAGGCCCAGGGCAACCAGCGCACGGGTCCGGTCCAGCCCGCCGGGCAGATGGACTTGGGAGCGGATCATGTCGCGCGTCGGTTCGGGCAGACGCTCGGGATCTATGCGAGCGCCGACACGCCCGGCCACCGCCCCGGCGATCGCCTGTTCCTCGGGCGTCATCTCTGTCTTGCAGCCATGCGCCGCCATGACCCTTGCGCCTTCGTCGTTGCCATACATCCGCGCCAGCGCATAGGCGCTGTGCCCCCATTCGATGGCGTCCGGATCGCCGCCCGCATCCAGCAGGCGTTGAATGATCCCGCCCGAGCACATGCGTCGGGCCGCCTGGTGCAGGGCCGGGATGACGAAAGGCGCCTCACCCGAGGCTACGGGCCAATGCACGCCTTCGTTCGGATCCGCACCGCCGTCCAGCAAGACTTCGACCATCTCGATATCGTTGAAATCCAGCGCCCGTGGCAGGGCGTTGGTCCTGTCGCAGCGCGCGCCATGGGCCAAAAGCAATCGCAAGGCCGGCGCGCCCAGGTCGCAGGCATGGTACAGCGACTCTCCATCATTCGGATCGGCGCCCTGGTCCAGCAGCCATTCGGCCAGCCTCAGGTTCCCCGCCTGCCCGATAGCACCATAAAGTGCTGAAAGCGGCATGTCCGGCGTCTGTGCATAGCTTTCGTTCACGTCCGCGCCCGCCTCGACCAAAAGCGCGGCGGTGGCCAGCATATCACCCTCGGCCCCGCCATGCTGCCGCCAGCGCGAAAACGTCAGGTGCAAAAGCGGCGTCCTTGGTCCCAGAACCGGGCGCGTCGCCGCCGCCGGGTCCGCCTCCAGCGCCGCCCGCACACCCTCCACGTCGTAAAGTGCCGCCATGATGCCAAGGTTGCCCCGCGCCAGCGTCGGATCATCGCCCAGCAATCGCGACACGCGCCAACCCTGTCCATGGAACAGCGCCATCTTCAGGTGTTCCAACCGTTCGGCACGGGCCAGCGCGGCGGTCTCGACCGCGAACTTCAGTTTCGGCCAACTGTCGTGCCCGGCCTCTCGCGCGACAACGAACAAGGCCTCGGAATGCTTCAGCACCTCGGGCGCTTCCTTCCAGACGGCCAAGACACGCGCACGCGCCTCGCCCTCGGGATAGGTTTTCTTCAGCGCCTTGGCGTCGCGGCGCAATTGCTCCAGGGATTTCTCCATCGGGCTTCTCCTCAAAATCGCCCGGCGGTCCGCTACATCGGGCAGAGAAACTCCGACAACACGTCGAAAGATCAGATCAGGGGTGCCGATACCGGCTTTCCGCGAACCAGGTTGCCGCCCCTTGCGGCCCGCCAAGCCTAACGCCCCGACACCGCCAAGGGCAAGCTTTCGCGTATCACCATAGACCTTGCCGGACCCGGGCCCTAGATTGGGGTCGGGCGATTCCAGCGAAAGAAACGATGACCGATACCCCCGAACAGAAATACCAGGTGCTGGCCCGGAAATACCGGCCCGAAACCTTTGCCGATCTCGTCGGTCAGGACGCCATGGTGCGCACGCTGAAAAACGCCTTCGCGGCGGACCGCATCGCCCAGGCCTTCGTGATGACCGGCATCCGGGGCACCGGCAAGACGACGACGGCGCGGATCATCGCCAAGGGGATGAACTGCATCGGGGCCGACGGCAACGGCGGGCCAACGACCGACCCTTGCGGGGTCTGCGAACACTGCGTCGCCATCACCGAAGGCCGCCACGTCGACGTGATGGAAATGGACGCCGCCTCGCGCACCGGGGTCGGCGACATCCGCGAGATTATCGACAGCGTGCATTACCGTGCGGCTTCGGCACGCTACAAGATCTACATCATCGACGAAGTGCACATGCTCTCGACCAGCGCCTTCAACGCGCTCTTGAAGACGCTGGAAGAACCGCCCGCCCATGTGAAGTTCATCTTCGCGACGACCGAGATCCGCAAGGTTCCCGTCACCGTCCTGTCGCGTTGCCAGCGGTTCGACCTGCGCCGGATCGAACCCGAAGACATGATCGCCATGCTGGCCCGCATCGCCAAATCCGAAAACGCCGAGATCACCGAAGACGCCCTCGCGCTTATCACCCGCGCCGCCGAAGGCTCGGCCCGCGATGCGCAGTCGCTCCTCGATCAAGCCATCAGCCACGGCGCGGGCGAAACCACCGCCGAACAGGTCCGCGCGATGCTGGGCCTTGCCGACCGGGGCCGCGTGATGGACCTCTTCGAACTGGTCATGACCGGCGACGCGGCCGGGGCATTGGCCGAGCTTGGCGCGCAATATGCCGACGGGGCCGATCCCATGGCCGTGTTGCGCGACATCGCCGAGATCACCCACTGGATCAGCGTCATCCGCATTACGCCCGAAGCCGCCGACGACCCCACGGTCAGCCCCGATGAACGCGCGCGCGGCCAGGCACTGGCCGACAAGCTGCCGATGCCCGCGCTGACCCGCATGTGGCAGATGTCGCTGAAAGCACTGGAAGAAGTCGCCCAGGCCCCGAACGCCATGATGGCCGCCGAAATGGCGGTGATCCGCATGACCCACGTGGCCGACATGCCGACACCGGGCGACCTGGTCGCCAGGCTGAAGGACGCAACCCCGCCCGCCGCGCCCTCGGGCGGCGGCGGAAACGCGGGCCAAAGTGCCGGCGCACAAGCGGTTATGTCCCGCTCGACCGAGATGACCCGGGGCGGAAGCTCATCCGGCGGCGCACAGGCCGCTCTGGCTGAAGACCCCGACGCGCTGACCCGCTTTCCCACCTTCATCCACGTGGTGGACCTGATCCGCGCCAACCGCGACATGAAACTTGTCGTCGAAGTCGAAGACGGCGTGCGCCTCGTGTCTTACCAACCGGGTCGCATCGAATTCGAACCCGGCCCCAAGGCCCCCCGCGACCTGCCCCAACGCCTTGGCCAGCGCCTGCAAAGCTGGACCGGCGTGCGTTGGGCGATTTCGATCACGTCGGACGGCGGTGCCCCCTCGATCACCGAAAGCCGCAATGCCGAAGCCGACGCCCTGAAATCCGCCGCCGCCGAACACGAAACTGTCGCCGCCATACTCGCCGCCTTCCCGGGCGGCAAGATCGGCGAACTGAAAACGTCCGAGGTTCTCGCCGCCGAGGTGGCCGAAACCGCGCTGGAAGAAGTCGAAGACGAATGGGATCCCTTCGAAGAAGACTAGGGTCTTCTTCTGTCCGGAATACTTTGGGGAGCGCGAGGGGTGAAACCCCTCGCTCACCGCGACGGGCAAAGCCCGGCGCAACACCGCCAGACACCCCGAAACCGCCTTGCCGCCCCGGCCCCGCGCTCATATCTAAAGACCAACAGAGATCGAGGAGAAAGAGATGCTGAAAGGACTTGGCGGATTGGCCGACATGGGCAAGATGATGAAGGCCGCCCAGGAAATGCAGACCAAGATGACCGCCCTTCAGGAAGAGCTGAACACCATGACCGTGGTGGGCGAAAGCGGTGCGGGGCTGGTCAAGGCCACCTCGACCGCCAAGGGCGAGTTGACCGCGCTCGACATCGACCCCTCGATCTTCAACCCGGACGAAAAAGAGGTGGTCGAAGACCTGATTCTCGCCGCCATCAAGGACGCGCAATCCAAGGCCAGCGACAAAAGCCAGGAAGAAATGCGCAAGCTGACCGAAGGCATGGGGCTCCCTGCCGACATGAAACTGCCGTTCTGAGCCTTGCGCGCGCTCGCCGCCTTTCTGATCTGCCTGGCCGGCCCGGCCCTTGCACAGGATTGGGCCACGCGCGAGCTTTGCTATTCCGACCCCCAGCCCGTCACGGCCGAGGATCTCGCCCCCTTTGATCCCGCCCTGCTGGAAGCCGAGGCGGCGCGGATCGCCAATCCGCGCGGCCGCTTCTGGCAGGTTGACCACCCGGATGGCGGGGTCTCGCATCTCTGGGGCACGATGCATGTCTCGCTTGCCCCCGTGCTCGACCTGCCCGATGCGCTGACAACCGCGATCGACAAGGCCCGGATCGTCGCGGTCGAGGTCGACTATACCTACCCCGACCGCGCCACGATGGCCGAACGGTTCAACGAACCCGAACGCTACCGCGACGCGGGCGATGCCTTTCTTCCCGAAGCCGCACTTGACCTGTCGTTCCTTGGCCCCGAGGTCGAAGCGGCCCTGATCGAACGGATTGGCGGCGGCGAATTCGGCGAAGAAATGCTCTATGTCATGTCCTACGCGGGGCTTGCCGAACAGATCCTGTCGGATCCTTGCGAAGACTTCAGCGCGGGCGTGATCCCCAGCCAGGACAGTTACATCCAGACCCTCGCCCATATCGCCGGGGCCGAGTTGCGCGGGCTGGAAGACGCGTCGGAATTCGTCCGCGACCTGTCCACCGACGACGACACCGCGCGGGCGATCATCGCGCTTTACGCCGCCTACCTGCCGCCGCCCGACCGCCTGGAAAACTACAACGCCATGGTGCAGCTTTACCTCGAGGGCCGACTTGGCATGATGTCCGCCTGGGAAAAGGCGCTTCAGCAAGACACGTACGGCACGGCGGGGCTGGAATACCTTGAACAGGCGGATGCCTACCTTCTGACGCTCAGGAACCAGCGCTTTCTCGACCGGATCGCGCCCGAACTTGCCAGCGGCGGTGTCGTCCTTGCCGTGGGGGCCGCGCATCTGTCCGGCGAAACCGGCCTTGTCGAACTGCTCCGACGCGACGGCTACACCGTCACCCGCATCCCCCTGCCCGGTGAAGTGCCGTGAACCCGCCCTCCGATCTCGAAAACCTGATCGAACTGATGGCCAAGCTGCCGGGCCTCGGCCCGCGCTCGGCCCGCCGCGCCGTCCTGCACCTTGTCAAGAAACGCGCCCTGCAACTGATCCCGCTCTCCGACGCCATGACCCGCGTCGCCGAAACCGCCCGCGAATGCCTGAACTGCGGCAACATCGGCACCTCCGATCTCTGCCCGATCTGCGAAAGCCCGAAGCGGGCAAACGGCGAATTGTGCATCGTCGAAGACGTCGCCGATCTCTGGGCGATGGAACGGGCTGGAGTCTTCAAGGGCCGTTATCACGTGTTGGGCGGCACCCTTTCCGCGCTCGACGCCATCGGCCCCGAGGAGTTGCGCATCCCCAAGCTGATCGACCGGGTCCAGACCGAGGAGGTAAGCGAGGTAATCCTCGCCCTCAATGCCACGGTCGACGGCCAGACCACCGCCCATTACATCGCCGATCAGTTGGAAGGTCGCGTCACCGTCACCTCCCTCGCCCAGGGCGTGCCGATCGGGGGCGAGTTGGACTATCTGGACGACGGAACCATTTCCGCAGCGCTGAAAGCCCGAAAGTCGGTTTAAGAGAACAATCCCTGCTGCAACGCGACATTATCTCCGAAACCCGGAATCTTTCTCGAAAAAAGAGCACGAACCTTCAAAAAAAGTTAACATCAGCCAAACTAATGCCACATTAATCTGGCTAATTACAACTGTTGTTAGCGAGTATGTGTGTGGTTCAAAGTGAGGCTGCCCCGGACGCGGGTGTCCGGGGCAGTCCTTAACTGAGCAAAGTGTATTGGTGAGCATGTCGCGTAACGAGTGAGAGCAAGGTAAATACTTTTCTTCCGCGTGCCCCCCTTTAGGGTTCGGGGCGTGGCGCGCGGAAGAATTTTTTCAACAGATCGACACCGCAGCACCAGGGCACATCCCGCCGGGCGCAACCATTCCTTAGCCTTGATGACCGACCGCAGGTTCCGGCCCGGTCGCATCCGAATCCCGATCCATGCACCGACGCAATACCGACGTGATACCGACGTAGTACCGACGTAGTACCGACGTTGCGATTTCACCCCGTCGGCAGGCAAAGCCGCGTTAACGACATAGGGCCAAACCACGCAACACCGCCACGTGACGCCCAAAGAAAAACCCCGGCGCGGGGCCGGGGTTTGTTCACTCGATCTGGGCGGCGATCAATCCTTGTCGTCGTCCTCGTCGTCGTCACTGTCGGGCAGGTTGAAGAAACTGTCCGCATCGGGCAGATCCTCTTCCTTTTCGTCCGAGGTATCTTCGCCCAGCGTAAAGGTCTCCAGCCCGGAAATCGCCGTCGGGATCTTCGGCTCCGGCTCACCTTCCAGGGATTGCTCGGTCGAAACCAGCTTGCGCCGTTCCTCGTCCGACATCACCTCACCGTCACGTGCCTTCTTGGCGGCGGCCTTCTGCACGGCGGCGTCCAGTTCGGACTGTTTGCAAAGGCCCAGGGCAACCGGGTCAATCGGTTGAATATTCGAGATATTCCAGTGCGTGCGTTCGCGGATCGACTGGATCGTCGGCTTGGTCGTACCGACCAGCTTCGAGATTTGGCCGTCGCTCAGCTCGGGATGGAACTTCACCAGCCAGAGGATCGAAGCGGGGCGATCCTGCCGTTTGGACAGGGGCGTGTAACGCGGGCCACGGCGTTTTTCCTCGCCCACGGCGGCGGCGTTGAACTTCAGCTTCAGCTTGTGCAGCGGATCCTTCTCGGCGGCGTCGATTTCTTCCTGCACCAACTGGTTGTTGGCAATCGGATCGAACCCTTTCACGCCGGTGGCCACGTCGCCATCGGCGATGCCCTGCACTTCCAACTCGTGCAACCCACAGAAATCCGCGATCTGCTTGAAGCTGATCGTGGTGTTGTCCACCAGCCATACGGCGGTCGCCTTGGCCATAATCGGTTTGTTCATCTGGCAAGCTCCTGACAAATCTGTCTCGTGCCGGTAAATCGGCTGGTCCCTTTGGACCGATCCTCGAATTCGGGGAATTCTGGGGTATATAAGCCCAAGACGACAAAGAGGGAAGAGCAAATGCGGGCACTTCTGGCACTGGTGTTTTCGGCGGGTCTGGCTTCGGCGGACGGAGAGAAGGCCGGCGACTTCGACTACTACGTGATGGCGCTGTCGTGGTCGCCCACATGGTGTGCGCTGGAAGGCGACAGGCGCGGCTCGCCCCAATGCGAGGACGATGCCGATTTTGGCTGGGTTCTTCATGGGTTATGGCCCCAGTACGAAGACGGCTGGCCCAGCTATTGCCCCACGAACCACCGCAATCCGTCGCGGTCCGACACGGCTGAACAAGCCGACCTTTTCGGCTCCTCAGGCAGCGCGTGGCATCAGTGGAACAAGCACGGGCGGTGTACGGGGCTTTCTGCCGATGACTACTATGCGCTATCGCGCGAGGCCTATTCGCGCATCACCCGCCCCGAACTCCTGCGAAAGCTGACGAACCCCATCCGCCTGCCCGCCTCCGTGATCGAACAGGCGTTTCAAGAGTCCAATCCGGGTCTCGACCCTGACGAGATCACCATCACCTGCAAATCCGGCCGCATCCAGGAAGCCCGCGTCTGCCTGACCCGTGACCTGGAATTGCGCGACTGTGGTTTCGACGTGTCGCGCGACTGCCGGATGGATGACGCGCTTCTCGAGCCGATCAGGTAAACCCGGCCTTAGTTCCACTTGCCCGGCAAGTCGTCCGAGGCCGCGCGCGGCGAGCGCATCCGGCTCAGGAAAGATTCCTGCAAATCCATCAGGGGTTTCGTCAGCGGATTTTCCCGCAACTGGCCCTTCATCTTCTCGATCTGCATCACGTTTTCGATGCGCCGGTCGATGAATTCATCTGTCTTTAGGGTGTCGGCACTATCGTCGCCCAACCAGAACAGAACGACCGAGGCCCAGACCGCTGAAAGGGTTGCGCGTTTCGAATACCAGTTGCCGTCCGTCGACGTGTCCCCCAGGGCATTCCAGACGTGATCGGCGGTTTCCCAGATCAGTTTTGCCCCTTCGGGTGCATGTGTTGGCAAAGCGAAAAGCGTCGTGGCACGACGCACCGCTTCGCGATCCGGCATCACACGGATCCGCAGTTTCAGCAATTCAGCGACACGTTCGCTGTACTTCAGAGAAGAAAGGTCAAGTTTTTCAGCCTCTTCCGCCATTTTCCGGTCGCCGCGCCGATGAAAGGCAACGGCCAGGTCAAGGGCACCGCGCGGTGCTATCGCCAATGCGTCCTCAAAGGTTAATCCAGCGTCCGCCGCTGCCGCCTTGAATGTCGTCTCGGTCCAGCCATCAAAGGCGACGTGATCCAGCGCCTTGTCCAGAAGACCGTCAAGTTCGGGGGATTCAGGCATTTTCATCTCTCCATATCCTTAACTAGACAAGTGGCTTGACCGCTGTTATACGGCCCGTTCCTGCAATTATGCGCAAATCTAACTTAGAAAGGTGGTGGAAACCACATGCAGGTCAGTGTTCGCGACAACAATGTCGATCAGGCGCTTCGTGCCCTGAAGAAAAAGCTGCAGCGTGAGGGTGTCTTCCGCGAGATGAAGCTTCGGCAGCATTTCGAGAAGCCCTCTGAAAAGCGCGCACGCGAAAAGGCCGAGGCCATTCGCCGCGCCCGCAAGCTTGCTCGCAAGAAGGCACAGCGCGAAGGAATGCTTTAAGCAGACCTTTGACACTGGGCGGCCCCGGCCGCCACACGACGACCCCCGCGGCCCAGCCCCGGGGGTTTGTTGTTTTTGGGGTCAAGGCAGCAGACGGCGCGGCAAGATTAACGACCAGTTAAGCATAACCATTTGAAAACAGCGACTTACCGATAAAAATCTGGTATCCATTGCCTTTGGGGGCGTCTTGGTCGTGAGTGGACAGCGGTATGGCGCAGGATGGTCGATCCTCGAAAGGTGCTTCCGGTAAGCCCGAAGGCGGAACCGGTTCTTCCTCGAACAAGGACGAATCGCAGGAACGTCTTGAAACGGTGAACTTCACCTCGGGCGATGCCGCAGGATTGGAGGTCTCGCTCTCCTCGGCCACCTCGATTGCAGGCCTTGCCGCCTATACAGCGCCACTTGCCGAGGTTTCAGGCCTTGGACCAATGGAAGAAGGCGCAAGCAAGGTATCCGGAACAAATCCGCTTCCGGCCCAAGGCCAGGAAACGCCGCTCACCAAAACGCCTCGCCCTGACGCCGCGGACACGGACGTCACCTCGTCCACGCGACAAGTACCGACGCAACTTATTGAAGACATTGGCGCCGAGCAGACGAGCGCGGGCATCTCCGCGCCCTCCCCTGACACATCGACAGTTTCGCAGAATGCAGAACAGATGCAGGCCAAGCCAGACGCCCCGATCGCCGAAACGCAAGCACAATCCACATCCCAAGAGGACAGTGAAGGCCAAGACGAAGCGCCGAAACTCCCCTGGTCGCCCGATGACGAGATGGCAAGCAGCCTCGCCGAAGACAGCGCCGAAGGCACGACTGTATTCGAGCTTCCGCGTCTTGACGCTTACGGTGATCCGATCACCTACGCATTGACGGATGGCGACGGCAATCCGCTGACCGGTACCGCGTTCGAGGTGCGTGACAATACCATCGTTCTTGGCACTAGCCCGGAACTCGACTTTGAAAACACGCCAGAACAGGTAATCCACGTCACAGCCATCACCGAGGGCGGCACCTCCGGCCCCTGGCCGATCACGCTGACCGTGACCGACGTTGCCGAGGACCTTACCCTGGGCGACACCGGCGTCGAGTTCACCGACATCGGTGTCGCCGAAACCGGCATCAGCGGCGGAACGGGTGATGACACGATCACGGGACACGACGATGGTGCCACTATCGCGGGCGGTGCGGGCGATGACCTTGTCACCGGCGCGGCAAGCGACGACGACCTGACCGGCGGCACGGGCGCGGACACGCTGATCGGCAACGGTGGTGCGGACACGCTGTACGGCGGTTCGGGCACAGACCTTCTGGACGGCGGCGTAGGTGACGACAGGATAACGGCGGGTACGGGTTGGGATACCGTGTATGGCGGTGAAGGTGCGGACACGATCAGTGGCGGTTCGGGCGGCGACGAACTTTATGGCGGCGGCGGTGACGACCTGTTCACCGCGGGTCCCGGGGATGACACGCTGGATGGCGGAGATGGTGTTGATGTCGCTGTGTTTTCTGGCACCTGGGCGGAATACACCATCACCGAAACCGACGGCGTCTTCACGGTCACCGACAACCGGTCCGGCAGTCCGGACGGGACAGACAGGCTTATCAACATCGAACTGTTCCGCTTTGCCGACGGCGATGTGACGCCTGCTGATGCGCTGAACGATGGGCCAGCCCTGACGGCGACGGGCGGCCATATCACCGAGAACGTAGCAGGCGCGGCAATCGGCACAGTGGATGCCAGCGATCCCGACGTGGGCGACAGCCTGACCATCCTTGTCGATGATCCCCGGTTTGAAGTTGCAGATGGCTTTCTTCGCCTGCGCGACGGCGAAAGCCTCGACTACGAAGAAGATACAAGCCTCGATCTGACGATCACGGTGACCGACAGCCATGGTGCCACGGAAAGCCAGACCGTGACGGTGACAGTGGGCAACGTCAACGAACATGCCGCAGGTCCGGTCGCCGATACCGATAGCGCGACGAATGCCGTGCAAGAGAACGCGCCGATTGGCACCACGGTCGGCATCACCGCGTTCGCCAGCGACGAAGACGCCCCCGACACGGCCACCTACCATCTTTCCGACGACGCGGGCGGGCGGTTCGCCATCGACCCGGAAACGGGCATTGTCACCGTGGCCGCCCCGCTAGACCATGAGACTGCAGACAGCCACTCCATCGAGGTGACCGCCACGTCGAGCGACGGCTCGACTTCCAGTCATGTGTTCACAATTGCGGTAACAGACCAGAACGAAGCCCCGGTCATCACGTCCGACGGCGGCGGCGACAGTGCCCATTTCACCATCGACGAAAACACCAGCGCGGTCACGACGCTCACCGCCGACACCGAAGCGGGAGAGACGCTTTCCTACGCCATCGCCGGCGGCGCGGATGCTGCGCTCTTCACGGTCGACCCCGCAACGGGTGCCTTGACCTTCATCAGCCCTCCGGACCACGAGATCCCGAGCGACACGAACGGCGACAACACCTATGAAGTCCGAATCGAGGCTTCTGACGGAACTCTGACTGACAGCCAGACCGTCTCCGTCACCGTTGCCGACGTGAATGAGGGGCCGAATGTGACTGCCGAAGACGGCACGGTTGCCGAGAATGCCGCCGGGGCCGTGGTCGGCAGTGTCACCGGTTATGACCCGGACGCAGGCGACAGTCTGACCTACACCACCGACGATGCGCGGTTCGAGGTCGTGGAGGGCGAACTACGCTTGCGCGATGGCGTCTCGCTCGATCATGAGAGTGAAGAGACGATTGATGTCACCGTTACCGCGACAGACGCGGCAGGCCTCAGCGACAGTCAGATCGTCACCGTAACGGTCGCGGATGTGAACGAGGGGCCGAACCTGACATCCGAGGATGGCACGATTGCCGAGAATGCTGCCGGGGCGGTGATCGGCAGTGTCACCGGCTATGACCCGGACGCAGGCGACAGTCTGACCTACACGACCGACGACGCGCGGTTCGAAGTTGTCGGCGGCGAACTTCGTCTGCGCGATGGCGTCTCACTCGATCATGAGAGCGAAGAGACGATTGATGTCACCGTTACCGCGACAGACGCGGCAGGTCTCAGCGACAGCCAGACCGTCTCTGTCACCGTTGCCGACGTGAACGAAGGGCCGAACTTGACCGCCGAAGACGGCACGGTTGCCGAGAATGCTGCCGGGGCGGTGGTCGGCAGTGTCACCGCCAGCGACCCGGACGAAGGCGACAGTCAGACATACACCACCGACGATGCGCGGTTCGAGGTTGTGGACGGCCAACTACGGTTGCGCGATGGCGAAAGCCTCGACTATGAGACCGACGGGCAAGCCATCACTCTGACCGTCACCGCGACAGACAGCCAGGAGGCAAGCGACAGTCAAACCGTGACGATCAACATCGACGATCAGGCCGAGGCGATCTCGCTTACCGATGAGGGCGTGGGCTTCACGGACACCGGCGTCGCCGAAACCTTGATCACCGGGGGCGATGGCAATGATACGATCGTTGCCCATGACGATGGCGGGAATATCGACGGTGGCGGTGGCAACGACAGTCTCGCGGGCGGTGGCGCTGACGATACGATAACGGGTGGTTCGGGCTTTGACACCATTCATGGTGGCGGTGGCAACGACGTTTTGTCAGGTGACGCTGGCCGGGACAGTCTGAGCGGTGGCTTTGGCGACGACACACTCGACGGCGGCGTCTGGGATGACACGCTTGATGGCGGCGACGGACGTGACTCGCTTTTCGGGGGCGACGGGCGCGATAGCCTAATGGGCGGGTCAGGAAACGACACGCTTGATGGTGGAACCTGGCACGACACGCTCGACGGCGGCGATGGAGATGATCTGATCTCTGGCGGCACGGGGATGGATGCGATGCAGGGTGGCACAGGCGCAGACACCCTCAGCGGCGGCGACTGGAACGACACGCTGGATGGTGGTGCCGATGACGACCTCCTGGATGGCGGGGCCGGAAACGACACAATCGTCGGCGGGTCTGGCGCGGATATCGCCACCTTTTCGGGCGCACGCGCGGATTACACGATCTCCGAGGCGGACGGGGTTTACACGGTTGTGGACATCCGTCCGGACAGCCCCGATGGCACCGACACCATCACCAACGTAGAGGTCTTCCGTTTCGCCGATGGAGATGTCGATCCGGCCAACGCCTTGAACGACGCTCCCACACTCACCACCGAGGATGGCACGGTTGCCGAGAATGCTGCCGGGGCCGTGGTCGGCAGTGTCACCGGTTATGACCCGGACGCAGGCGACAGTCTGACCTACACGACCGACGACGCGCGGTTCGAGGTCGTGGACGGCGAACTACGCTTGCGCGATGGCGTCTCGCTCGATCATGAGAGTGAAGAGACGGTCGATGTCACCGTTACCGCGACAGACGCGGCAGGCCTCAGCGACAGTCAGATCGTCACCGTGACTGTTGCCGACGTGAATGAGGGGCCGAGTGTGACCGCAGAGGACGGGACGGTCGCCGAGAATGCCGCCGGGGCCGTCGTCGGTGCTGTCACCGGTTATGACCCGGACGCAGGCGACAGTCTGACCTACACGACCGACGACGCGCGGTTCGAAGTTGTCGGCGGCGAACTTCGTCTGCGAGATGGCGTCTCGCTCGATCATGAGAGTGAAGAGACGATTGAAGTCACCGTCACCGCAACCGACGCCGCTGGTCTCAGTGACAGCCAGACCGTCACTGTCACCGTTGCCGACGTGAACGAAGGCCCGAGTGTGACTGCCGAGGACGGGACGATCGCCGAGAATGCTGCCGGGGCCGTGGTCGGCAGTGTCTCTGGTTATGACCCGGACGCAGGCGACACCCTGACCTATTCGACCGACGATGCACGGTTCGAGGTCGTGGAGGGCGAACTGCGGTTGCGCGATGGTGTCTCGCTCGATCATGAGAGTGAAGAGACGATTGAAGTCACCGTCACCGCGACAGACGCGGCAGGCCTCAGCGATAGCCGGATCGTCACCGTAACGGTCGCCGACGTGAACGAGGGGCCAAGTGTGACCGTCGAGGATGGCACAGTGGCTGAGAACGCTGCCGGGGCCGTGGTCGGCAGTGTCACCGATTATGACCCGGACGCGGGCGATACCCTGACCTATACCACCGACGACGCGCGGTTCGAGGTTGTCGGCGGTGAACTTCGTCTGCGGGATGGCGTGTCACTCGATCATGAATCCGATGAAACTTTGGACGTCACCGTCACCGCAACCGACGCCGCTGGCCTCAGCGACAGCCAGATTGTCACCGTGACTGTTGCCGACGTGAACGAGGGGCCGGAGGTTTCGGTCACGGAAGCTGGCTTTACGGCGCGGTATTTCGACGTATCGCACGATATCCACCAGCTCGCCGATATTGACTGGTCGGCAACACCCACGGCCTATGAAAACATAAGCGAAATCAATTTCGCGGACAGTCACAACAGCTTTTGGGCGGACGGCGGCACCGACACCTTCGGCGCCCAGATCACAGGCAATTTCCTGGTGGAAACCGGTGGCGAATACACCTTTTACCTTTCTGCCGATGACGGCGCGGTCCTTTACGTGGATGGCCGGCAGTGGATCGACAATGACGGGCAACACTCGTTCCAGACAGCGACCGCAACCATTACTTTGAGCCCCGGCGCGCACACGATCGAAGTCCGGTATTTTGAGAACTATGGATCCGCTGGTCTGCAACTTGAATGGGACGGGCCGGACACGGACGGGCGCACGTTGCTTCAGGCCAGCACCGAAGTTGCGATCGCCGAAAACTCGGCCGGGGTGGTGTTAGGCACCGTCAGTGCATCGGATCCGGACGACGGTGATGTCGTCACCTATTCCGTCGATGATGATCGCTTCGAGGTGGTCAACGGCGCGGTCCAGGTGCGGGATGGCGCAAGTTTCGATTTCGAGTCGGGTGAAACCCAGGTGTCGCTGACCATTACGGCCACCGACAGCCAGGGCGCCACAGATTCTCACGTGATGACAATGACCGTGCGCGATACCGGGGAGGACATCGTCCTGGCCGACGGTGGCGCGGGCTTCACGGATACGGGCGTCGCCGAAAGCTCGATCACCGGCGGCAGCGGCGCGGACACGATCACCGGGCACGATGATGGTGCGGTGATCGACGGCGCAGAGGGAGACGACCAGATCGCTGGCGGTGCCGGCGACGACAGCCTTTCGGGCGGTTTCGGCGATGACAGTGTTTCCGGTGGCGCGGGCGACGACACGCTTTCTGGCGAAGGCGTGCAGAATTTCGTTGTGAACGGTTCGTTCGAGGATACGGATGGGGCGGCGCACAGCGACATGCTGGCGCGGATGAGCACCATTGATGGCTGGACAGACGCCAACGGAACCGTGTTCGAGATGCACGAGGATGGCTATTCCGGCCAATATGCGACCGACGGCAACCATTGGCTGGACATGTCCGAGTCCGGCGCACAGATGGACATCAGCCAGACGATTTCGGGCCTCGGGACGGGCGAAGCCTATCGTCTGTCGTTCGATGCGGGGAATTACGGCTCGGACCTGCCCGGCGTGATGGAGGTCTACTTCGGCGGCGAGTTGATCGCCACGATTGACCCCGACACACAGGACGTGATGAACACCTATACCTTCGACATCGAAGGCGGCAGTGGCGACGGATCGAACACGCTGCGCTTTGTCGAAGTGGGCACTAATCTCAATGTCGGAACCTCTCTCGACAACGTCCAGATTGTTGCGGTCGATACCGGCGGGAACGACACGCTGGATGGGGGCGATGGCACGGACCACGCCATCTGGGACGGCGATGTCGAGGACTTTGGCGTGGTCTACGACAGCACCACGGGCACTTTCACGATCACCGACCTGAATAGCGAAGACGGCAACGAAGGCGTTGATACGGTGACCAATGTCGAAGTTTTCGAGTTCAACGGCACCGCCTACAGCCACGACGAGATGGTGCGGATTGCCGAACTTCAGGCCAACGCCGCCCCGACAGACATGAAATTCGCGGCCAACCGAGACCTGTCAGGCGTCGATGGCTCACAGGTTGAAACGGTGGTCACCGGGACGATCCAGACGAACTCGGAGAACAAGACCACAATCGACCGCTGGCAGATCGACCATACGGGCGGAGATCTGACAATCGACGTTCTGGCCGATGGCGTACCGGCGGGCGGGCTTGACTCCGGCATGGTGCTTTTGCGTCTGAACGGTGACGGCAGCTACACCGTCGTCGCGGCCAATGATGATGGCGCTCCGGGAAACGATGGCAGTGCCAATGGCACCGACTCCTATATCGCCGAAACGGGCCTTGCCGCAGGCACCTATATCCTGGCCATCGGGGCCTACCCCGTTACAGAAGGCGAAGCGTCGGACACGACCAACACCTACAGCGATTCCCAGAACACCGGCGGGGATTACCAGATCACCTTTACTGGCAATTCAAGCATTGCCGTGGCCGAAAACCCTGCTTCGGGTGGAACATGGGGCGACCCGGCCGGTGTCGCCACGGTTGTCAGCGAAACAGCGCTTGAGGGTGCGCTTGGCATGGGCTCGGTGGTCGCGCAGGTCGATGGCGTCAGCGATGCCGATGATACGACCCACAGTTTCTCTCTGTCCGCTGACGCGGGCGGGCTGTTCGCCATCGACAGCAACACCGGGGAAATCTCGTTGACCGACGATCCGCGCGATGGCAGCGCCTCGCAACATACGGTCACCGTTGTCGCGACCGACGACACCGGAGAACACCACTCCGAAGAGATCGGCCTGACCTTCGGCACAGAGGGCGACAACACGCTGGCGGGCACTGCCGGAAACGATGTCATCTACGGCTTTGACGGCACCAACTTGATAACCGGAGGCGCGGGCGACGACACTATCGTCGGCGGTGCGGCCGGGCTTTCCGGTCCCGAATGGCGCAGTGTTTACGACAACAACGATTTCCACGGCACGGCGGGGACTGACTATTATACGGTCACGGCGAACACAGGCGACTATGCCGTGATCCGCCTGAACGATTCACCGAACACCGTGTTGGGAGATGGTGTCGCCGACTACGTCAACATCGAGACGACGAACAACAACGTGACACTCGTCATTAGCGATTTCGACTTCGGCACCGACAGCATCATCTTGAACGAAGCCTATTCCAACGTCAGCGTAAACGCGCAGACCGACTACGCCGACTTCCATCTGACCTATGCCAACGGCAACCAGCAAGTCTTTCGGATCTATGGGTTGGATGGCAACAACTATCCCTCGCAGATTTTCACGACGACAGTGCCGGATTTCGCATTGAGCGGGGGCGATACCGTGCAATTCTCTGGTAATGCCTCGGACTTCGACATTTCCTACGATACCGCCACGGCGACTTTCACCATCACGGACCTCAACACGCAGGACGGGCTGGACGAAGGCACGGACCTGGTCAGCGGGGTCGAGCGGTTTTCCTTCAACGGTGTGGAGTACGACGCGACCGATTTCATGGGCGCAAGTAGCGTGGCGGCGGACGCCTTCGATTACGACACCGGCTTTGCCACGGCGCATCCGAATGCGACCCACAACGGGAATACCAGCAGCGAAACCGCCACGACCGGTCACAGCGACCAGGTAATTTATACCCGCGCCGGTGATGACATCGTGACCAGCGGCGATGGCAATGATGTCATCTATGCCGGTTCGGGTGCGGATACCGTGACCGCCGGCGCGGGCGACGACACCATTTTCGGCGGCACAGGCGACGACCTGATGAACGGGGGTGATGGAAACGACATATTCATGGTCACCGCCATGCAGGGAGCTGACACGATCAATGGCGGTGCAGGATGGATCGACACGCTGGAACTGGCCGGATTCACCGGCGACATCACGATTGACGGCAACATGGTGGACGGAGACGGCTGGACGCTTCTTCTGGACGCAGGGTACGAGGTGACAGGCCAGACGCTCGACTCCCTTGACCTCAGCGCTGATGCAACGGGTGTCATTACTTTTGATGAAGGCGGCACGATAGACTTCACCGGGATCGAGAAGATCACATTCTGAGCCGGGGGTCACCCGTCCGCATGAGTTTGCATTAACCGTTTCTTCGCCGCTACCGCCTAGGCTTTCCAAAAGATTTTGCCTTGGGGCAACAAATTGCGAGCGGATTCGATACTCATAGCATCGCGGCGAACGCCGTCGGTCATCCTTGCGTCGTTTGGCGCAAATCTCCTGTCGCTTGCCGTGCCGATGGCGATGATCCACATCTATGACCGCGTAATACCCAACAACGGCGTCGAGACCCTTGTCGTTCTTGGTGCGGTCGTATTTGTTTCCATCCTTGCCGAAATGACCTTGCGCACCGCGCGTCGGCACATCCTGGAACGCGCGGCGGAACGGTTTGAGATCGCGGCCTATCCCGCCGCCGTTCGCTCGCTTTTATTGTGCGATTCCAATGCCTTTGGGCGACTTGGGCAGGGTGATCTTTATCGCGGTATCATGGGGATCGACCGGCTTCGCAGTGCCCATGTCAGCGAAACCTCGATGGCCCTTCTGGACCTTCCCTTCGCATTCCTGTTCCTCGCAATCATCCTGCTTATTTCACCAGAGGCGGGTATCACCATCCTCGCCGTTCTTGCCGTTTCCTTCATGGTCTTGCGCATTGCACGCCGCCGCGTCCTGGTCCTGCAAAAACGCCGTCGCGAAAACGAAGCCAGGCGGCACAGTTTCCTCTCTGAGACCTTGCGGGGGCTCGACATCGTCAAGGGAATGCGGATCGAACATTTCATGTTGCGCCGGTATGAGCGTTTGCTGGGCAGTTCCGCCGAGATCAGCGCAGGCACCGCGCGATCTGTCCAACTGGCACAAGGGTTCACCGCCGCCCTGGGCACGCTTTCCCCGTTGTTGATGGGGTCGATCGGTGCGGTGATGGTGATCCGGGGCGATATGACCGTGGGTGCCCTGGCCGCGATCATTCTTCTGACCAGCCGCATCATCCAGCCCATCCTCAAGGTCGAGGCGTTCCTGGCGGGAAAGGAAAATCTGCGTACCGACCGGGACGAGCTTGAAGACATCCTTGCCGTTTCGGAAATCCGCTCGGGCAAACAGCCCCTGGATGCCATCGAGTCCCTTCAGCTTTCCGAGGTCTCAACCGAGGCCACCCCCGAAACCCCGATTGCTTTTTCGGAGCTTTGCACCCGTTTCGAACCCGGGGATTGCATCGCCTTGAAAGGGCCCGACAAGGCCAGCCTGTCTGCCTTCCTGCGGCTGGTTTCGGGTGATCTGCCGCTTTGCGCAGGCGATATTGTCGTCAACGGAAGATCTCTTTTCTCTTACGCACTTCAGGACCGTCGAGAGCGTATTCGCACGCTTGGTCCTTCGCACGCGATGATCGAAGGAACCCTGATCGAGAACATGACGATGTTCCGCCCCCGCACCTTTCGCGACCGTGCCATCGGTCTTGCGCAGGAAATCGGGATCGAAGCCAGCGTCTCGCAAACTCCGGACGGCTTTGAAATGCGCGTCGGCTCGGGTGCAAGGGCTCAATTGCCAAAGTCCCTGAGCGATGCCGCGTTGATCGTCGGCGGGCTTGTCACCGACCCCGACGTCATTCTTTTCAACGAGGCCAACGCGGCATTGGATCGCGAAATCGACGCCAGGCTGCTGGCGATCCTCAAAAAAGGGATGAAAAACCGCATCACCATCATCGTTTCCAGCCGTCCGTCATTCCTGAAGCTTGCGAACAGAACGCTGGACATCACGCCTTTCATTTCGTGCCGGTCCGACCCGGCGCCAAGCCCAGGTGTTGCAACATGAGCGAGGCGGTGCTGCAACCGGAAAGCAAGGCTTTCGATAGCGAAGCGGAAAAACGGCTTGCCGCCGAACGCATGTTCGAGTTGGACCTGTTGTCCGACAGCCTGATGTCGGGCCGGCTCTGTGGTCAGGCGGTCACGCCCGTGACGGTCGAATTGATGCTGGTGCTGCTCGAACGGCTTGAATGGACGCCGCAGACCCGTTCTTTGGCCGGTGCTTTGCCGCACTTTCCGGCGCAATTTGGCCTTGCGGAATTTCGCGCCACCCTTGGAAATCTCGGATACAAAAGCACGGAACAAACCCTTCCCGGCCGCAGCTTGCGCCAGTGCCCGCCCGAAACCCTGGTTTGCGATGCCCGGGGCGATACCTGGCTGATCCGAAACGAAGGCCGACGAACGCTTCTGATCCAACCGTCCGAAGTACGGGAGCGCCGAAAACCCGTGCGTCCTGCCGCTGACTACCGCTGCTTCCAGTTCGAAAAGCCCGACATTGATCACGGCGCCAGCCTTGCCGCGACGCGCGGTACAAGCTGGGTCGGTGATCTGATGTTCCGCTTTGCGCCGGAGCTTCGACTGCTTGTCATTCTTACCCTGATGTCCGGCGCGACTGCGATCCTGATCGCCTTTGGGATCACCAAGATTTTTGACACCGTCATTCCGACACGAAACACCGAAACGCTAAAAGGTATCATTCTCGGGCTTGGCCTGGTGTTTTGCGCCGACTTCAGCCTTCGGCGCATACGTGCCGGCATCGTCGGGCGCATCTCGGGTCGGATGGAATATCTTCTTGGCGGCGCTCTTCTGGGCAAGCTCTTGCGATTGCCATCAAGCATGTTCTCCGGCGTTTCGCTCAGTGACCAGCTTCAGCGGCTCAAACAGTTCGAAACCATCCGCGATCTCTTCGGCGGACCGGTGGCGCTTTTGCTTCTCGAGTATCCGCTGGTGGTCTTGATGCTCGCCGCGGTGGCCGTCATTGCCTGGCAGCTTGCGTTGATCTTGCTCGCGTTGATCACCGTCTTCGTCGTTCTCGGTTTTTTCATCGCGCCTGCGGTGCGCCGGGCCGGCAAACAGCAAACAGCGGCGCAATCCCGCTTCAACCGAACGCTGCTGGAACTTCTGTCGCAAAGGGCGCGCATCGGGCGCGAGGGGCTGAGCGATCACTGGATCGCCGCTATCGAACAGAGGGTTCGGGACGTTGCACGCACGCGACGCCAGTTGAACGCGCTGACCCGCTGGCTGGACGGCCTTTCGCAAGTCAGCCTGCCGCTTTCCGCCTCGCTCGTCATCGGGTTCGGCGCCTATCTTGCCATGGGGGGCATCCTGACGCCCGGTCAACTGGTCGCGTCAACCATCCTGACCTGGCGGCTGTTTGCGCCGGTCCAGCAGACCCTGACGCTGCTGCCGAAACTGCAGGATGTGCGTGCGCTCTTTTCTCAGATTGACACATTGATGAAGCTGCCGGAAGAAGAATCCGGCGCGACCGGTCAGTTGGAAACGCGGTGCCTTGGGCATATCGAAACGCGCGGCCTGGTTTTCCGTCACCCCAGGTCCATCGCGCCAACGCTGATCGGCGTGCAGCTTGAGATTCCCCACGGTGCCCTTGTCGCCCTGACCGGACGTTCCGGGTCGGGAAAGACCACTCTGTTGCAGGTGATGGCCGGGCAATTGGCCCCGCAGGCGGGTGTCGTCCTGCTGAATGCCCTCAATCTGACGCAGCTTTCCCGCGATTTCCGCGCCCGAAACGTGGCCTATGTCTCGCAAGCGCCGTTGTTTTTCTTCGGCTCGGTCGCCCAGAACCTGCGCTTTGCAGATCCGGCCGCCGATGACGCGCGTTTGCTGGAGGTTCTGGAGGAAGTCGGCCTTGGTGCCTGGATCGCAACCTTGCCCGACGGGTTGAACACGCGCATTGACCCTGACCTCGACACCGGCATCCTGACATCGAGTGTGCGCACCTGCATTGCCGTGGCTCAGGCGTTCTTGTCCAACCCGGCCGTTCTGTTGCTGGACGAGCCTGCGGGCGGGATGGACAGCACGTTTGAATCCCACCTGATCGCGGCGTTGGAGCGGCGGCGCGGTACCATGACCTGCGTTCTTGTCACGCACCGTCCCAGCCTGATGAGGCGCACCGATTCCGTCATCTTCCTCAATGCCGGAAACGCGGTCATGCGCAACACCGCGGACCTTGAGCGGGCGGCGTCATGACCCGGGCGGAACGGCAGCACGAACGCGCCTTGCGCCGCGCCAACCTCAGGCGACACGGCGCCTTGAACGCCAGTGCCGAACTTCCCGAAGCGCATGACACCCGTTTTGCCCGCCACCTGATCTATACCCTGCTTGCCACGCTCGCCGCACTCATCATCTGGGCGGGTGCAACCCCGGTGAACGAGGTGACCACGGGCAGCGGCATCATCCAGACCCGCACCCTGGCCGAACAGGTCGAACACCCCGACGGCGGCGTTGTGGCCGAAATCCACGTGGCAAAAGACCAACACGTCGCGGCAGGCACGCCCTTGCTGACGTTCGACACATCCTCGCTGGAACGCGAGTTGGGCAAGCTGCAGGCCCGGCGCAGAACGCTTTTGGCGGAACGCCAGCGCATCGCCTTTCTGCTGCAGAACCGGGGGAGCATACCCGACTTTGACACGCTCGACGATCTGAACCCGGGCGAAATTCTGTTCTGGGCCGAACAATCCTTCCTTGATGCGCAACTGGATCTGATCGCCTCGGAACGCGAAGCCATCGAGGCCACGGTCGCCGTTCTGAAAGCACGGCAGGACAACCTGTCTGAGGAGGCCGACCTGTTGAAGGGCCGCGTCGAACGAAGCCGTCTTGGCGGCGCCTCTGGGGCGCTCGCCCGCAATTCGGTCGAAGAGCTTGAGCGCGAGTATCTTCAGATCGAACGCATCAGGCTTGAGCTTTCCGGCGAGATTACAGCCCAGGAAAATGCGCTTCGCACCAATGACTTGCAGCGCGAGAAACTTCTGGCCGAACGAAAACGCGAAGCTGCCCTTCGCCGCGCCGAAGTCGAAGAGGAAATCGTCAGCACAAGCCTTTCGGTTGCTGAGATCGAGGCCCGGATCGCACGGGCCGAGGTTGTTGCGACCGTCAGCGGCACCATCATGGAGCTTGCGGTTTCAAACACGCGCGAAGTGGTCGCCCCCGGCGACCTGATCGCCGAGATCGTACCGCGGGAAAGCGCGATCGAGGCCGAGATCGAAATCTCGGCCGACCGGATCGGTAACGTGGACGTCGGCATGGAGGCCCGTATGAAAGTGCTGTCCTATGATTTCACGCGCTTCGGGGAAATCGTCGGGCGTGTTGCCGACATTTCGCCGTCCAGCTTTGATACGCCCGAGGGCGAAACGATGTTCCGCGTGACTGTCGCCTTGCCGAATGCGGGTGAAGGGGTCGAACTGACCGGTCGACCGATCCGTCCGGGCATGACCGTGACAGCAGACATCCTGACCGACAGTCGAAAAGTGTTGAGCTACCTTCTGAAACCGCTGCGCGTCCTGAAAGACCGCGCTTTGTCAGAAGCCTGAGCCGATCCTCTCTGGCCATTTGCCCGGCCAGCACATAGATCACCGGAAATTGGAGGATCGCGCATGAAATCTCGGCTAACCTGGACCGGCAACCGCACTTTTCTGGGTCAAACGGAATCCGGCCATTCCATCGTTATCGGCACCGCCCACGAAGACGCACCGAAACCGGGGCCGTCGGCAATGGAACTGGTCTTGATGGGCGCTGGTGCCTGTTCGGCCTATGATGTCGTTTCGATTCTTGAAAAGGGCAGGCAGGCCATCGCAGATGTCGAGGTGGAGCTTTCAGCCGACCGCGCCGAAAATCCGCCCAAGGTGTTCACCCGCATTCATCTGCATTTCATCGTCAAGGGCCGCGCCCTTGATCGCACCAAGGTCGAACGCGCAATCAACCTCTCGGTCGATAAGTACTGTTCGGCAACCACGATGCTGGAGAAAACCGCCGAGGTCAGCCACGATTTCGAAGTGGTCGAAACGGATTAGACCGGCAAGGCGGTTGTCTGGCGCACGATCCTGAGCGCAAAGGACGAATGCATCTGCGCGACACCGGGCAACCGGGCCAGCTTCGCACGGTGGATGCGCGCGAAATCCTCGGTATCCTCGGCAACGACCTTCAACAGGTAGTCGGCGGTTCCCGCCATCAGATGGCATTCCAGAACGTCGGGAATGCGCGCGACCTCCCGCTCGAAAGCGTCCAGCACTTCGTCAGCCTGACCCGAAAGCGTGATTTCGACAAAAACGACCGTTGGTCGCCCCAGCTTGCGCGGATCCAGCAGGGCGACGTAATCCCGGATGATGCCCGCGTCCTCCAACCGCTGCACGCGGCGATGGCAGGCAGAGGCGGAAAGGTTGATTTCCTCTGCCAGTTCGGCGTTCGAAATCCGCCCCCGGCGCTGAAGTACGGAAAGGATACGGGCATCCGTCGCGTCGATGCTCGGCATATTGGAAGAATCCATTGGGCTACGCGCTGTGATGTGAATATTCTGCGAATAATTCCACAGAAGACCACTAAAATCGACACACCTTCTGTGAAATGCACGCGAGATCTCTGTATGACAGAGGAGGAGTCACATGAAGATCGGATGCCCAAAAGAGATCAAACCGCAGGAGTTCCGCGTCGGCATGACGCCAAGCACGGCGGGCGAAGTGGTGCGCCACGGACATTCCGTGATGATCCAGTCCGGCGCCGGGACGGGGGCCGGGTTTACCGACGGCGATTATCGGGAACAGGGCGCGACCATCGTTGAGACCGCCGCCGAGATTTTCGCCGAAGCCGACATGATCGTGAAGGTCAAGGAACCTCAGCCGGTCGAACGCAAGATGCTGCGTGCAGGTCAGTTGTTGTTCACCTACCTTCACCTCGCGCCCGACCCCGAGCAAACCCGCGACCTTATGGAAAGCGGTGCGACCTGCATCGCCTATGAAACCGTGACCGATGCCAGCGGCGGACTGCCGCTCTTGGCCCCAATGTCCGAAGTGGCCGGTCGTCTTGCGCCCCAGGTCGGCGCCTGGACCCTGCAAAAGGCCAATGGCGGGCGCGGCGTTCTCTTGGGCGGCGTACCCGGCGTCGGGCCGGGCAAAGTCGTCGTGATCGGCGGCGGCGTTGTCGGCACACATGCTGCGCGTGTTGCGGCGGGTATGGGTGCGGATGTGACCGTGTTGGATCGCGCCCTGCCCCGGCTCAGATACCTCGATGACGTATTCGGGCGCACGTTCCGGAACCGTTATGCCAGTGCGGCCGCCACCGCCGAACTTGTGGCCGAGGCCGATCTGGTTGTCGGCGCTGTGCTTGTGCCGGGTGCGGCGGCTCCGAAACTTGTCACCCGCGAACAGCTTTCCACGATGAAGCCCGGCGCTGCCATCGTCGATGTCGCAATCGACCAGGGCGGGTGTTTCGAGACGTCGAAAGCCACGACGCACGTAGACCCGATTTACGAGGTGGACGGGATCATGCACTATTGCGTCGCCAACATGCCGGGGGCCGTGGCACGAACGTCGACCATTGCGCTGACCAACGCTACGATGCCCTTCCTTCTGGCCCTGGCTGACAAGGGTTGGAAAGACGCGTGTACGGATGATCCGCATCTGCTTGAAGGGCTGAACGTTCATGCGGGTAAGCTGACTTATTTCGCCGTCGGCAAGGCCCTCGGGATCGACGTCATCTCGCCGCAACTGGCCTTGAAGATGTAACGAAAAAGGCCCGCCAGAAGGCGGGCCTTTAGGTCAAAGCGATGTTTGATCAGCGCGCTTTCAACGCATCGCGGATTTCCATCAGCAGGTCTTTCTCGGACGGGCCGGTTTCGACCTCGGGTGCCACCTCATCGTCCTTTTCGGCGGCTTCCTTGACGCGATTGACCATTTTGACCAACAGGAAAACGACCCAGGCAATGATCAGGAAGTTGATCACGGCCATCAGGAAGTTGCCGATGGCAAAGACTGCGACGCCAGCTTCGGTACAGGCCTCGACCGAGGCGCATTCACCGTCGCCCAGAATGTAGAACCATCCCGAAAAATCAATTCCGCCTGTGAAAAGTCCAATAATCGGGTTGATCAGGTCAGCCACCAGGCTCGACACGATTGCAGTAAAGGCCGCACCGATAATGATACCGACGGCCATGTCCATCACATTGCCTTTGGCAATGAAATCCTTGAATTCATTCAACACGGTAGTAATCCCTCTCCAGACTTTATGCAGTTTCTCTTGCCTGCGCGTGATGCGATACCACATCTCTTCATAGCGCGCGCACCCTATTTGCCAAAGCGCTTTGAAACGAGGGGAAATTGAGTTGACGCGCGTCAAATATGACGTGACCACAACCCAAGAATGCTGGTGTAGCCCGGCTTCACCCGATAATCGGGCAAGTTACGCAGGCAAACCGCCGGTCAGAACATAGTGCAGGATCTGCGCCACCTGTTCGGGCTTTTCCGTCACCGCGAGGGCGGCGGCGTGAACTTCCTTCAGGGCGTGACCATGCTCGGGCGGGTTCAACACGATCAGGGATTTGCCAAGGGCGGCGGCGTAACCGGCATCGAAAGCCGCGTTCCACTGCTTGTACTCGGTGCCGAAACGGACAACGACGATGTCGGCCGTTTCGATGCCGTGGCGCGTGCGGATCGCGTTGACCATGGCCCCCTTGTGATCGTGCCAGAACTTCTTGTCCTCGCTGCCAAGGATGGCGACACCGCAATCGTCGGATGCCGCATGATCCGTGACCGGGGACGAAAATCGCACATCCAGCCCTTCGGCTGCTTCGATCACCTGCTCTCGCCAATCCGTGTGGATTTCGCCGGACAAGTATACGTTCAGTGTCATTGTCAATCTCCAGTTGGCCGGACACTATCAGGCCCAGTGCCGCTGACAAGTTGATCACATGCGCACATAGGCAACACAAAAGACGCACAGCCACACATCTTTTCACAGAGCGCCAGACCACCTACCTCATCCGAAAGCGAACTTCCAAGGACCGAACATGACCGATCTTTCTGCGCACCCGATTTCCACACGCTGGCCCGCGACACGCCCCGAAGTCATTCAGCTTTATTCCTTCCCGACTCCGAACGGCGTCAAGGCTTCGATCGCGCTCGAGGAAACGGGCCTCGACTACGAACCGCACCTTGTCACCCTGTCGGACACCGATGTCAAAAGCGACGAATTTCTGTCGCTCAATCCCAACAACAAGATCCCCGCCCTGATCGACCCGAACGGACCGGATGGTACGACGGTCGAGCTTTGGGAATCCGGTGCCATCCTGATTTATCTGGCGGAAAAGACCGGCCAGCTATTGCCCGAGGGCCCGGGAAAATACCAAGCCATCAAGTGGCTCATGTTCCAGATGGGCGGCGTCGGTCCGATGTTTGGGCAATTGGGGTTCTTCGTGAAATTCGCCGGGAAAGACATCGAGGATCCCCGCCCGCGCGAGCGTTACACGTCCGAAGCCAAGCGTTTGTTGAACGTCCTTGAAAAATCACTCGCCGATCGGGATTGGATCGCCGGCGAATACTCAATCGCCGATATCGCCATCGCCCCTTGGCTGCGGGCGCTGGATTTCTATCAGACCAAGGAAACCGTTGGCTGGAACGACCTGAAGAACGTCCCCGCCTACCTTGACCGCTTCCTTGAACGCCCCGCGGTGCAACGCGGGCTGAACATCCCGCCCCGCCCGGAATGACGTCAAGTGCGGCCCCGACAGGGGCCGCCACCAAAGCCTGGCAGGATCAGCCGCGCAACACGCCGCCGGTTGCTTTCGATACCTTAGCAACGATGGCTTCGGCGACCGCGTCGATGTCTTCGTCGGTCATGGTCTTCTCAGTCGGTTGCATCCGCACCGTGATGGCCAGAGATTTCTTGCCCTCGCCCAGGCTGCCACCGACGAATTCGTCGAACACGCGCACCTCTTCGATCAGTGCCTTGTCGGCACCCTGCGCGGCGTTGACCACGTTTACCGCCTCAATATCGGCGTCCAGAACGAAAGCAAAGTCACGCTCCACCGCTTGCAGGTCGCTGATGGCAAGGGCGGTGCGCGCGGTGCCTTTCGACCGCGGTTCGGGGATCGCGCCCAGGTGGACGGCAAAACCAACTGCGGGGCCTTTCACATCAAGCGCTTTCAACACCTTCGGGTGCAATTCGCCGAAGGCCGCAAGCGTCACTTTCGGACCAAGCGTGATCTTGGCCGAGCGTCCCGGATGCCACCAGCCCTTCGCGCCGCGCACGAACTGACCGCGCGCGGGCGCGCCAAGGGCGGCCAGCACGGCTTCGGCATCGGCGCGGGCGTCAAAGACATCGACCTCGCGCCGCGCGCCATGGGGATCCTTGGGGCCGGTCGCGCCAACCCGAATGCCGGTGACCATGATCTCATGCTCTTCCGGTTCGCCCCCATGGAAGATCGCGCCAACTTCGAATAGCGAAAGATCAGCAAAGCCCCGCGCCTGGTTCCGCGCCGCCGCCTGCAAGAGGCCTGGCAAAAGGGAGGGACGCATGTGGGTCATTTCCGATGAAATCGGGTTCGCTACCCGCCGCGCCTCGTCACCGCCACCGAACAGGGCCGCCGCAGCCTCGTCGATGAAGCTGTAGGTCACGCATTCGTTGTATCCGAGCGCCGCCGCTGTCCGCCGCGCCGCCTGTTCGCGCAACTGCCGCGTCGTCAGGATCGGTTTCGGCACGCCCGGAAAGGCGCGCGCCATCGGTTTGGGTTCAAGATTGGTCAGGGACGCGATCCGCGCCACCTCTTCCACGAGGTCCGCCTCGCCCTGCACGTCGCCGCGCCAGGTGGGCGGCGTGGCCATATCGCCATCCAGCGTAAACCCAAGGGCCTCCAAGGTCGCGCGTTGCGTTTCCGCCGGGATGTCCATCCCGACCAGCGACGAACAACGATCCGTGTCCAACCGGTAGGCGCGAGTCATATCGGGCACTGCGCCCGCCTCTACCACTTCCGAGGCCTCACCGCCGCAAAGCTCCAGGATCATCGCCGTCGCCGCTTCCAATCCGGGCAGCGTGAACGCGGGGTCAACACCCCGTTCGAACCGGTACTTGGCGTCCGAGTTGATCTTCAGCTTGCGACCCGTGTGCGCAATCGTGATCGGGTCCCAATAGGCGCTTTCCAAAAAGACGTTCACGGTCTCTTCGGTACACCCCGACTCCTCGCCCCCCATGACGCCGGCAATCGATTCCGGTGCACGGTCGTCCGAGATCACCATCATGCCGTCCTCGAAGGTATAGGTCTTCTCGTCCAGCGCCAGGATTTGCTCGCCACCCTTGGCGCGATGCACGCGCAGATCGCCCTGCACCTTGTCGGCGTCGAAGACGTGAAGGGGGCGGTTCCGGTCGAAGGTGAAGAAATTGGTGATGTCGACCAGTGCGGAAATGGGACGCAACCCAATCGCCTTCAAACGCGCTTGAAGCCAGTCGGGCGAAGGCCCGTTCTTCACGCCCCGGATCACCCGGCCCGTGAAATAGGGCGCACCGTCCAGCGTATCGTCGTCGATGGACACCTTGATCGGACTTGCAAAACTTCCCGGCACCGACTCAATCGGACGGTCGATCTTGGTGCCAAGGCCACGCGCGGCCAGGTCACGCGCGATGCCTTCGACCCCAAGCGCATCCTGCCGGTTCGGGGTGATCGCGATTTCGATCATCGGATCGACCTTCGAGGGGTCATTCGCGGCCAGCCAGTCGGCAAAGCTCTCGCCCACCTTGCCCGAAGGGAGTTCGATGATCCCGTCATGCTCGTCCGAAAGTTCCAACTCGCGCTCGGAGGCCATCATGCCATGGCTCTCAACGCCCCGGATCTTGCCCACGCTCAGGGTCACGTCGATGCCGGGGACGTAGTCGCCGGGCTTGCAGACCACCACGGTGATCCCTTCCCGCGCATTGGGCGCCCCGCAGATGATTTGCTTCTCGCCCTCGTCGGTTTGCACGACACAAACGCGCAGCCGGTCGGCATCGGGATGTTTTTCCGCCTTCAAGACCTTGCCAAGGGTGAACCCTTTCAGCGTGTCGAGCGGGTTCTGAACCTCCTCAACCTCCAACCCGAGGTCGGTGAGGGTTTCCGCGATCTCGTCCACGGTCGCAGTGGTGTCGAGATGTTCCTTGAGCCAGGAGAGGGTGAATTTCATGGTCGTTTATCCTTGGCACAGTGTATTGAGCATCGCCCCCGGCACGAGGGTGGGGGCGGTATCGCCCCCGCCCTGGGGGCGGGTCGGGGGCGATGCGGGGCTGACGCCCCGCGCTGCCGTGTGAACCGTGCGCATCTCACAACCCTCCGTGAAGGGTTGGAACGTTCAGGGCCGAAAACCCATAATGCCTCAACCACCGCAAATCGCTGTCAAAGAACGCCCGCAAATCCGGGATGCCGTATTTCAGCATGGCCAGCCGGTCGATCCCGATGCCGAAGGCAAAGCCCTGCCACTGGGCCGGGTCGATCCCGCCCGCTTCCAGCACCTTGGGGTGCACCATGCCGGAACCCAGAACCTCAAGCCAGTCGTCGCCCTCGCCCACCTTCACGGTGCCGCCATCCCACTCACACTGGATGTCCACCTCGGCCGACGGCTCGGTGAAGGGGAAATGCGAGGCGCGGAACCGCGTCTTCACGGGCCGACCAAAGAAGGCGCCAAAGAACTCCTCAAGCACCCATTTCAGGTTGGCCATCGAGATGTCTTTATCAATCGCCAGCCCCTCGACCTGGTGGAACATGGGCGTGTGCGTCTGGTCGTAATCCGCGCGGTACACGCGCCCCGGACAAATGATCCGGATCGGCGCGCCCTGATCCAGCATCGAGCGGATCTGCACCGGGCTGGTGTGTGTGCGCAGGACATGGGGCGGACGGTTGTCGCCCTCGCCCCGCGCCATATAGAAGGTGTCCATCTCGGTCCGCGCCGGGTGGTGACCGGGGATGTTCAGCGCATCGAAGTTGTGCCAGTCATCCTCGATCTGCGGCCCCTCGGCCACGGCAAAGCCCATGTCGGCCAGGATCGCGGTCACTTCCTCGGTCACCTGCGACACCGGGTGGATCGTGCCCTTGGGCCGGTCACGCGCAGGCAAGGTGACGTCCAGCCATTCGCCCGCCAGACGCGCATCCAGAGCGGCGTCTTCCAGCGCCACCTTCTTGGCCGCCAAGGCCGAATTGATCTCGTCCTTCAGCGCGTTCAGCTTGGGCCCGGCCACCTGCCGCTCCTCGGGCGTCATCTTGCCAAGCTCGCGCATTTTCAGGGACACCTCGCCCTTCTTGCCCACGGCGGCAAGGCGCAGTTCTTCCAATGCGCCCTCATCTGCGGCATCGGCGATGGCAGCCAGGTACTTGTCTCTCAGATCATCCATTTCGCGCTCCCGGACTTCGTCCGTCAGTTAGCGGGCAGAGCGCAGGGAAACAAGGCTTGATCGAAAACAGGCCTCCGGAACGCTTCGATTTTGAACGAGTTTTCGCTGCAAAACTCATGGAACGGAAAGGTTTTCCGGGCAGGTTCCCCAAACGCCGTTCTTTGGGAAGGAGCCGGGATGCCATCGCTGGTGCTGTTCGAGCACGATCTGCTGATCGTCGGCGTCGCCGGCGCAATTGTCATGATCTTCGGCTGGATGCTGCAACCCCTTCTACAACGTTCGGTCGAGGCAAGTTCGGACGTCGCGGCCTATTGGATTGCTCTCACAGGCGTGGTCGGCGGCGGCTCGGTCTGGTCGGTCCACTTCATCGCGATGCTGGGCTATCGCCCGCTCCATCCTGTTGCCTATCTCCAAGGGCCGACGCTTGCGTCGCTCGGCATCGCCTGCGGTGCCATGGCTGTCGTGGCGATCATTGCCCGGTGGCTGAAACGTCGCGCGATCGCCCCTCTCATGGGGGTTCTGTTCGTCGGCTCGGTGTCCTGGATGCACTATACCGGCATGTCGGCCATGACCTGCATGGAGATCTATGACTGGAATCTGCCGTTAATCGGCGCTTCTGTCCTCCTGGCCGCGATATTGGCAACAATTGCCATGAAACGCGTCCTGACCCGGCACTCCGACGCGCCCGAGGCTGCTAGCACCGCACTGATCGCGGCCAGCGTCCTGTCGGTACACTTCGGCGGCATGTTGGCGATGAGCCATACCGGCACACCCGACCCTGTTCCGGCGGGTGCAATGACCCCGGACGTTCTGTTGCTTCCGGTCCTTTCCGTTACCGCCTTGATCGTGACGCTTGGCTATTTCGGCTACATCCTCGACAGCCGTAAGGACAGGTTGCTTCGCACCGAGGCGATGCGCCTGCGAAACACCAACCATCTGACAGGCCTCGCGAACGAGGCCGGATTGGTGCAAAGGGCGCAACAACTGGCCGACGACGACACGCCTTTCGACATCTGTGGGTTTTCGATCGCGCGCTACATGCGTATTCGCACCGCCCACGGCGATGACGTGGCGCAGCGTGTACTGAAGGTTCTGGCCGACCGGTTAAGCGAGGCTTTTTCCGACGGTTTCGTCGCCCAGGGGAACGAAGACAGGTTCTATGTCCTGACCCCGCGGCAGGGTGATACCGACCCGGCCATCGCGGCCCGTGTCCTCTCGGTGTTCAAAGCACCCATTGCAGTCGAAGACAGTTCGATCACTCTTGCTCCCTGTATCGGATCCACGTCATGGCCTCGGGCCTGTGCCGATCCGAAGGGGCTGTTGCCGGGGCTGGAATTCGCCATCGACCAGGCAACCGAAAGTGGCCCCGGCGCCGTGTCGGGTTTCGACGATAAGGACATGGGCGACCTGAGGTACAGAAGCCGCCTTGCGCTGGACCTGGAAACCGCAATCGGGTCGGATCAGCTTGAACTCTTTTATCAGCCGCAAGTCGCCCTTGGTCTGTCACCGGTTGAAGTAACCGGTTTCGAAGCACTCCTGCGTTGGCGGCATCCCGAATTGGGCATGATCCGTCCAGACACTTTTATCCCCCTCGCCCAGGAAAACGGCCTGATCTGCGAGTTGGGTGAATGGGTGTTGCACCGCGCCTGCCGGGATGCAGCCCGCTGGAACCGCCCGTTGAGCGTCGCGGTCAACGTAGACCCCCTGCAACTGCGCAATCGCGATTTCGTCAAGACCGTACATCACGCGCTGCGCACCTCTGGCCTTTCCCCCACACGGCTTGAGATCGAGGTCACGGAAACCGGGATCATCGAGGATCTGGCCCTTGCCGAAACCGTTCTGGACGAGGTACGCGCGCTTGGTGTCCGCACCGCGCTCGATGACTACGGTGCCGGGTATTCTTCGATGAAGACCCTCTATCACGTCGCCTTCGACACCCTGAAACTCGACCGCGCTTTCATCTCCGACATCGAAACCGACCAGCGTTCGCGGCGGATCGTCCAAGCCGTCGGCCAGATGGGGCGCACGCTTGGCATGATCCTTCTGGCCGAAGGGATCGAAACCCAGTCCCAGGCAGATGCCGCGCGCGAGGAGGGCTTCCAGATGGCGCAGGGCTATCATTTCGCCAAACCGATGCCGCTTGCCGAGGTTGAGCGTCTCTACGACCTCAAGCAGAAACAGATGCGCGCCTAAACGCCGCCGGGTGCCCAAAACAAAAAACGCCGCCCGACCCGATGGTCGGCGGCGCTTTGATTTCGCGGCTTACCCGAACTCAGGCGAGTGCGGCTTTCGCCTTGTCCACGATGGCCCCGAAGGCATCGGGCTCATGCACGGCCAGATCGGCCAGAACCTTGCGGTCCACCTCGATCCCGGCAAGCGACAGACCGTTGATGAAACGCGAATAGGTCAGCGCTTCGTCGTGGGCGCGCACCGCGGCGTTGATCCGCTGGATCCACAGGGCGCGGAAGTTGCGCTTGCGGTTCTTGCGGTCGCGGGTGGCGTATTGGTTGGCCTTGTCGACCGCCTGACGGGCGACCTTGAAGGTGTTCTTGCGGCGACCGTAATAGCCTTTCGCGGCGTCGGTGACCTTCTTGTGACGTGCGTGGGTAACTGTCCCACCTTTAACGCGTGCCATGTGTCTGTCTCCTTACCGGTCGTAGGGCATGAACTGCTTGACGATCTTCTGATCGGGCGCGCTCATTTCCGTGGTGCCACGTGCGTTACGGATGAATTTCTTGGTCCGCTTGATCATGCCATGCCGCTTGCCGGCCTGGCCTGACATCACTTTACCGGTCGCAGAGACCTTGAAGCGCTTTTTCGCGCTCGACTTCGTCTTCATCTTGGGCATTTCCATCTCCTATCGTCAGACGGTTGAAGGCTCACTCGGCATGCCACTTGGCCGGCGAACCCGTCAGAGCGCACCGCATACATGCACGCGCCCTTCCTGACAAGGGAAATGTTGGTTCTTTTTTGGCGTTATGCGCCGGTGATGACCCTGACAAACACCTGGGGCATTTCGGCAACCGAATAGCCACCCGGACGGGCGGAATTCGCGTATACCATCATGACACCACCGGCAAAGATCGCCAGCATGGCCGCACGCGGCGGCGCACCGCGCGAAAACGCACCCACCATCGCGGGAAACGCCAGCGCGAAGATGCAAACGCCAAGAACCATTATGAGATCAACGTATTCTACCATGCCGAATGGCTTGGCAGGTCATTTTGGCGAATTTTTGACAATTATTCGGGATCTGATGGCAGAATTAAGCGCTCGTCACAGGGCGCGACACGCAGAATATTCGTTGTTCCCGGCTGCCCGAAAGGCACACCAGCGGTCACAACAAGCTGATCCGAAGGCTCGGCAAAACCTTCATTCACAGCGGCGCGGGCTGAATTCAACACCGCATGTTTGAATCGGTCAACCGTCGGCGTCTGCACGCAATGTAACCCCCAGGACAGGCAAAGCCGTCGCGCCGTATCTTCCCGCGCCGTCATCGCAATGATCGGGACATGCGGGCGTTCGCGTGCCACCAGAAGGGCGGTCGTGCCCGATTCCGAATAACAGCAGATCACCTTGATATTGGCCGTTTCCGCGATCTCGCGCGCCGCCGAAACGATGCCATCGGCGACCGATTCCTTGGGCCCGCCACGGCTGGCATCGAAAACGGTGCGATAGGTCGGGTCGCTTTCCACCTCAAGCGCCACGTTGTGCATGGTGGCAACCGCCTCGACCGGATAGCTGCCGACCGCACTTTCCGCTGACAGCATGACGGCATCGGCACCTTCATAAATGGCGGCGGCCACGTCGGACACCTCGGCCCGCGTCGGGATCGGGCTTTCTACCATGGATTCCAGCATCTGGGTCGCCACGATCACCGGCTTGGCCGCGTGGCGGCACTTGCGCACCAGCCGTTTCTGGATCGGCGGCAGGTTCTGGATCGGAAGTTCGACCCCCAGATCGCCACGTGCCACCATGATCGCATCCGAGGCTTCGAGGATCGCATCGAAATCGTTGACCGAAGCGGGTTTCTCGATCTTGGACAGGATCGAGGCACGTCCCCGACAAAGGGTGCGTCCCTCTTCAACGTCTTCGGCACGTTGCACAAAGGAAAGCGCCAGCCAATCCACGCCCAACTCGCACACGAATTCCAGATCGCGCTTGTCCTTTTCGGACAAGGCGGCCAAAGGCAGCACCACGTCAGGCACATTCACGCCCTTGCGGTCCGAGATCGTGCCGCCGACCATGACCATACACTCGGCAAAGTCGGGCCCGTGTTCCTTCACCTTCAGGCGGATCTTGCCGTCGTTCACCAGAAGCGTCGCGCCCTTCTCCAGGGCATCGAAAATCTCCTTGTGGGGAAGCTGCACACGATGCGCGTCGCCAGGTGCATCGTCCAGGTCCAGCCTGAAACTCTGGCCCTCCTCCAGTTCCTCGCTGCCGTTCTTGAAGGTGCCGACGCGCAGCTTCGGCCCCTGCAGGTCGGCAAGGATGCCGATCGGCCGCCCCACATCCGCTTCGACCTCACGAATGATGCTGTGACGCTTGCGAATATCCTCGTGATCGCCGTGGCTCATGTTCAGACGGAACACATCCGCCCCGGCCTCGTACAAGGCCTTGATCATGGCATAGGAGCTTGACGCCGGCCCAAGGGTTGCAACGATCTTGACGTTCCTGAGACGGCGCATGGCAATTCCTTCCGGTTCGGCTTTGCTGTTCTATTGCCGCAAATGTTAGCGCATGACAACCGTACAAAGCCTAACACAACGGCATTAACCGCCAGCAAGATGGGCCTCACGCCCTTGAAACCCGAGCGATCTGCCTGCAAGTCATGTGAAAACGAAAGGAAGGAAAGAACATGGACGATCAAACCCGCATCGAGCTTGAAGCCGCCGCCTTTCGCCGCCTGCGCCAACATCTGATGGAAGACCGCGCCGAAGTTCAAAACATCGACATGATGAACCTTGCCGGGTTCTGCCGGAACTGCCTGTCACGCTGGTATCAGGAAGCCGCCGCCGAAAAGGGGATTGACCTTTCCAAGGCCGAAGCGCGGGAAATCTTCTACGGTATTCCCTACGACGATTGGAAAGACAAATACCAGACCGAGGCCACGCCCGAACAGACAGCCGCATTCGAAAAATCGCACGAGCACTGACGCTAGGTCTTCTGACCCGGCCTTTCCAGCCGCCCTCTCAGACTGCCGCCTTCAGGCTTTCTTCCAGGTAAATCTCGCGCAGGCGCTTCGACACCGGGCCGGGCATTCCATCCCCCAGGGTCGCGCCGTCGATCTCGACCACCGGCATGACCAGGGCCGAAGCTGAGGTAAAGAACGCCTCGTCCGCCGCTTGTGCCTCTTCGATGGTAAAGGCGCGTTCCTCCACCTTCATCTGCGCTTCACGCGCAAAGGCCAGAACGGCCTTGCGGGTGATCCCATGCAGGATCTCGTTCGACAGGTGCCGCGTGATGATCGTGCCGTCCTTGACGATATAGGCGTTGTTCGACGTGCCTTCCGTCACCGCACCATCTTCGACCATCCAGGCATCATCCTTGCCCGCAGCCTTGGCCATCATCTTGCCCATCGACGGATAAAGCAGTTGCACCGTCTTGATATCGCGCCGCCCCCACCGGATGTCGTCGATGGAAATCACCTTGATCCCCGTCTTCGCGGCTGGACTGTCTGCGATGCTTTTTTCCTGCGTGAACAGAACGATGCTCGAAGGTGTCTTCTCCGGGTCGGGAAATGCAAAATCGCGATCCGCATCTGCACCCCGGGTGATCTGGAGATAGATCATCCCCTCGCCCAGATCATTCCGCGCGATCAACTGGCGGTGAATCTCCAACAACTCATCCATGGTCACCGGGGCCGCCATCTCCAGTTCTCCAAGCGAACGCACAAGCCGCGTCGCATGTCCGGCAAAGTCGATCAGCTTGCCGCCCAGAACGCTGGTCACTTCGTAGACGCCATCGGCAAACAGGAAGCCACGATCAAAGACCGAGATCTTGGCGTCCTCCTCGGGCACATATTCCCCGTTGACGTAAACGATGCGGCTCATGGTCTATCCCCACAATTCTGGTTCGGGCGGATGCACGCCATCCGCGTCGTATCTCAAAGCGTGATCCCGGTCTTCGGCCAGAAGTAGCGGGCCGTCAAGGTCAACCACCGCCGCACCCTGCGCGACAAGCACCGCAGGTGCCATCGCAAGCGAGGTGCCGACCATGCAACCGACCATGATGCCAAAGCCTTCGGCCAGGGCCGCATCACGCAAAGCCAGTGCCTCGGTCAGCCCGCCGGTCTTGTCCAGCTTGATGTTCACCATGTCGTACTTGCACCTCAGCCCAGGCAGCGACGCACGATCATGGCAGGATTCATCGGCGCAAACCGGCAGTGGCCGTGCGATCTCGCCCAGCATCTCGTCCTTGCCCGCAGGCAGGGGCTGTTCGACCATCCCTACGCCCAACCGCAAAAGATGCGGCGCAAGCTCGGCATAAAGCTCGGCTGTCCAGCCTTCGTTGGCATCGACAACGATCCGCGTCGCCGGTGCCCCTGCCCGCACGGCTTCCAGCCGCGCCATGTCCCCTTCGCCCCCAAGCTTGATCTTCAAAAGGGGTCGGTGCGCGTGTTTCGCCGCGGCCGCCCGCATCTTTTCAGGCGTATCCAGCGAAAGGGTAAAGGCCGTGACCTCGGCATCGGGGCGCGCCAATCCGGCCAACTCCCAAACACGCCGACCGTCCCGCTTTGCCGCATGATCCCAAAGCGCACAATCCACGGCGTTCCGCGCCGCCCCCGGCGGCAGCAACTCACCAAGGCTCTCGCGGGTAACCGCATCAGGCAGCGACGCAATCTGACTGGCCACACTCTCCAGAGTTTCACCGTAACGCGCATAGGGCACGCATTCGCCGCGCCCCGTGACACCGCCCTCCTCGAAGGCGACAGTCAGAACCTCGGCCGCATCCCGCGATCCGCGCGAAATCGTAAAGGTCTCTGCCAGACGAAAACTGTCCTTGGTGACGACGAACATCCTGCCTCCATTGACCTTCAAATATCCCAGGGGGTCTGGGGGACAGCGTCCCCCAGCGGATCGCTGCCGAAGGCAGCGAAACCCCTCAGATCGTTGCCAGAGCGTCTACCAAACGTGCGGCACCGTGGCGATAAGGATCGACCGTCGGCAATCCCATGCGCCCTTCGATCTCTTCGCAAAGCCGCAGCGCCTCTTCATCGCCAAGGGCCTTGGTGTTCACCGAAACGCCCGCAATTACCACGCTCGGGTTCGCGATCCGCGCGATCGGCAGCGCCATGTCGCGCAGGTCTTCCAGCGACGGCAGACCATAGCCCGGCAGGCCCCGCATGTGGGTTCTCGTCGGTTCATGGGCCAGGATGATCGCATCGGGCTGCCCGCCGTGGATCAAAGCCATCGTCACACCGGAAAACGAGATGTGATAAAGGCTGCCCTGCCCCTCGATATGATCCCAGTGATCGGGATCGTTGTCAGGGGTCAGCCATTCCACCGCACCGGCCATGAAATCAGCGATCACCGCGTCCAGCGGCACACCGCGCCCGGTGACCAGAATGCCGGTCTGCCCGGTGGCCCGGAACGTGGACTTCATCCCGCGTTTCACCATCTCGGCATTCATCGCAAGGCCGGTGTACATCTTGCCGACCGAACAATCCGTGCCAAGGGCCAGACAGCGCTTGCCGGTCCGTTTCTTCCCGTTGGCAATCGGATAGGCCACCGTGGGGATACGCACGTCATGGAGCGTCGCCCCCGACCGCGCCGACGTGGCCTTCAGCACGTCCTCGTTGCGCAAGAGGTTGTGCAATCCGCTGGCAAGGTCAAAGCCGATCTCCATCGCTTCGGCCAGAACCTCCAGCCAGCTTTCCGCGATCATCCCGCCCCGGTTGGCGACCCCGACGACCAGGGTGCGCGCCCCCTTGTCAAAAGCCTCCTGCAAGGACAGGTCGGTGACCCCCACATCGGCCTTGCAGCCCTCCATGCGGAACTGGCCGACCACCTCGTCGGGATTCCAGTCGGCAATGCCTTGCGCGACCTTGGCGGCCAGTTGGTCCGGCGCATCGCCGAGAAAAAGAAGGTATGGTTTGCGAATCATGGCGTATCCCCCAAGTTTCGCCAAATATTCACGAAGAATGGCGCAAATACCTGCCTTTTTGAGCGCCAGACACCAGGAATGGCGAATATTTACGCCCCCTAGCTCACATTATTCGAAGAAACTTGCATCGCCCCTTTGCTGCACCGCAAATAGCTTGCATGCCGCACCGCAACATAATACGCCAAGACACGGATCGAACGAAAGAAAGTTACGCACCCATGAGCTTCCGCCTTCAGCCCGCCGCCCCTGCCCGCCCCAATCGTTGCCAGTTGTTCGGCCCCGGTTCGCGACCGGCGATCTTTGAGAAAATGGCGGCGTCGGAAGCAGATGTGATCAACCTCGATCTGGAAGACGCCGTCGCCCCCGACGACAAGCCCGAGGCGCGGAAAAACATCATCCAGGCAATTGGCGACGTGGACTGGGGCACCAAGACGCTGTCGGTGCGGATCAACGGGCTGGATACCCCCTATTGGTATCAGGACGTGGTCGAAGTGCTGGAAAACTGCGCCGACCGGATCGACCAGATCATGATTCCCAAGGTCGGTTGTGCAGCCGACGTTTATGCGGTGGATGCGCTGGTCACGGGGATCGAGGCCGCGAAGGGCCGCACGAAACCGATCAACTTCGAAGTCATCATCGAAACCGCCGCCGGTATCGCCCATGTGGAAGAAATCGCCGCCTCCTCGCCCCGCATGGTCGCGATGAGCCTTGGGGCCGCCGATTTCGCCGCCTCCATGGGGATGCAGACCACGGGTATCGGCGGCACACAGGAAAATTACTACATGTACCGCGAGGGCCAGAAATACTGGTCCGACCCCTGGCACTGGGCGCAAACCGCCATCGTCGCCGCCTGCCGCACCCACGGCGTTCTGCCCGTCGACGGCCCCTTTGGCGATTTCTCTGACGACGAAGGTTTTCGCGCCCAGGCACTCCGCTCCGCCACGCTCGGCATGGTCGGAAAATGGGCGATCCACCCCAAGCAGGTGGCGCTGGCCAACGACGTTTTCACCCCCTCCGAAGAGGCCGTCACCGAAGCCCGCGAGATTCTGGCCGCGATGGAAGAGGCACAGAAAACCGGGTCCGGCGCTGCCGTCTACAAGGGCCGCCTTGTCGATATTGCCAGCGTCCGCCAGGCCGAGGTCATCGTCCGGCAGGCGGAGTTGATCGCCGGATAGGCCGGATATTGAACTTTCGTTAGTGACTTGGCGCTATCCGGGTTCCTCAGGAACAGGGGTATTTCGCGATGTCAGATCGCCGCTCACCGCCGGAAGACGTCTCGCCTCTGACGGAAGACTGGGGCATTTTCAAGAACGCCGTGGTTACGGTGCAACTTTCGCTGACGCCCCTACGCAAGGAAACCTCGCGCGGGGATCTGTTGTTCATCGCCGATCTCGACGGTGCGCGGGTCGAGGTTGTCTTTCCCGGACGGCGCCGCAAGGACGCTGTGGCGCTGGAGGCCGAACTTGACCATTTCCAGCGGCAGGAAGCCAGGATCGCGCGTTCAAAAGGTGCGCCACCGCCGCATTCCGCCAATCTCCGGTTCCCTTTGCGTGCCGATGGCACATGGCGCACGCGGCTTGTGGAAACCGACCAAGACGAATGGCAAAGGGTGTATCAATTCCTTGCCGCAAGCTGGTCGTACAACGACCAATACGGGGAAGAGGCGGTTTTTGGAGACCTGCCCCTGAAGCGGCCCGCAGCACGAACCTCGGCCATCTAGCCCAACGTCCAAACGGCGGGTCGGTGCGCCCGATCAACCGTTCTTGTCGACCCAGTTCATCGAATAGTAGTAGGCAACCGCCGCGAGAGCGAACAGCACTGCAATCCAGGCCTCACCCCAGATCAAACATCCGATGGCCGCCAGCACGGAGGCGACGACGAAACCCATCGCCGCCCCACGGCTGTTGACACCCAGAAGCGAGAACCTGACAAACGCCGGCGCCTTGTCGATATTGGCCTTCCAATCCGAACCCGCGCCTTTGTTCTCCATTCTAAACCTCTGGTCTTCTGCTCACGAACAGGCCGCAACGGCACGTTTCGCCATGACCTTGACGAGGTTCGCGCGATAGGCACCGTCGCCGTGCAGGTCCGACAGCATGTCACCGGCGTCCACCGATATGCCGTCCAGCGCATCGGGCGAGAAGTTGGAGCCAAGTGCGGCCTCCATCTCGCCCGACCGGAACACGCCGTCATTTCCCGCGCCCGTCACCGCAACCCGGACACCGCCAGCGCCCGAGGCGACGAAGACACCGCACATTGCATAGCGCGACGCGGGGTTTGGAAACTTGGCGTAGGCACCTTTGGAAGGTGCCGTGAAGCTGATGCTGGTGATGATCTCGCCTTCGTCCAGCGCCGTGTCGAACATGCCGGTAAAGAAATCATCCGCCGCGATCTCGCGCTTGTCGGTCTTGATCGTCGCGCCAAGCGCCAGCATCGCCGCCGGGTAGTCCGCCGCCGGATCGTTGTTGGCGACCGAACCGCCGATGGTCCCGCGATGGCGCACCGCCGGATCGCCGATGTTCGAGGCAAGGTCGCAGATCGACGGGCAGACCGCGCGGATTTCCGCGCTGCCCGCAACCTCGGCATGGGTCGTCGCCGCACCGATCGTCACCGAATTGCCCGACACCGTAATGCCTTTCAGGTCGGATGCGCCCGAAATGTCGACAAGATCGGACGGGGCGGCAAGCCGCGCCTTCATCGTCGGGATCAGGGTCTGACCACCGGCCAGAAGTTGCCCGTCCTCTGCCCCCGCAAGGGCAGCGGCAGCATCGGCAGCGGAACCCGCCTTGTGATAAGTCGTGGAATGCATGGTTTCTCTCCTTATTCCGCTGCGATTTTTGCGCCCGAAGACTGGATCAGCGCCCAGACCTTCGACGGCGTTGCCGGCATACTGAGGTTGTTGTCACCGATAGCGTCGGTAATGGCGTTGATGATCGCAGGCGGCGAACCGATCGCCCCCGCCTCGCCACAGCCCTTGATACCAAGCGGGTTGGTCGTGCACTTCGTATTGTGATGCTCGACCACGAAACTCGGCACATCATCGGCACGCGGCATGCAATAGTCCATGTAGCTGCCCGACAATTGCTGGCCGTTCTCGTCATAGACGACCTCTTCCAGCATCGCCTGGCCAACACCCTGTGCGATCCCGCCATGCACCTGGCCTTCGACGATCATCGGGTTGATGATGACGCCGAAATCGTCCGAGGCGACGAACTTCACGATTTGGGTCGTGCCCGTCTCCGGGTCCACTTCGACCTCGGCGATGAAACAGCCCATGGGGAAGGTAAAGTTCTCGGGGTCGTAAAACGCCCCTTCCTTCAGCCCCGGTTCCATGTCGGCGGGCAGGTTGTGCGCGGTATAGGCCGCAAGTCCGATCTCGTGCCAGCCAAGTGCCTTGTTGGTGCCGGGCACCTTCACCTGGCTGTCCTCGATCACCAACTCGTCCTCGGAACACTCCAACTGGTGCGCGGCGATTTTCCTGACCTTCACCTCGACCTTGTCGCAGGCTTTGACGATGGCACTCAGACCAACCGGGCCGGAACGCGAGCCATAGGTGCCCATGCCGAACTGCACCTTGTCGGTGTCGCCATGGACGATCTGGATGGAATCCAGCGGCACGCCGAAACGTTCCGCCACAACCTGGGCAAAGGTCGTCTCATGCCCCTGGCCGTGCGAATGCGAACCGGTCAGCACCTCGATCGTACCGACGGGGTTCACCCGCACCTCGGCACTTTCCCAAAGGCCAACGCCAGCCCCAAGCGAACCGACCGCCGCCGAAGGTGCAATGCCGCAAGCCTCGATATAGCACGACATTCCGATCCCGCGCATCTTCCCGCGCGAGGCCGCTTCGGCTTTTCTTGCAGCAAACCCGGCCCAATCGGCGGCTTCCATGGCCTGGTTCAGATTGCCTTCAAAGTCGCCCGAGTCGTAGTTCATGATCACCGGCGTCTGGTGCGGGAACTCGCGCACAAAGTTCTGGCGACGCAACTCGGCTGGGTCCTTGCCCATCTCGCGCGCTGCCGTCTCCATCATCCGCTCGATGAGATAGGACGCCTCCGGACGACCAGCCCCGCGATAGGCATCAACGGGCACCGTGTTGGTGTAGACCGCCAGAACCTCGCAATAGATGTTCGGGATGTTGTAGGTGCCCGACAAAAGCGTGGCGTAAAGATACGTCGGCACGGCCGAGGAAAACAGCGACATGTAGGCGCCAAAGTTCGCCTTGGTCGAAACCTGGAACCCGACGATGTTGCCATTCGCGTCAAACCCCATCTTTGCCTTGGTGATGTGGTCACGCCCATGGGCATCGGTCAGGAAGGCCTCGGTCCGGTCGCCCGTCCACTTGATCGAACGCTTGGTCTTCATCGACGCCCAGAGACAGACGATCTCTTCGGGATAGATATAGATTTTCGACCCGAAACCGCCGCCCACATCCGGCGCGATGACGCGCAACTTGTGCTCGGGCGCGACCGCGTAAAAGGCGCTCAACACCAGACGCGCAACGTGCGGGTTCTGGCTGGTGGTATAAAGCGTGTAATGATCCTCGGCCTCGTCGAAGGTGGCGATGGCCGCGCGGGTTTCCATCGGGTTCGGAGACAGACGGTTGTTGGTGATGTCCATCTCGGTGACATGGGCGGCACCGGCGATGGCACTTTCAGTGTCGGCCTTTTCGCCGATTTCCCAGTCATAGATCACGTTACCGGGCGCGTTTTCATGGATTTGTGGCGCGCCATCGGCCAGGGCAGCCTCCATATGCGCGGCAACCGGCAGTTCTTCGTAGGTGACATCCACTTCCAGCGCGGCAGCCTGCGCCTGGGCCTTGGTCTCGGCGATCACCACCGCAACCGCGTCGCCCACATAGCGCACCGTATCCGTCGCCAAAGCCGACCAGGCACCCATGTTCATCGGGCTGCCGTCTTTCGAGGTGATGGCCCAGCCGCAGATGATGTTGCCGATACCGTCGCCCGTAAGTTCCTTGCCGTTCAGCACGGCGATCACGCCGTCCATACCTTCGGCCGCCGAAGCATCGATCCCGGCGACCTTCGCATGGGCGTGCGGCGAACGCACAAAGGCCGCATAGGCCTGGTTTTCCATACGGATATCGTCGGTGTACTTTCCCTTGCCGGTGATGAAGCGCTTGTCTTCCTTGCGCTTGACCGGGGCTCCAATTCCTTCACTCATGGGTGTCTCCTCCCTGGTCTTTCGATTACATCTCGCCCGCAGCCTGGGCGATGGATTTCACGATGTTGTGGTAACCGGTGCAGCGGCAGATATTGCCTTCCAGCTCGTGCCGGATCGCGGTTTCGTCCAGCTTCTTGCCATCGGCCTTGTAGCGGTTCACCATATCGATCCCCGACATGATCATCCCCGGCGTGCAGAACCCGCACTGAAGCCCGTGATTGTCGTTGAACGCCTTCTGCATCGGGTGCAGGTCGCCGTTCGCGACACCTTCGATCGTGGTCACCTCGGCGCCTTCGGCGGCAGCCGCCAGCATGGTGCAGGACTTCATCGCCTTGCCGTTCACATGCACGACACAGGCCCCGCATTGCGAGGTGTCACAACCGACATGGGTGCCGGTCAGTCGCAAGTGTTCGCGAATGTAATCGACCAGAAGCGTTCGGTCCTCGACGTCGGCCGTCACAGCCTTGCCGTTCACCGTCATTGAAATGGATGTCATGTGCGTCCTCCCTGGAGTCTATCTTGGTCAGCCGGATACGATCCGACCCAGCCATGACTTGCTGTCTTTTTTGCCGTCATCCGCAGAAGCGGTTTCGGCGTCGTCTGATTGGGGCTCGATCACCCCCTGGAAAGTCTCGAAAAACTGGTCTGCCATCTTGCGGGCAAAGCTGTCGATCAGGCGGCTACCCAGTTGTGCCAGCTTGCCGCCCACGTTTGCCTCGACATCATACTCAAGCCGCGTGCCGCCATCGTCAAGGTCGCTCAGACGCACCTTGGCACCGCCCTTGGCAAAACCGGCAGCGCCGCCCTTGCCCTCGCCACTCAGCGTCAGGCTTTCCAGTTCCACGATGTCGGAAAAAGTCACTTGCCCCTTGAAGGTCGCCTTAACCGGTCCGACTTTCTGAACGACGGTGGCTTCAAATCCTTCGTCGGGCGAACCCGACATCTCGGTGCACCCCGGAACGCACTGCTTCAGCACGTCGCGGTCCAGCAAGGCGGCCCAGACCGTTTCGCGGTCACAGGCTATATCACGGCTACCGGCCAGGTTCATGCGATCCTCCCATGCAAGTCAGGAAAGCATACGCAGCGATTGCAAAACCGCGCCAGCCTCTCAACCGGCAGTGTCTCAGCCATGAGACAGTCTGACCTATTTTTCCAACCCAAGCCGCTTCATGTGGCGGTAAAGCGTGGCCCGCGAGATGCCCAAGGCCTGCGCCGCCCGTGAAACATTGCCTTTTTCGCGCGTCAGGGCACGCACCACCGCAGCCCGCTCGGCCTTTTCGAATCCCCGGTGATCACCGTCCCGCCCCAGGATGTCGGACGCAGGAAAGGGGTCGAAATCCCCGCTGATGGCAAGCCCGAAGGCCTTTCGCGCCTCGCGCGTCGCACCAATGATGATGTCGTCCGCGTCAACGGCCAACAGGACCGCGCCTTCAGTGCCATCCCTGTTCGCCTCGCCAAAGATGATCCGGGCCTTGGCATGGGCGGCGCGGAAATTCTCGACCTCGATCTTACGGGCGGTTTCCAGAACCATAGCCGCAATCAGATCGTTGATCGCCTCGGTATGATCGGCACGGGCCGAGGACACATCCAGTGCCGCGATCAATTCGCCGCTGGCCCCAAAGATCGGGGCGTCAATGCAACTCATGGCGATGTTGCGTGCCATGTAATGTTCGTCACGATGGATCGTAACCGCGCAGCCCTCGACCAGGCAGGTGCCGATACCGTTGGTGCCCTGTGCTCGCTCGCTCCAGTCGCTGCCCAATCGCAGCCCCCAGCTTTCAAAGGAAGACACATCGCTCGGGGCATAGCGATGATCCAGAACGACACCGTCCGTATCCGTCATGACGACGCCACAGCCGGACTTTCCCACCAGCGAAAACAGGCGATCCAGGTTCGGCTGGGCAAGGTCGACGAACCGTCCCAGCCGCTCGCGCCGCTGCCGGATCACACCGCTTTCCTCGGCCTCGTTGATCGCGCGTGACGCCGGATCAAGCCCGTGCAGAACGGACGAACGCCGCCAGGACGCCGCAAGCCGCGACTTGGCCGCAGCGGATGCGGAACCGATGGTTTCAAGAACCCGGTCGCGATGATTCAGGTCAGAACCCAAGGTCTCCTCCCTTCCTTGGTCATGACTGTGCCAAGTAAACCGGGGCAATGCTTGTCGAGTCAAGCAGATCGCGAACCGGCCTTCTGGCTTGCGCACCCACGCGCACCACAAGGAATCTACCCGACACTCAGCACCGCAAGTTTCTTCTGAAGCGTTTCCAAGGTTTCGCGCACGGCATCACCGGTTGGAAAGGGCATCGACATCGACATACCCCCCGGAGTGTTCGGAAACTTCCAACGACTGTACCGAATGACCATCTGAAGCTGCCCGGCTTTCGGCAAAACGTAACGCCCAGGCGAGGTATCGACGTCCTGAACGCTTTCGGCCCCGACAATCAACCACGCATCGGAATGCGTGATCGTCTCGGGCGAAACCCGCGTCAGCCCCTCGCACAGGAACATGTCGCCCAAGATCGGTTCGCACAGCAAGGCATCGGGGAAGGCCTCACACGCCAGAGCAACGGCCCGGTGAGAATCGGCCAACGACAGATTTGTATAATTTACGTCCCAATAGGTCGTGCGTCCTGAAAAATCCGTCTGCCAATCGGCCGCCTTGTCCCGTTCTGCCGGAACAGCGCCATTCACGGTCACTCCGAACTGTTCGCAAAACCGGGTGCAGGTGATGTAGCCGTCAAGATAGGGGCCAATCCCGACCTCAAGCCTCATGTCGCCGCCGTAAGCCTCGCCACCCGACTCTTTGGCCACCTCCATGGTCAGCCAGCCTCCGCGATACCGCACGTAAACGTCCTTGCCGTCATGGGTCAGACCATAGAACTGGCTTGGGCAAGACCCGCCGCCCGACAATTCGGCAAGGTCTAGGCCAAGAGGGGCCGGGGGATCGGGCGTGTGAAACATGGGCCGAAAGATACTCCTTCAAGCCCCGTCTTGCACCGACAGGCAATGGCCGGTCAATCGCGCTTTGCCCCTTTTGCAAACCCTCCAGTCGCTCTAACCTAGGGGCATGACCAGCTTCCTGATGCTCGCCTTCATTTTCCTGATCGCCGGAGTGATTTCCGTGCCGATCGCCTCACGGCTCGGGCTTGGCTCGGTCCTTGGTTACCTGATCGCGGGCATTCTCATCAGCCCGATTCTTGCGCTTCTCGGGGTCGACGTGGTTTCGATCCAGCATTTTGCCGAGTTCGGGGTGGTCATGATGCTGTTCCTCGTCGGGCTGGAACTGGAACCCAAGCACCTCTGGGGAATGCGGCACCAGTTGCTGGGCCTCGGTGGCGGGCAGATCGCGCTGACCACATTGGCCGTGATGGGCGTGGCGATGGCCTTCGGGCAGACCTGGAACATTTCGCTTGCCATCGGGTTGGTGCTGGCGCTGTCGTCAACGGCCATCGTCCTGCAAACGCTGAACGAAAAGGGACTGATGAAAAGCCCCGGCGGCGAATCCGGCTTTTCCATCCTTCTGACCCAGGACATCGCCGTCATCCCGATCCTTGCTCTCATACCGCTCCTTGCCTTGCCGGGCGCGGTCGATGATCGGGGAATGCCGCCCAATGTGGGGGCGGAGATCATCCAGATGGACACCCACGCCACCACTGAAACCGGCGCCGAACATGCCGCAGAGGACGCGCACGGCGACGACTCCCACGGCGAAAGCCTGAGCCTCGTTGAAGGCATGAACGCATGGCAAACCACCCTGATCACGGGCGCGGCCATCGCCTTTGTCATTCTGGGTGGAAACTTCCTGACCCGTCCGGCCTTCCGATTCATCGCCATCGCGGGCCTGCGCGAGTTATTCGTCGCCACCGCCCTTTCGATGGTGGTCGGCATCGCCCTTTTGATGTCGCTGGTCGGGCTGTCGCCCGCCCTTGGCACCTTCATCGCGGGCGTGGTGCTGGCCAACAGCGAATACCGCCACGAATTGGAAAGCGACATCGACCCGTTTCGCGGCCTCCTTCTGGGCGTCTTTTTCATGACCGTGGGGGCCGGCATCAACTTTGCCCTTCTGTGGGACAGTCTTGCCATCACCCTCGCCCTGACGGTCGGCCTGATCGCCCTCAAGGGCGCGGTCCTGTTTCTCTTGGGCACGGTTTTTGGCTTGCGTGGCACGGACCGCTGGCTCTTGACGCTCAGCCTTGCCCAGGCTGGTGAGTTCGGCTTTGTCCTTCTGTCCTTCACCGTCGCCAACTCCGTCCTGCCGTCGGACATCGCCGATCTTCTCTTGCTGGTGATCGCGCTTTCGATGTTGTTCACACCGGCCCTGTTCATCTTCTACGACAGGGTGATCGCCACCCGCTACATCAGCGAGGAAGCCCGCGAAGAAGACACCATCGACGATCCGGGCGAAGTCATCATCGCGGGCTATGGCCGGATCGGCACCGTCGTCGACCGGATGCTGCTGGCCGCAGGCTACAAGACAACCGTGATCGACTATGACTCAAACCAGATCGACAGCCTGCGCAAGTTCGGTGCGCGGGTCTATTACGGCGACGCCACCCGCCCGGACCTGTTGATGGCCGCCGGAATCGACCGCGCCAAGGTGCTGATCATCGCCATCGACGACCCCGCCAGCGTGACCCACCTGGCCGACTATGCCATCAAGACCTATCCGAACCTGCACGTCGTCGCCGCCGCGCGGAACCGCCACCACGTCTATGAACTGTGGCGCGTCGGCTGCCGCGACATCATCCGTGAAACCTACGACAGCGCCTTGCGCATCGGGCGATCCGCCCTCGAAGGCATGGGCATCCCGCGCGAGAAATCAGACCTCATGGTCGAAGCCTTCAACGAAATGGACCGCCGCTCGATGCTCGAAGTCGCCGACCTTTACGACCCCGCCATCCCGCCTTCGGAAAACGAACCCTACGTCGCGCGGCTCCGCGAAATTCGCGGGCCATGGCAGGAAGAACTGGGCGAAGAGATGAAAAAGATCCTGAAGGCCTAGCTGTACCGCTCCGGCCCTTCCCATTGCTTGGAACTGTAACGGTCGCCATGGGCCCAACCAACCGGCAGCACGGTTTCGATCCGCTCCAAATCGTCGGACGTCAGATCAATCTCGGTCCCGCGCACCAACTCGGCAAGGTGGGCCGTGTTCTTCGTGCCCGGGATCGGCAGGATGTGATCGCCTTGCGCAATCAGCCATGCGATGGCCAGCGCCGCCGCCGGTTCGCCCATATCGCCCGCCAATTCCCGGAACTTGTCCGTGATCGCGATATTGGTCGAAAAGTTCGGCTCCATGAACCGTGGATTGCCCTTGGTGAAGGCCATCGACTCCACGCGCTCGGCGTTGAAGGGATCGTCGGTCAGGAACGTCCGCCCCACGGGCGAAAACGCCACCAGGGTCGAGTTCAACTCCCGGCAGGCCTGCACCAGCCCCAGTTCCGGCGCACGGGTCGACAGCGAATATTCGGACTGCACGGCGGCAATGTGGCACTCGGTGGACGCGCGGCGCAGCGTGCTCGGCGCGATCTCGGACAATCCGACGGCGCGGGTCTTGCCCTTTTCGATCAGCCGCTTCAGGGCACCGGCGGTATCCTCGGGCCGACACGACCTGTCATAGCGGTGGACATAGAACAGATCGACGTGATCCGTGCCAAGCCTCTTCAGGCTGGCGTCCAGACAGTCTTCCAGATACTCCGGATCGTTGTTGAACCGGCGGTCGTCGTTCCCCGTGATCCCCGCTTTCGTCGCAAGGTGCATGTCTTCGCGTGCGCCCTTGTTCGCGGCGAACCAGGCCCCGATCAACTCTTCGGACCGGCCATTGCCATAGACGTTCGACGTGTCGATATGCGTCACCCCCGCAGCGCGGCAATCGTCCAGAACCGCATGGGCTTCCGCCTCGCTCGCCTGGCCATAGATGCCCGCAAAGGACATGGCCCCAATTCCGAACTGCGAAACCTCGGGGCCATCGGCACCCAGCTTGATCGTTTTCATGGCGGTGTTCCCCGATTGAATTGGAATGTTGTTGCTGCGCGGCCAGCCGAACTCAGGCGGCCAGCCCCTTCTGCCCCATGGACAGGAACTTCCTGCGCCGGTCCTTGACGATCTCGTCGCGCGACATGGTCGAAAGCTGTTCCAGGATGTCACTGATGCAGGCCCCGACCGACTTGATCGTCGTCGCCCGGTCGCGTTGCGCACCGCCCATGGGTTCGGCGATGATCCGGTCGATCACGGACAGACGGTGCAAGTCCTGCGCGGTCAACCGCAAGGCTTCGGCCGCCTCGCGCATCTTTTCGGCGTCTTTCCACAGGATCGAGGCACAGCCCTCGGGCGAGATCACCGAATAGATCGAATGCTCCAGCATCGCGACCCGGTTCGCCGTGGCAAAGGCCACGGCCCCGCCCGATCCGCCCTCGCCGATCACCACACTGATAAGCGGCACGCCGATGTTCAGGCATTTCTCGGTCGACCGCGCGATGGCCTCGGACTGTCCGCGTTCCTCGGCGCCCTTGCCGGGATAGGCGCCCGGCGTGTCGATCAACGTCACAACGGGCACGTTGAACCGGTCGGCCAGGTCCATCAGGCGGATCGCCTTGCGGTATCCTTCGGGCCGGGCCATGCCAAAGTTCCGTTCGATCCGGGTTTGCGTGTCCTTGCCCTTTTCATGACCGATCACCATCACGGGGCGGTCGTCCAGTCGAGCAAGGCCACCCATCACCGCGTGATCGTCGGCAAAGTTCCGGTCCCCGGCCAAGGGCGTGTATTCGGAAAACAGCGTCTCGATATAGTCGATGCAGTGGGGCCGGTCGGGATGCCGCGCGACCTGGCACTTCCGCCAGGGCGACAGATCCTTGTAAAGATCGACCAGCATCGTCTGGGCCTTCTTGTCCAGCGCCTTGGCCTCTTTCTCGATGTTCATTTCCGAGTTCGCCCGCGCCATGGCGCGCAGTTCCTCGGCCTTGCCTTCGATCTCGGCCAGCGGCTTCTCAAATTCCAGGTAATTCATGCCTGCCCTTTCGGTTTCGGCCTATATAATGCCCGTCGCGCGGGCGCTGCAACCTCAGCGCACCCGTGCTTCGATGATGTTCAGTGTGGCGGGCAGGCGAAATTCGCCGTCTGCCTCATAGGCCGCCAATGCGGTCTTCACCGCCTCCAGCACCGCCGCGCGTTGTGCCTCGGTCGCATCGAACAGGCGAAGCGCGCGCGAAACGGGGCCAACCTTTTCGGCCAGCGCCGCCATACCCGCCGCACCGCCGACATGGCCTAGCACGATCTGGCGCGGCGTCACGCTGATGTCGTCCAGACCCGCCTTTTCCAGTTGATCCGTGGCGAAAGCCATGTTCGCCAACCCCATTGGCCCCGGCGCATTCGGCGGCGTCGGCGGCGGTGTGCCAAGATGCTCTGCCGCGATCCGCCCCGGCACGCGCCACCATGGGTTCACCTCCACCGGCGCCCAGGCCGCAAACACCATCCGCCCGCCGGGTTTCAGGGCCGTCGCAATATTCGCAAACGCCGCCGCCGGATCGTCAAAGAACATGACCCCGAACCGCGAAGTCGCAATGTCGAACCCGCCCGGCAGATCGGCGGTCTGCGCATCGCCGTGCAAGGTGGACACCGGCAGGCCCGCCGCCTCGGCCCTCTCGCGCACCCGGTCAAGGAAAGGTTCCGACACATCCAGCGCCAGCACCTCGCCCGGCGCGACCCGACCCGCCACGGCAAGTGCATGGGCCCCGGTTCCGCAACCGATGTCCAGCACTCGCATACCGGGCGCGAACCCCGACGCCTCAAGCAGAAACTCGGTGGCCGGCGCAAGCATGATGTCCTGCGCCACCTCGTTCTCGATCCAGGACAACCCCTGCGTCGACCAATACTCCGCCTCGCCCGCGTTCGGCCCCGCGATCCCTACCACAGGCTTTCTTTCGCGCGCTCGGGCCACTCCCTGTCATAGTCCGCCCCGCCCTCTTCCGCCTCGGTCATCTCGGCCAGGATTTCGCCCGCCGTCGGCAAGCCTTCGCTTTCATCGCCCGAGGTCCAGAGCTTTGAACGCATCAACGCGCGCGCGCACTGGAAATAGACCTCGCCGATATCGATCACCGTCACCGTGCGCGGCAGATGCCTGCCACGGGCGAACCGTTTCAGCATCTCGGGCGCAGCCGTCAGATGAGCGCGTCCGTTCACACGGATCACGTTGGTCGACCCCGGAATCATGAACATCAGCGACACCCGCGCGTCCCTCAGGATGTTCCGCAGGGAATCGATCCGATTGTTGCCGTGCCAGTCCGGCAGCGCCAGCGTGCGATCATCCAGAACCGTCACGACCGGCCCGTCATCCCCGCGCGGCGACCCGTCGGTGCCTTCCGGCCCCACGGTGGTCAGCACGCAGAACCGCGATCTTTCGATCCAGCCGCGATAGACGGGATGCAGCCGGTTGGCCACCTTCCGGATCGAGGTGGCGGGTGCGACGCCGTAAAGCGACTCCAGTTCTTCCATTGTCTCGATGCGTGTCATGCCTTGCCCTTCGCCTCCTCCAGCAATTCATCAGAACGGGTCTCGACCGCCGCTTCCAGCGTTTTCATGAATTCCTTCACCGGATAGCCCGCCGGGATCGGCTCCAGAAACTCGACCACCGCCGTTCCGGGCTTGCGCAGAAAGCCGCGTTTCGGCCAGAAATATCCGACATTCGCGGCCACCGGCACGCAATCCTGCCCAAGCTGTTCGTAAAGAACCCCGGTGCCGACCTTGTAAGGCTTTTTCACCCCCGGAGCCACGCGCGTGCCTTGCGGATAGATGATCAATTGCCCCGGCTCGGCAGCGCCCCGCGCAACGTCGCGCTTCATCTTCTCGATGGCCGCGCCGCGCTTGCCACGATTGACGGGCACGCAGCCAATGCGCAGGGCAAATTGTCCAAGGATCGGCGCATACATCAACTCGCGCTTCATGATGAATTTCCCGCGCGGAACCGCGTGATAGATCATGATGATGTCGAGGAACGACTGGTGCTTGGCCGCGATCACCACCTCGCTCGTCGGCGGCGTGCCCCGCACCTCGGTCTTCAGCCCCACCATCCAGCGCGCCGCCCAGATCACGAAGGCGCACCAGGCATGGCAGGCACGAAAGGCCCAGGTCCGGCTGAAGATCGCGAAGGGAAAGAAGAAGATCGCGTAGATGAACATGACCACATAGATCGTGGCATTGAAGATGACCGAGCGGATCAACTGAACGATCATGAGCTTGCCCTCAATGTGCGGAAAGACGCCGCGAACGTGGCCGCCGCCGCGATCCCGGCTGCCACAATCGGCACCAGAAACGGCAAAAGCCATTCAAACCCGCGAAAGCCAAGCCCGCTCAGTATCCCCGTTTCAACGCCCCCCGGCAAAAGGGCGACGACAATGGTTGCCAGGAACGCTCCGACCGCCGCACCGATCAAGGCCCGCAGGGTAAAGCGCAGCACGAAAGCCCCACTGATCCAGCGGTCCCTCGCCCCGACCAGCCGCAAGACATCCACGATCTGCGCATTCGCCGCCAAGGCAGAGGATGCCGCAAGCGCCACCGTCGCCCCCGTGACCAGTGCGATCAGGGCAAGCGACCACCAGCCCAGCTTTCGCAACCTCTCCGCCGCGTCGATCAAGGGGGCACGCCACCGCCCATGGGAATCATAGACCGCGCCCGGGGCCTCTGCCGCCAACCGCGCTTCCAGCCCCGTGCGATCCGGACCCTCAGGTGTTTCCTCCACCGCGATCAAGACCGGCAATCGCAATTGCTCCACCGGCAATCCCGTGCCGAACCAGGGTGCCAGCAGTTCAAGCTGTTCCTGCGTCTCCAGCCGCCGCGCACCCGCGATTCCCGGCGTCTGCCCCAGGGCGGTCAGCACCGCCGCCGTCTGGTCCTCGACCGCGCCCGAAGGTGCCGTGATCCGCACTGTCGCCGTTCCCGCCAGTTCCGCTTCCCACCGTGCCGCAAGGTTCCCCGCCGCCAGGGCCAGCGCCATCGTGAACACCGCCAGAAACGCCATCGCCGCGGCACTCACCAATGTCAAAAGCGCCGTGAACCCCGAGGGCGGCACCACCCGGTTCAGCGTCGCATCACCTTTCAGATAGGACAGCACCTTCACAATCCCGCCCCCGCGACTTCGACGCGCCCAGCCTTAAGGCGCAGCACCTTGGCCGAAACCTTGGATTTCGCCTGTCGCACAAGGTTCAGATCGTGGGTGGCGCAAAGCACCGTCTTGCCCAGACGGTTCAACTCGATCAACAGGCCCAGCAACTGCTGCGACATCTCCCAGTCCACGTTGCCCGTCGGTTCGTCCGCCAGGACAATATCGGGCGACAGGATCACCGCCCGGGCCAGCGCGACACGCTGCCGCTCACCCCCTGACAACTCGGGCGGCAAACTCGCCGATTGCGCCGTCAAACCGACCCAACCCAGCAATTCTTCCAGTTGATGCGCCGTGTGTGGCCCATATGACCCGGTGACCGAGGCCGGCAGAACCACGTTTTCCGACACGTTCAGATGGTCGATAAACCGGCTGTCCTGATGCACCACACCGATGCGTTCGCGCATGGCGGACACCGCGTCCCGCCCCAGTCCGCCGGTCGGTTTTCCCAGCACCCGCACCTCGCCCGAGGTTGGCTGCATTTCCATGGAACAAAGGCGGATCAGCGTTGTTTTCCCGGCTCCAGACGGCCCGGTCAAAAAGTGAAAACTGCCTTGATCCAGCGTCAGGGAAACGTCGCTGAACAACGTTCGGTCGCCATAGCTGACGGTCACTTTGTCCAGCTCGATCACACTGTTCCCCCTGCTCTTTTCGCGATGTAGCCCGTTTTCGTGGCCGGGTTCAACGCCAGCGGGCTTTCCCGGTGCGAAACGAAGTGCTAGATTGCCCGTATACGAGGCGAAACGATGCCGAAAAAAGGCACGGGAACCGGGGCAAGGATCTTTTGATATGCGGCTGATCTGTCCGAACTGCAGTGCTCAATACGAAATCGACGCGACGCTTGTCCCGGACGAAGGGCGCGACGTGCAATGCTCGAACTGCGGGCATACATGGTTCGAATTACCGCCCCCGCCCGCCGACTTTGCCGCGCCCGAGGACGACAGCCCGCCAGAGCTCTCCGAAGAAGCCCTTGAGGCAGACGAGGCTACAGAGGACGAGGCAGACGACACCGGCCCAAGTCACGCGGCCCTCGCCATCGCTGCCGCCTCGGAAGACAGCGAAGAAGAGGACGATTTCTTCGACACGCCCGCCGCCGCCCCTCCGTCCGCGGCCCCGCAACAGCGCCGCCCGGCGGATGCCGCAGCACTGGACATCCTGAAGGAAGAGGCCGAACGCGAGCTTTCGCAACGCCGCGCCCCGCCGTCCGAGCCGATGGAAACCCAGACCGACATGGGGCTGGACGAGATTCGCAGCCGCAAGACGCCATCCCGCGCTCTTCGTGCCCGCATGGCCCATCTGAAGGAAAGCGAACCAGCCGAAGCGCCGGACCGCACCCGGTCCGAGCCGCGCCATCCCGCCAGCCAGGCCGAGGTCATCTCGGAACCCGATCAACAGGGTCCACGCCGCGATCTTCTGCCCGACATCGACGAAATCAACTCGACGTTGAAATCGACCAATGCCCGCAAGAAACCCAGTGCCGAAGAAACCGCCCAGCACCAAAAGGGCTTTCGGCGCGGCTTTCTGTCGATGACGCTTCTCGCCATCGTTCTGATCCTCGCCTATGCGCAGGCCCCCGCCATTGCCCGCGCGGTTCCCGGCAGTGAGGGCGCGCTGATCCCTTACGTGGATGGTGCGAATGTCGTGCGTGACTGGATCGACGGGATGATCGGCGGCGGCGCGTAGACGCCCGCTCAGAACCGCTCCAACAGGCGCTTCAGATAATCCAGCTCTTCCGTCGGGCGCTCTTGTTCACCCGAGCGGCGGCGGATTTCGTCCAGCAACTCCCGCGCCCGGCGATAGACGTCATCGCCCTGCAAAAGCTGCTCGTCCGTGCCGATCCCCCCGTTTTCGCCGGTGTCGCGGCCAAGCGGATCGCGGGTGCCGTTCGGATCGTTCCGACCCACCTGGTCGCCCTGCTGGCCACCCTGTTGCTGTTGCTGCTGCTCGGCCATCTGCTCGGCCAATTCGCGCATACCCTCGCGCAGAGCCTCGATGGCGTCGGCCTGATTGTCCAAGGCGCCTGCGAAATCCTCATCGCGCAAACTCTCCTCGGCCCGGTCCATCGCGTCGCCCGCCCGGTCCAGCGACCGGCGCGCCTCGTCACCCTCAGGCGTACCCGCCCCCGGCAGTTGTTGCATCTGGCGGTTCAACTGGTCGCGCAACGCCTGCTGACGGTCGGCAAGGCTGCCCTGCCCGCCCGGCTGACCTTCGGAACCGCCGCCTTCCTGGTTCTGTCCCTGCTGACCGTTCTGGCCATGCTGCTGACCCTGACCCTGGTTGCCCTGACGGCCCTGGTTCTGCTGAGATTCGCCCGACTGGCTGTTGCCGAACTGTTCCTGAAGATCGCGAAACGCTTCGTCCGACAGGCCCTGCTGATCGCGCAGGGTTTCGGCCAGCCCTTCCATCGCCTGTTCGCCCGGCGATTGCTGACCACCCTGACCTTGGGTGATCTGCATGTTCTCCATCATCTGGCGCAACTGCTCCAGAAGCTGCTCGGCCTCGGCCATCCGGCCCTGCTCCATCAACTCCTGTAGACGATCCAGCATGTCCTGCAGGTCCTGCTGGCTCATCTCCTGCATCTCGCCCTGGGCCATTTCCTGGTTCTGCTGATCGCCCTGCTGTTCGGCAAGCTGACGCATGTAATCCTGCATCGCCTCGCGCAATTCCTGCATCAACTCGGCGATTTCCTCGTCCGTCGCGCCGTTCTCGATGGCCTCCGACAACCGATCCTGAGCGCGGCGCAGACGTTCCAGAGCATCCGACAGATCGCCCTCTTCGATCTCGATCGCCAAATCCCACAGGGCGGCGGCAAATTCTTCGACCGCATCGTCGTCCATCCGATCAATCGACACCCGAGTTTCGATCCGCCGCACGATGAACCGCAACTTCATGAAAGCTGTTTCCGACCGGAAAATGTCCTGCGGCTCATAACTGACGGCCCGCAAGACCTGCGCCACACGCGGCGCGTTCACCCGGTTCCACAACAGATCGCGCCGGCCTTCGATGATCGCCTTGGCCAGCGGGTCAAAGAACCGCCGCCCCGGCAGGGTGGCAAATTGCGGGGCCGACATGCCCTCTTGTCCGGCATCGTCCAGAACGAACAATTCCGCCGACACCGGCAGGTTGGCAAAGGGATGTTCGGAAAAATCGTCGATCACCATCTCGGCAAATTCGGTCCGGTCGCCGGAAATGGTCAGGGGCAGATCCAACACCAAAGGCTCGCGCGGTTCGGGATCGACGGCCAGGCCGTAACGCCGCTCCACCTCGTTCAAATCCAGCGTGATCTCCAGCCGCCCGCCGACGACCCCGTGATCGTCCCGCGCGATGAAAGGCGCTTCCATCCGCCCGCCTTCGCCTTGCGAAATCTGGCCGTCGAACTCGATCTCGGGCGGGGCGTCCTCGACCGCCTCGATGTTCCATGCCCGGCCACCGGGGCCTTCGATGCGCAACTCGCCGCTTTCGATCACGTCGAAACTCTGCGCGGGATCGGTCGCGGGTGGGATGTCGCCCGTGCGCCCCGACACGGTTTCATGCAGCGCCAGATCGCCCAATTGCCCGTAGAACCGCACCGTCACGCGGCTGCCTTCCGGCACGGCAAAGGCGGCCTGGTCAATGTCGTTCAGATAAAGGCTCGGCTTGCCCGTATAAAGTGGCGGCTCGACCCAGCCTTCCCAGGCCGGACCAGTTGCCAGTGCCTGCCCCGTGCCGGGCGTCATCTCGGCGACCGAGGCCACCCGCAGGAACGACCCGAACAGCAGCGCAATCGTGAAGACCAACAGCGCCATGTAGCGCAGCCCGAAAGGATCCCGGCGGGAAAGCCGCAAATCCGGCTCGACCGCCCTTACCCCCTTCAGCCGATCGGCCATCCGGCGGATATGCACCGCCCAGACCGCCTCTGACGCGGCATCGCCCGCGCCAATCGCCTGTTCGTCCGCCAGCGTTGAAATCGGGCGTCCCGGCAATGTCGCATCAAGCCGCGCCAGCGCCTCGCCCCGCGTCGGTAGGTGGAACCGCCGCACGCCGACACCAAAGGCCACAAGAATGCCGCCCACGGCCACGACCGTGGCCGCCCAAAAGGCCTCCAGCGGCAGAAGATCATGAAATCCCAGCAAAAGTACGGCCAGAATGACCAGCAGTACCGTCCACAAAGGCCAAAAGGCCCGAACCAGACGTTCGGCGAACATACCCATGAACGTAAGGCGCACCGGCCAGCGCAGCCGACGTTCAGCCTCCCTCGGAAGATCGCTCGTTCCGGTCATGGGTTCCTATCTAGGGCCGGGGCGCGGAAAAACCTACCCCTCGAGCCATGAAGGTATGCTATCGCGATTTATCATCTCGTCAAAGGTCGGACGTGACCGGATGACGGCAAATTGATGCCCATGCACCAGAACCTCGGGGATCAGCGGGCGCGAATTGTATTCCGAAGCCATGACAGCCCCGTAAGCCCCCGCCGAGCGGAACGCGACCAGATCGCCCGCCTGCAACGGCGGCAGGGGGCGTCCACGGGTGAAGGTATCGCCGGTTTCGCAGACCGGACCGACCACGTCGAACTCGCTCAACTCGACCCCAGCGGCGGGTTCCACCACCGGCACGATGTCGTGATAGGCCCCGTACATCGCGGGCCGGATCAGATCATTCATCGCGGCATCCAGGATCAGGAACCGCCGCCCTTCGCCCTCTTTCACATAGATCACGTCCGAAACCAGCAACCCGGCGTTCCCCGCGATCAGGCGGCCCGGCTCGATCTCCACCTCGCAGCCCAAATGCCCCACGGTGCGCTTGATGACCTCGCCATATTCCACCGGCAGGGGCGGTGCGGCGTTCGACCGCTCATAAGGAATGCCCAATCCGCCGCCCAGGTCCAGACGGCGAATGTCGTGGCCATCGGCCCGCAGCGCCTCGGTCAGATTGGCGACAAGCGTGTAAGCCTGCGCGAAAGGCTCCAACTCGGTCAGTTGCGAACCGATATGAACGTCGATGCCCACGACCTCGATCCCCGGCAATTGGGCGGCACGCGCATAGACCTCGCGCGCCCGGCTGATCGGGATACCGAACTTGTTGTCATACTTGCCGGTCGCTATCTTTTCGTGCGTCCGCGCATCCACATCCGGGTTCACCCGAACGGTGATCGGCGCGACCTTGCCCAGACCACTGGCCACCACCGAAAGCCGCTCCATCTCGGGCTCGCTTTCGACGTTGAACTGGCGAATGCCGCCGGTCAGCGCCAGTTCCATCTCTTCCGCCGTCTTGCCGACACCGGAAAAGACGATCCGATCCCCGGGAAAACCAGCCGCGATTGCCCGGCGATACTCTCCGCCAGAAACAACATCGACGCCCGCACCAAGCCGCGCCATCAGGGTCAGAACCGCCTGGTTGGAATTGGCCTTCATCGCGTAACAGACCAGATGCTCCAACCCGTCCAAAGCCTCGTCGAACAGGCGGAAGTGCCGCTCAAGCGTGGCGGTGGAATAGACATAGAACGGCGTGCCCACATTGGCCGCAATCTCGGGCAGGGGCACATCCTCGGCATGAAGAATGCCGTCGCGATACAAAAAATGGTCCATCATACTCCCCAGGGTTGGCTTGCGGTGATAGAGCCAACACACCCCCCCTGCAACAGCGAGGCTAAAATGATTGAAGGACGGTGTATGTGCGGAAACGTCCGGTATCGCAGCGAAGCCCCCATGCTCTGGGCGGCGCTCTGCCATTGCGAGGATTGCCAGCGTGCGGCAGGGGCCGATTACGTCAGTTGGTTCGGACTGCCGAAAAACAAGGTAAGCTGGACGGGAACGCGGGGCTTTCATCGCTCGTCAGATCATGCCGAAAGATCGTTCTGCAAGACCTGCGGAACGCCGATGAGTTACGAAACCGCGAAACTTCCAGACGAGGTGCATCTCTATGCCCCCAGCCTGATCGACCGGTCGCTCTATCACCCGACCGCCCACATCTACTGCCGCGAAACCGTGCCCTGGTTCGAAGGCACCCACAATTTACCAAGACATATCAAAAGCCTGAACAGCGAGTTGATGACATGACCCACGAATACACCGCCACCGTCCACTGGACCTGCGACGGCGATTTCAGAAAAGGCCGCTATTCCCGCGCCCACGACTGGGTCTTTGACGGCGGCGCGGTGGTACGCGGTTCGTCCTCGCCCCTCTCCGTCCCCTTGCCCTTTTCAGACGACAGCGCGGTGGACCCCGAAGAGGCCTTCACCGCTTCGGTCTCGTCCTGCCACATGCTGTGGTTCCTCGATCTCGCCAGACGCGCAGGTTTTGCCGTTGCCCGCTACACCGACAAGGCCGTCGCGCGGATGGAAGGCACCCCGAACCCCTGGATCACCCGCGTCGATCTCTACCCGATCATCGAATGGGACGGCGACGCGCCCGACACCGAGACGCTGGCCAGCCTGCACCACGAAGCACACCAGAAGTGCTTCATCGCGAACTCGATCCGGTCCGAGGTGGTGGTGAACTGAACGCCCCTGTCACCCGACCCGGAAGAACCTGCGCGTGTATTCCAGAAACACGCCGAATGGGCGGCTCACGACAAGCATCAGCACTGCGGTCGACGCAAGAAGCAACAATATCTCTTCCCCTTCTGCTCCCACGAGAAAAAGCACCAGGGCATAGACCGGCAATTGAAAGCTCAGAAACGCGATGCCGTCGATCAGGGTCTTGCTCCATGCGACGGTCGGTTTCGTGGTCTGAAAGAACCAGTCCCGCCAAAGGCCATAGGGTCGCCCGGTAAAAACCATGAGCGGTATCATCGTCAGCCTCGTTTTCAGAACGTCGGCCGGGGCCATGCCCGCGACGTAAAGCTCTGTCCAAGCGGCCAGGGTTGTGAAAAAGACGATGGTTGCCGCCGTATCGACCAGTGTCTTGCGCATGGGCGTCCCGTATCACCGGTTCTGCGGCCTGTCGACGCCAGCCTTGCCCCTACCCCACATCCCGCGTCCGCAGGAACAGGTACAACGGCAGCCCACAACTCACCCCGATGCAGAACGTCGCCGGAATCGCCACCAGCGCCAGCCAGTTCCGCCGCACCCATGTCTCGGCAATGATCCAGACGGTCAGGGCAGTGGCCGCAATGGTCAGATCCCAGACCAGCCCGGTGGTCGAGGCATTGACGTACCAGGCATCAATCAGACCCGACAGCCCACTGCCGGTCTCGCCCATGTAGCGAAAGAAGTAATACATCGGATGAACCGCGCCCCAGATCGCCAGACACAGGTAGATCAGGCGCAGGGGGCTCATTCCAGGGTTCCGGCCACACCGATGCTGACTGTCCCCGACACGGCAAGCCCCGGCTCCTTGGCGTGCGGCTCGCCGTCAACGCCACATGCGGCCAACGCCAGCGCGGCCATCACCGCCAGCGCCCTCATGGCGACACCGCCACGCCGACATCGCCCAGGCGCCCCGACAACACGGGCGACACGCTGACGCCGCTGGAACTGATCGTCGTTCCGATGCCCAGCGTCGGGTTTTCGCACCCGGCGACCAGCATCAAAGCCGTGACTGCCAAACATCTCATGCCAAACGTTCCTCCCAAAGGGCGATTTGCGCCCGCACCTGATCCGGTGCGGTGCCGCCATAGGATGTGCGGCTTTTGACCGAGTTGTCCACTCCCAGCACGTCAAGCACGCCCTCGGTAATAGCATCGTGAGCGGATTTCATCTGCTCCAAAGTCAATTCAGGCAAATCCTTGCCCTCTTTCTCGGCCAGGGCGACAAGGCTCCCGGTGACGTGGTGCGCATCGCGAAACGGCAACCCCGCCTCGCGCACCAGCCAGTCGGCCAGATCGGTCGCGGTGGAAAAACCGGACGAGGCCGCAGCGCGCAGGGCATCCGGGTTGGCACTCATGTCGCCGACCATGCCCGCCATTGCCGCAAGCGACAGCATCAGGTTGTCGGCGGCGTCGAACACCTGTTCCTTGTCTTCCTGCATGTCCTTGGAATAGGCCAAGGGCAGGCCCTTCATCACCGTGAACAAGCCGACCGTCGCCCCCACGATCCGCCCTATCTTGGCCCGCACCAGTTCGGCGGCATCGGGGTTCTTCTTCTGCGGCATGATCGACGACCCGGTCGAGAACCGATCCGACATGGTGACAAAGCGAAATTGCGCCGACGACCAGATCACCAGTTCCTCGGCAAGGCGCGACAGATGCATCGCACAGAGCGTCGCCGCCGAAAGAAACTCCAGCGCGAAATCCCGGTCCGCCACCGCATCCAGCGAATTGGCCATAGGCCGGTCAAAGCCCAAAAGATCCGCCGTCATCTTCCGATCAATCGGAAAGGACGTGCCCGCCAGCGCCGCCGCGCCAAGCGGAGATTCGTTCATCCGCACCCTCGCATCGGCAAACCGCCCCGCATCGCGGCCCAGCATTTCCACATAGGCCATCATGTGATGACCCCAAGTGACAGGTTGCGCCGTCTGCAAATGGGTGAACCCCGGCATCACCCAATCGGCCCCGGCCCTGGCCTGCGCCAAAAGTGCGCGTTGCAGGGCCTCGATCCCCGCGACCGCCGCGTCGCACTGATCGCGCACCCAAAGCCGGAAATCCGTCGCCACCTGATCGTTCCGCGACCGACCCGTGTGCAGCCGCCCCGCAGGCTCGCCGATCACCTCTTTCAGCCGCGCCTCCACGTTCATGTGGATGTCTTCCAGCGCCGTGCTGAACTGAAACGTTCCCGCTTCGATCTCTGACAAGACCGTGAGCAGCCCTTCCCGGATCGCCTCGGCATCGTTATCACTCAGGATGCCCGTGGCAGCCAGCATGGCCGCATGGGCGCGTGAACCTTCGATGTCCTGGTGCGCCAGGCGCTGGTCATAGCCGATCGAGGCGTTGATCGCCTCCATGATGGCGTCCGGCCCGGCAGCAAAGCGCCCGCCCCACATCTTGTTCGCGTCGTCGTTCATGGCGTCACCGAAAGGGAATTGAATGCGTGTTTTCTTCGCCGTCCTCTACACGGGCCTTGCCCTTTTCGCAAATGCCGCGCTGGCAGATACGGCACAGCTTGAGGCCCTGCGCGAAGGTACGATGAAAAAGCTCGCCTTTTCGGACCCGACGCCGGTGTCCGAACAGGCCTTCACCGACCCCGACGGCGGCACATTCACCCTGGCCGATTTCAAGGGCAAAACCGTGCTGGTCAACTTCTGGGCAACCTGGTGTGCGCCTTGCCGCAAGGAAATGCCGATGCTGTCGGAATTGCAGTCCGAATTCGGCGGCGAGGAATTCGAGGTCGTCACCATCGCCACCGGGCGCAACTCGGTCCCCGGCATCCGGAAATTCCTGGCCGATATCGAGGTCGACAACCTCCCGCTTTACCTTGACCCCAAGCAGAGACTTGCCCGTGACATGGCCGTCCTTGGCCTGCCGATCACGCTGATCCTTGACGAAGAGGGCCGGGAAATCGCCCGGATGCGCGGCGATGCGGAATGGAACTCGGACAGTGCCAAGGCGATCATCCGAACCCTTTTGGAAAATACGAACAGCTAGGCGAAGTCCGTCGCGGACTTCGCAATGGAAAATGCGACATTTTCCAACCAGTTTCCGCATCGGAAACTGGCCCCGGCCACCTACTCCAGAAACCGCCCCAGCCGGACAGTGGTGAACTCGACACCCGTCTCAGCCCGCATGTGGTCGACAAAACCTTCGGTCATTTCCTTCATGCCGTCGCGAAACGCCCGGCTCAAAGCCTCATCCGAAATCGGTTCGCGCCGCGCCACGTCCCGGCCCGCACGCGCAAGGTAAATCCGCACCGCTTCATCCATCGCCTCAAAGGCAACGCCCGGGTCATAATCATACGCAGCACCGATCCGAACCGCCTCGGCGTCGATCTCCAGCGCGTAAAACGCCCCGCCCCTTTGCGTTTCCAGCATCTCGTCCATGTAGGTGTGATGCACCCGCATGGTGATCTCGGTCAGCGCCTCCAGAAAACCATGGACCTTGCGCAGCGCCTTCGCGCCCTCGCTGTCATCATCGTCGCGCAGCGCCCAGACGGCATATCCCGTCACCGCCTGCAACGGACAATGGGGCCCGTGTTCCTCGCGTCCCTTGTTCACCCACCTCTCATAGGTCGCGCGCACCCGGTCGCCATCCGCACTGGAATTGCGCAACCGTGTAAAAGCCTGCCCCGCACGCCCCTCCCAATCCTGAATGCGCCCGGCATTCTTCAGGATGAACGCAACCTCTGCATCGGTCGGGATCCGTTTCGACGGGTGAATGTCCTCTGTCATGCCTCGATGTTACCCGAGCTTTCTGCCCAAACTGTGACACGGCCTTGAAACGAAAAGGGCCGCGCAAATGCGCAGCCCCCTGGCATGTCGTGGATGCGCGAACCTCAGTAAGAGGTGGTCACATCCTGCGTCGACATATGGCTCGAAACCTTGTTGGCAAAGGTCTGCGTGCCGCCACCAACGGACAACAGAACAGCCAGGCCCAAGCCGACAACAGCAGCAGTCAGAACAACCCAGTCAACCGTGACCGCGCCGGATTCGTCTTTCAGAAAAGCGTTGAACATCAAATGTCCCTCCATCGTTAATACGCTCACTCGTTACCCTCGGACACCCGGTCCGCCGAACACTGGCAGACCCGCCGTGGGACGCCGGAGAGGTAAACGAATGGTTAACGCCGACCAAGGGAAACGGCACCAGACGCCCAATTGCGGTAAAAAACCCGCAAAATCATGGCGGAAATGCGAACAACCGCCTCGTTTCTGCCACATTGTCAACGCCCCGGCTCAAAAGTCCCGAAAACCCGCACCATCGCGATTCGCGCAAAATCTGGCCCTACCGCCACAGCGGCTCTGGCCCTATTCCATCGCCGGGATTAACCTCAGATTGGTGCAGGTTTTCTGAAAAGGGTTCTCTTATGGCCATCGTCCCCAACGACATCAGCGACGTCATCGAAGCCGACCGCAAGAACGTCTGGCATCACCTGATCCAGCACAAACCGTTTGAAACCATCGACCCCCGCGTAATGGTCGAAGGCAAGGGGATGCGCGTCTGGGACGCGACCGGCAAGGAACACCTCGACGCGGTCTCGGGCGGGGTCTGGACCGTCAATGTCGGCTACGGGCGCGAACGCATCGCCAACGCCGTGCGCGACCAGCTTTTGCAGATGCCCTATTTCGCAGGCTCCGCAGGCTCGATCCCCGGCGCGAAATTCGCCGAACAACTTACCGCCAAAATGCCCGGCCTCACCCGCGTCTACTACACCAACTCAGGATCCGAGGCGAACGAGAAAGCCTTCAAGATGATCCGCCAGATCGCCCACAAAAAGTACGGCGGTAAAAAGCACAAGATCCTCTTCCGCGAGCGTGATTATCACGGCACCACCATCGCTTGCCTCTCGGCGGGCGGTCAGCCCGAACGCAACGCCCAATACGGCCCCTATACGCCCGGCTTCGTCGAAGTGCCCCACTGCCTTGAATACCGCGCCCAGGTCGAAACCGAGAATTACGGCGAATGGGCCGCTGACCAGATCGAAGACGTGATCCTGCGCGAAGGCCCCGACACCGTGGGCGGTCTCTGCCTTGAACCCGTCACCGCAGGCGGCGGCGTCATCACGCCCCCCGAAGGTTATTGGCAGCGCGTCGGCGAGATCTGCAAGAAGTACGACATCCTTCTGCACATCGACGAGGTGGTCTGCGGCGTCGGACGCACCGGCGAATGGTTCGGCTTCCAGCACTACGGCATCAAACCCGACTTCGTGACCATGGCCAAGGGCGTCGCCTCGGGCTATGCCGCGATCGCCTGCATGGTCACGACCGAAGAAGTCTTTGCCCAATTCAAGGACGACGCCAGTGATCCCCTGAATTATTTCCGCGACATCTCGACTTTCGGCGGCTGCACCGCAGGCCCGGCGGCAGCGCTTGAAAACATCGCGATCATCGAGGAAGAAGGCCTCTTGCAGAACACCAAGGATCGCGGTGCGCAACTGATCGACAACCTTCTTGCCTTGCAGGAAAAGCACCGCGTCATCGGCGACGTGCGCGGGCTTGGGCTGTTCTGCGGTGCCGAACTTGTGGCAGATCGTCAGACGAAAGAGGTCGCGGACGAGAAAAAGGTCCAGGCCGTCGTCGCCGACTGCATGGCCCAGGGCGTCATCATCGGCGCCACCAACCGCTCGCTTCCTGGCTACAACAACACACTCTGCTTCTCGCCCGCCCTGATTTCCACCGCCGACGACATCGACGAAATCACCGCCGCCGTCGACAAGGCGCTGACCAAGGTGTTTTCGTGATCGGGTAAGGTCGGGGCGGCGGGCATTTCGAAGCGGGCCAATGACTGCTTTGAGTCCTTAGTGCTTGATGCTGCAGACTACACCAAGGTTTGTGTGCCATACTCCTGCCAATTTTTCGGGCCACAGTAGGGAAGGCACAAAACGCAACTACAGATTTAAGACATGGCCGATCGAAAGTCATTTCAGGAGAGACTGGTGCGCATCGCACCGAGAGTAAGTCGCGGAAGACGGCCAGAGTCGGCTTCTAATCCAGAAACGGGTGTGATTTCCTGGATCTTCTCCGTCGTGGTTGACATCGCCCTGAATGGATGGGCCTTTTTCTTGTCTGGCTTGGCGTTTGTTGCTTTCGCCGGTCTGTTTTTTTTTGGATTTCATTGGCATCGAAGTTGGCCTAATGGTCGCCGTGGCACTCGCGGCTTTTCTCTTTTTCGTTCTGAAGTCTGAACTTTAAATTTTCTCAACAGTTCGGCTGTGCAGCGACCGACTGTACCTAACACACCGTTTTGCAAACGGAGTTGGAAGCACCCATTAGCGCTGCTGCAGCGAAGGCCCACATTGTCCGCAAACCCGCCAATAACCGCCCGGCAACCTTCCCTACCGCACGCAACGTCGCAGAGGTCTCGCATCACCACGGCGATCGCGCACCGACGTAATACCGACGCAATACCGACGCGATACCGACGTAGTACCGACGTTGCGATTTCCGCCCGTTTTGCCGGGATCAGGCGTTAACGTCGGCCACTTGAACACGCAACACCACCCGGATTCCGGGTTGCGATTCCCTGACCGAAACACGCAAGTTTCCGGTTAGGAACCGGTTTGTTTACCTTAAGTAACTCCTCACCGCCTTGTTTCAGGCCCCTTGTTGCCTTACTTTTGACACACTCGCAGGTGGGGCGAGCTGTTGAATGTGTGTGTAAGGTGGGATGATCGCCATGAGCGATTTTGTTGCAGTAATTCTTGTACTTGTCGCATTGGCGACCGCCGGCAATTTCGCCGGAAACGGCCCGACGATGGCCGGATCATGCAAGGGTAACTTCATCCAGATTTGCTGGTAAACTAAAGCCGGTTCAAAAGATCCCGCGTCGGCCAGGCATCCGCTGGCAGGCCAAGGCGCTTTTGTTCTTTCTGGACCGCGCTGCGCGTCTTGGCACCCAGAATACCGTCCACACCGCCCACATCATGGCCCTTGGCGCTCAGCTTCTGCTGAAGGTTTTTCATCTGCCCTTCGCTCAACGCCGATGTCGGATTTCCCGCGTTGTAGACCGGCGCACCTTGCAGGCGCGTGGCAAAATAGGCCGCCGTGGTGACGTAGATAAAGCTTTGGTTCCATTCAAAAAACACGTTGTAATTCGGATAAACCAAAAAGGCCGGACCGCCGCGCCCCTGGGGCAGAAGGATCGCCGCATCAAGGCTCGGTGCCGCCAGTTGACCCGAACGCGGCTTCACCCCGGCCGCCACCCAATCCGACGCCGTTTTCCACGTATCCAACCCGGTCTGCGACCAGTCGAAATCGCCAGGCATCACGACCTCCTGCATCCAGGGTTGGCCACTCTGCCAACCCAGGCTTTGCAACATCTTGCCGCCCGACAAAAGCGCGTCGGCAGGCGAGGTTTTCAACGTGACTTTGCCATCCCCGTCACCATCGACGCCGTTTACAAGAATATCCTCGGGCAGCATCTGAACCATGCCGATCTCGCCCGCCCAGGCGCCGGTCGTGCGTGCCGGATCAAGGCTCCCGCGCTCGTAAAGCTCAAGGGCCGCAAAGACTTGCGGGCGAAACAGGTCCGGGCGACGACAATCGTGCGACAGGGTGACAAGGGCATTCACGGTGTTGAAGTTGCCCTGCACCGCGCCGAAATCCGTCTCGAACGCCCAAAAGGCCAGCAGAACACCGCGCGACACGCCGTAGTCACGCTCGACCCGATCAAAGATCGCATCGTATTTCTGGCCGTTGCGAATGCCTGCATTCAGGCGGTTCTGGCTGATCAACCGACGTGAAAAGTCTATGAACGGCATCTGGAAAATGCCCTGCGCCCGGTCCGCCCGGATCACCTTCGGATCCTGGCGCACGTTGGCGAAAAACCGGTCCACGGAACTTTTTTCGTGCCCCCGTGAAACAGATTCGGCCCTCAAAGCGTTAACAAAGGAACCGAAAGAGCCGCCGCAGGACTGCGCCGCCGCCGAAAAAGGGAGAATTGAGAGAACTGTCAGGACAAAGATGTATCGCATATGATCAAACCGCTGATTTCAGAGCGCGAAATTAGCACCAGAAACAGATAGGGCAACACGGGTGGCTGAATCCCGCCGAGTGTTAACGAAAAAGCTACCAAGATTAACCTCCTGTTAACCCTTTTGGACGCAATCTGCGCCAACTGGGTGGGAAAGGCTGGCCTCTTCATTGGTCCGGGGGTTCAACTTGATATTAATCGTTGCATCAAACTCAAATCTGTCACGCATCTGGGCGCGACATCTTCGCCGACAAGGTGAAGACGTCATCGTATTGAAAAGCCAGAACGAAGCCGTGACCTACCTTCGCGGCGGAACCGCGGATGTGATTGTTCTCGATCTCATGCTGGAAGAAGGCAGCGCCTTCGCCATCGCGGATTTCGCCAGCTATCGCCAACCCGATGCGCGGATCGTCTTTGTCACGCGCAGTTCGTTCTTTTCGGATGGTTCGCTGTTCACCCATATCCCGAACACCGCCGCCGTTCTTCAGGAACAGACCCCGCCACAGGATCTGGCCGCGATCGTGTCCTATCACGGACGGTCGAACTAGGCCTTCATCGCCCGCGCGATCAGGGCGACACCTTCAGCGATCCGGTCGTCGGGGATCGAGCTATAGGCCAGTCTGAAATACCGCTTTGGCGGTTTATCCTCGCCCGCAAAGAACGGCGCACCCGGTTCGATCAGCACGCTGTCTTCCCAAAGCCGAGCCGCCAATGCCCGCGTGTCGATGCCTTCCGGCGCTCGCATCCAGAAACTCGACCCGCCCTCGCCACCGCCGGCCACCTCCAGCCCATGCTCTTTGAAAGCCCCCGCCATGATGCGGCGACGGCGCTTGAAGGCGGTCGCGGTGCGCTTGATCAGCGCATCATAGTGACCAAGCGACATGAAGGTCGCCGCGGTGCGCTGAACATGGCCCGGCGGATGTCGCAGAACGGCGGCGCGCAAGGCCCGCGCTTCTTTGATAAAGGCCCGGTTTCCAACGATATAGCCAAGCCTCAAGCCCGGGAAAAGCGACTTTGAGAACGATCCGATGTGGATCACGCGCCCTTCCGTATCCAGCGATTTCAGCGCGGGTGAGGGTGGCGTCTGAAAGGCCATTTCGAACTCGTAATCGTCCTCGACCACCAGGAAATCTTCTTTCCCGGCACGTTTCAAAAGCGCCCGTCTGCGCTCCAGCGGCATGGTCACGGTGGTCGGGCAGTGATGGCTTGGGGTGACAAAGACGACGTCCGCCGTCGCCGGGATCGCCTCGACCCGCAAGCCGCCGCGATCCACGTCCACGGGGGCCACCTCGCAACGCGAAAGCGACAGGATGCCCGACAAGCCGGGATAGCACGGTCGCTCGATCACCGCCTTGCCGCCCCCGCCCAAAAGCACCTCGGCCGCCAGCCAAAGCGCGTTCTGCGCCCCAAGCGTGACAAGGATTTCATCCGGGTTGGCCAGAATGCCCCGGCGCGGCAGCGAATGGCGCGCGATGAACTCGACCAGCTTGGGATCGTCCCGCTCGAAATAATCCGAGGTCATGGCGTCGAAGTTCCGCAAACCAAGCGCCTGCAGGGCACAGAGCCGCCAATTGGCATGATCGAACAACGAAGGATCTGTCTGGCCATAGATGAACGGATAGCGGAACCGCCGCCAATCCTCGGGCTTGGCAAGCTGCGGCGCGTCGCTGAACCGCGTCCCGATCCGGCTGGACCAATCCACCGCGCCACTGTCTTCGCGCCGTTCCTGCCCGATCCGCGGTTGCGGCGCAGTCTCGGAAACGTAATACCCCGACCGCCCCCGCGCCATGATGTAATCGTCAGCCAGCAACTCGGTATAGGCCAGTGTCACCGTGATCCGGCTGATGCCCAGGTGCCGGGCCAGCCGACGCGACGACGGCAGCTTTTCCCCCGGACGAAACCGCCCCGACAGGATGCCTTCTGCGACAAGCGATTGTATTTGTTGCTGCAATGTCCCCTCGAAATTGGAATCGAGAAAGAACATGTCTTCGGAAACGGCCATGTTCTGGACTTATACCATAGGTCCAGATTGTACAGACCCGCTTTCGGGCTTTGTCAGGGCCGATCCGCTTGGTAAACCGATGAAAAGGGGAGAGGACATCGCGAAATGACGGTCTATGACGGGGAAGAACTGCGCAAGCAGCCGGCAAACTTCACGCCGCTTTCGCCAGTGACGATGCTGAAGCGCACCGCGCATGTTTACGGCCACCGCACCGCCACCATCCACGGCGACACCAAGCGGACCTGGGCGGAAGTGGGCGAACGCTGCCGCCGCCTCGCCTCGGCCCTTGAAAAACGCGGGATCGGCAAGGGGGATACGGTGGCGCTGTTCGCGCCGAACGTGCCCGAAGCCTTTGAATGCACTTTCGCCGTCCCGATGATCGGGGCTGTGTTGAACGCCAACAACACCCGTCTCGACGCCGAAACCATCGGCTATATCCTGGACCACGGCGAAGCCAAGATCCTCCTCGTCGATACCGAGCTTTCAAAGGTTGCGAAAGCCGCCATCGAAATCTCGGGCCGCGACATCACCGTCATCGACATCGTCGATCCGACCGGCCCGGGCGGGGCGCGGATTGGCGAAACGACCTATGAAGACCTCCTGGCCGAAGGCGATCCCGATTTCCCCTACCGCCTGCCCGATGATGAATGGGATGCCCTTGCGCTGAACTACACTTCCGGCACCACCGGACGGCCCAAGGGCGTCGTCTATTCGCACCGCGGTGCCTATACCAACGCTGTCGCCAACGTGATGACCTGGAACATGACACGGCATCCGGTCTACCTCTGGACCGTGCCGCTCTTCCATTGCAATGGCTGGTGTTTTCCCTGGACGATCACGCTTTTGGCCGGAACGCATGTCTTCATGCGGGCCCCGCGGGCCGGGCCGATCTTCGACGCTTTCGCCGATCACGGGGTCACGCACCTTGGTGGTGCGCCGATCATCATGTCGCTGATCGCCGGGGCCGGTGAAGACGAAAAACGCCCCTTCGATCAACAGATCGAAATGATGACAGCCGCCGCCCCGCCGCCCGCCAGCGTCATCGCTTCGGTCGAGGCTTTGGGCATCAACATCACCCAGGTTTACGGGTTGACCGAGGTCTACGGCCCCGCGGTGGTCTGCGACTGGCAGCCAGAGTGGAACGACCTTCCGGCGGAGGAACGCGCAAGGATCAAGGCCCGGCAGGGCGTGTCAGCCCCCCTTGAAGAAGACGTCGTCGTCCTGAACCCAGAAACCTGCGATCCCGTACCGATGGACGGCGAAAGCCAGGGCGAAATCGCCTTTCGCGGCAACATCATGATGAAGGGCTACCTGAAACAGGGCGAGGCCACCGACGCCGCCTTCCGCGACGGCTGGTTCTGGTCGGGCGACATCGCCGTCACCCATCCCGACGGCTACATGGAAATTCGCGACCGCGCCAAGGACATCATCATCTCGGGCGGCGAGAACATCAGTTCGATCGAGGTCGAAAAGGCGATCTATACCCACCCCGAGGTCTCACTGGTCGCCGTCGTCGCCATGCCGGACGAAAAATGGGGCGAAGTGCCTTGCGCCTTTGTCGAACGCATCGAAGGCGGAACCGTCAGCGAGGAAGAGTTGATCGAACACGCCCGCGCACACCTGGCCGGGTATCAACGCCCCAAAAAGGTGATCTTCGAGGAACTCCCCAAAACCTCGACGGGCAAGATCCAGAAGAACGAGCTGAGGAAGCGGTTTTAGGAAGTTGGGCTGGATGCTGATCTACGGCGCTCTTTGGCGAACTGCTGTGTTTCGCACGAATGTCCGCGTTTCTAGCGCCTGTCAAAGGCCAAATTGACACCCAATGCCACAAGAATGCTGCCGCCCAGCCTCTGTGCAATGCGATTTGCGGTTCCTGAGGTCTTGAATGCCGCTGCGATCTTGTCTGCGAGGATGACGCAAATGGCGTCAGCGCTTGAAAACATGATGTTGACGATGGTCCCAAGGATGAGCAGTTGAAGCCAAATCGGAAACGCGGCGCTTGCATCGGCAAACTGGGGAAGAAATGCCACGTAAAAGATTGCCGTCTTTGGATTGAGGACTTCGACCGATACACTTTCCCAAAAAGCACGCTTTGCGCTCTTGGGGGTTGAGGTTGTCTGTTCAGGCTGAGCTTCGAGCTTGGACAAGAACATTTTCGCGCCGAGCCAGATCAGATAGGCCGCACCGGCAAGTTTCAAGGCCAGATACAACGGCGGAACCGCTTCGAACAGAAATGCCAGGCCAACCGCCGCTGCCACAACATGAACATAGCCGCCGATATGAATCCCGAGTGCGGCAAACCACCCTGCCCGACGCCCGCGGGCTATGGTTTGGGCCGCAGCATAAAGTGTCGACGGACCGGGCATGTACGCAAAGATGCTTGTGGCAACCAGGAAGGCGACGAGGAGTTCGACTGAAGGCATGAGGCTGGAACCAAAATGGGGATTTGGTTGCAGACTAAACTGCAAATTTCCAAGCCTCAACCGCCGACTGTGTAAGAGGGAATTGCGTCAAGGAGCTGGATAGCCGGCTCTGTCCACACACCCGACCCCGAAACGCTCTATTCCCCCGCGATCCGGTGCTTGGGGTTGAACTTTGTGTCCTGGTCGATGGTGAACTGGCCGCGTTCCAGCTTGCGGAACTTGCCCTGGCGCAGAAGCTGGCCAAAGGAGCGCAGGCTTTCTTCGCGGGACATGCGGATCGTGGGATCGACGGCGGCCACGCGCTTCATGATTTCGGGCCGGGTGAAAGACGGATGGCCTTCGCCGAACACGGTGTAGGCGGCGGCGGCTTCCAGCAATTCTGGCAGTTCCTTGGCGCCCATTGTTGCGGCAAAGTCGGCAAAATCCTCGGGAATGTCCGAAGTTTCCTCTGAGTCCCCGAAAGCCTCTTTCGAGTCCACGCGCTGAGACGACACAAGCACCAGCGGCGGCGATGCGGTTTTCGCACGACCACCGCTTTCGGCCCCGCCCTTGTTGGTCCGCACGGCCTGGGAAAGGTCATTGCGATAAGGGCTGCGCTCCAACTCCTCGACCGCTTCACGGGGAACCTGACGCGACACAAGCCGGTCGGCCTTGGTTGCGGCAACCGCGGCGCGCATCTGGCTGATGACACGGCGGCGACGGACGACATCGTCCTCGTTCAGCTTGGTGTCGGTTTCGGCCATAAGACGGCCCACATCGCCGTCCTGATCGTTCGACAACAGACGGGTGACGGGATGGCGAACCGCGCCCGTTTGCGCACCGGATGCGTCCAGGGATTCGATTTCGGCGTCGTCTTCGGGGTTATCTTCTTCGTTCTCTTCGTTGATGCGTTCGGAAAGATTCCCGATGATGTCCGAGATACGGCGCTCGATGCCTTCGTCGTCGTCTTCCGCGTCATCCGCCTTGGCTTCGGCTTCACTTGAAGCCTCGGCCTTGTCATCGCTCGTGAAAAGCGACTCGGCAGCGTCGAAGTCACCGTCGTCGGCATCACTTGCGTCGGGTTCTGCGAGCAGGACGTCCTGATCCTCGCCTTCGTCTTCCGCCTGATCGTCACGCACCCAAAGCGGCTCCGAAGTGTCGCGGCCCAGCTTTTCAGCAGGTTTGGGTTCGGCGTTTTCGTCGGATGTGGTGTCTTCTGCGGCGTCCACGTCCGGTTCCGAGGCGACAGCTTCCGCAACCGTCCCTTCCGGCTCGGTTTCCTCGTCTTCGGCAAGGTCGGCGGTGATCTGTTCGATGGTCTCGGTCAGAGCGCGGTCGCGTTTTTGAGACGCCTGAGCGGCGTCCCCGCCCTCTTTGGGTGCTTCCGGGGTGGCCTTGGATTCGATGTTGCGGGAAACCACCGCGCGAATGCGGCGCAGTTTCTCGGCCACGCTTTCAGCGGGGCCATCTGCGGCCACCCGTGCCGAAGGGTCGACGGCCAGAACATCCTCGGGTTCGTCGGCCATCAGGAAATCATCGTCAAAGGTCAGCGGCCCCGAACCCGTGTCGGGTGTATCCGCTTCGGCTGCGCTGCTTTCCCGCGCGGCCGAGGCGACCCGAGCCGCAATGGCATCGTCGGCATCCGGGGTGTTCGACGGGTCTTCGGCTTCCGGTTCCGGCTGCACCAGGTCCGGCTCTGGCTTGTGATCGACCTGGCGAAGGGCCACGCCGGTATCGCTCAATCGGGCTTCGACGCGGCGATTCACCTCTTTCTCGGCGATGTTTTGCAGCATCTCGACATCGGGCGTCGGAGGTTCAGCCCCGAAATAGCGATCGTCGGCAGCCAGATCGCGGAAATATTCCGCGATATCGCGCATTGCGCCAAGCGGATCCTCGAAACCTTCCAGCGTGCAGCTGAAAGTCCCGTAAGACACCGTCAGAATTTTGGTCGAGCCATCCATCTTGATCGCTTTCTCTCCCGTTCAGCAACAATGTGTTTACCAGCACGACAGTCGAAAATAGGAACAGTCATGGGGAATTCACAAGAATTTTTCGGGTCGGAAATATGGCACTTCGCTTGCAGTTAGGTGACATTCAAACATGAATCGAAGAACTGTTCACGCGCCAAACGGTGTTTTATTGGTCGGCGGCGGAAATCCGAACCCGGCGGATCTTGTCGGAATTGTGGCGAAAGCCCCCTATCTGGCGGCGGCTGATGGCGGGGCGGATCACTGTCTTGAGGCTGGCCTGACGCCGCAAGTTGTCATCGGCGATCTGGACTCCGTCTCGCCCGAAGTGCGCACGACCCTCGCACCGGAGACCTTCATCGAGTACGAAGACCAGGATTTGACCGATTTCGAAAAGTGCCTGCGCGTGATCGACGCGCCCTTCATCGTTGCCGTGGGCTTTACCGAAGGGCGGCTGGATCACACGCTGGCGAACTTTGCCATTCTGGCCCGTCGGATCGGACCTCCGACGGTTCTTCTGGGGGTCGAGGATCTGGCCTTTGCCGCGCCGCGAAACATCAAGCTGGACTTGCCGATTGGAAGTCGCCTGTCGCTTTTTCCGATGCAGCCGATGCGCGGCACTTCAAAGGGGCTCAGATGGCTGATCGACGGTCTGACAATCGAACCCCTTGGCCGCCTTGGCACGTCGAACGAAGTCACGGGGCCGGTCGAATTGAGCTTTGAAGAAGAAGGAACAATCGTTCTTATTCCGCGGGAACATCTGGATCGGTCATTGGCGGCACTGACCGGCTAAGCCTCTGTTCACGATAGATTATGTAAAGCCCGGCAAGGATGGTGACTGCGATGCCAACCAGCGCCAGACCGTTCGGAAAGTCGTGAAAGATCAGCCATCCCAGAAGGGCCGCGAAAGGGATCTCCAGGTACTGCATCGGCGCAAGCGTGGCCGAGGGCGCGAACTTCAACGCCGACGTCATCAAGAGGTGCGCCAAGGTGCCCAAGAGCCCCATGCCGAGAACCAGCAGCCAAGTGCCGTTCTCGGGCATCGTGACCGCGAACCCGGGTACGTCAAAGGGTGCAATTAGGAACATGACCGGGATCAGCAAGACACAGGCCACGATCCCCGATATCAACTGAAGCGATACCGCGTCCACGTCTTTGGCCAACTGCCGGGTGACCAGCATGAAGAAGGCAAAATCAAAGGCCACGCCAACCGGTAAAAGTGCAGGCCAGCCAACTTCGGCAAAACTCGGTTGCATGACCAGAAGCGTTCCGACGAACCCGACAAGGCAGGCGATCAGGCGGCGGCTGCCGACCTCTTCATCAAGGACGAACTTGCCAAGCAACAGCATGATGAACGGCATGACAAAGGCGATGGCCACGGCATCGGCAAGGGGCAGGTATCGCAGTGAAAGAAACATCATGCCGATCCCGGCCATGTGCAGGACAGCGCGAATACCGATCAGCCGGATTCTGCCGAGTGCCGCCAGGGCGGGAAGCCCCAGAAGGACGACCACCGGGAAAAGCACGATCACCTGAACACCCATCCGAATCGCGACAAGCTGCACGACGTCCATGTGACCGCCCAAAAGTTTGGCCAGCGCGTCGCCCAAAGGCGCAAAAATGCAGAAGCCCAGCATCAAGATGATGCCAAGCACGGGGCGATCCTGTGTCATGGGCATACCCTATCTGCACAGCCTGACAGATAAAACGCCAATCGCGACACCGCCTGCCGGAAAACTGCCTTGCCCGTGCCACGCTGACCCGGTTTAACCCCGATGAGATGCACAACTGATTTCACACATGTCCCAGACACAAGGCCGTGTCTCAGCAGTCCTCGGCCCCACCAACACAGGCAAGACCCATTACGCGATCGAGCGGATGCTGGGCCATCGCACGGGCATCATCGGCCTGCCTCTGCGTCTTCTGGCACGCGAGGTCTATGACCGGATCGTCGCCGTGCGCGGGCCTTCGGTGGTGGCACTGGTCACGGGCGAAGAACGCATTGTGCCGGAACGCACCCAGTATTGGGTCTGTACAACCGAAGCCATGCCCGAAGGCATGGGCGTGGATTTTCTGGCCATCGACGAAATTCAGCTTTGCGCCGACCCCGAGCGGGGGCACGTGTTTACCGATCGCCTGCTGAACGCGCGGGGACTTCTGGAAACCGTCTTCATGGGTTCCGACACCATGCGCGGCGTCATTGCCGCCCTTGTCCCGGGCGTTCAGTTCCAGCGCCGCGAGCGGTTTTCGACACTGACATACACGGGCTCGAAAAAAATCAGCCGAATGCCGGCCCGCGCCGCCATCGTCGGCTTTTCGGTCGACGGCGTTTATGCCATCGCCGAACTGTTGCGCCGCCAGAAAGGTGGCGCCGCCGTGGTCATGGGCGCCCTCAGCCCCCGCACCCGCAACGCACAGGTCGAGATGTACCAGAATGGCGAGGTCGATTATCTGGTTGCCACGGACGCCATCGGCATGGGGCTGAACCTTGATATCGAACATGTCGCCTTTTCCAGCCTCAGAAAGTTCGATGGCCGCCGGATGCGCGAACTTCAGCCGAACGAACTGGCCCAGATTGCAGGCCGCGCGGGGCGTTTTCAGACCGATGGCACATTCGGCGTCACGGGCGAGGCGCACAGGTTGGACGATCGCGTCGTCGATGCCATCACTTCGCATTCCTTCACGCCGATCAAGAAACTCCAGTGGCGCAATTCCCGCCTGGATTTCGGCTCGCTCGACCGGCTCATCGCGTCTCTTGAACTGCCGCCCGATGGCGAGCGCCTTGTCCGTGCGCGCGAAGCCGATGATCTCTCTGCCCTTAAAACACTGGCCCAGGACGCGGAAGTCATGGCGCGGGCCAGCGATGGCCGATCCGTCCGGCTTTTGTGGGATGTCTGCCGAATCCCCGATTTCCGTGGCATCAGCCACCAGGAACACGCGCAACTTCTGACGAAAATCTTCGGTTATCTCCATGAACGCGGCCAGGTTCCCGAAGACTGGCTGCAAACCCAGATCAACCGCATCGACCGCACCGATGGTGACATCGACGCCCTGTCGAGACGGCTCGCTTTCATCCGGACGTGGACCTATGTCACGCAACGCCGGGGCTGGTGCGCCGAGGAAACCCATTGGCGCGAGGTCTCTCGCGCGGTAGAAGACCGATTGTCGGACGCGCTGCACGCGGCCCTGACACAACGATTCGTTGATCGGCGCACATCTGTTCTCTTGCGCCGGTTGAAACAGAAGGAGGTCCTTGTGGCCGAGGTGAACGATAAGGGTGAGGTGACGGTCGAAGGGCAATTCGTCGGCCGTCTGGAAGGTTTTCGCTTCCATCAGGATGCAAGTGCGACCGGTGACGAAGCCAAGACGCTAAAGTCCGCCGCGACGGCTGCTTTGGGGCCGGAGTTCCATCTGCGGGCCGACCGGTTCTACAACGCCCCCGACACCGAAATGGACTTTACCGAACAGGGCGGCCTCATGTGGGGCGATCAGGCTGTCGGCAAGCTCACCCGCGGCGATAACCCCTTGAAGCCGCAAGTCACGCCCTTCGTGGATGACGAAGCCGGTGCCGAGGTTGCCGAAAAAGTTCAACGCCGTCTCCAGCATTTCATCGACCGCAAGATTGCCGCACTGTTCGAGCCCCTGTTCAACATTGAACGGGACGAGGCGCTTACGGGCCAAGCCAAGGGTTTCGGTTTCCGCATGATCGAAGCCATGGGCGTGATCGATCGCCGCGCCGTGACGCAGGAAGTGAAAGACCTCGACCAAGATGCACGCGGCCAGTTGCGCAAGCACGGCATTCGGTTTGGCCAGTTCACCATTTTCATGCCGCTCCTTCTGAAACCCGCGCCCACGCGGCTTCGGCTTGTGCTGGCCTCGCTGGCCCAGGGGGCCGACGAGTTTCCCGAAAGCCCTCCCCCCGGTCTGGTGACCATCCCGCATATCAAGGAAATACCCGGCGAAACCTATCTCATGTCCGGCTATCGCCCGGCGGGCGACCGCGCGATCCGCATCGACATGCTGGAGCGCCTCGCCGACATGCTGCGGGCCGAGGACAGCCGTGGCGGGTTCGAGGCAAAACCCGACATGCTGTCGATCACCGGCATGACGCTGGAGCAATTCGCAAACTTGATGGAGGGCCTTGGCTACAAGGCCGAGAAGGGTGAACGCGAAAAGGCGCGCCCGGAAGCAGAGGCGAAACCCGAAGCCGAAGCGAGCGAGACCGAGACGGAAGCACCTGTCGAAACAACTCCCACTTCCGAAGGTGAGGCTGTGGCCGAACCGGAAGGCACCGAGATGGAGGTGTTTTACACCTTCACATGGGGCGGCCAGCGACAGGGCGGTGGCAAGCCTCAGGGCAAGCCTAAGGGAAAACCCAGGGGCAAGGGCAAACCACAGAAGGGCGGCAACAAGGCCCGCAACTTCGAATCCCGCCCGCCGAAGAAAGACAAGATCGACCCTGACAACCCCTTTGCCCAGGCGCTCATGGGGTTGAAGACTGGCGACAAGTGAAAATCTCTCCGGCTGCAATACCCTCGCGGGGGACGGGGTGACCGACACGCAGCGCCTCGATCAATGGCTCTGGCACGCGCGGTTCTTCAAGACCCGCAGCCTTGCCACCAAACAGGTTACTGGCGGCCATGTTCGCGTTGACGGTGAAAGGGTGTTGAAACCCAGCTTCGCCCTGCGACCGGGCCAGACGCTGACCTTCCGACAAGCGCGCCGCATTCGTGTCGTCGAAGTTCTGTCACTGGCAACAAGACGCGGTCCCGCCCCCGAGGCTCAGGCGCTTTATTCGGACCACACGCCCGAAGACCAGAACATCGCTCCACGAAACCCGCGATACGAAGGAAAAGGGCGTCCTTCCGGGAAAGATCGTCGCAACGCCCGTCTTTACCGCGATCCCCCGCTTGAATGACGCCGCACTCCGGGTTAGGTCCCGATGGTTATCGTTGAAAGTTCGCCATGACCTACGTCGTCACAGAAAACTGTATCGCCTGCAAATACACCGACTGCGTCGAAGTCTGCCCCGTGGATTGCTTTTACGAGGGCGAGAATTTCCTGGTCATCCACCCGGATGAGTGCATCGACTGCGGCGTCTGCGAACCCGAATGCCCCGCTGATGCCATCCGGCCCGACACCGAACCAGACATGGAAAAATGGGTCGAGTTCAATCGCAAGTACTCGGAAATCTGGCCGGTCATCGTTTCCCGGCGCGAGCCTCTGCCGACGGCCGAGGAAATGGACGGCAAGGACGGCAAGATGGAACTGTTCTCGGAAAAGCCGGGCGAAGGCGACTGAAATCCTGCCTTGGCAGCCGTTGGATCGGCGCATGAACTGACGCCACGTCACCGCAATCAAGGCCGCCGCAAACAGCCCCAAATGGCACCCTGCCTTGGAATCGCCCGAAAATTCTGCTATATTCCTGTTACATAGACGAGGATTGGCCGAACAGGGCCAGGTCTTGTTGGCGAAAAAACAAAAAACGGCGGGAGGATGTGTGTGTTCCCGGTGTGTTTTTTTGCCCGAAAACAAGACTAAGAAGGAAAAGCTGTATGAGCAAACCCAAGAAGATGGAATTCCGCCCGAACGACTACGTGGTTTATCCCGCGCATGGCGTCGGGCAGATCGTGTCGATCGAAGAACAAGAGATCGCGGGCCTTACGCTGGAACTCTTTGTTATTTCGTTCGAAAAAGACAAAATGACCCTGCGCGTGCCCACCAACAAGGCCGCCGAGGTTGGGATGCGGACGCTGTCCTCGCCCGACGTCGTTTCCAAGGCGATGACGACGCTGAAAGGCAAGGCCCGCGTGAAGAAAGCCATGTGGTCGCGCCGTGCCCAGGAATACGAACAAAAGATCAATTCGGGCGACCTGATCGCGATTGCCGAAGTGGTGCGCGACCTGCACCGCGCCGACGACCAGCGCGAGCAGAGCTATTCCGAACGTCAACTCTACGAAGCCGCGTTAGAGCGTCTGACCCGCGAAGTCGCTGCCGTGAATGGCGACGATGAAAGCGATGCGCAGCGCAAGGTCGGCGAAGTCCTGATCAGCCGCGCCGCCGCAGCCTGATCCAAAGCCCAGTCAATTGAAAACGCCCGCGTTCGCGGGCGTTTTTCGTTGCCTCTATGGAAATTTCCCAAGGCTTAGCGCGCCCTCCTTGATTTCTGAATCAAGGACGTCGCTCTAACTCATTGATTTGCCGCGATGTCCGGGCCGGAAATCGTTTCCGATTTCCTCGCCATCGCTCTAGTTGACGTTTTCCAGATCGACAGGCTGGCCCACCACCACAAAGCGCAAGTCGTCGGGGCGATAGATGCGTTTTGACACCCGCGCAATGTCCTCCAGCGTCACGGCATTCACCTTGTCATTGCGCGTTTCGACATAATCCGTCCCCAGATCGTCCATCTGCATCCCGACCAGGATACGGGCGATGCTGGCGTTACTGTCGAAACGAAGTGGATAGGCTCCGGTCAGATATGTCTTGGCCTCTTCAAGCTCTTGCGCCGTCACCCCGCTTTCCGCGATCTTGGCCCATTCCGCGCGGATCACGTCGATGGCCTCCGCCATGCGTTCGTTGGCCGAGGCGAGTTGGCCGATGACGAGATCCGCCAGATCGTAGTTCGCAAGGTATACACCGATGCCATAGGTCAGACCCCGCGTTTCGCGCACTTCGTAGCTCAGACGCGACTGGCGACCGCCGCCGCCGAAGATCTCGTTGGCGACGAATGCCGCGAAGAAATCCGGATCGTCTCGCGGGATACCACGGTGTCCGAACATCGCGACGGACTGGGGTGTGTCGAAGGGCACCAGCGTGATGCCGCCCGTCAGTTGGACGTCGGCGGCAGATGGTAGGGGAGCACCGTTTTCAGGCAGGTCACCAAGCAGATGGTCCAGCAAGGCCCCCAATTCCTCGGCCGAGATATCGCCAGCCGCGCCCACGAAAATCCGGTCGCGGGCTATGGCATCCTTGAAGGCCACAAGGATGTCGTCACGGGTCAGCGCGGCGACACTTTCCAGCGTGCCATCCATGGCCGAGCCATAGGGATGCTCGCCGTAAGCCATCGCGTTGAATGCAAGCGAAACGACGCTGTTTGGATCGCCCTCATCGCTGCGCAGACCGGACAGCACCTGTTCGCGCACACGGTCGACGGCGCTTTGATCAAAGCGCGGCGCGACCAGGGCCTGACGCAGAAGGTCGATGGCCTCGTCACGGTTCTCGGTCAGGAACCGGGCGGAAACGTTGATGGAATCGCGGTTCGCGTCGAACCGGAAACTGGCCGCAAGCGCATCCCGCGCGGTCGAAAATCCGCGCGCGTCCAAGTCCCCGGCGCCCTCTTCTATGGTTGCCGTCATCAGGTTGATGGCGCCCCGTTTTCCGGGCCGATCAAGCGAACCGCCCCCTTTGAAGCGGATCTCGAGTGCGGTGAAGGGGATGGTAGACTCCTCGACCAGCCAGGCCTTGATGCCGCCGGGCGAGGTGACTTCCTGAATGTCCACTGCCGCGCGAACCGGTACGGCCAGACCAAACGCAAGGCAAAGGGTCAGAACAACGCGGATCATTGGGTCACCTCACTTGATTTACGCACATGCCCGGTTACCGAAGCGCGTCTGTCCAGATAACTCCGGGCGGCGTTCAGAATGTCTTCCTCGGTGACTGCCTGCAAAAGCTCTGGCCATGCCTCGACGTCCTCGACGCCCAAGCCCACGCTCAACGCGCGGCCATATCGGTTGGCGATCCCAGACACGTTATCAAGCGCATAAACCTGCCTTGCCCGCACGTTCATCTTGATGCTGTCCAACTGTGCGGCATCGACGCCTTCTTCCAGAAATTCGCCAATCGCCTCGTCCAAAAGACTCTCGGCTTCGTCCAGCGGGATGCCGGGGGCCGGGACAATGGCCAGACCGAAGTTCGCATCGTCCAGCGACCCGCCGCCGTACCATGCTGCGGTATAGATCGCGACCGGATTGTCGAATTGCAGCTTTTGCGCCAGCACCGATGTCGTCGAGGACTCGCCAAGAACCCGGGCCAACATGCTGAGCGCGGCAGCCGCTTTCTGATCCCCCGGATCGCGTTCCGGTACCAGATAGACCCGCGTCACATAGTCATTTCCGATGCGCGGGTCGGAATAATTCAGTCGGCGTTCTGCCAGATGGGGCGGTTCGGACGTCCGCACGCGTGGCACGATCCGGGGGTTGGGGGCGATGACACCATAGTGTTTTTCGGCCAGCGCCTTGACCTCTTCGGGGTCCACGTCGCCCGCAACAACCAGGATCGCGTTGTTCGGGCCATAGTGCTGATCGTAGAAGGACTGCGCGTCTTCCAGCGACAGTGAATGCGCCTCGTGCTTCCAGCCGATGATCGGCACGCTGTAGGGGTGGTTCAGGAAAAGTGCCGCATAGAGTTGTTCGTTGAACAATGCGCCGGGGTCGCTGTCGATGCGCATGTTCCGCTCTTCGATCACAACGTCGCGTTCCGTTGCGATGTCACCTTCGACAAGGGCCAGACCATCCATGCGGCTGGCTTCCATGCGCATGACCAATTCCAGGCGGTCGGCGGCGATGTTCTGGAAATACCCGGTGTAGTCGTAGGACGTGAAGGCGTTATCGCTGCCCCCATTGCGCGACACGGTTTCGCTGAGTTCGCCCGACGCCAGCTCGTCCGTCGCCTTGAACATCAGGTGTTCCAGAAAGTGCGCGATGCCCGACTTGCCCGGCGGTTCGTCTGCGGATCCGACCTTGTACCAGACCATATGCGTCACGACCGCCGCGCGATGATCCTCGATCACCACGGCTTCCATCCCGTTTTCCAGGGTGAACGTCGTCACTGCCTCGGCCTTCAAGACCGCAGGCATCAACGCTAACGCCGCTGCAATCATGGTCAGAACGATACGCATGGGCTCTCCTTTTCAGGTTGTTGGCTTCAGAGATGACCCAGATTCCAATGGAATCAACATGAACTTTGCGTGAACGACTAGTTCGCCGGATCGGGCGGAACGGCAGGCGTGCGTATCCCGGCGCGCCGCATCCGCTCAAGCTCGGCGTATTGGTCAAGCTCCATGAACTCGTAGGCGCGGAAATATACGTTCACGTCGAAAAGCCGTTCAAGAACACGACCACGGTTGTTGCTGCGGAACCGCGCGTCTTCCTCGGCCAGGGTCGCGCGGATGTTGGGGCTGACGCCAAAGCGTGTCGCATGGGCCAGAAGTGCGCCATCGCTGGACCGGCGGCTGAGCACGGCCGCGTTCCCGCCAAGGGCTTCGGCCACATCGAATTCCGGCGTCGGGTCGGTGCGGTTGGTGCCGCCAGGCGTCGGGTCCGGCAGTGCCGCCAAATCCTCGGGCATCTCAAGCGGCTTGGTGGGCAGCACGGCAAACTCGTCCGGTCCCTCGCCCGGCTCCTGCTTGATGTTCAACAGCCCGTCGTCCTTGCCGCAGGCCGCAAGTACCAGCATCAAACCCACCAAGATGAACCGTTGCAACATCGTGCCTCCGAATTGCTTTCGTCGTTTGTAAGCACTTACGGCCCGGCTGAAAAGCCTGTCGTTACCGTGGCTCCGGCTCGCCGTTGGACAGGAAGATCAAGCCAAGTGCGCCAAGGAAAATGGCGATATCGGCGACATTGAAGGACCACGGATTTTCCCAGCCACAGCAGGACACGTTCAGGAAATCCGCCACGGCGCCATAAATGACCCGGTCAATCACGTTGCCAACCGCTCCGCCAAGGACCAGCCCGGCGGACAATTGCACCCACAGCCCCGGTCGATCTCGGTTCATCCACCACACGACCCAGCCGCAGATCAGAAGCGCCAGAATGATCAGGAACCAGCGGTTACCAAGCGGGATGCCGAAATTGACGCCTTCGTTCCACGCCATCCGGAACAGGATGAAGGGCTGCCAGACCAGGATGACACCCAGTTCCTTCAGATTCATGGCATGGACCACGATCAGCTTCGTGATCTGGTCTGCAACGGCGATGAAGATCGCCATGCGGATCATGGGGGCCAGGCTGCGCATCAGTGCCGGAAATGTCTCATGCCGGTGAAGACCATTGCAAGCCCCGCTTTGTCGGCGGCTTCGATCACCTGATCATCGCGCATCGAACCACCCGGCTGGATAACCGCCTTCGCCCCCGCCTCGGCCGCCGCCAGCAAGCCATCCGGGAACGGGAAGAACGCATCCGACGCCACGACCGAGCCTTCAGCAAGTGAGGCGTCCAACCCCAGTTCATCCGCCATCCGTTTTGCTTTCAGCGCTGCGATGGTCGAACTGTCGACCCGGCTCATCTGTCCGGCGCCGATGCCAACGGTGGCCATGTCCCGGGCATAGATGATCGCGTTGGACTTCACGTGTTTCGCCACCCGCCAGGCAAACAGCATGTCGGCGAGTTGAGCCTCGGTTGGCGCAAGCTTGGTCACAACCTTCAGGTCACCTTGGGCAACACGACCCGTGTCGTCGTCCTGCACAAGCCAACCGCCCGAAACCTGCCGAACGGCAGCTTTGGTCGATAGAGGGTCTGGCAAACCGCCCGTCGTCAAGAGCCTCAGGTTCTTCTTGGCCGCAAAAACTTCCTTGGCTTCGTCGTTTGCATCCGGGGCGATCACGACCTCGGTGAAGATCTCGGAAATCGCACGGGCCGTATCGCCATCGAGCATTCCGTTCAGAGCAACGATGCCGCCGAACGCGCTTGTGCGATCACAGTCGAAAGCGCGACCGAAGGCTTGGGCGAATGTCTCACCACGGGCCACACCGCAGGGGTTGGCGTGCTTGATGATCGCGACAGCAGGACCATCGGCGGGCGAAAACTCGGACACCAGCCGGAACGCCGCATCGGTGTCGTTGATGTTGTTGTAGGACAGTTCCTTGCCCTGATGCTGCGTTGCCGTGGCCACGCCGGGCACGCCCGAGCCATCCTTGTAGAACGCGGCATTCTGGTGCGGGTTCTCGCCATAACGCAGGCTTTGGGCCAGATCACCGGCAAAGACGCGGCGGCGCGGGGTCGCTTCGCCAATCGCATCTGCCATCCATGTGGAAACCGCCGCGTCGTAGGCACCGGTGCGGGCATAGGCGATCTGGGCCAGTTTTTGGCGGAACGCGTACGTGGTCTGACCGTCGTTCGTCTCCAGCTCGGCCAAAACGGCGTCATAATCCGCGACGTCGACCACCACGTTGACGAAGCCGTGGTTCTTGGCCCCGGCGCGGATCATCGCAGGCCCGCCGATGTCGATGTTTTCGATGGAGGTCACGTAATCCGCACCACCCGCCACGGTTTCCTCGAACGGATAGAGGTTGACCACCAAAAGGTCGATCGCACCGATGGCATGGCTCTCCATCGAGGCCACGTGGGCCGGATCGTCCCGCAAGGCCAGAAGCCCGCCGTGCACCACCGGGTGGAGCGTCTTGACGCGGCCATCCATCATCTCGGGAAAACCGGTCAGTTCAGCCACGTCGATGACATCCAGCCCCGCATCCCTCAACGCCGATGCCGTGCCGCCGGTTGAAACCAGTTCCACGCCACGTTCGGCCAGCGCCCGGGCAAAATCCACCAGCCCGGTCTTGTCGGATACGGACAACAGTGCGCGGCGCACCGGTTGCAGGTCAGTCATCTGAGCATCGTTCCCTTGATCATTCCACCATCACGCTGTTGCCCTCGCCATAGTCACGGACCGCCGTTGGCGTGTCCTGTGCCTTGGCCAGAGACCAGCTTACGCGGGTGGAATACTCCATGGCATGACCAGATAGAACGATTTGTTTGGTCGCACGGGGGGATAGGCGGGCCTTTTCAAGGTAAACACTTGATTCAATAGATAAATCAACATGCCCGCCAAAGCGGAAAATCCAGATCTCGCCGCTTTTCAAGGCAAGCGACACCGCATTTCCGTTCATGTCCAACTCGGCATCGACGTCCGGGTGAAGATGGAACCGGATGGAATAGGGAATCCCTTCCATGCGCGATTTGTCGAAAACCATGTCGAAACGTTTCTTCTCGGTCATGTCCATGGCCATCAGCACGTCTTCGCCGCGAAGCTCGCGCCCTTCGAACCCGATGTGCATGGTGCGCACATGGGTCAGACCGTGGCTTTTCTTGTAACCGTTGTGGCCGACGACCAGCCGCGTGCCGCCTTCGACCTCGATCCGCTCGAACCGCACCTCGGTCGGCGCATCAATCAAAAGCTCGGCTTTTCGCCCCGACACCACACCGGCGACACCAAGGCGTGACGAGGAATAGCCTTCGATCCCAAGGGTGGAATGACTGGGCGTCGCGCGACCGGCCCGTCGCCAGTTCTTGCCAAAGGTGGCCCCCGAGCCGCAGTTCACAATTACGGGTCGCCGTCCACTGGTCAGTTCGAAGGCAAGGGTCGAGGCATGGGCATTGGCCGAAGCCTCCGGACGCGGTGGCGGGGCGGCATCGACGATGATCGTTGTGCGCCCGTGTGCGATACGCGCAAATCCCATGGAAAGCTGATGCCGGGGCGCACCGCGCACCCCGGCCGAGGCAAGGGCACGGTCCAGCCGTCCTTCCAGCCCACGACCGCCGCCGTGAAACCGGGCCAACCCGCCATCGGCGTGTCGCAGCGCCCGCAGAACCGGGGCAATCGACTTGATGGTGGCCATATGCGCGTCACCGGGGGTACGCCCTGCGTCCTGCAAAGCGACAGCCGCCCAGTTCAGCAGGGTGAAGACTTCTAGCAATTCCTCGGGATTTCGCGTCGAAAGCCCGCCGTCAGCGTCAATCGCGTTTTTGCATTCCCGCGCGAGGGCCCGCACCGCAGCATCAACGTGGCGGTCCATCCCGGTCAGCGCAAGGCCTGCATAGATCAGCCCCGTCAATGCCTCGAAACGCGGCAATCCGGGCGAGGCAGCCTTCCAGCGCCGCGACAAAAAGATGGTCTGGCTGGCCAGTGATCGGAAATAGGCTTCGCTGACCGCTTTCTCCTGACCGTTCAACAGAAGGATCGCGTGGTTGATCCAGCGGATCAGGCGACGCCCTGTCAGATCGGGCGTCCAGCCCCTCCCCTTGCCGCGCCCGAACCGATGGATCCAGTCATGGGTCCACTCTTGTGCGCGTTGCGTGGCATGAATATCGCCCACGGCGGCAAGATCATCCAGCCAGGTGAACCCATGCAACTCGGCCTCGAACGAGGCGTCAGGCATGGGTAAATCCCAGATGCTGGTAGCCGGCGCCTGGACAAGGTAGCCAGCGAACAGAAAGTTGCCGCCGGTCAACTGGCGACCGCGTGCAAAGGCACCGATGGTGCGCGGTTCCGGCGTGGTGGTAAAGGCGGCGGCCGGACGCGAGAACGAGGCAACCCGCGCGTGAACGCGGTTCCACCAGCGCGTCTTTCGCGCAGACCAGCTTTCCGTGTCAGTCACCGGTGTCGCTCTGCCTCTTTGCCCGTTGTCCGGGCCATCTGGGCGAAGGATACCGAAAGCCATCTACCCTGTCATGAGCGTTTTTCGAAACAGGCAATAAAGAACCCATCTATGCCACCGGTCCCGGCCCAGTGATCGGGGCGAAGGCGCAGGGTGTTGGTGTCCGTGCGCCATTTCGGCTCGATCCAATCGCCGGTCGGCTTGACGATTTCAAGGCTTTCGTGACGCGCAAGCGCCGCCAGGGCCTGTTCCTCGCCTTCCTCGGGAAAAAGCGAACAGGTGCAAAACACCAGACGCCCACCCGGTTTCAGCCAGTTCAACGCGCGATCCAGCAGCTTGGCCTGCAAGGCGACCAGTTCTCCGACACCAGAGCCGTCACGGGCGAAGGCAAGGTCGGGGTGTCGGCGCAGCGTTCCCGAGGCGGAACAGGGCGCGTCCAGAAGGATTGCATCGAACGCCGCGTCCGGCTCCCACTTCAGGGCATCGGCGACAACGCACTTGGCTGTCAGCCCGGTTCGCGCAAGGTTCTCTTCAACGCGCGCCATCCGCTCTTTGGACACATCCAGCGCCGTGACCTCTGCACCTGTCGCGGCAAGCTGCATCGCCTTGCCACCGGGAGCGGCGCAAAGGTCCAGCACGCGCATGTCCGGCCGTGCATCCAAAACCCGGGCCGCCACAGTTGCACCGGCATCTTGTACCCACCAGGCCCCCTCGGCAAATCCCGGCATGGCGGAAACCTGGCCAGGATCCTTCAACCTCAGGCCACCGTCTGCGCGCACCTCGGCCTTCAGCACATCGGCCCAATGCGCCGTTTCGTCTGTGTTTCTGAGAGTCAGATCAAGGGGCGGCTCGGCGGCAAAGACCGCCTCCATCCCCGCCAGCGCATCCTTCCCCCATGCTGCCACAAGCCGCTTTCGCAGCCACTTGGGCACACCGGGCAGAGGTGCCGCGTTCCAATCCGGCTGCCGCCTGAGGAGATTGCGCAAAACGCCGTTGACCAGCCCCTGCTTCGACTTCTTGGTCATGGCGACCGCTGCATCGACGGCGGCGTGTTCCGGTGCCCCGTCCTGATAGATCTCGAAGATGGCCAGACGCAGGGCGTTCAATACCGGGTCTTCGGGCTTCATCCTCAGATGCGGGCCAAGCAACCGATCCGCCCGGCTTGCCCACCTCAGCGCCCCGGTTGCCAGACGTCCGACACGCGCCCGCTCGCCGGGTTCCAGTGCGTCGCTGACCTTTGGCAGGGCTTCGCTCAAAAGCCGCCCCTCCTCGGTCACCAGTGTCATCGCACGAACCGCCGCCTTTCGTGCCTCCAAGCCCGCTTTTGACATTGCTCTCACTTGTCTGAAATCCGGTGATCCCTATAACAGATGCGAAGGCCGCCACAAGGAACGCCCATGTCCGAAACAGACAAACCCGAACTGCCCCCCGAAGCGCAACGCGCATTGGCCGAGGCAGAGGAACGGCGCAAAAAGGCAAAGGCGCAGGAGTTGCCCAAGGAGTTGGGTGGCCGGGACGGACCTGAACCCGTGCGCTACGGCGACTGGGAAAAGAAGGGCCTCGCCATCGACTTCTGAGAACTGGGCACCTACCCTTGGTTGTCGTCCAGATCGAGAATACGGACCGACTTTGCCGCGATCATCGCGGAAACCGCCGCGTCGAACTCCCGAAAATGCGCCGATGCAAGATGCAGATCAAACGCGGCGCGGTCGTCGTAGACCTCATAGAGAATAACCTTCCGCGCGCTGTCCTCTGACGTACAGATGTCGAACCGATGGCACCCCGCTTCACGCTCCAATGACGTCCGGGCCTGCGTCCGCATCAGCGGCATGAACTCCGCCTGACACCCATCCCGCAATTCAAACTCGACCAAAACCGCGATCAATGTCCCCGCCTCCCCGCCTCCCCGCCTCCCCGCCTTCGCCGGAAGGGTTCGCGCCACGCCCGCCTCTGTCAAGCCTGCGGATGATCAACGCGCCAGAAAAATCCCCCTGCCCCATTGATTTGAGACGACAATCCAGCGACGTTCGGAAAAGGAAGACGGCAAAGGGCGACAGCAACGTGGAGGCATTGGGCCTGACATTCGAGATGGTGGTGGTGCTGGCCGTCATTGCCGTGACCATCGGATTGTTCGTTTCGGAAATCGTGCGCGTGGACGTGGCGGCCTTTTCGATCATGGTGCTCTTGGGGCTTCTGACGATGGTTCCCGGCCTCGACGGCCTTGTCGATGTGCGCCACCTCTTCGACGGTTTCGCCTCGAACGCCGTGATCTCGATCATCGCGGTGATGATCATCGGCGCGGGGCTGGATCGCACCGGAGCCATGTCCTCGGTCGCGACATGGATCACGCGGGCTGGCGGGGCGACGGAATCGCGGATCATCCTTTTGATCTCTTCCGTCGTCGGCGTGATTTCCAGCTTCATGCAGAACGTTGGCGCCGCCGCCCTGTTCCTACCGGTGGTCAGCCGGGTTTCGACGCGCACGGGCCTTCCGATGTCGCGCCTTCTGATGCCCATGGGTTTCTGCGCGATCCTTGGCGGCACGATGACAATGGTTGGTTCGTCCCCGCTGATCCTGCTGAACGACCTGATCCTGTCGATCAACACCACGTTGCCGGCCCATTCCGAAATGCAGACCTACTCGCTGTTCTCGGTCACCCCGATCGGGATCGCGCTGATTGCCACCGGGCTGCTTTACTTTATTATCTTCGGGCGGTTCGTCCTTCCCGCCGCCGCGCGCGATGACACTGGCACGGCGCAGTCGACACTGGCCTATTTCAACACCACCTACGGTCTTGATGGCGTGATCCATGAAATCGACGTCCCGCATGGCAGCCTTCTGGCCGGTCACACCATGGGCGACCTGCAAGAGGCGTTCAACGTGCAAGTGATCGCCACCGCCTTTCAGGGCCGCACCTATACCGCCCCGCCGCGCGACATCATGATCGAGGCACCAGCGAAACTCGCCATCATCGCCGACGCCGGGGCCATCCGGGAATTCAAGGATGCCTTTGTCCTGCCCGAAGCCTCCGAGTTGGAGACATTCGCCGAAAGCCTTCACCCCGGCAAGGCGGGGATCGCCGAGGTGGTCATCCCGCCCGGTTCCGGCATCATCGGCAAAAGTATGCGCGAGTTGTGGTTGCGCAAGGTCTATGGCCTGTCGCCGCTGGTGATCTATCGGGGTGGCGAAACCCTGACGCAGGACAACTGCGATTTCGGCGGCATCGCCCTTGCCGCCGGTGACACGCTGGTCTGCCACACCCCTTGGGAATCCCTCGTCCGCCTTGAAAAGGATCGCGATTTCGTGGTCGTGACCACGGATTTCCCGCACGAAGATCTGCGCCCCAAAAAGATCGCCTGGGCGCTTTTGTTCTTTTTCATTGCCATATCGCTGGTCCTGTTTTCCGACCTGCGCCTGTCGCTTTGCCTGCTGGTCGGCGCGGTCGGTATGATCCTGTCGAAGGTCCTGACCATCGACGAGGCTTACGGTGCGGTCAGTTGGCAGACCGTGTTCCTGCTGGCCAGTCTCATCCCCTTGGGTCAGGCGGTGCAGGCGACCGGCACTGCGGGATGGATCGCCGACCAGGTGCTCTTCGTGATGGACGGGATGCCGCTATGGGTTTTGCAGGCGGCCATCGCGCTTTTGGCGACGTTCTTTACGCTGGTCATGTCCAACGTTGGTGCGACCGTCCTGCTGGTGCCGCTGGCGGCCAACATCGCGCTTGGCGCGGGGGCAGATCCGGCGCTGTTCGCGCTGACCGTGGCCATATCAACCTCGAACTCCTTCCTGATCCCGACACACCAGGTCAACGCACTGATCATGGGCCCCGGCGGCTATCGCGTGGTGGATTTCATGCGGGCGGGCGGGATCATGACGCTGTTGTTCCTCGTCGTCTCGCTCACCGTGCTCAACCTTCTCTACTGACGCTTGGTGACCGGGTCCGGCAAGGGTGCAGTTTCCGCTGCTCAGGCCCGCAGTCTCTCGCCCTTCGGATCAAACGGCGGCTCGGACAGGATCACGCCCCGATGCGGACGTCCAAGGATCATCACATCCACCTCGTCCCCCGGCCCCGCATTCCGGACATAGCCAAGGGCCAACGACTTCCCGACCGTGTAACCATAAGTGCCCGATGTCACACGCCCAAGGGGCGTGCCGTCCGGTCGAAAAATCGGTTCGCCCCCTGTCGCATCGGCATTCATGCTTGTCTCATAGACCTCAATGACTTGCAGCGTCTCGCGCGGCGCCTTGGCCTTTAGCGCCAGGTAAGCCGACTTGTTCAGAAAATCCTTTTCAAGCTTGATCAGCCCCGCCATGCCGCTTTCCTGCGGCCACCACTCGGGCGAGTATTCGCGGCTCCAACTGCCATAGCCTTTCTCTATCCGCAGGCTCATCAGCGCACGGCTGCCGACCGGCCCGGCACCCACTTCGCGGCCCGCGTCCAAGAGAGCGGTGTAAAGTTTCTCCTGATCCTCCACGCGACAATGCAACTCCCAACCCAGATCGCCGGTGAAACTGACACGCAGAGCAATCAGGTCGACACCCGCCAGCGTGATCTCTTGCGACCGCATGAAGGGAAAATCCCCGGTCGCGAGCGAGGCGTTGGTCATCCTTTGCAGCATCTCGCGCGATTTGGGGCCAGCCACGTTGAAACCGCACATGGCCTCGGTGCGGCTTTCGAACATCACGCCGTCGGGGCGCGGCACAGCATCGAAGAACCGCTTGTGATAGCGTTCGGCCATTCCCGAGCCGATGATCAGGAAGTCTTCGGCGTCCAGTTTGGTGACGGTGAAATCCCCTGCCAATCCGCCACGCACGCCAATCAGCGGCGTGAGGCACGATCGACCAATAGCCTTTGGCATATTGTTGGCGAAAATCGCATTCAGCCAATCGGATGCTCCCGTCCCGATCACGCGGTACTTGGCGAAGTTCGAGATATCGATGATGCCCGCCGTGCTGCGCAGCATCCGGCATTCCGCGCCCACCACGTCCCACCAAGGCTGTCGGGTGAAACCTGCTGATTCTTCTACATCTTTTGAAAAGAACAGCGGGTGTTCCCAACCGTAGTTCAGCCCGAATTTCGCGCCCATCTCCTTCTGCAATTCATGAACCGGACGCGTGCGCACCGGTCGCCCCGCACTGCGTTCTTCGTTCGGGAAGTGGATCGAAAAACGGTGCGCATATTGATCGCCCACCTTGGCCCTGGTGAAGGCCGCATCAGCCCATTCGCCGAACCGCGCAACATCCCAGGCGAACATGTCATAGCTGCTTTCGCCCTCGATCATCCATTCCGCCGCCATCAGCCCCATGCCACCCGACTGCGAAAAGCCGGGGATTATGCCGTTGCAACAGAAGTAATTCCGAAGGTCCGGGTGCGGGCCGAACAGCACGTTGGCATCGGGTGACCAGATCATCGGGCCATTGATCACACGCTTGATCCCCGCCTCGCCGACACAAGGCACCCGGTCGATGGCGCGCATCATGTTGTCCTCGATCCGCTCAAGATCATCCGGGAACAGATCGTGCGCGAAATCCAGGGGCGTACCGTCCTCGGCCCAGAATTTCAGGTCGCGTTCATAAGCGCCGATCAGCAGGCCCTTGCCCTCTTGCCTGAGGTAGTATTCGCCATCCCGATCAGCAACCGAGGGCAAGCGGCGGTCCATCGCGTCGATCTCGGCGATGGTCTCGGTAACGAAGTACTGATGTTCGGTCGGTTGCAGCGGCAGGGTCAGCCCAGCCAAGGCGGCGACCTCGCGCCCCCAGAGACCGGCGGCGTTGACGACCCATTGCGTGCGAATGTCGCCCTTTGGGGTGCGCACGATCCAGGAGCCGTCGGCTTGCTGCTCAGTCCCCGTGACGGGGGTAAAGCGATGAATTTCTGCACCTTTCTGACGTGCCCCCACGGCATAGGCGTTGGTGACGCCTGAGGGATCGACGTTGCCGCCCGATTGCTCGAACATGATACAGCGGATGCCATCGAAGTTGACAAGGGGATGAAGCGCCTCGGCTTCTCTGCGGGAGACCTCGTGAAACTTCAGCCCATAGTACCGCGCCTTGGCTTCCTGCAGGCGCAACTGGTGTTCCCGCGCCTCGGTCTGGGCGAGGTAAAGCGAACCGGGTTGAAAGACCCCGCAACTCTGGCCCGTCTCGGCCTCCAACGCCTTGTAAAGATCCATCGTATAGTTCTGGATCCGCGTGATGTTGGTGTTGTCGTGCAACCCGTGGATGTTCGCCGCCGCGTGCCATGTGGACCCCGACGTCAACTCGTCGCGTTCCAGAAGAACCACGTCGCGCCAACCCAGCTTGGTCAGGTGATAAAGAATCGAACAGCCGATGACGCCGCCGCCGATCACGACTGCCTGTGCATGGGTCTTCATCCGTAGCTCCGTTGTTTCGCACCATTGAAGCCGCAGAGGCAGCGGCTGGATCGCTTGTTTACGACGCCAAATCCTCTTGCACGACGTCGCGACCATGTGCGGCCAGCCTGCGGTTCAATCCGCCGGCCGAAGGAAGGCCCGCATCGAGCGCAAAGACATAGGCATGGGTCAGATAGAAACAGGCGGCGTCGATGTCGCCACGCTGTTCGGCCGCGTCGGCGGCCTGTGTATAGAGGTCCGACAAAAGGGGGGCGTCGGCCTGTTCATGGGCGTCAAGCAATGCGGCGTCCAGATCGGCCATCAGGCAACCTCCGACCGCCCCTTCTCGATCTGGCTGGCAATCCAGTGATGGAAATTATGCGTCGGTCCGTCCATCGCCGGAGAGAACTTGCCGCCGTCAAAGAACACACCCTGCCGACCCTTTTGCATCCCCTCGACGACAAAGACATCCTCGACGAAAACGCCCTTCCACTGTTCGGCATTCCGGGCCAGCAGATCGTGATCCAGCGCCTCGGGCGGTTCGGCGTAATAGATTTCGACCCGTTCCACCGTCCGATCCATCCCATGCGGTTCCAACAGGATGGCATAGGTATGGTCGCGGTGAACGCCGAACAGCACATTGGGATAAAGCGCGACGTATTCCGCACCCGTGTCCCACTGCGCGCCCAGACCGTCGAAATCGGGAAAGACCGCGCCGCCCTCGCCTGTCAACTGCCGATAAACCAGCGTGCCTTGACCCGAATACCGGCCCGGCACCTCGATGTTGTAATGATCTTCCAGGCGCGAATAGCTGTTCAACCCCGGATGCACCCATGGCAGGTGATAGCTTTCGCAATAGTTTTCGACCGCGAGTTTCCAGTTGCTTTTCACTTCCAACGCGAAAGAAGACACCGGCCCGCCGTGATGCAGCGGGCGGTCGAACTCCTTCCAGCGCTGCAACAGGTCAGCGTGGGCCTCTTCAAATGCGGGGGCCTGACCGTCGATGTTGACGAAGATCACATCGGCCCAGACGTGGCTGCGGATGCGGACAAGCCCCAACTCGTCGCGCTTGATGTCGTCATGAATGCTGCGACCCGGGCCGCCGACATGGGGTGTCGTGCGCAACGCACCTTTCAGGGTGTAGCACCAGGAATGATAGGGGCAGCGGATCGCGCCACGGATCTTCTGCTTTTCCTCGACCAGGATCATACCGCGATGGCGGCAGGTGTTCTGATAAACGTTGATGCCGCCGTCTTCGTCGCGCACCAAAAGCAGCGGCATCCCGACGAAATCGACCGGTTGCGCATCCCCCGGCTCGGGAATGTCCTTGCCAAATCCGATCCCTGCCCAGTTGGCAAAGAGCACCGACTTCCGTTCCTCGTCAAACATTTGCGGGTCGATGTAATGCTCGTTCGGCAGCCCCTTCGCGGTTGAAACGCTTTCCAGCACGGCACTCAGGCGGGATGGGGCATTCACGGCGTCTCTCCTTGCGGCGATTGGGTATGGAATTTCGCTAGCGGCGGATGGCACCTCTGACAACGACGCAAAATCTCACTTTGAGTGAATTGAATTCAAGTCAGTTGCCATTCGCAACAGCGACGACCCAATCCTGCAGGGCATCCAGATCATGGTCCGATGCTGTCCGATCATGGCGAGAGACGAAAAAGGACGTGGGCGCAGGCAGAGAGAACTGGTGCAGGCCGACAAGGGCGCCGCTGTTCAGGTACCGATCGACCAGACGCTTCCAGCCGAGCACCATGCCAACGCCATCCTGCGCGGCCTGAAGCGCGATCATATAGTTGTTCACCACGATTCCCCGTCGCAGCGCTCCGCCATAACCAAGCTCGCCAAACCAATGCGCCCAGGTCGTCCAGCGTTGATCCGGCGCATCGAGGTGGACAAGCGGCATCGCGGCCAGTTCCTCGATCGTTCGGGGCTGATGGTGTTTCGCCAGAGCGGACGACATCACCGGGATCAGGGTGTCGCGAAACAGGGTCGTCCCTTGGTAGTGTGCCTCCCTGTAAGGCCCGTAGCTTATGACCAATTCCGGTGTCGCAAGCCCGAAATCCAGCAAATCCGATACGATCTGGTTGACCCGCAGCCCCGGATGATCGCGCCAGAACCGCGACACGGCGGGCGTCAGCCAAAGCGCCGACATCGCCGTCGTCGCCCCGACCGTGACACTGTCTTTTTGATCCCGCTGGCGCAGGGAGTCGGTCTGGGCGGAAATATCCAGAAAGGCCCCACGGACAACACGAAACAACCGCTCTCCATCGTCCGTCAGTTCGACACCCCGATGGACGCGCTGGAACAGTTTCACGCCAAGTTCGTCTTCCAACGCGCGGATCTGGTGGCTGACGGCACCAGGCGTGACGTTCAACTCTTCGGCGGCGAGTTTAAAGCTCTGATGCCGCGCGGCGGCTTCCAGCGCGGCAAGCGCCGTCAGGGGCGGAAGGTTGTAGAACCGGCGGGACATGGGGCGAGTAGAATGAATTCAACTCATCATGACAAGGTGTTCCTGTGCATCATCCGCCGCCCGTCCAAAAATCCTTTGGATTTGGTGGCTGCGTCTGGCTCTCGACGATCCTGCGGATCGTCTGCCGCCCGCCCCAAAATCCTTTGGATTTGTTGGACGTTGGTGGAGCCGATCGGGATCGAACCGACGACCTCGTCATTGCGAACGACGCGCTCTCCCAACTGAGCTACGGCCCCATCGGCCAAGGTTCTGGGGCGAAACGGGGCGATGAGTCAAGGCGCTGCATGGCGGGATGGGGCAACCGCCCAAAAGAATACCGGCCAACCTGAAATGGTTGGCCGGTAGAACCGTCGGCAAACGGGGGGAACGATGGTCACCGACGGCGCGGCGAAAGCCCTTACTCGTAACCTACATTCGAATATTCACCTGGCGTTGCAGAGGTCTCCGCGTAGCCATAATCACAGGCCGAGACGGCCAGCAGAAAAGTGAGAAGCAAAACAATACGTGTCATCCCTGCCACCTCAGTTCCGAACCGCATCCCAGACACCGCCGACACCGTCACCGGTCACGTCGCCCTTGGCACTGTCACCCGCCCAGAAATACAGGGGCTGACCGTTCAGCGCCCACTGGCGCGAGCCGTCCTTGCGGTCGATGATACCAAGCGCGCCATCGGCCTTGGCAGAGGCACCAGCGGTGAACGGAGGCCATGCAGCGGCGCAATCGCCATAGCAGTTCGACTTGTTCTTGGCGTCCTTGCGGAAGGTGTAAAGCGTCAGACCATTCTTGGCCGAGGCAACGACCTGGCCGATATCGCTGTTGACAGCGATCAGGTTGGCAGCAGAAGCCGAAGACGCAGCGACGGCGAGAGCGACAGCGGTGATGAGCGTGCGAGTTTTCATTGTATTGGTTCCTTTCGCGTTTTTCCAGTTTTGTGATCAGGCGTTCTGCCTTCTCTGCCCGGCTTTACGCAGAAGGCCCGGCGATTATTCCCGGCCCTGCAAAAAAAATTTGGATTTCGGGAATTTTTTGGGCCTCACATGCGTAGAACCTCATGAAAACAAGGCAAAGTAAGGTGTGAAAAAATGTGTGTCGTCGCCCTGTCGCAACCCGGAATAGCTGTTTGCAACCGGCCTTCAAACGTCGCAGACTTTGTGTCAGACGCTTATCTGAGCATTATAAAGGCGAAGGTGGCCGGGGTGGTTGCAGACCTGAAACGCGAGTTGATCGCCCTCTTGCCGAGGCTGCGCAGGTTCGCCCGCACCCTGACGCGATCCGTACCCGAGGCGGACGAACTGGTGCAGGAAACCTGCCTGCGCGCCCTTGCCCGCGCCGACCAATGGGATCGCGGCCAACCCCTTGACCGCTGGCTGTTTCGCATTGCCCGCAACCTCTGGATCAGCGAAATCAGGAAGCGGAATGTGCGCACGGGAGCCGGTGTCGTGGATGCCGAGGAGACTTCGGAACTTGTGACCGCCGAGACGGGAGAGGCCAGTCTTGAGGCGGCGGAGTTGGGGCGGGTTGTGGCGGAATTGCCGTCGGAATTGTCCTCGGTTTTGCTGGCCGTGTCGGTCGAAGGCTATAGCTATGGGGAAGCGGCGGAGTTGTTCGATGTGCCGGTCGGCACGATCATGAGCCGCGTTCACAGGGCGCGAAAGGCGCTGGCCCTGCGGCTGGCAGAGGCGGAAGGGGCGGTCCAATGAGTGACTATGCAGACAAGCTGAGCGCCTTTCTGGACGGCGAATTGCCCAAGGCCGAGGCGGACGAGATCGAGGCGGCGCTGGCCGATGATCCGGCGTTGCTGGCCGAGATGGAGGCGCTTGTCGCCGCCGACGACATGGCGCGGAAGGTCTTTGCCGAGGGGCTGGACGAGCCGGTGCCCGATGCCCTGGTCGATGCGATCCGGATGGCTGAGGTCAGCGCGCCCGCGAACCTGCCGACTGCACCCCGGGGCGTGCCGCTCTGGATCACGGCGGCGGCCGCCTGCGTGATGCTGACGATTGGCGGTGTCGGCGGCTATGTCGTTGGAAACAAAGGCGACGCACAGGTCGCCGCCGCCCCCGGATGGCTGGTGGATATTGCCGATTACCACGGTGTTTACGCCAAGGAACAGCGCCACCTGGTCGAGGTCGGAGCGGATGAAACCGACCATATCGTGACATGGCTGAGTGCCTCGGTCGGGGCCGATGTTTCGGTGCCGGACCTCAGCGCCAACGGGCTGACTTTCGAAGGCGCGCGGCTTTTGGTTGCCGCCGGAAAACCCGTGGCGCAGCTTATGTACAAGGACGCCGAGGGTGGGGTTGTGGCGCTCTGTCAGATCGCCAGTGCGGCCCCGAATGACGCCACGGCCAAGCGCACCATCGGCGGGTTCGAGATGGTGTCCTGGGGCGGGCGCGATGCGAATTTCGTGATCGTTGGCGACGAGGGGCGCAGCGACCTGGACGCGATTGCCGAGGCGGCACGGCAGCAGGTCTGACGGGGCGGCCGGAGGGGGTCGGACGCTTGGAAGAGTTGAGGAAGGGTTAATTTCGGGAGTGGTCCAAGGGGACGCTTAATGGCGGGCTGAAACCCGCTCTACGGCACTGACCTTGAAAGGCGGAACGACCACGGATGACATGTAGTGCGCTCGGTCGATTTTTCTTCGTGCGCCAGTCCGCTGACATGCTCATTCACGGCTTGCAATTGGACATTGTGGGAACGTCCGCTTTGAGCCCAGAGTGCACGTTCCTGTCGATGCAACAAGTCCGCTCACTCTTTTAAATCAGGAATGAAACAAAGTGCTTTCCGTTGATGGCTATCCTCTGGAAACATCTTCTTCAGATGCGGGCCAATGCCAAGCGGAAATAAGAAGACAACAACTCCGCACATTGCAAAGAAGGTCGCAACGAGGACAAAATAGCGAACAATATCATGCAATTCCGAGAGCAACGTATTTGCCACAGCTAAAGCCAAGAATACGCCTGCACATCCGCAAGACAGAGCGAACGCGATCATGAGATTCCGCCTGTTTTGCCTTCTAGTCACTCTCTAGCGCCCATGTTGGATCATTGTACTTAGGCCAATGTTTGCGCGCGTGCCACTACATTTCAATGTCAACATTGTCCGCACATTCGACGTTGGGCGCGGTGCGTGACCCAGCGCGGAATCAAGGCGAAGCCGCCGCGCCAGAGCATGGACGTCCCGGCGGCCAGGCTCTTTGCCACCTCACGCTGACCTCTGAGGGAAGATGTACTTGGCTGCCATAAAGTACACCCGCTCACGTGCAGTAATCGCCTGTCCACGGCCATCCTCTCGCGCGGCTATCGTTTCGCAGTCCCGGATGTCCGCTTCGCTCCCCATCCCAAACATCCACGGGACACTTCAGCGCCGCCTAGGCGGACAAACCCACCCCCCCTACTCTGCCGCTTCCTGATACTCCTCCAGCGGCGGGCAGGTGCACACCAGATGCCGGTCGCCGTAGGCGTTGTCGACGCGGTTGACGGGAGGCCAGTATTTGTCGACGCGGAAGGCGCCCTTGGGATAACAGCCCTCTTCGCGGGAATAGGGGCGGTCCCAGTCGCCCACCAGATCCTCGACCGTGTGGGGCGCGTTCTTCAACGGGTTGTTTTCCGCATCCGCCGTGCCGTCCTCGATGGCGCGGATTTCCTCGCGGATTGAAATCATGGCGTCGCAGAAGCGGTCGAGTTCCGCCTTGGTTTCGCTTTCGGTCGGTTCGATCATCAGGGTTCCGGCGACGGGCCAGCTCATCGTCGGAGCGTGGAAGCCGTTGTCGATCAGCCGCTTGGCGATGTCGTCGACGGTAACGCCGGCAGTTTCGGCAAAGGGGCGGGTGTCGATGATGCATTCGTGGGCGACACGGCCCTGCCGGCCCTTGAACAAGACGTCGAAGTGGCCTTCCAGCCGCTTGGCGATGTAGTTGCCGTTCAGGATCGCCGCGCGGGTGGCTTGCGTCAGCCCCTCGCCGCCCATCAGCAACAAGTAGGCATAGGGGATCACGAGGATACCGGGCGAGCCATAGGGCGCGGCGGAAACCGGCCCTGTCCGGCCGCCGGTTTCGGGATGGCCCGGCAGGAATGGCGCAAGATGCGCGCCGACTCCAATCGGCCCCATGCCGGGGCCACCGCCGCCGTGGGGGATGCAGAAGGTCTTGTGCAGGTTCAGATGCGAAACGTCTCCACCGATCTCGCCCGGTTTGGCAAGGCCGACCATGGCGTTGAGGTTGGCCCCGTCGATATAGACCTGACCGCCGTGTTCATGGGTGATCTCGGCCACCTCGCGCACGGTCTCCTCGAAGACGCCATGGGTCGAGGGATAGGTGATCATGCAGGCGGCCAGACGGTCGCCCGCCGCTTCGGCCTTGGCACGGAAATCGTCGAGGTCGATGTCGCCGTTATCGGTGCATTTGGTCACCACGACTTCCATGCCGCACATCTGGGCGCTGGCGGGGTTGGTGCCGTGGGCGTTGATCGGGATGAGGCAGATCTTGCGGTCGTCGTCCCCGCGCGAGCGGTGGTAGGCCATGATCGTCAGAAGCCCCGCGTATTCCCCTTGGGCGCCCGAGTTCGGCTGCATCGACATGGCGTCATAGCCGGTGATCTGGCAAAGCCGCGCGTTCAGGTCCGCGATCATGTCGGTATAGCCCTTGACCTGATCGGCGGGGGCAAAGGGGTGGATGTTGGAAAACTGCGGCCATGTCACCGGCATCATCTCGACGGCGGCGTTCAGTTTCATGGTGCAGGATCCAAGCGGGATCATTGCGCGATCCAATGCAAGGTCGCGGTCGGCCAGACGGCGCATGTAGCGCATCATCTCGGTTTCCGCGCGGTTCATGTGGAACACGGGGTGGGTCAGATAGTCCGTCGTGCGGTGCAGGCTTTGGGGCAGACGGGTGTAGCCCGCGTCGAAATCGTCGCGGCTGTAGGACAGGCCGAAGGCGCGCCAGACCGCCTCGATCGTGGCGGGGCGGGTGGTTTCGTCGACGGAGATGCCGATTTTCGTCGTACCCACCTTGCGGAAGTTGATCCTTTCGCGGTGGCCTGCATCAAGGATCACGCCTTGCAGCGCGCCGACCTCGACCGTCACGGTGTCGAAGAAGTGCTTGGGCGAGATTTGGAAACCGCCCGCTTCCAGCCCCATGACAAGGCGCTCGGTCTTGCGGTGGATGCGTTGCGCGATGGCCTTCAGGCCTTCGGGGCCGTGGAACACCGCGTAGAAGCTGGCCATCACGGCGAGCAGCGCCTGGGCGGTGCAGACGTTGGATGTGGCCTTTTCACGCCGGATGTGCTGTTCGCGGGTTTGCAGGGACAAACGGTAGGCCTTGTTGCCGCGCGCGTCGATGGAGACGCCGACAAGGCGGCCGGGCATGGCGCGTTTCAGGCTGTCGCGGCAGGCCATGTAGGCGGCGTGGGGGCCGCCAAAGCCCATGGGCACGCCGAAGCGTTGCGTGGAGCCGACGGCGATGTCGGCGTCCATGGCGCCGGGTTCCTTCAGCAGGGTCAGCGCCATCGGGTCGGCGATGACGATGGCAAGGGCCTTGTTTGCATGTAGGTCGGCAATTTGTTTAGTGAAATCCATCACATAGCCATGGGTGCCGGGATATTGGAAGATCGCGCCGAAAACCTGGGACGCGTCAAGGTCCATCGGGTCGCCGACGATGATCTCGATGCCAAGGGGGGCGGCGCGGGTCTTCATCACGGCGATGTTCTGGGGGTGGCATTCCTGGTCGACGAAGAAGAGTTTGGATTTCGACTTGGCCGTGCGCTGCGCCATGGTCATGGCCTCGGCGGCGGCGGTGGATTCATCCAGAAGCGAGGCGTTGGCGACTTCGAGCCCGGTCAGATCCGAGATCATCGTCTGGTAGTTCAAAAGGGCTTCGAGACGCCCTTGCGAGATCTCGGGCTGGTAGGGCGTATAGGCGGTGTACCAGGCGGGGTTTTCAAGGATGTTGCGCTGGATCGCGGGGGGCGTGACGGTGCCGTAATAGCCCTGCCCGATCATCGTGGTGAAGACCTCGTTCTTTTCGGCGATGCGGCGCATCTGGAAGATCAGCTCGCGCTCGGAACGGGGTTTTTCAAAACTCAGCGGCTCGGCCTGCCGGATGGATTTCGGCACGGTCTGGTCGATCAGCTCGTCCAGCGAGGCGACACCGAGGGTGGCCAGCATCTCTTCCATCTCGGAGACCGAGGGGCCGATGTGGCGGCGGTTGGCGAAATCGTAAGGAAGGTAATCCGTGGGGGTAAAGGGCATCGCGCGGTCTCCGGGAAGGCGAAAATTCTGCGCAGAAATTCCTTTGTCTTTCTGCGCGGAAAAATGACGGGTTCAGCCGATCAGATCGTTATAGGCGTCTTCGTCCATGTAGTCGTTGATGGCCGATGTGTCCTCGACCTTCATCTTGAAGAACCAGGCGGCGCCTAGCGGGTCTTCGTTCACAAGACCGGGGTTGTCGTTCAAGGCGTCGTTCACCTCGACGATCTCGCCATCGAGCGGGGCGGTGATGTCTGACGCCGCCTTGACACTTTCGATCACGACGATGTCGTCGCCCTTGGCCACCTGGGTTTCCGCTTCGGGAAGTTCGACGAAAACCACGTCGCCCAGTTGTTCGGCGGCATGTTCGGTGATGCCGACAACGATCAACCCGTCATCTTCGCGCAGCCATTCGTGTTCTTCGGTGTATTTCATCGGTCTGGTTCCCTTAGCGTTTGTAGGTTGAAGTGCGGAAAGGCAGGTCGGCGACGGTGACGGGCAGGCGTTTGCCGCGCACCTCGGCCTGAAGGGCGGTGCCGGTTTCGGCGTGATCTGTGGCGACATAGCCCATCGAAACGGGCCGTTCGAGCGAGGGGGCGAAACCGCCCGAGGTCACTTCGCCGACTTTCGTGTCGCCTGCGAAAATCTCGGTCCCGGCGCGCATCGGGGCGCGGCCTTCGGGCAAAAGCCCGACGCGGCGGCGGGGGGCGCCGTTTTCCAACTGGTCGAGGATCGTATCGGCGCCGGGAAAGCCGCCCGCGCGGTCGCCGCCCGAACGGCGCACCTTCTGGATGGCCCAGTTCAGCGCGGCTTCGACCGGCGTTGTCGTCTGGTCGATGTCATTGCCATAAAGGCACAGCCCGGCTTCGAGGCGCAGCGAGTCGCGCGCACCCAGGCCAATGGGTTCAACCGTGTCATTGGCCAAAAGAGCCTCGGCAAGGGCCACCGCATGTCCTTCGGGGACCGAGATTTCATAGCCGTCTTCGCCGGTGTAGCCCGAGCGCGAAGTCCAGAGTTCCACGCCGTTCCAGTCCAGTGTCGCCACATCCATGAAGCGCATGGCAGCCGCGCCGGGGGCGAGGGTTTCAAGGGCGGCTTCGGCGGCTGGCCCTTGCAGGGCCAGAAGCGCACGGTCGGTGATCGGGGTGACCTCGCAATCGGTCAGGTGCTTCTGCATATGCGCAATGTCCTGATCCTTCATCGCGGCATTCACGACCAAGAACAGGTGGTCGCCCCGGTTGGCGATCATCAGATCATCGAGAATGCCGCCTTCGTCGTTGGTGAACAATCCATAGCGTTGACGATTCTCTTTCAACCCCAGCACGTCGACCGGCACGAGGGATTCCAGCGCGCGCGCGGCGTCTTCCACGGACCCGGCGGACAGGCGCACCTGTCCCATGTGGCTGACGTCGAACAATCCTGCGGCGGCGCGGGTGTGGAGGTGTTCCTTCATCACGCCCGGAGCGTATTGCACCGGCATTTCATATCCCGCGAAAGGCACCATCTTCGCGCCGAGCGAGACATGGAGGTCATAAAGCGCCGTGCGGTTCAGTTCCGACATCGCAGGTCCTTTTCGTCAAAGCCCGCGCGTCGTCGGGCACCCTCCGGCCAAGGCATGGCCGGTTTGCACCCCCTCTGTCCGTTCGCCTGAGAGCACTATCCCTTCGGCGCCCCGTATCCGGGGTCTCTCCAGAGTTTATCCGACACGGCGGTCCTTTGGCCTGAGAGTTTACCGGGGTGGTTGCTCCTTCGGCACCGGGTTGCCCCGGATTCTCCCGTCGTGTTCTTCACAATGCATAATCCGCTTCTCGCGGCTCTGGCAAGCCCCTGTATTCCGTCGTACACCCTGCCCCATGAACGCACCGCATTTCTTTGGCTATGGATCGCTGGTGAACCGGCGGACCCATCTTTACGACAAGGCGCATCCGGCGGCCATCGAGGGCTGGCGGCGCACCTGGCGTCATATCGCGGCGCTGGATCATGCGTTTCTGACCGCGACCCCTGCTCCGGGCCACCGGATCGAGGGGTTGATCGCCGAGGTTCCCGGCGCAGACTGGGCGGCATTGGACGAACGCGAGGTGTTTTATCAACGGATCGCGGCGGAAGGCGTGGCGCATCCGCTGGAAACCGCGCCCGCAATCGAGATTTACCACGCGCCCGAGGATCTGAACCCGGTGGCGGATGGGGCGAAGCCGATCCTGTTGTCCTATCTCGACGTGATCGTGCAGGGATACCTGGCGGAGTATGGCGAGGCGGGTGTTGCGGGTTTCTTTGAAACGACCGACGGCTGGGATGCGCCGGTGTTGGACGACCGCGCCACGCCGCTTTATCCGCGCCACCAGGTGTTGAGCGCAGAGGAAAGCGCATTGACCGACCACTGGCTGGGCCGGTTGAATGTCACCCTTGTTTGAGTTTCGGATAATGATGCTGCGTTTTTTCCTGCCCCTAGTCCTGATCCTTCTGGCCGCCTGCACGCCCCGCCCGATCCTGGCGCCTGCCGACAGGGCCAGCGTGACGGGGCTGACCCTGCCCGTTCTGATCGCGACCAACCGCGCCGCCACAGCGGAGGGACCGGGGGACGAGCGCAGTGCGGCGCTTATGTTCGACCGGATGGAGATCGCCATTCCGCCCGAGCGCCTGCCGGGCACGATCGTCACCCCGCTCAACCGGCCAGCGAATCCCGCCACCGATTTCCTGGTCGTCGGGCAAAGCAGGCTGGAACACGCGGCGGCCTTTCGGCGTGCCCTGTCGGCCCAGTTGCGCAGCCTGCCGCCCGAGGAGCGCGACGTTCTGATCTATGTTCACGGGTTCAACCAGTCGTTCGCCAATGGCGTTCTGCGGATGGCGCAACTGAGCAGCGACTTGCAGCTCAAGGGCGCGGCGGTGCATTTTTCATGGCCCAGTGCCGCCAACCCCTTTGCCTATGCCTATGACCGCGACAGCGCGATGTTTTCGCGCGATGCGCTGGAAGAGGTGATCGAGCTGGCCGATGTGCCCGAGGCGCGTCGGGTGGCGATCATCGCCCATTCCATGGGGTCGCTTCTGACGATGGAGGCCCTGCGCCAGATGGCCATCGCGCGGCCCGGAAGCGTCGCGCGTGACGTGGATGGCGTGATCCTGATTTCGCCCGATATCGACGTGGATGTCTTTCGTTCGCAGGCCGAGCGGATCGGCAAGCTGCCGCGCACCTTCGCGGTGTTCCAGTCGGATCGCGACCGCGCACTCAGCCTTTCGGCGCGGCTGACGGGGTTGCGGGTGAGGCTGGGCAACCTTGACGACCCCAAGCGGCTTGACGGGTTGGCGGTTGCGCTGGTGGACGTGTCGGCCTTTTCCGAAGGCGCCGGGCATTTCACCGCCGGCACCTCGCCCCAGCTTCTGGCGATCCTTGCCAATGCGGTCGCTGTGGATCAGGCCTTTGCCGGAGATGCGGCGGGGCGCACCGGGCTGTTGCCGGGCACGATCATCTCGGTTCAGAACGTGACCGAATTCGTTCTGACGGCGGGCCAGAGCCGTTAAAAATATGGGCGGGGAACGGTGTTCCCCGCCCGGTCGTCGCGAAACCTTACAGCATCAACTGATAGCTGGCGGGCACGTAATGGAAGCTGCCCGGTCCCTCTTCGGTCAGATACCCGACACCCGGGAAGGGCATGTGATAGCCGATCAGCGGAATCCGGTCGGCGGCCACCATGCCCAGGATTTTCTTGCGCGTGGCGGCAGCGGCGGATTTGTCCATGTCGAAACGCACCTCCCAGTCGGGATAGGCCACGGACCAGACGTAGTGGTTGGCGGTATCGGCCATCAACAGAACGCTTTCGCCGCCCGATTCCACCATATAGGCCATGTGGCCCGGCGTGTGGCCAAAGGCCTCGATCGCCGTGATGCCCGAAACCGGGCTGTCGCCGTCGCCGATGAAACTGAATTGCTCGGCAAAGGGTTGGATCTTGCCCGCAAAGCCTTCGTTGTCGGTGCTGGCCCAGTGATCGTATTCGACCTGTCCGGTGACATAGCGTGCGTTCGGATAGGTCAGATCGCCCGCATCGTTGGTCATGCCGCCGATGTGGTCGCCGTGCATGTGGGTGATGACGACGACGGTGACATCCTCGGGTGCGACCCCGGCTTCGGCCAGTGCGGCGGTTGTGCCCGCGGCGGAAAGGCCGGTGTCGAACAGAACCACCTCGTCGCCCGTGCGCACGACGGTCGGCGTGAAGAAAAACTGTGCCTTGTCGGCGGGGATGAAGTTCTGGGCGCTGACGGCGGCGAATTCCTCTGCCGAGACATTGGTGCCGAAGATCGACTGGATGTCTTCGACGGGCCGCGTTCCGGCCAGCAGGGTCGAGACCTGGAAATCACCACGCGCAAAGGTGTTCTGAAGCGCGTTCTTCGGGCCAGCGGCATGGCCAGCGGCCAGCGTGGGGGCCGCGGCGGTGGCCAGCGGCAGGCTTGCCGCGCCCACCATCAGGCCGCGTCGTGTCATGTCAGGTTTGGTCATGGAAAACTCCCTCGTTGGTTCTGCGCCTAAGATAGCGTGAAAATCAGATTTTCGAGTCAATTCAACGTGACAGCGGCAGCGGCTTACCGCCACCACTCGTCAATGCTGGCGATATCGGCGTCGGACCAGCCGAAATGATGGGCCAATTCGTGGATCATTACGTTGGTGACCATCTCGCCCAGGGTCACGTTGCCCCGCGCGATCCATTCTTCAAGGATTGGACGGCGGTAAAGCCAGATTGCGTCGGGTTTTTCCGGCTGGTCGGCGAAGGATTTGTGGGTCAGGGGGATGCCGTCGTAAAGGCCGGTCAGGTGAAAGGGATCTTCGATCTCCATCTCGTCCAGCACCGCGTCGGTCGCGAAATCCTCGACCCGAAGGGCGACGCCGCGCGCATGGTCGCGAAACACTTCCGGCAGCGCCTCGATCACCGCGAGGGCCAGCGCCTCGATCACGCCCGCGTCGGGGGCTTCTCTGTCGGTCCAGTCCATGTCCCGACATATGGACAAAAGGCCGGGCTTGTGAAAGAGCCTCTGGCATCAGGAGAGACCCATGACCACCACCCGTTTTGCCCCTTCGCCGACCGGTTATCTGCATATCGGCAACCTGCGCGCCGCCCTGTTCAACTGGGTGCTGGCCCGAAAGGCCGGCGGCACCTTCATCCTGCGCATCGACGACACCGACCCCGAGCGGTCGAAACAGATTTACGTCGACGCGATCCAGCAGGACTTGGAATGGCTGGGCCTGACATGGGACCGGATCGAGCGGCAGTCCGAACGGCTCGACCGTTACGCCGAGGCCGCGGACCGTCTGCGCGAGATGGGCCGGTTTTACGAAGCCTGGGAAACGCCGGTGGAACTGGACCTGAAGCGGAAGAAGCAGCTGAACATGGGCAAGCCGCCGGTCTATGACCGCGCCGCCCTTGCGCTGTCCGACGACGAAAAGGCGGCGATGAAGGCTGATCGCGGCGATGGCGTGTGGCGGTTCAAGCTGGATCATGCCCGGATCGAATGGACCGACCTGATCGTCGGCGACATCTCGATTGACGCCGCCAGTGTTTCCGACCCGGTGCTGATCCGCCAGGACGGCCAGGTGCTTTATACGCTGGCCAGTGTTGTCGACGACACGGAAATGGGAGTGACCCATGTCGTGCGCGGCTCGGACCACGTGACCAACACCGCGACACAGATCCAGATCATGGAGGCGCTTGGCCAGAATGTGCCCGCCTTTGCGCACCATTCCCTGTTGACCGGTCCCGAGGGTGAGGCGCTGTCGAAACGGCTGGGCACGCTGGCGCTTCGCGATCTGCGCGAGGCGGGGATCGAGCCGATGGCGCTTTTGTCGCTGATGGCGCGGCTTGGGTCTTCGGATGCGATCGAGTTGCGTTCCACGCATGACGAGATCATCGAGGGCTTTGACATCGGCCATTTCGGCACCGCGCCGACCAAGCTGGACCCCGACGATCTTGGCCCGCTGACCGCGCGGGTGATCCACGGGCTGGAGGTTGCGGAGGTCGAAGATCAACTGGCCGTGGTTCCCGAAGACCTGCGCGAGGCCTATTGGCAGACCGTGCGCGGCAATATCGCCACGCGGAACGAGGCGGCTTCGTGGTGGCCCGTCTTTGCTGGCGAGGTTTCGCCCGAGATTGCCGACGACGATCGCGAGTTCGTGGAACAGGCGCTCGCCCTTCTGCCCGACGCCCCATACGACGCCGACACCTGGAGCACTTGGACGACGGCCGTGAAAGAGGCGACGGGTCGCAAGGGAAAGGCACTGTTCATGCCGCTGCGCCTTGCCGTCACCGGGCAGCCGCGCGGGCCTGAAATGGCCGATGTGATGCCGCTTTTGCAGAAGAAACCCACGCTTTAGACACGGCGCAGGCGGGGATTGCCCCTTGCCGTGGTGGCGCTAACGGTCCAAGGTGCTCGCGCAATTCAGAGCCGGGACCATGAAGTCGCACATCCTCACCATCACGCTGAACCCGACCGTCGATTTTTCGACCACCGCGCCCGAAGTGGTGCCGCACTTGAAGCTCAGGTGCAGCGATCCCCAGATCGACCCGGGCGGTGGCGGCATCAACGTTGCGCGTGCCGTGAAACTGCTGGGCGGACAGGCCACGGCACTGGTCGCCATCGGCGGCGCGACGGGGGCGCATCTGTTGCAGCTTCTGGCCCTTGAGGGCGTGCCGACAGTGGCCTTTCAGGGCCCCGGCGAGACCCGGCAATCGACCAGCGTGATTGACCGCGCGACGGGTGCGCAATACCGCTTTGTCATGCCCGGCCCGGTCTGGCAGGAACACGACGTGCCGCGTGCCCTTGCCTCGGTCGATCAGGCCACGGGCGAGGATACGCTGGTTGTCCTGTCGGGCAGCCAGCCGCCGGGGGTCGCCAAGGACTTTCCGTCGATCCTGGCCGATCACGTGGCCGGGCGCGGCGCGCGGCTGATCGTCGATACATCCGGCCCTGCCCTGTTCCATCTGGCCGAGGGGCCGCACGATGCGCTTTACGTATTGCGCATGGACGGTGAGGAAGGCGAGGAACTGGCCGGTCGCCCCCTGCCCACGCGCGAAGACACCGCTGCTTTTGCCCGCGAGTTGATCGCCAGGGGCGTGGCCCGCATCGTGATCGTGGCACGTGGAGCCGATGGTTCGGTGCTGGCCTCGAAAGAGGGCGCATGGCACGCGGTCAACCCGCCCGGTCCGGTGGTGTCGAAGGTCGGCGCGGGCGACAGTTTCGTCGGTGCCTTCACCCTGGCGCTGGCGGGTGGCGAGCCGGTCGACGAATGCCTGAAGTGGGGCGTGGCTGCGGCAAGTGCAGCGGTTCAGACCGAGGCGACCCGGCTTTGCGATCCGGCGATCACCGAGAAAAACCGGCAGGCCTGCACGGTGACCGCGATCTGAATCGGGCGAAGCCTGTCGCAGGCTTCGCACCGGATTTCGTCGCGAAATCCGCTTTCCCAAACAGTCCGAAAATTGGAAACCGCGACGGTTTCCAACGCGAAGTCTGCGTCAGACTTCGCGCCCCTTCAGGCCTTCAGCTTGTAACCGGTGCGGAAAATCCACCAGATCACCACAAGGCAAACCGCTGCAAAGAACAGCACCGCGAAGAGGCTCGCCATGACGGGCACGTCCGATGCGCCGAAGAACGACCAGCGAAAACCCGAGACCAGGTAGAGCACCGGGTTCAACAGCGACACGCCCTGCCAGAACGGCGGCAGCATCGAGATCGAATAGAACGACCCGCCAAGGAACACCAAGGGCGTGACGACCAGAAGCGGCACGATGTTCAACTGTTCAAAGCTGCCCGCCCAAATGCCCAGGATGAACCCCAGAAGCGAGAAACTGACCGAGGTGAGCACCAGGAACAGAAGCATCACGAATGGGTGTTCGATGCGGATGTCGACAAACAGAAACGACGTCAACAGGATGATCAGCCCGATCAGGATCGCCTTGGCCGCCGCCGCCCCCACATAACCGATGACGATTTCAAAGGCGCTGAGCGGGGCCGAGAGAACTTCGAAGATCGTGCCGATGAACTTGGGGAAATAGATGCCAAAGCCCGCGTTCTGGATCGAGTGTTGCAGCACGGTCAGGATGATCAGCCCCGGCACGATGAAGGCGCCATAGGAAATACCCTCGATCTGGGGAATGCGGCTGCCGATGGCGGCGCCGAAGACCACGAAGTAAAGCGAGGTCGACAGCACCGGCGAGACGACCGACTGGATCATCGAGCGGAAGAACCGCGCCATTTCGAACCGCCAGATGGCGGCGATACCGATCCAGTTCATGCCGCGTCCTCCTGCAACAAGTCGACGAAGATTTCTTCAAGCGAGCTTTCGTGGGTCTGCACGTCGGACAGCACCAGCCCCGCATTCTGAAGGCTTGCCAGAAGCCGGGTGATCCCGGTGCGCTTGCCGCCCGCCTCATAGGTATAGGTCAGGCTGGTGCCGTCCTCGGCAAGGGCCAGGTCGAACTCGGCCAGCGCCTCGGGGACCGAGGCGATGGCTTCGTTCAACTCGATGCGCAGGGCCTTCTTGCCAAGGCGCTGCATCAGGGCGGTCTTGTCTTCGATCAACAGCAGTTCGCCCGCGTTGATGACGCCGATGCGGTCGGCGATGGCCTCGGCCTCTTCAATGTAGTGGGTGGTCAGGATGATCGTCACGCCCTCGGCACGCAGCCGTTCGACCAGCGCCCACATGTCGCGGCGCAGTTCCACGTCGACCCCGGCGGTCGGTTCGTCCAGGAACAGGATGCGCGGTTCGTGCGACAGGGCCTTGGCGATCAGCACCCGGCGTTTCATGCCGCCGGAGAGTTCCGAGATCCGCGCGTCTTTCTTGTCGAGCAGCGACAGGTCGCGCAGAATCTGGTCGATCTTGTCGTCGTCGCGCGGCTTGCCGAACAGCCCGCGCGAAAACCGCACGGTGTTGCCGACCCGTTCAAAAGGTTCGAGGTTGATTTCCTGCGGCACCAGACCGATCAGCCGCCGCGCGGCACGCCAGTCTTCCACCACGCAATTCCCGGCCACGGTGATCTTGCCCGAGGTCGGGGTGGTGATCCCGCAAATCGTTGAAATCAGGGTGGTTTTCCCCGCGCCGTTTGGGCCAAGCAGGGCCAGGATCTCGCCCTCTTCGATCTCAAGGCTCACGTCTTTCAGGGCCTGGAACCCACCTTCATAGGTCTTGTCCAGGCCATCGACTGTCACGATTGATGGCATTTGCTGTCTCCTCAGACGCGCACATTAATCGTTATCGGCGGGCAGCGAAACTGCCCGAGCGCAGGTTCCTGACACGCATAATCGCACAGAAGCGGCGTCAGTTGTTCACGTATCGCAAAAGGTATTCGTCCGAGAAATCCACCTCCAACTCGGCCCAGACCGGCAGGTGATCGGACATCTCGAAGGACATCCAGGTTTTGTAGCTTTTCTTGAAGTCCGCATAGGGGGCCTTGTTGTGCGCCGCGCGTTGCGCCACGGACAGGGGTTCGTAATGGGCGCGTTGTGCCGCGTCCGCCACACGTTCGACATGGGGCGGATCGTCGGGGGCGTTCGGGTCCGGATCGGGGGCTGGGCCAAAGACCGCGCCGCGCCAGTCGAACCCGCCCGAGCGGATCAGCCGCGTCTTGCGCGTGCTCTTGCCCTTCACCGTATAGGCGATCTGGTCATAGGGCTTGGTGCCCGAGAGGTTGGAATTCGGCACGGCGGCCAATTCCATCTTGCTGTTCTTCAACGCCGTCATGATCGGGCCGTCGGCTTTCTCTATGTTCATGTCGCCAAGGAAAATGAACACCTGGTCTTCGACCTTGGCGCGTTTGGCCAGGGCATCGGTGATCGCGGTGATCTCGGCGGCGCGCAGGGCATGGTCGTCGCCATAGATGATATGCGACGAACAGAGCGTGAAGCGGAACCAGTCGGACTGGAAGGCGGCAAAAAAGGGCGAGCGGGCGATCTGGTGGCCATCGGGCAGCGCGTCCTTGCTGATGACGATCTCGCCGATGATGTTGCGGAAGAACACCTTGTCGGTATTGAAAAAGAAGGCCATGCGTTCCGAATTGCCGCGCTCGTGATCCGAGACATCGGTCAGGAAGTAATCCCAGTTCGGGCCAAGCAATTCTTTCAATTTGCGGATCGGGCCAAGATCGGGGCGTAACTCCTGGATCGCGCAGACGTCGAAGGCGGCGATGATCTCGGCAATGTAGTGCAGGCTTTCCGACAGGCGGGGAATGCCACCATCGAAGGCGCGTATGTTCCAGGTCCCGATGATGAGAGAGTTGGGCCGCCGGTCCTTGACGATGGTTTGGGCAAGGTCATAGCGCAGGGCCAGAAGGCGCTTGGCGACCCATTCGGCCTGGCCGGGGTATTCGGGGAAATCGCGATAGCGGGAAAGGGCGTTGTAAAAGGGCATGGGCAAATCCTGTCGTTTGAATGGCGACAGTATAGCCGATTTTGCCGGGGTTTTGTGACAGGAGTTGCGGTCGGGAGAATGGACAGGAAGAAAGCCCCGCCGGACCGGGCGGGGCTTTTGGCCTCTCAGCCCAGTGCGGCGGTGACAGCCACCGACAGCGGGGTCGTCGGGTGCCCGATCAACCCGGATAGTTCGGTGCCGTCATCGAAGAGAGCGCCTTTTTCAGCCTCCACATCAAAACCCGCAAGAACCTCGGCCATCTCGGCGGGGATACCCGCATTGGTCAGAGCCTCGGCATAGCCCTCGGCACCAAGGTCGGCATAGGCGATCTCGCGGCCGGCCTGTTTCCCGATTTCGGCGGCAAGCTCGGCCATGGTAATGGCCGCGTCACCCGACAGTTCATAGGTCTTGCCCTCGTGCCCTTCGCCCAGCACCGCTTCGACGGCGGCGGCGGCGTAATCGTCGCGCGTGGCGGCGGAAATCCGGCCCTCGCCTGCCGCGCCGATCACCGCGCCATGCTCCAGCGCCGTCGGCACCTGCATGGTCAGGTTCTCGGTGTACCAGCCGTTGCGCAGGATGGTGTGGGCAATCCCCGACTCTTTCAGCGCCGCTTCGGTCGCCTTGTGCTCACTTGCCAGCGAAAGGGTGCTGGTATCGGCGTGCAGCAGACTTGTGTAGACGATGCGCCCGACGCCCGCGTCTTTTGCCGCCGCGATCACGGCCTTGTGCTGGCGTTCGCGCTGGCCGATCTCGCTGCCCGAGACCAGGACCAGTGTTTCGACACCGGCCAGTGCCGGAGCCAGGGTGGCGGGATCGTCGTAGTCGAATGCCCGCGCGGGCACGCCCAGATCGGCATTTTCCGGTTTGCGGGCCAGAGCGACCGCCTCGGCACCGCGTGCGCTCAACCCCTTGACGATACGACTGCCAAGCTGGCCGGTGGCTCCCGTGACTGCGATGGTCATTTTCTGTCTCCTCATTATTGACGGGACAGAGGTAGCGCCTTAACTTACCAATCGTAAGTACCTACATTTCTGTAAGTATGGAAAAACCGCGCACAGGAGGTCTCAATTGGCGCACATGGACATGAAGGGCAACGTTCTTTCCGCCGCCTGCCCGTCGCGGGATATCCTTGAAACCCTGACCAGCAAATGGGGGTTCCTGATCCTGTTGGCACTGGATGGAAACACGCTTCGTTTCTCGGAACTGCGCCGCTGCGTCGACGGCGTGAGCGAGCGGATGCTGTCCCATTCGCTGAAACGGCTGATCGGCTATGGCTTTGTCCTGCGCGAATCGAAACCGGTTGTGCCGCCCCATACCGAATACCGCCTGACCGACCTTGGCACCTCGGCAACCCGTCAGATGCGCGGGCTGGCAAGCTGGATCGAGGATAACCTGCCGGAAATCCACGCCAACAGAGTCACCGCCGATTGAACGAAAAAGGCCGCCCCAAAGGAGCGGCCTTTCGATAACTTGGCGCGGAACGCTTAGTTCTGTGCGTAGTATTCGATGACGAGGTTCGGTTCCATCATCACCGGGTACGGCACGTCCGACAGGCCCGGCGTGCGCACGAAGGTCGCGGTCAGCTTGGAGGTGTCGACGTCCAGGTAATCGGGCACGTCACGCTCGGGCAGCTGGATCGCCTCAAGCACGATCGCCAGTTGCTTGGAACGGTCGCGCACCTCGATCACGTCGCCTTCCTGCACGCGGTAGGAGGGGATGTTGACCTTCTTGCCGTTCACGCGGACGTGGCCGTGGTTCACGAACTGGCGGGCGGCAAAGACGGTCGGCACGAACTTGGCGCGGTAGACGACGGCGTCCAGGCGGCGCTCCAACAGGCCGATCAGGTTCTCGCCGGTGTCGCCTTTCACACGTTCGGCTTCGGCGAAGATGCGGCGAAACTGCTTTTCGGTCAGGTCGCCGTAGTACCCTTTCAGCTTCTGCTTGGCGCGAAGCTGCAGGCCAAAGTCGGACATTTTGCCCTTGCGGCGCTGGCCGTGCTGGCCGGGGCCGTATTCGCGGCGGTTGACGGGGGATTTCGGACGGCCCCAGATGTTTTCGCCCATCCGGCGGTCGATTTTGTACTTGGCAGACGTGCGTTTGGTCACGGCTGATCTCCTTCTGAAAGCCCGTTGCGGGGCGTGAAGGGCGTTGTCCTTCTTCCCGGATTTGGCCGGGACGACAGGTTTCCCCTTGCGGGGTCCACCAACACCAATGAAGTGGCGGCTTATACAGGGGGAATTGGGTGTGTCAACAGGGGAAAGCGGGGAACGTGACGCATTGGGCGTGATCGGATTCGGAGCACACCCCCGCGCGAAATCAAGGCGAAGCCGCCGCGCAGAGCATGGCCGTCCCGGCGGCCAGGCTCTTTGCCATCAGCTTGTCGAACCAAGTAAGTGCCCGTACCATTCAAAAATGTTTGTAGAGCGCACATTCCGTCACAAAAAGCAAACGGGCCCCGGACAGGGAGAATTCATCGAGCTCACCTTTCGAATTGTGGTCGACGAAGCGCCTAAGTCAGATACTTTTGAGATTTGGTCGACTGACGACCGTCTGTTCAAGCATCAAATTGAACTGATGAAACAAGGCACCCTTTCGGTGATTTCTGGACATGAGCTTGGCTCATTAAAAGTGGCGCTGATTGAGCATCGATGGTCAGATGTGGACACTCCTGATTGGCTGTTCGAGTACGGTGCGAAGACTTGCGTTGGCGAAGCGCTACAAGAACTGCAATCTCGGGTCGGTTCAGTTGGTTAGCACACTGTTCGGGCGTGGCATTGTCCGCAAAGCCGCCCTTCCACCTCACGCAACACGCGCCTTGCGATAGCTGGCCGGAGTCGTGCCCAACCACCGTTTGAAGGCGCGGGTGAAAGAGCTTTGTTCGGAAAACCCGGTCAGGAAGGCCACCTCGGCCAGTGAATATTGTTCGTCGCGCAAAAGACCCTCGGCCAGTTCGCGGCGGGTTTCTTCGGCGAGGCTCTGAAAGCTCATGCCGTGTTCGGCAAGGCGGCGGTGGAAGGACCGGGCGCTGAGGCCCAATTCGCGGGCGACCTCGGCCATGCGCGGCGGGCCTTCGCTCAGGGATTGGGCGATTGCGTCCTTGGCCTCGCCGACGACCGGGGGCGGTTTTTCGACCTTGGCAAGCTGGCTGTCGAGGTCCGATGTCAGGTAACGGGAGATGCCTTCGTCGCCCAGGATGTTCGCCCGCTGCATCGCCTCGTCCGAGATCAGAACCGCGTCAAGCTCGGCATTGAACGTCACCGGGCAGCCGAACCATTTTTCGTGAAAGGCTTTCGTTTTCGGCTCTGCGTGCCGCACGAACACCTCGACCGGGGCAAAGGGCACCGGGCAGACCTGGCGCGACAGCGACACCGCGCTGGCCAGCGTCGCCTCGTTCGACAGGCGCAGGCCCAGACGCCGCTCGCCTTCCCGGTGCAGGATGAAAAGCGTGCCGCGCGGGTCGGCGCGAAGTTCGTATGTGACCACGCCGGTCCAGATCCGGGCATAACGTTCGATCCGCGCGCAGGATGCCCCAAGCGTCGGCGCGGCCTTCCAGGCCAGCCCAAGCGCGCCGTATTCGTTGCAGCGCATGGAGGCCCCTACATGGACCGGCAGTTCGGTCACGTCGATCTGTTCGGCCATGGCTTCCAGCATGTCGTAATAGGTGGTCGCGGGGATCATCACCTTTGGATCCCAGGGCGCGTCGGGGTCGATACCGGCGCCCCGCAACGTGGCCTTCTGGTCGATGCCCGTTCCGGCGGCGGCCACCATCTTTCGCGCGAAAAGCGACGTTACATAGGCCATGACCCTGACCCCACAGATGGGTGCTTGGCGTGCATTTGCGGATCATAGCCGCCTCGCCCCCCCTTGTGGCAAGGGCAATTGGCAGGATCGGTCAAAACCCTGGCAGCGGCGGTCAATATTCCCCTGGCGAGGGCGGGTTACCCCTTGGCCATCGCATTTAACAGGAGAAGACCAATGCAATCCCAACCCATCCTCGTCGTCGGTGCCACCGGCAAGACCGGTTCGCGCGTCATTACCAAACTGGAAGACAAGGGCCTCGCCTTGCGGCGCGGCTCGCGCGGGTCCGACATTCCCTTCGACTGGGAAACACCCGCCACTTGGGCGCCCGCGCTGGCCGGGATCAAAAGCGCCTATGTCACCTATTTTCCAGACCTCGCCTTTCCCGGCGCGGTCGAAAAGCTGGAAGCCTTTACCAAAGTGGCCGCCGCCAGCGGGCTGGAGCATATCGTTCTTCTGTCCGGGCGCGGCGAGCATCACGCGCGGCTTGGCGAAGAGGTGGTGCGCAACTCGGGCATCCCCTTCACGCTGGTCCGCTCGGCCTGGTTCGCGCAGAATTTCAGCGAAGGATACCTGCGCGACCCGATCCTTGCCGGTGTGCTGCCCATGCCCGGCGGCGACATTGCCGAACCGATCATCGACATTGACGATATTGCCGATGTCGTCGTCGCCGCGCTGACAGAGGACGGCCATATCGGTGAGCTTTACGAAGTCACCGGCCCGCGCCTGATGACCTTTGCGGAAATGGCCGGAGTTCTGTCGGTGGCGACGGGCCGTGCGATCCAGCACCTGCCGATCACGTTCGAGGATTTTCACGCCAATGTCGCAGCCGCTGGCGACGACTTTGTCGCCGACGTCTTCACGGCCATCGCGCGCGAAACACTGGACGGGCGGAACGCGCATCTGGCCGACGGGGTGGAACGCGCCCTTGGCCGGAAGCCCCGCGACTTTGCCGACTTTGCAGCCGCTGCCGCCTCTCAAGGCGTCTGGGCCGCAGCGGCCTGACGTAACAACACACATCGAAAGGACAACCCCATGTCTGCCACCAAACTTGAAAAATCCGCCCTTGGCATTTCGGGCCTGACGGCCCTTGCCATCGGCACCTTCATCCTTGCCGCACCGCATTCGTTCTTTGCCAGCTACGGTATCGCGCTTGGCGACAACCCAAGCCTGTTGAGCGAATTGCGCGCCCCCGCTGCGGGACTTGCGGTCTTTGGCGTGCTGATGCTGGCCGGGATCTGGAAAAGCGCGTTCGCGCCCGTCTCGAAGGTCCTGGCGCTGAGTGTTTTCCTTGCCTTCCCGGCAGGACGGATCGTCGGGATTGTCGTCGACGGGATGCCGTCGGGGGCCATCCTTGGCGCGCTTGCCTTTGAACTGGCCGTTGCCGCGCTTTGCATCCTTGCCTTCGCGCGGCGCTCCGAGCGGTCCATGCACCCACAAACATAACACTGACACCAAAGCGATGGTGCGCCCCTCGCGTGCCATCGCCGACCCATCAAGAAAGGAGAACCACCATGTCCCCCCTCGTCTTCACATTGCTTCAGCTTTCGATCCTTGCCTATGCCATCGTTGGCGGCGTGTTCCTTGCCTTTTCCGACTTCATCATGCGCGCGCTTGCCCTCACCGGCGGCACGGGCGGAGTCGAGGCGATGCAGGTCATCAACCGCGAAGTCTTTCGCTGGATCTTCATGACGCTGTTCCTAGGCATGGCCGCCGTTTCGGCCTTTGTCGTGGTCTACAGCGCGATGCACCTTGGCGGCGGCCCCGGCACGCTGATCCTTCTGGGCGCCCTTGCCTATCTGGTCGGCTGTTTCGCGGTGACCGTGTTCTTCAACGTGCCGATGAACGAAGCCCTTGCTGGAATGGATCTGTCGGCGGAAGCGACCCGCGACTACTGGACCGGCACCTATCTGCCGCGCTGGACCATGTGGAACAGCCTGCGCACCCTGGCCTGCGCCATCGCCGCCGCGCTGATGCTTTTCGGGCTTTTGTGGCTGGTTCAGTCCGAAGCGCGACTGGCCTGAAGTCCTTGGCCGCCCGGTGCGATCGGGCGGTTACCCCCCGTGATGACGCTTCATCATCATCTCGTGGACCGCGTGCATCCCGCGATCGGCCATGGCCGTCACCTCGGCGGCGTGGACGTGCATGGCTTCGACCAGTTCGGGATCGTCGCTGGTTTGCACGACGATGATGCCGTCGTCCGTCACCTCGATCTCGGTCTCGATCCGGTCGCCTCGCTGGAAGAAAAGATCCAGCGTCGGGCTTTGGATAAAGATTTGGGGGTCGCGCTTTTCCTCGACCCGGGCAATCATCCCGACGACATGGCTGACAAGGGCGTCCATCACCACGGGATGTGAAGATCGGGTGACCGTGCGGATGCCGTTCGGCAGGTCTTCAACCTCGCGGGTGATGGTCTGGAACCCCCGGAACATGATGGCCAGTTCGGTGCTTTCCTCGGGCGTGGTATCGACGCCGCGCAGGCCGGGCATGGTGGCCATGTCATGGCCGGTGCCATCCGCACCGTGGCCGTGCCCCTGTGCGGATTGGGCCGAAGCGCCACCGGCGGCCAGCAACAGCAGCAGCGTGGCGCGTGCAGAAAGACGGAAAAAAGCATTCAGGACCATCGGCGCATTCCTTTTGTCCGGTTGATGCGCAGATCATAGCAGAAATGGTGGGAATGCAATCTGTGGCGCAGTGCCCCGGACGCGCAATTTACCGTGATCAGTCCCAACTGACCCAGAGCCGCGCGGCCCCGATCAGGCTGTGGCCGTCGCTGTCGATCCGGTCGCCGTTGATCGCCCTGGCCCCGAGAATCTCGAAACGGCGCAGCACATCCAGCGCGGTCGCCTCGTCCTCGATCGGGGTTTCCATCTGAAAGCCGACGTGATCGGTCGAGGCGGTGATGATCCTTGCGCCGAAGAAATTCCACATCCAGCGGCAGTGGGCGGCGAAGACCGCGCGGGGCGCACAGATGGCATAAGCGCCGTGCTGCAACCAGGCGGCTGTTTCCCAGGGTTCTTCCGCATCGACCAGCCCGGCGGCCAGTTCTTCGCCCCGGCGCGGGGTGACGTAATCCACAGGGTCGGGAAACAGATCTTCGACGCCTTCCGCCTCGATCTGGGCGATGACCTCGCGGATTTCGGCCAGCTCGACCTCGCTGCCTTCGCCCACGCGTTCCAATTCGGCCAGTTGAGCGCGTAACTCGGCAACCAGCGGGTTGCCCGGCGCGGCTGGTTTCGCTCGCGCCATGCCCGCGACCATCCGCAAGGGAAACGTCACCGCATGTGCCGCGACCCCGACAGATCGGCTGAACACCCCCCGTGCAGGCAAGGCGACGTTGCGCGGATGTTTCCGCGCGATCCGGTTGGCAAACCAGCTTTCGGCGTCAAGCGCACGGGCCTCGGCCAGAATAGCCTTTGGGTTTTCAAAAACATCGACATGTTCCGACCACTCGGTTGAAAAGACATCGCGATCCCCCAGAAGAACGGGCGTAACACCGGGTCGGCTGGCAATCAGGTCATTCAGGGCGGCCTCTGCCCTGCGGGCCGGGACGGTTTCCAGCGGAAAGGGGATATCCAGCATTCTGCGCTCTCTTTTCGGACGTATCGAAAGAAAGCCATTCCAGTAAAATCTGGCAAAATCAGGGCGATGGATACAATTTGGACGCTGTCAACGGATTGTTGCCGAACCGGTTCAGGCCGCGTCCGGCAAAAGCGCGGCTTCGGCGCGGGTCAGGGCACGGCGCGACATCGGGCCATAGGTTTCGGGGTCGTAGGCCAGATCGGGCATCACGTCGAACAATCGCTGGCGCTGTTCTTCGGCGATGGCGTCAAGCCGGGCCGCTGCGGGATGGAAACTTTCGGTCTCCAGCCCGTTGGCGACCAGAACCTCGTGATTTTCCAGCATCAGGTGATAATAGGTCACCGATTTCGCCGCCATGTCGCGGGTCACGCCGGTGCCGTTGATCAGGTCACGCGCGGCCACCAGAACCTCGTCTTCGCCCCAAAGCGCGCGGGCAGCCTTCCCCCGGACCAGCATCCGGTGATCGGGCGAAACCACAAGATCGCCCGCAGGCTGACCCGCCCCAAGCGCGTTTTCGCGAATGCGCACCGGGCGCAGATCGGGCATCGCGTAAAGCCGCGCGCCCGAGACATTGCGACTGCCCACCCAAAGGATGGTCTCGGCCCCGTTGTCCTTCGTCACGATCTTGTCGCCGGCGGCCAGATCCTCGACCAGGCGCGCACCCTTCGGGGTTTCAAGCCAGGTGCCAGGGGTGAAACAGACCACGCCCTCGGCCCCTTCGAACAGGCGCGACGGCAGGGTCGGCTCGACAATGCCGTGGTCGACAAAAAGCGGCACGTTCGGCGGCGGCATGGCGCCTGCGAACATCAACAGGGGCCGGGCGATTTCCGGCATGTCGATCAGCGTGGCGGTCCATTTACGGTGACCGTCGGTGATGGTGAAGGCCCGGTCGAACTCGGCCACATCGTCCACGAAGGGCATCCGCACGCCCTCCTGGATCAACGCCCGCGACACGATGCGCCGCGCACTTGCAGCGGCCCGCTTGCGGTAGTCTTCGCGTTCTTCAGCTCTGATGGTGCCGACCGGACCGCCCAAAGCGCCGTCAATCTGCACCGGGTCTCCCCGCCACATCCACATCGCACCCTCGTCAACGGCGCTGACCGGCGCACCGGACAACCCATCGACTTCGGTCTGCGACCAGGAAATGACGAACGTGCCCTCGGGGCCCGCCATCATGTTCATCTACCTGCCTCGGTATATTTTTGTTTTCTTTGGGGCGAGGTTAACGCGCGAACCGCCTCGGGCAAATCAAAAGGTTAATAAATAAGCGTGACTTATGAATGTGAGTCCCCGGCGCAACACTGACGTGTAGCAAACATCGCGGGCAAAAAAGCACTTTGATCTTGAACAAGGTCAGCGCCTGCGCCCCGCAATATCCTTGGCGCAATTCGGAGTCGCCGCCCTCGGCGATCTCCGCTGCTCAGGAAAGGGAGATGCGCATGTCCGTCCTTGTCGCCTACGCCACCGTCGAAGGCCAGACCGCCAGGATTGCCCGGTTCGTCGAAGAGGAACTGACGAAGTCCGTCACAGACGTCACTCTGACGAATGCCGATGAACTGGACGACGTCGGTTTCGACGGGGTCGATGCGGTCGTGCTTGCCGCTCCGATCCACGAACGTCGCCACCCGGAAGGTTTCGAGGCGTTCCTGGTCGCCAACCAGCCCGAGTTGGAGGCAAGGCGCACCATGTTCCTGTCGGTCAGCCTCAGCGCCGCCTTCCCCGAAGGTATGGCCGACGCGCAGGATTACGTCACCGAGATGAAGATGCGCACCGGGTTCACGCCGGACGAAACGCTCCTTGTGCCGGGCGCCGTCCGGCAGGGCGCTTACGATTACTATTCCATGCAGGTGCTGGAACATGTCGTCCTCGCCAACCGAGATTTCGATCCCAAAAGCGGGCAGGACCATGAATTCACCGATTGGGATGTGCTGCGCAGCAAGGTTCAGGCCTTCGTGAAAGCCTAGGCCTCCACCCTGTCGAACACCTGGATCAGGCTGCCGTCGCCGTTGAACAGCACGAACCTGTCCGCCCCGTCGAACAGGATGTGATAGCGTTCCTCGGTGTGGCCCGGCTCCTCGATCCCGTATTCCGGCATGGCTTCGATATAGGACAGGTCGCTGTAACTTTGATCGTCGTTCAGCTTCCAGCGGTTCTTGGGGCTGTCCCAGGTGCCGTCCACGGCCCTGGCGGGCGCGGAACCATCCGAATGAAAGCTCTTGTACGCGAAAGGTTCGCCCTCGGTCCCCGCACCGGGGACGTGAAACCGGTACACCCAGTCGCCGACCAGAGACTGGCCATCGGTCGGCCCAGTGCCGGTGAAACCCAACTCTTGCTGAACCGCGTCAAAGACGGCGTTCCGGTGTTCACCGGGCCTGTCCTTCGTGATCCATGCGGTCACTCATCGGTTTTTCCCGAGGCACTGTGCAGGTTTATCGGCTGCGCCGAACCGCGTCCTTCCCGGCGCTCCGCGCGTTCGACGCTTGAATGGTCCACTGGACCATTCAGCGGCTGCTCCGAACCGCGTCCTTCCCGGCGCTCCGCGCGTTCGACGCTTGAATGGTCCACTGGACCATTCATCGGCTGCGCCGAACCGCGTCTCACCCACATTTGGAATGGCCGCAGCTTGGGCAGGTCATGCAGCCTTCAATCATCTGCATCCCCGGTTGCCCGCAGCTTGGGCAGGACGGACCGGGGGAGTTGCCAAGGTTCACGACCTCGGCCTTTGGATCGGTCTTCAGCCCCATGCCCTCGCCCTCGATACAGCCGATGGCGATCATGTGACGCTCGATCACACCGCCGATGGCCGCAAGGATCGAAGGCACATATTTCCCCTGCATCCAGGCCCCGCCGCGCGGATCGAAGACGGCTTTCAGTTCCTCGACCACGAAAGACACATCGCCGCCGCGCCGGAACACCGCCGAGATCATCCGGGTCAGCGCCACGGTCCAGGCGAAATGCTCCATGTTTTTCGAGTTGATGAACACCTCGAACGGCTGGCGCCGCCCGCCCGCCACGATGTCGTTGATCGTGATGTAAATGGCGTGCTGGCTGTCGGGCCATTTCAGCTTGTAGGTCTGACCTTCCAGCGATTGCGGGCGGTCGAGCGGTTCGGACATATAGACCACTTCGCCCGTGGAGGAGGCGAGTTGGATGTGTCCCGCCTCTTTCTCGGAGGGCAGCCCCCGGCCGCGGGTGGGGGCGGAGCTTTCAACTGTGCTGCCGGGTGCGTCGTCGCCGAGTAGTCTATTTACGGATACACCCAATGCTCGGGCGAGCGCTTGAACAGTTTGCATTCGCGGATTTTTCGATGCTCCATCAAAGATGTCGCTGACCGCCCGCCTATTCAGTCCTGCCGCTAAAGATAGGCCGGCGGCATGGAACCCCTTGCTCTCCATAAGAGTTTTCAAGTTCTCTGAGAAATCGAATGCAGTTGGTTTCTCCGACTCCACACTCAAAACACTCCCCGTCACCGCATTTGGCCGGTACGTCGTACACCCCTTACACCCGGTCTCGTAAGCCTCCATGTAGACGTCCTTGAACGCCTCAAAGGAAATGTCCTCGGGCACGTTGATCGTCTTCGAGATCGACGAATCCACCCATTCCTGCGCCGCCGCCTGCATCCGCACATGGTCGGACGGCGCAAGATTCTGGGCGTGGACGAAATGCTCGGGGAACTCCGCATCGCCGAACTTGTCGCGCCACATCTGCACGGCGTAATCCACCACCTCTTCCTCGGTGCGCGATCCGTCCTTTTGCAGCACTTTGCGCGTATAGGCATGGGCGAATACCGGCTCGATCCCCGAGGACACGTTGCCCGCGAACAGGCTGATCGTCCCCGTCGGCGCGATCGAGGTCAAAAGCGCGTTGCGGATGCCGTTCTCCCGGATCAATTCGCGGGTTTCTTCGTCCATGTTGGCAAGCGATCCGCTGGCCAGATAAGCCTCGGCATCGAACAGGGGAAAGGCCCCCTTTTCCGCTGCCAGATGCGCCGAGGCGCGGTAAGCGGCGCGGGCGATCGCTTCCAACCAGCGCGAGGTCAGGCGCGCCGCCTCTTCCGAGCCATAGCGCGCGCCGACCATCATCAGCGCATCCGCCAGCCCGGTCACGCCCAGCCCGATCCGCCGCTTGGCGGCGGCTTCCTGCGCCTGCGCCTCAAGCGGAAAGCGCGAGGCATCGACCACGTTGTCCATCATCCGAACGGCGGTGGTCACCAGTTCCGCAAGTGCTGTCTCGCAGACATGGGCTTTTTCCTCGAACGGATACCAGACCAGTTTCGCAAGGTTGATCGACCCCAACAGGCACGCCCCGTAAGGCGGCAGGGGCTGTTCGCCGCAGGGGTTCGTCGCCGCGATGGTCTCGCAATAGGCAAGGTTGTTCATCGCATTGATCCGGTCGATGAAGATCACCCCCGGCTCGGCGTATTCGTAGGTCGCCGCCATGATCCGGTTCCAAAGATCGCGCGCCTCGACCGTCTTGTAGACCTTGTCGCCGAAGGACAATTCCCACGGGCCGTCCGCCTTCACCGCCTCCATGAAAGCATCCGTGACCAGAACGCTGACGTTGAAATTCCTCAGCCGCGCGGGATCGCTTTTCGCGCCGATGAAATCCTCGATATCCGGGTGATCGCAGCGCATCGTCGCCATCATCGCGCCCCGCCGCGCACCCGCCGACATGATCGTGCGGCACATGGCGTCCCAAACATCCATGAACGACAGGGGGCCGGATGCATCCGCCGCCACGCCCTTCACATCCGCGCCCTTGGGGCGGATGGTGCTGAAATCGTACCCGATGCCGCCACCCTGCTGCATGGTCAGCGCGGCCTCTTTCAGCATGTCGAAGATCCCGCCCATGCTGTCGGGGATCGTGCCCATGACGAAACAGTTGAACAGGGTCACCGACCGCGCCGTGCCGGCCCCCGCCACGATCCGGCCCGCGGGCAGGAATTTGAAATCTTCCAACGCGCCGTAAAACGTCTCTTCCCACTTGCCCGGCTCTTTTTCGCCTTCGGCCAAGGCACGCGCGATGCGCCGCCAGGTGTCTTCGACCGTCTGGTCCAGGGGCGCGCCAGCGGCGTCCTTCAAACGGTATTTCATATCCCAGATCTGCTCAGCGATGGGGGCTGCGAAAGATGACATGACGAATCCTCGGGAATTAGGCATCAAACCTACAACATCTTGCAGCCCGGCGGCAATGCTCTACCATCTGGGGTATAGCCTGTGGAAGAATCTGTGGATAAGCTGCTACATCTCATCAAGCTCAGCGTCGGCACAGAAAGCGTCGAGACCTTGCAGGACTGGCAGCAAAGCCCTTCCGTGCAGACCTGTGACGGCTTTCCGCGCCATGTCACACGCATGTGGCCCCGCCGCGAGGAAGAGCTGTTGAAAGGCGGGTCGATCTATTGGGTCATCAAGGGGTTGATCCAGGCCCGCCAGCGCATTGTCCGGCTGGACGAGGTGGACCGGGGCGACGGAATCCGCCGCTGCGCCATCGTGCTGGACCCCGAGTTGATCCGCACCGCCAGCGCCGCCCGCCGCCCGTTCCAGGGCTGGCGTTACCTTGAAAGCGCGCAAGCCCCGGTGGATCTGCCAAAGGGTCAGGCCAACGACGACCTGCCGCCGGGCCTCATGGCCGCGCTGGCCGAGATCGGGGTTAAGTAACCCCTAATTCACTGATTATTAACGAGTTTCGCATGCGAAACCTTTGAGCATTTCTGCTCTTCACCGCTTTCACAAATACGCATGGCAAGACGTCTCAGCCAACATTCAGCCGGGATTGGAGCGCCCGCCAAGCCGTCCGGCTGTCGTCGTCCCAGACCTCGGCGCGGGTCTTGAACAACATGGCCTGCGACGACAGGACCAGCCCGTCTTCGAGCACGCGCAGATGGTTCGCCGTCAGGGTCGCCCCTGACGAGGTGATGTCGGCAATCGCCTCGGCGGTCAGGTTCTTCACCGTGCCTTCCGTGGCACCCTGGCTGTCGACCAACTGGTAATCGGACACCTCGGCCTCGCGCAGGAAATCGCGGATCAGGCGGTGGTACTTTGTCGCGATGCGCAACCGGTGGCCGTGGGTCGCGCGAAACGCCGTCGCCACTTCGTCCAGATCGTCCAGCGTGGTCACATCCACCCAGAAATCCGGCACGGCGATCACCAGGTCGGCGTGGCCGAAACCAAGCGGCTCGATCTCGGCCACGCGCTGTTCCCAGAAGGCGAGCTTCTCGCGCACCATGTCGATGCCCGTGACGCCAAGATGGATGCGCCCGGCGGCCAGTTCGCTCGGGATTTCACCGGCGGACAAAAGCACCAGTTCCACACCGTCGACGCCATCGACATGGCCTGCGTATTCCCGCTCGCTGCCCGTCCGGCCAAGGGTCACGCCCCGGTCGCCGAACCAGGCGAAACACTTTTCCATCAACCGGCCCTTCGAGGGCACGCCCAGTTTCAGGCTCATGCCGCGCCCCCCAGTTCCAAAACAAGGCCCGGCCGGATCACGCCGCCCACGGCAGGCACGCCCGCCCCGCCTCCGATAGCACGGGTCAGCGCATCGTACCGCCCGCCGGTCGCCACGGGGGGCAGATCGGGGCGCGTGTCGGCGTAAAAGCCGAAGACGAAGCCGTCGTAGTATTCCAGCGTGGTGCGGCCATAGCTGGCCTCGAAATCCAGCGCGTCCACGTCGACATCCGCCGCCGAAAGGGCGTCGAACCGGGCGGTCAGCGCATCAAGCGCCGGGCCGATCGAAGGCAGATCGACGGCCACGTCATGCAGCAGGGACAAGGCGTCGGGCGCCTTTTCGCGGATGTTCAACAGGGCGTCGATCACCTCGATCTGGCCAGTCGCCAGCGGCGGTTCGGCGCGGTCGGCCCTGAGCGCGGCAAGGCGGTTTTCGACGTCCTCGGCGCTGCGCAACCCGATCTCGGCGGCGTTGCTTGGTTTTGGCGCGGTCAGGGCATCGCCCTTGCCGAACCGGTTCAAAAGCGTGCGAAACCGGTGTGGCCGCCAGAGGTGATGCAACAACGCGGCCTTGCGCGGCTCGGAAATCGCCAGCCCCTCGACCGCCGCGCGCAACAGCCCGATGTCGCCCATGGCCGCCCGCAGGTCCAGCGGGGCAAGCGCCTTGGAAATCGTCGCAAAAACCTCGGCATCCGCAGCGGGGGCCGCCTGCCCGTTGAACAGCTCATAGCCCACCTGAAGGTACTCCGCAGCGCGGTCGGGGTCGTCTTCCTGCCGGCGAAACACCTCGCCCGCATAGGCATAGCGCCCCTCGCCGCGCCCCTCGCCCATGTGGCGCTGAACCAGCGGCAGGGTGAAATCTGGCCGCAACATCATCTCGCCACGCAAAGGGTCGTGGGTGACGAAGGCGCGGGCGCGAATATCCTCGCCGTAAAGGTCCAGAAGCGCACCGGCAGGTTGCAGCACGTCGGTCTCGAACACCTCTGCGCCCTTGGCTTCCAGAAGGGAACGCAGCCGGTCGGCCTCGGCCCGGATGTCGGACTTTTCGGTCACTTTTCCAGGATCTTCCGCACTTCGGCGACCATGTCGTCAAGCGGGCATTCGAACTGTTGCTTCTGTTCTTTCCACTCTTCGACACTGGCGGTTTCGGCGATTTCCGCGCCCAGCACCAGGTCCTTGATCTGGACCACGCCGCGTTCGGCTTCGTCCGAGCCCTGGATGATCGCCACCGGGCTTTGCCGCTTGTCGGCGTATTTCAACTGGTTGCCGAAATTCTTGGGATTGCCGAGATAAACCTCGGCCCTGATCCCCGCATTGCGCAGGGTCGTCGCCATCGCCTGATAGTCGCCCATCCGGTCGCGATCCATCACGGTCACTACGACCGGCCCGGTCGTATCGGTGTTGATCCGGTCCTTGGCGCGGAGAGCGGCCAGCAGGCGATCCACCCCGATGGACACGCCCGTTGCAGGCACCGCCTGGCCGGTAAAGCGCTTCACCAGATCGTCATAGCGCCCGCCACCCGCGACGCTGCCGAATTGGCGCGGACGGCCCTTTTCGTCGGTGATTTCGAAGGTGAGTTCGGCCTCGAACACCGGGCCGGTGTAATAGCCGAGGCCGCGGACCACCGAGGGGTCGATGACGATGCGGTCGGAGCCGTAGCCTTGGGCGGCGCATAGCCGCCATAGACTTTCGAGTTCTTCAACTCCAGCTAAGCCGACTTCAGAGCTTCCAACAATTCGTGACAAGTAGCCAAGTACGGTATGGTTACGTGCCTCAAATGCATGTTCAGTGAAATCCAGCTTTTGCGACGCAGAATTGTCTAACAGGTTTCTCACTTCACCGATCGCATCAAACACAGATTTCGATTTGCCTTGCACCTCAGATTGGCTCTCCAGCAATTGTGCATCAATGCGCGCCGGTGCTTCGACGAAGGCCATAACTGCTTCACATGCCGTATCTGAAAGCCCAGCCCCATCCGTAAAATCCCCACTCTCATCCTTGCGGCCTTCACCCAAGAGCGCCCGAACACCCTCAACACCCAACCGATCCAGCTTATCAATCGCCCTCAGCACGATCCCCCGAGTCCGTTCGTCACCCTCGGCGATCCCGGCAACCTCCAGCACCCCATTCAGCACCTTGCGGTTGTTCACCCGGATCACGTAATCCCCGCGCTCGATGCCCACGGCCTCCAGCGCATCGGCCAGCATCATGCAGATCTCGGCGTCCGCCGCGACCGAGTTCGTCCCCACCGTATCCGCATCACACTGATAGAACTGCCGGAACCGCCCCGGCCCCGGTTTCTCGTTCCGCCAGACCGGCCCCATGGCAAAGCGCCGGTAGGGCGTCGGCAACTCGTTGCGATGTTGCGCAAAGACCCGCGCAAGAGGGGCCGTCAGATCATAGCGCAGCGCCAGCCAATCGTCGTCTTCAGCCCAAGCAAAAACACCCTCGTTCGGGCGGTCCACGTCCGGTAGGAATTTCCCCAGGGCTTCGACCGTCTCCACGGCGGAAGATTCCAACGCCTCGAAGCCGTACAAATGATACACCCGCGCGATGGCATCCAGCATCGCCTTGCGTTCGGCGACATCCGCGCCGAAATAATCACGAAAGCCCTTTGGCGTCTCTGCCTTGGGGCGCGGTTGCTTTTTCACTTTGGCCATGGGCCACCTTCCGGTATTGGTCGCGCGCGGTTTAGCCGCAAGGCGCAAAAGGGGCAAGGAGTGGGTGCATGTCGACGGAAATCGAGGAACGACTGGCGCATCTGGAACGCCTTGCCGACGAACTGAACGGCGTGGTCGCCGAGCAGGCCAAAACCATCGACCGGCTGGAACGGCGCGTCGCCATGCTGATGGAACGCGAGGCCCTGCGCGAGGCAGACGGTACCGGCGGCGTGGTGATGGGCGACGAGAAGCCGCCGCATTACTAGACCGACAAAAGGTCTTCGACCATCCGGTGCGAGCGCAGCACCAGCACGGGAACCTCCGGCCCGTGCCGTTCGATCCCCTCAAGAATTCGCGGTGTCTGGCGCTTTTCAAAATTCCAGATGTAGGACAGAAACTCGCGATCCGGCAAAGGTTCGGGGCATCCCTCGGCCATGCCGGTGCGCACCCGTCCGAAGTTTCGCAGAACGCGCTTTGCCACGCCCCAAAGGCACCGCCAGCGCGGAAGCCGCACCCAGATCACAAGATCGGTGCGCGGCAGGCGCAGATCGAAGGTGGAAAAGCTGTTGCCGTCCATCACCCATCTGTCCACCGCGGAAAGCGCCTTGATCCTTTCGCGTTGTTCGCCCTGGTCGCGCACCTTCCAGCCCGGCAGCCAGCGCACGTCACGATCCAGCGACTGGTAGTCCATCGCGTATTTTTCGGCGAGCCGCATCGAAAGCGTCGTCTTGCCGCCGCCCGAACAGCCAAGCACCAGAACGCGGTCCGCCTTGGCCAGATCACGGCGCGCCTCCGTGATGGTGATCTCCTTCGGCATGGGGTGCCGCCTTTCCTTCCGACCAAGCGCGTCTGATGTCACGAATCCGATTCAATGTCGTGCTTTATCTGGCGCACGGGTTCCCAGCCCGTGTCCAGAGGCCGGTTTCCTCGTCCCGACGGCATCCCTTTTGGGAGCATTACCATCCGGCCTCGCCCCCTTATTCGCCATGTTCTGCATGGCGTCCCCCGGCAGGGCGACCTGCCGGGGCTTTTTTGTCGGGGCGATTTGCACTCCACACCCCGGGTCTTCATCGCTTTACAAATACGCACCAAGGGCGATCTTCGACAGAAGATCGCCCGCCGCGACGGCGAAGCCGGCGCAAAACCTCCTATGGACCCGCCCGTGCCCCCGCCCTAGTGTCGCGACCAAGGGAGAAGACAATGGCATTCGGCACCAAGATTCGCACTTATTTCCAAGGCACATGGCACGACGGCGACGTTGCGGTCATGAAGGCCGCCGATCACGGGGCCTGGCTTGGCTCGGGCGTCTTTGACGGCGCGCGGTACTTCGACGGGGTGGCGCCTGATCTCTTGGCCCATTGCGAACGCGCCAACCGCTCGGCCGAGGCGCTGATCCTCACGCCGACCCTATCGGCGGAAGAGATGGTAGAGATCGTCTGGGAGGGTCTGACCCAGTTTCACTGGGACAGTGCGGTCTATATCCGGCCCATGTACTGGGGCGTCGATGGCGATGCGACGGCGATCGTCCCCGATCCCGCCTCAACCGCCTTCGCCATCTGCCTGGAAGAAGCCCCCCTTGCCCCTGCCGATGCAAGCGTGCGGCTGACCACGACGCGGTTCCGCCGCCCGGTTCTGGAAAGTGCGGTGGTGAACGCCAAGGCGGGTTGTCTTTATCCCAACAACGCGCGGATGCTGGCCGAGGCGCGTTCGAAAGGCTATTCCAACGCGCTGGTCGCCGATGCCATGGGCAACGTGGCGGAAACGGCGACGGCCAACATCTTCATGGTGCGCGACGGCGAGGTTCTGACGCCCGTGCCGAACGGCACCTTCCTTGCCGGTATCACCCGGTCGCGGCACATGACGAACCTCGCCGCCGAGGGGATGCCGGTCATCGAAAAGGTGCTGACCTTCGATGACATCCGCACGGCGGACGAATTGTTCATGTCGGGCAACATGAACAAGGTAACGGCGGTGACGGAATTTGACGGCACGGAATACCAGCCCGGCCCGGTCACCCGGCGCGTGCGCGAGATGTACTGGGACTGGGCCGCGTCCCAGACCCGGTGATTGGCCGCCTGTTCCGCGCCGGTTTCGGCATCCTGACCGCGACGACCTTCGCGGCAAACGGGGTGGTGCTGGCGGGCTCGCCCTTCGCCGCACCCTACCGCGACCGGACCGAGGCCGAGCTATCCGTCGCACTTGATCGCGAATTGCAATCCGCGCTTTCGCCCGAGATCGTCGAGACGCGCATACTGGAAGCCCTTGAACAGGACGAACCGGACATGGCCGTGGCGGTCCTGCGGTTGGCCGATGGCCGGGGCGTTGCCGTCGCGCCCGCGTTGCGCCTGAGGGTGGCAAGTGCAGAAGAGGCCGCAGAGGGCTGGTCGGCCTGCCTGTCCTGCGCGATCAACGCCGAAAACTGCCCGGACCTGACGCGGGTGGCCACCTGCAACCTGCCGCTTGAGATGACGCCGATCGGGGATGCCAAGGCGATCACGCGGGCCTTGGTCGATTACCTCGCGGGCACCGAGATCGACCGGGTCGACCTGGCCCTTGGCGTGATCGGGCTGGGGTCGACCGTGGCTGTGCTTGCCTCGGGCGGGTCCAGCCTGACGCTGAAGATCGGGGCAACCACGCTACGGGTTGCCCGCAAGACGGGCGCGGTTTCAGCGCGGATGATGGGTGAGATCACGAGTATGGCACGCGGCACGCTCCGGCTGGAAAACGCAAGCGACGTGGTGCGGGGGGCGAAACCCATGTCGTCGCTCATCGACGCGGCGAAGGCTGCGAAGCTGACCGCCCTTGCTTCGGACATGGGGCGGATTGCGACCACGCTGCCGCCGGGCGAGGCGCTGGCGATGCTGCGCCTTGCCGACACCGCGCCCGAGTTGTCCCGCATCGCTCGCGTCGCCGAAACCGCAGGCAGCGAAACGCGCGGCACCTTCGCCGTTCTGGGCAAGGCGCGCATCTTGCGCGTGGCAACCCGGCTGACCGAGGCGGCACTTTTGGCGATTTCCCTGTTGATCGCGCTGGCCGGGCAGTTGCTGATGATCCTTTTGTGGGGCGTGCGGCGGTTGATCCGTGGACAAGGCCCGACACCTCCGCCACGCTACGCGCAACTGCACCCGAGGCGACGATGACCCTGCACACCACCGAAGATTTCCTGCACCTGCCCGACAAAGCCCTGGAATCGCTTGATATTCCGCCATCCGAGATTGCCGACGCGATCGAGGCGGCCCTGATCGCGAAATCCGAAGGACGGCTCCACGTCACGCCGAAATCCGCGCTTTTGCCGGGCAGAGGCCGCTACATGATGTCGACGCTGGCCGTGGGCGACGAAGGGCTGACGGTTTTGAAAACCGTTGCCGTCTGCCCCGACAATCCCGGGCGCGGGTTGCCCGCGATCAATGGTGCGATCATGGTGCTGGACGCGGAAACCGGGCTTTTGCGCGCCGTGATGGGGGCCAACTGGATCACCGCGCATCGCACCGCCGCCCTTTCCGCCGTGGCCGCGCGGCGTCTGGCCGATCCAAGTGCGGCAACCATCGGTTTCATCGGCTGCGGCGTGCAGGCGCACAGCCACCTGACCGCCTTTCGCGGGATGTTCCCGCTGAGCCGCGTCTTGGCCCACGGGCGGGGCGAGGCGAACCGCGAAGCCCTGCTGGAAGCCGCCCGCGCCAAAGGCCTCACCGCCGAAGCCGCAACGCCCGAAGAAGTGATCGCGCAATCCGACATCGTGGTCACCTCGGTCACGCTGGATTACTCCATCGAACCGTTTCTGGATGCGCGGGCGATGAAACCATCCGCCTTTGCCGCCATCACCGATCTGGGCATCCCCTGGCATCCCGAAGGCATGGGCCATTTCCAAACGATCATCGTCGATGACATGGAACAGGAACGCGCCGCCGAAAAACCCATGGTCGCGCCTGAAACCATTGCGGGCGACCTGACCGACCTTGTGACCGGCACGATCCAGAACATCGCCCGCCCCGCCGCCTTTGCCTTTCGCGGCATCGCCCTTGGCGACTACGCCGGCGCCGTTCTTGCCCTGAACCGCGCCGAAAAGCAGGGTGCCGGTCAGCGCATTCTGCCCTAAATGGTGGACTTGCCCCCCGGCCCCGTCCATCATCCGGCCAAGTGAAAGAGAAACGACATGCGCAAGTTCCTCGTCATCCTCGATGACAGCCGCGAATGCCTGAACGCCATGCGGTTCGCCGCCATGCGCGCCGCCCGCACCGGCGGCGGCGTCAAGGTGCTTTCGGTGATCCCGCCTGACGAATTCAACCACTGGATCGGCGTCGGCGAGATAATGCGCGAAGAGGCCCGCGAGAGGATCGAGGCGCATTTCGAGGTCTTCGCCAAGTGGATGCGCGACCGCCAGGGCGTCGATCCAAGCCTTGCCATCCGCGAAGGCGAGCCGGTGCCGGAAATCCTGAAGGAGATCGAGGAAGACGGCGACATCGGCGTGCTTGTCCTTGGGGCCAGTGCGGAAAAAGGCGGGCCCGGCCCGATCGTTTCGGACCTTTCGCGCCGCTTCGGTTCCCTGCCGATCCCGCTGACCATCGTTCCCGGCGAGTTGTCGAAGGACCGGCTTGAGAATATCTGCTAGGCGCCAAGCGGTTTAGAATCATTCCAATCTATTGACAGCAGCCGCAGGCAGGCGCATATCTAGATCCTCATCGGAGGCCAGCCCATGTTTATCCAGACCGAAGACACACCGAACCCCGCAACGCTGAAATTCCTGCCGGGAGAAAGCGTTCTTGGCACCGGAACGGCCGATTTCCCCTCGCTGGCATCCGCCGGTGCCTCGCCCCTTGCCACGCGCATCTTTGGCGTTTCCGGCGTGACCGGCGTGTTCCTCGGAGCCGATTTCGTGACCGTCACCAAGGCGGACGGCCAGGAATGGGACGTGCTGAAAGCCCCGATCCTGGGCGCGATCATGGAACATTTCCAGTCCGGCGCCCCGGTTATGGAGGGCGAGCAGGCCGAAACCGCCCATGCCGCGCATGATGGCGAAGACGGCGAGATCGTCGACCAGATCAAGGAACTTCTGGATACCCGCGTGCGCCCCGCCGTGGCCCAGGACGGTGGCGACATCGTGTTCCACGGCTTTGATCGCGGCGTCGTCTACCTGCACATGCAGGGCGCCTGCGCCGGTTGCCCCTCGTCGACGCTGACCCTGAAAATGGGTATCGAGAACCTTCTGCGGCATTACATTCCCGAAGTGGTCGAGGTGCGCCCGGTTGCCGCCTGAGGCGGTCGTCACCGGGCGATGCTATTGCGGAAAGGTCAGCCTCGCGACATCCGCCGCTCCGCTCTGCGTCACCTATTGCCACTGCGCGGATTGCCGCCGGGTCACCGGCTCCCCCCTGCCCGCCTTTGCGGGGTTTGACGAAGGCGCGGTCACCCTCACCCCGGCGTTGACACCGGTTTCCCCCCTCGCCCCCGGCGTCATGCGTCAGTTCTGCCCCGACTGCGGTTCGCAACTGACCGCGCGGTTCGATTACCTGCCGGGCCAGGTCTATGTCCCCCTCGGCGTGCTGGATCAGGCCGACGAACTGCCGCCAAAACTTCATTGTCACGCGGGCAGTGCCCTGCCCTGGCTGCAACTTGACGATGGCCTGCCCCGCGCCCAGGACAGCGGCCGAGACGAACTTTTGGCCTGACCCATGCCCGACCCGACGATCCTTGCCTTCGACACCTCCGGCCCCCATTGTGCCGCCGCCCTTTTGACGGGCGACAAGGTGGTTGCCAGCCGCCACGAGGAAATGAAGCGCGGCCAGGCCGAACGGCTTTTCCCCATGCTGGAGGAAATTCTGGGCGAGGTCGGCGCGGTCTGGAAAGACCTCGACGCCATCGGCGTCGGCATCGGCCCCGGCAATTTCACCGGCATCCGCATCTCGGTCAGTGCCGCGCGGGGCCTTGCCCTGTCGCTTGGCAAACCTGCGATCGGAGTCTCCTCCTTGCGGGCGCAGGCATACGGCTTTGACACGCCGATCATCTCTGCCCTGCCCGCCCCGAAAGGCGAGGTATACGTCCAACCCTTTTTCACCGGCACCAACGCCCCTCCAACAACCGGCCCCGCCGCCACGGTCCCGGTCGACATCTCGGCAAAAAGCGACCCCCTCTGCGTCGGCACCGAAGCCGAAACCTTGGCGGCACGCTTTGCCGGAAGGGTCGTGCAACCAAAGGTCAGCATCGTGGAAGCAACCGCAAGGATCGCAGCCCTTCAGCGAAACAACACCGACATCCCCCGCCCTGCCCCGCTTTACATCCGGCCCGCCGACGCCGCACCGCGCCGCGATCCGCCGATCCGGATCCTGCCGTGACGCCAAAGGCACTTGCCACGCTCCACGCCCTCGCCATGCCAAAGGGCCGCGCCTGGGGTGAAAAATCCTTTGCCGATCTTCTTGCCAGCCCCGGCATCTTCCTTTCCCTGGTCCCTTCATCGCTTTCCAAATACGCCGGGGGGGGCGAGCAAAGCGAGCGGGGGGCAGAGCCCCCCACCACCGCGACGGCGCAGTCGGCGCAAATCCCGGGCTTCGCGCTTGGCCGGGTAACGCTGGACGAAGCCGAGCTTCTGACGCTTGCGGTCCACCCCGACCACCAGCGCCGGGGCCTTGGGCGAATCTGCCTTGCCGCCTTCGAATCCGAGGCCCTGGAACGCGGTGCAACCCGCGCTTTTCTTGAGGTCGCCGCCTCGAACCGAGCCGCGCGTACTCTGTACGCCAAGGCAGGCTGGGCCGAGGACGGAAAGCGCCCGGGTTACTATCCCTCCGCCACTGGTCGGGAAGACGCGATTTTAATGAGCAAGGCGCTCAAACCCGCTTGACCAAGGGTCAAACCGCCGGATTCCCAGAAAAACCGCCAAGACTCTGCTTGACGCTTCCCCGCGCCTTCGGCCTAATCCTGCAATCAACGGGTGGCCGTGACCTCATGTTTGCCTCTGCCCCCGCATAATATGTAACTGGGAGATTCCACATGACATTCCTCAAAAAGATGCTTGGCGGCGCGGCCCTTCTGGCCCTTTCCACCACCGCATCGCTGGCCGAACCGGCGCTGATGTACGACCTCGGCGGCAAGTTCGACAAATCCTTCAACGAGGCAGCCTATAACGGCGCGAAACGCTGGGCCGACGAAACCGGAAACACCTACCGCGAGGTGGAAGTCACCGCCGAGGCACAGCGCGTCCAGTTCGCCACGCAGTTGGCCGAACGTGGCTTCAACCCGATTGTCGTCCTTGGTTTCCAGAACGCTTCGACCGTGGAAGAAGTGGCACCCAAGTATCCTGACACCAAGTTCGCGATCATCGACGTGGGCTGGCTGGATATTCCGAACCTGCGCCAGATCACCTTTGCCGAACACGAAGGCAGCTATCTGGTTGGTATGCTGGCCGCGATGGCCTCCGAATCCGACACCGTTGGCTTTATCGGCGGCATGGATGTTCCGCTGATCCGTCACTTTGCCTGCGGCTATGCCCAGGGTGCCAAGGCGGTGAACCCCGACATCACCGTTGTCGCCAACATGACGGGCACGACGCCCGCAGCCTGGAACGATCCCGTCAAGGGTGGCGAATTGACCAAGGCGCAGATCAGCCAGGGCGCTGACGTTGTCTATGCCGCCGCCGGTGGTACGGGCGTGGGCGTTCTGCAAGCCGCCGCCGATGCCGACATCCTGTCGATCGGCGTGGACAGCAACCAGAACCACCTGCATCCGGGCCAGGTTCTGACTTCGATGCTGAAGCGCGTCGATAACGCCGTCTATGACGTGTTTTCGGCGGGCGTCGACGGGTTTGAGCCCGGCGCGCACGTCATGGGTCTCGACAACGACGGGGTCGGCTATGCCGTGGACGAAAACAACGACGCCCTGATCACGGACGAGATGAAAGCCGCCGTGGAAGAGGCCAAGGCCGCCATCATCGCGGGCGACACCGAGGTTGTGTCCTACTATGCGAACGACAGCTGCCCTGTGCTGGACTTCTAAGATACGAATTCGGGGCCGCGTCCGTCGCGGCCCCTTTCCTGACACGAGGGGCGGGTCATGTCAGAAATCACTACTTTCTTTGCCGCATGGGGCATGGCGGAGGCCTCTGAAAGAGACGCCGCCATTCGCGATGCGGTAACCGCAGATGTCACCTATACCGACCCGCGCACCGAAGCGCCGATCACCGGGCCGGAAGCCCTGTCCGAATACGTTGGCATGTTTACCCAAATGGCCCCCGGTGCCTCCGCCAGTGTCGTGAATACCGACACGACCGGGGGATCGGCGCGCGTGACCGTGGCCTTCCGCATGGCTGACGGGAAAGAACAATTGGGCCAGTATTTCATTGAACCGGCCTTGGGCAGGGTCGCCCGCATGACCGGTTTCGCTGGCATGGGAGCACCTGAATGAGCGACGTCGCCCCCGCCATCGAACTCAAAGGCATCTCCAAGGCCTTTGGCCCGGTGCAGGCCAACAAGGATATCGCCATCCGCGTCATGCCCGGCACCATCCACGGGATCATCGGCGAAAACGGCGCCGGAAAATCCACACTGATGTCAATCCTTTACGGGTTCTACAAGGCCGACAAGGGCGAGATATTCATCGGCGGAAAAAAGACCGAGATTCCCGACAGCCAGGCCGCCATCGCCGCAGGCATCGGCATGGTGTTCCAGCATTTCAAGCTGGTCGAGAATTTCACGGTTCTGGAAAACGTCATCCTCGGGGCCGAGGATGGTGCGCTTTTGAAGCCCTCGCTTGCCAAGGCGCGGAACCTTCTGACGGAACTGGCCCGCGAATACGAATTGAACGTCGATCCCGACGAAACGATCGAGGAACTTTCCGTCGGTCACCAGCAGCGGGTCGAGATCCTGAAGGCGCTATATCGGCAGGCCGATATCCTGATCCTTGATGAACCGACCGGTGTGCTGACGCCATCGGAGGCCGATCACCTGTTCCGCATCCTGAAGGGGCTGCGCGACGAGGGTAAGACGATCATCCTGATCACCCACAAGCTGCGCGAAATCATGGAAGTGACCGATACGGTCAGCGTGATGCGCCGGGGCGAGATGACCGCCACCGTCAAGACCGCCGAGACCAGCCCACAGGAACTGGCCGAGTTGATGGTCGGTCGCAAGGTGCTGTTGCGCGTGGACAAGGTGCCCGCGACGCCCGGCGAAAAGGTTCTGGATATCGAAGGGTTGCGCGTGAAGGACGACGATGGCGTCGAACGTCTGAAGGGCATCGACCTTGACGTCCGGGCCGGTGAGATCGTCGGCATTGCCGGTGTCGCCGGGAACGGGCAGTCCGAACTGCTGGAGGTGCTGGGCGGCTATCGCGCCGCGACGGGGCGCATCACCCTGAACGGCGAAGAGATCGACCTGACCGGACGCCATTCCGATGGCCAGACCCGCCGCGCGCGCGGCATCGCCCATGTACCCGAAGACCGCCACCGCGAGGGGCTGATCCTGGATTATTTCGCCTGGGAAAACACGGTGTTCGGCTATCACCGTGCGCCCGAATACCAGAAGAACGGCTATCTGATGGACAACCGCGTCATCCGCGACGACACGGTTGCCAAGATGGAACGTTTCGACGTCCGCCCGCCGATCCCGACGCTGACGGCCAAGAATTTCTCGGGCGGGAACCAGCAGAAAATCGTTCTTGCCCGCGAGATCGAACGCGACCCCGACCTGTTGCTGATCGGTCAGCCGACGCGCGGCGTGGACATCGGCGCGATCGAGTTCATCCACCAGCAGATCGTCGCCCTGCGCGACAGCGGCAAGGCGATCCTTCTGGTCTCGGTCGAGTTGGAAGAGATCCTGTCGCTGGCCGACCGCATCGCGGTGATGTTCGACGGCCAGATCATGGGCGAACGTATGGCGGCAGAGACGAACGAGAACGAATTGGGCCTGCTGATGGCCGGGATGACAGATACGGCGGGGGCTGCCTGATGATCCCTTCTGGCATCCTGTGTCTCCCCCGCCCCGGACTTGATCCGCGGCCTCGTCGGTGCCTTGCCGGAGGCCCCGGATCAAGTCCGGGGCGGGACAGCAATGCGGGAGCTGCAGAATGGACGTGATGCCAAAGTGGGTCGATGCGATCCTGATCCCGATCCTGTCGATCCTGATTTCCTTTGTCCTGTCGGGGCTTGTGATCCTTTACCTTGGCATGAACCCCTTCGAGGCGCTGAAACTGATGGTCACCGGCGCGCTTGGGTCGACCTATGGCTGGGGGTTCACGCTTTATTACGCGACGAACTTCATCTTCACCGGGCTTTGCGCCGCCATCGCCTTTCACACGCGCATGTTCAACATCGGCGGTGAAGGGCAGGCCACCCTTGGGGGTCTGGGCGTCGCCCTTGTCTGCCTTGCCCTGCCTTGGCCGCATTGGTCGCTGGCCCTGCCCGCCGCGATCATCGGCGGTGCGCTGTTCGGGGCGGCCTGGGCCTTTATCCCCGCGTGGTTGCAGGCCAAGCGGGGCAGCCACATCGTGATCACCACGATCATGTTCAACTATATCGCTGCCGCATTGATGGTCTACCTGCTGGTCGAGGTTCTGAAACCCGAAGGCTCGATGGACCCGGCAACACGGCGCTTTGGCGAAGCCATGGCCCTGCCGAATTTCGGCGACATCTTCGGCTTGTTCGGCATCCCGTTTTCCAGCACCGCCCCTGCCAACATCAGCTTTTTCGTCGCCCTGATCGCGCTGTACCTATTCTGGCTTCTGGTCTGGCGCACCAAGCTCGGTTACGAGCTTCGGGCCTATGGTCACAGCGAAAGTGCCGCCGCCTATGCGGGCATTTCGCCGACCAAGATGATCATCGTGGCAATGCTGATTTCGGGTGCCCTGGCGGGCTGCATGGGGATCAACTCTGTCATGGCTTCGGGGCGACTGGTGCTGAACTCGGTCGAAGGGGCCGGGTTCATCGGGCTGGCCGTCGCGCTCATGGGCCGGTCGCATCCTGTCGGGATATTCCTGGCCGCCCTGCTGTTCGGGTTCCTTTACCAGGGCGGGGGCGAGTTGGCGCTTTGGGCCAATATCCCGCGCGAGTTGATCATCCTGATCCAGGGGTTGGTGATCCTGTTTACCGGCGCGCTGGACAACCTGGTTCGGATGCCGCTGGAAAAGCTGTTCCTCGCCCTCAGACGACCGGCGCGAGGCGAGGGGTAGGCACATGGATTTCAGCACACTCATACAGATCCTCGACACGACCGTTCGTCTGGCCACACCCTTGCTGTTCGCCTGCCTCGCCGGGCTGGTGTCGGAACGCGCGGGCATCTTCGACATCGGGCTGGAGGGCAAACTCCTCGCCTCGGCGTTCTTCTCGGCTGCAATCGCCGCGGTGACCGGTTCTGTCTGGCTGGGCCTCTTGGCCGGGATCGGAGCGTCGCTGGTCCTGTCGATGGTCCATGGGCTGGCCTCGATCACCTTTCGCGGCAACCAGTTGATTTCCGGAGTCGCCATCAATTTCATCGCCTCGGGCATGACCGTTCTGATCGCCCAGGACTGGTTCGGCCAGGGGGGGCGTACACCATCGCTCGGCGAAGGCGCGCGGTTTGACGAGATCACCTTGCCCTTTACCGGCATGCTCTCTGGCCTGCCTTACATCGGCGAAAGCTATTCTGAATTGTTCTCGGGCCATTCGCTTCTGGTTTATGTGGGGCTTTTGACTGTGCCGCTGGTCTGGTGGGTGCTGTTTCGCACGCGATTCGGTCTGCGCCTGCGGGCCGTGGGGGAAAACCCCGGTGCGGTGGATACGGCGGGCGTTTCGGTCATCCGGATGCGCTACACCGCTGTTGCCATCTGCGGAGTGCTTTGCGGGCTGGGCGGTGTTTACCTGGCAACCGGGTTGCAGGCGGGATTCGTCAAGGAAATGTCTTCGGGCAGAGGCTTTATCGCCCTGGCCGCTTTGATCTTTGCGAAGTGGCGGCCCTGGTATGCCCTGTTCGCCTGCCTGCTGTTCGGCTTTTTCCAGGCGTTGTCCTTCCGTCCCGACGTGGTGAACGCGGTCTTGCGTTTCGAAGTGCCGGGGCAATTCCTGGACGCGCTGCCCTATATCCTGACGGTGGTGATCCTGGCCGGCTTCATCGGCAAAGCGATACCGCCACGCGCGGGCGGCGAACCTTATGTGAAGGAACGTTGATACCGCCATTGATGAGATTTTTCTTCGAAAAATCTGTAACAATTTTTCGTGGAAAAATTGTTACGTGAGCAGGCGAATTTGACCGGAATTGCAGATGATCACGAATTGCCCGCCACATTCGATCACGTGATACCCCCGCCGTTCGACTTCTTTCAACAACCGCTCGCGCCCGATCTCGCGTTCCACGATGGCCACCGAGCGGCGCACGACAGCGCCACGCTCCACCGCCTTGGCCGAGAAAATCTGCTGAATCCAGCTGTCCGCGCTTCGCTTGAAAGGCTCCATGCCCCGCAAATGTCAAAGCAAGGTAAACTCTGGGTTAAACTGTGCACGACCTTGTTCCGATTTGTCGCATCTGGACATATGCAGGTGCAGCAATTGGCAGTTGAGACCGTCCAAACCGAGGCGTAATAGGCAATATGCACGTCTATCTTCCGATCGCTGAAGTCTCGGTCAACGCCTTCCTGTTGTTGGGTCTTGGCGGCATGGTTGGCATCTTGTCGGGCATGTTCGGGGTCGGCGGCGGTTTCCTGATGACGCCGCTTCTCTTCTTCATCGGCATTCCGCCCGCCGTCGCCGTCGCGACCGAAGCGAACCAGATCGTCGCCTCTTCCTTCTCCGGCGTCCTTGCACATCTCAAGCGCCGGACGGTCGATCTCCGGATGGGCACCGTGCTTTTGATCGGCGGGTTGATCGGCGCGGCTTTCGGGGTGCAATTGTTCAATGCGCTGAAGGCCATGGGCCAGGTCGATCTGTTGGTGCGGCTTTCCTACGTCGTTTTCCTTGGCATCATCGGCGGGTTGATGTTCGTCGAAAGCCTGAACGCGATCCGCAAGGCGCGCGGCGGGCGCTCTGCTGCGAAACGGCGCAAACACGGGCTGGTCCACGCGCTGCCATTCAAGATGAAATTCCGCACCTCGGGGCTTTATATCTCGGTCATTCCGCCGGTGCTTGTCGGCGTTCTTGTTGGGATCCTCGCCGCCATCATGGGTGTCGGCGGCGGGTTCATCATGGTGCCGGCGATGATCTATCTTCTTGGAATGCCCACGAAAGTGGTCGTCGGCACCTCCTTGTTCCAGATCATCTTCGTCACCGGCTTCACAACCCTTCTGCACGCCGCGACGAACTATACGGTCGATGTGGTTCTTGCCGTCCTTCTTCTGGTCGGCGGTGTGATCGGCGCGCAGGTCGGCACTAGGATCGGCGCACGCATGAAGGCCGAGCAGTTGCGCATTCTCCTGGCCATCATGGTTCTGGCGGTCTGCGGGAAACTAGCTTTCGATCTTCTGGTTCAACCGGCCGAGCTTTACTCCATCGGGACAGGGGCGGGTCACTGATGCTGCGCCTCGCCCTTCTCCTCTGTCTCGTCGCCGCCCCCCTCCAGGCGGAAGAAGTCGTCGCGGGCCTCAGCCAAAGCGACATCTCGATCACCACCGATTTCGACGGCTCCGAGATCCTGATCTTCGGGGCGGTCAAACGCGAAGAGCCGATCCCGACCGAGGCACCTTTGCAGGTTCTGATCACCGTCGAAGGCCCGTCCGAGCCGGTGACAGTCCGCCGGAAGGGACGGCGGTTCGGGATCTGGGTCAACACCGACAGGGTGGATGTGGACGAAGCACCCAGTTTCTATGCCGTCGCCACGACGGCCCCGTGGCGCGATGTGATTTCCGATGTCGAGGATCTGAGGCATCACATCTCGATCCCGCGTGCAGTACGCTCCGTCGGCGCCAACATCACCGGAAGCGCGGATTTCACCCGCGCGCTCATCCGAATTCGCGAGAGCGAGGAGCTTTACCAGAGAAACTTCGGCACCGTCCGGTTCGAGGAGCAGACGCTGTTTTCGACCTCGGTTCGGCTCCCTGCGAACCTCCACGAAGGCGATTACCTGACACGGTTCTTCCTGACCCGCGATGGCAAGGTGCTTGATACCTTCCAGACCCGGATCGCGGTCAGGAAGGTCGGGCTGGAGCGCTTTCTGTTTCGTCTGTCGCGGGACAATCCGCTGATCTACGGGATCATGTCGCTGGCCATCGCCATCGCCGCGGGGTGGCTGGCGTCGGCGGCGTTCCGGATGTTCCGGACCTAGGGGGTCCGACCAGAGGTCACCTGTCCCGCCCGAACAGTGGCGCAAACCAGACCGTCTCTCCCACCTGATCTTCACCTATCCTTAATCCCCCGCTCGGTATGTTAGGGGTGGGAGGACGGGGGAAATACCGCAGGCAACAATTCGATTCGAATTGTCTCTACCGCTCGTCCCCTGCCTCTTCCGAGGTCAGTTCGAACGGGGCAGGCGCGACCTCAAGATCGCTTGTCGTCAATGCCGTGTCCGGCTTGCCGAGGCGATAGCGCGTCACCCAGTGCAGTCGTTCCTCGGCCCGCGTGATCGCCACATAGGCCAGACGTTTCCAAAGCGGCAGGCCGGCTTCGATCCGCCCGGCGCGCGCGGCGGCGAAAAGGTCGGGTGCAAAGACCTGCACGTCGCGCCATTGCGAGCCTTGCGCCTTGTGGATGGTCACGGCCGCCCCGTGCAGGAAAGCCGCCCCCATGTTCGCCGCGTAAGGGATGAAGGGTTCTTCTTCGTCGGGCAATTCGATCTTCACGATCGAGGCTGCCGAGACTTGCGGTTCAAGCGCGCCCATGACGTGCAGCCGCGAGAATCCCCGTCGTTTGCCGGGGCCAAGGTAGACACATTGCGCGCCCTTGATCAGGCCGCGTGCCTCAAGGTCCAGACGTTTCTTGCGGTGCTTCAGGGGCAGCTCGATGCCATCGCAGATCAGTGGCTCGCCGGGCAAAAGCGCATCGGCGGGTGCGCCATAGGCGGCGCGGAAGGCGTGGATCAGGCGAATGCGCGTGGCGTTGCGCCAGACCAGCACGGGCGACCGCGCCATCATGCCCGCTTCGACACGGGGGGCGACGATGACTCTGTCGTCAGACCGCGCGGCATCTTCGATCATGCGTTCGAAATCTTCGAACCCAAGGGCGTCGTCTGCAAGGGCATGGGCCAGATCAAGGATCGGGTTGTCCAGATCCTGCCGGTGGATGCGGTTCAAGACCATCTTCCTTGGCCCCGAAAGACTGTCGAACACCATCGCGCCCGACTGGTTCACGGGGGCCAATTGCGCCGGGTCGCCAAACAGTACAAGTGTCGGGAAAATCTCTTTCAGATCATCGAATTGCCGGGCATCCAGCATCGAGGCTTCGTCGACAAAGCCGATGTCTAGGGGATCCTCGCGCCGCTTCCAGCCAAGGATGAAATCCGAACCCTTCAGCCCCGCCGCCGCCAGGGCACCGGGCACCGAACGGTTCAACTTGAAAAACGCCTCGGCCCGGTCGAGGGCGGCGTCGGTCAGGCCTTCGATCTCGGGCCGTTCTCCCTGCCCTGTCAGCCATTCGGCAATGCGTTCGTATTCGGGATCATAGACCGGCGTATAAAGAATGCGGTGGATCGTCGTCGCGGGCACGCCGCGGGTGCGCAGGACACTGGCGGCCTTGTTGGTGGGGGCCAGGATGGCCAGCGTGCGCTTGTCCTTCCGCCGTCGCCCTTCGTAATCGCCGCTGATCGTTTCGACCCCTGCGTCGCCAAGCGCCTCGCCCAGCCGCGCCAAAAGCATCGTCTTGCCGGATCCCGCCTTGCCGATCACCGCGACGACGCCCTGTCCGTCTTCACTGCGCGGCGTGGTCAGGCTTTCCTCGATGTCCACACCGGCGGAACGCAGCACCTCGGCGATACGGTCAAAGGCCTCGGCCTGGTCTTCAGAAAATGAGGTAACGGGAAGCGACATTTGCGGGCGACCCTATCCTGTCGCTTGCCCGCTCACCAGACATCAACCTGCGCGAAATCGAACGATCCGCATAAAACCACGATCAGGCGACGTTGGACACCTCGGCCCCTGCTCCATCAAGCGAAGCGACATACCAGCCTTCGGACACCTCTGCCGTCACGCCCACACGATCCAAGAGCCTTTCGTGAATGCCTTCTTCCTCGAACGACCAAAGGCCGACGCTGATCGCATCGCGCCCCTGCCCGCTTGTGCCAAGGATGATCGGCCCCCAGCCCAGGCGGCGGTAAATGCGCACCATCCGCGCATCGAAGACGCCGACCGCATGGGTCAGGAAGGACGCGCGCCCCGCCTCCATCCCGCCCAGCATCAGCGCCGCCGAGACCCGCGCTTCGGCCCCCGGCGCCAGGCAGAACCGGGTGCATTCCCAAATCAGCGGGCTTTCGATCCTGACCCCGTCGGTCAGATCGCGGAAGTGATCGTTGACCATCGAGGGCCCGGTCGTCGGCAGAAACCTCAGCGACCCGCCATGGGTGCCGTCGGGCTTTTCCCAGATCACGTACATCGGGTTCAGCGCGTCGTATTCATCCCGCTCGTTGCCGTCAGCGTCCACCGTGACCTGCCATTTCAGCCGGGTGTGAAACTGGTGCGCGCGGTCGCGGAACATGGTGCGTGCCAGCACGGGATACTGGTGCAGATCGTCGGCGTAGATATAGCGAAGCATGGGCGGCCCCCTTTTCCATTTTGAATGGAGGGAAGACCTAGTCGCGCATGGTTAACGGGCGCGGATCCGGGCGCACGTGCCGCTCATGGATCGTTAGAGGCAGCGTGCGCCGGGGTTAACAAATTCTAAGCAGGCCCTGGTTCATCGCGCGGGCCACCGCGTGGGTCGTGTTCGCCGCCGTCAGTTTGAACCGCGCGCTTTCGATATAGACCCGCAGCGTGTGTTCCGAGATCGAAAGGCTCTCGGCCGCCTGCGCCCGGCTGTATCCAAGCGCCAGAAGGGTCAGCGCATCGGTCTCGCGCGGGCTGAGGTTGACGATATCAAGCTGGTCCGAACCGCGCTCCAGTTCCAACGCCTTCTGATTGATGTAATGCGAGGCCAGGATCAACTGGCGCGAACGTTCGGTCGTATAGGTCGCCCATTGATCGTCGCTGTCACCCGACGACACAGTGAACAGGGCGAACTGCCCTGAAGGGCCACGGATCGGCACGGAAAAGCCCTGGTTGCCGACACCGCTGTCAATCGCCTCGTGCAGGAAACCCTTGACCGCCTTGCCGCTCCAATCCAGGCGCTTCCAGTCGATCGGGTGGAACCGCCTTAGGCAAGCCTGGACCACCGGGTCGATGCGGGCGTAATCCTGTTCAAGATACCGCGCGACCCAATCCTGCGAATAGGTCAGCGCCGCGTATTGCTCACCCGTCGAATTGACCGAATGATAGACGACATGTTCAACGTTCAAGGCATCGCGCAGCGACACGACAACATCGTTCAGCTCTTCAAGAGTTTCGACCCTCTGCAATTGGTCTAAAAAGCTCTCCAACATGGCCTACGCTTCGTCCCGTCCCTGCGGCGACGCCTTGCAAGCCGTGCAACTCGTTTTCGACAGTGGCCATTGTCTGGCTCAACTGCCGTTCGGTCGCCCCAAGGCCATTGCTTTCTGCAAAGGCCTTTAAATCCGCAAGAACATCTAGCATCCAGTCATTTGCCATTTGGTTGTCATCCCGATTGGTTAACGAACTCTTAACACAACCCTAGCATGTGACGCTTTCTTCCGATATTCGCCAATTTCACTTCCCCATTTTAGGGGAGGTCAGCGTGCGCAAGCCATTGATAATCCGCACTCACCTGTGCTTTCAGACAGGAAGCGCCCCCGCAATTTCCGTGCGGAGGCGCCACGATTCGAATCGAAACAAACTGTTTCTTATCTGGAAACGCTCGCTTCCAACGTGTCTTCGAAAGTACGCAACCCGGTTTGAGGCGCCTGGACCAGAACCGCCATGTTGCCCGGCTTGTGCTCGTTACGCAGCATCTTCATATGCGCGGCCGGAATTTCGCTCCAGTCGAACACCTCCGACATGCAGGGGTCCAAACGACGCTCGACCATCAGTCGGTTGGCAGAGGCGGCCTGCTGCAAGTGCGCGAAATGGCTGCCCTGGATGCGTTTCTGGTGCATCCAGACGTAACGCGCGTCCATCGTCAGATTGTACCCAGTCGTTCCGGCACAGATCACGACCATGCCGCCCTTTTTCACGACGAAAGTCGAGACGGGAAAGGTCGATTCGCCGGGGTGTTCGAACACCATGTCGACGTTGTTGCCCTTGCCGGTGATCTCCCAGATCGCCTTGCCGAACTTTCTGACTTCGGAAAACCATTCCTTGTATTCCGGGCTGTTCACCACGGGCAGTTGACCCCAGCAATTGAAATCCTTGCGGTTCAACACGCCTTTCGCGCCAAGGCTCATGACGAAATCGCGCTTGTCCTCGTCGGAAATCACGCCAATCGCATTGGCCCCGGCGGTGTTGATCAACTGGATCGCGTAAGAGCCAAGCCCGCCCGAGGCGCCCCAGACCAACACGTTCTGGCCGGGCTTCAATTCATGGGGATGATGGCCGAACAGCATCCGGTAAGCGGTGGCCAGCGTCAGCGTGTAACAGGCGCTTTCTTCCCACGTCAGATGCTTGGGGCGTTCCATCAATTGTTGCGCCTGCACCGTGGTAAACTGTGCGAACGACCCGTCCGGCGTCTCGTATCCCCAGATCCGCTGGCTGTCGGAAAACATCGGATCGCCGCCGTTGCAATGTTCGTCGTCGCCGTCGTCCTGGTTGCAGTGGATGACAACCTCGTCGCCGACCTTCCACGATTTCACCTTGTCGCCCACGGCCCAGACGATGCCCGAGGCATCGGACCCGGCGATATGGTAATCCGCGCCATGCACGTCGAAGGGGCTGATCGGAACGCCCTTGCCGGCCCAGACGCCGTTGTAATTCACACCAGCGGCCATGACCAAAACGACAACCTCGTGGCTGTCGGGCTTTTTCACGTCGACCACTTCCAGTTCGAACGACTTGTCCGGATCGCCATGGCGTTCGCGGCGGATCGCCCAGGCGTGCATCTTTTCGGGCACATGGCCCAAGGGGGGCATTTCACCCACATCATACAGATCTTTCTTGGGTGCCGTATCGGTCATGGTGCCAGCCTCGTCCAAAGCCATTGTCTTTTCCCCTTGCTCACGCTGCATCGCAGAATCGGAATTGTCAAACACAGGAGATATAATCACAAAAGTAACATTGCAACAATATTCTGCCTATTTTTGTAATTTTATGTCGCCGCGATGAAGCAGAGGCGCGGGCAGGAGGCATTTTCAAGTGCAAACGCAGCAATCGCTAGAAGAGCCAAGGAAAATGCGGCAGAGTTGATTCCAACGTCGGGTGAATGCGGGCGGGCTGCCGCGTCGCAGCGAATTGACAACGCCACATCATTTCGCATATTCAGTCCCGAACGTAATTTTATTGCTCGCACATGTCGGAGGCCGAGATGATATCGCAAGCGCAGAAAGATCGCCCCTGGTTGTTCCGCACCTATGCCGGTCACTCGACCGCCAAGGCGTCCAACGCGCTCTATCGCGGCAACCTTGCCAAGGGGCAGACGGGCCTTTCCGTCGCCTTCGACCTGCCCACGCAAACCGGCTATGACAGCGACCATCGTCTGTCGCGCGGCGAGGTCGGCAAGGTCGGCGTTCCGGTGGCACATATCGGCGATATGCGCGCGCTCTTCGACGACATTCCGCTTGAGGAAATGAACACCTCGATGACGATCAACGCGACGGCCCCCTGGCTTCTGTCGCTTTACATCGCCGTGGCCGAGGAACAGGGCGCGGATGTCTCGAAGCTGCAAGGCACCGTGCAGAACGACATCATCAAGGAATACCTCTCGCGCGGCACCTACGTCTGCCCGCCCCGGCCCTCCTTGCGCATGATTACCGATGTCGCCGCCTATACGCGCGAACACCTGCCCAAGTGGAACCCGATGAACGTCTGCTCCTATCACCTGCAAGAGGCGGGCGCGACGCCGGAACAGGAACTGGCCTATGCGCTGGCCACCGCGCAGGCTGTGCTGGACGATCTGAAAGACAAGGTTCCGGCGGAACACTTCCCCGACATGGTCGGGCGCATTTCCTTCTTCGTGAACGCCGGCATCCGGTTCGTGACCGAGATGTGCAAGATGCGCGCCTTTACCGAGTTGTGGGACGAAATCTGTCGCGACCGCTACGGCGTCGAAGATACGAAATTCCGCCGCTTCCGCTATGGCGTGCAAGTCAACTCCCTCGGCCTGACCGAACAGCAGCCGGAAAACAACGTCTACCGCATCCTGATCGAGATGCTGGCCGTGACGCTGTCCAAGAACGCCCGCGCCCGCGCCGTGCAGCTTCCCGCCTGGAACGAAGCCCTCGGCCTGCCCCGCCCCTGGGATCAGCAGTGGTCGCTTCGGATGCAGCAGATCCTCGCCTTTGAAACCGACCTTCTGGAATACGGCGACCTGTTTGAAGGCAACCCCGCCGTCGAAGCCAAGGTCGAGGAACTGAAAGAAGGCGCGCGCGCCGAACTGGCCCATATCGACGCCATGGGCGGCGCGGTCGAATCCATCGAATACATGAAGTCCCGCCTGGTCGAAGCGAACTCTGACCGGATCGGGCGGATCGAAGGCGGCGAAACCACCGTGGTCGGCGTCAACAAGTACGAGAACGGCGAACCCTCGCCCCTCACCTCCGGCCCCGAGGCGATCATGGTCGCCGATGCCGAAGCCGAAGCCGACCAGATCGCCCGCCTGAACGACTGGCGCGCCGCGCGCGACGAGGGTGCCGTCAAGGCCGCCCTTTCCGATCTCGCCGCCGCCTGTACCGAGGGGCGCAACGTCATGCCCGCCTCGATCGCCGCCGCCAAGGCCGGGGCCACGACCGGCGAATGGGGCGACGTAGTGCGCAAGGCTTTCGGCCAATACCGTGGCCCCACCGGTGTGGCCACCGCGCCCTCGAACCGGACCGAAGGTCTGGACGACATCCGCCAAGCGGTCGACGCCGTCTCGGCGAAACTCGGCAGCCGCCTGAAATTCCTCGTCGGCAAACCGGGCCTCGACGGCCACTCCAACGGCGCCGAACAGATCGCCGCCCGCGCCCGCGACGTGGGCATGGACATCACCTACGAAGGCATCCGCCTGACGCCCTCGGAAATCGTGGCCGCCGCCAAGGAAACCGGGGCACATGTCATCGGCCTGTCGATCCTCTCCGGCTCGCACCTGCCGCTGATTGAGGAAACCCTGACCGAGATGCGCGAGGCGGGCCTTGGCCACATCCCGCTCGCCGTCGGCGGCATCATCCCCGAAGACGACGCGCAGCGCCTGCGCGCCATGGGCGTCGCCCGCGTCTATACGCCCAAGGATTTCGAGTTGAACCGCATCATGTTCGACATCGTCGCCCTTGCCGACGACAAGGCGGTGGCGGCGGAGTAACCCCGTCACCGCCCTGTTACCGAAACCCCCTAGTTTCTGAACGAACCCTGGGAGAAACCGCCTTTCCCTGAAATAAGCGATTGCACGCGCGCCCGTAATTCACTAATTCGCGAATTATGGAATTAGCATCCCCATCCCCGCACGACAGCAAAGGAAGCCCCGCATGACCACCTATGCTCTCAACGGACTTGGCCGGATGGGCAAGCTCGCCCTGAAACCGCTGCTGGAAAAAGGGGCAAAGATCGCCTGGATCAACGACGCCACCGGCGATGCGGCCATGCACGCCCACCTTCTGGAGTTTGACACGGTCCACGGTCGCTGGCAGGCCGAGATTACCCACGACGACGACAGCGTGACCATCGACGGCACCCGCCTGCCCTTCATCGGCACCCGCGACATCGCCGCCTTGCCGCTCGATGGCGTGGACGTGGTGATCGACTGCACCGGCGTCTTCAAGACCGAGGCAAAACTCGCCCCCTACTTCGACGCTGGCGTGAAAAAGGTCGTCGTTTCCGCCCCGGTCAAGGACGGCGATGCCGCCAACATCGTCTATGGCATCAACAACGACGTCTACGATCCCGCCCGGCACCGCATCGTGACGGCGGCAAGCTGCACGACCAACTGCCTTGCCCCCGTGGTCAAGGTGATCCACGAGAACCTGACGATCAAACACGGCTCGATCACCACCATCCACGATGTGACCAACACGCAAACCATCGTCGACCGTCCCGCAAAGGATTTGCGCCGCGCCCGCTCTGCCCTGAATTCCCTGATCCCCACGACCACGGGCAGTGCGACGGCGATCACCCTGATCTATCCCGAATTGAAAGGCCGGTTGAACGGCCACGCGGTGCGCGTTCCTCTCCTCAACGCCTCGCTCACCGATTGCGTGTTCGAGGTGGAAACCCCCACAACGGCGGAAGAGGTGAACGCCCTGTTCAAGGCCGCCGCCGACGGCCCGCTGCAAGGCATCCTCGGGTACGAAGAACGCCCGCTGGTCTCTGCCGATTACACCAACGACGAACGCTCTTCGATCATCGACGCGCCTTCGACCATGGTCATCAACGGAACCCAGGTAAAAATCTACGCCTGGTACGACAATGAAATGGGCTATGCGCACCGCCTTGCCGATGTCGCCCTGATGGTCGGGGCCTCGCTGTGACCGACACCGCGCACCGTCCCGAGGGGCTGTCGGCCTATATCGCGGTCACCGCCGCATACTGGGCCTTCATGTTGACCGACGGTGCGCTTCGGATGCTGGTGCTTTTGCACTTTCACACCCTTGGCTTTTCGCCGGTGCAACTGGCCTATCTCTTCGTCCTCTACGAAGTCGCGGGCATGGTGACGAACCTCTCCGCGGGCTGGATTGCCGCGCGGTTCGGGCTGACCTCCACCCTCTACGCGGGCCTTGCCATTCAGGTCGTGGCGCTTCTCGCACTGACCCAGCTTGATCCCGGCTGGGCGGTCGGCACCTCGGTCGCCTTCGTCATGGTCGTGCAGGGGGCCAGCGGCGTTGCCAAGGATCTGGCCAAGATGTCCTCGAAATCCGCCGTCAAACTCCTCGCCCCAAGCGAGGGCGGCGGGTTGTTCAGATGGGTCGCATTGCTGACGGGATCCAAGAACGCGGTAAAGGGCCTCGGCTTCCTGATCGGCGCGGGGCTTTTGGCCACGTTCGGGTTCACATGGGCTGTCCTTGTCATGGCGGTGGTGCTGGCGCTGATCCTTCTGGCCGTCCTTCTCGCCATGCCCTCGGGCCTGCCACGCGGAAAGAAGGGTACGAAATTCTCCGAGGTCTTTTCCAAATCAAGGAACGTCAACTGGCTGTCACTGGCGCGCGTCTTCCTTTTCGGCGCGCGCGATGTCTGGTTCGTGGTCGGCATCCCGATCTATTTCTACGCCGTTCTCTCTGACGGCAGCGAGGCGGGCAATCGCGCCGCCTTCTTCATGATCGGCACCTTCATGGCGATCTGGATCATCCTTTACGGCGCCGTGCAGGCCGCGGCACCCCACATACTGAAGGCCCGCTCCCGGCCCGAAACCGACCTTGTCGCCGCCGCCCGCACCTGGGCCATCGCCCTTGCCGTGATCCCCGCCGTTCTGACCATCGCCGCCATTGTTGCGGGCGCGCCCCAGCCCTGGCTGACCACCGCGCTTGTCGCGGGGCTTCTGGCCTTCGGCGGCGTCTTCGCGGTGAACTCCGCGCTTCATTCTTACCTGATCCTGGCCTTCACCAAAGACGAACGTGTCACGATGGATGTCGGGTTTTACTACATGGCGAACGCGGGTGGTCGACTGCTTGGCACGGTTCTGTCGGGCCTGACCTACCAGGTGGGCGGCCTGCCCCTGATGCTGGGCACCGCCACCCTGATGGTGGCGGCCTCAGCCATGGCCGCCGGGGCGTTGCGCCAACCAGACCCGGTGCGGCCTTAACCTGCCCGCAACGGGTCTTAACGCCGACCGCCGCCGATTGGCCGGGGTCCGGAGTGCCAAATCATCCACCGACGCAATACCGACGCGATACCGACGTAATACCGACGTGATACCGACGTTGGATTTACACCCCCCGCGCCCTGTCCTCGCATTAACATTTGCGCGTCTGGCCGCAGCACCGACGGCAACAGCGGCTCTCTTTACGGCCCGTTTCAGTTCCGCGATAGTTCCCCGAACGCCTGAGCGAGGAGCAGCAGAATGACCGTCCATATCGGAGCAAAACCCGGCGAAATCGCCGAAACCGTCCTTATGCCGGGCGATCCCTATCGCGCGAAATGGGCCGCCGAGACATTTCTGGACGACGCGAAACTTGTGAACGAAGTCAGGGGGATGCTCGGTTTCACCGGCACCTGGAAAGGCAATCCCGTCACAATCCAGGGCTCGGGCATGGGGATGCCGTCGCTGTCGATCTATGCCAACGAGCTGATCCGCGATTACGGGGCCAAGACCTTGATTCGGATCGGCTCCTGCGGCGGTATGCAGGAAAACGTCGCGGTCCGCGACGTCATCATCGCCATGACCGCCACCTCGATTTCCACCCCCTCACGCGGGATCATGAAGGAAATCAACTTCGCCCCCACCGCCAACTGGCCCCTCCTCCGCGCAGCCGTCCAAGCCTCTGAAAACAGGGGCATAAATCCCCACGTCGGCGGCATCTATTCTTCGGATGTCTTCTACGATGAACGCCCGGATCTGACGGAACAAATGACCCGCCACGGCATCCTCGGGGTCGAGATGGAAGCCGCCGAGCTTTACATCCTCGCCGCCCGCCACAAGGTGCGCGCGCTCGCCGTCCTGACCGTCTCGGACCACCTCCAGACCGGCGAGGCGCTACCATCCGAAGACCGCGAAAAAACCTTTGGCGACATGGTGGAAATCGCGCTGGAGGCCGCCTTCCCCGAGGCCAGCTAACCTCTTCACCGCTTTGATAAATACGCATCTGGGCGAGGGGTGAAACCCCTCGCCCACCGCGACCGCGAAGCGGGCGCAAACCATTACTCAGCAGGTGCCGGCTCCGGCGCTTTCGGCGTACGCCGGAACGGCCAGCCCATGGGGCGTTCCGGGCCGTGCCAGGTCTCGTTCCGGGTCAGCCACATGGTCAGGGCCAGCGCCGCGAACGCCAGGGTCGACCCCGCCAGAAGCGCATGATCCGCCGACCTGAGCGTCAGGTACAAGACCCCGTAAACCGTCACCAAGGCACCCCCAAGAATCCCGGTCCGCTTGCCCAGTTTCAACGCGGTCGCCCCGAACATCACCAACAACCCGATCGTCGCCCCCGCCGCCAAAAGATAGGCCGCGCCGAAACCGATCTGTTCTGCGTAGGACACCATCAGCAGGATGAACACCGATTGTGCCAGTCCCACCATCAGGTATTGCACGGGATGGGCAGGGCGTTCGCTGGTCCGATCCAGCAAGAGGATCGTCAGAAACGTCAGCGAAATGAACAGGATACCATAGCGCGAGGCGCGCCAGGCCTTTTGATAGAAATCGTTCGGCGTGATGAAACGTGCCCCCATGGTCGCCCGACTGCGCGCTGTGCTGTCCGGGAAATTCCGCCCGACCTGCGGCAGGGATCGTGCCAGATGCGGCACCGTCCAGGACGCGCTGAACCCCTCTTCGGTGATCTCGCGCTCGTCTGGCAAAAAGGTTCCGAAAAAGCTCGGGTCGGGCCAGTCGCTGGACAGGGAAAATCGCGTCGTGCGCCCCGTCGCGGCGACCGCAAAAGTCTCGGCCCCGTTGACGCCAATCTCAAGCGCAAAGGCCCCGATCTCGCGCGGATCGCCCAGAGCGGTGGTGATCCCCGTGCGGCTTTCCTCGCCACCCGACACAGGCTCCAGCGACAACTCGCGCCCATCCGCCGTCAACCGCGCCTCGCCCCTAAGCCCCCGATTTGACGTCAGAAAAACCGACAGGCGGGCGTCGTCCCAATGCAGCGCCTCATCGCCCCGCAAGGCCCCTTCGGCCGCTTCGGAATCAAAGTCGAAGGCCATCCCGACATCCGCCGTATAGACCGGCACGACGAAAATCCCCCGGCTGCGCGTGGTGCTTTCGCTGGCGACGTCGATGTCGAGGTTGACGGGGTAGAGGTAAACGGGAGCGCGCGTCTCGGTCACCGTCTCCTCGAAATGCTCGAAGATCGGGTTGCCCTTTTCGTCGCGCAGGGTCAGCCCGGTGACCGCATCCACCGCTTCCCGGCGACGGTCATAGGTGACCTCTTCGGTGACCGGGATTTCCAGAAGGGGGCCGGAAAAAAGATGTTTGCCGCCCCATTCGCTGGACAGGCCGGCAATTGTCTTGTCGCTATAGTCCGCGCGTTCGCGAACGATGTCGCTGATCAAGCCGAGCGGGAGAAACATCAAAAAGGCAAGTGCGCCCACGATGATGAACCTCAAACCTGCTGAACGTGTCATGTGTTTTCCTTTCATTCACTGCTCGCCTAACGCATTAACCGTGGAACCGGGCAGAGCGCATGGGGTAGCCGTGGAAAGGGCGGTCAGAAATTGTGCAAGCGTCGTCAGGGTTTGCGCAGACAATGGCGCGGGGATTTCCCCTTTTCGGTGACCATTCGCGCACCGCAGGCCGTGCAGTGCCAGTCGCCCGCTGCCCGGTCTTGGCGCCAACGGCAGAGGCGGGTCAGCGTGGTGTATCGCCACTTCCACCAGAGATAGGCAAAGGTGCCGACGATCAGCAAAAGAAACAGGGGCAGCATGGGGTGGGCCTAGTGCTCCAGCACCTCGACGCAAAGAACCGTCGGCAGGTGACATGCGATTTCCGACCAGCTTTCACCCTCGTCCGTGCTGGCAAAGATTGAGCCGGTGTTGGTGCCAAAATAGATACCGGCCTGGCTCTGGGCATCACCCGCCATTGCCTGCCTCAGCACGGTGAAGAAACAGTTTTGCTGCGGTAATCCGTTCCGCTTAGCCTCCCAGGTTTCACCCCCGTCGGTCGACTTCCAGACCGCCGCTTTGGCCTCGGGCGGAAAGCGGCCCTCGGTGTCGCCGTTCAGCGGGATCGTCCAGATCGTCTCGGGATCATCGGGATGCACGCGGATCGGAAATCCGAAGGTCGAGGGCAGGCCCTCGGTCACATCGTCCCAGCTTCGTCCGCCATCGTGGCTGCGGAAAACGCCGTGGTGGTTCTGTTGATACATCGTGTCGGCGTCGCCTGGTGCCCGCATCATGTTGTGAACGCAATGGCCCGTTTCGCCGCCCTGCCCTGCGGCAGGATGGTCATGATGCGCATGAGCATGTTCGTTTGACATACGGTTGCGTCTTTCCCAGGATCCGCCGCCATCTTCGGTTGCAAAGACACCCGCCGCAGAAACCGCCAGCCACAGCTTCTTGGGCACACCGGGATCGGTGACAATGGTGTGCAACGTCAGGCCCGCAGCACCCGGGTTCCAACTCTCGCGATCCTCGTAATCGGCAAAGGCCGCGTTCCGGGTCCAGCTTTCCCCGCCATCGCCGCTTTCGAAAAGCTGCGCCGGTTTCGCCCCTGCCCAGACCTTGCCGTGCGCACTGTGCAGCGACCAGATCGCATCGACCGTGCCGTCGTCAAACAAGGGGTCCTGCGGCTCCCATCCAAACATCTTTGCCATGTCGGGATCGTTCGAAAACCACTGGTCCATCTGGCCATTGGTAAATTTCGCCAGATCCCAGGTCGCACCGCCATCGGTTGTCCGCCAGACACCGGCGCCGAACCATTCATTGCCGCCGGCGGCCCAGATCGTGCCGGTGCCGGGGTCGCCGACCGCGTGATTGATCGGCCAGAGATTGCAAAAGGGGCCTGAGGTCGTCCAACCCTTCCGATCCTCGGAACGCAGAACGAACAGACCCTTGGTCGTGCCGACCAGCAAAGATACGGTCATCGCGCTTCCCCTTTCGGCCCAAGTCTAGCACAGGACCGGATTCGGGGAAGCGGGATTACACGACCCGATCGACCATCATCTTCTTGATCTCGGCAATTGCCTTAGCCGGGTTCAGACCCTTCGGGCAGGTCTTGGCGCAGTTCATGATCGTGTGGCAGCGATAGAGCTTGAAGGGGTCTTCCAGCTCGTCCAGCCGCTCGCCCGTCGCCTCGTCCCGGCTGTCAATGATCCAGCGATAGGCGTGCAACAGGGCCGCCGGGCCAAGGTAGCGATCGCCGTTCCACCAGTAAGATGGACAGGATGTCGAGCAGGAGGCGCACATCACGCATTCATAAAGCCCGTCGAGTTTCTTGCGGTCCTCGATGGATTGCTTCCATTCTTTCCGGGGCCGGTTCGTTTTCGTCTCCAGCCAGGGCATGATGCTGGCGTGTTGGGCGTAGAAATGCGTCAGATCCGGGATCAGGTCCTTGATGACTGGCATGTGCGGCAGGGGATAGATCTTGATGTCGCCCTTGATCTCGTCATGGCCGTAGATGCAGGCCAGCGTGTTGATCCCGTCGATGTTCATTGCGCAGGACCCGCAGATCCCCTCGCGACACGACCGGCGGAAAGTCAGCGTCGGGTCGATCTCGTTCTTGATCTTGATCAGCACATCCAGAACCATCGGACCGCAGGTATCCATGTCGACGAAATAGGTGTCGACGCGGGGATTTTCGCCGTCGTCCGGGCTCCAGCGATAGATACGGACCTTGCGCGTGTTCGTGGCCCCAACCGGTGCGGGCCATGTTTTGCCGGTGCGGATGGTCGAGTTCTTGGGCAGGGTCAGCTGAACCATGGGATGAACCTTTCTTACATTCGGCCCAAAAGGGGCGGCAGGCCTTCGGTGGCGAGGCACGTGAGTGTTTCGGGGCGCGACAAGATGTCGGTCACGATTTCTACGGTGTTTGCGGTTGGCCCTGTCACCGCATCGGCGGCAAGGGCAAGGATTTCATTGCCGGTGGCGTTGTCGATGACGCAATCGGTGGCAGGCTCCACCGGCACGCCCGGCAGGCGTTGTTGCAGGACCGGGCGCACGGCGTTCTTTGCCGCATCGCGGGCCAGTTCGTCCTGCATCTGGGTGGTGCAGGCAGTCAGGAACAGCATGGCACTGGCGGCAAACAGGCGCATCACGCCGTCCTCCGGATGGCATCCCGGCCCATGAGGCTCTCGGCGACCTCGATGATCCGGGCAGCACGGGCATCGAACGAATGCTCTTTACGGACAACATCGGCAAATGCGCGCCGGGCGGCCTTTTTCCGGGCGTCTTCGCCGGCAATCGCTTCGCTTGCCGCGCGAAGTTCGCGGAAATTGCTGACCTGGTGGACGAAGGGCAAAACCTGTTCCGGCAGCCAGGCGACAGGGTCGGTTATGACCGGCGTCGCACAGGCCAGGGCATCGAAAATGCGATTTGAGGGAATGCCAAAGCGGGCCATGTCGGGGCGGTGATCGTTCAGCACGATTTCCGAGCCTCCGTAGACCGCGCCCAACTCGTCGGCGGACACCCGTTCGCCCTGATAGAATTCGGCGGCGGGCGTTTCGTCCCAGCCACGCCCCCAAAGCCTGAGCGGCAATCCCGCCCTCAGCGCCTGGCGCACGATCGGGCGGCGGAACCGTTTCGAGATCCCGACAAAAGTCGCGCCCTCACGCGTGCCGTCTTCAGGCGGTGGCGCCATGCGGTTGGCATCGACCGCCTGCGGCATCAGCGACACGGCGTCCGCGCCAAAGATGTTCGAAAGGTCGTCCACAACCGGTTGACCGGCGGCAAACACGTGATCGGCCTGGATCACGTCGTGACGCAGGGCGTCGATGTCGCCGAAGTAAAGCACCCAGTAAAGCGTCAGATGCCCAAGCCGCCGCTCATACGGCACATCGCCGCGCAGAACGATGTCGATCTGGTCGTCGGGGCCTTCTGCCTGCCAATCCCTGACGGTGCAAATCTCGGCCTTGTGGCCCGCACGTTCAAGCGCCTCACCAAGCGAGACGGCAAAGCTGTGATCGCCCCAGTGGGCCTGTGCGCGCGGGCGCGGCACCGGGGTTTGAAGCCGAAAGGACAAGGGAGCGCCCGATTTGGCCGGGGTGATCTGGCGATGGAACGGTTCCAGCGCGACGGCCTTGGCAAAGGCTTTTTCCCCGAGATCCTCGAAAGTCATCTCGTTGTAACGCGCAAGGATCTCGTCCTGCTTATCACTCAGCACCTGATTCTCGGGGTCCACCCCCGTGATCACCACAAGCCCCGAAGGCGGTGTGTCGAAAACCCTGACAGTCAGGTCCGGGCGATATTCACGGAGGATCGGCAACAGCTTCCAGACATCGCCGGTCCAGGACCGGGTTTCGCGCCGATCCCACTCCCGCCGCGCGCCCGCCGCACTGAAGGGCACGCAGTCGTGCATCAGGACGGTGCCGTCAGGTGACATATGGCGTTCCGTGTTGATGAAATCGCGCAGAAGAAATTCGAACAGGTGCATTCCATCAAGAAAGGCGAGGTCGATTTTCAGGCCCAGTTGTTCCAGAAGTCCCGAGGCGAAGAAATCGTCGCTGGTCGTCTGTTGCAGGATCAGCCCCGGCTTCGCCCCCATCACATCGGCTTCGATACCGAACGCCGGGTCGACCGCGACGGACAGGCACCTGGCCAGGTCAAGCGAAGCGCCGCTTTCGGTTCCGATCTCGAAATAGACCTTGGGCTTCAGGCTTTGGTGCAACTCCTGCATCAAGGCGAAATAGTGGGTCTGGCCCATCTTGGGAAAACCGGGCTCGGGCTCGATGCGCAATTCGTCCCGGATCTTGCGGATGAGGGTGGGGAAATGTGCCATCGCCGCCCTACTCCTCAAGGATCAGAGGCCGGATCGGCCCCTGCCCGGATTTCTGGCGAACGCAGGTGTCGTAAACCTGATAGGGGTCCTTCCCAAGCAGGTAGTCGCTTGTGATCCCGACACTGGCGCGGGTGCGCACATCGCCGTGGTTGTTGGCCGAAATGCCGACGTGTCCGGTCGGCCCGGTCGCCGCGCGTGCGCGATCCTCGCAGAAATCGGCGGCCTTCTCGGGCGACATGGGTCCACAGGCCGCCAATAGGGCAACCGGCAGAAAGGCAAGGCCGCACCTCTGCCAGCAGGGCCTTCGATATGTCTGCGCCGGGATCAATACACCCGCGCCTTGGGCGCGATCTTCTTCATCTCGATTCCGCCTTCGCTTTCGTCGGTCAGGGGATCCAGATGCACCGGGCGATAATCCAGCGTCACCTTGTCGTTGACCCAGGACAGCGTGTGGTTGCGCCAGTTCTCGTCGTCGCGGTCGGGATAATCCTCGTGCGCATGGGCGCCGCGCGATTCCTTCCGTGCTTCGGCACTGACGATTGTGGCCAGTGCGTTCGGCATCAGGTTGTCCAGTTCCAGCGTCTCCATCAGGTCCGAGTTCCAGACCATCGAGCGGTCGGTGACCTTGATGTCGTTCATCTTTGCCGCGACCGCGTACATCTTCTCGACACCTTCGGCGAGCGTTTTGTCGGTGCGGAAGACAGCGGCGTCGGCCTGCATGGTTTTCTGCATCTCAAGGCGCAGATCGGCGGTCGGAATGTCGCCGTCGGCGTGACGGAAATGGTCGAAACGATCCAGCGCCTTGTCCAGCGAAGCCTTGTTCAGCTCCGGATTGCTGCTGGTTGGATCGACAACCTCGCCCGCCTTGATCGCGGCGGCGCGGCCAAAGACCACAAGGTCGATCAGCGAGTTCGAGCCAAGCCGGTTCGCCCCGTGGACCGAGGCGCAGCCCGCCTCACCCACGGCCATCAGGCCGGGCGAGATACGGTCGGGATCGTCGGTGGTCGGGTTCAACACCTCGCCCCAGTAGTTCGTCGGGATACCGCCCATGTTGTAATGCACCGTCGGGATCACCGGGATCGGTTCGCGCGTCAGGTCCACACCGGCGAAAATGCGGGCCGATTCACTGATGCCCGGCAGCCGTTCGGCCAGGGTTTCCGGCGGCAGGTGGTTCAGGTGCAGGTGAATGTGATCACCTTCTGCACCGACGCCCCGGCCTTCACGAATTTCCATGGTCATGCAGCGCGAAACCACGTCTCGCGAGGCCAGGTCCTTGTAGGTCGGCGCATAGCGTTCCATGAAGCGTTCGCCTTCCGAGTTGGTCAGGTAGCCACCCTCGCCCCGCGCGCCTTCGGTGATCAGGCAGCCCGAGCCGTAGATGCCCGTGGGGTGGAATTGTACGAACTCCATGTCCTGAAGCGGCAGACCGGCGCGGGCCACCATGCCGCCACCGTCGCCGGTGCAGGTGTGAGCCGAGGTCGCGCTGAAATAGGCGCGGCCATAACCGCCGGTCGCCAGAACCGTCATCTTGGCGTTGAAAACATGGAGCGAGCCGTCTTCCAGGTTCCATGCCAGCACGCCCTGGCAGGTGCCGTCTTCGGACATGATGAGGTCGGTCGCGAAATACTCGATATAGAATTCCGCATTGTTCTTAAGGCTTTGGCCATAGAGCGTGTGCAGGATCGCGTGGCCGGTACGGTCAGCCGCGGCGCAGGTGCGTTGCACGGGCGGGCCTTCACCGAACTCGGTCGTGTGGCCGCCGAAGGGGCGTTGGTAGATCTTGCCTTCCTCGGTTCGTGAGAAAGGTACACCGTAATGTTCCAATTCGTACACGGCCTTTGGGGCTTCGCGGGAGAGGTATTCCATGGCGTCGGTGTCGCCGAGCCAGTCGGAGCCCTTCACCGTGTCGTACATGTGCCATTGCCAGTGGTCGGGGCCCATGTTGGACAGGGACGCGGCGATGCCGCCCTGGGCGGCGACGGTGTGCGAACGGGTGGGAAAGACCTTGGTAATGCAGGCCGTGCGCAACCCCTGTTCGGCCATGCCGAGGGTTGCTCGAAGGCCTGCGCCGCCCGCACCGATCACGATGCAGTCGTATTCGTGGGTCTCGTAGTCGTAAGCGGCCATAGTCGATGAACCTCAGATAGCGATTTTTGCGATGGCGAAAAGCCCGGCGGCGATCAGCAGATAGGAACCGGCGGTGGTGGCGAACATCAACAACTTGCCCGTCGTGCTGTGGACGTAATCCTCGATCGCTTCAAGGGCTTCGAACATGAAATGCCGGATGCAGATGAACAGGCTGACGGCCAGCAAAAGCGCGGGCAGCGGGCGCTCGATGAAGGCGATCACCTCGTCATGCCTTCCGCCGAGGACAAGCCCGAAGGTCAGGACAAGGACGGGAACGGCGACGACCATGGCGATGGAGCTGAGGATCATCTGCCAGTGATGGCGCGTGCCTTCGCGGCCCGATCCCATGCCCTCGGCACGCTTCAGATCTGTCATGTAATTCATAGCCATAGCCCTATACCACCAATACGACGATGATTGTCAGGGCGGTTGCCAGAACGAACATGGCAATCGCCAACTTTTCCGAGGTTTCCACCTCAAGACAATGGCCGAAATCCCAGATGACATGCCTCAGGCGTCCCAGCATGTGATAGAAGATCGCCCATGTCGCGGCAAAGAGCAGAAGATCGCCCAGCCAGCTTGTCATGAACCAGTTGATCCCGGAAAAAGCGGCCTCGGAGGAGGCGGCGGCCAGAAGCCACCAGACGACAAAGACCATCCCGATCAGCAGACCGATGCCCGTGATGCGCACAAGGATCGAGGACATCGACGTCAGTTGCGGTCGGTAATACGGTCCGATCATGAAGGGGGACAGCGGACGATTGCCGCGATTCACGTCAGGCATATGGGCCTCCTTACCTATGGGCCTTCACGGTGTCATACCACTCCTGAGCGCATTGTCACGCCTCTCGGAGCCGGAACTACGGCATGTTTGCGCTCGCAGCATTAAGATTTTGGCAATTGTGATCACGCAATTTGAAAGTGCGATCACAAATTTATCTCTTGTTAATTCCGTGCGCTGTGAGTCGGGCCTGTTAACCGGCCTTGCCCGCCCCTTTCCCGTACGTTCGCGATGTGTCGTCGTTGTGTCCATTTGTACGCCTTTTCAGAGGCTGGTTTTCCGTTTTGTACATGGGTGCGCACGGGAGGGTTACGGAAAGGTTGACGTAGGGTCGGCACGGAAAAAACCGCGCCGAAGAGATCCGGCGCGGTTGTTTGAGTTATAGAATGTGTCCGCAGGATACGGGTCGTGGCTCAGGCGCGGTTGCCGCGCAGCAGGAAGAACAGCCCGGCACCCAGAAGCAGGGTCTGGAACTCCATCCCGCCGAAGGGGTGCGTTTCGGACGGCGCGTTGTTCCACTGCCCCCAGTGCACCATCGCGATGGCGCCGACCATGATGATGGCGACACCGACACCACCAAGGCGTGTCAGCACGTCGCCAATCCGGCTGCGCAGCGCACCGCCCGCGATCAGCGAAAGCCCGGCGGCAATCTCGCCCAGGGCAACGGCCAGCCAGACGATGAAGGGCAGGCCCATCATCTCGGCCACGGCAGCGATGTTCGGGAACTTGGCGACACCGTGATAGATGAAGGTGGCGGCGACCGGCAGACGGATCAGCCAGTCGGCCGGGGCCACGACGGGAAGGGCGCTGTCGGGGTTGGTTGTCAGGGTTGTCATGTCTTCGATCCTTGAGAATGCTGATTTGCACCCTCAATACTTTCGCACATAATTCCCGTCAAAGCGCAGACTATGTGCAAAAATTCAGACCGGCATCAACACCCAGTAGTCCAGGTCCAGCAGAACACCCGGTGCGTATTTCCCGTCGTCGCCTTTCAATTCGAAAGGCGCGGCTTCGGGTTTGTGGGCAACCAGACGCAAACGCAATGCACCGACGCCTGGTGCCGAGGTTTCGGCCTTGTCCAGCACTTCGGACCAGGCGCAGATCGTGTCGCCCGCGAACAGGGGCGAGACGTGGCTGCCGCCGTTAAGGCCCACGATCATCTGGGCGTTGGCGAGACCGTTGAACGACAAGGCCCGCGCCATCGAAATCACGTGGCCGCCATAGATCAGGCGTTGTCCGCCTTCGCGGAAGGTGGCGTCGAAATGGACCTTGGCGGTGTTCTGCCAGAGTCGGGTCGCCATCATGTGCTCGGCCTCTTCGACGGTCACGCGGTCGACGTGGTCGATCTTTTCGCCCACCTCGTAATCGCCCCAGCGGTGCGACTCGCCGGCCAGGGTGAAATCATAGTCGCCAAAGGTCAGCCCCTCGGGGATCGCCAGTTGATCGACCGAAAGCACCGGCGCAAGATCGGGCACCACGGTCTCGGGCGCCGGGGCATCCACATCGCCCTTGCGCACCATCACCCAACGCACGTAGTCCAGCACCGCCTCGCCCGCGCCGTTTCGCCCGGTCGTGCGGACCCAGACCACCCCGGTCTTGCCATTGGAGTTCTGTTTCAGCCCGATCACTTCGGACGAGGCCGTCAGGGTTTCGCCGGGATAGACCGGTTTCAGCCATCGCCCCTCGCCATAGCCGAGGTTGGCGACGGCGTTGAGCGAAATGTCGGGCACCGTCTTGCCGAAAACCGTGTGAAAGACGATCAGATCGTCGAACGGGCCATCCAACCCGCAAGTGCGGGCGAAATCGTCGGAGGAGTAAAGCGCGTGGCGCGCGGGATAGAGCGCGTGGTAGAGCGCCTTTTCCCCGCCCTGAAGCGTGCGCGGCACGGCGTGGTGGATGGTTTCTCCGACGCGGTAATCTTCGAAGAACTTGCCGGGGTTGGTTTTCATGTCATGCTCCGAAGGGGTTGTAGCCAAGCCAGATGTGAACGGCTGCAATCACCGTGAAAACCACGGCGGAAATCACCAGAAGCCGGATGTCACCGGCGACGGTACCCGGCTCTTTCGGGGTGTAGCCCGGTTCGGCGCGGTTGATGACGATCATCTCGGCAATAGCCCAAAGGCCAAGCCCGCCGAACAGGACGAAAGACGGTGTGTCGCCATTCACGAGGATGTGGGCGGTGGCCCAGACCACCATGCCGGTCAGCATGGGATGGCGCAGGGTGCCGCGAAACCGGCTTTTTGAACTGCCCAGCCCGAAGAGGATCACGGCCACGATCATCAAGAGGTTGTTGATGCCCGTCGTTGCCGCGCTGCGCCCCCAGTAGAACGTGCCATCGGCGCCGCGATAGCCCAGCACCATCAGGACGACCGACAGGACAAGCAGCAGGGCGATCACGCCCTTCGATCCGTTTCCCATGCGGTCGGCCATGGCCTGCCGCCCGGCCGGGGCAAGACGTTTGAAGAAATGCGCCGCCATCCAGAGCAGCAGGCCAAAGACCAGAAGCGTCATGCGTTTTGCCTTTCGCGGATAGCCTCGGCCTTGGCGAGGGTGGCGCGTGCGGTTTCGACGTGAAGGTTTTCGACGATCTTGCCGTCGACCACCGCAACCGCCTCGCCCCGCGCGATGGCTTCGTCATAGGCTTCGATCTGGCGGCGGGCGAGGTCGACCTGGTCGTCAGTCGGCGCGAAGATGCTGTTGGCAAGGTCCACCTGCGCCGGGTGGATCAGGGTCTTGCCGTCCATGCCAAGGGCCAGCCCCTGTTCGCATTCGAACGTCAGCCCATCTTCGTCTTTGAAGGCGTTGAAAACCCCGTCGACGCAGGCGATCCCGGCGGAACGCGCCGCCATCAGGCTGATTTGCAGGGCGGTCATCATGGCTGCGCGGTCACCGCCGGTGGCACAGCCGATATCCTTGGCCAGGTCGTTGGTGCCCATGATGAAGCCTTCAACCGCCGGATGGTCGGCGACTTCGAGCGCGTTTAGGACACCCCGGGGTGTTTCGATCATGCACCAGACCGGCAGATGATGGGCCAGGGTGCGCACCCCGTCGATATGGGCGGTGCTTTCGACCTTTGGAACCAGCACCGCGTCGCAGTCCATCTCGGCAACGGCGCGGACGTCATCCTTGCCCCAGGGGGTGTCCAGCCCGTTGACCCGCACCATCCGAAAGCGATGGCCGTATCCGCCGTTGGCCAGTTCCTCGGCCAGGGTTTTCCGCGCCGCTTCCTTTTCGTCGGGTGCAACCGCGTCCTCCAGATCGAAGATGATCGCGTCGACCGCAAGGGATCGGGCCTTGTCCAGCGCACGGGCGCGGGAGCCGGGGATATAAAGGACGGATCGGAAGAGGGAATGGGGCATGGCGTGGCAACCTTTGAGCAGCTTCAATGCGAAACCTGCACAAAGTCAGAATGCTCTGCAACCCGACCTCGGTCGTAGAATGCCCAAGAATCAGGGAGTTGCGATTTTTAACCATCACCGGACGGGCCGTTAACCACATATTCTTCTTATGTTCTCACCCTTCGGACATGGAGTCCTGAAAACCGGGGCTTGAAGCCAAGGGGGTGAACGCCTCCGGAAAGGTCTGAGATGAAGCTCAAACTGACCGCCCTTGCATTGGCCGCCTCTGTCATGCTGCCGACGACGACTTTCGCTCAAGGGCAGAACTGCAGCCAACGCGACGCCGTGGTGGAACGCCTGGCCTCGAAATACGGCGAAAGCCGCCAGTCGATCGGCATGGCACCGAAAGGCCGCGTCGTCGAAGTCTATGCCTCGCTTGAAACCGGGACCTGGACGATCACCGTGACGATGCCCAATGGAATCACCTGCCTTGTCGCAAGTGGTCAATCCTTCGAAAACCTGGAAGAAGCGGTCGAACCCGCCGGTATCCGCAGTTAATCCAATGCCTCGTGCCGCCTGAAGTCTGGTTCAGGGCGGCAGGCATCTTTCCGGGCGTTCCCGCCCGCCGACATGAGTGCTGCACGCCCGCCAAGGGCGCGCATTCCCCGGTTCCGAAAGGCCGAAACGGCTGATCCTGCCCGGTTTCGGGCCCACTCTCCCCTCCTGACAATCATCCACGATACAAAAACCATCATCCGTCTTCGCAGGTGATGAATTTCATTGCACGGACCGGACAAGCGGCAAAAGCGTGCATCAACGGTTACCGTTATCAGTCGGCTTTTACTTGAAAGCCCCGTCCAGCTTGGCTAGGCACCGCTCGAAGTTTTCTCAGAACTGGATCGGAGACCACCATGGCCAGAACAAAGATCGCGCTGATCGGCGCCGGTCAGATTGGCGGAACGCTTGCCCATCTTGCTGCAATCAAGGAACTGGGCGACGTCGTCCTGTTCGACATCGCCGAGGGCACGCCGCAGGGCAAGGCTCTGGATATCGCCGAGGCCGGCCCGGTCGAAGGTTTCGACGCCAGCCTGAAAGGCACGACCGACTATGCCGATATCGCCGGTGCCGACGTCTGCATCGTGACCGCCGGTGTGCCGCGCAAGCCGGGGATGAGCCGTGACGATCTTTTGGGCATCAACCTCAAGGTCATGAAGGCCGTCGGCGAAGGCATCAAGGCCCACGCCCCGGACGCCTTCGTCATCTGCATCACCAACCCGCTGGACGCGATGGTCTGGGCGTTGCGCGAATATTCCGGCCTGCCCCACAACAAGGTCTGCGGCATGGCGGGTGTTCTGGACAGCGCCCGCTTCCGCCACTTCCTGTCGCTGGAGTTCGAAGTGTCGATGCGCGACGTCACCGCTTTTGTCCTTGGCGGCCACGGCGACACGATGGTGCCGCTTGTGCGCTATTCCACCGTTGCCGGTATCCCGCTCCCCGATCTTGTCGACATGGGCTGGACCACGCAGGAAAAGCTCGACGCCATCGTCCAGCGCACCCGCGACGGCGGTGCCGAGATCGTGGGCCTTCTGGGCAACGGGTCGGCCTTCTATGCCCCCGCGACCAGCGCGATCGAAATGGCCGAAGCCTATCTCAACGACCAAAAGCGCCTTCTGCCCTGTGCCGCCTATGTTGACGGCGCGCTTGGCCTGAAGGGCATGTATGTCGGCGTGCCGACCATCATCGGCGCCGGTGGCATCGAGAAGGTCGTCGACATCAAGATGAACAACGACGAACAGGCGATGTTCGACAAATCCGTCGACGCCGTCAAAGGTCTGGTCGAAGCCTGCCGCGGAATCGACAACGGCCTCGGCTAAGCCCCACGCATTTACACGCGCTCTGGCCTCTGGTTTGGTGCCTTTAAAAAGGCCGGCAGATGTCAGAGCGCGTTCTCTTCTCAGCACAGAAAAACGAAGGGCCGTTCCTTTTGGAATGGGTCGCCTATCACCGCGTGATCGGGTTTTCGCGCATCGTGGTCGTGTCGAACGATTGCGACGATGGCAGCGATGTTCTGCTGGACCGTCTGGCAGAGGCGGGCGTCGTCGAACATATCCGGCAAGAGGTTCCCCAAGGAATCGCACCGCAGGCCAATGCCGAACGGGTGGCGCGCGAGGCTGGCGTGTTCCGGGGTGGCGACTGGATCATGTGGCTGGACGCCGACGAGTTTCTTTTGCCCAGCCCACCGCACCAAACGGTCGAGGATCTGATCGCGGCCATCGGAGACGCCGCCGCCCTGATGATGGCCTGGCGGTTCTTTGGAGACAATCACCACAAGCACTGGCCCGGTCGACATGTCAGCGCGGATTTCACCCTGGCCGCCAGACGTCGACGCGGACAGAATGCGCAAGTCAAGACCCTGTTCCGCCATGGTCCCGAGATCGCGCGGCTGGACATTCACCGCCCGGTTCTGGCCGACGGTGTCACGCGCGGTGATTTTCCGGTCGTAACCTCTGCGGGCAACCCTGCCGATGACAGGTTCTACCAACCCAGCTCCCGCCCCTTCAACAGGCTGGTTGCGGAACAGCGGCCCTATATCCTGGGCCAGGTCGCGCATTTTTCGATTCGCACGCCGGACATGTACGCGCGGAAAGCCCTGCGCGGTGACGGCTATTACGCCGATCCGCAGGCGGTTCCGCGCACGGATGAACTCTATTCCAAACGCAATTTCAACGATGTCCAGGAATTCGGGCTGGCCGAACGGGCCGAGGCAACAACCGCCGAAATGCACAAACTGCTGCAAAATCCGCGAATCGCCGAAGCATCTGCGGCAATCGACGGCATCTCCAATCTGTGGCATACCACATACAACAGAACGTGATCACACCATAAACTCCAGTGATCACAAAATCCACTTTTTTACCTAAAATGCGCCGTGTTGGCGCTAAACTCACTTCTTTGTTCACCCTTTTCGTGCCAAGCGGGGCGTACACAGCTTTCAGGAGGCCCAAGTGAATATCCACGAATACCAGGCAAAAGGGTTGCTCAGGGACCATGGCGCACCTGTTTCCGATGGTCGCGTCGTTCTCAGGGCCGAAGAGGCGAAAACCGCCGCCAGTGGGCTGGACGGCCCGCTTTGGGTGGTCAAGGCGCAGATCCACGCCGGTGGTCGCGGCAAGGGCACGTTCAAGGAAAGCGACGCGGGCGAAAAGGGTGGTGTGCGCATCGCCAAGTCGGTGCAGGAAGCCGCCGATGAAGCCAAGCGCATGTTGGGCCGCACGCTGGTCACCAAGCAGACCGGCGAGGCGGGCAAGCAGGTCAACCGCATCTATATCGAAGACGGCTCGGGCATTCAGACCGAGATGTATCTTGCCCTTCTGGTGGATCGCAACAGCAGCCGCGTGTCCTTCGTGGCTTCGACCGAGGGCGGCATGGATATCGAGGAAGTCGCGGAATCGACGCCCGAAAAGATCCTGTCGTTCAGCGTCGATCCGGCCACCGGTTATCAGCCGTACCACGGCCGTCGCATCGCCTTTGCGCTGGAACTGGAAGGCGCGCAGGTCAAGCAATGCGTGAAGTTGATGGGCCAGCTTTACGATCTGTTCATCTCCAAGGACATGGAGATGCTGGAGATCAACCCGCTGATCGTGACCGACAAGGGCGATCTGAAGTGCCTTGATGCCAAGATGGGTTTTGATTCCAACGCGCTTTACCGCCACCCCGACATCATGGAGTTGCGCGACACGACGGAAGAGGATCCGAAAGAACTCGAAGCCTCCAAGTACGATCTGAACTACATCGCGCTGGATGGTGAAATCGGCTGCATGGTCAACGGCGCGGGCCTTGCCATGGCGACGATGGACATCATCAAGCTCTATGGGGCCGAGCCTGCCAACTTTCTCGACGTGGGCGGCGGTGCGACCAAGGACAAGGTGACCGAGGCGTTCAAGATCATCACGAGCGACCCGAACGTCAAAGGCATCCTTGTGAACATCTTCGGCGGCATCATGCGCTGCGACGTCATCGCCGAAGGCGTGGTTGCCGCGGTGAAAGAAGTTGGCTTGCAGGTTCCGCTGGTGGTGCGCCTTGAGGGCACCAACGTGGAAGAAGGCAAGAAGATCATCAATGAATCCGACGTCGACGTGATCGCGGCGGACGATCTGAAGGACGGTGCCGAGAAGATCGTGAAGGCTGTGAAGGGGTGAGCGCCGGACCGACCATATGGTCGGCAAACGCTCCGGTGGAGCGTTTGAGGCGCGAACGCGCAACGCGCCGTGCTGGTTCGTCAGTGGCGAAGGCACGTCCAACGAGCGTTTCAGTGGCCGAGCGTGCCAAATGTCGACGCTTGCTTGTGCAAAACACAAGCATTGTTCCCGGCCAGCGGAGAACACGGCAGATGTTTGAGATTGGGTGCTGAAATGGTGAAGCGATTTGCGCCAATTGCGACCGCTGCCATATTTGCATTAGGGGTTGTTCCCTGCTCGACTGCGTACGCAAATGGTCAGGCTGCTGTTCGGCCTGTATGGGATCAGTTTGTCCAACGTTGCGGCTTGGTGCTGCGTGATCCTGACGCCTATCTTGAATCGTTGCAGGTGCCGGGCGCCTTGGGAGAACGTGTTACCAGCCTTTCCCCCGACAAGCACTATTTGAGCATTCTCAATTTCGCACAGCCAGGCTACGAAGAGGTTGGCATATTCGTTGTCGGAAACCGGCAAGTAAGACGTTGCAGTGTCAAACTTACAATCGACAGCAATGGTGTTTCCTCGGGAATCGCACAAACGATCAAGCCGATCTTTGATGAATTGCGAAACGCGGGGGTCCAAATTGTGGGCGGGCACGTGCCACAGGATTTCCCTACAGGTGACATGGGTACATCTGCCGTGTTTCCTGTGAACGAACTATTCTCATTTGCGGTGTTGGGACTTTGGCCCGACCTGGATGTCCACGCCACAGTTTCTCTCGTGTCTGGTCAATTCCATGGTGTTGTTCAGCATGAAGTGAGAGCTGAGCAATGACACTTAGCTGCACGCCTACCTTTGGTTTTGCGGGCATCGCCGCGTTTGCCACTCTTTTGCTGGCGTCCGGTCCTGCCTCTGCCCAGGCCAACGTGATCGACGAGGTCTGGCAGAAGTTCACCGAACATTGCGCCCCGATAATGCAGGCGCGGGCGGTGGATGTTGACGCCTTCATGAACCTGCCGCCCGAGCACCGGATTGCGGTCAGCACGGATGGCAAGCGCATTCAGATCGATCACCAGACGCAGGATCAACGCCAATCCTTGGGCGTGATGCAAAGCGATCTGGGCGAGCGGCGTTTCATCGACTGCAATGTCGGTTATCACAACCTCCAACCCATCGGCGATTTCGAGGCCGTGGCGGCAGAATTGCGCCAGCGGCTGGAAGTGAGCGGTGTCACCGCGATTGCTGGCGGCGAGGACGACGTCCTCAAGATCACATCAATCTACGCTTCGGAAGGCAGCGGCCTCGACAAGACCGTTTTGATGGACGTTTTGGGCCTGTTTCCGGACCCGAATATCGTCACGAATTTCCAAGTCTATTCCTATGGCATCGCTATCAGCGCATTGGCGATCTTTCCGATGGACGGCCAGACGTCCGACACCTTCGCACAGACGCCTGAGCCCGATACAACCGGCCCCGCTGCGACCATGCGTGCCGTGCTCGAAGCCTGCCTCAGAAACTATCCAGAACCGAAACGGGCGCTGCCCGCGCTGGAGGCGGCTGGCATGACGCTGTCGCCGACCGGCGATCTTCATTCCTGGGAAATGTCCGGCGAAGGCGTGTTCGGCAACGTCGACGTCAGCGGCGAGATCTACTGTTCGATCCAAAGCCAATCGGTGCCCCTGGAAACCGCCCAGGCCATCGGAACCGAGCTTGCCAACAGCCTTTTTCCCAACCTGGTCCAACCCGGCGCGCCCGAAGGCGGCAACGGCCCCTGCGACGGCCTTTCGATTTTTGCACCCCGCCAGATGCTCTGGCTGAGATATGCACATGCCGGAAACTCCGGTGAGTGCATCAACGATGGCACTTCGGCCATCATCCTTAACTGAAGAAGAGTCCAGCATGTCCGTTCTCATCAACAAAGACACCAAAGTCATCTGCCAGGGCTTCACCGGCTCTCAGGGTACGTTCCACTCAGAACAGGCCATTGCCTATGGCACCAACATGGTGGGCGGCGTGACGCCGGGCAAAGGCGGGCAGACCCACCTGGACCTGCCGGTCTTCAACTCGGTCCACGAAGCGAAGCATGTGACGGGCTGCAACGCATCGGTGATCTACGTTCCGCCGCCCTTTGCCGCCGACTCGATCCTCGAAGCCATCGACGCGGAAATCCCCGTGATCGTCGCGATCACCGAGGGCATTCCGGTTCTGGACATGATGGCGGTGAAACGCGCGCTGATGGATAGCGACAGCATCCTTGTCGGGCCGAACTGCCCCGGCGTCATCACGCCCGACGAATGCAAGATCGGCATCATGCCGGGCCACATCCACAAGAAGGGTTCGGTCGGGGTTGTCTCGCGCTCGGGCACGCTTACCTACGAGGCCGTGAAACAGACGACGGACGTGGGCCTTGGCCAGTCGACCTGTGTCGGCATCGGCGGCGACCCGATCAAGGGCACCGAACACCTGGACGTGCTGGAATGGTTCCTGGCCGACGACGAAACCCAGTCGATCATCATGATCGGCGAAATCGGCGGCTCTGCCGAGGAAGAAGCGGCACAGTTTTTGAAGGACGAGGCCAAGAAGGGCCGGTCGAAACCCGTTGCAGGGTTCATCGCGGGCCGCACGGCCCCTCCGGGCCGCCGCATGGGCCACGCGGGTGCGATCGTCGCCGGCGGCAAGGGCGGTGCGGACGACAAGATCGAAGCCATGCGTTCGGCAGGCATCGTCGTCGCAGACAGCCCGGCGGGTCTTGGCGAAGCAATGCTGGAGGCGATTGGTTAAGAATCGCCCTATAAACATACCCGGGGCCGGGTGACCGGCCCCCCCACTGTTCAACCCAATCGGATGATACGGCGATAGGAACGAACGAATGACAGACCAGTCCCGAAGCGGCATCTTCAAGATGCCGCTTGTTGCGCATTCCAACATTGTCGAACCAATCCCCATGCCTGCGGTTGAGCGCACATGACCCACGGTCGCTCCATAGAACGAAGGGCAGCGCCCGGCCCGAGGGTGGGTGCGAAGCGCCCGCCGTCGAACCAAAGGTTCGCCTGCGGCGAAACGGGGGCGGGTCGGGCGCTGCCCGGTGTTTCACACCGGGCGGGAGGGTTGATCATGGCAGCGATCATGGCCTTGCCTCCAATCGCCGATCGCGCAAATGCAGCCTCATCGACAGGTTCCGACTGCGAACCAATCATACATTGGACGCACGAAGGACAGTTCTTGCGAGACTGCGCCGGAGAATTCCACACGATAGCAAACTACGAGAATCGAGAATGGTACTATCCGAGTAGTAGTACGAAGTTCGATTTTAGGTTCTATGTCAACCCCGCCACCACAGAAAGCCAGATCGTTAATCGCGTTAGCCGAGTCTGCGACGTCTTGGAACGAGACGAAGCCGTGTTCGTGCAACGGTCTGGGCAGGTCTTTTTTGTCTGCGGGCCTAGAAATCAGGGAGTGACCCCATGACCGACCAATCCCCCAATGACATCTTCAAGGCCTCGTCCTTCCTGCAAGGCCACAACGCCGAGTATATCGAACAGCTTTATGCGAAATACGCGAACGATCCGAACGCGGTGGACGAAGGCTGGCAGCAGTTTTTCCGCGAGTTGGGCGATGCCGGTGCCGATGCCACGGCCGAGGCTGCCGGGCCAAGCTGGGCGCGTGCCGACTGGCCGCCCGTTCCGAATGACGAGTTGACGGCAGCGCTTGACGGGCAATGGGGCGATCTTGGCCCGGCAGCACAAGCCAAGGCTGCCGACAAGATCAAGGCGAAGGCCGAGGAACAAGGCGTTTCGGTCACCGAAGATCAGGTCAAACGTGCGGTTCTGGACAGCCTGCGCGCGCTCATGATCATCCGTGCCTACCGCATCCGGGGCCATCTTGTGGCCGACCTCGACCCGCTTGGAATGCGTGAAGAAACCCCGCACCCCGAGCTTGATCCGAAATCCTACGGCTTCACCGATGCCGACATGGATCGCCCGATCTTCATCGACAACGTGCTGGGGCTGGAAACCGCCTCGATGCGCGACATCCTTGCCATCGTCAAACGCACCTATTGCGGCACCTTCGCGCTGCAATACATGCATATCTCGGACCCCGTCGAAGCCTCCTGGCTGAAAGAACGGATCGAGGGTCTGGGCAAGGAAATCGCCTTTACCCAGAATGGCCGCAAGGCGATCCTGAACAAGATGGTCGAGGCCGAGGGTTTCGAAAAGTTCCTTCATGTCAAATACATGGGCACCAAGCGGTTCGGCCTTGATGGCGGCGAAAGCCTGGTTCCCGCGATGGAACAGATCATCAAGCGCGGCGGACAACTGGGCGTCCAGGACATCATCATCGGGATGCCGCACCGGGGCCGTCTCTCGGTGCTCGCCAACGTGATGAACAAGCCCTACAAGGCGATCTTCAACGAATTCCAGGGCGGCAGCTTCAAGCCCGAGGATGTGGATGGCTCGGGCGATGTGAAATACCACCTCGGCGCCTCGTCGGACCGGGAATTTGACGGCAATTCCGTGCACCTCAGCCTGACCGCCAACCCCTCGCACCTCGAAGCGGTGAACCCGGTTGTTCTGGGCAAGGCCCGCGCCAAGCAGGACCAGTTGAAGGATACCGAACGCACCAAGGTGCTGTCGATCCTGCTTCACGGCGATGCGGCCTTTGCAGGACAGGGCGTCGTGGCGGAATGTTTCGGTCTGTCGGGCCTCAAGGGCCACAAGACCGGCGGCACGATCCATATCGTCGTCAACAACCAGATCGGGTTTACCACCGCGCCGCACTTCTCGCGTTCGTCGCCCTATCCGACGGACATCGCGCTGATGGTCGAAGCCCCGATCTTCCACGTCAACGGCGACGACCCCGAGGCGGTGGTTCACGCCGCCAAGGTCGCGACCGAGTTCCGCCAGATGTTCCACAAGGACGTGGTCATCGACATCTTCTGCTACCGCCGCTTCGGGCACAACGAAGGCGACGAGCCGATGTTCACCAACCCGATCATGTACAAGAAGATCAAGGGGCATAAGACGACCCTGTCCCTTTACACCGACCGGCTGGTGAAAGACGGGTTGATCCCCGAGGGCGAGATTGAGGACATGAAAGCCGCCTTCCAGGCCCATCTGAACGAAGAGTTCGAGGCGGGCAAGGTGTTCAAACCGAACAAGGCCGACTGGCTGGATGGCCGTTGGAGCCATCTGGACAAGGAAGGCGACAAGTACCAACGCGGCAAGACCGCCATCAAGAAGAAGACACTGGAGGAAATCGGCCAGCGCCTGACCACCGCGCCCGACGGTTTCAAGATGCACAAGACGGTCGGTCGTCTTCTCGATGCCAAGCGCGAGATGTTCAAGACCGGCAAAGGGTTCGACTGGGCCACGGGCGAAGCACTGGCCTTCGGTTCGCTTCTGCTGGAAGGTTTCCCGGTGCGCCTGTCGGGCCAGGATTCAACGCGCGGCACCTTCAGCCAGCGCCACTCGGCCTTCGTCAACCAGGACACCGAGGAACGCTACAAGCCCCTCAATCACATCCGCGAAGGCCAGGCACGCTACGAAGTCATCGACTCCATGCTGTCGGAATACGCGGTCTCGGGCTTTGAGTACGGCTATTCGCTGGCCGAACCGAACGCGCTGGTCTTGTGGGAAGCCCAGTTCGGCGACTTCGCCAACGGTGCCCAGATCATGTTCGACCAGTTCATTTCCTCGGGCGAACGCAAGTGGCTCAGGATGTCGGGTCTTGTCATGCTTCTGCCCCACGGGTTCGAAGGCCAGGGGCCGGAACACTCAAGCGCCCGGTTGGAGCGGTTCCTTCAGATGTGCGCCGAAGACAACTGGATCGTCGCCAACTGCACGACGCCGGCCAACTATTTCCACATCCTGCGCCGCCAGTTGCACCGATCCTACCGGAAACCGCTGGTCCTGATGACGCCGAAATCGCTCCTCAGGCACAAGATGGCGGTGAGCGAGGCACAGGATTTCCTGACCGGATCGTCCTTCCACCGGGTTCTGTGGGACGACGCCGAAAAGGGCAATTCGGACACCAATCTGAAACCCGACGACAAGATCAAGCGCGTCGTGATGTGTTCCGGCAAGGTTTATTACGACCTGTTGGAAGAGCGCGACGCACGCGGGCTGGACGATGTCTATATATTGCGGGTGGAACAATTCTATCCCTTCCCGGCGCAGGCGATGGTGAAGGAACTGAAACGCTTCCCGAACGCCGACTACGTCTGGTGTCAGGAAGAGCCCAAGAACCAGGGCGGCTGGACCTTCATGGAACCCAACATCGAATGGGTCCTGACCCGCATCAAGGCAAAACACACAAGGCCGACTTACGCAGGACGCGCCGCCAGCGCATCCCCTGCCACCGGCCTTGCATCGGCACACAAGGCACAACAAGCGGCGCTCGTGGACGAAGCGCTGACCGTGAAAGGATAAATCATGGCAACCGAAATCCGGGTCCCCACCCTGGGCGAAAGCGTCACCGAGGCCACCGTCGCCACCTGGTTCAAGAAGGCGGGCGATAGCGTCGCCGCCGACGAGATGCTCTGCGAATTGGAAACCGACAAGGTGACGGTCGAAGTGCCCTCACCCGCTGCGGGCACACTGGCCGAGATCGTCGCGGCAGAAGGCGACACCGTCGGCGTCGATGCGCTTCTGGCGACCCTGTCGGAAGGCGCAGGCGCTCCGGCGAAGGAACCCGAGGCCGCGCCAGCCGCCAAGGAAGAGGCACCCGCCTCGAACGGCGCGGCAAGCGGCGGCGGCGAAACCGTCGACGTCATGGTCCCCGCCCTTGGCGAAAGCGTCAGCGAAGCGACCGTTTCGACCTGGTTCAAGAAAACCGGCGACACCGTTGCCGCCGACGAGATGCTTTGCGAGTTGGAAACCGACAAGGTTTCGGTCGAGGTTCCGGCCCCCGCGGCCGGTGTGCTGGATGAAATCCTCGCCGATGAAGGTGCCACGGTTGAGGCAGGCGGCAAGCTGGCCACGATCAAGGCCGGTGCAGGCGCCTCCCCCGCCCCGGCCAAGGAAGCGCCCGCCGCCGAAACCGCAGCCCCCGCTGCGGAAAAGACCGGCAAGGATGTCGAAGACGCGCCCTCGGCGAAAAAGATGATGGCGGAAAACAACCTGTCTTCCGACCAGGTGACCGGCACCGGCAAGGACGGCCGCATCATGAAGGAAGACGTGCAAAAGGCGCTTGCCTCGCCCGCGCCCGCCAAGTCCGAAGCGCCCGCCGCCCCCCGCGCCCCCGTGGCCGCCGAGGATGCGGGCCGCGAGGAACGTGTGCGCATGACGCGCCTGCGCCAGACCATCGCGCGGCGTTTGAAGGATGCCCAGAACACCGCCGCCATGCTGACCACCTATAACGAGGTGGACATGGGCGCGGTCATGGATTTGCGCAAGGAATACAAGGACCTGTTCGAAAAGAAACACGGCGTGAAACTGGGTTTCATGTCCTTTTTCACCAAGGCCTGCGTTCATGCGTTGAAAGAGGTGCCGGACGTCAATGCCGAGATCGACGGCACCGACGTGGTCTACAAGAACTTCGTCCACATGGGCGTCGCCGTGGGCACGCCCACGGGCCTTGTGGTGCCGGTCGTGCGCGACGCCGACCAGATGAGCTTTGCCGCCATCGAAAAGAAGATCGCCGAACTGGGCATCCGCGCCCGCGACGGCAAGCTGACGATGGCGGAAATGCAGGGCGGCACCTTCACCCTGTCGAACGGCGGCGTCTACGGTTCGCTCATGTCCTCGCCCATCCTGAACCCGCCGCAGTCGGGCATCCTCGGGATGCACAAGATCCAGCAGCGCCCCATGGTTGTCGACGGCCAGATCGTGGCACGCCCGATGATGTACCTGGCGCTGTCCTATGACCACCGGATCGTCGATGGCAAGGGCGCGGTGACCTTCCTGGTGCGCGTGAAAGAAGCGCTTGAGGATCCGCGGCGGTTGTTGATGGATTTGTGAGGGCATCCGCTTTCTTTAAAAGAAAGCGGACGGAAATCTTTTCAAGATTTCGGTCCGCTGAAAGGTATTTGACCGGCACCGGCAGGTGTCGAACCGAAAAGGAAAACATCCATGGCGAGCTATGACGTCATCGTAATCGGAGCCGGCCCCGGCGGCTATGTCTGCGCCATTCGCTGCGCGCAACTGGGCCTGAAGACGGCCTGTGTCGAAGGGCGCGAAACCCTGGGCGGCACCTGCCTGAACGTGGGCTGCATCCCGTCGAAGGCGATGTTGCACGCCACCGAAATGCTGCACGAGGCGGAAGAGAATTTCGCCAAGATGGGCCTGAAGGGCAAAAGCCCCAGTGTCGACTGGAAACAGATGCTGGCCTACAAGGACGACACCATCGAACAAAACACCAAGGGCATCGAATTCCTGTTCAAGAAGAACAAGATCGACTGGCTGAAGGGCTGGGGTTCGATCCAGGAGGCGGGCAAGGTCAAGGTCGGCGAGGAAGTGCATGAAGCCAAGCACATCGTGATCGCAAGCGGCTCGGAACCGTCCTCCCTGCCCGGTGTCGAGGTCGATGAAAAGGTCGTCGTCACCTCCACCGGCGCGCTGGAACTGGGCAAAATCCCCAAGAAGATGGTCGTGATCGGCGCGGGCGTAATTGGACTGGAACTGGGCAGCGTCTACAACCGGCTTGGCAGCGAGGTCACGGTCGTCGAATTCCTGGACGTGGTCACACCGGGCCTTGATGGCGAAGTGCAAAAGACCTTCCAGCGGATGCTGAAAAAACAGGGGCTGAACTTCGTCATGGGTGCTGCCGTGCAAAAGGTGGACGCGACCAAGACCAAGGCCAAGGTCACCTACAAGTTGAAAAAGGACGACAGCGAGCATGAGATCGAGGCCGATACCGTGCTGGTCGCCACCGGCCGCCGCGCCTTTACCGAGGGGTTGGGCCTTGATGGCGTCGGCGTGTCGGTCAGCGAGCGCGGCGTCGTCGGCTCGGACGCACACGGCAAGACCAACGTGGACGGCATCTGGGTGATCGGCGACGCGACCGACGGCCCGATGCTGGCCCACAAGGCCGAAGACGAAGGCATGGCGGTGGCCGAGCGCATCGCGGGCCAGGCAGGCCACGTGAACTATGACGTGATCCCCGGCGTGATCTATACCCACCCCGAAGTGGCCAGCGTCGGACAGACCGAGGAACAGTTGAAGGAAGCGGGGCGCGACTACAAGGTCGGCAAGTTTTCCTTCATGGGAAATGGCCGCGCCAAGGCGAACTTTGCCGCCGACGGTTTCGTGAAGATCCTCGCCGACAAAACCACCGACCGCATCTTGGGCGCCCATATCATCGGCCCGATGGCGGGTGATCTGATCCACGAGGTCTGCGTCGCCATGGAATTCGGTGCGGCGGCCGAGGACCTGGCGCGCACTTGCCACGCGCATCCGACGTACTCCGAGGCGGTGCGCGAAGCCGCGCTTGCCTGTGGCGACGGGCCGATCCACAGCTAGAGCGCTGACGCAGACATCGCGAAGTCAAGAACGCCGTCCGTGGTTCAGAGATCACGGACGGCGTTTCTTCAAGAACCTCCATGCAGAAATCTGGCATTGATACGTCAAGACGCTGCGAGTTCGATCTGTATCCAAACACCGGGGCGACAGATCACCTTCCCGGAATTCCCGAAAATCCTTTCAAGCCACTTCATCAAACCTTAATCCGCCGCCCGGTAAGTTAGGGGTGGGAGGACGGGGGAACTCTTGAAAAAAATGTGCGGGAAAATTTGATTCGAATCTTTCCGATTTGGGCGGCCAGGACGTCTACTCCGGCCCGACGCTCCGCAGCCAGTCCATCACGTGGCCTCGCACCGATTGTTCGCCGCTCTGGAAGGCTTCGTCGATGACGGCCCTCGCCTCTCCCAGATCCACCCGGCGGATCAGGTGCTTGACCGGACCGACCGACGCCGGTCGCATGGAAAGCGAACGCATTCCGACGGCAGCAAAACACAAGGCCTCGATCGGACGGCCCGCGTCTTCGCCGCAGAAACTGACCGGCGTTTCGGTGTCGTCGCAGCGGCCCACGATCTGTTCAAGGAAGGTCAGAAAGCTGACGTTCAGCGTGTCGTACCGTCGGCGCACCCTTTCGTTTTCACGGTCCGCGGCAAAGAAGAACTGCTTCAGATCATTTCCGCCAATCGAAATAAAGTCAGCCATTTCAAAGAACTGGCGCGGCGCAAAGGCCAGCGACGGCGTTTCCAGCATCGCGCCGATGTCCACCTTTTCCGGCAGGACGTGACCCAGTTTGTCTTCGCGCTCCAATTCGTCAAAGACGTGCTGGCGGGCTTCCTTGAACTCTTCGAACTGCGCCACGAAGGGAAACATGATCGACAGGGGCCGCCCGGCGGCCGCGCGGATCAGGGCCTGAAGCTGCATCCGCATCACGCCGCGCTTGTCCAGCCCGACACGGATCGCGCGCCAGCCAAGGGCCGGGTTCGGCTCTTCCTCGCGCTTCATGTAGGGCAGCACCTTGTCAGAACCGATGTCCAGCGTGCGAAAGATCACGCGCTTGCCCTGGGCCGCGTCCAGAACGCGGGAATAGATGCCGACAAGATCCGAACGACGCGGCACCTTCGAGCGGGCAAGGAACTGCAACTCGGTGCGAAACAGGCCCACGCCCTCGGCGCCCGAGCCTTCCAGCGACGGCAATTCCGCGATCAGGCCCGCGTTCATGTTCAGCGAAACGGTGATTCCGTCCTTCGACTGCGCGGGCAGTTTCTGGATACCGGCGTAACGCTTCTGCGCCTCGGCCTGCATGGCGATCTTGTCACGAAAGGCCGCAACCACGGAATCGTCGGGGCGCAGGTGGGCCAGCCCCTGGTCGCCGTCCACAAGGATATGGTCGCCGTTCAGCGCCTGCGTTGTGATCTGCTCGCCCACGTGAACGATCAGGGGGATCGCCCAGGCCCGCGACACGATGGCGGCATGGCTGCCGACCGAGCCCTGTTCCAGAACGATGGCGCGCAATTTGCCGCGACCGTATTCCAACAACTCGCCGGGGCCAATGTTGCGCGCGACCAGCACGGCGTCGTCGGGCAGATCACCGGCATCGGCCCCCTGCCCGGTCAGAATGCGCAACAGCCGGTTCGACAGGTCGTCAAGGTCCTGCAAGCGCTCGCGCAGGTAGGCGTCGCTGGATTGGCCCAGACGCCGGCGGGCAGCGGATTGTTCTTTCTCGACCGCCGCTTCGGCCGACAGGCCCGCCGCGATGTCTTCTTCCATCCGGCGCAGCCAGGACCGGGAGTTGGCGAACATGCGAAAGGCTTCCAGTACCTCGCGCTGATCCTTGTCCACCGGATCCTGTCCGACGCTTTCCAGCATGTCGTCGACCGATACGCGCAGGGTATCCACCGCTTCGCGCAGGCGTGTTACCTCGGTTTCGGGATCGTCGGCCACCGGGTTGGTGACGACGACGCGCGGTTCGTGCAGATAGACATGGCCTTCCGCCACGCCTTCCTGTCCGACACCGCCGCGAAACATGATCGGGTTGGTGTGCCGTGCCCGCAGGGCTTCGCCTTCGCCGACAAAGGCGCCCAGTTCGGCCATTTCGGCCAGCACCATGGCGACGACTTCCAGCGCATAGACCTCGTCTTCGGAAAAGGCGCGGGCCTCGCGGGACTGCACTACCAAAACGCCCAGCTTGTCGCCCAGACGCTGGATCGGAACGCCGCAGAACGAGGAATAAACCTCCTCGCCCGTTTCCGGCATGTAACGGAACCCTTTGGCCGAGGGTGCGTCGGCCTCGTTCACCGCCTGTGCCGTCTGCGCGACGCGGCCCACAAGGCCCTCGCCAAGGCGCATCCGGGTCTGGTGGACGGAATCGGGGTTCAGGCCCTCAGTCGCGCACAATTCCAGCGTTTCGGAATCGCGGAACAGGTAGATCGAACAGACCTCGGTCCGCATTTCTTCGGCGATGATCTGGGTGATGTGGTTCAGCCGTTCCTGGCCTGCGCTTTCCTCGGCCATGGAATCGCGGAGGCGGCGCAAGAGTTTGCGGCTTTCGCTCTCCGTGTTGTCGACCATATTCGTCGCTCTCATCCTGCCCTCGGCGGCTTCGCCACCGTTTGGGGAAGATTAGATCATAGATGGGGCGCGAACAAAACGGGAAAAGGGGTGCGCCGGATTGGCTCAGACGGCCTTTTCCAGCTCGAAGGCGTCGTGCAGGGCCTGAACGGCAAGTTCCATGTACTTGCGGTCGATCAGCACCGAAACCTTGATTTCCGAGGTCGTGATAACCTTGATGTTGATGCCTTCGTCCTGCAACGCCTTGAACATGCGCGATGCGACACCGGCGTGGCTGCGCATCCCGATCCCGACGACGGAAACCTTGGCCACGTCTTCGTCCGTCACAAGCTGCGAATAATTGACGTCGCCCGAGGCCTTGATCGCCTCCATCGCCTGGCGGGCACGGGCCACCTGGTTGACGGGCAGTGAAAACGTCATGTCGGTGCGCCCCTCTTCCGAGATGTTCTGCACGATCATGTCGACGTTCACGCCCGCCTCGGCCAGAGGGCCAAAAATCGCGGCGGCGATGCCAGGGCGGTCGGCGACCGACAAAAGCGTCATCTTGGCTTCGTCGCGCTGAAAGGCGACGCCTGCGACCACATTGCTTTCCATGATGTCCTCCTCGGCACAGACCAGGGTGCCGGCGTTTTCGTCATTGTCTTCAAAGCTGGACAACACGCGCAAGCGCACGTTGAACCGCATGGCCAATTCGACCGAACGGGTTTGCAGCACCTTCGCACCAAGCGAGGCAAGTTCCAGCATTTCCTCGAAAGCGATCCTGTCCAGCTTTTTCGCCTTCGAGGTGATCCGGGGGTCGGTCGTATAGACGCCATCGACGTCGGTATAGATATCGCAGCGCTCTGCCCCGAAGGCGGCGGCAAAGGCAACGGCGGTCGTGTCCGATCCGCCCCGGCCAAGGGTGGTGATCCGCCCCTCGGGCGAAATCCCCTGAAAACCCGCGACCACGGCCACCTTCATGCCTTCAGCGAATTTCGCGTTGATGTTGTCGGTCCCGATTTCCTCGATCCGGGCCGAGGCATGGGCGCTGTCGGTTTTCAACGGCACCTGCCAGCCGGTCCAGGATCGGGCGGGTACATCCATTTCCTGCAAGGTCAGCGCCATCAACCCGGCTGTCACCTGCTCGCCCGAAGACACGACCGCGTCGTATTCGCGCGCGTCGTAAAGGTGTGATGTTTCCTCGACCCAGCCGACCAGTTCGTTCGTCTTTCCGGACATGGCCGAGACGATGACGATCACGTCGTAACCGTTCGCCACCTCGCGCCCCACGCGCTTGGCGGCCCGGCGGATGCGGTCCAGCGAAGCGACAGAGGTGCCGCCGAATTTCATCACCAGAATGGGCATGTTCGTCGTGTTCCCAAAAGTTGCCGGTCTCTTACGTTGCAAGCCCCGGCTACGCAAGACGCGCTTCAGGGTTTGGCAAGCAGCCCTTCAACCCAAAGCGGCACGGTTTCACTGGCCGGGCCGTTGATCTGTTCGTCGAACAGCGCGGCAACCTCGGAAGGCTCAAGGTTCAACTCGACCGTCTGCGCCCCCGCCCTTGCGGCCTCGGAAACGAACCCCGCCGCCGGATAGACCTGCCCGCTTGTCCCGATGGCGGCGAAGATGTCGGCGGTTTCCAGGTGCCCCGCGATTTCTTCCAACCGTTGCGGCATCTCGCCGAACCAGACGATGTCCGGGCGGGTCGCCTCCGTCTTGCACCTCGGGCAAGGATCGTTTGCCCCCATCACAAGGGGTGCCTCCCACCCCGCCCCGCAGGCCGCGCAACAGGCCCGGTCCAACCGTCCGTGCATGTGGATGGCTTCCGCGCCCGCCGCCTCGTGCAGGGCATCGACGTTCTGGGTGATCAGGACCACCTCGCCTGGATAATCGGCCTGAAGCCCCGCAAGTGCCACATGCGCCGCGTTCGGACCGGCCCCGGCGGCATTGGCACGACGCGCGTTGTAGAAATCGTGCACCTTCACCGGGTCGCGGGCAAAGCCCTCGGGCGTGGCCACTTCGTTCAGGTCGTATTTCGTCCAGACACCGCCCTTGTCGCGAAAGGTGCCCAACCCGCTTTCCGCCGAAACCCCGGCCCCGGTCAGAATAACGATCTTTTTCGCTTCAAAAGACATGCAACCGAACATGCCCCAAACCGAGCCTCCAAGAAAGTCGGCAAAAGGGGGTGGCCCGATCCCCCCCGGCTTCGTAAGGTTCCCCCACGTCATATTCAGAATGCTTAGGGGGAGTGATTTGGGTAAGCCGATTACGAAAGTCACCATCGTCGGTGGCGGCACAGCCGGGTGGCTGTCTGCACTGCTTCTTCAAAAGGCCCTGTTCCGCAACGCCGAGGACGGAAAACCGCCGCAGGTCACGCTGATTGAATCGCCGAACGTGCCAACCGTCGGCGTGGGCGAAGCGACGGTGCCGGGAATGCCGCGCACGCTTCGTACCGCGGGCGTATCGGAACAGGAATTCTTCAAGACCTGCAATTCGTCGTTCAAGCTGGGTGTCCTGTTCGCCAACTGGAACCACGACAAGGACGGCAAGCCGATCAACTTCGTCAACCCCTTCAACACCTCGCAGCCGGTTGCGGGCATTGATCCGGGCTATTTCTTCCTGGAACACGGCGCAGGCGGGCTGGACTACAGCATGACCTTCTCGCCCGCCCACGAGTTGGGCGAAGCCTGCAAAGGCCCGCGCCCGCTTGGGGCCAAACCCTTCGACCGGGGCGTCGGCAGCGCCTATCACCTGGACGCCGGGAAATTCGCGGGGATGCTGCAAGAGATTTGCACCGCACGCGGCGTGCGTCACCTGCGCGAGAATGTCGTCAACGTCGAACAGGACGAACGCGGCTATGTCACCGCGCTGATGCTGGAAGAAAGCGGACGCGAAGAGGTGGAACTGGTGATCGACTGCACCGGCTTTCGCGGCGTCATCATCAACGAGGTGCTGAAGGAACCCTTCATCAGCTATTCCAAATACCTGGCGAACGACCGCGCGATGGCCGTCCAGATCCCGCACCCCGACCCGGATAAAATCCCCTCGCTCACACGATCCTACGCGCTTGGGGCGGGCTGGGTCTGGCGCGTGCCGCTCTATAACCGGATCGGCACCGGCTATGTCTTTTCCTCCGCCCACCGCACGGATGAGCAGGCCCGCGATGAATTAGTCGCCCATCTTGGCGACACCTGGAACGGGGTCGAACCGCGCGTGATCCCCATGCGGATCGGGCGCAACCGCAACGCCTGGGTCAAGAACGTGGTCGCCGTGGGTCTCTCCGGCGGGTTCATCGAACCGCTGGAATCCACCGCCATCCACATGATCGACACCGCCGTCCGGTGGCTGACGACCTATTTTCCCGACACCGATTTCGCCGACCCGCAGCGCGACCGGTACAACAAGCTGATGGGCAAACTTTACGACGAGATCCGCGATTTCATCGTCCTGCACTATGCACTCGGCAACCGGACCGACGATCAATACTGGATCGACGCGCGGACCGAGTTGGAAGTGCCCGACAGCCTGGCCGAAAACCTGGAGCTTTGGCGGCACATGCTGCCCGGCCCCTTCGATCTGGAATTCGCGTCCTTCTTTTCGGTCGGCGTCTACCACGCGGTCATGATGGGCAAGCGGGTCTATGAAACCGATTATGCCGCCCCGGCCATGCGACGTCGGCAAGGTTTGAACCCCAAGCCGTGGGCGGATTACCTGAAACTCGCACGCGGGAATTTCAACAAGGTTTCTCAGCACGTGGCCGATCACAAGACTCTTCTGAAGGAGTTGCGCGGCGAGATCGAAGCGCCGTCTTTCGCCAATGTCCTGGCATCCGGTCAACCGACCGTTTCAATGCCCGGCGCTGCGCCGCCAAAGATCAGCTTCCCCCCTCAGAAACCCGCAGAAAAAGCCGACACGGACAGCGACGTCAGCCTGCTTTAACCCCGGCGACCGCAGTGCTTTCTTGCGGTCGCGCCAAAGCGTTCGTAACGCTCCCAGAAGGCTTCGTCGCGCCGATTGTCCGAACGGCGGATGCGTTGCGCTTCCTCGGGGTTCTTGAAAAAGCGCGCCGCGCGGCGCTGATCGCTGCCCGAAAGCGTGCCGTCCGCCGCCCCCTGGATGCAGTGACAAAGGCGGGACTGACCATAGCCCCTGTCGGATTTCAGACAAGCCGAGCGGATCGCATCGGCGCTGACCACACCGCCTGCAAAAATCATCAAAAACGCCATAAGGGCGCACCGATAACATGACCCCATTTGCATGGCGGAACCGTGCCACAACCGATGCCCGGACGCGAGCCTTTTTGTAGGGGTCAGGCAAGGATCCACACATCTGAGGGTTGAAATCGCATGACAGCCCACAAGATATGGAAATTCCCGTCGAAATCTGCGAATGTCGCGCCAGCAGTCAACGCATAATAAAGACAAGAGGCACAGAATGCACAGACGCGCCGTACTTTTCGGAGGCTCCGCCCTCGTCCTCAGCGGATGTTCCAGCCGGTGGGAAGTCGCCTATGAACAGGGTATCCCGCTTTCCACCTCGCGGGATTGGACCGTGACCGATGTCGCCGTCACCATCCCCGAAGCCCTGACCGTTTCCAACGCCAACACCTATCTGCCGAACGCCGATATCGTCTGGCACGGCGAATCCTTCGGGGATCGTCGCGCACAGGTTGCGCGCATCCTGGACGAAGGCATCACCCAAGGCGCATCCGCCCTGAAAGGCAGCGTGCCGGTGACGCTGGCGATCCAGCTTGTCCGCTTCCACGCCGTGACACCCGCCGCCGTCGCCAACGCGCCCGGAGCGGTACACAATATCAGCTACATGGCGCAGATCTACGACAACGCCACCCGCGCGCCTCTGACGGAACCCGAAACGATCGACGCCGCCCTCGAAGCCTATGTCGGTGCGGCCGCCGTGACTGCGGCCATCGAGGGCGACACGCAAAGAAAACGCATCGTCGAACACCTCGCCCGCGTCACGCGCGGCTGGCTTGGTGCAGGCCCCGATCAGCGGCGGCGGTTCACCAGCTTCGGGCGCTAGGGATTGGCGTCATGAAGCTTTTCGTCGGCCTTGGGAATCCCGGCGCGAAATACGCGGGGAACCGGCACAACGTCGGCTTCATGGCGCTTGACCGCATCGCCGAGGCGCACGGCTTCGGCCCCTGGCGCGGCAAGTTCCAAGGCGCGGTCAGCGAAGGCCGGTTGGGCGGTGACAAGGTGGTTCTGCTCAAGCCCGAAACCTTCATGAACAACTCCGGCCAATCCGTGGGCGAGGCTTTGCGGTTCTACAAGCTCGACCCCGCCGATGTCTGGGTCTTCCACGATGAAATCGACCTTGCCCCGTCCAAGCTGCGCGTCAAACAGGGCGGCGGGCACGCGGGCCACAACGGCTTGCGCTCGCTTCACGCCCACATCGGCGATGGATATGGGCGCGTGCGCATCGGCGTCGGCCATCCCGGCCACAAGGACGCCGTGCCAATCTATGTGCTGAAGGATTTTTCCAAGGCCGACCAGGACTGGCTGGCCGACATGCTGGACGGCATCGCGGATGGTGCCGATCATCTGGCGACAGGAGAGACAGGTCGGTTCCAGAACGCCGTCGGTCTGCGGATGAAACCGCCGAAGGCCAAAAAAGAAGCCGAACCAAAGGCAAAATCCAAACCCGCCCCGGTCGAGGAGACACCCGACGACCGCTCGCCCCTGCAAAAACTCGTCGACAAGTTTCGGTGAGCGTCGCCGAAGCCTTCCGCGTCCAATCCGTGGCCTGCACCGCCCTCGGATCGCCCTTCATGGGCCGCCTGATGGCGCTTTGCGCCAACCGCCTGACAGGCGACACGAAGGTCGGCCAACACATGCTCGATTGGCCCGGCGATCCCTCGCCTTCCGCCGACAGCCTGCCCCTGCGCCTTGCCGGCGCGCTCCATGCGCTGAAACTCGAAGGCCAGGCCCTCACCACGGTCTATCCGCCACACGAAGCACCCGACGACGTGCTTTGGGACGAGATCGAAAGCACATTTGAAACCCACGAAACCCATATCCTCGCCTGGCTCACCTCCGCGCCGCAAACCAACGAGATCAGGCGCTCTTCCGTCCTGCTCGCCGCCCTCGCGGAGACTCACGCCCGGTATCCCGGAAAGAACGTGGACCTCTTCGAACTCGGCGCCAGCGCCGGCCTGAACCTCGCTTTCGACCGCTACCGGCTGGAGGCTCCGGGCCTCGCACTCGGACCAAAAGACGCGGCTGTGGTCCTCAATCCCGACTGGTCCGGCCCCCTTCCCCCCAAGGCCCTGCCAAATGTCACCGCACGCCAGGGCACCGACCTCAACCCGCTGGACCCGACGAACCCAGAGCACCGGCTGCGCCTTCTCGCCTACCTCTGGCCAGACCAGCCGCACCGCCAAAGGCTGACCGATGCCGCCATCGACGAAGTCACCCGCACCCCGCACCGGATCGACCGCATGGATGCCGGAGACTGGCTGACAGCCCAACTCGCCACGCCCTCGGACCACTTGCGCGTCGTCTTTCATACCGTCGCCTGGCAATATTTCCCGCAAGCCACGGCCCAAAAAGCCACCCAGGCGATGCAAAGCGCGTCTTCCCCCCTTGTCCAGATCGGCTTGGAGGCCGATGGCAAGGGCGATGGTGGCGCCGTCGCCCTGACCCACTGGCCCGAGGGCCGCACCGAAATGCTGGGACGGGCCGATTTTCACGGGCGCTGGATCAACTGGCATTGATCCCCCGGCCCGCCGGGCTATCCTCTCTGTCGGAGGCCCACATGGAAAAAGACCCCTCGCTGAACGTCCTTGGCGAAACGCTCGAACCCTGCTCGCTTGACCCGGTCACCGGGTTCTTCCGCGACGGGGCCTGCAACACCTGCAAGGAAGACCACGGCCAGCACACGGTCTGCGCCATCATGACGGCCGAGTTCCTGGCCTATTCCAAATACGTCGGCAACGATCTTTCCACGCCCCGGCCCGAGTATATGTTCCAGGGATTGAAACCCGGCGATGCCTGGTGCCTCTGCGCCAGCCGATTTCTTCAGGCCGCCGACGAAGGCGCGGCACCACAGGTCAAGCTCGCCTCGACCCACCAGCGCGCTACCGAAATCGTACCTTTAGAAGTGCTGAAAAATCACGCCGCCGAGGGCTGATCGTCGTCGACCAATTCGTCGATGAACAGGCTCAGCAACTGCGACCGCCCGGACACCCCGGCCTTGCGATAGATTGCGTTGGTCTGAGCCTTGACCGTGCCCTCGCTGACCCCTCGGAAAGCGGCGATATCGGCGGTCGAAAACCCCTTGATCGCGAACATCGCCACATCGCGTTCCGCAGGCGTCAGGTCCCAATCGGAAAACCGCTCTTCCAGCACGTCGCGAAAGGCGCTTTTGGCGTGGCGCAGCGCCTCTTCCGCCCGACGTGTCCGTCGCCGCGCCTGCCGCAGCATCAGTGCGCCCATGACGACGCCCGTGATCAGACCGACCGCTGCCCCGATCTCGATCAGTTCGACAAAGACCCATGAAATCGGCTCGACCTCCAGTCCCAGGACCGAAATCGCGATGTCGCTGACAAAAAAGGTCGCCGACACCGCCTGCAATGCCAGGACCAGCCAGAGGATCAAGCGGTGATACAATTCCAGGGTGTCCTATGTGCGGCCCGAGTTCCGGCGCGGCTCAATCATCGTCGTCGTCGTCATCATCATCGTCGTCATCATCGTCATCATCATCATCGTCATCGTCATCATCGTCGTCGTCATCATCGTCGTCATGGCCCCCGCCCGCCCGGCTGGAATCGTCGTCGTCCGAATTTCGCACGATCCGCAGATAATCGCGCAGAACCACGCCCGTTGCCGGGTTGACCACGATTTCACGTCTGGCCCCGGGACGCACAGCGACGAAACGCATCCGTCCAAGAAGGGTGCGGCTGATCCGGATTTCCCTGTACCCGTCCTCGCGCAATTCGCGCACCACGGCATCGCGCACCGCGTTGGCATCCGCCTTTGCAGTCAAGGCAGAGAGGCTGAACATCAGGGTAAAAAGCAGAATTCGCAGCATGTGTCCTACCATCGGCGGGCCCGGCACCAAGTGCAAGGCCCGCCGGATTGATCAAGTTAGATCGTCAGTATCCGATCAGTCATCGTCGTCGTCGTCATCATCATCGTCGTCGTCATCATCATCATCGTCGTCATCGTCATCGTCATCATCATCGTCGTCGTCATCATCATCGTCATCATCATCCCAGTCATCATCGTCCAGGAAATCGTCGTCGTCATCGCGGTCGTAGCGAACACCGGTGCGGCCGATATCGTCATCATCGGCGCGTTCGTTCTCCTGTTTCAGAATCCGGCCCGTCGCGCGGTCATAGACCACCTCGACCTTACGGCCATCGGCCATGATCGCCTCGACCTTGGTTTGGGTTCGTCCCTGATCAATCTCGATGAACTGGAACCCCATCTCCTGATAGCGTTCGACGATGGTGTCTTCGAAGGCACCGGCATTTGCGGCGGCGGACCAGAGGGTGAATGCAGCGGCGACCGTGAGTGTGGGCTTGGTATGCATGGGTGTGTGCTCCTTGGAGTGCTTGGGTTGATTGCGTGGTTAGCGCTCCCCCAAGCAGCCCATCGCCGCTGCAAGATCCATTGACCCCAGGTTTACGCCCGACGCTATAAACCCAGGGCCAATGCCCATAAACTCGGGTTTATATGGGGCACAAACGCGAAAACCCGGCGCGACGGCCGGGTTTTCAGCAAGTTTTTGGGGTCGCTCAGTGCAGCTTGGCTTCCACCGTCTTGATCGCATCGTCGATCAGCGAACCGGCCTTGGCCGCGCTCATCTCCTTGGCCACCACCTGCCCGGCAGCGGCGACCGCGATGCGGGCGGCTTCGTCACGCACCTGCTTCACAGCACCCTGTTCGGCAGAGGCGATCTGGTCCTGTGCGGCCTGCAAGCGGCGCTCGATCGACACGGCCAGGTCCTTCTTGGCCTGTTCTGCAGCTTCGGCGGCGCTTTCCTTGGCGTGGGCGACGATACGGTCGGCCTGCTCCTGCACTTCCAACTGCTTGCGCTCATAGCTGGCCAGAACCGATTGCGCCTCTTCGCGCAGCGCACGTGCCTCGTCCAGTTCCGCCTGAATGCCCTCGGCACGTTTGTCCAGAAGACCCGCCAAAAGCGACGGCACCTTGAAGTAGAACAAGACGCCGATGAACAAGAGGAACGAAATCGCAACGATAAAGTCCGTGTTCGACAGCTTGTAGAACTCGCCCGAGAAAGGGTTCTTCGACGCGGCCAATGCAGGCGATGCGGCAAGGATTGCGAAAAGCGTCAGTGTCTTTTTCATGATCCTACCCCTTCACCTGAGCCTGAACCGCAGCCTCGACGGCCTTGTCGTCGATATCGACGCCCAGGGCAGCCACGACCTCTTTCGCGGTATCGCGGGCCACGTCCTTGATCGCCTCGGCAGCCCCGGCGCGGATTTCCGCGATGGCGGCTTCGCCCTCGGCAGTGCGTGCGGCGATCTCGGCATCGGCCTTGGCCATGGCGGCATCCACCTCGGCCTGCATTTCGGCCTTCGTTTCGGCGGCGATCCGGCCAGCCTCGGCACGGGCATCGGCCAGCGCCTTTTCATAAGCCGCTTCAGCCTCGGCAGCCTTCTGCTTCAACTCTTCGGCCGCCGCGATATCATTCGTGATCGTGCCCTGACGTTCCGCCAGAACGCTGGCGATCCGGGGCAAGGCCACTTTCGACAGCACAAGGTAAATCACGACCAGCGTAACCACGAGCCAGAAAATCTGGTTCGGGAAGGTCGAGAAATCGAGCTGCGGCATACCGGGTGCCTCTGCCACTTCATGCGGCAGGCCGTGGCCCTCGGCTGTTGTTTCTGTCGCCATGGCGACCTCCTTGAGAAACCTATGTGGTCAACCGGGGGGCAGGACGCCCCACCGGCACGTAAGGATTGTCAGGAGTTCTCAGACGGCGAACATCAACAGAAGCGCGACGAGGAACGAGAAGATCCCCAGGGCTTCCGAAAACGCGATACCGATGAACATGGTGGCAGTCTGACCACCCGCAGCCGACGGATTGCGCAAAGCGCCCGACAGGAAGTTGCCAACAACGTGGCCCACACCAACAGCAGCACCGCCCATGCCCGTACAGGCCAGACCAGCACCGATGTAAGCTCCCATTTGTACGACGTCACCTTCCATTTGAATTCTCCTTACGTTGGAAGTGTCAGGTAGGATGCGTGATTTCACGCACCAATTCGATTAGTGATGCGGATGCAAAGCGTCCTTCAGATAAACGCATGTGAGGATCGCAAAGACGTAGGCCTGGATGAAGGACACCAGCACCTCAAGCGCATAGATCGCCGTGATCGCAAGGATCGACAGGGGCGAAATGGCCGCGATGGCCGCAAAGGCCGCGAACACCTTGATCACCGCGTGACCGGCCATCATGTTGCCCGCCAGACGAATGGAATGGCTGACCGGGCGCACGAAATAGCTGATGATCTCGATCAGCGCCAGGATCGGGCGCAAGACCAGCGGCGCGCTCGAAATCCAGAACAGGCTCAGGAACCCGGCACCGTTCTTGACGAAGCCAAGGATCGTCACCGCAAGGAACACCGCCATCGCCATCACCGCCGTCACGGCGATATGGCTGGTCGTGGTGAACGACAGGGGCAGCAGGCCCAGAAAGTTCGAGAAGACGATGAACATGAACAGGGTCATGATATAGGGGAAGTACTTCAGGCCATCCTTGCCCGCGACATCCTCCACCATCTTGTAGATGAACCCATAGGCCAGTTCGGCAATCGACTGGATGCGCGACGGCACCAGGGCCCGACCCCGCGTACCCATCACCAGCAAAAGAACGATGCAAAGAACGGCGACGGCCATCCAGAAGGTCACGTTGGTGATCGTGAAGGCGCCGACCGGGCCGTCCCCGAACAGCGGTTTCACGATGAACTGGTCCATCGGGTGGAAAACCAGCCCGCCTTCTTCTCCGTGCGCTTCTTCTGCCACGTTCAGTCCCTTTCATCCTCGCCGGGTGCTTCCGGCGCAAATTCCCGCGCGGTGCGCATCATCGTCTTGATGCCAGCCGCAAAACCCAAAAGCGTGAAGACGATCATGAACACCGGCAGGGTGTCGAACAGAACGTCCAGCCCGTATCCCATGCCAAAGCCGATCCCCAGCCCCGTGACCAGTTCGATCACCATCCGCCAGCCCGCATGGACCTGTGAATGATGCTCGTCCTGGTGGCGTTTCGCTTCCTCCGGCGCACGTTTTTCCTGAAGCTTTGCTTCCAGCGCGTCCAGTCGGGCTTTCCGATCCTGATCGGTATCGGCCATGCCAAAACACCCCATGAGAGTTTGGATGGGGTTTAGGCCGGGAGGGGGAAGGAGTCAATTGCGGGGGTTTCGGGTTAAGATGTTGTTTTATATATCTTTTGTGAGTCGGAGCCGAATGCCGCACCAGGACAGTATATTCAACTGTTTGGTTTAGGGTTGGCCCTCAGCCCCCGTAGGACGGGGTGCACCCCGCCGCTTGCTGGGCGGAAGAGCCCCGCGCGGAATCAAGGCGAAGCCCGCCGGTACGGGCTTGGGGCAAAGGTCCGGTTTGAGCCCAGTAGCCTTCTTCTGAAATTCCGACTACGTACTCCAGAGTAGCAAATTGACGCGAGAAAATTGGCATGCCTGTCACCCTATTTTGCTGGCGATGCAATATGGACATACCGATGCTGACTGATGCGGAGCGGGATACCGTTTGGAAACCTCTTTCAGACAAAAGCCTTGGCATCCGCGAAAGGCAATCAAAGTTTCTGGCGGAGTATGAGCGCCTTACGGGATGTGAAGAGACAAATGTGAATGCCGTCATGCATCACGTGGCCAGCCAATACGGACCACCCTGCACAGACTGTGGGAAGCCTCTGAGAACGCCAAAAGCGTCATATTGCGCTGCGTGCGGCGCGCCGCGAAAACTCGAGATTTAGCAGAACGTCGCAAGGACCGCATTGTCCCGCATAGCGGTCGTTGTGGGCCAGCCGAGAACCTCAATGCTTGATTGATCTCGTCAGATGTCCGGTTCGAGCCCAAAGTGTAGCCGGCAGACTATGTTCCGCAGTAAAACTGATTTATGAACCTGGCATGTCTCTGAAAGCAATAATCCCAAATGCGGTTTTGGGCGATCCTGCCCAACCCGAACGGATTAACAAGGTGGAACGTGCTCTTGGGATTAGGTTCCCATCCGCCCTCCGAGAGCTTTATCTGCAATGCGATGGCTTCAGAGAGCCGAAGGGCAACGCGAAATACCTCCTATCCCTTGAAGACGAGGATTTCATAGGTTCTCTCGTCAAAACAACGCGTTCACTGTGGGCAGATCACGAGTATTGGAAGCCAACAGGAATTGACCCGACAGACTTCATCTTCTTTGGTTATTCTTCTGCCGATGAAGTCTGGGGTATTCGGATCGACGCTCCGCATGTAGTGATCGAGTATCATCACAACCAAGAAGATGAACTCACTCGATTAGGCGAGGATGTTTTTGAGGTCTTCCGAAACGATTTTCAAAAGTATGATGACTAAGGTGACAAGGGTTGTCTGCGAGCGGCAGCAAAGTCCGCAAATCCGACCCTCACCAACATCACCCACAGCCCGGCGGCAGCACGAAACGCCCCCCTTTTCCAGATAGTCCAGCGCACGCTAACCCGCGTTAACCTTCCTTGCCGCACGCATCCCTAACCGAACGCCCGCCCGCGTTTGCCGAAACCGGCACTGACGTGATACCGACGTTATACCGACGCGATACCGACGCGATACCGAAACCGCGCGCCCTCACCCGCGCAAAAGGAGCATCAAACGTAAACCCCTGCCCTCTTGCAGGCGCAACGCTCACCGTTCCCTCCATCAACCAATCCTCAACCTTGTTGACCTCTCCCGCCTCGCCCGGTCACATGGCGCGGATGCCGACGCTCGACACCATATTCCAGGCCCTCGCCGATCCGACCCGGCGGCAAATCCTTACCATGCTTCTCGAAGACGACATGGCCGTCACCGACGTGGCCGAACCGTTCGAGATGTCGCTGGCCGCGATCTCGAAACACCTTGTGATCCTCACCAAGGCGGGCCTCATCACCCAGGAAAAGCGCGGCCGTGTGAAATGGTGCAAGCTTGAACCCGCCGCCCTGAAAGACGCCAGCGTCTGGATGCAGGGTTTTGGCCAGTTCGAACCCGTCGACCTCGACGCCTTCGAGGCTTACCTGAAGCGCGAGGCGCTCGACTGACTACCAGCTTTTGGCGTCTTCCTTCAGGAACGACAGGAAGGCCTGGACCTTGGTCGTGCGGTGCAGATCGACGTGGGTGACCAGCCATGTGGGGATCGACCAGTTTTCTTCCGAGGGGAAGACCTGCACCAGTTCGGGAAAGCGTTCTGCCTCCCAGACCGTTGAAAATCCAAGGCCGACACCGGCCAGCACCGCATCGCGTATGACGCGGGAATCATTGGCTTTAAAGACGATTTGTTCCGGCTCCACGCTTTCGTAAAGCCAGCGGAAAAACGGCGCACGCGAATTGGCATCGCTGTAATTGACGAAACGGTGACCCGCCAGATCATCCTTGTCCGCCGGCAACCCGTGTTCCTCGGCGTAAGTCTTCGAGGCATAGAGTGCGACGCATTGCGACTGGAACGGTTGCACCACGTTGTCGGGGTTTTCCGGCTTTGCCCCGGCCCGGATGGCGACATGGGCCTCGCCGTATTCCAGGCGCAGCAATTCCTCGCCGGTCAGGTAGCGGATCGTCAGGTCGGGAAATTTTTCCTGGAACCGCGCCAGCGTAGAGGTCATGCGCGGCGAGGCCGAGGTCAGCGACGTGACGACCAACTCGCCCGACACCTCGTCACCACGCCCCTTGATGCGGTTGACCAGTTGCGAAAACTGATCGTCCGTGGCCTGGGCGACCTGCAACAGGTCGCGCCCCGCCTCGGTCGAGGAATAGCCCCGCGCGTGGCGCTGGAACAGCTTTACGCCAAGCCGGTCTTCCAGCGAATCGATATGGCGGATCACGGTCGCATGATGGACCCCCAACTGGTCTGCGGCACCGCTGACCGTTCCCATGCGCGCCACATGAAACGCGGTGCGAATTTCATCCCAAGTGCTGATGGACATTAACCTCTCCGTCGTCGTTCTTAATCGCCGCGCCCCAAAATGGTGCGAAAATCCGGCAACTCAATTTAAATCTCTCTCATTCACGCAAATTTGCACAGAACCGGTTCACAAACCACCAATTCCCGCCAACCTCCCCCCGACCTAGGTGTTCGGAAACGCAAATTGAAGGAGCCGCATCATGGCAATCAACATTCTTCGCATCGACGCCTCGGCCCGCAGCTCGGGTTCGGTCACGCGCCGGTTGAACGACCGGGTCATCGAAACACTCTCAAAGGATGGTCCCGCCGAAGTTACGCGACGCGATCTCACGGACGCCCTGCCCCAGATCAACGAAACCTGGGTCGGCGCGAATTTCACGGCGCCCGACGAGAGGACGGAAGAGCAGAAACAAGCTCTCGCCCTGTCCGACACGCTGGTCAGCGAGTTGCGCGACGCCGATGTTCTGGTCATTGGCTTGCCGATCTACAACTTCACGCTTCCCGCCGGTCTCAAGGCCTGGATCGACCAGATCGTGCGCGTCGGTGAAACCTTTCAATACAGCGAGTATGGCCCCGAAGGCTTTCTAAAGGACAAACGTGCCATCGTCACCTTTGCATCAGGCGGAACGCAGATCGGATCCGACATCGACTTTGCCACCGACTATCTGGCATTCATCCTTGGCTTTGTCGGGATAACGGACGTCACCTTCATGACCGCTGCCGATTTCGAGGAAACCGAAGACGTCGCCGCCTAGGGTGCGAAATCAAAGACAACGGTGACCGAGGCCCGGACGTCAAGCTCGCCTGACGAGATCGGCACGCTCGCGGCCTCCATCATCGCACGCCCCTGCATCTGGATCGGCACCGGTCCGCCCACGGAGGCTTCTGAAATCCTGCGGATCGGGCCAAGGGTCAGCCCCGCCGCATCGGCCAGAAGCTCCGCCTTGGCGACAGCATCCTGAACCGCCTTAGTCCGCGCCTGGTCCATCGCCGGGCGCGGTTCGGCCAGCGCGAAGGATAACCCGTGCATCTGGTTCGCCCCCGAGCCGACCACGCTGTCCATAACGCCTCCAAGCCTCTCAAGATCGCGCACTCTTACGGAAAGCGTGTTCGACGCCACATATCCCGCGACCTTGGGTGGAGCATCCCGCATGGAATGGTCCCACCTCGGCGACAGCGAGACCGAGGCCGTCTGAATGTCCCGCGCTGCAATCCCGGCCTCTTCCAACGTGGCCAGCACTTCGGCCGCGCCTGCGCTGGCCCCGTCCATCGCTTCTTTCGCGGTCCGTGCGTCATGGGAAACACCAAGCGTCAGCACCGCCATATCAGGCTCGACCGCAACCTCGCCCTCGCCGGTCACAATGATTTCGCGCAGGGCTTCTTCGGCCAGCGTGACAAGGGGAAGGCAGGCAAGGCCCGCAGTCAGGATCAGGGTAGAAAGGCGCATGGGATCTCCTGTTGGGTTCGAATCCAGCCGAACCGAGTTTACCCCCGATCAAATGTCGCGTCGAAGCACAATTTTATCGGTTTCTGCCCGTGACGATCTATATAGGGCATGGTATCACTTGGGAATGAGCAACATGTGGGGCTTCGATCTTGACATGACTGCCGTCCGGCTCATGCGCCGGGACAACGGAAACTGGCAGGAAGTCGCTGCTGAGAAGATCGAAGGAGCAGACATTGAAGAGCGCCTGATGGCGCTTGTGGACCGTATCGATTCCGATGCGCCGGTGGAGTTGTTCCTGCCGCGCGACCAGATCCTTTACACCGATGTGGCCATCACCGACGAAGATTCCGCGCGTGACGAGATTGAGCGTGCGCTGGAAGGCGCGACCCCCTATCCGACCGACGAGTTGGACATCGACTGGGAAATCACCGGCCCCGGCACCGCGCGCGTCGCGGCTATCGCCCTTGAAACGCTGGACGAGGCGGTCGCCTTTGCCGAAGTGCGCGGCGTGAAGGTCGGCGGGTTTTCCTCGCTTGCCGTCGAAGACCATTTCCCGCGCCTGCCCGATTTCACAGGCCACAGCATCTTTTACGCGGACGATCCCGAGGACGATATCGCCACGGCACCGGTCACATTCACATCTGCCCGCGTCGTGTCCCAGCCGCGCCCCGACGCCGGGTCGCTGTCGCCGGTCGCCGCAGAAAGCGACCCCGTCATCAAGGTCGAAGACGAAGCGCCGGTGATGCAGACCAAGGCGCCCGCGCCGCCGCCACTGGATCCCGGTCGTCCGATCTCCAGTCCTGCCGCGGCACCACGGGTGCGAACCGATATCGCGTCGCAGGTTGTTTCTCAGCAGGTGGCCAGCCTCACGCCACCTGCCGTCAAGGTACGCTCAGGCCCGGCCTTCTGGAAAATCGGTGCGGTCCTTGCCCTGGCACTCTTGATGACCGTCGGTATCGCCACGCTGGTCTGGCAGCTTTTGCCACTGGGACCGGGATCAAGCGAAGTTCCGTTGAGCGAGGAATCGGGCGCGGGCATCACCGCACCTGCCGAAGACGTCCAACCCATTGAAACGGTCGAAGCCCCGATAGAAGAAGTGCCGGAAGTTCCCGAGCCGGTTGAAACGGTCGAGGCCCCGACAGAACCTGCCCCGGAAGAGCCCGAGCCGGTCGAAACGGTCGAAACGCCTGAAGATGCGGTCCCGGATCTGCCGTTGCCAAGCGTGATTGCCGCAGTGGCAACGCCCGAGGCCCCCGGCACGGATGAGGCACCCCGGATCGCAGCACTTGCCCCGGTCGATCAGCCCCGGCTCCCCGAGTTCAAGACAGCACTCCGCGCGGGCGAAGGGCTGCCCTTCGTGGACCTTGGCCTGCCGGCCGAACCGACGCCCGCCGCATTGGCCGCGATCCTGACGACCGGCCCCGATCACGCGCCTGCGCCTTCGGGCGATACCGAAGACCCGACGCTCGACATCTACATCGCCTCGGTCGATCTGGGCGATCTGTCCTTCGACGCCATCGCCCTGCCCGAGCCTTCTGCATTCGCCGCAAGCACCCTGCCCTTCACCGGTTTGGCCCCTGTCGAAACACCAGAAGAACCGGCAGAAGACGCGGTCGCAAGTCTGGACACACCCGAGGTTGCGGTCGAAACACCCCTGAGCGAACCCCAGGCGGAAGACCCCGAACTTGCCGAGGAACCGGAGGTCGCAGACACCGCCTCCGATCTGCCCGCCCCGACGGAACTGGCCCGTGCCCTGACCGACCGCGCACCCCGCGCGCGCCCCTCGGATTTCGCGACGGATCTGGAACGGCAGAAGTTCGGCGGGCTGAGCATCGCCGAACTTGCGGAATCCCGTCCCCTGCCACGTCCCGCTTCGGCACAGACACTGGCCGCCGAACAGGCCGAACGCGCACCTACGGAACTGGCCATCAACGACTCGCCGCTGCCACGCAGCCGCCCCCGGGATTTCGACGCCATCGTCGCGGTCGCCATCGTCCAGCGCCAGGCCTCGCAGGTGACTGCATCGCTCGATTACGAAACACCGAACACAAGTGCTGCCATCGAAGCGGCGCTTGAAGACGACGCCGAGCCGGAACCAACCCCGGCACCGCGCCTTTCGATCCCGACCACGGCCAGCGTTGCCCGGCAAGCGACGATCGAGAATGCGATCCGCCTGAACCGGCTGAACCTGGTCGGCGTCTACGGCACGGCGGCGGATCGCCGCGCGCTGGTGCGCCTGCCTTCGGGCCGCTACGTGAAAGTGAAAGTCGGTGACCGGGTCGATGGCGGCACTGTCGCTCAGATCACCGACGACGCGCTGCACTACCGCAAGGGCAGCCGCACCGTATCGCTGGCGCTTCCCAACAGCTAGGGCGCAACGGACAGGCCGCTATTCCGCGGCTACATCTCCATATGCACCCTCTGCCATCTCCTCGGCCTCGATGGATTCGAACAGGGCCTTGAAATTGCCTTCGCCAAAGCCGTCGTCACCCTTCCTCTGGATGAACTCGAAAAAGATCGGCCCGATCACGGTCTTAGAAAAAATCTGCAAAAGGATCTTCGTCTCGCCCCCGTCCACGACACCTTCGCCGTCGATCAGGATACCGTGTTTCTTCATCGCCTCGATCGGTTCCTCATGTCCTTCGACGCGGGTTTTCGACAGATCGTAATAGGTGGCGGGCGGTGGCGGCATGAAGCGGATGCCATTGTCATAAATCGCATCGGTCGCCGCATAAATATCCCGCGCCCCGACCGCGATGTGCTGGATCCCCTCGCCCTTGTACTTTTTCAGATAATTGACGATCTGCCCCGTCTCACCCCGGTCCTCGTTGATCGGAATGCGGATCTTGCCACAGGGCGAGGTCAGCGCGCGACTGAACAGCCCGGTGTACTTCCCCTCGATATCAAAGAACCGGATTTCACGGAAATTGAACAGGTTGCCGTAGAACCCGAACCACTTGTCCATGTTCCCCTTGAACACGTTGTGGGTCAGGTGGTCGAGATACCAGAACCCCACGCCTTCGGGTTTGGAATCGGTCTGCCAGTTGAACTCGTCGTTATAGGGCGAGGTGTCAAAGTAGCGGTCGATGAAATAGATCAGGCTGCCACCGATCCCGCGAATGGCCGGAACGTCCATCGTCTTGCCCGGCCCTTCGTATTCTTCGGCCCCAAGCGAAACCGCGTGTTGCAGGGCGTGATCCGCATCCACCACGCGCCAGGCCATCGACGGGGCACAGGGCCCGTGTTCCTCGATGAAACCGGCGGCATGGGAACCCGGCTCGGCATTCAGGACATAGGTTATGTCACCCTGCTGCCAAAGCTCGATGGCTTTCGTTTTGTGCGTGGCAGTGTGCGTATACCCCATCTGAGCAAAAAGACTGCGCAGGGCGTCCGGGTCGGGATGGGCGAACTCGACAAACTCGAACCCGTCGGTGCCAGCGGGGTTTTCGGCGGTGATTTCGGCTTTCGGTGCATCGTGGGGGAAGGGGCCCATGGAATCCTCCTTGAACAGGTTGCCGTCATTGTAGAGAGGAATCGGTACAGTTTCTGCGCGATCTTGCCCTCGGATTCGCAAATTTCACATGTTATTTGCGATAATTGACCAATTGACGCACAATATCCGCATGAATGATCTTGATGACACCGATATCCGGCTCCTGCGCACCCTTCAGCAGAACGCGCAATTCACTTCGGAAAAACTGGGCGAAGCCCTGAACCTGTCGCCCAGCCAGACCGGCCGGCGGCGGCAGCGTCTGGAAAAGGAAGGGTATGTCGAAGGCTATCGCGCAAAGTTGTCAGCGCGTCGGTTGGGCCTGTCGGTGCAGGCTTTCGTGACGGTTCAGATGGCCACTCACGCCCCGGACAAGGTGCGGACATTCACCCGCATCGTCGATACCAGGCCCGAGATCGTCAGCGCCTGGACCATGACCGGCGAGGCGGATTACCTGTTGCGGGTCTACTGCCGCGATCTTGCCGCGCTGCATGTGCTGCTGCACGAGGTGCTTTTGCCGAACCCGGCGGTGGCGCGGGTGCAAAGCCAGATCGTGATGGATCAGTTCAAGGTGGATGGGCCGTTGCCGATTTAGGCCATGGGCTGAACCGAGGAACCGACCGTTCCGGCGAAACGCCCCCAATTTTTACGGAGCACACTCAACACGGTTAACCCGCCCTTCATGCACCGCCCGGTATGTTATGGGTGGGAGGACGGGGGAAATACCGCACCGGAAATTTGATTCGAAATTTCGGCGATCGCTCACCGGCGCGTCGGCCCGACGATGGCCGCGCCCGCCAGGATAACCCCCGAAACCGTACCGATCATGCCCGCCGCACTCACCGCGCTGGAACCGCCAAGCCAGATCGGACCATAGCCTGCAAGGACGAACCCCAGAACGGCCGACGCCAGAGCGAACACCACCGACCAACCCACCTGCGCACCCAAGCGGTTGGTCATCATGCGCGCTGCTGCGGGCGGACAGATGAACATGGCGATCACGATGATCGAACCGACCGCGTCAAAGGCCGCAACGGCGGCAACGGCAGAGGCGATGACAAGCCCCAGCCCGATCGCCCGGACCGGCAGGCCAAGCGTTTCGGCAAAGCCTTCGTCGAAGGTCGAAATCGCAAGCGGTCGCCAGAAGACCAACAGGCCCAAACCGATGATAAAGGCCACGATGGCAATGCGGAACAACTCCGGCGGAAGGCCTGCAAGCGCCTCGGCATCGAACAGAGACGCCCAGCCCGTCGCATCCAGCCAGATCAGGCTTTCAAGGTTGCCGAACAGCGCGTGTTCAACGTCCAGGTGAACGCCCGAGGTGTCGGATTGCTCCAACAACAGCACCCCGGCGGCGAACATCGCGGTAAAGGTCACGCCCATGGCCGCCCCCGGCTCGATCCGGCCAAAGCGGCGGATCACCTCGATCATGGCGACGGCGAAAAGAGCGGCTCCAGCCGAGCCCAGCAACATTGGCCAGGTCGAAATCGTGCCCGCCAAGAGAAACGCCACCACGATCCCCGGCAAGACCACGTGGCTGATCGCATCGCCGATCAATGCCTGACGGCGCAGCAAAAGAAAGTTCCCCGGCAAGGCGCAGGCCACCGCGGCCAGACAGCCGATCAACAGGGGCGTCAGCGAAAAGGGAACGAAATCTTCGCCGCTCATGCCACCGCCTCCGGTCCACCGATGCGGGCGTCGATCTCGTCGATCTGGTCGGCGGTCAGCACGTCCTCGATCCGGGTCAGCCCGTCATACCGCGCCGCCGCGAGTTCCAACTCGGGCGTGGCGCGGGCAATTTCCCAGCGTTTCTCGTCGCGCAGCGCACGGGCCGCGCGGGCCCTGCCATCTTCGGTTGCCACGCCGTCGGCATGGGCCAGACCGTTCTGGCGCAACAGGCGCAGGGTCAGGGGCTCATAGATCGGCTGCCCCTGCGCCAGCGCCAAAAGACCCTGGCGCAGATGCACACCGGTCTGAAACCGCCGGTGCCGGATGACCGAGGTCAGAAGTCCACGGTTCGGCGCGAACAGCATCGACAGGGCAAAAAGACCGAAACTCACCAGAACGATCAACGGGCCGGTCGGCAAGTCCGGCGCGCTGGCCGAAATCGCCGCCCCGATCCAGGCCGACAAGGCACCGAAGGCCCCGGCGAACAAAACCACATGCTCGGCCCGGTCCGTCCAGAACCGCGCGGTCACCGGCGGGATGATCAAAAGTGCCACGATCAGGATCAGCCCGACGATCTTCAGCCCCACCACCGTCACGCCCAGCACAAGCCCCATCATCACGAGGTCGATCCGGTTCAGGTTCATGCCCGATGTCGCGGCGAACCCGGGATCGAACGCCAAGAGTGTCATCGGACGGCGGAAGAGGAAAACAAGCGCCAGCACGGCAACGCCACCGGCGGCAATCAGCAAGGCGTCGGAAAACAGCATCCCCGCGGTCGATCCCAGCAGAAAGCCCTCCAACCCTGCCTGCCCGCCGGTTTGCATGGTCTGGATCACGGTCAAAAGAACCACGCCAAGGCTGAAGAACACCGAAAGCACCGCACCAATGGCGGCATCTTCGGACAGCCGCGTTCTGCTGGACAGCCATTGAACCGCGAAAAGCCCCAGCATCGCCGAAATGGCGGACCCCAGCAAAAGCACAGCCAGGTTGCGTCCGTCAAACCCCAACAGCGTCAGCGCGATAAAGGCCAGCCCGACACCGGGCAAGGTGGCATGGGCAATCGCGTCGCTGACCAATGCGCGTTTTCTGAGGAACAGGAAGGTTCCGGTCACGCCAGAGGCCAGGCCCAGAAGGGTCGCTCCGATGGTGACCAGCGAGGCGTTGTAGCCAAGCTGAAAAGTCAGCGCCTCGATGAACATGGGCTCAGGCCAGGGCCGAAACGGCACCCGCCCCGGCGATGTCGAGCCGCCCGCCATAAGCGGTATCCAGGGCTTCGGCGCTGAACGCCTCGGCCACCGGGCCTTCGGACACCTTGCGGACGTTCAGGATCAGAACGTCGTCAAAGTATTCCTGCACGGTCGATAGATCGTGGTGGACGGCGATCACCGTCTTGCCCTCGGCCCTGAGATTCTTCAACACGTCGATGATCGCACGTTCGGTCGCGGCATCAACGCCCGCAAAGGGTTCGTCCAACAGGTAAAGGTCAGCGTCCTGCGCCAAGGCGCGGGCAAGGAACACCCGCTGCTGTTGCCCACCCGAAAGCTGGCCGATCTGGCGATCCGCAAAATCCTCCATCCCGACACGCGCAAGGCAATCACGCACCTTGCCGCGATGTGCGCCCGTGAACCGGCCCAACAGGCCCAGTCGCGGATAAAGCCCCATCGCCACCACGTCGGACACGCGCGCAGGAAAATCCCAGTCAACGCTTGCACGCTGCGGCACATAGGCCAGCCTGTCGCGGCTTTCGCCAACCGGGCGGCCAAAGACCGTCGCCTTGCCCGCCAGCGGCGTGACAATCCCAAGCGCAGCTTTCAAAAGCGTGGATTTCCCGGCCCCGTTCGGCCCGATGATCGCTGTCATCATGCCCGCACGGAACGTCGCATCCACTGAAAATATAGCCGGTTTCTGGTCGTAGAACACCGTCATGCCACGGATCGCCAGCGGGCTTTCCGCCGCCGCCCGATCGGCCGCCGCCAGTGTGTCGATGTCTGCCAAATGATCCAATGCCATCTTCAGAACCCCGCGCTCAGCTTGCCGGTCATGCCGCGCTCGGGCACATCACCACCCAACCCGCTTGCGATAACCGTGACGTTGTGGTCGATCATCCCGACATAGGTGCCTTCGTAAGTACCCGGCTTGCCCATGGCGTCCGAGTACAACTCGCCACCGATCTTCACGTCCCAGCCTTTGGCCGCCGCACCCTCGATCAAGGCCCGCACCGAACGGTCCGACACCGAGCTTTCCACGAAGACCGACCCGATCTCGCGCTCGACCAGCAGGTCCACCAATTCGGTCATGCGGTTCAGGCCAGCTTCGCTTTCGGTCGAAATGCCCTGGATGCCGATCACCTCGAACCCATAGGCGCGACCGAAATAGTTGAAGGCATCATGGGCGGTCAGCAAAACGCGCGAGGCTTCTGGCACGCTTGCCAGGGCCTTGGTGCTGTAGCCCGTCAAGGCGTCCAACTCGGCGTTGAAGGCGTCAAGGTTCCCGGCAAATGCCTCGGCGTTTTCAGGCGCTGCCGCAGTCAGGGCATCTTCAACCTCGCCCGCTACAAGACGCCACAGCGCGGGGTCCATCCAGACGTGCGGGTCATAACGGTTGGCATAATCATCATGCGCGATGCGGTCGCCTTCCGGCACCGCTTCGGCGACGGCAACAACAGTGGTGCGCCTGGAAATATCGTGGAGGACGTCTTCCATCTGCGCTTCAAGGTACAAGCCGTTCCAAAGCACCACGTCGGCCTTTGCCATCGCGACAATGTCGGTGCGGGTCTGGCGATAGGCGTGCGGGTCGACCCCCGGCCCCATCAGGGCCTTTACGTCCACAAGATCGCCCCCGATGCGGCGTGCGGTATCCGCAATCATTCCGGTCGTGGCGACAACCGACAGACGATCCTCGGCCACACCGGCCTGCGGAACCATCAACCCTGCCGCCAAGAGGCAGGCACAAAGTCCAAGAAGCAGATCTTTCCGCGTGATCATTGCACAGCCTTAATTGAGAATAATTCGCAATCTCAGCTTAATATGAGAATGGTTCGCAAAAAGTCAAGAGAAACCCCCTTGACCTTCCAGTGACTGGAACCCCTAACTAAGCAATATGAAAGATTTTACCCATGAAACCGCCCGTTTTCGCGTCACCGGCCTGCATTGTGCCTCTTGCGTGCGCAGGCTGGAGGCCGCGCTTGATGCCGTGCCCGGCGTTGTCGCGGCCCGTGTGAACCTTGCCGACACCAGCGCGACCGTCGCCGCAACCGACGAACTTGCGCCCGACGCGCTCCTCGACGCCGCCCGCGACGCGGGCTACCCGATGGAACCCGAGGTCGATGACAGCCTTCCCGTCGATGAAACTCCGGCACTGAAACGTGACACGTTGATCGCCGCTGCGCTCGTCCTGCCCGTTTTCCTGGTCGAAATGGGCGGGCATCTGGTCCCTGCCCTGCACCACCTCGTCGCCCGCACCATCGGTACGCAGACAAGCTGGATCATCCAGTTCCTGCTGATCGGCCTCGCCCTCGTCGGTCCGGGGCGGCGGTTCTTCAAGCATGGCGTTCCCGCGCTGCTGAAACGTCGGCCCGACATGGATTCGCTTGTCGCGCTCGGCACGGCGGCGGCCTTTGGGTATTCCACCGTCGTCACCTTCCTGCCTGCCCTCTTGCCGCAGGTCGCGCGAAACGTCTATTTCGAATCCGCCGGTGTCATCGTCGTCCTGATCCTGTTCGGCCGCCTGCTTGAGGCCCGCGCCAAGGGACAGGCCAGTGCCGCGATCCAGACCCTGATCGGATTGCAACCCCGCACCGCCCGCGTGATCGTCGATGGTGCCGAGGTGGACCGCGACATCGCCCTTCTTGTCCCCGGTGACATCCTTCGCGTCAAACCGGGCGAGCAGATTCCGACCGACGGAATCGTCGAGGACGGCAGTTCCACCGTGGACGAAAGCATGATGACGGGCGAACCGACCCCGGTCGCGAAATCCAGCGGTGACCCGGTTACGGGCGCCACGATCAACGGCAACGGCTCCCTGACGATCGAGGCCACGAAGGTCGGCTCGGACACCGCGCTTGCGGGCATCATCCGGATGGTACGCAACGCGCAGGGTGCGCGCCTTCCCGTGCAGGATCTGGTCGACCGCATCACCGCCATCTTCGTGCCAGCCGTTCTTGCCATCGCCGCCCTGACGCTGGTTGTCTGGCTGTTCTTCCAGCCCGAGTTCGCGCTGGTCGCCGCCGTCTCCGTCCTGATCGTCGCCTGCCCCTGCGCCATGGGTCTGGCGGTTCCCGTGGCGATCATGGTCGGCTCGGGCCGGGCGGCAGAGCTTGGCATCCTGTTCCGCCAGGGCGAGGCGCTGCAAAGGTTGAGCGACATCGAAACCATCGCCTTCGATAAAACCGGCACCCTGACCGAAGGCGCGCCTGCCCTTGTCCATGTGGCACTTGCTCCGGGCGAAGACCGCGAGACAGTTCTGAGCTATGCAGCCGCCGTCGAAACACGATCCGAACATCCCATAGCCAACGCCATCGTCTCGGCCGCCGGATCAACACTTGAAGCCAGCGATTTCAACGCCGTGACCGGGCGCGGTGCCGAAGCCACGGTCGAAGGTCAGCTTGTCCGCGTCGGCTCGGCCCGGTTCATGAAGGAAAACGACCTGTCGCTGGAAACGCTCGAATCCGAGGCCGACACGCGGGCCGACATGGGCGAAACGCCCATCTTCGTCGGCTGGGGCGGCAAGGTCCGGGCCATGCTATCGGTCGCGGATCCGATCAAGGACAATGCCACCTCCACGGTCGAGACGCTGAAAAGCGCGGGCAAGACTGTCGCGCTTTTGACCGGCGACGCAAAGGCCACCGGCGAGGCGGTGGCACGCCGCCTGTCCATCGACACGGTCGTGGCCGAGGCCCTGCCTGACACCAAGGTCGACGCCTTGGGCGAATGGTCGAAGACCGGCCCGGTCGCCTTTGTCGGCGACGGAATCAACGATGCCCCCGCACTGGCCGCCGCAGAGGTGGGCATCGCCATCGGCACCGGCACGGATGTCGCGATGGAAACCGCCGAGGTCGTGCTGATGTCGGGTGATCCGGCGGGTGTGCCCCGCGCCATCGGTCTCAGCCGGGCGACCCTTGCCATCATCCGTCAGAACCTGGCCTGGGCCTTTGGTTACAACATCCTTCTGATCCCCGTGGCCGCTGGCGTGCTCTACCCTGCGTTCGGGCTTTTGCTGTCGCCCATGTTGGCCGCGCTTGCGATGGCCCTGTCCAGCGTCGCGGTGGTGGCCAATGCCCTCAGACTGCGCCGCGCAACCGGAGAGCTTTCATGAACATCCGCGACGTCGCCGAAGCCACCGGGCTGCCGCCCAAGACGATCCGCTATTATGAAAGCATCGACCTTGTGACACCTGCCCGCAGCGACAACGGTTATCGCGTCTTTTCCGACAGGAACCTTCACACTTTGACGTTCCTTGGCCGCGCCCGCGCCCTTGGCTTTTCGATCGAGGATTGCCGCACGCTTCTCGCCCTTTACGACGACGAAGACCGCGCCAGCTCCGAAGTGCGCAAGGTCGCGCGGCGGCACCTTCTCGAAATCGAGAACAAGATCGCGGACTTGCGGGCGATGCACGATACCCTGTCTCATCTTGTCCAGACCTGCGCGGGCGATGACCGGCCCGATTGCCCGATCCTTGCCGGGTTGAGCGGCACCCCGGTCGATTGAATTTCCCGTGACAGGCCCGCGACAGGACTGTCACTTCCCTACAGCGCACTATATTCATGAGTCATGTCACCAGTGCCGCCCCACCGCCTGTTCCGTCGCGCCCTGTCCCTTGGCGTTTTTCTTCTGTGTTTTCAATCCGCTGCCGTCATGGCAGAGCCGCGAATCTCGCTTCAGACGAATGGTGGCGGTGACGACCTTCGCGACGCGCTGCGCGCCTCTTCGCTGGTCATCCAAAGCCGTCGCGAAGGCGAAGAAGACCCGAACGCCCTGCTGGCCGCCGCCCAAGCCGACTATGAGCGGCTTTTGGCCGTCCTTTATGACGAAGGGTATTTCGGCGGCGTGATCCGCATCCTTTTGAACGGACGCGAGGCTGCGGGTTTCTCGCCGCTTGCGCGATTGCCCGAGGTGCGTGACATCCGCCTGTCCGTCGACCCCGGCCCGCGTTTTCGTTTTGGCGTCGCAGAGGTCACACCGCTGCCCGCCGGAGACGAACTGCCCGAAGGGTTTCGCCCCGGCGCACCCGCCTCGACATCCGCTATCAGAGAGGCGGCTGAATCTGCGGTCGACGATTGGCGGGCCGTGGGCCATGCCAAGGCCGAAGTCACCGGTCAGAGCATCACCGCCCGTCACCGCCAGTCGCGTCTCGACGCCCGTCTTGGCGTCACCCCCGGCCCGCGCCTGAGTTTCGGCACCGTCTCGGTGCGCGGCAACGAAAACGTGCGCACCAGGCGCATCCTGAAAATCGCCGGACTGACCGAAGGCCGCCGCTTTGATCCCGAAGACATTGACGCCGCCGCCAGGCGCCTGCGCCGCACCGGCAGCTTTCGCAGCGTCACCATCGAAGAGGCCGACAGGATCGGCCCGAACGCCAGCCTGCCCCTGACCATCGCCGTGTCCGAGGCCACGCCCCGGCGTTTTGGCTTTGGTGCCGAGTACAGCACCGTGGACGGTGTGACGCTGTCGGGCTATTGGCTGCACCGCAACCTTCTGGGCGGGGCCGAGCGGTTTCGCGTCGATGGCGAGGTTGCGGGCCTTGGCGGCGAAACCGGCGGCACCGACTACACCTTCGGTGCCCGCTACGAACGGCCCGCCACCCCTGCTGCCGATACGGATTTCTTTGCCGAGCTTCAGTTCGAATCCCTGGATGAGCCGGACTTCACCGCAGACACGACCGAATTCACCCTCGGCTTCACCCGCTATGCCAGTTCCCGCACCACGGTCAGCCTTGGGGCCGGATACCTTTATTCCGACACCACCGATGATTTCGGCAACGAAACGATCGAGTTGTTGACCCTGCCCTTCACCGGCATCCACGACCGCCGCGACAGTGAACTTGACCCGCGTTCTGGCTTTTTCGTCGAAGTCGAAGCCACGCCTTTCCTTGCCCTTGCCGGAACCTCCGACGGGGCGCGGTTCTTCGTGGATGCACGGGCCTATCGTGGGACCGAGAAATTGACTTTTGCCGCTCGCGCGCAGCTTGGTGCCCTTGTCGGTCCGTCGCTGGAAGAAAGCCCCGCGACCTATCGGTTCTACTCGGGTGGCGGGGGAACCGTGCGCGGGCAGGATTATCAATCCCTTGGCGTCGATATCGGTGGCCTGTCGACCGGCGGGCGCAGCCTGTTGGCAATCTCGGGCGAGATTCGCGCGGATGTCTGGGACAACGTGCAACTGGTCGCCTTTGCCGACTGGGGCTATGTCGGGTCGGAGAGCTTTCCGGACTTTTCCGGCGAAAGCCATGCCGGTGCCGGGCTTGGCGTGCGCTACTTGACGGGCCTTGGGCCGATCCGGCTTGACCTTGCAACGCCGATTTCCGGCGATACGGATGCTTCGGATCTCTATTTCTATGTCGGCATCGGGCAGTCGTTCTGATGAGACATTTCGCATTTGTCCTGGCACTTTGCCTTGCTCAACCCGCCGTGGCCCAGGATGACGAGCGTGGGTTCTTCGACCGGTTGTTCGGCTCGGACGAAGCCGCCTCTGACGAAGAACAGGGCTCGCTTCTGGAAAGGTTGATCGAGGATCAGCTTTCCGGAGCGGGCCGGGTTGTCGAGGTCACCGGTTTTGAAGGGGCCTTGTCAGGCGCGGCGACGCTCGACAGCCTGACCATCGCCGACGACGACGGGGTCTGGCTGACGCTGAACGACGCAGAACTGGACTGGAGCCGCGCCGCATTGTTCCAGGGGCGGCTTGAAGTCACCAAGCTGACCGCCGCCGAGATCCTGTTGCCCCGATTGCCAGCCTCGGAAGAAACCGAAGCGCCGACGCCCGAAGCAACGGGTTTCCAACTGCCCGAACTGCCGGTCAGCATCCAGATCGACGAGATCAGCGCGGCCAGGGTTTCGCTCGGCGCGCCCCTTCTGGGCGAAGACATCGACATCGGCACCGAAGGCGCCTTTTCGCTGGAAGATGGTGAAGGCACGGCAACGCTGAGCATCACAAGGCTGGACGGGCGCGGTGCGGCCACTCTGGAGGCCGCCTATTCCAATGCGACCCGCGTCTTGGCTTTCGACCTGGGGCTGGAAGAAGACACTGAAGGCCTTTTGGCGCGGCTGGCGGGCATTCCGGGCAACCCCTCGGTCGATTTTGCTATCAGCGGGACCGCACCGATTGATGAATACGTGGCCGACATTCGCCTTGCGACGGACGGCGTGGATCGCCTGACCGGACAGATTGGCACGTTCAAGGTGGACGAAACCGTCGGCCTGACCACGAATATCGCGGGCGACATCGCGCCGCTTTTCCTGCCCGAGTATCGCCCGTTCTTCGGGGAAAACGTCGGCTTGCGGGTCAGCGCCTTTCGTACCGAAGGCGGTGGAACCGTATTGAACGATCTGTCCCTGACCGCCGACCACCTGTCGCTTTCAGGCGAGGCTGTTCTGGGTCAGGACGGGATGCCGCGCCGGTTCAACCTGACGGGCAGTATTGCCGACGAAAGCGGTGAACCTGTTCTCTTGCCGCTTTCGGGGGACGAAACGCGGGTGGACAGCGTCGCGCTGGAACTGGCGTTCAATGCGGCAGAGGGCGAAGGCTGGGCCGGGCGGTTCGACATCGAAAACCTTGAACGCGGGGCGATCAGCGCGGATGCCGCGCGGCTTCGGGTCGTCGGCCAGATTTCCCCCGGTGCGATCAATCGTGTGACAGCGGATGTGGGGTATCAGATCAGGGCGCTGGATCTTGGTGACCCGTCGTTGAAAGAGGCCGTTGGCGAAGACATCTCGGGCGAAGTGGCGGTGGACTGGGAAGCGGGCCGCGATTTGCGCCTCAGCGGTCTGACCCTTGAAGGCGAGGCTTACGGGCTGAACGGCGATGCGGTGGTCACAAGCGGCGAAGACGGCCCGGAGGTGGAAGGCGAAGTCGCACTACGGGCGGACAACTTGGCCGTCTTTTCGGGCGTTGCGCAGCGCCCGCTAGGCGGGCGGACGAATGCGGAGGTGACCTTCACCGCCACGCCACTTCAGGGGACTTTCGACGTCGTGGCCAAAGGCAACGGCCAAAGCATTTCCATCGGTGACGCGCGTGTCGATGCCATCCTCGCCGGGCCTTCCCGGCTGGACCTGCGTGCCACCCGCGACGCTGCGGGGCTGGCCGTGACACTGAACACGGTTGAAAGCGAGCAGGCCAATCTTCAAGGCCGGGTTCGGCTGACTTCCGGCACCTCGACCCTGTCGCTGGCGGGGCGGCTTGAGGATGCAGGCATCCTGCTGGACGGCCTTTCCGGTCCGGTCGATCTGGACCTGACCGGGCGGGAAGACGAGGCGCGGGATTGGGATGTCACGGCGCGTGTCGATGGCGATGCAGTGCAGTTTTCCGGAGAAGGGCGATTGCTGGACATCTACAACGCCCCGCGCGGTGAAGGCACCGTCACGGCAACTGCGCCCGACCTATCGGTCTTTTCTAAACTGGCGGGGCGCGACATCGGCGGCTCGGCCGAGGTGAACGCAACCGGCAGCGTGGCTTTCGATCTGTCGTCCTTCAGCATCGACGGCGGTTTGACGGGCGCTGACCTGTCAAGCGGCATTCCCGACGTCGACCGTCTGCTGAGCGGGGAAACAACGCTGGCGCTTGTCGCTTCGGGAACGAACGGACAGATCACGCTTTCGCGGCTGGCGCTGGAAACCGGAGCAATGGATGCCAGCGCATCCGGAGCGGTTGGCGCTGACGAGCGCACGCTGGATTTTGCAGCACGAGTTTTCAACATCGCGCCTTTCGTTTCGGGCCTTCCCGGTGCGGCAGAGGTTCAGGGCAAGGTCGAAGGCCTGAGCGACGGCACCATGCGCGTGGACGTCAGCGCCAGCGGCCCCGGCGGCATCCGCGCGGATATAGCCGGGACGGCGGCCGAGGATTTCTCGACCGCGGACCTTTCGATCAACGGCAATGCGCTTTTGGAGATCGCCAACAGCTTTATCGCACCGACAACGCTGTCCGGTCCTGTGCGATTTGATCTGCGCCTTGCCGGTCCGCTTGATCTTGCGTCGCTTTCCGGTCAGGTGACGGCCCGCGACGCGCGGCTTGTGGCCCCCGATGCCGGGGTGGCTGTCAGTGGCATTTCGCTTGATACCTCGCTTGGAGGAGGCAGAGCGACGCTTGATGTCGCGGGACGATTTGAGGGCGGGGGCCGGATCGCCATTCGCGGGCCGGTTGGGACGAGCGCACCTTACGCGGCGGATCTGAACATCACGTTGAAAAACGCGGTCTTTACCGACCCAAGCCTGTTCGAGACCAGCATCAACGGCAGCCTGGGCGTGAACGGCCCGCTGACCGGCGGTGCGCGGATTTCCGGTGCGCTGGCGCTTGGGCCGACCGAGATTCGAATCCCGTCGTCCGGTCTTGGCGGTGCTGGCGCGATCCCCGAGATCACCCATATCAACGAACCGCCCCCCGTGCGCGGCACTCGGCGTCGCGCGGGATTGCTGGAGGTTGCGGGCAGTGGCGGCGGTTCGGGCCCCGCCTATCCCCTGGACGTGACCGTGACGGCGGGCAACCAGTTGTTCGTCAGGGGGCGCGGGTTGGACAGCGAGTTCGGCGGATCGCTGCGCCTACGTGGCACGACGCGGAACGTGATCCCTTCGGGCGGTTTCACCCTGATCCGGGGGCGGCTGGACATCCTTGGCCAGCGGCTTGAACTGGACGAGGCGCGGATCACGATGGAGGGCTCCTTCGTTCCGCAGCTATTCCTTCAGGCGACGACCGAGGTTGACGATGGCAGCGTCAGCGTCACGGTCTCTGGCACCGCCGACAATCCCGACATCGCGTTTACCTCGAACCCGCAACTGCCGCAGGAAGAGGCGCTGGCGCGGCTGATCTTTGGTCAGGGGCTTGAGAACCTCAGCGCCTTGCAGGCCGCAAGGCTGGCCCTTGCGGTGCGCACGCTGGCCGGGCGCGGTGGCGAGGGGATCGTCGGAAAGCTGCGCAACAGCACCGGCCTTGCCGACCTGGACGTGACCACGACGGATGAGGGAAACACCGCGGTTCAGGCCGGGGCCTACCTGGGCGAAAACCTTTATACCGACGTCACCGTCGACAGTGCGGGCGAGACGCAGTTGAACCTGAACCTTGATGTTTCGCGGTCCGTGACCGTGAAAGGCGGCGTCAGCAGCGAAGGTGGCACAAGTATCGGGATCTTTTACGAACGCGACTACTGAGGTGGATCCGGGCCGAAAATTTTCGCACGCGAAACAGCTAAATCAATGACTTAGCTGTGGATCTGTGCGTTCTCCTTTTGGTCACACCTGTGGCGCGCCCTTTGAAAATCGTTCCGATACAACACGCAACGTCGGCTGTTTTGCCCCGTGCGGTGTCAAAATCTTGGAATTGGGCGAATCAGGTGTTACTTTTGTCCTACAGGTAAGGCCGGGAGAGAGCGCCCGGCACAGTCAAAGGAGGACAATGTCCTGTCTCATATCCAAGACGCGGTCCGTGGCACGACCGCCGAGAGCGCCGGAAGTGTTATGACCGGCAAAGCCACGTCCCTCGCCAGCGACGAGTTGCTTGGCGTTATCCTGACATCACTGGACTCCAGCAAGGCCGAAGAGATCGTGCAGATCGACCTGCGCGGCAAAAGCGAGATGGCCGACTGGATGGTCATCGCCTCGGGCCGGTCGTCCCGGCAGGTGGCGGCGATTGCCGAAAATCTGGTGGATACGCTGAAGCAGGATCACGGTCGTCTGGCCAAGGTCGAAGGCAAGGATGCCGGCGACTGGGTGCTGATCGACCTGGGCGATGCGATCATCCATGTCTTCCGGCCCGAAGTGCGCGAGTTCTATCAGTTGGAAAAGATGTGGCTGTCTCCGGGCGAGGCTGCGGCCCTGCAAAGCTGACGGCACGCCCGTGCAGTTGAAGATCGTTGCCGTGGGTCGGCTTCGCGGTGGACCCGAGGCCGACCTGGTGAGCGACTACCTGTCCCGTATCGACAAGATCGGTCGTCCTGTCGGCATCGGCCCTGCCAGCGTGCAGGAGGTCGAGGCGAAGAAAGGCGGCATGGCGGCAGAGGCGGTGCTGCTGGAAAAGGCCGCCGAGGGGTCCGGGCCGCTGGTCACGCTGGATGAGCGGGGCAAGGTGCTGAGTTCGCCGGAGTTTGCCGAAAAGCTGGGGTTCTGGCGGGATGATGGCGCGGGTGTCGCGACCTTCGTCATCGGCGGGGCGGACGGGATTGATGCCTCGCTGAGATCAAAGGCGGATTTTTCGATCAGTTTCGGGCGCATGGTCTGGCCGCATATGCTGGTCCGCGTGATGCTGGCCGAACAGCTTTACCGCGCGACTTCGATCCTGACCGGCAGCCCCTATCACCGGGTTTAGAGCGCCGTCCATGATTTCTGAATCAAGGACAGCGCTCTAATTCTTTGATTTGCCGCGATGTCCGAGTCGGAAATCGTTACCGAATTCCTCGCCATCGCTTTACGCCGCAGTCAGACTTTCCTTCGCGAAGGCGGAAAGCGCGCGGGCGACGCTCACGTCCGTAAAGGGTTGCGGAAGGTAGGGCGCATCGAAGCCAAGCGCCTTCAGGTCGGATTCCGGCATGGTCGAGGTGACAAGGCCCGGCAGATCGCAACGGCGCACATGGTCGGCAATCCGAAGGCTGGGCAGGCCGACGATCAGGGCATCAAAGATCACCAGGTCGATCTGGTTTGCGAAGCGTGACAGGGCGCGTTCGGCTTGCGGCGGCGTGGCGGCGACGGCCACAACCGAATGGCCCAGGTCTTCCAACAGGCATTCCAGCGTGATTGCTGCGACGGTGTGATCCTCGATCAGTAGGATGCGAAGGGGCGGTTGCCGGTTCATTTGCGCGAATACCTTGTTTCAAAACAAAAAAAGGCGGCCTTTGAAAGCCACCCAAGCGTTTCGTAGCACAGGAGGTGATTCCTTGCACGCTGCAGGTGCGAAAAGTGGCGCCAAACTGCCAATAGCCGTTCGAGTTTACATTGAATCGCTTGTTCGCTGCCTCTCCCTTCGGTCGAACGCGAAAAGCGATCAGAGGTGATTCAACGAAAACTCGAAAGGCTTTAAAATCAAGTTTTCACGTCCGGGGCGGTTCTGCCTGTGTGCGATGTGATCCCCGCGATTTCCTCGGCCGTGGCGATGACGTCGGCAAGGGCGTCTTCGGCGACCATGTCGAGTTTGGCGGGGTCGTTTTCGACGCCTTCGAGGTAGACGCGGATCGTGGCCCCCACGGTGCCCGTGCCGGAGAGGCGGAAGACGATGCGGTTGCCGCCTTCAAACAGGATGCGGATGCCCTGGCCTTCGGAGCGCGAGCCGTCGATCGGGTCGTCATAAGCAAATTCATCGGCCATCGCGACGGTGCCAGCGGGAAAGGTCTGACCAGCCAGATCGGCGAGTTTGCCGCGCAAGCCGTCCATCAGGGCGTTGGCCTTGTCGTTTTCCACCGCTTCGTAATCGTGGCGGGTGTAGTAGTTGCGTCCGTAGGTTTTCCAGTGGTTCGTCAGGAGATCCTGCACGGAAGATTTGGTGACGGCCAGGATGTTGAGCCAGAGCAGAACCGCCCAAAGCCCGTCTTTCTCGCGCACGTGATCGCTGCCGGTGCCCGCACTTTCTTCGCCGCAAAGGGTGGCACGCCCGGCATCCAGAAGGTTGCCGAAGAATTTCCACCCAGTCGGGGTTTCAAAGCATTCGATGCCAAGGGCCTTGGCCACGCGGTCCACCGCACCGGAGGTGGGCATGGAGCGGGCGACACCGGACAGACCATCCTTGTAGCCCGGCGCGAGGTGGGCGTTGGCGGCGAGGACGGCAAGCGAGTCTGACGGGGTAACATAGACGCCACGTCCGAGGATCATGTTACGGTCGCCGTCACCGTCCGAGGCGGCTGCGAAGTCGGGCGCGTCCGGGCCCATGACCAGATCGACCAGTGGCTTGGCCCAGATCGGGTTGGGATCGGGATGGCCGCCGCCGAAATCCGGCGACGGGGTGCCATTCATCACGGTGCCTTTCGGCGCACCAAGGCGGCCTTCGAGGATGGCCGTGGCATAGGGGCCGGTGACGGCGTACATCGCGTCAAAACGCATGGTGAAGCCGCCCGCGAAGAGGGCCGAGATGGCGTCGAAGTCGAAGAGTTGCTCCATCAGGGTGGCGTAGTCGGTGACGGGATCGACGATTTCGACCGTCATGTCGCCCAAGGTGGTTTCGCCGATGGCATCCAGATCGACATCCTGGCTTTCCCAGATGTCGTAGTGGGTCAGGGTTTTCGTCGCCTCGAAAATGCGGTTGGTCACATCCTCGGGTGCGGGGCCGCCGTTCGGGGTGTTGAACTTGATGCCAAAGTCTTCGTCCGCGCCGCCGGGGTTGTGGCTGGCGGACAGGATGATGCCGCCGTCGGTCTTGCGTTTGCGGATCATGTTCGACGCGGCGGGCGTTGAGAGGATCCCCCCCTGCCCAACGATCACCTTTGCCGCGCCCGAGGCAGAAGCCATCCTGAGGATCACCTGCACGGCGCGGTCGTTGAAGTATCGCCCGTCGCCGCCCACCACGAAAGTCTTGCCAGCCGCACCGCCTATGCCGTTCCAGATCGACTGGACGAAGTTTTCCAGGAAATGCGGCGCCATGAATTCGCGCGTCTTTTTGCGCAGGCCCGAGGTGCCGGGCTTCTGGCCCTCAATCGGCTGGGTTTCGATCTTCATGAGGCTCATCAATTGCCCTTTCCTTGAAATTCTGGGCCGTCTTAGCGGGAAGAACTGCGCTTTTTCATGACGATCCTAGACCGTCATCGTGGCGGCAACCGCTTTTTTCCAGCCTTCGTATCTTGCATCACGCGCCTCGGCGCTCATCGTGGGTTCGAACCGCTTATCAAGCGCCCATGTTGCGGCGAAACCGGCGGTGTCAGGATAGACGCCCGCGCGCATCCCGGCCAGCCAGGCGGCACCGAGGGCTGTGGTTTCCTGGACCACCGGCCTGTCGACGGGCGCTCCGATCACGTCGGACAGGAATTGCATCGTCCAGTCGCTGGCGGTCATGCCGCCGTCGACGCGCAACACGCCGCCTTCCAGTTCCGAGCTGTCGGCCTGCATCGCCTCCAACAAATCGCGGGTCTGGAAACCGACGCTTTCGAGGGCGGCGCGGGCAAATTCGTTCGGCCCGGAACTGCGCGTCAGACCAAAGACCGCGCCGCGACAGTCGGGGTTCCAATAGGGCGCGCCGAGGCCAGTGAAGGCGGGAACAAGGATAAGAGGTTGCGAGGGGTCGGCGGCTTCGGCCAGCCCTTGGGTTTCCGAGGCGGTTTCGATGATCTTCAACCCGTCGCGCAGCCACTGCACCACCGCACCGGCGATGAAGATCGAGCCTTCCAGCGCATAGGTCGGCACGCCGTCCAATTGGTAGCCGATGGTGGTCAACAACCTGCTTTTCGATGTGACAGCCTCGGACCCCGTGTTCAGAAGGGCAAAGCAGCCGGTGCCGTAGGTGGATTTCATCATGCCTTTTTCAAAGCACGCCTGCCCGACCGTGGCCGCCTGTTGGTCGCCCGCGACTCCGAGGATGGGGATGGGTGCGCCGAACAGATCGGGGGTCGTGGTGCCGAAATCGGCGGCGCAGTCCTTGACCTCGGGCAACATGGTCTTGGGGACATCCAGCATTTCGCACATGCTGGAGGACCAGCGGCCCGCGTGAATGTCATAAAGCATGGTGCGGGCGGCGTTGGTGGCGTCGGTCACATGAGACGCCCCGCCCGTCATGCGCCAGATCAGCCAACTGTCGACGGTGCCGAACAGGACTTCGCCTGCGGCGGCCCTTTCGCGGGTGTCCGTCTTGTCGAGGATCCATTTGACCTTGGTCGAGGAAAAGTAGGGATCGAGCAGAAGGCCGGTCTTTTCCGTTACCGTTGCTTCATGACCGTTCGATTTCATCTCGGCGCAGTAATCGGCGGTACGGCGGTCCTGCCAGACGATGGCGCGATGCACCGCCTTGCCGGTGGACTTTTCCCAGACCACGGAGGTTTCGCGTTGGTTGGTGATGCCGATGGCGGCGATGTCCGAGGCACTTGCCCCGGCCTTTTCCATCGCTTCGCGCGCGGTTTCGACGACAGTGGTCCAGAGGTCTTCGGCCTCGTGTTCGACCCATCCGCTGTTCGGGAAATGCTGGGTAAATTCGCGCTGCGCGATGGCGGCGACCTTCATCTGCTCATCGAACAGGATGGTCCTGCTGGATGTCGTTCCCTGATCAATCGCCATCACGTATGTCATGCGAGCCTCCCCCGTCTTCACCACAATGTGTCCTGTCCTGCGACAGGGTGCAACTAAAGCGGCGTTGTCAAACGCTTGTAGTCGGTTAGTCTTTCGCCAGGAGGTGTTCCGATGCGAGCCTTTATTGCCTTACTGATCCTGATTTTCGGCGCTGCCGGTGTTTCGGCGCAAGACCGCCGCCCCAGTCATTGTTTTGCGATTGCCCAGATGAGCCCCGAGGCGACCTTTGTTCACAAGGCCTCCTGGAGCGTGCCGGTGGAGGACGAGTTTTCCGTGCGCCTCAGTTACCTCGATCATTCGATGTACCTGATCCAGACCCATGGCGGGCTGCACGCGGTGACTGATTATACCGGCGTGATCGGGCCGAACGAGAAACTGCCCGACGTTGTGACCATGAACAACGCCCATTCCAGCCATTGGACCGCCTATCCCCACCCCGACATTCCCCACGTGCTGGAAGGATGGCGGCAAGCGGGCGAACCGGCAGATCATTACGTCGACCTTGGCGAGATGCTGGTGCGCAATGCGACGACCGACATTCGCAGCCAGTTTGATGACGAGGTGGCGATTGCCGATGGAAATTCGATTTTCATCTTCGAGGTGGCCGGGCTTTGCATCGGGCATCTGGGGCATCTGCATCACGAACCGTCCGAGGAAACCTATGCCGCGATCGGGCGGCTGGACGTGGTGATGGCGGCGGTGGACGGGGGACTGACCGTGGACATTCCGACGATGACGCGGATCGTGAAGCGGTTCCGCAGTTCCGTTGTTCTGCCGATGCACTGGTTTTCGCGTAACTCGCTGGATCGGTTCCTGACATCGGTTTCGGGGGATTTCGACATCGACCGGCGGAGCGAAAGCCATGTTGAACTGTCGCTGCGCAACCTGCCATCGCGCCCGACCGTGATCGTGCTGGAGCCGAGCAGATACAGCGGGTTCGAGTAGCGCCCGCGATTGACACATCCGGGCGCGGCTTCTAGGCCAAGTGCATGTTGAATGCCGCTGACGATCGCCTTGCCGAAACGCTTTCCCGCGCGGGGGTTTCCGTTGTTCCCGCACCACCTCCGTACCTGGAAGAACCGAGGGGGCTGCACAGGGGTGCGCCCACGTTCCTTGCGCGGCCGGCCTCGACCGAAGAGGTTGCGACGGTCGTGCGGATCTGCGGCGAGGCGCTGGTGGGCATCCAGCCCTATGGCGGCGGCACGGGGCTGGTCGGCGGTCAGATCCGGACGGAGGCGCCCGCGCCGCTGATCCTTTCTCTGGAGAAGATGAACGCGATCCGGGCGGTCTATGCGGAGGAAAACACGCTGGTTGCCGAAGCGGGCGCGACCGTGGCCGAGGTTCAGGCGGCGGCCGAGGCCGAAGGGCGGCTTTTCCCGTTGAGCTATGGCAGCAAGGACAGTGCGCGGATCGGCGGCGGGCTGTCGGTGAACTCGGGCGGGTTGAACGTCTTGCGATACGGAATGGCGCGGAGCCTTTGCCTGGGGCTTGAGGCCGTTTTGCCGGATGGGCAGATCATGCACGGGCTGAAACGACTGCGGAAGGACAATACGGGGTATGACCTGAGGAACCTTCTGATCGGGGCGGAGGGCACGCTTGGCATCATCACGGCGGCCGCATTGACGCTTGCGCCGCGGCCCGCCGAAGTTGCCACCGCCGTACTGGCCGTGCCGTCGCCCGAGGCCGCGCTTTCGCTCTTGTCGCTCTTCCGGCACGAAGTGGGCGAGGCGATTTCGGCCTTCGAGATCATCCCGGCGCAATCCTATGAATTCCTTGCTGAAACCCTGCCCGACCTTCGGCTGCCCTTTGAGACGCCGCCTGCCTGGTCGGTGCTGACCGAGTTGGGCATGGGGCCGGGGATGGACCCGGAAGGGCATCTGGGCAAGATCTTTGAAGAGGCCCTTGAGGCGGGCCTGGTGTCGGACGGGCTGATCGCGCAGACCGGGCAGCAGCGAAACGATTTCTGGGCCATGCGCGAATCCATCTCGGAAGCGAACCGGCGGATCGGAGCGATTGCCTCGCACGACATTTCCCTGCCCTTGAGTGAAGTCGCCGGGTTCATCGCGGATGCCAGTGCCGAAATTCAGACGCTTTTGCCCTGTCGGATCAATGCCTTCGGCCATCTGGGCGACGGCAACCTGCATTTCAACATCTTCCCGCCCGAGGGCGAAAAGCGCGTGGCGTATCGCGACCGTGCGCCGGATGTGACCCGTTTGATCCATGACATGACCGTTGCCCGGGGCGGCAGTTTCAGTGCCGAACACGGGATCGGGCGGGCGAAAGTGCAGGAGTTGGTGCGATATGGCGATCCCGCCAAGTTGGCGGCGATGCGCGCAATCAAGGCGGCACTTGACCCCAAGGGCATCATGAATCCCGGTGCCGTCCTGTCCTGATCCGTGACATCCTTGCCGCGACCGCCCTGTCCTGCGCTCAAAATTCTTGAGAAACCGCGCAAGCCCTGCCAAAGTTCCCCAAAAGAACATCACCTGCCGTCAGAGCAGGGAAGAGAGAGGCAAGAGAGATGAACGAACAGGCGGCGATTGCCGAAGATTTGCGCTTGCGCATCCTCCAGGAACCCGACGTGATCCTTGAAGACGTGGACGTCATGCGTGCGCTGATTGCCGCCAATGACCGATCCATGGGCGGTAACATCGTCGATCTGCGCGGCGTCGCGATGGAGCGGCTTGAGGCCCGGCTGCAACGGCTTGAAGACACGCATCGGTCGGTCGTTGCGGCGGCTTACGAGAACCTTGCGGGCATGAACCAGGTACATCGCGCGGTCAGTGCCTTTCTGGAACCGCTGACGTTCGATGATTTCCTGGCCTGCCTTGGAAACGAGGTGGTCGACATCCTCAGGGTCGGAAAGGTGCGGCTGGTGCTGGAAAGCCAGGAGGCCGCCGAGGCCGAGATTACGCATGATGTGCTGACGGTGGTGAACCCCGGATTCATCAAGGATTACATGGGACAAGGCCGCCCCGTGCGTCGGGTGACGTTGCGACGGGTCGATGGCAATGCCTCAATCGTTTACGGCGGGAATGCCAGTTGGGTCCGTTCGGAAGCCTGCATCGCGCTGGACTTCGGGCCGAAGCGCCTGCCGGGCATGTTGGCCTTTGCCTCGGATTCGCCGGGACACTTTTCGCCCAACCAGGGGACCGACCTTCTGGATTTCATGGGAGGCGTTTTTGAACGCGCGATGCGCCGCTGGCTGGAGTGATCCAGCCCGGACTCAGGGACGCGCTGGAACGCTGGCTGACCGAGTTGGGCTCGGTTTCCGGGCGATCGGCAAAGACCGTGGATGCCTATCGGGCGGATGTGCTGGGGTTTCTTTCGTTCCTGCAAGGGTATGAAGGCGAGGGCCTTGGCGCGGCGGCACTTGGGCGGATTACCACGCGCACGATGCGGGGTTGGATGGCCCATGAGCGGGGGCGCGGGCTGGGTGCCAGATCGCTGGCGCGAGCCCTTTCGGCGGTGAAGAATTTCGTCACCTGGATGGCCGAGAAAGAGGGGTTCGACCCGACGGCGGTCTTGATGACCCGGGCGCCGCGATTTTCTGCCAAGCTCCCGAGACCATTGGATGAATCGGCGGCAAAGTCGATGCTGGAAACGGTGGAGTTGCAGTCGGAAACCCTTTGGGTCGCGCTTCGCGATCAGGCGGTTGTGACGCTGCTTTATGGCTGTGGTTTGCGGATTTCCGAGGCGCTTGGGCTGACGGGCCGGGATGTGCCCATGGGTGAGGTGCTGCGCATCCTTGGCAAGGGAAAGAAAGAGCGCGTGGTGCCGGTGGTGCCGGCCGCGCGGGCGGCAGTGGATGCCTATGTGAAGGCCTGCCCTTTCGATGTCGAGGACGACGCCCCGCTGTTCCGCGGCGTGCGGGGCGGGGCGTTGAATCCCCGGCATATTCAAAAGGTTATGGAGCAGGCGCGGATGCAGCTTGGCCTGCCCGCCAGTGCCACGCCCCACGCCATGCGGCACAGCTTTGCTACCCATCTGTTGAATGCCGGTGGTGACCTTCGCGCCATTCAGGAACTTTTGGGTCATGCCTCGCTTTCCACGACGCAAGCCTATACAGCGGTGAACACGGCACGGTTGATGGAGGTCTACGAGGCTGCCCATCCCAGAGCGAAGCGGGCGTGAAGTGAACATAAAAACAAAAGCTTACCTGGTGCACCTGTTCACCGCCTCGGGCGCGGTCTTTGCCATGCTGGCCCTTTTGGAGGCGGTTCAGGAAGACTGGGCGATGATGTTTTTCTGGCTGGTCGTCGCCTTTGCGGTCGACGGGTTCGACGGACCTTTGGCGCGGAAATACGATGTCACGACGAACGCGCCGAGGATCGACGGCGTGCTTCTGGACCTGATCATCGACTATCTGACCTATGTCTTCATCCCCGCCTTCGCCCTGTTCAAATCGGGGCTTCTGCCGGGCTGGACGGGGTGGTTCGCGATCATTGTCATCACCTTCATGTCGGCGATCTATTTCGCAGATAACCGCATGAAAACAAGCGATTACAGCTTTTCCGGATTTCCCGGATGCTGGAACATGGTGGTGCTTGTGCTGTTCGCGCTGAAGCCCGGTTTCGTGGTGATCCTGTTTTTCGTCGTGGTGCTGGCGGTGGCGATGCTGATGCCGATCAAGTTCGTTCATCCGTTTCGCACGGCGCGTTGGCGGGCGATCACCTTGCCGATGGCCTTTGGCTGGACCTTCTTTGCGGGTTGGGCGGCCTGGGTGGATTTCGACCCTCAGAGTTGGGCGCATTGGGGCTTGATCCTGACGACGCTCTGGCTGTTGTTCGCGGGCGTGGTGCAGCAGGTGATCTTTAAAGAAAAGCTTTAGCGCGGTCGGTTCAGGACGGGTTCATTCGGGCGAACGTACAACGGAAATTCCGGATTGTACGCGATCCGGAGGGGCCCGATACCGTTTTGTACAGAGGAGCGAACGCCGGAGTTAACGCCCCCTTACCCGACTTGCTGGTGGACTTCGATCACGTTGCCTTCGGGGTCGTGGAAAAAGACCTGGTGCCATTCCTTGGCGAAGGTGGTTCCGTAATCCGAATAGGGAATGCCGTGGTCGTCGAGCAGCTTCAGGACGGCGGCAAGGTCGTCGGTGCGAAAGGCGATGTGGCCGCGTTCGACCGGGTTGATGACCTGGCCGTTGCGGAAGGCGGTATCGAACTCGCGCGTGGCGAGGTGGAACTGCATCCTGCCTTCGGTGGCGAAACGGATCTTGCCGTCATAGCCGGTGGTGCCTTTCGCCTCGGTCCTTGGGAACTGGGCGACGGGCATGTCGTCGAGGCCGAGGACGTTGACATAGAAGTCGTGCAGACGGTCGACGTCTTCGGAGACGAAGTTGATGTGGTGGAATTCGAGCTTCATGAAAGGGAGCTTAACGCGGGGGGCGCTTTCTTGGAAAGAAAGCGGTGCGAATTCTTTTCAAGAATTCGCCCGCTCTGACACCGCCACCCAGTCGCGCGGCTCAGGGCCGTTATAAAGGGTCAGCGGGCGGATCAGGATGTTGCCGCGTTTCTGTTCGATGCACTGGATGACCCATCCGGGCATCCGGCCAATGGCAAAGATCGGAACGTAAAGGTCCATCGGGATGCCGTGTAACTGGTAGACCACGCCGGAATAGAAATCGACGTTCACATTCAGACCGTGACGGGCGTAGGGCTGCATGGCTTCGACGACGCCTTGCAGGATGGCGTACCATTTGGGTTCGCCCATTTCCTCGCCCAGTTTCCGCACGCCTTCGCGCATGTGGCGCGCACGGGGATCTTCGGCGCGGTAGACGCGGTGGCCGAAACCGGTGACCGGTTCGCGGTTCTTGCGCTTGGCTTTCACATAGTCGGCGGCGTTTTCGGGTTCGCCGATTTCCTCGACCATCTTCATGACGTCTTCGGCGGCACCTCCGTGGGCGGGACCGGCGAGCGTGGCGATGGCAGTGGTGATCGCGCCGTGGAGGTCGGCCTCGGTTCCGATGGTGACGCGGGCGGCGAAGGACGAAGCGTTCGAGCCGTGTTCGGCGTGCAGGATAAAGTCGATGTCGGCCAGGCGGGCGGCGTCATCGGAAGGCTTTTCGCCCTTCAGCATCCAGAGCCAGTTGGCGGCGTGACCGAGCGTGGCGTCGGGGGCGACCGGCTCCAACCCCGAACGGATACGGTGGTGGGCGGCGATGATCATCGGCACCTGGGCGGTCAGGCGGATGCCGTTTGCCAGCATCGCCGCATCGGAGGTGTCGGCGGCGGCGGGTTCAAGGGCTGCAAGGGCAGAGACGGCGGTGCGCAACACGTTCATCGGGTGGCCATCGGCGGTGGCGCGGATGATGTCATAGATCGCATCCGGCAGGGTGCGGGCGGCTTTTAACTGCGCATCGAAGTCGGCAAGCTGGGCGGCGGTTGGCAATTCGCCCTGCATGAGAAGGTAGCAGACCTCTTCGAACGTGGCCTTGGTGGCAAGGTCGTTGATCGAGTAGCCGCGATAGTAAAGCGCGCCCTCGGCCCCCTTGATGTCGGACACGGCGGACCGGTCGAAGTAGACGCCCATGAGACCGCGGTTGATTTTGGGTCCATCGCTCATTTAGGTGCTCCTGATGCAAAGTGTTCTGGAAAAGGCGGTGGCGGCGGCAAAGGCACGCCCCGCGCGGGTCATCCTGCCGGAGGTGGAGGATGAGCGGATCGTGGAGGCCGCACGGCGGTTGGCGGCGGAGGGGTTGGCCGAGCCGGTGGCGCTGGCCGAACCGTCCGAGGCTTTGGCGGCGGTGCTGGTCGAGGCGCGCGGGATGAAACCCGCGATTGCCGCACGGATGGTGCAGAAACCGCTGATCCGGGCCGCAGCGATGGTGGCGGCGGGTGAGGCCGAGGCGCTGATCGCGGGGGCCGCTCTGCCGACGCGGCGGGTGATCGAGGCGGCGGGTCTGGCGATCGGTCTGGCGGACGGGATCGCCGCGCCGTCGAGTTTTTTCCTGATGGTTTTCCCGGATGGTCGGCAGATGGTCTTTGCCGATTGCGCGGTGAACGTGGATCCGGATGCCGGGGCACTGGCAGCGATTGCGCGGGCGTCCCATGCTTCGGCAAGTGCCTTGCTGGGCGAGGCGCGGTTGGCGCTGTTGTCGTATTCGACGGGCTCCAGCGGGGCGGGGCCGTCGGTGGACAAGGTGGCGGAGGCGGTTGCGTTGCTGGCGGATTTGCCGGTGGAGGGTCCGGTGCAGGCGGATGCGGCGTTGAACGCGGGGATAGCGGCGAAGAAAGGGGCCGGGGCTGGCGATGCGAACACGCTGATCTTTCCCGATCTGGATGCCGGGAACATCGCGTACAAGCTGTGCCAGGAATTGGCGGGGGCGCAGGCCCTTGGGCCGTTCCTGCAAGGGTTCCGCAGGCCGGTCTGTGACCTGAGCCGGGGCGCGAGCGTCGAGGACATCGTGGCGGCCACGGTCATCACCATCGGGTTGGGGCGGTAGGTCACGCGACTTCTGCCAGCGTTTCGGCGTCGCGGGCGATCATCCATTCCTCGCGCGCGGGGATGATCCATGCGGTGACCGCGCTTGTTTCGGAATGCAGACGGGGTGCGTTTTTCTGGTTGGGATCGGGGTCGAAGCTGAGGCCGGTCCATTCCAGCGCGCGAAGGATCCTTGCACGGACCGCGACGGCGTTTTCGCCGATGCCGCCGGTGAAGGCGATGGCGTCCAGCCCTTCCATCGCGGCGATCAGGCTGCCGGCGTGGCGCACGGACCAGTAACAGAAATGATCGATGGCAAAGCTGGCGTCAGCAGAGTGATCCAGCATCAGGTTGCGCATGTCGGATTTGCCGCCCGAGAGGCCCAGAAGCCCGCTTTCGTGATTCAGGATCGCCTTGGTGCGTTCCAGCCCGTGATCCTCGACCAGTCTCAGGACCGCGTTGGCGTCGATCCCGCCCGAACGGGTGCCCATGGTGAGGCCATCAAGCGGGGAATAGCCCATGGTCGTCGCGATGGACTGGCCGTTCTTGATCGCGCAGAGCGAGGCGCCGTTGCCGAGGTGAAAGCCCAGGAGCCGGGCGGGGAGTTTTTCGCCGGTGACGTTCTGGAACGTGGCGACCATCGAGGCATAGGACAGCCCGTGGAAGCCATAGCGGCGGATGCCCTTGGTTTCCTCGATCCGGGGGATGGCATAGCGGGTGGCGTGATCGGGGTTGGTGGTGTGGAAGGCGGTGTCGAAGCTGGCGAATTGGGGAAGGTCGGGGGCAAGCTCGGCCAGGGTATCGATGGCGGCGAGGTTGTGGGGATTGTGGAGCGGGGCGAGCGGCGAGCAGGCGGCGATTTCGGCGCGGACGTCGGGGGTGATACGGACGGGTTGCGACAGCTTGCGGCCGCCGTGGACGACGCGATGCGCGGCGGCGCTAAGGGTGGTGAGGCTGATACCCTTGTTATTCAGCGCATCGAGCACCGCGCGAAGGGCGGCGCGGTGGTCATCAAGCGGCTGGGGCTGGCGGGTGCCGTCCACCTCGACAAAGCCGCCCGCGCCGATTTCGGCGGCAAGGCCGGAGCATTTCGGATCAAGGTGACTGTCGAAGACGGCGAACTTGATCGAGGATGATCCGGCGTTGAGGACGAGGATGTCGGCCGGGGCCGTCACGCCCCTGCCATGTCGCCCGGGTCGATGCCTGCCACTTCGACCGGTTTCTTCATCGCGTCGCGGCGGAAGGGTTCGCCGAGCTCCTGGTTGATCATGGCTTCGATCAGGGTGGTCTTGCCGTTTTCCATCTGGTCCTTGATCGCCTGTGCCAGCGCGGCGGTCAGTTCGTCCTGGGTGCGGGCGACGACGCCTTGCAGACCGCAGGCCTGGGCGATGCCGGCGTAGGACACGCCTTCGTCCAGTTCCGTGCCGACGAAATTGTCGTCGAACCAGAGGGTCGAGTTCCGCTTTTCCGCGCCCCATTGGTAGTTGCGAAAGACGATCTGGGTGACGGCGGGCCATTCGCCGCGACCGATGGCGGTGAGTTCGTTGACCGCGATGCCAAACGCGCCGTCACCGGCGAAACCGACCACGGGCACGTCGGGCTGGCCGATCTTGGCGCCGACGATGGAGGGCAGGCCATAGCCGCAGGGGCCGAACAGGCCGGGGGCCAGATATTTGCGGCCCTCGTCGAAGTCAGGGTAGGCGTTGCCGATGGCGCAGTTGTTGCCAATGTCAGAACTGATGATCGCGTCGCGCGGAAGGGCCTGCTGGATCGCGCGCCATGCCATGCGGGGGCTCATCCAGTCGGGTTTGTCGGCGCGGGCGCGTTCGTTCCAAGTGGTGCCGGGGTCGTCGTCTTCGTGATCCATCGAGGCGAGTTGCTGCGCCCATTTGGATTTCGTTTCGGCGATGGTTGCCTTGCGGGCGTCGCGGCCCGCGTCACCGGCGGTGTCGGAAAGCTGGTTCAGGATGCCCGTGGCCACCTTTGCGGCGTCGCCCACGATGCCGACGGCGACCTTCTTGGTCAGCCCGATCCGGTCGGGGTTGATGTCGACCTGGATGACCTTGGCGTCGGCGGGCCAGTATTCCATGCCGTAACCGGGAAGCGTCGAGAACGGATTGAGCCGGGTGCCGAGGGCGAGGACGACATCGGCCTGTTTGATAAGCTCCATCCCCGCTTTCGAGCCGTTGTAGCCCAAGGGACCGGCGAAAAGCGGGTGCGATCCGGGGAAGGCGTCGTTGTGCTGGTAGCCGACGCAGACGGGCGCGGTCAGGCGTTCGGCGAGCGCCTTCGATGCCTCGATGCCGCCGTCGGAAAGCACCACGCCCGCGCCGTTCAGGATCACGGGGTTTTTTGCGTTCGACAAAAGCTCGGCGGCGGCTGCGACCGAGTTTTCGCCGCCGGGCGAGCGTTCGAATTCGATCGGGTCGGGCAGGTCGATGTCGATCACCTGGGTCCACATATCGCGGGGGATGTTCAACTGTGCCGGGGCAGAGAGCCGTTTCGCCTGGGAAATCACCCGCGTCAGCACCTCGGCCACGCGGGAAGGGTCGCGCACCTCTTCCTGATAGGCGACCATGTCTTCGAACAGCTTCATCTGTTCGACTTCCTGAAAACCGCCCTGCCCGATCGTCTTGTTGGCGGCCTGTGGTGTCACCAGAAGAAGCGGCGTGTGGTTCCAGTAGGCGGTTTTGACGGCGGTCACGAAGTTGGTGATGCCGGGGCCGTTCTGGGCGATCATCATCGACATTTCGCCGGTCGCGCGGGTGTAACCGTCGGCCATCATTCCGGCAGAGCCTTCGTGCGCGCAGTCCCAGAACATGATCCCCGCTTTCGGGAAGAGATCCGAGATCGGCATCATGGCGGACCCGATGATCCCGAAGGCATGGCGGATGCCGTGCTTTTGCAGGACTTTGACGAAAGCTTCTTCGGTGGTCATTTTCATGGGCGCGGATCCTCCTTCAGGCGAGCGATATCTACGGGGCGGTGCGGCTCTTGGTTAGGTCCAGATGGTCTGCCGGGTTAAGGCCAGCATTCGGGTCCGGTCAGAAAACCGGGAACCCTTTTTGTGCCAGAATGTTCAGACTTTGGAGACAATCGAAAAGAGTGCTTTGACAGTCACGCGAATCGTACCAGATTTTGCCCCGGGGGTTTTTGTTATGTCTGACTATCTACCGAAAGAAGTCCGCGAAGGGTTGGAACTGGCCCGCAAGCAATCGTTGCGGAAGAAAAGCCGGATGCGGGTGCGTGCCGGTGACGAGGTGTTCACCATCCTGCGCCATTGGGACGACGGTTTCGCGCTGGACGTGGAAGATGCGCCGCGCCTGAGGGGCCTTGTCGATCTTTACGATGGCGCGCGGCATCTGTCGCAATGCCTGATCGTCGCCTCGGAGGAGGAAGACGGCGAGATGGTGTTCGAATACAAACGCGCGACGGCGGCGGTGGATCATGCGCCGCTGGATTATGCCGAGGCCGACAACCGGCCTGTGGGCCTGTTGACCTATCGCGACACGGCCTGAGCAACCCCGATTTATGAAAGATTGCGATGCCGTCCCCTGGGGCGGCATTCGTGTTTTCGGCGACCCGTGGCGCATGGGGGAATGGAAAATTGATCCATATTGACGCTGTTACAAAGCTCTTTCACAATTCCTGCAAGAAAAGCTGTTTTAACTCAGAAAAACACGCCAGGGAGGAATATCAATGATGTATCAATTCAAGAGTGCGCGGAAGATTGTGCTGTGCGGCGCGGCTTCGGTGCTGGCCATGTCGAGTGCCGCTTTCGCGGTCGATCTGAACTTCATGATCTCGGATGTGGACAGCAAGGCGGGGCTTTTGGGCGAGTTCGCAGAGCGGTTCGCGGCGGAAAACCCGGACGTGAATATCGAGCTGAACCAGGTCGGATACCAGGTGATCCGCGAGCAGCTTCCGATCCAGTTGGAGGCGGGCACCGGGCCGGATCTTGCGTTTGTGACCGACCTTGGCGGGCTGAACCCCTATTATGTCGATCTGACGCCCCATGTGGACGCCGCCGCATGGGAAGCCGCCTATGGATCCGTTCTGCCCTGGTATCGCGCCGGTGCACCGGACGGGATCTTCGGGTTCCACACGGAAATGACGGTGACCGGGCCTTACGTGAACCTGACCATGTTCGAGGAAGCCGGTGTCGATCTGCCCGCCCCCGGTGCGACCTGGGATGACTGGGCCGATGCGACGGCGGCCGTGATGGATGCGACCGGTTCCTATGCCGGGATGGTGATGGACCGTTCGGGTCACCGCATGGCGGGTCCGGCGATGTCTTACGGGGCAGCCTATTTCGGCGATGACGGCAAGCTGATGGTCGACGATGGTTTCAAGGAATTCTCGGCCAAGATGATCGCATGGCATGAAAGCGGGCTAATGCCTGCGGACATCTGGCCTGCGGTTTCGGGATCGAAGTATGCCAATGGCAACGAGATGTTCTTTAGCCAGGATGTGCCGTTCTACATGAGCGGGTCGTGGAACACCGCCAACGTGCAAAAGAACGTCGGCGATGATTTCGACTGGTCGGTCGTGCCGGTGCCCTGTGGCCCTGCCGGTTGCGGGATCATGCCGGGCGGCACCGGGCTGGTCGCCTTCAAGTCGGGCGACGCCGCGCGCGAAGAAGCCGCCGCGAGGTTCGTGGCCTGGATGGGCGAGGAAGCACAGGCGCGTGAGTGGTACACCCGCACCTATGCGATCCCGGCCCATGCCAAGCTGCAGTCCGAAGGGTTGGACTATGCCGGTGCAGGTGCCTCGCCGAACGTGGCCGAGGGTCTGTCGACCTTTGCCGCGATGGCCGCTACCGCTGCGGAACAGACGCCGCAAGCCTATCGGCTTCAGGGCAGCCCGGTCGGCTTTGTTGTTTACAACGCGACGGTGCAATACCTCGGCTCGGCCCTCAATGGCGAGTTGTCGCTGGACGAGGCGATGGAGAAAATCCAGGAAGAGTTGGACGCGAACGCCAATAACTGAGGCGTTGCTGAAATGACCGGGGGCGGTATCCTGCCCCCGGTTGTTCCGGGGTGGTCATGACTTTAGCTGGCATCTTGATGTCGATACTCGGCGTGCTCTGGATCGGGGGCGGGAGTGTCTGGCTGCTGAACAAGCGGCGTTACAAGCTGTACCAGGTGCCGACGTTCCTGGCCGATCTTGTCGGATTTCCTGTCGAATTTGCGCAAAGTGTCTGGGGCCGGGGCGGTGTGCCCTATGCGCTGTTGCTGCCCAACATGCTGATCTTCGGGCTGTTCACTTTTGCCCCGATGATCCTGAATTTCTATGTTTCGTTCACCGGCGGGCCGTCGATTTCGCTGTTCGACCGGCCCTGGGTCGGGCTGGGGCAATACTTCGAGATTTTCAATTGCGAGAGCATTTTCGAGCCGAAGTCCTGTACCAACGCCGGGTTCAATTTCTGGACCGGCATGTTCAACACCCTTTGGTTCGTGGTGATCCAGGTGCCGGTTCTGTGCGTGGCGGCGCTGCTGACGGCGCTGGTTGTGAACAAGAACATCAAGGGGCGCGGGTTCTGGCGGGCGATGTTTTTCTATCCCGTGATGCTGTCGCCCGTCGTGATCGCGAATATCTGGAACTGGGTGTTGCACCGCAAGGGCGTGTTGAACGAAGTCGTCGGCGGCACACGCGACCAGTTGACGGCGATGGCGGGGCTGACCGGGTTTGACATCATTGTAACGGTTTTGCTGGCGGTGGTGCTGATCGTCGTGAGCGAGCGGGCGCTCAGGTCATCGGACACGCCGTCGGTCGCCTGGACGGCGGTTTTCGCGGTGCTGTTTGCGCTGATAACCGGCTGGGCCAATCCTTTGAGCCTGTTGGGCCTTGAAGGGAGTTTCTGGCTGGGTGTGGTTCTGGCGGTCGCCTTGGTCTGGATCGTGTCGAGTGACAGACCCTTCGCAAGGGCCGCGATCATCGCGGCGGGAGTTCTGGCGGCGCTGATGCTTTTGTCGATCCAGTTCGATGCGGTCTTTGACTTCGGGCGCTATCGTCCGGTCAACTGGCTGGTAACGCCGAACACGGGCTGGCCGTTCTTCTGGCTGGTCTTCGTTTTCACCTGGAGCCACATGGGGTTCTACATGCTGATCCTTCTGGCCGGGTTGCAGGCGATTCCGTCGGACTTGTACGAAGCCGCCAAGATGGATGCAACAAAGCCCACCCGCGCCTTCTGGCGGATCACCCTGCCCCTTGTCATGCCGACGCTGACCGTGGTGCTGGTCTTGAGCCTGATCCGAAGTTTCCAGATTTTCGACGAGGTGTACCTTTTGACCGGCGGCGGGCCGGGGCGCGAGACCTACATGGTGGTGCAGAACATCTATGAAGTCGCCTTTACCCACAACAATCCGGACTATGGCGAGGGTGCTGCGGGGTCGGTGTTGATGGCGGCGGTCATCGCCGTCTTTACATTTTTCCAGCTCTGGATCACGCGGAGGCAGTCGGAGTTCTGATGGCCAGCCGGATCGCAACCTTTCTGACCCGGACCGCGGGCAACAGGGAAACCGCCGAGCGGTTCGGCATCGCCGATGTGTTGGCCTATGGCTATCTTGTGTTCGGGGTGCTTATCATCCTTGTTCCGGTGCTGTGGACCTTTTTCAGTTCGGTGAAACCGGAACGCGCGGTCGACAGTTTCGACACGCGGCTGTTGCCGATCGCGCAGGTCGAGGTGGATGTTCCGGGTGTCGGGGTGAAGCCTGCGTGGATCTACACCGACGAGGACGGCAACGAAGAGACCGTTTTCAAGGCAGGTCCGACGCGGCGGGAAACGGATATCGCGACGGTCGATGCGCCCGAGGATGTCTTCAAGGTGCCGCGCACCACGCTCGCGCCTTCGGAAGAGGTGCGGGTGGCGACCGAAAACTACCTGGACCCGATCCTGAAGCGGAACGGGCAGGAGAATTTCACCTTCGGCATCTACCTGTTCAACTCGGTCTTCGTGACGGTGGCGGCGACGGTGATCACGCTGATCATCAACGCCATGGCGGCCTTTGCCCTGTCGAAGTACAGGTTCCGGGGGCGGCTGACGTTCACGATCCTGATCATCGCGACCCTGCTGATCCCCTCGTCCATCATCCTGGTGTCGCTGTTCTTTGTCGTCTGGAGTTTCGGCATGTTCGGATCGCTTTGGGGTGTCATCATCCCAGCGGCGGCGACGCCGACGGGGGTGTTCCTTTTGCGCCAGTACATGCTGACGATCCCCGACGAACTGCTGGAAGCCGCGCGGATGGATGCGGCGAGCGAGTGGCGGATTTTCTGGCGGATCGTGATGCCCCTGTCCCTGCCCGCGCTTTCGGTGCTGGCAATTCTGAGCGTGATCTGGCGGTGGAACGATTTCCTTTGGCCGCTGATCGTGTTGATCTCGGACCCGGCGAAGCACACGATCCAACTGGGGCTGACCCAGTACGCGGGCGAGTTCGACACGGATTTCCATTACATCCTGGCGATGACGGTGGTGTCGCTGATCCCGATCACGCTGGTCTTTGTCTGGCTGCAACGGTTCATCACAACCGGCATTGCCACGACGGGGCTGAAATGAGGGGGCGGAAAATGTCGCATTTTCCGTATCGAAGTCCGTCGCGGACTTCGTGGGGCGGAAACCGCGACGGTTTCCGATGCAAACTCCGCGTCGGAGTTTGCCTGCAAGGGGGTACGAATGACCCACACGCTTGAACTGAGAGACATCAAGAAAAGTTTCGGCCCGGTGGACGTGATCCACGGCGTGGACCTTGCCATCGAGGAAGGCGAGTTCGTCGTTTTCGTCGGACCTTCCGGTTGCGGCAAATCCACGCTTTTGCGGCTCATCGCGGGGCTGGAGGATCCGACAAGCGGCGACATCATGCTGAAGGGCGCGCGGGTGAACAACACGCCTGCCTCGGAACGCGGGCTGTCGATGGTGTTCCAGTCCTACGCGCTTTATCCGCATATGTCGGTGCGCCAGAACCTGTCGTTCGGGTTGGAGAATTTCCGCATGGCGCGGGACGAGATCAACCGGCGGGTGGATTCGGCGGCAGCCCTTTTGCAGATCGACCAGCTTCTGGACCGGCGGCCGGGGCAGTTGTCGGGGGGGCAGCGGCAGCGGGTGGCCATCGGGCGGGCCATCGTGCGCGAACCTGTCGTGTTCCTGTTCGACGAGCCTTTGTCGAATTTGGATGCCGAGTTGCGCCTCCAGATGCGGGTCGAGATTTCGAACCTGCATGCCGAGTTGGGCAACACGATGATCTATGTCACCCACGACCAGATCGAGGCGATGACAATGGCGGACCGGATCGTCGTTTTGCGCGGCGGGCGGATCGAACAGGTGGGCAAGCCCCTGGACCTTTACAATGCGCCGGCCAACAAGTTCGTCGCGGGGTTCATCGGTGCGCCGCAGATGAATTTCCTGAACGGGCAGATGGCGGGCAAGATGCTGACGCTGGACGCCGGGTTGCAGCGCGAGGTTCCCCTGTCCGTCGACAAGACCGGGCCGGTGACCCTTGGCATCCGGCCCGAGGGGATCGGGGTGTCGCTGGACGGCGAAGGCGACATGCAGATCAGGGTGAAAAACTTCGAGCAGTTGGGGTCGGTCACCTATATCTATGGGGCCTTTGAGAATGGCGAGCGATTGACCGTGCAACTGCCGGAACAGATTCCCCTGACCCGCAACCAGACCCTTGGTGTGACCCTGCCGAGCGAGGCGTTTCACATCTTTGACGGGGAAAGCGAAATGGCATTGGGGTTGGCGCGATGAAGGTTGCACTGATCGGGCTTGGCATGGTGTCGGGGACTTACGCGGATGCGATTGCGAATTCGGATCGTGTGACGCTTGGCCCGGTTTACGCGCGTGGTGCGGCGGGCCGGCGGGCGTTTCTTGACGACCATTCCGCCCTTGGCGGGACCGAGGCCGAGAGCGTGGAGGCGATTGCCGCCGACCCCGAGGTCAGGTTCGTCATGCTGACCACGCCGCCCAATGCGCGGGCGGGGATCGTTGATGTGCTGTCTGCCGCCGGAAAGCCGATCCTGATGGAAAAGCCGGTGGAGCGGACCTTGCAGGCGGCGACCGATCTGGTCGAGCTTTGCGAGGGGCGCGGCGTGCCGCTTGGCATCATGTTGCAGCACCGGGCGCGGCCCGTGGCGGACGACCTGCGACGGGTGATGGAACGGCTGGGCCCGCTGGTATCGGCAGAGGTGAACGTGCCCTGGTGGCGGCCGCAATCCTATTACGACGAACCGGGGCGCGGCACTTACGAGCGTGACGGTGGCGGCGTTCTCATTAGCCAGGCGATCCATACGATGGATCTGATGCTGAGCCTCACGGGGCCGGTTCAGGCGGTGACGGCCATGTGCGCGACGAGTGGATTTCACCGGATGGAATCCGAAGATTTCGTCGTGGCGGGGTTGCAGTTTGCCAATGGGGCCGTCGGTCAGTTGTTCGCAACGACCGCCAACTATCCCGGAGTGGGCGAGACGATCACGCTGCATTGCCGGGACGGCTCGGCCCGGTTGGAGGCGGGGCAGTTGATGCTGAACTGGCAGGACGGGCGGAGCGAGACATTGGGGGAGGCCGCGACAAGTGGCGCGGGGGCCGATCCGATGGCCTTTACCAGCGACTGGCATCGTTTCGTGATCGAGGATTTCGCCGAGGCCGTGGAAACCGGGCGTGCGCCGATGATCACCGGACGCTCGGCCCTTGAGGTGCACCGGCTGATCGAGGCGATTGAGCGGTCGGGGCGCGAGGGACAGCGTGTGACCCTGGGCTAGGCTCGGGCACGGGTATTCGCATTTGGAAGGAGAGACGGCGTGGCATTCAAACTGGGTGTGATCGGGATAGATCACGGGCATATCTTCGGAATGCTGGGCAACATGAAGGCCGAGGGTTGCACCTGCGATGCCTATTGGACCGACGGGCCTGCGGTAACCGAGGAGAAATTCAACGAGGTCTTTGCCGAGGTCGAGAAAGTCGATGACCGCCGTCGTATTCTGGACGATCCCGAGGTCCGGATGATCCTGATTTCCGCCGTGCCGGAAGACCGTGCCGGGTTCGCCATCGAGGCGATGCGGGCGGGCAAGGACGTGATGGTCGACAAGCCCGGGTGCACGACGCTGGCGCAACTGGCCGAGATCCGCGCGGTGCAGGAAGAAACGGGGCGCATCTGGTCGGTGAATTTCTCGGAACGGTTCCAGGTGCCTGCGGTGACCAAGGCCGAGGAACTGGTCTTTGGCGGGGCCATCGGTCGGGTGATCCAGACGGTCGGGCTGGGCCCGCACAAGAAGAACCTGAAGACACGCCCGCCATGGTTTTTCGAACGCGCACGCTATGGCGGGATCCTGTGTGACATCGCCAGCCACCAGGTCGACCAGTTCCTGCATTTCACCGGGTCGCGCGATGCCGAAGTGCGTCACGCACATGTGGAAAACTCGACCCTGCCGGAACATCCGGGGTTCCAGGATTTCGGCGAGATGGTTTTGCAGTCTGACAAGGGCCACGGGTATGTCCGGGTGGACTGGTTCACGCCGGACGGTCTGCCCACATGGGGTGACGGGCGGTTGTTCATTCAAGGGACCGAGGGGCATATCGAGTTGCGCAAGTACACCGATATCGGGCGGCCGCATGTGACCAACAGCCTGTTCCTTGTGAACGGGGAAGAAAACGCGCTGATCGCTTGCGATGATGCGGGGTTGCCGTATTTCGGGCGGCTGATCGCGGATGTCGAGGATCGGAGCGAAACGGCGGCGGCGCAGGCGCATACGTTCAAGACGATGGAACTGGCGATCATGGCGCAGATGAAGGCGGAGGCCTGATGCGGCGGGTCGCCATCGTCGGGGCGGGGATCGGCGAGAAGCATCTGGCCGGGTTTGCCGCCCTGCCCGAGCGGTTTCAGGTGGTCACGGTGTGTGATCTGGATACCGCGCGGGCCGAGGGCATTCTTGGTGGACATGAAGGTATCGCGGTGACCGATGATCTGGGGGCGGTACTGGCGGATCCGGCGATTGATATCGTTGACATCTGCCTGCCGCCGCATTTGCATTTTCGTGCCTGCAAGGAGGCACTTGACGCAGGCAAGATCGTGGTTTGCGAGAAGCCGCTTGTCGCCTCGCTGGCGGAGGCAGACCAGTTGGTTGCCAAGGCCACGGAAACCGGCGGGCGGGTCTTTCCGGTGTTCCAGTATCGCTATGGTCTTGGCACGGCGCAGCTTCATGCGCTGATCGATGCGGGGCTGGCCGGGCGGTGTTATGCGGGCACTTTGGAGACCCATTGGAACCGGCCTGCGGAGTATTATGCCGTGGATTGGCGGGGGACATGGGCCGGGGAACGGGGTGGCGCTTTGTTGGGTCATGCGATTCATATCCACGATCTGTTGCCGTCGATCCTGGGGCCGGTCGAACAGGTCTTTGCCGATGTGGCGACGCGGGTGAACGAGATCGAGGTGGAAGACTGCGCGGCGCTTTCGATCCGGATGGCAGAGGGGGCGCTTGTCACATCCTCTGTCACGCTTGGGGCGGCGGATGACACAAGCCGGATGCGATTGATGTTCGAGGGCTTCACGGTGGAAAGCGATCATGCGCCCTATTCGCTGGCGACCGAGGGATGGCGGTTTACGGCGCGCGCGCCGATGGATCAGGCGCGGATCGACAGGGTTCTGGCGGGGGTGTCCGAGGCGCAGTCCGGTTTTGTCGGGTTGTTCGCGGCGATGGCCGATGCGCTGGACGGCACGGGCGGGCGCGAGGTGACGCTGGAGGACGGTCGCGCCTCTTTGGAGTTCGTCACGGCGGCCTATCATTCGGCGCGGACGGGGGTGCCGGTGCGGCTGCCGATTGGTCCCGATCATCCGCTTTACGGCGGCTGGGTGCCGTGACGCCGCCGGACCTTTCCGAGGTTTACAAGGGACCGGTGGACTGGCCCGAGCTTGGCGGGGCTGAACCGCTGGAGGCGCGGCAGGCGCGGTGGCGTGCGGATCTGGCGCGGGCGATTTACGGGCCGATGCCGGATGCACCGGACCGGGTGGAGGTTCGTGTCGAGCCGCTGGACGGGGAACGGGCGGAGCGGGTTGTTCTGACTATCGAGGTCGGCGGTCGCGCCTTCGAGGTGGATGCCGCGCTTTGGCGACCCGAAGGCGATGGCCCTGCCCCGTTGATCGCGGGGCTTTCCTTTGCGGGGCCTGCGGGAGTTTTGACGGGGACGGCTTTTCCGTTGGATCCGAAGGCCCGGATTTACGTGCGCCCGGAGTTGGGTGGCGGTGGTGGGTTGAACGATATTCTGCGGGGCACGGAGGGGCATCGCTGGCCGGTGGATTTGCTGAATGCGCGTGGCTTTGCGGTGCTGGTCAGTTGCTATGGCTCCTGGGTGCCGGATGATCCGATTGGATTTGGTGAGGTCGGGTTGCGGCCGTTTCTGGGGATCGAAACCGGGGCGATTTCGCTGTGGGGCTGGGCGATTTCGCGGCTGATTGATGCGGCGGGTCAGCTTGGTGGGCTGGATGTCGGCGAGACAATTGTTGCCGGGCATTCGCGGCTGGGCAAGGCCGCCCTTTGGGCGGCGGCGCATGACGGGCGGGTCGGGACGGTTCTGGCCAATGGTTCGGGTTGTGGGGGGAGTGCGCCTGCACGCCATGCCGTGGGCGAAACGCTGGTGGAAATGCGTGAGAGGTTTCCCCATTGGGTGCGCCCGTTCGAGGGGATGCCGCCGGTCGATCAGCACCAGTTGATCGCGGCGATTGCGCCGCGTCGGGTTTATCTTTCGCTGGCCGAGGATGATCTCTGGGCCGATCCCGTCGGCTCGGTCATGGCGTTGGCGGAAGCGTCGAAAGTCTGGCCGGGGCGCATGGAATGGCCATCGCCGGAGCAGGTTTGGTCGGACCGGCGGGAGGTACACCAGAGGCGTCTGGGCTATCACATCCGACCGGGCGGGCACGAGATGCTTCCCTTTGACTGGGCGCGGTTTTTGGCATTCCAGAGCAACGCTTTACGCGGGTAAATTCTATTGCGGAGTCGATTTGATTCCCGCTAATGTGAGCAACGGACCGGCCACAACGAGGGCCGTTCGGAGTTAAAGGGAGTGAACCATGAAATTCAACGTACGCGCGCTGGTTGCCGGCGCGGTCATCTCGGTCGCCGGTAGCGCGACCTTTGCCGCCGAGTGCATCGCACCGGCCAACCCCGGCGGTGGCTGGGACTTTACCTGCCGCCAGATCGGCAAGATCCTTCACGACATCGGCCAGGTCGATGCGCCTGTGCAGGTGACCAACATGGCCGGTGGCGGCGGTGGTCTGGCGTTCAGCCACGTGGTGAACGAACGCGCCGACGACGCCGATCTGATCGTTGCCGCATCACAGGCGACCGCGACCCGTCTGGCCCAGAATGCCTATGGCGGGGCGACCGCCGACCAGGTGCGTTTCGTGGGTGCCATCGGTGCCGACCCCGGCGTGATCGTCGTATCCGCCGACAGCCCGTTCCAGTCGCTGAACGACATGGTTGACGCCATCAAGGCCGATCCGGGTTCCGTCGCCTTTGCCGGTGGTTCCGCTGCGGGTGGTTTCGACCACCTGAAGGTGCTGATGGTTCTGAAAGAGGCCGGGTTCACCGACATCACCAAGGTGAAATACATCGGTGTTGACGGTGGCGCCGACGCGATCACCCAGACCGTGGGTGGCTTTACCCAGGGCATGACGGGCGACATGTCGGAAATCGTCGGCTTCATCCAGTCGGGCGAAGTGCGCGCACTGGCCGTTCTGACCGACGAGCGTGTGCCGGGTTTCGAGGACATCCCGACCGCCAAGGAGCAGGGCATCGACGTCGTGGCCGTGAACTGGCGTGGTCTTTACGTGCCGAAGAACATCTCGGACGAGGACTTTGAGGCATGGGGTGCCAAGCTTCAGGCCGTTGCCGACAGCGCCGAGTGGCAAGAGGCCATGGCCGCCAACGGTCTGGCGCCCTTTACCAAGGTGGGTGGCGATTTCCAGTCCTGGGTGGACGGCGTGATTGCCGATACCGTCGAGCTTTCGAAAGAGATCGGTGTCATCCAGTAAGGCTGGCGGGGCTTTCCGCCCCTTGTAAGATCGGTGCGGAGGCTTCTCGCCTCCGTGCCTTCCGGGTGGGACCGGAACACAAACGACAGCAAGAGGGAGGGGGCACATGGGACCCAATCGCCTGTCGGACCGCATCTTCGGCGTGATCGTCATTCTTGGTGCGGCGGCCTATGCCTGGGGTGCATTCCAGATACAATCGAGCTTCATGTCCGATCCCGTGGGATCAAAGTCCTTCCCGCTGATCCTGGCCGGAGTCGCCGCGCTTTGTGGGCTGGTCTTTCTGTTGCGCCCGGACGGCGAACCTGACTGGCCGAGCGTCGCCACCCTTGCCAATATCGCCGTCGCGGCCATCGTGATGGTCGGATATGCCTATGGCCTGAAGCCGCTTGGTTTCCTGATCCCGACGGCGATCTGTGCAGCAATCCTCAGCTATCAGATCTCGCCACGGCCCTTGCCTGCGGTGCTGACCGGGCTGGGGCTGTCGGTCGGTCTGTTCATCGTCTTCAAATATGCGCTTGGCCTTGGCCTGCAGCCCTTTCCGAAAGAATGGATCGGCTAAATGGAACTAATTGAAAACTTAAGGATTGGGTTCGACGTCGCCCTTTCACCCTTCACCCTGTTCCTTGCCGTCGCGGGCTGCTTCCTTGGAACGATCATCGGCGCACTTCCGGGCCTTGGCCCGTCGAACGGTGTGGCGATCCTGATCCCGCTGGCCTTTTCGCTTGGCCTTGATGCGACCGCCGCGCTGGTGCTGATGACAAGCGTCTATTACGGCGCGATGTATGGCGGGCGGATTTCTTCGATCCTGTTGAACATTCCGGGCGACGAGCCGGCCTTGATGACAACACTTGACGGTTATCCCATGGCAAAGGCCGGACGCGCGGGCGATGCGCTGGTGCTGTCGGGGTTCGCGTCGTTCTTCGGGGCATTCTTTGCCACCATCGGTCTGATGCTGTTGGCCCCGCTTCTGAGCCGCATCGCTTATCAGTTCGGCCCGGCGGAGTATTTCGCGCTGTACCTTCTGGCCTTTTCGACCCTTGGCGGGATCGCGTCGAACAACCAGGCAAAGGCGGCTTTGGCGTCCTGTATCGGCCTCGGGATCGCGATGATCGGGCTGGACAACCAGACCGGGATGCCGCGTTTCACGGGCGGCAACCTGCACCTGATGGACGGGGTGGATTTCCTTGTCGCCATCGTGGGACTGTTCGCAGTGGCCGAAGTCTTTGTCTTTATCGAGAGCCACGGCAAGGGGTCGTCGATCGGGGTGAAGCTGGAGAAGGTGACGCTTCCGGTGAAAGACCTTGTTGGCGGGATCGGCACGATGTTCCGGTCGTCGATCATCGGGTTCGTGGCGGGCGTTCTGCCCGGTGCCGGAGCTTCGCTTGGGTCGTTCCTGGCCTACATGGGTGAAAAGAGCATCCAGGGCGAGAAAGGCAAGTTCGGGACCGGCGCGCCGAAGGGCGTGATGGCGCCCGAAGCCGGGAACAACTCGGCCGCCGGTGGTGCGCTGGTGCCGATGCTGACGCTTGGCGTGCCGGGGTCGGGGACGACCGCCGTGCTGCTGGCCTTGCTGATGACGCTGAACATCACGCCGGGGCCGACCCTGTTCACGGATCGCCCGGACGTGGTCTGGGGGCTGATCGCATCGCTTTTGATCGCGAACTTTGTTCTGTTGGCGATGAACGTACCGATGGTGAAAATCTTCGTTCACATCCTGAGCGTGCCTGCCTGGGTTTTGTTGCCGGGTGTGATGATGATCTCGTTCGTTGGCATCTATTCCCTGTCAGGCAGCTATTTCGACCTGGTGCTGATGATCTTTTTCGGCATCATCGGCTGGCTGTTCCGCAAGCTGGACGTGCCGACGGTACCGATCATCCTGGGCATCCTGTTGGGCAACCACATGGAAGACGCGCTGCGCCGTGCGATGATCCTGTCGGACGGGGATTGGCGGTTCCTGTTCGGGTTCCGCTGGAACAATCCGAGCCAGAGCTATGATTTCTATTCGGCGATCCCGAGTGTGCTGATCTTCTTTGCGGTGGCGGGGTTTGTGGCACCCTTCTTCCTGCGGCACCTCATCAAGAAGCCACAGGCCATCACGGATTGATGCGCCCCGCGCGGCAGAGGTCGATTTTCTGCCGCGCATTCGATAGCGAATTGGTCTAGGGCTTCGGATATGACACGCATTCTGATTCCTTCGGGCGCCCTTGGTCTTGATTACGACAAGGCCGCGCTGGCCCGTGGTGTGGCGATGAAGCCGGACCTGATCGCGATTGACGGCGGGTCGACCGATTCCGGGCCTTCGTACCTTGGGCGCGGGGTGTCGAAATATGCGCGCAGTTCCACGAAATCCGAATGGAAGGGCCTGATCGCGGCGGCGCGGGAGGCGGGTTGCCCCCTGGCCATCGGGACGGCGGGCACCTGCGGGACGGACAGCACGGTGGATTGGCTGGTCGACATCACGCGGGAATGTCTGGCGGAACTGGGGCTGACGGCAAGGATCGCCACCTTGAAGAGCCAGCAGGACCCGGCGTTGATCGCAAAGGCTTTGGCCGAGGGGCGCGTGACGCCCCTGTCCGCCGCGCCGGACGTCGATGCGGTGACCATCGAAAGTTGCACGAACATCGTCGCCCTTGCCGGGGCCGAGCAGATGGCGGCGGCCATCGCCACCGGGGCCGACATCATCATCGCCGGGCGTACCACCGACACGGCGACCATCGCGGCGCTGCCGATTGCGCGGGGCGACCATGCCGGGGCGGCATGGCATGGGGCGAAGATCGGGGAATGCGGTGCGATCTCGACGACGCATCCGGCTTCAGGCGTGTTGGTCGTGGATTTCGACGCGACGGGGTTCACCGTCTATCCGCTGGCTGATGGCGCGAAGGCGACGCCGCGCACGATCCTTGCGCATATGCTTTATGAGAACTCGGACCCTTACATCCTTTATGAACCGGGCGGGCATCTGGATGTGCGACAGGCGACCTATACCGCTTTGGATGAGGTGAAAGTCCGGATCGAAGGGTCGGACTGGGTGACCTCGAACCGTTACACGGTCAAGCTGGAGGGCGCGCGGGTGGCCGGGTATCAGACCCTTTTGATGGCGACGGTGCGCGATCCCCATTACGTGGCCCACGCGCGGGAGTGGATTGACGACATTGCCGTCAGACATGCCGCGAAGGTGCAGGATCGCATGGGGCTTGGTCCCGAAGACTATCGCTGCGAGTTGCGGTTGATCGGGGTGGATTCGACGCTTGGAGCCTTGGAAACGCGCCGTGATCTGCCCGCCGAGGTGGGGGTGATGTGCATCGTGACCGCTGACGATCAGGCGACGGCGAACGAGATCGGCAAGCTGATGAACCCCTATCTGTTGCACCATGCGCTGACACCGGACGAACCGATGCCGACGTTTGCCTTTCCGTTCTCGCCCGCCGAGGTGGATCGTGGGCCGATCTACGGGTTTTGCCTGCATCACGTTCTGACGCTGGACGATCCGATGGAGGCGTTCCGGCTGGAGGTGTTCGATGGCTGAGATCGGGGCGATTGCGGACAAGGTGCGTTCCAAGAACGCCGGGCCTTTCTGGCTGACGGTGGATATTTTCTGTGGCTCGGGCGAGGCTTTTTCCCGGGTTTCCGAAGGGCTGGTCACCGATCGCGTGGCAGAGGCGCTTGGCGCGGCGGTCGAAGACCTGAAGCGGTTCGACATTGCCGAATTGAACGTCATCAAGATCAGCCTGCCGCGCCCTGTCATACAGGGCGATCCCGCCGACCGGGACATGCACGGGGCGGGCTGGGCCGTTCTGGTGGCCGAACTTGAGGTCTAGGCGGTGACCCTACCGCTGACCGGCATCCGGGTTCTGGACCTGACCAACGTGCTGGCAGGGCCGTTCTGTTGTCATCAGCTTGCGCACCTCGGGGCCGAGGTGATCAAGGTCGAAGCGCCGGGGCGCGGAGATCTCGCGCGGCAGTTGGGGGCGGATGCGGACCTCAACGCCGCGAACATGGGGGTGTCGTTTCTGGCCCAGAACGCGGGCAAGAAATCGGTGACGGTGAACCTGAAGCACGAAGACGGCAAGGCGCTGTTCCTGCGGCTGCTGAAAACGGCGGATGTGCTGGTCGAGAATTTCCGCCCCGGCGTGATGGCGCGACTGGGGCTTGGATACGAGGCGTTGAAAGCGGACCATCCGCGTCTGATCTATTGTGCCATTTCGGGGTTCGGGCAGGATGGCGAATGGGTGGGTCGCCCGGCCTATGACCAGATCATTCAAGGGGTTTCGGGCGTCATGTCTATCACCGGTGACGGTGACAGTGCGCCCTTGCGCGTCGGCTATCCGATTGCCGACACGGTTGGCGGGTTGACGGCGGCGATGGCGGTTTCGGCGGCGCTGAACGCCAATCCGCGCGGCAGTTTCATCGACGTTTCGATGCTGGAATCCGTGTTGGCGACCATGGGCTGGGTGGTTTCGAACCATTTGATTGCGGGCACCGCCCCCCTGCCCCAGGGCAATGAAAACCCCACCTCGGCCCCTTCGGGCACGTTCGAAACCGCCAGCGGGCCGATGAACATTGCCGCCAACAAGGATGCGCAGTGGGTGCTTTTGACGGATCACCTTGGGCTTTCGGAGCTGCGGGATCGCGCGGAGTACAGAACGCGCGAAGACCGGAAGGCCAATCGGCTGCGGCTGAAGGTGGAGTTGGAAGCGGTGCTGAAAACGCGGGCGGCGGAAGACTGGGCCGAGGAGTTGAACCGGATCGGGGTGCCTGCCGGTGTGGTGCTGACGGTGCCCGAGGTTCTGGCCGCGCCGCAGGTTGCGGATCGCGGGTTTCTTGGGCGGTTTGACAGGGTTCCCGGTGTGGATCGGCCCGTGACGGTGGCCCGGACGGGGGTGAAGCTGGATGGCTCGGCACCGGCGGTTTCCACCCCGCCACCGGAGTTGGATCAGCACGGCGCAGAGGTCTGGGGTGCCTTGGGATTAAGCTCGGACGAGATTGCCGCGCTGAAAAAGGATGGGGCGATTTAAGAGCCTGCTTTAGGCGGCGTCAGCATTTAGACGCCGCCTAAGGCATTTCCCTTCCTATGCTTTGCCCCTAGTGTCGGTGTGAAGGTCATCCACACACCACAGGTAAGCGCATGTCGAAATCGGAAATCGGAGTCATCGGGTTGGGAACCATGGGGGCGATGCTGGCGATGAACATCGCCGACAATGGCTTTCGTGTTTCGGGCTACAACCGGACGGCATCGCGGCTGGCAGAGTTCATGGAAGAAGCGGGCGATCTGGCCGAGCGGATCACGCCTTGTGAAACGCTTGAAGACTTCGTCGCCTCGCTTGAGACTCCGCGTGCGATCATCCTGATGGTGCCGGCGGGGCCGGTCGTGGACAAGCAGATCGCCGCACTGCGTCCCCTGTTGGACAAGGACGATCTGATCATCGACGCGGGCAATGCGAATTTCCATGACACCAACCGGCGGGCTGCGGCGGCGAAGGCTGCGGGCGAGGCATTCATGGGCATCGGGGTGTCGGGCGGCGCAGAGGGTGCGCGGTTCGGGCCTTCGATCATGGGCGGCGGCGAGCGGACGCATTGGGACCGCGTCGCCCATATCCTGAAGGCGATTTCGGCGAAATACGAGAGCCAGCCCTGCGCCACCTGGATGGGCGAAGGCGGGGCCGGGCATTTCGTGAAGACGGTGCACAACGGGATCGAATACGCCGACATGCAGTTGATCGCCGAGGCTTACGGCATCATGCGCGACGGCAAGGGGATGGATGCTGCCGCCTGTGGCAAGGTGTTTGACGAATGGAACGAGGGGCGGTTGCAAAGTTACCTGATCGAGATTTCCGGCAAGGTGGCGGCGGCGATCGACCCCGAGACGGGCAAGCCGGTGCTGGACATCATTCTTGACCGGGCCGGGCAAAAGGGGACGGGGCGCTGGACGGTGATTGAAAGCCAGATGCTGGGTGCCCCCGTCCCGGTGATCGAGGCGGCTGTTGGTGCGCGGAATATCTCGGCGATGCGGGATCTGCGGTTGAAGGGGGCCGAGGCCTATGGCGTGGCGCGGGGCGACATTGACGATGCCGCGCTTTCCATCGCTGACATCGAGGCGGCGCTGATCGCGGGCAAGATCCTGTGCTATGCGCAAGGGTTCGATCTTTTGGCGCGGGCCAGCGATGAAAACGACTGGTCGCTGCCCATGCCCGAGATTGCCGAGGTTTGGCGCGAGGGCTGCATCATCCGGTCGTCGATGCTGAACGACATGGCGGACGCTTTGCGCGATGCGCCTTTGAACCTTGCGCTGGCGCCTTTCTTCGTCGAGTTGATCCGGGCGAACATCGGCGGGCTTCGCAAGACGGCGCTGGCGGCTCAGGCGGCGGCATTGCCCGTTCCGGCCTTGGCGGCGGCGCTGGCCTATTTCGACAGCCTGACGATGGAGCGGGTGACGGCGAACATGCTTCAGGCGCAGCGGGATTTCTTTGGCGCGCATGGGTTCGAGCGTGTTGACAAGGACGGTGCGCACCACGGTCCGTTCACGGACTGGCGCGCGTGATACCAGGGGTATCGACGTGAGTGCCCTGCCCCGCATCGACAACCGCACGGCCCGTGCGCTGTTTCTGGACCGGCATGGTCTGGCCGAGGCCCCGTCCGGGCCGGGCAAGGGGGCTGATCTGCAAGCGGTGATCGACGATCTTGGCTTTGTTCAGATCGATTCCATCAACACGGTCGCGCGGGCGCATCACATGATCCTGCACGCCCGCCGCCCGGCTTACCGCCCGCGTGCCTTGGAGATTCTGCACGACCGCGACCGTGGGGTGTTCGAGCATTGGACCCATGACGCCAGCATGATCTCGATGCAGCATTATCCGCACTGGGCGCTGAAGTTTCGCCGCTACGAAGAACGGCTGGCCGGGAAATGGCGAAAGTGGCGGCGCGAGGGGTTCGAAGAGAAGTTCGACGAGATACTGCGCCGGATTTCGGACCACGGCCCCTGCTGTTCGGGCGATGTGGGTGACGGCGAGAAACGCAGTTCGGGCGGTTGGTGGGACTGGCATCCGTCGAAAACGGCGCTGGAATATCTTTGGCGCACGGGCAAGCTGTCGGTCTGTCACCGCAAGGGGTTTCGCAAGTATTATGACCTGACCGAGAATGTGATCCCGGAACAGTATCGCACGGTGACGCCGGACAGGGAGGCGTCGATTGAATGGGCCTGCCGGTCGGCGCTGGACAAGCTGGGGTTTGCCACTTCGGGCGAATTGGCGGCGTTCTGGGAGTTGGTGACACCGGGCGAGGCGAAGGCTTGGTGCGCGCGGGCGCAGGCCGAGGGGCGGATTGTGGAGGTGGGGATCGAGACGGTGGATGGGGCCTGGCGCAAGTCATTCGTCTGGCCAGAGACGCTGGACGAAACCCCGCCCGAAGTGACCCGGCGGATGCGCGTTCTCAGCCCCTTCGACCCTGCCCTGCGGGATCGCAAGCGCGCCGAGCGGCTGTTCGGGTTTCACTATCGGATCGAGATTTTCGTGCCGGAGGCCAAGCGGACCTATGGGTATTATGTTTTTCCGATTTTGGAAGGCGACCGGTTGGTCGGGCGCGTCGATGCCAAGGTCGAACGTGACAGGGATCGTTTGCAGGTTCGCGCCCTGTGGCCCGAGAAGGGTGTTTCTTTCGGGGCGGGGCGGCTGACGAAACTCGACTCGGCCCTGTCGCGAACAGCCCGAATCGCCGGGGTAGAGCATATCGGATTCGACGACGGCTGGTTGAGGGTGGGCGGCGCGGCGTGAATGTGGCATACCAGATGCTGCACCTGCGGCAATTTCTGACTGCGATTGCGAAAATCACCGGCGAGACTTATCCACAGCGCGGCAATCTGTCCACTTTTTTATAAGATAAGTCAGCTAGTTACTGATATTCGGCAGCAAAGAGCCATACAATTGTTTGGCCAAGCCCAGTTCTTGGACTACGGTATGCCAACAACAGACGCGAATCGACGTTCTGCATACCAAAGGGTGGACTGTGGCGATCAAACTTCGTCCGATACTAGAGACATTGACGCTGAAGGACCGCGTGTACAACCAGTTGCGCGATTCCATCATCGACATGAACATCTATGACGACGACGCCAACCTGCGTCTGGACGAACGTTCCATGGCCGAACAGATGAACGTGTCGCGCACGCCTTTGCGCGAAGCCCTGTCGCGGCTTGAAAACGACGGTTTCATCGAGATCCGGCCGCGCAAGGGTGTTTTCGTGGTACGCAAGACCCTGACCGAGATTCTTGAAATGATCGTGGCCTGGGCCGCGCTGGAAAGCATGGCGGCCCGGTTGGCCGCGAAATCGGCGGGCGATGCGGACATTCGCGAGTTGCGCAAACATGCGCTGAGACACTCGGAGAGCTCGTCGCGGGCCGATCTCAGCGAATATTCCGAAGCGAACATCCAGTTTCACCAGATGATTCTGGAAATGTCGGGGTGCCGGTTGCTGGCCGAGATGGCGGACGAGTTGTTCGTCCATATGCACGCCGTCCGCCGCCGCGCACTGGAGGAAGCCGACCGGGCATCACGCTCGGTCGTGGATCACCTGGAAATCATCGAGGCGATCGAAGAACGGGATGCGGATCTGTCGGCACGGCTGGTTCGCGAACATACAATGAAACTGCACGACCACGTCAGACATACGTGGTCTCAATTTGAACAAAGGGCCGAGGCCGCAGGATAGCGACCACCCAAGGGGAGGAAATTTCATGGCAGATGGTGCAGCGAAGACCGACGCGACGCTGACGGACGGTTTTCACCTGCTGATCGACGCGTTGAAGCTGAACGGTGTCGAGACGATCTACAACGTTCCGGGGATTCCGATCACGGACCTTGGCCGTTATGCGCAGGCCCAGGGGCTGCGCGTGCTTTCCTTCCGCCATGAGCAACACGCCGGTTATGCCGCTGCCGCTGCCGGGTTCCTGACCAAGCGTCCGGGGATCTGCATGACGGTGTCTGCGCCTGGTTTCCTGAACGGTTTGACCGCGCTGGCCCATGCAACGACCAACTGCTGGCCGATGATCCTGATTTCCGGGTCGTCCGAGCGGGAAATCGTCGATCTGCAACGCGGTGACTATGAAGAGATGGACCAGTTGGCCATCGCGCGGCCCCATGCAAAGGCGGCTTACCGTATTCTTCACGCCGAAGACATCGGGCTTGGCGTGGCGCGGGCCTTCCGTGCCGCGACCACCGGGCGTCCGGGCGGCGTTTACCTTGATATTCCGGGGGCCCTTCTGGGTCAGGTCATGGACGAGGTCGAGGGCAAGAACTCGCTTCGCGAGGTTGTGGACCTCAACGCCGCTTCGGTTCCGGCCCCAGCTGCCGTGGATCGTGCGCTGGACGTGCTGAAATCGGCGAAAAAGCCCCTGATGATCATCGGCAAGGGCGCGGCCTATGCGCAATGCGACGACAAGGTGCGCGAATTGGTGGAAACCCTTGGTTTTCCTTATCTTCCCATGTCGATGGCCAAGGGGCTTTTGCCCGACAACCACCCGCAATGCGCCAGTGCCGCGCGGTCGCTGGTTCTGAAGGAAAGCGATTGCGTGTTCCTTGTTGGCGCACGTCTGAACTGGCTGTTGTCGCACGGGCAAGGCAAGGGCTGGGGTGAGCCGGGCCAGAAGAGTTTCGTGCAAATCGACATCGAGCCGACCGAGATGGATTCGAACCAGGCGATCACGGCACCTCTGATCGGTGACATCGAAAGCTGTGCAACGGCCCTTTTGGATGCCATTGGCGGCAATTGGGAGAAACCGAGCGAGGATTGGACCGGTGCCGTTCGCGAGAAGGTGGAAACCAACGTCGCCCGCATGGCGCCGAAGCTGCGCAACAACAATTCGCCGATGGATTACCAGGGCGCTTTGGGTGTCATCAAGGACGTGATGGCCGAGCATCAGGACACGATCCTGGTGAACGAGGGCGCGAACGCGCTGGACCAGTGCCGTTCGATCGTCGACATTCACAAGCCGCGCAAGCGTCTGGACGTCGGCACTTGGGGTATCATGGGGATCGGCATGGGATCGGCGGTGGCCGGTGCGGTTGAAACCGGAAACCAGGTGCTTTGCGTCGAGGGCGACAGCGCCTTCGGGTTCTCGGGCATGGAGGTGGAGACGATCTGCCGCTACAACCTGCCTGTCTGCATCGTGATCTTCAACAACAACGGTATCTATCGCGGCGATGGCGAGAACTGGAGCGGCGGAGAAGACCCGTCGACCACTGTCTTTGTCGAGGATTCCAAGTATGAACTGATGATGCAGGCCTTTGGCGGCGTCGGCGTCGTTGCGACCAACCCTGACGAGTTGCGCACGACCATTGCCGAGGCATTCGCATCGCGCAAGCCGACCCTGATCAACGCGATGATCGACCCCGCGGCGGGACGCGAAAGCGGCAACATCGGAAACCTGAACCCAAGCTCGGTCGTGGCCGAACGGTTGTATCCGCAATCGAAGAAATAACGCGCCATTTCAGATGGTTGTCGAAACGAGAATGATGAGGAAAAACAGATGAAAGCTCTTGAAGGTGTGAAGGTTCTGGATTTCACGCATGTTCAATCCGGCCCCACTTGCACGCAGCTTCTGGCCTGGTTCGGCGCGGATGTCATCAAGGTCGAGCGCCCCGGTGTGGGCGACGCGACGCGCAAGCAGCTGGTCGATGTGCCGGGTGCGGATTCGCTTTATTTCACGATGTTGAACCACAACAAGCGGTCGATCGAGCTGAATTCGAAGAACGAGACCGGCAAAGAGGTTCTGACCCGTCTGATCGAAGAATGCGACGTGATGGTGGAAAACTTCGCCCCCGGTGCACTGGACCGGATGGGTTTCACCTGGGAGCGCATCCAGGAGATCAATCCGAAGATGATCCTGGCCTCGATCAAGGGGTTCGGCCCCGGCAAGTACGAAGATTGCAAGGTTTACGAGAACGTCGCGCAATGCGCGGGCGGCTCGGCCTCGACAACTGGATTCAGGGATGGTCCGCCCGTGGTGACGGGCGCACAGATTGGCGACTCGGGCACCGGCCTGCATCTTTGCCTTGGGATCGTGACGGCATTGTTCCATCGCGAGAAATCGGGCAAGGGGCAAAAGGTTTCTGCAGCGATGCAGGACGGTGTTCTGAACCTCGCGCGGGTGAAGCTGCGCGACCAGCAGCGTCTGGCTGCCGGTCCGTTGAAGGAATACAGCCAGTATGGCGAAGGCATTCCCTTTGGCGAGGCCACGCCGCGTGCGGGCAATGACTCGGGCGGTGGTCAGCCTGGCCGCATCCTGAAGTGCAAGGGCTGGGAGACCGATCCGGACGCTTACACCTATTTCATCACCCAGGCTGCCGTTTGGGGCAATGTCTGCGACGTGATCGGCAAGCCCGAGTGGAAAGACGCCGAAGGCTATGCCACCCCGCCCGAGCGGCTGGACAAGCTGAACGAGATTTTCGAGCGGATCGAGGAATGGACGATGACCAAGACCAAGTTCGAGGTCATGGATATCTGTAACCCGCTGAACATCCCGGTTGGCCCGATCCTTTCGATGAAGGAATTGATGGAAGACGAGGGGCTGCGCAAGACCGGCACCATCGTCGATGTCGATCACCCCGAGCGTGGGCGTTACGTCAGCGTCGGCTGCCCGATCAAGTTGTCGGAGTCGCCCGTCGAAGTGGTGCGCTCGCCGCTTTTGGGTGAACACACCGAGGAAGTGCTGAAAGAGGTGCTTGGCTATGACGGCGAAGACCTGGCCCGCGTGATCGACAGCGGTGCGGTTGGCGAAGTGAAGGTGGCAGCAGAATGAGCGGTATGCGTCTCATCGTGATGGGCCAGCAGGCCTTCGGCAAGGATGTGCTTGCCAAGCTGATCGAAACCGGCACGGACGAGGTTGTCGCAGTCTATTGCGAGCCTGACCGCGACGGTAAACCCGTCGATCCGATCAAGGAATTCGCGCTGGAACAGGGCCTGCCCGTGCACCAGCCTGCAAACTTCGACGATGCGGCGACGCTTGAAACGCTGGCGGGGTTCGATGCCGACCTTATGGTCATGGCTTTCGTCAACGTCTTCGTGCCCGAAGCGGCGCGGGACACGCCGAAGCATGGCTCGATCTGTTTCCACCCGTCGCTTTTGCCGCTGCATCGCGGCCCGAGTGCGGTGAACTGGCCGATCATCATGGGATCGAAGAAATCCGGATTCTCGTGGTTCTATCCCTCGGACGGGTTGGACGAAGGCGACAGCCTGATGCAATGGGAATGCGAGATCGGCCCCGATGACACGGTGATCGACCTGTATTTCAAGAAGATTTATCCGGTTGCCGTCGAAAGCGTGCTTGAGGTCTGTGACCTGTTCCGCGCAGGCAATCCGCCGCATATCGTGCCGGACGAGGATGAGGCGACCTATGAGCGCCGCTGTGTGAAGAAACACGCCAAGATCGACTGGAACAAGCCGGTTGGGCAGGTTTACGACCTGATCCGCGGCACGAACCCTGCTCCGGGCGCCTGGACCACGCTGAATGGTGCCGAACTGGGTGTTTTCGACTGCAAGCGCGTCCCCGGTGACGGGATTTCCAGCCGGGTGATGGAGGTCAGCGACGAAGGCGTCACAATTCAGTGCATTGGCGGCCGTATTCAGATCGCGCGGGTGCGTCCTGCCGGGGGCGGCAAGGTTTCCGCTGCGGAATGGGCCGCCGAAGCCGGTGTGGCCAAGGGCGATACGTTGGGAGAGGCATGAAAAGCACGCTGGATACCATCATGTTGCCGGTGCGCGGCGACGGCAAGGGCGACAACGTCCTGGGTCACGCCGCAGTGGTTGCCAAGCGGCATAATGCCCGTGTCCGGGTGGTTCATTGCCGACCGAAAACCGATGACCTGATGCCCTATGGCGTGGTCATTCCCGCGATGCTCAGAAAGCAGATCGAGGAGGTCGCCAGCCGCAGCGCCGGTGTCACCGAGGATCAGCTTGTCGCGGAGTTCAAGACACTTGCCGGAGAGTTCGGCCTTGAGATCGGCGAGTTCGATCCGGAAAAGGCAACGGCCCGGTTCATCGAATACGAGGGCAAGCAGGTCGATGCGGTGCGCCACTATGGGCGTCTGTCCGATCTGATCTGCGTGCCACAACCCGACGGCCCGTCGCTTGGCACCAATACGATGAAAGAGGCCCTGTTTTCTTCGGGGCGTCCCGTGATGATGTGCCCCGATACGGGGGCGGTGCCGACAACAATCGGCGATCACGTGGCGATCGCCTGGAATGGCTCGCTTGAGGCGACCCGCGCGGTCGGGATGTCAATGGCGTTGATCCGGAATGCCTCGAAAGTCACGATCCTTTCGACCGAAACGATTGATCACAGTGCATCGGCTTCTGAACTTCAGCGGTATCTGGAGTTGAAGTCCATCGCCAGCAATGTTCAGATGTTCGCGGCGCAAAGCAAGAATGTGGGTCGCGAGCTTTTGAGCCAGTGTCAGAACGTCAATGCGGACCTCATGGTCATGGGCGCGTATCATGACAGCTATGAGCGCGAAACGATTTTCGGCGGCAACAGCCAGGCGGTTGTCGAACATGCGAATTTTCCAGTGGTATTTGTTCACTAGTTAAGGAGGACCGAGAGAAAGATCGAAGTCACGACCGGAACAGGCGGAAGACCTGCAGTGTCACAGCGGAAGTCAACAAGGGAAACCTAAAGGGAGGAAACCCATGAATATACTTAAAACACTTGTAGCAGGCGCAGCCGCGCTTGCGATTACGGCCCCGGCCGCCATTGCACAATGGCAACCGAAAAAGCCGGTTGAATTTATCATCATGGCCGGGACCGGCGGTGGCGCGGACCAGATTGCGCGTCTTTTGCAGGGTCTGATCGAACAGAAGGGCCTGTCTTCGCGTCCCTTCATTCCGATCAACAAGCCCGGTGGGTCGGGCGCGGAAGCGCTGCGTTACCTTCAGGACAAGGCCGGTGACGATCACACGGTGATGATGACGCTGAACAGCTTTTACACCACCCCGATCATCCAGGAGGACCTTGGCGTCGACGTGACCCAGTTCACCCCGATCGGCCTGATGGCGATGGATACCTTCCTGTTGTGGGTCCACAGCGACCGCGACGACATCACCGATCTGGACAGCTATGTCAGCGCGGTGAAGGGTGCGGGGCTGGACTGGAAAGTCGGCGGCACAGGTTCGGGCCAGGAAGACAGCGTTCTGACGGCGATGATGGAAGCGGCCTTCGAATACGACGTCACCTACATCCCCTTCCCGGGCGGTGGCACCGTGGCCAAGAACCTGATCGGCAAGCAGATCGACTCGACCGTCAACAACCCGGCCGAGCAGATGGCGTTCTATGAAGCCGGCGATTCCAAGCCCCTGGTTCAGTTCACCGGCGAGCGGATGCCGGCCTTCCCGGACGTGCCGACCGCCAAGGAACTCGGGATCGACATCGAGTACTACATGCAGCGTTCGGTCAACGGCCCTCCGGGCATGTCGGCTGAAGCGGTGGAGTTCTACACCAACCTGTTCCAGGAGCTGTTCGACAGCCCCGAATGGCAGGAGTTCTGCGTGTCCGACGGTCTGACCTGTGACAATATGCTGAAAGGCGCCGAACTCGGTGAGTTCCACGCCACCCAGGTTGTCGCCCACAAAGCCCTGATCGAACAGGTCGGCGCAGACGCCATCACTGGCGAATAAGCAAAATTCGCGGGGCCGAAACGCTCGGCCCCGCGCTCTAACAACCAACCAAAGAAGCGCCCCGCCCAAATGGACGGGTAATGGCTGCCCAGGGACACGGCCCCGTGGGTTTGGAGGAGAGATATGTCTACAAGAACCGCCGAGCTACTGATGGGCTTTTGCACATTGGCTCTATCGCTAGGCTTGATGTGGAGCGTCTATTCGGACGGATTGAATATCGGCTGGGTCGAAGGACGCGGACCGGGTGCGGGTGTCTGGCCGTTCTGGCTGGCGCTAGGCATGGCAGGCGCATCGGTCTGGACGCTGGTGCGGTGGTTCCGGGGCTCCACGCCGGAAAGCCGGAACGAAGCCCCCTACATCGACCCCGAGAGTTTCGGCCTGGTCGTCGTGTCCTTCGTGGCGCTGACAGTGATGCTGTTCCTTGTGGGGATCGTCGGCACCTATATCGCCATCGCTCTCTTCCTTGGGTTTTACATGCGCTACGTCGGCGGGCATGGCTGGGGGATCACCCTTGGCATGGTCGCTGGCGCGGTCGTCTTCATCTATTTCCTCTTCGAATGGCAGCTGACCAAGTATCTGCCGAAGGGATGGAAGATCTTCGAAGACGGCTTTCTCTGGATAGACAACTTCCGTTGGGAGTACTTGATGTGACCTGGTCCAAGGAGCAGAAAAATGGGTGAGATCGTCACACTTCTTGGGGCAGGACTGCTGCAAAGCTTTGAACCCCTTAACCTTTTCATGATCTTCGCCGGCTGTCTGGCTGGCCTGTTCATCGGAGCAATGCCGGGTCTGGGATCGGTCAACGGGGTTGCGATCCTGCTGCCCGTGACCTTTCTTGTGCCGCCGACCGCCGCGATCATCTTTCTGGCGGCGCTTTACTATGGTGCCATGTACGGCGGCGCGATCTCGTCGATCACGCTTGGCATTCCGGGGGCATCGACCGCAGTTGCGACGGTGTTCGACGGAAGGCCCATGGCCCAGAAGGGTCAGGCGGACAAGGCGCTGACGGCAGCGGCGGTGGCGTCGTTTATCGGGGGCACGATCTCGGTCGTGTTGTTCACGCTGTTCGCCCCGCCCCTGGCCGTCTTTGCCCTGAAGTTCGGCCCGCAGGAAGAATTCGCGCTTATGCTTCTGGCCTTCGCGACCTTCATCGGCCTTGGTGGTGATGACATTCCGAAGACGATCTTTTCGATCCTTCTGGGGCTTGTCATGGCCGCCGTCGGGTTCGACATCATCTCGGGCCAGCCGCGTCTGATCTTCTTTGACATGGTCGAGTTGCAGCGCGGCATCGGGTTCCTGGTGCTGGCTATCGGTATCTATGGCATCGGCGAGATGCTTTGGACGCTGGAGCACACCAAGGGCAAGGTTCAGATCCACAGCGTGAAAATGGGCTGGAACCGGTTCAAGGAAAACCTTGGGGCGGTCCGCGAGTATCTGCCCACGACGACGCTTGGCTCGGGCCTTGGGTTCTTTGTCGGCACCCTGCCTGCAGCGGGCGCGACGCCCGCGTCGCTGATGTCCTACGGGTTGGCCAAGACCTTCTCGAAAGACCCGGACAGCTTTGGCAAGGGCAACGTGTCCGGCGTGGCGGCACCGGAGGCGGCGAACAACGCGGCGTCGACGGGTTCCATGCTGCCGATGATCACGCTTGGCATCCCCGGTTCGCCCACCACGGCGATCCTGCTGGGCGGCATGATCATCTGGGGCCTGCGCCCCGGACCCCTGCTGTTTGCGGACAAGCCGGACTTTGTCTGGGGTCTGATCGGTTCGATGTATGTGGCGAACTTTGTCACGGTGCTGCTGAACCTGGCGCTGATCCCGATCTTCGTGCGGGTGCTGGCGATGCCCTTCACCATCCTGACGCCGATCATCTTCATCCTGTGCTTCGTCGGCGTCTTTGCCACGACCGACCGGATGTTCGATGTCTGGCTAATGCTGGTGCTGGGGATGGGCGGATACCTGATGCGCAAGCTTAACTATCCGGTCGCGCCTGCCGTCTTGGCCATCGTGCTGGGGCCATTGGCGGAACGGTCGCTCAGGCAATCGCTGATCTCCAGCCGGGGCGACGTGATGACGTTCTTTGAACGCCCGATCTCGCTGGCCTGCATGGTGATCGCGGCCCTGCTGATCCTTTACCCCGTGATCTCCTCGATCCGGCGGAAACGGGCAGCGCAGACCGCGACCTGAACCAAAGCCTAAAGGGCCGCTATGGCGGCCCGGGCACCCTGTTCGGCAAGTTTCGCGTAGTGCTGTTCCAGCGCTGCGCGAAATTCTTTTTGGCGAGGGAGGTCTTCGCCGAAGATGGCTTCGAAGGACAAAAGTGCCGCGACCTTTCCGGGCACGTCGGAAGCCGCATCGCTTGCGGCCTTCAGTTCGGCGGAAAGCGGGTCGCGGACGTCGATCGGGTTTCCAGCCTCGTCAACGCCGCCGACATAGCGCATCCAAGCCGCAACGGCGAGGCAGAGGCGCGTCGGTACGTCGCCTTGGGCAAGATGGCCGCGGATCGTCCCAAGCAGGCGCTGCGGGAGTTTCTGGCTGCCGTCCATGGCGATCTGCCAGGTGCGGTGCCTGATCGAGCGGTCGCGATAGCGGGTCATCAGGCTTTGGCAATAGGCCTTTAGATCCTCGCCCTCGGGCTGTTCGACCATCGGCAGGATTTCCTTGTGCCAAAGGTCCAGTACATAGGCTGAAATGACCGGATCGTCGGCGCATTCGGCGATGGTTTCGCGCCCCGCAAGATAGCCGAGGTAGGCCATCGCGGAGTGGGTGCCGTTCAGGCAGCGGAGTTTCATGGCCTCGTGGTTTTCCACGTCGGATACGAATTGCGCTCCGGCGGTTTCCCATGCGGGTCGTCCGGCGACAAAGCGGTCCTCGATCACCCATTGGCGGAAGCTTTCGTGCATGACGGCGCCGGGGTCGTGATAACCCGTCACGTCTTCCAGCCGCGCCACGTCGTCTTCTGTCGTCGCGGGTGTGATCCGGTCGACCATGGTTGCGGGGAAGGTGACGTTATCCTCGATCCATTGGGCAAGGTCGGGATCACTTCTGCGCGCGAAGTCCAGAACGACCTTACGGGCGACCTTTCCGTTCGACGGAAGGTTGTCGCATGAGAGGACGGTGAAGGCCCCCGTGCCAGCCGCGCGACGTCGGGCAAGGGCAGACACGATGAATCCGATGGCCGAGCGTGGGGCGTCGGGGTTGGCCAGATCGTGGGTCACATCGGGGTGTTCGGCATTGAGGCTACCGGTGGACGGTTCGTGGCAATAGCCCTTTTCGGTGATGGTCAGCGACACGATGCGGATGGTCGGATCCGCCATGGCGGCGATCACCGCTTCGGGATCTTCCGGTGCGACAAGCACGTCGATGATGGAGCCGATCACTTTGGGCTTCATGCCCTCTTCGGTCAGGGTGACCGATGTGTAGGCACCGCCTTGCGGCTGAAGCTGATCGCGCGCGGTCGGGCTGCGCAGGCTGACGGCGATGATGCCCCAGTCGCCGCCTTCTGCCTCCATCGCCTCGTCCGTGTAGACGGCATTGAAGGCGCGAAAGAAAGCGCCCGGTCCAAGATGGACGATCCCCGGGCGCGGGGCGGGACCGGTTCGGTTCAAGCGGGTGTCATCGGGCAAGCCAGCCTCCATCGACGTTCAGGGCTGCTCCTGCCACATGAGCGGAGGCGGGCACACAGAGAAATGACATAGCGCCTGCAATCTCCGCCGGATCACCCCAGTGGCACGCGGGGATGCGGGCAAGGGTGAATGAACTTCTCATCGCAGGTCCGCCATCGCGACCATGTCCATGTCGGTGAAGTCGATGTTGTCGCCTGCCATGGCCCAGCAGAAGGTATAGGATGCCGTCCCTGCCCCGGAGTGGATCGACCAGGGCGGCGAGATCACGGCCTCTTCGTTGGCGATGACGATGTGGCGGGTTTCCTCGGGTTTGCCCATGAAATGGAACACGCGGGCGTCTTCGGGGATGTCGAAGTAAAGGTAGGCCTCCATCCGGCGGTCGTGGACATGGGCTGGCATGGTGTTCCAGATCGAGCCGGGGGCGAATTGGGTGTAGCCCATGACCAGTTGGCAGCTTTCGCAAACCTCGGGGTGGATGAACTGGATGATCGTGCGTTCGTTCGCGGTTTCCCTTGCGCCCAGTTCGACGCGGCGGGCGTCGGCGATGCGGATCAGTTTGGTCGGGCATGTGCGGTGCGCGGGGGCGGAAAGGACATAGAAACGGCCCGTGTTGAACGTGACCGGGCCAGCCCCCATGCCGATGTAAAGGATCTCGCCGTGCGCCATGTCGTGGACCTCGCCCTTGACGCTCACCTGCCCCGCATCGGCGAGGCAGAGAAGGCCCATTTCGCGGCGGTCGAGGATCGAGGGCGTGCCGGTTTCCGGCACATGGTCCAGCGTCAGGGGTGCGCCATCGGGGACGACCGAGCCGATGATCAGGCGATCGTAGTGCGAATAGACCAGCTTGATCTCGCCCGGCGCGAAAAGGCCGCCAACGTGGAAGTGTTCGCGCAATTTGTCGGTGTCAAAAGTCTTGGCGGTTTCGGGGTCGATGGCATAGCGCGTTTCGGCGGTTGTCATGAGGTCCTCTTGGGGGTCACAGGTTGTAGGCGTCTTTGGCAAGGCCGTAGGTCAGGTCGTGGGCCAGGTCGAAGGCTTCGGCTTCGCGAAGCCGTCCGGTGCCGACAAGGGTGGCCAGGTAGGCGCAATCGGAACGGCGGGCGACGTCGTGGCGGGCGGGGATCGAACAGAAGGCGCGGGTGTCGTCGTTGAACCCGGCGGTGTTGTAGAAACCGCAGGTTTCCGTCGTGGCCTCGCGGAATTTCTTGATCCCTTCAAAGCTGTCGAAGAACCACCAGGGCGGACCAAGGCGCAGGGCGGGATAGGCCCCGGCCAGTGGTGCGAGTTCGCGGCCATAGGCGGTTTCATCCAGCGTAAAGAGGATGATTTTCAGATGGGGTTCCATACCCACGGCATCCAGAAGCGGTTTCAGCGCGGCGACGTAATCGGTGCGACCGGGAATGTCGAAACCCTTGTCGCGGCCGTGCCGTTCGAAGACGGTTGCACTGTGGTTGCGGCGCGCGCCGGGGTGGATTTGCAGGACAAGGCCGTCATCAAGGCTCATCCTTGCCATTTCCGTAAGCATCTGGCCCCGGAAAGCCTCGGCCTCTGCGGTGTCGTGCTGCCCGATCAGAACCTTGGCAAAAAGCGCTTCGGCTTCGGCTGTGGAGAGGTTTTCAGTCCGGGCACTGGGGTGGCCGTGATCGGATGCGGTTGCGCCGAAAGTCTTGAAGAAGGCACGGCGCGCCCGGTGCGCGGCAAGGTAGCCCGCCCAGGTCTTGGTATCCTCGCCCGTCATCTCGCCAAGCGCCGTGACGTTGTCGGCAAAGCCTTCGAAATCCGGATCGACCACGGCGTCGGGGCGATAGGTGGTAATGACGCGGCCGTTCCAATCGCTGTCGCGCATCATCTGGTGCCAGCGCAGATCGTCCAACGCCCCTTCCGTGGTGGCAAGGGCTTCGATCCCGAAGCGGTCGAACAGGGTGCGCGGTCTGAAATCCTCGAGCGCGAGGCAGCTTTCTATGTGGTCGTAATATGCGTCGGCGGTGTCGGCGGAGAGCACTTCGTCCAGACCGAAGACATGTTCGAAGGAATGATCCAGCCACATCGCCGAGGGGGTTCCGCGAAACAGGTGATAGCGTTCGGCGAACCGACGCCAAATCTTGCGGGGATCGGTTTCGGTTGCGCCGCCATCGACGCGGGGCACGCCAAGGTCGGTCAGCGGCACGCCCTGGCTGACCAGCATCCGAAAGACATAGTGATCGGGGATCACGAACAATTCGGCGGGGTTCGGAAAACGGGCATTCTCGGCAAACCAGCGCGGGTCGCAATGGCCGTGCGGGCTGATGATAGGCAGGTCGCTGATGCTGTCGTAAAGCGCGCGGGCCATGCCCCGCAGATTGGGTTCGACGGGCAACAAGCGGTCGGGATGCGTGAGAGCCATGTTCGTTCCAGGGGTTTCGTGCGGCAGCGTAAGTGATATGCTAGTACGCCAATTGTGTCAAAGCGAAATTGCTGCTAGATTTGCCGCGTGGAACACCGGAATTCAAAGATGACCCTGATTGACATCGTGCCGCCCCAAGTGACTGCCCAGTCGGCGACGGACCAGGTTTTCAAAGCTCTTTACGATGCCATCATAACGCTCAAACTGCCCCCTGGCACCAAGGTTTCGGAAGCGGACGTGTCCAAGCAGTTGGACGTGTCGCGGCAACCGGTAAGGGATGCCTTTTTTCGGTTATCGAACCTTGGTTTCCTGGCCATACGACCGCAACGCGCCACGCTGATCACGCAGATTGCCGAGACAGCCGTTGTCGATGCCGTCTTTACGCGCACCGCGCTTGAGGCCGAGTGTCTGAAGACGGTCATCGAATGCGGCGACGAGGCTGTCGTGCCAACGCTGAAAGATTGCCTCGCCCAACAGAGGGCGGCGCTTGATACTGCCGAGGTTGAGGCGTTCCATGCCCTGGACGAGGATTTCCATGCGCAGATATGCAGGCTGTCCGGGCATTCCCATGTCTGGTCGCTGATCCGCGAACAGAAGGCGCATATGGACCGGGTTCGCTATCTTTCGCTGTCGAGCGAGCGTCGGCACGTTGTCGTTCAGGAGCACGCGGAGATCGTGGATCATGTCGCGGCTGGCGAAGGTGTTCAGGCCATAGCGGCCTTGCGGCACCATCTTCGCGGTGTTCTGGGGTTGTTGCCCGAGTTGCGTGAACGGCATCCGGAGTATTTTGCCGAGACGCGCTAGGGACAGTTCTAGAGCGCCCGCCTTGATTTGCCGCGATGTCCGAGCCGGAAATCGTTTCCGATTTCCTCGCCATCGCTCTAGTCGACGACCGACACGTCCACGGCCTGTGACCCCACCTGCCCGCCCGAGGACCGCAGTTGTCCCTTTATCGGGGCCATGTCCGTGTAATCCCGCCCGTAGCCCACCACGATGTGGTCAGACCCGATCAACGTCGCGTTTGTCGGATCGTATTCGATCCAGCCTTGCGAAACACCGCACCACGCCCGGACCCAGGCGTGCATCGCATCCACGCCTTCCAGTTTCACGCCACCCTCGGGGGGCAGGGTTCTGAGATAGCCGCTGACATAGGCCGCGGGGATGCCAAGCGCCTGCAACCCGAGGATCATGATGTGGGCGTAGTCCTGGCAGACGCCGCGTTTCATCGCGAACGCCTCGGCCGGCATCGTATCGACCTCGGTCGCCGTGTTGTCGAAGGTCATCAGATCGTGCAGCGATTTTCCAAGCCGGATGACGTTCTGAGCCGCGCTGAAGCCGGGATCGAAAGTGGCACGGGCAAAATCTGCGATCGCATCGTCCGGCCTCAAAAAGTCGGACGGGCCGAGGAAGTGGAGCGGCGATTCCGCGCCAAGGTCGCTTTGTCTTTTCCAATCCCTTTGAACGGTCGAAACCTCCGGGGAAAGGTCCGTCCAGGGATCGGGAGGTGCCATGTCCACGTGGCAACTCAATCGCACCGACATTTCATCGTGAGGATCGGAATGCGTGCAGGTCGTCACCGCGTTGCCGAAAAAGTCCAACGTATCGCGCCGCGTTCCGGGCTCCGGAAGCACGTCCAGAAGGTGCATGTTGAGGTGCTGACGCCCCGGAAGGCTGCGTGGCAGGACGCGGATCAGGTGCCTTCCGAACGCAGCGGGCTGTTCGTAGTTGTGCGTGATGGTCAGGCGGATGTTGTAGATCATGGTCAGGCCAGATGCGACGTTGTGAGCGCATCGGAAATCGCCCAGACGTCCTGTCGTGTAGACAACAGGTAATCCGGTGACAGATCGGGTGGCCGAGCGACGGCAAGCCGGGTCTCAAGCTGAAGGATGCGCCCTGCAATGTCGCTGAGGATATGATCGCTGTCGGGCTGGGGCAGATTGCCGATGTGATCCTTCGCGCGGGAAACATGATAGCGGATCGAGCGGGGGTTGTTCGTATCCAGCCCCATGAGATCCGCCACAGATTCCGTGTTGGCCAGGATCTGGAACCGGGCGCGGTGCGAGACGATGCTGTCGCCGATTTCCAGCACCAGGTCCAGTGCGCCTTCCGGTGCTGTGGTTTCGAAACAAACGGCCAGGAGGTGGCAGAGGTTTGCCGCCCGCTCCAGCGAGACGCCAAGGCTGAGGAAACGCCAACCGTCGGAACGGTACATGTTTTCATGGACCAGCCCGGAAAAACCGGTGATCTGGCGCAAAAGGCCGCTGATCTCGGCGGAAATGTCATCAAGCGGAACAGGGCGACCTTCCAGATCGCGGGCGTGATGCACGAGACTGCGCAGGGCCATCATGCCGTCGGGCGAAAAGCGGTCGCTGATACGGGATGCCGATTGCAGGCTTTGCACCAGCGGTTGCGAAAACAGGCTGGCCACGGATTGGGCGTTCGGTTCGGCCCCTTCCAGAAGCGCAGACCGCAAGAAGACCGGCAGCGGTTCGTCATGGTCGGCACCGTCCGAGATACGCGCGAAATAGGCCCGGAACAATCGCATGTTCTGTTCGGACCGTTCGATATAGCGGCCAAGCCAGAACAGGTTGTCAGCCGCCCGGCTGGGCAGCATCGCGTCCGACGACTTGTGAATGACCGGATCCTGCGCCGGCAAGGGGCGGGTCGCGACCTTTTCCTGGGGCGATCCCATCACCCAGACGTCGGCAACCTTACCGCCCTGCTGCATGGTCAGGGCCTTTGCGTCATCCCCCGCGCTGACGCGGGCGTAACCGCCGGGCATGACCGACCAGCCGCTTTCGGTGCGGCTGAGCGAAATCCTGATACAGACCGGGCGCGGCACAAGCTCGCCGTTTTCAAAGACGGGGGTCGTGGACAGGGTGACGGCCTCTTGCCCGACCAGGTTGTGGCCTTCGCTCTGCAACATCTCGGTAATCCGGGCTTCTTCAATGCTGCCGCTGCGCCCGCTGAGCTCGATGGTGTTGAGATCCGCCATCAATGGCCTTGTCGAAAAAGCGTCGCCGACCATCATCGTGGATTTGTTCTGCATGACGTGGTCGCGCTGTTTGTCCTGCCCGCACCACCAGGTCGCGATGTTCGAAAGGGCCGCTTCGCGACCAAGACGCTGGCGGGCAATGCTGGGCATGAAGGCCATCAGGGCCCGGGTTTCCAGGACACCCGCCCCGACCATGTTCACGGTGTGCAACACGCCGTCCCTGATCGCCTGCAAGACCCCGGGTGTGCCCAACATAGAATGCGGGCTGAGTTCCAGGGGGTCGATCATGCGGCTTGGCAGGCGGCTCCAGACCAGGCTGATCGGTTGCGTTCCCGCAACGGTCCGCACCATGGCCTGCCGGTCCTTGACGACCATGTCTTCGCCTTCCAGCAAGGCGAGACCCAGGTAGCGTGCGAGATAGGCGTGTTCGGGGTAGTTCTGGTTCATCGGTCCCGGTGTCAGGATGGCGATTTCACCTTCGGTCTGTCCTTTGAGCGCCAGGAGGTTCTGTTGGAAATCGCGGAAGTGTCCTGCCAGCCGCAGAATATTCGATTCCGCGAAGAAATTCGGGAAAACCCGCCGCATGGCGATGCGGTTTTCGATGGTGAAACCGACGGTCGACGGGGCCTCGACAAGATCGCTGATCACCCACCAACGACCATCGGGGCCACGCGCGATTTCAAAGGAAATCGAGTTCAGGACCGCGCGATCATCGCGCGGAACGCCAACCATCGGGCGCAGCCATGCCGCGTTCTGGCTGAGAAGCGTCGCCGGAAGCTGCCCGGATGTGACCAGCGTGTTCGCGCCATAGAAATCGCGCAGGATGAACTCCAGCAGATCGGCGCGTTCGATCAGCCCGGCGGAAATTTCCTGCCACTCGTCCTGGCCCAGGATCACCGGGATGTGGCTGAGCGGCCATTCGCGTTCGCTGGAAACGCTTTCGTCGTACTGGCGGAATAGTACGCCAGCGTCGCGCAGATACTGGTCGCCGCGTGCGAAGCGGGACTGCAACTGTTCGGGCGTGAAGGTCGAAAGGTGGTCGTAGAGCGCCGCCCAATCCGGCCTGACACCTCCGTCCGGGCCCAGCATTTCATCGCTGTGCGCCGAACTGTTTGCGACGCGGGAGGCATAGTCAGTCAGCGATTGCCACACGGGACCGGCCCCTTCGGATGGTTTGGACGCCGCCATTTAAAGCCCCGGCCGACGGCGCAGATCCAGCGTCATCGGAAATTCGGGGTGGGGCCGTTCGGGTGCAGGGACGAAACTGCCGGCGGTATGGCCCATCTTTTCGAACCGGCTGAGGCGACGTGCTTCGGCCTCGTTGCCATTGACGGGAAACGTGTCGAAGTTCCGTCCACCTGGATGCGCCACGTGATAGCGGCAGCCGCCGAGGGAACGGCCCGTCCAGGTGTCGTAGATGTCGAAGGTCAGGGGCGCGTCGACCTCCAGCACCGGGTGAAGCGACATCGGGGGTTTCCAGGCCTTGTAGCGGACGCCGCCGACACGCTCGCCCGTTGCCGAAGTTTCCTGCAAGGGCACGACACGCTGGTTCGCGGTGACCGTGTAACGGTCCGGGTTTGCGCCCGTGAGTTTGACCTGAAGACGTTCGGTCGAGCTGTCGGTATAGCGCACCGTCCCCCCGATAGCACCGGTTTCGCCCATGACGTGCCAGGGCTCAAGCGCCTGTCGCAGTTCGAGGGTGACGCCTTCGTAGGTGACTTCGCCGCAGAAGGGGAAGCGGAACTCGGCCTGTGCCTTGAACCAGACTGGATCGAGTTTCAGGTCGTGGACGGCCAGGTCTTCCAGGACGTCGATGAGGTCTTCCCAGAGATAGGCGGGCAGCATGAAACGATCGTGCAGCGTGGTGCCCCAACGGGTCAGCGTCCCGCTGATCGGATCTTCCCAGCACCTGAGGATGATCGCGCGGAGCAATACCTGCTGGGCGAGGCTCATGCGCGGGTTCGGCGGCATTTCGAAACCGCGAAACTCGACCAGACCCAGACGCCCGGTCGGACCATCGGGCGAGAACAGCTTGTCGATGCAGATTTCGGTGCGGTGCGTGTTGCCGGTGACGTCGATCAGCGCGTTGCGCAACAACCGGTCCACCAGCCAGGGCGGCGGAGGAGCGGATTGGTCGGGCGGCCAGATCTGATCGAGCGCGATTTCAAGCTCGTAAAGCGAGTCGTGGCGTGCCTCGTCGATGCGCGGGGCCTGCGACGTGGGGCCGACGAAGGTGCCCGAGAACAGGTAGGACAGGCTGGGGTGCCGCTGCCAGAACAGGACGAGGCTTTTCAACAGATCGGGACGCCGCAGGAAGGGGCTGTCGGCGGGTGTCGCGCCACCGACGACGACGTGGTTGCCACCGCCCGTGCCGGTGTGGCGACCGTCCAGCATGAACTTGTCGGCCCCCAGACGGCATTGCCGCGCCTCTTCATAGATCGTTTCCGTTGTCGATACGCAGTCCTTCCAGTTGCTGGCCGGATGTATGTTGACCTCAAGCACGCCCGGATCGGGGGCGATGCGCATGACGTCGATGCGGGGATCATGGGGCGGCGTATAGCCTTCGATCAGAACCTTGTGACCGATGGAACGCGCGGCGGCTTCGACGGCGGCGATCAGTTCAAGGTAGTCTTCGAGTTTCTCGACCGGCGGCAGGAAAACACACAAGCGCCCGTCTCGCGGTTCCACGGAAATCGCCGTTCTGACCCGACCGTCGAGATCCTCCAGCGTCTGTTCCACGATTTCCTGACCCGAGGTCACTTCGGTGCGACGCGCCACTTGCTGTTTCCGGCCTGGGGCTTCCTCGGGTTCGTCGGTCGGTTCGTCATAGGATGGCAGAGGCTCGCGGGGTTCGCTTGGGTCCTGCGGATTGATGAAAGGATAGGCGCTTTCCGGGATGTGCTTCAGCGAGCCGAGCGGAAGGCGGTAGCCGACGGGGCTGTCACCGGCGACAAGGAACACCTTGCCGCGCCGGAGCTTCCAGACTTCGGAAAGCCAGCCGCCCTTCGCTTTTGATTGCCAGCGCTGGACCGGCAGGACAAAACCCGCCGGAGTTGTCAGCCCGCGTTCGAATACCCGGGCGATCCGGGCGCGCTCTTCGGGGTCGTCCAGCTTGGAGTTTTCGGGGGTCACGTTTTCCGGCAGGTTGCCTTCCTTGATGATCCAACCGGCGGGATCTTCGTAGGCGGGCAGGACGTTTTCACTCGGGACGGCAAGGTGTTTCGCGACCGCTTCCAAGAGGGCCTGCGCCTCGTCCGGGCCGACGTCTTCGTCGGTGTCTTCGCGCGCCAGAAGGTCCGGATCCTTCCAGATCGGCTTGCCGTCCTTGCGCCAGTAGAGGGAGAACGTCCAACGCGGCAGGGTTTCGCCCGGATACCATTTGCCCTGGCCATAATGCAGCAAACCGCCCGATGAGAACTTGTCGGACAACCGGCGGATCAACTTGTCGGCAAGGCCGCGTTTGGTGGGGCCGACCGCTTCGGAATTCCATTCTTCGCTTTCGAAATCATCGACCGACACGAAGGTCGGTTCGCCGCCCATTGTCAGCCGCACGTCGGCGGCATCGAGCCGGGCATCGACCTTTTGCCCCAGATCGTCGAGCGCCTGCCAGGCATCGTCCGAAAACGGTTTGGTGATACGCGGATGTTCGGCGGTGCGCCTGACCTGCATGTCGAACGAGAAATCGACCTCGGCAAAGCTGGCCAGCCCCGAGATCGGTGCGGCGTGCCGATAGTGCGGTGTTGCGGCCAGGGGGATGTGGCTTTCGCCCGCCAGAAGGCCGGAGGTGGGATCAAGGCCGACCCAGCCTGCGCCGGGAAGATAGACTTCGACCCAGGCATGCAGGTCGGTGAAATCCTTGTCGGTGCCAACGGGGCCGTCAAGCGCGATCAAGTCCGGTTTGAGCTGGATGAGGTAACCGGACACGAATCGCGCAGCCAATCCAAGCTGGCGGAGGATCTGGACCAGAAGCCAACTGCTGTCGCGGCAGGAGCCCGCCGCGCGGCCAAGGGTTTCTTCGGGCGTCTGCACGCCGGGTTCCATGCGGATTTCGTAGTTGATCTCTTTCTCGACGCGGCTGTTCAGCATGACCAGGAAATCGATGATGCCGACCTCTTGGCGCGGAATGGTCGAGAGGAAGTTCTGTAACAGTGGGCCGGGCGGCACTTTCTGCAAATAGATGCTGAGGTCCGTGGCGATGTCGGAATCGTAGGTCAGCGGGAAGTTCTTGGCGTCTTCTTCGACGAAGAAATCAAAGGGGTTGTAGACCGACATGTCGGCAACCAGATCGACCTCGATCTTGAATTCACGCACCGGTTCGGGGAACACGAACCGCGCCAGCCAGTTGCCAAAAAGATCCTGCTGGTGGTTCACGAAGTGCCCGCCGGGCGAGACCTTCAGACTGTGGGAGATCACGCGGGTCCGTGAATGGGGTGCCGGGCGAAGGCGGATGACTTGCGGGCCAAGTTCGACAAGCCGGTCGTACTTGTAGTGCGTCAGGTGGTAGATGCTCGCTTCAATGGCCACGCATTCGTTCTCCTTCTAACCAGACAGTCGAGCGCGGCAAACTCAGCCAACAAGCCCTTGCGAAGTCGCGCAGCCAGTCCCTTCATCTTTAGGGTTTGACGCCGGGACATGGCAACTTCGCACCCCCGTGGACCAGCAAATGCGACTGCTGCAAGGCAATTCAACCCGTTTACCGGGATTCGGGCGATTAAAAATGAGGCAGTTGCAAAAGGCCTTCGGGCCAGACCCTTGATCCGGCGAAGGCCAGAGTTTATCCGAAGGTTCGCAGACAGGCGGCCCGGAAAGATCGGGACAATTGAACCAAATGCGTTAAAACGACTTTTAGTTCAATGCCCTGGCGGCATAGCGCATCGAGACGACCCACATGTCCCCGCCCCGTTCGACAGCGAAGTTGAACTGGGTGGCACCTGCCTCCAATTCGCGCGACAGAACGGTGGCAAGAGAGGCTTCCTGATCCATCAATTCGTTGGTCGGCATGAAGGCGACGATACGGTCCCCTGCCTGCAAGTCGGATTCACCCACTCCGTTTCCGGCTGTGACCACAGTGCTCCAGCTTTCGCCGTCCCTGACGGTTTCAAAGCTGACGCCGTTCAGAAGCATGGTCTGTTGCACGGCGGGAAGCTCTACGGTTTCAACGACGGTGGCGCCTGTTTGCGGATCTTCGATACCGAGTGTGACGTCCACGGAATCTCCGGCCGAATAGTCGGTTGTTGCATCGACCACGCGATGGAAATCGTTCAGCGATTCCAATGGGTAACCGTTGACCGACACAACACGCTGGCCGGGTTGGAGCACCTCGGCGACCGGCCCTTCCACGGCGGAGACAAGCGTCGGGTCTTGTGCATCGGCAGTTGCCTGGAGCCGGATGGATTTGCCGACGATAACGGAAGAGGCTTCCTGGATGTCGGAGGTTTCTTCGGCCGTTTCTTCGATGACGCGCGTGTCTTCCACGACTGGCGTGTTTTCGACCTCAGGCGTTTCTTCGGCGACGCTGGCCGTTTCCTCAGCCGGTGGCTGGCTGGCCTGTTCGGTTTCGACCGGTGTCGGTTGCACGACCGGATTCGTGGGAATGTCCATCCAGGCGGGTCTTTCCACGGCGGGTGTCTGGCTGGATGTCGCATCGTTCGAAGCTATCACGGGGGTATCGGCATTCGACGTTGCCTCTGCGGTGACAGTGCTGTCAGGCGCAGCTTCGGTGGTTGCATCGCTTGTGTTTGCCACGATTTCGGGGGTTTCGTCGCTGGCACCATCGCTTCCGGTCAGGGAATAAACGCCAAATCCGGCGCCGATCAGCAGGGCGACCGCAGCAGCGCCCATGTAGATGCCGCGCCCATTGCCAACCTTTTTCGGACTTGGAGCAACCGCTGGCGGTTCATCATCGAGGAACACGCTTTCGACCTTTGACGTCGGGCCGGGGTTTGAGACCGGGCGCACCTTTCGCATCGGAAGGCCCTTGGAGCGTCGTCCGACAGGTGCCGGGGTTTGACCATCGAACGGGTCAGTGGCTGCTCCGGGATTTTCATTGTCGATGGCCAGAACTGGCCTCGACACCGTGCCGCGCGTTTCGGTCGTGACCCTGGTATGGGTGATCAAGCCACGCCATTCCGCTGCGCTTTGGATGCGGTTCTTCGGAAAAACCTCGAGCGCGCGGTCGATCGCATCGAGGAACGGTTCGGAATAGCCGGTGGCCAGCGTCTTGATCGAAACGTAGGGGTCGGGATCGCCACCCGCGATGGCGGCCAGACGTTCCTGCGCGTTCGCCGGAAGCTCTTTCGTCATCACATGATAAAGCGATGCAGCAAGGGAATAGAGATCGCTGGACGGGAACTGATCCGCGTCGGCAACGTAGAATTCGTGGGGCGAATAACCGTCCTTGACCGTGCGCATCGTGCCAAGCAGGCGGGTGGCCCGCGAGACGGTTTCCCGCGCCGCGCCAAAATCAATCAGCACAGGCTCGTTGTCCTTGCTAAGAAGGATGTTGTCCGGGGCGATGTCCCGGTGAAGGATGCCCTCGTGGTGGATGAATTCGATCGCATCCAGGAGTTTTACCACGATTGCTTCCAGTGCTTCGGGCCTGAAGGCGTTGGAACTTTCCACGATTTCCAAAAGATCCCGTCCGTCCACGAAATCAATCGCCATATAGGCCGTGTCGTTGTCTTCGAAGACCTGGTGAACGCCGACGATGTTCGGGTGCGACAGGCGGGCAAGGTTGCGCGCCTCTTCGATAAAGAGATCCACCATCGTGCGGAACGTGTCGGTCTGGTGGCGGGAACGCACGCGCACGGTTGAATTCTTGCGACTGCAAAGCGACTCGGGGAAGCATTCCTTGATGACCACGAGGCGGTTCAAGCTGTCCCTGGCCAGATAGGTGATCCCGAACCCCCCGTTGTTGAGGAACTGTTCGATCACGTATTGGCCACGCAACAGCTTGGTTCCGGGCTTCAGATCATCCTGGAACGTGTCATCGAGCATATCGCTCTGTGTCAGCTCTGAACTCATTCTCTAACCACAATTGATGGGCCGCGTTACACGGCTGGTTCCCTCAACGTTAAGATTCAAAAGTGGCGATAGCGTGTGGCAATTGTGTAGAATTGGAGCCAAATTCGAAACATTCTGGGGAAAGATGCAGCGATTGAGCGCGAATTCGCTCACCTCGCCTTGGTGGAAATTGCCACCGACGCACTCAAAGACGGATCACTAGCCGCAAGAGGCTGTTTTTCAGTGATTTTTGGCGAGATTCGCAGACGACTTCGCTGCAAATGCGAAAGTTGCAAATATCTGAAACCGTTCAATTTCTTTATTTCCACATAGATGCGAAACACTGTGTTGACGCTACGAGAGCGCGAATTGTGGTGAAATTGTGGTAAACAGAGCCGGTTAGCTGAAGGGCTTGTGTAAATGTTAAAGATTGCTTGTGGCGCGATGTTCGCGCTGTTTTCGACCGGTGCCGCCGTTGCGCAGGATACGGTCACCTGGAAGGACGATGTTGGGGGGTGGAACGTCTCGATCGACCGAACCATCGACAACTCCTGCTTCATCATCTCGGGCTTTGAAAACGAAACCTTTCTGAGGTTCCAGTTCAATGCGACGCAACAGAACATCCAGTTCATCGTCGCGAGTATCCAGTGGGATTCCCTGAAGACCGGGCAGAACTATGACGTCGAGGTCGCTTTCGGCGATCTTGATCCCTGGGAGGGAAGCGCGACTGGTCACCGCTGGAACGAGATTTTGCCCAGCCTTGTCCTGTCCGTTCCGATCGAGGATCAGCAGGCCTCGCACTTCATGAAGGAATTCACCGCCATGGGGTCGGTCAGCGTTTTTCATGAAGGTAACGAGATCGCCAACCTTGCGCTGGCCGGTGCTGATGAGGCTGTTGCGTCGATGTTGGATTGTCAGGCCGCGATGTCCAAGGCGAATACACTCAAAGGTTCCGGAACCGATCCTTTCGCGCCGAAACCCGATCCGATCTGACAGGCCTTTATTTCAGCGACCTGCGATCCGAACGGGCATTTTCAGTCATTGGTGTCAGTCACCCGTCTTTTCGGGAAACAATAAGGCGGGAGCTTAACGGATTGCTTCTGTTCCCGCTTTGAATTGTGTCGAATTTTAGTTCAATCGCCACATATTTATCGCCTATTCAACAAGCGTTTACCTCAAAAGAGGCCGATTTTCGCGTCACGTTTCACTGAACCAATAGGTGTGTGATGCATGCGAGGTCGGGGCTATGAGCCTGGAAAACACTGCAGAAAGCTTGGAAGACGAAGAATTTGTCGATGAGCTGAAGCCAGATACGAAGTTGATGCACGGGCAGTATACTATCGAGGGTTTCCTCGCTGCCGGTGGTTTCGGGATTACCTATCTTGCGAAAGATAGCCTGAACCGGCGTGTCGTCATCAAGGAGTGCTTCCCCGGTAGCCTGTGCCGTCGTCAGAACCATTCCGTTATGCCGCGTTCGCGTGCGCATCAGGCCGAGGTCAAGTCGATCGTCCGTCTCTTTTCCCAAGAGGCGATGAGCCTTGCCAAGGCAAATCACCCGAACATTGTTGGCGTCCACCAGGTCTTTGAAGAAAACAACACAGCTTATATGGCCATCGACTTTGTGGATGGGCGCGATCTGCTGGAGATTCTCGAGGATGATCCGGAAAGCCTGAAGCCGGAGTTGGTCGAAGGGTATCTGCTGAAGATCCTCGACGCCATTGGCCATGTCCACGAAATGGGGATGCTTCACCGCGACATTTCGCCGGACAACATCATTATCAGCGAGTCGGGTGAGCCGATCCTGATCGACTTTGGCGCGGCCCGGGAATCGTCGAATGAAAAAGTCACGCGGATGCTTTCTGCTTTGCGCGTGGTGAAAGACGGTTACTCGCCGCAGGAATTCTATATTGCCGGTAGCGAACAGCCGCCTTCGTGCGATCTCTATTCGCTGGCAGCGAGCTTTTATCACATCATCGCAGGCGAATTGCCCCCCGACAGCCAATGGCGGCTTTCGGCACGGGCGGCTGGCGACCCCGATCCTTATGTTTCGATCGGTGAAAAGACCGACGCCTATTCCAAGAATTTCGTCACGGCCCTGGACAAGGCGATGTCGATCCTGCCCCGCGAGCGGATGCAAACCGCTGGCGAATGGATTGCGCATATGACCAATACCGCTCCGGTGGTTTCCAAGGTCACGCCGACACGCGTCGAACCCGTGGTTGCTGCGGAAGCCAAAAAGACCAACATGGTGCCGATCCTTCTAGGCAGCACCGCATTGGTCGCCGCAGTCGGGGCTGGCGTCTTCTTCATGTCTTCGTCCGATAGCGAAACGGAAACGGTTGCAACTGTTCAGTCCGCAACGACGGCAGAGACCGAAACGGTCGCCGCCGCGCCCTCGCGCGTCGAGGAGGAGCCCGTTGTCGCTGCGCCGCAAGCTGTTGAAGAAACACAGGAAGTTGCCTCTGCACCGGTCGTGGAAACCGCCGAGGCGCAGCCGGAAACACCGGTAGTGAGTTCTTCCGAAGGGAACGAGACGATTGCGACGCGCGAATCCAGCGGCCTCAGCGCACAGCCGGAAACGCCCGAAGTTTCCATTGCCACCGCGACACCGGTCGAAGAGCCTGCCGAGGTGGAAAACCTGGCCGCCGTTTCCGTGAACGAGGACATTGTTCCGGAAATCGCGAACGAAATTCCTGTTGCCCCTGTGGTGACCGGAACCGCGACCGACATCACCGAGCCGGAGGCTCCGACGATTGCCGATACGCAGGCAAGTGCCGTTCCGCCGATCGTTCTGGCCCTGCCCGAAGTCGTCCCGGCCCCCCAGCCCAGACCGCTTCGTGACCTTGAAGTCGCCACATCGGCGCTTCAGGACGCACAGCCGGTAATCCGTACCGTGGCCCCACCGGCCATCGAAGAGGAACAGCCGCAAGTGGCCGAAGCCCCGGCGCCTGCGCCTGTGGAAGCTGAAGAGCCGGTTGTCGTCGAGACTGTCGAGGCCGCGCCTGCCGAACCTTTGGACCCAAGCGTTCAGTTCTTCGTCTCCATGGCGAAATCGCAGCCGAAACTGGCATCGAAAGGTACGTCGAATACGGCGGCAGCCGCGGCGACCGGACTGGCAGAATCGTCCTCGCGCACCGCTGGCGCGACAGACGATGCGATTTCCCCGCTTATCACGCGCTTTGCGCCCGCAATTCCTTTTGCGCTGTCGGAATCCAGACCTGGTGTGATCACGGCAATTTCGGTCGATGCGCCTTCGTGGTTGTCGGGTGACATGCGGATCGTTTCGATCAACGGACAAGCCGTGGAAAGCAACGACGACATCGAGGCACGGATCACCGAAGCGGCCTCCGAGGCCAACTCGGGCACTTTCGAAGTGTCACTTGGCATCGACGCCGGAGTGAATGGCGCAATCTTCGAACGCGCACTTACGATGTCCAACGAAAAGCAAACGCTGCTTTTGAACGGGTTGCGGTTCGTCACGCGCGAAAACAACTCGGTCTGGACGACCAAGGTGCTTGAAGCGCCTGCAAATTCGAATTTCCAGCGTGGCGATACGATCGTGTCCTACGTTTCGACATGGGAAAGCCTGGATGGGCCGAACTCCCTGGAAACCATCATTGAGAGGGAACTGGCGAAAGGAACGTCCAGCTTCAGCTTCGCGGTCAGCCGTGACGGTGAAATCTGGGTCGAGGCCTTCAGCCTTGCCGCAATCGCCAATTAATCAACGCCAATTTAAGGTACAACAAGGAGAGAGCACGTGTTCGGCTTCAGAAAGAAAACGAAGAGGGTATTCGACGAACCCCTGGTTCTCGACAAGCAAGAGGCGCCGGACGTCGTTGCCTCTACGCCTGCTCCCGCTCCCGCATCGACGCCCGCTCCGGGCCCCGTTTCGCGGCCGGTCTCGGCTGACGCAGGCGCCAGCGACGATCCGCTTCTGCGCAAACGCCGCCGCCCGACCAATGCGAACAAGACCCGTCTGATGGGCTTTGACACTTCGGACGGTCGCGTTGTCGATCTGTTCGGGGAAGACAAGGCATCGACCGAAACGGGTCGGGTGCAATTCCCTGTCGCCCTGGTGATGGTCACCAAGGGTCCGGGTTTCGGCGAATGTTTCTCGATCAAGGCGGGCATGTCCCAGATCGGGCGTGGCGAAGATCAGGCGATCCGCCTGGACTTTGGCGACATGGCCATTTCGCGCGAAAATCACGCGGCCATCGTCTATGACCCGAAAGAGCACAGCTTTCTTCTGGGCCACGGTGGAAAATCCAACATTGTACGTCTGAACGGCAAGCCTGTCGTCAGCACCAGCGATCTTGCCGACGGAGACGAGATCGAAATCGGTGAAACATCCATGCGCTTCGTCGCCATCTGTTCCAAGGATTTCAACTGGGACATTTCCGAAACCGAGGAAGGGACTGACGACGATGATGTGGAGATTGCCTGAACCCCGCTTCGACGTCGCATCCGCGCTGGACCGTGGGGGCCGCGACTATCAGGAGGATTCCCTGGTGTCGGACTTCGCTGTCGGCGATGATTGCGGCATCGTGGTGCTTGCCGATGGCATGGGCGGACATTCCGCCGGTGACATCGCCAGCAAGATCGTGGTGACCGAAGTCTTCAGCGAGCTGAAGTTTCACAGCGACCTGTTCTTCGAACGCGCCGAAAGCTTGCCGCAACTGATGCTGAATGCCATCACGAACGCCAATACCTGTGTTCGCGAAGCGATGGCCGAAAACCCGGAATCGCGGGGCATGGGCTCGACCGTCGTGGCCACCGTGATGGCCGGCAACAAGATGTACTGGAGTTCGGTCGGTGACAGCCCGCTTTACCATTACCGGGCGGGCCAGATGGAGCAGGTCAACGAAGATCATTCGATGGCACCGCAAATCGACGCCATGGTCGCCGCCGGTTCGATCCGGCCCGAGGACGCGAAAACGCATCCCGACCGCAACAGCCTGACGTCGGCCGTGGCCGGTGGCAAGATCGCCCGCATGGACAACCGCGGCATCGCGCTGGAGTTGAACGCCGGGGATATCATCGTGGTTTCAAGCGACGGTCTTCAATTCCTTGAAGACAAGGTGATCGCCAAGATCATCACGCGCAACCGCCGCAAGCCGAGTGCCGACATCGCAAATGCCTTGTTGCAGGCGGTGAAAGGTCTGGATGATCCCGAGCAGGACAATATTTCCTTTTCGGTAATCAAAGTGCGCCATGAAAAGCCTGTGATCCGTCCGCAGCGTCGCGGCAACGTGACCGAAGTGGACTTCCATTCGACCAGGCTGGCCGACGAAGCAATGATTGACGACATCGACACACCCGACGACAGCAAGACCGGGACCGAGCCTTCCGAGCCTAAGGTGTCAGTTCCCTTGTTTGTCCGCGGGACAGCAGGTGGCTAGGGGCAGATGATTGAGAACGAAACTGCAAAAAGGACTGCCGTTCGTCTGAGACGGCTGATCGAAAAGGACGAGATTTCGCGTGTGGACCGCCATCTTGCGGAACGGTGTCTGCGCCGGATCGAGCATCCTTTGCGATTGACGCTTTTCGGCACGGATCCTCAGCACGCGATTTCGCTTTTGAACCTGATGATCGGTCAGCCGGTGGTTTCGCCATCAATCCCGAGGGCGCGCATCCAGTTCTTCCATTCGGACGTGCCCCATGCCCGTCTGCAGTTTCGTGACGGCACGCAAAAACGGATCGAGGGGGCGGAGTTCAGGAATCTCTTCGCCGACAACCCTTCGCGCGTTCGGATTTGCCTGGATCTGCCGGTTCTGAAGAAACTTTCGATCATCCTTGCCACGGACAGCGATCCGGACCTTCTGTGTTCGGACGCCGAAAAAACCATGCCGGGCGCTGATATCTCGATCTGGGCCGGTGGTGATTTCGGCGGTCCGATGCTGAGTGTCTGGCGCAATCTTCCCGACAGGCTTCGTGATCACAGCTATCTTGTGTTCGGCCCGAAGATGGACGTCGAGAGCTGGGCCGAGATCGAGGAAGAATTCGTCGAGGTTCTTCGCGTCGATCCGCGTCGTGCGCAGGAAGCCAAGAACCGCAAAGGCGGCGTGGACAAGGCCAGTTTCCGGGATTCCGGCGGCGCCCAGATCGTCAAGACGATCAAGAAGGAAATCGAGCTTCTGACGCAATCCGCCCTGGACGCCGGCGAGGTTCTTTTGGCCCGGTTCGCCGACCAGATCGAAGATTCCGGCGATGAAGAGGTTGTCGAGGAAACGTCGATCCCAGAAGTCGGAAGCGCACAACTGGCCAGAAGTGTGTCGACCCCTGTCGCGGAAAGAAAACTGGCGCGCGAAACCGATCCAAAGCGGGAACAGGAGATCGAAGAGATCCTGGCGCAGGTGAAGTCCAGACCCGTGCGCGAACAGGTTTACTCTGTTCAGCTTGGAAAACTCGCCTCGCGGTCCCGGCTTTTGGGCAGCAGCGGCGGCGCACCGCAGTCGAAGGCCCCGCAACGTACCGTGTCGCAGGCCATCAAGAACATGCCCAAGCGGGTTTCGATGCCGGTTTCCAAATCGCTTGCCACCCGGCGCGTGCGGTCCCGCAAAAGCCGCCCGGCTGCGACGCCCTGGTCCCTGGGACTTTGAGCCTACCGCTTTGCCAACCCGACTGGATTTCGACGCGCGTTAGAGAACCGGTCGCCAATGTGACGCATAATGTGGCACACCCGGTGAGACCGAAGTCACAAACGCCTGAAATTGTCGCCAGCTTGTCGCATTCAAATTTCAAATTATGTTTTTGCGCCCATTTTCTTGTTTGATTTCATCAGATTGCCGTTTCAAACGTGATTACTTTTTAGGCCAAAACATTTCTGAAATCTTAAATCAAAAACCCAAATTCAGACACAATTTCCGCTAAATCCTCCGCTTTGTTTCCAACTGTAATTTTGGGATGGATCTAAGGGCGGACGTTCTCCGTAAACCCTTTTTCGAGTGACCAATTCTGTTGCGATGCGTCTGATGATCCGAAAACACTAGGAGTAAGACTCGTGGTAAAACGACTCAACGGTCATCTGAAGACCACCGCCGCAGGGGTTGCACTGGCGTCGGGGCTTATGTTCTCGACTGCGGCGCTTGCGGATCAAGTCACGCTGAAATCGGCGGACGGAACCGTGAACCTTGTCGGCGAATTCGTCGACTTCAAGGACGACAACTATATCATCCGGACAGCTCTTGGTGACTTGCGTATCAGCGCCAGCCGTGTGCGTTGCGAAGGCGACGCCTGTCCCCAGCTTGAAACCGTGGATGCCGATGTGGCCATCGCAGGTTCGGACACCATCGGGCTTGGCATGATGCCGCTTCTGATGACCGGTTTTGCCGCGTCGATGGATGCGGACGCCGAACTGACCAACACCGGTGACGGACAGACCCTTGCCACGCTGATCGGCGACGGCGGCTTTGGTGACGAAATCGGTTCCTACCTTGTTTCGGCCACCAACGACAACGACGCTTTCTCGGCCCTTCTGGAAGGTTCGGCAAAGGTCGGCATGTCGTCGCGCCGGATCACCAAGGACGAAGCCAAGGCGCTGCGCGCCGCTGGTGCAGGCAACATGGTCAGCCCGACGCAGGAACGCATCGTTGCCGTCGACTCGATGATCGTGGTCACGCACCCCTCGAACGAGGTGGGCCAGCTGACCATGGAACAGCTTCGCGGCGTATTCTCGGGCCAGATCACCAACTGGAAACAGCTTGGCGGTCCGGATCGTGACATCAACGTCATTGCCCGTGAAAAAGACACGGCCAGCTATGACTTCTTCATGAGCTACCTGTTTGGCGACGAAAAGCCGAACTTCCTGCCCCAGGGCATCGCCGAGGACGACCAGGAAGTGTCGAACGTGGTCTATCTGGACCGCAACGCCATCGGTTATGTCGGCTATGCCTTCCAGCGTGGTGCGAAACCCGTCACTCTTGTGAACGAATGCGGTATCGCGGCCAAGCCGGACGCTTTCTCGGCCAAGACCGAGGAATACGACATGAGCCGCCGGATGTACCTCTACAACCGCGCCGACAACCTCGACAACTCCAGCCAGGCATTCCTTGACTTCGTCGTCTCGGAAGAAGCGGATGGTGTGATCGGCAAGTCGGGCTTTATCGACCTTGGCATCCTGCGCCGTTCGCAGGATCTGACCGACGACCGCGCCGTGTCGCTGGCCGCAGAAGCTGCATCCTATGGTGTGGGTTTCGAAGGCAACGTGATGCGCGAGATGCTGGAAGAGATGGACAACTATGATCGTCTTTCGACGACGTTCCGCTTCCGCACCGGTTCTTCGCGCCTGGACGAACGCGGCAAGCTCGACTTGCAGCGCCTGATCGACTACCTGGAAAACGAGCCTGAAGGCACCAAAGTGACCTTCGTCGGCTTTACCGACAGCGTTGGCGCCTTCGAAGCCAACCGCCGTCTGTCCTTCGGTCGTGCCGGTGCTGTTCTCGACGAAGTTCGGCAGTCTGCCGAAGGCCGTCTGGACCACATCCACATGAGCACGGATGGCTTCGGTGAAGTCGCCCCCTCGGCCTGTAACGTTACGGACCGCGGCAAGGCGATCAACCGTCGGGTTGAAGTTTGGATCTCGAACGACTCCGCAACCTAAGTCGCCGCGATGCTTGGTCAGACGAGCAGGTATCGCAGAAACGTTCGTCGATGAGTGCGCCCTTGTACCCCGCATCGGAACAGGCCGTGCGCACGCACCGACAAGGATATGGACAGGAACCGAAAATGAGAACCGAACTATCCATCAGAAAAGCGCTGTTCGTGACAGTCACGGCCTTTGCCGGACTGGTCGCTCAGACCAGCGTGACACCCGCGGAGGCCGAAACGGCTTTCGACGGATCGAAGGCCCGCGTGAACCTTTCCAGCAAGCTGGAAATGCTCACTCAGACCATTGGCTCGGCCAGTTGTCGTCTGAGCGCCGGAATTGGCGTCGAGGCAGCAACCGAAGAGCTTCGCACGGCCCGCAATGACTTCAACACCATCGTCAACGGTCTTGAGCAAGGCAGCATGGCGCTTGGCATTCCCTCGGCGGAAAAGCACAGCGTCGTTCTGAAATCGCTTTCGACCGTGCGCGATGCCTGGAAGCCGATCAACGACGCGGCGACCTCGCTGGCGTCGGGCGGTGCGGGCAACGCTCAGGCGGCCGAGATCATCGCAGCCAACAATCTGGAGTTGCTGGAAGCGACCAAGATCCTGGCGTCCGACATCTCGGGCAAATACTCGAACCCGCATGAATTGACGCAGGCCGATGCAATGGCACTGCACATTGCCGGGCGTCAGCGGACCCTGGGTCACAAGATCACCAAGGAAGTCTGCGGGATCGTCACGAATGCCCAGAATGTCGGCACCGTCGATCATCTTGGTCAGAGCCTCGACATGTATTCTGTATCGCTTAACGCCCTGCGCGACGGGATGCTGGATGCCGGTGTGAACCCGCCGCCGAACGATGTCATTCGCTCGGAACTCGAGGCGGTCAGCGCGACCTGGCAGCAAAGCAGCCCCACGCTTAACGCCATTCGCGGCGGCATGATGCCGACGGCGGAGAACGTCGAGTCGCTGGCAGAGGTGTCTTCGGCGCTAATGACCGACATGAGCAACGTGGTCACGCTTTACATGCTGGCAACACCTGGTCAGGAAAACGTCTATCGCGTTCCCCTGAAGGCCTATGCCGAAGATCAACTTGCCAAGTGGGTCGAGAACGAAGAGCTGATCCAGGCCATTCGCGACCAGAACGCGGCCCACAGCGGTCTGACGCAGGCGGACATTGACCAGCTTGATCTGGACTGGCGCGCGCAGCGCAAGACCGACGACAAGCCGCTGATCAATCGTCTGCTAAGCCACTCGACTTCGGAATGGCTGCGCGACCAGCAATCGCAGACGGCAAGTTTCGTGACCGAGGTGTTCGCCATGGACAACCACGGCCTGAACGTCGCGCAAAGCGTCGAGACGTCAGATTACTGGCAAGGTGACGAAGCCAAGTGGCAGAAGACCTATGGCAACGGCTCCGGCGACATCCACATCAGCGAAGTGGAATACGACGAAAGCACGGGAACCTACCAGTCACAGGTTTCCATGCCTGTCACCGATCCTTCGACCGGTGAGTTGATTGGTGCCATCACCTTTGGTGTGAACGTCCAGTCGCTGCTTTAAAAGATACGGCCCGGCGCGCTTTCCGATAAGTTCAGGAAGCCGCGCCGGGCCATGCTTCGCCGTCAGGGTTGAGGCGCTTCACTGCCCCCACAAACATTTCGGCGCTCTTGGCAGATGCACCTTTGGGCAATCTGTATTATCCACGACAAAACACTCGCGGATCAAAGGAACCCGATCGTTGTCTGAGTTCGCCCTGACCTCACCAATTGCCACGGCGATTTTCGTACTATCCTGCCTATGCGGGTATCAGTACCGCCGGGTCTGGAAATCCGAGGGGCCTGTTTGGCAGCTTTGGCTATTCGGCGTGCTTGCCGCCACCGGGCTGGCGACGCTCGGTTTCATTCCGCTTTCGGTTGGTAGCTGAGGTTAGCCGACGATCAACTGTTTCAGTTGCAGCGACTCGTACTCGAGTTCCTTCAGACGATAATTGACGACGTCACCGATCGTTACCATGCCGGCAAGCTTGCCATCTTCGACAACCGGCATGTGCCGGAAACGGCCTTCGGTCATGCGCGTCAGGACTGAAATCAGTGGCTCGTCCCTCGTGCAGGTCTCGACCGTCTTGGTCATGACGTCACCGACCAGTTGAGGCAGCGTTTGCCCCGGCGTGTCCGCCAGTTTCCTGACGATATCGCGTTCGGACAACACGCCGACCAAACCGCCTGCAGAATCGGTCACGACCAGCGCACCGATCCTGCGGTCGCGCAGGTTCTCGACCGCCGAAAGCAGCGTTTCATCCGGGGTGATCGAGAAAACGTCGTTCCCTTTGCCGTCAAGCAGTTGGGCAACCGTCGCGTTGGAGGTTTTCAGGTTAGTCTCAGTGCTTTGGCTGTGGGAATCGGATGACTCGGAGTCTTTCCGCATCGGTGCCTGGTAGGATGACGGCATGAGTGTTCCTTTGCGTTCAACGGCAGTTTCGCCTTTCCCTCAGCATAGCTGCAAAAACGCGAAGTAAGGAACAGAAATTATATTAGCGGTTGTTTTCGGCTTGCTCGGCGCGTTCCAGCATCTTGCGCGCCCTGGGGCAGGCCAGACGTTCGCGCAGGGGCGAGTTCGGGTCGATTTCCTTGTGGCAGACAAGGCATTGATCCGCGTCGCCGATGGCATTCAGGCCACCGCAGCTTCCCTTGATCCGTCGTCCCGCGAACAGCACGCCAAGCGCCATGCCAAGCATGATGAGCATCAGGAACACAAAGGTCAGTGCGAAGGTGGCCATGAAAAGCTCCCTATTTAACCGATCAGGCGGTCAGCGCGTCGAACCTGTCGCTGGCCGCCGTCTTGAACCCGCCTGCTGCCGCGTCACGCTCGATGAACAGGACGGCGACGTTTTCTCTACGGGCGATTTCCAACCCGCGCTCGCGGCCCAGTGTCAGCATCGCCGTGGCCCAGGCATCCGCCAGCATTGCGTTTTCGGCAATCACGGTGGCCGAGGCCGTCTGGTGCGTGATCGGGCGGCCTGTCGCAGGGTCGATCACGTGAGAATAGCGTTTGCCATCCTCTTCGAAGTAGTTGCGGTAGTCACCCGAGGAAGCAAGCCCCATGCCCGAGACACCCACCACGTCCATCACGCCGCGCCCGGTTGCGTCAGGCGTTTCGACGCCAATCTGCCAGGGCAACCCGTCGGGGTTCTTGCCCGAGGCGTAGAGATCGCCGCCGATTTCAACAAGGTAGTCATTGATGCCGAAAGATTCCAGGGCGCGGCCAACAACGTCAGCGCCATAGCCCTTGCCGATGGCAGCAAGATAGACCTGCGCGTGCGATTGAGATTTGGCAAGACGGTCGCCCGAAAGAACCAGCGTCTTGTCGTGACCGGAGCGCGAAAGCGCGTGTTCGACCTCGGCATTGCCCGGAAGAGAGCTTGGACCGTTTGCACCGAATCCCCAAAGCTCGATCAGCGGGCCCATGGTGGTGTCGAACCGGCCCGCGCTGGCGCGGTTGACCTCGGCCGCGGCCGTCATGACTTCGGCCAAGGCAGGAGAAAGTTTGACGGCCTCGCCGCCTGAAGATGCGTTGAACCGCGAAATCTCGGAACCCGCTTCCCAGTTCGACATCGAGGCGATCACCTCGCTCAGCGCACCTTCGATGGCCTTGTGAAGATCGTCTTTCTTGACCGAACGCGAGCGATCCACCGCGACAACGTTGTAAACCGTCCCCATGGTCAGCCCGCTGAATTCGAAAATCGAATCTCCGGGTTTGCATGCCATGAGCGCAAGCGGCATGATCATGAACGAGCGACGGGACAGGTTTGTCAGGTTGGACACAGGGGAACCCCTTTCGGTGATCGGCGGTGCAAAATTCGAACTAGCATCCGGCTTCTTCACGAGAATAATGGTCAGTTCAACTAAAAAGTACCACCCCACCCTTGAATTGACACTTTCGTTCGCGTCCCATGCGTTGCATAAGCCTGCCGGATACAGAAGACGAAGGAGCAGGGGTTGAAGCGTTTTTCGCTACGCAAAGGCTTGAACTTGCCGATCTCGGGCGCCCCGAAACAGGAAGTTGGGAATGCGCCGGACATCAGTACCGTTGCCCTTCTGGGTGACGACTATGTCGGTCTGAAGCCACGTACAGCCGTCGAAGAGGGCGACAAGGTCGGCCCCGGTTCGCCCATCATGTTCGACAAGGACATGCCGGATGCTCAAATCGTTTCGCCCGTCGCAGGTACGGTCAAGGCGATCAATCGTGGCGCGCGCCGAAAGCTCATCAGCATCGAGATCACCATTGGTGACGGGCTTGATCCGGTTGATTTCTCGGGCGTCGGCGATGCCACGACGCGCGAAGGCCTGACCGAGCGGCTTTGCGCGGCCGGTCTCTGGACATCTTTCCGCACCCGTCCTTATTCGAAAATTGCCGAACCCGGGTCTGACCCTGCCGCGATCTATGTCACGGCCATGGAATCGGAACCGCTGGCCCCCGATGCTTCGATCGCGATCCTGGAAGAACCCGAAGCCTTTCAAAAAGGGCTTGAAGCGGTCACCTTGCTGACCAGTGGCACGACATATCTCTGTCAGGGCGAAGGCGATGCCCTGCCCGGTCACGACCTTCCGGGCGTTGAAGCTGCCGTGTTCACCGGCCCCCACCCTGCGGGCCTTGCCGGCACGCATATGCATTTCCTGGAACCGCCGCGAGCAGACAGGATCGTCTGGACAGTTGGCTACAAGGATGTGATCGCCATCGGGCGGCTTCTTTTGACGGGTCATTACGACGCCTCTTGCATCATCGCCCTGGCCGGTCCGGTCTGCGCCGAGCCGCGTTTGGTGAAGACGATCACCGGTGCCTCGATGCTGGAACTGGCGGCGAACGACCTGCCCGAAGACCTGCCCGTGCGTTTGATCTCGGGTTCCGTTCTGTCGGGCCGTGCCGGGGAAGGCGCCAGCGCCTATCTGGGCCGCTATGCCCGCCAGATCACCCTGATCGAAGAAGACCACAAACAAATTCCCATGGGCTGGATTCGGCCCATGATTTCGAAATACGCGGTTCAGCCGGTTCTTGGGTCCGCGCTGGCCAAGCACAAGTTTCCGCTGACATCCAACCTGAACGGCGGACGTCGTGCGATGGTGCCCTTGGGAACCTTTGAAGAGTTGATGCCGCAGGATTTTCTGCCGACCCAGCTTTTGCGTGCGCTTCTGGTGATGGACACCGATCAGGCACAGCTTTTGGGTGCGCTGGAACTGGACGAGGAAGACCTTGGCCTTGTCGGCTTTGCCTGCCCGGCCAAGTATGAATACGGGATGGCCCTGCGCGATTGCCTGACCAAGATCGAGAAGGAAGGGTAAAGATGGGCCTTCGCAACTTCTTTGACCGGATCGAGCCGCACTTTGAAAAAGGCGGCAAGTGGGAACGTTATTTCCCCGTCTACGAGATGGTCGAAAGCTTTCTCTATACCCCGAAGACGGTGACCACCGCCGCGCCTCATGCACGGTCCTACATCGACATGAAGCGGATCATGACCTACGTGGTTCTGGCGACGATCCCCTGTGTTCTGATGGCGCTCTACAACACCGGGTATCAGACCAACATGGCGATTGCCGAACACGGACCTTCGGGCTGGCGTGCGGCGATCATCGACACGCTTGGCATCGGCTTCAACGCGGCGAACCCCCTGGCCAACATGTTGCACGGGCTGCTTTATTTCCTGCCGATCTATATCGTGACGCTGGTTGCAGGCGGCATATTCGAAGTGATCTTCGCCACGGTCCGCAAGCACGAAGTGAACGAGGGCTTTTTGGTAAGCTCGATGCTTTATGCCCTGATCCTGCCCGCGACGACGCCGCTTTGGCAGGTCGCGCTTGGCATCATCTTCGGCGTTGTCATCGGCAAGGAAGTCTTTGGCGGAACCGGCAAGAACTTCCTCAACCCCGCTCTGACGGGCCGGGCGTTCCTGTATTTCGCCTATCCCGCTCAGCTTTCGGGCGACAGTGTCTGGGTGCCAGTTGACGGTTTCACCGGCGCCACCGCCCTGGCTGTCTCGGCCGCTGACGGTTTTCAGGAGTTGGCCGCGCGAGGCATGAACTGGTGGGATGCCTTCCTGGGCTTCATTCCCGGTTCCATGGGCGAAACCTCGACCCTTGCCTGCCTTCTTGGTCTTGTGTTCCTGCTTGCTACGAAAATCGCCAACTATCGCATGGTGCTTGGCTGCATGCTTGGCATGATGGTGTTTTCGACACTGCTGAACTGGATCGGTTCCGACAGCAATCCGATGTTCGCCATGCCCTGGTACTGGCACCTTGTCACCGGCGGCTTTGCGTTCGGCCTTGTCTTCATGGTGACCGAGCCTGTTTCGGGCGCGCATACGAACATGGGCCGCTACATCTATGGGGCGCTGATCGGTTTCATGGTGGTGATGATCCGTGTCATCAACCCCGCCTTCCCCGAAGGCATGATGCTGGCCATTCTCTTTGGCAACGTTTTCGCCCCGCTGATTGATTATTTCGTTGTGCAGGCCAACATCAAGCGGAGGGCGCGTCGCAATGCCTGACAAGGATACGGAAAACCGCGTGAACGAAGCGGGTGAGCCCGAGTACACGCCCGAGATGAACCCGCCCGACCGGAGCGATCCTGACCCGCACGCGCCGCAAAATGCCGGTGCCTTCCGCCGTTTTATGGCCCTGCCCGCGGATTCGGTGCCAAAGACGATCTTTATCGCCGTGTCGGTCTGCCTTGTCGCCTCGATGGTCGTTTCGGCCGCCGCCGTTGCCCTGCGCCCGACGCAGGCGATCAACGCGCTGAAGGACAAGCAAATCAACATCCTTCAGGTCGCGGGTATCTATGACCCCGATCAGGACGTGGTCGAGGCGTTTTCGGTTTTTGAACCGCAAGTTCTTGAGTTGGACACGGGCACCTTCACAGATCAATTCGATCCCGCGACTTTCGATGACCGTGCCGCTGCTGACGATCCGGAAACCTCCGTCGAGTTGGAAGAGGACCCGGCGGGCATCGGGCGGCAGTCGGAATATGTGACCGTCTACTTGCTGCGCGACGACCAGGGCGAGATCGACAAGGTGATCCTGCCCATCCATGGCTATGGCCTTTGGTCGACGCTTTACGGCTTTATCGCGCTGGAAGAGAACGGCAACGACATCTACGGGCTTCAGTTCTATGAACATGCGGAAACGCCCGGTCTTGGGGCCGAGGTGGACAACCCGCGCTGGAAAGCCCAGTGGAATGGCAAGAAACTGGCCGACGAAAGCGGCGAGCTTCAGATCAGCGTGACGAAATCCGTCCCGCCTGCCGGTCAGGAATACCACATTGATGCGCTTGCGGGCGCGACGCTGACCACGGTTGGCGTCCACAACCTTGTGAATTTCTGGATGGGGGAAGACGGGTACAAACCCTTCCTTGAGAACCTGAGAGCGGGGAACTTCTGATGGCCCATAAACGTCGCGAGATGCTGGTTGACCCGCTGGTCGACAACAACCCGATCACGTTGCAGGTGCTTGGGATATGTTCCGCGCTTGCCGTGACCTCATCGCTTCAGGTGGCATTCGTCATGACCATCGCCGTGACACTGGTGACGGCCTTCTCCTCGATGTTCATTTCGATGATCCGCAACCACATTCCCGGTTCGATCCGGATCATCGTGCAGATGGTCATCATCGCATCGCTGGTGATCCTGGTGGATCAGGTGTTGAAGGCCTATGCCTTTGAAATCTCGAAAACTCTGTCGGTCTTTGTCGGCCTGATCATCACGAACTGCATCGTGATGGGCCGTGCCGAGGCCTTTGCCATGAAGAACCCGCCGCTGGACAGCTTCATCGACGGTGTGGGCAACGGGCTGGGTTATGGGCTGATCCTGATGCTGGTCGGTTTCATCCGCGAACTTTTCGGTTCGGGTAGCCTGTTCGGCGTCACGATCCTGGAAACCGTGAACAACGGTGGCTGGTACGTGCCGAACGGCATGTTGCTGCTGCCGCCTTCGGCGTTCTTCATCATCGGTCTGATCATCTGGGCCTTCCGGTCGTGGAAACCGGCGCAGGTGGAAGAGCGTGAGTACAAAATTCAAACGGTCGAGGCCCACTGATGGAAGCTTATCTTGCCCTAGCCGTCAAAGCGATCTTCGTCGAGAACCTCGCGCTTTCGTTCTTTCTTGGCATGTGTACCTTCATCGCAGTGTCCAAGAAGATCTCGACCGCGATCGGGCTTGGCATCTCGGTGATGATCGTTCAGTCGATCACTGTTCCGGCCAACAACCTGATCCTGACCTATCTTCTAGCCCCCGGCGCCCTTTCCTGGGCCGGGTTTTCCGACGTTGATCTGACCTTCCTTGGCCTGATCTCCTATATCGGCGTGATCGCGGCGCTTGTTCAGATCCTGGAAATGGTGCTCGATAAGTATTTCCCGCCGCTTTACAACGCGCTTGGCGTCTTTCTACCGCTGATCACCGTGAACTGCGCGATCCTGGGTGGTTCGCTTTTCATGGTCGAACGCGGCTACAACTTCGGTGAAAGCGTGACCTATGGCGTGTCGTCGGGCTTTGGCTGGGCGCTGGCGATCACCGCGATGGCCGGTGTGCGCGAAAAGCTGAAATACTCTGACATTCCCGATGGTTTGCAGGGTCTGGGCATCACCTTCATCACCGCCGGACTGATGGCCATGGCCTTCATGTCCTTCTCTGGCGTGAAACTTTAAGGGTCTTTGCAATGGCGACTTTCGGACTTGGAATCCTGCTGTTCACCCTAATCGTTCTGGCGCTTGTGACCATCATCCTTGCCGCCCGCTCGCGGCTGGTGTCCAGCGGCAATGTCAACATCACGATCAACGGCGAAAAGACGATCAGCGTGCCTGCCGGTGGCAAGCTGTTGCAAACGCTGGCGGAACAGAAACTTTTCGTGCCTTCGGCCTGTGGCGGCGGTGGCACCTGTGCGCAGTGTCGCGTGCGGATCCACTCGGGGGGCGGTTCGATCCTGCCGACCGAGGAAGGCCATATCACCAAGCGTGAGGCGGCCTGTGGCGACCGTCTGTCCTGCCAGGTGGCGGTCAAGCAGGACATGGAAGTCGAGGTTCCCGAAGAGGTCTTTGGCGTCAAGAAGTGGGAATGCACGGTGCGGTCGAACGACAACGTCGCGACCTTCATCAAGAACCTTGTTCTGGAGTTGCCCGAGGGCGAAGACGTGAACTTCCGCGCCGGTGGTTACATCCAGATCGAAGCGCCCCAGCACAAGCTGAAATACACCGAATTCGACGTGCAGGACGAGTACCGGGAAGACTGGGACAAGTTCAATCTGTGGCAGTATGAATCCGCGGTCGATGAGCCGATCGAGCGGGCCTATTCGATGGCGAATTACCCCGACGAAAAAGGGCTTATCATGCTGAACGTCCGGGTGGCTTCGCCGCCGCCGGGGTCGGATTTTCCGCCGGGGCAGATGTCTTCTTATATTTTCAATCTGAAGCCAGGGGACAAGGTTACGATTTCCGGGCCCTTTGGAGAGTTCTTTGCTCGGGATACTCAGAAGGAGATGGTTTTCATCGGGGGTGGGGCCGGGATGGCGCCGATGCGGAGCCATATTTTCGACCAGTTGAAACGTCTGAAGAACCGGGATCGCAAGATCACTTTCTGGTACGGTGCGCGGTCGAAAAAAGAGATGTTCTTCGTCGAGGATTTCGACGAATTGGCCAAGGAATTTCCGAATTTCACCTGGCATGTCGCCCTGTCGGACGCGCTGCCCGAGGATGAGTGGAGCGGGTATACTGGCTTTATTCACAACGTGTTACACGATGAGTACCTGAAGGATCATCCTGCGCCCGAGGACTGCGAGTACTATATGTGTGGTCCGCCGATCATGAACTCGTCCTGCATCAACATGCTGCTGGATCTGGGAGTCGATCGCGAGGATATCATGCTGGACGACTTCGGCGGATAGGGCCAACAAAACAACGGTTTGGAACGGCGGCGGATTTCGTCGCCGTTTTTCGTTCCGAGGGGCGGCGTTGCGGGTTGGACGGTGGCCGCAACCGCAATGGTTAATGCGGGGAAACGGCGCGAAAGGACCAGAATCGCAACGTCGGTATTACGTCGGTATTAGGTCGGTATCGCGTCGGTACATGGCACCGGCGGCCCAAATGCGCGCGCCTTGGCGGCAGGGGACGTTAGGCAAGGTAAACAAGGTGATGAAGCAAAGAAGGGCTTCGCCTTGATGTTTCGCGAGAGCGTCTCTATCTGACTGTCAGCAAGTATCTGACTGTTTTCATCGGATTACAGCCAATCCATCCTGATCGAACACGCTTCGCCCCCGTGCGACGGCGTCGGATTTTTGACGTAGAGAGAAAGCAGATTTCATGGCCCCTCCCAAAAAACGCCCCCTTCGCCTGATGCATGTGACCGGCAAGACCTGGGTCACGCCCAACATGATCCGTGTCACCTGTGCCGCCGATTGGATGCGGGAACTGCGGCCCGGAATCGAGGGGGCGCATTTCAAGCTGTTCCTGCCCGCGCCGGATCAGTCGCCGGAGGATTTCGCCAGGGCGTTGGAGGACGGCCCGCGCCCCACGGTGCGCACCTATACCATCCGCCATATCCGGGTTGAGGCTGGCGAGATCGACATCGACTTTGTGGATCACGGGGATAACGGCCCCGCATCGGCCTGGTCGCGCCGCTGCACGGCGGGTGATTTTGCCGGGTTCGGTGGCCCCGGCCCCGTCAAGCTGAGTGAGTTTACCGCCGATACCTATGTGGTGGCCGCCGATATGTCCGCGCTGCCGGTCGCGGCGGCCACGCTGGAGGCGATGCCACGGGACGCGAAGGGCACGGCATTTTTCGAGATCACGAGCGAGGATGACCGGCAGGAGATCGACGCGCCGGAGGGTGTGAACGTGCATTGGCTTCTTCATCCCGACCCGCATCAGCCGATCACGGCCTCTATCGACCAGATCACCGCCCTGCCGGATTTCAGCGGCAAGGTGCAGACCTGTATCGCCGGGGAAAGCGCCATGATCCGGGCCTTGCGCGAAGAAATCGTGAACCGGCGAGCGGTGCCGAAGGGCGACGCCTATATCTCGGGCTATTGGAAGATCGGGCTTGTCGAGGACGAGCACCAAGAAGCGAAACGCGCCGGGACGGCGGGCTGACCGCGCCGGTCGGTTTCGCGATTATTCCTGCGGCAGGAGACGGGAGCGGGTGAGAAATCGCCGCTCGGTCCCGTTGTCGAGGCTGAACATGCCGCCGCGCCCCGGCACGACATCAAGGATCAATTGCGTGTGCTTCCAGGCTTCGAACTGCGGGCCGGAGATATAGAACTCGGTGCCGTCGATTTCGCCGAGTTTTACGTCGCTGCTGCCCAGGGGAAACTCGCCCTTCGCATAGCACATGGGCGAGGAACCATCGCAGCAACCGCCCGACTGGTGGAACATCACCTCGCCGTGGCGGGCCTTGATCTCGGCCAGAAGGTCCAGCGCGCCCTCGGTCGCGGCGACACGCAGGTTCGGATCAATGCCCGCGATGGGGCCGTCATCCGTGACGCATGTGGTTTTCGGTTCCATCTTGCCCTCTTGAACGACGGTGGCGGGGCCATCATGGCCCCGCCCGGTTGTGACACACAGTGAAACTCAGAAGAAGCCGAGCTTGTTGGGGCTATAGCTGACCAGCATGTTCTTGGTCTGCTGGTAGTGGTTCAGCATCATCTTGTGATTTTCACGACCGATGCCGGACTGCTTGTATCCGCCGAAGGCCGCATGGGCCGGATAGAGGTGGTAGCAGTTGGTCCAGACGCGGCCCGCCTTGATCGCGCGACCAAAGCGATAGGCCTTGTTGCCGTCGCGGGTCCAGACACCGGCGCCGAGGCCGTAGAGCGTGTCGTTGGCGATCGAGAGCGCTTCGTCATCGTCCGAGAACTTGGCGACCGAAACGACGGGGCCGAAGATTTCTTCCTGGAAGACGCGCATCTTGTTGTGGCCTTCAAGGATGGTCGGTTCGATGTAATACCCGTTGGCCATGTCGCCTGGCATGGAGCGTGCACCGCCGCCCGTTGCGACGTTTGCGCCTTCCTGGCGACCGATGTCGAGGTAGGAGAGGATCTTTTCCTGCTGTTCCGACGAGGCCTGCGCGCCCATCATCGTATTTCCGTCGCGGGGGTCGCCGCAGTTCACGGCCTTGGTGCGTTCGATGACACGTTCCATGAAGCGGTCGTAGATGCTTTCGTGGACCAATGCGCGGCTTGGGCAGGTGCAGACCTCGCCCTGGTTCAGGGCGAACATGGTGAAGCCTTCGAGGCATTTGTCGAAGAAGGCGTCGTCTTCGTCCATGATGTCCTTGTGGAAGATGTTGGGCGACTTGCCCCCCAGTTCCAGCGTGACGGGGATGATGTTTTCCGTCGCGTATTGCATGATGAGGCGGCCGGTGGTGGTTTCGCCGGTGAAGGCGACCTTGGCGATGCGGTTCGATTGGGCCAGCGGTTTGCCGGCTTCGACGCCGAAGCCGTTGACGACGTTCAGAACGCCGGCGGGCAGGATGTCGGCGATCAACTCGCAGAAGACCATGATGGTGGCCGGGGTCTGTTCCGCCGGTTTCAGGACGACGCAGTTGCCCGCCGCCAGCGCCGGGGCCAGTTTCCAGGCCGCCATCAGAAGCGGGAAGTTCCAGGGGATGATCTGGCCGACGACGCCGAGCGGTTCGTGGAAGTGATAGGCGACGGTGTCGTTGTCAATCTCGCCCATCGTGCCTTCTTGCGAGCGGATGCAGCTTGCGAAGTAGCGGAAGTGGTCGATGGCCAGCGGCAGGTCGGCGGCGCGGGTTTCGCGGATCGCCTTGCCATTGTCCCATGTTTCGCAGATCGCCAGAAGTTCGAGGTTGTCTTCGAGTTTCTGGGCGATGCGCATCAGCATGTTGGCCCGGTCGGTGACGCTGGTCGCGCCCCAGATATCGGCGACCTTGTGGGCGGCATCGAGGGCGGCGTCGATGTCGGCGGCGTTGGAGCGGGCGATTTCGCCGATTGCGCCACCGGTGATCGGGCTGATGTTGTCGAAATACTGACCCGACGCCGGGGCGCGGAACTCGCCGCCGATGAAGTTGTCGTAGCGTGCCGCGAAAGGCGAGGTCTGTGCCGTCGCTTCGAGGTTGGTCATCTGGTTCATGAAATCCTCCATTTGGTTCCGCCATTGGAACAGCTTGCCGAAATCGCTGGCGTCACGGGCAGACGGAACCGGGCCTGCCCTTTCCTTGATGGCGAAAGAGGTATCGGGATTCCGGGGGGTTACATATTCGACAAAGATAGTAAGACGTTGGTCGTATCGACGCCGTTCTTATGCGACCTTAGGTGTAGATACGTTTCGGCAAAAAGGTGGTATTCAGCGGGTATGGTTTGCGCGTCTTCAATCGCTTCGTGTCGGCCGTTGAGTTTTTCGGCTTCGTCGTGGGCGCTTGTCGTCGACGACCACCCGATGTTTTGCGACGCGCTGGAGTTGACGCTTCGGTCGATTTGCGACGTGACGGATATTCGTTCGGCCAACAGCATTGCGGAAGCGGCGCGGCTGGTTGAGGGGGGTGAGCCGCCTGCCCTTGTGATCCTTGATCTGAACCTGCCGGATGCGACCGGGTTTGACGGGCTTTCCAGGATCCTGGCGCTGATTTCGCCCGCGCCGCTGATCGTGGTGAGTTCGATGTCGGAGAATCAGATCGTGACCTCGGCTTTGAAGCTTGGGGCGTCGGGGTTCTTGCCGAAGCATTCTCCGCGGTCGACGTTCAAGGCAGCCCTTGAAACCATCCAGGACGGGCGGGTCTATGTGCCGGACAATTTCATCGCGACCGAGCTTTCGACCGAGCAGAGCCGCGCTGTCGAGGCGGTCGCGACGCTGACGCCCCAGCAGGCGCGGATTCTGGAACTGATAAGCGATGGGTTGCTGAACAAGCAGATTGCCCATGAGCTTTCGATTGCCGAGGCGACGGTCAAGGCCCATGTCACCGCGATCATGCGCAAACTGGGTGTCAACAACCGCACGCAGGCGGTGCTGGTGGCGGGCGAGGCCAAGTTCAAGTCGATCTTGCCATCAAGCGGAGAATGGCAGTAGCCTCCGATCTGGGAGGAAATCGTGGAATGGAGCATTCGCGTCGACAGGTCGTCGATAGCAGTTTTGAACCTGTGGATGGCAGGTGTCTTCTTTCCTTTGGCTTTCGACTGGATGCAGTGGATTTGTTGCGAGACATCGAAAGCGCCTTTCGGGCCACGCCCCTTGCACATCTGATCGTTTTCGCCAGCCCGACGGCGGATTTCGCGAAGCTGATCGGCGATCTTCACGCAGGTTTCGATTGCCCGGTGATTGGCTGCACAAGTGCCGGAGAGATCGCGGAAAGCGGTTTCGTCGAGGACCACCTGGTGGTCATTGGCCTGCCCGCGCGGCATTTCGCGGCGAAGTCGATACTGATCGAGAACCTGGACAGGCATGAATACGAGGCGGTCAACGACCAGTTGATCCAGGATCGGTTGTCGCTGGCCTCGGAAAACCCCGACAAACCGAACGGTTTCAGCTTTCTGATGGTCGACGGGCTTTCGCGTTGCGAGGATCAATTGGTCAGTGCGATTTCGCCCAGCCTTGCGGGGGCTCCCCTGTTCGGCGGGTCGGCGGGTGACGCCTTGCGGTTCAAACGCACGCTTGTTGCCTTTGAAGGCGAGGTTCACGAGAACGCCGCCACCCTGACCCAGATCGTCACCGACCATGGAATCAGTGTCTTTTCGATCAATCACATGACGCCAGGCAAGACGCGGATGGTGGTGACGGAAGCCCAGCCACAATCGCGCATCGTCTGCGGGATAAACGACGAACCTGCCGCAGCCGAATACGCGCGGCTGATCGGCAAGGACCCGAACCAGTTGGACGAATTCACCTTTGCCGAGAACCCGGTGACGGTCCGGGTTGGCGACGAATACCACGTGCGCGCGATCCAACGGGTGAACGAGGAGGGACACCTTGTCTTTTTCTCGGCGATTGACGAGGGCATGGTGCTGACCGTCGCGCAGGCGATGGACATGGCCGAGCATCTTGAGGATGAACTCGCCCGCGTCATCAGCGGGCAGCCCCGTGCCGATATTCTGGCCTGCGATTGCTTTCTTCGCAGGATCGAGGCGCAGAAATCCCAGACGGCGCACAAGGTCAATCAGGTCTTTCAGAAATACGGGGTGGTCGGTTTTTCGACCTATGGCGAGCAGGTTGGACCCTTGCATGTCAATCACACGCTGACCGGAGTTGCCCTGTTCCCGTCTGCGCCCGGGGGCTGATGTGGAAGAGCTGCTGAACCCGACGGATTCGATTGACCGGCAGCGCGACAAGCTGATGAACATCTGTGCGGCACTGATGCGCCGGGTCGAACAGACGCCGTCGGAGAAAAGCAGCGCCTATGCGCAGTTCGAACGCGCGGCCTTGCTGGATGCGCAGGTGCGCCAGCGGACGGCAGACCTGGAACGGGCGCTGGATCTGCTGAACGACAGCAATGCAAAGCTGGCCGAGGCCAATCGCGAAACCGAGAAATCCCGTGCGATCCTGAACGACGCCATCGAAAGCGTGGACGAGGGCCTTGCCCTGTTCGATGCGGATGACACGCTGTTGTTGTTCAACAGCCGTTTTTGCAAGGACCTGGTCGATGTTCGCAGCGATCTGCGGCTTGGCATGTCGTTCGAAGATTATGTGGACGTTATCAGCAGTTCGGCCGAGATGCGGATGCCGCCCGGCATGACACGGATCGAGTGGCGGACCCAGCGTATGCAGCGTCACCGGGAAGAGAAGGTCGTGTTCAACACCCTGCTGACCCGCGACAGGTGGATGCAGGTGAGCGAGCATCGGACCTCGGACGGCGGCACGGCGATCGTTCAGACCGACATTTCCGATGTCATGCGCGAGCAGTATCAGGAACGTGCGGAACTGGTGGCCAATCAGGACAAGATGCTGCGGGCGACGCTGGATCACCTGGCGCAGGGGGTCTGCATCTTCGACCATCGCGCCCAGCTTGTCGGTTGGAACCGGGAACTGGAGCGCATGATCCAGATCCCGGAACATTACATAAGGCTGGGAACGCCGTTTTCGTCGATCCTTGAGTTGATGAAGGGCAATCTGAAGTTCGTTGGTACGAAGTCCCGCACGTGGTTGTTGAGTTGGGCGAAGAAGGCCAGAAATCGCGGGCCCATCGAGTTCGAGTTGAACGATATCGCCGGGCGGATCTTTCACGTCTTTGCCCAGGAGATGCCCGACCGGGGGTTCGTGATGTCGATTTCCGATATCACGAGCGAGCGCACCGCGACGAACGAATTGCGCGATCTGAACAAGACGCTGGAGCTTCGGGTCGCCGAAAGGACCGAGGAGTTGGGCGCAGCCCTGCGCGACGCCGAGCAGGCCAACACGACCAAGAACCGTTTCGTCGCCGCGGCCAGTCACGACCTGTTGCAGCCGTTTTCCGCGGCCAAGCTGTATCTTGCGACGTTGCAGGAGACGGCGGAGAATGCTCAGGTCGCCGAGATTTCCCAGAAGGCGGAAAATGCGCTGAAGGGGGCCGAGGACATCATCGAGGCCCTTTTGGACATTTCAAAGCTGGATGCGGGACATGCGGTTTTCGATGTGCGCCCCTTCTCGCTCGGGACGGTTCTGACGTCGCTTTTCAACGAGTTTGCGCCGATTGCCCAGGACAAGGGGCTTGAACTGGCGATTGAACCCTCGGTGGCGTCGATCGTTTCCGATGCGGTGTTTTTTCGTCGTGTCATGCAGAATCTGATCGGCAATGCGATCAAGTATACCGACGCGGGCCGGATCTTTGTCGGGGTCAGGGACGCGGGTGACGGCAAGCTGGTTATCGAGGTCGAAGACACCGGTGCGGGCATTGCGGTAGGCGATCAGCAGCGCATTTTTCAGGAATTCACCCGGTTGGAGGATTCGCACAGTGGGGCCAAGGGGATCGGGCTTGGGCTTGCCATTGTCGAGCGGGTTTGCACCTCGCTCGGTCACGAGTTGGATTTGCAAAGCACGCCCGGTCGCGGATCCTGTTTTTCCGTCACGGTGGATCGTTATGCGGGCAGTGATGTCGTCAATGCGCCCGAGGCCGAGCCTTCGGGTTCGCACCATGCGATTCGGGGCAAGATGCTTTTGCTTGTGGAGAACGACGAGGAACTGGCCCATGCGATGACGCTTCGGCTGGAGCGGGGCGGGGCGCATGTGGTGCAGGCGTCTTCGGGGGAGGAGGCGCTGGCGCTTCTGGCCGAGATCGAGCTTTTGCCGGATGCGGCCTTGCTGGATTTTCAACTGGGTCCGGGGATGAACGGCCTTGAGCTTCACGAGACGTTGCGGGCCAACCATGCGGCGGTTCCGACGTTCATTCTGTCGGCGAACCGGAGCGCCGAGTTGAGGCTGATGTGCGATGCGTACCGGATTCCGTTGATTGCAAAGCCGATTGATGTGGATGCGCTGTTGCAGTCGCTGGATGCGGTTTTTCGCGAGCGGGCGGATTGAGGCGACGGGTGTCAGTCGGGGTCGGTTTTCGAGGCGCGGGCTTTCAGGGCGGCGATCATGGCGTGGCTTCGGCGCAGGATCGTGGCGGCTGAGCCCAGGGCGATGATCCAGAGCGCGATCGCAAGGAGCGGCCAGCCGAAGAGCGTGGGGAGGAAGATTGCGACCAGCGCGGCGAGTGTGGCGGCTGCCATGCGCTGGGGTTTGGCCATGGGGCCGCGAAAGTCTGCGGCGAGGCCCTGATCGGTGCCTGAGACACGGATGTAGGCGGTGCCGATGGCAAGTGCGGTCGCGGCCCAGCCGAGCGCCGCGTTGCCGGTGGCCAGCCCCATGCCGACAAGGATCAGAGCGTCGGCAACGCGGTCCGGGGCTTCGTTCCAGAAGGCGCCGTCGGCTTCGCCGCGCCCGCCTTCGACGGCAACCATACCGTCGAAAAGGTTGCACAGCAGGCGGAACTGACAGCCAAGCGCCGCAACGATGAGGCAGAGCGCGTGAAGGATGCCCTCGGTCGCGCCCGAGGCCCAGAAGGCGGCACCGGCGATGGCGGCAAAGACCATCGAGGCCTGCGAAATGCGGTTGGGCGACACGCCCCGGTTCGCGAGGTATTGCGCGATGCGTTCTGCAATACGGGTGTTTCGGCTGGCGATGGGGCGGCGTTCAGGCATTTCGGCTCAGGGCGATTGTGTAGAGACAGGCGTAAAGGGTCGAGACGGTGATGGGAACCGCGATCGTCGCCAACACCTCAGGCGTGCCTGCGATCCGGTGGATGGTGGTTAGCAGCACCAGCGAGATGAGGAAGGCGGAAAGCGGTGGCAATAGGAACCGAAGCACAGATGTGCTGCGCTGAAAGATCGCCTCGATCACCGCTTTCAGGAACAGGGTGATGGTGGCGGTCAGAAGCCCCTGCACCACGCCTGCGATCAGGGGTGCGGGCATGGGATGTGTGCGATTGGCAAAGGCCGCCCAGCCCCCCATCAGGAGAAAACCACCGAGGGCATGAATGGCCTTGTTTTGCACAAGGCTCATACGGTGGACCAGAAGTAGCGCGTGACGTGGAAAAAGATCGGGGCCGAGAAGACGACGGAATCCAGCCGGTCGATGAACCCGCCGTGGCCCGCGATCAGGTGGCCCCAGTCCTTGACCCCCTTGTCGCGCTTGATGGCCGACATGACGAGGCCGCCGAAGAATCCCATGATCGCGATCATCAGGGACACAAGGAACGCCTGCCAGAAGGCGAAGGGTGTCATCCACCAGAGGCAGGCGCCCAAGGCGCTGGCCGACAGCACCCCGCCGATGAAGCCTTCCCAGGTTTTCGACGGCGAGAGTTTTGGCGCGATCTTGCGGCGGCCGAACAGCTTGCCGAAAACGTATTGAAGCACGTCCGAGCCTTGAACGACCACGACGAGGAAGGCGATCAGGAGGATCGATTTGCCCTCGAACCCCGGGATTTGCAGCGTCAGGAGTGCGGGCACGTGGCTGGCCGCGAAGACGCAGATCATCAGGCCCCATTGGGTTTCCGAAACGCGGGTCAGGAAATTCTCGGTTTCGCCCCTCAAGGCCGCGATGATCGGCAGGAAAAGGAAGGCATAGACCGGGATGAAGATCGAATAAAGGCCGTACCAGTCGGTCCAGACAAGGTAGTATTGCACTGGCAGAACGACGAAGAAGGCGACGGCAAGGGCATAGTGGTCGGCGCGGGATTTCGCGGTGAGGGTCAGAAACTCCCGCATCGCGGCGAAGGAGAGAAGCGCGAAGAGGATCACCGCCCCTGCCCGCCCGAAGAGCATCGCGATGGCCAGAAGGGCGACCATCGCCCACCATGCGTTGATCCGGGCGGCGAGGTTTTCGATCACCGGGTCGATCTCGCCTTCGGGCTGGCGCTTTTTCAGGATGGAGGCGACGGTGGACGCGAGGATCAGGACGCAGATCACGCCTGCCATCAGAAGGGCAAATTCGAAAGGTGCGCTCATGCCGATGCTCCCGTTTCTTTCAGCGCGGCAAGGGCTGCGTGGCTTCGGGCGAGGAAACCATCCTTGGTTTCGCCATCCTTCAGGTGCAGCGCCTCGCCGAAGCGGACGGTGCAAAGAAGCGGTAGGGGAAGCACCTCGCCCTTGGGCATCACGCGGTTGAGGTTTTCGATCCAGACCGGGACCAGATCGACCTCGGGGCGCTGGGTGGCGAGGTGGAAAAGGCCGGTCTTGAAGGGCAGGAGCGGGTCGTCGGAGGTGTTTCTGGTGCCTTCCGGAAACAGGATTAGTGAACTGCCGGCATCCAGCGCCTCGGCCATCTGGGCAACGGGATCAAGCGTGCGGGTGTCGGGATTGCGGTCGATCAGGACGGCGTCGAAGACCTCGCGCCCGATGAAGGATTTCAGTTTCGAAGTCAGCCAGTAGTCGGCGGCGGCAACGGGCCGGGTGCGACGGCGCATGTGCGGGGGCAGGACGGCCCAGATCAGGACGAAATCGCCGTTGCTGGTGTGGTTGGCAAAATAGACGCGCTTTTGCGGGACGGGTTCGGTGCCGTCCCAGATCGCCCGCGCCGCCGTGACAAGCCGGGCGAAGAAGACGATCGCATTGGCGGTCACGCTTGCGAGAAATGGCGCGATGGTCATGGGCGACACCATCTGAATTGCTTATCGGGGGAGTTTGCCAAAGCCGGAGGGAAAGGGAAAGATGAGTGTCGCGGGGGCGGCAAATGCTATCGGTGGCGTTGCATTCGCGGTAACATGACAGTTCAAGCGACTTTCACCACATGAGATGACAGCATTGACCCCGATATCCACTTTGAGACTTGGCCTGATCGGCGACAATATCGCGGCCTCCAAGGCGCCGCTTTTGCATCGGCTTGCGGGGGCGCAGAACGGTGTTGCGGTGCAGTATGACCGGCTTGTTCCAAAGGAACTTGGCGAGGATTTCGATGCTGTTTTTGGCCAATGTCCTGAAAATGGCTATCGCGGGATCAACGTGACCTATCCTTACAAGGAACGGGCGGCAGAGCGGGTTCGTGTGGACGATCCGCTGGTTCGGGCCATCGGTGCGGTCAACACTGTCTTGTTCGAAGATGGCGGGCCGAAAGGATTCAACACGGATTACACCGGGTTCATTGCCGCTTACCGCGCGGTCATGGGCGAAGCGACACCGGGTGTCGCCTGCCTGATCGGGACCGGCGGCGTGGGGCGGGCATTGGCGTTCGGGCTGGTCGCCCTGGGGGCGGTGGAGATTCGGTTGGTCGACCGGGACGCAGCAAAGGCCGACGCCCTGGCCGAAGAGTTGAGAGCGATCGAAGGCGGGCCGGTCGTGGTGGTTTGCGCCGGAGCCGAAGAGGGTGCGGCGGGGGCAAGCGGTGTCTTGAACGGCACGCCCGTCGGCATGGTCGGATATGGCGGAACGCCCCTGCCGCGCGCGGCGATGGCGGGGGCCGAATGGGCGTTCGATGCGGTTTATACGCCGAAAGACACCGCGTTTCTGAAGGATGCCGAAGCGTCGGGACTGGCTGTGATTTCCGGCTATGAGCTGTTTTTCCATCAGGGCGTGGATGCCTGGAAGATATTCTCGGGCCTGCCGCTGGATGGTCCGCGGTTGCGGGCGGACCTTCTCGATCCGGGAGCAGAAGCATGAAAACCTCGATCGCCACGGTTTCGATTTCGGGCAACCTTCGCGAAAAGCTGGCGGCGATTGCCAAGGCCGGGTTCGACGGGATCGAGATTTTCGAGCAGGATTTCATTGCCGACAGCGGAACGCCGCGCGAGATCGGCGAGATGATCCGCGATCATGGGCTGGAGGTTACGCTGTTTCAGCCGTTCCGCGATTTCGAGGGGCTGACCGGTGATTTGCGGGCGCGTGCTTTTGACAGGGCAAAGTACAAGTTCGACACGATGGCGGAACTGGGCACGGATCTGATCCTGATCTGTTCGTCTGTCCATCCCGCCGCCCTTGGCGGGATCGACCGGGCGGCGGAGGATTTTGCCGAACTGGGGGTGATCGCGGCGGAGCGTGACATTCGTGTCGGTTACGAGGCTTTGGCCTGGGGGCGGCATGTGAACGATCACCGCGATGCCTGGGAGGTGGTGCGGCGCGCCGATCATCCGAACATCGGGCTGATCCTGGACAGTTTTCACACCTTGTCGCGCAAGATCGACCCCGACACGATCCGGCGTATCCCCAGTGACAAGATCGTCTTTGTGCAACTGGCCGATGCACCCCTGATCGACATGGATCTTCTGTACTGGTCACGTCATTTCCGGAACATGCCGGGGGAAGGCGATCTGGCGGTGACCGATTTCATGCGGGCGGTTACGGCGACGGGGTATCAGGGGCCGATCAGCCTTGAGATTTTCAACGATCAGTTCCGGGGCGGGAGTGCCGAAGGGCTTGCCCGTGACGGATTGCGTTCGCTGGTTGCCCTGATGGACGATGTCAGGCGGCAGGAGCCGGACATTGCCCTGGACCTGCCCGACCTTCCGGCGCGGGTTCGGGCCGAGGGGGTCGCCTTTATCGAGTTCGCGACACGCGGTGACGAGGCGGTGCAGCTTGCCGCGCTGCTGCGGTCGATGGGGTTTTCCCATGTCGGCGATCACATCGCCAAGAAGGTCGCGCTTTGGCAGCAGGGCGACATCCGGGTGATCCTGAACGAAGAAACGACCGGCTTTGCCAATTCGGCCTATGCGATGCACGGCACGACGGTTTGTGACGTGGGGCTGAAGGTGGCGGATGCGAATGCGACGACCGCGCGCGCCAGGGCGCTTGGTGCGTCGCCGTTTGCGCAGGCCGTTGGTCCGGGGGAGTTGGAGATCCCCGCGATCCGCAGCGTGGGCGGCAGCGTGATGCATTTCATTGACGAATCCAGCGGACTTTCGGACGTCTGGTCGGTTGAGTTCAAACCGGTTGGCTCGGGCGGCGGCGATGGAGCGGGTCTTGCCCGTGTCGATCACGTGGCCGAGACGATGGATTACGACGAGATGTTGAGTTGGGCGCTGTTTTATACCTCGATCTTTGACATGACCCGTTCGGGCATGGTGGATGTGATCGACCCGGACGGGTTGGTGCGCAGCCAGGCGATCAAGGCTAGGGGCGGCGCGGCGCGGATCACGCTGAACGGGGCCGAGACTCACCGGACGCTGGCGGGCAGTTTCCTGGCCGACAGTTTCGGTGGCGCAGTACAGCACGTGGCCTTTGCCAGCGATGACATATTCGCAAGTGCGAGACAGATGGCCGATGCGGGGTTCGAGCCCTTGCCGATGACAAGCAACTATTACAGCGACCTTCGCGCCCGGTTCGGGTTGGATGCTGCAAGGGTGGAGGAGTTGGCCGCCTTCAACATCCTTTACGATAGGGATGACGAGGGCGAGTTTTACCAGTTCTACAGCCGCCCCTTTGCGGGTGGGCTGTTCTTTGAGATCGTGCAGCGGGTCGGGGGATACGACGGTTATGGGGCCGCGAATGCGCCGTTCCGGATCGCTGCGCAGAAGCGCCTGATGCGGCCGAAGGGAATGCCGAGCCGGTAGCCCCGTCAGGCTGTTTCAAATTCCAGGTGGACCTTGACTGATCGGCTGCGGTCTGCGGCGGCCTTGAAGGCTGCGGCGGCGTCTTCCATCGGACAGCGTTTGGTGATGATCGGGGCGACGTCGATGCGGCCCGAGGTGATGGCGGTGACGGCTTCGGCAAACTCGGCATCGAAACGGTGGGTGCCTTGCACCCGTACTTCCTTGGCCACGATTGCGTTGATCGGCATGGGGGTGTCACCGATGACGCCGACCTGCACCATGGTGCCGCGCGGGCGAAGGGCCATGATCGCCCCCTTGATCGCGGGTGCGGCGGCGGAGCATTCGAAGGCGGTGTCGAAGTATCCCTTGCCCTCGGCATAGGCTTCCAGTGCGGCGCCATCAGTGGCGACGTTGATGGTGCGGGTTGCGCCCATCTTTTCGGCAACGGCAAGGGTGGCGTCGTGAAGGTCTGTTACGACGACTTCTTTTGCACCGGCGCTGGCGGCGACGGCGGCGCAGAGGTTGCCGATCGGTCCGGCCCCGGTGACCAGCACGTGCTTGCCCTGAAGCTCGCCCGCCATCTTGCCTGCGTGGAGACAGACGGCCAGCGGTTCGGCGCAGGCGACATGGCCGATGTTGGCGGTTTCGGGAAGCTTGATGCACTGGGTCGCCTCGACCACGATGCGGTCGCGGAACAGCCCTTGAACGTGGGGCAGTCGCATGGCGGACCCCCTGAACAGCATGTCGGTGCAGTGGATCGGCAGGCCCTCGGCACAGTATTCACATTTCCCGCAAGGGCGGCTGGGGTTGATCGCCACGGCGTCGCCTTCGGCCAATCCCGTGACGCCCTCGCCGAGGCTTAACACGCGGCCCGATGCCTCGTGCCCCAGAATGATCGGTTCGCGCACACGGATCGTTCCGATACCGCCGTCGGACATGTAGTGCAGGTCCGACCCGCAGATCCCGGCGGTGGAGACGCCAAGAAGGACTTCGCCCTTGCCGGGGGCGGCCACATCGTCGGTTTCGATGCGGAGGTCTTGTTTGCCATAGAGGCGGCAGACGCGGGTCTTCATATGTGTCTCGCTCAGTTAGTCAGGATGGAGGAAAGCCAGGTGGCCAGCGGCGGAAAGTAGGAGACCGCGCTGGCGGTCGTCTTGATGCCAGGTTTCATTGGCCAGTTCTACCTTGGATTGGCGCATTGGCCGGTTGGGAAAGCGCCCCGCCCGGCAATTCGAAATAGTCCTGGTTGGCCGCAACGATCTGCGGCAGGTCGCGAAGAACCTCGCGCAGGTGGGTGCGGATGGCCGCATTGGCACCGGGTACATCACCCTTTTCGATCTGGTCGACGAGGGCTTTGTGCTGGTCGATCAGCTTGGCAATCGGGAACTGGGCCAGCGAGAGGAACCGCACGCGGTCCATCTGGGATTTCAGCCCCTCGATCTGTTTCCATGCCCCGCCCTTTCCGGCCCCTGCCGCGAGGGTGCGGTGGAACAGCTCGTCCAACTCGATGAAGTCGTGCGGGTTGTCCCGGTTGACCTTGTTCTGACGGTCAAGCTGAGTGCGCAGTTCGGCAATCAGGGCAGCGTCGGGGTTGGCGGCGAGGATCTTGGCGATGTCGGCTTCGATGGCTTCGCGCAGGAAACGGGCGTCGTGAACGGCGGCATAACCGATCTTGGTCACGGCGGTTCCCCGTTGCGGCAGCACCGCGACCAAACCCTGGTCGGCCAGCTTGATGAAGGCTTCGCGCACCGGTTGGCGGCTGACCTGATAGCCGCGCGCCATTTCGGATTCCGAAAGCTTGTCGCCCGGTTTCAGATCGTTCTGGATGATGCGTTCGCGCAGAATACGTGTGATCTGCGGCGTGATCGGACCCGTCGGGTCCAATCTCCACGTTTTCCTGTCTTCGACCAGCATGATTCGAAGCCTCCCTGCCGCCACTTACCATACTTCCATACTAGGCAGAAATGGTGTCTTCTGCTAATCGTGCCATCGGGCTGACGACTCGGGGAGGAAAAAATGCGGCAAACCTGGAGATGGTTCGGTCCCAGTGACCTTGTATCAATCGACGACGTGGCTCAGGCCGGGTCGGAGGGCATTGTCAGTGCGCTGCATCACATGCCGACCGGGGTGGTCTGGTCTCCGGACGAGATTGGCAAGCGCAAGGCCGAGATCGCGACGATGCGGGAGGGGTCGGCTTCGGGTCTGACATGGGATGTCGTGGAAAGCCTGCCGGTGTCGGAAGACATCAAGAAACAGCAGGGCGACTGGCGCGCCCATATCGAGAATTACCGCGAAAGCCTGAAGAACCTTGCCGAGGCGGGGATCGAGGTGATCTGCTATAACTTCATGCCAGTGTTGGACTGGACGCGGACCGATCTGGCGTGGCGGCTGCCCAACGGGGCGACCTGCATGCGGTTCGATCTGGTCGATTTTGCCGCTTTCGACCTGTTCATCCTGGAACGCGAACGGGCGAAAGAGGATTTTGACGAGGCGTTGCAGGACGCGGCGGCGCGCCGGTTCTCCGCGATGTCGGACAAGGATCGTGAACAGTTGACCGGCAATGTCGTTTTCGGTTTGCCCGGTGCTGCTGAAAAATTCAGCCTGTCGGATGTGCGGGATCATCTGGCGGAATACGCGGATATGAGCGAGGCCACCCTGCGCCAGCATCTGATCGACTTTCTGTCCGAAGTGGCCCCCGTGGCCGAGGAACTGGGGCTGCGGATGTGTTGTCATCCCGATGATCCGCCCTTCCCTCTTTTGGGATTGCCGCGCGTGATGTCGACCGAAGCGCATTACAAGGCGGTGATGGATGCGGTGGATATACCGGCGAACGGGATCACGCTGTGTTCCGGTTCGCTTGGGGCGCGGCCTGACAACGATTTGCCCGGAATGATGGAGCGCCTGGGCGACCGCGTGCATTTTCTGCATCTGCGGAACGTCAAGCGTCAGTCGGATGATGTGCGCGGGTCTTTTTATGAGGCCGAACATCTGGGGGGCGACACGGACATGGTGGCCCTTGTCGAAGCGGCCCTGCGCGAGGAAGCGCGGCGGAAGGCGGCTGGCCGGTCGGATTGGTCGATCCCGTTCCGCCCCGACCATGGGCAGGATATTCTGGACGATCTTGGCCGGCAGGCGCAGCCCGGCTATCCCTCGATCGGGCGGTTGAAGGGGTTGGCGGAGTTGCGCGGCGTCATTGCCGCCCTGGAGCCGCGCATCGCGGCAGAGTGACTTTGGCGCGGGAATCGCGCCGGTATTTCCGGCGGCGGCGCTCATCACGGGAGCGCCGAGAATCCCGGCAGATCTGCCGAAAAACTGGGCAAGTGGCGGATGGTACCCCGTAAACTGATTTACGTCTGACCCGGAGCGAAATCCGGGTCTTGACCGCTTTCGCACTTATTGTTCCATGGGTGGAAAGCACCATTGAATATAGCGTGCTGCGGACAACGGCGTCCGGTTCCGATCTTCCTTTTCAAAGGAATCGCAAGATCGGAAAGCATGTCCGGCAAAGTCGCCAAGATGCCTTTTGTCATTTCTGACCCGATTGGCAGGAGCGCATTATCCCCAGTTTCAAACCCGCGCATTGGCCGCGCATTGCCAGATTTCCGTTCAGGATCGCTTTCCGACATTCGGTCTGATCCGGGACACAAGCAGGAGAGACGCCGCATGGCACAGACCGGGCCTGGTTTTACCGCCGAACAGCAGCAGTACCTTATCGGTGTGCTGACGAACCTGAACCTGCACCGCGCCTTTCAGGGCAGCGGCGGGAGCGCGGCTGCCGAGGAAGAGACAGTGTTCGGCACGCCGATCGAGGATCTTTGCAAGGAAGAGATCGCCAAGCACCAGATGCACCCGATGGACATGTGGCGGCAGGTCGAGCAGTGGGAGGCCGAGGGCCATCTTGCCGAGGGGCTGGACCAGTTCCTTATGCGCCATCTTGGGTTCTTCAACGTCGAGCCTGCCAGCCCCGGCTACATGATGCGGCTGCGCTGCCCGGGTTGTATTCTGAACGGTCGGCAGATGACATTGCTGGGCGAGGTCGCGGATGAGCACGCGGGCGGCTATTCCCATGTCACCACGCGCGGCAGTCTGCAATTGCGGGAAATCCTTCCCGGAAACGTGATCCCGATCATTGAAAAGATGCAGGCCGTGGGGCTGACGGCGCAGGGAACCGGCGCGGATTCGGCGCGCAATCTCACATGCTCGCCCACGTCCGGGGTGGATCCGCAGGAGTTGCTGGACACGCGCCCCTTTGCCAGCCGTCTGAGCCTGCGCATCCTGCGGACGCGGGAGCTTCAGGGGATACCGCGGAAGTTCAACATCTCGTTCGATGGCGGCGGCATCATTTCCTGCGCGTCCGACACCAACGACATCTGTTTCCAGGCGGTCAAGGTGGAAGAGAACGATCAGGGCGTCGAGCCGGGCATTTGGTTCCGCATCGCCCTTGGCGGCATCACCGGGCACAAGGATTTCGCCAAGGACACCGGGCTTGCCTGTCGCCCCGAACAGGCGGTGGACGTGGCCGAGGCGATGTTGCGGGTCTTTGTCGAACACGGGAACCGGACCAATCGCGGCAAGGCGCGTCTGAAGTACCTTTTGGACAGCAAGGGTGCTGAATGGTTCTGCGAGCGGGCGCAGGAGGTGCTGGACGGGTTCGGAACGAAAGTCGTTCTGGCCGCCCTGCCCCAGGGGATCGAGGCGCCGCGCCCGCCGATCGACCGGCAGGCGCATATCGGGGTGCATCCGCAGGCGCAGGACGGTCTGAATTTCGTCGGTATCGCACTGGAGCTTGGCCGCCTGAGCGCACACCAGATGCGCGAGCTGGGTCGGTTGGCCGCCGCCTATGGCAGCGACGACATTCGCCTGACGGTCTGGCAGAACCCGCTGATCCTTGGGGTGCCGGATGAGAACATCGCCCCACTGGAGGCCGAATTGAAAGAGCTTGGCCTTGGGACAAGCGCCACAGCATTCGCCGCCGGGGCCGTTGCCTGTACCGGGAAATGGGCCTGCAAGCTGGCCCATGCCTATACCAAGCAGGATGCGTTGAAGATCGTGCGGCATCTTGAGGGCAAGTATACGCTGGATCAGCCGATCAACATTCATCTGACCGGCTGCACCAATTCCTGTGCCCAGCATTACATCGGCGACATCGGCCTTGTCGGCACGACGCTGGAAGACGGCGGCGAAGGCTATCACATCGTGATCGGCGGTGGCACGGACATGGACCAGGGGCTTGCCCGCCCCCTTTGCGGTCCGGTTGCCGCCGAAGATGCGCTTGGCATCATCGACCATGTGGTCGGATGCTATATGGCCGATCGCGAGGCTGGCGCGACCTTCCTTGAATTCACCCGCGCGCTTGACGATGCCGCGCTGCAATCGCTTCTTCCACCGGAACTGGCCGCCGCCGCCTGACCGCCCCTGAAGGTAGACATCGAGACATGACCGCACCGGATCCCAAAATACTCGACAATCTTGCGCTGGCCATCGGCCAGACCCACGGCACGAAACCGGCGGAGTTCATTCCCGCCGAAGCGCCTTTCGATCCAGAACAGCGTCATTGGCTGAACGGGTTGCTGAGCGGACTTCACGCCATCGCCAGTTCGGCCAGCATGGATGCGGGCGGTGCGGCCGAGGCTGGAACGGCGCTGACCATTCTTTACGGCTCGCAGGCCGGGAATGCCGAGGGTGTTTCGAAAGACCTGAAGAAATACGCCAAGACGCAAGGATTCGACGCAACGCTTGCCGCCCTTGATGACGTGCAGGTCAGCGATCTGTCGGCGGTCAATCATTTGTTGATCGTGTCCTGCACGCAGAACGGTCTGCCGCCCGACAACGCCAAGAAGTTCTGCGAGGCGCTGATGGACGATGGCGCACCGGAGCTTCCCGCGACGTTGAACTACAGCGTGTTGGGGTTGGGGGATTCGTCTTACGTGCATTTCAACAAGGTGCCCGGCGATATCGATGCACGGCTGGCGGAACTGGGGGCGACGCGGGCGTCCGAGGCCGTGCTTTGCGATACCGATTACGACGACGATTATGCCGCGTGGCGCAGTGCTGCGTTCGACAGCGATCCGTTCAGATCCGCCGCCGGGGCCGCCGCCGCGCCGGAGCCGGGCGGCACTGCCCCCGGCTTCGACAAGAACCATCCCTTCATGGCGACGCTGATGGTGTCGGAACGTCTGAGCGGTGAAAGCTCGGCGAAATGCGTCAACCATGTGGAACTGTCGCTGGCGGGCGGCGGTGAGGATCTGGACTATGAGGTGGGCGATGCGCTTGGCGTCTGGCCGCTGAACTGCCCCGTGGAAGTCGGGGCGATCCTGAAGGCCTGTGGTTTCACCGGCAAGGAACCGGTGAGCCTGAAAAGCGGTCCGGCGAACCTGCGTTCCGCCCTGCTGACACGTTTGGACCTGACGACGATCACGCCGAAAACCATCGAAGCCTGGGGCCTTGGCACGCCGGGTGACGACGATCAGATCATCGACATTCTGACGGTCGGGGTGCCCGATCTGGATCCGCAAAAGCTGGTGGATGGTCTGCGTGCGCTTGCGCCGCGGCTTTATTCGATTTCGTCCAGCCCCAAGGCGCATCCCGGCGAGGTGCATCTGACCGTGGGCGAGGTGCGGTACGATCTGCATGACACGGCGCGCAAGGGCTGTGCCTCGACCTATCTGGGCGAGCGTCTGGCCGAGGGTGGTTCGATTGGGGTTTATGTTCAGAAATCGGCGCATTTCCATATTCCCGAGGACGACAACGTACCGCTTATCATGATCGGCCCCGGCACCGGCATTGCGCCGTTCCGTGCCTTTCTGGAAGAACGCGCCGCGCGGGATGCCGAGGGGCGCAACTGGCTGTTCTTTGGCGATCAGCACGAGGACTGCGATTACCTGTATCGCGATCAGATCGAAGCCTGGCAGGAGGCGGGCGTGGTCGACCGCGTGAGCCTTGCCTGGTCGCGCGACGGGGCGGAGAAGGTTTACGTGCAGACGCTGTTGAAGAAGGACGGGGCCGAGGTGTTCCGCTGGCTGGAAGAGGGGGCCGCGATATTCATCTGTGGCGATGCCAGCCGGATGGCTGCCGATGTGGATACCGCCCTGCGCGAGATCGTGGCGGAACACGGCAAGATGAGCGCCGATGAGGCTGACGCCTATATGGATGCCTTGATCGCCGGTCACCGTTACCAGCGGGACGTTTACTGAGACCGGTCTGACGCGCGACGGGCGGTCGTGCCGGTTTGCGCTGTCAAAACCCGAAACAAATGAAACACCGGGGCTTTCCGGCTGATGTCGTTTTGAAACGCGGCAGGCCTAGGCTTGGGCGAGATCGGATGGTGCACATTGCCATCCTGTTGGAACGTTCGAGCCAAACGGTGGAAATCATGACGTCAGCGACGGAAGCAAATTCGGGCCGCACCTTGCGGCGATTGAACACGACGGCAGTGGCCTGCGTTGGTCTTGCCCTGATCCTTGCATTGTTCGCAATCGGCACGGGCGCGTTTGATCGCTTTTCCGATCCCGAAGGTATCGCAGAGTTCCTTGAACAATTCGGGCCGTTGGCGGTGGTGGTCTTGCTGTCGCTTGCCGTCGTGGTTTCGCCGATCCCGAGCGGGCCGATTGCGATGGCGGCCGGTGCGATCTATGGCGCGGCATGGGGCGGAGCCTTGACCGCCGCAGGTGCGATCCTTGGGGCGTTGATTGCCTTTGGCCTGTCACGCTGGCTGGGCTTTCGCCCGATGTCGGCGTCGAAGCTGCCTCTGGCCCATTGGATCACGCGCCCGAGGACGCAGGCATACCTCGCATTTGCGGTTCTGGTTTCGCGGCTGATCCCGTTCATTTCCTTCGACGCTGTCAGCTATGTTGCCGGTCTGACGCCGATACGGATGCGTTATTTCGCCGTTTCAACGGCCCTCGGAATCCTGCCGGCGAGTTTTGCCTTTGCCGCCATCGGTGCGGGGATGGCAGAGATGGACAGCGCGCTGATGTTGATTGCGGCCTGTGGCGTGACGCTTGTTTTTCCGGCGGTCTTGCTGATCGTGCAACGGATGCGGCAGGTGCATCAGCTCTCGGGATCAAAGACGTAACCGATCCCGCGCACGGTGCGGATGATGGTCGGCTTTTGCGGGTTCTTTTCGATCTTGCGGCGCAGGCGGGATATCCGGATGTCGATGCTGCGATCATAGGGATCCCAAGACCGGTCGTGGGCCTGTTCAAGGATCTGGTCGCGGTTCAGCACGCGCGACCGGTTCTCGGCAAAGAGTTTCAGAAGCCGGAATTCCATCGCCGTGATCGGCACGTCCTGTTCATCGGCGTCGGTCAGCTTCGCGGCTTCGAGATCGAGGCGGAAATCTCCGAACTGGACGAACTGACCGTTCAGGGCTTTCGTTTCAGGCTCTTCGGCCGGTCCGGCACGGCGGCGCAGGACCGCCTTGATGCGGGCTTCGAGTTCGCGGAGGTCGACGGGTTTGCCGAGATAGTCGTCGGCCCCCATCTCAAGGCCGACGATCTTGTCGATGGTCTCACCAGCGGCGGTCAGCATGACGACGGGCAGGTCACTTTCGGTGCGCAGACGCCTTAAGGCCGACAGCCCGTCTTCGCCCGGCATGTTGATGTCGAGGATCACGAGGTCTGGCGCGGAGCTTTCGATCACGGTTCGCAGTTCTTCGGCATCACCGGCAAGGTGAACCTCATAGCCGCGTTTTTGCAGGTACTCCTGCAGCATCTCGCGCAGGTCGATCTCGTCATCGCAGACCAGAATCCTTGGCTGATCGCTTGCGGTCATTCTGTTTGTCCTTCCGAGTTGAGCTCGGCCACGAAGGCCCGCAGCTCTTTTGGCGAAACGGGTTTTTCAAGGTAGGGTCGGCGACTTTCCTGCAGGAAGATCTGCGAGGTCTTGCCCATGGTATCGCCGGTGACGAACCCGGTGCGTGCGGCCAGCCGGGGAAATTCCGCAACGATGGTTTCGTAAACGCCCCGCCCGTCGACGCCCGGCATGTTCAGATCGCTGAGAACCACATCGTAGTTCTTGGTACGCAGCATGTCGAATGCGTTGGCTGCTTCGTAAACCGCGTCAGCCTTGTAGCCTGCGCGTTCCAGAACCTCGACATTCAGATCGGCCACGTCGGCCTCGTCATCAATGACCAACACGCGGATCGAATCCTGATCGTCGGGAACGGGTTTGGTCTCTTGTTTGTCTTGTTCGGCGACACCATTCATCGGCAAGGTGATCGCAAAGCACGTACCGGTCGGTTCCACGTCGCGCACTTCGATCGTGCCCTGATGCGCCGTCACGACACGGTGACAGACGGCAAGTCCGACGCCTGTCCCCTGCCCGACGCCCTTGGTCGAAAAGAAGGGATCAAAGACACGGGCGCGGATGTCGGATGGAATGCCTGGGCCGTTATCCTCGACTTCGATCCGAAGTGCCTTGTGGGCTTTGTCCCGTCTTGCGGAAACGCGGATGCAGTCGCCGACCGAGGCGCCTTCGATGGCCTGTTCGGCGTTGATAATCAGGTTGACCACCGCCTGGGTGACCTGATCCACGTCGGCGTGAACCTTTGGAAGATCGTCCTGAAGATCGGTTTCGATGCGCACGTTGCGTCCACGGTTGCCGTAGCGGGCCACCTCGACCGCCGTTCCCACCAGTTCGCCGATGTCGACCGGTTCCATCCTGACGGGTTCCTGTCGCGCCATCGACAGGAAGGTCCGGACGATCTTTGAACAACGCTCTGCGGCATCGCTGATTTTCTTCGTCTGGCGCAGGACTTGCGGGTCAGAAGTTTCGTCAGACAGCATCATGGCATGGCCGACGACGACTGACAGGGGGTTGTTCAATTCGTGCGCGACACCGGCAAGCAGGCTGCCGAGCGCGGACATCTTTTCGCTTTGGAAAACCTGTTCGCGCTGGCGGGCCAGTTGTTGCTCGATCGCAAGCTGGCCGGTCAGGTCGCGCGAGTGCGACACGATCACGTCTTCGCCGCCCCATTGGATCAACCGCGCCGATACCGCGCACCAGAAGGGTTCGCCTTTCGCGTTCAGGAACCTTTCGCGATATTCGGACACCTCGCGGTGGCGGCGCAATTCGCCAAGAAATCCGGCGCGGTCGCCCGGTTTGACATAGAATTCACTGGCACTGTTCTTGGCGCCATAAAGCTCGGTTGCCTGAGGGCTGCGAAACAGGACCTCTCCGGTCGCGGCGCGGATCATCAGGATGGGGGCCGGACAGGCTTCGACGACAAGCCGGATAAGCGCATCACGCTCGATGTCCTCGGTGACGTCCGTGATCGAAGACACGACACAGGTTTCCCCGTTGTACTCCGTCAGCCCGCCTGACAGGGAGGCCATGAATTCCTTTCCATCCTTCGCAGTTGATCTGATCACCTGGTCTTCGACGCGGCCATGTTGTTTCAGGTCGGTCACATAGCGCACCCTGTCTTCGGGATCGGAGTAGTAGGCGAGCGCAAACTCGCCATCTCCGTACAACTCTCGCGCCGCGGCAGAGCGATAGACGATGCTGCTATCGGACAGGCGCGCCATGACGACGGGTGTCGGGTTGGTGTCGAGGATGGTGGAAAGCAAGGCCTCGCGTTCACGGAGCCGCACCTCGGCCTGCCGCCGTTCGGTGACGTCGGTGCGGGTGATGACGAAGCCGCCGCTGCTGGTGCTGTTGTAGGACACTTCGTAGGATCGGCCGTCGGCGTGGTCCACCACCGCGCCCTGCACCAGGGCCACCAGATCCTCTTCGGCGCGGTCAATGATCTGGGTTTCCGACATTGCGCTTTCGGTGAAAACGCCGCGCCGGACGGATTCAAGATTGATCATGCGCCAGGACACGCCGGGTTCGATCAGGTCCGCCACCGGGGCGAGCATTTCCTTGTAGCGCCGGTTGAAGGTGACCAGGCAGGCGCTTTCATCGAAGATCGCGATGCCTTCGCTCAGGGCTTCGAACATGTCGGCGAGAAGGCCGGTCATGTCGCGCGTATCCTGGGATCGTGTTGAGTTCATGGGGTGAAAACTAGGCTGCCTGTGTTTCAATCGTTTTTCCACACTACGGCGTTCTGTTTCAATTGTAACAGCGGGTTCGTGGTGCATCATCGTGGAAACACGCCTAGATCGCTGATTTTCCTCAGTTTTCACCCAACCCCCAAGTATTTCAAACACCGAAGCATTTGAAACCGTGTTCCGCGGGTTTGGACGCAAGCCTGCAACATTGGCTTGTCAGAAGGCTGTCATCAAATGAGCGCCAAGCGCACCGCACACAAAGGAAAAGACCATGAACCGTATGATCTCTGCACTTCGCAGCAAGATGAGCAGCACCGCAGGCACCCAGGGCCTGCGCCATCTCGACAATCACCTGTTGCGCGACATCGGGATGCCCGAACGCCAACGCCGCATCAGGTTCGGCCCCTACTAGGCCCCAGTTCCGGAGAAGAAGGATGACCGAGTTTCAGAAACGCCATAGGCTTTTCCCCAAGCCATCCGCCTTGGGCGACCGGTGGCGGAGAAGTCTGAAGGGCACGAACTTTCAGCGCTATTTCGACGCGCAATAACTTTTTAAGGACGCATGACCATGACGATCAGGAATTCCGTACTCGACACCATCGGCAACACGCCGGTCATTCGTATCAACACCATCGCGCCCGAGGGCGTCGAGATGTTCGTCAAGCTTGAAGCTGCGAACCCCGGCGGATCGGTGAAGGACCGGCTGGCGCTTTCGATCATCGAAACCGCCGAGCGTGACGGAACGCTGAAGCCCGGTCAGACGGTCGTCGAGGCGACGTCGGGCAACACCGGCATTGGCCTTGCCATGGTCTGCGCCCAGAAGGGGTATCCGCTGGTGGTCACGATGGCCGAAAGTTTCAGCGTGGAACGCCGGAAGCTGATGCGGTTCCTCGGGGCGAAGGTCGTCTTGACGCCTGCCTCGGAAAAGGGGACGGGCATGGTTCGGAAGGCACGCGAGTTGGCCGATACCCACGGCTGGTTCCTGGCGCGGCAGTTCGAGAACCCGGCCAACCCGGAGATCCATGCGAACACGACCGCCGTCGAGATCATCGAGGATTTCGGTGCGAACGGTCTGGACTATTTCGTCACCGGCTTTGGCACCGGCGGTACGTTGACCGGTGTGTCCCGCCGCCTGCGCGCCGACAGTCCCAAGACGCGGATTGTCGCGGTCGAGCCGGAAAACGCGATGCTTCTGACCAACGACTATGTTCAGCCTTACGATGCCGACGGCAGTGCTGCTGCCGCGCATCCTGCCTGGCGACCGCATCCGATGCAGGGCTGGAGCCCGGATTTCATTCCGCAGGTCGTGCAGGAGGCTTTGCGCGAGAAACGGATCGACGCCTATCAACCGATCGGCGGCGGAGCATCCATGCAGGCGAGCCGTGATCTGGCGCAGAAGGAAGGCATCTTTGTCGGCATCTCGGCCGGGGCGACCTTTGCCGCCGCGCTGGAAGTCGCCAAGACCGCGCCGAAGGGATCGAAGATCCTGGCGATGCTGCCGGACACGGGCGAACGATACATGACGACCCCCCTCTTCGAGGATGTCAGCGAAGACATGAACGAAGAAGAACAGGCGATCAGCCGCTCGACCGGAACGGTCCGGTTCGACGTCACCGCCGCCGGGGGTGCGCCTTCGTTTCCGGCGGCCGATGCCGAGGCGCTGGCCGAAGTGCGCCAGATGGCAGAAACGACGCCGGTGCTGATGTATGTGCTGGAGTGGTGCGAGTTCTGCTGGTCGGTCCGCAAGATGTTCGAAGAGGCGGGCATTCCCTACACCGCCATCGAGGTCGACTCGGTCGAATACCAAAAGGACAACCACGGCACGCGGTTGCGCTCGGCCCTGTTGGAGATTTGCGGGACGCATACGATCCCCCAGGTCTTTGTGGGCGGCGAACATGTCGGCGGGGCGACGGAAACCTTCGATGCCTACAATGCCGGCACGCTGGGAAAGATGCTTGAGGCACAACAGATCAGCATGGCGACGGTGGCAGAGAACGCCTATAGCTATCTGCCCAAGTGGTTGCATCCGAGATGAAACCCGGTGCGATCAAAGTCTCTGCATCGCCCGCAATGGCGCGGGCGGCAGAGTATGGTCTGACCTGGCGCGATCAGGTCCGCCCCCTGGATGCAACGGCCAGCGCGGAGGAGCTTCGCGCCGGATTTGGCGGCCCCGTTCCCGAGACCGGGACGGGTGAAGCCGAGGTAATTTCCCATCTGATCCGCGCAGCCGAGCCTGGGCTTGTCGGCAACACGCGCCCCGGCTTTCACGCCTGGGTCATGGGCGGGTCAAGCCCGGTTGGCGTCGCCGCCGACTGGCTGACCAGCGCCTGGGGGCAGAACGGGGCCATCTATCAGTGTTCGCCCGCAGCAGCGACCGCCGAGGAGGTCGCCGCCGATTGGCTGCTTGACCTTCTTGATCTGCCGCGCGACGCGGGTGTCGGTTTTGTCACCGGTGCGACCATGGCGGGCTTTGTCTGCCTTGCCACGGCGCGTGGTGAAGTTCTGGCCCGTGCCGGGCATGACTTTGATGCGGACGGCCTGTTCGGTTGTCCGAAGATCACGGTATTCATCAGCGATGACACGCATATTTCGAACCTTGCCGCGCTGCGGTATCTCGGGTTCGGCAGTCGCCAGATCCTGAAGGTGCCGTCGGACGAACAGGGCCGGATGCGCGTTGGCGCCTTGAGTTACATGATGCGTTACGTCGATGGCCCGAAGATCATCATCGGGACGGCGGGGCATATCAACTCGGGCGCGTTCGACAACTTTGACCGTCTGGCCGATCTGGCTACGGAACACGACGCTTGGCTGCACGTGGATTGCGCCTTTGGCCTTTGGGCGCGCGCCGTGCCGGAGCTGAAGGACCGGACCGCCGGGCTGGATCGCGCCGACAGTTGGTCAACCGATGGGCACAAGTGGTTGCAGGTTCCTTACGATTCCGGGTTCGCCATCGTTCGTGATGTTCATGCGCATCGCCGCGCCATGGATATCTCGGCCAGCTATCTGAGCGAAGCGCCCGGCGATGGCCGCAATCCCACGCATTTCGGGCCCGAGCTTTCCCGGCGCGCCCGTGGTTTTTCGGTTTGGGCGATTTTGAAATCGCTCGGCCGCGAGGGCGTTGCCGAATTGATCCGGGGCCATTGCGCGGCGGCAAGCAGGCTTGCCGAAACGCTTGCCGGGATCGACGGCATCACGGTCGAAAACGAGGTGTCGTTGAACCAGTTGGTTCTGACGTTCGACGATGGCTGTACGGAGCCCGATCAACTGGCAACCCGGATGGAAGAATCCCTGAACGCCGACGGCGAACATTTCTTTCGGACGTCACGCTGGCGGGGTCGCAACATGCTGCGCGTTTCGATCATCGAAGACGGAACCGGCATGACCGCCATCGACAAGCTTGGCACCAAGATCGAGCGTTGCTGGAAGGCGCTTTGCACGTAGCGCCACGCAGCATGGGATGAACCTGGGCCCGCCATCATGGCGGGTCTTTTTTTGTATTAATCCAGAAATTTACGCGACTGAAAATCGGCTGAAACATTCGATACCAAATGGCCCCCTTCCTGACCGCAAACTGAAACGCAGGGGTCTTAAACCCCTCTTTGTAGCCGGGGCACAGGGCGTTCATCGAACCTCACTCAACCCAAGACAAAAGCGCCTTTTGCCCCCGGCTGAGAAACGAAAAGACAGACCAAAACCAAACCAAAGGAAACACTTCAAATGACTACCGACGTAATGGAAAAACCCGCGAAAACCGCCATGAACGGCGTCGATGTTCCGACGCTTCTTGGCACCATCGGTGCCGTTGGCGAACAGCCCGTTGCCGCCCAGTTCCAGTTCCGCGCGAACGGCACCTGGGTCAATGGCACCCACAGCCGCGCCACGATCAACGGTTTCTTCGGTGCAGGCCAGGAACATGAACGTGGCGAGGATTTCGTCGCCGAAGGCGACCACCCGGCTGTTCTTTGCGGCGGCGACAATGCTCCGACGCCGATCGAGTTCCTGCTGTCCGCACTTGCTGCCTGCATCACCGCCGGCATCGCCAACATCGCCTCGGCCCGCCAGATCAAGCTGAACGCGGTCAAGGTGAATGTGGAAGGCGATATCGACCTTCAGGGTCTTCTGGGCCTCGACAACGAGGTTCGCAACGGCTTCCAGAAAATCCGCGCCACGGTCGAGATCGACGGAGACGCAGATGCCGAAAAGCTTGCGAAGGTTGTCCAGCAGTCTGTCGCACGTTCCGCCGTGTTCGACATGCTGAAGAACGGCACCGACGTCGCGGTTGAAATGGCCGCCTGATCCCAAGTGTCGGGCGGGGCTGACGCCCTGCCCAACTCGCCAAACTCAGATCAAAGAAAGGAAAGACCAATGTTGCCCACACTGCTGAAGAACCCGCCGAAGCTGAACCCCGATGTCCATGCACGCCACGCGGCGGCTGCCCGGATGATCCGTGATCGGAGTGCCCGGTGATGCCGGGCCGCCGCTTGAACCGCCCAGGTCGGGCAGGCGTGTTTGCCCGCGCCGCCCGCACCGTCACCCTTCCGACCATCACGCCGAAAAGCGGCGGATGGATTGCCTGAAACCGAAAGGACCAGACCGATGCCACGTTTTGCCAAATCCAACGAAAGCGCAGCCCGCGACATGGCCGTTATCAACGCCCGCCGTCCCGGTGCTGTCCAGGACAATATCGTTCCGGTCACACGCCGGGATTTCGAGAACTTCACCGTCCACCCGACGTCGGGCTGACAAATTCAAAGGGAATAGATCGGTGGCCGAGTATTTTGATGTCATGGTGATCGGAGCAGGACAGGCAGGGCTGGCCATCAGCCATTGCCTGTCCACTGAAGGCATTGATCACGTCGTTCTGGAAAAGGGTGCAATCGCCAACCGCTGGCGGGCCGAACGCTGGGCCTCGCTGCGATTGCTCACGCCCAACTGGATGACGCGGCTGCCGGGGTCCGCATACGACGGATCCGATCCCGATGGCTTCATGATGAAAGACGAGCTGGTCGGATTTCTTGGCCGCTATGCACGGAGCTTTGAAGCGCCCGTGCGGGAGTTCACTTCGGTCAGTGCCGTCACGCGCGACGCAAACGGTTTTCTTGTTGAGACCAGCGCATCGACCCTTCGTGCCCGCGCCGTCGTCGTGGCCACCGGTGCCTGCGACCGGCCCAACCTGCCGGGATGGGCGAGTGAGGTTTCATCCGAGATCGCCCAGGTTACGACGGAAAACTACAATCATACCGGAGACATCGCACCGGGCGGTGTCCTGGTCGTTGGCGGCTCGGCGACCGGTGTTCAGCTTGCCGAGGAAATCCGCCGCGCGGGTCATGACGTGACACTTGCCACCGGTTCGCATGTGCCCTTGCCGCGCCTCTATCGCGGTCGGGACATAATGCACTGGATGGATGCGGCCGGGATCCTGGCCGAAGCGCGCGACCCTTCGGTTCCCGCCGCGCGTGCCCTTTCGCAACCGTCGCTGCAACTTGTCGGCAGCGTGCCGCCGCGCAATGTCGGGATCAACCAACTTCAGGCCCTTGGCGTTCGCGTCGTGGGTCGGGCGATGGGAATGAACGGCGGTCATGTTGCCCTGTCCGGAACGCTGGCCGCCGAGATCGAGCGGGGCCGTGCACGGCGCGACCGACTGTTGTCGCGCATTGATGACCATATCGCGGGGGCTTCCATCGCCGCCCCGCACGCTGCACCGCCTTACCCGCGCACGAAGATCACGGCCGATCCCGTGTCTCTTGACCTGCGCCGTCGCGGCATCAGGACGATTGTCTGGGCCACCGGGTTCCGGCGCGATTACTCCTGGCTGAGAATCGACGCGCTGAACGATCAGGGCGAGTTGAGACAGACGGGCGGCATCTGCGAGGTGCCCGGCCTTTATGCCATGGCGCTGCCCTTCATGCGGCGGCGCAATTCCACCTTCATCGACGGGGTCGGTGCCGATGCACGCGACCTGACACATCACATCTGTGCCCAGCTTGGCCATGTGCCGAGCGCGGCAGCTTAAAGGAGCAACGAAATGAACTATGACGCAATCATCATTGGCGCGCGTTGCGCCGGCGCTGCCACCGCGATGCAGCTTGCCCGGGGCGGCATGAAGGTTCTTGTGCTTGACCGCGACGAACCCGGCACCGACACGATGTCGACCCATGCCTTGATGCGCGGCGCGGTCATCCAGCTTGATCAATGGGGCCTGCTGAAAAGCGTGATCGCCTCGGGTGCGCCGGAAGTGACGCGCACAAGTTTCTTTTACGGCGACGAAAAGATCGAGTTGGACATCAATCCCGCCTACGGCACGCGGTCCCTGATCGCGCCCCGTCGATATGTGCTGGACAATATCCTTGCCGGTGCCGCCTGGAATGCAGGTGCCGAGCTTCGCTACGGGGCAAGTTTTGTCGACCTCTTGCGTGATCCGCAAGGCCGCATCGAAGGTGCCATTTACGAACGCGCCGGGCTACGCCAGCGGGTTTACGCACCGCTTGTCATCGGTGCCGATGGACGCCGTTCGCGGGTGGCGCGGAGCGTTCAGGCCAAGGTGCGTTCGACAGCGCGACACACGACAAACTGCATCTATGCTCATGTCAAAGGTCTGCCGAACCGGGGGTATCAATGGTTTTACCGCGAAGGCCTTGCGGCCGGGGCAATCCCCACGAATGGCGGAGAACATTGCGTTTTTGCTTCTGCCGCGCCTCTCTCTGTGCGCGCGCTTGTCAAAGCCATGGGCGCCGAAGCTGCCTTGCGGCACTTGCTGAGTGAAACCAACTTCGACTTTGGCCACCAGATGGAATCGATCAGCATGATCGCGCACCCGGTGATCTATGGCGGTGATCGCGGTTTCCTGCGTGAAGCTGCCGGAGCGGGCTGGGCGCTTGTGGGTGACGCGGGTTACTTCAAGGATCCGCTGACCGCGCACGGGATCACGGATGCCTTCCGCGATGCCGAGGCCCTTTCACAGGCAATATTGTCCGGCCGGTCGCTTCATGACTATGAATTCACGCGCAACGCCCGCTCGGTCGAACTTTTCGAGGTCACGGACCGTATCGCGGCACTTGATTGGTCACTGGGCGGGTTGAAAGCGCTTCACCTGCGTCTGAACAGCATCATGAAGGCTGAACAGGCAATGATCGCTGGCGAAATGAACACTGCGATTGCCGCCTGAATCACGCATTTTTTCTTGTGCGGATTGATCCCGCTCGTCAAAATGTCACCCGAAAAGCTGGGGAAAACCATTGGAAAAGACACTTTTCGATAAATATGGCGGCTTCTCGACCGTCAGCAAGATCGTCATGACGCTTTATGACAAATTGCTGGACGACGATGACGTCGGCCCGTTCTTTGATGATGTCGATATGCCTAAGCTCATCGACCATCAGACCAAGTTCGTCTCGTCTCTCATGGGTGGTCCTGCGTCATTCACGGATACGCACATCAAGAATGCCCACAGGCACCTGACGATCCTTGATGATCATTTCGACAAGCTGAAAGAGTTGATCGAAGAGACCCTGACCGGTTTCGGCGTGGAGGCCGAGGACATCGAGACTGTGCTTGGTGCATTTGAGCAGCGCCGAAACCTTCTTATCGAGAGCTGAAATGTCGATAGAAGCCATAAACGAGCAGCTTTTGCGTGCAATTGGCGTTGGCGTGGCGCTGGTGGAAGCGAAGTCGCTGACTGTCCGGTTTTCCAACGACACCTTCGCAGAATGGTTCGGAGCGCAGGACGAAAACACGCAACTGTCCGACATCATGCCCACGCTCGACGTGGGGGAGGCATTGGAAAAACTGGCCGAGGGCGGCAAGCACACGGCTGAGGCATCCTTCAAGCTGCGACGCCGGACGATGACCGTTGCGGTGGAGTTCAACCGGGCGTTGGAAGACGATCAGGACATGATCGTTCTGGTCTGTCAGAACATCACGCGGATCAAGGAACTGGAATCCATGATCGATTCCTATTCCATGATGGTCGAGCGCAATACCCATGAGATCAAGCGCGAGAAAGAGCAGGTGGAAAAGCTGCTTTTGAACATGATGCCGCGCTCGGCCTACGAAGAATACAAGAACTTTGGTGTTGTCGCTCCGCGCGTTTTCGAAAGTGTTTCGGTTCTGACCCTGGATTTCGCCGGTTTCGATGCGATCCTTTCGGCGCATGAACCTTCGGTGATCGTCAGCGAGTTGAACGACATCTATACGGCCTTTGACCGGATCGGCGAGCAGTTCGGTTGCGAACGTATCCGCACGACCGGCGACAGTTATTTCGCGGTATCGGGGGTGCCGGACCCGGTGCGGGATCATTCCGGTTCGATCGCCAATACTGCCGTACGTTTCCTGCGCTACCTCGAACGCCGCAACCAGACACATCCGATTTCCTGGGAGGCCCGCGTGGGCCTGGCAACCGGCCCGGTGATCGGTTCGGTCGTGGGGGTTCAGAAGTATATCTATGACGTTTTCGGCCCAGCCGTGGAAGCCGCCGACACCATTCGGCTTGCGGCAGCGCCCATGAGCATCGCCGCGCATGGTTCGATTGCGGACCTGCTGGATTCCCGGTTTTCCGTTCGCGCGATTGAAGATGCGGCACGCGCCGCGCCTGTCACCGAAGAGGCCTATGCACTCACGGAAGCCGGGAGTGACAGCGCGAGCGCCACATGAGCCACGCTCCGGATCCAACGGTTGCTACAGCAATCCCGTCGACGGAACTGTTGGGCCTGTTCCCCGAACCGACGGCCTTGTTTGACTCCGAGGGCAGACTCGCGGTAGCCAACCCTGCCTTTGGAAAGATCTTCGGGCCGGTCGAGCAATTCATTCGGCCCGGCACGCCCTGGGACATCCTGCTTGCCGAGGTCGAGCGGAAGCATATCCTTTCGCCCAAGGCCTGTGGTGATCTTCGGCTTGTCGAAGAGGCATTGCTGATCCAACCGGGTGAGGTTCCGAAGGTCGAGACGACGCTTTCGAATGGAACACAGGCCGAGATCGTGCTTTCCGCGCTTTCGGACGGTGGGTTTGCCATGCGTCTGGATTTGAGCGGCCAAGGCGACCAGGAAGGCGGAGACATTGAACAGGTCATGGCGACCGTGCTTGAGGCCTGTCCGACCAGCCTGACGATGGCGCGGATCGGGGATGGTCAGATTCTGTATCGGTCCCCGTCGGCGACGGAGCTTCTTGGCAAGGGGCTGAACAGTCACGATCACTTTGCACGCCGCGAAGAGCGCGCCGACTTTGTGACCACTCTTCTTCCCGATGCCCGCGTCGATGACATGAGGATCACAGGCCGAAAAAGCGATGGTTCGGAGTTTTCTGCCTCGATTTCAGCCCGCCTGATCGACTATCGCGGCGAGGACGTTGTCGTTTACAGTATCCTCGATCTTAGCGACGAGATCGCCATGCAGTCCGAACTGGCCCGGCAGAAGGATCTGATCTTTCGCGCCGAGAAAATGTCTGCGCTTGGCGAATTGCTTGCGGGCGTTGCGCATGAGTTGAACAATCCCCTGTCCATCGTCGTCGGCAACATGCTTATCCTGAAGGAAGAAGAGCTTGATCCGTCGATCCTGGGGCGTGTCGACAAGGTGTCGGAGGCAGCCGAGCGTTGCGTGCGGATCGTTCGCAGTTTTCTTGCGATGGCGCGGGATCGACCGTTGGAACTGTCGGCTGTTTCCCCGGCCATGCTGGCCGATGCGGCGGTCGACAGCTTTTATGCCGGGACTGAGGAAACCGGTGTCGACGTTGTCTCTGTGGTGGGGGAAGACTTGCCCGACCTTTGGGTCGATGAGACGCAGATCGTACAGGTGTTGACGAACCTTTTCGCGAATGCGTCGCAAGCCATCGTCGAAGCCGGGATCGGCGACAGGATTTCTGTCGAAGCCCAGGCTGCCGATGCCCCCGGCTTTCTGCGGTTTTCGGTTAGGGACAATGGACCAGGTGTTCCTGCCGACATTGCCGAGCGGATTTTCGATCCGCTTTTCACGACAAAGTCGGCAGGCAAGGGAACGGGTGTCGGACTGGCACTGTGCAACAGGATCATCGCTTCGCATGGTGGCACGATCTCGTTGCAACAGGTGGCGGACGGCGGGGCCTGCTTCGTTCTTGATTTGCCGATAGCGGAAGGATCGGATCCGAACTGAAGCCGCGTTGGGTTTTATCCCGCGCGGACAATTGAGGCGTCAGGTTTATTGTCCGTCGTCAGCGTCGCCAACCTGTTTTGGCCAGACCGAGTAGGGCCCGATGATGTCGTCTTTATTCAATGTCGCGGTCTTCATCTTGTCATCTCCATTCGTGTGAACTTGATGAAGGATGAAGTGCCTGAGGAACGTATCAGGCTTTTTTCTGCCAGGACTTCTTTTTGTTTCGATTGTAACGGCTGATCGGTACGTCCCTGGGAAAGGGCGTGGTATCGTGACAAGATCTGTTCAGTCCTTCAAACTGGCGGAAGGGCCGCGTGGTGGACGAGGTCGGACATCTGTGCAAGCTGGCCCGACAGGGGCGAGGATTTGCGCCAGACCATGCCGATGGTGCGCGTCGGGCGCGGCTTTGGCAGGCGGGCGATGGAAACCGATGAGGTGCGGGTTTCGACCGGCACGGCCATTTCGGGAATGAAGGTCACACCGATTCCCGCGCTGACCATCTGGACGAGGGTGGTGAGCGAACTGCCCTCCATCAGGTCTTTGGAGACGGTTGTATTCAACTGGCAGACGGCAAGCGCCTGATCGCGAAAGCAGTGCCCCTCTTCCAACAGCAAAAGCCGCATTTCACGTAAGGCCGCAAGGCTTGGCACCGGTTTTGAGGCATCCGCGACGGGGCGGACCAGGACGAATTCCTCGTCAAACAATGGCTGTTCGAACAATGCGGGTTCCGAGATGGGAAGGGCCACGATGGCCGTGTCCAGCAGCCCCTGTTTCAGGTTGTCGATCAGCTTGTTTGTCACGGCTTCCTGCGGGAAAAGTTCAACCCCCGGAAAGTGATCGTTCAGCGCCCCGACCAGGCGAGGCAAGAGGTAGGGCGCAATCGTCGGGATGATTCCCAGGCGCAGGCGACCGGAAAGCTCGCCGTTCGACGTGCGGACAAGTTCGCCGATTTCGTCCACCGCGCTTAAAATGTCGTGGGCGCGTTCCAGCAAGGTTTCGCCGAGGCCGGTCAGGTGGAGTTGCCGGGACGCGCGTTCGATCAGCGGCGCGCCGAAGAGGGCTTCGAGTTCCTTTATCTGAACCGAGAGAGCCGGTTGCGTGATGGAACAGGAGTCCGCCGCCCGCCCGAAGTGCCGGAAGCGGGCAAGGGCCGCAAAGTAGCGGAGGTGTTTGAGGGTCAGTCCGTTCATAAATATTTCTTATCACAATGATAGGAAATTCCAACTGTAGTGTATTGGTGGTTTGCGTTACGGTGCAGCCGTCACAGACGCGGATTCGCTGGCTTCCCGTGCGCCGCACGATGAAGTACAGCCAGAGCAGTCAGCAAATGAAGGCCACCCCGGTGGCCCGTCAGCCAAGGAGCAAGAAATGGACGGCAACGATATCGAAACAAGTGGGAAGTGCCCGGTGATGCACGGCGGCATGACCTCTTCCGGCGCATCGGTCATGGACTGGTGGCCCAATGCCCTCAATTTCGACATTCTGCATCAGCACGATACGAAGACCAACCCGATGGGACCGGACTTTGACTATCGTGAGGAATTGAAGTCGCTGGACGTAGAGGCCCTGAAGGACGATCTTCGCAAGTTGTTGACGGAAAGCGAAGACTGGTGGCCCGGTGACTGGGGTTCCTATCTTGGGATGATGGCGCGCGTGGCCTGGCATGCGGCGGGTTCTTATCGCCTGGCCGATGGCCGGGGTGGTGCGGGCACCGGCAACCAGCGGTTCGCGCCGCTGAACTCCTGGCCGGACAACGCGAACACCGACAAGGGCCGTCGCCTGTTGTGGCCGATCAAGAAGAAATACGGCAACAAGATTTCCTGGGCCGACCTGATGATCCTGGCCGGGACGATCGGTTACGAGCTTTCGGGCCTGAAGATTTATGGTTTCGGTTTTGGCCGCGAGGATATCTGGCACCCGGAGAAGGACATCTATTGGGGTGCCGAGAAGGAATGGCTTGCGCCGTCTGACACGCGCTATGGCGATGTGGCCAAGCCCGACACGATGGAAAATCCGCTGGCCGCGGTGCAGATGGGGCTGATCTATGTGAACCCCGAGGGCGTGAACGGCAATCCCGATCCGCTGGCGACCGCGCAGCAGATGCGCGAAACCTTTGCGCGGATGGCGATGAACGACGAGGAAACCGTCGCGCTGACCGCGGGCGGCCACACCATCGGCAAGGCACACGGCAATGGTTCGCCCGACAATATCGGTGCAGAACCCGAAGGGGCCGACGTGGTGGATCAGGGGCTTGGCTGGATGCCGAAAAAGGCGCGCGGCATCGGCCGTGACGTTCTGGCCGGTGGGCCGGAAGGTGCCTGGACGACCAACCCGACGAAATGGGACATGGGTTTCTTTGACATGCTGTTCGGCCATGAGTGGGAGTTGACCACCTCGCCCGCCGGGGCAAAGCAATGGAAGCCGGTTGAGATCGCCGAGGACGCGATGCCCGTCGATGTCGAGGACCCGTCGATCAAGACCATGCCGTTGATGACCGATGCCGACATGGCCCTGAAGATGGACCCGGGATACAACGCGATCTGTCAGAAGTTCATCGCCGATCCCGAGTATTTCTCGGAAACCTTTGCGCGGGCCTGGTACAAGCTGACCCACCGCGACATGGGGCCGAAGGCGCGGTATTTTGGCCCGGATGTGCCGAGCGAGGACCTGATCTGGCAGGATCCGGTTCCGGCTGGATCGACGTCTTACGACGTTGACGCGGTGAAGGCCAAGATCGCGGCAAGCGGCCTCAGCCTTTCGGACATGGTGTCGACGGCCTGGGACAGCGCGCGGACCTATCGCGGTTCGGACATGCGCGGCGGTGCCAATGGTGCGCGTATCCGACTGGCCCCGCAGAAGGACTGGGAAGGCAACGAACCGGAGCGTCTGGCGCGTGTTCTTTCGGTGCTTGAGCCGATCGCGGCGGACAGCGGTGCAAGCCTTGCCGACGTGATCGTCCTGGCCGGCACGCTTGGTGTCGAACAGGCGGCGAAGGCGGCCGGTTACGACGTCGCGGTGCCCTTTGCCCCCGGTCGCGGCGATGCCAGTGACGAGATGACCGATGCAGAGTCGTTCGACGCGATGGAGCCTCTGGCCGACGGATACCGCAACTGGTTGAAGGGCGACTTTGTCGTCAGCCCCGAGGAGCTGATGCTGGATCGCACCCAGTTGCTGGGCCTGACCGCAGCCGAGATGACCGTGCTGGTCGGCGGGATGCGTGCCATGGGCACCAACCACGGCGGGACCAAGCATGGCGTTCTGACCGAGCGGGAAGGCGCGCTGACGCCGGATTTCTTCGTCAACCTGACCGACATGGCCTACACCTGGCATCCGGTCGGTGACGGAACTTACGAAATCCGCGACCGGTTCTCGGGTGACGTGAAGTGGACGGCGACGCGGATGGACCTGGTGTTCGGATCGAACTCGATCCTGCGGTCCTATGCCGAGGTCTATGCCCAGGACGACAATGCCGAGAAGTTCGTGAACGACTTTGTGGCGGCCTGGGTCAAGGTCATGAACGCGGATCGCTTCGACCTGGCGAGCTGATGAAAACGATCCCTACGCGGGCGGTTTGCCCCGCGTAGGGATCACCCGCGCAGCGCCCGTGTTGGCGGTGCCTGCGCCAAGACACTCCCCAAAATCAGAGCTTTATGCGGCGGCGTCGCGTGCGGCTGCGCCCGGCGTGTAGTTCAGGACGGGGGCCAGCCAACGCTCGGACTCGTCGACATCCATGCCCTTGCGGCGAGCATAGTCTTGGACCTGATCGCGTTCGACCTTGCCGACGCCGAAGTAATAGCTATCGGGGTGGCCGACGTAGAGACCCGAGACGGATGCCCCCGGCCACATCGCCATGCTTTCGGTCAGGGTTACGCCCGTTGCCGTCTCGGCGTCCAGCAGTGAAAACAGGGTGCGTTTTTCGGTGTGATCCGGTTGGGCCGGGTAGCCGGGCGCGGGGCGGATGCCATTGTAGGGTTCGCCGATCAGCTCTTGTGGATCGTAGGCTTCGCCCGGCGCATAGCCCCAGAATTTGCGGCGGACCCTTTCGTGCAGCATCTCGGCCATGGCCTCGGCAAAGCGGTCGGCCAGCGCCTTGACCAGGATCGCGCCGTAATTGTCGTTGGCCTTGTCGAGACGTTTGGCGATTTCGATCTCTTCGGGGCCGGCGGTGACGACGAAACCGCCGACGTGGTCTTTGCCCTTGTCCATGGGCGCGACGAAATCGGACAGAGCGAGGTTGGGACGGTCGCCGCGTTTCGCGGTCTGCTGGCGGAGTGTGTGGAGCGTGGCGCGGGTTTCGGCGCGGTCGTCGCCCGTGAACAGGCGAATGTCGTCGCCATCGGAATTGGCGGGCCAGAAACCGACCACGGCGCGGGGGGTGAACCAGCTTTCGGCGATGATCTGTTTCAGCATCTCCTGGGCATCGTCGAAAAGGGCGCGGGCCGCTTCGCCCTGTTTTTCGTCGTCGAGGATTTTCGGATAGACCCCGCGCATTTCCCATGTCTGGAAAAACGGTGTCCAGTCGATGTAACGGGCGATTTCGGCCAGCTCCCAATCGTCGATCACGCGGTTGCCGGTGAAGGTTGGGGCGACGGGCGTGTAACTGTTCCAGTCGAGTTTCAGCGCGTTGTCGCGGGCGGCAGAAAGCGGCAGGCGTGTCTTGGCACGTTCGCCGCGTTCGTATTTCTCGGCAACCTCGGCATATTCGGCACGGATGTTCGCCACATAGTCGGGTTTCTGCGCTGGGCTGAGCAAAGCGCCGACGGTGCCGACGGCGCGGCTGGCATCGGTGACATAGACCGTCTGCCCCTTTGAGTAGCGCGGCGCGATCTTGACGGCGGTGTGGACCTTGGAGGTGGTCGCGCCGCCAATCAGGAGTGGGATGTCGAGACCTTCGCGTTCCAATTCGGAGGCGAGATGCACCATTTCATCGAGCGACGGTGTGATCAGGCCGGACAGCCCGATGATGTCGGCCTTTTCGGCGCGGGCGGTTTCGAGGATTTTCTGTGGCGGCACCATCACGCCGAGATCGACGATTTCATAGTTGTTGCAGGCCAGGACGACGCCGACGATGTTCTTGCCGATGTCGTGAACGTCGCCCTTGACGGTGGCCATCACGATCTTGCCCGCCGCTTCGCGCCCGTCGCCGCCGTTCTGGCGCTTTTCCTCTTCCATATAGGGCAGCAGGACCGCGACGGCCTGTTTCATCACGCGGGCGGATTTCACGACCTGGGGCAGGAACATCTTGCCCGCGCCGAACAGGTCCCCGACCACGTTCATCCCCGCCATCAACGGACCTTCGATCACGTGAAGGGGGCGTTCGGCGGCGGCGCGGGCCTCTTCGGTGTCTTCCTCGATAAATTCGGTGATGCCGTTGACCAGCGCGTGTTCCAGCCGCTTTTCAACGGGCCAGTCGCGCCATGCCAGGTCGCGCACCTTTTCTTCGCGCTTGTCGCCCTTGAAACGTTCGGCAATGTCCAAGAGATTCTCGGTCGCGTTGCCGCCGTTGGCGGGCGCGCGGTTCAGCACCACGTCTTCGCAGGCTTCGCGCAAGTCGGGGTCGATCTGATCGTAGACCGCCAGTTGGCCCGCGTTGACGATGCCCATGTCCATGCCCGCCTTGATGGCGTGGTAGAGGAAGACCGCGTGCATCGCCTCGCGCACCGGTTCGTTGCCCCGGAAGCTGAACGACAGGTTCGACACGCCGCCCGAGACATGGACATGGGGCAGGTTGGCGCGGATCCAGCGGGTGGCCTCGATGAAATCGACGCCATAGTTGTCGTGGTCTTCGATACCGGTGGCGACGGCAAAGATGTTGGGATCGAAGATGATGTCTTCGGGGGGAAAGCCGACATCTTCGACCAAAATGCGATAGGCGCGGGCGCAGATTTCGGTCTTGCGTTCGAAGGTGTCCGCCTGCCCCGCTTCGTCGAAGGCCATGACGACAACGGCGGCGCCATAGCCAAGGCAGAGGCTGGCGTGGTGGCGGAATGCCTCTTCCCCTTCCTTGAGGCTGATCGAGTTCACGACGGATTTGCCCTGCACGCATTGCAGGCCCGCCTCGATCACCTCCCATTTCGAGCTGTCGATCATGATGGGCACGCGGGCGATGTCGGGTTCCGAGGCGACGAGGTTCAGAAACTCGATCATCGCCTGTTTTGAATCGATCAGGCCCTCGTCCATGTTGACGTCGATGATCTGGGCACCGTTTTCTACCTGGTCGCGGGCAACGTCGAGGGCGGTGGCGAAGTCGCGGTTGACGATCAGCTTGCGGAACCGGGCGGAACCGGTGACGTTCGTGCGTTCGCCAACGTTCACGAAGGGAATGTCGGGGGTCAGGACGAAGGGTTCGAGGCCCGAGAGACGGAGGAGTCTTTTGCTCATCTGGCGACCTTTCGGGGGGCGTGATCGGCGACGGCATCGGCGATGGCACGGATGTGGTCGGGCGTGGTGCCGCAGCAACCGCCGACGATATTGACGATGCCGTCGCGCGCGAACTCGCCCACCTGGGCAGCGGTCTGGTCGGGCGTTTCGTCGTAGGCGCCAAAGGCGTTCGGCAGGCCCGCGTTCGGGTAGGCGCAGGTGAGCGCGGTTGTCACACTTGCGATCTCGGCCATGTGGGGGCGCATGGCTTCTGCCCCTAGGGCGCAGTTCAGGCCCACGGAAAAAGGGCGGGCATGGGCGACGGAATGCCAGAAAGCGGTTGGCGTCTGACCCGACAGGGTGCGGCCCGAGGCATCGGTGATCGTGCCTGAGATCATGATCGGCAGGCGCTGGCCCGCGCGGGCGAAACTTTCGAAGGCGGCAAAGATCGCGGCCTTGGCGTTCAGCGTATCGAAGATGGTTTCGATCAGGATCAGGTCGACCCCGCCTTCGATCAGCCCGTCGATCTGCTGGCCGTAGGCGATGCGCAGGTCGTCGAAGCTGACCGCGCGATAGCCGGGATCGTTCACGTCGGGACTGATGCTGGCGGTGCGGTTGGTCGGCCCGACGGCACCCGCCACGAAACGGGGGCGGCCATCTTCGGCTTCGGCCCTTTGGCCGGCGCGGCGGGCCACCTGCGCGCCCGCGACGTTCAGATCATGTACGGCGGCTTCCAGCCCGTAATCGGCCTGCGCGATGGTCGTCGAGGAGAACGTGTTGGTTTCCAGAATGTCGGCCCCTGCCAAGGCGAATTGCACCTGGATTTCTTCGACCGCCTTGGGCTGTGTCAGAACCAGAAGGTCGTTGTTGCCCTGCTGGGGCTGGTCCGGGGTGTAGTGGTGCCGACAGCCGGGACCGTGGATGTGGCCTCTGGCGGTGAAATCCTCTTCGGTCATGCCAAGCGTCTGGATCATCGTCCCCATGGCCCCGTCGAGGATCAGGATGCGCTCGGCGGCGAGCGTGCGAAGCGATGCCAGCGCGGGCGGCTCGGGAAGGGTGAAGTTCAACATGCGTGTCGGATCCAGAGTTTCAAAGACTAAGAGGTTATAGCGCCCAGGGTATATGAGGTGAAATGAATGTTAGTCGGGAACATTATGAGTATGGCTCATGTTTTGGACAGTATTCGACAGCGCAGACCACGCTGCGGTCCGGTGTGATTCAAAGGGCGAGTCTTCCGGGTTTTGCCCGCCCTTGCTTCTAACATACTTCTGATATATCACAAATATAGATTCGCATCCCCGGAGGCTTACGATGGAATTACAAGACACACAGATGACCGAACGGCAGCGGCAGTACCGCTCTAACTATCGCCAGCGCGTTGCGGGTTGGTACAACGGTTACCTGCATATCCTGATCATTCAGGTGATCGGCTTCACTGCGCTTTACGTCTATATTTCCAATGTGAGCCAAGTGACGCCGCTGGAGTGGCTGACCATTCCCGTCGTCTTCCTGTTCTGCAATTTCTTCGAGTGGTGGCTGCACCGCTTTGTGATGCACCGCCCATCGAAGAACCCGATCGCGCGGGCCGTCTATAACCGGCACACCTTGCAGCATCACCAGTTCTTTACCGAGGTGGAAATGCGCTTTGCCGACCACCGCGATTACCGGGTGACCTTCTTTCCGCCATATGCGCTGGCCGCCTTCACGCTGATGTCGATCCCCGGCGCCATCGTTCTTGGCAATATCTTCACGGCCAATGTGGGGTGGCTGTTCATCACGACGACGACGTCGATCTATCTAATCTACGAGTTCATGCACTTTTGCTGCCACGTCGAGGAGAACTGGTTCGTCCGCAACGCCCCGTTCATCAACACGAACCGGCGGCACCATACGGCCCACCATGACCAATCGTTGATGATGGAGCGGAACATGAACCTGACCTTCCCGATCATGGACTGGCTGTTCGGCACGTCGGACCTCAATCGCGGTCTGATCGGGCATCTGTTCAACGGCTATTCCACACGGCACCTGCGCACGGACATGCGCAAGACCGCCAGCGGGCGGGTTCGCGCAACAAACGATGCCGCAGCCGTTCCCGGTGAGTAGGCAGCAAAGAACAATCGCCGCCCGAATTATCGGGCGGCACCAACCGAAAGGGTAGCGACGTGGAATACATTGAACCGAATATCGCAGTCTGGGCGCTTTTCGCACTTTTTGCCTTTGTCACCTTTCTGGGTCTGATCGTGATGACCGGGGCGTTTCCCCTGGCCACGCGACCGGAGCTGAAGCGCCCGCTTGGGCTGGGGCTGGTGATTGCGAACTGTCTTTTGCTGGCGCTTGCGCTTTTCGGAACCTTCAGTTTCGGTTTCGAACAATTGCGCTGGACCAGCGTGGTGATTGCCGCCGGTTTCGCGTTTCTCTTCGCGCCGGGCCTGTTCAACATCTGGCCCTCGAAATGGCGTGACGGGCCGTCGGGGCTGTTCATCGTTCTGATCGGCCTTTCTGCCGTGATCGCAACCCAGACCGCACTGGCCTGAGGGCCGGGTTCCAGGAAAAGGGAGGATTAACCATGCCTGCAACCGTCAAGATCGGACTGTCCCTCATGGTGGCGCTCGCCGCGCTCGCCGGATGGTTCTACATGCGCCACCTCGGACAGGTCGGCCCGCAATGGGCGCTGGCGTTCCTTGGGCCTTTCGCCGTCGGATCGCTCTGGATCTTTCCTGAAGTGATGCGCGGCAAGCCGGGTGGCACGTCGAAATGACCAAGACATATTACGGAGACCGCACAATCGACGGCATCGTCGCGACTGTGAATGGCGAAGACCTCGACGATTACCAGACCGTGAAGAAATTCACGAATGCCGGATTTGAGTGGGGTTTTGAAGGACAGGCGGCCACGCAACTGGCCTTTGCCCTGCTTTACGATCACACGGGCGATGCCCTGCGTGCCACCGAGCTCGCCCCCGTTTTCATGGACCGCTACATCGCCAATTTCGGCAATGAGTGGGAGATGGATTCGAACGATCTGGACGCCATCATTGCCGAGATTTCGGCACTGAAGACGGCCTGAAGCGACAGGAGCCCTCCATGACAACCAGGTTTGACGCCGCCGTTCTGTTCGGCGCAGACGAAGACATGCGTATCGAGAAGGTGGAACTGGGTGCACCGCAGGATCGCGATGTTCTGGTGCGCATTCGGGCTGCCGGGCTTTGCCATACCGATCTGGAGGTGATCGAGGGCGGGCTGGCCCTGCCCCTGCCCGCCGTTCTGGGACACGAGGCCGCCGGTGTGGTCGAGGCTGTTGGGCCGAATGCGAAAGGCGTTGCGGTCGGGGATCACGTTATCCTGTCGTGGAATCCCCATTGCGGCGATTGCTTTTACTGTGACCAAAGCCTGCCGATCCTTTGCGAAAGCTATCTTTCGAACGGGCCGAAGGGCTTTGCCTTTGACGGCCAGCCCCGTGCCCGACTGGCCGGTGGCGGCGACTTGCACCAGTTGATGTACCTGGGCAGTTTCAGCGAATACTGCATGGTTCAGGATCAACAGGCCATTCCGGTGCCGCGCGACATGCCTTTTGACCGCGCCGCACTGATCGGATGTGGCGTCATGACGGGCGTTGGTGCGGCACTGAATGTTGCCAAGGTGCGCCCCGGCGACAGCGTGATGGTGATCGGCTGCGGCGCGGTCGGGTTGGCGGCGGTTCAGGGCGCGGTGCTGGGCGGTGCGGAACGTATCATCGCGGTGGATTTGCGCGACAGCCGGTTGCTTGCGGCGGGCGATATGGGGGCGACCGATCTGGTCGACCCAACCAGCCGCGACGCCGCAGATTTCGCACGCGAGTTGACGGGTGGGCGCGGTGTCGACGTGGTGCTTGAGTCCGCCGGAAACGAACGCGCTTTTCAGTTGAGCGTCGAGGCCGTGCGGCCCGGCGGGCAGGTCATCTGGCTGGGCAAGACCGGCGTGAACGACAAGGTCGGCTTTCGTTGGGGTTCCCTGATGCAGGAAAAGCGCATACGGCGTTCCAGCTATGGCGACACGCGCCCGCGCCGCGACTTTCCCTATCTTTGCCGCGCCTACCTGGACGGCAAGCTGGACCTTGACAGCCTCATCACCGGGCATATCCCATTGGGCCACATCAACCAGGGCTTTGCCGCGCTGAAGGCGGGCGATGCGATCCGAAGTGTCATCACCTTTGACGGATAAGGGGCGGCTCGGCCCTAGGGATACGATTTTTCCCACGAAGGACGGGGAGCTGACCGGTCTGGCCACGGGCATGGGTTGGGATTCCAGTGCGGGAGCCGTGGTTCTTGTCCACGGCATTCAGGGCACGGCTTCGATCTGGCGCAACGTCCTGCCGGAGCTTGGGCGGGACCGGCGTGCCATCGCGCCGAACCTACGCGGTCGGGGTGGATCGCCTGTGCCGGAAGACGTCGGCGCCTACCGGATGGAGGATTTTTCGGGCGACCTTGCCAGCGTTCTTGACGGCCTCGACGGCCCTGTCGTTCTGGTCGGCTGGAGCATGGGGAGCCTTGTGGCGCTGGATTATATCCGACAGCGCGGCACCGGTCGGCTTTCGGGCCTTGCGCTGGTAAGTGGCACGCCCGGCCCGTTGACCATCGGAACGGACAAGGCTGTCTGGTTCAAGGGCGAAACGGCCGACGAGATCGCGGAAGAGGCGCGTTTGCGGGCCGAACGTTTGAAACTGTCCGAAGCCGCAGATCCGGTGGCGGTGGCCGGGGCGTGGATGGCGGCGCGGAGTGCGGATTACAGACTTGAAATCAATGCCCTGAAACTACCTTGCCTGATCCTTCACGGCGATGCGGACCCAGAGTGCCCGGTCAGCCATGCAAGGTTGATGGCCGGACGGATCGCGCTGTCTCGGTTGGAAATCTGGGAGGATTGCGGGCATATGCCGATGGTTCATGCGCCGGGCATCCTTGCCCAGTCGCTTCGTTCTTTCGCAAGCGCCTGTATTGACGGTCCAGCGTCTGATCACCCCTGAAATATTTGGTGTCGGCGCGTCCGCGACAGCTTGAATACAAGGCCCAGACAGGCCAAGATCGAAAGCCCAAGACACTGTAAAGACAGGCCCGAAATGGCGGAAACCAACACCACCGCGACCGATCCGACGGGACAGAAGCGTGCGGAGAAGGGAACTCTGACAGACCGGGCCTATCGCCAGATCGAAGAGATGATCGTTTCGCTGCAACTCGCCCCCGGTGAGGTTTTGTCGGAAGTACAACTGGCCGAGGATCTGGGCATTGGCCGCACGCCCGTGCGCGAAGCTTTGCAACGTCTGTCAAGCGAGGGTCTGGTTCAGGTGTTGCCCCGTCGCGGCATCCTGGTGTCCGACATCAATCTTTCGCGCCAGTTGCTGCTGCTGGAATTGCGCCGCGAGGTCGAGCGTCTTTGCGTTGGCAAGGCTGCCAAACGGGCAACGCCGGACGAGCGCCGCCGCTTTGCGGATCTTGCCGAAGCGCTTGACGCCTCGGCCCGCGACCGCGACGACGTGGCCTTCATGCGTCTGGACCGCGAGTTCAACCAGGCGCTTCTGGCCGCGTGCCACAACGAATTTGCCGAAAGTGCGATGCGCCGGATGCAGGGGCTGACCCGGCGTTTCTGGTTCCAGCATTACCGCGAAGTGCTGGATCTTGAACGCTGCGCGAGCCTTCACGCCGAGGTCGCCCGCAAGATTGCCGAGGGCGAAGAACAGCCAGCGCGGGACGCCTCGGACCGATTGAACGACTATATCGAGGAATTCACCCGCGCGACCATCTGAGCCGCGCGGGGGTCAGGCTTCAGAACCCCAGCATCTTGTCCGGCAACCACAGCACCAGTTGCGGGAAGCTCATGACAATCCCGAGGGTCAGCACTTGCAAGGCCATGAAGGGTACGACGCCGCGATACATATCGGGCAGCGTGATCTCTTTCGGTGCGATGCCGCGCAGGTAGAAGACGGCGGGCGCCATGGGCGGTGACAGATAGCTGGTCTGAATGACGATCAGGAAGCAGATGCAGAACCAGACCGGATCAAACCCCATCTGGATGACGACAGGGATGAAGACGGGCAGAAAGATCAGCAGGATCGAGATCCATTCCAGTGCGAAGCCCGCAAGGAAAACGATTGCCAGGAACAGGGCGAGCGTTGCCCACGGGCTGAGGTTGGCTGCTTCGATCAGGTCGCTGGTCAGCCCCATGCCGCCCGCGCCGACGAAGACGCCCGAGAACATCGAGCCTGCCAAGAGGATCATCAAGATCATCGAGGTGATCCGCGCCGTGTTCATCAACGCGGTGCCGAGCGTCCTGAGATTCAGCGAACCATAGGCCGCCGCCAACAGTATCGACCCCGCCGCCCCCATGGCCGCCGCTTCGGTCGGTGAAGCGAGGCCCAGCATGATCGAGCCGAGAACGGCGAAAATCATCAGGGACGCCGGAACGAAGGCGGTGAGGGTGATCCAGAGACGTTCCGTCTTGGTGGGCAGAACTTCGTCGATGTCCTGAAGCGATCCGTCTTCGGGGCGCAGCAGACAACGGACGAAAATATAAACCAGGTAGAGCCCCGCCATCGCAAGACCCGGAAAGACCATCCCCATGAACAGATCCCCGACCGAGACGTTCGCGATCGGTCCCATCAGGATCACCACAACCGACGGCGGGATGATCGTGCCAAGCGAACCGCCCGCGCAGATCGTGCCAGAGATCAGGCTTTTGTTGTACTGGTGTTTCATCATCACCGGGATCGCCAGAAGACCGACGACAGTTTCCGTCGCGCCGATCACACCGGTCGAGGCGGCGAAGATCACGCACATGAAGACCGTGCCAAGCGCCAGGCCTCCTGGCAGTTTTCGGGTCCAGAGGTGCACCGCCTCGAACAGCCGTTCGGCAATGCCCGATTTTTCCAGCATCGTGCCCATGAAGACAAACAAGGGTACGGCGGCCAGAACGAAGTTGCCCGCCACCTCGTCGACCTTTTCGACGAACTGGTGAATGGTTGCGTCGCCGAATGTGAGATAGCCGAAGAGAGCCGCAACGCCCATCAGGGACAGCGCGATTGGAAACCCGGTCAGCAAGACAAGCAGCAGCACCGGGAACATCCAGAGCGAGAGATATTCCATAGGGTCAGATTTCCTTCACGTGACCAAGCAGGATCTGAACGCGGCCCAAGGCTTCGGCGATGGCTTGTAGAACCAACACGGTAAAGGCCACGACAAAGACAGCGTAGTAGGGCCAGACAAGCGGGTTCCATGCGCTTTCGCCGGTGCGTTCCTGCCATTCGTGGGCTTCGATCATGTATTCGTAGAGACCGAATACCAGCCAGATGCCGATCGGAAGGAAAAGGACGACGAAACCGAAGAGATCCAGCGCCGCCTTCATGCGGCGTGGCAATGTCATCGTCAGCACGTCGATCCGCACATGGGCGTTGCATTTCAGGGTGTAGGCCGCAGCCAGAAGGAAAGACGCCCCCATGGCCATGTAGCCAATTTCGTAGGCCCAGATCGTAGGGCGGCCAAAGGCATAGCGCGAGACGACCTCGTAGACCGAGGCAAAGATGAGCGGCACCAGGATGAAGGCTGCAAGACAGCCGAAGGCAAAGCTGATCTTGCCGATAAGCTGACGGATTGCCGTAATCATTGGGTTGCGATCCTCTGGCTGAGCCGCTGGCCCCCGGTTGTTTGTCCGGGGGCCATACGGTCCTGGCAAAGACGGTTCAGTTTGCCGCCGCGGCCTTCATCGGAAGGGCGACGTCACGATAATCCTCTGCCTCGAGCCAGGATTGTTCGTATTCGCGCTGGGCGTCCATGACACGCTTGAACCAGGGGTTCTCGGCAGCCTGCTTGTCGGCCCAGACCGTTGCGATGTCCTTGGCCTTGCGCTTGACCTCGTCGCTTAGCACGATCACCTCGTTGCCGTTGTCGCGATAGTATTGGAGCGCCTTGGCGTCTTCGTGACCGATGGTCATCCAGCTTTCCAGTGTCACGACCTTTGCGGCCAGTTTGACCATCTGCTTGTCCAGATCCGAAAGCTCGGCCCAGGCATCGGGGTTGATGACCAGTTCATAGGGCGCGGTCGGTTGGTGGACGCCGGGAATAATGACGTATTTCGCGATCTTGTTGAAACCGGGCGAGACGTTTTCGTAAAGCGTGCCCCATTCCGTCGCGTCGATCACGCCGCGCTCAAGCGAGGTATAGACATCGCCCGCGGCCATCGTCACCGGGGCGGCCCCCAATTCGCTGGCCAGTTCCAACCAAGCCCCGGCCGTGCGCAATTTCAGACCTTGAAGGTCGTCAAGCGACGATACCGGCTTTTTGGAATGCAGGAAAACTTCGGCCGGGCGAATGAAAAGCGGCATCGAGACAAGGTCGAACCGTTCCTGACGGAACTCGGCCCAGAGATCCTGACCGCCGCCCTCGTACAGCCAGTGCAACATCCGCTCGCTGTCCATGGAACCGGCGAATCCGCCGAAAAGAACGGTTGTCTTGTCCTTGCCCCAGTCATAACCCATCCAGGTATGGCCGACTTCGGCAATGCCTTTGCGCACGGTCGTCGACACGTCCAGAGCCTTGCCAAGCGCACCGGCCGGGAAGACCTCGATCTCGACACGCCCGTCGGTCATCTCGGCGACCCGCTCGGCATAGGCCTTGATGCCAAGTTCCATCATGGGGCCACCCGTGACCGTGGTCGCCATCTTCCACTTGTGCAGGGCTTCCGCCTGAACCTGGCCAAGCATTGGTCCAACGCTCGCGACCGCGGCCAATACGGTGCCAAGCAACCATCTTCTGCTAGGGATCATTCTTTCCTCCTCCCGTTTCACTATCTGCCCGGCTCCGAACGGCAGGCCGGTTCAAATCGCGCCGAGTGATCCCGTGCCAATACTCCCAAATGGCTGCCATGGATCGCTGGCGGGCCAACTATTCGGCAAAATTGATCTTTTTACAATATGTTTTTTGCCGACAAGTAATATGTTACAGTAATTTCAATGTATTGTATCGCAAAATCGGGTCGCTCCACAGGCACCTCCTTGCTGTACGGTGCGTGTGGAAATGGGCCTTTCTTCCGGCGCAGGCAGGTTCAGGGCCAAAGGCGACCCGTTGTGATTCCCAGAGAAATTCGTGCGAGGATTTTTGAAGCACGCAACCCGGACTGCGCCGCGCCGGTGTGGTCAAAGTTCTTTAGACCAACACCACCGGTTTACCGTCTTGCTGAAGAATCTTCACCTCGGTGCCGAACGTATCGGCCAGGGTTGCTGGGGTCACGACATCTGCGGGTGCGCCCTGGGCGGCCAGTTTCCCCTTCGACAACGCGACGATCCTGTCGGCATAGGCGCTGGCGTAATTGATGTCGTGCAGGACTATGAGGATGGTCTTGCCGTCCACTTCCGCCATGCCGCGCAGCAATGCCATCAGGCTGCGCGATGCGGCGATGTCGAGATTGTTGAGCGGTTCGTCAAGAAGCAGGTAGTCCGTGTCCTGTGCGCAGGCCATGGCGATCAGGGCACGTTGGCGCTGTCCGCCGGAGAGCGTGTCGAGCATACGGTCGCGGAACGGCTGAAGGTCGAACCTTTCGATGGAGCGTTCCACAGTCTCGCGACAGGCGGCGGTCAACCGGCCCTTGCTGTGGGGGTAGCGGCCGAAGGCAACCAGTTGCGCAACTGTAAGGCGCGGGGCGATTTCGCTGGATTGCGGCAGGATGGCAAGTTGTCTGGCCAATGCGTCGCTCGGAGTGGTCGAGACGTCATTGCCATCAATCGTGATGCGACCGGTTTGCACCGGGTGCAGCCGCGCAACCAGTGACAGTAGCGTGGACTTGCCAGCGCCGTTCGGTCCGATCATCGCGGTCACGCCGCCCTTTGGCACATCGAGGGTGATGTCGTGCAGGATGCCGGTCGCGCCGATCCGGTGAGAGAGGTTTTCGATACGTATCATCGGGCAGCACCCTTCAGAACGAGGATCAGGAAGACCGCGCCGCCAAGGAGGTCGATCACGACCGAAAGCGGCGTGGCGAGGCCAAGCACACGTTCCAGCACGGTCTGCCCGCCGACCAGCACGATGATCGAAATCAGCGCCGCGACAGGCAGTAGCGTCGCGTGGTGCGGCGTCGGGCGGATGACGTGGGCAAGGCTTGCGACCAGCAGACCGAGGAAAACGACAGGGCCGACAAAGGCGGTGGCGACCGAGACGAGGACGGCGATCAGTGCCAGCGCCTGCAATTGCCTGCGCTTCGGGTTCTCGCCGAGGCTTATGGCCGCTTCCGTGCCTAGCGAGATCACATCGAGGCTGCGGCGCATCGACCAGACGGCGGTCAAGGCGGCCAGCGTGACCGGGGCGGCGATCAACAGAAGGTCTGTTTCAATGGTGTTGAAGCGCGCGTAAGAGCCGATCTGGATCACCGCGTATTCGTTCGGGTCGATCATCCGTTGAATGAAACTCGTCAGCGAACGGAAGAGATAGCCGAAGATGATACCCGTCAGCACCATCCGGAAAATGTCCCCCCGCGTTTGACCGAGAAGCGTACCGAAGAGTGCCAGCGAAGCGAGCGTCAGCGTCGCGCAGGTGACGAGAAAGACGCCCACGGGCGGAAGCTGCACGACGCTTTGCCCGCCGAGGAAGAACACGGCCAGCGTCAGCAGCATCACGTAAAGCGCATCGAACCCCATGATCGCGGGAGTCAGGATGCGATTGAAGGTGATCGTCTGGAACAGGACCGTTGAGGTCGAGACCGAAACGGCGATCAGCACCAGCGCCGCCAGTTTTTCGCCGCGGAAAGGCAGCAGGAAGCTCCATGGCGCCTTGGCCCCCAGCACCATGAAGCCCAGCATGGTCGCCAGTGCGGCCAGGGCAAGGCAGGCGATGACCTTACGATCTGACATCGGGCCGTGCGTAAAGAAGCCACAGGAACACCGCCGCGCCGATCACTCCGAAAACCGTGCCGACAGGGATCTCGAACGGATAGCGCAGAATGCGCCCGAGGATGTCCGAGACCAGCACCGCCCCTGCCCCCCAGATCGCGGTAACCGGAAGCGTCTGACGCAGGTTGTCGCCGTATCGGCGTGAGACGATGTTGGGCACGACGAGGCCGATAAAAGGAATGGCTCCGACGATCACCACGGTCAGGGCGCTGACAACCGAAATTGCAAGCAACCCCGACAGCATCACTTGCCGGTAGTTCAGGCCAAGGTTGATGCTGGCGGTTGGCCCCATGCCGACGATGGAGAATTGGTCGGCGACCAGATAGGCGAGTGCGGCAATCAGGGCGGCGATCCACAGAAGCTCGTAGCGGCCCTGCAGGATGCCGGAGAATTCGCCGTTCAGCCAAATGTCGATGTATTGCAGCAAGTCCCATTGAAAGGCGATGAAGGTGACGACCGCGCCAATCAGCCCGCTGTAGATCAGGCCGACAAGTGGCACGAGCAGCGGTTGCGCCACGGGCAGCCTTTGCACCATGGCCAGAAATCCAAGACTCGCCGCGAGTGCGGTCAACGTGGCGATCATCATTTTCACGAGAATAGGCGCGGCGGGAAAGGCGAGCGTGGCGACCAGAACGCCCAAGGCTGCGCCCTGCCCGGTTCCCGTGGTCATTGGTTCGACGAAGCGGTTGCGCACAAGCATCTGCATGATCGCACCCGAGATCGCCAGGGCCGATCCAGCGATCAGAACCGCAATCGTGCGGGGAATGCGGCTGACAAGCAGAAGGCCGAGCGCGTCGCTTTCCGCCCGCAGGTCGATCACGCCCACGGCGAGCGAGAGTGCGGCAAGCCCCGCCAGGCATACGAGGCTTGCCTTGATCCGCATGAGGTCAGCTTGCGCCGAAGGCGGCGATGAACTGGTCGAGGATGAGACTCATGGACTGGATGCCGCCGGTTGCGACGTAAAGCGGGGCGCTTTCCACGAAGACGACATTGCCGTTCTTCCAGGCCTTGGTTTCATGCACCAAAGCGTTGTCCAGCGTGGTCCGGGCATTGTCGCCGTCCTGTCCGATGGCGGCCAGACGGTCGACCACGATCAGGATGTCGGGATCGGCATCCTTGATGAACTCGAAACTGATCGCCTCGCCATGGGTGGCCTGTTCCACATCAACCACGGCTTCGGGCAAATCCAGCGCCTTGTGCAGCCAGCCGAACCGGCCGGAGGCGCCGTAGGCGGATACCTTCGGGCCGTTGGTCATAACGATCAGCGCACCGCCCTTTCCGGCGACCGCCCCTTTGGCAGCGTCGAGTTTTGCGGTGAAGGCATCGCGCAGGGCGTCGGCTTCGGCTTCCTTGCCAAAGATCTTGCCATAGGTTTCCAGCCGGGCAAGCCCTTCACCCACGGTGTCGTCCCAGATCGTCATGTCGATGGTCGGCGCGATCTTGGCAAGGTCTGGGGCAACCTTTGATGACCGCCCGCCGGCAATGATGAGGTCCGGCGCAAGCGCGGCGACGGCTTCGAAATTCGGCTCGAACAACGACCCGACGTTCTCGGCACCGGCGGCGGCATCCTCGACGTAAGGCACGTAAAGCGGCGCAACCACGCCATCGACGCTCAGGCCCAGCGCGTCCAGCGTGTCCAGGGCGGCAATATCGAAGACGGCGACTTTTTCGGGGGTTGCGGCGACCTCGACCTCGCCCGCGTAGGTCTGAACGGTGATGGAGTCCGCCCATGCAGGGGCGGCAATAAGAGTCAGTGCAATAAGGGCAGAACGTACCATGCGCTTTCCTTTTCAGGTGGGCCGCATGGCTGGCATTGGCGTGGCGAGCGGGCTTTTGGCTTGATTAATCGCGCAAAAAGTCCGAGTCCAGAGGTAGCTTACAAATTTTGTCGGGAATCTCTCATGAACCTCAAGGGCACCTTCGAAACCCCCAATGCCTCCAAGTATCTCGTCCAACTCTGCAAGCATTTCGCCCACAAGATCGAGGTGGATTATACCGAGACCGAAGGCACGGCGGAGTTCCCCGGCGGCGTTGCGCGGTTTCACGCGGATGAAACTGCATTGACCGTGGATTTCGACCTGAAAGGGCCGGAAAACGTGCCAAACGCCAAGTCGGTGATCGACAAGCACCTGGAACGTTTTGCCTTTCGCGAGAACTTTGCCCAGATGACCTGGGTCGAAAGCTGAGGGCATCCGCCTGACGCACCCGAGGGATGGTGCGCCAGGCGAATTTCCGGCCTAGAACCGATAGGTCGCAAGCACGCTGACCGAACGTCCCGGTTCATAAAGCGGGGTCACGCTGCCGAACTCTTGCCCATAAGACGCGCGGTCGGTGTAGTGTTCGTCGAACAGGTTGTTCACTTCGCCGCGTATCGTCAGGCCCGCAATGTTCTGAGGCTTCCACTCGGCGAAGCCGTTGACCACCGTTGCGCCTTCGAGCGTGCCGCTTGGTGTGCCAAGATAGGTGCCGTCGCGGTCAAAGGTGATCTGCGCATCCGCGCCGATGGTCAGCGCACGGTCTTCGAAGGTATGGACCACTTCGATGATCAGATTGTCGCCGAGCGGCGTGGTCAGATACCGGCCCGTGTAGCTGTCGGCGTCGATGCCGTCGATTTCCGACTCGATGTTGGCATAGGCGATCCGCGCGAAACCGGAGCTCCAGTTATAGGTCGCACCGATCTCGAACCCCTTGCTGTCGAGGTCTGAGGTATCGCCGGGATCGGCCCCGAAGGTCTCGGTCGCGGCACCACCGTAAAGGTTGCGCGCGTTGTCGATATTGGTCTGGAAGATCTTGCCGTTCAGATCGAAAGCGCCAAGCGTGGCATTCGCGCCGAGATAGAAATTCTCGGAGGTCACGGGTTCGATGTCGGCGGGATAGGTCCAGGCCGGGTCCATCAGAAAACTTTCCGCAAGGGCGATGCCGCCCCAGACGCGCGACGCACCGGCACTGATGGTCAGCGTGTCGCTTACATCGTAGTCGCCTGCGATATTGGCGGAGAAACCGCTGTTGTCATAGGTCGTGCCATCCAGACCTTCAAACCGCTGGAAATCGTACCGCGCCCCGGTTGTGACGCGAAACCGGTCGGACAGGTCCAGCCGCGCCTGGGCATAGGCCCCGACGTTCGTTGCCTTTTCCTCGGCGAAATAGACGGCAGTGCCTTCGCCGGTGATGTCCACGACGTCGGAATAGAAATCGACGCCCGCCGTGATTGTGCCATTGGCAACCGCAAATTCGTTTTCCAGCTTGCCCGTCAGGCTTTCCGCCTTGCCCGAATAGGCGTCGGTCGAACCGGGCATGGGGCCGGTGTAGAGATCGGTCGCGTTGAAGGCCAGTTGCGCTGTCGGCTTCCAGATGCCGCCGGTGTCTGCGCCGGTATAGGTCAGAACGATGTTCTGGCGTTCCAGCGTCCAAAGCCGGGTATCCGTACCGCCGCCGATGCCGGCAAAGTCGGCGCGAAGGGGACGCTCGGCGTCGTCCTTCACCCTTTCGAACGACAGCTCCACCCGGCTTCCGTCCGCACCGTTAAAACCGATCTTGCCTAGCCCGCTTGTCAGCGCGGTTTCCGAGCCGACGATGTCATCGCCGTTGCCGTCCTGCTGCAAGCCACCGTTCGCAATCTTTCCGAAGGCGAGGTAGTCGAAGTTCCCCGAGCGTCCGTAGAGCGCGAGACTGTTGGTCAACGCGCCGCCGTTGCTGCGAAACTCGGTCGACATTGTGCCGCCGAAGGTCAGACCGGGGTCAAGAAGATCGTCCACGTCCTTGGTTTCGAATGCGATGGCACCGGCGGTGGCGGCGGGGCCTGCATCGGCAGGTGCAACGCCGGGGTCCACGCGGACCGCTTTCAGCAGTTCCGGGTCGATGTAGGTCGTCGCGCTGTGGTGGAAGATACGGTTGTTCTGACGCGCCCCGTCGATGGTCACGTTCAGGTTGTTCTCTTCCACGCCGTTTACATAGATTTTTTGCGAAATCGGTAGCGAGCTTCCGACCGAAACGGTCGGCTCGGTCGCAAAGACATCCTGAAGGTCGGTCGGATTGGTCCGCGTCAAATCCTCGTTGTCGATACCTATTTCGTTGGTTGCATCCGATCCGATGAAGATCGTTCCAAGATGAAATGGTTCCCCGGCCTGCCCGAACGCCTGTGTCGCCGAGATGATGGCAAGGGCCGAAGACAGGCCCGTCAGTTTTTGCATGGTTGTTTCCCCCAACCCCAAAGTTTCGTTTGAGGTCGCTAAGGAAACCGTCGCTGCCAACGCCTGTCGCACCACAAAGCCGATGGCGCGTCAAGCTCAATGTTTTCCGCTACTTGCCTCATTCCTGGGCAATGCTCCGGCATGTTGGCTCTCCGGCAAGAAAATTCTTGACAATTTCAATCGGACAATGGAATTGCGATCCTCGAACACATGAAGGCCAGATTGCTGTCTCCGCGACGCTCTCCAGCGAAAAACACTGGTGGGGACAGGAAAATGATGACTTCCAGGGGGCTGCTGCTTCTTTCCGCGTGCTTTGCAGCCGGCACGCTTCATGCACAGAGCGACGACCCGTTCTTCCTCGGCACGCTTCGGATCGAGGCTCCGGACGCGCAATCGCTTCTCGGCAATGACGAGATCACCGAAGAGGAAATCGAGAGCCGGAACGCTACGACTGCGAAGGACGTTTTTCGTGGCGAAAGCTCGATCACGTCCTCGGGCGGTGCGCCGATTGCGCAGAAGGTCTTCGTGAACGGGATCGAGGAAAGCCTTTTGTCGGTGACCATCGACGGCGCGCGGCAGAACAAGTCGGCGTTTCACCACACGGGCAACGTGCTGATCGACCCCGCACTTTTGAAGAAGGTCGAAGTCAGCGAGGGTATCGCGCCCGCCGACGCGGGGCCGCAATCGCTGGGGGGCGGGATCGCCTATGAGACCAAGGATGCGCGCGATCTCCTGGAACCGGGCGAAACCTTTGGCGGCTTCACCAAGCTTAGTTTTGGCGACAACGGCTCGACCGGTCGCAACTCGACCTTTGTTTACGGGATGACTGGCAACTTCGAATGGCTGTTGGGCGGGTCGATCACGCGCGGCAATGAATACAAAAACGGCGACGGCGATACCGTGACCGGGACGGAAGCCGATCTGTCCGACTTCAACCTCAAACTTGCCCATACAAGCGACAGCGGAAAGCGCATCAGCCTGTCCGCATCAAAGACCGAGGACAGCGGCCAGAGGTCGGCCCAATCACACCCGGTCTTCGGCTTTCTGATCCGTCCGGATTTCGAGGAGTTGACGACGACGCCTACCGTCCTGATCGACGCGCTTTCCAAGCGGGAATCCCTGTCGTTCAGCTATGTTGATGAACAGCCGGATGGCAACTTCGCGCCCGAGGTCCAGTTGAACTACAACAAGCAGACGATGGATGTGGGTGGCCTGACGGGCATCAATACCAGTGTCAGCGGCACGGTAAAAAACGATTTCCAACTTGGAAATGGCACTCTGACCGCCGGTCTGGATTTCTTTGACGAAAGTGCGGAATCCGTCGAGTTGGGTGGACGCGAAGATGTGCTGAACTTTGGTGCTTTCGTCCAGATGCGCCAGGACCTGAGCGATCGCGTTTCGGTTTCCTATGGTGCGCGCGCGGACTGGAGCCACTTTGAAGGTGTGAATGGTGAGGAATTCGAAGACGCCGGACTAAGCGCCAACGCGGCTGTCGATGTCATCCTGAACGACAACTGGTCTTTGAACGCAGGTCTTGCTTCCAGTTGGGGCGGTTATGAATTGGGCGAGGCGGTTCTGGCACGTTCGGTCTGGGATTACACCGGCTTCACCTCGTCGCGTGCCAATGCGGCCCGGGTCGGTTTGCGCTATGACAATGGCCCGATCGAGGCCAGCGGTGCGGTTTTCTATACCGAGATCAATGATCTGAACTGGGTTCTGCCGTTGGACGGGACCAGCCGCGGCGTGCAGGACGACGTAATCTCCAAAGGCTTTGACGGTTCGTTCCGCTATACGGGCGAACGCGGCTTTGCTGCACTGAACTATACCTACGCGGATGTGGATCTGAACGGTGCCACGATCGGAACGACCAACTATTACCTCGGCAAGCCTGTCGGTCACATCATCGGTATCGAAGCTGCCTATGATGTGAGTGACGCATGGCAACTTGGCGCCTTGGCCGAAATCGCGCTCGACAACGACGACACGACGGTCCCGCTGGACGGCTACGAGGTCATCGACCTCTATGCGGTCTACCAACCGAAAGAAGTTGAGAACTTCCAGGTGCGTTTCGACGTGCGGAACCTTTTCGACGAAACCTATGTGTCGCGCAGCGCCGACGGTGTCGGCAACCCGAATATCGTGCCGCTTACCGAGCCCGGCCGGACGCTGGCGGTGACGGCGACCTACCGGTTCTGACGTCGAATGAAGCGAAAGAATGGGGCGGCTTGAGTGTCGCCCCGTATAAGAACGGGCAATACGGTCTAGCCCAACTCAAGCGAAGCAACCGCGAAGATGCCTGGCTCGATTTCCGGCGCACGGCCCTTGTACATGCGGGCCGTTTCAAAGACGGGAGCCAGTGAAAGGTCGCAGCAAAGTTCTGCAAGTGCTTCCGACTGGACCGGTAAGTCGACCATGATCCTGCCGCCGAAAATGGCAGAAGCTTGCATAAGCATATCCGTCGCGCTGGCCAAATCCTCTGCAACAAAGGGGCCGATCTTTGCCCCGTCTCTGCATTTCCTGACAGTCAGAAACCCCTTCGGATGGACTAGGGTCTTGCGGTTCCCCGTGTCCGTGAACCAGGCCCCGAGGTACTCGGGCTTTCGCGCACCGGAAACCACAGCCTCACGTTCGATCAGATCGCCGATGTCAGTCGGGGTCGCGGGTTGCATGTCCGAGTGCGCCTGCCCGTCTAATACACCAGCGTAACGCACGGTCTTTCCGGCATGAACAAAACCGGATGCTGCGTAATTCTCCTGCTGCTCCGGCACACCGTCGAGCCCGATTGTTCGGTCCCCGGCATGTTCCAAGGCATGGGACCACAGCGCATAGCCAACGCCCTTCCCACGATGCGAGGGCACGACAAGATAGAGCCCGAGAAACGCGAATGTCGGGTTGTGGTTGACGACTGAAATTGCGCCGACGGGTACATCCCCGTCCAAGGCAAGGAAGAAACCGCGGGGATCGGCGGCAAGGAATGCCGCTGCATCATCCAGGCCCGGATTCCAGCCTTCTGCCGCGGCCCAATCAAGGACCAGATCGAGTTCCGGCAGTGTCGCACTCCGAAATTCGATCATCCCAACAACGCCTCGCGCAGTGAGCGCGTTTCGCTTGGCGTTTCGCGGAGGTTCAACTGAGACACAAGATCAAGCAGGTGGCCCTTCATCAATTCCTCGGCCCGGTCGCCGTCATTGTCGCGAAACGCATCAAGTAGTGCGTGGTGCGCGTGGCTTTCGCAAAGTGCATTCCGACGCTGCCAATAAAGCGCGATGACGAGGGATGAGCGCGAAATCAGCTGTTGAATGAAGGCTTCGATCGTCTGCTGGTTTGCAACGCGGGCGATTTCAATGTGAAACGCGCCGGACAACTTCAAGGCGCGCCCGGCTTCTCCGGCGGCCAGGGCCTTGTGCTCTTCCTCGATGTGCGCTTCCAGCAAGGCGACATCAGCCGGGGTTGCACGTTCAGCCGCAGCCCGTGCTGTCTGTGGCTCCAACAAAGCACGCGCTTCAAAGACCTCGCGCGCGTCCTTCACCGAAGGTTTGGCAACGAAAGCTCCGCGATTGCGTTCAAGCGAAACAAGGCCTTCATGTGCCATGGCTCTCAACGCCTGGCGCACAATCGTGCGGCTGACGCCATAGACTTCGCCCACTTCGTCCTCGCTCAGCTTCATTCCCGGCAAGACACGATGCTCGTGTACCGCTTCGGTCAGATGCTGAGCGATCTTTTCGGCGCTTGTTTCCTTTGAAACCAACATATCGACGATCCAGATGGCCTTTGTTGTTGATTGTCAGAATCGTCTGGTACTCGCAAGATTGTCATTCAGACAGCCCGGAATCGTATACAATCTCTGCGTACTTTTTGAACAATAATAAAACTGGTCGCCGCTTCCGAGGGCATCTTCCCCATATCTCGGAGATCCACCACTGAAATGCCTCGCACGTCATGCGGAATTGGCCGCACCGTATCTCCAACGGTGGGGTGCCATATGCAAAAAAAGCTCGATCTCGAATTTGTTCATCTGACCAAGCGCTACGGCGACACGGTTGCCGTGGATGCGATCAGCTATCATTTCAGTGCCGGGACCTATGCCTGCCTTCTTGGCCCGTCGGGTTGTGGCAAATCCTCGACTTTGCGGATGGTGGCTGGGCATGAGAGTGTCACGGACGGCTCGATCCTTCTGGGTGGGCGGGACATTTCGGCTTTGCCACCTGCAAAGCGCGGAACAGCGATGATGTTCCAGAACTATGCGCTGTTCCCGCATTTGAGCGTATTGGAGAACGTCGGCTTTAGCCTGAAAATGAAAGGCGTCGATGCCGAGGTCCGGGCCAAGCGTGCCGGTGAGATGCTGGAACTGGTCGATATGCTGACCTTTGCCGAACGCCTTCCGGCACAGCTTTCCGGCGGTCAGCAGCAGCGGGTCGCATTGGCGAGGGCCCTGATTACAGAACCAGACGTTTTGTTGCTGGATGAGCCCCTATCGGCACTTGATCCATTTCTACGGATCCGGATGCGCGCTGAATTGAAACGTCTTCAAAGACAATTGGGCATCACCTTCATCCACGTGACCCACGGTCAGGACGAGGCACTTGCACTGGCAGATGAGATTGTCGTGATGAACGACTCCCTGATCGAACAGGCCGGCAAAACACGAGAAGTCTTCGAGGCTCCGAAAACGGCGTTCGTTGCCCGTTTCCTTGGGTCTCACAACGTGATTGCGTTGCCGGAAGGCCAAGTAGCAATCCGCGCGGATGCCTTGAGCCTGAATGCGCCCGATGGTGCCAGGCTCCAGGGAAAGATCACGAACATCGAATATCAGGGAACGCACGTTGCCCTCACCGCGGCCATCGCTGGCGAGCAAGAGGTGACGGCGCTTCTCTCGGACAAGGACTTCTTCGGTGATCCGAAGGATTTGGGCGAGGCGGTGGGCCTCGATTGGGACAACCAGGCGGCCCACGCCCTTTCCGCCTGACGACAAACTCCAAGACAGGGAGACTGACATGACCACGATTCCAAAGATACGCTATTCCCGGCGCTCGATCCTGAAGTCGGGTGGCGCTGCGGTGGCCGCTGCCGCGCTTCCGGCTCCGATGGTATGGGGGCAGGCGATCAAGGATGTGACACTGCGCCAGTTCGGCACCGGCGTGTCGAACCTCAACGAAGTTGCCGAGAAGGTCAAAGAAGACCTGGGCTTCACGTTGGAAATGACCGCGCTTGATTCCGACAGCGTAACACAGCGTGCCGCGACGCAGCCCGACAGTTTCGACATCGCCGACATCGAGTACTGGATCTGCAAAAAGGTCTGGCCGACAGGAAACCTTCAGGCGATGGATACGTCCAAGATCGCCAACTACGACAAGATCGTCGGCATTTTCCGTTCGGGCAAGCTGACCCCCGAAAGCACCATTGCCCAAGGGACCGCCCCGCACAGCGTCGGCTTCGTCGATGGCCCCGGCGGCACTGATTTCGTCGACAACGAGTCAGGCTGGATGACGCTGATTCCGACGATCTACAACGCTGACACGTTGGGCATCCGCCCCGACCTGATTGGCCGTCCGATCAGCAACTGGTCCGAATTGCTGAACCCCGAATTCGCGGGCAAGGCGTCGATCCTTGATATCTCGTCGATCGGGATTATGGACATGGCGATGGTCGTGGAGTCGATGGGCGAATACACCTATCCCGACAAGGGCAACATGACCAAGGAAGAGATCGATATGACCATCGGTATCTTCACCGAGGCCAAGAAGAACGGCCAGTTCCGTGCCTTCTGGAAGACTTTCGACGAAAGCGTGAACCTGATGGCCTCGGGCGAGGTGGTGATCCAGTCCATGTGGTCACCGGCAATTACCGCGGTCAAGTCCCGTGGCATCCCTTGCGTCTACCAGCCATTGGAAGAAGGCTATCGCTCCTGGGGTGGTGGCATCGGCCTTTCGAAGTCGCTGACCGGCATCGAACTGGACGCGACCTACGAATACATCAACTGGTATCTCTCCGGCTGGGTCGGCGGCTTCCTGATGCGCCAGGGTTATTACTCTGCCGTTCCCGAGACCTCCAAGGAGTTCATGTCCGAAAACGAATGGGGCTTCTGGTTCGAAGGCAAAGAGGCGACCGACGTCATCACCTCGCCCTTCGGCGATCCGCTGGCACAGGCGGGCGAGACGCGCGATGGCGGATCGTTCTACGACCGTATGGGTGCCGTCGCCTGCTGGAACGCAGTCATGGACGAAAACCAGTACATGGTCCGCAAATGGAACGAGTTCATCGCCGCGTAAGCGAAAGATGAACGAAAGCGCCCCGGCCGACCTTTCCCCGGCCGGGGCGTCTGAAAGCAGACAATGACCGACACCGTGACATCCGCCGACACCACCGCGACGCAGGACGCCGACCGGCCGACGTTGACCATGTCGCGCCACCTTTCAGGCTGGCTGATGGCGTCGCCGCTTGCACTGATCCTCGCGGTCTTTCTTGTCGCGCCCATCGTGATGATCGTCATTGTCAGCTTCTGGGGCGCGACCGAATACTCGATCTATCCGGCCTTTCAGTTCGACAACTATGCTTACCTGTTCGGTTCCGAAGTCACTTACCGCGTCTTTCTGAATACCTTCAAATACGCTGCGATCACCTGGATCTTTACACTTCTGATCGGCTTCACGGTGGCGTATTTTCTGGCATTTCACGTGCGGTCCCTGAAATGGCAGATCGCCTTGTTTCTGCTTTGCACGATCCCGTTCTGGACCTCGAACATCATCCGAATGATTTCGTGGATTCCATTCCTGGGCCGTAACGGCCTTGCCAATCAGGCGCTCATATCCTGGGGAGTGGTCGACGAACCGGTCGAGTGGCTTCTCTTCAGCGACTTCAGCGTGATCCTTGCCTTTGTGCATCTTTACACGCTGTTCATGGTGGTTCCGATCTTCAACACGATGATGCGGATCGACAAATCCCTGATCGAAGCCGCCGTCGACGCTGGCGCGACCGGGTGGCAAACGCTTTGGCATGTCGTCGTTCCACTGACAAAACCGGGCATCATGATCGGCACCATATTCGTGGTCACGCTGGTCATGGGTGACTTCATCACGGTTCGGTTCATGAGCGGGTCGCAATCGGCCAACGTGGGCCGGATGATCCAGAATGACATCGGCCTTTTGCAATATCCTTCGGCAGCGGCAACTGCCGTCATCCTGCTTGCAACAGTTCTGATCGTGATCGGGTTGCTGCTTCGACTTGTCGATATCAGGAAGGAACTCTGATGGAACCTCGGCCCCGCTCGTTCTACTTCCTTGCCGCGTTCTTCACGCTGTTCCTCATCTTTCTCTATGGCCCAACGATCACTATCGCGATCCTGTCTTTCCAGGGTCCAAGCGGCGGTCTGACATTCCCCATGCGTGGTGTGTCGCTTCACTGGTTCCGCGACCTGTTCGAGCAACAGGCCGTGGGCGACATCTGGGGGTCTTTCTCGCGGTCACTGGTTCTGGGTCTGATGGTCATGGTCACGACGGTTGTCGTGTCTGTCATGGGCGGCTTGGCCTTTCGCAAAAGGTTCAAGGGATCCGGCATTCTGTTCTATCTCATCATCACGTCGCTGGTAATACCGTCGATCCTCGTCTCGCTCGGGGTCGGGTTGATCTGGTCGCAATCGGGCCTCAGCGTGCATTGGTCCACGTCCGGCTTTGGCGCGCAACTGACATGGACGCTGCCTTTCGGGCTTTTGATCATGTTCGCGGTCTTCAACCGGTTCGATCAGAGCTTTGAAGAAGCCGCGCGCGACCTCGGAGCATCACCCTGGCAAACGATCCGCCACGTCGTCCTGCCGATCATCGCCCCTTCGCTGATCGGGGTGGCCTTGTTCGGGTTCACGCTCAGCTATGACGAATTCGCACGCACGCTGTTGACTTCGGGCAGCCACAACACGCTGCCGCTGGAAATCTTCGGCATGACGACGAATGTCACGACGCCGGTGATCTTCGCACTTGGGACTTTGACAACAATCTTTTCGTTTCTGGTTATCGCGGTATTTCTGGCATCCGTCTGGATCACGGACCGTCGCCGAAAGAAGCGCGGATCCGATGCGGGCAAGGGGATGGTTTGATCGGCCATGTCGGTGATCATCATCAACCCAAACAGCACGGTCGGCATGACCGAAGCCATGCTGGATGTTGCCAAGAGCGCAGCACCCGGTTTGAACTTCGAGGGCTGGACTTCGCTGGAAGGCCCCCCTGCCATTCAGGGGGAAGAAGACGGGGCCTTGGCAACCCCACCGCTGCTAGACTTGGTCCGAAAGTCCGCAGCGAAGGGCGCCGAAGGGGTTGTCATCGGTTGTTTCGACGACACTGGGCTGGTCGAAGCTGCGGCCTTGGCCGAACGCCCTGTCGTGGGGATTGGACAGGCCAGTTTTCACTACGCGGCCCTGCGAAATTGGCGGTTCAGTGTTGTCACCACGCTTCCGGTCTCGGTGCCGGTGATCGAGGGGAACATTCGGCGCTTGGGTCTGGAGGGTTTCCTGGAAAATGTCCGAGCCTCGCATGTCCCGGTGCTTGATCTTGAGAACCGCCCCGAAGCTGCCCGGCAAACCGTGATTGACGAAGTGAAACGCGCGGCAATTGAAGACGGTGTCGATGCCATCATACTGGGTTGTGCAGGAATGGCGAACCTGGCCGAAGACGCGCAGCGGCAGACCGGCATCACTATTATTGATCCGGTCAGCACGGCGGCAAGAAGCATGAACTGGCTGCTGTAACGCCCGTCAATGTGAAGGCATCGAGGCCTCGTCAGACGGAAAGCAAATCCGCTGCAGTCCGCAGCATGTTCAACGCCTCCTCCGACTGCGACGGTACCGAAAGAAATCCGTGCCCCAGCCCCGGTGTCTCCATTCCGACGATGCGGGAGTGCGCCGACACCAGTGAGCGCGTGTCATCGATCAGCGGATCGTGCTCGGCGGAAATCGCGATTGTCCGGTCTGGTATCGGAAAATCCGGGTGTATCGGATCAAGCATCGGCTTGCTTTCGATCAAACCTTTTGGATCGAGTCGATCGCGCATGGCCGCAACGGATTCCGGTCCAAGGCCATCAACCTCTGGCCCGTCCGCCGGGAGAGACCCAAACCAACCATAGAGCAACAGCGCCCCATCGACCGACGCCCGCACATTCTGATCGGAACCCGAGAAGGCCCAAAGCGCCATCAGGGCACCCGCGCTATCCCCGGAAAGGATGACAGGCCCACCCGACCTTTCGACGGCTTGCTTCAAGACTGCGGCAGCGTGAACTGGTTGCCGTGGCAGAGTGGTCTCGGGCGCAAGCGGGTAAGGTGCAAGCCAGACGACCCGGCGCAAGACATGGGCCAGCCATGCGCCGACGCACCTGTGGGTGTGCGGCGAGCCGACGACAAAGCCGCCGCCGTGGAAGTGTAGGACGATGCCGGCTTCGGCGTCAGTCGGGCGGCATTCGATCCCGCCGCCCGCGGTTTCCGGGACAAGGCCCAAGGTGACATCGGCCGGGAGGATCGGCCGTGTCACCTCGGGCTGCGCATTGCGCCATTGGCGCAACGATGCCGGATCGCCACGGACCCAGTCCGGGGCCGATGAGACCATGGCGCCTAGCTTTCGATCCAGACCTTGTCGAGATGCTGCTCGAAGGCCTGGTGGGCATCGAGGCCTTTCACCTCTGGTCGGAACGAACGGAAAAGCGAGCGCCAATAGGGCTGAACCAGGATGCCATCGTCGCGAAGCATGGTTTCCAGTCTGGCCATGACCTCGCGCCGGGCATCTGCGTCGGCAATCGACAGCGCCTCGTCCAGTGCGACGTCAAAGTCGGGGTTGGCATAGGCGCTTTCGTTCCATGCCGCGCCCGACCGGTAGGCCAGCGCGAGAACCTGTATGCCAAGCGGGCGGCCGTTCCATTCAGTGAGTGAGAAGGAATACTTGTTCCAATTGTTCCAGAAGGTCGAACCGGGCAGGACCGAGCGGCTGACGTCCATGCCGGCGTCGCGAAGCTGGGCTGCAATGGCGTCTCCGGTGTTCTTTTGCCAGTCGGTATCGACGGTGATGATTTCCAACTCGCCCGCATCCGTCTTTGCCCATAGCTCCTGTGCCGCCGCGACATCAAAGGGGGCCGGGCCGATATCGGCGTAGTCGATGTGCATTTCGCCAACATGGTGGTTGGCCGCGACGGTCCCCGCGCCGTTCATGCCAAGCTCCAGCACGACAGAGTTGTCGACCGCCATCTGCACGGCACGCCGGACGTCGGGATTGTCATAGGGCGGTTGGTCCACATTCATACGCGCGACGATGGTGCTGCCCGTGGCGATTTCCGCAGTTACGGCACCGGTGCCCTCCATGATGTCGATGAATTCCGAGGCGGTTTCGTAGTTCGCGTCAATCTCTTCGGCATCGAAACTGGCGACGACAGCGGTGGCGTCGGAGCCAAGGTCGATCCATTCGACCTCGTCCAGCCAGAATGTTCCTCCCCACCAATCATGCCCCTCGCGGCGACGCACGATTGCGCCGATGCCCGGCTCCCAACTGACCAGTTCGCAGGGACCGGTCGTTATCGCAAGCGCATCCGTGGGAAGGTCACCGCCATCGTAGCTGGGGTGCATGATAAGGCCGGGATAATCGGCCATGCCTGCAATCAGCGAGATATCGGGGCTGGGCAGGTTCAGGCGAACCGTGTGATCGTCCACCTTCTCGATCCCGCCTTCGACGGCCTTGCCTGCTTCGGCGTCCACAAGCGTACCCATGCGTGCTGCCATCGAATTGCCTTCGACACCGCTTTCGCACCAGCGGGTGATGTTGAAAATCACGTCATCGGCCGTGAAGGCATCGCCGTTCGACCAAGTGACCCCCTGTCGGACGTTGAGCGTGACGGTCCTCGCATTGTCACTGACCTCCCAACTTTCGAGAAGCTGCGGTTCGAAGGCAAAGTCGTTGGTCCAGCGGACGAGGTATTCGTTGCACTGACGCGCGACGTTGGCCATTTCAGTCCCGTCAAAGGTGCGGGGGTCGCAGAAGGGTTTGACGACTTGCCCGATCCTGAGCCTGCCGCCCTGGACCGGCGTGCCCTGGGCCGCCGCCGGGGTGGGCAGACCGGCGAGGGTCAACGCACCGGAGGCGGATAGGCCAAGACCGGCAGCGCAGGCAAGGAAGTCACGGCGGGAAATCTTTCCGGAAGCGTGGTCTCTGACAAGGCCCTCGGCTTTCGGGTGGAGGCTTCGGTCGGTGAGCATGGGTTTCATCGTCTTCTTCCCTGTTCAGTGCGCCAGCTTCAGCGGCGCGGTTCAAAGCGAGGCATAGACCTCGTCCATATTTTCGACGTCGAACCTGAGCGGGGTCGATCCGACGAGTTGCCAGACGTCCTTGGTTTCGCCCTGCATCAAAGCGCAGGCGGTCGCGGTATCGGTGACTCCGCCGCCATAGATCCGGTTGGTAGTGTGAATGACTGCGGAACGGTGCATCGCCCGGGTGCCGCTGCCGCAGGCGTCTTTTACCAATAGAACGCGAAAGTCGTTCGACGCGGCGTCGCGAACCGTGGCAGCGACGCAGGCTTCGGTCCAGACGCCGGTGACGACAATCCACTCGACATCCTGCGCCGCCAGCGCCCGTTGAAATTCGGAATTGGTGAAGCAACTTGCGTCGTTCTTGTGGATGACGAACTCGTCGGCTTGCGGGGCCACTTCGGGGCAGGTACCGGTCCAATCACCGGGAACCGAAAAAAAGGGCGTGCCGTCGGCTTGCACCGGTTCGAAAGGTCGGCGCGGAGCGTCGTTGAAATCGCGGATGTAAGCGGCGTGAACGACGAGCCAGCCTGCTGCACGCGCAGTGTTCAAAAGCCAAGCCGCATTGCCCAAAACCCCATCAAGACCGGCAACGAGAAATCGGTCGTCCTTGCGGTGTTCCTCCTGCAGGTCGATCAGCACCAGTGCCGATTTTTCACGACCAAGCGACAGGGGCCGGTGCATCAAACCTCCCCCGAAAGAAACTCTTCTTCATAGGGAAAGCGCGACATCAGGTCGATGCCGTCTTCGGTAATCAGCACCTGGTCTTCAAGCTTGACACCTTCCGGCCCGCCCTTTTCACCGATGTAGCTTTCGATGGACAGGCACATGCCGGGCTCAAGCACGCCGTCGCGGCCGTAGGTCTCATAGTCCATCGCGTGGGCGATGAAAGGAGTTTCGCCATGCATTCCGACGCCGTGCATCACGCTGGTGTAGCGTTGTTCGACGAAGCGCTCGGGAATTTTCCAGGCCTTCTCGGCGATCTCGCGGAATTCCATGCCGGGCTTCAACAGGTCCATGTTGAATTGCACCTGCTCGAAAGCATGGCGGTAGAGGTCTTTCTGCTGGCGGGTCGGTTTGCCGGGATCGCAGCGGAAGGTTCGCGAGAAATCCGAGAAATAACCGTAACAGCCGATCGTGTCTGTATCGAGCGCCACCAATTCGCCGGGGCGGACCTTGCGACCCGAGGCTTCGCCAAACCACGGGTTGGTGCGCTGACCACTGGTCAGAAGACGCGTCTCAATGAACTCGCCACCCTGACGGATAACCTCGTGATACATGACGGCGAAAAGCTCGGTTTCGCTGACACCCGGTTTGATCGCCTCGCGCACTGCCGAAACCGCCGCTTCGGCGCCGGCCATTGAGGACATCAGGCATTTGACCTCTTCGCCGGTCTTCACTGCACGAACCTTGGTGAGGATCTCTCCTGCGACGTCCTCGACCGTCAGGCCTTCGGCTTCCAGTGCCAACGCCTGGATGTGCGAGCAGCGATCAAGGCCGATCTTCGTCGATCCCTGGCCATGCTCGCGCATCAGATCGGCAAGCTCGGAGGCGAAAGGCTTTACCGTTTCGCTGTCCTTGCCGGAAACCGAGGACCAGACCAGCTTGGAGGGCCGAGCCTCGTCCACCGTGTCGAGCACCATCGAAACGTGGTAGCTTTGCGGATATTCGAAAAGAACGACCGGACCTTCCACGGGGATAAAGAAGTAACGTGTCGAGTTGCGAAGAAAGTAGCCGAACATGTTCCGGCTGCCGGTTGCATAGCGCTGGTTGTATGGGTCGAAGAGCACCACCGCACCAAAGCCCGCCTCGGCCATCCAGAGACGAAGCCGTGCAAGGCGTTCGGCGCGGAGCTTGGTGGTGTCGATAAAGCCGGGTTCGGTGTCCGACAACCACATGCCACCGGACTCGTCTCCCGCCGCCGGATGCCGCATCCGGTCGCGCCAGTCCACGTCTTCGGTGCTGTCGGGGTCAAAGACGACGATGCTCATAGGGCAATCTCCACCAGAATCCCCGGAATGATCTCGCGGAGCGCCCGATTCTGTGTTGCAGATCGCCGCAATACTTATGCAGTTTACCGCAAAATGGCGTCAGGATGCTGCGCGAATGGAAATCGGTGCCTCTCCGAATTCGGACCGGAAGGCACGTGAAAAGGCCGCCTGGTCGCCATATCCACAGGCATGGGCCACGTCGCGAATCCGCATCGCCGAATGTTCAAGAAGGGCGCGTCCAAGACGCAATCTCAGGCGCCGATGATATCGGCCGGGCGAAACGCCGAGTTCCGAACGGAAGGCGCGTTCCAAAGTGTCCACCGAAACCCCCTGATGCGCGGCGAGGGCGGCGACGGATTTCGGTTCTTCCGGATGCGCCTCCATATCGGCGACCGTGTTGAGAACCAACCGGTCGCGGATTCCCGTGCGAAGGTTCAATGGCATCGGGTGCCTTTCATGCGGCGCCCGCAGGATGGAATGCGCGAACCAGTCCGCAACCGAATGAGACAGCCCCGGATCAAGATCCCGGGAAATCAGCTCAAGCTGCATATCAAGGCTTCCGATCCCGCCGAGGGCAGAGAACCGGGATCGGTCGATGACATAGAGAGAGCGTTCAAGCTGGATCTGTGGAAAGGCTTCGACGAATGCTGGCTGGCTGGTCCAGTGAAGCGTGCAGCGATAGCCGTCGTAGAACCCCGCACGCGCAAGAAAGAATGCCGCGTCGGCGACCGCGCCGAGATGTGCGCCGTTTCTCAACATCCGCCTGATCCAGGCGATTGCCTCGGGGGCCTGAAGCCGGTCGGCATTGCCGCCCGAGCATACCACAACGCGATCCACCGTCCGGCGGTCGGAAAAAAGGTGATGCGGATGTAGCTCGAAGCCACTGGAGGAACGGATATTGTCGTCCGACCCGCCGAAAACCGCCCACTGATAGTGGTTTTTCCCCGTCAGTTCGTTGGCCGCGCGAAGGGGCTCAACCAAGGCCGAGAACGCCATCATGGGAAAGTTGGGGAACAGAACGAGCCCATACCTGACGGGCTGGGGGATGGACACGATACGAAATCTCCGGCTGTCACGAACCCTTGAATGAAGGACACTGTGAACCAAAAGATCAAGCGTGCGATTTCTTCAGCCGTTCAACGGTCGGAACGATCCTCAACTGGCGGGACTTTTCGGGATGCCGGTGCCTTTGTACCAATCAGGCCTATGCCGGTCCTGTCAGGCTTCCTTCCCAGTTTTCACCCATGGCGACGATACAGGATGTGCCGTTGGCATAATTCTGGACAATCAACCAATCGCCGCTCGCACGGGTCACCCAGACCTCAAGCATGGTTTCCGGGTCGCGCAGCCCCATCCCCTGGCGTTCGGCCCCCAGTACCTCGGTCAAGGTCACGATCATGCGCGAACTGTCATCGCAACTGACATCCGCCATCCCGGCATGAACAAGGGACGGCAGGGCAACGCAGAAAAGAAGGGCTGGCAGGGTGCTTTCGGTCATGAACCCGAGGCTAGAACGTTCCTGAGCCAAGTGTAACAGTTTCATGACGGCCTGTGGATAAAAATTGACGATTGTTGCAGCGCGAGGCGCATCGGCGCCCCTCTGCCTGTCACAGATCCGTTGCGCAAACGCCAAGAAACTGAAACGAAACTGTCACGCGACTGTAGCTTGCCCGGCTTATCAGCCCCCAAAACATGGGGGCGATATGCTGAAGATCGACGCGCTGACAAAGCGGTTCGGGGACAAGACCGCCGTAGACGCAGCCACTATCACTGTCGACAAACCGGCCATGATCGGAATCATCGGGCGCTCGGGGGCGGGGAAATCCACTCTGTTGCGAATGCTCAATCTGTTGAGCGATGCCACCACCGGAACGATCACCTTTGAAAACGAAGAAATCACGGCCCTGCGTGGTGCGGCCAAGCGGGACTGGCAATCGCGCTGCGCGATGATCTTTCAACAATTCAACCTTGTGCCGCGCATGGACGTGGTTTCGAACGTCCTCCACGGCACCCTGAACAAACGCTCGACATTCGCGACGATGTTCAACCTCTACCCACAATCCGACATTCACACGGCCATCGAGATCCTCGACCGGCTCGGGATCGCCGAACAGGCACCGAAACGCGCCGAGGCCCTTTCCGGTGGCCAGCAACAGCGCGTCGCCATCGCGCGGTCACTGATGCAGGATCCCAAGATCATCCTGGCGGACGAACCCATTGCATCGCTCGATCCGATGAATGCGCAGGTGGTGATGCAATCGCTGCGCGCCATCCACGAAGAAGACGGGCGCATGGTGATTGCGAACCTACACACGCTGGATACGGCGCGGCGCTATTGCGACCGGGTGATCGGGATGCGCGATGGCCGGATAGTCTTTGACGGCACGCCAGCCCAACTCACCACCGGCGTTGCCCGCGACATTTACGGCGCAGGCGCGGATTTCTCCGAAGCCGCCACATCAACCGAAATCGAAACACTGGAGCAGTCGCGGATCCGCGAAGCGGAAGCCTACGTCTGAACCAGCCACGATCATCAACCCGCCCTCAACCCGCCGACAGGCGCAGGGCACAAAACCTGGAGAGAAAGATGAAAAAGACACTCGCACTGGCGCTTGCCGCCACAACCGCACTCAGCACGGGCGCTTTTGCCCAAGAGATCACCGAATTTCGCATCGGGATCCTTGGCGGCGAAAACGCCCAGGACCGGATGAACTCCTACCAGTGCCTTGCCGACTACACGAGCGAGGCGCTTGGCGTCGAAACAAAACTCTTTGCACCTGCCGACTATAACGGAGTGATCCAGGGCCTTTTGGGTGGCACCATCGACATGGCATGGCTGGGCGCCTCGGCCTACGCCGCGACCTATCTGCAAGACCCCGAGGCGGTCGAGCCCGTGCTGATCAAGGTGAACGTGGACGGCTCCATCGGCTATCACTCCATCGGCTTTGCCCGCAAGGACAGCGGCATCGCCTCGCTTGACGACATGGAAGGCAAGGTCTTCGGCTTCGGCGATCCGAACTCGACCTCGGGCTACCTGATCCCGTCCATCGAGATTCCGCAGTACAAGGACGGCGTGACCATGGAATCCGGCGAGTACTTTGGCGAGGTCAAGTTCACCGGTGGCCACGAGCAGACCATCGTTGCTGTCAATAACGGCGACATCGATGGCGGCGTGACCTGGGCCGACGGTCAGGGCAACTGGGAAGACGGTTACAACTCGGGTGCGCTGCGCAAAGCCGTGGACGCTGGCCTTGTCGACATGAACGACATGGTCGAGATCTGGAAATCCAACGTCATCCCCGAAGGCCCCGTCGTGTTGCGCAAGGCACTTCCCGCCAATGTTCGCGAAACCATGACCGCGCTGGTCGACGGCCTGCACGAACGTGACCCCGACTGCGCTTACGGTGTGGCTGCCGGCGACACCCTCGGCTTCCAGCCGGTGACCCACGACACCTACCTTTCCATCGTCGAGGCCCGTAAAGCCAAGATCGGCAGCTAAGGCGAGTTCATGATGTCTCCGGCGGCCCCTGGCGGGGCTGCCGGAATTTTCTTTGTCGGGGGTAGTATGGCGGACATTTCTCTTGGTGGCGTGCCGCAGGGTGTGGACAGCATTCAGTCCAGCTACATGGCGCAGGTGCAAAGGCGCAGGCTCTATGGCGGGCTGACACTTCTGATCTTTGTCGTTCTGATGGTGTCCGGCTTCAACATCGCCGACGACCGCAACGCCGGCGGCTTCTGGGAAGGTTTGCACCAGATCGGCGACTACCCGGCGGACGTTCTTTCCGAAGCCTGGGAAAAACGCGCCGACCTGCCCGGCCTCATCGCCAAGTATTTCCCCGCCCTTGTCGAAACCGTGAACATCGCCGCCGTCTCGACGCTGATCGGCGCGATTGGCGGGCTGTTCCTTTCGCTTCTCGGAACGCGCGGACTGGCCCGATGGCCGCGCCTGATCCCCCTCTTCCGCCGCATCTCGGACATGATGCGCGCTGTCCCCGAAATCGTGATCGCGCTGGTACTGATCTTCGTTCTTGGCGGCGGTCCGGTCCCCGCTATGATCGCCATTGCGATCCACACCTCCGGCGCACTTGGAAAGATGTTCTCGGAAGTATCGGAAAACGCCGACCTGAAACCTGTCGAGGGTCTGGCATCAACTGGCGCTACCTGGTCGCAGCGGATGCTTCTTGGCGTGTTGCCGCAAGTCGCGCCGAACTACCTCAGCTACACACTCTTGCGCTTTGAAATCAACATTCGCGCCTCGGCCATCCTTGGCTTCGTGGGGGCGGGCGGTGTTGGCTACGAACTTCGCAACGCGATGGCCTGGGGGCCGGGCCGGTTTGACGAAGCCGCCGCCATCTTCATCCTGCTGTTCGGAACCATCGTCTTCTTCGATCAGGTATCAAGCCGCTATCGAAACAAGCTGACGGAAGGGCAAGCCCAATGACCGCGACAGACATAGGTTTTGCCAAGGACGAGGCAGACAGGCTGTTTCAACGCAAGCGTCTGATTGGGTTCGCCATTCCGGGGGTGATCCTTGTCTACCTGACTTACATCTTCTTTGCCTTCGACCTGCCTGGGTTGGTGCAGCGCGCGAATGTCAATAACGCCGTCACGCTTGCCTCTGACAGTTGGTCCCACAAGGTGCACGTCACGCGCGACAACCGCAGCGGCGAGGTTTCCTATGCCGTGGAAGGCGAACGCAAGGGCACCTATCCCGAAGGTATGCGGCCGGACTGGGTCAGCGGCGATGAGGTGATCACCATAGACCTCGGGCGGGACCATATCGTGCGCTACCTGCCGGAAAACCGGACCGAGATCGAAATTCCTGGTTTCCCGCTGATCGAGGTCCGGGCCGAGGGGCGCACCCTGAAAAGCAATCTGCCCGACGAGGTGCCCGATTGGATCTCGGCCTCGAACCGCCGGATCGGAATCACCACGCCCGAGGGACGCATCACCATGACCGGGTCGCGGACCGAGGTTTTCAACTACTTTCCGGGGTGGGAGCTGTTCTGGTTCACCCTCGACAGCGCCTATTACGACAAGGGCCTTGGCGCGATCCTGTTCGGCGAACAGATCCACCCCGATCGAAGTAATATCGCGGGCGCGGTTTCGGACTGGTGGAACAACCCCATGTGGCGGCACGGGGATGTGGCCTGGGCCATCGGAGAAACGATCCTCATGGCCTTTCTTGGCACCATGGGTGCGGCCATCATCGCCCTGCCGCTTGCGTTTCTCGCCGCCAAGCGTTTCTCGCCCCTGATGCTTCTACGGGCGAGCACCCGCCGCCTGTTCGATTTCGTGCGCGGTGTGGATGCCCTGATCTGGACCGTCGTTCTGGCCCGCGCCTTCGGCCCCGGCCCGCTGACCGGGGCGTTGGCGATCCTGATCACCGACACCGGGACCTTCGGCAAGATCTTTTCCGAGGCGCTGGAAAACGTCGATGGCAAGCAGATCGAAGGCGTCGCCTCCACGGGAGCCAAGCCACTGCAACGCTATCGGTTCGGCGTGATCCCGCAGGTCGTGCCTGTGCTTCTTGCCCAGATCCTTTATTTCCTGGAATCCAACACCCGCTCGGCCACGATCATCGGGGCCATCACCGGCGGCGGCATCGGTTTGATGCTGACACAAGCCATCCAGACCCAGAAGGACTGGGAAGAGGTCGCCTATTACATCGTTCTGATCGTCGTCATGGTGATGTTCATGGACTGGTTCTCGGGCTGGCTGCGCGGCCGGCTGATCGGACGCAAGGACTGATGGCGCGAATCCTGATTACTGGCAGCAACCGGGGCATCGGCGCGGCACTCTATTCCGCCGCCAAGTCTGCGGGGCACGAAGCGCTTGGCACGACGAGAGACGGGCGCAAAGGCACGATCGCCCTCGCACTCGACAACCCCGAAACCATCGCTTGCCAACTGTCCAACCTTGGCCCAATCGACATTCTGATCAACAACGCGGGCGTCATAACGCCTGATCGGCAATCGCCGCTCGACATGGACTTTGCCGGGTTCGCGCATACACTTGCCGTGAACACCATCGCACCCCTTGCCGTGGCGCAGGCCGTCCTTCCCCAGCTTCGCAAGAGCGAGGCCCCGAAAATCGTGACCATATCCTCGCAAATGGCATGGATGGGCTATCGCAAGGCGGACCGGATCGCCTATCGGGCGTCGAAAGCGGCGGTGAACAAGGTCATGCAGGGACTGGCGACGGCCCTTGAACCCGAAGGCATTCCGGTGGCCCTGGTCGACCCCGGTTGGGTCCGCACCGACATGGGCGGACAGGATGCCGAAGAAGACCCGAACGAGGTCGCCCGCGGGATCCTCGACATCGCCTTGGATCTAACGCCCGACGACACCGGCAAGTTCTTCCGCTTCTCCGGCGAAGAAAGGGAGTTCTGAACATGGCGCGCCTGTCGGCGGAAACGCCCTTCATCCACCCCGAATGCGAAATCACCGAAAGCACCTTCGGGGCCTTTGTCGAGATTGGCAAAGGCAGCCGCGTGGCGAATTCGGTGTTTGGTGACTACAGTTATTGCGACCGCTACGCCGATATCGCAAACGCCCGGATCGGCAAATTCGCCAACATCGCCGCCTTTTCCCGCATTGGTGCCACCGATCACCCGCTTCATACGGCGGCTTGCCATCATTTCCTCTATCGCTCGGACGATTATTGGGACGATGCGGGACGGGACGAAGACTTTTTTTGCACACCGCAAATCCCGCACCGCCCATATCGGACACGACACTTGGATCGGCGCGGGTGCCATGATCAAGCCAGAGGTCACATTGGGCCACGGTGCGGTGGTAGCCTCGGGCGCTGTCGTCACCCGGGACGTTGAGCCTTACACCATCGTTGCGGGCACACCCGCAAAGCTGCTTCGACTTCGCCAACCGCGCGAGATTGCCGAGAGGTTGATCGCTCTGGCCTGGTGGGATTGGCCGCACGAGAGGATCCGAGAGACCCTCGAAGACTTTCGCACGCTCGAAGCACGTGACTTTCTCGAAAAGTACGAAACCTAGCTCTCGACCGTCAGCGTGACGCGGTCCCCGGCAAACCACGTGCGCCCGTATTCGACGGGCGTGCCCGTTTCATCCACGTTCACGCCCGACGACCGCAGCAAAGGATCGCCTTCGGACAGATGCAGGTGCAATGCCTGCGTTGCCGAGGCGCGTACCGCCGTCAGGCGCGTCGATAGCCGCACATAGTCGGCAACCCCCACGGATTTCAGCGCTTCGGTGACGCTACTGGTCTTGCCAAGTGCTGACGTGATGCCGGGAAGTCGACCAATCGGAAACAGGCTTTCAAAGATGGCAATCGGCTGACCGTCTGCAAGGGACAGGCCATGATAGGCGCAGATCGGGTCACCCGGTGCAATGCCAAGCGCCATTGCCTCTCCTTCCGTTGCCGAACGTTCGTCCATCTGCAAGGCGCGCTTGTCCGGCCTGCGCCCTGCCGCGATCAGGTTTTCATGAAACCGGACCCGACCGCCGATTGGATAATCCGTCGGTGTCGCTGCCACGAAGGCCCCCGCCCCGCGCCGTGTCCGCACCAGCCCTTCGTCCACCAGGGCTGACAGACCGTGCCGCACCGTGTGGCGATTGACACCGAAACGTTCCGCCAGCGCCGCCTCTGTCGGCAGTTTGTCACCGGGCGCATAGCGACCCTCTGCCAGATCGCTGCGCAACGCATCGGCAATGGCCTGCCAGATCGGTGTTTTGCCTCGGCTGTTACGCAAGTTTCACAAAACTCCTCTGTCTTCGCGCGGCAAATCTGCTAATATATGTATAGTTGTATAGTATACGGAAAAGTTGTCGAGATGAAAGACACCTTCGACGAAAATGCAAACCGCAAAGCCTGGATGAGCCTCTTGGCCAAGGCACCCGAAAGCCGGGTTGCCGCGCTCCTCGATGCAGCGATGGAGCGCCCCGCCTTCTCATGGCTCCGTGCGCCCGAGATCGGCAGCACCATGGTCCGCGCCCGTGCCGGTGGAACGGGTGCGCCGTTCAACCTTGGCGAAATGACCGTGACGCGCTGTGCGCTGACGTTGGACAGCGGCGAGGTTGGTCACGCCTATCTGCAAGGCAGGCGCAAGGCCGACGCCGAAGCCGCCGCACTTGTCGATGCGCTAATGCAAGGGCCAGAGGCCGAACGGGTGCGCACGGCCGTTCTCGACCCCCTCCAATGCGAACAAGCCACCAGAAAATCCGAACGTGCCGCCAAGGCCGCGGCGACGCGGGTCGAGTTCTTTACCATGGTCCGGGGAGAAGACTGATGAAGGCCGAGACCCTTGCAGGCGGATTCGAGAACCCTGCGATCCAGTCGGCGCACGCCTTCCGCAACATCATGGAAGCGATGGCCCGCCCCGGTACACTTTGCGACATCGAAGTCGCGGCACCCCCTGCACCACTGTCCAAGGCTGCGGGCAGCGTGCTGCTGACCCTCTGCGACACCGACACACCCGTCTACCTTACGGGCAAGACCGACAATCCCGATGTAGGCGCATGGCTTGCCTTCCACACCGGCGCACCCATGACCGGCCCCTCGCACTGCATGTTCGCCGTCGGGACGTGGGACGCCCTCGCCCCGCTATCTTCCTACCCGGTCGGCACCCCGGAATACCCCGACCGCTCTGCGACATTGATCGTGGAATGCGACGAACTTGCCCCGACAGGCGCGACGCTGCGCGGCCCCGGCATCAGGTCGCAAGCCTCCCTGTCCCTGCCGGACATCGAAGCCTTCCAAAGCAACCATACCCTGTTTCCCCTCGGCCTCGACTTCATCCTGACCAGCGGAAACCGCATCGCGGCCCTGCCCAGAACAACCACCGTCACAGAAGAAAGAGCGTCCTGATGTATGTGGCTGTAAAGGGCGGCGAGCGAGCCATTGAAAGCGCACATTCCTGGCTGGCCGAGGAACGCCGGGGCGACCGGAATGTCGCCGAACTCAGCATCGCGCAGATCCGAGAACAGTTGAAACTCGCCGTCGATCGCGTGATGGCGGAAGGATCGCTTTACGATCCCGACCTCGCGGCGCTCGCGATCAAGCAGTCGCGTGGCGACCTGATCGAGGCGATCTTCCTGATCCGCGCCTATCGCACCACGCTGCCGCGCTTTGGCGCTTCCGATCCCGTCGATACCGGCGCGATGGCCTGCGACCGGCGTATCTCGGCAACGTTCAAGGACTTGCCTGGCGGTCAGGTGCTTGGTCCGACCTTCGACTACACGCACCGTCTGATTGATTTCAAACTGGCCGCCGAGAGCGAAGTCGCGAAGGCTCCGACGCGCGAGGCCGATCTCGCCGATGTGCCCCATATGACCGAGTTTCTGAACCGCGAAGGCCTGATCGAAGAAGCGCCGCAAGACGACACAGCCCCACCGGACCTGACCCGCGAACCGCTGGAAATGCCCGCCGACCGGGCGCTGAGACTTCAGGCGCTGACACGGGCCGACGAAGGCTTCACCCTCGGTCTCGCCTATTCCACGCAGCGCGGTTACGGGCGCAACCATGCCTTTGTCGGCGAATTGCGGATTGGCGCTGTCGCCGTGGAAATGGACATTCCCGAGCTTGGCTTCGCAATCGAGATCGGCGAAGTCACCCTGACCGAATGCGAAACCGTCAACCAGTTCAAAGGGTCCAAGACCGAACCGCCCCAATTCACGCGCGGCTATGGGCTGGTCTTCGGTCAGAGCGAGCGCAAGGCGATTTCCATGGCGCTGGTCGACCGCGCGCTCAGATGGGAAGAACTGGGCGAAGATAACGTCGGCGCACCCGCGCAGGACGCCGAATTCGTCCTCTACCACGCCGACAATATCCAGGCGACCGGGTTCCTGGAACACATCAAGCTGCCCCACTACGTCGACTTCCAGTCCGAGTTGGAACTGGTGCGCAAACTGCGGCGTGAGGCGGGCGGCGATCAGGTGCAGGAAGCGGCGGAATGAGTGTGGACACGGTCGTTTTCGATATCGGCGCCGTTTTGGTTGAATGGCAGCCCGAACTGGCCTTTGCCGACGAACTCGGGTTTGACGGCGCATCGGCGTTCCTGTCACGCATCGGGTTCGACAAGATCAATCTTGCCTGCGACGCCGGAGCCAGCTTTGCCCGTGCCGCAGCCGAGATTGAAGACCCGAACGACGCCGCGCGACTTGCCTCGTATGTCGAACGCTATCACCTGACCGTGCCGAACAAGATCGACGGCACGTGGGACTGCCTGTTCGATCTGAAAGATCGTGGCGTCGCCGTCCACGCCATCACCAACTGGTCCGCCGAAACCTGGCCCGAAGGGCTGAAGGTCCACCCGGAACTGGGCGAGGTTTTCGGCACCACGATTGTTTCGGGTGAAGTCGGCATCATAAAACCAAGCGTAGCGATCTACCGGGTTTTGTGCGAACGCGCCGGGGTGACGCCGGAACAATGTGTCTTCATCGACGATGGCCTTCACAACTGCCTTGGAGCGCGTGCCGCCGGGATGCAGGCGATCCATTTCGCCGGTCCCGAGACCCTTCGGACCCAACTTAAGGCGCAGGGGATGTTATGACCGACCAAGCCTACAACTTTGCCTACCTGGACGAGCAGACCAAGCGGATGATCCGCCGCGCGATCCTCAAAGGGCTGGCGATCCCCGGTTACCAGGTGCCGTTTGCAAGCCGCGAAATGCCGATGCCCTATGGTTGGGGCACCGGTGGCGTTCAGGTCTCTGCCGCCGTTCTGACTCCGGATGACACTTTCAAGGTGATCGACCAGGGCGCGGACGACACGACCAACGCCGTCTCGATCCGGTCCTTCTTTGAACGCACCGCCGGAGTCGAAACGACGACCGCGACACGCGATGCGACCGTGATCCAGACCCGCCACCGCATCCCCGAAGAACCGCTGACCGAGGATCAGATCCTTGTCTACCAGGTGCCGATCCCCGAACCCCTGCGCTTTCTTGAACCTCGCGAAAGCGAAACGCGCAAGATGCACAGCCTCGAGGAATACGGATTGATGCACGTGAAACTCTACGAAGACATCAGCCGCCACGGCCATATCGCGACCTCTTACGCCTACCCCGTCAGGGTCGAGGGCCGCTATGTGATGGATCCCTCGCCCATCCCCAAGTTCGACAATCCGAAACTGGGCGACACGGCGGCGATCCAGCTTTTCGGCGCGGGCCGCGAACAGCGCATCTATGCGCTGCCACCCTATACGCAGGTGGTCAGCCTCGACTTCGAAGACCACCCCTTCGAAGCCTCCAAGGCCGATCAGATCTGCGGGCTATGCGGGGCCGAGGACAGTTATCTTGACGAGGTGATCGTGGATGACGAAGGCGGGCGGCTCTTTTGCTGCTCGGACACCGATTATTGCACGCACCGGCGCGACCGGGGCAGCGAGGTGGCCGCATGACACCACTTCTTTCCGTTCAGGGCGTCACCAAGACCTACGGTGCGCATATCGGTTGTGCGGATGTGTCCTTCGACCTCTATCCGGGTGAAGTGATGGGCATCGTCGGCGAAAGCGGCTCGGGCAAATCCACACTGCTGAATTGCATGGCCGGGCACCTTGCCCCCGACAGCGGAAAAGTCATCTTCGACACCCGCACCGACGGGCCGCGTGACACGCTTTCGATGAGCGAACCCGAACGCCGGATGCTTGGGCGAACCGATTGGGCCTTCGTCCATCAACACGCCCGAGACGGACTGCGGATGGGCGTTTCCGCCGGTGGCAACGTCGGCGAACGGCTGATGGCCGTGGGCGAACGGCACTACGGCGACATCAGGGGCAAGGCGACCGACTGGCTGGGCCGCGTCGAAATCGACAGCGCCCGCGTCGACGACCGACCCACCACCTTTTCCGGCGGAATGCAGCAACGGCTTCAGATCGCGCGGAACCTCGTGACCGGGCCGCGTCTTGTCTTCATGGACGAACCGACCGGCGGACTGGACGTCTCGGTGCAGGCGCGTCTGCTCGATCTTCTGCGTGGCCTCGTTCGCGACATGGGCCTCTCGGCGATCATCGTCACACATGACCTCGCCGTCGTCCGTCTGCTGGCAGACCGCCTGATGGTGATGAAATCCGGCCGCGTGGTCGAAGCCGGACTGACCGACCAGGTGCTTGACGATCCCCAGCACGCCTACAGCCAGCTTCTTGTCTCTTCCGTCTTGCAGGTATGAGCGATGATTGAACTCCATGACGTCTCGAAGACTTTTACGCTGCACAATCAGGGCAGTGCCGTCATCGAAGTCATCAGCGATGTGTCCTTCTCCGTCGCACCGGGCGAATGCGTGGCCCTGACGGGAGCATCCGGCGCGGGCAAATCGACACTGATGCGCATGATCTACGGCAACTACCTGACGCAAGCCGGTTCAATCCGCATCGGCGCTGTCGATCTGACCAGGGCCGAACCGCGCGAGGTAATCGCGCTCCGCCGGGAGGTGCTGGGCTATGTCAGCCAGTTCCTGCGCGTCGTCCCGCGCGTACCGACCCTCGACGTTGTGGCGGAACCTCTGCGGGCATTGGGCGTACCCGCTGACACCGCACAGGCCCGCGCCCAGACCCTTCTTGCCCAACTCAACATTCCCGAGAGGCTCTGGTCTCTGTCGCCCACCACCTTTTCCGGCGGCGAACAACAGCGCGTGAACATCGCCCGCGGCTTTGCCCACCCCTATCCCGCCATGCTTCTCGATGAGCCGACCGCAAGCCTTGACGCAACGAACCGGGAAATCGTTCTGACGCTTATTGAAGAGGCAAAGGCGCGTGGGGCGGCAATCATCGGCATCTTTCATGACGAAGCGGCGCGAGACCGCGTTTGCGACCGGGAGATCGATGTCAGCCGTTTCACACCCGGGTTGGCCGCGTGACGCAAGGACGCCTCATCGCAGTTGTCGGGCCTTCGGGTGCCGGCAAGGACAGCGTGATGCGGGGCATTCACGACGTCATGCCGGACCTGCATCTTGTGCGCCGTGTCATCACCCGCGCCCCGCAACTTGGTGGCGAAGACTATCAGGCCGTCACTGTTCCCGAGTTTGAAGACATGGTCGAAAACGGCGCCTTCGCGGTGCATTGGGGCGCTCACGGTTTGCGCTATGGCATCCCATTCATGGTGAAATACCAATTGAACAGGGGCACCGACTGCCTTGTAAATTTCTCACGCAACGCGCTTGTGGAAGCCTCCGAGGTTTTTGCGAATTTCAAGGTTCTGCAAATTACCGCCCGGCCCGAAACCCTTGCCGCACGTCTTGCGGCACGCGGTCGCGAAACCGAAGGCGAAATCGCCAAACGCCTTGCGCAAGCCGAAAAAAACCTGCCCGCCGGGCTGGATGTGATCACGCTTTGCAACGACGGACCTTTGGAACAGACGGTCGCGCGAGCCATGACCCTGCTTCAACCGGCGAGTGTGTAGCGATGCAAAAGCTCGAACCGCCCATCCTCCCGCTCGCCACACAGTGCGATCTGATCCACGACAAATGGCGCGGGCAAATCCGGCAGGTGCTGGTGCAAGACTTCCGTCCAGTCTGCCATCGCTTCCCGCTCCAACCGGCCCGTCAGCGTCAGGTGAAACCGGAATTCCTCGAAAACATAGGGATAGCCCCATTGCATCAAACGAGCATCCTGTCGCTCTGTAAGACCCGCTTCGCGCCGACGCGCCAGTTCCGCGTCATCTGGTGGTGCGCGAAACGCATCCAACTCGCGCACGCAGGCCTCCGCCACGCGCTGCAACCCTTCAAGATCTCCATGCGGCGTAAGCGCAAGGAAACGCCCGATCGGTGTCAGCTTCAGCCCGTCGCATTCCGCGGGGGCCAGCCTCTCGGCCATGTCAGACACGGCGCGTTCAAGGTCTTCCATACCCTGCCCCGCTTTCAACCTGAACGGCGGCTTCAATGTGCCGTGAAACCCGTATTTCCGTGGTGTCATCGTAATGTCATGCAAGCCGGGCACATCGAGTTGCGGCATCTCACACCCCCGCAGAACATCCCAGCCCAACCAGGCCGCCGCGAATTCTGCCAGTGGCCCTTCGGGCGGCACGTAATAGATCGCAAAGCGAGAGTATGACATGAATTCCCCTTTCCCCGCGTCCTCTTTGACAAAAGCATGTGACAGCGACATGTCAGGAAACCTCTGCCTTGCAAACGCTGCACTTGTCCTGACGGATCGCATCCTTGCCGGTTCGATCACAATCGAAAACGGCGTGATCACCGAAATCGCCGAGGGCGATGCAATCCCCGACGGCGCGATTGACTGTGGCGGCGATCTGGTTTTGCCCGGTCTCGTCGAACTTCACACCGACAATGTCGAACGACACATCGAACCGCGTCCCGAGGTTGACTGGCCCCATCTCCCTGCTCTTCTGGCTCATGACGCCGAGCTTGCCTCGACCGGGATCACGACCGTTTTCGACGCCATGCGTGTCGGCTCGATCCATTCCGGCAAGGGGCGCTACATCGACTACGCCCGCAAACTGGCCGACGAATTGCTGGCCGCCCGTGCCGAGGGCATGTTCAAGATCAGCCACTTCCTGCACCTTCGCGCCGAGATCTGTTCGGAAACCCTTCTGGACGAACTTGCCGCCTTTGGCACCGAAGACCGGATCGGCATCGTCAGTCTGATGGACCACACGCCGGGGCAGCGGCAATTCCGCGACATGACTTCCCTGAAAACCTATGTCGCCAAGAAACGCGGCATGAATGACGAAGAGTTTGCTGAACACGTGAAAAACCTCCTGGGCCTGCAGGCCCGGTTCGGCGCAAAACATGAAACCGGCGCGGTGGCCGAAGCGACGCGTCTGGGCGCGGTTCTCGCCAGCCACGACGATACGACCGACGCCCATGTCGCGACATCGGCGCAAAACGGCGTCGGATTTGCCGAGTTTCCGACGACCGTGGAAGCCGCCGAAGCCTGCCGCACCCACGACATCGCCGTCATGATGGGCGCGCCAAACCTGATCCGTGGCGGTTCGCACTCTGGCAACGTGGCGGCCGAGGATCTGGCTAAACGCGATCTTCTGGACATCGTCTCGTCAGACTACGTGCCATCTGCGCTCCTGCTCTCTGCCTTTCATCTTGCGGGTATCTGGAACGACCTGCCGCGTGCAGTGGCCACGGTGACGCAGAACCCGGCAAGAGCCGTCCGCCTCAATGATCGCGGCGTATTGCAAAACGGAATGCGGGGCGATGTGCTGCGCGTCCGCCAAGTTGGCCAGACACCCATCCTGCGTGGGGTCTGGAGCCTTGGAAACAAGATCGGCTAAGCCCCGTTCGACCAACTATCCGGCGGGCTGCCCGCGAAATGCCGGGCGGCCCGCGACCCATGTGCCTTCAACCGAGGGCACCTGCCCCTTTGGCCAATCTACCAGAACCAGATCCGCACGAAGGCCCGTTGCGATCTTACCCCGATCATCCAACCCCATGGCGCGGGCTGGTCCGCTGGACACAAGCGACCACAGCGCCAGACGGTCTGCCCGTTTTTCCCGATCAAGCCGATCAATTGCCGCCAGCATCGCCGGATAGAAATAGTCCGACGCCAGCGCATCGCACATTCCCGCTTCTACCATTTCGCCGGCACCCAAAGACCCGATGTGGCTTCCGCCGCGCACGGCATTCGGCGCCCCGAAGACGATCAGATCACCGCCCGCCCGCGCCGCTTCGACAGCCTCCATCACCATCGGGAACTCGGAGACCGATGCGCCCAGACCACGGAAATAGGCCCGCGTTTCGGCCCGTGTATCGTCGTGGCTCAGCATCGGCGCACCTGCCACTCGCGCCATTTCGGCAACCGAGGCAATTGCCCCCGGCACGTCACCGCGCCGGTCCCACACCTGACCCAGAAGCGTGATGTAGGCCTCTTCGCTGACGCCTGCCCGGTGCGCTTTGGAGGCCGTGCGTTTCTTCATCCGGTCGTCATCAAGCGCGGCGATGGAAAAATCCGGCGAAAGTTCGAACGCGCGGTCCTGAATTGGTACATCATAGGCCCGCATCGTCATTGAGGTGTGATCGTTGAACGCCACCGATGGCGTCAACGGACCCTTCAGCGCCCGTTCGATCGCGTCCAACGCCTCGAAAGCGAAGGTTTCCCACCGCAGTTGAACCCGGTTCTCGACCGTCAGGCGCGGCGCAAGATCCTGCATCGCCTGCATCAACTCGCGCCCCCGCGCCACATCGCGCAATCCCGGCTCCCAACCAAGCGTGATCGCGTGATAGGCCGTCGCGATCCCATTCGCGGCAAGCTGGCGGTCGGTGTCGATCAGCGCTGTATCGGTCGGGAAATAGACTCCCGGGCGCGGCATCAACTGACGTTCGAAGGCATCGCCATGCACGTCGATCAACGCAGGCGCAAGGATCCTGCTGCGCGCGTCGATCTCGGCCCCCTGCGTTGGCCCGCCGATCTCGACAATCCGGTCACCGTCCACAGTCACATTGGTCTTTTCGATCCCCCCAGGCAGATAAACCTCCGCCCCCACAAACGTTTGAATCATGCCTGCCGTTCCAGAATCAGATGCCAATGCCATGAACCGGGCTTCTCATGTTCGCGGTCTTCCATCCACAGCACTTCGAACCCCTGGAACAGGGCCAGCATTTCCGCCGCACCGCAGTAGTAGTGCGGGTGACGCTTGTCGGAACTGTCATCATCGAACACCCAGGTGTTGCGTGAAATCTCTCTGGGCCCGTGCAATCTGTCGCGATCCACCCACAAGCGGCGTTTTGAAAGCATTGTCAAAAGGAAAGTACCGCCGGGCCGCAACACTCTGCGAACCTCGCCAATGGTGTTCAATAGCACCGTCTCGTCCCCGTGATAGATCACGTTCCAGCTCAGTACGTGATCAAAGCTCTGATCGTCGAACGGGAGGTTATCCATGCGCCCAAGCGTGATTGTCACATCGGAACCGGCCTTCTCGATCTCGGCCAGACCTTCGGACGCGGCATCAAGCGCCGTGACGTCGAAACCGGCGGCTTGCAATGACAACGCATGGCGCCCGACCCCGGCGCCAAGATCAAGTATCGCAGAGCCACTTCCCAGTGTCTCCGCCCACCGCTTCACGTCAGGCTCCGGGGATAGCCATTTCGACCCCGCCTCGATCCCGTTCCAGATCCGGCTCCAATGCTGGTCTGCGGTGTCGGTCTTCAGGTATGGTTTCAACGCTGCTCTCCGATGATTTTCGTTCGGGCCCAGCCCGAGAATTGTTCGATGGCGATGACCACGACGGCGATCATCATGATCACTGTCATGGCCGTCGGATAATCGAAAAGGTCGAAACCCACCTTCAATTCGATCCCGATACCTCCCGCCCCTACAAGGCCAAGTATCGTCGAAGACCGCACCGCCTTTTCGAGTGCGTAAAGCGAGGTGGAAATGAAAGCCGGCATCGCGGCGGGAATGGTCGCACAGGCCACCACATCAAGCTTGCGTGCACCGGTGGCCGAAAGGCTTTCCGCAGGCCCCTTGTCAGCCGCCTCCATATCGTCGGCAAAGAAGCGGCCACAGAACCCGATGGTATCAACGGCAATCGCCAACATTCCCGCAAAAGGGCCCAAACCGACGGCAACCACGAAAACCAGTGCCCAGGCGATATCGGGAACAGCGCGAATGAACCCAAGTACGTTTCGCACGATCTGATTGACCCAAGGTTCCACGATCATGCCACGCGCAGCCAGGAAAGCGACGGGGACCGAGGCCGCCACGCCGATCACCGCCCCTGCAAGGGCGATCTGCAAGGTTTCCAGCATCTTCCAACCCAGTCGCACCAAAACCTCGGGCTCCAGGTTCGGTGGCAATGCGCGATCCAGGAAATCGGCAAATCGCGGCGGGGACGAAATCACCTTTTCAACCGAGAACCCAGCCCCGGCAAAAGACCAGAAAACTATGACGATGGCCGCTGCGTACCCCAGGAACGCAAGCGCCGAGGGCCGATCATAGCGTGGCGGCAATGCGGAAGCTTCAGTCATAAAGCCCCCTCAGATCCTCGGCGCTGATGCTATCGGCACGGGCATCCAGTTTCATGTGGCCCTCGGCAAGGCCCAACACCCGATCACCATAACGCAGCGCATGTTCGATGTTGTGAGATATGAAGATGACCGTCACGCCGGTTTGCCGGGCAAACGCAAAGAAAAGTTCCATCACATCTTCCCCCGCCGCCGGATCAAGCGATGCCGTCGGTTCATCCGCAATCAGGATCCTCGGCTTGCCGACCAAGGCTCGCGCAATCGCAACCCGCTGAGATTGACCGCCAGAGAGCCGGTCCGCGCGGCGCTTCGAGAGATGCGCAAGGCCAACCGCGGACAGCGCCTCCATAGCTGCGATTCGTGAGTCAGCAGGCGCAAAGGCCTGAGACCAATGTCGAACCCCAGCATACTGTCCCAACAGGCCTTGTACCACGTTGGACAGAACAGACAGGCGCGACACGAGGTTGTGCTTTTGCGAAACAAGCCCCACCCGTGCCCGCATAGCGCGCAAATCCAAAGGCTTCGCGGCGACAACGTCGGTTCCAAGAACCTCGATTTCGCCCGTATCGGTCGGAACAAGGCCCATGATACATCGCAAGAGGGTGGACTTGCCCGTGCCATTGGCCCCCACGACTGCCACCGCTTCGCCACGTGAGAGGCCAAAAGACACGTCCGTGAAAATCCTGTTACCCGCAAAACTCTTTCCCAGGCGCGTGACCCGCAGATCAACGGGAAGAACCGGAGCAGAAACGCCTGCTCCGGCCGATACCGGCGCCTTCTGCACCAGTGGCGCTGTTGTCAGGTCACTCACCGATGAAATTGTCGAACTGTGGGTAACCTGCGTTCGCGTACATCGACCGCACATAATCATAGGCGCTGTCCTCGATCTCGACGAGGTCCATGCCGATGTACTTTTCGTTCTCTTCATGGGCCGTGATGCCCGCGATGATGCTGGCCTTGTTGTTGATGATCGCAGCCTGAACTTCAGCTGCGGCTTCTGCCGGTACATGGGCACCCACCATGATCATATCGTTCGGCAAGTCGCCCGACCGTGCGAGGATCTTGAAGAACCCATAAGGCAGGTCGGTTTCCCTGTTGCGCACACTTAACCAAGATCCGGCGTTGGACCCCAATGCGTCCACGTCGCCGTTCTTCAAGGCCTCGTGGGCGATGTTTCGGCTCGTGTGGGTTTTCTGGATGTCGTTCACCGGATCAAGCCCGTGATCGGCCAGGACCTGCATCGGACACAACATGTTCGAGGTTGACCCGATATCGCCAAAGACAACCGTCTTGCCCTTCAGGTCGGCCACCGTGTTGATTCCGCTGTCGGCACGCACGACGATGGCACAGTGATAATCCGGTCGGCCGAGGCCCACGATCGGCGTGGCGTTGGTCAGCTTGTTGATCACGACATATTCTGCCGGACCGGACACAACAAAGTCGACCGTTTTGCCGCGCAAGGCTTCGGCAGCAGCTGTTCGAGAATTCACGGCAAAGAACTCAAAGCTGTCGCCGGTGGCCGCTTCAAGCGCATCCTTGAACGGCCCCCATTCAAGCTGAAGACGCTCCATGCCTTCAACATCGGTGACCGCAAGTTTCCAGGTTTCGGCTTGTGCCGTGATAGCCGCAGAAATCGCCAGTACAGCGCCAGTCAGAACGGAACGAAGTTTCATGGTCATACCCCCGGTGTGAAAATCGCCTGAATGATTTTCGGAAATTGAAACGAAGGCGTGACAGAGACGTGACGATCTTGATTCAATTGAGCGTCGATCTCGGACGGATCATGGATGGCACAGACGGGTATTAAATGTGAACGCGCGAACGCGCGGTGCCGAGGATCGTTGCGCGTCAGTTGGCATAATGGTCATGAAATGGCGCCCGGCGCACCGTCGAAGATATTAAACACCAAACTACGTGGTTGCGAACCTATACGTGCTCTTCCGGCTCGCGCGGATCCGCCGCCAAAGTGGACCTACTATCGCGCAGAAATGCCCAGCTCACACTTGCCAGCAGAATTGGCGCGACTCATGGCTTCACCGTAACCTGCAAAATTCGCTGGTCTCACGCATGAGAATCTTCGCGCCCAAGGGCAACTTGACGCCGGACCGGCTGGCCATCCCCGCAACCCTTGTCCAATGCAAATCCCTGCAATTGATACGTTGTAGATCATCGTAATAAGGGTTGGCTTTCAGATTTGGGGCAAGGGTCAACAATTGCGAGTCTTTCACCACGCGAAGAGCCACATCGCGGGACAGGCATTCCACCGCCACCTCCGGCAACATCAAACCCTTCGATCTGTAAACGCTTTCGAGATACAGACGTTGCGGGTCGTGATACCTTCCGAGCACCCACTTGAATCCACTGAGTTCCGCGATTCCGACGCGAGCTTTGTTGGCAAGGGGGTGGTCCGAACGCGCGACGATGTTCATCTCGTCGGTTAACATTGGAACCCAGTCGATATCTTTCATCGACGCCACTCCGGGAGGTTCGGCGATGAACAGAAGGTCGAGAACCCCGTCCCTGAGCAGAGTCATCAGGCTGTCAACGCTATCCACGGTCAGCCGGATCTCCATCGAAGGAAAACGCGACACAGCCCTGGCCATTGCGCGCGGCAGGATGGTGTCAATGAAAGATGCCGCTGCCCCGACATTCAACACGCCGGGAACATTGCCGAGATCCTCAATTTCGTTGAGCGCCTCAGCGCCCTTCCCGACGATCGACTTGGCGTAGCGGCAGACGATCCGACCTGCCGGCGTCGGCTCGACCCCCTTGGCGTGGCGCAAGAAAAGTGTCTGGCCGAGATCTGCCTCGGCCCGCTGCAAGGCCCTGGTTACGGCCGATTGGGTAATGCCCAGCGTTTCGGCCGCCCGTCCGATGCTTTTCTGGCGGTTCAGAGTCAGAACGACCCGGACGTGTTTAAGCAGAGTTATGACATTCATTTCAATCATATCAATCCATGCATTCGACGTCTTGATATGAATGTCAATTGGTTCTTAAACTTTCCAAACAGCCAGAACAGCTGGGCGTACGAGAGCGCTAAACCTCTCGAACATGGGAGGAAAATATGAAAGCCGGTGTTGCACAGGAACTCCTCAGTCTTGGGGTCGTGCTGTGCATTAGCGTTCTGGTCTTCGTTGAAACGCAGGGTTTCGCGGGTTCTTCCGGCGGGCGAATTTCACCGGGGCTATTTCCGCGTTTGGCGGCGGGTGCGATGGGCACCTTTGCGCTGCTGCGGGCCATGTTGATCCTCTTCGAAGCCACGGGGGCGCGCGAGAGCGATGGGCCGGGACTAGGGCTACGTGAACTGGCCCGACCCGTTGCTGTGATCGCAGTGATGAGCGTTTTTGTTGCTTCGTTCGGTCACGTCACTTTCCTGCTTCTTGCCCCCGTTTTCCTGGCAGCAATATTTTACATTGCCGGGAGCCGGAGCTGGGTCGGCCTTGTCTTGAAGGCGTGCATTTCGGCAGTAATCCTCTACGTGCTGTTCTTCCATCTTCTTCGGATCGCAGAGTAGCGGCGCATGGACGCAATCTTATCCGCCGCCTCTGCAGTAGGTCAGCCAACGAATTTCTTTCTCCTTTTTGTCGGAAGTGCGCTTGGACTTCTGGTTGGCGTGCTTCCTGGCCTTTCGTCGCCGATGGCTATCGCGGTTTTGATCCCGATCACCTTCGGAATGAACCCGATTTCGGCATTCATGATCCTGATCGGAATATACGTCGGTACAAAAACAGGCGGCGCCTTTTCGGCGATCTTGATGCGCACGCCGGGCACGCCGGCGGCGGCGGCCACCGCGGTGGAGGGTAACGCAATGGCCCGGCGAGGCGAGGCCGGGCGCGCCATGGGGCTTGCCATTGGCGGTTCTTTCGTCGGCGGCACACTCAGTTGGTTGATCGCACTGCCGCTTGTCAGCGTCATTGGCGTCTACGCCATCCGGATCTCTTCCGCGGATCTGGCGATGATCGGCATTCTTGCACTTACCGCTGTCGCCAGTCTGTCGGGCAATGATTTGCTGAAAGGTCTCATGGCCGCATCGCTTGGGCTGGTCTTGTCCACAATAGGCCTCGACGAGATGTCGGGCGTCCCGCGTTTGACCATGGACAGCTATCACCTGCTTGGCGGCATTCCCATTCTTTCCGCCATCATCGGCCTTTTTGCCGTAACGACGGTGCTGGTCGATATCTCGGACACGTCCGTCAGCGCGCGCCCCAAGACACAATCCCAGATTTTCGGCCTCGGGCGCGCCTTCCGGGACCTTTGGGGGATGAAAAAGATCGTCGCCGTCGGCACCGCCATAGGCGGGACGCTTGGGATCGTTCCCGGTGTCGGGTCGGACACCGCTGGATGGTTGTCTCTGGCCTACGTGAAACGCCTTCTCGACAGTGGTCGCCTCAAATCGGAATACGCGCCCGGCGAGGGCATTCCAGAGGGTGTCGCTGCCCCCGAATCCGCGAACAACGCGGTGACCGGGGGGACGATGATTCCTATGCTGACGCTTGGCATTCCCGGGGACGGATCGACAGCGATCATGCTGGGCGCCCTGATGCTTTATGGTTTGCAGCCGGGGCCCCTGTTCTTTCAAGAAAGCCCGGATGTCGCCTATAGCGTTCTGCTTGCGCTCGGGCTTGCGAACGTCACGACGCTGATCGCAGCTATCATCTTCATTCGGCCTTTCGTGGCAATTCTGAAGGTCGACAGATCCATACTGTTGGGCTGTGTGCTCGTCCTTGCACTGATGGGAAGCTACGCCAATTCCAACACGCGGTTCGACATGCTGATCGCGCTTCTCTTCGGTGTGCTCGGCTACCTGATGCATCACCGCGGCTATTCCATCCCGGCGCTGGCGTTGGGACTGATCCTTGGTCCGGTGATCGAAACAAACTTCCGGCGGGCATTGCTCATCAGCCGCGGAGATTTCTCCACCTTTTTGTCGAGCCCGATTTCCCTGGCCTGTCTGATCATCATTGCAGCGATCGCGGTCAAGTTCGGCGTCGACCTGACACGAAAAAGAAAAACAAGAAGAAACAGGAGTTTCCAGAAAAACGACACGTAACGCATCTCATTGAACATGGAGGACAACATGAGATTTCAGAACAAGATCAGGCAGTGCCTGACGGCCGCAGCAGCCTTGGCCACGATAGTCGGCGCGGGGTCGGCCCTTGCAGACGAATTCCCGGAAAAACCGATCCGGATCATCAATGCTTTCGCACCCGGCGGAGCCACAGACACGGCGATCCGCGGCCTGACGGCCAATTCCGATACAGTCATCGACCAGCCAATCGTCATCGAATCCGTGACCGGCGGAGGTGGTGTCACCGGCATTCTGAAAGCCGCACAGTCAGACCCCGACGGGTACACGCTTCTGGTGGCAGACACGGTCATGGCGACGCTACCACTTTTTGAAGCCAATCTTCCGGTCGGGATGGATGATTTCAAACCTGTCGGTGTATTCAATCTACGCGGCGCCTGGCTCCTGACGCGCCCGTCGAAAGGTTGGAACACCGTTGATGATGTCGTCGCGGCTGCAAAGGCAGACCCCGGAGGACTGACCATTGGCGTGCCGTCCCTGAACAGCCCCCAGCACTTGGCTATTGTCGCGCTGGAAGAAGCCTATGACATCCAACTCAACACCATTCCATATGGCGGCGGAGCGCCAACAATGGGCGCACTTCTCGGCGACCAGATCGACGTCGCGATGCCCGGTGCGCCGGCGGGTCTCGATTCCGTCAATGCGGGTGAAGCGGTGTTCCTCGCTGCTTCCACCGACATCGAGCTTCTGAAGTTTGAAGGCGAGATCATTTCTTACGGTGATCTTGGGTTGCCCTACGACATCGGCATCTGGACGGCACTCTGGGCACCGAAGGACACGCCGGACGATGTGATGGAGTCTCTGGTGGAGATCTTCGGCACGATGGCAACGTCCGACGCCTGGACCGAGTTCGCCAGAGGTTACGGCGTCACGCCAATCTGGAAACCCGGCGCGGAAGCTGCCGAGTACATCGCCACGTCGTCCGGCAGCCTGTCGAGCCTGGCAGCGTTGCTGAAGTAAGCCCCGCGCCCCGCCGTATTCGGCGGGGCGTCGATACACGCCAAGCGGAGTACAAGATGCCGGCGAAGAAGCCCAATATCCTCTGGTACTGCACGGACCAGCAACGGTTTGACACGATCCGGTCCCTGGGGAATCCGTTTATAAACACGCCGAACATCGACAAGTTCAAAGCGCGTGGCGTGGCGTTCAAAAGGGCCTACGCGCAAAGCCCCATTTGCACACCCAGCCGTGCCTCTTTCCTGACGGGTCGCTACCCCGCAACCACACATGTTCACCGCAACGGAAACGCTCATTTCCCAAACGGTGAAACGCTGGTGACCAAGATTTTCCGCGACGCTGGCTACGACTGCGGCTTGATAGGGAAGCTTCACCTTGCATCTGCGGCAAATGGGATCGAGCCACGGGTGGACGACGGCTACTGCATGTTCGAATACAGCCATCACCCGATGCCGCCGGACGCGCCCGATGAAAACGCCTATCACAAATGGATGATCGAGGAGAAAGGCGTTCGGCCATCGCAGGCCTACGCCAATGCCACTGGCTTCTGCTGCGAGGGCGTAACGCAGGAGTTACACCAGACGACCTGGGCAACCGATCGTGCGATCGACTTCGTTGACTCCCGGGGCGACACACCATGGTTGCTGTCGGTCAATGTGTTCGACCCGCATCCGCCCTTCGACCCCCCGAAAGAGTATCGCGACAGATACGTAGCCGCAGACTTGCCGCCCCCCTTGTTCCGTCCGTCGGACCTGGAGCGTCAACGCGACTTCAGCGAGGTGTCGCAGCAGTCAGTTACGGCTGTCGATCCGAATGGAGAACAGCCCCTGTCAACGGGAACGGAAAACACCGCGACCATTCCCCCGACGTCGTTCAACGGTCAGGAGGTCAAGGCGGCCTATTACGCTATGATTGAACTGATCGACGCAGAGTTCGGCCGTCTGCTGTCCCACCTCGAAGAGATCGGTGCGTTAGAAAATACCATAGTTGTCTTTAACAGCGACCACGGTGAATTGCTGGGCGACCATGGGCTGCTTTACAAGGGGTGCAGGTTCTTTGAAGGGCTCGTCCATGTGCCGTTGCTGTTCTCGTGGCCGGGACATTTCGTTGAAGATATGGAGTCGGACGCCCTGGTCGAACTCGTCGACATTGCGCCGACGCTTCTGGAGGCCGCCGGCCTTTCGATACCGGAAACGATGCAAGGCAAGTCTCTGTTCGGGCTACTAACCGGCGCGTTGCCTCCGGGTAAGCACAAATCCGTCGTCGTATCGGAATTCAATGACGCACTTGGCTCGAACGAAAGTCCAAAGCCAACTCATGCGACAATGACCTTTGACGGCAAGCACAAGACAATCGTCTATCACGGTCTCGATCTGGTCGAGCTGTTCGATCTTGACGCGGACCCGGGCGAGTTCAGAAACCTCTGGAATGACGGTTGCGATCCGGCCGAGAAACAACGGTTGCTCCACCGCCACCTTGACGCGGTCATGGCGACGAGTTCTGCTGGAGTTCCGAGGGTCGGCAAGTATTGAGGCTTAATTGGCCTGTACCCGGCGCAAAGCACGCAGCCGAACACGGATCACACCAACCCGAACGGAAAGCGCACCTTGATCGACGTGCTGTAGTCGTCTTGGACAGATCTTACATCACGGGCAGCGGTCAGCTCACTTTCAGCATCCCACCATCAACGTGATAGGCGGATCCAACGGAGTACGATGCCCGTGGAGAACAAAGGAATACACAAAAATCGGCAAGTTCCTCGACACTGCCGAAACGCTTGATGTCTGCATGTTCTTCGGCGACCTCTGCCAGGTAAAGCTCCCAGTCCTCACCCCTCAATTCTCTGGCCGTGTTTTCCCAATCGGGGGTCCGGATCAGGCCCGGGTTGAGAGTGTTCACCCGGATGTTGCGCTTGATCATCTCGCTGGACAGGCATTTGCCAAACATCAAAAGCGCCGCCTTGGTGGTGTTGTAGATCGGCTCGTACCAAAGCGGTTGCACCGCGCAGATCGACGCATTCATCAGCATCGCGCCGCCACCTTTCGCTTCCATCTGGTCGGCCAGTCCCCTTGAAAGCCGGACAGCCGCCATCACATGCAGTTCCCAGAAATCCTGCCATTTCTGGTCAGGTGCTTCGGCAACTGTTTCGTTCGACCCCGTTCCCGCGTTCGAGATAAAGATGTCCGCACCACCCGCTTTCGCGGCGGCCGCGATTATGGCGTCGCAGCCTGCTCTGGTCGAGACATCCGATGCCACCGGCACGGCGTCGACTCCGAATTCTTTCGAAATTGACTTTGCCGCCTTCTCGATCTCGGAGGCAGTTCGTGCAGTCACGACCACATTCGCACCTTCACGCGCAAACGCGCGCGCCATACCCAGCCCGATGCCTTTTGACGCCCCGGTCACGACCGCGAGCTTTCCTGCAAGTTCAAGATCCATCCGAAGCCTCATCGCTTAAAGCAGTGTCGGCGCCAAGGGCATCCCGGCGCCAACGGAATCTGCGGTCTACCGGCCCATTTGCTGGCTGGAATACCGGTTCGCGTGTTTCACGATGTCGTCCGCATCGGACTCATAGTCCACCATGATGAAGGGCCCCGACCAGACCGGCTCGACATTTTCACCCTTCATATGGGCGACGAAGGCATCGGCGACTGCAACGCCACTGTCATCAATCGAACGCAGTGGCGAGGCGCTGAGCCAGCCTTCTTCCATCGCGATGATTTCGTCGCCCGTGCCGCCGAACCCCATCGAATAAATCTTGTCCGACAGCCCGGCCGCCTTGAGCGATTGCCCGATACCAAGCCCCACACCGGTCGAGACGCCGTAGATCAGGTCAAGGTCGGGATGGGCAGCAATCAGGTTGTTGGTTGCGTCAAAGGCCTTCAGACGATCGAAATCCGTGTGAACGCCGATCACCACTTCGATGTCGGGGTGCTGTTCGACGACACTCAGGAACCCGTTCATGCGCTTGTCGCTGACCACGCCGGGAACACCCTGCAGGACCGCCAGCTTGCCGCTGCCGCCAAGCCGTTCGGCGGCCCACTCGCCAGCGATCCGCCCGCCTTCATAGTGGTCGAAGGCGATGTACTGCATCGCGCGGGCGCTTTCATCCTCGTGAGGTTCAAGGAAGTTGTAGACGACAACGGGAATGCCCGCCGCCTTCAGCTTTCTGAGTCCGGGAATTGCGGACTCGTACTCGGTTGCCCCAAGCATCACGTAGTCCACGCCACGCTGGATGACGCTTTCGACTTGCGCAAGTTGCCCCGCGTGATCGGTCGCGTCCTGAACAGCCAGTTGGATCACATCGTACTCGACATCCAACTCGTCCAGCCTGCCGCGCATTGACCAGTAGACACGCTCCCAGGCATCCGAAATGTCAAAGGACGGCGACAGATAGGCGATCTCGATCTTCTCGTCTTGGGCCTGAACTGCAGGTGCGGCAGCAATGCTTGCAGCGAGCGCAGAAATGCCTGCCAGCAATGTTCTTTTCGTAAGCTTCATTTTTCTTCCTCCCAATTTATCCAATTCTCAGCCGCGCCGTTTTCTTGCAGCGGCACGCTGACCTCTTAGCTGGTTGATCCAGCTGATCCGGTTCTCGCGGATGTTGGTGATCGTAACAGCGACGATGACGATGAAACCGATGGCGACCAGTTGCCAAAAGAATTCGACCCCGGCGATGACCAGTGCGTTGTTCAGCATGGTCAGCAGAAGCGCCCCAAGAAGCGTGCCATAGATCGTGCCGCGCCCGCCGAACAGGCTTGTCCCACCGATGATCGTCGCGGCGATGATGTGGATCTCCATCGCCGTGCCAAGGGTCGCCTGCGTGCCGTCGATCCGCGCCATCCAAAGCAGTCCGCCTGTTGCAACGGCAAACCCCATGAAGGCATAGACGGCAACTTCGGTCCGGCTGACCGGCACACCGGCCAGACGCGCCGCCTCGCGGTTGCCGCCGATCGCGCGGACGTGCACGCCGAATTTCGTGTGATTGAACAGCCAGTAGGTCATCAGCACGAACAGGGCCGCGATGATGATCGGCGTGGGGATGCCAAGCACATCGCCCTGCCCCAGCCAGACAACCGGTGCCGGCAGACCGAAGTAAAGCTCGCCCGCCGAGTGCAGCAATGCCAACCCGCGGAATGCCACCATGGTGCCAAGGGTCGCAATCAGCGCGGGCACGGCCAGAAAGGCAACGACCATGCCGTTGAAGGCCCCCAGGAGTACGGCGAAGCCGAACATGATCAGCAAAGCGGGCACATAATGCATCCCGTCATTCATGAAGGAAAACGCAACGCATGTGACAAGCGCCATCAGCGAGCCGACAGACAGGTCGATACCGCCCTTGGTGATCACCAACGTCATGCCCATTGCAACGATGACATAGGTCGACGCCTGCGTAAGGACGTTCAGCATGTTCGCATAGGTCGCGAACCTTGGATTGATGACGCTGAAAAGAACGATGAGAGCCAATAGAACAATGGTCAGCCCAAGGCTTTCCAGACGGAAACGGCGGTCGGCATGTCCGATGGATTTCGCCGAGGTCTCTATTGCACTGGTCGCGCTCATGCCGCTTGCTCCTCTACCCGGTCACCGATTGTAATCATCGAAACGATTTCCGAGCGCGTGACGTCCGACGTATCGACGACGCCAACCATCCGCCCGTTCTTCATCACGGCGATCCGATCGGCGATGGAAAAGACGTGTTCGAGGTTGTGCGAAATCATCAGGATGGCCATGCCTTCCTCGCGCAGGCGCACCACCAGATCGAGAACCTTTGAACCCTCGTCCACGCCAAGCGCGGCCATAGGCTCGTCCATGATGAGGAGCTGCGGCTTACCCAAAAGCAGCCGGCTTATCGCGATGATCTGTCTTTGCCCGCCCGACAACCGGCGAACGGGTTCGTTCAGCGTCGGAAGCCCGATACTGAAATTCTGAAGAAGCTCGCGGGTCCGGTCGCGCATCTCGACCTTGTCCAGCGTCGGGAAAAGCCCGAAGGCACGTCTGCTGATCTCGCGACCCAGATAAACGTTCTGCGGGACGTCCAGTTCATCGACCAGGCCGAGGCTCTGGTGAACCGTCTCGATTCCGACCGCGGTGGCGTCATTGGGGGATCTGAAATCAACGGTCGAACCGTCGACAGTGATCTGACCGTCGTCCGGCACAAGCGCGCCTGAAAGCGCTTTGATCAGGGTGGATTTGCCCGCCCCGTTGTCGCCGACCAGCGCAAGGACTTCACCCTTGTGCACGTCGATGTCGATGTCGCAAAGCGCGCGCAGGCCGCCGAAATACTTGTTCAGACCTCTGGCGCTCAGAAATGCCGAACCCGTTCCATCGTTAGTCACGATTCCCTCCCCTGGTATCGCCCGCACAACAGGTTTCAAGGCGGTCTCCCGGCGCCAAACCTTCGCGGATTCATCTCCAAAGCCTAGACACGAAAAAATGGTCGCGCGACGTGTAATCCCACAATGTCACAAACATTCTTGATTATTTGGTGAAAATCTGGGCGCTTTTAAGATCCCCTCTCACCACCTATACTCCGTGAAAATTTCAGATCGGGAACACTGCTTGATGCAAAAAAGATTGCCTGCCTTTGAAGTCATCGTCCTGGCACCGACCGAGTCGTTTCGATGGAACGTGCATGATTATCCGCACCACCTTGCCAAGTGGCATCATCATCCCGAATACGAGTTGCACCTGATTCAGGATAGCTCTGGCAAGATGATGATTGGTGATTTCGTCGGCGATTTCCAGGCGGGCTCCCTGGTCCTGACTGGCCCGAACCTTCCTCACAACTGGGTCAGCGACATTCCCGAAGATGCCCGCATCCCCGACCGGGACATGCTTGTTCAGTTCAGTTCCGAATTCGCCGACGCAGCAGTCGAACCCTTCGCCGAAATGGCCCATGTGAAAACGATGCTGGCCGACGCCGCCTTTGGAACAGAGTTCACGGGAACTACCGCAAAGGAAGGGGCCGACCTGCTTCGACAGATCGGGGAAACATCTGGCACAAAGCGTCTTTTTCAGTTTTTTCAGCTCTTGGAACGCCTAAGTCGGGAACCGTCGGAACGGCGCATCCTCAGCCATTGTGCCCCAGCCCTTGGCGTTCATTCCAAGTCGTCGAAACGCTTGCAACTCGTGATCGACCACCTGCATGAATACTATACCGAGACGGTTCGGCTGGATGACGCGGCGGGTCTATGCGGCATGGAAGCCAGCAACTTTTCGCGGTTTTTCAAACGCCAGACCGGGCACACATTCGCGCGCTACGTGAACCTTCTGCGTGTTCACCACGCCTGCACCCTTCTGACCGAGACCCGGCTTCCGATCACCGAAATCTGTTTTGATTCCGGCTTCAACAACACCGCCAACTTCAATCGGCAGTTCGTTTCCGTCTGCCGCCAGACACCGACGGAGTACCGCGAATCGGCAGACCTGGTTTCGGGAAATTCAGAGTCGCGCACCACATCAGGAGCCGCGTGACAGCCAAACCAGTCAAGAATGTTTGTGCACCCGTCGACGAAGACGTGGTGCTTCACAAGACATTGCTCTACGTTCGACACAAACAATAAGGGAGGATACTATGCGATCAGAAATTTCAGCTGACGCATTGGATCAGCGTGCGCTGGTGCTGGAGGGGAAAGATCGACTGTCACTGCGCGAATTCTCTGTCGAAGAATCCATGGGGCCGCGCGATGTCCGTATCGCGATTCACACAGTGGGCATCTGCGGATCGGACGTACACTATTACACCCACGGCGCGATCGGTTCCTTCGTCGTCAAGGAACCGATGATCCTCGGACACGAGGCATCCGGCATCGTCATCGAAAAGGGCAAGGATGTCACCGGGTTGAACATCGGCGACCGAGTCTGCATGGAACCCGGCATTCCCGACCCCAACGGCCGGGCCACCCGTCTGGGACAATACAACCTTGACCCCGCCGTGCGGTTCTGGGCCACCCCGCCCGTTCATGGTGTCTTACGTTCGACCGTGGTTCACCCGGCAGATTTCACGTTCAAGCTGCCCGACGAAGTGTCCTTTGCCGCTGGCGCGATGGTCGAACCCCTTGCCGTCGGTGTTCATTCCGTCGTCAAGGCACGACCCGAGCCCGGCAACACGGCAGTCGTCATCGGGGCGGGCCCAATCGGCCTTGTCACCGTCCTGGCAGCAATCGCGGCAGGCTGCGCCCGTGTCGTTGTCAGCGACGTCGACGATGCAAAACTTGATCTCGCGGCCAAGCTCGGCCCTGTCTCGACCGTAAACGTGCGTTCCGACTCGCTGGCCGAGACGGTCGCAGAACTTACCGACGGCTGGGGCGCGGATGTGGTTTACGAATGCTCGGGCGATACCCGTGCCGCCGCCCAGGCGTTTGAACCTTTGAAGCCAGGCGGCACAGTCGTCTATGTCGGCATTCCGCTGGAACCAATTGCCTATGATGTCGCCGCGGCCCAGCTTCTGGAAGCCCGGGTCGAGCATGTGTTCCGTTATGCCCATGTCTATCCAAGGTGCGTGGCCATGCTGGCATCGGGCGCCATCGATGTGGCGCCGCTGATCACCCGCACCTTCCCGTTCGAAGAAAGCGTCAAGGCCTTCGAACTGGCCAGCCAGGCACCGCCGGGCGAAGTGAAAATGCAGATCGAAATGGGGTTGCGAACATGACATTCGACGGAAAGACAGTTCTCATCACCGGCGCGGGCAAGGGCATCGGGCGCGAAACGGCAAAACTGCTTGCGTCACGCGGCGCAAGCATCGTCGCGCTGTCCCGCACGGCCTCCGACCTGGAAAGCCTTGAAAGCGAAATCGGATGCAAATCCGTTGTCGTCGATCTGGAAGACGCCAAGGCCGCACGCGAAGCGGCCCTTTCGGGCCTGCCCGCCGATCTCTTGGTCAATTGCGCGGGTATCAATGTCCTGCAACCGTTCCTCGAAGTCACCGTCGAAGCCTTCGATCAGGTACAGGCGGTCAACGTCCGCTCGGCCATGATCGTGGCCCAGGAATACGCTCGCGCCCGTGTTGCCGCTGGCGGAGGGGGCGCAATCGTGAACGTCTCCAGCATCTCGTCCTTCATCGGGTTCGACGATCACGCATCCTATTGCGCATCCAAGGGGGCCATGGATGCGATGAGCCGGGTCATGACAAACGAATTGGGCAAGCATGGCATCCGGGTGAACTGCATCAACCCGATCGTCACGATGACCGAACTTGCCGCCCGCGCCTGGAGCGATCCCGAGAAATCAGAGCCTATTCTCTCGCGTATGCCCTCCGGCCGGTTTGCCGAGACATCTGACGTAGCGGAAGTAATCTCGTTCCTTCTGAGCGATGCCTCGGCAATGATCAACGGCCTGGCATTGCCAATCGACGGCGGTTTCTTGACTCGTTGAAAGAACTTAGGCGGCTGCCTGACCAGACCGGTCACGACACCCTACCCGATCTTGGATGCTCGACCTCGGCCCATTCCCACCTTTCGACACTCGTCAATTTTGCGGCGCTGCAGCCCCCTAAAGCTGCCGCTCTCGTGGAATGCCGAGCACGGGTCGTCGAGTTTGGACATGGTCAACTTGTCATTAGCCAAACGTTTTGGGAATGCCATTACGCGCTTCGGTTTTCCGCCGCCTCGATCAACGATGCAGCCATCCTCTTGGCCAGTTTGGCCGCTTCTGGCATATTGCGAACCTGCGCAGTGGCAATTGCGCCCTCCTTCAACAGCGCCAGTTGCTCGGCCAGGGTTTCCGGTTCCGCGATACCGGCCTCTTTGGCAAGGCCAGCCAGGTATTCCACGATGCGCCTCTTGTGTTCCGCAGACAGCCGATGCGCCGGGTGATCCTGGTCTGGAAATTCGGCCGATGCGTTGATGAAGGCGCAGCCGGAGAATCCCAGCCCCTTGAAAGCCTTTCCCCGAAACCAGATTTCCAGCGCATCGAACATCGCCAGAAGACGCGCTTTCGGATCGGTCGCGGCGCGCTCCATTTCACCCATCAACCAGTTGCGAAAACGCTCATCACGCAACTGCAAGGCTGCAAGGATAAGTTCGTCCTTGGATCGGAAATGCTTGTAAAGCGTCATCTTGGCGACTCCGGATTCGGCCAGAATCCGATCGATTCCCGTGGCGTTGAATCCATGCTTGTAAAACAGCCGAAGCGCGGTATCGACCAGATCGTCACGACGTGAGGGCACAGTTTGCTCCTTTTATTGGCCAGACAAGTCTGTCTATTTTTCTCAAGTTTTCAAGCCTCTCCTTGCGTAAATTCCAATTATACCCCTCCAGATTGCAAAAATTGATTGACAAATAGACAGACCAGTCTGTTTTATGCACGATACCAACGCAACACGGAGAATCGCTCACGCTCTAACGGTCAAATCCCAACACAGCGTCCGTGGTGACGGCCTGCCCAGCCTGAACACGGCCCAGCGCCCCGGTCGCCCTTCCCCTACCTTTGCTCCCGGACCGGGGCGCTGACATCCCCGAAAGACAAAAGGACAGCCTCATGCCCCGCCCGCCGATCCCACCCTTCAGCGAAGAAACCGCCATCGAAAAGGTGAAACTGGCCGAGAACGCCTGGAACGGGCGCGATCCGGGAAAAGTCGCCCTGGCCTATACACCCGACAGCATTTGGCGGAACCGTGCAGAACGATTCAGCGGGCGGAACCAGATCGTGGCTTTCCTGACCCGCAAGTGGGCGCGCGAGCATGACTATCGCCTTGTCAAAGAGCTTTGGTCACATGGCGGCAACCGCATCGCGGTGCGCTTTGCCTATGAATATCGCGATGACAGCGGCACCTGGTTTCGCGCCTTCGGGAACGAAAACTGGGAATTCGCACCCGACGGGCTGATGGCCCGACGCATCGCCTCAATTAACGACTTGCCGATTGCCGAGGACGCCCGCCTGATGCGCTGGCCCCTGGGGCCGCGCCCCGAAGATCACCCCGGTCTTTCGCAGCTTGGCCTATAGGAGAACGGAAAATGTCCAAAGCCTTTGCCCGCCTTGCCTTCACCCCGAACGTCCGCGCAGAACAGGCTCGGCATGGATCGGCCGAGGCCTACACGCGGGTCATGTACGCCGACACCGACAGTGGCCATCTGCTTGGCAAACGCGAAGCGGCATTTCTTGAAGCACGCGACGGCATGGTTCAGGCCACCACGGGCGAAACCGGCTGGCCCTATGTTCAGTTCCGCGGCGGCGCGCCCGGCTTTCTGAAGGTGATTGACCCGCATACGTTGGCCTATGCCGATTATGCCGGAAACCAGCAGTACATAAGCACCGGCAACCTTGTTCACGACAACCGCATCTCGATCCTTGCCATCGACTATGCGACCCGACAACGACTAAAAATCCTTGGTCGTGCCAGGTTAAGCGAAGACCCGACTGTGATCTCTTTTTTGAACACGCTCGACGCGCCAAAGGCGGAACGTGCGGTCGTGATCCGCGTCGAGGCATTTGACTGGAACTGCCCAAAGCACATCCCGCTGCGCCTGACCGAAGCGGAATACGGAAGCGAAATCTCTCGCCTGCGTGCGCGCATCGCCGAGTTGGAGAACACAGCCGACTGATCTCCCGCCTCATCCAAATTGAAATAGAAACGGAGCACGCCATGTCGACCGTCACTCCCGCCTTTGCCCATTCGATGGCCTCGGCAGTTGGTCTGAAACTCATGGCTGACGGCAGCGTGCTCTCAGGCGATCAGGTCGTGCACCGCCTGTCGCAATCGTTGGACGGACAGTTGGATGCCAACGCCTATTTCGATTTCATCGAATGGCTCCGCCAACGCCACCCTGACCGACCGACGCTGGTCGCGGCCTGCGCCCGGGCGATAGAATTCGACAAGCTCGGCGTCCTCGGGCTGGCCTTGAAAACCGCACCCACCCTGCGGGCCTCGCTACAACGGCTGGAACGATACTTCCGTCTTTTGACCGACACCGCCGTTTACCAGTTGGACGAAAGTCATGACCGGGCTTTTTTCTCGCTTCAGCAACGCACCCTCGGGCACCCGGCTTTGACCCTGCGCAACGAATGTGCCCTGGCAGGCGTCGTGCACAACGCCGGACTGTTGGTCGAGGGCGAGGCGCGTTTCGATTATGCCACTTTCCGCCACGACTGCGTGGGCAACCCTGGGGATTACGAGGCTGTCTTTGGAATGCCGGTGCACTTTCGGGCCGAAAAGGATGGCATCGCGATGGCGACCCGGACACTGGACCTGCCAAACCGTTTGGGCGACCGGGCGGTGTCGGACTTCATGACCGGACACCTTGAACGGGAACTGAACCAGTCAGACGTCGCAACACCGCTGAGGGTCCATTTGCTGCGCCGTATATCCGCCACGCTCAACACCGGCGCACCCTCGGCCGCCGCCCTGGCCCGCGATCTGGGCATGAGCGAACGCACCCTGTTTCGCAGGCTTTCCGACGAAGGCACCACCCTGCGCGAGGTGATGCGCGAAGCTCAAATCGGATTGGCCCGCGAGTTGCTGCACGCCAGCAATTGCAGCCTGACCGAAGTCGCCTTCCTCGCCGGGTTTTCCGACCAAAGCACCTTTGGCCGCGCCTTCAAGCGCCACGAGGGACAGACCCCGGCCCAGTATCGCGCCCGCCGGAAACTGCCGCTTTGTGCCGATGCCGAAACCGTTTTGGCAGGTTATGCCCAAACCCTGGCAGGCCCGGCCAATACAGATCTGTCTACCCCGGTTTAACGTCGTCCCATCAAGCCGGAAAGGCTTTCAAAGCACCGCGAGACCGAGCCCGCCAAAAGGACGACAGAACACATGACCTCAATCGTTTTTCCGACCGGCCTCGATGCCGTCATGGTCGAGATGACCCCGCGCCAGACCCGCCTCTGCAAGTCACCACGGCCTGCCCCCGTACTTGAACCAATGCGGTATCTGCGCAACCTTGCCGCCCTGATCGGCCGCTACGATGACCTGGCCTTGTTCCTGCTTGCGACCGTCGTTGGCGGGATCGCAACCAGCAGCACCGCGTCGCTCCTGCTGTTGTCACCTCTTGACGAAGCCCGTCTGCCCGACGCGGACTGGCCGATCGAGCCGCCGACCTGCCGACCGCCCCCGGTGCCCCTGGACGAAGTGACGCGCGGTATGTTGAACATCCCCGCCGACTCCGCACGCCGACAAGCGATCTGCCAGATGGTGCTGTCTGAAGCCATCAAAGACTGACCGGCCAACCAACTGATCAAACGACCAGATCGGCGGCGCAAATGCGCCCGCCGCCCCCCTCGCACGGCCTGACGCCGTTCGATCACGCACCCGAAGACCAACCAAAGGAGAAGACCCATGAAATCTCACGATCACAAATGCGGCTGTGGCAACCCGCCCGAAGCTCAAGTGGACATGGCGCGCCGCCGCCTTCTGACCACCGCTGCGGCCTCCGGTGCCGCCGCCACGCTTTCGGGAACCGCGCTGAACGCCGCGACGCCTGATGCGCGCGAACACTACGCCGACCCTGCCGACCCCGGACTGCCCCTTATCGACATGCAGATCGAACCGGGCCGCACCGCCCTTGTCGTCGTGGACCCTCAGGTCGACTTTCTGGACGAGGGCGGCGTCGCCTGGGGCGTCGTTGGCGAAAGCGTTTCCGAACAGGGCGTTGTCGACAACCTTGAACGACTGTTCATCGCGGCAAAGGCGGCCGAGATGCCCGTAGTTGTGTCGCCTCACTATTACTATCCGCAGGATCACCAATGGGCATTCGAAGGCACGCTGGAACGTGTGATGCATGGCATCGGAATGTTCGACCGCGCCGATCCCCTCAGCCTTGATGGTTTCCAAGGCTCGGGCGCGGACTGGATGCCGCAGTACAAGAAATACATCAACGACGGCAAAACCATCGTCTGTTCGCCCCACAAGGTTTACGGCCCCGAACAGAACGACCTCGTGCTGCAACTTCGCAAGATCGGAATCGACAAGGTGATCCTTGCCGGCATGTCGGCCAACCTCTGCGTCGAAAGCCATATGCGAGAACTGCTGGAAACCGGCTTCGAGGTCGCCGTCGTGCGCGATGCAACAGCTGGCGCAAAGGTGCCCGAAGGCGACGGCTATCTCGCTGCCCTCATCAATTTCCGAATGATCGCAAACGCCGTCTGGTGGACGGACGACGCTGTCGATCGCATCACCCGCGGCGCCTGATGGCGGCGCGTTTCCCCTCCCCAAACCAACCTCAACAAAGGACCAAGACAATGACCAAATCCAAACTGATCGCAGCGGCAATCGTATCGCTCATCGCAAGCACACCTGCGGCCTTCGCGGCTGACGAGGTGAACATTTCGAACGGTTTGACCCTGACCGGCAACCCCTTGGGAATGCACGGCTTTGACCCGGTCTCGATGTTCGAAGCGGACACTCCCCATATCGGTGACGCCGCTTACACATCGAACCACGACGGCATCGACTATTACTTTGCCGATGCCGACGCCCAGGCCGCCTTCGACGAAGACCCCGCTTCAATGCTGCCCCAGTTCGGCGGTTTCTGCGCTTTCGGCGTTTTCGTTGGCAAAAAGCTTGACGGAGATGTCCGATATGCAGACATCGTGGACGGCAAACTCTATCTCTTCGTCAACAAGGCCATCTTCGACAAGTACCTCGAAGACCGGGAAACGGTGATCGAAGGCGCCTTTGCCAAGTGGCCGGAGATCAAGAACACCGCCATCGGCGAACTCTGAAGAACATGACAGGCTGCGGGTCGCAAGCGAACTTGCGGCCCGTTACGCCAACAGGCGTTTCGCGCCGCACCGTGCTCGCCCTGAAATCGAACTTCTCTGCCGTTTGCCGCGTAAGGGGACGACCCTCGAAAACATCGCCAAATCTCAGTGAACCCAAATATCGAGTGAAGTCGCAGCCTCCATCTGGGTTACCCGCTCAACGCCCCTTCCAGTTCGTTCAGCAGTCGCCGCTCCTCCTCCGCGCGTGGTTTGGAAAACCCTGCGAGCAACAGATAGGCGATCGGCGTGAGGTAGAGCGTGGAGAGTGTGGCCAGCCCCAGACCACCGACGATCACCCAGCCCAGCGCCTCGCGCGCTTCGGCTCCGGCACCGGTGGACAGGATCAGAGGGACGCCACCCAGGACGGTCGAAGTCATCGTCATCATCACCGGTCGAAGGCGGACCGTCGAGGCGTCGTGGATCGCACTTCGCACGTCATTGCCCGCATCGCGCAACTGGTTGGCGAACTCCACAATCAGGATGCCGTTCTTGGCCATTATGCCGATCAGCATGACCAGACCGATCTGGCTGTAGACGTTCAGGCTGAGGCCAGTCAGCAACAGCGCAAAAATGGCGCAGGCAAGGCCGAGTGGGACTGTCGCCATGACCACGATGGCCGAGATGAAACTTTCGAACTGGGCCGCAAGAACAAGAAAGACGACCACGATCGCGAAGCCGAAGGTCATCAAAAGGCCCGATGCGGTTTCGTCCAGGGTAGCCGCCTCTGCCAGAGGGACAATGCGGTTCTCCTCGGCCAGAACCTCTTCCGCCAGGCTTCTCACCTCCTGAAGAGCATCGCCCAGGGACATTTCCGGCGTAAGACCGGCCGAGATTTCGACCGACCGGTTTTGTCCTTCGCGTTCCAGTTCCGGCGCAACGGCGCGCTCCTCCAGCGTGACGAAACTCGACATCGGTACCATCTGCCCGTCGCTGGCCTGAACGAACACGTTCTGAAGGTCGCCGGGATCGTCCACCGGGTCCGAAGTCGAGAGCATCTGGATGTCGTAGCTCAGGTCGTCGATGAAGACCGAGCCGACGGTGCGTCCGTCAAGAACAGCGCGAAGCGCCTCACCCAGGCCAGTGATGTCGATGCCGAGATCGGAGGCACGGGTGCGGTCGATTTCGATGAAAAGCTGCGGCTGTGTCGTTTCGTACTCAAGGCGCACCTGTCCGAATGCCGGGTCTTCCTGCATCCGGGCGACAAGTTGTTCCGAAACCTCTGCCAGTTGCTCGTAACTGTTGCCTGCGACGGCAAAGGTCAGACCGCGCCCTGCGCCTCGAATACCCAGCGAGTTGGGCTGAATGGCAAAGGCGCGGACTCCGATGATGTTTCGCAGGCTGCCGTTGATCTGCCCGACGATCTCGTCCTGGCTGCGCCCGCGTTCTTCCCAGGGGGCCAGGCTGAAAACCATGAAACCCCGGTTGTCGGCACCGAAACCGGTGATCGAAAAGACGTTCGTGACCTCGCCGGACGCTCTCAGTGGCTGGATCGCTGCCTCGATCTCGCGGGTTTTCTGGGTTGTGTACTCCAGCGAAACGCCTTGCGGGGCTGTCACCGACAAGAGAGCCACGGCGCGGTCCTCTCGCGGTGTCAGTTCCTGCCGGATCGACCCGAAGACCATTGCTGCTGTCAGCGCAAAGAGAGCGGCAACGAGCACGATGACGAAGGGGATTGCAAGTGCCCAGTCGAGTGTTCTCGCGTAAAGCGCCGCCAGCCTGTTGCCCAGCCAGACAAAGGGCCCGCGCGGGCCCGGATTGGGGTCTTTGGTCAACATTCGGCTCGCCAATGTGGGGCAGAGCGTGAGGGCCACGACGGATGAAAGCATGACGGCCATGGCAAGGGTGAAGCCGAATTCGCGAAAGAGCCCCCCCGCCTGGCCGGGCAGGAAGGACAGCGGGATGAAGACTGCCGCGAGCGTCGCCGTGGTGGTCACCACCGCGAAGAACACCTGCCGCGTGCCAAGGACCGCGGCTGCGCGAGGTCCCATGCCTTCGCTTCGCCGTCGCACGATGTTTTCAAGCACAACGATTGCGTCGTCTACGACCATCCCGGTCGCGAGGACAAGCGCCAGAAGTGTCAGGATATTGACCGAGAAACCGACGAGGTAGATAGCCGCCAGCGTTCCGATCAGCGCGACCGGCATGGTAAGTGCGGGGATGGCAGTTGCGCGGAAGTTGCGGAGGAACAGGAAGATAACGACAACGACGATTGCAACCGCCAGCCCGAGTGTCTTCAAGACCTCCGTGATCGACCCCCTGATGAACACGGCGTCATCAGAGGTGACGAAAACACTGACGTCGTCAGGCAGGGTGCGATCCAGTTCCGCCACAACCTCGCGCACCGCTGCGGAAATTTCCAGCGTGTTCGAGGTCGCCTGACGTATCACGCCAAGGCCGATCCCGGTCTGGCCGTTGGCCCTCAGAACGGTTTCATCCGGCGCGGGACCAAGCGAGACCCTTGCGACATCCCCGACCCGGACGTGTTCGGCGATGACAAGGTCCTCGAATTCCTGGGGCGCCGCGACCGTGGCAGTGGTCCGGACGCTGATCGACTGAGACGCGCCGGAGAGGTCTCCGGCTGGTGCGTCATAGGCGACGTCGGAAAGCGTTCGTCTCAGGTCGGCCAGCGTCAGCCCGCGACTCGCCAATTCCGCCATGTCGATATCGACCCGGAAGATCGGCTCCCTGTCGCCATAAATCTGGAGGTCAGCAACACCGTCGATCGAGATCAGCCGATCCTCGACGCGCTCCTGCACGATCTGCGTCAACTCCTGCGGCGAGCGCCCGGGCGAGGTCACGGCAATCCGCAGAACGGCCTGCGCATTGGCATCCGCCTTCACGATGCGCGGGGTATCTGCCCCGTCCGGCAACTGGTTGGCAATCCGGGCGACCGCGTCCCGGCTGTCTGTCGCGGCGACGTCCAGATCGGTGCTTTCATTGAAGTCAAGCGTGACCCTGCTTCGCCCAAAGCGCGAGTTCGAAGAAATCGACTTGATCCCTGCCACTCGTCCCACCGCACCTTCGATGCGGCTGGTGATCTCCTGATCCACGCTTTCGGGTGAGGCGCCCGAAAAATCGGTCGTGACGGTAATGACCGGACGGTCGACGTTCGGCAGTTCGCGGACCTCGACACCGAAGAGGGATGCAATACCTGCCAGAAGGATCAGCGCACTCAGGACATAGGCGAGGATCTGCCGCCTGACGAAAAGCGCGATGCCAGACCCGAGGACGGCGGAGGGGGCTTCCTTGCTTGCCATGTCATTGCCTCTCAAAGACTGGCGCGGTCGCGGCGCGCGGCTTCTGCCGCTTCCGCCTCGCTGCCCGATGAAACCGTAACCTCGGCACCGGGCCTGAGGCTCTGAACGCCTTCAATCACCACAAGATCCCCCTGCTCCAGCGCGGCCTCGACAACGACGCTGTCGCTGTTCCGCTGCCGGATCGTGACGTCCACGCGCGCTGCCTTGCCGTCGCGGACCGCCCAGACATAGGATCCCTCGCTGGACCACTGGACAGAAAGGGGATCGACCGAGAGGAGCGTCTCGCCGGGAAACTCCATCGAAACCGAGAAGGCCATGCCTGCGCGCAAGCGGTCGCCCACGTTCTCAAAACGACCCTGCACCCGCAACGTTCGGCTGTTCCGGTCAACAATGTTGTCGATGGCCGCGATCTCTCCCGTCAGTTCCAGCCCGCGAAGTCCGAGCGGGCGCACCTCAATCACCTTGCCGGGTTCGATCATTCCGATGACGCGCTCGGGCACTCTGAAATCTACAAGAATTTCCGACCGGTCAGTGATGGTCGCGATTATGTCCTGGCTGGAAATCCGGTCGCCCGTGGCAACGTCAATCACCCCAAGCCAGCCGGAAATCGGTGAAGTTACGGTGCGTTGCACCAGGTCGTACTCCGCCTGCTCGGTGGCGAGTTCCGCCGTCCGAACGGCAAGGCGCGCCTCCCTGAGCGTAACTTCGCTGATCGCCCCGGTGCCACCAAGACGCGTCAGCCGTTCGGCATCTTCCCGTGCACTCTCTAGCAGGAGCCTCGCGCGTTCCAACTCGATCCGCTCAGCCTCGGCATCCAGTCTCAGGACCACGTCGCCAACTTCGACATAACCATTTGTCGCAGGAACGACCTCGACCACCTTGCCTGCGACCTCGGAGCGAAGCGTGACCGAGCGCACAGCCCTCCCGTCGCCGATAGCCTCTATCCGGTCATCGACGCGGCCTTCTCCCACCTCCGCAACGACCACATTTGCCGGTCCGCCTCTGCCAAATCCACCGCCGCCGCCGCTGCCTTCCTCGGGTGCCGTCTCGACCCCCAGAAGATCCGCGATCCCGGCTTTTTCAAGCCAGTCGATGGAGGACGGCACGTAGGTGACCCACAGGAACAATGCACCGCCGATGGCGGCGAGCGACAACACGATTTGTCGAATGAAATTCATTGTGTCCCCTACTTAGAACGACTGCGCGACTCGCGTTGCACTTTGTCCACGGATTGCACTGTAGCCCACCGCTCGACGATTTCAGCAAGTTTTGAACCGACAGTGCCAGCGTAATGTAGGGCTTGCCCAAGGGACAGGCGGATCAAGGCCTCACCATGACAATTGCTAAGCTGCCTGTCATTCGAACCCACCAACCAGTCTGGGACAAGCGCCACGTGATCGCAAAGCATAACTTGCCGGACATCGAGACGCCATTGAGCAGGCGCACCGCATGACGGCTTCGCCGCGCAAAAACTTACATGACGCCGAAGATCGCTTCAGTGCAGCCAATCTTGGGAAGCCACTTTTTTGCGGGGGGCACTCACGAAGCGGTAAATTAGTGGTCTGGAGACGGCGTGAAGATCAACTAGAGATTTGCATACCGTCGTCCCTTGAGCAAAAGTCAAAGTATGGAATTCTTGGACTACGGGCATAATTCAGGATTGGTCGCGGCTTCTCTCGTCGTCGCCTTGGTTGCTGGTGGAACCGGGTTGTCGCTCACAAGGAACATGGCCGAGAAATCCGTCCAGCAACGCAAAATCGCCGTGGCTCTTGCTTCAGTGGCGCTGGGAGGCGGCATCTGGTCGATGCACTTCATTGCGATGTTGGGGTTGCGATTGCCGATCCTTTTTTACTACGACGCCGCGATCACCCTGGCATCGGCCCTAATCGCGATCCTGATGGTGGCCCTCGCCCTCGCGCTCCTACATTTCACCCGGCGCAGAAAATCGGTTATCGTGGCGTCCGGTGCAATCGTGGGCGCGGGCATCTTGGCGATGCACTATGTCGGGATGGCCGGAATGCAGCTTTGCAAGGCCGTCTATACACCCTTTGGCGTCGTTGCCTCATCCATTCTGGCCATCGGGCTTTGTATCCTTGCGTTTGGAGTCGCCTATGGCGAGCGATCCAACCGAACAATTCTCGTCGGAGCCCTTTGTTTCGGTCTGGCGGTTTTCTCGGTCCATTTTCTTGCGATGGCGGGTACAAATTTCATATCGATTTCGACACTGCGCGAGTTCGGTCCGGTGATAAGCAATGAAACAATGGCCATCGGGGTGATCTTGTCGAGTTTCGTGATTTTCGGTGCGTTTCTCTGGGTAGGCGTGACATATCTGGTGCCGGAAGGCGCGCTCGACGAAGACATGTCCGGCACCCATTCAGACATTCGCGACGCGGCACCGGACCTCGCCAAGCCTTTGCGGATTCCCTGCGAGAAGGATGGTGCGAAAGTCTTCATCCTTGCCCAGGACATCGCCTTCGTCCGCGCGGACGGGCACTATACGCAGGTCTATGCCAACGGCGAGCGCCATTTCTGTGTCTGGCCGATCACCGAGGCAACGAAACGGTTGGCACCCACCGGCTTCGTTAAGGTCCATCGCAGTTACCTTGTGAACCTGTCCAAAGTGGTGGGCTTCGATCGTGAGAAGGACAAGGGGCGCTGCACCTTCGACAACGATTCCCTGCCACCCGTGCCGGTCAGCCGGTCACATTTGAGGGAAGTGCAAGCCGCCCTTGGCTGACAGCGCGGCGCAACTCGTGCAGAGTTTGGCGCATTTCGTGCAAAATCACAGCAAACAGGCAATTTTCCCGTGCAGAGGCGTGTCGCCGCCGCGCAATCTCTCTTCCAGCCAGTTCAGAAGCTTGAAGGGAGGAAAGCCGATGATACCAGCGGCCTTTGAATATTATCGCCCAAAGGACATGGAAGGTGTTCTCGCCGTGCTGAGCGAGTACGGGGATAACGCGCGCGTGATGGCCGGCGGCCACAGCCTTATCCCGATGATGAAACTCAGGATGGCGGACGTACCACACCTGATTGACCTCCAAGATGTGAAAGGTCTGGGCGGCATTGCTGTTGAAGGCGGCATCATTCGCCTGGGCGCCATGGTCACGCAGCACGAGATCATCGACAGCCCGGCATTGTCGGACGCGGCACCGATCCTGCGCGAGGCCGCACTTCAGATTGCCGATCCCCAGGTCCGTTACATGGGAACGGTCGGTGGCAATGTGGCCAATGGCGATCCAGGCAACGACATGCCCGGCCTCATGCAATGCCTTGATGCGACCTACACCCTGCTCGGCCCCAATGGCGAGCGCGAGGTCAAGGCTCGCGATTTCTACGAAGCGGCCTACATGACCGACCGCGACGATCTTGAGGTTCTGACAGGCGTCAGCTTTGCAGCCACATCCGGCGGCTACGCCTACGAAAAACAGAAACGGAAGATCGGTGACTACGCCACGGCAGCGGCGGCCGTGCTGCTGACCAAAGAGGGCGGCACATGCGCGCACGCATCCATCGCCATGACCAATCTCAGCGACACCCCGGTCTGGTCCGAAGCGGCGGGTGCGGCACTTGTCGGCACTGCTGTCGATACTGACGCAACAGAGGCCGCGGTGGCCGCAATGCTTGGCGACATTGATCCCACGCAGGACAATCGGGGTCCGATGGAATTCAAACGGCACGCAGCCGCCGTCATCCTTCGCCGGGCCATCGCCTCGGCCTGGTCGCGCGCGTGAGGAGGTAGACATGTCCAGCAAGAAACACTTCAAGCTAACGGTGAATGGCGAGGAACAGGAATTCCTTGCCGAACCCCGCGAACTTCTGATCCATACCCTTCGCGAACGGTTGGGTCTGACCGGCCCGCACATCGGCTGCGAAACCTCGCATTGCGGGGCCTGCACTGTGACCATGAACGGCAAATCCGTGAAATCCTGTACCGTCTTTGTCGCCCAGGCCGACGGGGCCGAGGTCACCACTATCGAAGGCCTGGGTAACCCGGACAGCCTCCATGTGTTGCAAACCGCCTTCAAGGAGCACCACGGGCTTCAATGCGGTTTCTGCACGCCGGGGATGATCACCCGCGCCTCGAAACTGTTGGAAGAAAACCCCAACCCGAGCGAAGAAGAGGTGCGCTTCGGCATGGCCGGGAACCTTTGCCGCTGCACCGGGTATCAGAACATCGTCAAATCCATCCTCGCCGCTGCGGCCGAGATGAATGCATCCAAGGAGGCCGCAGAATGAACAAGGAACTTTCGCGCGAGGAACGTGTCGACGCTCTTGGCGGCATGGGCTGCAAAAGGAAGCGGGTCGAAGACGCCCGGTTCACGCAAGGCAAGGGCAACTATGTCGATGATCTGAAGTTTCCCGGTATGCTGCACGGAGATTTCGTCCGCTCGCCTTATGCCCATGCCCGCGTCAAGTCGATCAACACCGACGCCGCGATGGCTCTGGACGGTGTGATTGCCGTTCTGACCGCCGCCGATCTCGAACCGCTGGGCCTCCACTGGATGCCCACGCTGGCCGGTGACAAGCAGATGGTGCTGGCCGATGGCAAGGTGCTGTTTCAGGGGCAGGAAGTGGCCTATGTGGTCGCTAAGGATCGCTACGTTGCGGCGGATGCCGTTGAACTGGTCGAGGTGGAGTACGAGGAACTTCCCGTTCTCACCGATCCATTCGCCGCCCTGGAAAGCGACGTGGTGCTGCGCGAAGACCTTCAGGGCGACGGCAACGGGCTGCCGGATGGCGCCCACGGGCCGCGCCGTCACCACAACCACATCTTTACCTGGGAAGCCGGCGACAAGGATGCGACCGAACAAGTCCTGAACGAGGCCGAGGTCGTGGCCGAAGAGATGGTCTATTACCATCGGACCCATCCTTGCCCGCTTGAAACCTGCGGCTGTGTCGCGTCGATGGACAAGGTGAACGGCAAGCTGACGCTATACGGCACCTTCCAGGCCCCGCACGCGATCCGCACCGTGGTCAGCCTGATTTCAGGGATCGAAGAGCACAACATCCGTGTTGTTTCTCCCGACATCGGCGGCGGTTTCGGCAACAAGGTGGGCGCCTATGCGGGTTATGTCTGCTCGGTCGTCGCCTCCATCGTCACCGGCGTGCCGGTGAAATGGGTCGAAGACCGGATGGAAAACCTGATGACCACGGCCTTTGCCCGCGACTACTGGATGAAGGGCAAAATCAGCGCCACGAAGGACGGCAAGATCACCGGCCTGTGGTGCCATACCACGGCCGACCACGGTGGCTTTGATGCCTGCGCCGACCCGACAAAATTTCCGGCCGGGTTCATGAACATCTGCACCGGGTCTTACGACATCCCGACCGCTTATCTGGCCGTCGATGGGGTCTATACCAACAAGGCACCGGGCGGGGTGGCCTATCGCTGTTCGTTCCGTGTGACAGAGGCGGCTTATTTCATTGAGCGGATGATCGAGGTTCTGGCGATTGAGCTGAACATGGATGCCGCCGAACTCAGGCGCATCAACTTCATCAAGAAGGACCAGTTCCCCTACCAATCGGCCCTGGGCTGGGAGTACGACTCGGGCGACTATCACACCGCATGGGACAAGGCTCTGGCCGCGGTTGGCTATGACGACCTGCGCAAGGAACAGGCCCAGCGAGTCGAGGACTTCAAGGCCGGCAAAACTCGGAAACTTCTGGGCATCGGCCTGACCCATTTCACCGAGATCGTCGGTGCCGGGCCGGTCAAGAACTGTGACATCCTTGGCCTTGGCATGTTCGACAGCTGCGAAATCCGCATCCACCCCACCGGCAGCGCGATTGCGCGGCTTGGAACCATCTCTCAAGGTCAGGGTCACGCGACCACATTCGCGCAGATCCTTGCCAGTGAGATCGGCCTGCCCGCCGACTCGATCACCATTGAGGAAGGCGACACCGACACCGCACCTTACGGGCTTGGCACTTACGGGTCGCGCTCGACCCCGGTGGCAGGCGCGGCCACGGCAATGGCAGGCCGAAAAATCCGCGCAAAGGCACAGATGATCGCCGCCTATCTTCTGGAAGTTCATGACGACGATGTTGAATTCGACGTGGACCGGTTTGTCGTCAAGGGCGCGCCTGAAAAGTTCAAGACGATGAAGGAAATCGCATTCGCGTCCTACAACCAGGCCATTCCGGGCATCGAACCGGGTCTTGAGGCGGTCAGCTATTACGACCCGCCCAACATGACCTATCCCTTCGGGGCTTACGTCTGCGTCATGGACATCGACGTGGACACGGGCGAACACGAAATCCGGCAATTCTATGCGCTGGACGATTGCGGCACCCGGATCAATCCGATGATCATCGAAGGCCAGGTGCATGGCGGGCTGACCGAGGCGCTGGCCATCGCCATGGGCCAGGAAATCGCCTATGACGAAATGGGCAATGTCAAGACCGGCACGTTGATGGATTTCTTCCTGCCTACGGCCTGGGAGACGCCCAACTACACCACCGACCACACGGTCACCCCCAGCCCGCATCACCCGATCGGCGCAAAGGGTGTGGGCGAAAGCCCGAACGTGGGCGGGGTTCCGGCGTTTTCCAACGCGGTGCATGACGCATTCCGGGCTTTCGGGCTGCGTCAAAGCCATATGCCGCACGATCACTGGCGGATCTGGAAGACCGCCAATGACCTCGGCTTGCATGGCTAAGCGGTCGCACGGGGAGGCCTTGTCTCCCCGCCCCCCTGTCCAGAGTAACTGGAACCAAAAGTAGATCAGGAGCGATTGGGTGAGCCAGAAAAAGGTGCAATCGGACTTGGCGTTGCAGGGATATGTCGCGTCAGACGAGCTTGCGATGGCGGTTCATCTGGGACTGGCACTGGAACGTCCTCTGCTATTGGAGGGAGCGGCGGGTGTCGGCAAGACCGAAGTCGCCCGCGCCCTGTCCCAGTCTTTGGATACCAGGCTGATCCGGCTTCAATGCTACGAGGGGCTGGATGCGTCCCAAGCGATTTACGAATGGAACTACCAGCGCCAGTTGCTTGCCATCCGGGCAGCGTCGGAGAGCGGTGAAACAGGCAAGTCGGTCGAGGATCGGATTTTCTCGCGGGAGTATCTGTTGGAACGTCCTTTGTTGCAGGCAATCACTCAGGACAAATCGCCGGTTCTTCTGATCGACGAAATCGACCGCGCGGACGAGGAGTTCGAGGCCTTCCTTCTTGAGATCCTGGCCGACTATGCGATCACAGTGCCCGAACTTGGCACGATCCCGGCGGTGACGCGCCCCCATGTCGTCCTGACGTCGAACGGGACGCGGGATCTCAGCGACGCGCTGCGCCGTCGCTGCCTATTTGCTTATGTCGAATATCCCGATCGCGAAACCGAGCTGGCCATTCTGAAAGCGCGGAGCCCTGACATCGAGGAACGACTGGCGGAGCAGGTGATCGGCTTCGTCCAGACGCTTCGGAAGGAAGAACTGGAAAAGGTGCCGGGCGTCGCGGAGACACTCGATTTCGCCGCCGCCTTGATGGGATTGGGCATAGCCGATCTGACTGACGATCCTGGAGCACTCATGGCCTCGCTCACCACGCTGCTCAAAACACAAGCCGACCGCGCCAATGTGACCACCGAAGTCGCTCAGCGCATGGCAGGACGCGCCGCATGAGCCGCGTGACGCGATTTGCCGGGCGCGACCCCGGACCTGCCGCACGCATGGCGGGCTTTTTGGCACACCTACGCGCGAACGGATGGCGTATCGGCGTTCAGGAAACCGACGCGGCCCTCACCGCGCTTTCACATGTCCGAGCCGCCGACCATGACGAGACGCGACTCGCCTTGAAAGCCATCTGTGCCGGATGCCGGGAAGAGGCCGGGCAATTCGACGCGCTTTTCGACAGCTACTGGATGGACGCGGGGCGGGTGCGCACGAAAGTCGTTTCGAAGAAGACCCCGAACAAAAGCGACAGCGTGCATTCTTCCAGAAGTGCGGATGGACAGGACAAAGGCGGCAGCGGCCAGATGACCACGCCCGACGGGGGTAAAGATAAGGCAGAGGGGGATAGCGAAGGCAAACTGGTCTCGTCCGAAGCGCGTAATCTCAGCAGGCGCGACCTGCGCGATCTCGTTCGCGCCGAAGAGATTGCGGAAGCCGAACACTTAGCCCGGCGCCTGGGCGAGGCCTTGCGTGATCGGCGGTCCCGCCGCAGGATCGCGGCGCGAAAAGGCAATAGCCTGCATTTTCTCAGAACCATCCGCCGCAGCCTCGCCACGGGCGGCGAGCCGCTGCGACTTTACCGCAAGAAGCGGCCTGACCGCGACCGCAGGATCGTCGCCCTTTGCGATGTATCCGGTTCGATGAGCGTCTATGCGCAAGTCTTTCTGGCCTTTCTGGCCGGGTTGATGCGCGGCGATCCCACGGCGGATGCCTACCTCTTTCACACCCGCCTTGTCCGCATCACCGAGGCCCTGCGCGACAAGGACACGATGCGGGCCATCGGACGGATGTCGCTTATGGCAGACGGTTTCGGCGGCGGCTCCAAGATCGGCGACTCCCTGCAACGCTTCGCCGACACATATGCGCGACGTTTCGTCGACAGCCGGAGTGTCGTGATCATCCTCTCGGACGGCTACGATACGTCACCGCCAGAACACTTGGATACCGCGCTTTCCAGACTTCGCAAGCGCGGCTGCCGAATAATCTGGCTCAACCCGCTCAAGGGCTGGCGCGACTATGAACCGATCACCGCGGGCATGGCCGCTGCTCTGCCTCACGTCGATCTCTTCGCCGCTGCGAACACGCTCGACGATCTGGCAGATCTGGAGCGGGAGCTTGACCGCCTATGACACCTGCCGAGATATTATCGACCGAATTGGCGGACGCCGCGAATGCGCTTCGCACGCGCGACGAACCTTTCGTCTTCGCAACAATTGTGCGTACTGCCGGGGCCACATCGGCGCGCCCCGGTGCAAAAGCACTGATCGGTGCCGACGGCACAATCCTGCATGGGTTTCTGGGCGGCGGCTGCACGCGGGGCGCGGTCAAACGCGCGGCCCTTGCCGCGATTGCAAGCGGCGAACCCCGGCTCGTGTCGGTCGCACCCGAGGACTTGCTGACCGAAATGGGCGTGTCTCCGGGGTCGCAGGCAGACGGCGTGACCTACGCGCGCAACGGATGCCCGTCACGCGGCACCATCGACATCTTCATTGAACCCTGCCTACCGATGCCGAGCCTTGTGATCCTCGGCACGTCACCCGTGGCCGAGGCACTGGCGGAACTTGCACCCCACTTTCACTGGTCGGTCAGTTCCGAAATTTCCGAAACCCTCGCAGCGCACCCGCGTGCAATCATCGTGGCAACGCAGGGGAGCGGAGATCTGGACTCCCTGCGCGTAGCCCTGAAACAGGAAACGGCACATATCGCATTCGTCGGGAGCAAACGGAAATTCGCGACACTGGCCGCCAAACTTGCAGACGAAGGCATTGCACCCGATGTGACAGCCGGAGTCTCGGCGCCGGCAGGCTTGGACATCGGCGCAGTTACGCCCGAGGAAATCGCGCTCTCGATCCTGGCAGAACTGATCATGGTTCGGCGACAAGCCGCCGTGAACCGGGACGGTCCGTCATGAAACGGTTTTGGAAATGGGCAAGATCCTGTCTGACGCTTACCCCGGAGCAGGCAGAACGCCTCGCGACCATCAAATTCCCCTGTTGCTGATAGAAAGGAAACGCCATGGAAATGGCCGACGAAATCCGCATCGCGGCTCCGAAGAAAACTGTCTACGCCGCACTCAATGACCCCGATGTACTGAAGCAATGCATTCCCGGTTGCGAAGAACTGATCAAGCACTCGGATAACGAACTGGAAGCCAAGGTGGTGTTGAAGGTCGGGCCGGTCAAGGCCCGGTTCGGCGGCAATGTCGAGTTGAACACCGACGGCGCACCTGACTCTTTTTCACTCGTCGGCCAGGGCAACGGCGGCGCGGCAGGCCACGCGAAAGGCGGTGCCGACGTGACTCTTGAGGAAGACGGCAACGAAACGATCCTCCGCTACCAGGCGAAGGCCGAGATTGGCGGCAAGCTGGCGCAACTTGGCAGTCGTCTGATCCAGAGTACCGCGAAGAAGCTCGCTGGAAAATTCTTCAAATCATTCGCAGATGCGGTGGAAACAGAAACGACGAACTGATTTTTAGCAAAGCGCTTAACGGGTGAGAATTCACCTGTTAACGGAGCAAAACAGGAAGCACGGTAATGGTAGTGATAACCTGCTGAAATCTCAGTGTTATTTCGAAGGTACACAGGCTGAAAGGCCGAATTCTACCTGTTTTCGACCTGAATCCGAAGAAAATTCCCTGTTAATGGTGAAACTCATCCTCCGGACCCGCGGGCAGAGACCGGCAGTTCGAATGCGCCGTAGTGGCCCCGATAGCGGGAGCTAAGACTAGCGCGGGAACCGGATTAGTCCTGAAATGGTGGTGGATTCCCGGGCGATAGCCCGGCTCACGGCAATCAGAGACAGTTTCCGGGGGTGGGTGGCGGTGCTGCCAGACTATTGCGAACCAGTCTCTTCTGGGACAGTGTCGCTGCCCCTTACACGCGCTTGTGCTGCTTTCTTGTACTGATCCACGACTTATCGAGCGCCTCTGTTTGCTGTGATGGCAAAATCGCCTATTCTTCGGCCGCGCCGTAAAGGATTCTGAAATGATAGATGAGTTATTGGTTTGCACAACAGACTCATGGTCGCCGACCATAGGCGATCCCTCGATCATGGGATGGGCCACCGTTTTTTCTTACGTCTTGGCAGCGCTCCTGTCGTCTTTCGTTTTGTTGCGCGGCGCTGCCAATCGCCGTACCTTTTGGTACTTCATCACGTTTGCCTTAGTGCTTCTTGCTTTCAACAAACAGCTAGACCTGCAGTCTGCTATGACAGCCATCGGACGATGCATAGCAAAGCTACAAGGATGGTATGAGCATCGTAGAGCAGTCCAAGTTACATTCATTTTAGCGCTTTTGTCCGTAAGCATTTTGATGACGCTCATTTTGGCTTCCAATTTAAGATATGGCTTGAAACGCATTTGGCTTGCCTTCTTCGGATTTGCTTTCCTAGTTACGTTTGTCTTTGTGCGAGCTGCAGGATTTCACGGTTTCGACCAAGTCATTGGCTTCGAGTTGGGTGTCTTACGGATGAACTGGGTGCTGGAGTTGACGGGTATCCTTATGATTTCGTTGAATGCAATAATGCTGTTAAGCCAAGGCCCGGCATCCACGTTGCGTAAGAAACGGAGAAAGAGCTCTGAAAGCGACTTATCCTTTCGACGTAGCGAACTGTAAAAAAACAACAAGTTTCTCGTTTGAGCCAAATGGCAAAAACAGCCATGCAAAGCAAAAAGGCTAGTCTAGGGTCGGGACTCAATTAGTCCACCACACGATAGCTGCGGCTAGGAATACAGCAGATAGGAAGATGTCGGCGCGTTTGTCGTAACGTGTTTCGATGCGGCGGAAATCCTTGAGGCGACAGAACATCCGTTCGACCACGTTGCGCCCGCGATAGGCGGTTTTGTCGTAGGAATGCGGGTGTTTTCTCGTCGGGTTTGGCGGGATGACGGCCTCACAGCCCCGCTCGGCCAGTCAACCGCACCAAACCGCACTTATCCCTAGGCAACCTCACGCCATGGCAATTTGCGATGAAATCAAGACTGGAAACCAAGGCCGCCTGAGGTCAGAAATCAACCAACGTGACCTGCCCCCCAAGGCTCCCTCATTCATAACGAGAGTCTGCGGGTCTGGTTTTCATAGTCTTGGGTTTCGGTTTGGGCAAGCGCGTCGGGCGCGGAGCCCTCAAATTGCTCAAGCGTCCGGCGCGCTTCTGCGGGCGTTTTGTTGCCAAGCGACGAGTGCGGTCTGACATTGTTGTAGTCGTATCGCCAGAGCGCCAGCTTTCGGCGTGCATCGTCCAGACTGTCAAACATCTCCTCGTTTAAGAGCTCGTCACGGAGGCTGCCGTTGAATGACTCGATGAAGGCGTTCTGCTGCGGCTTGCCCGGGTCGATGTAATGCCACTCGACGCCTTTGTCGTTCGCCCATTTCAGGATCGCGCGACTTGTGAACTCCGTCCCGTAGCACCTCGGGAAGAAGCGCCGCTAAGAGGTTATGGCCGCCTGCGCAGCCCTCAAACTGCGCAGCGGGTGGCCATAACCGGGTCTCAGGTCTCAACAGTGGTTTTGCATAACCACGCCGCTGAGGAGACCGGCTATGACCACTACCTATGCTACCCTTTCGACCTTGTTGGTCGCCATCGACATATCCAAGCATCGACATGAGGTGCTGATCAGCATTCCCGGCAAGAAGCGCCGCCGCCGCATGACAGTTACGAACACCTTGGAGGATTTTCAGCGCCTCTCAGCCGCTCTTGCCAGCTATGATCTGCCAGTGCGGATCGGGTTTGAGGCGACCGGCAATTATCACCGTGTCTTGGCTCACCATCTCGGACAGGTCGGATTCGAGTTGAAGCTTGTGTCCTCCGTCGGTCTGGCGCGAACGCGAGAAGCTCTGCATAACAGTTGGGATAAGAACGATCCTAAGGACGCCCAGGTCATCCTGCATATGCTGGAGATCGGCGCGGTTCAGTTCTTTCACGATCCGTTGGTGACCGGGACCGCCGACATTCAGGAACTGTCAAAGACCCATGAGATCGTCTCCCGTTCGAAGACCGAGCTGTGGCATCGCATCCTGACACATTATCTGCCGCTCTACTTCCCCGAGGCCGAACGATTTCACCGGAATTCGAGAACCGACTGGTTCCTGGCTTTCCTCGAGAAGTATTCAACCCCGCATATGATCACAGCGATGAGCCGGGAGGCATTCATTGCCGATGCATGGAAAGTGGTTGGACGCAAAGTGTCCAAAGAGCGTTTGCTCTCAGATATTTATGCCACGGCCGTTGGCTCGGTGGGCTTGCCAGTTCAGCCGGATTCTGACGCTGTCCGCATGTTCCGCTTGGTGTTGGCTGAAGGCAGAAGCCTAATCCGACAGCGCGATATCATTGAGGCGCGGGCCGTCGAATTACTTTCGGACCTCCCCGATTATCAGCTGCTGACAACCATTCCCGGGATCGGCCCGATCAACGCCATGACCATCCTGGCCGAGGCCGGTGACCTGCGTCGTTTTCGCCATCACCGGCAGTTTCTGAAGTTCTGCGGCATGGACCTTGCCACCGTGCAGTCGGGCATGTTCCGCGGCCAGAGCCGGATCTCGAAGTACGGCAATGCCCGGTTGCGCCGCACGCTCTGGATGGCCGGCCAGACCGCAGTACTGAAGCGGACCAACAGCTTCCGCGACAAGTTCGAGCGCTACATCTCCAAAGACCGTCACAATGCCCATCTGCGTCGCAAGGCCTACACCGCAATCGCAGCAAAGATGGCGCGCACCGTACACGCCGTGGTCAAACACGGCGAACCCTATCGCCCCTTCTTCGAGGGGGTGAGCCCAGGCGGAAGGACCTCTCTCTGATGAGCCGTGGAGGCAGTGTGCTGACCTCGTAGATAATGTTTGGGCCTTCTGCTTGGGAAATGGGATCTCGTATTAAGGACGGTGAGGGCCGCCATCGCGCGTACCCTGTGTTTGCTATGGAAGAGATCATTTCTTGACGGCAGAGCCCGTCTGGGCAAGGATTGTAGGGCATCCGGTTTGCCGGATGCCCCATGACCTGCTGACCTAAACAGCCGGAAGTTCCCGACATAGGACGTTGTCACTGACAATGCTGGTCGGCCTGCCATAGATGCGCACCAAGGCATCCAGTTCCCGCGCCACCCGTGCGCCCGAGATGCTGGTATCGGCCATCAGACACAGGTTCTCGCGGCAGCAATCATCGTTCACCGCCAGGATGCGGAATCGACGGGATGCGCCGAACGTGTCGGACAGGAAGTCGAGCGACCAGCGTTCGCCCGGTCTCAGCGCCTCCGGCATTGGTGTCCGCGATCCCCGCGCCCGTTTGCGGCCCCGTCGTCGCCTGACACCCAGCTTCTCATCCGTGTAAAGCCGATAGAGCTTCTTGTGGTTCATGATCATCCCCTTGCGTTCCAGCATCACGCCGATCCGCCGATAGCCGAACCGGCGGCGCTTGGCCGCGACGGCCTTCATCTCCTCGCGTATCTCAGGATTATCCGGCGGGCGTTCACACCGGACCGTCTTCGGATCGACACCGACAAGTCGGCAGGCCCGGCGCTGCGAGATGTCATGATCCCGCATCGCCCTGAGCGCTGCCTCTCGCCGCTCATTCGGCGTCGTCAGCTCTTTCCCAACAGGTCCTTCAGGACGACGTTGTCCAGCATCGTATCGGCCAGCAACCGCTTGAGTTTTACATTCTCGTCTTCCAACGACCTCATCTTGGCAACGTCGGAAACCTCCATGCCGCCGTACTTCGATTTGTACTTGTAGAACGTGCCCTGGCTGAGACCGTGCTTGCGGCACACCTCCGCCGTCGGCATTCCGGCTTCCTGTTCCTTGATCATCCCGATGATCTGCGCCTCGGTAAAACGGCTCTTTCGCATTCGTTTGCTCCTTCAAAAGGTTGCGCAAACTCTACATCAGAACGAGGGAAATTTCGGGGGGCAGGTCAAACGGACTCTCACAAAGGCCGGAGGGACGTCGGGTCTCAGGGCATATCGCTTAAGTTAAACCAGGCTTCAGAACGCAGTTCTGACTCCTCGCCATGGCATGAAGCACTATTAGGCGTTCAAGCTTTCAAATCCGCCCGAGCAGTGTCGATAAGTTGCCTATCAACATCGTCGAAACGACCCTCAGCATCTGCCTCAATTGCAGTTAGTACATGCTCGATTGGTAGGTTTTCCATTTCCAAAAGCTCGCCGACTTTGAGGGGGAGCTTTTTTACGTCAATTCCTGACAACCAACAGGTCTGAGCTAGTGACGCGTGTCCTGTCAGTTCTTTGGGAAATCCGGAAATGTCGAAAATAGCATTACAATCGGATTCATTGTAAGTAGCGGAATATATTGCCATCACATCCGGTGACCCAATGGCAAGTTGATCACCGATTACAAGGCTATAGTAGTGAAGACCGTAAGCACCGTCTGTATAGATTACCGGAGCTTGAGCGCAGGCGTGATGTAGTGACCTCCAAGAAAACCCCGCGACGACAAGCTCGAGATCTGGGCGAATTCTCATGATTAGATCGTAATCTTCTTTCGATTCAGTTGCGAGTTTATGTGCTGCATTGATCTTGTAGTGCATTTTATCTTGGTTTGAGAAGCTCGCGAAACGTTCATCGCGATCGTCCTCCACTACAACATTCGTTGTTTCATACAGATCCATTAGTGTCTCGGCTTCGATATGTGCGGAGGTCTCAAGGGCTTGGAAAAGATGCGGATACCGTTCTTGCATCTTTTCATACCCTTCAAGCATACCGACTCGTCGCCACTCTTCGCAGAACCTCGCTCCTTCAAATGGCAAATACGCTCTGAAAGGTTGCGGCGATGCCCGTCCAATGTTCGCCCACGTATGAATATAGATATCTGGCTTAACGAAAGGTAAGAGCACTCGCCTCCAACTTTCCAAAGCCACTCTGAAACCACGCATTTGGCCCGAGACACAAAGCGCGACGCGTGGGCGCTCTCCAATCTTGGCGAGTTGAGGAGCTACAGTATTCAGGCCCGCGTGGAAGGCTTTGCTTAGCCGACGATCAAGCGAGACTCCAAACTCTTCGGGTCTCGCAATCGGGCGCGGTAGTTCAGATGCTCGTTTAATGAGCGACTGCTCCAAACCAAGAGCATCCAGTTTTTCTGCACCGAGTACACCAAGCTCTGAACTATAGCGTAGAAACAATGCTCGAGCCGCTGCCTTTTCGTCTGATTCATGTTGTGTAGCGTGCGATTTCGAAATCCGAAATTCTATGAACTTTCGCAGACTATCAATCTCTTCCGTCGACCTGAACAGAGGCCTCGTGCTCAATCGTTCCAGCAATAGCAAATGGCGAATTCCGAGCGCCTCTTTTGACTCCATTGCTGAAACGGCTGAAGGGTATTTTCCCAGCAGATCCTTACAGTTAGCTCCAAAAAAAGACTCGTTGAATTTCACGGAGTATGGCAATGCCAAGTCATGAGCAGTGAAGCTCGGAAACTGTGCCAGGTGGAGATCGGAGACTTCTTTTTGCGTGGGGCCGTCGTCGGGCAGGACCTCCCGAGCAACAGCGAAAAACAGCGCGAGGCCAGATTGCGCCTCGTCCTTGCTACTCGTGAAAGCTCTCAATGCGGAAACACAAGTAGCGACCACCACGCGTGCCGTCGCCACATTCTGCGAAGTTAACAAACTGGCGATACCATGATGAAGAATGCGAGGACGTTCTGGGCAAGATTCTTGGTGAATAAGGAGGTTTACGAGTTCCGATAGCACGCCGCCTGCAGAACAATGCTTTTGAAGTTTGGTGGCTTCTTCAATGCCAATTGTACAAAGCATCTTAAAGGCTGCGTGGTATGCTTCTGGTTGCCTTGGGTCTTTTATGAGAAATTCGTGTAATCTGGCGAATTCACCGAACAATTTCGTTAATCCGGTATCACCTGTGGAAGACTGATGCGTCTCACGATTAGTCAAAGCGGTGTTTCATCGATTGATTCGGGTGAAAACGGTGGTCGTTCACAAAGCAATGAGTACTCGGTCGGTTTTCCGCAAAGCCGGATCGCTGCTGCTGGAACTCGAGAGAAACGAATATCTGCTCCACCGGCGATGGCGATATTGTATAGCGGAGCCACATAGTATTCACCCCCAGGAAGCGACGAGGGGTTCTCTGTTTCCACATTCGCAAAAAGGGAAAGATACATGTCAACTGACCGGAAATGGTATAAACCATTCGAACAAAGATCCGAAATGCGTGTCTTCTCGGCGACTTCTTCAACTCGATCAGTGCCCGGTACGGGCTTTACGAACGACCAGTGATCACCTGGAGCTTCGAATACTTCCAGGTAACCTTCTACTGCTGCTATGTCAAATCCAGTCGGATGGCTAAAGCCTGGCCGAAATGTATCGATGTTGAAAATTGTGAGAGCCTCATTACTGTACTGAGCAATCGCCTTTAGTCCAACTGCGACAGTTTCGGCCTGTCCACGGGTTTCATTTTCGAGCACGATGACGTCGATCGCCTCGCGCTTGAGCCCTATGGCTTCGGCTCTTTGAAGAACAAACCTAGGGGTGTCAAATACGTCCCGGCAAATCAACAAAAATCTTTCGGATGAAAATAATTTGCGAAAAGACCCAAGTGCATGATCAAAAACGGGCCTTCCGTGTAAGTCGAGCATGTACTTTGGTTGGGTGAAGCCATCATTAAAAAATCGGCTGGACAGTCCTGCCATAGGTATTACGATCATTCCGCTTTCTCCGCTCTGGCAGCAAGTCTCAGACCCGCTGCCAACAGGTGTTTTTGGCGTTCAAAACAATCACGATGAATTGGGAGCATGGAAAGAAAAAGAAGTGAAGTCAGCGCAAGCAACTCACTCTCGCTGATGTCAAATGTCTCTTGGACATACGCAAAGAAAATTTCTTCCAATCGTTCCGCATGCGGTTGGGATTCAATATAGAAACTCCATTTCTGCGAGTTCACTGGGTCAATTTCAAGTCTGGAACGGCCCAGCAGAATCTTGTCATATCCGCCAACTATAGAATGAGCCAATTTAGCGAGATCGTAACGAAAATCCCCCCAAACGCAGGTCTGACCGGACGCCAGCTGACCCCGCGGGTCAATGCAAAGAATACGCTGTGAAGTGAAGTCATAAAACATATTCCCAAAGAAAAGATCTCCATGCCAAAAACAAAGATCGGCCGTGGTAGTTGGTCGGATCATGTCAACCAAGTTCTTAGCAACAGAGTTCAAAGACGGAAACTGTACGCCATTCAGCTCGATTGTCGTGTTAGGGGTGATCGCGCTTTGTTTTCCAAAGTCATCGAGGCGAGATCGAGTTTTCTCAACGACCATTTCGTGGAAGAATTGACGCGCGAACATAGGTGATCTCTCAGGTGCGCCATCTGGTGGGCGTACCGTCTGGCATTTGCGAATTAGCTCAAAGCACGCCTGCAGGATTTCAAGCCATGACGCCAGCGGCAACGTGCCAAAAACGAACAGATCGCTAAGCAAAGGCGCGTACAAGTACTCCAGTGCGTATCCAGCCTGAAAATCGCGCTCATCTCTCCCTTGATAACGTGGTACGTGCAATTGCACCGAATTAGGCAAATTCTCGTACCAGTGTGCCTCCGCTCGCATCTTCATTGTATCGGCTGACCGCTTGATCAGTAAATGGTTCTCAAAGATCAACTCGTTAAAAACACGCTTGATCAAAACCTCTTTCTTCGACCGGAAGTATAGCGGCAAATGGCCGAAGTCGAGCCAGCTGTCTGACTCGCTACAGACGAGAGGCCGGCGTTCGTTATAGTATGTCAATGCCTTTACAATTGTCTTTTCGCCACAAGCTTTCGCGAGCAGACTTTGATCCTCGAAATTATAGTAACCACAAACCACACGCCGCTTATCCAACCTGTGGGGTTGCTCATCGGAAAACCTGACAAGTTGTCCTTGGGTTGTTTCGACAAATGCCCATGGATAGTTGGCATTCGTATCATGCACGGCCACAGTATCAGGCGCACGCAGAGATTCCTTACTCATACGAACGAGCGTGTCCCCATAAAGAATGCGAACCTGTCCACTTGAACGGATTCGTCTCAACGCATCTCCTATCGCCTGTGGTAGGCTCATAGATTGTGACTGTGGTAAAAGTTTTATGCCAGCTGCTTCAATCTCACGAAGATCCGTTTCACAGATCTCGAAGTCATCCGGCACGGTCATAAAACAAGGCTCATCAAAAGCCAGTTCGCATTGATATGAAAACAGCCTGCGGTCCCCAAGCGGCAAAAAGCTGGGTGGCAAGCGTCCAAATTGCAACGCTATCTCTTCGTCCACAGTTCGGGCCGAGAGAATGAGCAACATTATCGCAACCAGTGACGACGTTGTTTAACTACAATCCCCGGTGCCAATGCATGAGCCAAAGTTTGGCGCCAAAAGACATAAGGATCAGACTCAAACTTTGAGAGATCACGTTTCTGGTATCCGAAGCGTTCGAAATCAACGGCATAAAATCTCTGAAGAAGATCAATGTCTTGGCGAGATGCGACAGTCTTTGCTTGCGAAGACTTTTTGTTGAGCAAGTGTCCAACCTGCAGGTCGGAAACTCGACTACCGGTGACATCGTCTAGACGTGATATCATTGCGTCAAAACCATCTTCGAGTCTAAAGATTTCGGCGTCCTTGGGCACCAAATCCGATTGCGGTCGAATATGATTTTGGTACACGCGAGGGTCAATTTGAACGCATCTCATCATAACCCTAAGCCAAGTAGAGAAACTCAATCGACTGGTCCGCGACACGCCAGCCTGGAAACGGTACTGACTAAATGTGCGCTCGACTGGATCGCGTACGACCGCGAAAGAATAAGACAAGTTTTGAGGAAGAAAATCCTTAAGGTCTTCCGAAGTCAGGTGAGTCGCTAACGCGTTTAGGCCTCGACGCCGCGCGCCATTTATGTGGGTTACATCGCGAATGCTTAGCGGAACACCAAACCGTCGGATCAAATAGTCTTCAACACTTGATCCCGCGCACTTGGGCACATGAGCGAAAAAGATGCGGTATTCTTGAGTGCTAACGAGCGGCATCAGCGCAGCCAATCTCTACGCTGTTTTCTTGAAACAGCAATCCCCAAACCATACCCCATGAGATTCCTCAACGGTGCCACATTATCTTTCGGATATTGTGAAAGGTTTTGGTGGGCATAACCAAACCGCTCATAGTCTCGAGCGTACACTCGATGGACCAGCGCAACATCTTCTCTGTACACTTTGATGTCTTTTCCTACTTTGTCCGTATGTTTGAAACGACCTACCGAGAGATCAGACCGCTCCGATTGAGTTACTTCATCTATCCGAGTTACCACTGCGTCAAATCCCTTCTCCAGCTGAAAACATTCGGTTTCGAGTGGTACGAGATCGCTTTGGGGCCGGATGTGATTGTCATAAGCGCGACTGTCAATGGCGTGACATCGGGTCACAATCCGGAGCCATGTTGAAAATTGGAACTTACTCATGCGAGATGCACCGCGCTGCCACCGGTATTCACTTAGGAGCCTGTCTAGCGGGTTACGAACCACTGCGAAAACCAAGATTGATTGCTCAGGTATCATTTCCCTAAGGTCGACAGAACTCAGGTGATTTATAGCGCAAATTAGGCCAGTGCCTCGAATTTTCTCACGCTTGTTGACATCGTTTAGTGTCAACGGACCGAATCTTCGACTCAAGTAGTCCTCAACGCTGGTTCCACCTGTTTTGGGCACGTGGACAAAAAATATTGGTCCTTTGTCTGTCAGCACCATCGGCACGTAGGCTCAACCCTCTTTTGATGTCTTCGACGACGTATCTTGGCCAATATCAATCAGCTCCACGATCTCATCGTAGCTTAGCGTCGCGAACTCGTCCGGCCGGATAGCTTTGTCATCTACGTAAAACCCCTCCTCTCCACACCATGGCTTGCCAGTCCAAACCTCATCATAGGGAATTTCGTGCTTTTCGAGCCATGTAAACAATACCGGCAACATATTGGCGTTAATCTTTCCGGTATTGGACCTGTAGGTGCGCATGTTACGAGAAGTGTGGAGGACGATCTCAAAGCCACGGTCGCGATAGCGGTGAAGAGATTCCACAACTCCACGGTTCGGCAGGACATTAAGGTAGTCTCCTGTTCCGCGCTCGGTTAACGTGCCGTCAATGTCCAGTATAAGCCTCTTCATAGGAAACCAAGATCGTTACCATTTTCATAGTTACTCCACAGGCGCTTAACACATTGCCGAAACCAAGAACAGGATAGTTTTCAGGTTGACGCGCCATTTACCGGACACGGGTCCAATTTGTGTCTTTGGGAGCATACTTCGTTGAAACATAGACCAAAAGATAGGCTAGAAATCCTATGGGCTTTCGAAACAATAATCCAACAAGTACTGGTATTGTGACCTGAGGCCTTTGCTCGTTTTTGGCCAGATGAGGGAATTTTTGCGTTACCTCCTGTACACCAGTGTCTTGGCGTCGTCGCACTTTCACGAGATTCCAGTATCCTTCAGCCATTGGCCATTGGTAACTGGCAGAGACTTCTGAACGTTCGTGCGGTGCAAATTGTAGCCGAACAAAAGTATCGTCGGAGATGATATCTGGAAAGGCAACCCATCGCGCACGCGCGATGGAGTTTACGGCAAAAAAGCCAGCCCCTGTGGCCCCCCCGGAAAAAAATGGCAGCTGCTGCCAGAAATCTGCATATGCTGTTGTAAAAAATGAACTAGCCTTCATAACTTGCATTGTCCCGGTTGCGTAAGTTGCCTCATTTTGACGGAGCGCTCGCGTCGTTTCAGCCATCAATGTTTGGTCACAAACCACGTCGGCGTCTAGGTAAGCGCGTGGCGCAGCCGCGCAAATTGATTGAACTATTCTTTCGGCGGCATTCAGTGCGCGGATCTTCCCACCTTCAGAAGTCTCTATGCATTCAAGTTTGTGACCAAGAGCAGCGAATTTATCTGTGAATGCACCAGCTAAACCAAACGTGTTGTCAGTGCATGCATTGCAGTAAACGACAATCAGCATCTTGGGCGCATCCACTTGGTCCGCAAGCGCACTCAGACACCGTCCGATGTATTTTTCTTCGTTGCTGGCTGGAATGATTACTGCAAGCTCAAAATCCGTTGTTCCGCTCATTGGAATCCACTTGAGTTGGTTTCTTGTTACGCCGATTTAGCCGAAACAGCATTCCTTTCTTTCCATAGATTTCGAAGATTTTTTGCGTTCCGTTGTTGATTGCGGATCCATATATTTTGCTTGTGTCTCCGAGTGGAACGTTTTCGTCGAAGTAGATTGGATGGGTTTCGTAGTAGATGTCTCCTGTAACGCGGTCGGTGAAGTAGAGATCAATCAAGGTGTAAGCTTGGGCTTCGTCTGTAGTCCAGTACCCAGTTGTCTCGAGGATGTTGATCACGTCGTCTTTGTCGAGGTCAAAGTCATCTCGGCCGCTTGGAAAGTTGATCTCCCCGAACCCGTCTGTTTTGGTGCCTTCGATTTCAACGACTCGTGCGTCGCTTCCTTCCGCGTATGTCAACTGTCCGTCGATCGAAAGATCAGGCGTGATCTCGGTTACATCGTCGCTGGTTAATAGCTGGTCGAGGCTAGCGTCGTAGTTCTCGAAGTCCGTTTCGACGTTGAAGAAGTCCACGTCAATCACAACATAATGGTGCTCGTCTATTGGCAAGTCTAGGTTGCCTGCGGAACTTTTGTTCAGGTTTATCCCCGTCTCGAAGCCATCGATCTGGGCACCGTCTATAGTGATATCGAAGACATTGTTGCCGAAGTCGATTCCGATTTCTGCGTCATTGCTTCCGACAATATCGAAATTCTCCAGAATGTAGTGTGCAGTGTATTGGAGATGGGCGCCTCCTTGAACATTCCAGGCGGTGAAATCTTTCAACTCGCTTGCAACGTCATGGCCTTGCCTAGGATTGCCCTTGATGATGACAAGCCCGTCCTTGGCCGCAAACGTTTCATTGTTCTCAAACTGTCGGATCGAGGGAACATTGGCGCCGACATCATCGTCGAAGTAGAGTGCAGCGGGAAACTCGAAAAGGTGCGAATCGAAGTTGATCATCCGGCTGTCTCCATCCCGATGGAAGTAGACAAAACCTTCATTCACGCTTGCTGCAACGTTGTCCGAAGCACCAACCAACCGGCCTTGAAACCAAAACCCGTTTCCTCCTCGGGCCGTATCGAATATGTCACTGCCGAGTTCGCTTGCCCCTTTCGCAGCGGACCAGCTATTCCCTTCGGCAAAGATGGCAATGTTGTCGGACCAAACTCCGGTCTCGTTCCCGGTCTCGGCCACGTAACCCGCACCGAAAGTGTCGTAGCTCGCGTTGTTCTCTAGGATTGCGTGTGAGTCGTGATGTACAAAACCCCAACCGGGAGACCCGAAAACCGCGTTTCCGACAAGCAAGGCAGGGTCATCCAGATCTTCCACGCCAGCTCGGTGGACATGAAGCGAATAGCGCCCCTGCACATTACTATCGAACTGGATATTTTTGAAATCATCTGCTTGACGACTGTCGAAGGACTTGTCGGTCCGCCCGAGCTCATGGAACGCAGCGTAGCGCACATCGACATCGTTAGAGTGCATGAACATCACATGGCCACGCTCGTAAACCTCAGCGTCTTCGGCATTCTCCGTTTTCACCGTGACGTTTCGGGTATAGTTGGCAACTGAAGTCTTCAGATCTGTCCGGGGGCTATCGTGGTCATGGACCAGTGGCTCGTCAAAAAAGACCATGCCGTTGTTGCCAATCTCGGTGATGACACGAACCTCATCTTCCGGCCCGGATTCATGGCTCTCATAGTGTGTACCAGCGATGACGATCTTATCGCCCACCTGCCAGCCCTCTGGTATGTCCGCAAAACGAATAGAGGTGTCCCCAGCCATTGGGTCCTCGATGACCTTTTCGTGGGAATCCTTCTCCGACCCATGTATTTTGGTCTCGCCATGCGAAATGATCCCACGGGAAAGCAAAAGTGGGTCCCATCCAGTGTCGATTGGACCATTGTTAGCAACAATCAGTTCCACAGTCGTATCTGAATCCACCGGGTCAGACGCATCTCCAACGATAAGGTGGCCGATTGGGCTTACCACAACCGTATCGAAGACCATACGGCTATCAGTGTCGGTGGCAAAATCAAGTGTCCCATCCACACGAACAGTGAAAAGCCGAGCATCACTGACAACGCCGTAGGACACTTCAATCCCATCCGGGATTAGAACCCGCGCATCGTCGCTGGGAACACGACCTTGATACCACGTGAGAGGATCGGACCAATCACCATCAGAAATCGCAACATGCGTCGCGTCCGACCGGTCCACCAAGTCGAGCACAGCCAAATGTTCTGTCCCCATGCTGCCGTGTCCATGACCATGCGAAACCTCACCACTCGACTTAACAGCAGCAACATACGCGTCAATCTCAGACAAACTCGCATCACTCCCAGGAGGCGTAATCGCTGGCATCGTAACATGATCTTCGTGGTGGGACGAGTATTCAAAGGGTTGCTGATCACGGTAGCTTGCTTTCGAATGAGAACCGTCAGCAGCAATGGACGACGAGGTCAGTGTGCAAAACGCAACGGTCGCGGCGATGAAGACCCGGCATTTTTCAAGGATCACGTTCACAAACAATCCAGCTACTCTTGTTTCAGGATATACACGGGCCACCAAACGCGGTCAAATTACAAACAATTTCTGTGAGTTCTTGATTTTTCGGGTCAGAATTCATAGCCAGAACATGAGTTTCAGTCCCGGCATGTGGTGGATCGGATTTAGGATGAACCGTTCTGGCTCTGAAGTCTAGATTTTGCAGGTGTATTCGTAAGGCGTGAGACCGCTCAGTGTTTTCAGGCGACGAGCGAAGTTGTACGCATCCAGAAAGTCGGCGAGGTGGCGGCGAAGCTGATTGTGGCTGTCGCAGTGATACCTTCTAACTGTCGCGTATTTGATAGTCTGGTTCATTCGTTGGACTTGGCCATTGGTCCACGGATGGTTTAGTGTGCCCAGCCAGTGTTTAATCTAATTTGCTACGCAGATCATGACGAAGCGCATGGGCCGAGAAAAAATAGCGCTCCGGTTTCGGGACTGCTCTGCGACTGGATAACATTATCCGTGAGAATGGTGTGGATTTTGTACATAACGGTTTCGAGCAAGTGTTCGAGGAACTCACGCGCTGTCTTGCGATTTGCTTTGTTGACTAGTTGCGCGAAGGCGAACTTTCTGGTGCGATCAATGGCCACGAAAAGATGCAGCTTACCTTCTCGCGTTCGCAACTCGGCAGTGTCGATGTGGATGTTGCCGATGGGATAACGCTTAAACTTTTGCCGTTTCGGTTTGTGGCATGCGACATCTAGACAACGATGCAAAGAAGAGTGGGGCAGGTGCTGAATGGACGGCTGCGGCGCATAAAGACAACCGTTCAGCGGTGGCAGGGTGTTCCGCCGGAACGCCACAACCATCGCCTCCTCAACTTCGCTGAGAACGGTCGAGCGCGGTTCTTTCGGCCCGGTTTTCTGATCTTCGATGGGCTGTCGTTTGCGCCATTTGCCGCCCTGAGCAGTTTTGATCCCCCGGGCGTTCAATTCTGCCGCGATCTGATCGACCATTGGCAACAGAGGTGGCCCGAGAAATCTGAACAGTTCTGAAGCGGCTGCTGCTTAGCAAGTCGCGCTAGCCTTTTTATGTAGTCGGATGCCTCCCGCCGCCACCTTTAGAGCACACTATGATCGCCAGTGTCGGGCGTCCCCTGGCACCTAGTACCTTGGCAAAGCGGCGCAGGTTTGGCAGAGGTAAAAAATGACGAAAGTGGCGCTATTTTGATACATCAGAAATTTGACACGATTCAGGTGCTGCGCGGCGTTGCAGCTATGTTGGTAGTTGCTATGCATGCGTTGCACGGGATTGAGGTCGAGGGGTTTCATTGGCATCTGGGCGAGCTTTTATTCTCTAAGGGTCTGATCGGCGTTGACATCTTCTTTGTGATCAGCGGCTTTGTAATTTTCTATATCGGGTTCCGGGGAGAGTGCCCCACGGTTGGCAGGTTCCTTGCAAACCGGTTCTGGCGAATTTTTCCGCCCTATTGGGCTGTGCTGGTCTTCGCGCTGAGCCTGTTTGTGGGGCTTGCAGTCGCGTTTGGCGACAGTAGTAGATTGCCGAGCCTGCGCGAACTTGTAACCTCCGTACTGCTGTTCCCGTCAACGCCGCAAAACTATGTGATTGGCGTGGCTTGGACGCTTGGGCTGGAGCTAGTCTTTTATGCAATCTTCGCGCTTGTGGCTTTGAGATACGGCGCCCGCGCCTTTTTTGCTGCGATCTTGGTCTGGTATGCGCTCAGCATTCTGGGGCTATTTCTGGCCGACGACTTTTCCGGATGGGCCTACCCGCTGTTCAACCCGGTTGTTTTGGAGTTTCTCTACGGCACCCTGATCGCGCAGGCACAGCTGTCAGGAAAGACGCGGTATCACGGGCTGGCGGTTCTGACCGGCATCTCTGCGTTACTGGCGGTTTTGCTGTTGGGCATCGAGCACAATGCGGTTTTGCGCCGGGAGTTCATCTATGGTATCCCTGCCGCCCTGCTGATCTATGGCGTAGTCGGCATGAAGATCCGCTGGCCGAGCGCCGTCATGCTCTGGGGTGAAAGCTCATACCTTGTTTATCTGCTGCATTTGCCACTTTTCATGCTAATTGGCCGGCTAATCGAGATTGCGTTGGGCTTCAACGTTTATAGCACCCCGGCCGCGACATTCGGCATGCTGGTTGCGGTTTCGCTGATCGCGATGGTGCTGACGAAATGGGTTGAGCGACCCTATCAGCGGGCCTATAAAAAATGGTTGCGAACGCGGTAGGCGCGTGGCCGACGGTGTCTCGGATGCTGAGGCAGATGTGTAAGAACTTTCCATTGCGACCATCCTTGGGATACGCAAACCGATACAACGTCTTGTGGCTGACGCGGATCGAGTGGCGTTTGAGCCGCATACGGCCCGTGATCTCTTCCAACCACCTGTTAGCCTTTAACCGATATTCGACGGCTACCACAGCACCAATGAAGTTCAGATTTGGGCGCTGGAACTGAAAAGGTAAGTAGAGCGCACCAATAATTCCGACTTACCAGGCTAATGCTTCCATAACTACTCAATCACCGCAGGCGGAAACATGTCCTCTAAAGCCCCAGTGACCCGCGCTTTGCGGCCCTGTCCTTCCCCCCTAGAACTGTGCCAAGACATTGGCCTTGAGAAAAGGGGATTGGGCATGGCGAGGAAGCGACATTCGGACGAAGACATCTTGAAGCTGTTGCGTGAGATCGAGCTGAAGCTGACGGCGGGCGATGACGTGGCCACTGCATGCCGCGGTGTCGGGATCAGCGATGCGACCTACTACAACTGGCGAAAGCGGTTCGGCGGGATGGGCCGGTCGCAGTTGTCAGAACTGAAGAGTCTGGCGAAAGAGAACGCGCGGCTGAAGAAGATCGTCGCCGAGCTTGAACTGGACAAGCACATCCTCCAGGAAAGCCTGAACTATCTAAAGCCGAGGGCCTGACCACAGAGGAGCTCCGTCAGGCCGTCATTCACACGCGCCAGAAGCTCGCGACGTCTGAACGCCGGACGTGCCGGGTGATCGGCCTCGCGCGGAGCTCCCTGCAATATCGACCAGCGCCGAGGGACGATGATGCGTTGCGGTTGGCACTGATCCGGCTGGCGAAGCAGTACGGTCGGTACGGCTATCGCAAGATCACTGAGCTGCTTCATGTTGAAGGCTGGAAGGTGAACCACAAGAAGGTCGAGCGGCTTTGGCGCGAAGAAGGGCTACAGCTCCCGCAGCGCCACAAGAAGCGCAAACGGCTCTACCACAAAGACAGCTCGGTCATCCGAATGAGGCCCACACACCAGAACCACGTCTGGGCCATCCATTGCCCGGCAGGCGATTGCGAAGCAATCTGCCGAGAGAGGACTTCGTCCACGACAAGCTCAGCAATGGGCGCAGCTACAAGATGCTGACGGTGCTCGATGAGTTCACGCGTCAGGCCTTGGCTGTTGTGGTCCGCACCAGATGGGTGCCGACGATGTCCTCGAAGCACTCTATCCGCTCCTGCTGCGCCATGGTTCCCCAGAGTATATCCGATCTGATAACGTCCTATGTCGGGAACTTCCGGCTGTTTAGGTCAGCAGGTCATGGGGCATCCGGCAAACCGGATGCCCTACAATCCTTGCCCAGACGGGCTCTGCCGTCAAGAAATGATCTCTTCCATAGCAAACACAGGGTACGCGCGATGGCGGCCCTCACCGTCCTTAATACGAGATCCCATTTCCCAAGCAGAAGGCCCAAACATTATCTACGAGGTCAGCACACTGCCTCCACGGCTCATCAGAGAGAGGTCCTTCCGCCTGGGCTCACCCCCTCGAAGAAGGGGCGATAGGGTTCGCCGTGTTTGACCACGGCGTGTACGGTGCGCGCCATCTTTGCTGCGATTGCGGTGTAGGCCTTGCGACGCAGATGGGCATTGTGACGGTCTTTGGAGATGTAGCGCTCGAACTTGTCGCGGAAGCTGTTGGTCCGCTTCAGTACTGCGGTCTGGCCGGCCATCCAGAGCGTGCGGCGCAACCGGGCATTGCCGTACTTCGAGATCCGGCTCTGGCCGCGGAACATGCCCGACTGCACGGTGGCAAGGTCCATGCCGCAGAACTTCAGAAACTGCCGGTGATGGCGAAAACGACGCAGGTCACCGGCCTCGGCCAGGATGGTCATGGCGTTGATCGGGCCGATCCCGGGAATGGTTGTCAGCAGCTGATAATCGGGGAGGTCCGAAAGTAATTCGACGGCCCGCGCCTCAATGATATCGCGCTGTCGGATTAGGCTTCTGCCTTCAGCCAACACCAAGCGGAACATGCGGACAGCGTCAGAATCCGGCTGAACTGGCAAGCCCACCGAGCCAACGGCCGTGGCATAAATATCTGAGAGCAAACGCTCTTTGGACACTTTGCGTCCAACCACTTTCCATGCATCGGCAATGAATGCCTCCCGGCTCATCGCTGTGATCATATGCGGGGTTGAATACTTCTCGAGGAAAGCCAGGAACCAGTCGGTTCTCGAATTCCGGTGAAATCGTTCGGCCTCGGGGAAGTAGAGCGGCAGATAATGTGTCAGGATGCGATGCCACAGCTCGGTCTTCGAACGGGAGACGATCTCATGGGTCTTTGACAGTTCCTGAATGTCGGCGGTCCCGGTCACCAACGGATCGTGAAAGAACTGAACCGCGCCGATCTCCAGCATATGCAGGATGACCTGGGCGTCCTTAGGATCGTTCTTATCCCAACTGTTATGCAGAGCTTCTCGCGTTCGCGCCAGACCGACGGAGGACACAAGCTTCAACTCGAATCCGACCTGTCCGAGATGGTGAGCCAAGACACGGTGATAATTGCCGGTCGCCTCAAACCCGATCCGCACTGGCAGATCATAGCTGGCAAGAGCGGCTGAGAGGCGCTGAAAATCCTCCAAGGTGTTCGTAACTGTCATGCGGCGGCGGCGCTTCTTGCCGGGAATGCTGATCAGCACCTCATGTCGATGCTTGGATATGTCGATGGCGACCAACAAGGTCGAAAGGGTAGCATAGGTAGTGGTCATAGCCGGTCTCCTCAGCGGCGTGGTTATGCAAAACCACTGTTGAGACCTGAGACCCGGTTATGGCCACCCGCTGCGCAGTTTGAGGGCTGCGCAGGCGGCCATAACCTCTTAGCGGCGCTTCTTCCCGAGGTGCTACGGCCCCGAGTTCGCAGCAGAAGCGATGCAAGGCTGGCTTCGACGCGTTGGCATCAAGCCGATCCGAATTTACCCGGGATCGCCCTGGGAGAATGGCTATAATGAGCGCTTCAACGGGACACTGCGCCGGGAGGTTCTCAATGCCGAATGGTTCACAACGACCGAGCAAGCCCAGATCGTCATCAATCACTGGCTCAAGCAATACAATCACACCCGCCCTCATCAGGCGCTAAACATGCGTCCGCCAGTCCCAGAAACCTTACTAGAGAAACCCCTGATTAGTGGCCCAGGCGTAGGGGGCTAGACAGCCCCTATCGCGCGACTCTGGCAGAGTTGCTCGAAGGGCTGTCCCAAGCCGAACGCGAGGGCCATCTGGTCGAGAAAATCCGCTTCTAGGCACGCACATCCCTGCGCATCACGGACGAAATCGGCTACCTCCCCATCACCCAAGACGGCGCTAACCTGTTCTTCCAAATGGTCAACGGCCGCCGTACGAAAGGGGCAATGGTCCTCAAATCCAACAGGGGCTTCGCAGAATGGGGCGAGGTCTTCGGCGACCCCGTCGTCGCCACCGCGCTTCTAGATCGGCTTCTACACCACGCTGTTGTCCTCCAGATCGAGGGCGCCGGCTACCGCGTGCATACCGACCTAGTCCCCGAGCACACCCGCGCGAACGCACCCATCACGACGCCGCCCGTTCCAAAACGTCCCGGGCCCCCGCCAATACAGGAGAAAATGATCGAAACAGCCGGCTGATCATCGAGACGGGAAAGTGGGAAGTTATTTAGCCACTTTAGGGGATTTTGAAACGGCACTTACACCAGATATTGAAGAACCGTATCTTGCTGTAAAACTACTACCTGCCATCAGGAAACAGATCGGTGCCTTTATTTATAAATACAACTCCCAGCGCTTTCTCGAGAGCCCGCAAAACCTCATCCCAGCAGATGTTTACTTGGGGCGCGACGACGGCCACTAAATACCAGGATCAAAACTATATTCATAAACCTCAAAAATATCTAAAATCTCCTGGCCCGCACTCAATTCGGATGATGAGCAATGGCCACGCCAATCGTTCAGCAGGCTCTCTACGTTGCGTTCCTCTATTGACCGCATAGTCGATTGGGTGTTTAAGCTTGAGCTTCCCGACGGTTGCAATAACGCCGTTTTCATGGCTGTTCGGTCTTTCAACTCACATTTCTCAATCAAAACCTGGTCGATAAAACTATCCGGATCACGAACAATTGACTCGTATGTTGCACGATACAAGCGCGCGTTTTCGCTATTTCGGAGCGGATAACTGGTTATCACCCAATCCAAAATAGCGCGTTGCCAAGCATCACCGCCCTCCCATATGCGGTATGCTGCAGCAAGTTGGTCACTCCGAAGCACTCGCTCCAACATTGCGGGACGATCAAGATATGCTTCAACCGGCAGCCTCCAACCTTGGCGAATAACAGATCGTGCCTGCGCACCGGGATGGCGAATCAGCGCGATGATTTGTGTATTCGTCTTTTCTGCAAACCAAGGCAACATCCAGGGCGCATTCAAGATTTTTAGGCACGTTCGATTGGCCTTCAGTCCCGGTAAAGTACGACGGGACGTACCCATTGACCGGAATCTGGCTCTTAGGAGGTCAAGAGAAAACTCTTCGAATCGAGACGCCTCCTGAGATGACAAATCAAAAAAATGCGAGTGCTTTGGGACAAACAAACGTTTGGATTTCTCTGGAAATCCAGGGCGCCCTGGAAACATCGCGTAGGGTTCATTGGAGAACCAGATACCACGATTTGCACTCACCGCATCGGCAACCATGGTGCTGCCACCCCTTCGCAACCCCATGATTATCAGTGGCCGGTGCTCTTCATGAAATCTCAGAAGATGTGCCTTTGCCTTGCGTAGAAATCGTTTTTCCATCGTGTACCGATATCTAAGTCTGTGTATCAAGTGCCAGAGACCTCACACATTTTGTGAAACTTCTCAAAACAAAGTTCCCTTGTTCGTGCGTTGATAGGCCTACCGCAAGACTGTCCAAAATTCAAAATCCGACGCGCGTCGGAAGCCGACTAGGCCATCTCATTTTTGTTCACTTGCTCACTTCGTCGATTAGCTTTCCGATTTTAATGGCTTCAATCCCGGCATTAAACTCCGCCTCAACTTTTGAACGACCGGACTGGCCCATTTTCGTTCGAATGTCGGGAGCAGAAAGGAGTTCCTCAATCGCTTCGGCCAACGCGCTGATGTTGCCTGGAGGAACCAACCGGCCGTTCACACCATCTTCAACAAGTTCAGGAATGCCCGCGATGCGAGTTGTGATCACTGGCTGCCGACTGGCCATTGCCTCCATCAGAACCACCGGCACTCCTTCAGCAAAAGACGGCAATACAAAAACGTCCGAAGCTGCAAGCGCTTCGGCCACCTCACTTTGGGTTTTTGGTCCGGCAAAGGTAATCTGCTCAGTGATTCCAAGCTCTTGGGCCAACTCTTCCAGTGATTCTTGTTCTGTGCCTTCTCCAATCAAAGTAAGATGTAAATCCGGGTGTCGCGGCGTCAACTCAGCGATCGCACGCAACAGCACCGCTACACCCTTAACCGCTGCAAGGCGGCCCACAAACATCAACATCTTTCCCGGCGGTCTCACTGCATTCGAATATCGCGCAGGATCGACTCCACAATGAACGATCTTCATTTTTTCCCAGTGCTCTGGCGAAGCAAAGATCATTCCTTGGCTGCGACAGAAATGGCTGATGCACACGACGAAACTTGCACGTGCGATCTTTTCATCGAGTCTCCATTTATATGGCTCGAAGAATGTGTCAGGACCGTGCAGCGTAAAACTGTAAGGAACTTCCGCCAGAACACCAGCCAACATAGCAACTGAACAACCAGCATTGGCGAAATGGCAGTGCAAATGTCGGACACCTTGGTTCCGCAGATGATCAGCAAGTATTACAGCTTCTAGTAAGTAAAACATTTGCCAGAGTGCGGCCTTAATTCCAGGTGGTCGGGTTCGCCACGCCAACGCGATTGCAAGCACGAGTAGCCAAGGTCGGATCATGGCGCGCAGCAAAGATGGAAAAAGCTTCGCTGGGGCTGCGGAAAGCACATAGAAGGTATGTTTAGCCTCTTCAGACTCAACTGATCCGGATATGTGTGATCCGGTAGTCTTGCGGATCGAAGCCGTCAGAACCTTATGTCCGGCGGCCCGCAGTCCGGCAATTTCACGTTGGACGAAGGTATGCGACAATGCTGGATATGCACTTGTCAGATAAGCGATAGGTTCAGAATTCCGATTTGACATACAAAGGGAATATCGTTCCACAGCGTGACAAGCTAGTATCCGGTTGAAATTTGTGCGTGTGTGTTTTGATAGCATCCGTGCCCAGATACGTCTAAGTGCCCTGAGACCCGACGTCCCTCCAGCTTTTGGGAGAGTCCGTCGGTTGATATCTGACATCAGGCGGCCTTGGTTTCCGGTCTCGATTTCATCGCAAATTGCCATGGCGTGAGGTTGCCTAGGGATAAGTGCGGTCTGGTGCGGTTGTAGTCGTCCTTCCATTCGATGATTTTCTCGCGGGCTTCGGCCAGCGATGAGAAAAGGGTTTCGTTCAAAAAGCGCGTCCCGGAAGCTACCGTTGAAACTTTCGACAAAGGCGTTCTGCATGGTTTTTCTAGGCGCGATGTAGTGCCAGTCGATCCGCGTATCCTGGCACCATTTGAGCACCGCCATACTGGTCAGTTCCGTGCCATAGCACCTCGGGAAGAAGCGCCGCTAAGAGGTTATGGCCGCCTGCGCAGCCCTCAAACTGCGCAGCGGGTGGCCATAACCGGGTCTCAGGTCTCAACAGTGGTTTTGCATAACCACGCCGCTGAGGAGACCGGCTATGACCACTACCTATGCTACCCTTTCGACCTTGTTGGTCGCCATCGACATATCCAAGCATCGACATGAGGTGCTGATCAGCATTCCCGGCAAGAAGCGCCGCCGCCGCATGACAGTTACGAACACCTTGGAGGATTTTCAGCGCCTCTCAGCCGCTCTTGCCAGCTATGATCTGCCAGTGCGGATCGGGTTTGAGGCGACCGGCAATTATCACCGTGTCTTGGCTCACCATCTCGGACAGGTCGGATTCGAGTTGAAGCTTGTGTCCTCCGTCGGTCTGGCGCGAACGCGAGAAGCTCTGCATAACAGTTGGGATAAGAACGATCCTAAGGACGCCCAGGTCATCCTGCATATGCTGGAGATCGGCGCGGTTCAGTTCTTTCACGATCCGTTGGTGACCGGGACCGCCGACATTCAGGAACTGTCAAAGACCCATGAGATCGTCTCCCGTTCGAAGACCGAGCTGTGGCATCGCATCCTGACACATTATCTGCCGCTCTACTTCCCCGAGGCCGAACGATTTCACCGGAATTCGAGAACCGACTGGTTCCTGGCTTTCCTCGAGAAGTATTCAACCCCGCATATGATCACAGCGATGAGCCGGGAGGCATTCATTGCCGATGCATGGAAAGTGGTTGGACGCAAAGTGTCCAAAGAGCGTTTGCTCTCAGATATTTATGCCACGGCCGTTGGCTCGGTGGGCTTGCCAGTTCAGCCGGATTCTGACGCTGTCCGCATGTTCCGCTTGGTGTTGGCTGAAGGCAGAAGCCTAATCCGACAGCGCGATATCATTGAGGCGCGGGCCGTCGAATTACTTTCGGACCTCCCCGATTATCAGCTGCTGACAACCATTCCCGGGATCGGCCCGATCAACGCCATGACCATCCTGGCCGAGGCCGGTGACCTGCGTCGTTTTCGCCATCACCGGCAGTTTCTGAAGTTCTGCGGCATGGACCTTGCCACCGTGCAGTCGGGCATGTTCCGCGGCCAGAGCCGGATCTCGAAGTACGGCAATGCCCGGTTGCGCCGCACGCTCTGGATGGCCGGCCAGACCGCAGTACTGAAGCGGACCAACAGCTTCCGCGACAAGTTCGAGCGCTACATCTCCAAAGACCGTCACAATGCCCATCTGCGTCGCAAGGCCTACACCGCAATCGCAGCAAAGATGGCGCGCACCGTACACGCCGTGGTCAAACACGGCGAACCCTATCGCCCCTTCTTCGAGGGGGTGAGCCCAGGCGGAAGGACCTCTCTCTGATGAGCCGTGGAGGCAGTGTGCTGACCTCGTAGATAATGTTTGGGCCTTCTGCTTGGGAAATGGGATCTCGTATTAAGGACGGTGAGGGCCGCCATCGCGCGTACCCTGTGTTTGCTATGGAAGAGATCATTTCTTGACGGCAGAGCCCGTCTGGGCAAGGATTGTAGGGCATCCGGTTTGCCGGATGCCCCATGACCTGCTGACCTAAACAGCCGGAAGTTCCCGACATAGGACGTTGTCGCTGACTATGGCCTGGGAGCGTCCGCGTCGCGCCATGATCGCCGTCTGTTCATGGGTAACACGCAGCCCCGACAGCGACGTGTCCGCGACGAGGGCCAAGCATTCCCGGCTGAAATCATCGACGATGGCTAGCACACGGAACCTGCGCCCATAAGTGAATGTGTCCGTGACGAAACCCAGTCTTCAGCGTTCGTTTGGTCGCTCCCGCACCCGCATCGGCCTGCGTGTCCCCAGGGCTCGCTTTCGGCTGCCACGCTTGCGCACTTGCAGCTTCTCTTCACGGTAAAGGCGCCTCAGGTTCTTCTGGTTCACCCGCCATCCTTGGCGTTCGGGCATCCCCAGACCCAAGGCAAGATCGAGCGCTGGCACCAAACCATGAAGAACCTGATACTACTGGAAAATTACTTTCTGCTCGGCGACCTGGAGCGGCAGATCGGTGCATTCGACGACCACTACAACAACAACCGCTATCGCGAGAGCCTGGCCGACCTGACACCCGTCGACGTCTGTTGCGGCCGAAGCGCGAAGATCCTGAAGATGAGCGAGGAGATCAATAAACAGACATTCCGAAAGCGCCGGTTGCCGCACCAATCTGCTGCTGCCTGAACTCAAACAGAAACCGAACCAGAGCCTCTGTTATGAAACTGCCTCAGCTCTCCGAAAAACTCTGACGGCGGGCATCCGTCGTCACCACCTGTGACACTCCCGGCAAACTTGCCAAAAAAACGGGGCTTCAGATCGATAGCTTCTTGAAGATTATCTCGGGAATGTTGCGGATGATTAGCATCACAAGACACCAGATTCGGCGAACATAGATCACGTTGCGCCCCTTTTGCACGGCGGCGAGCGTCGCGGCGCCGACTTCATCTGGTTCGGCGGTGAGTTTCTCGGGCAGATCCATGCCGACGGTCATTTGGGTGGCGACGAAGCCCGGCAGCACGGTCACCACATGGACGCCTTTCTTGGCAAGCCGGTTGCGAAGGCCTGAGAGAAACGCCGTGAAGCCCGCCTTGGCCGAGCCATAGACATAATTGGTGGCGCGCCCCCGGTCGCCCGCGACAGAGCTGACACCGACCAGCGTGCCACTGCCCCGGGCTTCGAACGCGTTGGCTAGTACCGCCAGAATGCTGGCGGGGCCTTCGAAGTTACTGCGCATCACGCGAGCGGCGGCCTCCAGATCGCGCTCGCTTTCATCCTGTTCGCCCATATAGCCCACGACCGAGACCGCAATCTCGGGGAGGTCGGGCAGAGCCGCCACGACCCCCTCATGACTTTCGGTCGCCAGCGCGTCGAACTCGTGCAAGGTGACCGCCACGTTGTGGCGAAGCTCCAGATCGGCGCGAAAAGGTTCCAGAGTGTAGGCGTTGCGCGCGGCCAGTTGAACGGCGTGACCTTCGGCTGCGAAGGCGCGAGCAATGGCCTGGCCGATATCGGAACGGGCGCCGACGATCAGAACTGGGGCTTTAGTCATAGGGCCAGCCTTTGCGATTGGACTGAACTGAAACGGGTCCAGTTCTTCTTGGTTCGTTGGGATTGAAATGCGAGCATGCGCTCATCCGAGCGCGCCAATATGTCGGCCGACATGCGGCTGTCTTTCGCCAGATAGAAGCGCCCGCCATGCGCGAGCGTGATTGCGTCGAGCTTTTCAAGAAGCGCATGGGTCTTGCCCGAGATCGGGAAATCGAGCGCCAGCGTATAGCCCTCCATCGGGAAGGAGAACGCGCTCTCCTGCGCACCGAAGCGTTTGAGCACCGCCAGAAACGAGCCTAAGCCGGTGGCGGCGATGCTGTCCAAAAGCTGCGTCAGGCCCGCTTCGGACGCCTCTAGCGGTAGCACGCATTGGAATTGAGCGAAGCCGCGGGATCCATAGATCCGGTTCCACTCAAGGATGGCGTCAAGTGGATAGAAGTAACTTTCCCAATCGACGAGCGCCATGCCTTCTTTTTTCAGCCCGGCCTTGTAGTAGGCACTGTTGAAGGCTTTCAGGCTATACTTGTTCAGCGCAAAGCGAGGCAGATCGAGGAGGACCTTCCGGGGTTTCTTTTTCGGTATCTCGAATGGTGAGTGTTGATCCGCCTTGGGGATGTCGGCAAGGGCGGCGTGCTCGCCCACCATCACCAGCGAGCGCCCCAGATCGTCACCGGTCGCAAGGCAGTCGATCCAAGCGACAGAATAGGTTGCGTCCCCGGCCGCTTCAAAATGCGCCATCGCGTCTTTCAGGCTAGCCGCCGGCTGCGTGGTCTGCTGAATCCAGCCTGTTTCCACGGGGCGAAGGCTGAGACCGGCACGCAGGATGATACCGGTCAGGCCCATACCCCCTAGCGTATGATCAAAAAGGGCAGCGTTCTTCTTTGGGCTGGCACGGGTCACTTTGCCGTCGGGGCCCATCACTTCGACCCAGTCGACCGAATTGCGGAAGCTGCCGTCCTTGCGGTGGTTCTTGCCGTGAACATCGGACGCAATCGCGCCGCCGACAGTGACGAACTTGGTCCCCGGCGTCACCAAAGGGAACCAGCCTCGGGGTAAGAAAGCGGTGATGATATCACCCAGAAGCACACCCGCTTCGACGGTCAGCTGACCGGTCTTGTCGTTGAAGCCCAGCATGTGGTTCAGTCCGCGCATATCGATCGTGGCCGAGCGGTTGATGGCGCTGTCACCATAGGCGCGCCCATTGCCGCGCGCGATCAGCGTTCGCCGTTCGGCGACCAGCGCCTGCACCGCGTCTTCGTTTCGGGGCGCTTCGACGCGGGCTTCGAAGACAGGATATCGACCCCAACCAGAGAGCTTCATGTGGCCGCTTCTAACCGTCTGTCGGGGAAGACATAGCGTCGGTCGAGCTGATACTTGACCACATAGCCAATGGTCAGGCCGATAACCGCGCCCAGCTCGCGCATCATGTCGGTCTTCCAGATCACCCAGAATGCGGTTTCCATGCTCCAAAAGATCGCCGTGGTGAACAGACCGATCGCGGTATAGCGCGAGAACTTCTGCCCTTGGGCCTTTAGCCCGGTCTCGAGGTCATAGAAGATCCAGCGCTTATCGAGCGTGTATTTGAACACGAGCCCTGCAATCGTGCCGGCGCCCACTGCCACCGCAAAGAACAGCGCCGCCTCGCCATAGGCAAGCACAAGGCGTTGCACCCCGAGATTGACCAGGGTCGCCAGCAGCGAAAACGTAGTATAGCGCAGGATCAGAGTTCGTAGCGTCAATTGGGGCTCCAGTGTCTTCTGCCGCTTGCTGATTGTCTACAAATTTAGAGACATACCGAAAAATTCGTCAAAAAAAGGGAGTTCGGAAGACTTTCGACATCAAAGACTCCGCGCGTGTTAAGATTACTTTTCATCGCCGCAACGCCGTGGTGGGCAGAGCCCTATGTCGATTACATCATGGCCGGCGGTGGTCGCGGCTGTGGCCACAAAGCCGACGATCTTTTGCGATGAGGCGCGAAGGTCATGACCAACATGCGCCGCGGTCGCCAAAGATCCCGGAATGGAACGGGCATAGTCCTGAACCAGCGGTTCAGAAGGTTCGGCGATAAGTTCCCTCAGACCACTTGTCCCAAATTTCGGTGCCATCTTGTTGGGTCCTGCTGCCGTTAGGATGGTAGTATCAATGTGCCGACGTATAGCCAAGGACCGCAAGTCGGAAAGTCGAAGCGGGTGGCAGAAGCGCATCGCGCGATTTACGATTTTATCCGGGCGAGGGAAAATCCAGCGCCGCCTGAACGGCAAAGACGATCGATATCGGCTTGCGGGAGTTACGAGGCGTGAGCAGGGGATGAAAAGAATCGCATGCAGCGGATCGGTATGGCTCCCTTAGCTGTTGGAGGAGCCGCCCCACAATCGCGAGCGTCGAAGCCTCGCGGCAAATATCCAATGATCCGCTCGTAACACGCATCTTGGCTGCAGACTTCAAAAGCCATGCCGCCGCCTTGGCTAACGATGACGGTCAGGCCGCGAACCACAAGGCCTTTTGCCAGCTTCTGGCAGTAAACCCTCTTTGCGAGTTCGTCGAAAGACACCGCTGAAACTGTGAGTTACTGTTCAAACATGATGCTCCAATGGTACTTTCCCTCGCATTCGGCTCGCACACATCTTGTGTGATCCAGTTTAACATGTTCATAGCGTATATGCTTAGATTTGGTGGTATCCATGATCGTTCATCCTGTTGTTCTCTGTGGAGGCTCCGGCACCCGCCTCTGGCCATCCTCACGGAAGTCCTATCCCAAGCAATTCGCGCCGCTTTTAGGTGAGAATAGTCTTTACCAACTTACTTTGCAGCGGCTTTCCCGAGATGGGTTTGCAGCACCATTGGTGATGACGGGCGAAGACTTCCGCTTTATGGCAGTCGAACAAGCAGAGGCGCTTGGCTTGGAAGATGTCCGTGTGGTGGTCGAGCCGATTGGGCGCGACACCGCGCCGGCGATCTTGGCGGCTGCCTATATGCTGGAAGGCACGCCTGATGATCTGATGCTTGTGTCACCTTCGGACCATGCAATGGCTCTCCCAGACGCGTTTCATGCCGCAGTTGAGATTGGTAAGTCCGCAGCGGCTGACGGCGCTCTGGTAACATTTGGAGTGATGCCGAATCGGCCCGAGACCGGCTATGGCTATCTGCAGTTGGCGGGGTGCCCCGACGGGGTGACGACTGTGACTAAATTCACCGAAAAGCCCGATCTGGAAACTGCGAAGGCAATGCTTGACGCTGGGCACTACCTTTGGAATGGAGGCATTTTTTTGGGACGGGTCCGCGATTTCATTTCTGCCTTCGAGACCCATGCGCCCGACCTAGTCGATCCGGTACGGGCTGCTGTAGCAGAGGCGGAGCAAGACTTGAGCTTCACACGGCTGAATGGAGATCACTTTTCTAACGCGCGGGCGGTCTCGCTCGATTACGCGATCATGGAAAATGCCGATTGGGTGGTTGCTGTTCCACTGGACTGCGGTTGGTCCGATTTGGGTGCTTGGGATGCACTGATGGACGCAACACCACGGGACGCCGCAGGCAATGCGTCGGCAGGCAATGTAACGCTTCTGGATTGCAGAAGTTCTTATCTGCGCTCGGAGGATCCCAATATAGCGGTTGTCGGGCTGGGGCTGAAGGATATCGTAGCTGTCGCAATGCGCGATGCGGTACTTGTGGCCGAAAAGTCGCGCTCGCAGGACTTGAAGAAAGTAGTTGAAACGCTGCGCACCGAAGGCAAGGCGCAGGCGGATGACTATCCACGCTTTCACCGCCCCTGGGGTTGGTACGAAACGCTTTGTCGCGACACCCGCTTTCAGGTCAAGCGTATAATGGTCAAGCCTGGCGGTCTCTTAAGTTTGCAAAGCCATCGCCATCGCTCAGAGCATTGGATTGTGGTCGCAGGCACAGCAGAAGTGTCCATCGGTGACACTGTGCAACTCGTGAGTGAAAACCAGGGTGTCTACATCCCTCTTGGTGAAAAGCACCGCCTGGCGAACCCGGGCAAAGTGCCGATGTATCTGATCGAAGTGCAGACCGGCGCATATCTTGGTGAAGATGACATCATCCGTTACGAGGACATCTACGACCGCTCGTAGTGCTAAGCTCCGTTTATTCCATTCGTGAGTCTTTTTATGGAGCACTATACAAAATCCGTTTGACCTGACTCTGCCGAAAGACCGAAGCAACTAGGGTCCGTACTCAATTAGCGGATTCCCCTTGAGCCGATGATCTGATTCACTTCTGCCAGGAGCAGGCGGGAGATTGTTGTGGCGAAGAACCTTTACTGGCTCAATGACGAGGAGTGGGCGTCGATCCAGCCGCACTTGCCGACTGGACGTCGTGGGGCACGGCGGGTGGATGATCGACGGGTGATCTCCGGCATTCTTCACATGCTCAAGACTGGCGCACGCTGGCGCGATTGCCCAGCCGAGTATGGTCCCTACACGACGATCTACAATCGCTTCAACCGATGGTCCAAACAGGGGGTGTGGGAGGATGTTTTCTACGTCTTATCAGGCTCTTCAGGGGTGGTTGGCACGACTAGCGCCGACAGCACCTCGATCAAGGCGCACCGCTCGGCATCAGGCGGAAAAGGGGGGAGTACGCCCAGGCCATCGGACGATCGCGCGGCGGACGGACGACCAAGGTTCATGCTCTGACCGACGAGGTTGGGCGCCCCGTCGCGCTATGCCTGACACCGGGACAGGCGCATGATCTGACCGGCGTGGCCGAGCTCCTGACCTGCATTCCCACACCCCGCCGTCTACTGGCAGACCGAGCCTATGACGCCCGGCGGCTGCGCGATTGGCTGGCCGAGCGGGGCTGTGAGGCCGTCATCCCGCCAAACCCGACGCGAAAACACCCGCATTCCTACGACAAAACCGCCTATCGCGGGCGCAACGTGGTCGAACGGATGTTCTGTCGCCTCAAGGATTTCCGCCGCATCGCAACGCGTTACGACAAACGCGCCGACATCTTCCTATCTGCTGTATTCCTAGCCGCAGCTATCGTGTGGTGGACTAATTGAGTCCCGACCCTAAACCGAAACGGATGGTGGAAGTCAACAAAAGTGAAACGAGCTTCTGCTTTCTCGGATTACTGTTTCGGCATTGTCAGACGAATTTGGCTTGTGAGCGGGTGATGTGAGCCACGAGACGATCTGATGGCTCCGTTTGGCGGTTGCGCATAGTCAACCTGCTGAGATGAGGGTACGAACCTTGAAAAGGCACCAAGCTTAGTGCAGCTATCGAAGATGCCAACTCAAAAGGAGGCCGGTTTTTGAGAATTACATTTGTCTGTGGAGAAGTAAGTCAGAGAGGTGGTGGACGCGTCACAGCCGAATATGCACGGCGGCTCGCTGCAAAAGGACACGACGTCACTGTTGTTGCCCGGAAACCTAAAGTGCACTCATTAAAAAAAGCCGCATTTCTCAAAGTGTTGGGAAAGTATCAGCATACTTCGACTCGCGATAGAGCAGTGTACTTTGAACCGCTTGGTGATCGGTTCCATTGGTTGCCCAACAAGTGGCCCCTGGAGCCTTCGGACCTTCCCGAAGCCGACGTACTCATAGCGACTTGGTGGCGGACAGCGTTTGAAGTTGCGATGATGCCCCCAGGAAAGGGTCGAAAATTCTACTTCATCCAACATCACGAAGTTCATGATCACCTTCCCTATGATCTCTCCAGTGGGAGCTATTGGTTACCTCTAAGAAAGATCACTATCGCCGATTGGCTAGTAGACACGATGGCCGAACGTTACAGCGACCATAATGTTGCGAAGGTTCCAAATAGCGTCGACACAAGGCAGTTTGACGCTCCCGCAAGGGAGCGCAATGAGGTGCCGCGTGTTGGATTTATGTATGCGCCTGTCCATTATAAGGGCACTGACATCTGTATCCAAGCCGTGGAAGCTGCACGAGTTCGGTTTCCTGCGCTCCAAGTAACGGCCTTTGGCGCCGGTGACCTATTGGAAAAGTTGCCTTTGCCGAAAGGGACAGAATATCATAAATCACCTCCTCAGAATTCGATCCCCAAGATCTATGCGTCTTGCGACCTGTGGCTCTTTGGTAGCAGAAATGAAGGATTCGGCTTGCCTCTTCTGGAGGCGATGGCGTGCCGCACTCCAGTCGTAGCGACCAAGGCTGGCGCAGCCCCTGATTTGATCGAACCAGGACAGAATGGATTTCTGGCCGAGATTGACGACGCTCATGCATTGGGAGAAAAATTGATAGAAGCCCTCATGTTCACCCCCGAGGAGTGGCGTTCCATATCAGATTCTGCCTATGCGCAGGTCCGAAAATACACGTGGGACGACGCCACGAAGGCGTTTGAAGCCGCACTGGCGAGAGAGTAGCAAAAGAAATCCGCAAGCAGGACTCAGCAGGAAAACACCAAATGAAACTACTTGGCTACCTTAAGGGCGACGGGATGCGTGCTAGGGCGATCCGTAGCTCGGGGTTTACATTCCTGAAATTGGGTGGCCACAATATTTTGCGATTAGCATCCAACCTGATTTTGACACGATTGCTGTTCCCGGAAGCGTTTGGGATCATGGCACTCGTTCAAGTGGTTCTGTCTGGTGTGACGATGTTTTCGGATTTTGGCATCCGGGGTTCGATCATCCAGGACAAACGTGGTACGGATCCAAATTTCCTAAACACGGCTTGGACAGTGCAAATCGTGCGAGGACTATTGTTAGGTTTGATCGTGCTATTCGCCGCACGCGCCATTTCGGAGTTCTACGAAACACCCCTACTGCGAGAACTCCTTCTTGTGTCCGCAGCAGTGCCTGTTATCCAAGGCTTCGCTTCGACCAGGCTCGCGTCCGCCTCGAGGGAACTTTACATCGGCCGAATGGTTGGCCTGCAATTGGGTGCGCAGTTTGTAGCGATTATAGTGACAATATTTCTGGCCTGGTGGTTAGAAACTGTCTGGGCGTTGGTCTTTGGCGCACTTGTGGGACCGGCGCTGGTGACGATACTCTCACATGTAGTGATCCCAGGAATTCGCAACCGTCCCCGCTTTGATATTGACGCATTAAAGCGTCTTTTTGCCTTTGGCAAGTATATCTATCTTGGCACAATTGCCGGGTTCTTTGTTAACCAAGGCGACAAAGTGGTTCTTGGAAAGTTCATTTCTTTGGGTGAGTTGGCAATTTACAACATTGCCCTCTTTCTCGCCTCCGTTCCGATCTTGCTTGGACAAAGCTTATTGGGAAGTGTGGTTTTTCCGCTCTATGCTCGACGCCCGCCTTGGGAAAGTCGTGAAAATCGTCGAAAAATCCAGCGATCACGTTTCTTTATGACAGGCGTATTACTTTCAGGGCTGCTTGTTCTAGCGCTGATCGGAGAAGTTCTGGTCACCGTTCTCTTCGATGAACGCTATCACGGCGCAGGACCACTCGTAATAGTAATCGCGTTGTCGGCAATGCCGAGGATAATCCTTCAGAGCTATCCAACACTGCCGCTTGCGTATGGCCATTCAGGGCGCTTTGCCAGCTTGAATATTGCGCTGGCAGTTTCGCAACTTGCACTTGTTTTTTTGGGCGCGAAGTTCGCAGGTGTGATTGGAGCAGCAGTTGCACCTGCACTGTCATATCTGCTGTATTATCCCTTTTTAGTAGTTATGGTTCGACGTTATCAAGGGTGGGACGTAGCCCACGATGTGTTCTATTTTGCCGTTGCTTTGGGAATCGCGGCTACGGTTTTCACGTTCAATCGGGAAACTCTTTTGATGGTTTTATCGACCCTATTGGGCTAGCTCTTGCCTATCGAAGATTACGTTGAGTATGGTGAATGGCTGCCGCTGAGTATGTAATCTGACCTGCCCCCCAAGGCTCCCTCATTCATAACGAGAGTCTGCGGGTCTGGTTTTCATAGTCTTGGGTTTCGGTTTGGGCAAGCGCGTCGGGCGCGGAGCCCTCAAATTGCTCAAGCGTCCGGCGCGCTTCTGCGGGCGTTTTGTTGCCAAGCGACGAGTGCGGTCTGACATTGTTGTAGTCGTATCGCCAGAGCGCCAGCTTTCGGCGTGCATCGTCCAGACTGTCAAACATCTCCTCGTTTAAGAGCTCGTCACGGAGGCTGCCGTTGAATGACTCGATGAAGGCGTTCTGCTGCGGCTTGCCCGGGTCGATGTAATGCCACTCGACGCCTTTGTCGTTCGCCCATTTCAGGATCGCGCGACTTGTGAACTCCGTCCCGTAGCACCTCGGGAAGAAGCGCCGCTAAGAGGTTATGGCCGCCTGCGCAGCCCTCAAACTGCGCAGCGGGTGGCCATAACCGGGTCTCAGGTCTCAACAGTGGTTTTGCATAACCACGCCGCTGAGGAGACCGGCTATGACCACTACCTATGCTACCCTTTCGACCTTGTTGGTCGCCATCGACATATCCAAGCATCGACATGAGGTGCTGATCAGCATTCCCGGCAAGAAGCGCCGCCGCCGCATGACAGTTACGAACACCTTGGAGGATTTTCAGCGCCTCTCAGCCGCTCTTGCCAGCTATGATCTGCCAGTGCGGATCGGGTTTGAGGCGACCGGCAATTATCACCGTGTCTTGGCTCACCATCTCGGACAGGTCGGATTCGAGTTGAAGCTTGTGTCCTCCGTCGGTCTGGCGCGAACGCGAGAAGCTCTGCATAACAGTTGGGATAAGAACGATCCTAAGGACGCCCAGGTCATCCTGCATATGCTGGAGATCGGCGCGGTTCAGTTCTTTCACGATCCGTTGGTGACCGGGACCGCCGACATTCAGGAACTGTCAAAGACCCATGAGATCGTCTCCCGTTCGAAGACCGAGCTGTGGCATCGCATCCTGACACATTATCTGCCGCTCTACTTCCCCGAGGCCGAACGATTTCACCGGAATTCGAGAACCGACTGGTTCCTGGCTTTCCTCGAGAAGTATTCAACCCCGCATATGATCACAGCGATGAGCCGGGAGGCATTCATTGCCGATGCATGGAAAGTGGTTGGACGCAAAGTGTCCAAAGAGCGTTTGCTCTCAGATATTTATGCCACGGCCGTTGGCTCGGTGGGCTTGCCAGTTCAGCCGGATTCTGACGCTGTCCGCATGTTCCGCTTGGTGTTGGCTGAAGGCAGAAGCCTAATCCGACAGCGCGATATCATTGAGGCGCGGGCCGTCGAATTACTTTCGGACCTCCCCGATTATCAGCTGCTGACAACCATTCCCGGGATCGGCCCGATCAACGCCATGACCATCCTGGCCGAGGCCGGTGACCTGCGTCGTTTTCGCCATCACCGGCAGTTTCTGAAGTGAGCTACCCCCCGAAATTCGGACAGTGACGTAAGCTACGATTTGCAGTCTGCTGATCTTCGACGAGAAGGAGATCAGAGATGTCGAAACGCAAGCAGCACGCGCCTGAGTTTAAGGCAAAGGTCGCGCTGGAAGCCCTGAAGGGCGAGGAGACGGCGGCCGAGTTGGCGAGCCGGTTCGGGGTGCATCCCACGATGATCCATCAATGGAAGCGAGCCCTGCTGGAAGGGGCCTCCGGGGTGTTCGAGCGCGGTGGCCGCAAGAAGCCCGAGATCGACGAGGAGCAGGTGAAGGAGCTCCACGCCAAGATCGGGGAGCTGGCGGTGGCCAACTCTTTTTTGGAACGAAAGCTGAAGCCCTGGGGCGGGAAGTGAGGCGCGGCATGATCGAGCCTGACCATCCCCAGCTGTCCATCGGTCAGCAGTGCAAGCTGCTCTCGATCGCGCGCTCGTCCTATTACTACGAGCCGAAGGGCGAGACCGAGCAAAACCTTGGCCTGATGCGACAGATCGACGAGCAGTTTCTGGAGACCCCGTTCTTCGGTGTCCGGCAAATGACCTGGCACCTGCGCAATGACGGACACCTGGTGAACGAGAAGCGGATACGCCGACTAATGCGCCTCATGGGCTTGATGCCGATCTACCAGAAACCCAATACCAGCAGGCCGGCGAAGGGGCACAAGACATATCCATACTTGCTGAGAGGTCTGCGGGTGGAACGTTCGAACCAGGTCTGGTGCTCGGATATCACCTACCTGCCCATGCGGCGCGGGTTCCTCTACCTCGTGGCGGTCATGGACTGGCACACCCGCAAGGTTCTGTCCTGGCGGATCTCGAACACGCTGGAAGCCGACTTCTGTGTCGAGGCGCTGAACGAGGCCATCCACAAGTTCGGCCCGCCCGAGATCATGAATACGGATCAGGGATCCCAGTTCACATCCTTCGCCTGGACGGAGCGACTCCGCCGGTCGGGCGTGCGGATCTCGATGGATGGGAAAGGCCGTTTCCTGGACAACATCTTCATCGAGAGGCTGTGGCGCACCTTGAAATACGAGTGCGTCTACCTGCATGCTTGGGATACAGGATCAGAGACCAAGGCGGCCATCCGGAAATGGATGACCTTCTACAACCACCAGCGCCCTCACTCGGCCCTCGGCGGCAAGCCTCCGGCGCTGGTTTACTGGCAGAGAAATGATATCAACCAACCCGATCAGCAGGTGCAACGAGTAGCTTAAATTACGCCAGATCCTGTCCAACGATCGGGGAGTAGCTCAGAAGTTCTGCGGCATGGACCTTGCCACCGTGCAGTCGGGCATGTTCCGCGGCCAGAGCCGGATCTCGAAGTACGGCAATGCCCGGTTGCGCCGCACGCTCTGGATGGCCGGCCAGACCGCAGTACTGAAGCGGACCAACAGCTTCCGCGACAAGTTCGAGCGCTACATCTCCAAAGACCGTCACAATGCCCATCTGCGTCGCAAGGCCTACACCGCAATCGCAGCAAAGATGGCGCGCACCGTACACGCCGTGGTCAAACACGGCGAACCCTATCGCCCCTTCTTCGAGGGGGTGAGCCCAGGCGGAAGGACCTCTCTCTGATGAGCCGTGGAGGCAGTGTGCTGACCTCGTAGATAATGTTTGGGCCTTCTGCTTGGGAAATGGGATCTCGTATTAAGGACGGTGAGGGCCGCCATCGCGCGTACCCTGTGTTTGCTATGGAAGAGATCATTTCTTGACGGCAGAGCCCGTCTGGGCAAGGATTGTAGGGCATCCGGTTTGCCGGATGCCCCATGACCTGCTGACCTAAACAGCCGGAAGTTCCCGACATAGGACGTTGTCACTGACAATGCTGGTCGGCCTGCCATAGATGCGCACCAAGGCATCCAGTTCCCGCGCCACCCGTGCGCCCGAGATGCTGGTATCGGCCATCAGACACAGGTTCTCGCGGCAGCAATCATCGTTCACCGCCAGGATGCGGAATCGACGGGATGCGCCGAACGTGTCGGACAGGAAGTCGAGCGACCAGCGTTCGCCCGGTCTCAGCGCCTCCGGCATTGGTGTCCGCGATCCCCGCGCCCGTTTGCGGCCCCGTCGTCGCCTGACACCCAGCTTCTCATCCGTGTAAAGCCGATAGAGCTTCTTGTGGTTCATGATCATCCCCTTGCGTTCCAGCATCACGCCGATCCGCCGATAGCCGAACCGGCGGCGCTTGGCCGCGACGGCCTTCATCTCCTCGCGTATCTCAGGATTATCCGGCGGGCGTTCACACCGGACCGTCTTCGGATCGACACCGACAAGTCGGCAGGCCCGGCGCTGCGAGATGTCATGATCCCGCATCGCCCTGAGCGCTGCCTCTCGCCGCTCATTCGGCGTCGTCAGCTCTTTCCCAACAGGTCCTTCAGGACGACGTTGTCCAGCATCGTATCGGCCAGCAACCGCTTGAGTTTTACATTCTCGTCTTCCAACGACCTCATCTTGGCAACGTCGGAAACCTCCATGCCGCCGTACTTCGATTTGTACTTGTAGAACGTGCCCTGGCTGAGACCGTGCTTGCGGCACACCTCCGCCGTCGGCATTCCGGCTTCCTGTTCCTTGATCATCCCGATGATCTGCGCCTCGGTAAAACGGCTCTTTCGCATTCGTTTGCTCCTTCAAAAGGTTGCGCAAACTCTACATCAGAACGAGGGAAATTTCGGGGGGCAGGTCAAATCAATTTTCTTATCCAAGCCTAAAATGCTGTTTGTCTAACGCGACAATGGAAACCGACGTGTCTAGCCCCCTGTGTCTGGGCCACTAATCGGCGCGTTCTCTAATATGGTTTCTGGAACTGGTGGGCGCATGTTGAGTGCCTGATGCGGCCGGGTGTGATTGTACTGCCTGAGCCAGTGATTGATGACGATCTGAGCTTGCTTAGTGGTCGTGAACCACTCCGCATTGAGGACCTCTCGCTGTAATGTCCCATTGAACCGCTCGTTGTATCCGTTCTCCCAGGGCGATCCCGGGTAAATGCGGATCGGCTTGATGCCAACGCGTCGAAGCCAACCCTGCATCGCCTCTGCTGCGAACTCGGGGCCGTAGCACCTCGGGAAGAAGCGCCGCTAAGAGGTTATGGCCGCCTGCGCAGCCCTCAAACTGCGCAGCGGGTGGCCATAACCGGGTCTCAGGTCTCAACAGTGGTTTTGCATAACCACGCCGCTGAGGAGACCGGCTATGACCACTACCTATGCTACCCTTTCGACCTTGTTGGTCGCCATCGACATATCCAAGCATCGACATGAGGTGCTGATCAGCATTCCCGGCAAGAAGCGCCGCCGCCGCATGACAGTTACGAACACCTTGGAGGATTTTCAGCGCCTCTCAGCCGCTCTTGCCAGCTATGATCTGCCAGTGCGGATCGGGTTTGAGGCGACCGGCAATTATCACCGTGTCTTGGCTCACCATCTCGGACAGGTCGGATTCGAGTTGAAGCTTGTGTCCTCCGTCGGTCTGGCGCGAACGCGAGAAGCTCTGCATAACAGTTGGGATAAGAACGATCCTAAGGACGCCCAGGTCATCCTGCATATGCTGGAGATCGGCGCGGTTCAGTTCTTTCACGATCCGTTGGTGACCGGGACCGCCGACATTCAGGAACTGTCAAAGACCCATGAGATCGTCTCCCGTTCGAAGACCGAGCTGTGGCATCGCATCCTGACACATTATCTGCCGCTCTACTTCCCCGAGGCCGAACGATTTCACCGGAATTCGAGAACCGACTGGTTCCTGGCTTTCCTCGAGAAGTATTCAACCCCGCATATGATCACAGCGATGAGCCGGGAGGCATTCATTGCCGATGCATGGAAAGTGGTTGGACGCAAAGTGTCCAAAGAGCGTTTGCTCTCAGATATTTATGCCACGGCCGTTGGCTCGGTGGGCTTGCCAGTTCAGCCGGATTCTGACGCTGTCCGCATGTTCCGCTTGGTGTTGGCTGAAGGCAGAAGCCTAATCCGACAGCGCGATATCATTGAGGCGCGGGCCGTCGAATTACTTTCGGACCTCCCCGATTATCAGCTGCTGACAACCATTCCCGGGATCGGCCCGATCAACGCCATGACCATCCTGGCCGAGGCCGGTGACCTGCGTCGTTTTCGCCATCACCGGCAGTTTCTGAAGTTCTGCGGCATGGACCTTGCCACCGTGCAGTCGGGCATGTTCCGCGGCCAGAGCCGGATCTCGAAGTACGGCAATGCCCGGTTGCGCCGCACGCTCTGGATGGCCGGCCAGACCGCAGTACTGAAGCGGACCAACAGCTTCCGCGACAAGTTCGAGCGCTACATCTCCAAAGACCGTCACAATGCCCATCTGCGTCGCAAGGCCTACACCGCAATCGCAGCAAAGATGGCGCGCACCGTACACGCCGTGGTCAAACACGGCGAACCCTATCGCCCCTTCTTCGAGGGGGTGAGCCCAGGCGGAAGGACCTCTCTCTGATGAGCCGTGGAGGCAGTGTGCTGACCTCGTAGATAATGTTTGGGCCTTCTGCTTGGGAAATGGGATCTCGTATTAAGGACGGTGAGGGCCGCCATCGCGCGTACCCTGTGTTTGCTATGGAAGAGATCATTTCTTGACGGCAGAGCCCGTCTGGGCAAGGATTGTAGGGCATCCGGTTTGCCGGATGCCCCATGACCTGCTGACCTAAACAGCCGGAAGTTCCCGACATAGGACGTTATCGGATCGGATATACTCTGGGGAACCGTGGCGCAGCAGGAGCGGATACATCCCCATGGCACGCGGGTTCGTCTAACAGTGTCGACTGGCACTAAGTTGTACGCGAAAAGCGGATATGAATCGCATTTGCAGAGTTTCGATGGCCAACTAGGCGACCAATGCTGCAACAAACAACTCTTCGGCAATCTCGCCGAAGCCTTGATGGCAAGCGAAAGCTGCAGGATCGATCGTGAACACACGGCAAACATACGCGTCACTCGCCGGAGCCACATCCCGACACTTCACCGAGAGGGTGTAAATGAAACCCCGATATGGGATGCAAAATGCCCCATTTTAGCCGCCTCGCAAGCCGTGTTAGTTTGCTGTTCGGGGTTTCATTTGCACCCTGGAACATACGTTCTTCGTGCTCTTATTGTTGCCCTCTCCAGCCAATGTGCGAGCATGACGTCTCTGCCGATGCAACATCTTCATCAGCCGTCAGCTTTATCTCGATCTCGCGCAGTAGCTTCAAAACGTCTTCGTCTGTGTATCGTTTCCTCGCCATTCAATGCCCCCTTCAGTGCCAAATGCAATGGCCCAGTTTTACTGGGGAAGGACAAGTGCATCGTCAAATTTTGCTGCAGTAGGGAGGTGCATACTGGACCCCTCCATTTCCCGCACCTTGAAAAAGATACAAAGAGGGTCTGGTGACGAATTTCAAATGACCGACGCGATCGCCTTGCGCGCAGAGCTTGTGGGTCTCTCAGCGTATCATTTCTTTGGTGAAAGATTCGATACAGGAAGCCATGAAGGCTTATTTTTCGCCGCGCAAGAACGCCGCAGGCTTCTCATGGATTAACTGCAAGTTTCTCACCTTGAAAGCCTATCATGCACAGACGTATTCTCAGCAATGCTTCCCGTATTACTACCACCCACCTTTTTGCACAAAGCCAGCACATCCATTTCTCGGGGCACCCTAGACTCGAGTTGCCAGTTTCGGCAATCGGGGAGAGATTCTCGCGGCAGCAGTCATCGTTCATAACCAGGACAGGGGACTGGACCCGGCACGATGCCTCGAACGTATCGGACAGGCTATCCAGCGACCAGCACTCACCCGACCACATCAGGCGCTTTGCATGCGTCTACCCGTGCCAGAAACCATTTTAGAGAAAGCTCAAATCGATGGCCCGACACTGAGAGCTGGAAACCGGCTCCTTCGTTTTCTTTGCTCCTTTCAAAGGTTGATCAAACTCCACAACAATACGAGGGCAGTTTTAGGGGATTAGGTCAGTAGGTTAAGACCTGCGATAGCTAGACATTGACTCCCGTTCTCCGAGAGGCTAGGCGATTTCGCACAAGTGTGCCCAGGTGGCGGAATTGGTAGACGCGCTAGCTTCAGGTGCTAGTGTCCATCTGGACGTGGAGGTTCGAGTCCTCTCCTGGGCACCAAACATGAAATAATTGTTGGTTATTAGTCTGTGGGGTATGCGTCCAATTGATCCCCCTGGCCCAGCCACAAGACGTTGGCTAAAGGCATCCGTTACGACGGCAAGATACAGATAGTGCGCCCCGATCGTCACAGAAGTGATGTCTGGCCCCATAGCACTTTCGACGTATCGGCATAGAAGTTGCGGTCCACCAGATCGGCAGGTGGGCGTATCCTTGGATCACGTTCCGTTGTCGCTGCGAACTTGCAGCGGTTCGCGCTTCTCAAGCACTTGGCTACCAGAGGTGGTTCGGAATTCTTGCGACCAACGAATACTCTTTCATCTGCTAGCTCGTGACCTGAGGCCCGTTTCCTCCTCCATTTTGAGGTAGAGTTCGTCCCAACGAAGGAGAAGGACAGAATGAAGAGATCACGATTTAGCGAATAGCAGATCATCGCGATCCTGAAGCAACAGGAGAGCGGCCTTGCGACAGCAGATGTGTGCCGCAGCGTTGGGATCAGCTCGGCGACTTTCTACAAGTGTAAGGCGAAGAGAGGTGGTCTTGAAGTGTTGGGCGCACGGAAGCTGAAGGCGCTTGAGGGCGAGAACGCGAAGCTGAAAAAGCTGTTGGCCGAGCAGATGCTGGACAACGCTATGTTGAAGGATGTCGCCTCGCGAAAGTGGTAACGCCCGCGGCCAAGCGTCAAGCAGTGGAACATCTGTGCAATGAGCACGAGGTAAGCCAGTGGCGGGCGCGTTCTGTTCTTGGCGTAGACCGGTCGAGCGTGCGGTATCAAAGCGTGCGCCCGGACGATGCAGAGTTGCGCGAGGCGATGAAGGCTGTGGCCGACGAACGTCGTCGGTTTGGATATCGTCGCGTGCATGTGATGCCCTAACGCCAAGGATGGTGGGTGAACCAGAAGAAGCTGAAGCGCCTTTACCGTGAAGAGAAGCTGCAAGTGCGCAAGCGTGGCGGCCGGAAGCGAGCCCTGGGGACACGCAGGCCGATGCGGGTGCCGGAGCGACCGAACGAACGCTGAAGACTGTGTCTCGTCACGGACGCATTCACTTATGGGCGCAGGTTCCGTGTGCTAGCCATCGTCGATGATTTCAGCCGGGAATGCTTGACCCTCGTCGCGGACACGTCGCTGTCGGGGCTAGGGCAGCTAGTTCACACCCATCGACTTCATCAAAACGCTGAAGGAAGCTGACATCCAGATCAGCATGGACGGCAAAGGCGCGTGGCGGGACGCACGTGTTCGTTGAACGGCTTTGGCGGACGATCAAATACGAAGATGTCTACCTGAACGCATACGACGGCAATTCGGCTGCATGGGACATGCCTGCGTCGATATCTGAAGTTCTACAACACGCGGAGACCGCATTCATCGCTGGACGGGCAAACGCCCGATCAGGCATATCTCAACCCGTCGAGACCAATCCCGGTCGCGGCACAACCCAGCGAGAAGTCCACTTAGGAAACGGCGCAAAACTGTTCAGACAAACCGAACCACCTTTGTAGGTGCATTGCGACCTTGATGCTACATGGTTGAGAAATCGATCAGGAATTTCACGTTCACGCCAGATTGCAATGCAAAATTGGCACCCACTCGCTATATTTGATAAAGTAAAAACTGTTGTCTGGAAACAAGTTCAATGCGTATCGTTGTCACCGGCGGTGCCGGATTTATCGGAAGTCACACGGTGGTACTACTTTTGGAAACTGGTCATGATGTCATGATCATCGACAACTTTATCAACGCCGCCGCGGATGTTCCAGATAGAATTGCAAGGCTCGTTGGGAAAAACGCTTCTGTCGTTTGTTGCGATTTGTCTGAGCCTGAAAACTACCGCGACGCGATGTCTGATTTTGGGCCGGAGGCAGTCATTCACTTTGCAGGTTTGAAGGCGGTAGCTGACTCAGTGTCAGACCCCCTCGAGTACTACCGAGTCAACGTTGGTGGAAGCTTGGCACTTTTTCGCGAAATGACTTTTCTCGGCTGCAATAGGCTTGTTTTTTCGTCATCAGCAACGGTGTATGGAAGTCCCCGCAGTGTGCCAGTATCTGAAGATCACCCGTGTCGTCCCACTAATCCATACGGTCGGTCAAAGCGCATGGTCGAAGAACTCGTCGAAGACTGGGGTCGCGCAAATCCTGCGCTATCTGCCGTAAATTTGCGTTATTTTAATCCTGTGGGAGCACATCCCTCGGCGAAAATTGGGGAAGCACCAAAGGACACGCCAAACAACCTTATGCCATATGTTGCTCAAGTTGCAGACGGTACACGCCAAGCTCTGTCTGTATTCGGTGATGACTACGACACACTGGACGGTACCGGAGTGCGGGACTACATTCACGTCATGGATGTTGCTGACGCACATCTAAGTGCGCTCGACTTAACGACCACATCCTCCGGTGTGCGTGCATTAAATATTGGAACAGGCAAAGGTTATTCTGTTTTCGATGTAATCCGGGCGTTCGAGCATGTGACTGGCAAGAAGATACCCTTCGATATAAAAGGTCGGCGCCCAGGCGATGTTGCAATGTCGCTTGCCGACCCTTCCGCCGCTGCAGCTTGTATGGGGTGGCGTGCGAAGCGAGACCTGAAGGAAATGTGCCACGATATGTGGGCTTGGCAGTGTGAATCAAAACAGTAGCCTACCCTTTTGATCCACCAAGAATTAAGGGGCGTGTCTTGCGCAATCAAATTCATAAAGAAGTACTTGAGATCGTCGAGCGCATCTCAAAATGCCTTGGAAATACTTTAGAACCGTCAACCACGCTCTCGATCACCCGCCCCGAAGGAAAAGGTCGTGTTAAAGACGCAACTTTGGCGTTCTATGTTGATGGAAAGAAAAGTGAAAACGATGTTGTCGTTTTAATTTCAAACACTTTGTATCCCGAGGCTGTTCATTTCAATGTTTCCCAAGCACACGAAATTGCAAGGAGGGTCAGTCCACAAGTTAGTCTTCATATCCAAAAACCAATCGCAAAAGGAAAAATTGGCGAGCGTACATACGCTGCCTTTTCTCGATTAAGTCCGATTTCGGAGTATCGCATCGTACGAGCAACCCAAAAGTACAGAGCAGCAAGTCGGACGCTCCCTTGGATAGTGGGACTTGCGAAAGAGACAATGCTTTATCGAGATACACCAAAAGAGTTTGAACGTTATTTCTTGGAGCCGCTCGTTTCACTTAGAGATAGTGAAAATGTTTCTGACAAAGTTAGAATTCGTGCAGCCGAATATCTCGAGATTGTACGAAAAAAAGAAATGCGCTGGTTTACCGCCGTCCAGCATGGCGATTTCTGGATCGGCAATGTAATGTTTGAAAGGAGAGCGTTTACAAACATCAATCCAGCCCTTGGCGATTTCTCTGTGATTGATTGGGGCGGTGCACGACTCGATGGCTATCCTTGTTTTGATTGGATGAGACTATGCCGTTCTTTGTTTGGATATGGAGCCAGCAAGAATAAGAAGTTTGTCGCGTCATACACCGATTCTTTAGGCATTTCGGCACTGGAGTTTGAAATTTACTGTTTTTTGGCGTTGGGGAAACTGGGAGCAGAGCTAGATCAGTTTCCCATGGAGCGTTACATTGGAGCGTGTGATCGCACTCTGGCATACATCGACGCTCTTTCTCGTTGATATGACCATGGGGCGTCGCGGGCAAAAACAACAAAGGTGGTTCGGTTTGTCTGAACAGTTTTGCGCCGTTTCCTAAGTGGACTTCTCGCTGGGTTGTGCCGCGACCGGGATTGGTCTCGACGGGTTGAGATATGCCTGATTGGGCGTTTGCCCGTCCAGCGATGAATGCGGTCTCCGCGTGTTGTAGAACTTCAGATATCGACGCAGGCATGTCCCATGCAGCCGAGATGCCGTCGTATGCGTTCAGGTAGACATCTTCGTATTTGATCGTCCGCCAAAGCCGTTCAACGAACACGTGCGTCCCGCCACGCGCCTTTGCCGTCCATGCTGATCTGGATGTCAGCTTCCTTCAGCGTTTTGATGAAGTCGATGGGTGTGAATTAGCTGCCCTGGTCCGGAATCATGATCTCTGGCTTACCATGATGTGGTGCATCGCCTCTTTCAGAGCTTCGACACATGGTTCGGCTTCCAGTGTCGTCGACAGCCGCCACGCCAGAACCTTCCGGCTGAACCAGTCCAGCACGGCAACCTGTTAGACGAACCCGCGTGCCATGGGGATGTAGGTGATGTCCATTGCCCAGACCTGGTTCGCGCGCGTCACGGCCAGCTTTCTCAACAAATACGGATATACCTTGTGACCGGGTACCGGTTTTGAGGTGTTCGGCCTGCGATACACCGCCTGAATGCCCATTCCGCCGAAGCGCTTCCGCCAGTTGTAGTATGTCGCATCGCTGATCCCGACGCCGCGGCACGCTGAGGCAACATCCGCGCCAGCACTCAGCTTCAACTCGATCTCACGCAGCAGCTTCAAGATGTCTTCGTCCGAATGTCGCTTCCTCGCCATGCCAACTCCCCCTTCGGTGCCCAATGTAATGGCCCAGTTTTACGGGGGAAGGACAAGCCCGCTAAGTATTCGAAAATGAAACTTAGGCGCGGACTAAGGTCGGTTCTAATCCGGCAAGGTAAGCTCGGCGGGCAATGCGAATCCTCGCGCCGGTGTGATGTCGTTCGAGATTGCAATGACTATCCTTATGAACCGCACGCTTCATTTTGAAGCTGCGTTCATTGCATCAAAGGTTGGAGTTCTCGTAGACAATAGTTTAGAATTCATTCCTGTGGATCACATTAGGAGACAGACTTGCCATCAATACGCGCCGTCGCCACGGCTGTTGTTCCGGCAATCTCAGCCTTTGCGTTGGGATTGAGTGCGGGAACGTATAAGCACTTCCCTTATTCGCAAATCGCGGCCGCTAAAGACTTTATGATCGGCGCGGAAGAAATTGACTTTGACTCACGGGCAAACCGCGCTAGAGTTCCGCGCGTAGAGCGTAGCCAGACCCATTTCGAGATGTTTTCCCAAAGTGTCGACATTGTCATGGTCGGTGACTCGCTTACGGATGAAGGTATTTGGCAAGAGATTTTTCCGAAGTTCCAAATAGCAAACCGCGGAATTTGGGGAGACACCACTGCGGACGTGCTAGACAGACTGAATACAATCAGATCGCTTAAGGCTAAAAAGGCATTCATTCTGTTGGGAATTAACGACATCTTCAAAAGGCGCAAAAATGAAGTGATATTGAAAAATTATCACGAGATCGCTAGCGTACTTAGTTCCGATGGCATGGAGATTCATGTGCAATCAATAATGGAATGTTCGTCGCCTCTTTGTCGAACACACATTGACGACATTAGGTCGCTCAATGCTTCGCTGAGGGAATATGCAGCGGGAAATAACTTCGAATACATCGACCTGAACCCGGCAATGACCGACCCACACACCGGCCTACATCCAGAACTCACCAACGATGGCGTTCATCTTCTGGGCGCGGGCTATAGAGTCTGGGCGGATCAGATCGCCCAATACTTGGTACAATATTAGACTCTTTCGGCGGCTTAAATCAAAGGATGCTTCATATCTCTAGATGATGAGCCAAAACGTTCTCAGCGTCGAGGGCAAGAGGTCGTTTAGTTATATCTTAGTCTACGGATTAGTGAAAAACGGGGGTGTCTAGCCCCCTGTGTCTAGCCCCCTGTGTCTGGGCCACTAATCGGCGCGTTCTCTAATATGGTTTCTGGAACTGGTGGGCGCATGTTGAGTGCCTGATGCGGCCGGGTTTGATTGTACTGCCTGAGCCAGTGATTGATGACGATCTGAGCTTGCTTAGTGGTCGTGAACCACTCCGCATTGAGGACCTCTCGCCGTAATGTCCCATTGAACCGCTCGTTGTATCCGTTCTCCCAGGGCGATCCCGGGTAAATGCGGATCGGCTTGATGCCAACGCGTCGAAGCCAGCCCTGCATCGCCTCTGCTGCGAACTCGGGGCCGTAGCACCTCGGGAAGAAGCGCCGCTAAGAGGTTATGGCCGCCTGCGCAGCCCTCAAACTGCGCAGCGGGTGGCCATAACCGGGTCTCAGGTCTCAACAGTGGTTTTGCATAACCACGCCGCTGAGGAGACCGGCTATGACCACTACCTATGCTACCCTTTCGACCTTGTTGGTCGCCATCGACATATCCAAGCATCGACATGAGGTGCTGATCAGCATTCCCGGCAAGAAGCGCCGCCGCCGCATGACAGTTACGAACACCTTGGAGGATTTTCAGCGCCTCTCAGCCGCTCTTGCCAGCTATGATCTGCCAGTGCGGATCGGGTTTGAGGCGACCGGCAATTATCACCGTGTCTTGGCTCACCATCTCGGACAGGTCGGATTCGAGTTGAAGCTTGTGTCCTCCGTCGGTCTGGCGCGAACGCGAGAAGCTCTGCATAACAGTTGGGATAAGAACGATCCTAAGGACGCCCAGGTCATCCTGCATATGCTGGAGATCGGCGCGGTTCAGTTCTTTCACGATCCGTTGGTGACCGGGACCGCCGACATTCAGGAACTGTCAAAGACCCATGAGATCGTCTCCCGTTCGAAGACCGAGCTGTGGCATCGCATCCTGACACATTATCTGCCGCTCTACTTCCCCGAGGCCGAACGATTTCACCGGAATTCGAGAACCGACTGGTTCCTGGCTTTCCTCGAGAAGTATTCAACCCCGCATATGATCACAGCGATGAGCCGGGAGGCATTCATTGCCGATGCATGGAAAGTGGTTGGACGCAAAGTGTCCAAAGAGCGTTTGCTCTCAGATATTTATGCCACGGCCGTTGGCTCGGTGGGCTTGCCAGTTCAGCCGGATTCTGACGCTGTCCGCATGTTCCGCTTGGTGTTGGCTGAAGGCAGAAGCCTAATCCGACAGCGCGATATCATTGAGGCGCGGGCCGTCGAATTACTTTCGGACCTCCCCGATTATCAGCTGCTGACAACCATTCCCGGGATCGGCCCGATCAACGCCATGACCATCCTGGCCGAGGCCGGTGACCTGCGTCGTTTTCGCCATCACCGGCAGTTTCTGAAGTTCTGCGGCATGGACCTTGCCACCGTGCAGTCGGGCATGTTCCGCGGCCAGAGCCGGATCTCGAAGTACGGCAATGCCCGGTTGCGCCGCACGCTCTGGATGGCCGGCCAGACCGCAGTACTGAAGCGGACCAACAGCTTCCGCGACAAGTTCGAGCGCTACATCTCCAAAGACCGTCACAATGCCCATCTGCGTCGCAAGGCCTACACCGCAATCGCAGCAAAGATGGCGCGCACCGTACACGCCGTGGTCAAACACGGCGAACCCTATCGCCCCTTCTTCGAGGGGGTGAGCCCAGGCGGAAGGACCTCTCTCTGATGAGCCGTGGAGGCAGTGTGCTGACCTCGTAGATAATGTTTGGGCCTTCTGCTTGGGAAATGGGATCTCGTATTAAGGACGGTGAGGGCCGCCATCGCGCGTACCCTGTGTTTGCTATGGAAGAGATCATTTCTTGACGGCAGAGCCCGTCTGGGCAAGGATTGTAGGGCATCCGGTTTGCCGGATGCCCCATGACCTGCTGACCTAAACAGCCGGAAGTTCCCGACATAGGACGTTATCGGATCGGATATACTCTGGGGAACCGTGGCGCAGCAGGAGCGGATAGAGTGCTTCGAGTACATCGTCGGCACCCATCTTGGTGCGGACCACAACAGCCAAGGCCTGCCGCGTGAACTCATCGATAACCGTCAGCATCTTGTAACTGCGCCCATTGCTGAGTTTGTCGTGCACGAAGTCTATTGCCCAAACATGGTTCGGATGCGTCGGCCTCAACCGGATGATCGAGCTGTCCTTGTGGTAGAGCCGCTTGCGTTTCTTGTGGCGCTGCGGAAGCTGTAACCCCTCTTCCCGCCAGAGCCGCTCAACCTTCTTGTGATTGACCTGCCAGCCTTCCATGTGAAGCAGCTCCGTGACCTTGCGGTAGCCATATCGCCCGTACTGCTTCGCCAACCGGATCAGAGCAAGCCGCAGTGCATCATCATCTCGCGGGACAGGTCGATACTGCAGGGAGCTCCGCGCGAGGCCGATCACCCGGCACGTCCGTCGCTCAGACGTCGCGAGCTTCTGGCGTGTGTGAATGACGGCCTGACGGAGCTCCTCTGTGGTCAGGCCCTGGGCTTTAGATGGTTCAGGCTTTCCTTGAGGATGAGCTTATCCAGTTCGAGTTCGGCGACGATCTTCTTCAGCCGCGCATTCTCTTTTTCCAGGTTCTTCAATTCCGACAGCTGCGACCGGCCCCTCCCGCCAAACCGCCTCCGCCAGTTGTAATACGTCGCATCGCTGATCCCGACGCTCCGACACGCCGATGCCACATCATCACCAGCCGTCAGCTTCAGCTCAATCTCACGAAGCAGCTTCAAGATATCTTCGTCTGAATGTCGCTTCCTCGCCATGCCCAATCCCCTTTCCCGGCCAATGTAATGGCCCAGTTCTAGGGGGGAAGGACACAGTATGGCGGTGCTCAGATGGTGCCAGGATACGCGGATCGACTGGCACTACATCGCGCCTGAAAGCCCATGTGGAACACCTTTGTCGAAAGTTCCAACGGTGGCTACCGGGACGAGCTTCTTGAACGAATTTTTTTCATCGCTGGCCGAAGCCCGCAAGAAAATCATCGAATGGAAGGAGGACTACAACCACACCAGACCGCACTTATCCCCAGGCAACTTCACGCCATGGGAATTTGCGATGAAATCGAGACTGGAAACCAAGGCAGCCTGAGATCAGAAATCAACCGAAGGCCTTTCCCAAAGGCTGGAGGGACGTCGGGTCTCAGGGAAGCTTCAATATTGGAATCCAATGGTGGCACAGTCTCATTTTGTTCTTCGCATTATGCTGAAGTGGCATCCGCATAGCCGTAACGGAAATATCAATTTCCAACGGCCGGAATGGGTTGTTGACGGTCTAAGAAAGACTTGGCTGCCTGCAGCGAACCGTAAATACTGACGTGGCCGCCATCAAGCGAGTAAGGCAGATCATCGATGGACAAGACGGCATCCTCACCGAAAATCGTTTCCCGGTTCCAGAAATGAACCCGATCCTGACTTGCAGCAAAGTCCGCCAATCCACTGTGAATTTTGGCCAGTTGTGCTTCATGCTTGGCGCGCCTCACTAATCGGGAACCGTCCGAGAAGTAAACCGCTCGTTCGACTGATTGCGGAGTGAACTTAATAGGTGTCGCCATCAAGATAATCTGCGCGTCGGTCTGCGTCAGTGTGTTTTCCAGCAAGGAGATGACGTCGCCAAGATAGCCGTAGTTTTCAATTTGGTCCCATTCTCCCGCATAGACGATGAGGTCATATTCGGCCATGTTGTCGGCTAAGAATGCCCGGTTTATAAGGCACTGGGAATGGTATTGATTACCCAACCCAGCCCGGGGAAAAGCGTTGTCATTCAAAGATGGGCCACACCAGTTTGAGGTTACGGCATGAACATCGATCTTCTTGGCAGCGCCGACCAGGTTCCAGAAAGGCTCCCATTGTCCAGCATATGAATCGCCGAAGAGAAGCATGCGGGTGTTGGGCATTTCAATATGTCCCAACCGGCACTTCAGCCCCTGCTCGCCAACCTTTAGGCTGTCATCGGTGAATATCGAGTAAAAGCAGTATCCGTTCTTGATCTGGGGCAGTTCAAACTGCCCCGCGGTGACGAATTTAGGCGGATCAAAGCGGTTCGGCAAGCCGTCGCGCAGATGGCCGTAAGCGCCGAAGACAAAGCAGGCAGTCAGGCTGGCGATACTGGCTGCAAAGACACTTTTTTGCGTCGATAGAAGTCTTGGCGGCAAGCCGCCTGCTTGATGTCTGAAGGGCTGTTCAATATAGCGCCACGATAAATAGGCAACGACTAGCGACAGACCAATTAACAGGATCACTCGGGGGCCATGGAGGTCGATGCCGCCATAAAGTCGGGCGAAAACAAAGATCGGTTGGTGCCAAAGATAGGCACTGTAGCTGACGAGCCCCACCAGAACAACGGCCCGCAGAGATAACCCTTTCGCAATGAATGTACTCTCATCGGCGAACAGAATAATTAATGCTGTGCCCAGGACCGGTACAATGGCGTAGACGCCGGGAAAGGGCACGCTTGCATCATAGGCAAAGATCGGAACCAGAACCATTGCCAGACCAGCCACACTGAGCAAATTGTTACTGCGCGGGCGCTTTCCTGAAAGAGCAAAGGCGCAAAAAGAACCTACTAGCAGTTCCCAAGCGCGCGACGGGGAGAGGTAGAAGTTGGCAATCACCCAGCGGTGCGAGCCCCATTCCGCCAGCATGAAGCTGGCGATCGCGGTGATTCCCATTACCAATAGGACCGGACGTCGCCCAAACCTCCACAAGATAGCCAAAAGCACCGGGAACACGATGTAGAATTGTTCTTCGACCGCGAGGCTCCAGGTGTGCAGGAGTGGGAGCAGTTCAGATTCCTGCCGGAAGTAGTCCGCCTGCTCTGAGTAAAAAAAGACATTTGATAGAAACAATGAGATCGAAAGGACACTTTGGGCAAAGTTCTGGAAGGGTGCGGGTGTCATCAATACCGCCGCGAGCGGAACTGAGACCGCAGTTACAACCATTAGAGCCGGTAGGATGCGCCGGGCGCGTCGCTCGTAGAACTTAAGGATAGAAAACTGTCCATCCATGAGATCTTTTATGAGAATTCCGGTGATCAAGTAGCCGGAGATCACGAAAAAAACATCGACCCCAACATACCCACCGGAAAAAGTGGAGAACCCAGCATGATAAAAGATGACTGGCAGCACCGCGACAGCCCGGAGGCCGTCTATCTCCCGCCTATAGATCATGTGTTTACTCCACTGTACACGTCAATCAACAACATAAAACCTGCGAATGGCAGATTTCTACCTCCGAGGCGCCTACACAATCACAACGTCAATGTACAAGCAAAGCCATGGCGAGAATTAGCGACGTAGCTTAGCACGCCCGCACTTCCTCCAGTATGGACTGTAACCCAAGGCTATGCAAATACTGCGCTGCCGCAAAGTGCTTTTGCGTAGGTCTAATGTACGAGAGAAAGAACTACATTGAACAAGAGTTATACGTTGATCACGAATTTGCTGCAGGCGCCGTCTTATCCGGTTTTGGTAGATTGGCTTGATTTCATGCCTTACCCACCCCAGGCGCTCGTTTGCTTCTGTGGGGGTAATGCGGCAACCAAAGCGCTGGTGCGTGATCTTTGCCGCGCTCGGGGCATTGATTTCGTCCAGCCACCGGACGATCTAACAGAGGACATCCGCAAGAATGAACTGCCGGTCCTACGCTGGCAGTTCGAGAACGTTCATACATCGTGGTGTATCCGGGTGTCACTCGACACGCTGCCGTATCGCTCAGATGAGTTTGACTGGCTGTCTCATGCTTTAGACCGCATTGAAGATGAGGAGCTTTTGTATATGACAGGGTCCACCAAACGCTACCGTGCCGATAAAACCGCTGGGGATGACGGTTTTTTGTTGACCCAACGGATGAGCATCAATTTTGTATTAATCCGCCCCAATGATTGGTTAAAGATGCTGGATGATTTTGTTGCGATCCAAGGGCGGTTTGAGCGGTATAACACCGAAGGTTGTGTAGAGTATCATTGTGCACAAAACGACGTCTGGGGTTTGCGGCTTGAAAACCTAGCACGGCGCCGGGTTTTTCATGTTCAGGAATGGGGTGAGCGGATTGCAATGGTGCGCGATGCCTTTCGGGCTGGTCGTAACATTGCGCCGTTTATGGACGGGTACTGCGACGATGAAGAACCAACACGGCCGTGGACGCGCTACTACATGTTCCCAAGGCCTTCAGTCATCCGGCGGTTGCGAATTGCATTTGGAGCTTGGCGCCGCCGGATCTGGTCCGTTAACTAAGTTTGACCCATTGGCTTATGGCGTGGAGCCCGCCGCCGTAGCTGTGCGAATCGGCCCTGAAAATCATTTTCTGAGCGTTTCCTGTAGGGACAAATCGTGCTGAGATACGTTTATTGTTTCCGAGTGCCCGGGCGTGCGTGCCTCATTTGGATCGGACGATGTCTGGTCCGTGTGCCGATGTGACATTCCCGCAGCACACTGCGCGGGTTTCCCCGCTACAGAGCTTGAAAGGGTTCTCGTTTACATGGTGATTAGAACAAGTTGCTGGAACTCTGTCTTTAGGTAGTGCACTCAATGAAAGTCGTTATTTTTGCTGGTGGGTACGGCACGCGGATTAGTGAGGAAACGGGAACTATCCCAAAACCTCTTGTTGAAATCGGCGGCTTGCCGATCCTTTGGCATATCATGAAGATCTACGCAGCACATGGCTTGAAAGACTTTGTGATCTGTTGTGGCTACAAGGGGCATTTGATCAAAAAGTACTTTCTTGAAAGCTTCCATCGCGGCAGCGACATGACAATTAATATGTCCGACAATACCATCGATGTGCATCGCACAGAAGCTGAACCTTGGAAGGTGACGCTGGTGGATACCGGGTTGAACACGATGACAGGCGGCCGGCTGAAGCGGGTGCGGGACTATATCGGCGACGAGACCTTCTGCCTGACCTACGGCGACGGGGTCACGGACCTCGATATTCCCAAGACCATCGCGTTCCACAAGGAGAAGGGCACCTTGGCTACGGTGGCGGCGGTGCGTCAGCCGGGCCGGTTCGGGGCGCTCGATCTGTCCGGGGACGATGACAAGGTCGCCGGTTTTCGTGAGAAAAGCGCCGATGACGGTTTGCTGATCAATGGCGGCTACTTCGTCTGCGAACCTGGCGTGATTGACTATATCGACGGCGACGAGACCACTTGGGAAGCCGAACCGCTGCAAGGACTTGTGGAGGACGGCCAGCTATCGGTCTTCCGACATCGCGGGTTCTGGCAGAACATGGATACGCTCCGCGACAAGCATGTACTGCAGGACATGTGGGACAAGGATCCCGCCTGGAAGATCTGGGCGTGATCGACGCATCGGTCAGGGAACACAGGCCGTGACACGCGCATCAGCCATCTCACCTCCAAGTGTCATGGTGACAGGGGCAGGGGGGTTCATCGGCCGGGCCGTCGTCACGGCTTTAACTGCGGCCGGTGCCGATGTCGTGGGGCTGGTGCGCAGACCGCGCGAACCGGTCGAGGGGGTCACATGGGAAGTTGCGGATCTGGGCGATCTTGCGGCGGTGCGCGGCCTGTTCGAACGCCACCGCCCGACCCATTTGGTGGCACTCGCCTGGGAGATGGGGCCGGGTTATCAGAACTCGGTCGCGAATTTTCACTGGCTCGGGAACTCGATTGATCACCTTGAAGCATTCGCGGCCAACGGCGGTCGGCGGGCGGTCTTCTGCGGCTCCTGCATGGAATACGACTGGTCCGGTGACTGCGTCATGTCAGAAGCCTCTACACCGCTTGCGGCTTCGACTGCCTATGGCCGGGCCAAGGCAGGGCTGTCGGTGGCCTATCCGGCCTTGTGCGATGCGCTGGGGATATCCGGCGCCTGGGCGCGGCCGTTCTTTCTCTATGGCCCCGGCGAGAACCCGCGCCGGCTGGTGGCCGACGTGATCCTGTCGCTTCTGGACGGGCGCGAGGCGCTGTGCAGCCACGGGCGGCAGAAGCGCGATTTTCTGCATGTCGAAGACGTGGCCGGGGCGATGACCGCCCTGCTGTTGTCGGACGTGACGGGGTCGGTGAACATCGGCAGCGGTGAGGCGGTGGCCCTGGCCGATATCATCGAAGAGATCGGCCGACAGACCGGCAGCAGCGATCTGATCCGGCTGGGGGCCCGCCAGGCCCCGCCGGATGACCCCGCCGTCGTCGAGGCCGATGTGACCCGCCTAAGAAATAACCTAAGCTGGACCCCGAAATGGGGTCTGATCGACGGGCTGAGAGATACAATTGCCTGGTGGCGCGACCATCGGGGCGACAAAGGAGTTTGAGATGGACGAGAATATTGTGATCATCGGCTCGGGCATGGCCGGGCTTGGCGCCACTCATGAGCTCAGCCAGTCCGGCATCCGCCCCAAGATCTACGACAAGAACAGCTTCTCGGGCGGCCATACCTATTCATTCTCGTTCGATTCCGGCTTCGTCTTCGATGACGGGCCGCATATTTCCTTCACCAAGGACGAGCGGCTTCAGAACCTGTTTGCCGCCAACGTCAACGATCAGTACGAGACGCTGAACACCTATGTGGACAATTACTACCACGGCGCCTGGATCAAGCACCCCGCCCAGGCGAACCTGCACAACCTCGATCCTGACCTGAAGGTACGCTGCCTAGTCGATTTCATCGAGGCGTCCAAGAAAGAGGAAGTCAGCGCGACGGATGCCAAGAACTACCTGGAATGGCTGATCTCGGTCTTCGGCGAGACCTTCGCGACCCATTTCCCGGCCGTTTACGGCAAGAAATACCACACGGTGGATGCCGAAAACATGTCGACTGTCTGGATGGGCCCGCGGCTTTATCGCCCGTCGGTCGAGGAGATGGTTCGCGGCGCCTTCTTCGAGAAAACCCCGGATGTCCATTACATCTCGAACTTCCGCTACCCGATCCAAGGCGGGTTCTATTCCTACCTTACGCCGTTCCTTGAAAAGGCCGATGTGACGCTGGATCACAAGGTGGTCGCGATCGATCCCGACACGAATACACTGACCTTCGAGAACGGCGAGACGGCGACCTACGATCACCTGATCTCTTCGGTGCCGCTGCCTGATCTGATCCCGATGGTCAAAGGGGCGCCGGCGGAAGTGCTGCGCGCGGCGAAACAGCTTTGCGCGACGACCTGTGTGACGGTGAATGTCGGGCTGAAGCGCAACGATTTCACGCCCGCGACCTGGACCTATATCTACGACGAGGACATCGTCTTCACCCGTCTGTCCTTCCCGCACAACATGTCGGTGAAGACCTGCCCCGAGGGCTGCGGCTCGATCCAGGCGGAATGCTATTATTCCTGGAAGTATCGCCCGATCGACGTCGAACCGGACGACCTTATTCAGCCGGTGATCGACGATCTGATCAAGATCGGGCTGATGCGTGAGGATGACGAGATCCTGCATACCGATGCACGGCTCATTCCGCATGCCAACATCATCTTCGATCTTGATCGCGAATGGGCCCTACCGGTGGTGCACAAGTGGCTCGAACACATCGGCATCGAGTATGTCGGGCGCTTCGGCGAATGGGGCTACCAGTGGACCGATGATGCGTTCCGCTCGGGCGAAGACGGCGCCAAGCGCGTTCTGGAAAAGGTGAAAGCATGAAGACCGCAGCCGATGTCGTGGCCGCCGACCTCGACCACATCGTCGAGGGGCTGGCCGAAGATTTCCCCAGGCTTTCGGGCAAGCGCCTGCTGATCATCGGAGGCGCGGGGTTCCTGGGCTATTACTTGGTTCAGTCGGTGCTCCATTGGAACAAGGTGACCGATCTTGCTCCGGTCGAGCTGATCGTCTGGGACAATTACGCCCGCGGCGTGCCGGACTGGCTGTCGGCGCTCGAGGGCGACGCCAACCTGACGCTGCAGAAGCACGATGTGCGCGACCCGCTGCCCGAGGATATCGGCCATGTGGATTACCTGATCCATGCCGCCTCGATCGCCTCGCCGACCTTCTACCGGCTGCACCCGCTGGCGACGATGGACGCCAATGTAAACGGGCTGCGCACGCTTCTCGACTATGCCGCCGCCGAGGCCGAGGCGGGCCGCCCGCTGGACGGTTTTCTATTTTACTCGACCTCCGAGATCTACGGTGATCCCGACCCTGCGAACATCCCCACGCCCGAGACCTACCGGGGCAATGTGTCCTGCACGGGTCCGCGGGCCTGTTACGACGAAAGCAAACGCTACGGCGAAACCCTCGCGGTGACCTTTGCCCAGACGCAGGGTGTCTCGGTGACCATCGCGCGGCCGTTTAACAATTACGGGCCGGGGCTGAAAATCTCCGACCGCCGCGTGCTACCCGATTTCGCCCGCGATGTGCTCAATGGCTGCGACATCGTGATGCTGTCGGACGGCGCGCCCACGCGCACCTTCTGCTACATCGCCGATGCGATCATCGGCTATTACAGGATCATGTTCCGCGGCCGCCCGGGCGAGCCCTACAATATCGGTATCGAGACCCCCGAGATTTCCATGGCCACCCTGGCCGAGAAAGTCGTCGCCCAGGCGCGCGACCTGTTCGATTATCAGGGCAAGGTGGTGTTCCAGACCAGCAGCGATGCCGAATACCTGACCGACAATCCCAACCGGCGTTGCCCGATCATCGACAAGGCACGCAAGGAGCTGGGCTATGACCCGAAGATCGGCGTAGATGAGGGGCTGAAGCGAGCGCTCATCTGGTACTCGGGCAACCGTGAAGCAGAGGATTTGTAGACCCATGAAAGTTGCAGTCATCGGGACGGGGTACGTGGGGCTGGTCTCGGGCGTGTGCCTAGCTTCGAAGGGTCACGAGGTCACCTGCGTGGACATCGATCAGGCCAAGGTCGACCGGATCAACCGGGCCGACCCGCCCATCTATGAAATCGGTCTGGAAGACCTCCTGAAAGAGACTGTTTCGGCAGGAAGCCTGCGCGCGAGCACCGATCTAGCAAGCGCCGTGCAGGGGGCAGAGCTTACGATCATCGCGGTGGGCACGCCGTTCGATGGCTCGGCCATCGACCTCGATCAGATCCGCACCGTGGCGCACGAGATCGGCACGGCCATTGCGGCGCATGAAGGCTGGCCTACCGTCATCGTGAAATCCACCGTCGTGCCGGGGACCACCGAAGACGTGGTTCTGCCGATCCTGGAAGAGGCATCGGGCAAGATCGCCGGCGAGGCGTTCGGCGTCGGCATGAATCCCGAGTTCCTGAAGGAAGGCGAGGCGATTGCCGATTTCATGGTGCCCGACCGGATCGTGCTGGGCGGGATCGACGAACGGTCAATCGATGCGCTCGACCGGCTTTACGAGGCCTTTCCCGACACCGACAAGGTGCGCACAAACCCGCGGACCGCGGAAATGATTAAATATGCCGCCAATTCGCTTTTGGCGACGCTGATTTCGTTTTCTAACGAGATCGGAAATCTCTGCTCCAAAGTAGGGGTCGATGTAACCGAGGCTCTGGCAGGTGTGCATCTAGACAAGAGGTTCTCGCCGATCCTGGCAGATGGCAGCCGGGTGCGCCCCTCATCACTGACCTATCTTGAAGCGGGCTGTGGCTTTGGCGGGTCGTGTTTTCCCAAGGATGTCAAAGCACTAATCTCTTATGGGCAGAATGCGGGCACTCCGATGAGCGTCTTGTCATCGGTGATCGATGTCAACGAATCGCAGCCCGGCAAAATGTTGGAGATGCTGAGCAAGCATCTGCCTGATCTGGTCGGTCAGCGGATCGCGCTATTGGGTGTTGCCTTTAAACCGGGCACCGACGATATTCGCGAAAGTCCGGCCTTGCCGATTGCTCATGCGCTGATCAGAGCGGGCGCGAATGTCGTGGCTTATGACCCAATAGCACGCGAGGAAGCGAGCCAAGAGTTTGGGGACATGCTACCTTTTGCCGACACGTTGCATGCCGCGATAAACGGTACGGCGGCGATTTTGCTGATAACCCGCTGGCCCGAATTCGCGGCCTTGCCGGGAATGCTGGCGGCTCACGACGATCCTCCCGTTGTGATCGATGGCCGCCGAATGCTGCCAAAAGAGGCGGTCGCCCGCTACGAAGGGATTGGGCTTGGAGTAGCTTTCTAAATATTTGCCAAGGGTCCACCGATAGTCAGATCGATGTCAGGGGCGGCATCGTCTTTCTCGGAAATCACTGAGACATGTAGTGGCCAGGTGATCCCAAGTGCTGGGTCATTCCAGCGCACAATACCTTCGGCCCCCGGCGTGTAAGAATTCGAGACTTGATATGCGACAATCGTGTCGTCGCGAAGAGTTTGAAACCCATGGGCAAACCCCTTCGGCACATATAGCATCGCTCCCTCTTCTTCGGTAAGGTCAAATCCTTCCCATTTACCGAAGGTAGGCGACGCAGGGCGCAAATCGACAATCACGTCATGTACGGCCCCCTTGACCGCTCGGATCACTTTGATCTCGCCGTGTGGGGGGTGTTGGAAGTGTAGGCCCCGCAGTGTCCCGGCCTTATGCCCCAGCGAGGTATTATGTTGGACAAACTGTGTCTCAAGGCCCGCTCTTGCGAATTCTTCGGTACAAAAAGTCCGAGCGAAAAAACCTCGGTCATCCGCGCGTTTTTCCAAGTTGATACGTACGGCGCCCTCTAGGCTTGTTGCATGGAAAATCATGTTATGTCGTTCGCTTTTTTCTCTTCGTACCTGAAGAGAACTCGGGCCGCAACTCGGGAGAAGCATGTGGCGATACCCATACAGCCATCGAGAACCTAGTCGGATCAGATTACGCCGATGATTTGTGTGTATCGGATCAGTCAAATGAAGTATGCGCTGGCGGAGGCGATTACTTTGTTCTTTCGAGAAGTGGTAGCGATGTTGTCTACCGAGAAGCAGGCAATGATCGTCTGGAGGGTGGAAACGGCGACGATACGCAGATTGGTTGCGACGGGTGAGATATTGTAGTCGGTGGACTTGGTGCCGATTTGTTTGAATTTGGCCATGGAGTTCCTAGCGCTGATACAGTGACGGGTTTTTCGGCCAGCGTCGATTTATTGGACGTCAAAGCTTGAGGTGCGACAAGTTTAAGCCAGCTAAGTAATAACGCTACTCCCAATAGAGTGTACTTCGATATTGAAATCGTGCATGAAACAAATTCTTTTGAGTTGCACTCGCTGTTACGAAATATGCTGAATGACACGAATTCTATTTTCTTTTAATCAGATTTGATATCCAAGATCATGATCGCCGGAAAAAGCAGTGTTATGCAAGGTACAGATGCACCTTTTCGCAGAGCCGTCGCTTTGAATGGATGCCGATGGAACAACCCATTTGCTACATCTGGATCAACAGTTCGGGGTCATCGAAGGACGGCCTGAGTGGCTTTAGAAGTCTGCGAGATATGCGCGGAAGCCGCGCAAGCCGTCGAAGCGATCAATCGACTGCAGCAGGTGGTCTTGTGGAGCATGGTCTTCCAATGAGAAGCCTTAGTACAGTGCCTACTGCGAATTCAGCTCTGTTTCCGTCATCGCCAATTCCACCGGGTAGCAAGAGTTAAATGAACGGCTTCCGCGGCGATCAAGCCAGAGTTTTTCAACAAAATAAGTCTAAAGTGGACAAATGTGCCCTCCCCCGACACTGTCCTTCCCCCCTAGAACTGGGCCATTACATTGGCCGGGAAAGGGGATTGGGCATGGCGAGGAAGCGACATTCAGACGAAGATATCTTGAAGCTGCTTCGTGAGATTGAGCTGAAGCTGACGGCTGGTGATGATGTGGCATCGGCGTGTCGGAGCGTCGGGATCAGCGATGCGACGTATTACAACTGGCGGAGGCGGTTTGGCGGGAGGGGCCGGTCGCAGCTGTCGGAATTGAAGAACCTGGAAAAAGAGAATGCGCGGCTGAAGAAGATCGTCGCCGAACTCGAACTGGATAAGCTCATCCTCAAGGAAAGCCTGAACCATCTAAAGCCCAGGGCCTGACCACAGAGGAGCTCCGTCAGGCCGTCATTCACACACGCCAGAAGCTCGCGACGTCTGAGCGACGGACGTGCCGGGTGATCGGCCTCGCGCGGAGCTCCCTGCAGTATCGACCTGTCCCGCGAGATGATGATGCACTGCGGCTTGCTCTGATCCGGTTGGCGAAGCAGTACGGGCGATATGGCTACCGCAAGGTCACGGAGCTGCTTCACATGGAAGGCTGGCAGGTCAATCACAAGAAGGTTGAGCGGCTCTGGCGGGAAGAGGGGTTACAGCTTCCGCAGCGCCACAAGAAACGCAAGCGGCTCTACCACAAGGACAGCTCGATCATCCGGTTGAGGCCGACGCATCCGAACCATGTTTGGGCAATAGACTTCGTGCACGACAAACTCAGCAATGGGCGCAGTTACAAGATGCTGACGGTTATCGATGAGTTCACGCGGCAGGCCTTGGCTGTTGTGGTCCGCACCAAGATGGGTGCCGACGATGTACTCGAAGCACTCTATCCGCTCCTGCTGCGCCACGGTTCCCCAGAGTATATCCGATCCGATAACGTCCTATGTCGGGAACTTCCGGCTGTTTAGGTCAGCAGGTCATGGGGCATCCGGCAAACCGGATGCCCTACAATCCTTGCCCAGACGGGCTCTGCCGTCAAGAAATGATCTCTTCCATAGCAAACACAGGGTACGCGCGATGGCGGCCCTCACCGTCCTTAATACGAGATCCCATTTCCCAAGCAGAAGGCCCAAACATTATCTACGAGGTCAGCACACTGCCTCCACGGCTCATCAGAGAGAGGTCCTTCCGCCTGGGCTCACCCCCTCGAAGAAGGGGCGATAGGGTTCGCCGTGTTTGACCACGGCGTGTACGGTGCGCGCCATCTTTGCTGCGATTGCGGTGTAGGCCTTGCGACGCAGATGGGCATTGTGACGGTCTTTGGAGATGTAGCGCTCGAACTTGTCGCGGAAGCTGTTGGTCCGCTTCAGTACTGCGGTCTGGCCGGCCATCCAGAGCGTGCGGCGCAACCGGGCATTGCCGTACTTCGAGATCCGGCTCTGGCCGCGGAACATGCCCGACTGCACGGTGGCAAGGTCCATGCCGCAGAACTTCAGAAACTGCCGGTGATGGCGAAAACGACGCAGGTCACCGGCCTCGGCCAGGATGGTCATGGCGTTGATCGGGCCGATCCCGGGAATGGTTGTCAGCAGCTGATAATCGGGGAGGTCCGAAAGTAATTCGACGGCCCGCGCCTCAATGATATCGCGCTGTCGGATTAGGCTTCTGCCTTCAGCCAACACCAAGCGGAACATGCGGACAGCGTCAGAATCCGGCTGAACTGGCAAGCCCACCGAGCCAACGGCCGTGGCATAAATATCTGAGAGCAAACGCTCTTTGGACACTTTGCGTCCAACCACTTTCCATGCATCGGCAATGAATGCCTCCCGGCTCATCGCTGTGATCATATGCGGGGTTGAATACTTCTCGAGGAAAGCCAGGAACCAGTCGGTTCTCGAATTCCGGTGAAATCGTTCGGCCTCGGGGAAGTAGAGCGGCAGATAATGTGTCAGGATGCGATGCCACAGCTCGGTCTTCGAACGGGAGACGATCTCATGGGTCTTTGACAGTTCCTGAATGTCGGCGGTCCCGGTCACCAACGGATCGTGAAAGAACTGAACCGCGCCGATCTCCAGCATATGCAGGATGACCTGGGCGTCCTTAGGATCGTTCTTATCCCAACTGTTATGCAGAGCTTCTCGCGTTCGCGCCAGACCGACGGAGGACACAAGCTTCAACTCGAATCCGACCTGTCCGAGATGGTGAGCCAAGACACGGTGATAATTGCCGGTCGCCTCAAACCCGATCCGCACTGGCAGATCATAGCTGGCAAGAGCGGCTGAGAGGCGCTGAAAATCCTCCAAGGTGTTCGTAACTGTCATGCGGCGGCGGCGCTTCTTGCCGGGAATGCTGATCAGCACCTCATGTCGATGCTTGGATATGTCGATGGCGACCAACAAGGTCGAAAGGGTAGCATAGGTAGTGGTCATAGCCGGTCTCCTCAGCGGCGTGGTTATGCAAAACCACTGTTGAGACCTGAGACCCGGTTATGGCCACCCGCTGCGCAGTTTGAGGGCTGCGCAGGCGGCCATAACCTCTTAGCGGCGCTTCTTCCCGAGGTGCTACGGCCCCGAGTTCGCAGCAGAGGCGATGCAGGGCTGGCTTCGACGCGTTGGCATCAAGCCGATCCGCATTTACCCGGGATCGCCCTGGGAGAACGGATACAACGAGCGGTTCAATGGGACATTACGGCGAGAGGTCCTCAATGCGGAGTGGTTCACGACCACTAAGCAAGCTCAGATCGTCATCAATCACTGGCTCAGGCAGTACAATCAAACCCGGCCGCATCAGGCACTCAACATGCGCCCACCAGTTCCAGAAACCATATTAGAGAACGCGCCGATTAGTGGCCCAGACACAGGGGGCTAGACACGGGAAACTACATTGCGATTTCACTTGTGTTCCTCTAATATTTTGCTTGCTCTAATAAGTTGCGCTTTCTCGATCAGCGGAAATCAATCGTAACAGCTAAGTTCAAAAACCGAGTGACACCATCCCACCCCTTGCAAAACTTCGTCTCGAGCGGTCATGATGAAACTGTCCTGACGGTGGAACGGAGCTTCCATCTCGGCTTTAGCGCTTCTGCTCATATCTCCGTCGAGGTTGGAAGATGATACCGCCCATCCCAATTCTGGTGTGTTGGCCGCTGTTGGCGTTGCTTTTTTTTGGGATGATGAAGTTCGAGCGGGCACTGATAGTTACAGTGATTTCTGGCTACTTGTTCTTGCCAAACAATGTTTCGTTGGATCTGCCGCTCCTTCCACCCCTTACCAAGGCATCTACGATCACATATTCATTGCTTCTAGGATGGGCTCTTTTTCATCATAGGGCGAAAGCCAGGCCTCGTTTAAGCCGTGGACTGACAAACAAAATTGTGCTCCTCTGCATTCTGGCACTAGTTGTGGGCCCGTTTTTTACCGTCCAAACCAATTCTACACCAATTGTTATTGGTCCTTCTTTCCGGTCAGGCCTCGGGACTCGCGACTGGATATCAATGGTGATCTCAACATTTATCGTTTTATCTCCCTTCTTCCTGGCATATCGCTACTTGGCAACGGAAGAGTCCCACAAAGACATTCTGGCAATATTGGTCTGGTTGGCTTTGGTTTACTCGTTGCTTGTTCTTTTTGAATGGCGTATGAGCCCGCAATTGAACCAATGGGTCTACGGTTATTTTCCTCATGACTGGAGACAGCATGTTCGCGGAGGAGGATTCCGACCATTGGTTTTCTTGCGACACGGTCTTTGGCTTGGCTTTTTCCTTCTCAGCGCGTTGCTTGCCGCTTTCGCTCTCGTAAAAAGTGAGGAAAACGGACGTACTCGCAGCTTCTGGGCGCTGTCAGGACTTTGGCTTTTGGTGGTTTTACTCTTAAGCCGAAACACGGCGGCAGCAATCCTTGGTGTCCTATTCCTAGCGCTTTTCCTTTTCACGACGCGACGGCTGCAGCTTCGTCTCGCGATGATTGTCGCTGTGCTCTTTCTTGCATATCCGCAATTACATCAAACAAGCATTTTGCCTCTGCGCGCCGTAGTTACATTTTTCGAAGAGATCGCACCAGCTCGAGCGCAGTCGTTTGCATTCCGCCTTGACAATGATGACAAGTTGATGAGGCGCGCGTTGGAAAACCCCGCCTGGGGATGGGGTGGGTACGGACGAAACAGAGTTTTTGATGAAAAAGGAAGAGACACTACAACGATCGATGGTGCTTGGATCATCACCTTCAGTACCCGCGGTTGGGTGGGTTATTTGGGTTACTTTGGATTGTTGGTGGTTTCACTTTTGGCACTTCCCAATTCAGCAAAGCGGCGAATTGTCGCCCCCGCGACCAGCTGCATAGCACTTATAACCGCCGCTAACCTACTGTATCTTATTCCAAACTCTGCGCTTTCCCCGATTGGCTGGCTTTTTGCAGGCGCTCTCACCGGATTTTGTCGCACAGCCGCAGTAAGCAAAGCTCAAACTTCCCACGATCTCGATGCTAGCAAGACAAGATACTCACGCTGGAATTCAACATCCGACCTCGGATCAAAATCCCCAGACTCGATCGGTGTCGATTCCAAAGTCCTCCCTAATTCGCGCAATCTCCGGCGCATACAGCCTCATCAATATTCCCGCTTCCGCAGCAGATAGATCGAAGCGACCTTCCAGGCGCACCGGGCTTCGAAATCCATTCTTGACTCGGTCTCGGGTAGTCTTTGGCAACGCCTTCTTTCCCAACGACATGAGAGGAGCGATTTGGGAAAACTTCTGCCAGAATCTGGTAGGCCGTAGTCGAGTGGCTGCATTGCTCACAGGTAGCTTGGTGAATTCTGCATCAGCATCCAAGCTCAGAAATTCGTAGATTTGGGCAAGCACAGAATTCGGATCTCTTTGAAGATCTTCAAGTGTCAAACAATGCAAGTTTCCAAGCGAGCGCGCGACTGAGAAACTGCCGATCTGAGTCGCGTATTGAGTTACGGCTAGATTGACAGCAGACAGACCAGAGTCGAGGGAGTGATCAGTTCGGGAGCTCATCTCACGCCCGATCTCGCGACCTTTGAGCTGTGCGTGTCGTGCGTGAGATTCAATTCGTCTAAGTGGATGCCGCATAATATAGAGTAGTTTGACCTCCACATCTGGGTTGGCGGTCATTCTTTCCCAAACACCGTTAACAAAGGGTACTTTTGTGTAGTCGGTCGTTGCTTCAAGCCGATATTCGTGCTGCGTGGGTTCAAAGTCGAAAAGTGTATCAAACCAATCAAAACCCTTGTTCCAAACTTCATCGAAGGCAAAAAAACCAGGCTCTTTTTGGTGAGCCGGCGCGATCCTAGGATGGCGCGCCAAAGCGTCAAATAGGGTTGTGGTACCCGACTTCATGGCGCCAATGATCACAATGTAACGACGTTTCATCCGCAAGTGTCAGCTAGCAAGCTGAGAATCCTAGAGGCTGACTCACAAAGTCCAATTTCGTCCTCTGGGGGCATCTGTAGGCGCATTTCGAATCCTTAGATCTCGGGAATGAATCTCGAAAGATGAGGGGAGCTCTGCTGCAGAAGATCCATCAATCGTTCTTCAGCGTCCGAATCCGACTCTCCTGGGATAATCTCAGTGGTTAGCCTTACTAGAGCGCCATCGGTTCGCCCAGTGGAAATGCCATCGACCATCAACCAATATTTTGCGGCGAAATCCCAGGCAATCTTGCGCCCCTTTTGTTCGAACCAATAGAACACCAGCATCCGAGTATGAGCCTTTTGGATGATCGCTCGGTTTATCTGGAATGGGGTTTCCCAGCCCATTTGAACAGTTATGTCTGTGCGTTCCAGCCAAGCAATCTCCCACCCACCTCCGGGAAGGCAAATCTCTGGGGAGTGAACTCCACCTTGGCTTTGATCAGCGTACCAAGCAGAAAAGAACTCGACGGTTGCTTCATCACCGGGCCTCGAAAACGAGACAGAGCGGTAGTCATCGGCCCCCAAAGTTTGGACCACCGAAGGCGACAACTGTCTGGCCGCGCCCGCTTGTTGCCATTCACCAAAACGACGCGGAAACGTTGAGAAGCTCTCACGTTTTATACCGCTCGGGCCGCGTTCGGGCACCATGTGAATACCCGCGGTCGCGACCAGTATCAAAATGGCGCTCATTGTCATTGCACTCGAAGAGCGGATTAGTTTCAACCGTGAGGCTTGGTGAGCGAGACCAGAGGTTTCTAGATCTAAGGCATCCGAGAGCCCGGCACTGTTACGTTGTGTGCGAAGCATGGCCCAGGCCATTCCAAAGAGGATCAGAATACTGGCAATGAATATCACCCACCCTTCGAAGAAATGCGAAAAACCATTCAGCCACTCTACTCCATAGTATTGGGCAATCACGCCAGCCACAGAGATTCGCACCGAATTCATAAGCACCGCAATTGGGGCCGCCGAGACAAGAAGAACTGCTTTATGCCAAATCGGTCCCTTGTAAAGAACGGCAAACAGGTAGGAAAACGAAAGGATCGGAAAAAGATACCGTAGACCCGAACAAGCTTCAGCGACATGCAGCTGAACTACGCCTAGATCGATGATATTCCCATCCAGAAAAACTGGAACACTCATGAGCTTCAAAAACCACACGCCGAGCTCAGACGAGATATGCTGCAACCAAGAAGACATTTTGTAATAAAGCACACCAGGCAAGGGCAACATATAAACCAGATGCAAAACCGGCGGCCAAAAATGACGCCCTGTGGCCCAGCCGAAACTGACCAAAAGTATGCCACCCACCCAAATGATCGTCGCATAGGCCACGATGTCGGAAATACCGGAGAGGCGACCCAAAGCCCCAATCAAAATGGCTGCCAAAACAACTATCACACCTATCCATCGGTGGCGCTTCGGCCCGGGGTCAGGGGGGTGATCCTTGAGCTGTCTCAGAAACAGAAAAGCTGACAGTATCGGAATTAGTGGCCCATGCGAATACTCGGGCAGTGCCCAAGCCGCAAGCAGTGCCTCCAACCCATCTGCGAAGAAGAACCCAGCTGAAACTACCGCTACCAGAAACCAAAAATGCCCAATATTCAGATAATCTAGCCAAAAGCGAGAAGCTTTTACTTCCAACGCATTCGCCATCTGTCATCTAGCCTCGCAACACCTGTACCGATACTCGGCGTACCGTAGATGATCGTGTGAGAAATTGGAAGAGTGTGCCGTCATTCTACTTGGCTCTGTGGGACAATGTACCAGAATCTTAGGCACTTGCACCTTAATATGAACAATTAGGGTTGGTTAGTCTCCAACATTAGTTGTTCCTTGGCAAATCGGTCTTTGATATGTGACTGTTCGGCGTGTAGTTAGCTGGGACAAGTGGAATGCCGTTTAACTGGGCCGGTTCAGGAATGACGGAGGAGGTTGCGGTCACGGTAACCGACCAGGCCTCGCTTTTGGCAGATTTGTCAAAGCGGTTAGAAGCTGGGGATGGTTTTTCGTTGGCAACATTAAATCTGGATCACGCCGCAAAGCTTGCTCGAGACAAATCGTTTGTGTCAGCGTATGCCTCTCATACGCACGTGACCGCTGATGGAAATCCGGTGGTTTGGTTGTCTCGGCTTGCAGGGCAATCCAATGTGAGGCTGGTTCCTGGTTCGGAACTCATCAACCCTATGGTTGCGCTAGCATCATCCCTTAGCGTTCCAGTTGCCTTTGTGGGTGCAACAGAAGCGACTCTACGAGCTGCTGCAGCTGAGCTTCAACTTCGTCATAATCGGCTTAATGTCACTCTCACCTTTTCGCCTCCAATGGACTTTGACCCAAGTGGTCCGGACGCTGATTTGGCCATCACCGCAATCCGCGCAAGTGGCGCTCGGCTAGTTTTTTTGGCGCTCGGAGCTCCTAAACAAGAGTGCTTTGCAACGCGCGCGCAAGACGCGTTGCCATATGCTGGCTTTCTATCAATCGGGGCCGGCCTCGATTTTGTTGCCGGAAGTCAAAAGCGCGCTCCTGTTTGGGTGCGAGTCTTGGCGGCGGAATGGTTATGGCGTCTGCTCAGCAACCCAGCCAGGCTAGCGCCGCGCTACGCGGCTTGCCTAGCAATACTGCCGCACTTGACACTGCGCGCCGTTGCGGCTCGCCTAAAAAAACGGAGTGATGCATGAAGATAGTCATTTCGATCATAAACTATCGAACTGCCAGCCTCACCGTCACAGCAATTTGTTCGGTACTTGATGCGCTCGGGAATCGACATGCGCACGTGATCATTGTTGACAATGCTTCTGGTGATGGTTCGGATAAAGTTTTGGCTGATTGGATCGCGGATCGTGGAGACACGAGACTAAAACTGGTTCTTTCAACCACCAACAGTGGGTTTTCAGGTGGTCACAATCAGGCCATAGAAGCCGTACCCAACGCTGACTTTTATTTGTTTCTGAACTCGGACGCTATGCTGCGCCCCAGTTTTTTCACAAATATTCTGCGCGAAACGGAATCTGACCCTGGCATAGGGATATTTGCACCCCAATTGGAATGGGAGGACAAAACGCCTCAAAACAGCTGTTTCCGCTTCGCTAGCCCGGCGTCTGAGTTGATTCGCGGCGCCGAATCCGGACCAATTTCGCGATTTCTGCAGCGCCACAAAGTGGCGCTTCATCAGCCGCCAAATCCGAGCGAAATCGAATGGGTAAGCTTTGCATGCGTTCTCTTGCGCGGAGAGATGGTTCGCCAAATCGGTCCAATGGATGAGGGATATTTTCTTTATTTCGAAGATGCTGAATACTGCATGCGAGCTCGTAGCGCAGGTTGGGGAATCGCATACGCAAGCAGCGCGCGAACTGTGCATTTGCGTGGTGGAAGTGGGCCTGTCAAAGCTATGGTGGCCGCGCGAGAACGATTGCCGCCCTATTATTGGTATTCGCGCACTCGATTTTTGCGCCAAACTCATGGGCGTTTCGGTCCGCTCAGCGCCAATTTGGCTTGGATGGCAGGGAGAGCCATTGCACAATCACGTCGTCTGATCGGTCGTTCGGTCCCTCCAGCACGTAAGAGTGAATGGCTCGATATCTGGATCGGGTTTCTCCACCCTCTTCGGCCTAGGACACGCTCATGAGAAAGCCCGACTTCATTTTAATCGGCGCTATGAAATGTGGAACTTCGACCCTTGCCGCCCAATTGGCTGCACAAAACGGGCTATTCATCACCGACCCAAAAGAACCGAACTACTTTTCCGACGACAATGTTTTTGCAAGGGGAAAAGAATGGTACTATTCACTTTTTGAATACGCCGACCCCGGCGACTTGCTGGGAGAGGCTAGCACGCATTACACCAAACGACCCGACCATCCAGACACACTGAAACGGATGCAAGTTGCTTTGCCGAACCCGCGCCTGATCTACATGATCCGAGACCCTATGGAACGGCTTGTTTCTCACTATATCCACGATTGGAGCGAAGGTATTATTTCGTGTTCTTTGGAAGAGGCAGTAAGGACACATAGTCGATTGGTCGATTACGGTCGTTATGGCTGGCAGATTGCTCCCTACGTCGAAGCCTTTGGGGCCAACTCGATCCTGCTGACTAGCCTGGAACGCATCAAGTCCGATCCCAGCAATGAACTGGCCCGAGTAGCCATCCATCTGGGGCATCTCGGCTCCACTTCTTGGATCAATGAGCAGAGTACAAAAAACGTTTCATCGGAAAGGGTGAGAAGGTTTCCGTTACACGGTTTGATTGTTGAAAACCGTGTCGCAACTATAGTCCGTAGATTGCTGGTTCCCAAGACTCTCAGAACAAAAATTCGAAATGCCAGAAGAATGACCCATCGCCCTAGTTTGCCTATAGATCTTCGACCTGCGTTGGAAGAAACTTTCGCGGAGGATCGTGCTGTTTTAGGCCGGCATTTTCCGGGAGATCCTTCACTTGACTTGGCCTATCCTTTTCTTTGCCGATGACGCAAAGGAAATCCAACATAGCTGCCATTGCAATCGGCCGAAACGAGGGCGAACGGCTGAAAAATTGCCTTGGCTCTCTTGACGGCCAGGTGGAGCCAATCATTTACGTCGATTCCGGCTCGACAGACGATTCTGTCGAGATTGCCCGCGCCGCTGGTGCGGAGGTGGTTGAACTTGACATGACACGGCCCTTCACCGCAGCGCGAGCAAGAAATGCGGGTCTACATCGACTAAGAGAAGTGGATTTCAAGGGTGCATTCGTACAAGTTCTGGACGGCGATTGCGAATTACGGGAAGGTTGGTTAGACGCAGCACTCTCAGCAATAAGCAGTTCTGAAGACATCGCCGTGGTTTGTGGTCGGCGGCGAGAACGCTATGCTGAGGCAACCATTTGGAACCAACTTATCGACCTAGAATGGGATACACCTGTCGGGGAAGTCAGCGCCTGCGGCGGAGATGCCCTGATGCGCCGCAAAGCATTGGACGACGTCTGTGGGTATCGCAATGATCTTATTGCGGGTGAAGAACCAGAAATGTGCTTTCGACTTCGAAAAAAGGGATGGAAAGTGCTGCGAATCAAAGCTGAGATGACGTGGCATGACGCGGCAATAACTCGTCCAAGCCAATGGTGGCAACGCACCAAACGGGCTGGCCATGCTTTTGCCGAGGGCGCGGCATTGCACGGTCGAAGCGCCGAGCGATATTGGGTAAATGAGACTCGTCGCGCGATCGCTTGGGGTAGTGCCCTGCCTGTCACTGCATTTCTGCTAAGTCTCGTTGTCGGGCCGTCGGGTCTATTGTTGCTTTTGGCTTATCCAGCCCAGGTATTGAGGCTCCGCGCGAAGGGTATGGGATGGTCACATTCCTTTTTTACCGTTCTGGGCAAAATCCCAGAAGCTCAAGGGGTCCTGCAGTTTCGGATTGGGCGATTAACTGGACGCCGCAGCAGATTGGTCGAGTACAAATGATATCCGCCAGTGCCGGTAACGTCGTCCTCTACCCGATCAGATATTGGAAAAGAACGCAATTGATCGGCAGTTAAAATCCGAGCCGTTTGATCCGCTTAATGACAGGCCGGAATAAGATCGGTGGCAGCATTTCTTTCAACAGCACATGACGGCGATGTCGTGCGTTACTGACATGTTTTTCCCCCGGTCGAACGCGGAACAGGGTTGAATGCTCATAGCGGCCATCTTCCCACGTGGCGGTGTAATAATAGAGCGCAATGGATTGCCGAGGCAATTCTTCTGGATGTTTCACTGGCTCCGGGTTCCCATGATAAGTGTCGGAGGCAGTAGAGAAGCAGACCATTCTGTTGAAAAGAGGTACAAAGCTCGCGGCTTTCTTTGACATTGCCCTGTCCCAAATCTCAAAAGATCCTCCGTATTCTTCTTTCCAATCGCGATTGAGATAGATCAGCACATTCAATCTGCGCTCAACGCGCATTCGTTTATGAAGATTGAAATCCGCGTGAATGTCGAGGAAACCGCCATTCAAGGTCTTGTGGATTCCAGCGCCGGTGAAATACGGATCGGGGATAAGCCCTTCAATCCCTGTCATCTCTTCCAGAAAGCGGATGAAGGGACGCGAATTGAATGCCTGGAAAAGGTGACGTGTGTAGTCCGGCAATCTGTCCGGATTGTACTGCGACTTGAGTTTTTCATGTGCCGCATTGAAGCTGCGTTCGGCATCTTTCATAGCGCCCAAGTCAGCCTGCACCTTTTCAATAACCGTCTCGGGCAGAAAATTGTCGATGCAGATGTGATGGTAAGGTTCTGCGCTTTGATATTTTTGCGCAAACTGCAGACCAATCGACTTTGCTTCGTCAGGCTCCAAAGTCAAATTTTCCGAGTTGATTGGTAGTACAGCCGACATCACACGCACCTTAATATTCGAATCCCATGGTAAGGATAACGATCCACCGACAAAATTCCAAGCCCTTCAAAGAGCAGCAATAATCATCTATCTCGCTCGGAGGCGTGTTCAATCGACCGTGGAAGTTCTAGCTTAGAGCAGTGCCTGGTTTAAATCGCTATTCGACCTCCTGAAAACCACTCGGGCATTTTCGTGTGAGTGAGTACTGAACTGAGACCCGTTTCGTCCTCCACTTGTCTAGCCCCCTGTGTCTGGGCCACTGATTTGGGCTTTCTCTAGTAAGGTTTCTGGAACGGGCGGACGCATGTTGAGCGCCTGATGCGGGCGGGTTTGCTTGTATTGCTTGAGCCAGTGATTGATGACGATCTGCGCCTGCTCGGTCGTTGTGAACCATTCCGCTTTCAGAACCTCTCGACGCAGTGTGCCGTTGAAGCACTCGCTTTACCCGTTTTCCAAGGGTGATGCCGGATAGATGCGGATCGGCTTGATGCCAACGCCGAAGCCAGTCTTGCATCGCCTCTGCAACGAACTCGGGCCCATAGCACCTCGGGAAGAAGCGCCGCTAAGAGGTTATGGCCGCCTGCGCAGCCCTCAAACTGCGCAGCGGGTGGCCATAACCGGGTCTCAGGTCTCAACAGTGGTTTTGCATAACCACGCCGCTGAGGAGACCGGCTATGACCACTACCTATGCTACCCTTTCGACCTTGTTGGTCGCCATCGACATATCCAAGCATCGACATGAGGTGCTGATCAGCATTCCCGGCAAGAAGCGCCGCCGCCGCATGACAGTTACGAACACCTTGGAGGATTTTCAGCGCCTCTCAGCCGCTCTTGCCAGCTATGATCTGCCAGTGCGGATCGGGTTTGAGGCGACCGGCAATTATCACCGTGTCTTGGCTCACCATCTCGGACAGGTCGGATTCGAGTTGAAGCTTGTGTCCTCCGTCGGTCTGGCGCGAACGCGAGAAGCTCTGCATAACAGTTGGGATAAGAACGATCCTAAGGACGCCCAGGTCATCCTGCATATGCTGGAGATCGGCGCGGTTCAGTTCTTTCACGATCCGTTGGTGACCGGGACCGCCGACATTCAGGAACTGTCAAAGACCCATGAGATCGTCTCCCGTTCGAAGACCGAGCTGTGGCATCGCATCCTGACACATTATCTGCCGCTCTACTTCCCCGAGGCCGAACGATTTCACCGGAATTCGAGAACCGACTGGTTCCTGGCTTTCCTCGAGAAGTATTCAACCCCGCATATGATCACAGCGATGAGCCGGGAGGCATTCATTGCCGATGCATGGAAAGTGGTTGGACGCAAAGTGTCCAAAGAGCGTTTGCTCTCAGATATTTATGCCACGGCCGTTGGCTCGGTGGGCTTGCCAGTTCAGCCGGATTCTGACGCTGTCCGCATGTTCCGCTTGGTGTTGGCTGAAGGCAGAAGCCTAATCCGACAGCGCGATATCATTGAGGCGCGGGCCGTCGAATTACTTTCGGACCTCCCCGATTATCAGCTGCTGACAACCATTCCCGGGATCGGCCCGATCAACGCCATGACCATCCTGGCCGAGGCCGGTGACCTGCGTCGTTTTCGCCATCACCGGCAGTTTCTGAAGTTCTGCGGCATGGACCTTGCCACCGTGCAGTCGGGCATGTTCCGCGGCCAGAGCCGGATCTCGAAGTACGGCAATGCCCGGTTGCGCCGCACGCTCTGGATGGCCGGCCAGACCGCAGTACTGAAGCGGACCAACAGCTTCCGCGACAAGTTCGAGCGCTACATCTCCAAAGACCGTCACAATGCCCATCTGCGTCGCAAGGCCTACACCGCAATCGCAGCAAAGATGGCGCGCACCGTACACGCCGTGGTCAAACACGGCGAACCCTATCGCCCCTTCTTCGAGGGGGTGAGCCCAGGCGGAAGGACCTCTCTCTGATGAGCCGTGGAGGCAGTGTGCTGACCTCGTAGATAATGTTTGGGCCTTCTGCTTGGGAAATGGGATCTCGTATTAAGGACGGTGAGGGCCGCCATCGCGCGTACCCTGTGTTTGCTATGGAAGAGATCATTTCTTGACGGCAGAGCCCGTCTGGGCAAGGATTGTAGGGCATCCGGTTTGCCGGATGCCCCATGACCTGCTGACCTAAACAGCCGGAAGTTCCCGACATAGGACGTTGTCTGGTCGGATGGCGATGCAACATCATCACCAGCCGTCAGCTTTATGTCGCAGCATATGCATAGAAGTCACAGTTAAATAGGTTTGGCGCGATGTTAAGCGCCGCAGGAAGCTGCGACGCTAGCCGATTTGCCTTTTAGTTGGTCGAAAGTCACTTGCTTGATTAGGTCACTAAAAAAGCATTGCCATACTTTCTTCTTGATCCAAATTTTGGGTGTCGTCCAAAGTTTCTTGGTTAGCAGTCAAGGTAGACCAAAGTGCATCAATGTCGTCCTCGTTGGGCTGCTCCATGTTGACCATTGCGTGATGCGTCATCGAGTGGATGGCGCCACTTCCGTCGTGATGTCCCTCCAATTCTGAACTTTCGGCTTCAGTCCGCTGGTCTTCAACAAGCACTGCAACTGGTTCGTCTAATTCCACATCGCCCGCAAACTTCTTTCCATAGATTTCGAAGATTTTTTGCGTTCCGTTGTTGATTGCGGATCCATATATTTTGCTTGTGTCTCCGAGTGGAACGTTTTCGTCGAAGTAGATTGGATGGGTTTCGTAGTAGATGTCTCCTGTAACGCGGTCGGTGAAGTAGAGATCAATCAAGGTGTAAGCTTGGGCTTCGTCTGTAGTCCAGTACCCAGTTGTCTCGAGGATGTTGATCACGTCGTCTTTGTCGAGGTCAAAGTCATCTCGGCCGCTTGGAAAGTTGATCTCCCCGAACCCGTCTGTTTTGGTGCCTTCGATTTCAACGACTCGTGCGTCGCTTCCTTCCGCGTATGTCAACTGTCCGTCGATCGAAAGATCAGGCGTGATCTCGGTTACATCGTCGCTGGTTAATAGCTGGTCGAGGCTAGCGTCGTAGTTCTCGAAGTCCGTTTCGACGTTGAAGAAGTCCACGTCAATCACAACATAATGGTGCTCGTCTATTGGCAAGTCTAGGTTGCCTGCGGAACTTTTGTTCAGGTTTATCCCCGTCTCGAAGCCATCGATCTGGGCACCGTCTATAGTGATATCGAAGACATTGTTGCCGAAGTCGATTCCGATTTCTGCGTCATTGCTTCCGACAATATCGAAATTCTCCAGAATGTAGTGTGCAGTGTATTGGAGATGGGCGCCTCCTTGAACATTCCAGGCGGTGAAATCTTTCAACTCGCTTGCAACGTCATGGCCTTGCCTAGGATTGCCCTTGATGATGACAAGCCCGTCCTTGGCCGCAAACGTTTCATTGTTCTCAAACTGTCGGATCGAGGGAACATTGGCGCCGACATCATCGTCGAAGTAGAGTGCAGCGGGAAACTCGAAAAGGTGCGAATCGAAGTTGATCATCCGGCTGTCTCCATCCCGATGGAAGTAGACAAAACCTTCATTCACGCTTGCTGCAACGTTGTCCGAAGCACCAACCAACCGGCCTTGAAACCAAAACCCGTTTCCTCCTCGGGCCGTATCGAATATGTCACTGCCGAGTTCGCTTGCCCCTTTCGCAGCGGACCAGCTATTCCCTTCGGCAAAGATGGCAATGTTGTCGGACCAAACTCCGGTCTCGTTCCCGGTCTCGGCCACGTAACCCGCACCGAAAGTGTCGTAGCTCGCGTTGTTCTCTAGGATTGCGTGTGAGTCGTGATGTACAAAACCCCAACCGGGAGACCCGAAAACCGCGTTTCCGACAAGCAAGGCAGGGTCATCCAGATCTTCCACGCCAGCTCGGTGGACATGAAGCGAATAGCGCCCCTGCACATTACTATCGAACTGGATATTTTTGAAATCATCTGCTTGACGACTGTCGAAGGACTTGTCGGTCCGCCCGAGCTCATGGAACGCAGCGTAGCGCACATCGACATCGTTAGAGTGCATGAACATCACATGGCCACGCTCGTAAACCTCAGCGTCTTCGGCATTCTCCGTTTTCACCGTGACGTTTCGGGTATAGTTGGCAACTGAAGTCTTCAGATCTGTCCGGGGGCTATCGTGGTCATGGACCAGTGGCTCGTCAAAAAAGACCATGCCGTTGTTGCCAATCTCGGTGATGACACGAACCTCATCTTCCGGCCCGGATTCATGGCTCTCATAGTGTGTACCAGCGATGACGATCTTATCGCCCACCTGCCAGCCCTCTGGTATGTCCGCAAAACGAATAGAGGTGTCCCCAGCCATTGGGTCCTCGATGACCTTTTCGTGGGAATCCTTCTCCGACCCATGTATTTTGGTCTCGCCATGCGAAATGATCCCACGGGAAAGCAAAAGTGGGTCCCATCCAGTGTCGATTGGACCATTGTTAGCAACAATCAGTTCCACAGTCGTATCTGAATCCACCGGGTCAGACGCATCTCCAACGATAAGGTGGCCGATTGGGCTTACCACAACCGTATCGAAGACCATACGGCTATCAGTGTCGGTGGCAAAATCAAGTGTCCCATCCACACGAACAGTGAAAAGCCGAGCATCACTGACAACGCCGTAGGACACTTCAATCCCATCCGGGATTAGAACCCGCGCATCGTCGCTGGGAACACGACCTTGATACCACGTGAGAGGATCGGACCAATCACCATCAGAAATCGCAACATGCGTCGCGTCCGACCGGTCCACCAAGTCGAGCACAGCCAAATGTTCTGTCCCCATGCTGCCGTGTCCATGACCATGCGAAACCTCACCACTCGACTTAACAGCAGCAACATACGCGTCAATCTCAGACAAACTCGCATCACTCCCAGGAGGCGTAATCGCTGGCATCGTAACATGATCTTCGTGGTTACTTCCCAGATCCGGCTCAGGCTCTGGTTCCGGCTCAGGCTCAGGCTCTGGTTCCGGCTCAGGCTGTGGTTCCGGCTCAGGCTCAGGCTCTGGTTCCGGCTCAGGCTCAGGCTCTGGTTCCGGCTCAGGCTGTGGTTCCGGCTCAGGCTCAGGCTCTGGTTCCGGCTCAGGCTCAGGCTCTGGTTCCGGCTCAGGCTGTGGTTCCGGCTCAGGCTCAGGCTCTGGTTCCGGCTCAGGCTGTGGTTCCGGCTCAGGCTGTGGTTCCGGCTCAGGCTCTGGTTCCGGCTCAGGCTCAGGCTGTGGTTCCGGCTCAGGCTCAGGCTCAGGCTCTGGTTCCGGCTCAGGCTGTGGGAAAAGGACTTGCAACGGAATTGCTTCTCCACTGCCATTGGAGCCGCTATTTGTGAACATCCGACCGCCCAAAAGACCGCCGAGAACTCCTAGAAACATAAAAATGTTCATACTGCGTATCCTTTGTGGAACAGATCACTGGAATGGGTAGGCATCGAAAACTCCGGGCAGCTTGTGATTGGATCTTACGAATGAAACCTCGTGGGTTTGGGCACTTACAAAACGAACCAAGGCGAACAGAGCGCTGCAATGCGGCAACACTTTGTCGTTCACTAGGCGACACTATGAAGATCGTAAACAATCCAAGGCGAACTGAGATTTTGTGATCAATTCTTCGCTCAGCGACGCCCAAAGATGAGCATTTTCTTGCCTAGAAACGTAGCCTGATGATGGGCTCAAAGTTCTGTTGCCTACGTAGTGTCCAAGGTTACGTCGACCCGACGTCGTACGGCGCATCAACCAGAAGCGGAATTACGAACGAAAGAACACTGAAGTTCTCCGCAGCACTGTTTAAAGGCGGCAGGAACTCGCGGGCTGTCATGGACCTGTGTCCTTCCCCCCTAGAACTGTGCCAAGACATTGGCCTTGAGAAAAGGGGATTGGGCATGGCGAGGAAGCGACATTCGGACGAAGACATCTTGAAGCTGTTGCGTGAGATCGAGCTGAAGCTGACGGCGGGCGATGACGTGGCCACTGCATGCCGCGGTGTCGGGATCAGCGATGCGACCTACTACAACTGGCGAAAGCGGTTCGGCGGGATGGGCCGGTCGCAGTTGTCAGAACTGAAGAGTCTGGCGAAAGAGAACGCGCGGCTGAAGAAGATCGTCGCCGAGCTTGAACTGGACAAGCACATCCTCCAGGAAAGCCTGAACTATCTAAAGCCGAGGGCCTGACCACAGAGGAGCTCCGTCAGGCCGTCATTCACACGCGCCAGAAGCTCGCGACGTCTGAACGCCGGACGTGCCGGGTGATCGGCCTCGCGCGGAGCTCCCTGCAATATCGACCAGCGCCGAGGGACGATGATGCGTTGCGGTTGGCACTGATCCGGCTGGCGAAGCAGTACGGTCGGTACGGCTATCGCAAGATCACTGAGCTGCTTCATGTTGAAGGCTGGAAGGTGAACCACAAGAAGGTCGAGCGGCTTTGGCGCGAAGAAGGGCTACAGCTCCCGCAGCGCCACAAGAAGCGCAAACGGCTCTACCACAAAGACAGCTCGGTCATCCGAATGAGGCCCACACACCAGAACCACGTCTGGGCCATCCATTGCCCGGCAGGCGATTGCGAAGCAATCTGCCGAGAGAGGACTTCGTCCACGACAAGCTCAGCAATGGGCGCAGCTACAAGATGCTGACGGTGCTCGATGAGTTCACGCGTCAGGCCTTGGCTGTTGTGGTCCGCACCAGATGGGTGCCGACGATGTCCTCGAAGCACTCTATCCGCTCCTGCTGCGCCATGGTTCCCCAGAGTATATCCGATCTGATAACGTCCTATGTCGGGAACTTCCGGCTGTTTAGGTCAGCAGGTCATGGGGCATCCGGCAAACCGGATGCCCTACAATCCTTGCCCAGACGGGCTCTGCCGTCAAGAAATGATCTCTTCCATAGCAAACACAGGGTACGCGCGATGGCGGCCCTCACCGTCCTTAATACGAGATCCCATTTCCCAAGCAGAAGGCCCAAACATTATCTACGAGGTCAGCACACTGCCTCCACGGCTCATCAGAGAGAGGTCCTTCCGCCTGGGCTCACCCCCTCGAAGAAGGGGCGATAGGGTTCGCCGTGTTTGACCACGGCGTGTACGGTGCGCGCCATCTTTGCTGCGATTGCGGTGTAGGCCTTGCGACGCAGATGGGCATTGTGACGGTCTTTGGAGATGTAGCGCTCGAACTTGTCGCGGAAGCTGTTGGTCCGCTTCAGTACTGCGGTCTGGCCGGCCATCCAGAGCGTGCGGCGCAACCGGGCATTGCCGTACTTCGAGATCCGGCTCTGGCCGCGGAACATGCCCGACTGCACGGTGGCAAGGTCCATGCCGCAGAACTTCAGAAACTGCCGGTGATGGCGAAAACGACGCAGGTCACCGGCCTCGGCCAGGATGGTCATGGCGTTGATCGGGCCGATCCCGGGAATGGTTGTCAGCAGCTGATAATCGGGGAGGTCCGAAAGTAATTCGACGGCCCGCGCCTCAATGATATCGCGCTGTCGGATTAGGCTTCTGCCTTCAGCCAACACCAAGCGGAACATGCGGACAGCGTCAGAATCCGGCTGAACTGGCAAGCCCACCGAGCCAACGGCCGTGGCATAAATATCTGAGAGCAAACGCTCTTTGGACACTTTGCGTCCAACCACTTTCCATGCATCGGCAATGAATGCCTCCCGGCTCATCGCTGTGATCATATGCGGGGTTGAATACTTCTCGAGGAAAGCCAGGAACCAGTCGGTTCTCGAATTCCGGTGAAATCGTTCGGCCTCGGGGAAGTAGAGCGGCAGATAATGTGTCAGGATGCGATGCCACAGCTCGGTCTTCGAACGGGAGACGATCTCATGGGTCTTTGACAGTTCCTGAATGTCGGCGGTCCCGGTCACCAACGGATCGTGAAAGAACTGAACCGCGCCGATCTCCAGCATATGCAGGATGACCTGGGCGTCCTTAGGATCGTTCTTATCCCAACTGTTATGCAGAGCTTCTCGCGTTCGCGCCAGACCGACGGAGGACACAAGCTTCAACTCGAATCCGACCTGTCCGAGATGGTGAGCCAAGACACGGTGATAATTGCCGGTCGCCTCAAACCCGATCCGCACTGGCAGATCATAGCTGGCAAGAGCGGCTGAGAGGCGCTGAAAATCCTCCAAGGTGTTCGTAACTGTCATGCGGCGGCGGCGCTTCTTGCCGGGAATGCTGATCAGCACCTCATGTCGATGCTTGGATATGTCGATGGCGACCAACAAGGTCGAAAGGGTAGCATAGGTAGTGGTCATAGCCGGTCTCCTCAGCGGCGTGGTTATGCAAAACCACTGTTGAGACCTGAGACCCGGTTATGGCCACCCGCTGCGCAGTTTGAGGGCTGCGCAGGCGGCCATAACCTCTTAGCGGCGCTTCTTCCCGAGGTGCTACGGCCCCGAGTTCGCAGCAGAAGCGATGCAAGGCTGGCTTCGACGCGTTGGCATCAAGCCGATCCGAATTTACCCGGGATCGCCCTGGGAGAATGGCTATAATGAGCGCTTCAACGGGACACTGCGCCGGGAGGTTCTCAATGCCGAATGGTTCACAACGACCGAGCAAGCCCAGATCGTCATCAATCACTGGCTCAAGCAATACAATCACACCCGCCCTCATCAGGCGCTAAACATGCGTCCGCCAGTCCCAGAAACCTTACTAGAGAAACCCCTGATTAGTGGCCCAGGCGTAGGGGGCTAGACACGGTCAGTGGGACCCTGGGCTTTAGGTGGTTCAGGCTTTCCTTGAGAATGAGCTTGCCCAGTTCAAGCTCTGCGACGATCTTCTTCAACCGCGCGTTCTCTTTCTCCAAGCTCTTCATCTCCGACAGCAGCGACCGGCCCATCCCACCAAACCGCTCCCGCCAGTTGTATTACGTCGCATCGCTGATCCCAACGCTGCGGCATGGCGTTTGGCCCAAGCACCAAAGTGGCCAAGTCAAAACTAAATGAAAAACGCTGCTAACCTGCTGCCATCCCCACCAGCGTGGCACAGGCAATGATCAGTATGAGACTAACTCGGTCAGTGGTTGCGAAAACGATAGGGTCGTCCGTCATTGTGCCGCGATGCGCCTTCATCACCATACGCATCGACCAGTAGAGAAGGATCGGACAGATCACCCATAAGTAGCTTGGCTCCTCATAGAGCGCCTGCATTTCGTTTGAATTGATGTAAAGTGCCATGACTAAAACGCTGATTTGCGCAGCGGAAATGGCGACGTTTCGCAGAACCGGCAAGTCTTCAATTCGGTATGCTCGTCCTACGCCTTCGCGTCCCGATTGGAGTAGATCTGTCAATTCAGCTTGCCTTTTAACTGCGGCGAGTGACAAAAAAAGGAACATTGAAAAACCAAAAAGCCAGGGCGAGAGATAAAGACTGACTACCGCGGCGCCGGCAAAAACACGAGTGGTATAAAGACAAGCCAATGTAACAACGTCGACGATCAGCCTTCTTTTTAAGAAGAAAGAATATGCAAATGTGGTTGTAAGATAGACCAGTAGAACAACTAAGAATAATGGCTCGGCGGTCAGGAGCCCGAATGTAAATGCGGCGCAAAGCATGGTGATGGCCAGCACGGCACCGGCGGCGCCGGAAAGATCGCCAGAAGCGAAAGGGCGAGTTCGCTTTCGCGGGTGGGCGCGATCTGCACTCAGATCGAGCATATCATTTACCACGTAGACTGCGCTTGCCGCAAAGCAAAAGGCAACGAAACCCAAAAAGAGTGGCTGTAGGCGGCTGAAGTCATGCGCTGCAAGCGCAGGTAAAAACATCAAAAGGTTTTTTGACCACTGATGAGGGCGTAGCGCGCGCAGTACATGAATTGCGCGATCTTCGGGAAGATCGATGTGGGTCACAGAGTCATTAGCGGTTGTCGCAGCTGCTCTGAGTGAACGCCCCGCTTGAACTGTGATAGCATGCCTTGCTACCCTCCATACTGGCAAATCCGCCTTAGAGTCGCCCAAATAATCGAAATGTTTGCTGCCAAATCTCTTTTTCAGAAAATCAGCCTTAGCCTGGCCTTTGAGATTAATACCGTCCGCTGAACCATAAGCTTCATCAAACAGCCCCACGTCCTCAGCCACTGAGGTCACTTGCCGATGATCTGCGGCTGAGACAAGAGCAGTTCGTCGTCCGTCCGCGCGAGCCTGACGAACGACTTCGATCACAGTTTTATTCAGTGGTAACTGATCAGTAGGAACAACCAACTCATCGGCCAAATGCGTCTTCAACTTTGCTGGGCCGCCTAACATCCATTTGGGTAGCCGCAGCAACGTCCAGGGTCGACTCGCAGCCAGCGCGAGCACGCTTTCTTGGAGTGTATCAGTACGACAAAGCGTGCCATCGAGGTCAACGACCATAGTGATATCGTTAGGATCAATTGGGTTTAGCACTGAGCTTGATACACGCATGAGCAGTTGTTTATCTTGTCTTTTTTGAAGCGACCAGCCCCAAAGAAATGAGTTATGCAAGTGATCGAGTCTACGGTGTCTAGCCCCCTGTGTCTGGGCCACTAATCGGCGCGTTCTCTAATATGGTTTCTGGAACTGGTGGGCGCATGTTGAGTGCCTGATGCGGCCGGGTGTGATTGTACTGCCTGAGCCAGTGATTGATGACGATCTGAGCTTGCTTAGTGGTCGTGAACCACTCCGCATTGAGGACCTCTCGCCGTAATGTCCCATTGAACCGCTCGTTGTATCCGTTCTCCCAGGGCGATCCCGGGTAACTGCCGGGTTCGACTTGATCGCTCCCACTTCCGACGTCGCATCGGCCAGAAGGTCGCCCAACTCCGTGTCGATCGCTTCCCAATCAGAGAATGCGATCATGGCCTTGCCTGCCACGCTTTTCAGAATGGGCTCCGTCATACCCAGATAGCCACTGTGACCACGCATCCAAACTATGTGTGGGCAATAGACTTCGTGCACGACAAGCTCAGCAATGGGATTCGGACGCTCGGTGCGGGCCGATCGCAATTGGGATATTTGTCACCCTTTGTACCTTGAGCAGTGCCTCAACTCTGGTAGGCGCTTCCGAATCGCAAGTAGCGCTTGGGACATACTGTCGACCTGGTCGTCGTACTTTCCGTTTGGAAACGCGGCGATTTCGGCGAGAAAGACTTCCTTCCAAGGTGCGTCTTGCGGAAGCCGACCCTCGCCTTTTTCCAGAGTGTAGGTTTCGCTCGACATCCTCTCGACCTTGTTTACTTTCGGGGTCAGGCCTCGAACCCCGCGATGATCGTCCTGATGCAGGTGAGAATAGATGCTCCGGCCAACACCCTGCGTTTCCACGACGAGGAGATTAGCTTTCCAAGACTGTCGGAGCTTCCGGGCGACGTCCAGTATTTGGGGCGGATCTTGCTTCGATCGATGCACGTCCAAGAGATCGATGTGGTTGCCGATCAGGCCCCAAGTCGTGCAGACCGAGAAGTCATTCGACTCGCCAGGGACGGCCGCGACATCCCAACTCTGAACTATGGCTTCGTAGTCCTGAGGTCGTAGCCCCGCAGGTATTGTTGCGAACCACTCCGGCTTGACGATGTTACCTTCGCTTGGAATCGGTCTCTGCTGATACTGCGCCTCAAATTTTGCTGTTCCGATTTCCCGCTTGATAGCATCGAGTTCTTCTTCGCCCATATGATCCGGCAATAGGATCGTACCTTTCGGGCGGTTCCAGACTCGCCCATTGGGCAAGGCAATCTTGCGGTCCATCGTTTCAATCGCTGGCAGTTCAAGTACGTCCCATTGGCCCGTTGCAATAAGACGCCCTGGCAGGTCATCCACATGCAACCGCTGCGCCACGACAACCACAGCGCCGGTTTTTGGATTGTCGAGCCGCGTCATGGCTGTGCCCGCAAACCAGTCCCAAAGCTTTTCTCTTTGGGTTTCTGAGGCGACATCTTCCGCCTTGCTAGGATCGTCTATAATCAGGAAGTCACCACCTTTACCCGTTAATGTTCCCCCAACCGAGGTCGCAATCCGACCGCCGTTCTTCGTCGTCAGTAACTGAGTAGCCGACGCTTTCTTGGGGTCGATGTGAAGCGCCGGAAAGACGGCCTGGTTCCAGTCCGCCAACATGAGCTTTCTCGACGCAATGCTGAACTCTTCGGCCAGGCTGGCTCCGTAACTCATCGTAATGATCCGCTTCGAAGAGTCCCGTCCAAGCACCCATGCTGGAAAGCACACGCTCGCACAGTGGGACTTCAGATGGCGAGGCGGCAGCAAAATCAATAGCCGCTTAATCTCACCCCGCTCGACCCGTTCAAGGTGATGGCAAATCGCCCGCAAGTAGAGCCCGTAGAGGAAAGTGACACCTGGACGAAGTTCGGAGAAGGCCCGCTCGGCATAGGCCATAAGGTTCGCTGCAAGAAGCAAGTGGATAGCATCAGTCGGCATCATGTTCGACACCCTCTTCCTGGTGGTCGTCGGAATCCTCCGCCAGCCTGGCCCGTGCCTCCTCGACAATTCCGAGCCATTCTCCATGACGCTCAAGAACCGCGATATCGGCATCAGTAATGGGTACCTTTGACGATGTTTCATCCGCTCCATTCTGAGTGCCCAGAACGTCAATGAGGGCTTTGAAGGCCGATGTATCTCCCTTGTTGATCACCTTCCGCACAAGCGCATGGATCATCGCTTCCTCATGCTGCATGGCCACAGGGGATCCATTCTGGTTCAGGATTATTTCTTGCTTCAGCACCTTCCTCAGCTTATCGGCAATCGCCTCGTCCTTTTTCTTTTTGCCAGACGGATTGCCCGACTGCCCTTTTTTCCACTGAGTGTGCTTCGGAGCTTTCTTGTAGCCGACCTCGTAGCCGACATCATGATCGTCACTGGACATCATGCATCCTCCCCGTAGCTGGCATCAGGACCGATCGCGCTTTCCTCATCCATGCAACACCCATCCTCCGCCACTGAAGGCTCCGTCTCTTCGAATGTCGCACCGCTTTCAGCATGGATTGCCGCACCTCCGGTCATCGTCTGCCATCTCCGGATCGCGAGATCGACATAGCGGGGTTCAATTTCGACACCGACACAGCGCCGCCGCGTGCGTTCGGCGGCAAGCAAGGTCGTGCCCGAGCCCAGGAACGGATCGCACACCAAATCGCCGGGCACGGTCACGTCCAAGAGTGCATCCATGACCAGTCGGATCGGTTTGACGGTCGGATGGGCCGTGAAGTCGTCGTCACCTTCGGTTTTGCCACCTGTCGCGCCGGCATAATGCCAGACGTTCGACCGGTTCCGACCATACTTTCCAAGCTGTACGTTGTTCGTGTGGGTTGCTCCAGGCCGGCGCGACACAAAAATCAGCTCATGCTGGCTGCGATAGAGCCCACCCATGCCAGGCGCAGACTTTACCCAAACGCACATGTTAATGATGTGAAGCCCGGCCTTCTCAAGCGCTTCTCGCATCTCACCGACGTGCCGCCAATCGATGCAGCTATAAAATACCCCACCGGACCTGAGGACGGTCGCAGCGTTGCCGAGCGCTTCAACAAGGAACGCGATGTATTCATCGCGAGACATCTCGCCAGAGGCTTCTGCAAATTCCGGGTGCTTGTTCGGAACGGTGCTGACATGCCCTGAAATTGGTACGTTGTATGGCACGTCCGTGAACACTGCGTCAGCTAGTTCACCCTCGAGCAGGGCTGCGAGGGCATCACCGTCTCGGGCGTTACCGCAGATTATGCGATGGTCACCTAGTACCCACATATCACCAGGGCGCGTAACAACAGCGACGCACCCGATTTCGTGCTCAGACAAATCGTCGGCCGGATCGCTTTCTTCCGGGTCACCGACCCCAAATCGAATGGCCTCGATCTCCGCGCCCTTAAAGCCCGGGAACTCAAGTGAACCGTCGATTTCAAGGATTTCGGTTATCTCAAGTGCAACCGCTTGATCGTCCCATTGTCCGGCCTCCTGAAGCTTATTAAGTGAGAGCGCGAGGCGTCGAATATCCGTCTCGGACAGGTCTGCGACGACAAGACAAGGAACCGTGTCCGCCCCAAGCAACCGAGCCGCTTCAAGCCGCGCGTGGCCATCGATAACGCGGTGCCTCCCATCAACCAAAATTGGAATGCGGAAGCCGAAGAGCTCGATTGCACGCTTTATCTCTGCGGTCTGGGTCTCAAGGGCTCGTCGCAAACGCCGCGGCGCTCCCTTGATCTCGCCAGCCGGCAACCAGACGATTTGAAGCGGACGCATTGGATCGTTCCAGACAGCCTTTTGTAGTACTTTGTTCGGCGGCGCTTCTGCTGGTTTTCCAGGCTCCACACTTTCACCTGCGAGTTCAGGTTTGTAATTCTCGAAGGGCTGGTCGGACATGGCCGCCTCCATTTAACAAGTTCCGGTCTTGCGATGGAGGTGTTCGTCTATTCAGGACAGACTCCGACCATCGCTTTTAGGCAATGGAGTCGTGAGCTTCCTGCTGTGACGCATCGACATTTGCGTCGTTTTAGATATTCGATTCCCAAGTTGTCGTCAACAACGATTTCCTTCTAACCCATTGAAAGGTTGACAAAACTTTTGGAATGGCACGGGTTCTAGACCGTTCGTCTCTTTCGACTGGACAACATATGCGGAAAGAGCGTGACTGGTCTCACGCCCGCACTCGCGGGCGTGGCTCGGTGAGGGCCGGCATTGGGTCGGGCCACGCACATCCGAGGAGAGACCAGATGTCCAAACGATCAACAGCCCCCATCACCGAGACCAAATCTGCGGCTATTGCCCGCCTCTTGTCCCGCAAGTCCGGCGCCGATCTCGCAACGCTCCAGGACGCCACCGGCTGGCAACCTCATTCGGTCCGCGCCGCGCTGAGTGGTTTGCGCAAAGCCGGCTATCAAATCGACAGGTTTGCACCAAAGAAGGACGGGGCAACGACCACCTACCGGATTACGGCCGTTCCGGAGACCGCCTGATGTTACCGCGTGTGACAGAAATTGAAGCCATGGACCGGGCGGCGCTACTTGCCACCTGGGTCCAGGTCTTCGATGCGCCTGTTCCGAAGGGTCTTAGCCAGCCATTCCTGCGACGATTCCTGGCCTTCGAGGTCCAGAAACGCCGGTACGGCGGGTTGCCAAAGGGATTCTTGAAGCGCCTGGATCGGCAACTGGCGGATGGAGCCTTGTCTTCTCGTGCCGGCCCGGCACCGGGCGGGCGGCTCCTGCGCGAGTGGAACGGCATCACCCATGTGGTTGATGTCGTCGACAGCGGATATCGCTGGAAGAACGAGACCTACCGATCGCTCTCGGCTGTCGCCCGCGCCATCACCGGGGCCCGCTGGTCCGGGCCCCGATTTTTCGGCATTGAGCGGGGTGCCTGATGACAGTGCGTCCAAAGATCAGATGCGCGATCTACACGCGGAAGTCTTCCGATGAGGGTCTCGAGCAAGACTTCAATTCGCTCGATGCTCAATTTGAGGCCTGCGCTGCCTACATCGCCAGTCAGAAGCAGGAAGGCTGGGTTCAAACCAGAGAACGCTTTGACGATGGCGGCATCTCCGGCGGCACGCTCGAACGCCCTGCACTGCAGCGCCTTCTGGACGAGATCGATGCCGGTCGGATTGCTATGGTGGTCGTGTACAAAATCGATCGCCTGACCCGGTCGCTTGCCGACTTCGCCCGGCTGGTCGAACGTCTTGATGCCGCCGGCTGTTCCTTCGTCTCCGTTACCCAGGCCTTCAACACTGCCTCGTCCATGGGGCGTCTCACTCTCAACGTGCTCCTGTCCTTTGCCCAGTTCGAGCGTGAAGTGACGGCAGAACGCATTCGCGACAAGATCGCCGCCTCGAAAAAGCAGGGTATGTGGATGGGAGGCGTGCCGCCGCTTGGCTATGACCCGCATCCCGATGCGACGATGCGAGAACTGGTCGTCAATGCGATGGAAGCCGAGACCGTCCGGCGTCTGTTTGAGCTATACGACCGACTTGGCAATCTGTCAGATGTTGCAAGCGAAGCAGCCAAGGCAGGTTTGCGCTCCAAACGTCACCACTTCAGGTCAGGACGCACCCAAGGCGGCAAGCCGCTCTCCAACGGTCAAGTTTATCATCTCCTGACAAACCCGGTTTATTTGGGGCGCATTCGGCACAAAGATCAGGTCTGGCCCGGGCGGCATCCCGCAATTATCAACCAGGTACTCTGGGATAGCGTGCAGGACCGTTTGCAAAGTAGAGCGCGCCGAGGACGAGGTAGAGCAATTGGGGCTGCCCCCGCACCGCTCACTGGCAAACTTCGCGACGAGAGCGGTGACCGCCTAACCCCGACCTACAGCGTCAAGTCCGGTCGCCGCCATCGCTATTACGTTTCGAACCGACTGATTTCCGGCGGACCGGATCCAACGGCATGGCGCCTTCCGGCCGGAAAGCTGGAAACACTCATCGCGGACTTGGTCGCAGACCATCTTCAGCAGGTCGTCGCAGAGCGCAAAATCTTCGCCACAACCGATCTCCGCAGTGCCCCTGAAAGTGAGACAAGGCTTCTCGATCTCACGCGAAGTGTGAGGTCCGGCCAGGTCAATGTCCTAAACGACGTGCTGTCTGCCGGGACCATCGGAACGAAATCCCTGACCCTAACACTTGACCGTAGTCATCTCGCTAAAGTTCTCGATGTCCAAGAAGATGAGCTCATCAGCGACGTCGAACGCATCGTTTCAGACTTTCAGATGCGTCGGCGCGGCGTTGAAGCAAAGCTCTTAGTCGGAGAGAGAGCAACGTCGCCTGACCCGGTCTTGCTAAGAACCTTACGCGATGCGCATCGCTGGGCGACCATGCTCAGGAATGGAGTGCCTCTGGGCGACATTGCCGAAGCGGCCGGTCATCACGATGTCCACATCCGAACCCGCTCGCAGCTGGCATTCCTGTCACCCAAAATCCAACGCGCCATTGCCGATGGTACGCTGCCCCCGGACATCACGCTGCAGCACTTGGTGACCCGCATTCTCCCCCTCGACTGGACTGACCAGGAACGGTTCTGCCGACTTGCCTGACATTGCGGAAGATTTCCCTGCAAATTCCCAGCTCGAGCGACCAGGGAATTAAGCCGTAGAGCATTGATGTTATTGGCGTTATCGAACCCTTTTGAAACCAAAACACATAAAATCTGGAAAAATTCCCTGCAAATTCCCTGCTAGCAGGGAATTTTTTGGTAAAACCGTCGCGCGTTTTGAAGCCGACAGAGACTTATCACCCAAATCACCGATAATGGGTCTCCAAAGCACGGAACTGGATGCGGAGAGACAGTCCAGGGCGCGGGAATTGCGGCAGGAAATTCAGTTTATTATTACTGAATATCAATTACTTATGTGAATGGCGGAGAGACAGGGATTCGAACCCTGGAGACGGTTTCCCGCCTACACACTTTCCAGGCGTGCGCCTTCGACCACTCGGCCACCTCTCCGGCAGAGGCTCTTTATCCGGTTCTGCGCCATGACTGCAAGGGCCAAGAACACCGCGTGACGCAGTTCGTTCAGTCGTCGCCTTCCAGCGTACTGCCCAACATGGGATCCAATGGACCGGACGGCGGGCGCTTTTCTTGGGGCGACTGCGCCAGAGTTTCGGGATTGCGCAGCCAGACATCACGCTGCGCGAATGGAATCTCGATATTCTCTTCGGTAAACCGCCGCGCAATCTCGTGATTCAGATCGGAATGCGTGGCAAGGCCGAAGTTGATGTCGCTCAGGATCGCCCTGATTTCGAAATCCAGGCTGTCGGCACCGAACCCCTTGAAGATGACCGCAGGCGGCGGGTTGAGCGAAACCATCGGATGCGCCTCGGCGATGCCGCGCAGGATGTCTTCGACCTTGCGTGTGTCCGTGCCATAGGCCACCCCGACCGGCACGATGATCCGGCCGATGGAATCCCCACGCGTCCAGTTCGTGACCGTGCCGGAAATCAGATCGCCGTTCGGCACGATCACGTCGGTCCGGTCGAAGGTCTGGACAACCGTCGAGCGCACGCTGATCGCCTTGACGATCCCCATCTTGCCGTTGACCTCGACCCAGTCACCTTCGCTGATGGGCCGTTCAATCAACAGGATGATGCCCGAGACGAAGTTGTTGACGATGTTCTGAAGGCCAAAGCCGATCCCCACGCCAAGGGCACCGATGATGAAGGCAAGCGAGGTGAGGTTGATGCCCGCAGCGGTGATCCCGGCGATGGCGGCAATGGTGATCCCCAGGTAGCCCAGCCCCGAAACCACCGCATTGCGCCCGCCCGCATCCATCTTGGTGCGCGGCAGAACCGTGTTGCGCAGGGTGCCCTGCAGCAGCCGGGTCAACATCAGGCCAAGGCCGAAAACGATGGCCAGTGTCAGGATGTCGTAGGGCGAGATCGCGGTGTCACCCAGTGGGATACCCGCCTTGAACTTCTCCCAGACCTCGCCCAGATCGGCGGTCCGCGCACCCCAGATCAGGGCAAAGACAGGGATCGCGGCAAGGGCAAGCAGCAGGCTGACCAGCACCGGTGCCAGGGCCTGGCGCGACTCTTCGGTGCCCAGCCCGCGCAGCATCGCGTAACCGGCGCGGAAGGCGAAATGAAGGCTGGCAAGAAAAGCCAGAACCCCAAGGCTCAGCGCTGTCGGCAAAAGCGTCGCCTGGGCAAGGTTGCTCAATCCCACCACGGTGGCCAAGGCACCGGCAAGCGCCAGAAGCTGGATGGCACGTCCCAAAAGCCGCTCTACCCGGTCACTGAAGCCTGTCTCAACACCCTCGACCGGCTGCCCGCCCTTGAAGATCAGCCCACCCACCCGAAACAGGGAATAGGCCAGCACCAGGAACACCGGCAGGGTAATGACACCCAAAACGGGCGTTTCGAACTTCACCACCGACTGAACGACCAGCACCAGCACCAAAATGCCGGTAACCGCCCCCGTCGCCATGGAATTGGTGCGCCCGCTCTTCCTGTCGGCCTCGTCGAGACTCAGCATCGTCGGGATCGAACTGCGCTTTGGGAACAGCCGCCCGCTCAGCCATCGCGCGATGGCAAAGGCCAGAATGGCCGCATTCACACCGATGGCCGCCGCCCGGCCGGTTTCCCCAAGGAACCCGCTGGATATAAGCGCGGCGTTCAACAGCGACACGCCCAGCATCGCGACAAGAACGTTGCCGAAAGATACAAGGAATCCGAACAGAACCCGTCCATGTTCGCCCGAATGGGTTTCGGTCCGCGCCAACATGCGCTCGATCACCCGGGGGCCGCGCGTCACCAACAGAAGGGCAATGAGCACGACAGCGCCCGCAAGGACCAGACGCTGCCAAAGCGCCGCCTCGTCGGATGTTTCGGCAAGGTTGTCTTGCACTTCGGTACGAATGTCCGCCATGACCGCCAGAACCGCCGTGCCAGCTGTCGTCCAGAGCGTCGGATCAAGCGGCGTGCGGGTCAGTTCGAACAGCGCATCGGTCTGCCGGGATCGCAGGGTCGAGTCGATCCGCCGGATCAGCGCATCCGCACGGGCATGGGCCTCCTCCGCACTGATACGCGGCGCCATGGCCTCTTGAAGAGACTCGTCCAAAGCCTCGCGGCGCGTGGCCACGCTGGACGATTCCTCTTCGCCCTCAACCGGCGCGGGCCCAAGCGCGTCGATCTGCGCTTCCAAAGCCTCGATCTGAACCGAGTTCGCATCGCGCGCATCACTGAACTCATCGCGCCAGTCAACAAGGGCTTCGCGCAACCTCTCAAAGCTCTCGTCCGGCAGGCGGTCGTTCTCAAGACTGGTTTCGACGGAGCTTGCAAAGATGTCGAAACGGTCAAAGTTCGGGGTCGTCTGGGCCAGCCCCGCCGCTGCCAGCCCCAGCCAGAACAAAAGGCCAATCGTCAGAGCAATGCTGACAGAAAGCCGTTTCACGCTTCGAAGACCTTCGGCAGAATGCGCCCGTTGCCATCCAGCCAGGCGGGCACCGGCAGACCCTTTTCGCGCAGGAAGGCCGGGTTGAACAACTTGGACTGATAGCGGTTGCCATAATCGCACAGGATCGTGACGATCGTATGCCCCGGCCCCATCCCGCGGGCCAGTCGCATGGCACCGGCCACGTTGATCCCTGTCGAACCGCCAAGGCACAGGCCCTCGCTCGCCAATAGATCGAACACCACCGGCAGCGCCTCCTCGTCAGGAATCTTGTAGACGAAATCGGGGGTGAAGCCTTCAAGGTTGGCCGTGATCCGCCCCTGCCCGATCCCTTCGGTGATCGAATCCCCCTTGGGCGGTTCTTCCTCGGTATAAAGCTTGAACAGCCCCGAGCCATAAGGGTCCGAAAGCCCCACCTTCACGCCCTTCGACTGCAAGACCTCGGCGATGCCCGCAAGCGTGCCGCCCGACCCGACCGAGCATGTGAACCCGTCCACCTTGCCTTCCGTCTGGTCCCAGATCTCGGGACCGGTGGTTTCCACATGGGCCTGCCGGTTGGCGACATTGTCGAACTGGTTCGCCCAGATGGCGCCGTTCGGCTCGGTCTCGTTCAGCTTTTCGGCAAGACGGGCCGAGTATTTCACGTAATTGTTCGGGTTCGCATAGGGCACCGCCGGAACCTGCACCAGTTCCGCACCGCAAAGCCGGATCATGTCCTTCTTTTCCTGGCTCTGGGTTTCGGGGATCACGATGACCGTCCGGAACCCCATCGAGGCCCCGACAAGCGCGAGGCCAATGCCCGTGTTGCCAGCCGTGCCTTCGACGATGGTGCCACCGGGTTTCAACCGCCCGCTCGCCACCGCCTCGCGGATGATGTACAGCGCCGCACGATCCTTGACCGACTGGCCCGGATTCAGAAACTCGGCCTTGCCCAGGATCTCGCATCCCGTCGCCTCGGACGGCCCGTTCAGACGGATAAGCGGGGTGTTCCCGACAGTGGCGGCAAGATCGCTGCGGATGGTCATGTATGTCCCCCGTTTCTCCTGCCCTCTGTCCTAGTGGCGCAGGTCACGGGTTTCAATGAGAAGGATAGGATTTTCCCATAGCGTCCGACCGTCGGCAGAAACAGCAAACAAGCGATCGAAAGTTTAAGGTCGGATGCGTTAAGACCAGCGCCGGGCAAAAAACTCCGTCAGCCAGGACATGAAAATTGTGCCTATGGCTGCGGGGATAAGTATGCCCTGATTCATGATGATGCTGCCATACTCGAAGAACAGCGCCCCCATCTGTTGCAAGGCTTCCATCGGCCCGTCATAGCGAAGCTGCACCGAACGGCCCAACATCTTGTGACCGGACCAGAAGAGAAGGCACCAGAAAGCGGTCGCCGCCAGCGTCGTGAACCCGTATCCGAAGGCCTGCACATACCTGTGTCCGGCCCCCTTGCCCATGATCGTCCAGCCCATCAGGAACCCGATGACAGCGTTCACCGTCGAAAGTGCGCCGACCCGTGTACCCTCGGTATCCGCCAACAGCGGTTTGATGAGATCGGAAATGAAATAGGCAAGTGCCGCAAAGGCAATGCCGCCGATAAGTTTTCCGCCCGTGGGCATACGCGTCTATCCCGGTTTTGTGACCGTTATCTGTGTGACGTCAATTGATCCGGCATGAAAACCCGCCGCGCAAGATGTAAGGTAGAAATTCCACATTCTTCGGAAACGACCGTCGAATCCAAGCAACGATACCTCGTCCCAGCGTTCGTTGAAGGTATCATGCCAGCGGCGCAGGGTCTGGCTATAGCTTTCCCCGAACTCTATGGATTTCAGCACGTTCAACCCTGCTTTCTCGACCTCCCGACGCAACACGGTGGGCGAGGGCAACATGCCGCCGGGAAAGATGTATTTCTGAATGAAATCAACACCTTTGCGATAAATGTCGAAACGCTTGTCATCAATGGTGATAATCTGAAGCGTCGCATTCCGCCCAGGGCGCAACCGGTTCTTCACCGTGTCGAAATAGGTCGGCCAATAGCTTTCCCCGACCGCCTCGAACATCTCGATCGAGGCTATTCCGTCGTAAGTGCCGGTTTCATCGCGATAATCCTGCAATTTGATCTGAACCCTGTCGGACAGACCCATTCTTTCCATTCTGGCAACAGCATAGTCATGCTGTTCGCGGCTGATCGTCAGGCAGGTCACCTTCAAACCCCGGTCTTTCGCCGCATATTCGGCAAACCCACCCCAGCCACAGCCGATTTCCAGCACGTGGTCGCCGGGCTTCGCGCCCATCTGATCCACCATGCTGGTATATTTCGCGATTTGCGCCTTTTCGAGGCTCTCCTGCCCGGTCTCGAAGATGGCCGAGGAATAGGTCATCGTGTCGTCCAGCCAAAGCGCGTAGAAATCGTTGCCCAAATCGTAATGGGCCGAGATGTTCTTTTTCGCCTGTTCCTTGGTGTTCCTGTTCATCCAGTGACGCAGACGTTCGTACAGCCGCACGATCTGCATCCCGCCGAAACTGTCGTAAACGTCGTCATTGTCGGCATGAATCACGTCCATGAAGGCCTGAAGATCGGGTGTCGACCACCAGCCTTCCAGATAGGCATCGGCAAAGCCCAGATCGCCTTCGCGGATCAGGCGGGCAAAGACATCCGGGTTGTGGATCACGATCTCGGCCACCGGTCCGGGGTTCGGTGCGTCCACCCGGAATACCCGCCCATCTTCCAGCCGAAAGTCGATCCTGCCCCGGTTCAGGGCTTGCGCAAGTTTGAACGTCGCCGCGAAATAGCGCGGCAGATCCGTCTGACCGTCAAGTGTGGTTATCGGTTTCATGGCCATCCCCCCGGAATTGCTCCAGAAAGATTAGCGCGGGAAACCCGTGCATCAACCTTTTATTAACCTTTTGTGACGGTTGATTAATGCGCGTCCGCGTCCAGCAAGTCACGGAATACCTTGGGAAGTTCCTCGGGCAGGTCTTCGGCGATCAGGCCGGGGCCAAAGGACAGGGCGCATTCGGTGTGCAGCCATGCCGCGGTTTCAGCCGCCGCCATCGGAGCGAACCCACGCGCCAAAAGCCCCGTGATGAACCCCGCCAGAACATCGCCCGACCCCGCCGTCGCCAGCCAGGGCGCGGCGCGTTCGTAGGCGCTGGAATTGATGCTGCACCGCCCCGAAGGATCGGCAATCACCGTATCCGGGCCCTTGAACAGCACCACGCAGCCCGCACGCGCCGCCGCCTCGCGGGCGGCATCCAACTTGGAAAAGGCAGGGCCGGTTTCGGCGGGCGCATTCAGCTTTTCGGCAATGTCGGGGAAGAGCCGTTTGAACTCCCCCGCATGGGGCGTCAGCACAACCCTGTCATGCAGCGCCTCGAACAGAACCTCCGGGTTTCGCTCGAACCGGGAAAGCGCATCCGCATCCAACACCGTAGGGCGGGGTTTCACCCCGCCTTGCCCAAGTGCGGCCAAGACCAGCGCCTGCGTATCCGCCCCAAGACCCAACCCCGGCCCCAGACAAAGCGCATTCAACCGCTCGTCCTCCAGCACCTCCCTGAGCCCCGGCGGCCCGTCCAGCACCCGGCACATGATGGCCGTCACCTGACATGCCACCTCGGCCAGCGCCTGCTTCGGACAAGCGATGGTCACCAACCCCGCCCCGATCCGCAAAGCCCCCCGAGCCGCCAACCGCGCCGCCCCGGTCCTGCCGGGACCGCCCGACAGGATCAGGGCGTGGCCGTGAGAGTACTTGTGATCTCCACCTTTCAATAGGTCGGCAGTTGGAGAATCGATCAGCCTCACCGTCTCGCCCGGCGGCAACGCCGGGCATCCCCCCACCTGCGGCCGGGGGTTGCCCTCTAAGCCGATGGAAACGGTTTTGATCATTCCGCACGCAGAGGGACCAATTCCCAGGAAATGGCCCAGTTTTCCTGCATGAAATGAAATGCTTAGATTGGCCAGGTTTGCGAAGTCCAAAGGCTGGTCGTCGCCCAACCAGACACCCGAGTCAGAACACATCCCACTTGGGACGTCGACGGCGACGACTTTGGGAAACGTGCCTATGACCTTTGCTCGAGATGAGCATGTGTTTAGAGCCATCGAAAGATGGCGGAACGATAGGAATGGTCTGGTCAGCCCGGTCCCCAACAACGCATCCACGATCAGGGAAATGCGTTTCTCCTCGTTTGGCCATCCGTCGAAATCTCTGTCTTCCAAGGGAACAATGTCCCCAAGCGCCCTCCACCGCTCATAATTCACCCTTGCATCCGGCGGCAGCTTGTCGGCGTCCCCATAGAGAAATACCTCCACCGCCCAGCCCCATTCCTTCAGCATCCGCGCCACGACGAACCCGTCGCCGCCGTTGTTGCCCGGCCCGCACAGCACCACCGCGCGGTGCGACGTCGTGCACAACTCCGGCCATTCCTCGAACACCGCCTCGACCACGCCCCGGCCCGCGCGCTCCATCAGTTCAAGGCCAGTCACCTCGCCGCGCTCGATGGCGGCCTGTTCAATCGCCCGCATCTGGGCGGCGGTCAAAAGCTCGGTCATGTTTCTTCATTGCCAAAAGCCGCGATCAGCGCAAGCATGGACAGCGCACAACGACATTGGCAGAGTTGACCCATGACCAAGATCACCCGACGCACCACCACCGGTCTGCTTCTCGCTGGCTGCCTCGCCCCCGGCGCAGTGCTGGTCGCCAACAAATACCGCGCCAACCTGCCCAGCCCCCAGCCGGACCTCGCCGAACGTCTGGCGCAGGAATTGAACAACCGCCTTGGCGCAAGGGCCAATGGCAGTTTTACGGTTCAGACGTTTGATCGCGTGACACAGCAGGGTAAGACCACGCTCAGCACCACGGTCCGGCTCGACTGGGCGCCCGGACAACGGCAGCGCGCGGCCCGCTCCACTGGCGCGAGCGAGGAAGAAGCCTTCTCCAACCTCGTCAGTGCCGCAATCGACAGATTTGACTCCGTTTGGCCCGCCCAAGATGCCTGATTCAATTCAGCCCAACTATAGTGCAGATTGCCTAATTTTTGGGCATTTTATGTAGATTCACCGGGCAGGTGTTTCCGGAATCCCTGCCCTCAATTGTCGCGGGAAACTCCGCGTGTTCTCAGACCCCAGACGCCCAAGGGAGTGGAAAGCCATGAAGAAAGTCGAGGCGATCATCAAGCCTTTCAAACTTGATGAAGTGAAGGAAGCACTGCAAGAGATCGGAGTTCAGGGTCTCTCGGTGCTCGAGGTCAAAGGATTTGGCCGCCAGAAAGGCCACACGGAATTGTACCGTGGCGCCGAATACGTGGTGGATTTCCTGCCCAAGGTTAAGATCGAGGTCGTTCTGCCATCCGATCAGGTCGACGCAGCCATCGAAGCCATCGTCGCCGCCGCCAAGACCGACAAGATCGGCGACGGCAAGATCTTCGTCAGCGACGTCAGCCAGGCCATCCGCATCCGCACCGGTGAATCCGGCTCGGACGCGCTTTAAGCAATAAATCAGACACTAGGGAAGAAGAGGGTCATACCCATGAGCAACAAAGATGTCTTGAAGACAATCAAGGACGATGAGGTCGAATACGTCGATATCCGCTTCACCGATCCGCGCGGCAAACTGCAACACGTGACGGTCATGTCCGACCAGGTCGACGAAGACTTCCTTGAAGAAGGCTTCATGTTCGACGGTTCGTCCATCGCCGGCTGGAAGTCCATCGACCAGTCTGACATGAAACTGATGCCCGACACCTCGTCGGCCTACATGGATCCGTTCTTTGCCGAAAAGACCATCGCGATCCACTGTTCGGTCGTCGAACCCGACACCGGCGAAGCCTATGACCGCGACCCGCGCGGCACAGCCGAAAAGGCCGAGGCTTACCTGATCTCCAGCGGCATCGGCGATCAGTCGTTCTTCGGCCCCGAGGCCGAATTCTTCCTGTTCGACGACGTGCGTTATTCGGTCGAGATGAACAAGGTGTCTTACGAAGTCGACGCCATCGACGCCTCGTGGAACACCGACACCGAATATGAAATGGGCAACATGGGCCACCGTCCCGGCGTCAAGGGCGGCTATTTCCCGGTTCCCCCGATCGACGATGCGCAGGACATCCGTTCGGAAATGCTTTCGACGATGAAGCGCATGGGCATGAAGGTCGACAAGCACCACCACGAGGTTGCCTCGTGTCAGCACGAGCTGGGCCTGATCTTCGGCACGCTGACCGAACAGGCCGACCACCTGCAAAAGTACAAGTACGTCATCCACCAGGTCGCCCACGCCTATGGTAAGTCGGCCACCTTCATGCCGAAACCCATCGCGGGCGACAACGGCACGGGTATGCACGTCAACATGTCGATCTGGAAAGACGGCAAGCCCTTGTTCGCCGGAGACAAATACGCCGACCTCAGCCAGGAAGCGCTGTACTACATCGGCGGCGTTCTGAAGCACGCGAAAGCGCTGAACGCCTTCACCAACCCGTCGACCAACAGCTACAAGCGCCTGATCCCGGGCTTCGAAGCACCCGTTCTGCGCGCCTACTCGGCCCGCAACCGTTCGGGCTGCGTGCGTATCCCATGGGCGGAATCGCCGAAAGCCAAGCGCGTCGAGGCCCGTTTCCCCGACCCGGCGTCGAACCCCTACCTCTGCTTCTCGGCCCTGCTGATGGCCGGCCTCGACGGCATCAAGAACAAGATCGATCCGGGCGAAGCCATGGACAAGGACCTTTACGATCTGCCGCCGGAAGAACTGGCCGACATCCCGACCGTCTGCGCCTCGCTTCGCGAAGCCATGGACGAGCTGGAAGCCGACATGGACTTCCTGACCGCCGGCGACGTCTTCACCAAGAGCCAGATCGAAGGCTACATGGAACTGAAGTGGGAAGAGATCTACAGATACGAACACACGCCCCACCCGGCCGAGTTCGCGATGTACTACTCCTGCTAAGCTTCGGGCTTGGATACAAACAAGAAAGGCGCCCCAGACCGGGGCGCCTTTTCTATTGGGGCGGCTCCTTCGCGAGTCGGAGTGGACCATCACCCAAGCCGTGCCGGGGACTTCGCAACCAATGTCCGGAAAAGCTGATGATTCAGCGGACCGCCGCCACGACCTAATGGCGGCTTTGCGGGACTTTGCTGCCGTTCGGCATTTGAATAAGCTGATTACATGAAACACAGCAAGCTCCATGGTGTTGCCCACAATTATGCGGACTCCTTGGCTGGAGGGCTGAGCTTCGTCGTGCCAAATTACGTCTTGCACACGAATGTTTTTGCAGAGGCCGCAGCAAACGAAGAAGGGTATCTAGTAGCGGATTTTCTGACGGGTAAAGCACATGGAGCATTCCCAGATGGGGAAGTCGAACACGTCTTGCCATTGTTTAGAAACGCTTTTCCTAAGTTCTGTGACAAGCACAACGTAGATGTCTCGGACTACAAAGCTCTTTTGGTTCGTTTCATTGCTGGATCAGAAGGTAACCGCTACGTCATCACTGTTGAGGACAAAAGTGGGAAACGAACTTCTCGTGAATATGTCGGAAGCGCAGGCAAGCGTTCAGAGAATTTAGATGAGCTTGGAAGACGTCGACCGAAGATTCTTAGCAGGCCGTTGGACTAGTAGACCCCATCACAAAGGGCTCAAAGCCGCCACTGGCAATATTCTCAAAGCGCCCCTCCCAACTCCCCCCTTTTTGCCTTGAAGCCCAACCGCCCTAGCTGTCACAACGCGACCGTAAAAGCGAACAGGCAAGCACCATGGAACCCATCGAAGATGCTAAAGGCTGGTTCACCCAGCTGTTCAATACCGAGATCTACAACGGTGAATCCCTCGCCGATCTTCTGACGCTGGAGGCGCTTCTTGGCCTCGCAGGCAATATCGCCGCTGCCATCGGGATTGTCGTTCTGGGCTTCATCATCGCCGGGATGCTCAGCCGCCGCATTCGCCGTCTGGGCGAAAAGCACGCCCGGCTTGACGACACCCTGTTCAACTTCCTCGCCAATATCGTCCGCTACACCGTCCTTGCCTTCACCGGGCTGTTCGTCCTGAACACCTTCGGCATCCAGACCACCTCGCTGATCGCCGTTATCGGTGCCGCCGGTCTTGCCATCGGCCTCGCCCTGCAAGGCACCCTTTCGAACGTCGCCGCCGGGGTGATGATCATCTTCTTCCGTCCGCTGAAAATCGGCGATTTCGTCGAGGTCAACGACGTCACCGGCACGGTCAAGGACATCACGCTGAACTTCACCGAAATGGCCGACATGAGCAACGTGAAGGTGATCGTCCCCAACTCCGAGGTCTGGGGCAACACCATCAAGAACTACTCGTCCAACAAGACACGCCGCGCAGAATGGTCCTTCGGCGTGGGCTATGGCGTGAACCTCGCCGATGCCGAACGGGTGATCCGCGACACGATCCTTGCCGATGACCGCACCCACGCCGACCCCGAATTGTTCATCCAAGTCAACAACCTCGGTGCCAGCAGCGTAGACTTCCTGGTCCGCGCCTGGTGCGACGCCAGTGTCTATTTCGCCTATCAGGCCGACATGAAGCGCCGCGTGAAAGAGGCGCTGGACGCAGGCGGCATCGACATCCCCTTCCCCACGCGAACGATCATCACCAAGGCCTCCGACTGACAGCTTGCAACGCCGTTGCACCGAAACCCACTTCACGCCAGAGTGAATTCGCGCGACCAAACCTAGGATTGTGCATCCGTGAACCTATCTGAAAGGATATGTTCATAGAGTCGTAACCATAACGACATCGCCCTTTCGAAGGAGGAGAGCGTGAAAACCACAGCAGTCACCCGTCAGACGGCCCATCCCCTGCAGGCATTCTGGCTTCTCGTTCTGGGTCTGGCCTTTGCCCTTGCCCAGACGATCGCCGCCTCGGCGCAGTCCCGGCCGCAAACCTTTGCCGACCTTGCCGACAAGGTCAGCCCCTCGGTCGTGAACATCACCACATCGACGACCGTCGCCACCTCGACCGAACCCGGACCGATCGTTCCCGACGGTTCGCCGTTCGAAGACTTCTTCCGCGATTTCATGGATCGTAACGGCCCCGGCGGCAACAACAACCGCCCCCGCCGCAGCCAGGCGCTTGGCTCGGGCTTTGTGATCTCGGAAGACGGGTTCATCGTCACGAACAACCACGTCATTCAGGGTGCCGACGAAATCCTGATCGAATTCTTCGAAGGGTTCGAGCTTGAGGCCGAGATCATCGGCACCGACCCGAACACCGACCTTGCCTTGCTGAAGGTCGAAAGCGACGAACCCCTTGCCTTCGTCAACTGGGGCGACAGCGAAGAGGCCCGCGTGGGCGATTGGGTCATGGCCATGGGCAACCCGCTTGGCCAGGGCTTCTCGGTCTCTGCCGGGATCGTCTCGGCCCGCGGTCGTGCGCTTTCGGGCAGCTATGACGATTACATCCAGACCGACGCCGCCATCAACCGCGGCAACTCGGGCGGTCCCTTGTTCAACATGAACGGCGACGTGATTGGCGTGAACACCGCGATCCTGTCGCCCAACGGCGGCTCTATCGGCATCGGCTTTGCCATGTCTTCGCGCGTGGCCGAGAACGTCATCGACCAGCTTCGCGACTTCGGCGAGACCCGCCGGGGCTGGCTGGGCGTGCGCATCCAGGATGTCACCGATGATCTGGCCGAGGGCCTTGGCCTGGAAGAGGCGCGCGGTGCCTTGGTCACCGACGTTCCCGAAGGCCCGGCAATGGAAGCTGGCATGGAAGCAGGTGACGTGATCCTGTCCTTTGACGGCACCGAGGTGGACGACACGCGCGGACTTGTCCGCAAGGTCGGCGAAACCACGATCGGCAAGGAAGTGCGCGTTCTGATCTTCCGCGACGGCGAGACGGAAACGCTCATGGTCACCCTTGGGCGGCGCGAGGATGCCGAACGCACCGTGCCCGCCTCGATCAACACCGAAGAGCCGATCACGAACGAGTTCATGGGGCTCACCGTCAGCGACATGACGGACGAGTTGCGCGAACAACTCGGCCTGCCTGCGGATGCCACCGGACTTGTCGTGGCCGACGTGGCCGAAGACAGCGAAGCTTATGAAAAGGGTCTGCGCGCAGGTGACCTGATCGTCGAAGCCGGTCAGGAAAAGGTCGGCAGCGTCGCGGATTTGAACACCCGCATGGACGAAGCCAAGGAAGCCGGGCGCAAGTCGATCCTGCTTCTGGTCCGCCGCGGCGGCGACCCCCGCTTCGTCGCCCTGCCCCTCGAACAGGGCTGAGGCGAAAAATCAGACCATGCAAAAGGGCGCCCCGGTGGCGCCCTTTTCATTTTGCGGTGGCGTTTGAAACGTCAGTGGCGCGTTGGCGTCGCGCAACGTTCTGCGCGATTTCGGAATGTCCGTTTCGAAGACGAAGCTGCCGTTCTCAGTGCGAAGGATGGATGACCGCTTTGAGGAATTTGTCCTTGGACTGATACAATGCTTGAGGTTGCGCGGAAACGGAAAAGGGTGAAAACCTAACTATCGGTAGAGTCGCGTCCGCCTCGCGTTTAAAGTTTTTTTTGGTATGCATCAATGGTTGACGATGCAGAACAAAACGAGTACTTCTGAGCGTGACGAAATACGCCTAACCGAATTGCACGTGTATCGTATGGCTTTGGGCCGACCGCGTGGCGCACCTGACGGTATAATCGGGAACAGACGGAACTTAATGGTTCTGTCACGACGGCCCGAATTTCGCTCTGCCTAAGGCTTTAACGCGCACCGCGCATTTTAGGCATTCCGTATGGAGATAACCCCGCTTTCTGCTGAGGTGCAGGAAGCGGGGTTTTTCGTAGCCCCATAGGTCTTTCCTGTGGGGTCTTTTGCGTTTGCTTGAACGCTTCGTAAGCACAGGAATAGCTGATGCTGGAAACCCTCGTTCTTGGATTTCTGGGCAGCCTATTGGCGAGTGCCGTATGGCATTTCATCGCCAAGTGGATTGACCAGAAGTAACCCGCTAGCTTTCTCCTTTTAGAACTAACCAGTAGTTTTCTGGCAACGGATTCCGGTGCATGGGAGAGGTGCGTCTTTAGTATGCTATGCTGCCATTCGCGATCGAGCAGAAATTAAGTAAGTGTGGGCTCAAACCGGACATCCCACTCCAGGCACGAACGTCATTGATCTGCAAGAAAGAACACCCCAACGGCACCCTCGTCCCAACACCACCGCAACCCTACTCCGCCGCCATACGCACATCCGAGCGGCCGATCTGCGCCACATCCGCCACCACCCGCTCGATCAAACTCCGGAAGCTCTCGAAGTTGCTGTTCGGGCGGATCGCCTGTTCGTTCATGTAAAGCGACCGATCGATCTCGATCTGGACCACGTGGCGGTCATTGGCGGGTCGTCCGTAGTGCTGCGTCACATAAGCCCCCGCAAAGGGCGAATTCCGCGCCACCCGCAAACCGGCGGCGACAAAGGACGCCTCGATCCGGTCAACCACCTCTGGCGAGGCCGCCGCGCCGAACCTGTCGCCCAGCACGATCTCGGGGCGCGCGCCCTGGGGGTGGGAAATCGTCTCGATCGCCTCGTGCGGCATCGAATGGCAGTCGATCAGGATGGCATCGCCGAACAGGGCAACGCTGTCGTCCATCAGGGTTGCAATCGCCTCGTGCCAGGGCCGCCAGATGCTGTCGATCCGCTCGTCCACTTCCTTGCGGGTGATCTTGCCCCGATAGATCGCACGTCCGTTCGCCACCACGCGGGGCACAACCCCAAGGCCCGAGGCAACGCGCGGGTTGTGGGCGGGCTTCCTCACCCCTTCGATCAGCGCCGGGTCCAACTCGTCGACCGACCGGTTCACGTCGATCCAGGCCCGTGGCGCGATGGCGGTCAGCAGGGGCGCACCCTGAAGCGGCGCAGTGGCAAAAAGCTGATCGACGAAAGCGTCTTCCGAGGACCGCAGGACATGCTCGTTCAGCACGGAACGGCGGATCAGGCTGCGGGGATAGCTTTGCCCCGAATGTGGAGACGCAAAGACAACACTCGTCGTCCTGACATCCGGCATCCTCAGATGATAAGCCGCCACCGAAAAACTCCTGTAACCCAAGCACCAATATAGACAAATCCAGAAGCCGCAAAAGCCCTTGAAGTGTGTCTGGCTTACGATTATAGAGCGTTCCGAGCGCGGGGCCTGCCCCGCGCCTCGTTTTTCGGAATGGGCGATTAGCTCAGCGGTAGAGCACTTCGTTGACATCGAAGGGGTCACTGGTTCGATCCCAGTATCGCCCACCATTCACCGCCGCAGCCCAGCGGCACAAGTTTAACAGGCGCTCCATGCGCCGCGATAAGGAGAGAGCAGATGAAAGTCCGCAACTCGCTTCGTTCGCTGAAGAACCGCCATCGCGACTGCCGCATTGTGCGCCGCAAGGGCCGTGTCTACGTGATCAACAAGACACAGCGCCGGTTCAAGGCTCGCCAGGGCTGAATCGCCCAAATGCGAAACAATGGCCGCCTTCGGGCGGCCTTTTGTTTTTTCAGCCCACGCTTCTAAAAAAGCGATTCTCTTTCTCCCGCAGTTTCGTTAGCTGCCGATATGGCACAGAATCGCTGATTCCATCAGCGCGGCGGGAGGAAACATCATGGCAAAACTGAACTGGGGCTTGATCGGGGGCGGCAAAGGCAGCCAGATCGGGCCGGCGCACCGACTCGGCTCGGTGATCGACGGCGCGTTTCAATTCGTGGCCGGGGCGCTGGATCATCGCGCCGAAGAGGGCCGCGCCTATGGCCAATCCCTTGGTCTGGACCCCGACCGCGCCTACGGCGACTGGCGCGAGATGCTGGAAGGCGAATCTGCAAGGGAAGACCGCGTCGATCTGGTCACCATCGCCACGCCCAACTCCACCCACTATGAAATCGCCAAGGCCTATCTTTCCGCCGGGTTCGACGTCCTTTGTGAAAAGCCCCTGACCATTACCGTGGACGAAGCCGAAGACCTCGTGCGCCTCTGCCGCGACCAGGGCCGCATTTGCGCGGTGAACTACGGCTATTCCGGCTATGCGCTTGTCCGTCACATGAAGGCGATGGTTGCGCGAGGCGATCTGGGGCGCATCCGCCTTGTCGTCGCCAACTTCGCCCATGGCCACCATGCCGACGAATCCGACGCCGACAACCCGCGCGTCCGCTGGCGCTATGATCCCGCGCAGGCCGGGGTATCCGCGCAATTCGCCGACTGCGGCATCCACGCGCTCCACATGGCCAGCTTCGTCACGGGGCAAGAGGTCGACAGACTTTCCGCCGACCTCGTGTCCTGCATCGCCTCGCGCCAGTTGGAAGACGACGCCATGGTCAACTTCCGCATGTCGGGCGGCACCGTCGGGCGGCTCTGGACCTCTTCGGTCGCCGTGGGCCGCCAGCACGGGCTTGAGCTTCAGGTCTTTGGCGAAAAGGGCGGGCTGCGCTGGTGCCAGGAACATCCGAACCAGCTTTACTACATGCCCCTTGGCGACCGCCTGCAAGTGATCGAACGCGGCGAAGCCAACCTGTCGCCCGAAGCCGACCGCGCCACCCGCGTTACCATCGGCCACGCCGAAGGCATGCCGCTGGCCTTCGCCAATATCTACAAGGATCTGGCCGAGGTGATCCGCGCGGCAAAGGAAGGCCGCACGCCCGATGCGGCCGCCAACCTCTATCCCCGCGCCGAAGACGGGCTGCGCTCCATGGCCGCGATCTTTGCCGTCGCGGAATCGGGCAAGGCGGATGGCGCCTGGGTGGACGCAAGACCGCCGATGTTCCGGTAGTCCGAACGTTCAGTTTGGCCAATCAACAAGCATCGTGGGTGTCCAACGCTGCCTTCGGCGCTCTATCCTTTCATCCGCGCTCTCGCTATCGTAAAAGCGCGGTTCGGCGTCTTGATTGAACATTGCGCGCGCGTCCAGCGTGTCGATGTTCAAGACACTTAACACCGTTGCCTCGTCAAACAGGATCATTGCCACGTAAACGCCGCAGCGACCGCAGAGCACCTGTTTTGAAGTGCGCAATCCAAACTCGTAAAGTTGGACTGCATCCGGCTCTTTCGCTGTGAGCGTCACCTGCGCGGAAGGGTCCGAGAACGCTCTTACGTTGTGCTTGCGACAAAAAGAGCACTGACATGCACCCAGTATCTGGTCCTCGGGCGCACGCGCCGTCTCCAGTTCAACTTGTATCGCGCCGCAATGACAGCTTCCGGCATAGGTCATGATCGCGCCTTTGCTATTTCGTGAGCCGAGCTTGGCGCTTGGAAGATGCGGTCAATCACTGCCGTTCGTCAAATGTCAAAACAACGGCCAAGTAGGGTGGGCAAAACCTGCCCACCCGCGCGCCGTTCAAATCGGCTCCAACTCCCGCTCCAGTTTCTCGCGCAGGTGCGCGTGCTGCGATGGCAGTTTCAGCGCCTCGCCCAGATGTGCCGTGTCTTCGTCCACGTCGAACCCCGGTTCGTTCGTGGCGATCTCGAACAAGACGCCACCCGGCGTGCGGAAATAGATCGACCAGAAATAATTCCGGTCGATCACCGGCGTCACCTTGTACCCGGTGTCCAGCAGGGCCTCGCGCACCTCCATGTGCCGTGCGCGGTTTTCGACCGCGAAGGCGATGTGGTGAACCGACCCCGCGCCCTGCGACGCGAACGGGGCCGAGACGGTTTCAATATCGATCACGTTGGCCTCGTTGCCGTCCGGCACGGCGAAACGGGTCACATCGCCTTCCTGGCCGATCTTCTCATAGCCCATGAAGGTCAAAAGCTCCTCGCTCGCCCCCGCCTTCTTCAGGCGCATGTCAGTCGAATGGAACCCGCGGATCGCCATCCCCTCGCCCACGCCGTTGCCAGTCCAGGGCGCGCGTTCATCGTCCTTCACACCCACCAGCGCGAAACCGTCCCCATCGGGGCCATCGAACAACAGACGTTCCTCTCCAAATCGTACATCGCGCTCCAGCCCTTCGGTGCCAAGCCCGCCCAACCGGTCGGCCCAGGCGTCAAGACTGTCGGCAGGCACGGAAAACGCCGTGCGCCCCACCTCGCCCACACCCTTCTTGCCACGCGCAGCATGGGGGAAAGGGAAATAGGTCATCACGCTGCCGGGTGTGCCGGCCTCGTCGCCGTAATACAGGTGATAGACGTCAGGCGCATCGAAATTCACGGTCTTCTTCACCCGGCGCAATCCCAGCACATCGGTGAAAAAGGCGTTGTTGCCACTGGCCGAGGAGGCCAGCGACGTCACATGGTGCAACCCCTTGATCTGGTTCAGCATGGCAGTCTCCTCTTTGAAGTCCCACCATAACTAATGTGTACAGATTATCTATAAACAGCGAAAAATACGCAGAAACTGCGCACAATCGCACAGAGTCTCAGGCCTCAGCCGCCTCAACCCCTTCGGCTTCGCGCGCGGCACGCTCCGCACGCCACAGATCCAAGAGTTCGGTCAACAAGGCCCGGATTGCGGCGTCGGCGCTTTCATCCTCGTGGAACCGCGCACCCGACAGGAACTTCCGCAAACGATAGGGTTTTCGCTTCGCCAGAATCCCCTGCAACTCCCCCGGCAAGGTGCCCGCCGCCACATGCGCCCGCACCCAGCTCTCCAGAAGCTCCCCTTCCTTCAAACCATTGTCCTTGCACCAGGCAGTCTCGAAAAGCCGCATGATATAGTTCAGCACCACGGGCCGCACATGCCGCCGGTCTGCGCGATAGGGGCTGCGGAACACATCCGTCACCAACTCGTAGGACGGCCAGTAAAACAGATGCCCTTCGTCCTTCACCTCGCGCAGAACCTCGTCCACCGCCACGCGCAACGTCGCCTTCGACACCGAATTCGCGCTGATGCAGGACACGTCCCGGAAGGTGGCAATCAAAGGCACGGGCGACAACGTAATAATGACCTTGGCGTCGGGGCGATACTTGCGGATCAGGTCATAGATCGCGCGAATGTTCTCGCGGTTCTCCTCCACCGTCGACAGGCGGAACTTGTGCCGCGCGGGGTCGTAAACGTCTTTGGGGATCGTCCGCCAGAACACGTTGCCCGTGGGCTCGTCGTACCAGACCTCGCTCAACCCGAAGGTCAGGATGAACACCTCGGTCTCGTCAAAGATGCGCTTGGTCTCCATGCGCACCTCTTCGTCGTATCCGTACTCCTCGGCCTTGTAACCATGCCAAAGCGCCTGCTCGAACACCTTGTTTTCCCAGGCCCATTCGAACTGCTGGCGGATGACAAAGGAATTCACCATCCCCTCGCCCATGGTCACCACATAGGCCCGTGTGCTGTCATCGGCCTTGTTCAAGACGCGGAAATTCCGCTCGCTCAACCAGTTCGAGATATTGGCGGCAAAGCAAGACCCAAACGCCGTGATCTGCGTCGACTTTTCAATCAGCGGTGCCTCGGGCAACCAGCCGTGCAGCACGAATTTCTCCGGCCCCTCGACATCCATGATCTGGTCAAGCTTGGGGTTGAAATTCGTATGCTCACCGCGAAACCAGGTGCGAAACTCTTCGCCTTTTTCAGACGTATGCTGAAAGGCGACATCCACCGCCCCCGTCTCGATCTCGCTTTCGATTTCTGCTGCGTCCTCGGCCAATGCCATCTCCTGCCCGGTTGCTCCGGTTGCTTGTCACCAAACTGCCCGAACCACCCGAAAGGGTCAACGCGGCGCGGGTGTCATTCGCATGTTACAAAACCGTCACGCGGGTTTTGCGCTTTCTCCCCACTGTCCGCCCGGAATGCCGCCCGGGTGGCAGCATCGCGATCCACCTAACACCGCATGTCAGGGAGACAGCAATGAAAGACATCGACGTAAACGACCTCAGCTGGGACGATTGGGACGAGCTGAACGATCCCCGCCCCGCCACCAATGATTTCGACAAGGTCGTGGAAGAGGCCGTCAGCCGCCGCGGTTTCCTGGGCGGCGCACTTGCCTTCGGATCGGGCGCTGCCGTCTTTGGCACGGCGAACCTCCTTTCCTCTACCAGCGCCCAGGCCGCCGGTCACGCCGCCAGCCGCTTTCCGTTTGAAAACCTGCCCGCCCAGACCGACTTTACCGTCCATGTGCCGGGCGGCTATCAATGGTCCACGCTCGTGCGATATGGCGACCCGCTGTTTTCCGACGCCCCTGCATTCAGCCAGACCGAAACCCTGCCCGCCGACAAGGCCGATCGCGTCTTTGGTGAAAACACCGACGGTATGGAATTGTTCGACATCGACGGCCACGAAGTGATCGCCGTCAATTCCGAATACGTGAACACCAAGATCAACCTGATCGGCTCGGGCGGCGAGATCGTCAGCGCCGATGACGTTGCCGTTCTGCAAAAACTTCAGGGCGTGAATGTCTTCGAAGTCGCCCGTGGGGAAAACGGCTGGGAAGTCGTCGTCGACAGCCCCTTCAACCGCCGCATCACCCACCAGAGCGAAATCGCCATCACCGGCCCTGCCGCCGGTCATGACCTACTGAAAACCGACGCCGACCCAACCGGCACCCTTGTTCTTGGCACCATGAACAACTGCGGTGCGGGGAAAACCCCCTGGGGCACCTACCTGACCTGCGAAGAAAACTTCAACGGCTACTTCGGCTCCACCGACGAAGGCTTCGAACGCCCCGAAGATTTCAAACGCTACGGCATCAATCTCGAAGGCCGCTATGCCTACGAAGTCCACGACGCCCGCTATGACATCTCGAAAAACCCGAACGAGCCCTATCGCCACGGCTACATCACCGAGATCGACCCCTCCGATCCCACCTCGACGCCGAAGAAACGCACCGCCTTGGGGCGCTTCAAGCATGAAAACGCCGCCTGCGTGATCGCGCCCTCGGGTCACCTTGTCGTCTACATGGGCGACGATGAGCGGGGCGAATACATGTATAAATACATCTCGAACAACACCTATGCGCCCGGCGGCGACACCGACGACCTGATGGAAAACGGCCGTCTGTTCACCGCCAAATTCAACTGGGATGGCACCGGCGAATGGGTGGAACTGACCGAGGAAGCCACCGGCATGGCACAGGCGGAAATCTGCGTCATGACCCGCCAGGCCGCCACCGCCGTCGGCGCCACCACGATGGACCGCCCCGAATGGGTGGCCGTCAACCCGGTGGCCGCCGAAGGCTATTGCGCCCTGACCAACAACTCGCGCCGCAATTCAGTGAACGAGGGCAAGCTGCGCACCAATGCCGCCGGTCAGGAAATGACGCTCAACGCCCCGAACCCGCGCTCCGAAAACGGTTATGGTCAGGTGGTCCGCTGGTATCCGTCGAACGACGACCATGCCGCCGACACCTTCCGTTGGGATCTCTACTGCATGGCGGGCAATCCCAAGGTTCACTCCGATGCCTACGCCGGTTCGCCCAACATCAACGAAGGCAACATGTTCAACTCGCCCGACGGCATGATGTTCGACAGTGCCGGCATCCTCTGGATCCAGACCGATGGCGATGACGACAACGAAGGCGACTTCGAAGGTCAGGGCAACAACCAGATGCTGGCGGGCGATCCGGTCACAGGCGAAATCCGCCGCTTCCTGACCGGCCCCAACGGCTCCGAAGTCACCGGCCTCACCTGGTCGGCGGATCGGCGCACCATGTTCGTCGGCATCCAGCACCCCGCCTCGCCCTTCCCCGATGGCGACGGCACGCTGGCGCGATCTTCCATCGTTGCCGTCTGGCGCGAAGACGGCGGCCTCGTCGGCTGACCCTTTCCGGCCCTATGACGGCCATCACAAAGTGACAGACCCGGCGGATTTGCCGGGTCTTTTCGTCCTGCCGCCATTGATCCGTCCACCGACGCGATACCGACGCGATACCGACGTAATACCGACGTAAAACATATGTTCACTTTTGCACAGAAACTGTCACGTGACACCGGGCGGTGCGGCGCTATGTAGTGACCCAGGAAGGAGCATCTCATGGGTTTACTCGTAGACGGCAAGTGGCAGGACAAGTGGTACGACACCAAGTCCAGCGGTGGAAAATTCGAACGGCAAGAGGCCAAGTTCCGCAACTGGGTCACCGCCGATGGCAGCCCCGGCCCCTCGGGCGAGGGCGGATTCAAGGCGGAAGCAAACCGTTATCACCTCTATGTTTCCTATGCCTGCCCCTGGGCGCATCGGACGCTTATCTTCCGCAAACTCAAGGGTTTGGAAGATCTGATCACCGTCTCGGTCGTGCATCCCGAAATGCTTTCCGAAGGCTGGACCTTCGAAACCGACTTCGACGGCGCGACCGGCGATACACTCTTCGATCTGCCCTACATGCGCGACGTTTACCTCAGGGCTGTCCCCGACATGACGGGCCGCGTGACGGTCCCTGTGCTCTGGGACAAGGCACAAGGCAAGATCGTCTCCAACGAGTCTTCTGAAATCATCCGCATGTTCAACAGTGCCTTCAACGAAGTCACTGGAAACACTGACGATTTCTGGCCCGAAGAACTGCGCGACGACATCGAGAAAGTGAACGCCCGCATCTACGACACGCTCAACAACGGCGTCTATCGTTCGGGTTTCGCAACCTCGCAAGAGGCTTACGACGAAGCCGTGACCGAGCTGTTCGAAACGATGGATTGGCTAGAAAACCTTCTGTCTTCAAAGCGTTATCTTATGGGCGACCAGATCACCGAGGCCGACTGGCGTCTTGCCACCACGCTGTTCCGATTCGATCTGGTCTATCACACCCACTTCAAGTGCAACCGCGCCTTCCTGCGCGAGTACCCCAACCTCTGGGCCTACACGCGCGAGCTCTACCAATGGAACGGGGTCGCCGAAACCGTTAATTTCGACCACATCGTGCGCCACTATCACTACAGCCACGACACCATCAATCCGAACCGGATTATCCCGATAAATCCGATACTTGACTGGGCAGAGCCACACGGCCGGGACAGCCTGTAGACCCGGCAGAAATACCGTCGCGAATCCGCCATGAAGCTGCCAATTTGAGCGGCGATATTGACGTTCACTGACAAGTGCTTCGCAACGGTATCCCATTGGCAAATCGCGTCATCTCTGCGTTCTTTCTGCCGCGCACATGGCTCATGGCCGCAGCTCTCTGTTTTGCGGCCTGGATGGCTATTGGCTATCATCAGGACCAGATGAACGCCGCCGCAGCCCTTGGGCAATCACGCGACGGAGGCGCATCGGATCTGTTGTACCTGACCCGCGTCAGACAGACTCTTCTGGCCGTTGTTTTCTTCATGATCGCGATTTCGGTTGTTCTGTGTTTTCCTGTCTGGCGCCAGCGGAAGCCTATGAACAAAAAGGAAATTCCGGATCCTTCTCAGCAACCGAACGGCTCACCTGCGTTCCAGCCCATACGTACGCAACAGGAACTGGCTGACGACGATCAGGAACAATCCGGACCTCGCCAGAACGGCTTTTCGCGGACAGTCTCGCACATCGTGCGAAGCGCCTTCACGCGCCGGGAAACTTCTAAAAATCAACCGTGACGCCCGGCAGGCGCAATTCCTTGACCAACTCGCGAAGCTCCTGACGTGCCGCGACGTTAGACAGGTTCAGGTTCTGAACCCCGATGTCGCGCAGGTCCAACAGGGTAAGCCCGCGTGGAAAAAGCTCGCGGAAAATAACACGTTCCGCGAAGCCCGGCGCAACGCGAAACCCGATGCGCTTGGCGAGTGTCTGCACAGCTTCGGCCATCTTTTTCTTGTTGTGCATGGCCTGGGCCCCGACACGATTGCGCACCACAACCCAGTCGATCGGTTCCAGCCCCGCTTGCGCCCTCAACTGTCGCGCGTTCCAGACCATCTCGGAATAGACCGAAGGCCCCAGAACCTTGCCAGAGCGTGGATCCGTGTGCGCCAAAAGATCGAAATCGACGAAACTGTCGTTCAACGGGGTCACCAGCGTGTCGGCCAGCGAATGCGCCACCTGACTTAGACGGGTGTGAGACCCGGGGCAGTCGATCAGGATGAACTCCACCTCGTCTTCCAGGCCCGTAACGGCTGCGGACAGTCTCTGGTCATAGATATTCTCACCAGGACCAAGGCTGTCGGGCGACAGTTTCGGCAGTTCCCGGTAAGTCGGGCAAGGCAGGTCCAACCCTTCTGCGGCCATGAACTTCAACCGGTTGTCGACGTATCGCCCGAAGCTTCGCTGTCGAAGGTCCAGGTCCAGAACCCCAACTGAATGCCCCAACCGAACCAGCGCTGTGGCAATATGCATCGAAACGGTGGATTTTCCCGCACCGCCCTTTTCGTTCCCCACGACAATAATATGCGCCAATGCTCTGCCCGCTATCCCTCGTTTTTGGCACTATATGGGTGACACCTTTCCAATGAAAGAACGAGTTTGTGCTTACCTTCGGGAAAGTTTGACGGCATTCGCGTCTGCTTTTTACCACCAGCCCAACTGGTAAACAAACCGGGTTTGTCGGGCTTTTGTGCATCGTTCGGCTGTTTTGCAGCCTCAAGCCACAAAATTTCTTGGAAATTTAACTTAGTTTAAGTACACGTATAGATTGTGTAATTGGGACGAAAGGCATTTCTTTCGTCCCTTGGTTGAATTGAAAAAAGCGCCAGAGAATACCTCATGAACCGAACCGGACTACTTACTGGAAAGTGCATTCTTCTTGTTGAGGACGAAGTATCAATCGTTGCGCACTTGGAAGAGTTGCTTTCGACTCTCGGCTATCGTGAGATTTTTTTCGCAACCAGCCTGTCCGACGCCAAACAGATCGCCGAGACCGAACAACTTGATGTCGCCCTTCTGGACGTCAACCTCGATCGGAACACGCAAACGGTTGAACTCGGACGTACTCTTGCCAGGAAAGGTGTGCGCATCGTCTTCATGTCCGGTTTCAACGCCGAAGAGATGGCGCTTGCGACGCGGGGGTTTGAATTCGTTGAAAAGCCGCTCAGCCTTCCCCGTCTGAAAGCCGCGCTGCAACGCGCATTTGTGCGCCGGCCGACTTTGGATCAAGGCGGCTCAGTTACCGACCATGGGAACGTCGCAGTTCCGACGGACCGGGGTTGAACAAAAATGGCGGGCCGCTCGGGCCCGCCAGAGGATGATGCCGACAGGGAGGTAGTCGGCGATCAGTAAACTCGATTACTTTGCAGTCGCTTTCTTGGCGGCAGCAGTCAGCTCGTCGGTGGCTTTCTTGACAGCTTTCTGAGCGTCTTCGCCAGCTTCCTTGCCAGCAGCCATCAGAAGCTCGACAGTGTCCATCTGAACTTTCTTGGCAACTTCAGCGAAAGCAGCCATCGATTCAGCGCTCATCTCGGCCTGCGACGAAGCAAAGTCCGTGATGGCTTTGGTGTAGTCGGCAGGATCGTCCTTGAGGTTGGACACAACGCCCAGCTTGCCGATGGTCGACTTCGTCCAACCTGCGGAAATCTCGGTCGACTTCTCGGCAGCGTCGAGGACAACTTTCGACATCTTGTCGGCAAAGCTTGCCTGGCTCTTGAAAGCTTCCTGGTAGGCAGCGGTATCAACAGGGAATGCGCCCAGCATGTCTTTCATCATCTTGTTGTAGTCGGTGGTGGCCTTGGCCATGGTCTCTCTCCAGTTTTAGATCAGCGGGTGAGACCCGCCCGATTGCTTACAGGAGGTATATACTTGCTGCACCGCAGCATTGCAAGGATTATTCTGCAGTGCAGCAAATTTTTGTTTCGTTATTTTACAGTGGTTTAGTCCACCTTGACCACTTCCTTAACGTATGTTCCCGGCGCAGCATCCAAGATAGGATGCATTTTTTCGCTGCCAGGAACGCGTGCCGGGACCTTTTTTCCGGACCGCGATTTCAACCAGGATTCCCAGGCAGGCCACCAGCTTCCATCGTGAAAGTCGGCACCATTCTTCCAGCCTTCCGAAGCCTCCGACAGGTCCTCGTTCGTATAGTGTCCGTACTTCTTCTTCGAAGGCGGATTGACGATACCGGCGATATGGCCCGACTCGGAAAGAATGAACTTCTTGGAACGGCTGCCGAATTTTCGGAACCCGCTGTAACACGATCTCCAAGCGGCGATGTGGTCAGTCTCGCAGGCGATAGAGCAAACGGGAATCTTGACGTCGCTCGCCTGCACCTTTTCGCCCAACACTTCGAAACCACCCGTGACGAAACTGTTCTGCTGACAAAGGCCCCGCAGATATTCCATCAACATGGCGGCCGGCAAATGCGTACCGTCCCCGTTCCAGTACAACAGGTCAAAGGCCGGCGGCGCCTCGCCCAGCATGTAGCTGCGGATTGCAGGCCCATAGATCAGGTCGTTCGAGCGCAGGTAACTGAACGTCCGACTCATGATGAAGTATTCAAGCACGCCGACACGCTCGGACTGCTCTTCGATGGCATCCACGAAATCGTCTGTCAGGAAAACACTGAACTCACCCTGATCGGCAAAATCGGTGAGCGTGGTGAAAAAGGTGGCCGACTTGATCGACTTGTCACCACGCTTTTCCATCAGGGCCAGTGCAAGCGATAGCGTCGTTCCGGCGATACAATAGCCGACCGCGTTGACCTGCTCTTCGCCCGTGATTGCCTTGACCTGTTCGACGGCCGTAAGGAAACCCTTTTCGATGTAATCGCCCATTCCGAAATCGCGATAGCTGGCATCGGGGTTCTTCCAAGAGACAACGAACAGGGTATAGCCCTGATCGACGATCCATCTGATCAGGCTGTTCTTTTCTTTCAGGTCAAGAATGTAGAAACGGTTGATCCAGGGCGGAAAGATTACAAGCGGCGTCTTGTGTACCGTCTTCGTACTTGGCGCGTACTGGATCAACTCCATGATCTCGTTGCGGTAAACGACCGATCCCTCAGCGGTTCCGATGTTGCGACCAAGTTCAAAGGCGTTCTTGTCGGACAGGGTAACCATCAACTCGCCATCGGCGTTCTCGATGTCGCGCACAAGATTCTCCAGCCCGTCCACCAATGACTGACCGTTGGTTTCCACGGCCTTGGTCAGGGCATCGGGATTTGTGCCCAGAAAATTCGTAGGGCTCATCATGTCGACGATCTGGCGGGTGAAATACCGCAGGCGCTTCCGGTCCGTGTCGTCCAGATCGTCCAGACCATCGACCGCTTCGGATACCGCTTCGGCCGACATCAGGTACTGTTGCTTGATAAAGTTGAAATAGGGATGCTCGGACCAGAGCGGATTGGCAAAGCGCGGATCGCTTGGCGTGTCATCCTCGGGCGGTGCCAAGACCCCCTGGATCAGGTTTTGCTGCACATCCATATAGTGGGTCAGCGCCTTGCCCCAGTACTCGACCTGATTCTCGAACAGCTTTTCGGGCGAGTTGATCATCTCGTTCGAATAGGCAACTGCTGCCTTTGCAAACAAATCCTGTCCGGGCCCCTGAAGACCGGGATTTATCTGCTTTTTTTGGGACATTGCCGAGACAAGACGGGTCGAAAGTTCCTCGATTCGGGCGAGGTTAGCATTCAACACTTCGAACGATTCCGCAGCGTTATCGTTATCTTCAGTTGTCATTAGTAGATTTCCAAATTACTTTGCAGTTGCAGCATAGGGCCGTAGTATTGGTGTGGGTCGCACTTCGCAAAGCGGCGTTTTGGCTCGTTTCGGCTTGGAGAATGCAGATGCGATACATGATGACCTACGACATGATGGAAACGGTCCGGAACACCAACCAGTGGGTCGGTGCAACCGCCTCGGCAATGGCATCCTACCCGATTTGGGGGGCCGTGCCTAATCCCGCGATCAAAATGATGGCCGCCTGGGGCGATGTGACCGAGCGCAGCTTTGCGCGCATGGTCACCAAACCGGATTGGGGCATCGACTCGGTCGTCGCCTCGGATGGTCGCGACCACATCGTGACCGTGGAAAACGAAGTTGCACGTCCCTTCGGCGATCTGGTCCGCTTCAAAGTCCAGGGCCGCATGGAGAAGCCCCGCCGCATTCTTCTGGTGGCACCCATGTCGGGGCACTACTCGACGCTTTTGCGTTCCACTGTTCAAAGCCTTCTGCCGGATGCCGAGGTCTGGATCACGGACTGGCACAATGCCCGCGATATTCCCGTCAGCGTCGGCAAGTTCGATGTCGAAGATTACACGCGCTATCTTGCGGAATTCATTCGCCTACTGGGGCCTTCGATCAATGTGATCGCTGTCTGTCAGCCAGCGCCTCTGGCTCTGGCGGCAACCGCGCTTCTGGCGAAAGAGGATCCGAAGGCACAGCCGCGCACATTGACCCTGATTGGCGGCCCGATCGACCCCGACGCGGCCCGCACCGATGTGACGGACTTTGGTCGCCGTGTCACCATGGGCCAGCTTGAACAATTCATCATCCAGCGCGTCGGCTTCAAGTACGCAGGCGTGGGTCGCAAGGTTTACCCCGGCCTTTTGCAACTTGCCTCGTTCATGTCGATGAACGCCGAAACCCATTCCAAGGCCTTTTCAGACCAAATCATACGGGTCTCACGGGATCTGGCCGGCGATCACGACAAGCACAACAAGTTCTATGACGAATACCTTGCGGTCATGGATATGACGGCCGAGTTCTATCTGTCCACGGTCGAGCGCGTGTTCAAGGACCGGGAAATCGCGCGGAATGTCTTTACGGTCGACGGCGAAGCGGTCGACATTTCGGCGATCACGGACGTGGCGGTCAAGGTTGTCGAGGGCGAGCGGGACGACATCTCGGCACCGGGCCAATGCCTGGCCGCGCTGGATCTGTTGACCGGGTTGCCGGATTCGAAGAAGGCCGCGCATCTTGAACCCAAGGCAGGGCACTACGGGATCTTCGCGGGCAAAAGCTGGCGCAACAACATTCGCCCGCTGGTTCTGGACTTCATCGACCAGAACAAGCCGACCAAGGCCCGGAAGCCACGACAAACCCGGAAAAAGAAAACCGCCTGAAGTCAGGTCCAGTTGACCTGCGCGCCCCCCGGCAAAGCCGCGCGGGCACGAAGCGGATAGTCCGGGGTATTGTCCGAGGCTTCGCAGAATGCCTGAATCCAGGCATCGTCCATCAATAGAAAATCCAGCACCGATCCCAGGAACTCGGGGTCTTTTGCCCTTTGACGCAAATCCGCCTCTCCCGCTCCGGTCGAGCCAAGGAAGACCGGCAAAAGCTCTTCGTTGCCAACCAGCCACGACAAGACCTCAAGCGCCAGAATTTCGGCGGATTGCTGCGTGAGCGGGGTCATGGCGTCTCCGTGGAAAGGGTTTGTTAACGCTTATGAGCAATAGGTGAACTTGAGAACAATAACTTAAGTCAAATTTTCGCCGATGCCAAAGTGCCTATTGATCATTGACCCCGTTCCCACCAATCGCATCCGGCTGGCCGCGATGTTTGAAGCCGCGCAATACGAGGTTTCCACCGCAGGCACCCATAGCGACCTTGCCTCGCTTGCCAGCGCCAAGCCCGATCTGCTTGTCATCGGTCTGCATAACAACGCACCCCTTCCCGTCATACGCAACATTCACGGGCAGGGGATTCCAAAAGAAACGCCCATCATTTGCCTCGACACGGCTGCTTCGCCGGAAAGACGTATGCAGGCGCTTTCCGCCGGAGCGCGTGAGTTCATGCAGCGAAAGACACCTGACAACCTGCTTCTGGCGCGTGTTCGTGGCCTGTTGCGGGAAGGTGATGCGGAACAGGAATGCGAACGACGGCGCATGGCGGCGACGAGCTTCGGATTTGCGGATACCCATACTGACTTTGCCATCGCAGAGCGGGTGGCCTTCGTGGCCGGCCCCGGAGTGACCGATGATCTCAGGCAGCTACTGGCCAAAGCCGTGCCGGGCGAGTTGGATGTTCTTGGTGTTCACGACGCGCTTTCGGAAACCATCGCGTCCGGGCCACCAAGTGCATATGTCATCGCGCCCGGCCTGAACGACGAAACATTGGAAACGGTTTTGCCGGAACTGAGGGCACGCGGTCATTCGCGCCATGCTCCCGTCCTTGTCATCCACGATGCCGCCCGTCCTGAATTGGCCCTTCGCGCCTTGAACCTTGGCGCCAGCGATATTGCGGCCGATACTTCGACCGGCGGCGAACTGGCCATTCGCATCAAGGCCATGCTGCGGCACAAGCGGTTGCGCGACAGGCTGCGCCAGACGGACGAGCAAAGCTATCGCCTTGCCGCGACCGATCCCCTTACAGGATTGTACAATCGTCGCTATGCCGAGGCCTATCTTGCCGATCTCCTGATGCGCGCAGAAGAGTTTGGTCGCGGCTATGTCCTGATGCTGGTCGATCTGGATCACTTCAAGGCGATCAACGATACCTTCGGTCATGGGGCCGGCGATCATGTCCTGAAAAGCGTCGCGGATCGTCTGCGCGACAATCTCAGGGTCGGCGATCTGGTTGCGCGATATGGCGGCGAGGAATTCCTGATCGTCCTGCCCGACGCAAGCACCAGTGAAGGCGAGTTCACGGCAGAGCGTTTGCGCAAGGCAATCTCGGGCCTGCCGGTCGTGCTTGACGACGGGATTTCGGTGAAGGTGACGGCCAGCATCGGAGTCGGCTTCAGTCCCGAGCATTCTTTGCAAAAAAGTATCCCCAAAACGGGAACATACGACATCGGCGAGCCGGTCTTTCCCATGTCCCTCAGCCGATTGGTCGATGCAGCGGATGCCGCACTTTACCGCGCCAAGAGCGCCGGGCGAAACCGGGTGGAGTTCAGCGTTTCCTGAAGTTCTTCAACCCGTCTTCAAGCCGGTCGGCGTATTCCGCCCGTTCCGCAGCACTCATCGCCTCTAGCCGCTTTATCAACAGTTGCTCGCCCAATTCCTGACGCCCCTGGGCAACGCCGCGTTGCTGGGCCATCAACTGGCGCACCTCATCCACATTGAATGGATCGCGGCGCACGGCAGAAAGAAAGGCTTCAAAGCGCGTGCGCAGGCTTTCGCGGTTTTCACGAATGCGCGGCCGCTCTTCCATCAGGTCTGCCAGAAGCGCGACGCGATCCTCGCGGCTCAGCGCGCGAACGAAGGGCTCGCCAATGACACTGCGGACCTGCCCTGAAACGCGGTCTCGCTTGTTCGGCCCATCCGGAGAAAGCGCTCGCCCCACCACGGCACCAATCACCAACAGGTTCAAAGCCAGTGAGATGAACAGAACCGGCATCAACCACCGGCGGCGTGGTTTGGGTGGCGATTGCTCTGTCGTCGGTTCACTCATCGAAAACACTCCCAAGGTCCGATCCCGGCAAGAAGGTCGACAATGCCACGGTTGATTCCGCATCGCCAGCAAAGCTGTCCAGTGTTTCAGGCATGGCGAAGCCGATCCAGACACCAGCCAGAGTTGCGCCGGTCAGGCCCGAAGCAGTGAAGATACCCGCGAGCCATCCGAAACGCGGCGCACCGTCGGCACGCGGTGACGGGGCCGGACGCGGCAGGGCGGTTTCCATATCCGCCTTCAAGCGCGTCATAAAGTCGTCAGAGGGGCGCGGCATTTCCTGCCTTTCCGCAGCAAAAAGCGCATCGAGGGCGGCATCTTCACGTTTGTCAGTGTTCATCGTCATAACCCAACTCCTCTTTCCGCCCGGACAGGGCAGCTTTCAGCGCGCGCTTGCCACGGGCCGTCAAACTCTCGACCGCCTCGACCCCGATCTCCATGATCTCGGAAATCTCCGGGTTTGAAAGCCCTTCGAGATGCCGCAGGACCACGGCCTGCCTCTGACGCTCGGGCAATTCCGCAAGCGCCGCATTCAGGGCCGCCGCACGTGCGGTTTCGGTCATCGCCTCGACGGCGCTCGCCATATCCGAAGGCGGCTCGGCCACGTCGTCCAGCGGTACCTGAGCCCGTGTCTTGCGGCGGCGCAACCGGTCGGTGCAAAGATTGACCATCACCCGATAAGCCCAGGTCGAAACCTTTGCTTCGCCCTGCCGCCACTCGGGCGCGATTTTCCAAAGCCGCATCATGGTGTCCTGCACCACGTCTTCGGCCTCGGCCCGATCCCCCAGAACACGCGTGGCGTAACCGAACAACATCGGCGCCAAACGCGCCAAAAGGTCCCGGCCCGCCACGGGGTCTCCATTGGCGAAAGCCACCAGAAGTGCGTCGTCGGGCACTTCTTCCACCGCCGTCGCGGCGTGCGAGACCATCCGTTCCATACCCATAAGGGCTTAGTACCGGACGCCCCGAAGGGCAATCCGGCACCCTTGCGCTTTCTAGTTGTGGCCGCGGCCGAACCCACGTTCGCCACCACCCATGCGTTTGCCACGGCGCTCGGCGAACCGTTCCATCGCAGCATCGAACTCTTCGGCCGAAACACCGCCCGAGTCGTCGGTATCAATGCGCGACAGCATCCGCTCGCCCATGCCACGCCCGCCTCTGTCTCGCAGCGCGTCGCGGCTGAGAATGCCGTCACCGTCAATGTCCATCCGAGCGAACCGCTCCGCCGCACGCGCGGCAGCCACAGCTTCCGCCGCCGCCACGAATTCGGCTTCGGAAACATCGCCGCTGCCGTCCGTGTCAAGCTCGGCAAACTTCGCATCGCGCATCGCTGCGAAATCTTCCGGGGTGATCTCGCCACTGCCATCGGTGTCCAGTTCCTCGAAGGTCGGACGGGCACCGTCAAATCCACCCGGCCCCTTTGCCATCACGACACCGGTGCCTGCCAGGATCAGGGCCATGGCCGTTGCGATCTTCAGAGTTGCATTGTTCATTCTCAGGTCTCCATTATCTGGTTTCTGCCCATCAAACGCCGCCCCCCGCAGTTTCCGTCGAAATTTCTGAACTCGTTGCTTAACCGGCGATTAACCTAAGAAATCCATAACGCTCGCAACCCTGGGAAGGAGCGGCACATGGACATCTCGGATAAACTGGTGGCAGAGCGACGTGCGCGTCTGGCCGCGGAGCGTTCGCTTGAGCAGATGAAATCGGAACTCTACCAGGCGAACGAAACGCTTTCCAAACACGCCCGTAACCTTTCGACCGAGATACAGACAACGCAACAAGAGGTTGTGACGGTCAGGGAAGAAGCGGCCGACTTGCAGGTTCGATACGAGAAGGCGGAAACCAACCTTCGGAACGCGAAAAGCGCCATCACCATCGCCGAGCGCCGCTTGTGGGACTCGCTGGAAACCATCCGCGACGGTTTTGCCGTGTTCGGACCCGACGAGTTGCTGATTGCCGCCAACCGATCCTATCTGGCCATCTTTGACGGTCTCGAGATGGTGCGCCCGGGCATTTCGCTGGAAGAGCTTTTTTCGCTGCTTGCAGAAGAAGGGATCGTGGATACCCACGGAAAGCGAGCGAAAGCATGGAAAGACATGATGCTGGCCCGCTGTCGCCAGCACCGGATCGAAAACGCCGTCCTGAAGATCTGGAACGGCACCTACATCAAGTTGGTCGACCGGCGCACGCGCGATGGCGATCTGGTTACCCTGGCCCTGAACATCACCGATCAGATGATCCGCGAACGCCAGTTGCGCGAAGCCAGCGAACGCGCCGAGGCGGCAAACCGGGCCAAATCCGCGTTTCTGGCGAATATGAGCCACGAGATTCGCACGCCCATGAACGGCGTGATCGGCATGGCAGATATCCTGGCCGAGACCGAGTTGGACGAAGAGCAGAAAAGCTATATCGACACGATCCGAACCTCTGGCGAGGCGCTGCTTGTCATTATCAATGACGTTCTGGACTACTCCAAGATCGAGGCCGAGAAGGTCAATCTGAAACCCAAACCCTTTGATCTTGAGCGCTGCATCCATGATGTGGTCACGCTTTTGTCACCTACCGCGCGGGAAAAGGGTTTTGAGATCGCGGTGGACTACGATCTATTCATGCCGACTGAATATGTCGGCGACGCGGGCCGCCTGAGACAGGTTCTCACCAATCTTGTCGGCAATGCGATCAAGTTCACCAGTGAGGGCCATGTCACCATCCAGGTGGTTGGCCTGCCTGGCGAGGACGAGGGCGAATACCGCATCCACGTCACCATCGAAGACACCGGCATCGGGATTCCCGAAGACAAGCTTGATGACATTTTCCACGAATTCCAGCAGGTCGAGAATGAACGTGACCGGTCCCATGACGGCACCGGGCTTGGCCTTGCCATCACGCAACGCCTCATCCGGTTGATGCAGGGCGACGTCTGGGTTGACAGTGTCGAAGACGAGGGTTCGGTTTTCGGCTTTCATATCACCCTGCCTGTAGTCACAGAGGTGGATGCAAACGACATTGTTGCACCATCCTGGATGAACCGCGCCATCGTCATCGACCGCGACGGGATGAACCGTTCGATCCTGATCAAGCAACTTGGGTTGATGGGCCTGAGGTCGGAAGTCGCCGCTTCGTTGGCAGAGGTTTCCGAGTTGCGACCGGGGCGGTTCGACGTCGTGCTGATAGGGGCGGATGCCGATGAAAACGTTGTCGAGGCTGCCGAGGCGATGCGCGAACGGTTCGATCCTGCCGCGATCTTCCTATTGTCCGATCCGGGGCGTGGGCCGCGCGGGCATGTCGCTTTCAACGGCTCGCTCCAGCGCCCTGTGCTTCGCTCGGACATTACGCGCAGCCTGAATTCGGTTATTCAGCCTGAGCCCGCAGAAAGCCAGGCCGAAGACTGGACCATCGAACAGGAACAGGCATCAGCAGTGGCAGAGCTGCCAGAGCCTTCCGCATCCGACATCGAAGAGACGCCGCCGCTTTCGGAAGCACCCGCTGCCGAACCCGTCGAGTCGCCCGTCGAAGAGATCGCATCTGACGAAACGGTCGAAGAGACGCCCGACATTCCCGAGACGGTCGAGGCATTGTCCGAACCTCTCGACGAAGAGGCGTCTGCCGAAGTTTTCCCGGTCATCGAAGAATCTCACGACCTCGTCGTCACCGAACCGGCATTCCCTGACTCTGTTGTAACAGCACCCGAACTTCCGGTCGAACCCGAGCCAGCCGTGGCTTCGTTGGAAGAAACAGCGGCACCGGAGCATGTCGCCACGGAACCCTTCGTCGGCGTTCCGGATTCGGCGGCGTCATTCTTCGCCACCGAGACGAGCCAGGAGGTCTCGGTTTCGTTCACGACGCCAGAGCCGAGCGCGCTTTCAACCGACATCGAAAAACTCGACCGGGACGAAGCCTTTCCCGTTGTCAACACATTGCAGATATCGACGTCATCCGAGCGCGAAGCCACCGATGCGCCGACTGAAGCGCAAGACCCAGCCGACTTGGGCGAAGACCTGCTCGATGCAAGTTTCGATGCCACGGAGCCGGAATTCCAGATCACCGAACCGGATGCGCCCGCCGCAACCCGGACCATGCGCGTGCTTGTTGCCGAGGACAACGCGACCAACCGAATGGTGATCGAAAAGATGATGAAATCCCTGAACATTGATCTGGTGTTTGCCGAGAACGGGTTGGAGGCCGTCGAGCATTTCCAATGGCGACGCCCGGACATTCTGTTCACCGATATCTCGATGCCGAAGATGGACGGCAAGGAGGCCGCCCGTCAAATCCGCCAGATCGAAGAGGAGTTGGGCCTTCCGCCCTGCCCCATCATCGCGATCACGGCCCATGCGATGGAAGGCGATGCCGACGAAATTCTCGCTGCCGGGATCGGCCATTATCTGACCAAGCCCATCAAGAAGTCGGCGCTGACCGAACATATCCTCGCGGTACAACCGGCAGGAACCGAACCGGTTCTGGAAGACACCCCCGTCGCAGCTTCGGCCTAGGCCGGAACGGTTTCGCGCCGAAAGACCAGTGTCGCACCATCATCGGAGGTTTCGGCAAAGCGATAGCCGCCAAGATCGAAATCCTTCAGGCCCGCAACATCCGAGACCCGGTTTTCAACGATGAACCGCGCCATCGCTCCGCGCGCTTTCTTGGCAAAGAAACTGACGATGGCGGGTTTCCCGTTTTTGACCTCGTAGAATTGCGGCGTCACGACCTTCAGCTTCAGTGCCGACAGATCGACCGCGCCGAAATATTCCTGGCTGGCGCAATTCACCAAGGTATCCGATCCGACTTTCACGGCGGTTTCATTCAATGCCTTGGCAATATCCTTGCCCCAGAAATCATAAAGATTCCGGCCCCGCCGCGTTTTCAGCCTGCTTCCCATCTCAAGCCTGTAGGGCTGAATGGCATCCATCGGGCGCAAAACCCCGTAAAGCCCCGACAGGATCCGCATGTGGCTTTGCGCCCGCGCCCGCCCCTCGTCACCAAGCGAACCCGCGTCGAAGCCCTGAAAGGTATCTCCGGCAAAGGCATAAAGCGCCGGGCGCGTGTTGTTCGCCTCGGGGTTCTTCTGAAACGCCTGGAACCTGTCCCGGTTCAGCCGGGCCAGGCCGTCCGACAGATCCATCAGCCCTTTCAGCTTGGCCAGCGTCAACTGCCGGGCATGACCGGCAAGCCGGTTGGCTTCGTCCAGAAACTCCGGCGTGGTCATTTCGAAAGTTCGGCTTTCCCAGTCCAGACGCTTGGCCGGTGACACGACAACCAACATGGCAACATCCCCTTTTGCTGCCCCGGACCTAGCACGTCGCGCGCCGAGATCCAGTGCGAAGCCCCTTTAGCCTTCGGAAAGCACCCTTGCAAACGCGGGGCCAAAGCGTTCGGCCAGGCGGTCCCCCAGAACCCGCTCGATCTGATCCACCGCATCGGGGCCAAGGGCCGCGATCCGCGCCAGAAGCGAGGCGGAACACGACATCGGCTTTCCGGTTCCATCTGCACCGCGCGACAGTTCGGCCTGAACGGCCAGCAGACGGTCATAGGTTTCACCCGCCGCCCGGCCCGCCAGTTTTCGACGCGCCGGATGCGGAGCGGCCTCGGCCTCGCCCGTGATGACCTCCAGAAAAATCCGACCGTACCGTTCCAGCTTTTTCGCGCCGACCCCGCTGATACCGGCCATCTCGTCCAGCGTTGCGGGTCGCTTTTCGGCCATTTCGATCAACGTTCGATCCGGGAATATGACATATGCCGGCGCGCGCGCGGCTTCGGCCAGAGCCCGGCGCTTTGCTTTCAACGCGGCAAGAAGCGGTGCGTCTTCCTCGGAAACCATCGCTTTCGGCTGCGACCGGCTGCCACCCGGCTTCATCGCATCCTTGCGCAGGTTGATCGACACCTCGCCCCTCAGGATCGGTCGCGCCTTTTCGGTCATCCGCAAGGCGCCATGACGTTCCGGGTCCGGACGCACAAGGTCATGCCCCATCATCTGGCGGAAGACGGCAGCCCATTGCCGCCGGTCGATGTCCTGGCCGACGCCGAACGTCGGAAGCTGGTCGTGACCACGATTGCGCACTTTCTCTGTCGCGGTGCCGACGAGTATGTCCGTCAGATGCCCCGCGCCGAAATACTCGCCCGTCCGCAGGATGGCTGACAGGGCCTTCATCACAGCCTCGGTTCCGTCGAAGGTCTCGGGCGGTTTGTCGCAAAGATCGCAATGGCCACAAGCCTCGCGATCCTCGCCGAAGAACCGCAACAATTCGACCCTCCGACAGCGATGCGCCTCGGCCAGCCCCAACAGCGCGTTCAGCCGCCCGTGATCCGCCATCCGGCGTTCGGGCGGGGCAAGACTTTCGTCGATCTGCATACGGCGGAATCGGATGTCATCGGCACCGTAAAGCGTCAGCGTCTCGGCAGGTGCGCCGTCGCGCCCGGCACGGCCGATTTCCTGGTAGTAGCCTTCGATCGACTTTGGTAAGTCGGCATGGGCAACCCACCTGATATCTGGCTTGTCGATCCCCATGCCAAAAGCAACGGTGGCCACAACGATCAAACCGTCATCTGTCTGGAATCGCCGCTCGACCTCGCGGCGGCGGTCGGGTTCCATCCCACCGTGATAGGCCAAGGCGTTGAGGCCCGACTGATTGAGAGCAGTGGCCAGCGTTTCCGTCTTGGCCCGCGTACCGCAATAGACGATGCCGGACTGGCCCTTTCGCGCGGCGGCGAAGTTCAGGATCTGCTCGCGCGGCTTGTTCTTTGCCTGAAAGGCAAGATGGATGTTGGGTCGGTCAAACCCGCCAAGAAACTGGTGCGGCTCGACACCGCCGAACAGCCGGTCGATGATTTCCGTCCGGGTTTCCTGATCTGCGGTGGCGGTGAAGGCGGCAAGCGGGACGTCCAGCGCCCGCCGCAACCCGCCGATCCGCAGGTAATCGGGGCGAAAATCGTGGCCCCATTGGCTGACGCAATGGGATTCGTCCACGGCCAGGAGTGTGACGCCGGCCCCGATCAGCAACCGTTCCGTTCCACCGGACGCCAAGCGTTCGGGGGCCATGTAAAGCACCTTCAGCCGGCCCTGATGCAGCGCGTCAAAAACCTCGGCTGTTTCCTCTTCGGTGTTGCCGGAAGTCAGTGCGCCCGCCACCACGCCAGCTTCGCTGAGGGCGCGCACCTGATCGCGCATCAAGGCAATCAGGGGGGAAATCACCACTGTCAGGCCGGGGCGCAAAAGGGCCGGAAGCTGATAGCAAAGCGACTTGCCGCCACCGGTCGGAAGGATCGCAAGAACGTCTTCGCCCGCGGTCACCGCAGAAACGATGTCTTCCTGCATCGGGCGAAAGCCATCAAAGCCAAAAACCTGCGCCAGCAAGGCGCGCGCATCCGGCTGCGACCCGTCCATCAAAATGCCTCAAGTTTTATTCAACTGCTCGTTGGATACACTTTGGCATGTGAAGATGGGGTGAACAACGGGGTGGGCCGAAAATACTCGGCGGATCAGCGGTTTTGGCGAGAGAAATGCCCGCTCAGTACAGAGCGCGGGCGATATCCGGAATAACGATGTCACGCAGGATGATGATGATGATAAAGGCAACCAGCGGCGCAAGGTCCAAGGCACCCGTGTTCGGCAGCATTCGGCGGATCGGTTGATAGATCGGCTCCAAAAGCCGGTTCAACCCGTCCCAGATCGAGGCGACCAGGGGCTGGCCCAGGTTCAGGACATTGAAGTTGATCAACCACGACATGATCACATGCACCAGCAGGATCATGAAAGCGACATCCAGTAGAAGCGCAATTATCGAAAGTATCGTGCCCATTACCTGACCCGTAGATTAACTCGCCTTCCACCTAAGGCCCCAAGTCGCGGCACGCAAGGGCCAGTGCCGCAACGTCCCACTTGACTGCCCTTGCGGTCATGGACCATCGCTCAAGGCAAAAGGCCGACCATGTATCCATACATCCGTACCGTTTACGCATTGCTAAGCGCACGCCGCCTGCCTGCCATGGGCATCTTCGACACCCACGTTTCGCACCACCGGGCCTGGCCCTGGGACACCGACATGTTTGGCGAGTTGAACAACGGCCGCATTCTTACCCTGTTCGAGCTTGGCCGCTGGCAATTCACCGTGCGTATGGGAATGCTCCGCCCGTTTCTGACCGGCAAGAACACATTGGCCGTTGCGGGAGTTTCCGTGCGCTATCGCAAGCGCGTCCCGGTCTTTCAGAAATACCGGATGCAATCGCGGATGCTGGGGTATGACGACAGGTTCTTTTACGTCGACCAGACCATGTGGCAGGGCGAGACCTGCATGAACCAGATGCTTTTACGCGCAGCCATCCGCGCCAAGGGTCAGACCGTGCCGCCCGGAGACTTCCTCGCCGAACTTGGAAAGCCGACCGAACAACCCGGCCTGCCCGACTGGGCCAAGGCCTGGATCGAAGCGGACAAGGTGCGTCCCTGGCCCCCCGAAACAGGTCCGGTTTTCTCCAACGACTGACCTTGCGCCTTTTGCGGGTTCAGGGCTTATTGGCCCTGCCGACGGGAGCCCGCAATGTCAGATCCAAACCTGAAGAAACGTATCTGGGGCTGGTTCTTTTTCGACTGGGCCAGCCAGCCCTATCACACGCTTCTCGTCACGTTCATTTTCGGACCCTACTTCGCGTCGATTGCAACCTCACATTTCATGGGATCGGGGCTGGAAGAACAGGTTGCCGATGCCCGTGCGCAATCGCTTTGGTCTATTGGCCTGACGATTTCGGGTTTGATCGTCGGCTTCGGCGGCCCAGTCATGGGAGCGCTGGCAGATGCTTCGGGGCGGCGAATGCCCTGGATCGTCTTCTTTTCCGTCCTCTACGTCATCGGCGCATCGGCGCTTTGGTGGGTGCTGCCGGACGGCTCGAACCTTTGGTTCGGGCTTCTTGCCTTTGGCGTCGGCTTCGTCGGGGCCGAGTTCGCCCTGATCGTCATTAACGCGCAATTGCCGACCCTTGGCGCGCGCGAAGAGGTGGGCAAGATCTCGGGGAGCGGGTTTTCCTTCGGCTACCTTGGCGGCTTCGTTGCACTGATCCTCGTTCTGGTGCTGCTTGTCGAACAGGAAGGCGGGCGAACCATCGCGGGATTGACCCCGTTGTTTGGCCTTGATGCCGACGCCCGCGAAGGGACGCGCTTTGTCGGCCCCTTCACGGCCTTCTGGTTCGGCCTGTTCATGGTGCCCTATTTCCTTTGGGTCAGGGAAAAACGCGCATTGCCAAAGCCCCGCTCTGTCGCATCGGCCCTTGGTCACCTGACCCGAACAATCAAAGCCCTGCCGGAACGCCCCAGCCTTGCCACCTTCCTTGGTGGCTCGATGCTTTACCGGGATGCGTTGAACGGCCTTTACGGGTTCGGCGGAACATACGCCGTTCTTGTCCTGAACTGGGATATCGCGCAGGTTGGAGCCTTCGGGATCATCAGCGTGATCTCGGCCGCGATCATGACCTGGATCGGCGGGCGGCTGGACACCCGGTTCGGCCCGAAACCCGTCATCATCGTCTCGGTCCTCGTGCTGGCCGCGGTCTGCCTGATCATCGTCAGCATGGATCGCACGCGGCTTTTGGGCTTTCCACTGGCAGAGGGATCAAGCCTGCCGGATCTCACCTTCATGGCCTGCGGTGTTCTGATCGGCGGGCTTGGCGGCACCGTACAGGCCGCCAGCCGATCCCTGATGGTTCGCCATACCGATCCTGCCGCCCCGACCGAGGCTTTCGGGCTTTATGGTTTCGCCGGTCGCGCGACATCATTCCTGGCCCCCGTCCTGATCGGCCTTGTCACATATGTTACCGAAAGCGCGCGGATCGGCATCCTGCCCGTTTTCGCGCTCTTTCTTTTGGGTCTGCTTCTGCTACGCTGGACGCATCCTGACGGAGATCGAGCAGAGCCATGATAAAAACCATCGTGCACGCTTGTCTGTTGGCCTGCCTTCTGGCCGCACCTGCGGATGCACAACCCTTGGCAAAAGAGCTTTTCGGCGCGAAACGCACCGGTTCGGGCGAACGTGCCGCGCCTCTGGGTGGCTATGCAAAGGGCTGCATCGCCGGAGCCCGACAGCTTCCCGAAACCGGGCCGACGTGGCAGGCGATGCGCCTGTCGCGAAACCGGAACTGGGGACATCCCGAAACCATCGACTTTATCGAAAAGCTGTCCAGTTTCGCCGCGAAACAACCGGGCTGGGCCGGGCTTTACATCGGTGACATTTCACAACCGCGCGGCGGGCCGATGCTTTCGGGGCACCGGAGCCACCAGATCGGTCTGGACATAGACATCTGGATGATGCCGCCAAAACGCCTGAACCTCAGCCGGACAGAGCGCGAGAATATTTCAGCGATTTCAATGAGGCGCGCGAATGGTGCCTATGTCAACAAGCGCTGGTCGCGCGAACATCACGCCATTCTGCGAGCGGCCGCAAAGGACAGACGGGTTGCCCGCATCTTTGTTTTTCCGGGCGCAAAAGTGCAGATGTGCAAGGACGAAAAGGGCAATCGTGCCTGGCTTCGCAAGATCCGGCCGTGGTGGGGGCATCACTATCACTTCCACGTCCGGCTGGCCTGCCCGCGCGGGACGAAAGGCTGTGAGAACCAGGCGCCGCCGCCCACCGGAGATGGTTGCGCGGACGCCGAAAAATGGGTGCAGGACATTCTGAATCCGCCGCCGCCCAACCCCAATGCACCGCCGCCGGTCAAGCGCCGGGAATACGTCATGGCCGATCTGCCAAAGCAATGCGCCCTTACCTTGTCGCGCTAGCCCTCGCCGTCCAGGCAGCACCGGTCAAGGCAGAGGTTGAACTGTCAGAGATCGGCCGCTTTCCCTGGGAAACCGAGGTTATCATCGGTCTTTCCGGAATCGAGGTGACCGAAAACGGGTCCGGTTTCCTTGCCGTCGGCGACCGGGGGTGGTGGCTGGAGGGCAGGTTCCAGCGCAGGGGCGAACAGATCATCGGCGTGGAAGTCACGCGGCTTGAGCCGATCATCGGGCAGAACGGATTGCCCGTCTCGGCCCGGCGTGCCGGGGACTGGTCGGATTCCGAGGGTCTGGCACTTGGCCCGGACGGACAGGCCTGGGTGTCCTTCGAACGATGGGCGCATGTCTGGCACTTCGACCAACCCTTTACGCGCGCCAAATGGATCAAGGATCACCCAACCTTTTACGATCACTCGGAAAATTGGCAGTTGGAGGCCGCGGCGATTGCGCCCGATGGCACGGTTTACGTCTTTTCGGAAAAGCCCCTGATCGAGGGTTTTCCGATCTATCGCCTAGAAACGGACAATTGGGTGATCGACGGCTATCTGCCGGAACGCGATGTCTTTGCCATTGTCGGTGCCGATTTCGACGAGGATGGCACGCTTTACATACTTGAGCGCAAGCTGGTCGTCGGTCTTTGGTGGCAAAGCCGCATCCGTCGTGTCCGACTTGACGGTACGCTGGATGAAACGATCTGGACCAGTGAACGCGGGGAATATCACAATCTTGAGGGCATTTCCGTCTGGCGGGACGAGTACGGGTTGCGACTGACACTGGTGTCGGACAACAACGCAAGCACGCGCCACCCGACCGAGTTTGTCGAGTTCCGGGTGACCGAGGACTAGCTGCGGGCGCGGCAAGGCCTTGAAGCGGCATTGATTTTCATCACGCACTCTTGACCCCGAACACGGGGGGCGGTATGCGCGCCCGTCCCTTGATGGGGCCAAGTCTCCGCGACCTTGTCAAAACGGAAAGCAAACATGACCAGAATCCTTCCCGGCATCCTTGCCATGGCCGCCATTGTCGTGGCCTCGAACATCCTTGTGCAGTTCCTGTTCGGCCAGTGGCTGACATGGGGTGCTTTCACTTATCCCCTGGCCTTTCTTGTCACCGACGTGATGAACCGCGTCTATGGCGCGTCGACCGCTCGCAGAGTCGTCTTCGCCGGTTTCGTGACCGGTGTGGCCTGTTCGATGATCGGCACCCAGATCATGGGTGAGTTCGGCCCTCTGGTCACATGGCGGATCGCGCTTGGTTCCGGCCTGGCCTTCCTGACGGCGCAACTTGTTGATATTTCGATATTTAACAGACTTCGCGCTGGCAACTGGTGGCGTGCGCCCCTGGTGTCCAGCCTTGTCGGTTCCGCGATTGATACCGCGCTTTTCTTCACCATCGCCTTTTCCGCCAGCCTGACGTTCATCGAACCCGGCAACGATGTGTCCTGGGCCGGTGAGGTTCTGCCGATCCTTGGTGTGGGGCCGGAGGCACCGCTTTGGGTTTCGCTGGCGGTTGCGGACTGGGGTGTCAAACTTGCCCTTGCTTTAATCGCTTTGGTGCCGTTTCGCCTGATTGTTGGGAGAATGATCGCCGATCCTGCGTAAATTAATTTGACAGATACCAAATCTATGCCAACCTGCCCCTATCGGTAACAAACGAAAGGAGGTGGTCCAGTGTCTAGAGCGATATTGGAGAAAGGTGTCCGGACAGTTGGAGGGACCGAGATCTAGGGAAAGACCTCGATCGAAACACTTCTGATTGGGCATGTCGGAGCCATCCGATCCCTAACTGGCCCATCTCCATGACACTCGGAAGGGTCGCCACATCGGCGGCCCTTCTTCTTTCATCAAGGGTTCACACTTGGGGCGATGTACGACCGTTGCGGCGGACGTTGATGCAACGCGCTTGCCTTTTGTACGGAGTTTCAGACCCGCCTTTTCCGTTTTGTACGACCATGCGAGCGGTGGTGTGCAGCATAGGTGAATCCCGCGACCTTATGGGTTAAGCAGACGTTGAGAGGCAGAGGAACGAAACCGACATGCGGATCACCGACGACATAGAAATCGGCGACTGGGAACTGACCGAGCAGTTCGTCCGCTCGGGCGGGCCCGGCGGGCAGAACGTCAACAAGGTGAACACCGCTGTCGAGTTGAGGTTCGAGGCGGAGCGTTCGCCGTCCCTACCCGATCCGGTGAAGCGACGGTTGCGCCGCCTTGCGGGCAGCCGCTGGACGAAAGACGGGGCGCTGGTTCTTCAGGTGTCGGAAACCCGGTCGCAGGCCCGCAACCGCGAGTTGGCCCGCGAGCGTCTGGCCGAGATGATCCGCAAGGCGCTTGTCGCCCCAAAGCCGCGCCGCAAGACCCGCGTTTCCGCTAACCAGAAACGAAAGCGGCTGGATGCCAAAAAACGGCGAAGCTCGGTCAAGGCGCTCAGGCGCAATGACGTCGAGACGGAGTGAGGCCGTCAGCCCCCGGCGAGGGCGGCGGGCATGGTCACCGGACGACCGACCACTTTTTCCTTCAGCCGTGCAAACTCCGGGTTGTCGCCAACGCGCCCCAGCTTGTCCCAGACCGCGCGATAGAACAGATCGGCGCTGAATTGCGCAAAGTCGAAGGCGAGTTCTGACGGATCCTCGGCAGCCTCGACCTTTTTTCGCAGATCGCGCCAGGTGTCGCGCATCCTGCGCAGATCCGCGTTTATGGTGATCTCGCCGATCAGGTCGTCAAAGGCATTCGCCCCGGCCCCACCTTCCAGACGCAACCCACGTGTTGCAAGGGTCAGGTAATGAATGCCGTTGGCACCTTCGTAGATCGAGGTGATCCGCGCATCACGCCAGACCTGCGAGACCCCGTATTCGGTCAGGTAGCCATAGCCGCCAAGGATCTGGATACCCAGGTCCGCCGACCGGATCCCGGCGCCCGAGCAGAAGAACTTGCAAAGCGGGGTCAGGAATTCGACCAACGCCGGGCGGTTGCCCTTTTCCAGTTCGACCAGCGCGATATGGGCCATGGCGCGGGCACCGACAGACAGGGCGCGTTGTTCGTCCAGCATCCGGCGCACATCGGCGTGGTCGGCCAGGACCGCCTCGCCGCCGTCGGGCTTGCGGCCCTGCTTGCGTTCGCTTGCATAGGCATCCGCAATCGCATGGGCGCGTGTGGCATGGGCCACGCCTTGCAGCGCGACGTCGATCCGGGCGTGGTTCATCACGGTGAACATCGCCTTCAGGCCTTCGCCTTCGTTCCCGATCAGTTGCGCCGGGGTTTCGTCGAAGACCATGTGGCAGGTGGGCGATGCGTGAAGGCCCAGCTTTTCCTCGATCCTTGGCACCTTGATCGAGGCACCGGCCTCGGACTTGCTGCAAAGGAACAGGGACAGGCCCCTGATGCCATCGTCCCTGCCGCCGCTGCGGGCCAAGACAAGGTGCAGGATGTCGTCAGAGAGATCCTGATCGCCGCCGGAAATGAAAATCTTTTCGCCGCTGATCGCCCATCCGTTGCCCGTGTTCCTGGCCATCGTGCGGATGCGCGACAGGTCGGACCCGGCACCGGGTTCGGTCAAGCACATGGTCGACAACGCCTCGCCCGCTGCCAGCCTCGGGATCCATTCCTGTTTCTGGGCGTCGGTGCCGAATTTCAGTAGGGTCGAGATCGCGCCGGGCACCAACCCGCAGACCATCTGCAAGCCATGGTTCGCACCGGAAAACACTTCGGAGATCGCGGCGGCCACAAGGTGCCCCTGTTCCATCCCGCCGTATTCCTCGGGCGCGCTTAGCCCCTGCCAGCCGCCTTCGGCCAGTTCGGCAAAGGCCTTGTGGAACCCTTCCGGCATTTTCACCGCGCCGTCTTCGAGGCGACAACCTTCACGGTCGCCAACCTCGTTCAAAGGCGCGATGACGCCCTCGGCAAGGGCGGCGAAGTGGCCGAGGATTTCGCCGGAAAGCTCACCATCCCAGGCGTCAATGTCACTCGCGCCCGCAACCGCGGTCAGCGAAAAAAGGATGTCGTCGACAGGGGCCTTGAAGGGGATCATTCCATCAACCCCAATAGCCGCGCCGCGTTGTTCTTGATGATGTCTTCGCGCAGGTGGTCCTTGATCGCGATGGTTTCAAAATCCGACAGCCAGCGTTCCGGTGTGATCATCGGCCAGTCGGACCCGAACAGAACCTTTTTCTTCAGGATGGAATTGCAATAGCGCACGAGGATGTCGGGGAAGTATTTTGGCGACCATCCGGACAAGTCGATATAGACGTTCGGCTTGTGCTGCGCGACCGACAGCGCCTCTTCCTGCCAGGGGAAGGACGGGTGCGCCATGATGATCTTCATATCGGGGAAATCGACGGCGACGTCATCAAGGTACATCGGGTGCGAGTATTTCAGCCGCATCCCGTTGCCGCCCGGCATTCCCGAGCCGACGCCGGTTTGCCCAGTGTGGAACAGCCCGATGCAACCATGTTCGGCCAGCACTTCGTAAAACGGATAGGCCATGCGGTCGTTCGGGTAAAAGCCCTGCATCGTGGGGTGGAACTTGAAGCCCTTGATGCCGTGGTCTTCGATCAGCCGACGCGCTTCGCGCACCGCCATCTTGCCTTTCCAGGGGTCGATCGAGGCGAAGGGGATCAGGATGTCGTCGTGTTTGGCAACTTCCTCCAGAACCTCGTCGTTGTCGTAGCGGCGATAGCCCGTCTCGCGCTCGGCATCGACGGGAAAGATCACCGCGGCGACGTTCTGCTCGCGGAAATGCGCGGCGGTTTCCTCGATTGTCGGCTGGACGATCTTGGCGTTGAAATACGTCGCCATCGCGGCTTGCAGATCGTCATAGCCGTCGTCTGAATGGCAACCGCAGGGTTCTTCGGCATGGGTGTGGATGTCGATCGCGCGGACCTTGGTGATATCGACCATCGGGTGTTCCTTTCAGATCGTGATGACCGCCGGATCGGCGTCGTCGTAGAGCCGGTCCAAAAGGGCCTTGCGGCGCGTCAGAACCTTGCGGAAGTTGAGGTTGCCCTTGGCCGTCATCTCGCCCTCGGGCATGGAGGCGGGTTCGGAGAGGACGATGGCGCGGGACACCAGTGTGGAACTGCCCGAGAATTCGCGGGCGCGTTCGGCAAGGCGGCGGTGGATGTCGCCGGCCAGCAGTTTGCAACGATACGCGCCGCTGTCTTCGGTCGGGTCGAAACCCTCGCGCTCCAGCTCGCCCCTGTCGGGGAAGATCATCACGCCGATCTGGTTCCTGTCGGCCCCGGTGATGACAAGGTCGCCCGCCAGGGGCGAAAGACAGGCCAGCATGTCCAGCCTGAGTTGCGCGGCGCGGACCCATGTGCCGGTTAACAGCTTGAAATCTTCGGAAATGCGGCCGTCGAATTTCAGGCCCTTGTCGATGTCTTCAGGATCCACGAACACCATCGCGTCGCCGGTGATGAAGAAACCTTCGTCGTCGAAAGCCGCGGCGGTTTTTTCGGGATCCTCGAAATAGCGTTCCATCACGTTCGGTCCCTTGACGCGGACTTCCGAGCGCATGTCTTCATCGGGGATCAGCTTGATCGTGGTTCCATTGAGGGGCACGCCCACGACGCCCGAACGGTCAATCGGTTCCAACTGCATCAGCGTCGCCGGGGCGGTTTCGGTCAACCCCCAGGACGAGGTCATCAAAGGCACCTCGCCTTTCACCTCCATCGCCATCGCCTCGAACCCTTGCCAGACCTCTTGCGGCAGGGAGGCCCCGGCATAGAAGATCAGGTCCAGGTTTTCGAAGAATCGCTGGCGCAGGGCGGTGTCGTTCTTGAGTGCCGACAACAACATGGAAAACCCGACGGGCACGTTGAAGCACAGGGTGCCGGTCATCATGTTCAGGTTTTCGACCGTCCGGTCGAACAGGCCCTTCACCGGCTTGCCGTCGTCGATGTAGAAACTGCCGCCGTTGGCCAGCATCATGTTGAAGTTGTGCGAACCGCCAAAGACGTGGTTCCAGGGCAACCAGTCGACAACGCGCGGCGGACGGCTGCGCAGGAACGGCAGGGCGTCGGCGATCTGGGTCTGGTTGACGCACATCATCCGCTGTGTCGTCACCACCCCCTTGGGGGCCGAGGTTGACCCGCTGGTCATCAGGATCTTGGCGACGGTATCGGCGGTAACGGCGTTGTTCGCAGCATCGACATCGACGCTCGCGTCACCGTTCAACAGGTCGGCGAAGGCGGTGACGTTGGTGGCCTTGCCGGTGCGGCTGGCCACGATTTCGATCCCGTTCAGGGCGTCCAGCGCCAGCGCCTCGCCATATTGATCGGCGTCCACCACATAGGCCATCTTTGGGCGCACCAGTTCGATCGCGTGTTGCAGACGACCATGTGCGCCGTGGATCAGGGAATATTGCTCGGCCACCGGGGCGGTCGGCACGCCGATGTATTGCGCGGCAAGGGACAAGAGCGCGTGGTCCACGCCGTTGCCCGACATGATGATGATCGGCGTATCCGGCCCCATGCCCCGCGCCAGAAGTCCGGCAGCGAGGGCGCGGACCTTTTCGAGGGTTGCCGCGTAGCTTTCCTCGCGCCAACCGGCACCGCTGCGTTCGGCGATGAAGGTGCGCCCAGCCGCCTCACCCGCCCAGTGGTGCAGCCAGTCGGAGGTCTTTTCCACGACCGACCCAAGAGGATAGTTCGACCGAAGCAGGATGGTGCCATCGGCGCGGTCTTCGCGCGAAACCGAATGGGCCAGAAACTCGGATGTCCGTTTCATGTGTTCAGCTTCTTTTCTGGTTGCTTTCGATGCGTTTCAGGGTCGCGACGACCAGATCGAGCGTCTCGTTCGGGATGTCTTTCAACAGGTCGGCCTCGTGCGCGTTAACGGCGGCAACGGCCTGTTCGTAAAGCTGCCGGCCGGCCAGAGTGACCTTCAGCGCATAGGCGCGTCGGTCAGTCGGAACACGTTCGCGGATGATCAGGTCGCGGCCTTCCAACTCGTCGATGATGACGACAAGGTTCGGGCGTTCGATGTCCATTGCGTCTGCCAGTTGCGACTGCCGCAGCCCCGGATTGTCGGTAATCAGAACAAGTGCGGTATAGGTCAGCATCCGAAGGTCGAACGGTTCCAGTGCGACCGACAGATCAGTCTGCACCACGTTGAAGGCCCGCTTCATGCTGTAGCCGATGAAGTTGCGCAGGGTCGCGTCGTCTATCGCGGGGTTGCCGGTCGGCAGGGGCTTGGGCCTTGCGCTGCTCATCGCGTCACCGGAACACCGGGGCGCGTTTTTCGAGGAAGGCGCGCAGGCCTTCTTCGGCGTCCGGCGTGGTTTGTGACAGGGCGGCGGCCAGCGACTCGGTATACAACCCGTCGGATTGCGACATGTCGTTGATCCGCGCGATGGACTGCACCATCAGATAATTCGACAGGGGCGCGTTGCGCGAGATCTTACCTGCCAGCTTTTGGGCAAGTTCCATCGCCTCGCCCTCACCGACGGAGTAATGCGCAAGGCCAATGGACAGGCCCTCGTCGGCACTGTACTTGCGCCCGGTCAGCATCATTTCGGTCATGCGGTCGGGACCGATCAGGCGCCCGACGCGGGCCGTGGCCCCGCCGCCGACGAAGATGCCGCGACGCCCCTCGGGAAGCTGAAAGATGGTCGAAGGTTCCGCGATGCGGACATGGGTGGCCGAAGCCAATTCCAACCCGCCGCCGATCACCGCGCCGAACATGGCCGAAACGGTAATCAGCCCGTCGAATTGTACCTTTTCCAGCGTCCGGTGCCAGCTTCGCGAGTGATAGAGGTTTTCTTCCGCCGAGCGATGCACATGCTCGGACAGATCGAGACCCGAGCAGAAGTGCCCCTCGATGCCCGTCAGGATCACGACGCGCACATCCTTTGGCGGGGCCGAATAGAAGGCGTCGACCGCTTCCAGCAGTTCCTCGCACATGGCGTTGCGCTTGCCCGGACGGTTCATCGTCAGGGTGGCGATGGTACCTTCGGTTTCGACGTTCAGGATGCTCATGTCGGGGTCTCCTCAGCGTCTTGGCAGGCGAACGGCGGCGTCAAGCCGGATGGTCGTGCCGTTCAAATAGGGGTTCTCGATGATCTGGGCGGCCAGTTTCGCGTATTCGTCGGGGGCACCCAGACGGTGCGGGAAGGGGATGTTTTCGATGATCTGGGCGGCGACCTCTTCGGGCAGGCTTTCCATCATTGGTGTCTCGAACAGCCCCGGAGCAATCGCCATCACGCGGATGCCCCATTGTGCGAATTCGCGCGCGGCAGGCAGGCACATCGAGGCGATCGCGCCCTTCGACGCGGCATAGGCCGCCTGCCCCAACTGCCCGTCCTGCCATGCCACGGACGCCGTGTTGACGATCACGCCGCGCTCGCCGTTTTCCAGCGGCTCGGCCTCGGTCATGCGACGGGCGGCGTGAGTCATCACGTTGTAGGTGCCGAACAGGTTGACCTTCATCGTGCGTTCGAAGACGTCGAAGGACGGCTTGCCCTCGCGCCCGACGATGCGGGCGGCAAGGCCGATGCCCGCGCAGGACACCGCGATGCGGGCGGTGCCAAGCTGATCCTGCGCCTTGTCCAGTGCGGCGTTAACGGCGGCCTCGTCCGACACATCGGCCTTGAGCGCCAGAGCGTCGATCCCGCCCGCAACCTCGCGCGCCTTGTCGATATCGTAGTCAAGGATGACGACTTTCGCGCCCGCACCCGCCAGGCGTCGCGCCGTTGCCGCGCCCAGCCCGCTGCCACCGCCGGAGATGATTGCAACCTGTCCTTCAATCTGCATGGCGTATGGTACTCCGTTGTTTCAGGGCCGACATGGATGCGGCGTCAGAGGTTCAGAACGAAAAGCGTGATGGCCGGGAACAGGACCAGGATCGCGACGCGCACCAAATCAGAGCCGACGAAGAACAGCACGGCGCGATAGGTTTCCGACATCGGGGTTTCGCGATCCATCGCGTTGATGATGAAAAGGTTCATGCCGACGGGCGGCGTGATCAGGCCGACCTCGACCACGATCAGGACAAGGATGCCGAACCAGATCGCCAGGTGCTCCGCCTCGGCCCGGTTGGCCATGACCTGGGTGACGCGAATGCCAAGGGCATCCATCTGTTCGCGGGTCAGTTCGGCGCCGCTGGCGATGGCTGCGCGGATGCCTTCCAGCATCTCGGTGCCAAGGCCCTCGGGAATGCCGACCGAAAGCACCGCCTGTGCCGCATCCGCCTGCATTGCCGCCAGGGACACCAGCCCGAAATCCATCGCCGAGATCACCGGAAAGAAGATCGGGATCGTCAGAAGGATCATCGACAGGGAATCCATCAGGCAACCGAAGATCAGGTAGAAGACCAGGATCAGAACCAGCACCAGCCAGGGCGACAACCCTTGCGCGACGACGAAACCTGCCAGTTCCTGCGGCACCTGCGTCAGGGCCAGGAACGAGTTGTAAAAGCCCGCGCCAAGGATGATGAAAAAGATCATCGCCGTGGACATGGCCGTCGCAAGGATCGACTCGACGAAGACTTTCCAGGAAAGGTTGCCGGAGACAAGCGCGATAAGGCCGGTGCCGAACGCGCCGACGCCTGCGCCCTCGGTCGGGGTGAACCAGCCCAGGTAGATGCCGCCGACGACCACGCCAAAGACCAGAAGCACCGGCCAGACATCCACCAGCGCCTTCATGCGTTCGCCGTAGGGGATCGGTTCGCGGGTGCCTGCGGCGTCGGGGTAAAGCCGGACATAGATCGAGATCGTGATCATATAGCCGATCGCGGCAAGGATGCCCGGAACGAAGGCGGCCAAGAACAGCTTGGCGATATTCTGTTCGGTCAGGATCGCATAGATCACAAGGATGACCGAGGGTGGGATCAGGATGCCAAGGGTGCCGCCCGCGGCCAGTGTTGCCGTGGAAAATCCGCCGGAATAGCCATAGCGGCGTAGCTCCGGCAGGGCGACACGGCTCATCGTGGCGGCGGTGGCCAGCGAAGATCCACAGATCGCGCCAAAGCCCGCGCAGGCCCCGACCGAAGCCATGGCGACCCCGCCCTTGCGGTGGCCCAGCCAGCTTTCCGCCGCCTTGAAAAGGGCCGATGACATGCCGCTGAGCGTTGCGAATTGCCCCATCAGAAGGAACATCGGGATGATCGAAAGCGAATAGCTGGAAAAGGTCGAAAAGGTTTCCGACTTCAGCTTGGACATGAACATGTTCGCATCGCCAAGCGCCAGCCAGATGCCGCCGATCCCGGCCAGCAGCATCGCAAGCCCGATCGGCGCCCTGAGGAAGATCATCACCAACAGGACGGGAAAGGACCAATAGCCAAGTTCGAGCATGGTCAATGGACTGCTCCTTCTCCGCCGGGCATCAGCTGTTTCTGCTGCACGGCCTCGGCCACGCGCATGGCGGCGCAATAGACAGCAACCAGCGAGGCCACCAGCGCGGCCACCATGCTGGCGGCATAGGCCCACCAGACCGGGAACTGCAGTATGAAGGTCGTTTCACCATTGCCCATCTTTTCTGTCATGCCGACGCCCAACCGCCAGGTCATCAAAAGGATGACGAGGGCCAGAAGAACCTCCCAGAATGCCATCAGCCAGAAATTGATCCGTGTGGACAGTTGCGCTGTAAAGACATCCACCGTCGCGTGGCCCCGGTAAATCTGGCAAAGCGGCAGGAAGGAAAAGATCGCGAAGGCAATGCCCGCTTCGACCAGTTCGAAGTCTCCGTTCAGCGGCCCGATGCCGGTGCCAAGGATGGCCTGCGACAGGGCCGGGGCGGTCTGCTCCAGCCAGTCCCAATGGGCGAAGGTGTTCCCTCCGCGTCCCAGAACGCTGACGCAGACCAGAACGATAAGGATGGTCAGGACGATGCCGCCAAGTATGGCCATCGCGCGGGCCAGGGCAGTCATGAAGCGAGCCATTGGACCCCTTTCGATGGAACGCGGCCCGCAAGGGGGCCGCGTTCAAAGTCTTCGGGTGTTACTTCGTGTGCTTCTGGATCAACGCGCGGGCCTCTTCGACAAGGGCGGCCCCGTCGATACCCTGGGCGGTGACTTCCTCGATCCAGGCATCCACGACCGAATCCGCCGCGGCCTGCCACTCGGCAACCTGTTCCGGCGAAAGGCTGGTGATCGAGTTGCCCAGATCATCGGCGATCGCACGACCCGGCGCATCGCCTTCCTGGGTGGCGCGACCGGCCATCGCCGAGAACTCAAGTCCCGAGTTGTTGTCGACAACGGCTTTCAGATCGTCGGGCAGACCGTCGTAGGTCGCCTTGTTCATCGCCAGAACGAAGGCCGCTGTATAGAGCGAGGCGTCGCCGAATTCCAGGTGGTTCTCGACCAGCTCCGAGGTCTTCAGGGCCGACGTAACCTCCCAGGGGATGACTGTCGCGTCGATCACGCCCTTGGACAGCGCCTCGGGCACCGCCGGGATGGGCATGCCAACGGCAGTCGCACCAAGCGTTGTAAACATGTTGTTCGTCACGCGGGTCGGCGCGCGCAGCTTGACGCCGTCAAGATCTGCGGGCGACATGATCGGATCGGCGGAATGTATGACGCCGGGGCCATGCACCCATGTACCAAGGATTTTCAGATCCTTGAAATCATTGTCCATCATGTGCTTTTCGGCCAATTCCCAATAGGCGCGGCTTGTCGCCTCGGCATCGGTCATCATGAAGGGCAGTTCGAACACCTCGGTCCGCGGGAAACGGCCGGGTGTGTATCCGGGCAGCGTCCAGACGATATCGGCAACGCCGTCCTTGGCCTGGTCGATTAACTCGGGCGGACGGCCGCCAAGCTGCATTGCCGGGAAGTGCTGGATCTTGATCCGACCATCGGATTCGGCCTCGATCTTTTCGATCCAGGGAACCAGCACGGTTTTCGGCACATGCGCCGGTGCGGGCAAGAACTGGTGAAGGCGAAGCGTCACCTCCTGCGCCATGGCTGGAGCCATTGCCCCGAAGCCAACAACCGATGCAACGGCGGCAGCGGTGAATTTCAGGATGCTTCTGCGTAGTATGGTCATGTGGTTCCTCCCTTTACGACCATGAAGCGCATACCTCTTCCGGATCGCGCTTCGACAAGATAGTTATGATACATAACTATTAAAGTAAATAACGAATTCCACTCCTCTAGCCACCGGCGCCCCGGCGGGTTTTCCCAATCGGCAGGTAAAGCCCTTCGAAGAATAGGCTCAACTCGCGAAATGCGTCCAGCGGCAGGACGTTGGCGATATACTGGTCGGGCCGCACCACGATCATGCAGCCCTTGTCGCGGTCTATGCCGCGCATGTCGAAGATGTCGCCCAGCCCCTTGTGATCGACGCAAAAGACCTTTTCGTGATCCTGCAAACCCAGCTTGCCGGTTTTCGGGACAAGCAGCGACGGCATGTTTCCATAGTCCAGCGCATCGAAGGTCTGCTGAAATATGGCGCGGAGGTCGATCAGCGCATCGATGTCTTCGTCTGCGCCGGTGTGCCTGACGACGGGCGAGGACGGATCGCACTCCAGCCAATCCGCAAGCCGGTGAATGGCCGAGCCCTTGTCGGAACTGTCCTGTCGGCATGCAAAGGCATAGATGCGCCAGCGCCCGTCCGCCTGCGCCAAGTGGCCGAGTTGCATCTGCTTGGCATCCGCCAGCCGCACCACGGGGGCCGAATGGAACCGTCGCCCGATTTCCTGCCCCCTCGCCAGGTCCTGATGGGCCGGTTCCGCGATCAGGGCAGAGGGAACGTACTTGACGGCAAGGCCGCCAGTGAATTCGAGGTTTTCCTTGAAGGCCCGAACGAAACGCGGCTCGTCGCCCTTGTCCAGATCCGAGGTGCCGGGCGGTGCAGACATGATGCGCGACCATTCGTGGTCCGTTTCGACAAGGCGCTTTGCCTCGGTCAGTCGCTCGGCGGAATAGCTGTGCAACAGCTTGGGGTCGGCGCGGCCCTGCAAGACATGCGCCAGCTTCCAGCCAAGGTTGAAGGTGTCCTGCATGGAGACGTTCATGCCCTGCCCTGCCTTGGGGCTGTGGGTGTGGCAGGCATCGCCGGCGGTGAAAACGCGCGGCGTCCGGCTGGCCGCACCTTCTTTCGGTACATCGTCGAAAGTGTCCGACAACCTGTGCCCGATTTCATAGATCGACCACCAGACAACGTCTTTCACGTCCAGCGAATAGGGCGCGATGATCCGCTTGGCGGCTACGATCATGTCGTCCTGGTTGAACTTGCGTTCCGCAACTCTTTCGTCTTCGCGCAGCTTGTCCAACTCGACGTACATGCGGAACAGATAGCCGCCCTCGCGCGGCAGGATCAGGATGTTGCCCTCCTTTTCCGAGGCGATCAGGCATTTCTGGCGCACGTCCGGGAAATCGGTGTTGGCCAGAATGTCCATGACACCCCAGGCCTGGTGCGCGGCATCCCCGTGCAGCTTGCCGCCGATGGCCTTGCGCACCTGGGACCGCGCGCCGTCGCATCCGACCACGTAGTTCGCGCGGACGGTGACGGTTTCGCCCCAATTCACGCCGGTGTCTTCAAGCGTAGCAGTCACCGGGTGATCGTCGCTCGTGGTGTCGACCACCAGATCTTTCAGCGCCCAACTGTAATCGGGCCGAAGCCGGGATGGCGCGTTTTTCATCACGTCCAGGAACATCTCGTGCAGACGCGCCTGGTTGATCAGGATATGCGGCATTTCCGAACTGTCGTCGGCCACGTCCTGCACGCGACCGATGCGCTTGATGTGCGCGGAGTTCTCGGGGTCGGGCATCCAGAAACTGGTCTGGTTCACCCAATATGCCTCGCGCTTGACCTTGTCGGCAAAACCGAAGGCCTGAAACATCTCCATCGTACGGACAGAGATCCCGTCCGCCTTGCCCTTGGAGATGTTCCGGGGGCTCGCCTCGACGATCATCGTTTGGATCTCGGGAAACTGGGCAAGCTGCGCGGCAAGGCAAAGGCCCGCTGGCCCGGTGCCGACGATCAGCACGTCCACCTCTTTAGGCAAAGGGGCGTGTTCATCATAATCGCGCCAGCCCAAAGCGGCAGGTTTGACATCGGGATCACCGCCCCGAAAACCATCGACGTAATAGCGCATGTCAGCCGTCCTCCCTGATGACCAACAAACTAGTAACTGTACTTACTATTTTTCGTCAAGAAATAATTTGTGTACTTACTAATCCTGTGAAATACCTTTGAAAGGCAAAGCGTTCGACTGGGCAGAGACCTATCACGATGAATATTCATGACATGCCGGGGCACCTGATCCGACGGCTTCAACAGCATTCGACCCAGGTTTTCACCAAAGAGATGCAGGACGTCGCGAAGGATCTGACCTCGGTTCAGTTCGCCGCAATGGATGCGATTTTCGCCAATCCGGGCATTGATCAGGCCGGCGTTGCGGCAAAGATCGCCTATGACAGGGCGACGATCGGCGGCGTGATCGACCGGCTGGAGCAGAAGGGCTTTGTCGAGCGCAAGGTCAACACGCGCGACCGCCGCGCCCGTATCCTGCGACTGACGGCAAGCGGGGAAGAGATGCTTGCGCAGATCCTGCCCCATGTGACCGCGCTTCAAGACGACATCCTGCCGGGCCTCGACCCTGTCGAACGAGACACGTTTCTGGCGCTGGCCCGGAAGGCGCTTGAAAACGCCGCTCCGTCCTGACGGACGCCACTCCTCAGAACGGCAGGCCGACATAATTCTCTGCCAGCGAAGTTATCGCCGCCTCGGATGAAAACAGATAGCCCAGGTCCGCCTGCTGCAACTTTCCGTCATAGGCGATGTTGTCGGGGAAGTTGTGCAAAAGCGTGGTCATCCACCAACTGAACCGCTGCGCCTTCCAGACACGCGCCAGCGCCTTGTCGCTGTAACCTTCCAGCCCCGCGTCGTCGCCGTTCTGATAGTGATCGACAAGCGCGTGATACAGATAGTGGATGTCGCTTGCCGCCGAGTTCAGCCCCTTTGCCCCGGTCGGCGGAAAGATATGCGCCGCGTCGCCTGCAAGGAACAGGTTGCCATGGCGCATCGGCTCGGCCACGAAACTGCGCAGGGGTGCGATGCTTTTCTCGATCGAGGGGCCGGTTTCAAGGCTGGCGGAAACTTCACCCGGCAGACGTGCTTTCAACTCGTCCCAGAAGGCATCGTCCGACCAGTCTTCGACCGAGTCCGTCAGCGGCACCTGGATGTAATAGCGGCTCAGCACCTGGCTGCGCAGGGAACAAAGCGCAAAGCCGCGCGCGCTGTTGGCATAGATCAACTCGGGCGAAACCGGCTTTGTGCGGCTTAGGACGCCAAGCCAACCGAAGGGATAAACCTTTTCGTATTCGCGCAAGACGTCCCCCGGGATCGACTTTCGGCTGACACCGTGAAACCCGTCGGCACCGATCACATAATCGCAATCGACCCGACCCGCCTCATCGCCCACGCGATAGGTGATGTAGGGCGCATCGCTTTTCAGATCGTGAAGCGCGACATCCTCGGCATTATGGATGACCTTGCCGTTTCGTTCGTCACGGGCTTCGTAGAGGTCGCGCGTCAATTCGGTCTGGCCATAGACGACGACCGTATTGCCGCCCGTATGTCCCGCCAGATCGACGCGGTGTTTCCGACCGCCTTCCGCTATGTAAAAGCCTTCGTGGATCTCGCCCTCGGCATCCATCCGTTCGCCGCACCCGGCCTCGCGCAACAGATTGGCAAGGCCATGCTCAAGAACGCCCGCGCGGATGCGGCCCAGCACGTAGTCCCGGCTGTGTTTTTCCAGAACGACGTTGTCGATGCCTTTCAGGTCCAGCAACTGGCTCAGCAACAACCCCGACGGGCCACCGCCGACAATGCCGACCTGGGTCTTCAGATTCATCTCGGTTCCTCCTCCGTCGCGGACAGTCTGACAGCGAAAGAGCGCGGAAAGAATGGACCAATCCCATCACTTCGGGTACAAATCGAACATGAGCGGGATCGAGAATTACAACCTTTTCGGCGAACAGGGCGACATGCCCGATGTTGTGCATTGCGAAACCATCGAGACACGCTCGCTGATCCATGACTGGCATCTTGCACCCCATCGCCACGCGCGGCTGCACCAGTTTTTGCTGCTGGAAGACGGGCGCGGCGAGGTTCAGATCGAAAGCCGCGCCCACCCGATTGCAAGCGGCAATCTCATCAACCTGCCCATGGGCGTGGTGCATGGATTTACCTTCGTGCCGGGGGCCAGGGGCTGGGTCATCACCGTAGCCGCTGAACTGATGGACGCCAGCCTGCCCGAGAACGAAGGGCTGCGCCCGATGTTGCAGCGTGCCGCGATTTTGCAAGCAACCGGGGAGATTCGCACCTCGATCCAGGCGATCTTTTCCGAGTATCCCAACCACGAATTCGCCCGCGCCCATATCCTGCGTGCCCATTGCACGGTGCTTGCAGGCCAGGTCGCGCGGCTGCTGTCCGTTGACGCGACCGGCACCGCAAAGGGCGAACACGGGCTGCGCCGGAGGTTCGAGGCCCTTCTGGAAACGCATCACCTGGAACACCTGGGCGTGGCCGATTACGCCGACAGGCTGGCGGTGACCCCCACCCACCTCAGCCGCGTGATGCGCGAGGCGACGGGCCAATCCGCATCGGCGGCCATCGAACAGAGGCTGATCCGGGAAGCGCGGCGAAACTTGGCATTTTCGAACCTAAGCATTGCCGAGATCAGCTATCAACTCGGGTTCGAGGATCCGTCCTATTTCAGCCGCGTCTTCAAGCGGGCGACCGGCACGTCACCCCGCAATTTCCGCCGCCAGATTGAGGGGTGAGGCCCGAAGGCCTCGTCCTCAGGACATCGACTTTTCGATCTTGTCCAGCGTTTCCATTGCAGACAACACATCGGCAACCGAACTGTTCGGCGTGCGCTTTTCCTCGATTGCGGCGATGAACTCCCGGTCGATCAACTCGATCCCGTTGTTCGACACGGCCACGTCGGACAGGTCGATCTGGTTTTCGTTGCCATCGAACAGATCGTCGTACCGCGCAAGGTAGGTGCCGTTGTCGCAGATGTAACGGAAGTAGGTGCCGAAAGGCCCGTCGTTGTTGAACGACAGCGACAGGGTGCAGATCGCACCGTCGGCGGCCTTCATGCCGATGGCCATGTCCATCGCGATGCCCAACTCGGGATGCGGCGGGCCTTGCAGACCGAAGGCTTCGACGGCCTGTCCGCCGGTCTGGTACTGGAACAGGTCGACCGTGTGACAGGCGTGGTGCCACAAAAGGTGGTCGGTCCAGGACCGCGGCTCGCCCTTGGCGTTGGTGTTGGTGCGGCGGAAGAAATAGGTCTGAACGTCCATCTGCTGAACCTTCAACTCGCCCGCGTCGATCTTGTTCCGGATCCACTGGTGCGATGGGTTGAAGCGGCGCACCTGTCCGGCCATGGCGACCAGCCCGGTTTCTTCCTGCTTGGCGACGATGGCGCGGCTGTCGTCCAGGCTGTCGGCCATCGGGATTTCGATCATCACGTGCTTGCCTGCGTCCATGCAGGCAATCGCCTGCTCTGCGTGCATCTGCGTCGGGGTCGAAAGGATCACCGCGTCGACGTCATCGCGCTGAAGACATTCCTCCAGCGTGGTTCCCGCGTGTCCGATGCCGCGTTCGGCGGCCAGCGCTTCGATCTTTTCCTTTGTCGGCCCCATGACCGAGGTGACTACCGCATCCTCGATCGCGGACAGGGCGTCCAGGTGTTTCAGGCCGAACGCGCCGTAAGCGCCTGCAACGCAAATTCTCATGGCTTCTTCCTCAGGACTTGTTTTCTAGAATGATATGGCCGACCGCCGTGTTCGATGCCGGGACATGATAGTGCCGGTGAACCTCGGTCACTTCGTCGTCCAGCGCCCCGCGCATGACGTGCCACATGACCATTTCCACACCTTCAGACCCCGCTTCGCGCAGGTATTCCACATGGGGCATCTGGCTGAGGCCAACCGGATCGGAGGTGAGACGATCAAGGAAAGCATTATCCCATTCGGCGTTGATAAGCCCCGCACGCTTGTACTGAAGCTGGTGGCTCATCCCGCCGGTGCCAAAGATCACGACGTTCAGGTCTTCGTCGAAACTTTCGACGGCGCGGCGGATTGCCTTGCCAAGCTGGAAACAGCGGTTGCCGGTCGGTGCGGGATACATCACCACGTTGACGGCCAGCGGGATAACCAGTGCCGGCCATTCCTCGGGCTGGCCATACATCACCGACAGGGGAACGGTCAGGCCGTGGTCGACCTCCATTTCGTTCATGATGGTGATGTCGAATTCATCCAGGATCAGCGATTGCGCGATGTGGCTGGCCAGAACCGGGTGGTTCTTGACAACCGGCACCGGGCGCGGCCCCCAGCCTTCGTCGGCGGGTTGAAACTCGGGCGCGCAGCCAAGCGCGAAGGTCGGGATGATCGAGCTGTCGAACGCCGTGCAATGGTCATTGTAGACCAGGAAGATCACGTCGGGCTTGGCCTCTTTCATCCATTCGCGCGACTTTTCGAACCCGGCAAAGACCGGCTTCCAGTAATCCTGATCGGTGATCCCGGTGTCCATCGCCACGCCGATGGCGGGCACGTGGCTACAACCGACGCCTGCGGTGATACGCGCCATTAGTCTTCTCCCTTGGTCTTGTCGGCTTCGTCCCATTCGCTTTTGAAGCGATTGCCCTCGATCGACCGACCGCCGTTCAGCATCATTTCCCGGTAGGGTTCGACCCCCATTCCGGTCATCAGACCGGCAAGGTTCTGAAAGTTGATGCCGTCGAAGGCGGCGAGTTTCGAGGTGTAATAGATGTTGCCGCCCAGCTCCAACATGCGGTTCCAGTCGCGGTCGCGAATGGATTGACGCTGCTCGTCGCTCATCGGGAAGCCGTCAAGATAGGCTTCGGGGTCTGCCTTGAACGCTTCGCGGTTTTCAGCCTTGCCAAGCGAAATGCAGAACTGGTTCAGATGATAGCCGATGCGCGCACGATCCGCGTCGAAGACGAAGGTGCCCGGAATGTCTTCGTAGTCTTTCTTGATGGCCATGATGCGACCTCCCTTTCGGTTGCAGCGAATCCGCCCGTTCGCGTTCCGACCTTTGTGACACTATAGCGCGTGGCGGCCAATTCGCGAATTTGAATGCTGGCGACGCTATTTGAAAATGTTATCGGGCGGGTTTCAGGATGACGCTCGGCTGACCCGCCGGATGATCTCCAGAAACCGCGATTGCGCAGGCGTTGCGGCCCAATTTCTGCGAAAGGTCAGCCCGATCGGGCGGGCCGATCCCGGCAATTCGATGGGAAGCTGCACGATCCGGCCCATTTGTTCCTCGACCTCGATCTGGCGGACCGAGGCGATGGAAACGTAAGCCCCCCGCGCCAGAAGCCCCCCAAGCAAGACAAGCGAGCTTGAGACGCAGCGCACCGGGGTGTTCGGCTGATCCTGTATCCGCAGCACGTCGAACAGATAGGTGCCCGTGGGCGTCGTCTTGGGAGGGGCGACCCATGGATAGGCCAGCGTGTCGTCCAGCGTGACACCCGGCTTGCCGACCAAAGGGTGATCCGGGGCGGTGACCACGGCCAGCCGATCAAGGAAAAGTTCCTCCTGTTCGACATCCGGGGCGGGCGGCGGCAGGCGCAGGGCACCGATCAGCACGTCCAACTCGCCGAACCGCAGTTCGCGCAACAGGGTGTCATACCGGGCATCGACGCAATTCACCTGCATCGATGTGTCCATTTCGCCGATCAATTCGTCAATGGCGGCAGGCAGGATGGCGGCACGCGACAGGGGCAAGGAACCGACGTTGATGCTGGTCACATCGCGCCCGGTCAATTCGTTGATCTCGAAAACCGCCTGGCGGAATTCTGTGGTGGCCAGCCGCACCTGCTGGGCGAATGTCTCGGCGGCGGCGGTCAGCACGACACCGCCGCGCGTCTGCTCGAACAGATTGAACCCGGCAAGGGCCGACAGATCGCGTGCGGCGCGATGAACGCCAGATTGCTTGACGCCCAGATCATGGGCGGCCTGGGTGAAACTCCCGGCCCGCGAAATCGCCAGAAGCGCCCGCAACTGAACCGGCGTGCAAAAGGTATAGAACGGTCTATTCGCCCCCCGCCGCTCGCCCCGCGCGACCCGGCGCCGGGCCTGCGTATCGCCGTGGCGCAGATGTTCGAGAATGCGCAAAAGGCGGTTTTCGAACAGCGCCCCCGCCTCGGTCGGGAACATGCCCTTCGGATGGCGGTCGAACAGGGCAACGCCAAGGATGTCTTCGATCCGCGCGACCGCTTGTGTCGCTGCCGGTTGCGACAGGTGAACCACCTCGGCCGCCGCCCCGATCCGGCGCAGGCGAAACACCTCGCGCACCACACTCAGGTAGCGCACATGGGGCAATTCAGGGGTGCTGGAATCCGTCATCATTGCCAAGCCTATAACAAAATCAAATACGGCGTGCCAACAATCGAACTGGCCCTGACAGGGCCTTCCCCGCTAGGTTTGCACCAAGTCTTGAAAGACATGCTTTGGGAGGCATCAAGAATGGCTGACAACAAGACCGCATTGGTCATCTCTGCCCATGCTGCGGATTTCGTCTGGCGGTGCGGCGGCGCAATCGCCCTGCACCAGGAGCTTGGCTACAACGTCACGGTCGCCTGCCTGTCTTTTGGCGAGCGCGGCGAAAGTGCGCGGCTTTGGAAGGAAGGCAAATCGCTGGACGAGGTGAAGGCGATCCGCAAGGGCGAGGCCGAAAACGCCGCCAAGGCGCTTGGCGTGCATGACATCCAGTTCCTCGACATGGGCGATTATCCCCTGCGGTTTACCGAGGAACATGAAAACAAGGTCGTCGACATCATCCGCGCGGTGCAGCCCAAGTTCATGTTCTCGCACTCGAAATGGGATCCCTACAACACCGACCACATGAAAACGACCGAGTTCGCCCTGACCTGCCGCATGATCGCGCAGGCCTGGGGCCACAATCCGGGCGAAAAGGTTCTGGGTGCGCCGCAGATGTACCTGTTCGAACCGCACCAGACCGAACAGATGCACTGGAAGCCGAATGTGTTCCTGGACATCACGCCGGTCTGGGAAAAGAAACGCGCGGCGATGGAATGCAACGAGGGTCAGATTCACCTCTGGGATTTCTACACGCGGGTGGCCCAGCAACGCGCCAATCACTTCAAACGGAACTCGGGCGGCATGGCCGGGGGGCGTGATTGCAAATACGCCGAAGGCTTTGAAAGCATCTTCCCATTCTGCATGGATGAACTGGTATGAGCGAATATCAACCGGGCACCACCGGCATCGTGGTGCGGAATATCGAGCGCGCGGATCAGGCGGTTATCGACGGGCTGGCCGAATGCGGTGTGTCCACGGTGCACGAGGCGCAGGGGCGCAAGGGATTGCTGGGCGAGGAATTGCGCCCGATCTATGCCGGGGCGCGGATCGCCGGGTCTGCCGTCACCATCCTTGCCCAGCCCTGCGACAACTGGATGATCCATGTCGCCATCGAACAGTTGGAGCCGGGCGACGTGATGGTGCTGGGCACGATCACGCCATCGAACGCGGGCTATTTCGGCGATCTACTGGCCACCAGTGCAAAGGCGCGCGGCTGTCGCGGGTTGATCACCGAAGGCGGCACGCGCGACGTGCGCGACCTGACCGAGATGGGCTTTCCCGTCTGGGCCAAGTCGATCCATGCCCAAGCCACGATCAAGGAATCGCTCGGCTCGGTGAACATTCCCGTGGTCTGCGCCGGTGCGTTGGTGAACCCCGGCGATATCGTCATCGCCGATGACGACGGTGTCTGTGTCGTGCGCCGAGAAGAGGCCGCCGACGTGCTGGAAAAGGCACGTGCGCGCGAAGCGAACGAGGCGGCAAAGCGTGCCCGGTTCGAAGCGGGCGAATTGGGGCTGGACATCTACGACATGCGCGGGCGGTTGGCCGAGAAGGGCCTGAAGTATGTCTGATGGCGTGCATTGCATGTGGATGCGCGGCGGCACCTCGAAAGGCGGGTATTTCCTGAAGGATGACCTGCCCGCTGACACCGCCGCCCGCGACGCTGCATTGCTTGGCATCATGGGGTCTCCCGATATTCGCCAGATCGACGGTATGGGCGGGGCCGATCCCCTGACCTCCAAGGTTGCTGTCGTGTCGAAATCCGGCCGCGACGGCGTGGATGTCGATTACCTGTTTCTTCAGGTTTTCGTGGATCAAGCTATCGTCACAGACGCCCAGAACTGCGGCAACATCCTTGCCGGTGTCGGCCCCTTCGCCATCGAACGGGGTCTGGTCGCGGCACAGGACGGCACGACACCCGTCACGATTTTCATGGAAAACACCGGCCAGGTTGCTGTCGCCGAGGTGCAGACGCCCGGCGGCAAGGTTTCTTACAAGGGCGAGGCAAAGATCGACGGCGTGCCCGGCGGCTCTGCCCCCGTTCCGATCGAATTCAAGGACACGGCCGGGTCAAGCTGCGGTGCGCTTTTGCCGACCGGCAACGTGCTGGACACCGTCGAAGGCGTCGAGGTGACGATGATCGACAACGGTATGCCCTGCGTCGTGATGCGGGCCAGCGATCTGGGGATCACCGGCGAGGAAACGCCGGAGGCACTGGAAGGTGACGAGACACTCCGCGCAAAGCTGGAAGCGATCCGGCTGGCCTGCGGGCCGCTGATGAACCTGGGCGACGTGGCGGAAAAATCCGTGCCGAAGATGACGATGGTCTCGGCCCCGCGCGAAGGTGGTGCAATCTCGACGCGCACCTTCATCCCGCACCGCTGCCACAAGACAATCGGCGTTCTGGGCGCGGTCAGCGTCGCGACGGCCTGCTTGCTAGAAGGTTCGACCGCCTTTGACCTGGCCGAACGCGGCGCGGGCGAAACGCGCAGCCTTGCCGTCGAACACCCGACAGGCGAGATGACGGTCGTTGCCCGGCTTGGCGGTGACGGCGCAGTGGAAAGTGCAGCGATCCTTCGGACCGCACGGAAATTGATGGATGGAGTGGCCTTCCCATGAGTGAGATTCAGAAAATGGATGACGATTGGCTGGAGTTTCATCCCGACCCGAAGGTGCCGGATTTCAAATTGCCCGAAGGGGCGGTGGACGCCCATTGCCACGTCTTTGGCCCGAGCCCCGAATTTCCCTTCGCGCCTGAACGGAAATACACGCCTTGCAACGCGGGCAAGGATCAGCTTTTCGCGCTGCGCGATCACCTCGGCTTTGCCCGCAACGTGATCGTTCAGGCGACCTGCCACGGCAAGGACAACCGCGCCATGGTCGATGCCTGCCGCGCGGCGGGCGAACTGGCGCGGGGCATCGCCTCGGTCGGCGCGGACATCACCGAGGCCGAGATCGACGAGATGGACAAGGCCGGCGTGCGCGGCGTGCGGTTCAACTTTGTCAAACGGCTGGTGGACGCGACGCCGAAAGAGGTGTTCCTGTCCATCGCCGACAAGATCAAGGGGTTCGGCTGGCATATCGTCGTCTATTTCGAAGCGCAGGATCTGGAAGAACTGGAACCGTTTCTGAAACAGCTTCCCACAACGCTGGTCGTCGATCACATGGGTCGCCCCGATGTAACCAAGGCGGTCGATCACCCCGACTTTCAGCGCTTCCTGCGCCTGATGGACGAAAACGAAAACATCTGGTCCAAGGTCACCTGCCCCGAACGTCTGACCAAGTCAGGCCCGCCCTATGACGATGTCGTGCCCTACCCGGCCGCCGTGGTCGAACGCTTTCCCGACAGGGTGCTCTGGGGCACCGACTGGCCCCATCCGAACATGAAATCGCATATGCCTGACGATGGCGCGCTGGTGGATTACATCCCCCGGATCGCGCCGGACCGGGAGCAGCAGCAGAAACTTCTGGTCGACAACCCCATGCGGCTCTATTGGCCGTAAACGCCTGTAACAAAATCGAAAAACAGCGGCGGCGGCGCGCGAAGCCGCCAGCCATTGGTCAGACGATGGTGCCTTCGGTCGCGGCGCGAATGTCGTCTTCCGACACATCCGGCGCGGTCTCGATGATCTTCAGACCACCCTCGACCACCTCCATCACGCCAAGGTTGGTGATGATCAGGTCAACGACACCGGTGCCGGTCAGCGGCAGGGTGCATTCCTTCAGAACCTTGGAGTCCCCATGCTTGTTGGTGTGATCCATCACGACGATCACGCGGCCCACACCGGCCACAAGGTCCATCGCGCCGCCCATGCCCTTGACCAGCTTGCCGGGGATCATCCAGTTGGCAAGGTCGCCGTTTTCGGCCACTTCCATCGCGCCAAGGATCGCCGCAGCGATCTTGCCGCCACGGATCATGCCGAAGCTTTGAGAGCTGTCGAAATAGGCGGTGCGGCGCAACTCGGTGATCGTCTGCTTGCCCGCGTTGATCAGGTCGGGGTCTTCCTCGCCCTCAAAGGGGAACGGCCCCATGCCCAGCATCCCGTTTTCCGATTGCAGCGTGATGTCCTTGTCGCCGACATAGTTGGCCACAAGCGTCGGGATGCCGATCCCGAGGTTCACATACATGCCGTCTTCAAGTTCCTGTGCGGCGCGCTCGGCCATCTGATTACGGTCCCAGGGCATTCTCTGTCTCCTCGTGTTTCAGGCGTTGGTTTCCCCGCGCCACCTTGACTGTTACAGCCCCCGGGCGGAGGCCGGTATCTTCAGAATGACGGTGCTTCCACCGTCGGAACTTTCCATCTCAAGCGTGCCGTCCATGAACTCGGCCAGGGTCTTGATCAGCCGCCCGCCCATGCTTTTGTCACTTGGCCACTGGGCGTCGGCGGGCATTCCCGATCCGTTGTCGGCCACCTTGACCGTCACATCGCCCTTGTTTTCGTGAACGCTCAGCCGCACGACGCCTTCGTCGCAGCCTTGAAAGGCGTGCTGCACCGCGTTGGTCATGGCTTCGGACACGATCAGGCCGGAACGCACGGCGACCTCAAGCGGTACGGTAAAGGAATCCACCTCGAACTCGACCATGATCTTGCAATCCTCGCCCAGCCGGGCGACCGAATTCACGATCCGGCTGAGATAACCGCCCAGTGCCACCGCATCGCGGTTTTCACCGCCCGAGGCATTCAGCTCTTCGTAAAGCAGTTGCAGGCTTTCCACCCGGTGCGCCAGCTTGTCGAACCCCTCGGCGCTCAATTCCTCGCGCGATTGCATCCGGATCAGGCTGACCACCATCATCAGGTGGTTCTTCACCCGGTGCTGGATTTCGCGCAGCATCGAATCCGCTTCGTTCATGGCCGCCGCATCGGGCGCTTCGCCCAGCACCTTTTGCACGCCAAAGAAGTAACGCGGCTTGCCCGCCTCGCCGCCAAGGGGCGCGATCATCAGCCGGTTCCAGAAAGGCGCACCGTCGCGGGTATAATTCAGGATGTCCGCCGTGATCTCTTCGCCCGCCTCAATGGCCCCGCGTATCCGCGCAACGGTCTTCTTGTCGGTTTCCTTGCCCTGCAGGAACCGGCAGTTCCGGCCAATCGTTTCCGTCGGGGCGTAGCCCGTCGCGCGCTCGAAAGCACGGTTTACGAATACGATCGGGTTGTCGTCCATGAAGGGGTCGGTCAGCACCATCGGAAAGGGCGCCGAACTGACGATCTGGACAGCGAGCGCCGCACTCGCATCCCCGTCATCGGGCGACATCATGACAAGTTCGTCCATGGCGTCAGGCGGTTTCTTTCTTCCGAACGGTGCGCTGTTCGATCCGCTTTTCGTGTTCGCCCTGGATCAGGCGATGCACATAGATGCCGGGCAGGTGGATGTTGTCGGGATCAAGCGAGCCGAGGGGCACGATTTCCTCGACCTCCATCACGCAAACCTTGCCGCACATGGCCGCCGGCGGATTGAAGTTCCGCGCGGTCTTGCGGAAGATCGCGTTGCCAGTCTCGTCCGCCTTCCAGGCTTTCACGATGGAAAGGTCGGCAAAGATGCCTTCTTCCAGCACGTAGGTCTCGCCGTTGAAATCCTTCAACTCCTTGCCGTCCGCCACCTGGGTGCCGACGCCGGTTTTCGTGTAGAAACCGGGGATGCCGCAGCCACCGGCCCGCATCCGTTCGGCCAGGGTGCCTTGGGGGTTGAACTCGATCTCCAACTCGCCCGCCAGGTACTGGCGCATGAATTCGTCGTTCTCGCCGACATAGGAACTCATCATCTTTCTGACCTGCCGCGTCTGCAACAGGATGCCGATGCCGAAATCGTCCACGCCCGCGTTGTTCGACGCAAAGGTCAGGTCCTTGACGCCGCTTTCCTTGATGGCCTGCAACAAAAGCTCGGGGATCCCGCAAAGCCCGAAACCACCCGCCGCAATCAGCATGTCATCGCGCAAAAGCCCGTCCAGCGCCTCTGTCGCGTTCGCGTAGATCTTTTTCATGAACCGTCTCTCCCGGAAAAACCTTGTGAATTTCTGCCCGCAGGAACCCCGAGAGTCAATCTGCCGCGCTGCAGCAAAACTGTTGGCGATAACAGGCGATCACTTCAGCCCAAGCACGTCCAGCATGTCGTAAAGCCCATGCGCGCGCCCCTGCCCCCAAAGCGCCGCCTTAAGCGCACCACGGGCGAAAATGCCCCGGTCGGTGGCCAGATGACGCAGCACGATCCGTTCGCCGTCGGCTGCGAAGATCACATCGTGTTCACCCACCACGTCGCCCCCGCGCAGGGCGGCAAAACCGATCTTGCCGCGTTCGCGCGCCCCGGTGATCCCGTCACGGCCCCGGTCGGCGGCGTCCTTTAGATCGACGCCGCGCCCCTCGGCCGCCGCTTCGCCCAGCATCAGCGCCGTGCCCGAGGGCGCATCGACCTTGTGACGGTGATGGCTTTCCACGATCTCGATATCGAAATCCTCGTCCAGTGCGGCTGCCACCTGTTTTGTCAGTTGCACCAACAGGTTGACCCCAAGGCTCATGTTGCCCGCCTGCACGATCACCGCCTGCCCCGCTGCGCGGCGGACATGCTCCAGATCCGCGTCGGTCATCCCGGTCGTGCCGATCACATGAACCGCGTTCGACCCGGCGGCGAAATTCGCGTTGGCCACACTGGCCGCAGGGGTCGTGAAATCAATCACCGCCTGGCTTCCCGCGATGGTGCGTGCCGGATCGTCGCTGACCGTCACGCCAAGTGCCGAACCGCCCATCGCCTCGCCCAGATCGCGCCCGACCCAGTCGTGGCCCTTGCGCTCGAAGGCCCCGACAAGGCGCATCCGGTCCGAGGCCAGAACCTCACGTACCAGCATCTGCCCCATCCGGCCCGAGGCCCCCGCGATCACAATGCCCGGAATATCGCTCATCTCGTCTCTCCTTTGACGCGCGAAGTCTTACGCGCTTGCCCCGCCGCTCGCCAGCACTTAGATGAGGAACATGTCCCGCAGTCGTTTCTCAGAAGGCTCCGGCCCCTCGCAACGCCAGCTTCGCGTGGCCGAACTCATTCGGCGGCGCCTTTCCGATGTGCTGATGCAGGGCGATATCCACGATCCCGATCTCAATCGCATGTCGATCACCGTGGGCGAGGTGACATGCTCGCCCGACCTGAAGATGGCCACCGCCTATGTGCTGCCGCTCGGCGGCAAGGACCGGGACGAGGCGCTGGAGGCCCTGCGCCGCAACCGTCACGAGATCCGCCGCGTCGTCGGCAAGGGCATGCAGTTGAAATACACGCCCGAGATCAAGTTCCAGATCGACGAAACCTTCGACCGGCTGGACGACACACGCGCCATGTTTGCTGATGAAAACGTTCGCCGCGATCTCGATTCTGACTAGCCTGCTGTTTGCAGCGCCTGTCTTTGCCGCCGGTTGCGAAAGCACCGTCTTCGAAGACGTGCCGATGACGGTCTGCACCGCCGATCCGGGCACCGACGACATCCGCCTGTTCCTCTACGACGAAACCGGCAAGCCGCTCGGATCGTTCTCGGCAATCGCCGACGGCTTGGCCGAGGGCCAAACACTGGCCTTCGCCATGAACGCGGGCATGTATCACCCCGACAGACGGCCCGTCGGGCTTTATGTCGAAGAGGGCCGCGAAATCGCGCCCATTGTCACCCGCGACGGCCCCGGCAACTTTGCGCTCTTGCCGAACGGGGTGTTCTGCCTGTCCGAAAGCCGCGCCTCGGTGATCGAAAGCCGCCGGTTCGACAGCGACGGCGTGGCCTGCGACTATGCCTCGCAATCCGGACCGATGCTGGTGATCGACGGGGCGCTGCACCCGAAATTCCTGCCCAAGTCGGACTCGCGGCACTATCGCAACGGCGTCGGCGTCGATGCCGATGGACGTGTTCACGCAGTGATCTCGGACGCGCCGGTGAATTTTCACCGCTTTGCCCGTTTCTTCCGCGACGCCCTCAAAACCCCCAATGCGCTTTACTTCGACGGCAAGGTCTCGCGCCTTTACGCGCCATCGCTCAACCGCCACGACATCGGCTTTCCCATGGGGCCGATGCTGGGCGTGGTCGAATAGGCGCTCCATTGACAACCCTGCCCTTGAAACGCTAGCCCCGCGCACTCACGAAGAACGGGAAAGAACATGGCACGGCGCAAAAAAGGACGCGACATCTCGGGTTGGCTGATCGTCGACAAGCCCGCCGGGCTGACCTCGACCGCCGTGGTCAACAAGGTCAGATGGGCGCTTGAGGCGAAAAAGGCCGGGCATGCCGGCACGCTGGATCCCGCCGCGACCGGGCTTCTGGCCGTGGCATTGGGCGAGGCGACGAAAACCGTGCCTTACGTGACCGACGCGCTGAAAGCCTATGATTTCACCATCCGCATCGGCCAGGCCACCAACACCGACGATGCCGAGGGCGAGGTGACCGACACCTCGGGCCACCGCCCCGACGACGATGCAATCCGCGCCGCCCTGCCTGCCTTTGAAGGCGACATCATGCAGGTTCCCCCCGCCTTTTCCGCCGTGAAGATCGACGGCGAACGCGCCTATGCCAAGGCCCGCGCGGGCGAGGATGTCGAGCTTGAAGCGCGCCCTCTGTTCGTCGAAAGCCTTGAACTGGTCGACCGACCCGATCCCGACAGCGCCACCCTGCGTATGGTCTGCGGCAAGGGCGGCTATGTCCGCTCTATCGCCCGCGATCTGGGCCGCGCCCTTGGCACATGCGCCCATGTCACCAGCCTGCGCCGTCTCTGGTCCGGCCCCTTCGATCTGGAAAACGCCGTGACCTATGAGGCGATCGAGGCCGAGGCCCGCTCGCCTGCGCTGGATGAACGCCTTTTGCCACTAGAGGCAGGTCTCACCGAACTGCCCCTGGTCCAGACCACCGCCGAAGGGGCCATGCGCATCAAGAACGGCAACCCCGGCATGGTCATCGCCTCGGACGCCGACTATGGCGAATTGTGCTGGGCCGCGCACCAGGGCCGCCCGGTCGCTATCGGCACCTACATGGCGGGCGAATTGCACCCGGTCCGGGTCTTTCAGACGTGACCCTCATCACCCGCCGCCACGACGACGGGGAAAGGATCAGCACGGCGGTCTATTCGCCTTGCGAGAAATACCGCTATGCCCTGACCCGCGTTTGGGACGCGCAGGCGCCGAAGCTGCTGTACCTGATGCTGAACCCGTCAAAGGCCACGGAACTGGCCAACGACCCGACCATCGAACGCTGCGAACGACGCGCCCGCGCCCTGAGCTATGGCGGGTTCCGGGTCTGCAACCTGTTTGCGTTGCGTGAAACCGATCCCGCCCGCCTGAAACGCGCCCGCCGCCCCGAAGGCCCCGACAACGCCGCCCAGATCGCCGAGGCGCTGAATTGGTGCGATGCCGTCCTCTGTGCCTGGGGCGTTCACGGGGCGCATCGCGGGCAGGATGCAAAGGTCATCGCCCTGCTGAAAGGCACGCCGAAACCCCTTCTGGCGCTTGGCCAGACCAAGCACGGCCATCCCCGGCACCCGCTTTATGTCGCCTATGCCACCCCGCCCCAACCCTGGGGTTGAGCCCGGGGAAATTTGTTGAAAACAAATTTGGAAAACTCTTTCAAAGAGTTTTCGCCCCTGGTTGGCGGGCGGCGACTGCACCCCGCAGCCGCCGCTGGCCTCCGGCAGATCGCCGGGTCCGCCGCCCCTTCCAAGTCACCATGTGTCCATTCTGGAGCGGCCGCACCCCGCGGCGCGTCGTTATTGGCACAAAAGAGATTAAGACCGCGTTACCCTAGACCGAGACGTCGATCCCCGTGACCTGCCCCGTCGTCAGCACGTTCCCCGACATGCCCATCGGCACATCGACCAGCACCGTGCCGTCAAAGGTGATGCTGTAGGTCACGTTGCCACCAATGTTGACCGAGGAGATGTTCACGGTGTCGTCCGCGACCACGGCACCGTCATAATAGATCTCGATACGGTCGACCGCCGGGTCGAAATCGTTGATGACAGGGGGCGTGCCCGTAATCCAGGTGCCGATCACGAAGGTATCGCCCAGTCCGTCAGCGCCCGTCGAACCATACTCGCCGTACCCCTGATCGCCGTTGCCCAGAACGATCGTATCCGTGCCTTCCCAGCCTTCAAGGGTATCGGCCCCGCTTGTGTCGGTCGTCGGAACGCTTGCGAAATCGCCCGTGATACCGACCAGGGTGTCCGATCCCGGCCCGCCCTCAAGCGAGTCGTCGCCTTGCCCGCCAATCAGGTAATCCGCGCCGGGCCCGCCCTTCAGAAGATCGTTCCCGCCATCGCCCTGCATCAAATCCGCGCCGAGCGCCCCTTCAAGCGTGTCGTTGTCCGCCCCGCCGCGCATCGAATCCGCACCGTCACCGCCGCGCAGAAAGTCGTTCCCGGTGCCGCCGCCAAGGGTGTCATTGCCCGCGCCGCCGTAAAGGGAATCGTCGCCAACATCGCCGTAAACCTCGTCATCGCCCGAGTTGCCGTCGAGGTAATCGTTGCCGATATCGCCGTTGATCGTGTCGTTGCCGCCCCGGCCATAGATCACATCATCGAAGAACGATCCGTTCAGATCATTGGGGCCGTCGTCTCCGGTTTCCGTCGGGGGCGGCCCCTGATCAACACCACCGCTTCCGCCGGAATCGTCACTGCCGCCGCCGCCAAGCCCGCCGGCCAGAGCGGCGACAAGACCCGCACCCAGAAAAAGCAGCATAAATTCCATGAAACCGCTCCACCCTTCGATTGGGTCGAGTAATGCAGAAGTCGGGCCATCTTGGAAAGTCTTGTTCGACAGAACATGGCAAAGCGTGGCCCGTTCGCCGGGCCACGCTCTTTTTCAGAATTCAGTTCGGATTACACCCGGTTACAGGTGTTCCACTGAACGTCTTTTTGGGCTTCACTATCGGTGCAACCGACGATCAGACGCTTCATCTTGTTCGAAGCGTGCTTTTTGACGACGCTGCCTGGGATTTTCAGCCAGACCGCGCCATCGCTGACGTCCGAAATACCGTTCAAAACCCGAACTTTGCGCTGATCGGGCAGTTGCACGACGATCCACAGCACCTTGCCAGCCTCGAATTTGCTGGCACGGACCGAGCCCAGCGGGCTGCCGTCGGAACCGGTCACGAAAAATCCGTTCAGGGCCTTGGGCGTGATGTTGGGTTCGTTCTTTATCTTGGAAAGTGCCGAAACGGCGTTCATCTGGCCGCCACCGCAGCCGCCGGGTCCGGAGTTCACGCCGACACCGACGCAGGCGTCCACGTTGGCGATGTTTCCAACGCCCACGTCAACGTCGACACCGACCCCGGCCGAAACACCGCCCACAGTGTCCGAGACGCCGCCGACGACATCGCCAACGGTATCCGTCACACCGCCAACTGTATCGGAAACCGTATCAGAGACACCACCGAGGGTATCTCCAAGAGGGCCCGAGATTGCGAGCGAGGCAGAAAGGAAAACAGCAGGAATAGTTAATTTCAGAGCAGAGCAAGTCATTTTGTTACCTCTTCTTATGGTGAAGAAAGTGTTAAGGCACTCTCACTAAAGTTGTAGATTGCGGCAGAAAAATGCCGGGATGCTGCAAAAAGGACGGAATTTTTCATTAGAAGCTCTAATGCAAACCTCTGGTCTTTACACTTGCCAAGCCCCCGCAAATGCCCTATCCGCCCGCATCTACCCTCCACGGGCCCTGCTGGACGACATCCCGGCTTGCGCCATCCCTCAAACCAAAGGAGACCCCGATGTCGATTACTGCTGAAGAAAAAGCCAAGGTTATCAAGGACTACGGCACCAAGGACGGCGACACTGGTTCGCCCGAAGTCCAGGTTGCCATCCTGTCGTCGCGCATCGCGACGCTGACCGAGCATTTCAAGACTCACAAGAAAGACAACCACTCGCGCCGTGGTCTGTTGAAGCTGGTCGCACAGCGCCGCAAGCTTCTGGACTACGTAAAAGGCAAGGACGAGGCCCGCTACCAGGACCTGATCCAGCGACTGGGCCTGCGCCGCTAAGCGCCGGACAATCCGAAATGATCAAAGGCCGCGATCTCGCGGCCTTTTTCATGCGCCCCCGGCGTAGCCGCCGCAACGTGAATCCCACGTTACGACGCTTGGGCTTCCCAAAGCCCCTAAACTCCTGTAAGCGCCCGCTATCTGAGACGTGACGCTTTGACCCCGGCGCATGGAACGATGAAAGGGGTCGGCGGCAATGGGGCCGCCATTTCAACGGGATAGACAGAGGGCTGTCTGATCCCAGACAGGATGAATAGATGTTCAACGAAGTCAAAAAATCAATCCAGTGGGGCGAGGAAACGCTGACACTGGAAACGGGCAAGGTTGCCCGCCAGGCCGATGGGTCTGTCATCGCCACCTATGGCGAAACCTCCGTGATGGCCAATGTCACCTTCGCCAAGGAGCAGAAACCGGGGCAGGATTTCTTCCCGCTAACGGTTCACTACAACGAGAAATACTATGCCGCCGGTAAGATCCCCGGTGGTTTCTTCAAGCGCGAAGCGCGTCCGACCGAGAAAGAGACGCTGACCTCCCGCCTGATCGACCGTCCGATCCGTCCCCTCTTCGTGCCGGGTTTCAAGAACGAGGTTCTGGTGATCTGCACCGTGCTTTCGCACGATCTGGTCAACGATCCCGACGTGGTGGCGATGATCGCCGCCTCTGCCGCGCTCACGCTTTCGGGCGCGCCCTTCATGGGCCCGATCGCCGGTGCCCGCGTCGGTTTCGAGGATGGCGAATACATCCTGAACCCGACCTGCGACGACATGCAGGACCTGCGCAACAACCCCGACCAGCGTCTGGACCTTGTTGTCGCCGGTACGAAAGACGCCGTGATGATGGTCGAATCCGAAGCCTATGAGCTTTCGGAAGCCGAAATGCTGGGTGCCGTGACCTTCGCGCACGAACAGATCCAGCCGGTGATCGACCTGATCATCGACCTGGCCGAAGAAGCGGCGAAAGAGCCCTTCGACTTCCAGGCGCCCGACTACTCGGCCCTTTACGACGCGGTGAAAGCCGCCGGGGAAGAGCAGATGCGCGCCGCTTACGCGATCACCGACAAGCAGGAACGTGTTGCCGCAGTGGGTGCCGCCCGCGAGGCGATCCTCGGTGCGCTTTCGGAAGAACAGCAGGAAGACGAAAACCTCGGTTCCGCGCTGAAGAAACTGGAATCCAGCGTTCTTCGCGGTGACGTGGTGAAACATGGCCGCCGTATCGACGGCCGCGCCACCGACCAGATCCGCCCCATCGTGGCCGAAACGGGCATCTTGCCCCGGACGCACGGCTCGGCGCTGTTCACCCGTGGCGAAACCCAAGGCCTGGTCGTGACCACCCTTGGCACCGGCGATGACGAACAGATCATCGACGCGCTGCACGGCAACTTCCGCTCGAACTTCCTGTTGCACTACAACTTCCCGCCCTACTCGGTCGGCGAGGTTGGCCGCTTCGGCTTTACCGGACGCCGCGAAATCGGCCACGGCAAGCTGGCGTGGCGCGCGCTTCAGGCGGTCCTGCCCTCGGCCACCGACTTTCCCTACACGGTGCGGGTGGTTTCCGAGATCACGGAATCCAACGGCTCGTCGTCGATGGCCTCGGTCTGCGGCGGCTCCTTGTCGATGATGGACGCAGGCGTTCCGCTGAAATCCGCCGTGGCCGGTGTGGCCATGGGCCTGGTGCTGGAAGAAGACGGTTCTTATGCGATCCTGTCGGACATCCTTGGTGACGAAGACCACCTTGGCGACATGGACTTCAAGGTCGCCGGTACGGAAAACGGCATCACGTCCCTGCAAATGGACATCAAGGTCGCCGGCATCACGCCCGAGATTATGGAGAAGGCCCTCGCCCAGGCGAAAGACGGCCGTCTGCATATCCTTGGCGAGATGAACAAGGCACAGGCCGAAACCGGCGATTTCTCGGTCCACGCCCCGCGCATCGAAACCATGACGGTTCCGACGGATAAAATCCGCGAAGTCATCGGTTCCGGCGGCAAGGTCATCCGCGAAATCGTCGAGGTTTCCGGTGCCAAGGTCGACATCAACGACGACGGCGTCATCAAGATCGCCTCGCCCAACGGCGAAGCCATCCAGAAGGCCTACGACATGATCCACTCGATCGTGGCCGAGCCGGAAGAGGGCATGATCTACAAGGGCAAGGTCGTAAAGATCGTCGACTTCGGCGCCTTCGTGAACTTCTTCGGCAAGCGCGACGGCCTGGTACACGTGTCCCAGATCGAAAACCGCCGCCTGAACCATCCTTCGGACGTTTTGAAGGAAGGCCAGGAAGTCTTCGTCAAACTCCTCGGCTTCGACGATCGCGGCAAGGTGCGCCTTGCCATGAAGATGGTTGACCAGGAAAGCGGCGAAGAGGTCAAGGAAGAGAAAAAGGACGAAGACGCTTAACGCTTCCTTCGCTTCAACAATGAAAACCCCGGCCATCGCGCCGGGGTTTTTTCTTGTCGCCTTCCTCCGTCAGATGCAAACTGCCGCCCATGATTACTGCCGACTATGCCCGCACCATGGCCCGCTACAACGCCTGGCAGAACCGCTCGCTCTACCGCGAGGCCGACAAGCTGAGCGACGGTCAAAGGCGCGAAGATCGCGGAGCATTCTTCCGCTCGCTTCACGGTACGCTGGCCCATCTGCTCTGGGGCGACATGATGTGGATGTCCCGCTTCGACGGTTGGGACAAGCCCGAGGTCGGCCCTGCCGATGGTGAAAGCTGGCTGGACTGGGAGGCGCTGAAAGCCGCCCGCGCCAGTGCCGACACCCGGATTGCGGGTTGGGCGTCACGGCTGACCGACAAGGATCTGGAAGGCGACCTGATCTGGTATTCCGGCATCCTGAAACGCGACATCGGCAAACCGAAGTGGATCACCGTTGCGCATTTCTTCAACCATCAGACCCACCACCGGGGACAGGCCCACGCGATCCTGACCAGCTTCGGCATGACACCGGACGCGACCGATCTGGGCTTCATGCCCGATGACGTCTGACGCCACCGGGCAGGTACCCGGTATCAGGCGTCCAGGTTCTCCACGTTCAACGCGTTCTGCTGGATGAACTCTCGTCGTGGCTCCACAACATCGCCCATCAGCTTGGTGAACAGGTCGTCCGCCTCGGCCAAATCTTCGACCTTCACCTGCAACAACGTGCGTGCCTCGGGATCCAGCGTCGTCTCCCAAAGCTGATCAGGGTTCATCTCGCCCAAGCCCTTGTAGCGTTGCAGGCTCAGACCCTTTTCGCCCTCTTCCAGGATGGTCGCCAACAGGTCCAGCGGCCCGTGGATCGGCGTCTCGCGCTCGCGGCGCACCAGCTTTGCCGACTGGCCATAGGTTTCCTGAAGTCCCCCGGTAAAGGCGCCCAGCCGCCGCGCCTCGCCTGAGCGCAGGATCGGCCCGTCCAGCGTGCGCACCTCTTCCACACCGCGCAAGGCGCGGGTCAGCCGAATGCCGTGATCCTGCGTGATCCGGCCCTGCCAGCCACGCTCGTATTCCAGCGCCACCATGTCCAGACGCTTGGCAACCGCTTCGGCCGTGCCTTGCAGATCGGCATCCACCTGGCCCTCGCGGAACGCCCCGGCAATCGCCGCCTGTTCAAGGATCGGCATGGGGTAATGTGTTGGAAAGGCTTGCAAAAACCGGCGCACCTGCCGCGCTTCGCCAACGACGCGCAGCAAATCCTGCCCGACGATTTCCTCGCCCGTGGCCAGCCGCAACACCGCCCCGTCGATCCCCATCTCGATCAGGTAATCGTCCAGCGCCATCTGGTCCTTCAGATAGACTTCGGACTTGCCCCGCGCGACTTTGTATAGCGGCGGCTGAGCGATATAGAGATACCCGCCCTCGATGATCTCGGGCATCTGGCGGAAAAAGAACGTCAGCAAAAGCGTCCGGATATGCGCACCGTCAACGTCCGCATCCGTCATGATGATGATCTTGTGATAGCGCAATTTCGAGACATCGAACTCGTCCCGCCCGATCCCGGTGCCAAGTGCTGTGATCAGCGTGCCGATCTCCTGGCTGCCCAGCATCCGGTCGAACCGCGCACGCTCCACGTTCAGGATCTTGCCGCGCAGGGGCAGAACCGCCTGGTTGCCCCGCGCCCGGCCCTGCTTGGCCGACCCGCCTGCCGAGTCACCCTCGACCAGAAACAATTCGCGTTTCTCGGGATCCTTCTCCTGGCAGTCCGCCAGCTTGCCGGGAAGCGATGCGACATCCAGCGCGGATTTCTTCCGCGTCATCTCGCGGGCCTTTCGCGCCGCTTCGCGGGCAAGGGCCGCTTCCACGATCTTGGTCACGATCATCTTGCCGGGGCCCGGGTTTTCTTCGAACCACTCCGCCAGTTTCTCGTTCATCAGGCTTTCGACGGCGGGGCGCACCTCCGACGACACAAGTTTGTCCTTCGTCTGGGACGAGAACTTGGGGTCAGGCACCTTGACCGACAAAACACAAGTCAGACCCTCGCGCGCATCGTCCCCGGTGAAGGAAACCTTTTCCTTCCGCGCAGCACCCGACTGCCCCGCATAATGGTTCAGCGTCCGCGTCAACGCGCCCCGGAACCCCGCAAGGTGCGTACCGCCATCGCGCTGTGGGATGTTGTTGGTGAACGGCAGGACATTCTCGTGATAGCCGTCGTTCCACCACATGGCGACCTCGACGTTGATGCCATCCTTTTCACCGGTGATGAAAATCGGCTCTTCGATCAACGGCGTCTTCGACCGATCAAGGTAACGGACAAACTCCCGCACACCGCCGTCAAAGAAAAACTCGCTTTCCTCGGCCACGGCGGGCCGTTCATCACGCAGTTTGATCCTCACGCCCGAGTTCAGGAACGCCAGTTCGCGCAGCCGGTTCTCCAGCGTCTTGAAACTGTACTCCAGGTTCGAAAACGTATCGGTCGAGGCCAGGAACCGCACTTCGGTCCCCTTGCGCCCGTTCGCATCGCCAACAACCTTCAGATGCTCCGCCGTCTCACCACCCTCGAAACGCGCAACATGCTCTTTCCCGTCCCGCCAGATCCGCAACTCCAGCCAATCGGACAGCGCGTTCACCACCGAAACGCCCACGCCGTGCAGACCGCCCGACACCTTATAGGAATTCTGGTCGAACTTCCCGCCCGCGTGAAGCTGGGTCATGATGACCTCGGCCGCCGAAACGCCTTCTTCCTCGTGGATATCCACCGGAATCCCGCGCCCATTGTCGCTGACCGAAACGCTCGAGTCCGCATGGACCGTGACCGTCACAAGGTCGGCGTGCCCCGCCAAAGCCTCGTCAATCCCGTTGTCCACCACCTCATAGACCATGTGGTGCAGGCCCGAGCCATCGTCGGTGTCGCCGATATACATACCGGGACGCTTGCGAACTGCCTCCAAGCCCTTGAGAACCTTGATAGAATCGGCGCCGTATTCCTCGGTCGCCGCGTTGCCCTCAGCCATGCGGTTTTCCCTTGCTTATTATGCCCAAAATATATGGGTTTTCGCGCCCAATGTCACGCCCGTGACACAATATTTGGTGGCGTCTCTCAAGCGCGATCCATGCCCCTTCACCGCTTTGAAAAATACGCAAATCCCGCCCTCACAAACCTGTGTCACGCCGGAGGGCCAGACCATGCTAGACAAGGCCCCATGAAACAGCTTGCCGCCTTCCTGTTCCTCGCCACACCATGCCTTGCCGACGATGCCGTGATCGAGGCGGTCACGGCCAAGCCGACAGGTGGCACATGGTCGTTTTCCGTCACCCTCAGCCACGGCGACACCGGCTGGGACGATTACGCCGACGGTTGGCGCGTGGTGCTGGAGGACGGCACCGTCCTTGGCACCCGCACGCTCTATCACCCCCATGTCAACGAACAGCCTTTCACGCGCTCTTTGGGCGATGTGACGATCCCCGACGGCACGACGGAGGTCTTTATCGAGGCCCGCACCCTGACCGACGGGTGGGGCGCGGCCCGCTTCCCCGTTTCGCTCAAATGACACAGGCCCCCGGGTTTCGACCAGTTTCGCCTGTGCAGGCCCGCCCGCCTGCGCTAGGGAAGAGGCATGAGCAAGACGATCCTGATCCTGAACGGCCCCAACCTGAATCTCCTGGGCAAACGCCAGCCCGAGATCTACGGGTCCGAAACCCTTGACGATGTCGAACGCCTCTGCGGCGAACGGGCGGGCGCTTTCGGCCTTGCCGTCGACATGCGCCAATCCAATCACGAGGGCGAGCTTGTCGACTGGATCCACGAGGCCCGCGAAGGTCACATCGGGATCGTCATCAACCCCGGCGCCTACTCGCACACCTCGGTTGCGATCCTCGATGCGCTGAACACCTTCGAAGGCCCGGTGATCGAGGTGCATATCTCGAACATCCACAAGCGCGAGACGTTCCGCCATCACTCTTTCGTCTCGGCCCGTGCCGAGGGCGTGATCGCGGGCTGCGGCATCCAGGGCTACGGCTTTGCCGTGGATCGTCTGGGCAAGCTGCTCTCCGCCTGAGGGGCGAAAAATCCGGATTTTTCGTTGCGATTTCTCTCCAGAAATCGCTTCCTTCTCGTCAAACCCAACAGGTGAGCGATGCCAAGCGACCAGACCCTGATCTTCGGAATTTTCGCCCTGCTCTTCGCCCTCCTCGTCTGGGGGCGCATCCGCTACGATCTCGTCGCCTTCGGGGCGCTGATCCTCGCCGCCCTTCTGGGACTGGTGGAAAAAGAGGCCGTCTTTTCCGGTTTCGGCCATTCCGCCGTTGCCATCATCGCCCTTGTGCTCATCGTCTCGAAGGGGTTGATCGGCTCGGGCGCGATTGAAAAACTGGCCGCGAAACTGCTCGACAGCGAACGCCCCCTGCCCTTGCACATCGCGGTCATGGCCGTTGTCGGTGCGGGCATTTCCGCCATCATCAACAACGTCGCCGCCCTTGCACTCCTGATGCCGCTCGACGTCGAAACCGCCGCCAAGGCGAAACGCGCCGTGGGCCGCTCGCTGATGCCGCTCTCTTTTGCGACGATCCTTGGCGGCATGATTACCCTCATCGGCACACCGCCCAATATCGTTATCGCCGAGTATCGCCAGGATGCTCTGGGGACCAGTTTCGCCATGTTCGATTTCGCCCCCGTCGGCCTTGCCGTCGCCATCGCCGGGATTGCCTTCGTCTCGCTCGTCGGCTGGCGATTCCTGCCCGACCGCACCGGTCCGATGGAACAGGGGGAAGAGTTTGAAAAGGGCCGGTACGTCGCCGAGGTCCGCCTTGGCGAAAAGGTGCTGGAAGAGGCAAAGACCGTGCGCGACCTCTACCCCCATGCCGATGAACACGACGTCCACATCCTTGGTCTTGTGCGCAGCGGCAAGCGCCTGCCCGGTTTCTCGGCCCGCCAGGAATTGCGCGCCAGCGACTTTCTTGTGGTCGAGGGCGAGCCGAAGTCGATCGAGGCTTTCATGGGCAAGGGCGACATGGAATACGCCGGGTCGGAAAAGCAACCCAACGGCGTCACCGCCGGCGGGCTGACCCTGACCGAGGCCATCGTGCCCGAGGGGGCGCGCATCGACGGGCGCACCGCGCGCGGTCTGCAACTTCTCTATCGCCATTCCGTCACGCTTCTGGGTGTGTCGCGTCAGGGCCAGCGGTTCCGCGACCGCGTGCGCCTTTTGACCATCAAGCCCGGCGATGTGCTGCTGCTTCTTGGCACGCCCGAACGCAATGCCGCCGCCGCCGCATGGCTGGGCGTCCTGCCGCTTGAGGGGCGCGAAACCGCCGTGGTCCAGCGATCCAAGGCGGGGCTGTCCATCGGCATCTTCCTCGCCGCAATCGCCGTGGCCGTACTCGGCCTTGCGCCCCTTGTCGTGTCGCTCGCCGCCGCCGTCATCGGCTTTGTCGCCGTCGGCCTTGTTTCGGGGCGCGAGGTCTACGACAGCATCGAATGGAAGGTGATCGTCCTTCTGGCCAGCCTCATCCCCCTGGCCGAGGCGTTCGAGAATTCCGGCGGGGCCGAGTTGATCGCCTCGCAAATCCTCGGCGTGACCCAAGGCTTCCCGCCCTGGGTCTCGCTTCTGGTGCTCTTTGTCGTGACGATGACGCTTTCGGATTTTCTGAACAACGTCGCGACCACCCTGATCGCCGCGCCCATCGCCATCGGCATGGCCACCGCGACCGGCACCAACCCCGACGCCTGGCTGATGGCCGTGGCCGTCGCCGCCTCCTGCGCCTTCCTCACCCCCATCGGACACAAGAACAACACGATCATCCTCGGCCCCGGTGGTTATCGGTTCGGCGATTACTGGCGCATGGGTCTGCCGTTGGAGATCCTCGTGATCGCGGTCGCGATGCCGACGATCCTCGTGGTCTGGCCGCTCTGACGGCGGAAACCTTAACGCGAACGCAATCTTGGTTGCCGCCCGGTGCCCTCCGGCACCCGAACCGCCGCACGCCCGTCCATCCACCGACGCGATACCGACGTGATCCCGACGTTCGGTTTTCGCCCCATCTGGCCATCGGCAGGCGTTAAGAAATGCAGAAAAGGGGCGCAACACCTTCATGTCGCGCCCCCTTTTTAAACGGGTTTTTCGCCTGTCAGCCCAAGGCTTTTTGCAGGTTCTCGTCGATCTTGTCGAGGAAACCCATCGTCGTCAGCCAGCTTTGGTCCGGGCCGACCAGTAGGGCCAAGTCCTTGGTCATAAAGCCACTTTCCACGGTATCGACGATCACTTTCTCCATCGTCTCGGCAAAGTTCTGCAAGGCCTCGTTGCCATCCAGCTTGGCGCGATGCTTCAATCCACCCGTCCAGGCATAGATCGACGCGATCGAGTTGGTCGAGGTCTGCTCCCCCGCCTGGTGCTGGCGATAGTGCCGCGTCACCGTCCCATGCGCCGCCTCACTCTCCACAACCTTCCCATCCGGCGTCATCAGGATCGACGTCATCAGGCCCAGCGACCCGAACCCCTGCGCCACCGTGTCGGACTGCACGTCGCCGTCATAGTTCTTGCAGGCCCAGACATAACCGCCAGACCACTTCAGTGACGACGCCACCATGTCGTCGATCAGCCGGTGTTCGTACCAGATCTTCTTTTCTTCGAATTTCTCTTTGAATTCAGTCTCGAAGACCTCTTCAAAGATATCCTTGAAGCGCCCGTCATAGGCTTTCATGATCGTGTTCTTGGTCGACAAGTACACCGGCCAGCCCAGGTTCAGACCATAGTTCAGCGAGGCGCGTGCAAAGTCGTAGATCGACTTGTCGAGGTTGTACATCGCCACGGCCACACCGGAATCCGGGGCGTCGAAAACCTCTCTCTCGATCACCTCGCCGTCAGCCCCTTCGAACTTCAGCGTCAGCTTGCCGGCACCGGGAAACCGAAAATCGGTCGCGCGATACTGGTCGCCATAGGCGTGACGCCCGACGACAATTGGGCGCGTCCAGCCCGGCACCAGACGCGGCACGTTCTTGCAGATGATCGGGGCGCGAAAGATCGTGCCGCCAAGGATGTTGCGGATCGTGCCATTGGGGCTGCGGTACATGCGCTTGAGGTCGAATTCCTCGACCCGTGCTTCGTCCGGCGTGATCGTCGCGCATTTGACGGCGACGCCGACTTCCTTGGTCTTCTCGGCGGCATCCACCGTGATCTGGTCGTCGGTCTCATCCCGCGCCTCGATCCCGAGGTCGTAATACAGAAGGTCGATGTCCAGGTACGGCAAGATAAGTTTTTCTTTAATAAATGCCCACATGATGCGGGTCATCTCGTCGCCGTCCATTTCCACGATTGGATTTTCGACTTTGATCTTTGCCATCGGAAAGGCTCCTGTGATGCGTTTGGGGCCTCTTACAAGAGGAAGGTTAAGAAAGAAAGACGGCTGTATGCAATTGTATACTTAATAATCCGAATTGGCGAAAGGGCTTCGCCCCAGTCCCGAAAATACCGTAGCCGAGTCCCGAACCTGCCCGATTTTTAACCATGTTCTTGGTTAACGTTGCCAGCGTGGGCGTATGTTAAACGGGATGTAAAATGAAGTACGATTATTATTCGCATTGCGCGGCACCAGAGGATTTCCGTCGCAAGTATTCAGGTCTGATCCAGCGGTTCGGAATCGAAGACCAGGCCAATCAGCACCTTGCTTTCTTTCGCGATCAAGCTGTTGTCGAGGCGCTGAACGCGGCTTCGGCGGAAGTGAAAGACTGTTTTGTTTCCAACGGGTTCAGCCTGACCTGCCATGACGCCAGTCAGCAGGAACATTCTTGCGCGACCGATGTTGCCAAAGCACGTGAAATGACGATGGCGAAACTCAAGGCCGATATTGCTGCGCTGCCGAATGACGCAGACTGGAACGGTTTCGATGTCGACGCATTCTTTGCTGCGGCGGAAGAATCACCTGCCGAGAAAGCAACGCAGGTATTGGGCGCAAAATATGCCGACGACCTGAAAAGGTTCGTACCGGAAGGCGCAGGTCGCGCCCTGTCGCACCCCCTGTCGATGCCGGCTTTCCCGGCCTGACCGATCAGGCGAGGGCAACACCTGCCTTCGTCATCAATTCCCTTGCCGCGTCAAGCGAGCCGTCAAAGTCGATGGCGCGGCAAAGGCTTTCGATCACGGTGACGCGAAAGCCCAGCTTCGCGGCGTCAACTGCCGAATAGTTCACGCAAAAATCGGTCGCGAGACCGACAAGGGTGACGGCTTCGACGCCCCGGGATTTCAGGTATCCGTCCAGGCCCGTGGGTGTTTCGTGATCATTCTCGAAGAACGCCGAATAGCTGTCGATTTCGCGCCGGAACCCTTTGCGGATGACCATGTCGGCAGGCGATGTATCGAGGTCCTTGTGAAAAGCCGCGCCATCGGAACCGATAATACAGTGATCCGGCCATAGCACTTGGGGGCCATAGGGCATCTGGATCAGGTTCATCGGCGCGGCGCCATCGTGCTGGCTGGCAAAGCTCAGATGGTCACCCGGGTGCCAGTCCTGCGTGAACACCCGGACCGGAAATTCGGGTACAAGCGCGTTGATCGGGGCGACGATTTCGTCCCCTCCCGCGACGGCCAGCGCACCACCGGGGCAGAAATCGTTCTGGACGTCGATCACGAGAATGGCTTCGTTTGCTGGGCGCATGGTTCATCTCCGGGCGTCAGAAAATGGGATTTTCTGAAACGATTTCTGCACCGAAATCGCCGCCCCTTGCAACCGTACCCCCGAGTTGAATATCTCTCGCCCATGTTCACCGTCGCCGCGCTCTACAAGTTCACACCTTTCGACGATCCCACCGCATTGAAGCCTGCGCTGGATACCGTTGCGCACGACAATGGCGTACGGGGTACGATCCTGTTGGCGAAGGAAGGCATCAACGGCACCATCGCCGGGCCGCGCTCCGGCATTGACGCGATGCTTGCCCACATCCGTGCCCTGCCCGGATGCGGCGATCTGGACTGGAAGGAAAGCACCGCAAGCGAGATGCCGTTCCAGCGCATGAAGGTCCGACTGAAGCGCGAGATCGTCACCATGGGTCAGCCGGATGTGGACCCGACTGCCGCGGTCGGCACCTATGTCGCGCCCAAGGATTGGAACGCGCTCATCGCCTCCGACGACGTAGCGGTGATCGACACGCGGAACGAGTATGAAGTCGGGATCGGGACGTTTGAAGGTGCCGTCGATCCTGAAACCAAAAGCTTTCGCGAGTTCCCGGCCTGGTGGGAGGCGAACAAGAAACGTTTCGGCAACAAGAAAATCGCCATGTTCTGCACCGGCGGTATTCGCTGCGAAAAATCAACGAATTACCTTATCAGCCAGGGTGTTGAGGACGTCTTTCACCTGAAGGGCGGGATCCTCAAATACCTTGAAGAGGTGCCCGAGGATCAAAGCCTTTGGCAGGGCGAGTGTTTCGTCTTTGACCAGCGTGTCTCGGTCGGGCATGGGTTGGTCGAGGGGAATTTCGATCAGTGTTTCGCCTGTCGCCGCCCATTGGCAGAAGCCGACAAGTCGCGACCGGAATACGAACCCGGAGTGTCCTGCCACCAATGCGCCGAAGAGTTCACTGACGGCGACCGAACGCGGTTCCGCGAACGCCAGCACCAGATCGAACTGGCGCGGGCGCGGGGCGAGGAACATCTCGGCGAGGGCTGATCCACTGTTGCGCGATCGGATTCTTGCGGGCATCCTGCCGCCATAAGAAGAGCAGCATTTCATGACCCCGACCGATCGAGCGAATTGCGGAAACTGCGGGGCCGAGCTTCCGGCCCGACTGGCGACAGCCCGCATGGTGACTTGCGATCACTGCGGCACGACATCGGTTCTGAGAGACACGGCGTTTGAAGTTGCCGGTACGGGGGGGGAAATGTTGGACGCTCCTTCGCTGGTCCGGTTGGGTGAACATGTGAATGTCGGCGGTCTGCATCTCTTGCCGGTCGGCCATGCGCGGTTCAGTTATGGACGCGGCTGGTGGGACGAATACTGGTGCGTCGACGGAACCGGGAAAGATGGCCTTTGGCTTAGCGCGGACGAGGGTGACTATGCGCTGGAGCGCAACCTGCCTCGCGAACACTGGCCCAGGAACCCGCGCCTGACCATTGGGGCGAAGGTCCATCTTCGCGGCGATCTTTTCACGGTGACCGAGGCCGAAACGGCCGAGTGCATGGCCGTGCGCGGCGAGTTTCCCGAAGAGCTCGACGTTGGAGAATCGCATCTCTATTTCGACCTGACCGGACCGGACGGACGCATGGCCACATGCGAACGTTGGGACGGCGGCGAAGGCTGGTCCATGGGCGAGTGGGTCGATCCATGGGAAGTGACGGCGGCATGAGAGCGGACACACTCAAGCTGAATTGCACCCAATGCGGCGCGGGGCTCGATATACTGGGCGGCGGGCGGGTCAGGACCCATGTCTGTTCCTATTGCGGAGCCGAGTTGGACGCACAGGACGACTATCGGGTCATCCAGCAGTTCCGCGACATGAAGCGGCCCGAAACACCCTTCGACCTGGGGATGTCCGGCACGCTTTGGGGGGCCGAATTCACCGTGATCGGCACCATGGCCTGGGCCGAATACCATGGAGGGCGAAGCTGGCACTGGGTCGAGCACCAGATTTATTCCCCGACGCATGGTTATGGCTGGCTGACGGTCGAGGATGGCTATGTCACCTTCACCCGCAAAAGCCGCGAGGTCTCTTCCCCTGGCGGCGTATCCGAAATGACCATCGAGCATTCGGAGAACAGACCCTCGGTCACCTTTCAACACCAGACCTTCCGCTACTACGCATCGGGCCGTGCCAGCCCCACGTTCATAGAAGGCGAGTTCAACTTCCGCCCTTCAATGGAAGACAGCATCCGCTACGTGTCCCTGATGAGTGGCGACAGGATGCTGGACATCGTGGAAAGCCGGACGGAACGGGAATACGAGGTGACGGAACTGCCCGATCAGGCCGCGTTGCTGACAAGTTTCGGTGTTCCGAAGAACCGCTGGCCGCGCCCTCGCGGCGTTCATCCGCTTGACGTGATCGAACGAACGCCGTTGCAATCGTTCACCCGGAACCTTGCCATCGCGGCCACCTTTCTTGCGATCGTCATCGCGATCGGGTTGAGCGTCAAAGGTGACCAGGTCGCTATCGCCACCTTCCAGAACCCGGAGAAAGAGCTCGTGCTGCCCTTCACGATCACGAATGGTGAAGCGTTGACCGAGATCACGCTCTGGGCTGATGTGAAAAACAGCTGGGCCTGGTTCGAGGCCGAGTTGACCGATAGCGAAGACAACGCCATTGCCGCCTACGAGGCCGGTGTTGAGGTCTATGTCGGAAGCGATTGGAGCGAAGGCTCCATGCAACGCAGAACCCGGCTGATACTTCCGCCGGGCGACTACACGTTGTACGCAAACATGACCGAGGCCGAGGTGGATTGGCCAGGCGGGCGCATTCCCAACTATATTGGCGCATCGGTACAGCAGGGCGTAGCGAACACACTTTGGATGTGGAGCGTCGCACTGATCTTTGGCTTCATCTCTTTCCTGTTCCTTGGTCAGCGTTTCTGGCGCACGTCGCGCCGCTGGTCCGGCAGTGACTGGAGTGACGACTGATGCCCACCCGCGCTGTTCTTGTCGTTCTGGTGCTGGCCCTGATCGGGACAGCCACCATCATGTCCATCCGCGGGGTCTGGGGCGAATCCAGTTCCGTGATCTCGACCCGCACAGGCTCGCCCGGCGGCGGTTACCTGCTGGGCGGGCGAGGCGTCAAATGAGGAGAAATCTATGATGCAGGAAATTGTCTTGGCCGAGGTGCTGGCCACGGTGTTCTACGTGGTTCTTGGCATGGTGATGCTGGGCATAAGCTGGAAGGCCATCGAATGGCTGACGCCGTTCTCACTGCGCAAGGAAATCGAGGATGACCAGAACCTTGCCATCGCGGTGCTGATCGGATCGCTGTTCATTTCGATTTCATTGCTGATCGGGGCGGTGATCCTGTCGGCATGAGCAATCCCGGCCTCAGGGACGGACAGGCGCTCTGGCTTCTCGCGGCGACCTTTGCGGTGGCCGTGGCGGGGCTGGTTTACGAGCTTATTGCGGGCGCCGTGTCGTCTTACCTGTTGGGCGATAGCGTTACGCAGTTCTCGCTTGTGATCGGGGTGTTCATGACCTCCATGGGGCTTGGGGCCTGGGCGTCGCGATTTGTCGATCAAGCGGAACAGGGGTTCACCCTCAGCCAGATCCTTCTCGGAATCGTCGGGGGATTCTCCGCGCCGATGCTGTTCCTTGCCTATGGTTACCTCGACGGGTTGCAGGCCATCCTGTTTGCCATCGTCATCGCCATCGGTGCCTTGTCGGGGCTGGAAATCCCCCTGATCACCCGCATCCTGCAAGACCGCAACGCCATGGACCACACGTTGTCGAGCGTACTGACAGCGGACTATGCGGGCGCGTTGGTCGCCGCCGTGGCCTTTCCCTTGTTGGTGGTGCCGCAACTGGGGCTGATGGCGGCAAGCCTTGTGTTCGGGTTGCTGAACCTTGTCGTTGCCGGCGTGTCGGTCTGGCTGTTCCGCGACCGGATCGGCTGGGTCTTGCGCGGGGCATGGGTGTTCGGGCTGGTCGCCTGTTCTGCCGGTCTGGTCTGGTCCGACCGCTTGGTGTCGCTGACGGATGCCGCCTATTTCGACGACGACGTCATCTATTCCGAAGAAACACCCTATCAAAGGATCGTCGTCACCCATTGGCAGGGCCGCTACCGGTTGTTCCTGAACGGCGCGATCCAGTTCGATTCACTGGACGAGCATCGTTATCACGAGGCCTTGGTGCATCCGGCGATGAGCCGCCTTTCACGGCGCAAGGATGTGTTGATCCTTGGCGGTGGCGATGGTCTGGCCCTGCGCGAAGTTCTGCGCTGGCCGGAAGTCGAGAACGTCACGCTTGTCGATCTGGACCCGCGCGTTGTCGAGATGTTCCGCGACAATGACGAATTGGCCGGTTTAAATGACAATGCGCTGAGTGACCCGCGTGTCGCGGTCAAGCATGAGGACGCCTGGAATTTCGTCCGGAAGGACAGCCAGGTGTACGACCTGATCCTGCTTGATCTGCCGGACCCGCGCGACTTTGCGGTTTCGAAGCTGTACAGCCGCGAGTTCTATGCGCCATTGGTCAACCGTGTCTCGCCGCGCGGGGCCATCGTGACTCAGGCGGGTTCGCCACTTTTTGCCCGACAGGCGTTCTGGTCCGTCGTTGGTACGATGGAAAAGACGCGCAATCCGGTCGCCCCCGAGGGCGCTTTGTCGGTGACACCCTACCACGTCTACGTCCCGAGTTTCGGCGACTGGGGATTCGTCATGGCAAGCGTTGCGCCCTTGCCGGAGCCGAGTGGATTGCCAGCAGGCCTGACGTTCTACAGCCCTGAATTGTGGTCCAGCTTCACAACCTTCGATGGCGATACCAGCCGGGTTGAGGCGCAGGCGAATTCGATCATCAGCCATCCTCTTGTCCGGTACTACGAAAACGGTTGGGCGGCCTGGATGAATTAGGCGTGCCCGGCTTCGCTGGACAGAAGGAGCGCGTCGACACCCATGGACTTCAGCGCATCTGTCCATTTTGCATCGTCGTTGGCCCCGAAAACGATCTCGGGCGGGGCGTCGCAGGTCAGCCAACCGTTCGACAGGATCTCGGATTCCAACTGCCCCGGACCCCAACCGGAATAACCGAGGGCAAGAAGGGCGGATGACGGTCCTTCGCCACGGGCCAGATCCTCAAGCACGTCAAGCGTCGCGGTCATGCCGAATTGGTCAGAGACCCGAAGCGTCGAGTTCTCTGCCTGGTAATCGCCCGAATGCAGAACAAAGCCCCGGCCATGTTCGACCGGGCCACCAACGTGAACACGGATGTCACGCCGGGGCGGGCCAACGTCGATTCCAAGCTGTTCCAGAAGGGATGAAAATTCCAGTTCCGGCGCGGGTTTGTTAACGATCAGCCCCAATGCGCCATCCTCGGAATGGGCGCACATGAAGATCACCGCTTTTTCAAAACGCGGATCGCCCATTCCGGGCATGGCAATCAGAAGTTTTCCGTCAAGCTGGGGGGCGCTTTCATCACTCATATGTCTCAAGATGGTGCAGGAAGGGGCAGCCGACAAGGGCAGAGGTGCAACAGTCACAAACCATGACCGGAACGTGATTTCCCGGTTTCCGATGAATCAAGCTATCAGAGCGGTCATGTTCATGCGTGCCATTGCCCTTCTTCTTGCCCTCGCCGGTCCTGCTATAGCAGAGGTTCCGGACAATCTTGTGCGCGTCGGCGTGATCGAAGGCTGGCGGGACGGCAAGGTTCATGTTTCTGGCCTGAGCATCCGCATGGCGCCCGGTTGGCATACCTACTGGCGCTCACCCGGGGATGCCGGGATCCCGCCAAGTTTCAATTGGTCCGGGTCGTCGAACCTTGGCAATGTCCGCGTGCATTTCCCGGTTCCAGAAGTGATCGAGACCGACGGGCTTCGCAGCATCGGATATACCGATCAGGTTACCTTCCCGCTGGTCATCGAGCCCCGTGACGCGACCAAACCGGTGACCCTGAAAGGCGAGATCGAAATCGGGGTTTGCGAGGATATCTGTGTGCCGGTCACCTTCGCGGTGTCTGCGACGCTTCCGGTTGGCGGGTCACACAGTCGCTCGCTCGCCGTCGCGCTCAAGGATGCTCCGGAGCGAGGTGGGCGCATGTCTTGCGAGATTTCCCCGATTGCCGACGGTTTGCAGGTGACGGCCACGGCCGATGTGCCGCGCATGTCCGGGTCTGAGTTCGCGGTGATCGAAACCGGCAATGCTGCCGTCTGGGTTTCGCCCACCGTGTTGCAGCGCAAGGGAAAACGGCTTCGCGCCGATGTCGAGATGGTCGCACCCAGTGCAAAGCCCTTCGCGCTGGCCCGTTCCGAAGTGCGCATGACCGTCCTTGGCGATGGCCGCGCTGTCGAGATGATCGGCTGTAACTAGGCCCGCGCCAACCGCGTTGCGGCGATTGCCCAGACAGTAAGGCACACGGCCCCGGCCCCGGTGACGAAATAGCCGAGTGAGGCGGCCATGCTCCCGCTTCCGCCGAGAGCATTTGGCATGTTCCCGGTGACAAGGACTGCACCAATCGTTGCTGCAAACCATGCCGCGATCATCACCGAAGAGGATCCAAGCGCTAACCCCATGCCCGGTGCACGGGAACCGGCGTTCATGGCTTTGCGGAAGGCCCGCATGTTGCGCCCGATATCGTGACCAATCGCCAGAAGCGACGGCACCACCAGAAGTACCAGCAAGAGGCCAAAGCCCAGGCCGTAAGTCAGCGTGATGACCGTGGGTTTCAGGAACTGCGCGTCGTTGGCGCGTTCGTAAAGCAGGGGGGCGAGCCCCAGAACGGTTGTCGCCGTGGTCAGGAACACGGGGCGCAACCTGTCCGCTGCCGCATCGACAATCGCCGGCACCAGCCCGCGATCCTTGGCGTATTCATCGACGGTGCTGACCAGGACGATACTGTCGTTGATGATGATGCCGACCATCCCGATCAACCCGATGACCGAGAACATGGAAAGCGGGATTTCCCATATGTAATGGCCCCAGATCGCCCCGATCAGTCCGAAGGGGATGATTGCCATAACGACGAAGGGTCTGGACCACGACCCGAACACCCAGGACAGGGAAATGTAGATCCCGACAAGGCAGAGGATCAGGCCCGACATGGCATCCGAAAGAAAGTTCCGCTCGTCCTCGGCCAGGCCCGACATATAGGTCGAAACGCTGAAATTTTCTTCCAGCGTGGGCAGGATACTCTCGCGAATCTCGTCCGAGATCTCTTGCGCCCGGTCCGGATCGTCTTCGGACAAGTCCGCCGTGACGGAAACAACGGCGATCCCGTTCTCGCGCCGGATCGTCGAGAACCCGGTGCGTCTTTCGACCGTCACGATGTCGGCAAGGGGGACATAGACGCCTTCGCCGCTCTCGGCAGCGCCGGTGCGGATCAGCGTGTTATCCAGGAAGTCGGCGGTCAGCTCGTCTTCGGGCAATTCGACCCGGATCGCGGCCGAGCGGGGACCGTAGGGATAGGTCGCCGCTTCGATCCCGTTCAACCGCGCCCGCAGCGTCGAGCCAAGCACGTCGATTGTCAGGCCAAGCGCCTGCCCCTGCGGCGTCAGTTCCAGGATCAACTCTTCCTTGTCATAGCCAAGGTTGTCTTCAATCGCCGAAACCTCGCTATATCGACCGATCGAGGCTTTCAAATTCTCGGCGGCAGCTTTCAACTCTGCAGTGGATGCGCCCGAGATCTCCACGTCGATGGCATCGCCGCCAGGCCCGCTGCGCCACCCGCGAAAGCTGATGGTTTCCAACTGTGGATGGCTCGGAACGGCCTCTTGCAGTTCAGCCACGAAGGCAAAGGCGGAATAGGGGCGCAGGTCGGCTTCGATAAGCTCGATGGCGATTGAGCCCAGTTGATAGCTTTCCTTCGTTTCCGTTCCGGGAAGTGCGCGACCCGAATTGCCACCGATTTCGCCCAAGGCGAACTGGATCGGGTTCCGGCCATGCTCGGCCTCGTATTTCTCACCGATCTCTTCGACAACGCCCTGAATGGTGCGCAAGACCTCAAGCGAATCTTCCCGCGTGGCACCCGGCACCATGGCAAAATTGCCGGTGACGGAACTGCGTTCGGGCGCATTGAAGAAACGCCATTGCACGTCGCCCGAGATGAACAGGACCGCCTGGCTGGCCAGTACGACGAATGACAGGGCGATAACGGGATAGCGCGCCCAGATCACGGCCGAAATGAAGGGCCGGAACAGGCGTTGCCGTACAAAGCGGAAGCCACGGTTCACCTGGCGCGACGGCCAATCATACCAATGGTCTTTTGCCGAATGGGCGATCGCGTGTTTCATGTGATTGGGCAGAATGACGAAACACTCGACAAGCGATGCCGCAAGCACCGCTATCACCGTGAACGGTATGTCCTTGATCAACTCGCCAAAGCGACCGTCAATCGTGGTCAGCCCGAAAAAGGCGATGATCGTTGTCAGCGTCGCGGAAAAGACTGGTGTGAACATGCGGCGCGCGGCATTCTCGGCGGCGGTGGTCGGGTCTTCGCCCAGATGACGGGCACGAAAATCCGCGTGTTCCCCCACGACAATCGCGTCATCGACGACGATGCCAAGCGTAATGATAAGGGCAAAGAGCGAGATCATGTTTATGGTCAATCCGCCCAGATACATGATCGCGATGGTCGCGGTCATGGCCACGGGAATGCCCGCGGCCACCCAGAGCGCTGTTCGCGCGTTGAGGAACAGGAACAAGAGGAGCAGGACCAGCCCCAGCCCCATCAGGCCGTTTTCCAAAAGGATGTTCAAACGCCCGGTGATCGCCTCGGCGCGGGTCCGGATCAGCGATATTTCGACACCGTTTGGCAGGGTCGCCTGCATCTCGGCCGCCACCTCTTCCACGGTACGCTGCATTCGAATGGCATCGCCCTGCGCGGTGCGATCTACCCGAACGGAGATCGCCGGATGGTCGCCGACGAAATAGGCCCGATCGCGGTCAACGCTTTCGACCCGAACCGTGGCGACATCCCCGATACGAAGCTGGGTGCCATCGTCGTCGGTGCGCAAAACGATGTCCGCGATCTGATCGGCCGAGCGTTTGGCGATGCCGGTGGTTACACGGGCCGATCCCGCGACGTCTCCTGCAGGGTCGGTTTCTGCTTCGGCTGCGATGGCGCTGGCGATCTGCTGCATCGTCACGTCGTGGCGGATCAGATCGAGCGAGGTCACCTCGACGATGCTTTCTGGTGCGGCGACGCCACGAATTGTTACCCGAGTGACGCCTTCGGCAAAAAGCCGGTTCGAGAACTCATCGGCGAAGTTGGCAAGCTGATCGACGCCGACCGGCCCCTTTATGACGACGTCGGTCACCCTGTCATACCAGGTGTTGCGATAGATCTCGGGGGTGTCGGCGTCGGACGGCAGGTTATCGACGGAGTCTAACGCGCCTTGAACGTCCTCTTTCGCGCGGGACATGTCATAGCCGGGTTCAAACTCCAGCTCGAAACTGCCCGATCCTTCCCGCGCGACGGACGAGGTTTCCGCCACACCGTCAACGGCGATAAGCGCCGGGGACAGCACCTCGATGATTGCGGAGTCTACGTCCTGCGCACCGGCACCGTCCCAGGACACGCGGATATCAATATCGTCGACAACAATGTCAGGAAAGAACTGGGCGCGCATCTGTGGGGCAGAATAGATGCCCGCAACCACCATCAGCACCAACAAAAGGTTCGCCGCCGTCGGATGGCGGGTGAAGTAGGACAGGATACCGCCGGTTGCCCGACCCAGATCACGTGCCAAGACGCGGGTACTCCACTTCTGCCGTTCGTGCCTCTTCGACTTTCACCGTCAGTCGTTTCGGGCTTTTCTCACAGAACCGGCCCTGCATCGGGCAGGTCGCACTGCGCCCGAACCTCATCCGCCCATGCGGCTTTCGATCCGCTCTACCATGCTGGCCGGAACCATCTCTTCCCTCAGCGCGGTCAGCACGCGGCTCTTGGCTTCGTCGGGCATGTATTGGTTGCCCTCCACAAAGGCGACAAGCCGCGCACGGCGGTCGGGATCAAGAGAGAGGAGTTCGGGCAACTCGGCTTCTTCCGCGCCGACGGGGCGCAGGGGACGGACGCGGATACCCTCACCCAGAAGCGGAGTCCGCTCTGAAACAATCTCGCGCCCTCGCAAGCCCTCGGCACGGACGATGACGTCATCGCCTTCCCGGCGCAGGACCTCGACTGCGGCCAGAGAAAGCCGCTCACCCTCGCCGACCACCAGAACGGTGCCTGCCGCATCGACCGCGGTCGCGGGCAGGCGCGCGACGTTGCCCAACTCCGGTTCCTCGATGTTCACGCGGACGAAGTCACCGGGTCGGAAACCGGGCGCCGTATCCAGCCGGGCAAACAACAGCCGCCCGGTCTGTCCGTCGCCCACGGCGGCACTTTCCCGGCTGATCTTTCCGGTGGCGACAAGATCGACGCCCAGAATGTCCAACGACGCGGAAACGTCCGAGCCCACAAGATCGCCGTTTTCGTTCAAAAGGCGCGTGTGCTGCGGGGTCGAAACACGGAATGCAACTTCCAGTTCCGTCGGGTCGATAATGCGGGCAAGGGTTTCTCCGCTTGTAACGCGCCCTCCGGCGACAACCGTAACGTCGCTCAGGACACCATCGAACGAGGCGGTGATCTCGGTGTCCGCAAGCCCCCGCTCGGCATCCGCAAGAGCGATGCGGCGGCGATCCCGCGTTGTCTTCGCCTGGTCGATGCGCGCCTCGGCATCGGCCATGGCCTGCCGCCGGGAAAGAACCGCCTGGTTGGCCGATGAATGGGCCAATTCCGCCGTTTCCACCGCAGCGGTCGATCCAACACCACGATCCAGCAAGTCCTGCTGACGGGCCAGCGCGTTGGCACGCAACCGCGCCTGGTCTTCCGCCGCCGTGATTTCATCGCGCGCCAGTAGCAACTGGCGCTCGGCGTCGCGAAGGTCGGCTTCCGCCTCGGCCATGTCTGCCCGCGCCGTGTCCAGCGCCGACTGCGCCTCCACAGGGTCGATCCGGGCCAGCGCGTCGCCGGCCATGACCAGACCGCCTTCCTCCACCTTGTCGGAAATCCAGACGACTTCGCCTTCCGACGAGGCGCGAAGTTCTAACGAACGACGCGCACGCAATTCTCCGAAGGTGGACAGGATCGGCCGGATGGTTTCCGGTTCAATCGTTACGACGTTGACGGCAAAGACCCTTTCGCGCTGCGGGCGTTGATTTGGAGTTTCCGACCATTTTGCCTCAAGCGCGCCCCAGACCATGCTTCCGGCATAGGCGAACAGGCCCACAGTCACCGAAAGCAGGAACAATCCCACCAATGATCTTCGTAAAAATCGCACGTGTTTTTCCGTTAGTTTGCGACGCTTTAGTATGTAGTTCTTTTACCCCAATGGCAAAATCTTGCGTGTAAAACGTGCGTGTGCGCTATTTCCGTCGCAAATGTTCGTCGAGACGCGGCATTATTTCCACGAAATTGCAGGGACGGTGCCTGTAATCGAACTGAAAGCTCAGGATTTCATCCCAGGCGTCTTTGCAGGCCCCGGTACTGCCTGGCAGTGCGAAAAGGTAGGTTCCATTCGCAACACCACCGCAAGCGCGGCTTTGAACGGCGGAAGTGCCGATCTTGGCCATGGAAACATGGGTGAAAACGGTGCCGAAGGCCTCGATTTCCTTTTCATAGACATCCCGGTGCGCTTCGACGGTCACGTCCCGGCCTGTCAGCCCCGTGCCGCCCGTTGACAGGATCGCGTCGATCTTTTCGTCCGCGCACCACTTTTTCAGGATTTCGGCGATTTTCTCGCGGTCGTCCGTCACAATCTGGCGGGCCTGAACGCTGTGACCCGCGTCTTCGATGCGAGCGGCTAAAGTGTCGCCGGAGCGGTCATCCTCCGTCGTCCGGGTGTCGCTTACGGTCAGAACTGCAATTCGGATCGGGATGAAGTCACGGGACTCGTCAATACGGCTCATGCGCGTTTTCCTTCGAAGATGAGGCGCAACGCCAAAGCCGCAAAGATGGAGGCCGTGATCCAGCGCAGCGCCACCTCGAACCGGGGGTTCCGCCCCATGTATTGCCCGATGCCACCGGCAAAGACACCGACCGCCCCGTTCACGACAAGCCCGCCGATGGCAATCACAGCACCGAAAATCAGGAACTGGGGCAGAACAGCGTGGGTCGGATCGACGAATTGCGGCAAGAAGGCGAGGATGAACAGGATTACCTTGGGATTGGTCAGGTTCACGATCAGACCATCACGAAAGGCGCGGGCGGGGCGCACGGGCAGCGTGTCGTTCGTCGCTGGCGGTGACGTTAGTGTGCGCCAGGCCAGCCAGAGCAGGTAGACGACGCCGAGGTAGCGGATGATGTCGAACAGGACGGGATACTCGGCGACAAGCCAGCCAAGGCCCAGGCCCGCCAGCGTGACATGAACCATCGCGCCAACGCCAATGCCCGCCGAAGCTGCCAGAGCGGGCCGCGCACCTCCACGCGTGCCCTGTGCAAGGCAAAACAGCATGTCCGCGCCGGGCGTTAGGTTCAGCGCCAAAGCAGCGGGCAGAAAAGCGAGAACCACCAGCGGATCGATCATGAATTTTTCCCAAGTTTTGTTTTCAACGACAAAAGGTCCGCCCAGGCTTCGCGCTTGGCGTCGTTGGTGCGCAGCAGGTAGGCCGGGTGGAACATCGGCAAGGTCGGCTTGCCCATAGCTTCGGTCCAGTTGCCGCGCAGACGGGTGATGCCGCGCTTGCCCAGAAGCGCCTGACAGGCGTGGTTGCCCATGGCGACGATCAGGTCGGGGTCGATCAATTCGACGTGCCGTTTCAGGAACGGCAGCATCATCGCCATCTCGTCAGGTTTCGGATCGCGGTTTTGCGGTGGCCGCCAGGGCAGGACGTTGGTGATGTACAGCGCCCTGTCGCCATCGGGACTTTCCCGCGACAGGCCGATGTGGCTGAACATCAGGTCCAGAAGCTGCCCGGCCCGACCGACGAAGGGCTTGCCTTGCAAATCCTCGTCACGCCCCGGAGCTTCGCCAATGATCATGACGCGGGCCTGCGGCTGGCCGTCGGAAAACACCAACTGCCGCGCACCCCGCTTCAGGTCGCAATGCTCGAACGCTTCCATCGCCGATCTGAGTGCGTCGAGCGTTTCGGCCTTCTCTGCAACTGCCCGGGCGACGGCCACCGGATCGACCTCGCGTGGCGTGAATACCTTTGGGGACTCGGCCACCTTGGCAGTCGGCGCTTTCTCCTCAGGCACGACCGTCCGGTCGATCGGCGCGTCAAGAATGGCTTCGTCTGCACCGCAGGCAATCTGCCACTCAAGGGCCGCTTTCATCTCCCAGAATCCCATGGCGCAAGGCTATGCCCCTGCAACGGCGGGGGCAATCCCGCTCAGTCGATCACCACGCCCAAAACGAAGGCAATGACCTTGTCTTCCGGCATCTCGCAGGGTTTCAACAGGGCCGATCCATCAGCAAGGCGGTAGAGGTGGAAGCTGATATAGTCGTTGCCGCCCAGTTCCTCGGCCTCAAGCTTTTGGGACCGTCCCGTGGCCATCAGAGTCTTGGTGACCCGGTAGCGCCTGCCCTCGTATGTCCCGCCGTAGCCGCCTTCGGGCCATTGATCGAAGGTGCTGACGAAGGTTTCGAGCGTCACTTCGGCGCCCCGAAACGGGGCTCCGTCCCGGCGCGCAACCGCTTGATGTTGGCCCAATGTGCAAAGAACAGGACAAGCGCCATCACGAATGTGACAAGCGATGCGTCGGGGTGGCCCAGAAAGACCGCCATGATCGGGGCAAAGGCTGCTGCCATCAGCGCCGAAAGCGAAGATATGCGCGATACGGCAAAGACCACCAGCCAGATTGCACAGGCCGCCAACCCCAGAATCGGCGCAATCCCAAGGAGCGTGCCAAGAAAAGTCGCCACGCCCTTGCCACCCTTGAATTTCAGCCAGACCGGGAAGATGTGGCCCAGAAAGGCCGATAACCCGGCAAGTTGCGCCGCATCCTCTCCGGCGATGGCCCGCGCGATCAGAACCGCTATTAGCCCTTTCGCGCTGTCGAGGATCAAGGTTGCGAGCGCCGCAGGCTTCGAACCAGTGCGCAAGACGTTGGTTGCACCGATGTTTCCCGAACCGATCCCGCGCGGGTCGGGCAAGCCGAAGGCCTTTGCCATGACAAGCCCGAACGGCACTCCACCCAACAGGTAGGCGGCAAGCGCGATGGCCAGCAAGAATGGAACTGCGGTGTCGATTGGTGGCATCGCCTGTCTCCCGTCAAAGGCAGAATAGGCGGGGTGCCGCCTTTGGCAAGCATTCAGGTGGTCGGAACAGCCTCGATCTCGATGCGCTGGCCTTCGACCCAGGTGCCCAGAACCTTACCTTGCATCCTTGCTTCGTCGAAGGGTGTGTTCTTGGATTTCGAATGCAGCTTGAACCTGTTCATCACGAAAGGCGCGTCGGGGTCGAACAGAACCAGATCGGCGGGTGCACCGGGTGACAGGCGCCCCGACGATAGCCCCAACCGTTTTGCCGGATTGAGCGACATGGCGCGCCAAAGTGTCGGCAAGTCGATCTGTCCGGCATGAAAAAGGCGCATGGCGGCGGGCAGCAGGGTTTCCAGACCAATCGCACCCGACGCGGCCTCTTCGAATGGCAGACGCTTTGATTCCTCGTCCTGTGGCGTATGCATCGACGAAATCACGTCGATCAGCCCTTTGGCGACGGCTTCGACCGTGGCAAGCCGGTCTTCCTCGGACCGCAGGGGCGGTTTGACCTTGAAGAAGGTGCGATAGTCGCCCACGTCCATTTCATTCAGCGTCAGGTGGTGAATCGAAACGCCTGCGGTCACATCGTGGCCTGCTTCCTTGGCGCGGCGCAAACGGGTCAGGGCGCGTTGCGTTGTCAGTTGGTCAGCGTGGTAGCGTGCGCCGGTCATTTCGACGATTGAGATATCGCGATCAAGGCCCATCCGTTCGGCCAGCGATGACACGGCGGGAATACCCTTTAGCGCCGCGAACTTGCCGCTTGTCGCCGCCGCCCCGGAAGACAGCGTGGGTTCCTGCGGGTGGCCGACGACCAATGCGCCAAGCGAGGCGGCATAGGTCAGGCAGCGCGAAAACACCTTGGGGTTTTCGACGACACGGTCGCAGTCGGTGAAAGCGACCGCGCCAGCGTCCAACAGGAAGCCGATCTCGGCCATTTCCCTGCCTTCGCGCCCTCGCGTCAGCGCGGCCATCGGCAGGACGTGAACCGGCGCCACTTCGTTTGCGCGACGGCGGACGAATTCCAGGACCTCGGGCGTGTCGATTGCGGGCAGCGTGTCGGGGCGGGTGACCATCGTCGTCACGCCCCCGGCAGCAGCGGCAATGCCTGCCGTGCGAAAGCTTTCCTTGTGCCGTTCTCCCGGTTCGCTGACCTTGACGCCAATGTCGACGATGCCCGGGGCAAGGCACTTGCCATCGCAGTCGATCACCTCGGCCCCGTCCATACCTTCGGCGCCCGCGATCACACCATCCCTGACGGCAAGCGTGCCAATCCCGTCAGTCCCTCTCTCGGGGTCGATCAGACGGGCGTTGGTGAAAAGTGTGGCGCTCATGGGGATCAGGTGTCAGAAGACGGCAAAAAGCACAAGGGCAGCCGCGATGATCAGCGCACCCAAGGCGATGATCCAGGACCCCTTGCGTTGCCTGTGATGTACCGTCTCGCGCTGGTTTGATGGTGTCAGCGTACCCTTGGCAGACTCTGGGCCGGGCATGGGCGCGGGAGGGGCTTTCGCCGGCTCCCGGAACGCACCGATGAACCGCAACGCAGGATTCGGGTCAAGTTCCAGCGCCTTGCCCTTGAAGGCCGACGAAGGGATCAGGACAATCAGATCGGTCAGGGCATCCAGCGCGGATCTCTTGCCGCGCAGGTCTTCTTCTGCAATGCCGTAGCCTTCGTAAAGATAGGCGGCCAGTCCAAGGGCCTGGATCACCTTTGCCGGAAACACCTCGACCTTGGCGGGGTCCAGTTCAATATCCTTCCCCAAAAGCTTATGTACGTTGCCAGCGGTGATCGCCGCCGCGCCTTCCGGTTCCAATTCGGTGGCAAAGACACGTACGACGCCCTGTTCGCTGGACAAGACGCGAAACGGATCTTTCAGATCACTCACGGTTTCCTCCGGTTCGGACATCGCCTGACCCTAGCCAAGAAGCAGTCTGCCGGGGTCAAAACGATCCACCGGCACCTTACCATATCAAGCCATCACGCCTGCCGCATCCTCGGTCGCATGGAGGTTGCGAGCCAGAAGGTTCATCGCGGCCATGCGCACGGCGACACCCATTTCGACCTGATCCTGGATGACCGAACGGTTGATGTCGTCGGCGATGGTCCCGTCGATCTCGACACCGCGATTCATCGGACCGGGGTGCATCACGATGGCATCCGCTTTTGCGTGCGCGAGCTTTTCGCCATCAAGGCCATAACGATGGTAATACTCCCGCTCGGACGGGATGAAACCACCATCCATGCGTTCCTTTTGAAGGCGCAGCATCATCACGACATCGGCGTCCTTCAGCCCTTCTTCCATCGTCGTACAGACCTCGACACCCCAATCGGCGGCACCGGAAGGCATGAGGGTTGGTGGACCGACAAGACGAATGCGCGCCTCCATCTTGCCAAGCAGAAGGATGTTCGAACGTGCGACCCGGCTATGTGCAATATCCCCGCAAATCGCCACGGTCAGACGGTGCAGCCGGCCCTTTGCGCGACGGATGGTCAGCGCATCAAGAAGCGCCTGCGTCGGATGTTCGTGGCGACCATCCCCGGCATTCAACACCGCGCAGTTCACCTTCTGCGCCAAAAGGTTCACAGCGCCCGAATTCGGATGCCGCACGACCAACAGGTCGGGGTGCATGGCGTTCAGCGTCATCGCCGTATCAATCAGCGTTTCGCCTTTTTTGACCGAGGATGCTGCCATGTGCATGTTCATGACGTCGGCACCAAGCCGTTTGCCGGCGAGTTCGAAACTCGCCTGCGTGCGGGTCGAGTTTTCAAAGAACATGTTGATCTGCGTCAGCCCGGTCAGCGCCGTGTCGTGTTTCACGTCGCGGCGGTTCAGATCGACATAGGTATCGGCCAGATCCAGAAGAGTCGTGATCTCATCCGGGGCAAGGTGTTCGATGCCAAGAAGGTGCCGGGCGCGAAAGCTCATGGGCGCTGTATAGGATAGGCCGCGAGGCGCGGGAAGCGGTTTTCGACAGTATGGTCACAGTTCCTTCCGTCTTCTCGCAGCGGGTTGACATTTTCGTTGTTTCTGATATTTCAGTCTCAACAGAAATAAATGACACCTATGAAACTGACACCGGCAATGCAGGATTTCATCCTCCACTGGGGGGAAATGGGCGCCAAGTGGGGCACCAACCGCTCGGTTGCGCAAATCCACGCGCTCTTGCACCTCTCCGACCGCCCCCTGCCCGCTGACGAGATTGCCGAGACCCTGGGCATCGCACGCTCGAACGTCTCGACCGGGATCAAGGAGTTGCAATCATGGAAGCTTGTCAGCGTGGAACGGCAGTTGGGGGATCGGCGGGATCACTTCACCTCGATCCGGGACATGTTCGACCTGGCGCTTGCCGTCATCGAAGGGCGGCGCGAACGCGAGTTTGCACCGACGCTCCATGCGCTTGAGCGCGTGCTGGAAGAGGCCAAGACCGACGGCACGCCAAGCGAGAACATCAACCGCATCGACGACACCCTGAAAACCATGCGGCTGTTTGACAGTTGGTATGGTGACGTCGCGCGTCTTCCCAAAGCGGTGCATCTGGGTGCGTTGAAACTGGGTGCGAAAATTGCGCGTTTCATTCCGGGTGGGGGCAAACCCTAAAAATTTTGTGTTGGAGTTTCAGTAGTGACAGAAATAACTGTATCAAAAGACAGCATCGTCGTCGTCATGGACGCGCGATGCGGCCTCTGCGCCAATGGCGCGCGCTGGATTGCAAGACACGACCGCGACAATCGTTTTCGCATCGTGCCGATGCAGTCCGGGCTGGGGCGGCACCTGTTCGACGCCCACGGTATTGACCCCGACGACCCCGCATCCTGGCTGTATCTCGAAGGCGGCAGGGCCCTCACCGCATTTGACGCCTGGGCGCGCGTGGGTCAGGTGATTGGCGGTGCTGCAAGCGCCCTTGTGCTCTTGAAGGCCATACCCGAACCGCTGCGCACCAAAGCCTACCGGCTGATGGCCCGCAACCGCATCCGGTTCTTCGGAAGTGACAACCTCTGCCATATGCCGGACGCGGACGTCGAACGGAGGCTCCTGCTATGAACGTCGAAGGAATGTCTCTGATACCGCACGACGACACCACGCCGACCGGTGAACCTTCGCCCGTATCGCCCTTGCCCTTTGTCGCGGGGCTGATCGCCGCGCCAATCCTTGTCGCCTTGCCCTTTCTCGGGATGCTGTGGCTTGCCAGCTTCGCGGAGTTCAGGTCCGGCGGCCTTGCCCTGATCGCAATCTTTCCGGTGGCGGCCCCGATATTCGGCGCGCCCACCTACCTCCTGTTCGGGGGCCCGGCCATGTGGCGCGCGCTTCGTCGCGGCGGGTCCGTCAGCGGCGCTGCGATGTTGGCGAACCTGCTTTCCCTGCCCTTCGTGTTTCTATTTTTCCTTGTCGTTGGAGAACCGGATAACGCTTGGGGCATGATTGGTATCTACGCAGTCCTCGGGACGCTGTTCGCGCTGATCTGGAGTCTGGTTTTCCTTTGGCTCTATCGCCTGTTCGGCGGGGAGGTTTCCGATGCCCAGGCAGATTGAAAAGGCACCGGTTGGCGTCGTCTGGAATGATCTTACCGATATGGGACGAATGGACATCCTGCGTGAGTTGTCGCTTCCCCTACCCTGGCTATTGTGCAGTCTCGCCCTTTTCGCCTCACCCTATTGGGTCTTGGGTTTCCCGGCATCCTTCATGTTCTTTCTCTGCGGCCTGCGCCTTAACCACGAGGCGATCCACGGTAACCTCGGACTTTCAAGGACAGGCGACTCGCTGGTGATGCACGGCCTAAGTTTTCTCATGGGGGCCTCGAACCACGCGGTGGCATATGGGCACATGGTGCATCACAAGCACGCCATGGGGCCGGGCGACTTTGAAGGGCGTTGCGGGCACATGAGCTTTTCCGAGGTCCTGCGATACGGTCCGCGATTTCCTTACGACATCAATCGTGAGGCCTGGACCCATGGGCCGCACCGTCTTCGCCGCCGGATGGTCGTGGATTGGGCGCTGAACGGGTTGCTGCTGGGAATGACCCTCGTTTCCGGATCAGCCGTATTGATCCTGCACGTACTCGCGATGATCGTCGCCCAGTGTCTGACCGCGCTTTTCGCCGTCTGGATCACCCACCAGAGCGCGTCCGAAACCGGGGTCATTGCACGGTCGCAACGCGGGATCCTCGCGCGGTTGGCTTATCTGATGTTTTATCACCGGGAACACCATCTGTTCCCCAAGGTGCCGGTTCACCGGCTTCCGGATCTGGCGATGCGTCTGGATCAATCGGTGCCAGGTTATGCGGACGAACGTCTGCCCGTTGTTCCGCTGTTTGACCGAAAGAAACGACCCGACCCTTGATGGTGATCTGAAATCAGTAGTTCAAGGCAAGGGTACGGGCCACAATCGAAGATGCCCCACCCTAAAAACACACTCACGGTACTCGCCAAAACACTAAATTACCCAAGACATCCCCGATTGCAGCAAGTTAACTATGCTGCGCATGCAAAAAACCTACAAGACGAAGTTATCCACAATATCTTGGGTGTGGCAGCATTGCCGCAACAATGACGTGTGGCTCACCCTGCGTCACTTTGCGAAGCACTTTCGCACTGCAGAAAGCATTAATTTTCAATGCCCTGAGCAAAAACCGATCAGTAGCTGTATTCGCCGAACACCTTGGTCACATCGCCGTTCCAATCGCTGTTGTAGCGCCGGATAAGTTCATCGGCCGGGGTTTCCCCGGTTTCCAGGGTCTCTTTCAGGGCATTCAGAAAGTGGGTTTCGTCCGGCAACAGACCACCGGCACCCTGCTTTCCACGCTGTTTCAATCCTGCCTCGGCGATCTTCACGACTTCGCCCGCCAGTTCGCGCATGTTGATGACGTCAACCTCTGCGGCCAATCCGTCAATCGAGGCGGCGACGCGCAATGCCTGCCGCGTTTCTGCATCCCAACCCTTGGCGAGGTCCCAGGCGGCATCCAGCGACGATTGTTCATAGATCAGCCCGACCCAAAAGGCCGGCAAGGCACAAAGCCGCCGCCAGGGTCCACCGTCCGCCCCGCGCATCTCGATGAACTTCTTGATGCGGGCTTCGGGGAACAATGTGGTCAGATGGTCGGCCCAGTCCGACATCAGCGGCTTTTCACCCGGCAAGGCGGGCAATTCGCCCTTCATGAAATCGCGGAAAGACATGCCAAGCGCGTCGATATACTCCCCGTCGCGATAGACGAAATACATCGGCACATCGAGCGCATAGTCGACCCAGGCTTCGAACCCGAACCCGTCTTCGAAAACGAAGGGCAGCATTCCGGTCCGGTCGGGATCAAGGTCGCGCCAGATGCGACTGCGCCACGACTTGTGACCGTTCAGCTTGCCTTCGGTGAAAGGCGAATTGCTGAAAAGCGCCGTGGCCACGGGCTGCAAGGCCAGAGCGACACGGAGTTTCTGCACCATGTCGGCTTCGGAGGCGAAATCAAGGTTGACCTGAACGGTGCAGGTTCGCCGCATCATCGAGGTGCCAAGCTCGCCGACCTTTTGCATATAGGCATCCATCAGCTTGTAGCGGCCCTTGGGCATCAAGGGCATGTCGTCGTGCGTCCAGTGCGGTGCAGACCCAAGCCCGATGAACCGCGCACCGATCCGGTCGGCGACGGACTGAACCTCGCGCAAATGCTCGTTCACCTCGTCACAGGTCTGGTGGATCGTTTCCAGCGGTGCGCCGGAAAGCTCCAATTGCCCGCCCGGTTCAAGCGAGATGTTGGCGCCATCCTTGACCAGACCGATTATATTGCCGCCCTCTTCCACCGGGGACCAGCCAAAGTCGTCACGCAACCCTTCCAGCATGGCTTTGATCGAACGCGCGCCCTCATAGGGCAGGGGCTTCAGCGTATCTTCGCAATAGCCGAATTTCTCGTGCTCTGTCCCGATGCGCCACTGGTCTTTCGGCTTACAGCCGTCGGCAAGGTATTCGGCCAATTGTTCGTGCCGCTCGATCGGGGCGCCGCCGGATTGGGGTATCGACATGGGATCTCGTTTCGCTGCGTCAGGGTGATCCCTTGCCCGAATTGACGCTCAAGTCAATCCGAGGGGCCTTGTGTGTTTTCCCACACAACCTGTTCGGTTCCAGACTTCGATTTCGACGCGCGGATCACCGCTTCGTAGTCGGCACCAGGCAAGGCAGTGAGGGCGTCGAACAGTGCGCCAGCGTTCTCGGCATTACCCGGAATGGTCAGGCGCTGGCCTGCGCGGTCGGTGAATTCCCAATAGAAATCGGCAGCAGCAGGGCCAAGCCCGGTTGTCTTGACCTTTATGCGCTGCAATTCGTCGATCGACAGCGCACCGCCGCCCAAGGGGCCAAGGTATGTGATCTGACGTTCATCCACCTCGACCATCCCCACCCCGCCTTGCCGTTCGGGCAGGCGCGCACGCCGCACGCCTTCGATGAACAGGGCCGCCGCGACCAGCACCGTAACCCAGGACATGGCCTGCACCAGACCAAAGGTCATGGACGCGGCCTGAAGCGAGCCCAAAAGGATCACGCCCGAGATGATCGCCTCGCGCCATTTCTTGAGGAATGCCGCGGCTTCGGGGCGGATGAGGCTCACGACGTCTCTCCGTCCAGCGGATGCCAGGCGGTCTGCCCACTCTCGTCCTCATCTCGCCAATCGTAGGGTGCCCGGATCGGTTCAAATTCCATGTCGGTAAAATCCCGGATCAGGTCCAGTTCCATGCCGTTACGACGATACAGCCGGCCGCCTTGCGTGTCGTACCTGTCCATTTCGCTGCCTGTCGGAATGCGCATCCTTTGAAGAAGCGCCCAAGGTTCCCTGGGCACTGGTTCGTCCAAAAGACGTTTGGTCGCCGCGCGGTCGAGCGGTGCCCGCCCGCCTGTTTCCAGACGCAGCCCGGTCGTGCATCCTTTGTCAGGCTCGCCCTGCGAAACGCGCCGAATGCCCTCGGCGCGACCAATGATGTCGGCATCACCGTCCGCGTGATAGTGTCCGGCGTCCAGAAAGGCGCCGCCGCCGCTCCATGTGTCGCCGACGGGAAACAGGGCCAGAGCTGTCCAGTATGGCGGTTTGGATATGGCCGTGAAACTGCCCTTCCCTTCGCTGCCCCAGTGACCGTCGAGGGCGAAGTAGAGGAAATGCTCACCGTCCGGGGAAAGGTCGCAGCGCTCCACATAAACTTTCTGCTTCAACCACTGGCCGTCTTCAAAATCGTCGGTCGCACGGTCCCACAGGATCATGCGGAACTGTCTTGTCGGCCCCTGACGCAGGATCACCGCCCGGTCATTGTCGCGGGCAAAAAAGAGGTGCAGGCGGATCACCGGGGCTGTCGTCACCGCCAATCCCCCAGATGCAATTGCCAAAGCGCCATCGCCGCAACCGCAGCGGTGTCGGCCCGCAGGATGCGCGGACCAAGCGAGATCGGAACCGCGTTTTCCATCTTGGAAAGTCTTGTCCGCTCTGCTTCCGAGAACCCGCCTTCGGGTCCGATGAGAATGGCCCATGGATGATCCTTCAACTCGGAAAGCACGCCCATGCCCGTTGCGCGGCCCGCAAGCGCCTCGTCGCAAAACATCAGGAAACGACCGTCGGGCCAATCGTCCAGCACCTTCGAAAGCGGGGAAAGCTCGTCCACCTCTGGCACATAGGTGCCACCGCATTGCTCCGCCGCTTCGACGGCATGTGCCTGCAAGCGGTCCCTTCTGATACGGTCCGAGTTCGTGAAATCCGTGTTCACGGGGCAGATACGCGCGGCCCCCATCTCGGCGGCCTTTTCGACGATGAAATCCGTCCGGGCCTTCTTGATCGGGGCGAACATCAGCCAGAGGTCCGGAGGATCGTGTTGGGGCGAACTTTGGGTGCGACAGATCAGCGAGCCACCGCGCTTTCCCGCTTCGACAACCTCGGCCTGCCATTCGCCGTCCGACCCGTTGAACAATGCGACAGGATCGCCCGCAGACAATCGCATCACACCAAACAGGTAGTGCGCCTGCTCCCGCGTCAGAGCGACCGATTGCTCCTCTCCCAGAGCCTCGCTAACAAAGAGCCTGACTTTCGCGTTTTTCTTCACGAGGACCATATGACCGAGGCGCACCCCGAGGGACAAGTGGCAGATGCGGTTGACGGCAATTGGGTCGATCACTGGGCGCCCAAGGCGACACGGCCATTCCTGCGCCTTTCCCGCGCCGATCGGCCGATCGGGACCTGGCTATTGCTCTTGCCTTGCTGGTGGGCGCTGGCACTGGCTTCCCTGATGCAGGGGGCCTTCACTTTCCAGCATCTGTGGATCGGCATCGGGTGTGGCATCGGAGCCTTTTTGATGCGGGGGGCAGGTTGCACCTGGAACGACATCACCGACCGCGACTTTGACGGTGCGGTCGAGCGGACCCGTTCACGCCCGATCCCCTCGGGGCAAGTCAGCGTTAAAGGCGCAGTGGTCTGGATGGTGGTCCAGTCCCTGCTCGCCTTTTGCATCCTCTTGACCTTTCATCCCCTGGCCATCTGGTTGGGGATCGGTTCGCTGGCTCTCGTCGCGATCTATCCCTTTGCCAAACGGTTCACCTGGTGGCCTCAGGTCTTCCTTGGGTTGGCCTTCAACTGGGGCGCCTTGCTGGCCTGGGCCGCCGCGACCGGAACGGTGACCTGGCCCTCGTTCGCATTGTACCTGTCGGGCATCGCCTGGACGCTGTTCTACGACACGATCTATGCCCATCAGGATACCGAGGACGATGCCCTGATCGGCGTGAAATCCACCGCCCGACTGTTCGGCGAGGCGACGCCGACCTGGCTCAAGTGGTTCCTTGTGCTTTCCGTCACACTCCTCGGGCTGGCCATGATTGGGGCGCTGGCGGATTCCACCGATGTGCTGAAACTGACCGTTGCCTTGGGCGGAGCCTGGGCTTTCGGATGGCATCTGACCTGGCAGATCCGACGGTTCGACATGGAGGACAGCGCGGTCCTGCTTGGGCTTTTCCGCTCGAACCGGGACGCTGGATTGATTGTCCTGCTGTTTCTTGCCGTCGCACACTTCCTTTGATTGCGCCCTCTGAACGGGGGGACTACAAAACGCCATGAGTTCAAACCGGTCCATGTTTCGTTCCTCTGCCCTGCCCCATGTTCTGGCCATCGCCCTCGGGGCGGCGGGGTGTTTTGGTGTTGCCTTCTGGGCGAAAAACCGGATCGAGATGCAGGCAATCACCGGGTTGAACCTTGCCCTGTCACAAGCCGGTCACGAATGGGTCGATGTCAGCGTTGACGGGTTGTCGGTCACCCTGGGCGGCACCGCCATGGACGAAGCCACGCGCTTTGCGGCCCTTTCGACGGCGGGGCGCGTTGTGGATGCGACGCGGATCATTGATGGAATGGACGTGGTTGCGGCGGCAGCCATCACGGCGCCCGAGTTTTCGATCGAGCTTTTGAAGAACGATGACGGTGTTTCGCTGATCGGCCTGGTTCCGACCTCATCGAACCCCGACGAAATCGTGGAGAGAGTGGAGGCCCATGCCGACGGCGCCCGGGTCTCTCCCATCCTGGAAAGCGCGAATTTCGAAGCGCCCTCCGGTTGGGAACGTGCGCTTGCCTTCGGAATCGAAGCGCTGGAAGAGTTGCCAAGCTCCAAGGTGTCGATCAAGGCGCGCAAAGTTACGATCGAGGCCGTCGCCGAAGACGTAGACGACAAGGAAGCCATCGAACGACGGCTGACCAGAAAGATACCATCTGGCCTGTCGGTCGACCTGAAGATCCTTGCGCCGCGCCCCGTGGTGGCCCCGTTCACGCTCAGGTTCCTGGTTGACGAGGAAGGGGTGCGGTTCGACGCCTGTACTGCAGACAGCGAAGCTGCCCAGAAGGCCATTGTCGATGCCGCGCGACAAGCGGGTGCCGATGGTGAGATCATTTGCACCCTCGCGCTCGGCACGCCGTCCACCCGGTGGGGCGAAGCTGCCTCCGAGGGGATCGCCGCGCTGCGCCAGATGGGTGGTGGCACTCTGACCCTATCGAATGCAGATGTCACTCTCGTGGCCAAGGAAGGCACACCGCCCTCCATCTTCGAACGGATCGCTGCCGAGTTGGAGGCCGACCTCCCGCCGGTCTTTTCGCTTTCTGCGATCCTTCCCGAAGTGCCGGACGAGGATGATGCGAACGCGGTCCAGGCGCCGGAGTTCATCGCCACCCGCTCGCCGGAAGGGCAAGTCCAGCTTCGCGGCAGGCTGGCGGATGCAAAAATGCGCGCCGCCGTCGAAAGCTTTGCCGCCGCTCATTTCGGGAGCGAGCGCATATATTCCGCCACCCGACTGGATTCTGACTTGCCCGCGGGATGGTCCTTGCGTGTCCTGTCGGCGCTCGAAGCGATGCAGTACCTGCACAACGGTTTCGCCAGCGTCACCGACGACAACATCGTGATCTCTGGCGACACGGGTACCAAGGACGCACAGGCGCAGATGACACGCATCCTGTCCGGCAAGCTGGAAGATGGGGCCTCTTTTGAACTGAACGTCTCCTACTCAGAAGTACTTGACCCACAATCCTCGATCCCCTCGCCGGAAGAGTGCATCCAGATGATCAACGAAGCCGGCAACCGGCGAAAGATCAGCTTTGCGCCCTCTTCGACCGATATCGAGGCTGAAGCCGTGGAAACCGTTGACGCCATCGCCGAGATCCTGCGCGACTGCACGTCTGTTCCGATCGAGATCGGCGGCCACACCGACAGCCAGGGTCGCGAAACCATGAACGAACAACTCAGCCAGGCCCGCGCGGACGCCGTGTTGAACGCGATCATGGCGCGGCGCGTTCTGGTGTCGAACCTAACCGCAAAGGGCTATGGCGAGACGCAGCCGATTGCCGACAACGAAACCGAAGCGGGCCGCGAGGCAAACCGCCGGATCGAGTTCCGCCTTGTCAGAACGGACGAGGCCTTGGCGGCAGAAGACGCAACCGAAACGGTCGACGAAGAAGAGGCCGAGGGAGAGAGCAACGAATGAACGGTGCAGAGTTCATCGCGGCCACCGCCGCAATCCTGTTCATGGCCTTTCTGGCGGGCTGGTTCACGCATTGGCTTATCAGCCGGATCACCCGCGTCACACGCTCGGACATGGATGACCTCGACAGAATGGCGCAGGAATTGCACCAGGCCGAGGAAGAACGCGACAGCACGACCGCCTTTTATCAGCAGCGCGAGGCCGAGCTTTCCAACAAGCTTAGCCAGACCGAAGCGGAACTGGACGCGGCCATGGATGGCCTTCGTGCCGCGCGGGCCGAGGCGGAAGAGTTGCGCGGCTATGTCGATCGCATGAACCAAAGCTGATCGCCGCTCTCGACACTTCCGCCCGCCCGGATCACAAGGGGCGGCGGAGGTGTCGGAACATGCAGACATATCTTTTCCTTTTGGTGGCGATCCTTGCCGAAACTGTCGGCACAATGGGGCTTCAGGCCAGCCAACAGTTTACAAGGCTCGGGCCGTCCTTGCTGGCCGTGGCCAGTTATGCCTTTGCATTCTATTTCCTTGGCCTGACCCTGAAATTCATGCCGGTCGGTATCGTTTATGCCTTTTGGTCCGGTGTCGGCATCGTCCTGATCGCGCTGATGGGCTATATCCTGTTCGGTCAAAAACTGGATACGCCCGCCTTGATCGGGATCGCCCTGATCGCGGTGGGCATCCTTGTCATCAACCTCTTTTCGGAAACAGGGCATCACTAGGGCGTGACCAGCCTTGTTAGCTAGGGCACAAGGGGCAATGTTTTGGTCATGACTATGCAGAGATTCACATTTCCCGGGCATTCGGGCGAAGAACTGGCCGCGCGACTGGATATGCCGGAAGGCCCGCACCTGGCGACGGCGCTGTTCGCCCATTGCTTTACCTGTGGCAAGGACATCAACGCCGCACGGCGCATCGCTGCCCGTCTGGCCGCCATGGGAATCGCCGTTTTACGGTTCGATTTTACGGGGCTCGGGCATTCTCAGGGCGAATTCGCGAACACCACGTTTTCGTCGAATGTTCAGGATCTTGTGCTGGCCGCAAGGCATCTGGCAGACCGGGGCATGGCACCCAGCCTGTTGATCGGACATTCGCTTGGCGGCGCGGCCGTTCTGAAAGCTGCTGGTGAGATCGAAAGCGTGACAGCGGTGGCCACCATCGGAGCGCCCTTCGATCCCGCTCACGTCACCCGGAATTTCGGTGCAGCTCTTGAAACGATTTCCACCGAGGGCGAAGGCAACGTTGATCTTGCAGGGCGATCTTTCACCATAGGCAAAGGCTTTCTGGAGGACGTCGCCACCGCCGAACTGGCACCGCTTCTGGCAAAGTTGGACCGCGCCCTCTTGGTGCTGCACGCCCCCATTGACGCGACCGTCGGCATCGAGAATGCAACGCAGATTTTCACTGCCGCGAAGCATCCGAAGAGCTTTGTGACGCTGGATGACGCCGATCACCTGGTCTCGCGACCCGAAGATGCAGAGTACGCAGCCGAGGTTATCGCTGCATGGGCCGGGCGCTATCTGGACCTGAAGTCCCCCGCTCCGCCCCCCGGCGCGCCCGAGGGGATCGTCCGTGTGTCCGAAGCAGATGCCGAAGGTTTCCTGCAAGACGTCAACGCGGGGCCAAAGCATCATACCCTTGCCGACGAGCCCGAGGCCTATGGCGGCACCAACCGGGGCATGACGCCCTATGGTTTCCTGTCGGCGGGTCTTGGCGCCTGCACCTCGATGACCATTCGGATGTACGCACGGCGAAAAAAGTGGCCGCTGACCCATGTGTCGGTCGATGTCAGTCACGACAAGGTCCACGCGCAGGATGCCGACAACGATCAGGGGTTCCGCATCGACACCTTCCGCCGCGAGATCCGGTTGGAAGGCGATCTTGACGACGCACAACGTGCGCGGCTTCTGGAAATCGCCGACCGTTGCCCGGTGCATCGAACGCTGGAACACGGCGCGCGTGTCGAAACTGTCCTGATCGGCTGAAGTGCCGGGCCTAGAATTCGCGTTGAGCGAGTGTGATATCCTCTTCCTCAAAACGCAAAAGGTCCACTCCGATCGCTTCTACACTCTCGTTGATGAACGGCACGATCATCTCGCGCTCGTCAGTTTCCAAAAGCCCTTCGCCATGGGCGCTGTTGAGGGTGTGAAGCCTCGCAAGGGTGCCAGCGACCAAATCCACTGCGCGGTCCTGAACGCCTTCGCCGCCAAGTGCCGAAACCTCGCGGGCGAAATCGTGCAGAATGTTTTTCAAAGCCCCAAGCGTGGTCTTGGTGTGTGTTTCCAGCCCTACCTCCAAGGCCCCTTCCCAATAGGATTCAAGCTCGGAGTCGAGGCTTGCCATCAAGGCCGCGATTTTCTCGCTGGCTTGTTCTGTCACTGGATGAACTCCTATCTCGACTTTCAGTGGTCCGATCAAAACCGGAAACCTACGCAACGTCCAGCTTGCACAAAATGCCTTTCACATACCTAGACTGCAATTTCTTGAAACCTGCATCCGGGCGTGCGACCTTTCCGCCCGAGACAGAAAAGCGTGCGACGATGCCTGCAAAACTTCAGACCGAAGACAAAGTGAAAACAGCCCAGCTTCCCCAGGTGCAGGAACCGCGCAATCCGGGGATGCCGCTGGACCTTGACCTGATCCGTGGATTGCAGGCCAACACCAGCGCGATCGAACGCCGCGCGGCCACACTGCCCGGTCGCCGTTCGGTCAAGAAAGAGTTTCAGGCCGCCTGGCTTTTGCGGGCGATCACGATGATCGACCTCACCACCTTGTCCGGCGACGACACGGCTGGGCGCGTGAAACGGCTTTGCGCCAAGGCGGCAAACCCTGTCAGATCAGACCTCTTGAAGGAGATGGAGATGCCGCCGGTCACGGTCGGTGCGGTCTGTGTCTATCACGACATGATCGAAACCGCCGTCGAGGCCCTTCATGGCACCGGCATTCCCGTCGCCGCCGTTTCCACGGGTTTCCCGGCAGGGCTTTCACCCTTCAAACTGCGGCTTGCCGAAATCCGCGAAAGCGTGAAGGCCGGGGCGAAGGAAATCGACATCGTCATCTCGCGCCGCCACGCGCTGACCGGCAACTGGCAGGCGCTTTACGACGAGATGCGCGCCTTCCGCGAGACCTGCGGCGACGCCCACGTCAAGGCGATCCTTGCCACAGGCGAGCTTGGCACCCTGCGAAACGTCGCGCGGGCAAGCTGGGTTTGCATGATGGCGGGGGCGGATTTCATCAAGACCTCCACCGGCAAGGAACCGGTGAATGCCACCCTGCCAGTTTCACTGGTGATGATGCGCGCGATCCGGGGATTTCACGAATTGACCGGCCACCGCGTCGGCTACAAACCCGCAGGCGGCATTTCGAAGGCCAAGGACGCTGTGACTTACCTGACGCTGGTTAAAGACGAGTTGGGTGACAGGTGGCTTCGGAGTGACCTGTTCCGCTTTGGGGCGTCATCCTTGTTGAACGACATTGAACGGCAGTTGGAGCATCACGTGACCGGGCGTTACTCGGCCGGGTACAGGCACGGAATGGCATGACTGGGGGCAGCAAATTCCGACGCGGAATTTGCATCGGAAACCGACGCGGTTTCCGGGACGCGATTTCCGCGTCGGAAATCGGTACAGAGACTGCGTCAGTCTCTGTCGACAAGAGGTAAAGACATGAACGTCCGCGACATTTTCGAAACCATGGATTATGGCCCGGCCCCCGAGGACGCCAGCGAAGCGCAAGCCTGGTTGAAATCCCATGACGGCAAATTCGGCCAGTTCATCAACGGCGCATGGACCAAGCCGAACAAGCTGTTCGCCACCAGGAACCCGGCCACCGGTCGCGCTCTGGCCAAGATCAGCCAGGCCACCAAGCGCGACGTGAACGCCGCCGTTGCCGCCGCCAGAGCCGCACAGAAAGGATGGGCAAAGGATGCCAAGCACCGCGCCCGCGTGCTCTATGCCCTTGCCCGCACGGTGCAAAAGAACTCCCGCCTTTTTGCCACGCTCGAAACGCTCGACAACGGCAAGCCGATCCGCGAAAGCCGCGACATCGACATCCCCCTAGTTGCGCGGCATTTCTATTATCACGCAGGCATGGCGCAATTGATGAACGAAGAACTGCCCGACCGCACCGCCCTTGGCGTCGCGGGGCAGATCATCCCCTGGAATTTCCCGCTTCTGATGCTGGCCTGGAAAGTCGCGCCCGCGCTGGCCATGGGCAACACCGTGGTGGTGAAGCCCGCCGAGTACACCTCCCTCACCGCGCTTTTGTTTGCCGAACTGGCGCACGAGGCTGGCGTGCCGCCGGGGGTTCTGAACATCGTCACGGGCGACGGCGCGGTCGGACAACTCATCACCGAACACGGTGACATCGACAAGATCGCCTTCACCGGATCGACCGAGGTTGGCCGCGTCATTCGCCGCGCCACCGCCGGAACGGGCAAGGCCCTAACGCTCGAACTGGGGGGCAAGTCCCCCTACATCGTCTTCGACGACGCCGACATCGACAGCGCTATCGAAGGCCTGGTCGATGCGATCTGGTTCAACCAGGGGCAGGTCTGTTGCGCAGGATCCCGGCTGTTGCTGCACGAAGGCATTGCCGAGGATTTCACGCGCCGCCTTAAGGCACGGATGGACAAGCTGCGCGTCGGCGATCCCTTGGACAAGTGTATCGACGTGGGCGCCGTGGTGGACCCGGTGCAGTTGAAAACGATCAAGGGTTTGGTCGATGGTGCGAACGGCGATGTCTACCACGCACCTTGCGAACTGCCCGCGAAGGGTTGTTTCTATCCGCCGACACTGATCTCGGGGCTGTCAGCCTCAGACCCGCTGATGCAGGAGGAAATATTCGGCCCGGTGCTGGTGTCGACCACCTTCCGCACACCGGGCGAGGCGGTCGAGCTTGCCAATAACACGCGCTACGGCCTTGCTGCCACGCTCTGGACCGAGAACCTGAACCTTGCGCTGGACGTCGCGCCCAAGCTGGCCGCCGGTGTTGTCTGGGTCAACGCGACGAACCTTTTCGACGCCGCTGCCGGTTTCGGCGGCGTGCGCGAAAGCGGTTTCGGGCGCGAAGGCGGGTGGGAAGGGCTAATGGCCTATACGAAACCCAAGCGCACCGCAAAACCGCTGACCCGCATTGCCGCCCCTGCGAAGGGCGACGGCGCGGTTCAGGATTGCGTCGACCGCACCGCCAAGTTCTACGTGGGTGGCAAGCAGGCGCGACCCGACGGCGGCTATTCCCGCACGATCTGGTCCCCGCGCGGTAAGCCTTTGGGACAGGTCGGATTGGCCAACCGCAAGGACTTGCGTAATGCGGTCGAGGCCATGAACGCCGCCAAGGGCTGGGGCAAAAGCACCGGCCACCTGCGCGCGCAGATCTTGTATTATATGGGCGAAAACCTATCGGCCCGCGCCGAAGAATTCGCCACTAGAATTGACGCCATGACCGGCAAGCGCAGCGGAAGCGGCGAGGTCGAGGCCGCGATTGACCGCCTGTTCACCTGGGCCGCCTGGGCCGACAAACACGACGGGCGGGCAAAAGGCGTGCCGATCCGGGGCGTTGCGCTCGCGATGAACGAACCAATGGGCAAGATCGCCGCCTTCGCGTCGGAGGACGCGCCGCTCTTGGGGCCGGTTTCGATCATCGGCGCGGCGATGGCCATGGGGAATCGCATCACGGTGATGGCATCAGAGCCCTATCCACTGGCGCTGACGGATTTCTCCCAGGTGCTGGAAACCTCGGACGTGCCTGCGGGCGTAGTCAACATCCTGACCGGCGATCACGCAGAGCTTGCCGCGCAGGCGGGCGGGCATCTCGACCTTGATGCGGTCTGGAGCTTTTCCGGCGCGGACATCTCGGCCACCATCGAACGCGAAGCGGCGGGAAATCTGAAACGCACCTGGGTCAACCACGGCAAGGCGCACGATTGGAGCGATCCTCAATCCGCACGCTTTCTTGCCGCCGCGACCGAAGTCAAGACCGTCTGGATTCCCTACGGCGAATAAACGAAAGCGCCCGGAGCATTGCCCCGGGCGTTTATTGGATGGCGTTCAGGTTACTTGCCTTCGACAGCCTTCGCCTCAAGTGTTTCGCCGCTGGAAATCGCGATCTGACGCGGCTTCAGGGCTTCGGGGACTTCGCGCACAAGGTCGATGTGCAACATGCCGTTCACATGGCTGGCACCCGAGACACGCACGTGGTCGGCAAGGGCAAAGCGCCGCTCGAAGGCACGGTTGGCGATACCACGGTGCAGATAGGTCTTGTCTTCGCCGTCGTCGGATTTCTTTGCTGCGACGAAAAGCGCGTTTTCGCGAACCTCGACGGAAAGGTCATCTTCCGAAAATCCGGCCACGGCGATCGAAATGCGCCATGCATCATCCGCGGTCTTTTCGATGTTGTAAGGGGGGTAGGACGGGGCCGATTGGTTGTCGGTCAATACCCGATCCATCATGTCGGCAATCTGGTCAAAGCCGACGGTAGCACGGTAAAGCGGTGCAAGATCAAACCTACGCATAGGGTTATCCTCCATAGAGCGATAGTGATGGGCCTTCCCGCAAAGGGCGAAAACCCGTGATTTGACTGTTGCCAGACCCGGTTTCGGCGCCTGACGCAACAGATGTAGGAAAGGGAATTTATTGGTTCAAGGGGCGGATTTGCCAAGTTCGTCGAACAGGGGTTGAAGCCGCAAGCGCACGTCCGAAGCCTGCGCGACGGGTCGAAAGAATTGCCGCGTCCTACTGCTGATGATCGCGACCAGTTCCAGGCCATCATCCGTCTCTCGCAGAACCGGCGCACCACTTTCCCCGCCCAGCACGGCACAGCCAAGCGTTACCAGACCCTCGACACCAGCGATCACCTGGCACTTGCGCTGACGCGGCGCCTCGGTTTCATCCTTCCGCCAGGACACGAGAAAAAGCTCCTCGCCTTCTCGTGCAACGTCGCCGATTTCCAAGGGCCTTGCACGCGACGCCGGCACAGGCTTTGCCAATCTGCCAACGGCCACATCAAAGCGAAGTTTCCAGTCCACGCGGTTGCTTGCCTGTTCGTAAAGTGGATGTCTGACGAATTCGGACACCAGAAAGACGGCCCCCGTCAATCCATCACCGACGCGGAACACCTGGTCTCTTTTCGTGGCACAATGCGCCGCCGTCGCGATCACGTCAGGCTTTACAAGGACTGCCGAGCAAGAGCCGCCTTTTCCAACAAACTCCAACCGCCCTGCCGCGGTCATGGCGTCCTGGGCCTCAGCCAATACGGGTGAGAGGGCAAGCAGTGTGAACAGGCGCAAAAACATGAAGCGAAACAAGGCGCACCAGCACCAGCGCGTCAAGCCAAACTCTCAGGGTTTCAGGAACTTTGCGCCCCCGCCACCATTCAGTACCCTCGGCGCTTTCGGCTTCATCCGTTTGGCAGCGACATTGGCGGGCTTCTTCGCGGACACCACATCGCCGCTGGCCAACATCGCTTTCAACGTATTGATCGGTTTGTAAAGCCGGGTGCCAAAGGCCACCGGGCGACCCCGGACCGTCGACATGGCCGAGATCACCGAAACGATCTGCGGTTTGCCGTCGATCTCGGCAAAAACAGGCGCGCCAGAGGCCCCGAAATCCACGTCACAGGAAAGAACAATCGTTCCCGCCGGACGCGCCAGAACATGGCAAACCTTCTGGATCGAAGGCGAATCCGCGCGGCTTCTTGCATAGGAAACAACGCCGACACTGGCCCCTTTGCGCGGCCGCTTGCCGATTTGAAAAGGCTGGATGTGCGGCAGTTGGATCGGCGACTGCAATTCCAGGATGGCCAGATCGTAGGGAACCGTTTCGTTGGTCTCGGGGCCGGAATAGGAATATTCGGGGTGGATCACCGCACGGCGCACCTTGCGCTTGGCCGAGGCACGGCCTTGTCGATACCCGGCCAGAAACTCGATGGTCGTGGGATCGACAATCTCGCCGTCGTTGCCGCTGTACAGGCAATGGCCCGCCGTCAGCACCAGGTTCGGCGCAATCAAGGCACCGGAACACATGCCGGACCAGCCGATGTTCAAACGACCGACCGCTTCCCATCCCCGCGCGTCATAAGCCGTCATCAACTTGGTCAATTCGCTTGCGCCAGCGTCATCTTCCGCCTGCACGGGCAAAGCCAGAAACAATCCAAAGACGGCAGCAAGCATGTGACGCATGGTCTTCCCCTTCAACGCACGGACCATAAGCTAACGCCGGTGTGAGGCAAGAATATGTCGGCCGTTCAGCCCCGCAAAACTGCATCGTTGCATGGCAGAAACGCGCGTCAGCCTTCGGCGGGAATGGTGATCCGCCCGGTTGGGTCGATCTGCCAGAAGGGGTTGTGCGCAAGTTCCCAGACGTGACCGTCCGGGTCGGCGTAATATCCCGAATATCCGCCCCAAAACACCGCCTCTGGCGCCTTCAAAGCGGTGGCCCCGGCGGCCAGCGCCTTTTCAAAGGCGGCATCGACGCTTTCCCTGTCGGGGAAATTCTGGGCAAGGGTCGACGCGCCAACCCCAAGCACGGCACCGGGGCGGCCCTGATCCTCGGCCAGCGGCTCAAGCCCGAACAGGCCAAGCACCTGCCCGTCCAATTGGTAAAAGACGACGGATGGCGGGGACGGCACCGGCTCCCAGCCCAAAGCGCCATAGAAATCGCGTGCCTGATCCAGATCGGACACACCAAGCGTGATCAGGCTAACCCGTTGTGGTGTCATGTTTTCCTCAAATGTTCTATTTTTGTTCTATGCGACTTTCGCCCGATTCGTCGACAACTTCAAGATGCTGGGCCCGGTCACCAAGTTCGGCAAACGACTCCGCCCCGGTGCCCGTCATCCAGGCCTGTGCGCCAAGGGCGCAAATCTCGTCATAAAGCGCCGCCCGCCGTCCCGCATCCAAATGGGCCGCGACCTCATCCAGCAGGATCATCGGAGCAGCCCCCAGATCTTTGGCCAAAGCGCGTGCGTTGGACAGAACCAGCGAAATCAAAAGCGCCTTTTGTTCCCCGGTCGAACACTGAGCCGCCGCAACCTCCTTGTCGGCATAGACCGCGTGAAGGTCCATCCGGTGCGGCCCCGCAAGTGTTCGCGCCGCTCGCAGGTCGCGCTGGCGATTTTCGTCCAGAAGCGTCGCCAGATCATTCGCGTTTTCGGGCAAATCGGCCTCTGGATGAACAAGCGCCAACCTGGCAGAGGGAAAGGCGGTTTCCGACGCTTCCTGGGCGGCAGCCAGGCGCAACAGGGCAGATCGGCGATTCTGCACCATCCGCGCTCCGGCATCGGCCATCTGTCGTTCAAGCGCAGTGTACCAATGAGCATCGCGCACCATGTCCTTCAAAAGGCGGTTCCGTTCGCGCATGGCCTTTTCATAGGTCAGAACCGCCTCGGCGTGGGACGGTTCGAAACTCATCGTCATGCGATCAAGGAATCGCCGCCGACCGTCGGCGCCCTCGATCCAAAGTCGATCCATCGCGGGGATCAGCCAGACAATCCGGGCCACACGGCCAAGCGCCACCTGAGGTGCGGTCTTGCTGTCTATGCGCACCTGCCGCGATTGTCCGGGTTCCGCTGAGGATTCCACCTCGTGTACCTGTCCCCCGTTCCGCACCAGCGCTGAAACTTTCCAGCCCAGTGCCTCGGGGCGGCGGATCAGTTCATCGGCACCGGCACGGCGCAGACCGCGACCGGGGGACAACAGCGATACGGCTTCCAGAATGTTGGTCTTGCCCGCACCGTTCGGCCCGAAAATGGCAATCGGGCGTGCGTCGACATCAAGCGTGGTTCTCCGGTGCGACCGGAAATGCGACAGGGTCAGTTGCGTGACGGAAAGCCCGGTCACACCCGCATCGGCATCACGACATAAACCGCCGTTTCGTCGCTGCCTTCGCGCATCAGCGTCGGATCACCGGCGGAATTGAACAGGAAGACGGCGTTCTCGCGGTCCACCTGGCTGGCAATTTCCAAAAGATACTTGGCGTTGAACCCGATCTCCAAAGGCTCGTCCGGATAGGCGACCGCCAGTTCTTCCTCGGCCGCACCACTGTCGGGCGCGTTGACCGACAAGACCAGCCGATCTTCATCCAGCGCCAGTTTCACCGCGCGCGACCGTTCGGAACTCACCGTCGCGACACGATCGACGGCTTGCGCAAACTCGGCGGCATCCACCTCAAGCCGCTTGGTGTTCCCGGCGGGAATAACGCGCGTGTAGTCGGGAAACGTCCCGTCGATCACTTTCGAGGTCAGGGTAATGCCGGGCGTGGCAAATCGCACCTTGGTCTCCGAAACGCTGACCGCGATCTGAGCCTCGTCATCGTCCAGGAGTTTCCGCAACTCGCCAACCGTCTTTCGCGGCACGATCACGCCGGGCATACTGCCCGCGCCATCCGGCAGATCCGCGTCAATCCGCGCCAGCCTGTGGCCATCGGTCGCCACGCAGCGCAACACCTGTGCACCGTCGGCATCGGCCACATGCATGTAGACGCCATTCAGATAGTACCGCGTTTCCTCGGTCGAGATCGCGAACTTCGACTTGTCGAACAACCGCCGCAAAACGGGTGCCGAAGCCGCGAAATTCGCCTCGTACTCCGACGATGCCATGACCGGAAAATCTTCTTTCGGAAGCGTGGCGAGCGAAAAATTCGACCGCCCCGCCTCGACCGACATGCGACCCGAGGCGCCATCGTCGGTGATCGTGACCAAGGCACCATCGGGCAGCTTGCGGACGATTTCATGAAAGGTGACGGCGCTGACCGTCGTCGCACCCGCACGGCTGACCTTGGCAGGGGCCTGATCGACCACTTCGATGTCCAGATCCGTGGCCCGGAACGATACCTGATCGCCCTCGGCCTCGATCAACACGTTGGCAAGGATCGGGATGGTGTTTCGCCGTTCGACCACCGACTGTGCCTGAGCAACAGCTTTCAAAAGCGCCGCGCGTTCGATCGAGAATTCCATGACCCTGCCCTCACATCTATCGGGACGGCCAAACTATCGCTTTTCCCGCCCAGTGCAATGGTTTTGCGAGACTTTCGCCCTGCTGCCAAGGCGCGTCAAGCGGCTACCCCGCCAAACAGCGCCAATGCCGATTTTGTCAGCAGGATACCGGACAAAAGCAGCAGCAGAATCTCGATGACGCGGGAATAGAACCTGTCCGACATGTTTGTCACCAGCCATCGGCCAATCACCGTGCCAATCAGGCCGACGATGGCCAGACCAGCGATCAACGGCCAGTCAAGCCCGTCGAAATATCCCAAGGCATGGTAGCTTGGTATCTTTGCAAAGTTCGCCAGGGCGAAAGTGACCGCCATCGTGCCAGTAAAGACGAAACGCGAAAGGTTCTGCGGCAAGAGAAAAGCCTGGGTCGGCGGTGCGCCAGAGTGGGTGATGAACGTCGTCACCCCGGCAATCGAGCCCCAGATCAAACCTGGCAAAAGCCGTGCCGGTTGCGGCGTCACCGTATTCTTCTGAAACCAGCGCCGGAACACCGCCCAAAGTCCGACGAACCCTGTGAATGCCAACAACAAAGGCTCGGAGACGTACGGCACGATGACGGTTGCAAGGAAGATACCTGCCAACATTGCTGGCACAAGGATCGCGACATTACGAAGCGAGTAGTCGTTTCGGTACAACCAAAGTGCTGCAACATCCGCCACGAGCAGAACAGGCAACACAAGCGCTGCTGCCTGCAAAGGGTTCATGAAAATCGCAAGAAACGGCACAGCCAAGGAGCCGGCCGACGCAAGGCCACCCTTGGCAATTCCAATCGTCAGCGCGGCCAGGATCAGCCAGGGCAGGATCTCGATCAAACAGGTGTTCCGGTCCTAGGCTTCCAGAGCGCGGCGCAACATCTCGATGTCGTCGGCGATCTGGCTGTCCTTTTGCATCAGCTCTTCGATCTTGCGCACACCGTGCATCACGGTGGTGTGGTCGCGCCCCCCAAAGCGTCGCCCGATTTCCGGCAGCGACCGCGAGGTCAACTGTTTGGACAGATACATGGCGATCTGGCGCGGCCGGGCAAAGGTGCGTACCCGCTTCGGGCCGATCAGATCCGACAGACGGATGTTGAAATGGTCGCTGACCTTGCGCTGGATTTCCTCGACCGTGATCTTTCGGTCGCTTGCACGCAGAACATCCGACAGGCAATCCTGCGTCAGTTCCATCGTGATCTCGCGCCCGACTAGCGACCCGAATGCAAAAAGCCGCATCAAGGCGCCTTCCAGAACCCGCACGTTCGACGAAATCCGGTGCGCAAGAAATTCCAGCACCCCGTCCTGAACATCAAGGTTCGGGAACTGGGCCGAGAACTGCTCGGCCTTCTGTTGAAGGATCCCAAGCCGCAATTCGTAGTTTGTCGGATGCAGATCGACCACCAGACCCGACTGCAACCGGCTGACGATCCGGTCGTCGATGCCGTCGATGTCGGTCGGCGCGCTGTCGGAACTGACGATGATCTGCTTGTTCTGATCCACCAGCGCGTTGAAGGTGTGAAAGAACTCTTCCTGCGTCGCATCCTTGCCCGCGATGAACTGAACGTCGTCGATCATCAAGACATCGACCGAGCGGAACAACTGCTTGAAGGCGATCATGTCCTTGTCGCGTAGCGCCTGCACGAAGCGATACATGAACTGTTCGGCAGACAGGTAAACGACCTTCAATTCCGGCGAGCGCTTGCTCAATTCCCAGGCGATGGCGTGCATCAGGTGCGTCTTGCCAAGCCCGACGCCGCCGTAAAGGAACAAGGGGTTGAACGTGACCACACCGCCCTCGGCCACACGCCGTGCCGCTGCGTGGGCCAATTCGTTCGGCTTGCCGACAACGAAACTGTCAAAGGTGAACCGCGCATCCAGAGGCGCGCCCGGCTTTTCAAGATTGCCCGCGCTGGCACCGTTCAGGCCCGAGGGCTTGATCGACGGCTTCGCCTTTTCCGAAGCCGACGGTGCCGAGGCTATCGCGGAATCGGGCACGGAAAACTCCACGCGCGTCACGCGCTCTCCGGCCTTGGAAAGTTCGGCAAGGATCTTGTCGCCAAAGTTCCGCGACACCCAGTTGCCCATGAAACTGGTCGGCACCAGAAAGGTCGCCACGCCGCCTTCAAGTTGCGAAAACTCCAACGGCTCGATCCAGTTCACATAGTTGTTCTTGCCGACAGTCGATAAAAGGTTCTCACGAACCTGTCCCCAGGATTGATTTGTCATTCTTAGCCCACTGCGTCCTCTGCTTTACGACTGGCGCCATGCCAGCCCCCGGGCTTTCCATCCATTCTGGCTGCCCCGGTGTCCCGACGCGTCCACATCACCCTCGAAACCTTCGGCAACGTTCAGACAGGTCACCTCTTTGCCCGCGCGGGCAAAGTGATCGGTGACCGCCATGGCAGCCTGCAAGGATCGTGCTCCCGACCGACAAAGGAACAGCAGCGTCCCGGGGTTCTCCGACCCGATGGCTGCTTCGACCTCTGCGGCAAACGCCGGGTTCACGGACATGTCGGGATAGGACGCCCACTCGATGAAGATCGGTGTCTGCTCCAACTCCCGGGTATCAGGCACGCCGACAAATCCCCATTCGGCGCGAGTCCTGACATCAATAAGACGGGCAGTCTCGTTACTTTTTAAAATACCCCACGCTTCGTCGGGGTCTACTTCCCCGACGCCACTGCCCAGTCCCATCAACCATGTCCCCCCAAGGACGAAATGAATCGCATCCTCTTACTAGACGTCCCGAAGCCGCCCGATCAACAAGCCTTTGCTATTGACTCGTGCAACCCCCAAGACGAATCTCGATTTTTATTTTTCCGCCTCTTCCGACGCCCAAAAATGAGACTTCGTGCGAAGACTGCCAACGACCCGGCGTCAACCTGACACAGGCTGCCAAAGTTCGATCGGCGTGCCTTCGGGATCCTCGATGTGAACAAATCGTCCAAGCCCCTCCATCGTCTGATCGTTCTTTACTTCGATGCCCGCAGCAGTGAGATCCGCGACAAGCGCCTCCATGTCGTCGACGCGAAAGTTGATCATGAAACTCTTGGCTGCATCGAAATAGTCCGTGTTTTCGGAAAAGGGTGCAAAGACCGTAACGCCCGCCTCGGTGACCCAGGGCACCATCTCCATGTCGGTCGGGGCCGGGTTGATGCCCAGGTGGGTTTCGTACCAGGCCTTCAATGCCTCGGGATCTTTTGATCGAAAGAAAAACCCGCCAACGCCAATCGCTTTTGCCATGTCAATCCTCGCTGAAAATTTCGCCACCTATACCATAACGCGGCGTCCCCCGCCCGCCCTGCGTCGATTTTGGACTGTCAAAGCGGAAACAGCTTCGCTAAACCCGGCCTGAATTTGGAAAAGGAGTTGCGCAGATGAAGGTTCTGGTGCCTGTCAAGCGCGTGATCGACTACAACGTGAAGGTCCGCGTCAAGGCGGATGGATCGGGTGTCGATCTTGCGAACGTGAAGATGTCGATGAACCCCTTCGACGAGATCGCCGTGGAAGAGGCGATCCGCCTGAAAGAGGCGGGCAAGGCCGAGGAAATCATCGCCGTGTCCATCGGCGTCAAGCAGGCCCAGGAAACCCTGCGCACCGCCCTTGCCATGGGTGCCGACCGTGCGATCCTGATCGTCGCCGCCGACGATGTGCACACCGACATCGAACCGCTGGCCGTCGCCAAGCTTCTGAAAGGCGTGATCGACGAAGAACAGCCGGGCATCGTGCTTTGCGGCAAGCAGGCCATCGACAACGACATGAACGCCACCGGCCAGATGCTTGCGGCTCTCACCGGTTGGGCGCAGGCCACTTTCGCCTCCGAGGTCAACATCGATGGCGACAGCGCCCTTGTCACCCGCGAGGTCGACGGCGGACTGCAGACCATCAAGGTCAAGATGCCCGCCATCGTCACCGTGGACCTGCGCCTGAACGAACCGCGCTATGCCTCGCTGCCGAACATCATGAAGGCGAAGAAAAAGCCGCTGGATGAAAAGACGCCCGCCGACTACGGCGTCGATGTCGCGCCGCGCCTGGAAATCGTCAAGACGACCGAGCCCGAAGCGCGAAAGGCCGGTGAAATCGTCGGTTCGGTCGACGAACTTGTCGCGAAACTCAAAGAAGCGGGGGCAGTGTGATGGCCGTACTCCTTTTGGCAGAAGTCACCGATGGTGAATTGAACACCGACGCCACCGCCAAGGCGATCACCGCCGCGAAACAGATGGGCGACGTCACCGTGCTGTGCGCCGGGGCATCCGCCGCCGCCGCGGGCGACGCTGCCGCCAAGATCGACGGCGTCGCGAAGGTGCTGGTCGCCGAGGATGCCTCGCTTGGCCACCGCATGGCCGAACCGACGGCGGCGCTTCTGGCCTCGCTCGCCGGTGACTATTCCCACATTGTCGCCCCCGCGACCACCGATGCAAAGAACGTGCTGCCTCGCGTGGCCGCGCTTCTGGACGTCATGGTGATCTCGGACATTTCGGGCGTCGTCGACGCCGATACTTTCGAGCGTCCGATTTATGCAGGCAACGCCATCCAGACGGTCAAATCCTCGGACGCGACCAAGGTGATCTCGGTTCGTACCTCCACCTTTGACGCCGCCGGTGAAGGCGGTTCCGCCTCGGTCGAAACCATCGGCGCGGCTGCGGATCCGGGTCTGTCGGAATGGGTCGAAGACAAGGTCGCGGCAAGCGACCGCCCGGAACTCACCAGCGCAGGTATCGTCGTTTCCGGCGGGCGCGGCGTGGGGTCGGAAGAAGACTTCGCCCTGATCGAGAAACTGGCCGACAAGCTGGGCGCCGCCGTGGGTGCGTCCCGCGCCGCCGTCGACTCGGGCTATGCGCCGAACGATTGGCAGGTCGGACAGACCGGCAAGGTGGTCGCACCAGATCTCTATGTCGCGGTCGGCATCTCGGGTGCGATCCAGCACCTTGCGGGCATGAAGGATTCGAAAGTGATCGTCGCGATCAACAAGGACGAAGAAGCCCCGATCTTCCAGGTGGCCGACTACGGCCTCGTGGCCGACCTCTTCACCGCCGTGCCGGAACTGATCGAGAAACTTTGAGTCTCAGACGCGGGCCTGTGCTTTCAGCGGGCCCGCGTCACGCAAATTGCCGATCATTTTCGCAATCGCTTCGGCAGCGCGAATGTGATCCTGCGGCCCCGGCAGGCACAAGGCCGCCTCTTCTTCGCTTTCAGACAGAATCATCTCGCCCAGTTTTTGCGAACTTTTATCGGTCACGACCTCGACGATTCCGGCCACCTCGCCAACCAGTTCGTCCAGCATCAGCCGATCGACGAACAAAGGTTCGGACGCATGGCGGGATATACCGCCTTCGTCGGGGCGGCGGTCGGACATCCACAACAGGATCACATCGCCACGGATCACGGAAAGAATCCGGCGAATGCGTTGCAACCACGCCCACTTCAATTCGTCCACCAACCGCTGGAATGCGATCACATCCCGCGACAACTCCTCGATCAGGTGCCCGGTGAAGTTGATGTCGGCGAAATCGACCTTCGGAAACATATCGCGCAATTCCGGAGACACGGACAGAAACCGGTCATTCCGCCGCGAATGCACGCTATAAAGCCGGTTCGACATGTTCTGCGCCCCAAGCACCTGCAAAACGGTAACTTCGGCGTGGGACGCCGCATCCAGCAACCATGGCTCTTCACTGTAAAGCGACAGGCCCGCCTGGGCTACGCCAAGGTTCGCCACGGGAAGGCCCGCCCATTCGGACAATTGTTCGGTGAACGGATGCTCGACAAATCGCCCGAACACCTCTGTCCCGCCAAGAACCGCGATGTAAGGCTGATCCAGCGCGGCGGCGGGGCCACGGAAATTCAACCGGCACCCGTCGTAGGTACAGTACTTATAATCCAGCCCCTGGGGAGTCTCGGTCGCTCTGGATTCCACGTCAGGTCCGCCCACTTCGCAAAAAAGGTTCCGACCGAGTTTCGCCACAACCGTTTTAGAATGTCCTAAAGAAAGGATTTTAAGGATCACGCGGGCTTGCACAGGGTTTGCCCCTGCGCCTATGGTCGCGACAAAAGGATACGATCCTCATGGACATAAAGACGGTTGGCGTGATTGGCGCGGGTCAGATGGGCAACGGCATTGCCCATGTCTTTGCACTTGCGGGCTATGACGTCCTTCTGAACGACATTGACCGCTCGGCGCTGGATTCTGCGTTGAAGCTGATTGACGCGAACCTTGCCCGCCAGGTCAGCCGCGAAAAGATTTCGGACGAAGAAGCCAAGGCGGCGATGTCGCATATCGACACGACCCTGACCTTGGCCGATCTTGGCAAGACAGACCTTGTGATTGAAGCGGCGACCGAACGCGAAACCATCAAGGCAGCGATCTTCGAAGACCTGGTGCCGCACCTGAAGTCCGACACGATCCTGACGTCCAATACCTCGTCCATCTCGATCACGCGGCTGGCCAGCCGGACGGACCGCCCCGAAAAGTTCATGGGCTTTCACTTCATGAACCCCGTGCCGGTGATGCAACTGGTGGAACTGATCCGGGGCATTGCCACGGATGACGACACCTATCAGTCCCTGAAAACCGTGGTGGACAAGCTGGGCAAGACTTCTGCCACCGCCGAAGATTTCCCCGCCTTCATCGTGAACCGCATCCTCATGCCGATGATAAACGAGGCAGTCTATACCCTTTACGAAGGCGTCGGATCGGTCTCTTCCATCGATTCCGCGATGAAGCTTGGCACGAACCATCCCATGGGGCCTTTGGAGCTGGCCGATTTCATCGGGTTGGACACCTGCCTTGCGATCATGAACGTGCTGCACGACGGGCTTGCCGATACCAAGTATCGTCCCTGCCCCTTGCTGACGAAATATGTCGAAGCAGGATGGCTGGGTCGGAAATCGCAGCGCGGGTTCTATGACTACCGCCAGGATCCGCCGGTCCCGACCCGCTGAGGCTCTGGTTCAGGTGCCAAGCGCCAGGGTCTCGGCCCGCATCCATTCCATCAACTCCCGAGGCGCCGCCTTTCGCGCCTCGATCTCATCCCGTGCAACCGGATACCCCACATGCGGCCTTTGCGAACGGTTCAGTGCATGAACCACCTCGTGCAGCAACAAGCCCTGTCGCAAGGTCGCACTCAGCTTGTCGGCAATCTGGTAGGCGCGTGAATTCGCACCTGGAAACCGGATCGGAACGACATCTGCGCCGGATTTCACGATCATCTTCGCAGTAAAAGGATTCCAATCCCGCTCAATCGCCGGCCCCCACCAGGTGTCCGAGGACGCCACAACGCCCGAGGGAAACAGAACCACCACACCACCCGCCGCCAGATGCGCCATGGCGGTTTTGCGCATCTCAAGGCTTTTCGCGATGGCGTCCTCTTCATGCGGAAACGGCACGGGGATCATGAATTGCTCGATCTCGGGGATGCCGGTCAACAGGGATCGCGTCAGAATCTTGTAATCCGTCCGAACCCGCCCGATCAGTTCCGCCAGGACCATCCCGTCAACCAGACCATGCGGATGATTGGCGACCACGATCACGGGTCCAGTCGCCGGAATCCGGGCGATCTCATCGGCCGGTGTCTCGAGCGTGATGCCCATGACGCCAAGCGCGTGAGGCCAGAACGCCTGCCCCGTCTCGACACCCTGCGCCTCGAACCGCCGGATCAGGCGCAAGAGCTTCAGCTTGCCGGTCGTCCACTCCATCGTCCGGATGACCGCGCGTTTGCCCTTGTGGGGAAAGGTATTGGCGTAGGACAGGCGGCTCTTGTCATAGGGAATATAGCCGTCCCGTTCGTCCGAGACGTCGCCGGGCGCATTGGTCGCGGGCTGCGCCACGGCTCACATGTCCTCGCCGAAACGATCGGCCACAAGAGCTTCGATCGCATCGGCCAGTTGATCCGCATCATTGCCGCTGGTGGTCACGTCAATCGTGGTTCCACGGGCGGCAGCGAGCATCAAAAGCCCCATGATGCTGTCGCCCGTCACTTCCAAACCGTCTTTTGAAACCAATGCCTCGGCATCGAACTCCTCGACCAGTTCCGCCAGCTTGGCCGAGGCGCGGGCGTGAAGACCCTTTTCATTCACGATTGTCAAAGTGCGTGTCACGGGATCAGACATAGCACCTCAATCGCTGCCTTCAAAACAGTCGATGTACTTGCGACCAGCGGCCAGTGCGGCCTTCACCGCCTCATCAACGCTCTTGTGTCGGGATTTCGCCAGCTTGATCAACATCGGAAGGTTGGCACCGTAGAGAATTTTTCGATCCGTCGGGCTACAGGCCCGCAGCGAAAGGTTCGACGGGGAACCGCCGAACATGTCGGTCACCATCACCACACCGTCGCCGGTATCCACACTATCGGCGGCGGCGCAAATCTCGGCCTGCTTGGCGTCGCGGTCATGATCGGGTGCAATCGGAATCGCACGCACACCGGTCTGTTTGCCGACAACGTGTTCGACAGCCGCAAGATATTCCTGCGCCAGACCCCCATGGGCCACTATGACAATGCCGATCACTCGGTCGTCCCTACTCTTTGCGATGCGCCGGTGCCGCGCCGCTCAAGCTCCCGATGGCGAGTTGACACCTGCCAACCCTGCTCTGCAAGGGCCTTTGCCAATCTTTCCGCAACGGCAACCGAACGGTGTTGCCCTCCGGTACACCCGAGGCCAACCGATAGATAGGTTTTTCCCTCGGCTTTGAAAGCGGGCAAGAGGCTCAGAACCAAACCTTCCAATCTTGCAAAGAAATCCGCAAAACGCGGATCCTCGGAAACATAACCGGCCACCTTGGGATCGCGCCCGTCCAGTTTCCGCAGGCTTTCCTCCCAATGCGGATTGGCAAGGAAACGGGTGTCGAAAATCATGTCGACGCCGCGTGGCAAGCCGCGTTTGTAGGAAAAACTCTCGACCGACAACGCCATGTTGCTGGAGCCGTCTGTGCCAAAACGCTTTTCGATCTCGGCTTTCAGGTCGTGGGGCGTCATGTCAGAAGTGTCGATCAGGTGGTCCGCCCGTTCGCGGATCGGAATCAAAAGCTCCATCTCGCGGGCAATTCCGATCTCGGGCGTTTCCGAAGGTGCCAGGGGATGGCGACGCCGCGTTTCGGAATAGCGGTTCAACAGAACATCGGACCGGCAATCCAGGAACAACAATTCAAGATCCAGAGCCTCGTTCGCGGCCAACACGTTCAGCATCTCGATCATCGCATCGACTGAAAAATCGCGGTTCCGCACATCAATCCCAAGGGCCAGCGGCGGCATGGACGCGGGGCCATCGAACAGCCGCGCCAGCAAGGACAACGGCATGTTGTCGATGATCTCGAACCCCAGGTCTTCCAACGCCCGCGTCGCGGTCGTTCGCCCGGCACCAGAGGCCCCGGTTACCAGAACCGTCTTGGTCGGGGCAGGGCTGGGGGCGGTATCGCTCATGCAAAGCCTCCTTGCATCAGAAGATACAGCATAGACTGGAATGCGCCGCTCTCAACCCGGTGGATCAACCTCAGTGGTACACCGGCGATCACGGTTTCGCGCGGTTCCGGCAGGCGGGTGGTTTCCACCTGGTCCAGATCGACCACAAGCCGCGCCCATGCGGGTTTGCAGGGCTGCGCAAGAAGTCCAAGCTGCCGCGCTTCGATCATGCCTTGAAGATTTGCAGGAGCCGACATCAAAAGCCCCTCGCCTTTCGGTTCCAACAGGACCTGGTCGTCAGCCACAAGGGCCGCGCCAAGGGCAATCAACTCGATCGCGAGGGAGGATTTGCCCGCTCCGGATCGCCCAAGGATCAGAACGCCGGCGTCACCGACAGCGACGGCTGAACCATGCATCAGGGTGGATGAATCCGCGGCGTCCACGGCACCCGTCCCTCAGACGGGCAGGCCGACGACGAAGCGCGCGCCCAGGGGTTCCGAGGTGATGTCGGCGTCGGTCGGGCGGATGTTCTCGGCCCAGATCACGCCGCCGTGCGCTTCGACGATCTGCTTTGAAATCGCAAGCCCAAGGCCCGAGTTGTTGCCGAAGTGATCGACGGGGCGTTCGGTATAGAAGCGATTGAAAATCTTGGTCAGCGCCTGTTCCGGAATGCCCGGGCCGGTATCTTCGACCACGACCAACACGCGATTTTCGCGCTTGCGCACCCAGACCCGGATCGCGTCGCCGTCTTCGCAGAACGAAATTGCGTTGGTCAAAAGGTTGACGAAAACCTGCGCCAACCGAGATTCCAAACCTTCGATCACGATGGCGTCGGACGGCATGTCGGTGATGAATTCGACACCCTTTTCACGCGCCTCGTTGCCAAGGTAATCGGCAAGGTTGCCGATCATCTTCAAAAGGTCAAAGGGCGCTTCCTCTTCCTTGACCAACTCGCTGTCCAGGCGTGATGCGTTGGAAATGTCGCTGACCAGCCGGTCAAGCCGGACGGTGTCGTGCTCGATCACGTCCAACAGCTTGCCGCGATGATCTTCGCGCTGCGTCGTCCGAAGAGACGTGACCGCCGAACGGAGCGACGCAAGCGGGTTCTTGATCTCATGCGCGACGTCAGCCGCGAATTGCTCGTTCGCATCTATCCGGTCGTATAGGGCCGCGACCATGCCACGCAATGCGCCGGAAAGCCGCCCGATTTCGTCGGGCCGCGCCGTAAGGTCGGGAATGCGCACACGGCTAGGGCTGAACTTGCGGGCGTTCTTCTCGCGCCCGATTTCAGCCGCGGCGGCCAGATCGGAAAGCGGGTTCGCGATTGTCGAGGCCAGAACAAGGCTGAGGCCGACGGAAACGAGGATGGCGATAACGAACATCTGCAGGATCTGTTCGCGTTCTTCGCGCACCAACCCGTCAATCTCACCCGCCGCACTTGCCATCGCCACGGCGCCGACGGGCTGACCATCGACAATGATCGGCGTCGCCACTGTGAAAACGGTGTTGCCGTGAAGATCAATCGTGGAACGCACCCCGGTGCCATTGGCCAAGGCGTCGTTCACAAGCGATTTTACCAGCAGCGCGTTGTCGGTGTCCGCTGCGGGCCGCCCGATGTCACGGCCAAAGATCCAGGCGACGCTGCTCCAGAGACTGTCCAAAGCGTCGGTGATCATGGTGGACCGTTCGGTGGATCGAAGCGCATCGGCAGCCGAAGTTCGGATCGGAGCCTCGAGTGTGGTGACCAGCGTTCCTTCGCCGTCATAAACGAAAGTTGTCGATCCCGACGGCAGCACCAGCGCGTTCAAAAGTCGGGCAGGATCGCCCGACGCCACACTCTCCGGACCCTTTTCTGCGCCGAGGAAGCCGGCAACAAGCTCGGCCTCGCTTACAATCGCCCGTTCGCGTTGCAGGACCAGGCTGTCGCGAAAGGGATTGAGGAACAGCACCCCCGCCACAAGGACGAGGATGGCCAAAAGGTTGAACGTGATGATCTTGCGCGCCAGGGGTGATCGGTTCATGGCGATGACGCCACGGCGATCCCGCTTGGCACGCGCAACACTTTCCGCGGCGGCGTCGGCACCAATCCAGTCTTCACCCAGGACGACATCGCCCTGGTGTGCTGGTTTGCTTCCGTCCATATCAGCCCCCGCCGCGATCACCGGCCCCTACTCTTCGTTGTAGCGGTACCCGATGCCGTAAAGTGTCTCGATTGCCGAGAATTCATCATCGACCATCCGCATCTTCTTGCGCAGCCGCTTGATATGGCTGTCGATGGTGCGGTCGTCGACATAGACCTGATCGTCATAGGCGACGTCCATCAACTGGTCGCGGCTTTTGACAAAGCCCGGGCGCTGTGCCAGCGCCTGCAGCAGCAGGAATTCCGTAACGGTCAGGGACACTTCGCGGTTTTTCCAGGTCACCGAGTGGCGCAGCGGGTCCATCCGCAACTCGCCACGGGTCATGACCTGCGCGGCGTCCACTTCCACACCTTCACCGTCACCGGCGATAACCTCCTGACGACGCAGAAGCGCACGAATACGTTCGACCAGAAGCCGCTGCGAGAACGGTTTCTTGACGTAGTCGTCAGCACCCATGCGCAGGCCAAGAACCTCGTCGATCTCGTCATCCTTGGATGTCAGGAAAATGACCGGCATCGACGTTTTCTGGCGCACCCGCTGCAGCAGGTCCATACCGTCCATCCGGGGCATCTTGATATCGAAAACAGCCATGTCCGGCAGTTTCTTGTTGAATGCGTCTAGGGCTGCCTGCCCGTCGTTATACGTCTCGACCTCGAAACCCTCGGCCTCAAGCGTCATCGACACAGACGTCAGAATATTCCGGTCGTCATCGACCAGTGCGATTCTGGACATTGGTTGTTCCTTTTACTGCTCTTCCACGCCTTATTGTTGGCGCATTATACGGTGTCATTTTTCGGGCATAATCGTGTCTGCCTTAGGGTAATTCAACAATAATGTGCGAATCACGTCATTCGCCACGGCAAGAGAACGGTATTTTTGTTTCTGAATGGCTAATTTGCCGCAGTTTTCTACCTGGTCAGACCAAACGGCCAAATGATGGCGCTAACCGGAAAAAAACCGGATCTTGATGGCGCTAACTGTGCGGACACCTTCTGTTCGCCCGGTTAAGAACGGGTTTACAAACACGATGGCGGCCTGCGGCGGGCCGTTTTTTTGCTTACCGGGAGAAAGAGCAAGATGAACCAGGGTCGGGTCAATCCAAACAAGACACTCGAAAAACAGGGGATCACAGGTCTGGGAACTGTCCATTACAACCTGATGGAACCCGATCTTGTGCAGGCCTCTGTCTGCCGCGGCGAAGCCGAGCTTGGCAACGGCGGCACCGTCCTTGTCGAAACCGGGAAATTCACCGGTCGCTCGCCGAACGACAAGCACATCGTCAAGACAGCTTCTGTCGAAGCCAACATCTGGTGGGAAAACAACCGCGAAATGTCGGCCGAAGGTTTCGACCGGCTTCATGACGACATGCTGGCCCATATGAAAGGCCGCGACTATTTCGTTCAGGATCTCTATGCAGGCGCCGATGCCACGCATCGCCTTGACGTGCGCCTCGTGACCGAACTTGCCTGGCACAACCTTTTCATCCGCCACATGCTGCGCCGCCCCGAGCGTGACGAACTCGATACCTTCGACCCCGAGTTCACGGTCATCAATTGCCCCACGTTCAAGGCCGATCCCGACCGCCACAATTGCCGTTCGGAAACCGTGATCGCGATGAACTTCGACAAGAAACTCATCCTGATCGCCAACACCGAATATGCAGGCGAGAACAAGAAATCCATCTTCTCGCTTCTGAACTACATGCTGCCTGAAAAGGGCGTGATGCCGATGCACTGCTCGGCCAACCACGCCCAGGGCAACCCCGTGGACTCGGCCATCTTCTTTGGCCTCTCGGGTACCGGCAAGACGACGCTTTCGGCCGATCCGAACCGCGTGCTGATCGGCGACGACGAACATGGCTGGTCCGATCGTGGCATCTTCAACTTCGAAGGCGGCTGCTATGCCAAGACGATCAACCTCTCGCGCGAGGCCGAGCCGGAGATCTATGACACCTGCTCGATGTTCGGCACGGTGATCGAAAACATGGTCTATGATAAAGAGACCAAAGAACTGGATTTCGACGACGACAGCCTGACCGCGAACATGCGCTGCGCCTACCCGATGAACTACATCTCGAACGCATCCAGCACCGCACTGGGCGGCCATCCCAAGAACGTCATCATGCTGACCTGCGATGCTTTCGGCGTTCTGCCCCCGATCGCGCGGCTGACCCCGGCGCAGGCCATGTACCACTTCCTGTCCGGCTTCACCTCCAAGATGGCCGGAACCGAACGCGGCGTGACCGAGCCCGAGCCCGTCTTTTCCACCTGCTTCGGGGCACCCTTCATGCCGCGTCGTCCGGAAACCTATGGTGCGCTTTTGCGTGAAAAGATCGCCAAGCACGGCACGACCTGCTGGCTGGTCAACACCGGCTGGACCGGCGGCGCTTTCGGCACCGGCTCGCGGATGCCGATCAAGGCGACCCGCGCGCTTTTGACGGCTGCGCTGGACGGCTCGCTTGAAAACGCCAAGTTCCGCAAGGATCCGAACTTTGGCTTCGAAGTCCCGACCCACGTCAAGGCCAGCGCCGTGCCCGACATCCTGCTGGACCCGCGCCGGACATGGGACGATGGCGATGCCTATGACGTCCAGGCCAAAAAGCTGGTCGAGATGTTCGCGGGGAACTTCGAACAATACGAGGCTCACATCGACGACGACGTGAAAGCCGTCGCAATCGGCTGATTGCCCTTGTTTAGTGACGAAAAGCCGCGTCTTCGGGCGCGGCTTTTTCTATACGCTCAATCCACGGCGGATCAGGTTCAGCCCGGCGATGGCAAGGACGACCAGAACCACCTGCCGGAACCGTTTCTGATCCAGCCGATCCTGGATCATCACCCCCGCCGCCATGCCCGCCAGGGCAAACGGCAGGATGGCCAACGACAATTGAAGACCGACCCCGGACAACACCCCGGATCGCAGATGTGCCAGGGTCAACATGATCGCACCACAGGCATAAAGCACGCCCTGAACCCGCACATGTTCCACCTTCGGGACGTTCAACGCGGTGAGGTACAAAACGGTCGGCGGGCCCCATGTGCCGCTCAGCCCCCCGATAATTCCGGCAAAGCTGCCGACTGCGATCTCGACGGGCCGCCTGTTGCGATCTGAAACCTGCGATCTCCAGCCAGCCAATTGCAGTCCGGTGAAGGCCGTGATCGTCAGCCCAAGGATCAGGAACAGCAGGCTTGCCGGGATGAACAGCACGAATTGCGAGCTTATAGCGATGAAGAACAGGATCACGACAAGAAAGCGCCAGTGATCCCTTGCCGACGAAACCGCAGCATCCCACCCTTGCCGGAGCGCCTGCCAGACGTTCGATGCCAGGGTCGAAATGATGACGCCTGCCAGCGCCAATTCCGGTGACAGAAACGATCCCAAGCCCGAAACCAGGATCATCGGCATGGCAAATCCGGTCATGCCCTTCACCACGCCCGCCAACAGCCCGAGCGCAAGTGCCGCAACAACTGTGAGTGTTCCAAGATCGGAAAGCATATGTGTCTGTGATCTGCTTTTTCCACCGACGCAATACCGACGCGATACCGACGTTGGATAATCGCCTGATCGCTCATCCCGGTGCGACATATTTATTCAATTCAGGGCTTCACGGCGAAACCTTCTTGCGCTGCACTTGCAAAGGCGGGTAATCTTCGCAGGTGCAGAATAGCGAGGATTCTCATGGCTCACGACGGCGGTGGACAGATGGCGGAAACACCTGTTTTGAATGATCTTTTGGCCTTGACCGGCGCGGCGGTGGCCCCCGCCGAGGCACTGTTGGACAAAGCGAAAGAGGTTGTCCGGACGCGGGTTTCAAAAGGCGGCAAGGTTCAACCTTCCCTTCTGGAAGCCGAACAAACCGCCGCCCACGGACTCGCCTGGATCGCCACCTATGTCGAGAGCCTGCGACAAATGCACGGCTGGGCCGAACGCCTTGAATCGGAAGGCAAATTTGGCGAGGTCGAGCAGCTTTTACTGCAGATCGCCTTCGGTGAGTACCTCTGGCAGCTTTACGGTGGCATACCGATGAGCCAGGGCGAAATCATCCGCCCTCAGGACCTGGGGCTCAGTCAGGACGATCAGAGAATCCTGATGACCGATGCCGTCAAGGCATTGACAGAGAACGGAAATTCCCAGGCGGCCCGGATGCGACTGGTCGAATTGATCCGCGAACGCAACGCCGACATCACCTATGGTGCAACCGGTCTTGATGACGAGTTGGAGATGATCCGCGAACAGTTCCGCCGTTTCTCAAAAGACAAGGTCGAACCCCACGCCCACGAATGGCATCTGAACGACGAATTGATCCCGATGGAGATCATCGACGAACTGGCCGAGATGGGTGTCTTTGGCCTGACGATCCCGGAAGAGAACGGTGGTTTCGGGCTTTCGAAGGCCTCGATGGTCGTTGTTTCCGAAGAACTTTCAAGAGGTTACATTGGCGTCGGCTCGCTTGGCACCCGGTCTGAGATTGCGGCGGAACTGATCCTTTGCGGCGGCACGGACGAGCAAAAGGAAAAATGGCTGCCCGGTCTTGCCTCTGGTGAGATCCTGCCGACGGCCGTTTTCACCGAACCCAACACAGGTTCCGACCTTGGCAGCCTGCGCACGAAGGCCGTAAAGGACGGCGATGATTGGATAATTTCCGGCAACAAGACCTGGATCACCCATGCCGCCCGCACCCATGTGATGACGGTTCTGGCGCGATCGGTGCCAGACACAGACGATTATCGCGGGTTGTCCATGTTCCTGGCCGAGAAGACACCGGGTACGGACGATCAACCCTTTGTCGACGAAGGACTTTCTGGTGGCGAAATCGAGGTTTTGGGCTATCGCGGCATGAAGGAGTACACGGTCAATTTCGACGACTTCAAAGTGAAGGGCGAAAACCTTCTGGGGGGCGAAGAAGGCCAAGGATTCAAGCAGTTAATGCAGACATTCGAGTCGGCTCGTATCCAGACGGCGGCGCGTGCGATTGGTGTTGCGCAGTCGGCTTTGGATGTGGGGTTGCAGTATGGTGAAGACCGGAAGCAATTCGGCAAGCCATTGATTTCATTCCCTCGTGTAGCTTCGAAGCTGGCGATGATGGCGGTTGAGATCATGGTGGCGCGGCAGTTGACCTATTTCTCGGCGCGCGAGAAGGACGAGGATCGTCGGTGTGATCTCGAAGCAGGGATGGCCAAGCTTTTGGGTGCCCGCGTGGCCTGGGCTGCGGCGGACAATGCCCTGCAAATTCATGGGGGTAACGGGTTTGCGCTGGAGTACGGCATCTCTCGGATCCTCTGTGATGCGCGCATCCTGAACATCTTTGAGGGTGCCGCGGAAATCCAGGCGCAGGTGATCGCGCGGCGTCTGCTTGGCTGATTAACAGTCTCTAAACCGGAGCGTTCTTCCGTTTTGTACACGGTCGAGCGATCCGGTTTTCCGTTTTGTACGTCGAAGCGAACGCTTGAAACGGGCAAAAGTTAAGGCAAGGTTAGCGGCATGACGCGCCTTGCCATGTTCTCACTTCTTTCCATTCTCGGCTGCGCCGACGAGACCGTTTCCGGCTTTGCGGACCCGGATGCCGTCTATCGTTTGCAGAGCATCGACGGTGCGGAATTTTCTGCGCGTGCAACAATCCGCTTTCCCGAGGAAGGCAAGGTCTCAGGAGATGCGCCCTGCAACCGATATTCGGCCACGCAGTCGGTACCCTATCCCTGGTTCGACCCCGGACCGATCCTGGCAACGAAACGGGCCTGTCCTGCTTTGGCAGAGGAAAGTGTGTTTTTTGCGGCTTTGGGCGAGATGACGTTGGCCGAGGTGCAGGGTGAGGTGTTGATCCTGTCAAATGATGCGGGTCGCGAGATGGTGTTCGAGGTGGAATAGGGGCTCTGCCCCTCGCGCCTGCGGCACTCACCCCGAAGTATTCCGGACAGAAGAAGCACCGCTTTATTTGTAGTGTCTGAGTTTCCTGACGAGGAGGTCAACAAGCCTGCTGCGGGCGTCCGGAATTGGCTTGTTGCCGAGAGCCGGGGCCAACCGGGTTTGCAGGAAGTGGCCGGTGGTGCGCAGACCTTCGGTAATGTCTTCGTCACTGCCTTCGCCGGTCATGGCCGGTGTCAGGGGCAGGAGGCGGGTTTTCCATTCGCCAGCGCCGGCCGCCGAGACGGCGCGGCCGGTTTTTGGGGAGACGTAGATCAGGTTTTCGGTGCTGCCGGTTGCCGCACAGGACGAGAGGTCGAGGCCGAAGCCGAGGTCTTCCAACAATGCCATTTCCCAGCGGAGGTAGGCCAGCGGCCAATGGGGCGAGGTGGTCATGAGGTCGAGAACGGTCAGCGTGCCATCGTAGAGGTTCGGGTGAGCCTCGCGTTCGGGCAGGGCGAAGGTGAGAAGGGCCGAGAGCGCGTTGAGGCCCGCGAGCGTCAGACGGTCGGACATGAGGGCGGCGGCGCGGGCCTCGATCGGTTCGATGGTGAAAGTGCCAAGGTGGTCTTCGAGACGGGCGCGCCAGGTGACATCGACCTGGTTGCCGGGTTCCAGAACCGGGGTCATCTTGCGGCTGGTCCCGCCGCGCACGATGCCCGCATGACGTCCGTGATCGCGGGTGAAGACCTCGACGATGGCGGCGTTTTCACCGTGGCGGCGGCGCATCAGAAGGATGCCGTCTTCGCGCCAGTCCATCAGGGTTGCGCCGCCGCGCGGCCTGCCTCGGTCACGTCGTAGATCCCTTTGTCGACGCGCAGGAACCAGCCGTAGTGATTGAGCGCCATCATGCGGGTGGCCTGTTCGACGCCGGTTTCCCTGGCGACAACCGCGCCCTTGGTGGGGCCTTCCTTTGCCAGATGTGCGGCGCATTTCAGCGCGTCCTGGCGGTAGGCGGTGACGATGCCACCGCGCGTGCCGCCGGTGTTGGGATCGCCTTCGCGTTTGGCGAATTCGCGCAACAGGCGGGTCTTGCGCCAGGCGGTGCGGCGGGGCTGGTAGGGTTTCGGGTCGACGTGAGGTTCGACCAACCCGTCTTTCAGGCGCACGGTCAGAAGGCCGAGACCGAGGCGGCGGCAAAGCTGTTTCATGGATCTGAGCGTGGCCTGGAACGCCTTGCCGGTCTTGCGGGGGGCGGCGATGTAGACCGCATCGGTGATCTTCTGGCGTTCGATGCCCTGATGGACGAGAGCGAGCGAGAAGCTGGTCTTCAATTCCACGATCAAGGGGTCTTCGCCCGCGCGGCAGGCCACCACGTCGGCGGCGGCGACCTCGGCCTTCACGTCATAGCCCTGACCCTGGAGGAAGGTCTTGATCGGAGCGTAGAGTTCTGTCTCTCGCATGGTCCTGCTCTTTTTCGGTGCAGGATGCCGGAGGACCCGCCCGGCATCAAGCCGGACGGGGCCTTTGGCCTAGCGACCGCCGGTGCGGCCGGGAAACAAGAGGGGTTTTCCGCGTTTCGCGCCCTTTGGTCCCTGATCCTGTTTCAGGGTCTGGGGCAGTCGGCTTTGGTTCGGCTGAAAGCCGGGTTTGGTGTTGCCTGGCACAGCCTTATTGGCCCCGCGCCTGGCGGGTTTTTTCGATTTCGGCATGGAATTGCCTTTCAACTGAATTGGATAGAACCCGCGCGACGGCACGGGCGATGCGCCCCAAGTGGGGTCAGCCGGTCTTGTCCATTTTCAGGGCACTCCTGCAAAGAAGGGGGTGCGCGTCTCAGCGCGGGTCTTGGCGGGCTTTCAGGTCAGCTTGTCCATTGCCAGTGTCCTCCTTTGAGTGGGCTTCTCCTAGCAGAGCCATGCGTAAAAGTCAAAGCAGGCTGCGGCATGGTTGCGGGTGACAAGGGACACGGCACGGGCTAAGAGGGCCGCGAAACCGACAAAGAGTATTGTTCTCATGACCATCAAAGTTTTCGGCCACAAGGCCCCCGACACGGACTCCACCGGATCGCCCATCATCTGGGCCTGGTACCTGAACGAATGCAAAGGCACGCCTGCCGAGGCGCGTCTTTTGGGCGAACCCAATTCCGAGGCACTGTTCGTTCTGAAACGTTGGGGTTTCGACAAGCCCGAGTTCCTTGAGGATGTGGGCGAGGCCGATACCTGCGTGATCGTCGATACCAACAACGTGGCCGAACTGCCCGAGCATGTAAATGATGCCAATGTGACCGAGGTGATCGACCACCACATGTTGCAGGGCGGGTTGAAGACGAAAAGCCCGATCAACATCACCGTGCGCCCCGTCGCCTGCACCGCCACGATCATGTACGATCTGATGGGCGAGGATGCGGCGAAGATGCCTGCCGAGATCAAGGGCGCGATGCTGTCCTGCATCCTGTCGGACACGTTGGAATTCCGTTCGCCCACGACGACGGACGTTGACCGGGCTTTGGCGAAATCGCTGGCCGATGACCTTGGCATTCACATCCCCGATTATGCCGCCGAGATGTTCGCCGCCAAGTCGGATGTGTCTTCCTATTCCGATGCCGAGTTGCTGCGGCTGGATTCCAAGGCCTATGAGGTGGATGGCACCAAGTTCCGCGTGTCGGTTCTTGAGACGACCTCGCCCTCGACCGTTCTGTCGCGCAAGGCCGGGCTGATGGAAGACATGGCCACGGTTGCCGAGGAAGATGGCGTTGACCAGGTGTTGTTCTTCCTTGTCGACATCCTGTCGGAAGAGGCGATCATGTTCATTCCGAACGACCTGGTGAAATCGGTGGCCGAGAAGAGCTTTGGTGCCGAGGTGGATGGTGACATGGTCAGCCTGCCGGGTGTCGTCAGCCGGAAGAAGCAGATCATTCCGGCACTGAAGGTCTAGGCGCATGACCCCGATCATCGACTCTCTGGGCGAAATCGCGGACCGCTATGATGCGGTGTTCTGCGACATCTGGGGGTGTCTGCATGATGGGGTTTCGGCCTTTCCCGAGGCGGTCGAGGCGTTGCGCGCATTTCGTGGCAAGGGGGGGAAGGTCGTTCTTTTGACCAATGCGCCCCGGTCGCGGGACATGGTGGCGGATCAGTTGCGCAAGTATTTCGACGTGCCGGACGATTGCTGGGACACGATTGCCACCAGTGGCGACAGTGCCCGGGTGGCGATGTTCCGTGGTGTCATCGGCGAGAAGGTCTGGTTCATGGGGGCGGATTACGATCTGCCCTTCTTTGAACCGCCTGCCATCGTTGCCGATCCCGTGGACATCAGGCGTGTTGCGCTGGACGAGGCCGAGGGGATCGCCTGTCTTGGCCCCTTCGACCCCCATGCGGATCCCGAGGTCAACCGGCCCGAGTTTCTTTATGCCAAGCAGAAGGGGCTGAAGCTCTTGTGCGCCAACCCGGACATTGTCGTGGACAGGGGCGAAGAGCGCGAGTGGTGTGCCGGGGCGCTGGCGAAGCTTTATACCGAGATGGGCGGCGAGAGCCTTTATTTCGGAAAGCCGCATCCCCCGGTCTATACGCTGGCGCGGCAAAGGCTGGAGCAGATCGGCGCGAGTGTGCCGGATGATCGCATTCTCTGTATTGGCGACGGCATCATCACGGATGTGCGCGGTGCCATGGGTGAAGACCTGGATTGCCTTTTCGTGACCGGCGGGCTGGCGCGCGAGGAGACCGGCACGGATCGGCAACCCGAGCAGGTGGCACTGGATGCCTTTGTCGCGAAGGAACAGATGACACCGACCTATGCCATCGGGTTCCTGCGGTAACATGGACATCAAAGCCGTACTGGGCGGACTGACCTTCGCCTTTATCTGGGCGTCCGCCTTCACTTCGGCGCGGATGATCGTGACCAACGCCCCGCCGCTGACGGTTTCCGCCATACGGTTCCTGATAGCCGGTGCGCTGGTCCTGCTGATCGCCCGGATGATGGGGCAGAGCTTTCGGCTGAACGCACAGCAATGGCGGCTGACGATCGTCTTCGGGATATGCCAGAACGCGCTTTATCTTGGGCTGAACTTCGTTGCGATGCAGACGGTCGAAGCCTCGCTGGCGTCGATCATCGCCGCGTCGCTGCCGCTTTGGGTCGCCTTGGCGGGCTGGTTGTTTTCCGGCGAGCACGTACGCCCACTTGCCATCGTCGGGTTGTTCGTGGGGCTTGCGGGCGTGTTCCTGATCATGGGCACGCGGCTGACCGCAGGCGTCGATCCATTCGGCGTCGCGCTTTGCGTGCTGGGGGCGCTGGCGCTGGCCTTTGCAACCCTGTCCGTGAGCGGGGCGTCGTCGGGCGGGAACGTTCTGGTCGTCGTCGGCCTTCAGATGCTGATCGGCAGCGCGGCCCTTTGGCCCCCGGCCCTTCTGTTCGAAAGCTGGCAGTTCAACTGGACGCCCACGGTCATCATCGCCTTTGCCTATACCATCCTTGCCCCGGGCATCCTTGCCACGATCCTGTGGTTCTGGTTGGTCCGTCGCATCGGTACGGTCCGGGCGGCGACGTTCCATTTCCTGACGCCCTTCTTCGGGGTGGCCGTTGCGGCGGCTCTTCTGGATGAAAAGATCGGGTTGTTGGATGTGGTTGGCGTTGCGATCATCACGCTGGCGATCCTTGTCGTGCAACTGTCCAAAGCCGCACCGCGCACTGACGCTGTTGTGAGGTGACAGTGTTCGGGCGCGCAGACATATTGCGCGCGTGGAATATGTACTTGGATATACAGCCGGCCTTCTGACGCTGATCAACCCCTGCGTCCTGCCGATCCTGCCGATTGTTCTGGCGGCCGCCTTGCAGGCCGGGCGGTTGGGGCCGGTCGCCGTGGCGGCGGGGATGAGCCTGTCGTTCGTGACACTTGGCCTTCTGGTCAGCGCGATTGGCCCGGCCTTCGGCGTAACCGAGGACACTGTCGTCAGTGTCAGCGCCCTTGTCATGGTGGCCTTTGGGCTGGTCCTTCTGGTTCCCCGGTTTTCCGAGAGTTTCGCGACCGCAACGGCAGGGGTCGCCGCCCGCGCGGATGCCGGGATCGACGCGCAGGACGGTTCAAGCCTTGGCGGACAGTTCCTGGCAGGTGTGCTGCTTGGCGCCGTCTGGAGCCCCTGCATCGGCCCGACCCTTGGCGGCGCGATCTCACTGGCGAGCCAGGGCGAAAGTCTGATCCACGCCGGGTTCATCATGGCCAGTTTCGCGCTTGGGGTTTCGACCATCATCCTTGGGCTGGGCTATGGTGCGCGATCCGTGATCCAGAAACGTCAGGCCTGGATGCGCAGACTTGCACATTCGGCCCGCCCGATCATGGGCGCTGTCTTCGTTCTGGTCGGCTTGGCACTTTATTTCAAACTGCACCACGTCATTGAAATCTGGGCGATCGAGGCGCTGCCGCCCTGGCTGCTCGATCTATCCGTATCCATCTGAAAGGATCTCTAAATGGACCGACGTTCTTTCCTTTTAACTTCCGGTGCCGCGCTTTTGGCAGGCCCTGCCCTTGCGGCCTCCGGCACGGCTTACAAGCCGGGGCTGGTGAAACAGAAACTGGCGGCGGGCGAAGTCGTCTTTGTGGATTTCTACACCGACTGGTGCACGACCTGTGCCGCACAACAGCGCACCATCAGTGCGCTCAAGGCCGAGAACCCGGCTTACAAGGCGATTTCCTTCGTATCGGTGGACTGGGACAAGTATTCGCGGTCGGATCTGGCGAAGTCGCTGAAGATCCCGCGCCGGTCGACCCTGGTGGTGCTGACAAAGGACGGTGAGTTGGGCCGGATCGTCGCTGGCACCCGCAAAAAGGACATCAAGGCGCTAATGGATAAAGCGCTGAGCGTGGCAGTGGCCTGAACGGGGTTTGCCCCAAAATGAAAAGGGCCGCGAAATCGCGGCCCGGTTCAATCGCGTGAAACGACAGATCAGTCGTTGACGCTTTCCTTCAGAGCCTTGGCAATGGTCATCTTGACCACCTTGTCGGCGTCCTTGTGGATCTGTTCGCCGGTGGCAGGGTTGCGCACCATGCGTGCCGGACGCTCGCGGCAGTAGATCTTGCCGACGCCGGGAAGCGTGACGGCACCGCCGCCGGAAACTTCCTTGGTGATGACTTCGACGATGGCGTCGAGTGCTGCGGATGCGGACTTCTTGTCGCTGTCCATCGTCTCCGCCAGCGCGGTGACAAGCTGTGTCTTGGTCAAAGGTTTTGCCATATTGAATCTCCTCGTTCTGGCCTTCTTATGTGGCGCATTGGCCTTATTTAACTGGATTTCGCGGGCGTACACAACGATTAGTGGTAAGTAAACTAGGGTTATCCACCATTTCGTAGGCGTTTTTTGGCCGTTTTACAGGAATGCGGTCTCTTCGAAGCTGCGCAACTTACGGGAATGTATGCGTTCCAGGGGCATTTCGCGCAATTTCTCCATGGCCCTGATTCCGATCAAAAGGTGCTGTGCGACCTGTGTTTTATAGAATTCCGAGGCCATTCCGGGCAGTTTCAGTTCGCCGTGGAGCGGTTTGTCGGAGACGCAAAGCAGGGTTCCGTAGGGGACGCGGAAGCGGAAACCATTGGCCGCGATGGTGGCTGATTCCATGTCGAGCGCGATGGCGCGGGATTGCGACAGACGCTGAACCGGGCCGGAATGGTCGCGGAGTTCCCAGTTGCGGTTGTCGATGGTGGCCACGGTGCCGGTGCGCATGATGCGTTTCAGGTCATAGCCTTCGTATTTCGTCACATCGGCCACGGCCTGTTCCAGGGCGACCTGGATTTCGGCCAGCGCGGGGATCGGCATCCAGACCGGCAGGTCGTCGTTCAGGACGTTGTCTTCGCGCAGGTAGCCGTGGGCGAGGACGAAATCGCCCAGCCTTTGGGTGTTGCGAAGGCCCGCGCAGTGGCCGACCATCAGCCAGGCGTGGGGTCTGAGCACCGCGATATGGTCTGTCGCTGTCTTGGCGTTCGAGGGGCCGACGCCGATGTTGACCAGGGTGATGCCAGCGCCGCCTTTGCGCTTCAGGTGAAAGGTCGGCATCTGGGGCAGTCGCGCGGGTGTTTCCAGCGGCTGGTCGGGGCCGGTGATCTCGACATTGCCCGGCCCGACAAAGGCGGTGTAGCCGCTTTCGGGGTCGCCCAGCACCTGGCGGGCGTAGGCTTCGAACTCGTCGACGTAGAACTGGTAGTTGGTGAACAGCACGTGGTTCTGGAAATGCTTGGGGTCGGTGGCCGTGTAGTGGGCGAGTCGCGCGAGCGAATAGTCGATGCGCTGCGCGGTGAAGGGGGCGAGCGGGTGCGCGCCGTCGTCGAAGGTAAAGCCATAGCCGTTAACGATGTCGTCGTTCATCGTCTGCAGCTCTGGCACATCGAATATGTCGCGCAGGGTGTATTCGCTGGCGCCTTCCTGCGGCACATTCAGCGCGGCATCGTTGGCGACGGCAAAGTGAACGGGCATGGGGGTGGAGGAATATCCCACGCTGACCGGCATGTTGTGGTTCTGGATCAAAAGGCCCAGTTGCTGGGTCAGGTAGTTCGCAAAAAGGTCAGGCCGGGTGATCGTGGTGGAATAGCGGCCCGGTTCGACCACGTGACCGAAACTGAGCCGTGTGTCTGCCGTTGCAAAGGTTTTGGTGGTGATCCGAACCTCGGGATAAAAGGCGCGAATGCGGCGGTCGGGTTTACCCTTGGTCAGTGCCTCGGCGAAGCGGTCGCAGAGGAACCGCGCGGAATTGTCGTAAAGTTCCTGCAACCGTTGAACGGCTTCGGCAGCGTCAGAAAACGCCTCGTGGCCCGGGTTTTCGGGGGTGTCGATTCCTGACCGGTCCTTGGTCATTCGGTTTCTCCAAAAAGTTCGGTCAGTTCGAATTTGTCGACGTCCACCAAGCCGAGGTCGGATATCCTAAGCGAAGGGATCACGACAAGGGCCAGCAGGGAGTGCTGCATGTAGGCGTTGTTCAGGGTGCAGCCGCATTCGGCCATCGCCGCGACCATCGCGTCGGCCTTGGCCGCCACCTCGCGCGCCGGGCTGTCGGACATCAGACCGGCAATGGGCAGTTCGACTAGGGCGAGTTCGCGACCGTCCTTCCAGACAGTCACGCCGCCACCGACGTCGCCCAATCTGTTGGCGGCAAGGGCCATGTTTTCACGGCTGGTTCCGACGACGATCATGTGATGGCTGTCATGCGCGACGGTCGAGGCGATGGCCATGTCGCCCTGATAGCCAAAGCCCGAGACAAAGCCGTTGACCACATCGCCGGTGGCGCGGTGGCGCTCGACAAGGGCGATTTGCGCAACACCACCTTCGCCTTCGACCACGCCGTCGACCACGGGCAGATCGGCCTCCAGCGCCTCGGTCGGGGCCTGGTTCTCAACGACGCCGATCACGCGGGCATGAACACGGTTGCGACCTTCGGGAGCGGCGATCTCGAAATCGGCGGGGGCCAGCGTCTTGCCAAGGTGAACGGTCGCGCGGCTGTCCTCGGGCCAGTCGAGGTGGGGGCAGTCGACGCACAGCTCGCCATCCTGCGCGACGGTCTGGCCACGGGCGATGACTTCTTCGATCGGCAAGGTGTTGAGGTCGGAGGTCAGGATCATGTCGGCGCGGCGACCGGGGGTGATGGAGCCAAGCTCCCGTTCCAGACCAAAGTGCGTGGCGGTGTTGATCGTCGCCATCTGGAGGGCGATCAGGGGATCGCAACCGCAGTCGATGGCGTGGCGCACGACGCGGTTCATGTGGCCATCATTGACCAATGTGCCAGAGTGGCAGTCATCGGTGCACAGGATAAAGTTCCGGGGGTCGAGGCCCTTTTCTGTCACTGCCGTAATCTGGCTTTCGACGTCGTACCAGGCCGAGCCAAGCCGCATCATCGAGCGCATCCCGTTGCGCACGCGCGCGACCGCATCCGCTTCGGCGGTGCCTTCGTGATCGTCGGCAGGCCCACCTGCCACATAGGCCGAAAAGGCAATGCCCTTGTCAGGCGAGGCATAGTGGCCGCCGACGGTTTTGCCGGCGTTCTGGGTCGCGGCGATTTCGGCCAGCATCTTCGGATCGCCGTTGATGACGCCGGGAAAGTTCATCATCTCGCCCAGCCCGATAATGCCGGGCCAGCTCATCGCCTCGGCGACGTCTTCCGGCGTGATCTCGTATCCGGTGGTCTCAAGGCCGGGGGCGGAAGGGGCGCAGGAGGGCATCTGGGTGAAGATGTTGATTGGCTGCATCAGGGCTTCGTCGTGCATCAGCCGCACACCGCGCAGGCCAAGGACATTGGCGATTTCGTGGGGGTCGGTGAACATCGAGGTCGTGCCGTGGGGGATGACGGCGGCGGCGAATTCGGCGGGCGTCAACATGCCCGATTCAATGTGCATGTGACCGTCGCAAAGACCGGGGATCAGGTAGCGGCCCGCGCCTTCAATCACGCGGGTCTTGTCTCCAATGGCGTGGCTGGCATCAGGGCCGATAAAGGCGATGCGGCCCGAGGCGACGGCGACCTGCCAGTCAAGGATCTCGCGCGATTGAACATTGACCAGTTTGACGTCACGGATCACCAGATCGGCCGCTTCGCGGCCAGCAGCGACAGCGACAAGATGCGGGGCGGTTTCGGCCCATGATTTGATGGAATATGCCATCCCCAGAACTGACACCTTTCGGGCGGGCTTCGCAACCCCCCCTTCAAGAACGCGCGGTTCTTTCGCGAACCGCTTGATCTGCACTGGATTTCGGGCATCTTCGAGCCATGAAACCTGAAATCACGATCACCTATTGCACCCTGTGCAACTGGCTGTTGCGCAGCGGCTGGATGGCGCAGGAGTTGTTGTCGAGCTTTGGCGAGGATCTGGGCAGCGTGACGCTTGTTCCGGCGCGAGGCGGGGTATTTGTGATCACGGTGAATGGCGAGGTGATCTGGGATCGCACGGTGGATGGCGGGTTTCCCGATGCGAAGGAATTGAAGCGCCGGGTGCGGGATCGCGTCTGGCCTGACCGTGACCTTGGGCATCTGGACCGGACGAAGGGCGAGACGTGAAAACGCTCCTGTCCATCGGGCACGGGTTTTCCGCCCGCGCCCTTGCGCCGCACCTTTTGAAAGACGGTTGGCGAGTGATCGGCACGACGCGGTCGAACGACAAGGCCGAGGTGCTGAAGTCGGAAGGTGTGGAGCCATTGATCTGGCCTGGGAGTTCCCTTCCGATTGGCGAGGCTTCCCATGTGCTGACCAGCGTGGCGCCCGCCGGGGCGGACGATCCGGTTCTGGCCGAGGCGGGGGCCGCGTTCCAATCCGCGCGTCATCTGGAATGGGTCGGCTATCTGTCCACCACCGGGGTATATGGCGACCATCAGGGGGGGTGGGTCGATGAAAATGCCGCCCTGACGCCAGCGACCAAACGCGGGCAGGCGCGGGTTGCGGCCGAGGCGGCATGGCAGGCGCTTGACCTGCCGTTGCACATCTTTCGGCTAGCGGGGATCTATGGACCGGGGCGTGGTCCTTTTGCCAAGGTGCGTTCCGGCACGGCGCGGCGGATCATCAAGGAAGGCCAGGTGTTCAGCCGCATCCACGTCGAGGATATCGCGCAGGTTCTGGAGGCGTCGATCCGGCAGCCCAATCCGGGTGCGATCTACAATGTCTGCGACGACGATCCCGCGCCGCCTCAGGACGTGATCGAACATGCCGCGCATCTTTTGGGCTTGCCGATCCCGCCCGCCGTGCCGTTTGACGAGGCCGAGATGACTCCCATGGCACGGAGTTTCTATGCCGAATCCAAGCGGGTTCGGAATGATCGGATCAAGGAGGAGTTGGGCGTGAAATTGCTCTATCCCGACTACAAGGCGGGGCTTGCCGCGTTGTTGACGGCTGAAGGCGGCTAAACACCTTGCACCCGTCGATGGCTGCGCCATATGGAAGTGGTCACCATCAAAGAGGTTTCCATGTCCATCCGCGCCCGCCTGTCCGAATTTCTTGACCGGACCGACGTGCAATACGCGATCATCGGGGTGATCGTGGTCAATGCCGTGGTTTTGGGGATGGAGACGTCGAAATCGCTGATGGCGTCTTTCGGCGGGGTCATCGAGGCCATCGACCGGCTGTGCCTTGCGATCTTTACCGCCGAGATCGTGGCAAAGCTTTTCGCGCGGGGCGGGCGGTTTTTCCGATCGGGTTGGAACCTGTTCGATTTTGCTGTTGTGGCGATTTCCTATGTACCCGATGCGGGCGGTCTTTCGGTGCTCAGGGCCTTGCGAATCCTTCGAGTCTTGCGGCTGGTGTCGACGCTGCCGCGCCTGCGCCGCGTGATCGAAGGATTTCTGAGCGCCCTGCCCGGCATGGCGTCGGTTTTTGCGCTGATGGCACTGATCTTCTACATCGCCGCCGTCATTGCGACACAGTTGTTCGGCGACAGCTTTCCCCAATGGTTTGGCACCCTTGGCCGGTCGGCCTATTCGCTGTTCCAGATCATGACGCTGGAAAGCTGGTCCATGGGGATCGTGCGTCCGGTGATGGAGGTCTATTCCTATGCCTGGGCGTTCTTTGTGCCGTTCATTCTGGTCACGACCTTTGCCGTGGTGAACCTTGTGGTCGGTCTGATCGTGAACTCGATGCAGGATGCCCATGCCGAGGAAGAAATCGCCGCGACCGAAGCGCACCGCGACGAGATTATCCGACGGTTGAGCGCCATCGAGCAAAAGCTGGACCGCGCGGATTAAGGCGAATTTGCCCCAAATCCGTGCAATTTAACTCGTATTGTCGCGATATCGCGGACAAAAGATTTTATCGGTTTGTCCAGAATGCTGCGCGACAAGATCACGGAAGTTATTGAATCCTCTCGGTTTCAGGCGCTGATTATCGGCGTGATCGTGTTCAACGCGATCATCCTTGGGTTCGAGACTTCGAAATCCACGATGGCGGAATATGGAACCATCGTGCATGGCCTGGACCAGGTTTGCCTTGCGATTTTCACAACGGAACTGACGCTGAAGCTGTTTGCCAGACGTGGGCGGTTCTTTCGCTCGGGCTGGAACATCTTTGATTTCGCGGTGGTCGCGATTTCCTATGTCCCGGCGGGAGCCGGGCTGTCGGTATTGCGCGCACTGCGAATCCTACGGGTGTTGCGCCTTGTTTCGGCGGTGCCGCGCCTGCGCCGGGTGGTCGAAGGGTTCGTGACGGCCCTGCCCGGCATGGCCTCGGTCTTTGCCCTGATGGCACTGATTTTCTACATCGCCGCGGTGATTGCGACCAAGCTGTTCGGAGATGCCTTTCCGATTTGGTTCGGCACCCTTGGGCATTCGGCGTTTTCATTGTTCCAGATCATGACGCTGGAAAGTTGGTCCATGGGAATCGTGCGCCCGGTGATGGAGGTATTTCCCTATGCCTGGGCGTTCTTCGTTCCCTTCATCCTGATCACGACCTTTGCCGTGGTGAACCTGATCGTCGGCCTTATCGTCAACTCGATGCAGGAAGCGCATGGCGACGAGGAAGGGGAAGCAACGGAAGTCTACCGCGACGAGATGATCGCCCGGCTTGAAATGATCGAAGCCAAGCTGGATGCGCTGTCGCCTGCGCCGAACCCCGATGAGGTAAAGCCAGCCTATCCGAGTTACCGGGCGCATCGAACGTCGATGATCCTGCGCGAGGCCGAGTAAGCCTTCGGGAACCCAAGCCCCCCAGGCGGGTTGACCGCGCATGACAGCGGCAATCTTTAGCGAAGACCCGATACAATCCCTGCTGGCGCGGTTGCGCAAGGCCGGTGACGGCCAGCGCGTATCGGTGCGCGACATGGTGCAGGCGGCGGGTCACAAATCGTTCAGTATGCCGCTGCTTCTTGCGTCACTTCTGGTGATTACGCCCCTGTCTGCGATCCCGACTGTGCCGACCATTGCCGCGATCACCATTGGATTGATTGTCGGGCAGTGGGCCGTCGGGCGTAGCCATCTTTGGTTGCCGGGGTGGATACTTCGGAAGTCGGTGGATGCCGACCGGTTCTCGCGCAGCATCGAACGCGCCGACCGGCCCGCGCGTTTCATTGACCGTCATACGTCCGTGCGTCTGGATTTCCTCGCGCGGCCCCCGTTCAGCCTGTTCGGGCTGCTGGCCATCCTTGCCGTTGTCATGACATGGCCGCTGCTTGAGCTTCTGCCCATGTTCACGACGGTCACCGCTTTCGGCATAGCCGCGCTTGCGCTTGGCCTGATGGCCCGTGACGGGGTTTGGATGTTGGTTGGCTATGCCTATCTTGCCACCTTGGGCGGGTTGGCAATCTGGCTGATCTGAGGATCAGGCACGTTTCGAAAGAGCCGCGACGCCCATGACCTCAAGCACCTTCGCTTCGATCTGCGCGGCATTGAGCCCCGCCTGTTCATACATGTCGCGCGGGCTGGACTGATCGATGTAGATGTCCGGGAAGGTCATCGAGCGATAGGTCAGGCCACCATCGAAGACACCTTCCTCGGCCAGAAGATGTGCGACGTGGCTGCCAAAACCGCCGACCGCGCCTTCTTCAATCGTGATCAGGGCGTCGTGCTTCGCGGCAAGAGACAAAATCAGTTCGCGATCCAGCGGCTTGGCAAAACGCGCGTCGGCAATCGTGGGCGTGATGCCGCGCGCGGCAAGGGCGTCGGCGGCTGCTTCGACTTCGGACAGGCGCGTGCCAAAAGACAGGATTGCAACGCCTTTGCCATCTTTCACGATGCGGCCTTTGCCGATTTCCAGAACCTCGCCGTGTTCGGGCAGGTCGACGCCCACGCCTTCGCCGCGCGGATAGCGGAAGGCAATCGGGCCGTCGCCATAGGCCGTGGCGGTGGCGACCATGTGGACCAGTTCGGCCTCGTCCGCTGCGGCCATGACGACCATGTTCGGCAGGCAAGTCAGGTAAGCGATGTCGAAGGCACCGGCATGTGTGGCGCCGTCAGCGCCGACCAGACCGGCGCGGTCGATAGCGAAGCGAACCGGCAGGTTTTGCAGGGCGATGTCGTGGACGATCTGATCGTAGCCCCGTTGCAGGAAGGTCGAGTAGATCGCACAGAACGGTTTCATCCCGCCCGCCGCAAGACCGCCGCAAAAGGTCACCGCGTGCTGTTCCGCGATGCCGACGTCGAAGGTGCGCGTGGGAAACCGCTGACCGAACAGATCGAGCCCCGTGCCATCGGGCATGGCGGCGGTGACGGCGACGATCTTGTCGTCGCGACTGGCCTCGTCGATCAGGGCGTTGGCGAAAACCTTGGTGTATGACGGCGCATTGCTGGGCGATTTCTTCTGCTCGCCCGTCACCACGTCGAACTTCGCAACCCCGTGGCCCTTGTCGCGGGCTTCCTCGGCGGGGGCGTATCCCTTGCCTTTCTTGGTGATGGCATGGATCAGGATCGGGCCGGTTGCGCGGTCTTTCACAGTGCGCAACACGGGCAGAAGCTGATCGAGGTCGTGGCCGTCGATCGGGCCGAGGTAGGAAAAGCCCAGTTCCTCGAACAGGGTGCCGCCGACGACCGAGTGTTTCAGCATGTCCTTGGCGCGTTTCGCACCTTCGCGGAAGGGTTCCGGCAAGAGGCTGACCGCGCCCTTGGCCGCCGATTTCAGTTCCTGGAACGGATCGCCCGCATAGAGGCGCGACAGGTACGATGACATGGCACCCACGGGCGGGGCAATGGACATTTCGTTGTCGTTCAGGATCACGATCAGGCGCTTTTTCAGGTGACCTGCGTTGTTCAAAGCCTCGTAGGCCATGCCGGCGCTGATGGCCCCGTCGCCGATCACGGCGATTGCATCGCCAAGCCCGGTTTCGCACGACCCGCCCAGATCGCGGGCGACGGCGAAACCGAGGCCCGCCGAAATCGAGGTCGAGCTATGGGCGGCGCCGAAGGGATCGAAGGCGCTTTCGGTCCGCTTGGTGAAGCCCGACAGCCCGTCCTTCTGGCGTAGGGTGCGGATGCGGTCACGGCGACCGGTCAGGATCTTGTGCGGATAGCACTGGTGCGAGACGTCCCAGATCAGCTTGTCCTTGGGCGTATCGAAGACCGCGTGAAGTGCCACGGTCAGCTCTACCACGCCCAGGCCCGCGCCGAGATGCCCGCCGGTTTCCGAAACGGCGCTGATCGTTTCGGCGCGAAGCTCGTGGGCGAGTTTGTGCAACTCGGCATCCGACAGCTTTTTCAGGTCGGCGGGAACCGAAATGCGGTCCAGGACGGGGGTTTCAGGGCGGTTCGACATGGCGACCTCGTTAATCAGAACTCGCGCGAGATTACAAATCGGGCGGCGTCTCTCAGGTTGTCCGCTTGTGCATCATATATGCACAGCGCGTCGATGGCGTCTGCGACCAATTCCCGCGCCTTTTTCTTTGCCCCGTCGAGACCCAGAAGCGAAACAAACGTTGCCTTTCCTGCGCCTTCGTCCTTGCCAAGCCGTTTGCCGGCCTTTGCCTCATCGCCTTCGACGTCCAGAATGTCGTCGGCGATCTGGAAGGCGAGACCGAGGGCTTCGGCATATCCTATGAGCGGTCCAGGGTCGGCCTCCGCCATCACAGGGCCTGCCGTTGCTGACCAGCGGATCAGCGCCCCCGTCTTCAATGTCTGCAATTCGATGATTTCCTCCAGCGTTTGCGGCACCACGGCGGTTTCGGCGGCAATATCCAGCGCCTGCCCCCGCACCATGCCGCGCCCTCCAGCCGCCCAGGCCAGTGAGTTGGCAAGCTCTACTTTGATTTCGGCAGGCAGCCCGCCGTTGGTGACGAATTCGAAGGCATAGGCCTGCAAGGCATCACCGGCCAGAACGGCGGTGGCTTCGTCCCATTTTACATGCAGGGTGGGTCGCCCGCGCCTGAGATCATCGTCATCCATCGAAGGCAAATCGTCGTGAACAAGGCTATAGGCGTGCATCGCTTCGACCGCGGCAGCGGGGAACCCTGACAGAGTGTGGCGCACACCGAAAAGGGCTGCGCTCTCCATCACCAGAAAACCGCGCAGGCACTTGCCGCCTTCGAGCGCATAATACATGGCATCCTTGACGGCAGACTCGTGAAAGCCGCCGATGGTTTGCAACAACATGCCTCTGATCTGTTTGGCGCGGTACGCGAGCGCCTCTTCGAAAGTCACGCGAGATCGACCGCTTCGGTCCCCTTGGGATTGCCGTCGCCGTCCAGCGTGATCTTGGCGACCTTTTCTTCGGCCTCGGCAAGTTTCTTCTGGCAATGTTCTTTCAAAGCCGCGCCGCGTTCGTAAAGGCGGATCGAATCCTCAAGCGGCACGTCGCCGCTTTCCAGCTTGCCGACGACGGCTTCGAGTTCCTTCATCGCGTCTTCAAAGCTCATCTTGTCGACGGGCGTATCGCTCATCCTTCATGCTCCTGCAAAACCGCAACGTGACCGGCGGTGGATGCCGCCAGCGCGTCCAGATCATATCCGCCTTCCAGTGTCGAGACCACGCGGCCTTTCGCGTGGGCCTCGGCCACTTCGCAGATGGCGCGAGTGATCCAGACGAAATCCTCGACCTCCCAGTTGAGGTTGGCCAGCGGGTCGGCGGCATGGGCGTCGAAACCGGCGGAGATCAGGATCAGTTCGGGGGCGAAATCGTCCACAGCGGGCAGGATGATGTCACCCCAGGCACGCCGCGCTTCGATCCCGCCGGTCATCGGGGCAAGAGGTGTGTTCAGAACATTGCCATGGGCGCCTGTTTCGTGGCTGGCCCCGGTGCCGGGATAGAGCGGCATCTGGTGCGAGCAGCAGAACAGGGTGCGGGGTTCGTTCCACAAAAGGTCCTGCGTTCCATTGCCGTGGTGCACGTCGAAATCCAGAACCGCGACACGTTCGAGCCCATGGTGATCGAGCGCCCGCTTGGCGGCGATGGAGATCGTGCCGAACAGACAGAACCCCATGGCGGTTTCGGTTTCCGCGTGATGGCCCGGGGGACGCATGGCGTTGAAGGCGGTCTTGGCCTCGCCTGCAAGCACGGCATCGACGGCAGCGTTGCATCCGCCGACGGCACGGAGTGCGGTGTCGAGCGAGCCGGGCGAGACATGGGTGTCGGCGTCAAGAGAGGCATAACCGTCGCCGGGGATGGCGGCGGCGATCCGGTCGAAATAACGCGCCGGGTGGCAACGTTCGACCTCGGCCCGGTCGGCGGGTTTGGCATCACGCCAGTCCAGACCGTCCATCTGATCGAGTGCCGTTTTGACCGCTTCGGCGCGGGCGACCCTTTCGGGGTGGCCGGGGGGTGTCACATGCGCAAGGGATGCGTCGTTCCAATAGATCTGCGTCATGCCACATAGGTGGCAAATTGCCGGATGAAGCGCAATGGTAGGTTCCGGCATGTGCGCGGGCTTGCGGGGCCAAACTACTCAGCGCAATATGGCAAAAAGCACATGCAATGAGCGCCATCATGGAAAAGATCAAGGGCCCGCAATCCTACTTCCCGTCGATCGAAAAGAAGTACGGCCATCCCATCAAGCATTGGCTGAAGATCGCGCGCGAGGCACCCTTCGAAAAGCACATGGAAATCGTGGGCTTCCTGAAATCCGAAAACGGGCTTGGCCATGGCCACGCGAACGCCATCGTCGCGTATGTCAGGGCTGGCAATTCCTAGGATTAATCTGAGGCCAGCATGTAGCCCGAGCCGCGCACGGTTTGCAGGTAACGTGGCTGTTTCGGATCGGCCTCGATCTTGCGGCGCAAGCGGGTGATCTGGACGTCGACCGCGCGTTCCTGCGCTTGCCCGCCATCGCGCCCGAGGTCTTCGACAAGTTTCGTGCGGCTGAGCGGTTCGCCCAGTTGCGCCGAGAAGATGCGCATCAATTGGGATTCCGTTGCGGTCAGACGCACCGGCTGGTCGCCATGCCACATCACGCCCTTTTCGACGTCGTAACGATAGGCCCCGAGCGAAAGCATCTTGGGCGAGGTATCGGCCGGTTCTGACGGCGGCACGCGGCGCAGGATAGAATTGATCCTGAGCAAAAGTTCTTTCGGTTCGAAGGGTTTAGACAGGTAGTCATCCGCCCCGGCCTCAAGCCCGGCAATCCGGTCGGCGGTTTCGTTCCTGGCGGTCAGCAGAAGGATCGGAACATCGCGTTCGGCGCGAAGACGCTTGCAGAAACTCACACCATCCTCGCCGGGCATCATGACATCCAGAACGATCAGGTCGAAATCCAGCCCGCTCAGCACCCGTTCGGCATGGGCCGCATCACGGGCGATGGACACCAGGAACCCGTTCCGCATCAGGAATTTCTGCAACAGCCCGCGGATGCGTTCATCGTCATCGACGATCAACAGGTGGGCATCAGGGTCTGTCACGCCTCGTTTTCCTTCAGCTTCACGTAGTGGCGGTGCATGTCACTGTCCATCATGGCTTCGAGAACCTGACGAAACCCCGCGACGGCCTCGGGGCCCGTCTGACGGAAGGCCGACCGCATTCTTTCCCTTTGAGCATTCGACAATTCATTTTCCAATGCCTGACCTGCCTCGGTCAGATACAGGTGCCTTTCGCGTTTGTCACGGGTGCCGACTTCGCTTTGAACCAGCCCGTCCTCGATCAGGGTACGCAAGACGCGGTTCAGGGATTGTTTGGTCACGCCGAGGATCGACAAAAGGTTGTTCACCGTGGTGCCCGGCGTGCGGTTGATGAAGTGGACGGCGCGATGATGGGCGCGACCGTATCCCTTTTCCGTCAGGATGCGATCCGGGTCCGAGGTAAAGCCACGGTAAGCAAAGAACATCGCCTCGATTCCCTTGCGCAACTGTTCGTCTGTCAGAAAGAGAAGCGTCTCGTTGCCCGGAATGCCACTGGTGTCGGCCATCTTGTCCTCGCTGCCTTGGATGGATTTTATGTCAGCCTTGTTGACATTCCAAGACCCAACTGTTAGCTCAGGTCGAATTTTCCGCAACTTTATGACCGTTTCGGAACTATTCACGCAACATTTGAAAACGGAGGCCGGCCATGGCTGGGTACGACGATCGCGACGGACTGATCTGGATGAACGGAAAAATGCAGCCCTGGCGGGAGGCGAACGTACACATTCTGACCCATGCCCTGCACTATGCGTCTTCGGTCTTCGAGGGCGAGCGGGCCTATAACGGCAAGATTTTCCTGTCGCGCAAACACTCCGAGCGCTTGCATTTTTCGGCGGGCGAATTGGATTTCCAGATTCCCTATACCGTCGATGAGATCGAAGCCGCCAAACAGGAGGTTCTGACCGCCAACGGTCTGACCGACGCCTACGTTCGCGCAGTCGCCTGGCGCGGCGCGGGCGAGGATATGGGTGTCGCTTCGGCAAAGAACCCGGTTCACCTTGCCATCGCGGCCTGGGAATGGGGCAGCTATTACGGGGACGCGAAATTCAAGGGTGCGAAGCTTGATATCGCCAAGTGGAAACGCCCCTCGCCCGAGACGATCCCGGTTCATGCCAAGGCGGCCGGGCTTTACATGATCTGCACCACCTCGAAACACGCCGCCGAGGCCAAGGGATGCTCGGATGCCCTGTTCATGGATTACCGCGGCTATGTGGCCGAGGCGACGGGGGCGAATATCTTTTTCGTCAAGGACGGCGAAGTGCATACGCCGAACCCGGATTGCTTTTTGAACGGGCTGACACGGCAGACCGTGATCGGGATGTTGAAGGATCGCCAGATCAAGGTGCATGAACGTGTCATCATGCCGGAAGAACTGGAAGGGTTCGAGCAGTGCTGGCTGACCGGCACCGCCGCCGAGGTGACGCCCGTTGGCCAGATCGGGGACTATAACTTCGAGGTTGGCGCGATGACACGCGACATTGCGGAAAGCTACGAGAAGCTGGTTCGGAGTTGAGGCCTGCCGGTTCGCGGGTGAACCGTGGACCGGAACACCTCGCGTCTAACCGTACTTGCTGACGTGCGGGCGGGCCTTGCCCCGCTGCAGGCGCAACTGGCGTTCGCGGAAGATGATCAGAACGCCGGCAGCGATTACGACGGAGGAACCGATGATCATCGTGCCTGTCGGGACCTCACCAAAAGCGAGATAACCGATGACGATGGCGATCAGGATCGACGCGTAGTCGAAGGGGGCCACGACGCCTGCGTCTCCGAAACGATAGGCGTTGGTGACGAAGATCTGCCCCAATCCGCCGACGACACCGGCCCCCACAAGAAAGGCCAGTGTCGCCCACGATGGCACGACCCAGCCGAATGGCAGGGTGAACAGCGCCAGTGTAGACGCGGTGATCGAGAACCAGAACACGATCGCCGCCGGATGCTCGTAAGCGACCATCTTGCGCACCAGTACCTGTGCCAGTGCCGCGCAGAGCGATCCGCACAGAACCATCAGCGCGCCGAGCGTCAGGCGATTGTCGACCTCTTCGGAAAAGACGGTCAGCCGGGGCCAGAGGATGATGAGAACGCCGACAAGACCCATGGCGACGGCGGTCAGTCGTACCGCGCGCACCTTTTCGCCCAGAATCAGCGCCGCAAGGATCACCACGAAGATCGGCACCGCGTATTGGATCGCCTTCACTTCTGAAAGTGGCAGGATCGCGAGGCCCGCAAAGGACAGGCCCATTGCCGACGATCCGATCAAACCGCGCAAAAGGTGGGATTTCGGGTTCGTGGATTTCAGGCCGAAGGACAGTTCGCCACGTGATGCCAGCCAGACCACGATCACCGGCAGGGCGCAGAAGGAACGGAAGAACACGGCCTGACCCGAAGGCACTTCGACGGAAGCCGCCTTGATGAAAGCCGCCATGATGACGAAAAGGACAACCGCGCAGAGTTTCAATCCGATGGCAAGGATGGGGTTGTCGCGGGTGGTCATGGAAGCTGAGTATCAGGGGCCTTGGTGATGGGCAATTCTGGTTAGCTCGACATTCCCTTCAAACGTCTCGCCGCCCAATGCGCGGCGTCCGAAACCGTGGGATCCGGATCGTGGGTCAGACGCTCGGCTTCGGGAAGTAGGCTGGCGCCGGCCGAATTCCCGATGGCGTAAAGCACGTTCCTGATGAACCGATCACGACCCGTGCGTTTGATGGGCGAGCCTGAAAATTTCTCGCGAAAGGCCGCGTCGTCCAGTTTGACAAGCTCGGACAGTGGCGGCGCATCAAGATCGCCCTTGGCGGCATAGCGGGCCTCGCGGGCGGTTTCCGCGAACTTGTTCCAGGGGCAAACGGCAAGGCAGTCGTCGCAACCGTAGATGCGGTTGCCCAACTTCGGACGCAGCGCCTCCTCCACCGGGCCCTTGTGTTCGATCGTGAGGTAGGAAATGCAGCGCCGCGCATCCAGTTGGTAGGGCGCGGGAAAGGCGTCGGTCGGACAGATATCGAGACACTTGCGGCAGCTTCCGCAGTGATCGCCTTCGTCGGCGTCAGGGGGCAGTTCCTCGGTCGTGAAGATCGAGCCGATAAAGAACCAGTTGCCCAGATCGCGACTGACGAGGTTCGTGTGCTTGCCCTGCCATCCAAGCCCGGCGGCCTGACCCAGAGCCTTTTCCGGCACCGGGGCGGTGTCGACAAAGACTTTCACCTCGCAACCCGTTTCGGCCACCAGCCACCGCGCGACGCGCTTTAGCCGTTTCTTGACAATGTCGTGGTAATCGCGGCCACGGGCGTAAACCGAAACGACGCCCCTGTCAGGATGCTCCAAATCCTCCAGCGGGTTGTGCAGCGGTGTATAGGGTTCGGCCAGCATCACGACTGATCGCGCCTCGGGCCAGAGGGCTGTTGGATCGCCGCGCCATGACTTTCGACTTTCCATCCAGTCCATCTGCCCGTGCCGTCCCCGGTCGAGAAAGTACTCCAGACGCTCGGCCACCTGCGGCACGGCGTCGGGACGACAGATGCGCGTGGCGACGAAACCGGCGGCCTCAGCTTCGGCAATCAACTTGGTTTTGAGCGGTTCGGTCATGCGACCCAACTTGCAGCGTCAGAAATCCAGATCGGCATAATGCTGGGGCGGCGGAAAGCCGGGGACGGCGTCGGCCAGAAGGCTGCGGAATGCGGGGCGGGATTTGATCTTGGCGTACCAGTCGCGGACGGTCTGGTTCAGGTTCCAATCGACATCCGAGATATAATCGAGCGAAGACAGATGCGCGGCGGCAGCGAAATCGGCCAGCGAGAGTTCGGGGCCCGCCAACCAGCGGCGTTCGTCCAGTAACCAACCCATGTATTCTATATGAAACTTGATCGCCTTTGCCCCCGCCTTGACGTTGGTGCTGTCGGGGTAACCTTCCTTGGTAATCTTCTTGTTGACCCGTTCGTAGAGCAGTTTCGAAGTGACTTCGGAGTGGAACTTGTCGTCGAACCAGGCCACCAGACGCCGGACCTCGTGGCGGGCAAGCGGGTCTTTCGGCAAAAGCGGCGGGTCAGGATAGCGTTCCTCGATAAACTCGCAGGTTGCCGTGCTTTCGGAAAGCGTCAGATCGTCGAACTTCAGAACCGGCACCTTGCCCGCTGGATTCCGGCGGATGAATTCCGGATCACGCTCCCAATAACGTTCCTCGACCAGTTCGACCTCAAGCTTTTTTTCGGCCAGAGACAGGCGGACCTTGCGACAGAAGGGAGAAAGCGGAACGTGATACAATCGGATCATATGCGTCAGGGCCTCTTGGCGCTTTGACCATGAATGCCGCGCGACGGCAGAAGTTTCAAGCAAACTTGACCCGGGGCGCGACTTCTTGCCCGCCCATACATCGGCCTCAACCCGCCTCGAAACATGCGCTTCGACCATCGCGGGCGATTGTGGCGGCACCGTCGGCGATGGCTGCTGCCCGGTTCCGGGTGGATTGCGAAGGATTGACCGCCTGCCGCCCCTTGGGATTGGGCAGGACGGCGGCCAGGAGCGCCGCCTGCCGCGCGGTCAGCTTGTCGGCACCGACGCCGAAGTGATGGCGTGCAGCCGCCTCGATGCCGAAGACGCCGGTATCGAACTCAGCGACGTTGAGGTACATCTCGAGAATGCGGCGCTTGGGCCAGAGGGCCTCGACAAGCGGAGTCATGATGCCTTCGAGCGCCTTCCTGGGCCAGGACCGCCCGTGCCAGAGCCAGAGGTTCTTGACTGTCTGCTGGGTCAAGGTGGACGCGCCCCGGTCCCCGCCTTGGGCAATCGCGGCGCGAAGCTGGGACATGTCGACCCCCCAGTGCCGGCAGAAATTCGCATCCTCGGCGGCGACCACCGCAAGCGCGACCTCGGGCGACATTTGCTCAAACGAGATCCATGTGCGTTGGATCCCGCCGAGACGGAGACCTTCGGAGAGGATGTAGGGCGTCGAAGGGGGTGGAAGCACGCGGTAGACACCGACCAAAACCAGCAACGCCAAAGCGAAAGACAGAAGGCCACGTAAAAGCCATCTGCCCGGATGGAACCGGCGCTTTGGCGGGGCGGCCTTTTTCCTGGAGCTGCTCTTTGTCTTGCGGGTTGTCTTTCGGGCCATGGTCTGAAGTCGCACGCGGGGTGCGAGAGGGCAAGATCTACTCGGCGGGCGAACTGGCCCTGCGCGAGATCACGCGCTCGCGCTTCTTGGCAAAACGCTTTTTGAGGCGGGCAACGCGCGCTTTCTGGTAGGTCGCGATCACCGGGTTGGCGAGGAAATAGGCCGACAGGGCCGCGACGATACCGGGAAGGATGCCGCCGACAAGATAGGGCAGGAAGACGCGGTGCCAGAAGATGTCAAACCCGTGCCAGTTCGCCTGTTCCGAGGTGAAGATCGCAAGGAAATTGTGCCAGAGCGCGAAGGACACGTTACTGAAGGCTTCAAGCACGATCGGCAGGGGCACGCCGCGATATCCCAGCATCCATGACCCAAGCTCCATCGAGATGGCGGCGATGAGGGGGAATGTCAGGGGGTTGCCCACGAAGGTCGCCAGCAGCGAGGCCAGGATGTTGCCGCGCATCGCCCAGGCCAGAAGGGCGGCGATGAAGAAGTGTAAACCGAAGAGCGGGGTGAACGACGTAAAGACGCCCGCCGCAATGCCGCGGCTGATCTTGTGGGAGGGATCAGGAAGGCGCTGAAGGCGGTGAGCAACATAGATCAAAGCACGCCGCCACCCGCCGCGCGGGTAGAAGCTTTCGCTCAGGATCTCAACATAGGTCCTTGGCTTACGCCGTTTGAAGACCACCACTCATTCCCTTCAGGGCTTACGCTCCAGATCGCGGTGCCGGTTAAGGGACGACACATCGCTGTCCGCCTCAAGTGCCAACATGACCGCATGTAGGTGTCCAATATCCCGAAGCTCTACGTCAACAATAAGACGGTAGAAGTCCGGTTTTCTGTCAATGAAAACCAAATCCGAGATATTTGCTCCCTGCTCCCCTATCAAGGTGCATATCCGACCAAGCACCCCACTGTCATTGGCAATCGTGATGTCGAGGCTCACATTGTGAACCGCCGGGTGCTGGCCTTCCTGCCAGTGAAGATCGACCCATCGGCTGGATTCCTCTTCAAGATCGGCAAGCGCCTCGCAGTCGATGGCGTGGATCATCACGCCCTTGCCGCGATAGCTGATCCCCACGATCCTTTCGCCCGGCACAGGTTGGCAGCAAGACGCACGGCGAAAGGTCTGACCGGGGTTGAGACCGACGATGGCGCGGGCCGGCTCGATCTCGTCCCCGGTGCGCTTGGCAAGGTTCGGATAGAGCGTCTCGATCACCTCGCTTGAGGTCACTTCTGCGGCACCGATGCGGGCAAGGAGTTCCTCGCTGCCATCGAGGCCCAACTGTTTGGCGGCGATCTTGAGCGCCTTATCCGTGGGTCGCTTTCCGACGTGATCGAAGGCAACACGCGCCAGTTCACGACCCAGCTTTATGAACCGTTCGCGGTTTTCTTCGCGCAGGGATCGGCGGATCGCGGCCTTGGCCCGGCCAGTGGCCACGATGTCGATCCATGTGGCCTGCGGGCGCTGGCCCTCGGCGGTCATGATGTCGACGGACTGACCGTTGCGAAGCCGGGTCCATAGCGGCACGCGGATGCCATCGACCTTGGCGCCGACACAGCTGTCGCCGATCCGCGTGTGGATCACATAGGCGAAATCCAGTGGCGTGGCCCCGCGCGGCAGTTTCACAACCTCGCCCTTTGGCGTGAAGCAGAACACCTGGTCGGCGTACATCTCCATCTTGACGTGTTCGAGAAACTCGTCGTGATCGTCGGAATTGTCGAACCGTTCGGACAGACCCGCGATCCATTTGGCGGGATCGACCGCGAAGGGGTTTTCGGCCCGTTCGCCATCGCGATAGGACCAGTGAGCGGCGACCCCGGTTTCGGCAACTTCGTGCATTTCGAAAGTGCGGATCTGAATCTCGACGCGCTTACCATCGCGCCCCGACACGGTGGTGTGAAGCGAGCGATAGCCGTTGGACTTGGGCTGGCTGATGTAATCCTTGAAGCGGCCCGGGACTGCACGCCATCTTTGATGCACGACGCCAAGCGCCGCGTAGCAGTCTTCTTCCGACTTCACCAAGATGCGGAAACCGTAGATGTCGGACAGACGCGAAAAGCCGATTTTCTTTTCTTCCATCTTCCGCCAGATCGAGTGCGGTTTCTTGGCGCGGCCATAGACCTCGGCATCAAGGCCGGAGTTCAGCAAGGCCGATTCCATGTCGTTTGTGATCTGGCGGATCACGTCGCCGGTTTCGCGTTGCAGCGTGATGAAGCGACGGATGATCGAGTTGCGGGCCTCGTTGTTCAGAACGCGGAAAGACAGGTCTTCCAACTCTTCGCGCATCCACTGCATCCCCATACGACCGGCCAGCGGCGCATAGATGTCCATGGTTTCGCGCGCTTTCTGGTGCTGCTTTTCGGGCCGCATCGCCTTGATCGTGCGCATGTTGTGGAGACGGTCGGCCAGCTTGACGAGGATGACACGCAGGTCCTTGGACATCGCCATGAACAGCTTGCGAAAATTCTCGGCCTGTTTCGTTTCGGTCGAGGAAAGCTGCAGGTTGGTCAGTTTCGTGACGCCATCCACAAGCTCGGCAATCTCGGTGCCGAACTCGCGCTCGACCTCGGCAAAGGTCGAGCGGGTGTCTTCGACGGTATCGTGCAAGAGTGCGGTGACGATCGTGGCATCATCCAGCTTCTGTTCGGTCAGGATGGCAGCAACGGCGATCGGATGCGTGAAATAGGGTTCGCCCGAGTGCCGCGTCTGGCCCTCGTGCATCTTTTCGCCATAGGCATAGGCCCTGGCAATCAGGTCGGCGTCGGTGTTCGGGTTGTAGTTCTGGACCAGTGCGATCAGGTCGTCTGCTGTGATCATCCGGTCCCCCTCGGGGAGGTGCGTCCGCTCAGGGCTGGCCCTGAGCTTCCATCAATGCGCGCAAGAGCTTTTCTTCGCTCATGTCGTCTTCGGCAGGCTTGTCGCTTTCCGCACCCATGAGAAGCGCCATGGCGTCTTCTTCCGGTTCGTCCACTTCGATCTGGGTCTGGTGAGCCTCGATGGTGCGTTCGCGAAGTTCCTCGGCCGACTGGGTTTCCTCGGCAATCTCGCGCAGCGAAACGACCGGGTTCTTGTCGTTGTCACGATCCACGGTCAGCGGCGCACCCGTCGAGATCTCGCGCGCACGATGTGCGGCCAGCATCACCAGTTCGAACCGGTTCGGAACCTTGTCAACGCAATCTTCTACCGTCACGCGGGCCATCTGGGTCTCCGTCAAAAGTGGGATCAGGGCGTGTAAGTATTGCCTGAAGGCCGAAAACACAAGCGAAAAACGGATTTTCAGGCATTCTATCGCCCGGTTTTCGCGCAAGAAACTGTTGGCGCGACCCTTTGTCCGAAATTGACCTTGCGGAATAGTCGTTTTGGACAGTTGTAACCATTAACCCTTTTCCCGTAGGGTCGCCCCAAGCCGGGTATGGGACGATTTCTTATTCCCATGTTTTCACGGACAGTCGCCCGGCACTAAAATCTGGGAAGGACAATGAATGTTCTATAAGGACGAACGGCTTGCGCTGTTCATCGACGGCTCGAATTTGTACGCAGCCGCGAAATCGCTGGGGTTTGACATTGATTACAAGTTGCTGCGTCAGGAGTTCATGCGGCGCGGCAAGCTTCTGAGAGCCTTTTACTACACGGCGCTTTTGGAGAATGACGAGTACTCGCCGATCCGCCCGCTGGTCGATTGGCTGCACTACAACGGGTTTTCCATGGTCACGAAGCCGGCCAAGGAATTCACCGACAGCCAGGGGCGACGCAAGGTCAAAGGGAACATGGATATCGAGCTTACGGTCGATGCCATGGAGCTTGCACCGCACGTGGATCACATCGTGCTGTTCTCCGGGGATGGCGATTTTCGCCCCCTCGTGGAAAGCCTGCAACGTCAGGGGGTTCGCGTTTCGGTCGTATCGACCATCCGCTCGCAACCGCCGATGATCGCGGACGAGTTGCGCCGCCAGGCCGATAACTTTATCGAGCTGAGCGAGTTGAAAGACGTGATCGGTCGCCCGCCGCGTGAAGGCAGCGACGAAGACGAGTCCTGATCGGGCCGGGGCATTGCCCCGGTTACAGGCCGCCTAAATCTCCCCCACAATCTGGACGTTGCGGTCCAAAACGCCTAGGTCTTTCGGGCGATAGGATACGTCATGGCCAAACCACCTCTTACTCTCTACCTTGCCGCGCCCCGTGGCTTTTGTGCCGGCGTGGACCGGGCGATCAAGATCGTCGAGATGGCGTTGGAAAAGTGGGGGGCGCCGGTCTATGTGCGCCACGAGATCGTGCATAACCGTTTCGTAGTGGATGGTTTGCGCGAAAAGGGTGCCGTTTTCGTCGAGGAATTGGACGAATGCCCCGATGACCGCCCGGTGATCTTTTCGGCCCATGGTGTGCCGAAATCCGTTCCCGAGACGGCCAAGAGCCGCGAGATGGTCTTTGTCGACGCCACCTGCCCCTTAGTATCGAAAGTGCATATCGAGGCAGAACGGCACTTTGCCAACGGGCTTCAGATGGTGATGATCGGCCACAAGGGCCATCCGGAAACCGTGGGCACCATGGGGCAATTGCCCGAGGGCGAGGTCATCCTGGTGGAAACGGTCGAGGATGTGGCGATGATCCAGCCACGCGATGCCGAGAAGCTGGCCTATATCACGCAGACGACGCTTTCGGTCGATGATACTGCCGGGATCGTTGCTGCCCTGAATGCACGGTTCCCGGCCATCATCGGGCCGCACAAGGAAGACATCTGTTATGCCACCACCAACCGGCAGGCTGCGGTGAAGTCGGTGGCGGGCCGGATCGACGCCTTGTTCGTGATCGGGGCGCCGAATTCTTCGAATTCCAAGCGACTTGTCGAGGTCGGGCGTTCGGCGGGTTGCGCCTATTCGCAGCTTGTCCAACGTGCGGACGAGATCGACTGGCGGGCAATCGAAGGTATCCGCTCGGTCGGGTTGACGGCTGGTGCAAGCGCGCCCGAAGTCCTGGTCAACGAGGTGATCGAAGCCTTCCGCACGCGCTTTGACGTCACGGTCGAAATGGTCGAAACCGCCGTCGAGAATGTCGAGTTCAAGGTGCCGCGCGTCCTCCGGGAACCGGCACAGCCCAGCCATGGCTGACCGAGAGACGCTTGGCGTCTACGCTTCACGCGCGGCTGAATACGCCCAGAAGTTTGGCAAGACCGGAGCGGACAGGCACCTGCAAGCCTTCATGAACGAACTTCCGAAGGGTTGTCGCGTGCTGGACCTTGGGTGCGGGCCGGGACAGGCGGCCGCGACGATGCTGGAGGCCGGGTTCGACGTCGACGCTTGGGATGCTTCGCCCGAAATGGCGGCGGTTGGCCGCGAATCCTTTGGAATTGAGATTACCGTTCAGGGGTTTGAGGCACTTGATGCCGAAGATACCTACGACGGAATCTATGCGAACTTTTCCCTGCTGCACGCTCCGAAAGCCGAGATGCCGGATCACCTGGCGCGCATCGGGCGGGCATTGAAACCTGGTGGTGTTTTCCATATCGGTCTGAAATCAGGCAAGGGTGAGGAAAGAGACCAGCTTGGCCGCTTTTACGCTTACTACGAAGACGATGAACTGACAGAATTGCTGGGCCGTGTTGGCCTGTCCGTCATTTCCCGCGACTTTGGCCGAGAAGTCGGGCTGGCTGGCACCGACGATCCCTGGATGATCCTGAAGGCAAGAAAAGATGACTGACCTGACCCTTTATTCAATGCCGTCCTCTGGCAACAGCTACAAGGCGCGGTTGCTGCTGTCGCTGCTGGGCGAGAAATACACGCATATTGGCATGGAGTACGAAACTCCGGAACTGGCAGAGGCGCACTCTACGGGTCGGCTTCCCATGGGGAAACTGCCGGTGCTCTTGTTGAAGGACGGCACCGCAATTCCTGAATCCAACGCCATCCTTTGCTATCTTGCCGAGGGAACCGGGTGGATGCATGGGGACGCGGTAGCGCGTGCCCATGTCCTTGGCTGGATGTTCTGGGAGCAGAACCAGCACGAGGGCGTCATCGCCGTTCGCGCGGCACTTCGCACCTACAAAAGCCGCGCCCATCTGGCCACGCCTGAGCGGCTTGCCGAACTGCTGGATGCCGGGCACGCGCTTTTGCATCACATGGACACACGGTTGGACGGGCGGCAGTGGTTGGTCGGAGAGACGCCGACCATCGCGGACATCTCGCTTTATGCTTACACGCATTCGGCTGGCACGAAGGGCGGGTTCGAGATGGAGCGGTTCCCCAACATTGCCGCATGGCTGGAACGGATCGCCGCTTTGCCGGGCTATGTCGCATTGGACGACATCCCCGGATGACCCAGCTTTTCGCCTATACGGACGGCGCCTGTTCGGGCAACCCCGGACCGGGCGGTTGGGGTGCCTTGCTGATCGCGCGCGACGGAGACCGCGTTGTGAAAGAACGCGCCCTGAAGGGCGGCGAGGCGCTAACCACGAACAACCGCATGGAGTTGCTTGCGGCGATCAATGCGCTTGAGGCCCTGGACCGACGGTCGAAGATTACCGTCGTCACGGATTCCACTTACGTGAAGAACGGCGTGACCGGTTGGATCCATGGCTGGAAGAAAAACGGCTGGCGCACGGCGGCCAAGAAGCCCGTCAAGAACGACGATCTGTGGAAGCGGCTGGATACGGCGCAGGCCGCTCATGACGTCGAATGGGAATGGGTGAAGGGCCACGCAGGCCATCCCGAAAATGAACGCGCCGATGAATTAGCGCGCGAAGGCATGGCACCCTTCAAAAAGTAAGACCCGGGCCAACAGCGGTCGGCCCGGGAAAATCATTCAGGGGTAAGTCGTTATCCCTGGTAGGCAGGCTGTTCTTCGAGAAGCTCTTGCGAACTTTCGATGTAGACGCGCAATTCACCGCCGTCTTGGCCGCGGATGATCTGCAACTCATCCATCGTCACAGCCACAGGTTTTTCACCCAGGCCCAGGAAACCGCCGACGTCGATGACAGCGCGGTCGATCTTGCCGTCATCGGTCACCAGAAGTTCGCTGATCTCGCCAACGTCTTCGTCGTTGATGCCATAGACGCGCGCGCCGGTCAGGTCTTCGGTGTTCAGATCGTCGACCACTGCGGTGTCGTAACCGTCACGTTCGACGTTCGGCACTGGCAACATGGGGCGTCCGTCGGTCGCGGGATTGGCGTTGTCGGCCATGTCGACTTCCTTGGTGCCCATGTCCGTGGACTCATCGGTCGATGCGTCGCTCATGGCAACCTCTTCAGAACCCGGTTCCATCGAGTCGTCGCGATAGTCAGGCGCCTCTTCGATGCCTAGGGTGCTGGCCTTGACCACGACAAAGTAGTCATTGGAGTCTTCACCATCGGAAACGAATTTCAGTTGCGACATGTCGATGGCAACGTCTTTCTCTCCGATCCCCAGGAAACCGCCGACGCCCACGATCACGTGCTGCGATGCGCCCGAGCGATCGAGAATGATTTCGTCGATCTCACCGATGTCGTCCCATTCGGTTTCGCCACCTTCGGGAACGGTGTTCTGAATGTCGGCTTCGGTCGCATAGACACGGGCACCGACAAGTTCGGAAGCCCGAAGGTCCGTCGTGACGTCAAACGTCTTGTCTGCGAACGCACCCATGTGGTTTTCAGCCATGGCAGTCGATCCCAGAAGAATTGCGGCGGTTGATGTAAACAGCAGGTTTTTCATCTTATCCTCCAAAAGTTGTGCCGCCGTTCGTGGCGGCTTGGAAGGAAAACTCAAAGGGTGCAGAGAGGTTCCGGATCAGGCGAAAATATGTTTTTCACCTGGTATGTCTTAGCTTAATGACATTCTTTTATTATTTTATTTCATGTACTTAGGTTTAAGTCAACCGAACTATTTCCGCCGACGCTTGCGTGCAATGGCTTCCGACGGGATCAGGATCAGGGCACCGGCGGCCCCGATGATCGCGTTTATGCCGGGCGTTCCGAAGGAAATGCCGAACATCACGCGCGCCATGAACAAAAGGATCACACCGCCAAGGGCGATGATGATGGCCTGCAAGACGCCGTGATGGGTCAGATCCCACTTTTCGGACAGATAGGCGACGATGCCGCCGATCACGAGGGACCCCCAGAATGAAAAGAACATTCCCTTTTCTCCTTTGGCCTGAACCTAGGCACTGGGGCCGCAAATGAAAAGGCGCGACCCCCATGGGCCGCGCCTTTTGAAATGTCTTGTCGGTCGGCTTAGTTGCCGGTCGCGCTGTCGACGTTGATCGACACGCCGGGGCCCATGGTCGACGAGATGACGACCTTTTGCATGTAGCTGCCCTTGGCACCGGTCGGCTTGGCCTTGGAAACGGCATCCACGAAGGCGCGGACGTTTTCCACCAGCTTGGCTTCGTCGAATGAGGCCTTGCCGATCCCGGCGTGAACGACACCTGCCTTTTCGGCCTTGAACTGGACCTGACCGCCCTTGGCGGCTTCGACGGCCTCTTTTACGTCCATGGTCACCGTGCCGACCTTGGGGTTCGGCATCAGGTTACGAGGGCCGAGCACCTTACCCAGACGGCCGACGATCGGCATCATGTCGGGGGTGGCGATGCAGCGTTCGAACTCGATCTTGCCGCCCTGAACGGTTTCCATGAGGTCTTCGGCTCCGACGATGTCGGCACCGGCTTCCTTGGCTTCATCCGCCTTGGCACCGCGTGCGAAAACGGCGACGCGCACCGACTTGCCCGTGCCGTTCGGCAGGTTGACCGTGCCGCGGACCATCTGGTCGGCGTGGCGCGGATCGACGCCCAGGTTCATCGCGATTTCGACGGTTTCGTCGAACTTGGCGCTGGCGTTGGATTTGACGAGGTTGACGGCCTCTTCAACCGTGACGTCGTCCTTGCCGGCGAAGGCTTCGCGGGCGGCTTTGGTTCTTTTTCCGAGCTTTGCCATGACGTTACCCTTTCACCTCGATACCCATCGACTTGGCCGAGCCAACGATGATCTTCATTGCCTGGTCGACGTCATTCGCCGAAAGGTCGGCCATCTTGGCCTCGGCGATTTCGCGCACCTGCTTGGCCGTCACCGTGCCAACGGTTTCCCGCGAGGGGTTGTTGGCGCCGGATTTCAGCTTTGCTGCCTTCTTCAGGAAGTAGGACGCGGGGGGCGTCTTGATGTCCATGGTGAAGGACTTGTCCTGGTAGTAGGTGATGATGGTCGGGCAGGGTGCGCCCGGCTCAAGCTCTTGGGTCTTGGCGTTGAACGCCTTGCAGAATTCCATGATGTTGATGCCGCGCTGACCCAGGGCCGGACCTACCGGCGGGGAGGGATTCGCTTGTCCGGCGGGCACCTGCAATTTCATGGTGCCAGCAACTTTCTTGGCCATTTTCGGCCTCCTTTCTCAACACTTACGGGACGCGCCCCGGAAGCTATGGTTGATGTGGTCCGGTCCGGACATCGCGATGCCCCCGCCTCCCACAAGATGTGCCTGCCTTGGCAGACTGGCGGGGAGTACACGTCTTGGGCCCGCATTTCAAGGGGTTTGATCGACCTGGTGTTGCCTACGGTCGAACTTCAAAACGTGGAAAGGTTAATGCCCGAAATGGAAGCCCGAAGACGCAAATGCGACGTCGGTATCGCATCGGTATTGCGTCGGTATTGCGTCGGTGGGCGCATTTCACGGAGATCCGAGCGGTAGCCCGGGCTTTCGGAGTTAACATTGTTTGCCGATTGATGAATTTCCGGTCCGTTCACCCCGTGATCCGGGCCTGAAACCAGATCAGCGCGGGATAGGCGGAAAGCCAGATCCAGAAGAACCGGTTGAGGCCGAAGAGCAGCGCGTTCGCGAGGTGGAACGTAGCGGCAAACCCGAGCGCGACGTAGAGCGTTGCGGACAAGGCCAGCGACAGGGGAAACAGCACTTCGAGCGCGATCACCGCCCATGATCCGGTTTTTAGTATTGCGCGGCGCGATGCGAGGGCGCGGAGGTTTTCCGAAACCGGGTAGGCCGAGAAGGCGAAGACGTCGGAAAGGGCCTGCCCCGAGCGCCAGTCGGGATTACAGAGTTTGACCCAGCCCGAGACGAGATAGGACAGGGTGAGTTGCGCCGCAAGATAGGCCAGTGCCAGTTCCGCCCAGAACGGTGAAGGTGCCAGATGCGCGGCGGCAAGGCAGGTCAGGCCGAGGAGCGCCATCTTGTCGGAGCCGCCGTTGTAGGGCCCCTGGTAGCGGCGCAATTGCCAGAGCGAGAGCGCCCAGAGCGCGACCACGGCAGAATCGCGGCCCACCCCGATCAGGAGGCAGAGTGCGGCGAGGCCCTGAAGACCGAAGAGGATTGGTTCGCGGGTGATGTGTTCGAGGGCGCGAAGGACAAGGGCAAAGCCCAAGGCGGCTTCGCTCAGGCGGAGGGCAAGTTCGAAGCTCACCCCTGCCCCGGCATGACTAAGCCGCTTTCGTATTCGATGAAGGTGCCGATGGTTTCGCCGTCGCGGGCGCGAAAGACGACACGAAAGACAAACGGCCTGTGTGTGGTCACGCGATCCGCGACAAGGGTCGCAAGGGTGGCTTTCGTGTGTGCCGTCGGTTCGACCGCGTGGCGGATGGCGGTGCTGACAAGATAGAGATGGGCGTTCCAATCCGGGGCGTGGAACAGCCGCCGGAGAATCGCCACGGCACCAAGCCTGTCAGGGATCGGGTCGAGCGGCTGCCAGTCGGGTTCGTCCGCCAGACGGTATTCGATGCGAGGGCTTGGGCCAATCTCTTGAAAGAACCGCCATGACGGGAAGAGGATGGGAAGAAAGAGTCGAATAAGGCCAAGCATGAAAACCGGGGAAAGGCGAAAGGTTGGCCCCGAGTTAGAAGTTCATGCTTAACGAGTGGTTTCCCGTGGATGGGCGGTGCCCAAAAAATTGCGCTCCTTCCCCCGGGATGAAAGGGAAGGAGCGCCTGCCCTCACCGCATTCCAGCTACCAATGCAGCGGCGAGGTCCGGGGGTCTGAAAAGTGATCTAGCAAGCCATCCGGGAAACCCGGCAGAGGAAGGATGTCCTGAGGGACGGCGTCCGCTCGCGGCGGTTGTTGCCCATCGTGCTGAGGTGTTCCAGCGCGTTGAGGCGACCGTTACGGGCGAGTTGGCAAAGGTTTTTCGTGTTGTCGGCTTTCATGGTTCAATTTCCTTCGAGCAATGGTGTGGTTCACTTGGGTCTGGGTCTTTTCTTTTTATGTGTGCGGAGTGGGTATCGGGTGTTGTTCCGCGGTCGTCTTGAGCGATCTGGTGGATGCGATCGCCGTGAGACAACCCTGCCGCGAGTCGGGGTGCGAATATACTGGCCCGCAGGTGGAAAAGGCGGGTTTCCACCAAAGGGTGGATGCCTTGTTCCCTTATTTCATTGGGATTCACGCCAATTTTTCCAACCTTTGGCGGGCAAGAAAAAAGCGGCGGAAACCGCCGCTTCGTACCCAGGTTGGATTCGTTTAACGCGAGTCGGTTGCGACTCAGCCCTGTTTCGAAACCTGGGTAAATTCCAATTCGACCGGAGTCGCGCGACCAAAGATCGACACGGTCACTTTCAGGCGCTGATTCTCTTCGTCGACTTCTTCGACCGTGCCGTCGAAATCCTCGAACGGGCCATCGTTGACCTTGACCTGTTCGCCCACGTCGAAAGAGATCATCAGTTTCGGCGCGGTTTCGCCTTCTTCGACGCGGTTCAGGATCGCGTTCACCTCGGCGTCGCGCATCGGCATCGGGCGGCCCTGGGGGCCAAGGAAGCCGGTGACGCGGTTGATCGAGTTGATCAGGTGATAGCCCTCATCCGACATTTCCATCCGCACGAGCACATAGCCCGGCATGAAGCGGCGTTCGGCGGTGACCTTCTTGCCTCGGCGAATCTCGATCACTTCCTCGGTCGGGACCAGCACCTCTTCGATCTGGTCCTGAAGACCGGCGTCTTCGACGGAATGACGGATTTGTTCCGCGACCTTCTTTTCGAAGTTCGACAGCACGCTTACCGAATACCAGCGTTTCGCCATGGTCTGATCCTTTCGCCTGCGGAAAATCACCCGCCAGAATGAAATGGGGCGTGCAACATGTGCACGCCTCTCGGTCCGGGCAGATACCGTTCCTTGTCCGGGATTTCAACCGCAAAAGCGGATCCGGGGGTTTCGGCATTGTCTAGGATCGCGGGCTGGGATTTAACCGATGCGGGAACGGCGAGGGAGGAAGCCATGGGCGAGACATATCTGGTGACGGGCGCAATGGGCTGTATCGGGGCCTGGGTTCTGAAGCATCTGGTGGATCGGGGGGCCAAGGTGGTGGCTGGCGATCTGTCGACCGAGCCTGTGCGGCCGCGCCTTATCATGTCCGAGGATCAGATCGGGGCGGTGGACTGGCGGGTGCTGGACATCACCGACGGCCGGGCCGTCGAGACATTGGTGAAGGATGCAGGCGTTTCGCGGATCATCCACTTGGCCGGTTTGCAGATTCCGTTTTGCCGGGCGAACCCGTCGCTTGGGGCGGCGGTGAATGTGACCGGGACGATCAACATCTTTGAGGCCGCGCGGGCAGCGGGTGTTTCCGGGCTGGCCTATGCCAGTTCGCTGGCGGCCCTTGGTCCGGCGAGCGATTACAACACATGGCCCCTGCCCGACGAAGCGGTGCCGCAGCCCCGGACGCTTTATGGCAGCTACAAGGTGGCGAATGAAAACTCGGCCCGGGTCTATGCCGCCGACTGGGGGATCGGCAGCGTGGGGTTGCGGCCTGCGGTCGTTTACGGGGTCGGGCGCGATCAGGGGGTGACGGCGGATTTCGCCAAGGCCGTACTGGCCTCGGTCGCGGGACGACCGTTTCACATACGCACCGGCGGGATGATCCCGATGCAGTGGGCCAGCGACGTGGCGGGGATGTTCATTGGCTGTGCCGATGCCGGGGTCGAGACGGCACGGGTTTGCAACATGAGGAACGATGTGGTTACGGTCGGGGATTTCGTGGCTGCGTTGAAGATGGTTGTGCCGGGGGCCGAGGTGACCTTCGACGAGGGCGATTTCCCGTTTCCCGCCGATCTGGATGACACGGGGTTGCGCACGGTTCTTGGCACGGTGCCGCATACGCCCCTGGCCGAGGCGCTGGCACAGGATGCGGAACTGTTCGCGGGGCTGTTGGAGAAAGGTCAGATCGACCTTGGGCAGCTAGAGGTCTGACGGCCTAGTGATTTGCCGCGATCTCCGAGCCGGAAATCGTTGCCGATTTCCCTGCCATCGCTTTAGCCGAACATCGTCAGGATGGCCTGAAGGCCCTGACGGATGATGAAGTCGATCAGGAAGAAGAAGGCGGCCGTGGCCATGGCAAGGGCGAAGACCATGACGCTGGTCAGGACGACCTCGCGACGCGAAGGCCAGACGACCTTGGCCACTTCCGAGCGGACTTGCTGAATGAACTGAAGCGGGTTTGTCACGGGTGTTGCCCTGTCGATTGCGTTTCGGGGCAGATACGCGCTTCGCCCGCCGGTTTCAAGCCTTGGATGGGTGCGCCTTACGCGCCCTGGGCTTCGGAGCGGGCGCGGACGCGGCCAAGGGGCGAATCCTCGGACGGGCCGTGGATGTCAGTGGGCGGAACGTCCAGTTCCGCATCGGGCCGCGCGGTTTCCGTGGGCGTCAGTTTCTGCATCACGTCATGGGAGGACACGCGAGGGCGTTTCGCCTCTTCGCGCTGTTCGACCGAGCGTTGGAATCCGGCAAAGGCAAGTAGGAAAGCGAGGATGCCGCCGACCACATAGATGCGGGTATCGGCCGACCCGGCGTTTTCGATCATTACCATCTGGGCCATGTAAGTCGCAACCAACGCAACCATAGAAAGCGCATAGCACGCGATTGGCGGCAAGAAACTGAACATGCGCAGCATGTTTGCCTCCTGATTGTTAAACTGCTCGGGACGAAGGAAATCAGGAAATTCTGGCAAAATTGTGTCGAGTTTTATGGGGTGGGCTGTGGCGGTCGTCTTCTTCGTCATTCGGGGCGGGCATCTTCAGACTACTTGAAAGCACAGCCCTGAAACTTCATTGGGCCGCTATGCAGAGAAGAAACACTTTGAGCCCTTGTCAGACATCAGGTGCAGTCCGGGCGTCGACCGACCTGGAGGGCGTTTGCAACGGCTGTGTGATTCCGGAAACCTCCACGCCGATCTTCGTCATTCCCTTGGCGAGCGTTCCAAAATCGCCCTCCGGGGGGAGGTCGGGCGATGCCCGGACTGCGCCGGGCGGTTGTGCTTGATGGTGATTGTTTCGAGCTATGCGAACGGCGGACAAATCCGCAAAACCGACCTTGGTGCATCGTGCATTGAACTTCCGCTTTGCACGCTTGGGTCATCTGCCATTCCTACAATCATGGTCGCGGCGCGTGCAAAGCGGATACATTGAGGTCACCGCAGTTACAGCGACCGCAATTGATGCGAGGCAAACTCATCCCAAACTTTTGGATTGAAATGGCAGGGGCGGAGGGTCTCGAACCCCCGACCTACGGTTTTGGAGACCGTCGCTCTACCAACTGAGCTACACCCCTAAGGCCGACGCCGGAGTTACGGCAGGCGGGATGGGAAATCAAGGGCCGAGGTGGCCGGGCGTCAACAAAATCGGCGATGTCAGTATTTCAGACGGAGTTCCGCCGCCTCGACATATTTGCCCGCGCCGACCAGTTCGATGGCAAAGGCGCTGATGCGTTCGGCGGGCAGGCCAGCCTGGATGGCGTTGTCGAACCTTGCGAGCCCGGCTTTCACATCGCCTTCGTGGACCAGGGTGATGGCTATATAATAATGTGCCCATGGATCGTTCACGCCCATGGCCAGCGATGCCTCGGCCGAGGCGCGGGCGGTGGCGTAGTCGCCGAGTTCCAGCGCGATGTAGCTTTTCAAGAGGTGGTCGGAATAGTCGACGCCGGATTGCTGAAGGCCGCGGTCGATCACCTGAAGCGCCTCTTGCAACTGGCCGTCGTTGGTCAGGGCGTCGGCGTGCCAGTAGAGAACGGCGTTGTCGGGGCCAAGTCGCGCCTCGGCCTGCCGGTAGTTTTCGATGGCATCCTGGCGGCGTTCTAGTGCCACAAGCGCCTGGCCTTTTTCGACGTAGCCCGATGCGCGGTCCGGGTAGGCTTCGATCAGGCGGTCGGCCATCCGCACTGCTTGCGCATTGCGGTCGAGGGTCCGCAGGGCGACGATGCGGTAGACGAGTGTCGGGAAATCCTGTGGTTCGTCGAGCAGGAGGTCGTTGAAGGTGGCCAGCGCAGCTTCGGCGTCGCCGCCCGACAGACGGGCGCGGCCCAGACCATAGCGTGCGTTGCGGTCGCGCGGCTCGATCGCGATGGCGCTGGCAAATTCCGTGGCGGCGGCATCAAAGCGACGCTCGTCCATGAAGCTCCAGCCGAGTTCGCGCATGGCCCAGATGTAATCGGGATCAATAGTGAGGGCGGCACGCAGCATCTGTCGCGCCGTGTCACCGTCGATCAGGCCGAGGCGCCGGGCAAGCGCGGCCTTGCCGCCCAGCCCCTGCACCGTCACGCCGATGGACAGGGAGTGATCGAAGGCGTCATGGGCGGCCTGATCGCCATCGGTTTCCCAAAGGCTCCACCCCAGCCCGTTCCAGGCCTCGGCGTTTCCGGGATCGACCGTGGTTGCGCGGCGATAGCTTTCGGTGGCCTGGGCGTAGGCGTCCTGCCAGAGGAACCCGTCACCACGGGCCACCAGAAATGCGGCCCGTTGGTTTTGGGTCAGTTGGGCGTCCATCAGGGCGCGGTCGCACAGTTCGACAATGCGGGCGGGCTGGTCCTGGCGGGCAAGGCAAAGGCGGGCGGCGGTTTCTTCCGACGAGGTAATCAGGGGCTTGGCAAGACCGATCCCCGCACTGACCGCCAAGGCGGCAGTTGTCAGCATGAACATTCTGGTTATCGCGCGTCTCCGATGCCCCCGATGCCTAGTTGAAACGCCAAATCGGGGGATTTTTGCGGCGATTCTTTGAAACATTCGGTAAAGGCGCGGATTGCCGCGAAGGGGCGATGTTACGGGTTTCCGGGTCGGGCGCGGGAATTGACACGGGCGCGTGAGCCTTGATCGCGGCGATGTGAGGGGGTGTTTCATTCCCCTGGGGCACCCTGGCGTTTTCACACGTGATGATCACGGTGGCGTGAGAAAGTGTTTCGGGCCGAGAACTCAATAAAACAAGGGGTTTGACTATGCATTCTGTGCACAACGGAAGGCCTGAAGTGCATCTGTGCAGAGAAGGTACGGGGGTTCGATTTCAAGGCCACAAAACTGCGACCACCCTGTGCAATTACGTGAATTCCAATGCGCAACTGCCGCCCCTAAATCTCACTCATCGGCAGCGAATACTGCCACAAACACTCAAACCCAAAGCGCCGGATCGGCGCATTCGTAAAGGACAGACAAATGAAAACCATCATCGCAATCACCGCCCTCGTCGCTTCTGTTGCTTCGGCTTCGGCCATGACCAACCCGACCGCCGAGATCGAGCGTTACGTCACCGCCGAGCAGGCCGCCACGCTGAGCGACGCCGAAGTGGCAACCGCTCTGCAAGCCATCCACTCGCTGGACAGCGAAAGCGAAAAGCGCGCAGCCGTGCGCAGCCTCGTCCAGTAATCCCTGATTTCCCGGCGGGTCGATCCTCCCCGGCCCGCCACCAAAACCCCATTGAAAGGAACAACCAATGAAATCCATCATCGCAATCACCGCCCTCGTCGCTTCCGTCGCTTCCGCTTCGGCCATGACGAACCCGACCGCCGAGCTTGAGCGTTTCGTTACGCCCGAACAGGCCGCGACGCTGAGCGACGCCCAGGTGACAACCGCTCTGCAAGCCATCCACTCGCTGGACAGCGAGAGCGAAAAGCGCGCCGCCGTGCGCAGCCTCGTCCAGTAATCCCTGATTTCCCGGCGGGTCGATCCTCCCCGGCCCGCCACCAAAACCCCATTGAAAGGAAAAACCAATGAAATCCATCATCGCAATCACCGCCCTCGTCGCTTCCGTCGCTTCCGCTTCGGCCATGACGAACCCGACCGCCGAGCTTGAGCGTTACGTGACCGCCGAACAGGCCGCCACGCTGAGCGAAGCCGAAGTCGTGACCGCCCTGCAAGCGATCCACTCGCTGGAGAGCGAAAGCGAGAAACGCGCCGCCGTGCGCAGCCTCGTCCAGTAAGGCGACGCGACCAAGAAACGGCGGGCCTGATTGAGGGCCCGCCATGCCTTCAACACGCAGGAGATCGACAATGAAAGTGCTTGTCACGCTCGTGGCGCTTGTTGCCACCGTTTCGTCGGCGTCTGCGCTGACGACCCAATACACAAGCGAGTTGGAGCCTTATTCGAATACGCGCGATGTCGCGAACCTTTCGGAAGAGGATGTCCGGCTTGCCCTCGACTTCATTTCGACCAACCGGTCGGAAGGCGAGAAGCGGGCGTTTATCCGCGAACTTGCCAAATAGGGATACCCCCCACGATCCCGTCAAAGGCCGCCGTCATGGCGGCCTTTTTCTTTGGGGTCATGGTGCGATGCGCATGAGGGCTTTGACATCGGCGCCGCAGATCTCGCGCTCGTGGGCAAGGATGTGGTCGATGGGCCAATCCCACCAGGCGAGGTCCACCAGCTTTTTGGCAACGCCCGCGTCGAAACGCTGGCGCAGCACGCGGGCGGGGTTTCCGCCAACGATGGAATAGGGCGGGATTTCACCGCCGACTACCGCGCCCGCACCGACGATAACGCCGTCGCCAAGGCGGGTGCCGGGCAGGATCGTCGCGCGGGTGCCGATCCAGACGTCGTTGCCGATCACAGTATCCGCACCGGGGCCGGGCAACGAGGCGCGGGGTTCGTCGAAACCGCCATCGAAGACCGCGAAAGGATAGCTGGACACCCCGTCATAGCGATGGTTGGCCGAGGCCGTGACGAACAGCACGCCGTCGGCAATCTGGCAGAATTTGCCGATCACGAGTTTTTCGGCAGACACCGGGAAGATGTAGGGAGCCAGGTGGAACGCCCAGTCGCCCGGTGGTTTGTGCGCACTGGCATAGGTGAAATCGCCCACCTCGATGCGGGGGTGGTCGATAGCGTTTTTCAGGAAAACGGTGCCTTCGTGGATGGCACCATCGGGCAGGATGAGGGGGTTGCGCGCATCGGCGCTTGGAAAGACTCCGGGCATGACAAGACCTTTGTTGATCGTGGGAAACTGGTTTGGCGATCAGGCGGTCTTGGTCATCGGTCCCTCCATCGGAATGGGGGAGTCCTAGCAGGGTTCCGGGGAAAAAGATAGGGCCGCCCGGATGGACGACCCTTTGTATTTCTCGAGTATGGCGGGGTTAACCCCGCCTTACATCGGTCGATCACTCGATGATCTTGGACACGACGCCCGAACCAACCGTGCGGCCGCCTTCGCGGATGGCGAAGCGCAGGCCTTCTTCCATGGCGATCGGGTAGATCAGTTCGGCTTCGAACTTCAGGTTGTCGCCCGGCATCACCATTTCGGTGCCCGAGGGAAGCTGAACCGTACCGGTCACGTCGGTCGTCCGGAAGTAGAACTGCGGGCGATAGTTCGCGAAGAACGGCGTGTGACGGCCACCTTCGTCCTTGGTCAGGATGTAGACCTCGCACTCGAACTTCGTGTGCGGCGTCACCGAACCCGGCTTGCACAGAACCTGCCCACGCTCGACACCTTCGCGATCCACACCACGCAGAAGCGCGCCGATGTTGTCGCCGGCCTCGCCGCGGTCCAGAAGCTTGCGGAACATCTCGACGCCCGTGCAGGTCGTCTTGGACGTGTCCTTGATGCCGACGATTTCAATCTCGTCGCCCACGTTGATCACGCCGCGTTCCACACGACCGGTCACAACCGTACCACGGCCCGAGATCGAGAAGACGTCTTCGATCGGCATCAGGAAGGGCTGATCCACCGCACGCTCGGGCTGCGGGATGTAGGAATCAACAGCGTCCATCAGTTCCTTGATCTTGGTCTCGCCGATTTCCGGATCACGACCTTCAAGCGCGGCCAGGGCCGAACCGGCAACGATCGGAATGTCGTCGCCCGGGAAGTCGTATTCGCTCAGCAGTTCGCGCACTTCCATCTCGACCAGCTCAAGAAGTTCCTCGTCGTCGACCTGGTCGACCTTGTTCAGGAACACGACCAGAGCCGGCACGCCAACCTGGCGGGCCAGAAGAATGTGCTCGCGCGTCTGCGGCATCGGGCCGTCAGCGGCGTTCACCACCAGGATGCCGCCGTCCATCTGGGCCGCACCGGTGATCATGTTCTTGACGTAGTCGGCGTGGCCGGGGCAGTCGACGTGGGCATAGTGCCGGGCGTCGGTTTCATATTCGACGTGTGCGGTCGAGATGGTGATGCCGCGTGCCTTTTCCTCCGGAGCAGCGTCGATCTGGTCATAGTCCTTGAACTCGCCAAACTGCTTCGTGATCGCCGCCGTCAGCGTCGTCTTGCCGTGGTCAACGTGCCCAATCGTGCCGATGTTGCAATGCGGCTTCGAACGGTCAAACTTTTCCTTCGCCATGCCCTTTTAGCCTCTAATAGGGTGAATATCCGGGGCGCATCTATGGCATCGGGGAAGGAAATTCAAGCGTCAGTTGTCACTTGGACCCGTATTGATGTCGGCGGTCGAAGTGGTGTCGATGGCGGGCGCATGGACGCTGGCATCGTAAGGGACGCGGATCTGGCCGGGGCGCGGCGTGAACCAGTCGGGATTTTCGCGCAGCCACTCTTCGATCCGGCGAGCAGCACTGGCCGAAAGGTTTTCCAGTTGCGCTTCGGCAGAGCGCACATGGCCCGAACCGATGAAGGGCACCGCGTTCTTCATGCCCTCGCCCGCGAAGATACGTTCGGGTTTGTCGTTCAGTTTCTTTTGCGTCGTGTTGTCGAAAACGGTGACGTCCAGGATCATGACGGATTGCGGCGCATAGACGACCGGGACACCGGGTTGCGCAAGGACGATGCCGCCGATGACGATGCCGAGGTGGTAGAGCCCGTCGCCGTCGTAGCGGCGCAGGCGTTTGGCCACCGCATTCTGGACCGAGGTTTCCAGTTGTGTTTCGGTGAATTCGCGCGAGAACGGACCCTTGGTGACGTTGTCGGCAATCGCGATGTTGTGACCGAGGCGGAACTGGCCAAGCGCCTGTGGTGGTTGGCTGAGGTCTTCTTCGGGCGCGTTGCAGGCCGCGAGAAGTGTGAGCAACATCAGGGCCTTGCGAAACATGCGGCGTCCTTTCAGGTGAACTTGTTGTCCTGCGGGAAGCCACGCGGCGCCATGCGACCGGCAGCGGCGCGCGCGCCTTTCCATTCGTCCAGCTCGGTCACGGTGCGGGTGCGCCCGGCGGGGTCGAGCCAGGAAAGGCCCTCTTCCAGCGTGAATATGCGCGCGTCGGACAGGCCACCGTCCTTGTATTTTTGCAGGCGCACGCCCTTGCCGCGCCCCATTTCGTTGAGTTCCGAGACGGGGAAGACCAGCATCTTGCGGTTTTCGCCCACCACCGCAACGTGGTCGCCCGCGACAGGGGTGCAGATGGCGGCGCGGGTGTCGCCGCGCACGTTCAGCACCTGTTTGCCCGAGCGGGTCTGCGCGACGACCTCGTCCTCGGGGACGACGAAACCGTCACCGGCGGTGGAGGCGACGAGCAATTTCGCACCGGGTCGATGGATGAAGAGCGCGACGATGTCCGCTTCGTTCGGCAAGTCGACCATCAGGCGCAGGGGTTCGCCCATGCCGCGCCCGCCGGGAAGGTTGGAGGCCGAGACGGTGTAGAAACGCCCGTTGGTGCCAAAGACCAGCAGACGGTCGGTGGTTTCGGCGTGGAAGATAAAGCGGGGGCCGTCGCCGTCCTTGAATTTCAACTCGCGCGAAAGGTCGATGTGGCCGGTCATGGCACGGATCCAGCCCATGCGGGAACAGACCACGGTGATCGGTTCGCGGTCGATCATGGCTTCGAGCGGGACGTCTTCGACCTCGGCCGCTTCCTCGATCAGGGTGCGGCGATCGTCGCCGAAGTTCTTTTTCGTCTCGCGCAACTGGTCGGCGATGGTTTTCCACTGACGGGATTCGTTTTCCAACAGGTCTTCGAGGTTGGCGCGTTCCTCGGTCAACTCGTCGAATTCGCGGCGGAGTTCGAGTTCTTCCAGACGGCGCAGGGAGCGCAGGCGCATGTTGAGGATGGCGTCAACCTGGACCTCGGAGAGTTCGCCGTCGCCCGGTGCGGGGGTCTTGTAGTCTTTTTCCGACGTCGCGCGGGCGTGGTCTTTCGACCAGTCTTCGCGCATCAGGGCCGCTTTCGGATCATCGTCGTAGCGGATGATGTCGATCACGCGGTCGAGGTTCAGGAAGGCGGTGATGAAGCCTTCCAAGACTTCCAGCCGGTGGTCGATCTTGTCGAGACGGTGTTGCGACCGACGGACCAGCACGTCGCGGCGGTGGTCGAGGAAGGCGCGCAGCACTTCTTTCAGGGACGCGACCTTGGGCGTCACCCCGTCGATCAGAACGTTCATGTTGAGGCTGAACCGGCTTTCCAGATCGGAATTGCGGTAAAGCATGTTCATCAGCACGTCGGGATCGACGTTTTTCGAGCGCGGCTCCAGGACGATGCGGATGTCTTCGGCGCTTTCGTCGCGGATGTCGGCGAGGATCGGGACCTTCTTGGTCTGGATCGCCTCGGCCACCTTTTCGATCAGGCGGGATTTCTGGACCTGGAAGGGGATTTCCGTGACGACGACCTGCCATTGGCCGCGCCCCAGATCCTCGACCTCCCATTTGGCACGCACGCGGAACCCGCCGCGCCCGGTGCGATAGGCTTCGGCAATCGCCTCGGGGGGTTCGATGATGGTGCCGCCTGTCGGGAAATCGGGGCCACGCACGTATTCGATCAGAGTGTCGTCGCGCACACGTTCGGAGTTTTCGGCCTTGGCAAGGTGGATGCAGGCGTCGCAAAGCTCGGTGATATTGTGCGGCGGGATATTGGTGGCCATGCCGACCGCGATGCCGCTGGAGCCATTGGCCAGAAGGTTCGGAAAGGCAGCGGGCAGGACGACGGGCTCTTCCAGCCGCCCATCGTAGTTGGCACGGAAATCGACGGCGTTTTCGTCAAGGCCCTGCAACAGCGCCTCGGCGAACTTGGTCATCCGCGCTTCGGTGTAACGCGAGGCGGCCGGGTTATCGCCGTCGATGTTGCCAAAGTTGCCCTGGCCATCGACCAGCGGGTAGCGGACGTTGAAATCCTGGGCGAGCCGGGCCATCGCGTCATAGATCGCGCCGTCGCCGTGGGGGTGGAAATCGCCCATGGTGTCGCCGGAGATCTTGGCGGATTTCAGGAAACCGCCCGTCGGCGAAAGGCGCAGACGATTCATGACGTAGAGGATTCGCCGGTGAACCGGTTTCAGCCCATCGCGCACATCGGGCAATGCGCGGTGCATGATGGTCGAAAGCGCATAGGTCAGATACCTGTCACCGATCGCGCGGCGCAGGGGTTCGGCCAGGTTTCTGCCCTCAGTATTGGGGTCGTCGGAGACGTCACTCATAGATGCTGTATTAGACCCCAGATGTGCGGGGGTAAAGGCGTGGATGTTGTGATGACAACACTCTGTTTTTCCCCTTTCTGGGGAACCGTTTATGATGTCAGATCGTTTGTCATGCGGTAGAACGCAGCATTCCTTTGGGGGGAATCGAAATGTTCAAGTTGCTCGTGGTCACGTTGGCCGCTTTCTTTGCTGTCTTGCAGATCTTTGGAGATCCGGCGCGCAGGCCGGAGGTTTCGCGTACAGAGCCGGAAGGTCTGACGCTGGCGTCCTTTGCGACTGTGGCCGAGAAGGTTGACGAGATTTCGCTTGCCCCGCAGCCGCGTTTTTCTGAGGCAGAGGCGATTGCGATGGCGCTGGACGCCGGCAAGGAGGCACGGGAGTCGCGCGACACCAATCCAACCCTGCGGCGGGGCAGCGTCGAACTTGCCGCTGCGACCGAAGCGGTGAACGAAGTGGCGCCGGTCGAAGCTGCCCAACCGGATTTCTGGTATGTTTCGGGCAGTCGGGTGAACCTGCGCCAGGGGCCGGGCACGGGCAACGCGGTCGTCGCGCAGGTGACTTTCGGAACCGAGGCACTGGTGCTGGACAGCCGGGATGGCTGGATGCAGATCGAGACGACGGACGGCGCGACCACCGGCTGGATTTACGGCGATTTCCTGAACGACAAGAAGCCGGGCTGACCGGCTTTCCCCGGCGCGTGCCGTCTGATGGATTGACAGCCGCGCCCCTGACTGGGCATCAACGGCCATTCGATGGCTTGTTCGAGATCGCCCATGACTGACGCGCAAAAGACCATTCTGATCACCGGATGCTCGTCCGGCATAGGCTATGACGCGGCGCACGGGCTGGCAAAGCGCGGTTGGCGGGTCTTTGCGACCTGTCGGAAGTCTGCTGATTGTGAGCGGCTGGAGCGCGAGGGGCTGGAGAGTTTCGTTCTGGATTACGAAAGCCAGGAGAGCATGGAAGGTGCCGTGGCCGAGGTTTTGCGGCGGACGGGCGGCTCTTTGGATGCACTGTTCAACAATGGCGCTTACGGGTTTCCCTGTTATCTGGAAGACGTGCCCGTCGCGGCGATGCGGGCGATATTCGAGACGAATTTCTTTGCCCAGCACGAGTTGGTGCGGCTTTTGATGCCGGTTTTCCGTGGGCAGGGACATGGGCGCATCCTGATGAATTCGTCGATCCTTGGGTTTGCCGCGCTGAGGCGGCGGGGGCCGTACAATTCGACGAAATTCGCGATGGAGGGTTGGGCGGATACCCTGCGGCTGGAGTTGAAGGGCAGCGGGATCGATGTGGTGCTGATCGAGCCGGGACCGATCACAAGCGACATCCGCCTGAAATCGCAGCCCCATTTCGAAAAGTGGATCGACACCGAAAACTCGGTCCATGCGGCGGATTACAAGAACGTCGTCCGTCCCCGTCTTTATGCCGAGGGCGGCAAGCCGGACATGTTCGAACTGCCCGCCAGCGCGGTGACCGAGGCCGTGGCACGCGCCCTGGCGGCGCGGCGGCCGCGCGCGCGTTACCGCATCACCACGCCGACCAAGCTATTCGCGGTGTTCAAGCGGCTTTTGCCGACGCGGTGGTTCGACGGATTGCTTGTGCGGATCTGACGCCTCGCTTTTCGGGCGATTTGGCCTAAATCTGCGAGGAAGTGAGGAGAGCCGATGCTGTTACAAGATCCCCTATTCATCGTCGTCGCCGCCGCGGTGCTGCTGGTCCTGTTCATCCTGCTGACAGGGATCGGCGGCTTTGCGAAGGGTGGCGATTTTAACCGCAAGCACGCCAATCGGATCATGCGCTATCGCATCTATGCCCAGGCGGTGGCGATTGCGCTGATCCTTGCGTTCGTTTTTTTCCGGCGCGGAGGCTGAATTGGTTGTCCTGAACAAGATCTATACAAAGACCGGCGACAAGGGCGAAACCGCGCTTGGCGATGGTGCGCGGGTGGCGAAGCATTCCCTGCGGGTGACGGCCTATGGCACGGTGGACGAGTTGAACGCCACGATCGGTCTTGCGCGTCTACATGCCGGGGGCGATGTGGATGAGGCGCTGTCGCGCATTCAGAATGATCTGTTCGACCTGGGTGCCGATCTTTGTCGGCCCGACATGGCGAAAGATGGAGAGGCGGGGTATCCGGTGCTGCGGATGGTTGAAGAGCAGACCGCGCGACTGGAAGCCGAAATCGACGCAATGGTTGCCGAGCTTGAACCCTTGCGGTCGTTCATCCTGCCCAGCGGTTCGGCGCTGGCGTCGCATCTGCATCTGTCGCGCACGGTCGCGCGACGGGCCGAGCGGCTGGCGGTGGAACTGGCGGGGGAAGAAGAGGTGAACCCTGCGGCGGTGACTTATCTCAACCGCCTGTCAGACTGGTTTTTCTGCGCGGCCCGCATCGCCAATGATGCAGGCCGGGCGGATGTTTTGTGGCAGCCAGGCGCGAACCGGTAGACGATTTTTCGAGGAAAAATCGTCGCCCTAAATTAGCCGATCGCCTTTACGCGCGCGGAGAGGCGCGAGATTTTCCGCGAGGCGGTGTTCTTGTGATAGACACCCTTGGTCACACCGCGCATCAGCTCGGGCTGTGCGGCCTTCAGGGCAGCGGCGGCGGCGTCCTTGTCGCCGGAGGCGATGGCCTCTTCGACGCGGCGCAGGTGGGTGCGGATGCGCGAACGACGCGCTTTGTTGACTTCGAGACGGCGGGCGTTCTGACGCGCGCGTTTCTTGGACTGGGGCGAGTTTGCCATGGTGGTGGTCCCTTTGCTTTGGGGTCTGTCATCGGTTGAACGCGAAAGACCCACTCCGGTCAGTCGACCGGCGGACACATAGCCTAAGCGGGCTCCACGCGCATGTTCAGCGGGCCGGATAGACCATCCCGGCCCATTTGAAAAGAGTTATTTGTCGCGAAACTGCGGTTCGCGTTTTTCCAGGAAGGCGGACATGCCTTCTTTCTGATCCTCGGTCGCGAACAGGGCATGGAACATGCGGCGTTCGAACAGGATGCCTTCGCGCAAGGTGGTTTCGTAGGAGCGGTTGACCGCTTCTTTCACCACCATCGTGGTCAGCATGGATTTCTCGGCGATCTTCTGCGCCGCGCCCAAGGCTTCTTCCATCAGCTTTTTCGCAGGCACGACGCGGCTGACCAGCCCCGAACGCTCGGCCTCTTCGGCGTCCATGAAACGGCCCGTAAGGTTCATTTCCATGGCCTTGGATTTGCCGACAAAGCGCGTGAGGCGTTGCGAGCCGCCGATTCCGGCCACGACACCAAGGTTGATTTCGGGCTGGCCGAACTTGGCTGTGTCGGCGGCAATGATGAAATCGCACATCATGGCCAATTCGCATCCCCCGCCCAAGGCATAGCCCGCAACGGCGGCGATGATCGGCTTGCGGCATTTCAGGATGGCTTCGGTTTCACTGGTGAACAGGTCTTCAGTCAGCACCTGCTGGAAGGTCTTTTCGGACATTTCCTTGATGTCGGCCCCGGCGGCAAAGGCCTTGTCCGACCCGGTGATGACGATGCAACGCACCTTGTCGTTTTCCGACGCCTCGGTCACCGCTTCGCCAAGCTCGCCCAGAAGTTCGAGGTTGAGGGCATTGAGGGCATCGGGGCGATTGAGGCGGATGATCGTGACGCGCTCTTCGGTTTCAACGGAGATCGTCTCGTAGGCCATGGGTATCTTCCCTTGGTTTCAGGTCAGTCATCAGGGTTAGCAGGCCAGCGCGGGGGTTCAAGCTATCTTTGACAGATCGGGCAATGGAAACTTGAACGGCCGGATTGCACTGTTCTGGCAATAATACCTTTGCAATCAGGTGTTTGGCAGGGGTGCCCTGCCCGATCATAGACCCGGAAAGTATGTTGGAAATACCCGAGTTCGCCATCGGTTCGGCGGTAGTCCTTGAGGCTGGAACCGCCTGCCTCGATGGCTTCGGACAGGACATCGCGGATCAGCGGGACGAGTCGCGCAAGGCGGGACCTTGAGATATTCGCGGGTTTTCGCAGGGGGGAAATCCCGGCCCGGAAGAGGACTTCGCAGACGTAGATATTGCCAAGTCCCGCGACAATCCGCTGATCCAGAAGGGCCGATTTGATCGGCGTCCGGCGCGGTTTCAGGGCCTGCACAAGGTAGGTTTCGTCGAAGGTGTTGCCCAGAGGTTCGGGGCCGAGTTTCGCCAAAAGCTTGTGCGTTTCGGCCTTCGCGGTTTCGATCAGGTCCATTGCGCCAAAGCGGCGCGGGTCGTTGAAGGTGACGCGGCCGCCGTTTTCCATGTGAAAGACCACGTGGTCGTGTTTTTCAGGCGCGGGATGTTCATGATGGAACTGGCCTAGAGGATCGCCCGAGATCAGGATGCGACCCGACATGCCAAGGTGCACGATCAGGGTTTCACCGCTGGAAAGATCTGCAAGGATGTATTTCGAGCGACGTCTGAGGGCGGTGATCGTCACGCCACTAAGCCGGTCGGCCATGCGGTCGGGAAAGGGCCAACGCAGATCAGGGCGGTTGACCTTGGTTCGCGAGATTTTCGCACCTTCCATGACGGGCAGCAAACCGCGCCGGACGGTTTCGACTTCGGGCAGTTCAGGCATTTTCGTCCTTCATCGGGCCTGCGACGATTCCGCCGCTCGCAGCGCCGGAGGGACACATCCATATAATCAACCGAATTGCCACCGCGAATGCCTCGTGTTCTTTGCCAGTACCGGGGTATAAGGCACCCTGGACGACCGGAAGAAAAGCCCATGAGCGACGAGACGACGAAAACCACCCATTTCGGCACCCGCGAAGTGCGCGAGGATGAAAAGGCCGGGCTGGTGCATGGGGTCTTTTCCAGCGTGGCCTCGCGCTATGACGTGATGAATGACGTGATGTCCGTGGGCATTCACCGGCTTTGGAAGGACGCGATGATGGATTGGCTGGCGCCGCGTGCCGGTCAGCGCCTTCTGGATGTCGCGGGAGGCACCGGAGATATTTCGTTCCGTTTTCTGAAACGCGCGGGCGAAGCCAGTGCCGTGGTGCTGGACATGACCGAGGCGATGCTGGTCGAGGGGCGCAAGCGGGCCGAGGCCGAGGCGCTGTCGGAGCATCTGGACTGGGTGACGGGGGACGCGATGGCCCTGCCCTTGCCCGACAACAGCTTTGACGTTTACACGATTTCCTTTGGCATCCGGAACGTCACACGCATTCCCGATGCCCTGTCTGAGGCGTTTCGCGTGCTGCGCCCCGGCGGGCGTCTGATGGTGCTGGAGTTTTCGCAGCTTCCGAATGCGGGCCTGCAAAAGCTGTATGACGCCTATTCCTTTAACGTGATTCCGCGCATGGGCCAGGTGATCGCGAATGATCGTGACAGCTATCAGTACCTTGTGGAATCGATCCGCAAGTTTCCCGATCAGGAGACATTCGCCAGCATGATCCGCGATGCGGGGTTCGAGCAGGTGAAGTACCGCAACCTGTCGATGGGGATTGCGGCACTTCATTCGGGCTGGAAGCTTTAGGTGCGCGGCCCTCACAACATTTTGCGGCTGATCCGCACCGGGGCCACGTTCGAGCGCACGGGCGCGATGCGCGAGGTGCTTGCGGCAATGGACGCCCCGCCTTCGTTGCGGGTGGCCGCGCGGATTCTTGGCTGGCCGTTCAAATGGCTGGGTTACAAGGGCGATCCTTCGCTTTCGCCCGCGCCGCGGGCGCTGACCGCGCTTGGACCGGCCTATATCAAGTTCGGTCAGATCCTGTCGACACGTCCCGACGTGGTGGGCGCGGAACTGGCCGAGGAGTTGCGGGTCTTGCAGGACAAGCTGCCGCCGTTTTCGACCGAGCTTGCCAAGAAGACCATCGAAGCCGAGTTGGGCCAGTCAGTCGAGCAGATATTCTCGGATTTTTCGCAGCCGGTCGCAGCAGCGTCGATCGCTCAGGTACACAAGGCGCATCTTGCGGAAACCGGCGAGGCGGTCGCCGTCAAAGTCCTGCGCCCCCGGATCGAACAGGCCTTTCGACGGGACATCGACGCTTTCTATTTCGCCGCACGGATGATCGAGGCGTTGTCGCCCGGATCGCGCCGTTTGAAACCGATGGACGTGGTGGCGCATTTCGAAGGCGTCGTCATGGGCGAGTTGGATTTGCGTCTGGAAACGGCCGGAGCGGCGGAATTCCAGGCCAATACCGCCCGTGACGAAGGATTTCACGTGCCCGAGGCCCGGTGGGATTTATCCTCGCGCCGGGTGATGACGCTGGATTGGGCGGATGGCATTCCGCTGGGCGATCTTGAAGCCATCGACCGGGCCGGGCATGACCGGGTGCGTCTGGCCGAGAAGGTTCTGACCACTTTCCTCAGCCATGCGCTGCGCGACGGGTATTTTCACGCCGACATGCATCAGGGTAATCTTCAGGTGGCCGAGAATGGCGATCTGGTGGCGCTGGATTTCGGGATCATGGGGCGGATCGACGAATACACCCGCCGTGTCTACGCCGAGATCCTGATCGGGTTCATCCGCAAGGACTATCACCGCGTTGCCGAAGTGCATTTCGAGGCGGGTTACGTGCCAAGGGACCGGGATGTGGACGAGTTTGCCCGTGCCCTGCGCGCCGTGGGCGAACCGATCTTCGGGATGGATGCCAGCAAAATCTCGATGGGGCGGTTGCTGACCTATCTGTTCGAGGTGACAGAACGGTTCGGCATGGAAACGCGGACCGAGTTGATCCTGTTGCAGCGCACGATGGTCGTTGTCGAGGGCGTGTCGCGGTCGCTTGACCCGCATATCAACATCTGGAGCGTCGCGCGGCCCGTGGTGGAAACCTATATCAAGGAAAGCGTCGGTCCGGCGGCGATCCTGCGCGATCTTGCAAGGACAGTGCAGGTCTTGAGCCGCTTTGGTCCAAAGTTGCCGCAGATCGCGGAAGAGTTTCTGATACGGCAATCTCAGCCGCAGGAGGCGCCGGACAAGCCGAACTGGATCGGGCGCGTCGGTGTTCCCGTTCTGATTGGTCTGATTGGCCTGTTGATCGGTCTGGCACTTTAAGCGCCCCTCACCCGCCAACCTCGGCCGGATCGCGCAGGGCGGTCACCGCCTCGGAAGCGACGACCGTTTCGCCGGTGATAACCAGTTCGATGCCGCTGAGGCCCTGACGGGCTTCGGTGATGCGGGCGTAATGCGCAACCTCGCTGACGCCAAGCAATTCTCCCTCGGAGTAGCTGGCCAATTCCAGGGTGTATTTGCCTTCGGTCAAGGGGGTGCCGTTTGCGCCGGTGCCCGCCCAGGTCAGGATGTCCTGTCCAAGGGGCACTTCTTCGCGGGCAACTTCGTTGCCGTTGGAATCAAAGACGAAAAGTTCGGCCTTGTCGGCACCGGGTTCGGTGCTAAGCGCCAGATCGACGGGTGAACCGGCGAAGCTGACAGGCGCTGTCACCCGCGCCTCCATCCCGACCCAGCCGGCCAGTTGCGCCAGGCCGGAAACGCCAAGCCCACCGGCGAGCGATTCAAGAAGCTGGTTGGTTCTGACCTGTTGTTCCACGCCGGAAAAGGTGGCGAGTTGGACCGCGAAATCCTCGGCCTCGACCGGGTTCAGGGGATCCTGGTTTTCCAACTGGGTGGTCATCATCCTGAGAAACGTTTCGAAATCCGAGCTGAGTTTGGCGGCCGCATTGCTGGACGCGCTGGCCTGCGAGGTGGTGTTGGTTTGGGCGGTGTTGCCCTGTGCGGTCACTTCCATGACGTCTATTCCTTACAATCGAATGTCCACGCGGCCGTCGGTCGTGTGGCCGGCCATATCCATGCGCCCCTCAAAGACCACCGGCCCGTCGGAGATGGCGGATTTGGCGCTGACCGTTTCGCCCGCGTCCGTCTGTTCACGATCCCCCTCGTCACCGAAGGAGAAGTTCAGGTCAGTGAAACCCTGTTCGGTAAGATCGGCGGCGAAGATGTCGATGTTGCGGCGAATGAGGTCGAGCGTTTCGGGCCGTTCGGCGGTGACAAGAACCGTCATGCCGCTTTCGGCGGTTGTCATGGCGAGGCGCACGCGGCCCAACTCTTCGGGCGAGAGCTTTACCTCGACCATACCGTCGATGGCGGATCGCGCTGCCTGGACCAGTTGCGTGATGACGGGCCGCGCATTGGGTTCGATCCGGGGCATCGTCGGATCCGAAATGCGCCGCGCCTCGCCCTTGTCGGACGCGGAAAGCGGGCCGAGGCTGTCCTCTTTCGAAAGCGGATGGTCGGGATTGAAAGGACGGTCTTTCAGGGCAGCTTCGTTCATCACGAGCGGCGCGGTTTGAACCTGCTGCGAAGGCAAAGGTGCGTCGGGCTGCGGCGCTGGCGACGGTGCCGTGATCCTGACCTCTACCGCGCGGTCGCTTTGCACCTCTCGCGATGCCTTTGCCTGAAGGGGCCTTTCGCGGGGCACGGCAGTTGGCATCGGTGGAGCGGCCAGACGTTCGGCCGATGGTTCGGGCATGGGGCGCTGAAGCGGCGCGTCCTTTACGCCGGTGGCTTCACGCGACCGGGTGCCATCCGAATCGGCTGGAGCTTGCGGTTTCGCTGAAACCTCCAGCCTTGACGCACGGTACGTGCCCGTCGTTTCGGGCGGAACTTTCGCAGGCGCGTCCGGCAATGCCTGGCCTGGTGTTTTCGGGCGAAATTCGGTCAAATGCACGCCTCGCACTGGCAACTCGGGCGGCCGCGCCGGGACGTCCTGGTGTTGTTTCGGTGCGTTGCCCGTTTTGGATACAACATGCGCCGATGTGGTCGGCAGGACGCCTTCCGTTTTTCGCGGATTCCCGACGCCTTTTGTTTCCTCTATTGCCCGGGGCCGTTCCGGCGGCAGATCCAAACTGTTTTCGCGTTCCGGTCTCAGGCCAGCCGAAATCGGGGAAGTTTTGTCTGCTGTGGCGATTTGCGAGACATTGGAGCCCTCGGGTGCAACCGATTTGGTCTGTAGACCATGCGCGTGTCCGGGTTTCACAGTGATTTCAGAAGTGATTTCCGGAGTTGCGGCACCTGTCGCAAACCCGAGTGTGGGGGGCACCGGCGGCGGCGTCTTGGATGGGAGAGCCGTGTCCAAAGCGACGGCAGGCGGCGGCCTGTTCGCAGGCTCCTTGGAAGCGGCTTCCGTGAGTTCGACGGCACTCTTGGGCAGGGCAGGCCGTTCGACAACCGGAAGAGTTTCGACACCGGCCTCGACACCTTCGGGTCTGGCATCAGGCGGCCCAACGAGATCCGCGAAAATAAGATCGCCGGTTTCCGGCGTTTCGCCGTCAACGTTCATCCCGGGCAAAATCTGCGCCGAAACCTCGCCTTTCGGTTCCTTGTTCAGAACCTGCAATAGAAGTTGCATGTCAAACCTCCGGACATCCTGTCCAACTCCGGCACGGTTTAGGCGCAGGAAATTACCAGTCCTTTACCTGTCACCGCCATAGTCCCGAAAATTGTCACGATCAGAAGGATCTGGAACATGGACATCTCTGGCTCTCATGGCCTGCCCCCCCTGCGCCCGCCGCTGGCGGATCACGATCAGAAACTGATGAAGGTCGCACAGGAGCTTGAAGCGAGTTTTCTTTCGGAAATGTTGAAGAATGCCGGGGTTGGCAAGGCGCGGGATGCCTTTGGCGGCGGCGCGGGCGAGGACCATTTTTCGACCTTTCTGGTACAGGAATATGCAACCGCCACGGTCGAGGCAGGAGGCATTGGCCTGGCCGAATCCATTTACCGGTCATTGATTCGCAACCAGGAGGAAAGCGCATGAACGTCGTGGAAGAACTGGAAAACGTCCTGGCGGAAGAGCAGAGAATGTTGCTGACCGGGGAATACACGGGCCTCCAGGCGCTGTTGGAGCGAAAGTCGAAGCTCGCCGAAACGCTTGCTGCCGGAAAGCCAGAATTGACACAGGACGAATATCAAAGGCTGGCGGCCAACGCGCGTCACAACGAGACTCTTTTGAATTCTGCACAGCGCGGAATTCAGGCCGCGCTTTCGCAATTGAAAGAGATAAAGAGCGGCGAACACCAGTCGACCTATACCTCTACCGGAGAGCGCACGCCGCTGTCGCGGCCCGCGTCGATCATCCAGAAGTACTGAGCATTAATGATAAATTTGAACCAGTTCGGCGGTGCGGTGCCGGCTGCCGTTCAACGTTTGTTAAGGCATCGGGTGTGAAGTCACGCAGGCACCCAAAACGGTGGCGCGAAATCCAAGAAGGTTTCGCAGCGTCAGAATGGCTGGCTCGTCTGAAAGACGTTTCCGAAACCAAAGGCGGATAACCGCCGTAATGATTGGAGAACGCCAGATGGCGACTTTCCAGGCACCACCATGGTGGCCGCCCGCGATGACTTTCTTGCGCTTGATGATGATCGGCGCTGGTTGGTCCGCCATGTCCACTCCTCTGATCGGCGGAAACCTCTTATCCAGAGAGCGGTGAAGATAGATTTAAAGTCGCGGAACCGAAGGGGGGCCGCATTTTGCTAGCAAACGCCCCGGTGTTGGACTAGGCCGGACATGACAAGGAGGACGACCCCGTGACCAAACGCATGCTTCGCAGCCAGCAATGGTTTAACAACCCCGACAACCAGGAGATGACCGCGCTCTATCTGGAACGCTATCTGAACTACGGGTTGACGAGAGAGGAACTGCAATCCGGCAAACCGATCATCGGTATTGCCCAGACCGGCAGCGATCTTTCCCCTTGCAACCGCCATCACATCGAACTGGCCAAGCGGGTGCGGGCGGGGATCGAATCTGCGGGCGGTACGGTGATGGAGTTTCCCGTTCACCCGATCCAGGAGACCGGCAAACGCCCCACTGCGTCGCTGGACCGCAATCTTGCCTACCTGTCGCTGACCGAGTCGCTTTATGGCTATCCCATTGATGCTGTTGTGTTAACCATCGGTTGCGACAAGACCACCCCTGCCCTTTTGATGGCGGCGTCGACCGTCAATATCCCGGCGATTGCCATGTCGGTCGGACCGATGCTGAACGGCTGGTTCCGGGGGCAGAGGACCGGGTCCGGCACGATTGTCTGGAAGGCGCGGGAGCTTCATGCGGCGGGCGAGATTGACGATGACGGGTTCATGGAACTGGTCGCGTCTTCGGCGCCTTCGACCGGGTATTGCAACACCATGGGGACGGCGACCACGATGAATTCGCTGGCCGAGGCTTTGGGGATGCAGCTTCCGGGGTCGGCGGCGATCCCGGCGCCGATGCGCGAGCGGGGGCAGATGGCCTATGAAACCGGCAAACAGATTGTCGAGATGGTCAACGCCGACCGGCGGCCTTCGGACATCATGACGCGACAAGCCTTTGAAAACGCTATCGTTGTGAACTCGGCCATTGGCGGGTCGACCAATGCGCCGATCCACCTGGCGGCGGTGGCGCGGCACCTGGGCGTGCCGTTGAACAACGACGATTGGCAGGAACTGGGGCACAAGATCCCGCTTTTGGTCAATCTGCAGCCTGCGGGTGAATACCTGGGCGAGGATTATCACCGCGCCGGCGGTGTGCCTGCGGTGATCGGGGAACTGCTGGAGGCGGGGCTGCTGCCGCATCCTAACGCATTGACAGCAAACGGGAAAACCATTGCCGAGAACTGTGCCGATCGGCGCAGCGAGAACACGGATGTCATCAAGACGGTTGCCGAACCGATGTTGCAGAACGCCGGATTCATCAACCTCAAAGGCAACCTGTTCGAGAGCGCGATCATGAAGACCAGCGTGATCTCGAAAGAGTTCCGCGACCGTTACCTGTCGAACGCGGACGACCCCGATGCCTTCGAGGGGCGTGCGGTAGTCTTTGATTCCATTGAACATTATCATCAGGTGATCGACGATCCCGCGCTGGACATCGACGAACATTGCATCCTGATCATGCGGGGTGCGGGGCCGATTGGTTACCCGGGTGGGGCCGAGGTTGTGAACATGCGACCGCCTGCGTATTTGCTGAAAAAGGGAATAACTTCATTGCCTTGCGTGGGTGACGGGCGGCAATCCGGGACCTCGGGTTCGCCGTCGATCCTGAACGCTTCGCCCGAAGCGGCGGCGGGGGGTGGCCTTGCTCTGGTGCAGACCGGCGACCGGGTGCGGATCGACCTGAAGGAATGTACGGCCAATATGTTGGTGGAAGATCAAGTGCTTGAGGAACGTCGTGCCGCGCTGCCCGACCGCCCCTTCGCGCCGGAAAGCCAGTCGCCCTGGCAGGAAATCTTCCGCGAGAAGACCGAGCAATTCGCAGAAGGCATGGTTCTGAAAGGAGCGACCGAGTACCAGGACATTGCCCGAACCAAGGGCGTGCCGCGCGACAACCACTAGGGTTTACCTTTCCTTCATCCCTGCGTTCGCTGCGAAAACTGTCGAAATGTACGTGTTTCAAAGCGGCAGTTTTCCGTTTTGTACGTTGTCGCGCACGCCGCGATTAACGGAAGGTGAACGTGCCGGGGCCTGCCGACGGGTCCGGAAAGTCGCTTGTGCGCGCACCGGGCTTTCGGCAGTAACCTGACCCAGAGACAGTGAGCGGGAGGAGATCTGTCGTGGGCGATGTTCAGGAGATGGCGAAGGCCATCAGGTTCCTTGCGCTGGATTCCATCCTGAATGCGCGGGAGGGGCATCAGGGTGTTCCCCTTGGCATGGCCGAGATCGCGGCGGTGCTTTACGACCGGCATCTGAAGGTCGATCCCGGCAAACCGTTGTGGCCGGATCGCGACCGGGTGGTTCTGTCGAACGGGCATGGCTCGATGCTGCTTTATGCCTTGTTGCATCTGGCAGGCTACGACGCGGTGACGACCGAGGCGCTGAAGAATTTCCGCAAGCTGGGGTCCGTCACTGCCGGGCATCCCGAGATCGAACAACATGCGGGTGTCGAGATCACGACCGGGCTGTTGGGTCAGGGTATCGCCTGCGCCGTTGGCATGGCGGTGGCCGAGGCGCGGCTGGCCGCGCGGTTCGGGTGCGATCTGGTGGATCACCGCACCTGGGCCTTTGTCGGGGATGGCTGTCTGCAAGAGGGCATCGGGCAGGAAGCGATCAGCCTTGCCGGGCATCTGCGGCTGGGCAAGTTGACTTTCATGTGGGACGACAACCATATCACCGACGATGGCGACACGGCGCTTTCGATCAGCGAGGATGTTCCGGCCCGGTTTCGTGCCGCGCATTGGCATGTGGTCGAGGTGGATGGTCATGACGTCGAGGCGATTTCGGCCGCGATCGATGCCGCCAAATCCGATCCGCGCCCTTCGCTGATCGCCTGTCGCACGGTGATCGCCAAGGGAGTGCGGCGGCTGGAGGGGCAAAGGGGCGGGCATTCCGCGCCCTTGACCGAAGAGGATTCGGCGGCAATGCGCGCCGATCTGGACTGGCCGCATCCCGCTTTTGCCGTGCCGAATGCCATTCGCGAGGATTGGGCGGCTGCGATGGCACGGGGGCGCGGGGCACGCAGCGCGTGGGAGGCGCGGTTGGCCTCACATCCCGAGGCGGAGGAGTTTGGCCGCTGGCAGTCTGGCGACCTGCCGGATGGGTGGGGTGGCGCGGCGATGGCGGCGGCGCGGGGCGGTGACCTTCCCACGATCACCGCGTCGGGGGATGTTTGCGATGCGCTGGCCGAGGTTCTGCCCGAGACGATCGTTCTTTGTGCCGACCTGGAAGCGCCGACGAACCACAAGCGCAGTCGTCATGCGTTTACCGCCGATGACCGGTCGGGGGCTTACGTGCATTGCGGTGTGCGCGAGCATCTGATGGGGGCGATGACTGACGGGATTGCCGCGCATGGCGGACTGAGGCCGATCAACGTCACCTATCTTGCCTTTGCCGATTACGAACGCCCCGCGATGCGGATGGCGGCGTTGATGGGATTGCCGGGGATTTTCGTTTTCAGCCACGATTCCATCGGCGTGGGGTCCAATGGGCCGACGCATCAGCCGGTGGAGATTCTTGCCAGTTTCCGCGCCATGCCGAACATGGCGGTGTTTCGCCCCGCCGATTCCATTGAGACTGCGGAGTGCTGGCAGTTGGCGCTTGAGCGGCGGGACGGGCCGTCGATGTTTGCCCTTTCGCGGCAGGAGGTTGCCGGGGTGCGGCAGGCATCGGGGGAGAACCTGTGTCGGCGGGGCGGATATGTTCTTGGCCCGGCGGAGCGGCGTGACGTGACACTGATCGCGACGGGCAGTGAGGTTGGGATTGCCGTCGAGGCTCGGGCGTTGCTGGCCGACAATGGTGTGACCGCCGCTGTCGTGTCCATGCCCTGTTGGGAATTGTTCGAGGCGCAACCGGATGCCTATCGCGCCGAAACCCTGGGCGAAGCGCCCCGCGTTGCCATCGAAGCCGCGATGAAGTTCGGCTGGGAGCGTTGGTTGCGGCCCGTCGATGCGTTTGTCGGGATGGAGGGTTTTGGCGCCTCGGCCACCGCGGATGTGCTTTACGCGCATTTCGGGATCACGGCGGAGAAGACCGCCGAGGTTGCGGCTGCGCTGGTCGGCAGATAGCGGCGCTCAGGCAACGCGGTAGCGTTCGATCTGTTCCGGATCCGGCACGACGCCAAGGCCCGGCTTCGTGGGCACGCTTGCCCGGCCGGTCGACTTGACCTGTGCCTGGATGTCCAGCGGTTCGGCCAGTAACTCATCACGGAAGGCGTTGTGGGTCGTGTCGAATTCCAGCATCGGTTCCCTTGGGAACAGCCCGCCCGGCAGGGGCGGCATGGCGGCCAGAAGGTGGAGGTTGGTCGCCACGGCGATGGCGGACCCCCAGACGTGGTTCACGACCGGCGTGAAATGGGCGTGGCAAAGCGCGAGCACGCGCTGGTATTCGGTGATGCCGCCGAGCGCACAGACCTCGGGCTGGGCGATGTCCAACCCGCGGCATTCCAGAAGGTCGCGCCAGCCCCAGCGGGTGAACTCCGCCTCGCCGCCAGCGATGTTCACCTTTAGCCCCGCGCGTAGTTCGGCGTAGCCAGCGCGGTCTTCGGGGGCGACGGGCTCTTCGAACCAATAGGCATCGAGATCGCCGAGGGCGCGGCCAACGGTGAAGGCATCGGCGGTGGTGTAGCAGTGGTTGGCGTCGACCATGAAGGGATAGTCGTCGCCCACGCCTTCGCGCACCGCCTCGGCGAGGCGGATGTCGTCGCGCACGCCAAGGCCGACCTTCATCTTGGTGGCGGCAAAGCCCATGTCGCGGATCGCCGCCGCTTCGTCGCGGAAGCGGGCGGCAAGTTCGTCGGCGGGTTCGGGGCGCAGCATCATGCCATAGCCGTAGACCGGCACGTCGGTGCGGTGTGCGCCGCCGAGCATCGCGTGGATCGGCAGGCCAGCGACCTGCCCGGCGATGTCCCAAAGGGCGATGTCGACGCCCGAGAGCGCCTGCAAGGGCATCCCCTTTTGGCCGTGGTCGCGAGTGAGGTTGTAGACCCTGTGCCAGATCACGTCGCGGTCAACGGGGTTCATGCCCAGCACCATGGGATGGATCACCTGTTCGACGATGGCCTTGTTCGCCCGTGCGATGTTGCCGGGGCCAAAACATTCGCCCCAGCCGGTCACCCCCTGGTCGGTTTCCACCTCGACCAGATGGGCAGAGCGTTTGGCGTAGTATTGCTGCGAATAGCCCAGTTGTTCCGGCAGGTCGTATTCAAGGACGTGGCTGGTGATGCGGGTGATCTTCATCCGCCTAGCCTTTCGCCATCGCGCTTTGTTCCGCACGCATGGCGTGGATGTCGAGGTCGTCGGCGATTTCAACGTCGTCGAGCGTGACGACCTGATCGCGAGAGATGGCGCGTTTCAGTTTGACGTTATGGGCAAGGCCGATGGGCAGGGCGTCTTTCGCTGCGCTGACGGGGACGGCCTTGGCCCAGACCTTGAACCCGCCTTCGCCGTCCAGCATCTCGCCCGCCTGGAAGTCGCCCTTGGAGGTGGCGACAGCGTCGGCGCGGTATTCGGTTGAGGATCCCGTGGGTTCGCCGCGCAGGACGGCGTTCAGGACGGACACGCTGGTTTCCAGGCCGATCAGGTGGAAAGGCCGCCACATGGAGCCGTACCAGCCGGACTTGTCGGTCAGAAGGCCGTATTGCTGGAAACAGGCGCGGGTGTATTCGTCGGGTGCGCGGAAGGTGACGAACATGCCGTACTGGATGTTATTCAGCACCACGCGCCCGTCCGGTTCGCGGCTGGCGGCGATGTCGACCAGACCGCCTTTCGGCAGACGCCCGCCGTCGCTTTCGGGTTTGAAGACCTCGGCCAGATCCTGAAGCCCGGCGGGATGGAAGGCCAACCCGTTTTCGGGGCAATCAAGACCGGTGCCGTTGGCGACGGCGGCCATTTCGATGGCGGCCTTGGTGCCGTCGGTGAAGGAGTTGTACATTTTCGGGTTGAAGTCGCCTGCCGCGACTTCTTCGTCGGACCAGCCGAAAAAACTCCATACGGTGTCGGGGGTGGAATAGCGGTAGGGCGGCGCAAAGTTCATGCCTTTCCCGGCGGCGACCAGTTCGAATCCGCTGGCGTGGACCCAATCGACCAGTTCGCAGATCGCGGCGGGTTGGTCGCCGTAGGCCATGGAGTAGACGACGCCCGCGTCGCGGGCCTTTTGCGCCAGGATGGGGCCGCAGAGCACGTCAGCCTCGACGTTCACCATGACGAGGTGCTTGCCCGCGTCGATGGCCTTCAAAGCGTGGCGAATGCCTGCGGTGGGGTGGCCCGTCGCCTCGACGATGCAGTCAATTTCGCTACAGGCGAAAAGGTCGGCGGCATCTTCGGTGAGGAAGGTGGTGCCATTGGCCACGGCTTCGCTTGCGTCCTTGGCCGCGAAACGCTCCTCCTCCCAATGGACCCGTCCGAGCGAGGCGCGGGCCTTGGCCGGATCGAGGTCGGCGATGCCCACCACGTGATAGCCCGCGATGTGCTTGGCTTGCGCCAGAATCATCGACCCGAATTTGCCCGCACCGATCAGACCGACCCGCACGGGGCGTCCTTCGGACATACGTGCGGCCAGCATGTTGTTCAGGTTCATCTTGCTCCTCCCCCCAGAAATTCCTTTTGGATCACAACGGATTGACCGCTGGCCAGCCCTTTCCCGCCTGCGCGAAAACACATCCCGGCTTGATCTGTAGCGCGGTAAATGCTCAAAGGCCCCTAATTTTGGTATACCATTTTCCGGGGAGAGAGAATGGCGAATACTCCTTCAAAGGACGGCTCGAACGTGAGCCTTGAGCAACGCGCCTGGAACATCCGGCGCACCGCCTTGCTGATGGGAGAGGTGCAGGGTCAGGGCTATATCGGGCAGGCGCTTGGCATCGCGGACGTGCTGGCGACCAGCTATTTCCATGCGATGAATTTTCGCGCGACAGAGCCGGAGTGGGAGGGGCGCGACCGGTTCTATCTGTCGATCGGTCACTACGCGATCGCGCTTTATGCGGCCCTGATCGAGGCGGGCATCCTGCCAGATGACGAGATCGAAACCTATGGCATGGACGACAGCCGGATGCCCATGTCGGGCATGGCGTCTTATACGCCGGGCATGGAGATCACCGGCGGTTCTTTGGGTCAGGGTCTTGGGATTGCCGTTGGTGCAGCCCTTGGGCTGAAGCGCAAGGGCAATCCGGCGTTCGTCTATAACCTTATGTCGGATGGAGAGTTGGGCGAGGGATCGACCTGGGAAGCGGTGATGTCGGCGGTTCAGTGGAAGCTGGACAACCTGATCTGCGTCGTGGACTTCAACAACCAGCAGGCTGATGGCAAGAGCCGCGATGCGCTGGCCGTGGGATCGGAAGCGCCGAAGTGGGAGGCGTTCGGCTGGCACGCGCAGGAAGTGGACGGCAACGATCTGGATGCCCTGGTCGCGGCTTTTGACCGGGCGCGGAACCTCGCCGAAGAAAAGCCGCGCGTCATCATCTGCAATACGACCATGTGCAAGGGCGTGGATTTTCTGGAAGCCCGCGAGATCACCCATTTCGTGCGCGTCGAACCCGACGAATGGGCCAAGGCGCTGGCCAAGCTGGACGAGGGGAAACCGCAATGACCATTGCTTCGATGGCCCGCAAGTATGAGCCCCGGAAGGTGCCAGGCGAAAAGGCAGCGACCAGTGCGATGATCGCATCGCTGGCCGCCGAGGGGTATGACACGGTTTCAGCGCCCTTTGGCGAGGCGTTGGTGGAATTGGCGAAGACCGACGAGCGGATCGTCGGGTTGTCGGCGGACCTGTCGAAATACACCGACCTGCACATCTTTGCGAATGCGATGCCGGATCGGTTTTACCAGATGGGGATGGCAGAGCAGCTTTTGTTTAGTGCCGCCGCTGGCCTCGCGCGGGAGGGATTCCTGCCGTTCGCAACGACCTATGCCGTTTTTGCCTCGCGCCGGGCCTATGATTTCATCGCGATGGCGATTGCGGAAGAGAACCTGCCGGTCAAGATCGCCTGCGCCCTGCCCGGCCTGACCACGGGTTATGGTCCGAGCCACCAGGCGACCGAGGATCTGGCGATTTTCCGGGGGTTGCCGAACATGGTGCTGATCGACCCCTGCGATGCGGCGGATGTGGCAGGCATGGTGCCTGCAATGGCCGCGCATCCCGGCCCTGTCTATGCGCGGCTGTTGCGCGGCAGGGTGCCGAGCGTGCTGACGCGCCACAAGCCCGATTACAAGTTCGAGTTGGGCAAGGCGCAGATGATCCGTGACGGCGGTGACGTTCTGGTGATCGCCTCCGGGATTATGACGATGCGGGCGCTGGATGCCGCCGAGGCACTGGCGAATGACGGGGTGGATGTGGCGGTGCTGCATGTGCCGACGATCAAGCCCTTGGACGTGGAGACCATCGTGGCCGAGGCGGGCAAGGGGCGTTTGTGCGTGACCGCCGAGAACCACACGGTGAATGGCGGGCTGGGCGAGGCGGTGGCCGGTGCCTTGATGCGGGCGGGTGTGCATCCGACGTTCCGCATGATCGGGTTGCCGGACGCGTTTCTTGAGGCCGGTGCCCTGCCGACGCTGCACGACATGTACGGGATTTCGACCAAGGGTGTCGTTTCCCAGATCAAGGGTTGGCTTTGAAGAATAGGTGCTGCCGGAATGCTGCTTTGAGGCAGTGACGGGGCAAGGGGTTCACGAAAACTGAGGCATGAACATGGGACTTCTGACAGACAGGATCGCAATCGTGACCGGCGCGGCCAGTCCGCGTGGTTTGGGCAAGGCGACGGCACGGTTGTTTGCGGAGCATGGCGCGACGGTTGTCATAACCGATCTGGACGCCGATCAGGCCAAGGCGGCGGCGGCGGACCTGCCGGGCGCGGGTCACATGGGCATGGCGGGCAATGTCGTGGTGAAGGATGACTGCGAAGCGGCTGCGAAGGCGGTACTGGAGGCGTTCGGGCGGATCGACGTTCTGGTGAATAACGCGGGCATCACCCAGCCGTTGAAGCTGATGGACATTGGCCCGGAAAACTATGACGCGGTGACGGATGTTTCCCTGCGCGGCACGCTTTACATGAGCCAGGCAGTGATCCCGGCAATGCGGGCGCAGAAATCGGGCTCCATCGTGAACCTGTCTTCCGTTTCCGCGCAACGAGGCGGCGGCATTTTCGGCGGGCCGCATTATTCGGCTGCCAAGGCGGGCGTGCTGGGGCTGACCAAGGCGATGGCGCGGGAGTTGGCACCCGACAACGTGCGGTCGAACGCGATTTGCCCGGGTTTCATTGCCACCGACATCACGGCGGGCAAGCTGACCGACGAGATGCGTGCGCAGGTTCTGGAAGGCATTCCGATGGGACGGGCCGGAACGGCAGAGGATGTGGCGGGCTGCGCCTTGTTCCTTGCCTCGGATCTGTCCGCCTATTGCACGGGGACCGAGGTGGATGTGAACGGTGGGTCGCTGATTCACTGAGAACGGCGGATCAGGCGTTTTCCTGTTCTTCCGCCAGGATTTCCCCGACGTGTTCGGACAGACCGCGCAGGTGCAGATCGACGATCTTGCCCGCGCGTTCCGAATCGCCATCGTTGATCGCGCGCGCGATGTGCTGGTGCTGATAGACGATCGCCTCGCGCCGACGCCGTTTCTGTGCAGCCAGATAGCGCACGCGCCAAAGCCTTTGTGACAGTGTCGTATGGATTTCGATCAGGACGGCGTTGTGCGACGCCTCGGCGATGGCGCGATGAAAGCCCATGTCCATTTCGAACATCTGGATCGGATCGCGATTGTCATAGATCTCGGACATGCGTTCGGAGACGTCGATCAATCGCTTGATCTGTTGCTTCGTTGCATTTCGGCAGGCCAGTTCGGTTGCGAATTTTTCCAGTTGAATCAGGACTTCGAGCTGGTTGAGCGTTTCCGTCGTGTCGGGTTGGGCGACGACCGGGCTGCGCGACGGGCGCAGCACGACAAGACCCTCTTTCGCCAGGATGCGAATCGCCTCGCGCATGGGTGTGCGGCTGACGCCCATCTCGGCGGCGTTATCGCGTTCCTTGACCGAGGCACCGGGCGGCAAGACGCCCCTCAGGATGTCGCGGCGCAGCTTCTCGGCAATCCGATCCGGCAGATTCGCGTCGGACATCTTTCCTCTCCTGTTTCCCCAATCCACGCGAAGAAAGGCACGCGCGATCGGCCCTGTCGCGAAGGTTATCGCGAATTTCCCATTTTGGTATACCAAAATTTGTTTGATTGTGTGTTCCGGTTTCAGTACGACTCGTACCGATGGTCAACCATCTTTCGCAGCACGCACTGAAATAGCGTGCATAACGATCGCAGGCTTCGGCCTGCACTGGGAGGAAACAAATGAAGCTTACCACCGTTCTTTCGACGGCCGTTCTTGCTGCAGTTGCGACTGCCGCCGCGGCTGATCCGATTACCCTTCGCGTGCAAACGCACTATGCGACCGAGCACCCGACCGGCAAGCAGCTTGCCATCTGGGCCGACGACGTTCAGACGATGTCGGGCGGCGATATCACCGTCGAGATGTTCTATTCGTCTTCGGTCGTTGCCACGACCGAGACCTTCGACGCCGCGATCAACGGCATCGTTGACTGTGACGCAACCGGCGGTGCCTATCAGACCGGCAAGAACCCCGCGTTCCAGTTCGTCGGCGACATCATGGGCGGTTATGAAACCCCCTGGCAGCAGTATAGCTGGCTGTATTACGGCGACGGTTATGCCGCCGCACAGGAGCTTTACAACGCGCAAAACATGCAGTTGATCGGCTGGGCCATCTATGGTCAGGAATCGCTGTCCTCGTCGAAGCCGCTGCGCGGTTTCGAAGACCTGAAAGGCTGGAAGTTCCGTTCGCCCCCGGGCATGGAAACCGAGATCTTTGAAAAGCTGGGCGCATCGCCCATCGTGATGGACTTTACCGAGATCTTTACCGCGCTTGAAACCGGCATCATCGACGGTGCAGACGCTTCGGGTCTTTATAACAACGTTGGCCTCGGTCTTTATGACATCGTCAAGCACGCCACCTTCCCCGGCTTCCACTCGATGCCGTCGGACCACCTGGCCTGTAACCTGGACGTGTGGAACGACATGACCGAGCAGCAGCGCCGGATCATCGACACCGCGTGGCAGAAACTTGGCTTCCAGATCGCGCTGTCGAACGAGTTGAACAACAACGCTGCGGCAAGCGAGCTGACCGCACAGGGCATCACGCTTTATGACTGGTCGCCGGAAGACCGTGCCGAGTTCCGCAAAGCCGCTCAGGCTGCGTGGGATGACTGGGGCACACGTTCGCCGGAAGCCGGCGCGATCCTGGCCAGCCACAAGGAATACATGAAGCAGCTTGGCCTGATCGACTGATCTCAGCCGGATCGCTGAAATATAACAAAAACGGTAAGCCCCCAAAATCTGGGGGCTTACTCGCCTGAACCACCCGAAACGAAAGGGTGGAGGGGAGTGGGGAGGAAATCATGGAAAACAACAGCCTGTGGTTGGGATCCTTTCGGAGGCCGGTGAAATTTATCGCGATGGCGTTCGGGGCCGTCACACTTTTGCTTTACGCCTGGTTGGTCGTGAACCGGCTTTTGTCGGAAGACGCGATCGGGATGCATGAAATGATCCGCCCGGCGGGTCGCCCGATGGTGATGGCGACGCTGATCGCCCTGTCCGGAACATTGCTGTTCGCCTCGTTCTACCTGTCCGACACCAAGGGAGAGATCGAACCCGAGCCGCAGGGCTTTTTCGATATCCTGACGCTTGTAACATCGCGCCTTGCGATGATCCTTATCGCGCTGGTCGTCCTGGTGATGTTCTACGAAGTCGTCTCGCGCTATGTCTTTTCGCGCCCGACCCTTTGGGCAAACGAATTGTCGCTGTGGATTGCCGCTTTCGTGTTCCTCTTTGCAGGCCAATACGCGATGCAGCAGCGCAGCCATATCCGGATCTATGTGATCTACGACCTGATGCCGCGCTGGATGCAGAAGACGGCGGACGTGATTTCGCTGGTCCTGTTGCTTTGCTTTACCTTCGCACTGGTCTGGGGCGGTTACGATGACGCTGTTCGCCGGATGCTGCGGATGGAAACCTTTGGCACCGCGTGGGATCCGCCGATCCCCGGTGTCGTAAAGCCCGCCATTCTTGCGATCATCGTGCTGGTGGCCATCCAGGCCATTTCGAACCTGATCGCGGACTGGAACAAGGCACCCGAACACCACTCGCCGCTTGATGAAATCGACGAGACCGAAATCGAAAACATCCGCAAGACGCTGGAGGACTGACATGGAATTCCTCGAGCTATTTTCCTGGATGAAGGTCGACAGCATCGCGATGCTGTCCTTCATCCTCTTGATCGGCATGTTTGTCCTTCTGGCCATCGGGATGCCGCTTGGCTTTGCCTCGGCCTTTCTGGCGGTTGCCGTTCTGGTGATGAAATTCGGTCCCGAACTGCTGTTCCGGGACTTCGGCAAGGGCCCGATGTCCGTTCTCGGGCAGGCGGTCTATCGACAGATGACGAACTATGTCCTCATATCTGTGCCGTTATTCATATTCATGGCCGCCTTGCTGGAGCGGTCGGGCATCGCCAAGGACATGTATTCGTCGCTGAACGTCTGGCTGAGCCGGACACGTGGCGGCATTGCTGTCGTGACGTCGATCATGGCCGTTATCATGGCCGCCATGTCGGGGATCATCGGGGGCGAAGTCGTTCTTCTGGGCCTGATCGCGCTGCCACAGATGCTGCGCCTTGGTTATAACCAGAACCTTGCCATCGGCACGATCTGCGCCTCGGGCAGTCTTGGCACGATGATCCCGCCCTCGATCGTTCTGATCTTTTACGGGCTGGTGACAGAGACCTCGATCAAGGCGTTGTTTACCGCGTCGTTCCTGCCGGGGTTCATGCTGGCCTCGTTCTTTATCGTCTACATCCTGATCCGCACGAACCTGAACCCGTCGCTGGCGCCATTGCCGGAACCTGACCCCGACGCGCCAAGCGGGATGCCGAAGTTCCTGCTGTTCGTCGCATTCCTGGCACGGCTGGCATTTTGCGTCTGCCTGGCGTTCATCCTGTTGTTCGCGTTGATTACGCTGGTGCGGGGCGGGCAGTTGAACGACGATGGGGTTCTGGTGTGGAAGGACATGCTGGATCGTGGCACCGACCTTGCCATCATCGGGGCTGTCGCCTTTGTTCTTGGCCAGTTCGTTCTGGGCAAGGAGCGCACCAAGCTGGGCTGGGAAATGGGCAAGGGCCTTGTCGCCCCCGTTATCGTGGTCGGCGTTGTGCTTGGTTCGATCTATGGCGGGATCACCGGGATCACCGAGGCGGCCGCCATGGGTGTCATCGCCGTCTTTGCCATCGGGCTTGTCCGGCGCGAGATGACTTTTGCGATCGTCTGGGACAGCCTTATGCGGACGCTGAAGTCGACGGGTACGATCATCTGGGTGACGATCGGTGCGGCCTCGCTTGCCGCTGCCTATACCCTCTCGGGCGGGCCGACCTATGTGGCCAATCTGATCGTATCGTCGGAACTGCCGACCATGGGCGTGATCCTTGTGATGATGGTGATCTTCCTGATCATGGGGATGTTCATGGACTGGGTCGGCATCGTGCTTTTGATCATGCCTGTGTTCCTGCCGATCGTTCTGCGGCTTCCGGTCGAAGAAATCGGGTTCCTGGGGCAGTTGGATCCGCGTCACGTGGCGATCTGGTTCGGCGTGGTCTTCTGTATGAACATGCAGGTCAGTTTCCTGTCGCCACCCTTCGGACCGGCGGCCTTCTACCTGAAGTCCGTCGCGCCGCCGCATATCACGCTGACGGCGATCTTCCGGGGTTTCCTGCCGTTCATCGTATTGCAGCTTCTGGCGCTGTCTGTACTGTTGATCTGGCCGAACATCGTGACGGTCTTCCTCTGACGCTTTAGCGCCCGAGGAAAATTCAAAATGCGCGCCGCCGGTTTTTACCGGCGGCTGCTTTTCCAGAGTGGTAATTCGAGAGCGTGAGCCAGGCCCGCCCCCGCGAAGAAAGAACCGGTGCCGGTGTCATTGTCATGGCGCTGGCGGTCGTTTGCTTTACCGGCATCGACACCTCGGCCAAGTGGCTGAGCATTGCAGGTCTTGCGGTGATCCAGATCGTGTTCATCCGCTACCTGGGCCACCTGATCTATGCGCTGATCATCTACCTGCCGCAGGAAGGCCGGGAGATTTTTCATTCAAACGCGCCGCGTCGGCAGCTTTTGCGATCCATTTTCCTGTTTGGCAGTACCATCCTGAACTTCATGGCGCTGAAGTACCTGCCGATCACGGTGACGACGACCATCGCCTTTGCCCAACCTATCGTCATCACCATCCTTGCCATCCCGATCCTTGGCGAAAAGGTTGGCATTCGCCGTTTCCTCGCTGTCTGCGTGGGATTCCTGGGTGTTCTGCTGGTCGTCCAGCCCTGGGGAGCCGAGTTTCACCCCGCGATGTTCTTCAGCCTGTGCGCGCTGATCGTCGCCTCGCTTTATTTCATCATGACGCGGATGCTGGCAGGGGTGGAAACCAACGCGACGCAACAGATCTGGTCAGCGGCAACGGCGAGCGTGGTTCTTTTGCCCTTTGCGATACACGTCTGGGTCTGGCCCGATACCGCGATGGAATGGGTCGTGGTCTTTCTGATCGGCGGCTTTGGGGCGGCGGGCCATATCGCCACCACCATCGCCAGCCGTTGGGCCGATGCCTCGATCCTGGCACCAATCATCTATTTGCAGATCTTCCTTGCTGCCGGGGTGGGCATTCTGGTGTTCGACACCTGGCCCACCGTCTGGACGCTGGGCGGCGGCGCGATCATCATCGCCTCGGGCTTTTATATCTGGCAGCGGGAAAGACGCACCGGTCGCGCCTGAACCGTCACCCGGCGCAAATCTCTTCGACCGATTTCTTGACCGCTTCGAGGCTGAACACCTCTTCCAGCCAGTCGTCCTTGAAGATCACCGATTTCGCCTTGTCGATGGCCATCAATGCGCCGTCGGAAAACTTGCCTTCGGGGAAGATGCCAAAGGCAATCGCCAGTTCGATCTTGAGGTGACCCAGAACGAAGTCATGCGCCGCAGCTTCTGGCACGCCCGTTGCGACCGCACGATCCGCCGCTTCACGAAGGGCCATACAGAAGGTCGCGGCGACGGTTTCGGAAAGGGCCGGCTCAAGGACGGCGATGTTTTCCAGCGTGCAGCGGTGCGAGCGGGAAACCGGGCCATAGATGATCTTGGCGATCTCCTCGCACAGCGCATAGTGTTCCTCCGGCCCCTGGATCAGGGCGCAGACGATGCCCTGCGGCGCGGCGATGCCGCCGAAGTAGTCCTTTTGTGCCTCGATGCTGTCGTGGGCTTCGAGGATATGCGGATGGCAAGGATGGGTGCAGAAATAGGTGACATCCTCGCGTTCCGGCATTTCGCCCGCGTAAGGGGCAGCGGCGTCCAGAACCATGATTGCTGCGCCCGGTTTCACCTTTTCGATGAAGTCATGGGCGATCTTGCCGATCAGCCGGTCGGGGACGGCCATGAGGATCACGTCCGCGTCGGAAATCGCGTTGTCCGCGTTTACGACAGCCTCGACGCCGACTTCCTTTGAAAGCCGGGCGCGGCCCTCTTCGCTGACTTCCACATGGTCGATCTCAAACCGGGTCGGTTTCAGGTTCTGCGCCAGACGCACACCCATTTTTCCGCCCGCGCCAAGCAATGCCACCTTTGTCATCTGTCTTCCTTTCCTATCGCGGTCCACCGCCGCTTTTGATCCATCCGAAATAATCCGGGCTGCCCATCTGGCCGCCCTTCAGCGCCAGTTGCAGCCCCTTCAGGGTTTCATCCTCGGAATGCGCCGAAAGAAGGGCTGCGCCCGGAATGGTCGGGGCAAGGGCCGTGAAGGCGTAAAGGCCGAGGTTTTCCGAGGCAAAGCCCGAGGTATCGCCGCCCGAAATCACGCCGCGCTTGAGACCTGTTTCGCGAAACAGCGCCGACAGGCAGCGCCCGAGGGCCGCGCCGATGCGCCTGTTCGCACCGGCCATGTCGGTGCCTGCCGCGTTTCGGACCTCGGCAACCTTCGGATCGCCCGGTCCGCGTGCGGAATAGATCAGGGGGTCGGCCCCTTCGGACAGGGCGTTTCTGGCCGCGTCCAATGCCGCCGTTTCCGCCGAAGTGTCGCCCCTGACGACGGCAGCGGCGTCGAGTTGGATCGTTCGAAACCCGTTGGCCTCGGCCCAGTCGATCTGGGCGGCGGTGACAGGTGAGACCGATCCCGATACGGCGATCATCTGATCGACCGCCCCGGCGCTTTCGGTCTTATCCTGGCGGGGCAGTGCGCCGGTGTCGCGCCAGTGTTCGACCAGCGCGTATTCCACGCCTTGCGAGCCGACGGCGAAAATCCTTTCGCCGCGCTGTTCCCAGATCAGGGCACCGACCGTTGAAAGCTGCGAAAGCGTCATGGCGTCGAGGCTGATAACCTCGGCCCCCGCATCTATTTCGCGCCTGAGGGCGGCGACTGGATCGCTGTCCAGCTCCGCGACGTTGACCAGCCCGAAGCGGCGGTCGGTTTGGCGGGACAGGTGCAGGGCGACATCCGCTTCGTCCATCGGCGTCACCGGATGGTGCGACATGACGGGGTGTCGATCCAGCCGGAAGATGCCGCCCGGTGCGCTGGCAAACAGGTTGCCGAAAGCCTGGTAGCGTTGCATCTGGGGTGCGGCCAGAAGGCAGGGAATCCAGTCGCTGGCAAAACAATCCGCGCCAATGTCGATGGCGCGGCCGATCGAACCGACGTGCGGGGCGCTGTCGAGGGTCGAGCAGGTTTTGTAGTGCAGGACCGGGGCCTGCGTTTGTTTCAGGAAATCGAAGGCGCGGGGCAAATGCGCGTCCATCCAATCCGGCGTCTGGCTGCGCGCGGTTGAAGCGATGCCTATGGCGCGTGCGTCGGGAAAACGCGCGACCAGTTCGGGCGTCGGCACGTCGAGGAACAGGACCGAGGGGAGGCCAGCAAACTCCAGCACCTCCATCGTGGCGGCCGAGCCGGTGAAGTCGTCACCGTACCAGGCAACCAGCACACCCTCGGGCAGCGCGGTCATTTCGCAAACGCCTCCATCGCGCGTCGAAGGGCGGGATGGTCGTTGGCATAATCTTGCAGCGGAACACCGGCAATGGCCGCATCCCAGGAATCTCGCAGGGATTGCACCCCGGCCCCCGGGCCATCCGGATGGCCGATGATGCCACCGCCCGCCGCATAGATGCAGTCTGCGCTGCCAAGGCGGGCGTAGGTTTCGGGCGGTTGCAGCGCGGTCTGGCCGGAGGAAAAGACCGGCATGGCGACACAGGGCGTTTCGTCGAACATCGGGGTCAGAAGCGAACGCGCCGAGGCGATGACGCTTTCGTCGGGTTCGCTGAACTTGTTCGACAGGCCGTTGACGTGCATGTGGTCGGCACCGGCCAGACGCCAGATTTTGGACCAGGCGGGATAGTCCCAGCCCAAGAGCGGCGCACGCGACAGATACCCCCAGCCGTTGCGGTGCGCGTGGATCGGCAGTTCGCTTGTGCGGGACAGTGCAAGGAGCCCGGCAACACCGACCGAGTTGAGGCTGACCATGACGCAGGTTCCGCCGAGATCGCGCACAAGGTCGTGGCGGCGGCGCATGTCGTCGACCTCGCCCGTGATGTTGAAGGCATACATGACCTTCTTGCCGGTGCGGTCGGCGTGGGCGTTCAGAACATCCATCACCGCCTTCGCACGGTCGTCGAAAGGACAGTACCGGCCATCGGCCTGCAATTCGTCGTCCTTGATGAAGTCGATCCCGGCCCCGGCCAGCGTGCGGACTAGGTCGGCGGTTTGTCCGGGATCAAGCCCGACGCTTGGCTTGATGATCGTGCCGATCAACGGGCCGGTCTTCACACCCGACAGTTGCCGCGTGCCTTCGATACCGAACTTCGGGCCGGGATAGGCGGCGGCGAACTCTGCCGGAAGGCTGAGATCCAATAGGCGAAGACCCGAGAACTGGCGCAACTCGAACAGGTTCCCGGCGAGCGTGGCCATCAGGTTGGGCAGGTCGGGGCCGATGTTTTCAAGGGGCCAGGATAGTGTGACTTTCGCGCGGGTGTAGCTCTGACCTTCGATGCCGCCGGTAAGCGAAGGGGTGTCGACCGTCTCGACCGGCGTGACCTCTTCAACCCGCGCGGCGGAGCGTTCGGTCAGCGCCTGTGTCTCGCCCGGAAGGGTGATGAAGGTGCCCGAGCTTTGCTCGCCCGCCATGGATTTCGCCGCATTCGCCGGATCAATCGGAGTTTCGATCAGATAGGTTGCTGTGATCCTGTCCGACACGTTTTGGCCCCTCCCCGCCTGACCCGCGCGGCCCTTTTTCGGCCAATCACGGATACGGTAAGAACTTAGCCTGAAACACCTGGGGCTTACAGTGGTTTGTCTTTTGAAATTGGTCTTGCAGAGATGTCGCGGGCTGCAATCCAAACGCTTTTCGGGCGCGTCTGTCGCTGCTAGCGATCCATCGCGTGATACTCCGGGTTTGGCATCATGTCGCTGGCGATGGCAAAGCGGTTGGACATGTTGAAAAAGCCGATGACGTCGGAGAGGTCGAAGATTTCATCGTTCGACAGACCGGCCTCGCGAAGGGTTTCGCGGTCGGGTTCGTCCACTTCCCATGGCGTGGTTGTCAGCTTCCAGGCGAAATCCAGCATGGCGCGTTGACGGGGGTCGAGATTGGCGACGCGGTAGTTCATCACCAGCATCTCGCCCAGTTGCGGATCTTCCGAAAGACGGCGCACCGCCTGCCCGTGGGCCACAAGACAATAATAACAGCGGTTGGCCGAGGACACGACGACGGCGACCATTTCGCGTTCCAGCTTGGACAGCTTTGAATCCGCCAGCATCATCGTGTTGTAGTAGGTCGCGAAGGCGCGGAGTTTGTCCTGATTGCGCGAAAACGTCCGAAGGACATTCGGCACCATTCCCAGTTTTTCCTGGCAGACCGCAAAGTACTCAACCATGTCATCGTCCAGCGTCGCGGGGTCGGGTAGGTCGTAGATCGAAACGTGATCGGGCTGGGGCATGACGTGTCCTTGTTGAAGATTCGTTAGCGATTCGCACAGACATTGAGCGCGGGCTGCCACATTTACGCAAGGCGCTGTTTCGCGTCGGCGGATACTGACGGTGCTATTTGTGGCATTGTGGGCGAGTGCGAAAAAGTGAAACAGTGAGACCGCTTTGATCGCGTAGCGTCAACGCGGAAACAATGCAGAAACACCTTTAAAATCTGGTGTTTATCCGTCCGGATTTGCCGACCGGCAAGACTTTGCCCATTGGTTCGACCGCGCGGCGGAGCGCTGTTTGCTGCCCAAATTGCAGCCCTTTTGTCGCCACATTGTCCCCTACTGTCGACATAAAGGTGACGAGTTCTCTGACGTGTTTCTGCACGTCCGCCATTGGTTTTCAGAAAGTATTCAAAGCAACGCGCCAGCTACCATTCGGCGCGAACGGGAGAGATGTGCCATGAACACGACAGCTTATTTTGACGCAACGAACGTTGATACGCCCGCTGGCCTGACGCCAGCCGTAGCGATGGAGGCGATTTCCGGAATACCCAGCTTTGGCACGGGGCTGATGGGTGCCGCTTTCGTTCCGGGCACGTCGATCTGGAACACTGCACAGGCGGCCGCGGCGGCGGCTGGCACGCCGGACGCGACCTTTATCGCGACCGAGTTGCAGTATGGCGCGAACAAGAGCGACACGACGGTTGCGGAATTCATCCGTGACGACGCCGCGAGCCTTGTGGGCAACGGTGACCTTGAAATGGGGCCTTCGGCGCTGACTTTGACGGGCTATATCTATATCCCGCCCGGTGTTCACCAGATCGAGGTCTATTCCGATGACGGGTTCGAGCTGACAATCGGCGGCGTCGATTATTCCGAATTTACCGGCGGTCGTTCGCCCGATGGCACGGCGCGGGTCGCAGAGTTTGATGGCGGGCTTTACGAAATCGACATGCTGTATTTCGACGGCGGTGGCGGCATGGCGCTGTCGCTGCGGATCGACGGGCTGCCGGTGGATCAGAGCGCGTTTTACCAAAGCACCGATGATTTCCTGAACCCGCCCGCCGACGTGCCGTTGGTTCCGGTGGAGGATTACCACCCTTCCCTGTTTCTCGGTGAAGAAAGCCTGGATGTGGCGGTTGATACGACGGCGAGCGATGCGCGTGACGTGATCACGGGCAAGGGTGCCGACGACGTGATCGAGGGGTTGGGTGGCGACGACGAGTTGATGGGCGGCTTCGGTGACGACATCCTGCGCGGCGGCGACGGCGATGACGTTCTGGATGGTGGCTATGGCTCGGACATTCTGGAAGGTGGCGATGGCAACGACTTGTTGATTGCGCGCTCGGACGCGGGCGAACAGCGGATCGGGCAGTTGGCCATCGACAAGCCGACGCGGGAGGATCCCGACAACGAAGTCGACGCGGACCTTCAAAAACTTTCGGCCTATGCCCACGAGGCGATCGTCGGCGACGACGTGCTGATCGGTGGCGCGGGCAGCGATACGTTCCTGATCTCGCCGCAGATCGACGCCAAGCTGGACATCATCCAGCAGCACATAAAGCCGGACGGCACGATCAACTGGGCCGGTGTCGCGGGCGAGAATGACGAGCTGCACGACCATTGGGTCGACAGTTCGGGCATCGACATCATCGCGGATTACAACGCCGACGAAGACCATATCGCGGTGATCGGGCACACGGCGGTTCCCTATGTCACCTATAGCGACGTCAACGGCGACGGGATCGAGGAAAGCATCATCACGGTGATCTCGGTTCAACACGGCAACGGCGGCGCCCATGACCGCGACCTGATCGGCCAGGTCATCGTGCACGGCGACCGGGTCGAGGTGGAAGACATCAAGACCGACGACAACGTGACCTATGGCGTGGTCGAAGGCTACGAGGATGTCGCGCTGGCGTTGAAGCCGCTTGGCGAGGAAAAGATCACGACGATCAACGGTGTCGAGTACAAAGGATACGACACGCGCGAACCGGCAACGATGGAGATGGACGGGGCGCATGGCGGGCCGGGCACGAATGTGCTGGGTGCCGTTACGGGCAACCCCTATGAGGCATTCCAGAACAGCAACTTCAGCGAGGACATGCTGGTCTCCAACACCGACGCGGACGGCTATGTCGAGACACGTTCGCCCTTCGACCAGTTGGAGGAAGTCGAGGTTGCCGGAAGCACCATCGAGGGCGGCTCGGGTGGCAACACCCTTTCGCAGGCCGATGTCGATGCGCCCGACGGCCTGCCTGGCGCGCTTGGGTTCTGGAGCATGGGAAATGGTGTCGACGGGGCCTATGCCGATCAGCGCGATGATGGCGGCGCGGCGATCAAATCCTATACCCTTTATGAGAACCAGGCGCTGTTGAACACCGACGCCACCACCGACGGGCCGGGCGGTGCGCCGGATGGCGCGATGTACTTCAACGGCAAGGACAGCTTTGCCTTCATGGAACATGACAGCGAAACCGCGATCACCCAGGGCACGATTGCCATGTGGGTGCGCCCGGATGCGCTGGACGAAAAGTCGATGTTCGTCACCAAGGATCAATCCGGTTCGGGCGACGGCAGCCATTTCCGGCTGGGCCACACGGACGACGGCGGGTTGTTCCTACGCATGGCCGACCCCTACAAGACCAACCACGCCTGGGAGACCGGCCCGCGACTGACCGAGGGCGAATGGCAGCACATCGCGGTGAACTTCACCGAGGATGGCATCACCGTTTACCTGGATGGCGAAGCCGTTCCGAACAGCGCCTGGACCAAGGTCGAGGGGGACATCAACACGCCCGGAGCGCATGGCTCGGCCACCTTGCTGCAAAACGAGGAGCCCTGGGTCTTTGGTGCCGACAGCTATTCGGCCGAGTTGAACGACACGGCACAGGAGTTCGCCACCGATGACGACAAGCTGATCCACGAATACGAAGGCGCGATTGCCGACTTTGGGATCTGGGGCGGATTTACCGAAGACGATGTGCTGAGCCGTGCCGAAATTCAGGAGCTGATGGCGAATGGCCCCGGCAACGCGCTGACCAATCCCTCGGGTGTCGAGGCCATGATCGTGGCCGATGATGTGATCAACGGCAACAACGGCCACGACAAGATTGACGGCGAGGCTGGCGACGACACCCTGAGCGGTGGCAATGGCAACGACAGCATAGAGGGCGGTTACGGCGACGATCACCTGATGGGCGATGCCGGAAACGACACGCTGGATGGTGGCCGCGGCAGTGACCTGCTGGAAGGCGGCGACGGCAACGACGTGTTGCTCAGCCGGTCGGACGCGGGCGAGCAGCGGGCCGGTCAGCTTGTGCTGGGAGAGCCTTCGCGCCCCGAGGGCGGTGCGATTGATGCCGAATACCTGAAGCTGGCCGATTGGGTCGATCAGGAGCTTGTGGCCGACGACGTTCTTGTCGGCGGCGCGGGTGCCGACCACTTCAAGTTCGAAACGCTGATTAACGCCAAGAAAGATATCATCGCCGAACATACGCGCGACGACGGCTCGATCAACTGGATGGGCGTGGCTGGCGAGAACAAGTACATCCACGACCATTGGGTCGATAGCATCGGTGTCGACGTGATCGCGGATTACGACAAATCTGAGGGCGACAAGATCTCGGTCATCGGTCACACGACGAACATCGAAATCGACTATCACACCGTGGATACCGACGGCGACGGGATTGACGACGATGCCGTGTCCGTCATCACGCTCTATTCCCAACAGGGCGGCGGCGGCGGGGCCCATGACGAGGATTACCTGGGCTATATCGTCGTCCATGGCGACAAGGTCGAGGAAGACGACGTCGAAACCAATGCCGGGGCGCATTACGGGATCGTCGACACCATCCACGACATCCAGGAAGCGGTTGCGCCGAACGGGGAAACCAAGTGGATCGACCTTGATGGCGATGGCGAGGCCGAGCATCTGGGCTACGACAGCCGCGATGTGGATGGCGACCCGATCGGCGAAAGCCCCTGGGAGTATTCGTCGAACGCCTGGTACAATTCCGGCGGCATCGACCTTGCCAGCAACCTGCCCGAGGGGATCGAAGCGCCGAACGTTCTGGTCGACTATGCCAGCGGGACCTTTGGCGGCAGCTACCAGCCCATCGAGATCGCCCACACGGACGAACAGGCCACGGACGAAGGCACCTTTGCCTTCAGCTTCACCGCCGACAATCCGGGCAACGGGCAAAACCAGGCGCTGTTCTCGAAAGACCACTCCGGCTTTGGCGAAGGCGGTCACGTGACGGCCTATATCACCACCGGCGGTCAGTTGAAGGTGCGGTTCCAGAGCGACACGGAAGAAAAGTACCTGGTCGACTGGGGCACGAAGATCCAGGCGAACGAGGAGTACCACTTTGCCTTCACCTTCGACGATGACGAGATCGCGCTTTACCTAAACGGCCAGCTTCTGGATGCCGACACCGGGTTCACGGGCGGGATGAGCGACAACGACGAAGACCTTGTGATCGGTGGCTCGACCCGGAACCGGGTAGAGGATGACGACAACATCGAATGGCACCTTGACGGCACCATCGAGAACTTTGTCATGCTGGATCGCCCGCTGGAAGAGATCGAGCTTTTGTTCCTGTCGGAAAACAACGGTAACATCGACGCGCTTGGGGCGCTTTACGGCAATCCGGTCGAGATCGAGGAAGAGGAAGAGACCACCGAAGAAGAGGAGACGACTGAGGAAGAAACCTCGGAAGAAGAGACCACGGAGGAGGAAACGACCGAGGAGACCGAAAACGACACCTCGGACGAAGAAGAGGAAACCGAGGAGGAAGAGACGACCGAAGAGGAAGACGAGCAGGAGGAGGTCGAGGACGAGACCACCGAAACCACCGACGAGACCGACACCTCGGGCGATGAAGAAGAGACCGAGGAAACCGGTGACGAGATGACTGAAGAAGAAGAGGAAGAGGACGACAGTTCCGGTTTCGGCGCCATCTTTGCCAAGCTCTTCGAGGCGATCTTCGCGATCTTCGGATTTGGTGGAGGTGATGACGACGACACCGCCAGCGGACCGTCAGAGGAAGAGATTGAATCAACACTGACCGAAGTCGAAGACCTTCTGAACGAGCTCTTTACCGATCCGGTCGAGGAAGGCGAGACGATGCAGGCCTCGGACGAAGACGAGGAAGAATTCGCCATGATGATGTAAAAGCAGCAGCATCCCAAAGAGAGGCCCGGCCATGCGCCGGGCCTTTTTCATGCCGACCAGCGGACGCTGCCCAATCCTTTGACAGAGTATCCGCCAAGCGACTTGGCGCGGTTGGCGAATTGATCGGTGCGCGAAAATTCCAGAAGCCGCTGGAAGGGTGGCTCGAAATAGGTGCGGCGGTCGACCAGAAGGTCAAAGCGTTCTTCGACCACCGGCAGGAAATCCAGGCCGAAGGGTTTGGCCAGCGCCTCTAACCCGAAGGTCGCATCGGCGTCGCCTTCGGCCACGGCAAGAACGGCGTCCTGTTCGCTGCGCGCAGGGGGCGTGAATGTAATATCGGCTTTGTCGATGCTCGCAGCCTTCAGGATATGATCCAAAAGAACGGCGGTCCCGGAGGCCGGTTGGCGCGACGCGACGCGCCTGCCTTTGAGGTCGCTTAAGAGGTTGATGGCGTTGGACTTGCCGGCCGCCATCACGATGCCGCGACGGCGCGTTGCCCAGGACAGAAGAACGGCATCCTGCGCCTTGGCTTTCGACGTGACGGCCGGGAGGTTCCAGCTTTCGGTCGCGGCGTCGTGGATGTGCATTCCTGCGGCGATCCCTTCGTGAGTACAAAACCGGTCAAGCCCATCACTGCTTCCGTCCAGGAGGGTGGCCAAGCCGCATTCGGATTGGCGAACGGCCCATTCCAGTAGCGGGTCGTGGCTGCCCAAAAGAACGTCTGGCCGCTTGGTGGAGGTGCCGGGCGCCGATTTGCCACCTGCGATCCAGGCGCGTATTTCACGCTCGGGGAACAAGAGCTTTCCAGTCGCCCGCGAGACCGGCACCTGCCCCGAGGCCGCAAGGTCATAGACCTTGCGTTCCTTGACGCGCAATAGCTCGGCCAGCTCATGCACGGTCAGGTATTCGGGGATCGTTTCCATCAATGGGCGGCGTTCGGAAAGAACAGTTGCTGACCATCGATCTTGTGGGCGGCGATGGCTGTCTGGCCCGCTTCGGACAGGATCCAGTCGATGAACAACTGGCCCGCTTCGGCTTTCACGGTCGGGCAACGCTCGGGGTTGACCAGGATGACGCCGTATTGGTTGAACAGCGCCTCGTCGCCTTCGACATGGATCGTGTAATCCTGCTTGTTGTCAAAGCTGATCCAGGTTGCGCGGTCCGTCATCACATAGGCCCCCATGCCGATCCCGGTGTTGAGCGTGGCGCCCATGCCCGAGCCGGTTTCGCGATACCATGCACCCGAGGCAGCGGTGGGATCAATACCGGCGGCGGTCCAGAGCGCGCGTTCCTTCTTGTGCGTACCGCTGTCGTCACCGCGCGAGGCGAACAGGGCTTCGGACCCGGACAGTTTGATGAGGGCAGCGGTCACATCCGTCGAGCCGTTCAACCCGGCCGGATCGCTTTCGGGGCCGACGATGACAAAGTCGTTGTACATCAGATCATCACGCGCCACGCCACCGCCATCGGCAACGAAATCTTCCTCGGCCGCCTTGGCGTGAACCAGCAGGACGTCACCGTCGCAGTTCGCCGCGTTGCGGATCGCCTGGCCGGTGCCGACGGCGACCACGTTCACCTCGACGCCGATCGCGTCTTCGACGATGGGCAGGATGTGATCGTAAAGGCCCGAGTTCTTGGTCGACGTCGTGGATTGCACCACGATGGATTCCGCCCAAAGCGGGCTTGCCAGGAACGCACCCAGGATAATTGCCGTGTATTTCATTTCAGTCCTCCACCAGTTCATTGATTTTTCCCCCGAGATAGGCACGTGCCACCGGGGATTTCGGGTTGTCGAAGAAAGTCGCGGCGTCTGCCTGTTCGGCCAGCTTTCCATTCGCAAGGAAAACGACATCATCCGCCAGACGTCGGGCCTGCCCGATGTCGTGGGTGACAAAGATCACCCGCACGCCGCCAGCCACTGTCTGTTTCACGATGTCTTCGATGGCGAGCGTCGAAGCCGGATCAAGGCTTGCCGTCGGCTCATCAAGAAAAAGAACCTTGGGTTCGGTGGCAAGCGCCAGCGCAATGGCAAGGCGTTGCTGTTCCCCGCCCGAAAGCTGGCGCGCCGGGCGGTGGGAAACATCTGCAAGGCCGACGTGGCGCAACAGTTCCTGTTGATGGCCGCGGGATTTGCCACGAGCCTTCAACACGAAGTCCAGATTAGCCGCAACCGACCGGCGAAGCAGGACCGGTTTCTGGAAGACCAGCGCCTGTTGTCTTTGCAGGGCAGCGTCCAGCGGGCGGCCATCTGACAGGACGCGACCGCATTTCGGCTGAATCAGCCCGTGCAAGAGGCGCAAAAGCAGGCTTTTGCCCGCTCCGTTCGGCCCCATGACCACGGTCGTTCCACCGTCGCGGAACCTCAGTGCGGGAATATCCAGCAGGGGCGTTTCGCCCGCCATGTATTGCAGATCGGACACTTCGATCATGCCGGACGCCGGGGTGGCATTGTGTATGTCGATGGGTGCTTCACGCATAGGCCCGCTTTTCCGCCGATGCGCGAATCCCGTGAACGCTTGCCGTCACCGCCATCGCGACGGCCAGAAGGACAATACCCAGGGCCAGCGCCAAGGGCAGGTTTCCTTTCGAGGTTTCCAGCGCGATGGTCGTGGTCATCACCCGGGTCAGATGGTCGATGTTGCCGCCGACGATCATGACCGCGCCCACCTCGGCAACTGCCCGGCCGAACCCGGCGAGCGCGACCGTCAAAAGCGCAAAGCGACCGTCCCAGAGGAGGGCCGCCACCGTCTGGCTGCGGGTCAGCGACAGGGCGCGGAATTGTTCGTCGTATTCTGAATGGAGGTCTTCCAGCGTCTGGCGCGACAGGGCGATGACGATGGGCGCAATCAGGATGGTCTGCGCGATGATCATGGCGGTCGGGGAATAGAGCAGGCCAAGAAAGCCAAGCGGGCCGGACCTGGACAGGTAGAGATAGACCAGCAATCCCACGACCACCGGCGGCAGGCCCATCAGGGCGTTCACCACGATCAGAACCGCGCCGCGACCGGGGAAGCGGGCGACGGCCAGAAAGGCTCCGAACGGCAGGCCCAGAAAGCAGGCGATCAGGGTTGCGGACAGGCTGACATAGAGAGACAGGCCGACAATCTCCAAGAGGTCGGCATCAAGGGCCACCAGCAGGTGCAGCGCCAGGGCGAAGGCTTCTCCGATGTTTTGCAAAATTTCCCGTATCTTGCATAATTTCCGGAAAAGCTAGCCGGAGTCGCGGAGCAAGGCAAGTCGCCGATGTTCCGTCAGTCGGGCTTGGCAGATTTGTCGAGTTCCATCTTCAGAAGGCGGCTTCGAATCTCGGCGGACAGGATGCGGTTTGCCGCGACAAGATCTGCGATCAGCCCGCCCATGAAGAAAACGGCCCCCGCAGCGATGAATGCTGCACCGATGATCAAGGATTGTATGTTCCCGTCACCCTTGCCTATCGCGTAATAGATCAGGAACCGCGCGAATGCCGCGATGCCGGGGATGAACATGACCAGCGACAGCATGGCGAGAAACCGGAACGGGCTATAAAGCACGGCGATCCTGAGGATCGTTTTCGACGACCGCCAGACATAGCTGCGGACCGATTTGATCAGTCTCGATTCACGGGTCGGGTCGTTGACCTGGATCGGGACCGAAGTGATCGGGATGCCCAGCCGTCCGGCCTGGATGATCGTTTCCAGCGTGTAGGTGTAGCGGTCAAAGACATATAGCTGGATCGCCGCATCGCGGTGGATGGCGCGAAAGCCGCTTGGGGCGTCGGCGATTTCCGTCCCGCTGGCCACGCGCACGATCCAGCTTCCAAGTTTCTGAAGGGCGCGTTTGATGGGCGAGAAATGTTCGATGGCAGAGATCGGGCGTTCGCCGACAACGATCTGTGCCTTGCCTTCGAGGATCGGTGCGGTCAGGTCGGGAATGCCGCTTGCGTCGTACTGGTTGTCACCGTCGGTGTTGACGATCACATCCGCACCGGCGTGGAGCGCCGCTTCGATCCCGGCCATGAAGGCCGAGGCAAGACCCTTGTTGTGCGACAGGTCGACAATGTGATCGACACCATGCGCGCGCGCAACCTCGACCGTGCGGTCGGTCGAGCCATCGTTGATGATCTGCCATTCAACCTTGTCGAATCCAGGCACCTCACGCGGGAGATCCGCAAGAGTTTCGGGAAGTGTTTCTTCCTCGTTGTGGCAAGGGATTTGGATGATGAGTTTCATGGCCAGGCTCGTCTCTTCGTCGTCGGACTACTAACCGATTGTGACGACAATTGGGCCGATAGATACAGAATTGGTGCGATTTCAGGAACAATTCATCCAGAACTCGCCGGGTTATCAAACCGTGCGAGGTGCGCTTCGATCAAGGGCCGGATGGCAAGGCACGCCTGCCGGAAACGCGAAGACGGGGTGCGAGGCCGGCGGTGCTGAAAGTGAAGCGCGCCCCAGAGACGACCGTCGGTAGCAAGCGGCAGTATGAAATCGGCTTTCAAGTCCTGACGGGCAAGCGACTGAAGCCGAATTGCGTCGGGCTGAAGCATCGCCAGAAGTGACAGATCGAGCTTGTCCTGAGTTGTCGTGCTTACGGCTACGGGTTCGGCATCGGCATCATTCACATGGTGACAGGACTTCATCGGCGTATCTGTGATCACAATCGGCGCATTCACAACGGACCCAAGGGTTTCCGGCAGCGAACCCCGCCGGGATTCCGCGATGACCCGGCAACTTGCATCCCCGTCGAATTGCAGCGCCTGGGCCCTGTCATAGCCACTCAGGATACGGATGAGACCGATCACCTGTTGCAGCAAGCCCTGGCAGTCCCCTGCCCCTTGCATCTTTTCGGTCAGCCTTCGCATGTCTTTCAAAAGCTCCAGCGCCGAGCCCTGCATTTCGCCTTTCAGAAGTTCGGCTACGATCAAGTCCCCGATGGCGAACGCAGTGCATTCAAACGGCCCGCTGCCCAGATCGAACTCGCCCAGAAGCTCTGGTTGCGTTTCGAGGTGCGGCAGTGTCCGGGCGTTGCGGACCGCGTGCATCAGCGTTGGTCCAAGGATCTTTTCGGCCATATTCCCGAGGGTCTTGTCGACCTCCGCGTCGGGAATGAACTGCGAAAGATTGGCACTGGCTGCGACAATCGACTCGTCGGAGGTTCGAAGCACCACCACCGCAGCACTCGGTTGTATCCAGCCGACGTCATGTCCTTCGGGCATTCAGTTATCCATGCAGATTGCGGCCATCCCGGCAAAGGCGCTGGCTTGCACCCTATAGCAAGTCCCCGTGATTGCAATTTTCCATCGGGCACTTGCCCTGCGGCACCGGCACGGCCAACATGAGCCGAACGCCAAATTTCCCGGTGAGAGCAATGCAGAAACTGAAAAAGACCGCCGCCCAACTGGTGGCGGAGGCCCGCGAACGGATCGAAGAGGTCGAGACCAAAGACCTGATCGCGATGGTCGAGGATCCTGACGTGGTGATCGTGGATATTCGCGACGTGCGCGAACGGCAGCGGACGGGGTACATTCCCGGAAGCGTCCATGCCCCGCGCGGCATGGTGGAGTTCTGGGTCGATCCCGACAGCCCCTATTTCAAGGAGGTGTTCGGGCAAGACAAGAAGTACGTCTTTCACTGCGCCAGCGGATGGCGTTCAGCCCTGACGGTTGCCGCGCTTGGGGAAATGGGTTTCGGCGCCGCACACCTGAGAGAAGGCTTTTCGACCTGGGAAGAGCAAGGCGGACCCGTCGAAGGCAAGCCGGAAGGGTGACAGCATGAACCACTATGCCGGGGCGGCGCGTGCCGATGGAACGAACGTACCGCGCGTGGATCTGCGCAGCGATACCGTGACGCAACCCGACGAGGGTATGCGCAAGGCCATGTATGACGCCGAGTTGGGCGATGACGTCTACGGTGACGATCCGACGGTCAATCGGCTGGAAGGGGCACTGGCCGAGCGGTTGGGCAAGGAAGAGGCTCTGTTCGTTGCCAGCGGCACGATGAGCAACCTTTGCGCCCTGCTGGCCCATTGCGGGCGTGGTGACGAGGTGATCGTCGGGCGCGAGTATCACATCGCGGCGGACGAGGCCTGTGGCAGTTCGGTTCTGGGCGGGATCGCGATTTGCACGGTGCCTGTCGAGGCGGACGGGGGTTTGTCGGCCGAGGTAATCTCGTCTGAGGTGAAGCCCGACGACAGCCACAAGCCGATCACGCGGTTGGTCTGTCTTGAGAACACGCATGGGGGCAAGGCGGTTTCTCTGGCGCGAACGGCGGAGGCCGCAGGAGCGGCGCGGGCGGCTGGTCTGTCGCTCCACCTGGACGGGGCGCGTTTTTTCAATGCGGTGATCGCGCTTGGCTGTTCACCGGGCGAGATGGCGGAGTTGTTCGACACGGTGTCGATCTGCCTGTCAAAGGGGCTGGGTACGCCTGCCGGGTCGGTTCTTGTCGGCCCCGGCGACGTGATCGCGCGGGCGCGGCGTTATCGCAAGATGCTGGGCGGCGGGATGCGGCAATCGGGCGTGCTGGCGGCGGCGGGTCTCTACGCGCTGGACCACAATATCGAGCGGCTGAACGAGGATCATCAACGTGCAGAGGCGCTTGCCGGTTCGCTGGCCAAGATGGGGGCCGGAGAGGTGCGACAAGCCACAAACATGGTCTTTTTCACGCCGCGCGACGGAGCGAACGACCGCTTACGCGACGAGATGGCGAAGGCGGGTATTCTTTTGGGTGGAGGCTCTGACGGGCCGATCCGGCTGGCCATGCACAAGGGGATCGACGACGGTGCGCTCGCATATTTCACCGAAGAGATGCGCGGGATCTATGGCTGATGCGGTGTCACGGCATTGGACAGCGGTGCAAGCCCTGCTAGCAAGGCGTGATTGCTGACCAAGGATTGCGCTGACCCGATGGCACGCTTTTCGACATATGCGCTTTATGGCGGTGCAAGTTTGATCCTGGCGATTTGCCTGTTTCCGGTGCTTGCCGTCGTACTTGCCGCGCTTTCCGTGCCGGGCGAGACCATCCAGGGGCTGGTGGCAACCGTGCTGCCGCGCTTTGCGCTGAATACGCTCGGGCTGGTTGCGCTGACCTGCACGGGCGCCTTTGCCATCGGGGTCGGTGCCGCATGGCTGGTGACGATGACCGAGTTTCCAGGGCGGCGCGTTCTGGAAATCGCGCTGGTCCTGCCCTTTGCCTTTCCGGCCTATGTTCTGGCCTATGCCTATACCCATGTGCTGGATCATCCCGGCATCGTGCAATCGACCCTGCGCGACGTGTTCGGATGGGGGCCGCGCGATTACTGGTTTCCCGAGATCCGGTCTTTCGGCGGTGCGGCGACAATGTTGACCGTGGTGCTGTATCCTTACGTCTATCTTCTGGCGCGGGCGTCGTTTCTGAGCCAGAGCGCGGCGCAGTTCCTTGTGGCACGCACGCTTGGCCAAAGCCCCTGGCGCATCTTTTTCCGTGTCTCTCTGCCCATGTCGCGGGCGGCGGCGGTGGGTGGCGTGTTGCTGGTGGCGATGGAGACAATTGCGGATTTCGGAACCGTGGCGTTTTTCAGCGTGCAGACCTTTGCGACCGGCATCTATCAAAGCTGGTTTTCCATGGCCGACCGGGCGGCTGCGGCGCAGCTTGCCTTGTGTCTGCTCAGCTTTGCCTTGTTGTTGGCCTTCATGGGGCGGATCACGCGGGATGCGCCTGCGGTAGTTCACGGACGCAAGCGCGAGATGATGCCGCGTTTTCAATTGAAAGGGGTCAAGGCGGCGGGTGCCTTTCTTTTGTGTGCCCTGCCGGTGCTGGCGGGCGCTGTGATCCCGGCGCTGATCCTTGTGACGATGGCGCAGCATTCCGAACAGAACCTGTTCAGCCCGAGGTATCAGCAGTTCATCACCAACAGCCTGATCCTTGCCCTGTCGGGTGCCGGGATTACGGTTTTTGCCGCGCTGTTGCTTGGCTCGTTCAGGCGGAGTTTTCCGGGTCGTTTCGCGAACGGGGCCTTTCAGATCGGGCGGCTTGGCTATGCGGTTCCGGGCGGGGTGATCGCGGTCGGGCTGATGGTGCCGATGGCAGCGTTCGACAATCGGCTGGACCGGTTCATGGAGGAGACCTTTGGCATATCGACCGGGCTTTTGGTCACCGGTTCGATCGCGCTGTTGCTGGTAACCTACATGGTGCGGTTCCTGGCGGCAGCACTTAGCGCCTATGAAAGCGGGGCAAGTGCCATTCCGCGCAACCTGGACCACGCCGCGCGCACGCTTGGCACTTCGCCGGTGTCGACGGCCTGGCGGGTTCACTTGCCGCTTTTGGCACCCAGTCTGTTGACCGGGGCCTTGATCGTTTTCGTCGATGTGATGAAGGAACTGCCCGCCACGCTGATCCTGAGGCCGTTCAATTTCGACACGCTGGCGGTGCAGGCGTTCCGGCTGGCCTCGGACGAGAGGTTGACGGGGGCCGCAGTGCCCAGCCTTGTGATCGCGGGGATCGGGTTGTTGCCGACGATCCTTTTGTGCCGGCGCATCAGCCGGGACTGACTGGCCACGAAAAAGGCCCGGCGGGGCGAACCACCGGGCCTGCAAGAAATCGTTACGTGTTAAAACTGTTGTGCGGTCGCGGCGATCCAGAAGAAGGTTTCGCCCGAGCTGTCATCGACACCGTCGTTGTCGGTCGAGGCCCAGATCGTGCCGTCTTCCATGATTGCCAGCCCTTCGACCTTGTCGACCACGTATCCGCCCTGTGCCTGAAGCTGCGGGATCAGGTCGACGACCAGTTCCTTTGTGACGACAGGCAGGTCACCGCCCAGCGCGGCAGGCTGCATTTCGGCCAGCGGGATGCGATAGACCTTTTTCGTCACAACATTTGCGCCGATCTGGTTGTCGCGCTCGATGACATAGACATGATCGCCGAAAGCCGTGATCTCGGACAGGCCGACCCAGCCGGTTTCGGGTTCTGCCTTGGGATAGTGGACGGCACCCCACTCCTTGGATTCAAGGTTGTAGGACACCAGTTTGACGTGGTTCTTCGGATCGTCGGCCCATTCGCGCTGAACCGCCATCCAGAGTGTGTCGCCCACCTTGGTGATACCTTCGAAGCCGAAGCGGCGTTCGACGTTCATCAACTCTGGCGGGATCACGATTTCGGCCGAGTTGGTTTCGATCAGGCCGTCCGCTGTCACATGATAAATCGCGTGGGGAATGGCACGTTCCGTGCGACCTTCGGATGCGACGTAGAAACCGCCTTCGCCATCCAGCGTGATGCCTTCGAGATCGAGCTTTTGCGCCGCTTCGCCATTGGCGCGATGGATGCGGATCACGTCGATGATTTTGGCGGGGCTGGCGTTGGTGTCGATCTTGAAGATCGAGGGTTGGAAACCGTAGAAGCTGTCGTTCACCGCCCAGACGATGCCGTCCTTGTCAGCGACCATGCCCGAAATCGCACCCCAGCCGACCAGTTCGTCCAATCCCGCGCTGGTCAGTTGCGGATAGGCGGCTGGCGCGTCCTGATATTCGAAGATCATGACGTGGCTGCGCACGCCGCCGTCCTCGATCAGGTCGACCTCGTTCGCCGACACAAGCAGGTTGCGTTCGGGAATGGCGACGTAACCTTCCGGGCCGATGCCCGAGGGCAGGAGTTGCTTCAGCACCGGGTTTGCCGGGTCGGTCGCGTCGTAGACGCCGACAGCCGAGCCGCGTTCCGAGCCGATGAAGACGTAAGGCGTGCCGCCGAAGGTGCCGGTTTCGACCGATTCAGGCTCGACCCCTTTGGCGTCAGAGCGTTTGTCGGGATAATGGCCGATCTGGATCAGCGCGTGTTCGAAGGACGCACCGCTTTCGTAGACGACGCGGCCGTCCTTGTTGAACAGGGTCCAGCCGCGCGAGCCGCCGTCCATGTCGCCTTCGTTGGCGGTGGCAAAGTAGTTGTCGTCCAACCATTTGACCGCGTCGGGTTCGCGCAAGCGGTTGGGCTGGCTTTCGTCAAAGCGCAGGATGGCGCGTTCGTCGGTGGCGTCGATGTTTTCCAGATCGACACCGCCTGCCGGGAAATGGCTGACGATGCTGCCATCGGGCGAGACGACGACAAGGTGGTTGTTTTCCTGCAACGTCACGACGACCTCGCCCAGGCTATTGATGTCCACGAACTCGGGCTCGGGGTCCTCGGGCGACACTTCGGCAAGGCCGGTCAGGTCAACGGTGGCGAGGCTGCCGCAATCCAGCGTTCCCTCGGCAAGCGCGCCTTGCACAAGGAAACCGGCGGGCATCTGGCCAGTGCGACCATCGCCGCGGTCTTCGTCGCGTTCGTTTTCGATCGCCACCGCGATGCGGCTGCCGTCTTTTGCGACGGCCACGGAATCCGGCTGGCCGCCCAGATCGCAGCGGGCCAGTTCCTGCCCGGTGGTCACGTCGATGGCGGCAAGATACCCCGAAGGCTCGGTATAGGACGGCGAGGTGTTGACGCCGACGAATGCGGTGGTGCCGACGATGCCGACCGAGGTCGGTTCACCATCAAGGGCGATGTTGCCGAGAGGCTTGGGCGCGCGGGGATCGGTGATGTCGATCCGGCCCAACACGCCAAGCGGGCTGTCGGTGTAAACCAGCGTCATGCCATCCGCCGTGGCGGCGATGATCTCGGCCGATGTTTCGCGGTTCCGGTCTTCGCCCTCGGCCATGTTGAGGTAGGTGCCGAAAGACGCGATGCGGTTGAAGTTCATGTCTGCAAAAGCGCTGCCTGCCGACAGGGCCAGCGCGCTTGAGACGAGTATGGTGTAACGGTTCATGAGACCCCCTGATTATCCGCGTGCAGGGTTAGCCCGGGATTGTAACGCCGCCATGACGCGCGGTGCATCGCATCAAAGCTCGGGTTCAAACCCCCGGCGGACGCGATAGCGGGACGGGCTTGCACCGATGTATCGTTTGAACATGCGGCTGAAGAAGTACGGATCGCTGTAGCCTAGTTCGAGTGCGACTTCCTTCACGGTCAGGCCTTGGCTGAGACGGTTAACGGCGAATTCCATGCGTTTCAATTCGCGATATTTCTGGGGCGTCATGCCCAGACGATCACGGAAAGCACGGCGGAAATAGTCGGCGTTGTAGGGCACGCGGTCCAGTGCCTCTTCCGCCCCTGCCCCAAGCGGGTCGGAGGACAGGCGCGAGGCGACGAACATGATGTGCAGCGACAGACGGTTCTGGCTTTCCGGGGTGGTTTCTTCGACCTGCCAGTCGAGAAAGGCGTCTTCGAGGAAGGCCAGAAGCAGGACCATGAACTGGTGATGTTGGGACAGGGTCGTCGCCGTGGTGGGGTTGCTGGTTCGGTAGTGTTCGACGAAGGGGCGCAGGGCATCCCAATCGCTTAGGCGGACCTTTTGCTTCAGGCGCATCTGGGAAATCACGTCACCGCGCCCAAAGAGATCCAGCGCAAAGTGCTGCGCGATGCCGGTGTAAGTTTCCTCGCCGCCCCCGTGACGCCCGCGAAACCGCGTGTAAGACGGGATGAGCATGGCGTCGCCGGGTTCTATTTCGATCTGTTCATCGCCGATTTCATAGGTCGCCCGCCCGGTCAGGCAGATCAGCAGGTCGTGGTCGGGATTGAGTTTGTCGATTTTCCAGTTTCGCCCGTGCCGCATCTTGATCGTCGAACGTGCCAGCCGCAGGGAAAGCGACTTCATCGGCATTTGGGAGAATAAATGTTCGGTTTCGTCCATCTTTTTATCCCGTTGCGTTCATTCAGTGGTGGCAGGGACCGTGTTTAAGATTGTGGTAAGGAATCAATCGCCCGTATTGCCAAGGGTATACGGGTAAATTCAGGGAGGAAATGCCGTTTGGCCTGCACCGCATAGGAATGCGGTCGTTACGTTGCCTGCGGAACATTTCAAAACATGCAGCATTCTGAACACGCCATTCCGGTCAAGATCGCGTTCATTGGCGGCGGCTCTCTGAACTGGGCGACCTCGCTTATGGGGGATCTTGCGCTGGACGGGCGGTTGGCGGCTGAAGTTCGGCTTTATGACCTGGACCTTCCAGCGGCGCGACGGAATGCGAAGCTGGGCGCGCGATTTGCGGATGTTTCGCGCGGTGTGCCTGCAAGATATGTTGTCGCGGAAACACTTGGCGCGGCTTTGGCAGGTGCCGACATTGTCGTCATCTCGATCCTGCCCGGCAGTTTCGAAGACATGGCACAAGATCTGGCGATCCCGGCGCGTTACGGCATTCCGCAGGCTGTGGGCGATACGGTCGGGCCGGGCGGTTTCGTGCGCGCCTTGCGTGCCATCCCGATGCTGGAAGAGATCGGCCGGGCCATCGGGGAACATGCGCCCGAGGCCTTCGTGTGCAACCTGACCAACCCGATGAGCGTCCTGACCGGGGCGCTTTACCGTGCCTTCCCGGCGATCCGCTGCTGGGGCGAATGCCATGAGGTGACAAAGATCCGTCGGCAGGTCGCGGATCTGGCGAACAGGGAATTCGGGAACGAAGGCTGGGATTTTCGCGATGTCGAAGTGAACGTGCTTGGCATCAACCATTTCACCTTTGTCAACAGGATCGCGCTTGGCGGTCGCGACATGATGCCCGCCTATCGCGCGTTCATCGAGTCGCATGGGGTCGAAGGCATATACGAGACGGTGCCGGGCAAGGATGCCGAGCATGACAGGTACTTCGGCAGCAAGTGTCTGGTAAAGTTCGATCTTTTCCGCAGATTCGGCCTGCCTGGGGCGGCGGGTGATCGGCATCTGGCCGAGTTTCTGCCGGTCGAGGAATACCTGTCCGACCCCGAACGCTGGGGTTTTGCCCTGACGCCGGTAGAGTACCGCCGCCGCGACCAGGCGCGGAAACTGGAACGTGCCGAGGCAATGGCGGCGGGGGAAGTGCCGCTTGATCCGAAACGGTCGGACGAGGCGCTGACCGACCAGATTGTCGGGCTTTTGGGCGGCAGGACGCATATCTCGAACGTGAACCTGCCGAACCGGGGGCAGCTTGCGGGCTTCCCCGAAGGCACGATTGTCGAAACCAATGCGGTGTTTTCATCGCTTGGCGTCACCCCGATCATCGCCGGCGGTCTGCCTGCTGATCTTGCCGCTATCGTTGCCGATCATTCCGCACGACAGACCGCCCTGCTGGATGCCCTGGGCCTCGGCGACTATGACGCGCTTTTCCCGCTGTTCCGGACCGATCCGCTTGTGCAGCACCTGCCGGATGGGCAGGCTCGCCAAATGTTCGACGAGATGATCCGGGCAACCTCGGCCCATCTGCCGGACGCATTGGCAAGAAAGGCGGCGTGATGGGTGGTGACAGCAAATATCTGGGGCTTTGGTTCGTGGCCCCTTACATATTGGGGCTGGTGTTGTTCACGGCCTTTCCCTTCGTCGCCTCGTTCTACCTGAGCTTTACCGACTATGATCTTCTGTCCAGCCCCGAATGGGTCGGGACCAAGAACTATGAAAAGCTGTTCACCCGCGATCGGACTTTCGACAAATCCCTGACGGTGACGTTGACCTATGTGTTCACGACCGTGCCGTTGAAGCTGGTCTTTGCCCTGTTCATCGCGGTTGTGCTGAATTACCGGCTGAAGGGCATTAATCTGTTCCGCACCGCCTATTACGTGCCGTCGATCCTGGGTGGGTCGATCGCGATTGCGGTTCTGTGGCGCTATATCTTTGCCAATACCGGCCTTGTGAACATGATCATCACCGCGCTTGGCGGCGAGCCGATCAACTGGTTCGGCGAGCCGGGCAATGCGCTGTTCACGATCACGCTGTTGCGGATCTGGCAGTTCGGTTCGGCCATGGTGATCTTTCTGGCAGCACTGCAATCCATCGACAAATCGCTGTACGAGGCTGCGGCCATCGACGGCGCCGGGCCCTGGCAGATTTTCCGCAGCATCACCCTGCCGCTGATCACGCCGGTGATCTTTTTCAACCTGATTATGCAGACGGTGCAGGCGTTTCAGGAGTTCAACGGCCCCTACATCATCACCCAGGGCGGGCCACTGAAATCAACCTATCTGCTGCCGCTTTATATCTATGACGAGGCGTTCAAGGACTTCGACATGGGCTATGCCTCGGCCATCGCCTGGGTGCTGTTCGCCATCATCATGGTCCTGACCCTGATTGCCTTCTGGTCGTCGAAAAAGTGGGTCTATTACGCCGGCGACAAGAGGAGCTGAGGAATGGCAAGCCTGTCCGATACTCCCACCCGAACCGGTGACGCCGTACAGCCCCTGTCGGCGTTGGAGCAGCGCATGCGCCGCCAAGCGCGGATCAGTTCGATGTTGCGTTACTCGATCCTGGCGATTGTCGGGTTCATCATGATCTATCCGCTTTTGTGGCTGGTCGGCGCGTCGTTCAAGACCAATGGCGAGATGTTTTCCAGCCCCTGGTTCTGGCCGGAAGATCCCACGGTTCAGGGCTATATCGACGGCTGGAAAACCTCGACGCCCTATACCTTCGGGCATTTCTTCATCAACTCGTTGCAGATCGTGATCCCCAAGGTGATCGGCACGGCGATATCCTCGACCGTGGTGGCCTATGGCTTTGCCCGGTTCGAATTTCCCGGCAAGCGGATCATTTTTGCGATCCTTATTGCGACCCTCTTGCTGCCCGATGTGGTGACCCGCATCCCGCAGTACCTGTTGTTCCGCGAGCTTGGCTGGCTGGATACCTATCTGCCCCTGTTCGTGCCGCAGTTCCTGGCGCTGGAAGCCTTCTTCGTCTTCATGCTGATCCAGTTCCTGCGCGCCATCCCGCGCGACATGGAGGAAGCGGCGCGCGTGGACGGGGCCAATGCATTGCAGGTGTTGATCTACATCGTCGTGCCGATGCTGATGCCCGCGATCATCTCGGTCTGCCTGTTCCAGTTCATGTGGACGATGAACGATTTCCTTGGCCCGCTGATCTATATCTCGTCGGTCGAAAAGTACCCGATCAGCCTGGCGCTGAAGCTGTCCATCGACACGACCGAGGCGTTCAACTGGAACCAGATCCTGTCGATGACCGTGCTGGCGCTGACGCCATCGCTGATCGTTTTCTTCCTGGCCCAGCGCCATTTCATCGAAGGCATCTCAACCGGAGGGGTCAAGGGCTGATGGCCGAGTTGCATCTGAAATCCGTGGTGAAAACCTATGGCAACGGCTTCAAGGCGGTGCACGGGATCGACCTGGACGTGGCCGAGGGCGAGTTCATGGTGCTGGTCGGTCCCTCGGGCTGTGCCAAATCGACGACACTGCGTATGATCGCGGGGCTTGAGACCATCACCGGTGGCGAAGTGCGCATCGGCGACCGGGTGGTCAACGACCTTGTGCCCGGCAAGCGCGGCATCGCGATGGTGTTCCAGAATTACGCGCTTTATCCGCACATGAAGGTTCATCGGAACCTGTCGTTCGGCTTGCGACTGAAAAAGACGCCGAAGCCCGAGATCGAGGCTTCGACCGGCGAGGTTTCCGGCATCCTTGAGATCGAGGAGTTGCTGGAACGTTTGCCCAAGCAGTTGAGCGGCGGTCAGGCGCAGCGCGTCGCCTTGGGACGCGCCTTGATCAAGCAACCCGAGGTGTTCCTTTTCGACGAGCCGCTGTCCAACCTTGATGCGAAGTTGCGTGCGTCGATGCGGGTTCGGATCACCGATTTGCACAAGCGACTGCGCGACGAGGGGCGGCCCGCGACCGTTGTTTATGTCACGCACGATCAGGTCGAGGCCATGACCATGGGCGACCGGATCTGCGTGATGAAGGACGGCCATATCATGCAGGTCGCCGATCCCGTGACATTGTATGAACGCCCGGCGAACGCCTTTGTCGCCGGGTTCATCGGGATGCCCGAAATGAACCTTGCGCCCGCGGTGCTGACGACCGATGGCGGTGTGCCGAAGCTGACGCTTGGCGGCCAGACCATCGCGATTGCCGAGGGGCTTGCCCACAGGATCGCGACACCTGACGGCCCGGTGACACTGGGTATTCGTCCGCAGCAGTTGCAGCTGGTGCCAGCCGACGCCGACGGTGCCTTGACCGGCGCCATCACCAACCTTGAATTCATGGGTCACGAAATCAACCTGCACGCCCGGGTGGGCGATGCCGATTTCGTGGCCGTGATCCCGTCCGAGCAATTCGACAAATCGCTTGCACGGGGCGACCGCGTGGGGCTGAGGCCCATCGGATCCCACGTTCATCTGTTCGATGCAGAAACGGGCGAGAATGTCTCGCTTGCCGAGCGTCACAACTCTTAATTCTGGGAGGAATTGGAAATGAAGACGAAGATCCTGAGCATGGTGCTTGCGAGTACCGCGATGGCCGGTGTGGCGAATGCCGCCGAGTTGCGGATGAGCTGGTGGGGCGGCGACAGCCGCCATGCGGCCACGCAGGAAGCGTTGCAAGTCTGTGGCGAAAAGCACGGCCACACGATCAACCCCGAGTTCACCGGTTGGTCCGGACATTTCGAAAAGCTGACCACGCAGATCGCGGGCGGGACCGAGGCCGACATCATGCAGGTCAACTGGCCCTGGCTGTCGATCTATTCGGCTGACGGCAACGGGCTTGCCGATATGAACGAATTCTCGGACATCATCGACCTGTCTAGCTGGGATGCGGCCCAGATCGAGGCCGGTTCGATGAAAGGCAAGCTGAACGGTCTGCCGATTTCGACCACCGGGCGTCTGTTCGTGTTTAACAAGACGACCTTTGAAAAGGCGGGTCTGTCGCTACCCACGACATGGGATGAACTGCTGGCCGCCGGTCCTGTATTCCAGGAAAAGCTGGGCGACGATTACTATCCGTTCGAGGCCGCCAAGCTGGATGCGGCGCTGATCATGACGCTTTACGGCACGCAAAAGACCGGCAAGGCGCTGATCGACCCGGAAACCAACAAGCTGGCCTGGACCAAGGACGAGTTGGTCGACGCGATCGAGTTCTATCAGGCGCTGGTCGACAATCACGTGATTCAGGCCTGGAAGGATGTCAACGCCACCGGCATCGGGGCGCTGCATGAAAATCCGGCATGGTCCACGGGCAAGATTGCCGGCACCTATCAGTGGGATTCGACCTACTTCAAGATTTCCGATCCGCTGGAAGAGGGTCAGGAGCTTGTCTACGCCGATCTCCTCAGCCAGGACGGACAGCAGACACCCGGCATCTATCGCAAGGCGTCGATGGTGTTTTCGATCTCGGCCAATTCGCCGAACCAGGAAGCAGCCGCGCAGATCGTCAACTGCATGTTGAACGAACCCGAAGGTGTAGCCGCCCTTGGCTCGACCCGCGGCGTACCGGCATCGACCGCAGCGCGCACCCAGCTTCTTGAAGCGGACGCGATCAAGCAGGTTCAGATCGACGCGCAAGCCAAGGTGATCGAGGCGCAAGGCCCGGCGATCCATCCGATGATGGAATTCCCGTCGGTGCGTTCGGCGCTTCAGGATAATCTGGAACTCTTTGCCTATGGCGAGATCGACGCGGCAACCGCTGCCGACGAGATGATCTATGCCATCGAAGAGGCGCTGGAAGACATCTCCTCCTGATCCAGCACGGCGGGCGCCGGGCTTACCGGCGTCCGCCATCAGAGAATTTTAGCCATGCCCACACTTGAAGCCATATCCGTGACGTCCCGAACGGCGTCCCTTCTGATCGCGCCGCCCGGTGCGCGATTCCGGCTGACCGAGCCTTTGGTGTGGCAGTTGCTGTGTGCTGACGGAACGGTGTTCGCCGAGGGGACGACGGATAGCGCGATAGTCTTCCTCGAAGACCTGCACCCGGCAACAAGTTACCTTCTGCATTGCGATCTTGGTACTTTGGCTTTTCGAACCCCGGAATGCGCCGGGTTGATCGAAGCCACGGATCATGGCGTGACGGCAGATTCCGCCGACAATTCGAAGGCATTTGCAGAAGCCATCGCCGCTGTCCCGGCAGGTGGCACGCTGCACCTTCGCCCCGGTCGCTATGTGACCAAGCCGATTTTCCTGAAACCCCACATGACGCTCTACCTGCCCAAAGGGGCCGAGATTGCTGCGACCGGTGACCGGTCCGGCTGGCCGATCCTTCCAGCGCGCGACGGTGAGAACCGCGTGCTTGGCACATGGGAGGGCCTGCCCGAGTCGAGTTTTGCGGCACTTGTGACCGCCGTGGAGTGTGAAGGCCTAGCGATTGTCGGCAAGGGCACGATCGACGGTGGCGGCGATCGCGCCGACTGGTGGGACTGGCCAAAGGAAACCCGCGACGGTGCGCGGCGACCCCGCACCCTGCATCTGGTGCGTTGTCACGATGCCACGCTTGCCGGGCTGACCATTCGCAATTCTCCGTCCTGGACGATCCATCCATATGGATGCGAGCGCCTGACCGCCTGCGCGCTGCACATCGAGAACCCGCCCGACAGCCCCAATACCGACGGGCTGAACCCCGAAAGCTGCCAAGATGTGCGCCTGATCGGGCTGGACATCTCGGTCGGTGATGATTGCATCGCAATCAAATCGGGCAAGCGCGGGCCGGGGCAAGTTGACCACCTTGCGCCAACCCAGAACGTCACGATTACGCACAGCCGGATGGAACGGGGGCATGGCGCGGTCGTGCTTGGCTCGGAAATGTCCGGCGGTATTTCCGGGGTCGAAATCCGCGACTGCGAGTTCGACGGTACGGATCGCGGATTGCGCCTGAAAACGCGGCGCGGGCGTGGCGGGGCCATCGAAGCGGTCCACATGGAGAACGTCGCCATGAAGGCGGTTGCCACGCCGCTGGCGATCAACATGTTCTATTTCTGCGACCCGGATGGCAAGTCGGACGCGGTGCAATCGCGTGAGCCCGCCCCGGTGTCGGAAACGACGCCCGCGATCAACGATGTGTCCCTGACCAATGTGACCGCAAAAGGCGTATCGGTGGCCGCCGCCGCCCTTCTTGGCCTGCCCGAGGCCCCGATCAGGAACGTTCGCCTGAGCAACTTCGCGGTGTCCTTCGATCCCGATGCCAGGGCCGAGGTGCCGCTGATGGCACTGGGGGTCGCGCCGGTACGGCACGGCGGTGTGATCGCCGAATTTGCCAAAGTGTCCGGCGACATTACGCGGTTGACGACCCAAGAGGAATTCGTGCCATGCTGACCGAATATTTCGACGCCTACGCAACGGCCCATCGACACTACAAGGGTGGGTCATGGTGCTATGAAGACGGTTGCGTCTATCGCGGGCTGGAATTGTTGTACCTGACCACCGGCGATCAGCACTGGCTGGATCACATCCTTCGCATGGTGGAACCGCAGATCGGACCGGGGCCTAGCCTGATCGGGTACGACGCCGACGAATACAACATCGACAATATTCTGACCGGGCGCACCCTGCTGTTCCTGCACGAAGTGACGGGGAAGAATCGTTACCTTGACGCGGCCGGTTTGCTGATGCGGCAGCTTGCCACCCATCCGCGCACCCGCTCGGGCGTCTATTGGCACAAGCTGCGCTATCCGTGGCAGGTCTGGTTGGACGGGCTATACATGGGGCCGCCGTTCCAGATCGGTTATGCCCAGCGCACGGATCAACCCGAGTTGGTTGACGATGCCCTGAGACAGGTCGCGACCGCGCTGGAGCTGACTTACGTTCCGGAAACCGGGCTTTACGCCCATGCGCTGGACGAATCCCGCAAACAAAGCTGGTCCGATCCCGAGACCGGCCAGTCGCCTGCACATTGGGCGCGTGCGCTAGGCTGGCTGGCGATGGCGCTGGTGGATATCGCCGAACTCGTCGGCCCTGCCCGCTTTGCGCCACTGCAACAGAAAACCCAGACTCTGTTGGCAGACATCGCCCGGTTGCGTCGCCCTGACGGGTTGTGGCTTCAGGTCATCGACCGCCCCGACCTGCCCGGCAACTACGAAGAAAGTTCAGCCTCGGCAATGTTTGTCTACGCGCTGTTGAAGGGTCATGACCTTGGGTTGTTCGACGGACAGATCGCGGGGCTATACGATCAGTTGGTGGCGCGGGTCGTTCGCCCGAAACCCGGTGGAGGTCACATGATGGTCGAGATTTGCGAAGTTGCGGGTCTTGGTCCCTTTCAAGACCGTTTTCGTGATGGAAGTGCCGAGTACTATCTGACCGAAGCCCGCGTGGCCGACGATGCCAAGGGGGTCGGACCGCTCATGATGTGTCATGCGGCTGACAGCATGTCCAAGCCAACCAGGCAGACTCTGTTCGCGAACGGATGAGGGACGGTGGGCAGAGAGCGGAGCTTTGATCGCAAGAGCGTTCTGAGCCGGACGGGCCTGGCGGGTGCGGAACGGCTGGACCCTTGGGATCCTGTCGGGGGCAAGGCGCTTGAACTGCCCGCCGACTATGTCGTCGACCAAACCGGCACTAAGGCAGGTGCCTTTTCAACTGTTCAGGAGGCCGTCGATCAGGCCATCCGTGACGCCAAGGGCGAAGGGGCCAAGCACCGGCGGACGATTGAAATTACCGCTGGGCGATACGAAGGCCCGGTCTATCTGCCGAAAGCTGCGCCACCTCTCACGCTTAGGGGCATTGGAAATCCCACGATCTCGGCGCGCATTGACGCGATGATGCCGGGGCAGGAGTTCGGGGCGCGTTTTCAAGGCCGTTTCGCCAAAGCGCGTCCCTCGACCAAAGCGATTTTTGATCGCATCGCCGCACGCGAGGTGGTCACGACCGGCAATTCGGCGGTTCTGCGCATAGAAAGCGACGACGCGGTGATTTCAGGGCTTCGGGTCGAGAACCTTTACGCCTGTGATCGTGCTGCCGCCGCGCCTTCCGGCGAGGCCCCCGATGCCGAAGGACGCTTTGCGCGGGGGCAGCATCAGGCGGTTGCGCTGCATGTGGCGGGTGCGGACCGTGTGCATCTGCATGACCTCGAACTCTCGGGTTTTCAGGATACGCTTTACCTGCAATCGCCCACACCATTTTCGACCGCACGCACCTGCCTGACCGATTGCCTTGTCGAAGGGGATGTCGATTTCATCTTCGGCGCTGCCACCGCGTTTTTTCAGAACTGCACCATCCACTCGCGCGGTCTGCGCGGTGCGAAAGGATGGGTCACCGCCCCCAGTACCAATATCCGCACGCCCTACGGTTTCGTCTTCGCCGAATGCGATTTCACGCACGACGGTGCCGAGTTCGGACAGAACGCAGCGTTTCATCTGGGCAGGCAGTGGTTCCAAGGGGTGCGTGCGACGCCCTACGGTGACAGCACGGTCGAAGGTTATGAATGTCATGCGGCAGAATTGTCCCGATATGATCCACCCGTTGGATTGATCTCACGCCAGACGCTTGAATCCGTCGGGAAATGCGTTGTTGCAGGAGGCTCTATCGGTCCGCATATCAACCCCGAAATCCCGTGGGACGGCTGGAACACACCCAACTGGACCCCGCGTTTTCGCCCTGCCCAGATCCGCTGCCGGGACTTCCTGACTTACTTGGGCGGTTGGCTTCGTGAACAGGATCTCGACTACTCCGACCTCGATCCGGATGAGATCTGGTTGGGAATCCTGGGGCCTGAGGACGTCGGACAGTAGCCACATCCGTGCGTCCGGATGGCATTGCGCTAAACTTTGTAGGAAAGTGGTGCCGCTGAAGGGACTCGAACCCCCGACCCCATCATTACGAATGACGTGCTCTACCAGCTGAGCTACAGCGGCTTACCGGCGGGCCTGATAGCAGGGATTTGCGGGGGCGAATAGCCCTATTTTGCCTCTTTTTCGACGGCGTAGTCCAAGGGAGGGCCGTCCGCGTTGGCGGTTTCAGGATCGTCCTCTCCGTCGGGGTCGGCCTCTGAAAGTTCCGGCGCGATATCCTCGGCGTCGCCAGAGACATCCTTGGCGGCGTCCGCCGCGGCGTCGTCTTCGCCCGAGACCTCGATGTCGGCTGGCCCCGCGATTTGTCCCACGATCAATGGCAGCATCTCGGCGCCGGCCGGCAGGGGTGCGCTGGCGTCCTTGGGCTGTTTCCAGCTGAGCGTGTCGAAGCTTTCGCATCCCTCGCAGACCGGGTGCCATTCGGCGTGGACACGGTTGCACTTGTCACAGACCCATTGCGGACCGCGCGGCGCTGTCAGCGCCCGCGCCAGCCAACCTTTGACGATCGCGTCATCCGAGCCTGTGCCGCGCTCGATGGCCGCCATAATCGTCAGGGCGCGGGCCGATGGTTCCTTCTCGGCCAGATCACCCATCGCGGTGCGGGCTGCGGGATAATCCTCGGCTGCGATCTGAAGTTCTGCAGCCAGCATGATGGTCTCGGGATGGTCGGTGTGCTGGTTGGTTAGCGCGCGGAACCGCTTGATCCGCTCCGCGGTGGTTTCGTCCGGGGCGATCCGGGCGAAGGCCGCTGCGAGGTCGGGATGCGGTTGGGCGCCCCAGGCCTTGGTCAAAAGGCGGGCGGCGTTACGGGGCTTGTTCTGCGAGATATATCCGTCTGCAGCCATAACGGCGGCCGGGATCAGATCGGGCGAAAGCCGGTTCGCCTCGATGGCCTTTTCACGGGCTTCAATCGGGCTGTCTTCGTTGACGATGTCTTTTGCTTCGCCCAGTGCCAGAACCGCATCGCGCCGCTTGTGCACATCACGGGGTAGCCCGCCATATTTCAGCTTTGCGCCCAGGGTCTTTCTGGCCCCGGACCAATCGTGATTGCTGGCCTGAAGTTCCAACAAGACGTCCTGGGTTTCCACGTGGCCGGGACGCAGCGAAAAGGCCTTTTCGGCCAGTGCCATGGCGGTATCGGTGTTTCCGGCCTGAAGCTGTTGTTTCATCAGACCGCGCACACCCACAAAGCGGGTGCGTTCGTCGCGCAGCAGCTTTTTATAGGCCGTTTCGGCCATCTGGGCATCACCAGCCTGTTCGGCCGCCTGGGCGGTCAGAAGGGTTGTCAGCTCTGGGCGGCGAAGCAGTTTCTCGGCCTTGGTCGCCTTGGCGATGGCCTGCTTGCCCTCACCGGATGCGAGCGCCAGCATCCCTTCGGCCAGCGCGTCAAACCCTTTACGCTCGCGTCGCCGGTCGAAAAAGCGGTCGATGGCGGTCTTGTCGCCCGCGGCGAAGCGCAGGAAAGTGACCACCAGCCCGACCAGCTTGAACAACACCCAGGCGGCAGCCACCAGCAAGAGCAGGGCAATGACGGATTCAAGCGGCCCAAGCGTGTATTCCGTTCCGGCAAAGGCAATCTGCACGCCCCCGTCGGTTTCCATGAGGAGACCAGCGCCCCAGGCGGCCGCGGCGACCAGGACCATGAACAGTACAATCTTCAATAGGGACCAAAGCATCGGGCTCTCAATTCAGTTTGGCGGATAGGGAATCGGCGGCCTGCAACGCCGATTGTCGGATTTCTGCGTCGGTCAGCCAGCCTGACATCGCTTTGCGCGCTTCTTCCGGTAGGGCCGAGACCTCGGTCAAGGTTTCCTCCAGCCTGCCCTCGGACAGATGCGCCTCGGCACGGGACAGCACGGCGTCGGGGTCGTTTCCGTCTTTCGGGGTAAGCGAGCGTGCATTGGTCTGACGCTTAAGAAAGGCGGTCAGACGTTCGCCGGTCGAGGCGTCTTCCGGCACGGTTTGCACGGTGGCAAGTGCGGAACGGGCGGCGGGCGCAAAACCCTGTTGAAGAGAGACAAGCGTGGGGATGCCAGAGTCGGCGTGCCGGGCAAGTTCCGGCGGCAGGTCGCCCAGAGCGGCCACTACATCGTCAAAGGACGCACCGGCATCCAGCGCCGATTTCAACTTGGCCAGCGCCGCCCGCTGACCGGCAAGTTCCGCCTCACGCGCCGCGTCAGCCTCTCTGGCCTCTGCGGCAGCCTGCGCTTCGGCAAGGATCGCCTGCGCCTTCTCTTCCGCTGCCACAATCCGCTCTTCGGCCTCGCTGACCAGGCTTTCAAGGTCGGCCTGAAACGCCGACAGTTGTGCCTCGGCTTCGTCGGCCTGGGCGGAGTTCGTGTTCCCGCTGTCTACCTCAAGCGTCGCGATACGTTCGCGAAGCGTGGCTAATTGTGCGGTCAGGTCGGACAGGCTGCTTTCCAGCGTCGCATCGGCTTCGGCCACGCTTTGCGTCAGGCTCGAAACATCTCCGGAGATTTCACCGATGGTGCTTTCCAGGGCGGCAACACTGCTTTCCAGCCCGGAAATATCGGTGGCTTCGGGTATGGAGGCACCGACACTGTCGAGTTTTTCGGAAAGTTCACTCAGGTCTGCGGTATTTGCCGCAACGCCATCAAGGGCACGGGCCGTATCCTCGGAAGTGCCGGAAAGACCGGGCAACAAAAGAAATGCGGAGGCGAAGCCAACGCCGCCTGCAACAACACCGCCAAGAAACAGTGGAAAGAAACCGCCACGTCGCGGCTGCGGCTCTGCAGGGGGGAAAGTTTCCGATGCTTCTTCGGAAACATCCTCTTGTTCCGGAAAATCATCGAGCCCAAGCAGATCATCAGAGGTGTCTTCGGATTCGTCATCCAGCAAGACGGGCGTGTCGTCAGACGATTCGGTAAGCGGATCAGGCGTTTCAAACTCCTGCTCATACTCGGAATCGTCAGGTTTTTCGGGCTTTTCCGGCGAATCTGGCTTTGAGTTCACGCTTTTACCTTTGCTTGCACAGTGGGCTTTGGGGCCTGTCTTGAGTTTAGGGACCGTTCGACCGCTCAACAAGGCGAGCGGTCAAAGTGCCGTGGTCACAAGGTCGCACATTGCTTCGGCTGTCGGGTGATCTGCGACACGCACCCTGCCCGGTCCGGTCCATGCCTGCGCGACTGCTGCGCTGATTGCACAAATTTCCAGCGGAGCGGTGATCGAATGAGCCGCCAGCAGTATGGCGCTGCGGGGTGAGAAGACGGGTGCCACGACGGATCGGGTTCCTGACAACAAATCCCTCGCCTCCTCGCTCAAGGGGGCTGCGATTTGATCGTAAACAGTGACTGATCTGGCATCAGTTCCACGCGATATCAGCGCCTCTGCCAAGTCCAGCCTTGCATGAACCCCTCGAGCCACGACCACCGGAGGTATCAGGCTGTCCGCCTGGGCAAGGAAAGCATCCGCCGTTTCGCCCAGACACTGCGCAACAGCCCCGTTTGCGCGTGCAAGATCCGCTGTCGCCTCGCCTACTGTCACGACTGATCGTCCCTTGATTGCACCCGACAGGGCGCGCACGGCATTGGCAGAGGTCACGACAAGCGTCGCGCCATCCAGATTCCAGGGTTCGCCGGTTTTTTCGATTTTCATGATCGGTGAAATCACGGCAGTTACGGGCCGGTCCAACCTGCGCTCGCATAGATTCAGGAAGTCTTGGGATTGCGCCGTCGGTCGGGTCAAAAGCAGGATCGGCCCGGCGGTCATCGTTCAGAGGCCTTGCTTGTACGGCGCATGGCCCGGTGTTACCTGCGGGGGATCAACCACGCAACCAATACGCATATGACAAAGCTTTTCCTTGGCATCGAATCCAGTTGTGACGACACGGCGGCGGCCGTGGTGTCGGACGACAGGCAAATTCTTTCGTCAATCGTGGCCGACCAGAACGCGCTTCACGAAGCCTTCGGCGGCGTGGTTCCGGAAATCGCCGCTCGCGCCCATGCCGAAAAGCTGGACATCGCGGTGGAAACGGCCCTGTCGGAGGCCGGGATCCGCCTCAGCCAGATAGACGCGATTGCCGTGACGTCCGGGCCCGGTCTGATCGGCGGTGTCATTTCCGGTGTGATGTGCGCCCGAGGCATTGCGACTGGTGCCGGAAAGCCCCTGATTGGCGTCAACCACCTGGCAGGGCATTGCCTGACGCCACGACTGACCGACGACATTACCTTTCCCTACCTGATGCTTTTGGTCTCGGGCGGTCATTGCCAGTTGCTGATCGTCGAAGGACCGGACAGATTTCAACGTCTCGGCGGAACCATCGACGACGCGCCGGGCGAGGCCTTCGACAAGACCGCCCGCGTTCTGGGGCTGACGCAACCGGGTGGTCCCTCTGTCGAACAAGCCGCGATGAAGGGCGATCCCGACCGGTTCAGGTTTCCCCGTCCCATGTTGGATCGCGAAGGCTGCGACATGAGCTTTTCGGGGCTGAAAACCGCCCTGATCCGAGAGAAAGACATCCTGATCGAAAGCAAGGGCGGTCTGACCGAGGGCGACTGCGCAGACCTTTGCGCAGGTTTTCAGCAAGCAGTTGCCGAGGTTCTGAGCGTCAAGACTTCCCGCGCCATCGACCTTTACCTGAAACTGCGACCACCGCATCCGGTCATTGCCGTCGCGGGAGGAGTTGCCGCAAACAAGGCTATCCGCGCTGGATTAGAGACTGTTTCACAAGGGGCAGGCGTTACTTTCACGGCCCCACCAATTGCGCTTTGCACTGACAACGCCGCGATGATCGCATGGGCGGGCATCGAATTGGATCGGATCGGCGACCCAGGGATGGTGCCCCTGGTGCCACGCCCGCGATGGCCGTTGGATGATCGGCAACCTGCGCTTCTGGGGTCTGGGAAGAAAGGGGCAAAGGCATGAGCATTTCGGTGATTGGCGCCGGTGCTTTCGGCACCGCCCTTGCGATTGCCCTGTCGCGCGATGGTGCGAAAGTCACTCTTTGGGGTCGGGATACAGATGACGTCAAACAGATGCACGAGGGGCGGAGTTCAGGTCGCAAGTTGCCTGGATACGCCCTGCCCGACAGCCTTAGCGTGACCAGCGAAGCGAGCGCGTTTCAAAGCGACATCCTTCTTCTATCTGTTCCATCACAGGCCTTGGCCGACTTTGTGATCACGCATGAGATACCCAAGACCGCGACACTCGTGTCCTGTGCCAAGGGGATTGATCGCAAGACCGGCCTTGGAACCGTCGCGACATTGAACGCCGCGTGCCCGACTGCAACCACCGCCCTTTTAACCGGCCCCAGTTTCGCGGTGGACATCGCCATGGGAATGCCGACCGCCATCGTTCTGGCCAGCGCGAAGGAAGAGGACGCAAAGTCGCTTCAGGCGGTTCTGACGCGGCCCGTGCTTCGCCTCTATCGGACAACTGACGTGGCCGGGGCCGAATTGGGCGGATCGTTGAAGAATGTCGTTGCCCTTGCGGCGGGCATCGCCATTGGGGCCGGGTTGGGGGACAGCGCGCGCGCCTCGGTCATCGCAAGGGGGTTCTCTGAACTGACCCGCTACGCAACCGCAAAAGGGGCACAAACAGAGACTGTTCAAGGGCTTTCCGGCCTTGGAGACCTTGTCTTGACCTGCACATCCGAGAAATCCCGCAACTTCACTGCCGGGATTGCTCTTGGAAAGGGCGTGACACCTGACACCCATTCCACCGTCGAAGGCCTGGCCACCGCGCCGACGGTGCGAGACGATGCCGAACGGCTTGGCCTTGATCTTCCGCTGATTGCCACCGTCGCCGAAGTGGTGGAGGGCAAGCTTGACATCAAGCGGGCCATCGACACCCTTTTGGCCAGACCTGTCGGAACGGAGTGACCCATGGCCTACTGGCTTTTCAAGTCTGAGACCTCGACCTGGAGTTGGGATGACCAAGTCGCCAAAGGTGACGAAGGCGAAGAATGGGATGGCGTGCGCAATTACCAGGCGCGCAACGTGATGCGCGACATGAAAGTCGGCGATCTGGGGTTTTTCTATCACTCGCAGAAGGACAAGGAGATCGTCGGAATCGTCGAAGTGATCACGGAAGCGCACCCCGACAGCACCACCGATGATCCACGATGGGAATGCGTGGACATCAAGGCGGTCAAGCCGATGGAAACGCCCGTTACCCTTGCCGAGATCAAGGCCGAGCCGAAGCTGGCTGAGATGGTGCTGGTCAAGAATACCCGCCTGTCGGTGCAACCGGTCACTGCCGCCGAATGGAAACTGATCTGCAATATGGGCGGCACCAAGGCCTGAACCGCTTTTCAAGAGACCCATTCCGCGCCTAGACTGGATTCATGCAACTCAGGAGGGGCTTATGGGATTTCTGAGCGTGATTATCGCGGCGATTGGCGGATTTGCCTTCGGCGCGGCGTGGTACATGACACTTTCGAAGCAATGGATCGAAGCTGTGGGGGTCGAGACCGACGAAAACGGCAGGCCGATGAACAACTCCCCTATGCCCTTTATCCTTGCGATGATTGCTATGATATTTGTGGCCGGCATGATGCGTCATACCTTTGCGATGGCCGGGATAGACGGCTTGGGAAAAGGATTGGTCGCCGGGCTGGGTATCGGGTTGTTTTTCATCTCACCCTGGATCATGATCAACAACGCTTATGGCGCGAGACCGTTCAAGCTAACGTTGATAGATAGTGGTTATGCCACTTTTGGCTGTGCCGTTATGGGCGCGATCCTCGGGTTGTTTTGAAATCGGTGCGCAACAACCGGACTGTTCGCCGCCGCGGCATGGCGCTAAAAGGCGGCCATGATAGATCAAGACGACCGTGAATTCCTGACCAGCCTTTTCCATGCCGCTGTCGCCGCCGCCGATCCGCGCGAGGCGCTTGCAAGTGTCCTGCCGGAAAAACCAAAGGGGCGCACCGTTGTAATCGGCGCCGGCAAGGGTGCCGCGCAGATGGCCGCCGCTTTCGAGGACCTTTGGGGCGATCCGGTCGAAGGCTTGGTCGTCACACGCTATGGCTATGGCGGCCCGACGCGGCACTTGCCTGTGATCGAAGCGTCGCATCCGGTTCCCGATGCAGCCGGGTTGGAGGCAAGCGGCAAGCTGACCGAGGCGTTGAATGGATTGGGCGAAGACGATCTTGTTGTCGCACTCATCTGCGGGGGCGGTTCGGCGCTTTTGCCCGCGCCCCCGGAAGGCCTGACGCTTGAGGATGAACAGTCACTAAACAAGGCACTTTTGGCCTCTGGCGCACCGATCTCGGCGATGAACGCCATTCGCAAACACGTCAGCACGATCAAGGGCGGTCGGTTGGCGCAAGCCGCTTTTCCCGCGCGCGTCGTCAGCCTGATCGTGTCGGATGTGCCGGGCGATGATCCGGCACAGGTTGCGTCGGGACCGACCGTGCCGGACGGTCTGCGGTTGGCCGAAGCCCTGTGCTTGGTCGAGACCTATCGCATTTCCCTGCCCGAAAAAGTCGCCAGGTATCTTGAAACCGCGCCGGAAGCACCGCACCCGGATGACGCTGAATTCGCCCGCAACGAAGTGCGCGTGATTGCCTCGGCCGCGATTTCGTTGGAAGCGGCGGCAAGTGTTGCCCGCGACAAGGGTGTCGAACCGGTCATTCTTTCGGATGCGATCGAGGGCGAGGCGCGCGACGTCGGAATGGTTCACGCGGCCATTGCGCGAGAAGTGCGCCTGAGAAATCGTCCGTTCAAGGCCCCGGTCGTGATCCTTTCTGGTGGGGAAACCACGGTAACCGTGCGTGGAAATGCGGGGCGCGGCGGGCGAAACTCGGAGTTCCTGCTGTCTTTTGCCGGCGGAATCGAGGATCTTTCGATCACCGCGCTGGCAGCCGACACCGACGGGATCGACGGATCCGAAGACAACGCGGGCGCTTTCGCCTGCGGAACAAGTCTTGCGAGATTGCGTGAAGCGGGCCGGGATCCGGGTGCAATGCTTGCGGGCCACGATGCCTGGACAGCTTTCGACGCGATCGGCGATCTGTTCGTGCCCGGACCAACGGGCACGAACGTCAATGATTTCAGGGCAATCTTGATCCGCTAGCGCGATCAGTACCTGTAATGCTCGGCTTTGAACGGCCCTTCCGGCGTCACACCGATATAGTCGGCCTGCTCTTTTTCCAGCTTCGTCAGCTTGGCGCCGACACGACCGAGATGCAGCATCGCAACCTTTTCATCCAGGTGTTTCGGCAGGATATAAACCTTGTTTTCATAGGCGCTGGAGTTGTTGAACAGCTCCATCTGCGCCAGAACCTGGTTGGTGAAACTTGCCGACATGACAAAGCTGGGGTGTCCGGTGGCGTTGCCAAGGTTCAACAGTCGTCCTTCGGACAACAGAATGATGCGGTTGCCCGAAGGCATTTCGATCATGTCCACCTGATCCTTGATGTTGGTCCACTTGTGGTTTTTCAGGTTTGCCACCTGAATTTCATTGTCGAAGTGGCCGATGTTGCCGACGATGGCCATATCCTTCATCTCGCGCATATGCTCGATGCGGATCACATCCTTGTTGCCGGTGGTCGTGATAAAGATGTCGGCGTCCAGGTTTTCTTCCAGCAGAACAACCTCGAACCCGTCCATCGCGGCCTGTAGCGCGCAAATCGGGTCAACCTCGGTCACTTTCACGCGGGCGCCGGCCCCCTGAAGCGAGGCGGCGGAGCCTTTGCCAACGTCACCATAGCCGCAAACCACGGCCACCTTGCCCGCCATCATCGTATCTGTCGCACGGCGAATACCGTCGACCAGGCTTTCGCGACAGCCGTATTTATTGTCGAACTTCGACTTGGTGACACTGTCGTTGACGTTGATTGCGGGGAACGGCAATTGGCCCTTCTTCTGCAAATCATAAAGACGATGCACACCGGTGGTGGTTTCTTCGGAAACGCCAATGATCGCGTCGCGCGTTTTCGTGAACCAGCCGGGGCTTTCGGCCATGCGTTTCTTGATCTGGGCCTTGATCACCTCTTCCTCTTCCGAACCGGGCACGGGAATGATGTCTTCGCCAGCCTCGGCACGCGCACCCAAAAGAACGTAAAGAGTAGCGTCGCCACCGTCATCGAGGATCATGTTGGCGCCTTCGGGGAACATGAAGGACCGGTCCAGGTAATCCCAATGTTCTTCAAGGGTTTGGCCCTTGACCGCAAAGACCGGCGTGCCACCTTCGGCGATGGCCGCAGCGGCGTGATCCTGGGTCGAGAAGATGTTGCAGGAGGCCCAGCGTACATCGGCCCCAAGATGGTTCAGCGTTTCGATCAGAACCGCTGTCTGGATCGTCATGTGCAAAGAGCCGACAATCCGCGCGCCCTTCAGGGGCTTTTCCTCGCCGTATTCCTCGCGCAGCGCCATAAGCCCCGGCATTTCGGTTTCGGCGATATCCAATTCCTTGCGGCCGAACGCGGCCAGCGAAATATCCTTGACGACATAATCCTTGGGCATGACCCTGCTCCACTCATTCGTGTTTCGGGGTCACTTAGCACCGGGCATGCGACCCGGCAACTTACTTACCCGGGGATTCCTGCCGGAACCTTAAGGCCATCGCGCCAATTGGTGCCGGAGGCCATGATGCAGGAAATGCCATCGGCGCGGGTCATCAGAATTGTCCAGGTGCCTTTTTCTTCGGAATGCCAGACTTCGTAGATGCTTTCTTCGTTCCGAAGTCCGCCACCTGAAAATGCTTCGCCATACTTGCCGCTTAGCCGATCGACGACTTTGTCGCGTGCAGCGCAGTTGGATTGGGCCTGTAACATTGCGGGTGTCATGGCAATGAATACTGCCAGTGTCTTGATCCAGGGCATTGGTCTCTCCTTTCCACGGCCTTTTGGCCGCGCGGTGATTCAACCTCCCTGTTTCGATCAATCGTTACTCGGAATGTGTTTGCGATACCCTAACAATCACATGAATTTTGGCGGGCCATTTGCTGCCCTCTCTTCGACGCTAGACTCGAACTATGCCGGAATAGAGGTCGGAATTCGGACATTTCATGCCGCACTGACCAAGATTTGGGCCGAATTCGGATGACCATCGGTGCAGGTACATTCCCGCTGCCCGGCGCCTTCGCGATATCGCCCTTGACGATCCCGGTGTGACCGGAGCAAATCGCTGCGATGGCGCCCAGGAAATCAGACACACGTGCGTGGCAGCGGATGCTGTCGGGAAGACGGCTGGATCTGCTTGATCCGACGCCGATGGACATCGAGATCGAAGACATCGCCCACGGCCTGGCCTTCGTCGCGCGGTGGAATGGTCAGACCAAGGGCGACTATCCCTATTCGGTTGCCGAGCACTCGCTTTTGGTCGAAGCGCTGTTTTCCCGGCTCGATCCCAAGGCCCCTGCAAAATGGCGGCTGGCCGCACTTTTGCACGACGCGCCCGAGTATGTGATCGGCGACATGATCTCGCCCGTGAAGGCCGCGGTCGGGCCGGGGTATTCTGCGCTGGATGACAGGTTAACGGCGGCGATTCACCTGCGTTACGGGTTGCCCGCCGCCGTTCCAAAGGTCGTGAAATCCAGGATCAAGCGGGCCGACAAGATTTCGGCATGGCTGGAGGCGACGCAGATTGCCGGGTTCGACGAAACGGAAGCTATGCGGTTCTTCGGACGCCACGATTCTTCTCTAACAAAGGGTCTTTCCATCGTTCTGCGCCCGCCGCTGGAAACACGGCGCGCTTTCGTTGCACGCCACGCGGAACTTTTGAACGACCTTTAGCGCGGAGACCGCTTGGCCAAAATCCGCTGCAAGGTCCGCCGGTGCATGTTCAGACGCCGTGCGGTTTCGCTGACGTTCCTGTCGCACAATTCATAGACCCGCTGGATATGCTCCCAACGCACACGATCCGCGCTCATCGGGTTTTCCGGCGGGGGCGGAAGTTCGTCTTCCGAGGCAAGCAATGCCGCCGTCACGTCGTTGGCGTCTGCTGGCTTTGACAGGTAATCCGTTGCGCCGATCTTTACCGCGGCCACCGCCGTTGCAATCGCGCCATAGCCTGTCAAGACGACGATCCGGCTGTCCTCGCGCCGTTCGCGAATGCGTTCGACCACATCAAGGCCATTCCCGTCTTCCAGACGAAGGTCGACCACCGCATAGGCCGGGGGTCGCGCCGTCGCGATTGCAGTGCCGCCCGCAACGGAATCCGCGGTTTCCACCTCGAACCCCCGCTTTTCCATGGCACGGGCAAGCCGTCGCAGAAAAGGCTCGTCGTCATCAACGATCAACAAGGTGGGATCCGGGCCAATGTCTCGGGGCATTTCTTGTTCTTCCTCGCGTCCGTTGCCGGAATCTAGGATGAGGAAGCCTGTCGGTCAAACGCTCAGGGCACAAAGTTGGCCCGTCACGCGCTTTTGCAACAAGGTTTTTAACGACACATCATACCAAAGTCTGCATCGGGTCCGTTGTCACCGAACGTTGATCCGCACCCCCGAAGGCGCATAGAAAAGCGCAATGACAAAGGCGCGGGCATGACCGACACTTTCGAACCGCAGGGGCAAAGATCGAACTGGGTGCGTCTCAGAACCCTGATCGTGTTGCGCTGGATTGCCATTTTCGGCCAGTTGGCTGCCATAACCGTTGCGGTTCGCACTTTCGGCTTGGACCTGAATGTGGGCCTTTGCTTTGTTGCTATCGGTATTTCCATCATCGCGAATTTGGTCGCGGTCTTCGTTTTCCCAGAAAACAAGCGCCTGACCGAAGGCGAAGTCACCGGAATGCTGGTGTTCGACATTCTGCAACTGTCATTCCTCTTGTTTCTGACCGGTGGCCTGAACAATCCCTTTGCCCTTCTAATCCTTGCACCTGTCGCCATTTCCGCGATGGCCCTGGACACGCGCACGACGATCATGATCGCCATGGTCTCAATCGGACTGGTTGTCCTTTTGATGTTCTTCCATATCCCGCTTCGAACCGAGCAAGGGTTCATCATCGAAATCGCCGATATTTTCGAGTTCGGGTTCCTGTTGGCCATCATCATCGGCGTCGTTTTCCTTGCCGTCTATGCGGGGCGGGTGACCGGCGAAATGCACGCCATGTCCGAAGCCCTTACCGCAACGCAGATGGCGCTGGCACGAGAACAAAAGCTGACGGATCTTGGTGGCGTCGTCGCGGCGGCGGCGCACGAGCTTGGCACGCCGCTCGCCACCATAAAACTGGCGAGCGCAGAGCTGATCGAAGAGCTGGATGGCCAGCCCGCACTTCAGGAAGACGCGCAATTGATCCGGGAACAAGCCAATCGTTGCCGCGATATTCTGAACGCAATGGGGCAAGCAGGGAACGATGATCGCCATGTTCGCCGCGCGCCTGTCGAAGCCGTTGTCCGCGAGGCGGCCGAGCCACATGCCAATCGCGGGACGCCAATTCATTTCGATTTCCACGCGACCACGGATAATGACGACCGTCAGCCCGTGATTGATCGAAGGCCCGAGATTATCCACGGCATCCGAAACCTGATCCAGAATGCCGTCGATTTCGCACGCGAGAATGTCTGGGTCGACGTGATCTGGGACGAAACCGCGATCACGGTGCGTATCATCGACGACGGCACCGGGTTTTCCGCCGACGTGATACACCGGATCGGGGATCCCTTCGTGCGAAGACGAAAGCGCGACAAAAGACCGGGATACGAGGGCATGGGACTTGGCCTATTCATCGCAAAGACGCTTTTGGAACGGACTGGCGCCGAACTGAGTTTCGACAACGGTCGCGACCCCGCGCAGCGCGATCCGGGACCGGGTGCCCGGGTCGGTGCGGTGATCGAGGCGCGGTGGAGTCGCGAGCTTTTTGCCGAGGCGCAGGACGCTGCCCGCGCAGCACTCGGGAAAAACGAACCCATCGAGACCTGATGCGTTAACCATGCGTTAACGAAGATGTTCAAAATATGTTCGGGTTGTTTTCTGGGGGACTACTGTCGTGCCATTCGACCCTGTTGCCGTGCTACTTTTTATTTCTGGTTTCATACTTTCCTGTTTGCTTGTCATGTCCACCTTCGGACGCAAGACACCTTCAGACATGAATGAAAGTCGTGACAAGGACCCGCTTGTCTTCCTGCTTCGGGACGGAGAAGTCGTCGACGCGAATTTTGGCGCCCGCCGCGTGATGGATTCCACGATTGGACCTTCAACCGAGATCGAAAAGCTCAGGCTCTTTCTGTCGCACAATTTTGATGCGGCGGAAAAACTTGTTTCCAGCGCCGCCGTTGAAGGCGATATGTCCGAAGTTTCCCGCGACGGCCAGTCTCAGATATTGCGCGAAACCGCTGGCGAGACCGTCCGGCTGAAAATAGATTTCGTCACCGGCACCTCGCCCAATCGTGACGATATCCATTCGATCCGTGCGCTGGAAAGTGAATTGTCGATGCTGCGCGCCAATACGTCCGCGGCCCCTTTCCTGCTTTGGCGACAAAATGACCTGGGCGAGATCACCTGGGTCAATCGCGCTTACCTGGAAACCGTGCGTGATGTCTGTGAACCGGGTCGCGATCTTGTCTGGCCCCTGCCAAGAATCTTTCCATCGCTCCAGCCACGCTCGAATGCCAAACACAGTGAACCACAACGGATTGCCCTTCACGGCAAGGGCATGACCGAAGATGCCTGGTACGATTGCCACATCACGACCATCGGCAAGGACATCCTGTGCACTGCTATCCCGGCGGACGAGGCGGTCCGGGCCGAAAACAGGCGGCGCGAGTTTACCCAGACCCTGACCAAGACTTTTGCCGAACTGGCAATAGGGCTGGCCATCTTTGACCGGTCGCGGCGGCTGGTTCTGTTCAATCCCGCCCTTCTTGACCTGACGAACCTGCCAACCGATTTCCTGACCTCGCGCCCCAGCATGGTGAGTTTCCTCGACCGTCTGCGTGAAAATCGCGTGATGCCAGAGCCGCGCGACTATCGGACATGGCGCACAGCGATTGCCGAGTTGGAGGCCGCAGCCGCAGACGGGACATACAGCGAGTCCTGGTCCTTGCCTGACGGGCAAACCTATCATGTCACGGGGCGTCCGCATCCTGACGGCGCGGTCGCGCTTCTGTTCGAGGATATCAGCGCCGAAATGTCACTAACACGGCGCTTTCGGGCGGAGCTTGGCGAATTTCAGGTGGTGCTTGATGCAGTCTCTGACGCCGTTGCTTTGTTCTCGCCCGCTGGTCAGATGGTCCTTGCGAACGATGCCTATCGTGACCTTTGGCAAACCGGTGACGACGAAACGCTCGGGACCGTCGACCTGACAGAGGCGACGCGCCGGTGGCACGATCTGTCGCTGCCCACGCCTGTCTGGGGTGACTTCCGTGATTTTGCCCGGATGCCGCAGGAACGCGAGGAATGGTCCGCCAATGTTCAGCTTCAGGATGGCCGGTCGGTCCATTGTCGTTTCGTTCCGCAAAAGGCCGGTGCCACGCTAGCGCTGTTCCGCGTCCATCGTGCCGCTGTGCGGATCGACCCCGAGTTGCGGCAAACCGGTTGATCAAGCCTTGCAGGTCGTCACCCTGCCCGGCACATTGCTGCGGACATGGGTTATTCGGCTTCCGCCACACTTTCTGACCAGAACGCGACAACAAGGTTGGGCGAACGCCTGGCCGGTGTTCTGCGCAAGGGTGACTGCTTGCTTCTGTCCGGCGAGATAGGTTCAGGCAAGTCGCACCTTGTCCGCGCGCTGATCCAGGAAATGCTGCGTGCCGAAGGACGCGACAGGGTCGATATCCCCTCTCCCACCTATACGCTTGTTCAGACCTACGAATTGGATATTGGCACGCTCTGGCACGCCGATCTTTATCGGCTGGCCGATTCTTCGGAGCTTGCTGAGCTTGGGCTGGACGAGGCTTTCGGACATGACATCACCCTTGTCGAATGGCCCGAGATGATCGACGAACCGCCAGCCGACGCATTGCGAATCCACCTGTCGGTCGCGGGCGAAGGTAGAGAAGTAGAATTTCGGTCCGAGGGTGATCGGTGGAACCAACACACCAACTTATTGGAAGACTTCGATGCGGCCTGACGCCCGAGTATTTCTGGAGCGTTCGGGTTGGGCGGACGCAACCATCGAAACGATTGCCGGCGATCTTTCGGCAAGGTCCTATTTTCGGCTGGAAAAGGGTGATACCTCGGCCGTCTTGATGGACGACGCGAAGGGTCGTGCGACAAGTTTGCCGAAATTCGTCGATATGACCCGTTGGTTGCGCGGGCTTGGCCTGTCTGCCCCGGAGCTACTGACAGTGGATCGCGACAACGGCTTTCTTCTGCTCGAAGATCTCGGGCAAGTGCCGGTCAGCAGTCTGCTGGACGGCAGTTCACAGAGGGAGCCGCTTGATGTCTGCATTGACCTGTTGTTGACCATTAGAAGCGCCACGCCCCCTGCCCTTCCCTGCCCGAGCGCCGAAGAACTCTGCGATTGGACAAGGATTGCCGACGATTACTGTCCCGGTGCCGATCCCGTGCGTCTGGATCGGTTTCGCGCCGTATTGCTGCCTGCGCTGGAAACCCTTGCAACTGAAAAGCCGACCGTTTCGCTGCGCGACTTTCATGCCGACAACCTGATGTGGTTGCCCGACCGTTCCGGTGTGGCGCGTCTTGGGCTTCTGGACTATCAGGACGCCATTTTGGCCCATCCCGTTTACGATCTTGTTTCGCTTTTGACGGATGCGCGGACAGAAATAACGATGCAAACGCGAGAGCATTACATCGCAGCCTATGCGAAAGCATCGGGCGACGATCCGTCGGCCCTGGTCGAAGCCTTTGCCACATTCTCTCTGCAACGGAACCTGCGCATTCTGGGTATATTTCATCGCGCGGCGGTGGTGGATGGGAAGACACACCATCTGCCGAAGATTCCGCGTGTCTATCGTTACGTAAAAGAAGCGCTTGCTCATCCAAGGTTTTCACACCTTCGCGCCGAACTGCCAAAGGCGCTGCCAGCGCCCGAGGGCATGGCATGAGCCGTCCAACGTCTGCGATGATCTTTGCCGCAGGGTTCGGCACACGAATGGGGAACCTCACACGCGACTTGCCGAAACCAATGCTTCCCCTCGGCGACAGACCCATGATCGACCATTCTATCGACCTTCTAAGGGATGCCGGAATCTCGCGGATCGTCGCCAATGTGCACTACCTGGCCGATCAGATGATCCCCCATTTGGAAAGCCTCGGCGTGCATGTCGTGCATGAAAAGACAGAGATCCTTGAAACCGGTGGAGGCCTGCGAAATGCCCTGCCCTTTTTGCACGACGGCCCGGTTGTTACCCTGAACCCCGACGCGCTATGGCTTGGCACCAACCCGATTTCCGCGCTACTTGCCGCGTGGCAGCCCGAGATGAAAAGCCTCTTGATGCTTTGCGATCAGAATCGCGTTCTGGGGCCCGTCAAATCCGGTGATTTCAGTCTCGAACAAGGGGAAATTCAGCGCGGCGGACCTTTCTTGTACGGTGGTGCGCAGATCATTATGCCCGACCGTCTGAGCGAAATTGAAGACCGTGCATTCTCGCTGAACCGTTATTGGGATCTACTTGCGGACACCGGTCCTCTGAATGGCATCGTGCATACCGGCAGTTGGTGCGACATTGGCACGCCCGACGGTCTGGCACTTGCAAAGAAGGCTCTGATGGATGTTTGAACCAAGCGACAAACCACGGCTTTTCGGCGTGCCGCCCGGTGCGGATTTTCCCCGTGTTCTGGTGGACAAGGTTCTGGACGCCTATGCCAGTCAATCGCCCGAGGCCCTTTCGAGGGTGCAGATTCTCGTCAATACGCGCCGAATGCAGCGCAGGTTGAAACGCCTGTTCAGCGAAGGCAGCGCACGGCTTTTGCCGCGTATCGGCCTGGTGACAGATGTCGATACCCTGTTGCCCGGGATGGATCTTCCTCCGCCGATTTCGCGCCTTCGTCGCAAGCTGGAACTGTCGCAATTGACCGCCCGTCTGATCGAGGCCGAGCCTGATCTGGCCGCGCGAGCCGCCACACTGGACCTCGCGGACAGCCTTGCCGGCCTTCTGGACGAAATGCAGGGCGAAGGGATGGACCCGGAGCGCCTGATCAACCTTGATACCGGCAATGTTTCGGAACATTGGGATCGTAGCCTCAAGTTTCTGAGGATCACGCATCGCTATATCGAAACCACCCGCGACATGGGTCTGGATGACGAGGCGCGGCGACGGATGGGTGTTGAGCACCTTTGTGATCACTGGAAGATTGCTCCACCGGAAACGCCGGTCATCATTGCTGGCTCTACCGGTTCCCGTGCCACCACCCGCATGTTGATGTCTGCCGTTGCAAGGCTGCCCCAGGGCGCTTTACTGCTTCCGGGATTTGATCATGACCTGCCGTCCGACGTTTGGGATCGTCTGTCCCAGGACCGGAGTATGGAAGATCATCCCCAGTTCAGATTTGCCGCGCTTCTAAAAATACTGGGCATCACGCGAGCGGACGTGACGCGGTGGGGCAAGGCGCCGGACGTGAACCGTAACGCGCTGATTTCATTGTCGCTGCGCCCGGCGGAAGTCACCGATCAATGGCTGTCCGAAGGTCCGAACCTGCCTGACCTGACAAAGTCGGTCTCGGGCTTGTCACTGATCGAAGCCCCGAACCCGAAGGACGAAGCGCGCGCCGTCGCAATCGCTCTGCGAGAGACGGTGGAGCATGGCAAAAAGGTTGCCCTGATCACGCCTGACAGGATGCTGGCGCGTCGAGTTGCCGCCATGCTGGAACGTTGGAACATCAAACCGGACGACAGTGCAGGCGTTCCCCTTGCCCTGACGCCGCCCGGTCGGTTGCTGAGGCAGGTCGCGAGGGCCTTGGGCCAACCGATCCGCCCGGATGTTCTGATCGCGCTTCTCAAACATCCTTTGGCGCGGAAAGCGGAAAGCCTGCGGGGTGCTCACCTTCGCCTGACCAGAAAGTTCGAGTTGTTCTTGCGAGCCAGATCCGTTTTTGTGATCACTAGAGGCACGCTCGACGATTTCGCCCGCAAGGCCGGGGAGGACGAACAGACGTGGATCGCCTGGCTGCGCGGCCTGCTTGAGAGCCTGCAATTTCGGCCGGTCAACACGCTGAAAGCCGCGATTGACCACCATGTCGATGTGTCCGAACGCCTGGCAAGTGACCCTGATGCGCTGTGGAAAGGTTCGGGAGGCGAGGCCTGCATGGCGCAGATCAACGCATTCCGACGGGAGCAGGATTTTGCCGGTCCCGTCACTCTGGCCGATTATGTGCAACTGATCGAAGCCGTGCTGGACCGCGAAAGCGATCGCGTCCCTACAGCCTGGCCCGATGTGATGATCTGGGGTACGCTTGAAGCCCGGGTTCAGGGCGCTGACGTGGTCGTGCTTGGCGGGTTGAACGAAGGCACCTGGCCCGAAGGCGGTGCGGCGGATCCCTGGCTGAACCGTGCAATGCGTCGCGACCTGGGCCTGTTGCTCCCGGAAGGCGAAGTCGGGCTGGCCGCGCATGACTATCAGCAGGCGATTGCGGCTTCGGAAGTGATCCTTGCCCGTGCGAAACGCGGTGACGATGGCGAGGCAGTGCCGTCCCGATGGCTCAATCGCCTGACCAATCTTCTGTCGGGCCTGAAGGAACAAGACGGCCCCGCCGCACTTGAGGCAATGAAGGCGCGTGGCAATCGTTATCTGGCCTTCGGCAAAACCCTGGATCGACCTTTGACCGAGGTCACGCCCGCCAAGCGCCCTGCACCCGCCCCGCCGAGGTCGAAAAGGCCCAGATCGCTTTCCGTCACCGAGATTGCCCGGCTGATCCGCGATCCTTACGCGATCTATGCCCGCCACGTTCTGGGCATCAACGCACTGCTGCCGCTTCTGCCGCAACCCGATGCGCGGCTGAAAGGCATCGTGTTTCACGAAGTGATGAAAGAGTTTTTTAGCAGCGATGCCGAATTTTCCGACGCGACGTCCGCAACCGAGCGCTTGCGTGGCATAGCCAAAACCGCTTTCGAAAAGGATGTGCCATGGCTGTCGATCCGCAATCACTGGATGGGACAGCTTGACCAGATCGCCGACCATCTGATTTCCAGCGAACAAGCGCGAAGGATCGCTGGAGTTCCGGTCGCGACCGAAGTGAAAGGCAAGGTTCAGATCGCACCCACCTTCACCATCCGTGGAACGGCAGACCGGATTGATCGGCTGAAGGACGGCAACCTTGTGATTTACGATTACAAGACAGGCTCGGTCCCCTCTGAACGTCAGGTCAGGGAATATGATCGCCAACTTCTGATCGAGGCCGTCATGGCCGAGAGCGGGGGCTTTAATGATCTTGATCCGGCCCCGGTCGATCGCGTTGCTTACATCCATCTTGGCCGCAAGCCGAAAGATCGCGAAATTGCCTTGGTCGATGGCTATGAAACAGTCACTGTTTCAGCGGAGTTGTCCCGACTGCTGGCCAGTTTCGACGAAGAAACTACGGGCTATATCTCGCGGCGCGCGATGGAAAAGGTGCGCTACGAAGGCGACTATGATCATCTTGCCAGGTTCGGTGAATGGGATGCTTCGTCGGAAACCAGGCCGGAGCCGATGGAATGATGGATGACGCCACCTTCGCCCAGGTCGTTGCGGCCAACCCCCGTAATTCGACATGGCTGTCGGCGAATGCGGGGTCGGGAAAGACCCGCGTTCTGACGAACCGCGTGGCGCGCCTTTTGTTGCAGGGCTGCGATCCTCGAAACATCCTTTGCCTGACCTACACCAAGGCCGCGGCCAGCGAGATGCAGAACCGCCTGTTCCAGACGCTGGGCGATTGGGCGATGCGAAGCGACGCCGAGTTGCGCGAGGCGCTAGAGGAGATGGGCGAGACCCCGCCCGAGGATCTCAGCCGCGCCCGTACCCTGTTTGCACGCGCCATCGAGGTGCCCGGCGGGCTTCGCATTCAGACGATCCATGCCCTTTGCGCCTCGATCCTGCGCCAATTCCCGCTTGAAGGCGGGGTTTCGCCTCAGTTCAGGGAAATGGACGATGCGTCACGCAATGCGCTGATCGAAGGTGTTCTGGACAATCTTGCCGTCAAGCGGCCCGCAGTGCTTTCCGAGGTGTCGGTCTTTTACTCGGATGAAAACCTTGTGGGTCTTGGTCGCATGGTTTCGTCCAGGGCGGATGATTTTGTGATCACGCGCAGCCATGGTGACATCTATCGCAAGTTTGGCGTGCCCGAGAACCTGACGATGGAGGCGATACTTGAATCCGTTTTCTTGCCGGGCGACCTTGAGATGGTACGCGAGATCGCGATTGCCCTTGCGCAAGGTGGATCTTCCAACGACGTAAAAGATTCTGGGAAGCTGGCAGACTTGCCGGACAAGCCGACGCTTGCGGCGCTCGAAATCCTCGAAGACGTTTTTTTGTTCAAATCCGGCGCTTCGGCGTCTTGTGCCCGCATCGGGAAGTTCCCAACCAAAACGGGCGCGGCGTTGCCGGAGGTCGCCATTCGCCTGCCACAGCTTCACGATTTGATGCAGCGCGTGGAAGACGCGCGGCGCGACCGGATCGCCATGGTCGCCGCGGAAAAGACCGCCGCGATCCATCAATTCGCGCAAGCCTTTCTTCCGGCTTACGAAAAGGCAAAACAGGATCGGGGTGTCCTGGATTTTGACGATCTGATCCGGCGCACCCGCGATATGCTGGACGGTCCCGCGTTGCGTTGGGTGCTTTATCGGCTGGATGGCCAGATCGACCACATCCTGGTCGACGAGGCGCAGGATACAAGCCCCGCGCAATGGGCGATCATCCGGTCACTGACGGATGCGATGATCGACGATGACGGTCGGGAGCGGACCCTGTTTGTCGTCGGCGACAAGAAACAGTCGATCTATAGCTTCCAGGGCGCCGATGCCGAAGGTTTTGATACCAAGGCAGGTGAATTCAACCAGCAACTGGCCGGAACGCTGCATTCGCGCGAGTTGTTGCATTCGTTTCGATCTTCGTCCGCGATCCTGTCGCTGGTCGACAAGGTCTGTGAAGGGCTGGACGGCGTGGGCGAGGGTGTTCGCCACGTGGCATTCCATGGCGACAAACCGGGACGTGTCGATCTCTTGCCGCTTATCCCACCGCCAGATGATGCGGATGAACCCGCATGGTACGACCCGGTTGATCGGCCGGTGGACAATGCGGCCTCGGTTCAACTGGGAAAGGAGGTTGCAAAGATCATCAGGCAACTTCTGGAAACAGAGACTATTAAAGGGAAAGATGGGGAAATCCGGCGGATCGAGGCCGGGGATATCATGATCCTTGTCCAAAAACGCAGCGCCATTTTCGACCAGATCATCCAGGCCTGCAAAGCGGCGGAACTGCCGATTGCCGGGTCTGATCGGCTTCGGATTGGCGCAGAGCTTGCGGTGCGCGATCTGCTTGCGCTCCTTTCCTTTCTCACGCTTCCAGAAGACGATCTTTCGCTTGCCGCTGTCCTGCGCTCGCCCCTTTTCGGCTGGAGCGAAAGGGAGCTTTACGATCTTGCCAACGTACGCACGGAAAAGACCATTTGGGCCGAGATCAGGCGTCGTGGTGCGGAATTTCCCGAAACTTTCGCGATCCTGGACAAGCTGCGCCGCAAGGTGGATTACCTGCTGCCCTACGAGATGCTGGAGCTTATCCTTGGAGAGTATCGGGGTCGCGAAAAGCTGTTGGCAAGGCTGGGGCCAGAAGCCGAGGACGGGATTGACGAGCTTTTGAACCAGGCTCTGATCTTCGAGCGCGAAGAGGTGCCAAGCATCACCGCATTTCTGACCCGCGTCAGTTCGGACGACATCGAAATCAAACGCGACGCGGATTCGGCGGATCACCTGATCCAGGTGATGACGGTGCATGGCGCGAAAGGGCTGGAACGACCCATCGTGATTCTTCCGGACACCACGACGGAAAGAAAGGAAGGCAGATCCGGCATTCTGCGGGACGAGGACGGTATGCCCCTGCTTTCCCTGTCAAAATCCGAAAGCCCCGCGATTGTTCAGGACGCGAAAGACGAAAGAAAGCGGATCGAAAGCGAAGAGAGGAACCGCCTGCTTTACGTTGCGATGACACGCGCCGAAAGCTGGCTGATCGTTGGCGGAGCAGGGCTCAAACGCGGCTCGAAGACCGAGATGAACTGGCACCAGACGATCCAGGACGGGATGGAGCGGGCAGGGGCGGGGCCAAGCCCGTTGGACCCGCAGGGCTTGCGGTTGGAGCATGGGGACTGGCCCGAAGCATTGGAACCGCGTGATTTGTCAGGCGACACAGGGCATAACGTGGGGCCGGATTTCCTGAAGAATGCTGCGCCTTTGCCCATTCAAACTCCGATGCCGGTTTCGCCTTCCGATCTTGGGGGCAGCAAGGTGTTGGGCGGCGGCGCGCTTGCTGAAGACGAAGCCAAGCGGCGAGGGCGGCAGATTCACCTTTTGCTTGAACACCTTCCGGGTCAGCGAGATCCCGAATCCGTGGCGCGTCGCCTGCTGTCGCATGGCGCGGATAGGGCGGACGAAAGCGAGGTCCCGGAACTGTTCAATCAGGCGATGCGGAACCTGACGCTGCATCCCGGGATTTTCGGGGCTGACGCCTTGGCCGAGGTCGATGTTTCCGCGCATCTTCCGACGCTGGACGCCAGGATGTCGGGCACCATTGACCGGCTGATCGTGACGCCCGACAAAGTGCAAGCTATTGATTTCAAGACGAACTCGATTGTGCCAGAGCGCCCCGAAGACACACCCGACGGGCTCTTGTTCCAGATGGGGGCCTATCTGGAAGCCCTGGAATCGATCTATCCCGATCGTGCCATCGAGGTTGCCATTCTATGGACCGAAACCTGCGAGCTTATGGTTCTGCCACACGCTATCGTGAGGGCGGCGCTTCCCAATGCTACCATATCTTGACCTTTCCGGGTGCGGTTCTTAGGTTCCACATCCGAACCAGACAAGGATGGGTAAGATGGCAACCGTTGCGGTGACTGACGACACTTTCGACACGGAGGTCCGCAATGCGGGCGTGCCCGTGGTCGTGGATTTCTGGGCCGAGTGGTGTGGCCCTTGCAAGATGATCGGACCGGCTTTGGAAGAATTGGCGGCCGAGTATGGCGATAACGTCAAGATTGCAAAGGTAAATGTCGACGAGAACCCGAACTCGCCTGCGCAGCTTGGCGTACGTGGCATCCCCGCGCTGTTCCTGTTCAAGGACGGCGAAGTCGTGTCGAACAAGACCGGCGCAGCCCCGAAAGCGGCCCTGAAGGACTGGATCGACAGCTCGATCTGAGGTTAACGGTTCTTCACAGGTACGTTCGCGCCTTGCCCATGTCGTGGCAAAATGTACGTGGTCTGAAACCCCGTTTTTCCAATTTGTACGTGAAAGCGTACGCTGAAATGAACAGATGATGAACCGCTCGCGCTTGTCTTTGGCGCGGGCGGTTTCTTATATACGGCACCTTGGGTCAGGAGATGGATATGGCAGACGATTTTCCCGGATGGCACGGCACCACGATCATCGGTGTTCGAAAGGGCGGCAAGGTGGTTGTCGCCGGAGACGGGCAGGTCAGCCTGGGGCAGACCGTGATCAAGGGAACCGCCACCAAGGTGCGACGCTTGCGCCCCGGCGGGCATGACGTGATCGCGGGATTTGCCGGATCCACCGCGGATGCCTTCACTTTGCTGGAACGGCTGGAAGCCAAGCTGGAGGCGACGCCCGGACAATTGCAGCGGGCTTGTGTCGAACTGGCCAAGGACTGGCGCACCGATAAATACCTGCAAAAGCTGGAAGCGATGCTGATCGTCACCGATGGCACGGCGCTTTACGTGGTGACCGGGGCAGGGGACGTGCTGGAACCCGAGCATGACGTCGCCGCGATCGGATCGGGCGGGAACTATGCCCTGGCGGCGGCGCGCGCCCTGATGGACAGTGCGTTGGACGCGGAAGAGGTGGCGCGGAAAGCCATGGCGATTGCGGCCGATATCTGTGTCTATACCAATGGAAATCTGACGATCGAGAGCCTTTAGGGGCTCTGCCCCTCGCCCCTTCGGGGCTCACCCCGGCGTATTTTTGAAGCAGTGAAGGGCAATTTGAATTGAATTGTCTGCATCGGGTTCGGGTTGTGTTTCCGAGGATCGGGATTAACTAGGGCGGGCAAGTTTCAGGAGTATCCATGACAGACCTTACGCCGCGCGAAATCGTTTCCGAGTTGGATCGTTTCATCATTGGTCAGAAGGACGCCAAGCGTGCTGTTGCCGTTGCCCTGCGCAATCGCTGGCGCAGGAAGCAATTGGCGGATGACCTGCGCGACGAGGTTTATCCCAAGAACATCCTGATGATCGGGCCGACCGGTGTGGGCAAGACCGAGATTTCGCGGCGGCTGGCGAAACTGGCAAAGGCGCCGTTTTTGAAGGTGGAGGCGACGAAGTTCACCGAGGTGGGTTATGTGGGGCGCGACGTGGAACAGATCGTGCGCGATCTTGTCGAAACCGCGATCACCATGACGCGCGAATTGATGCGGGAAGACGTCAAGGCGAAGGCGCAGAAGGCTGCCGAAGACCGGGTTCTGGCCGCGATTGCCGGTGAGAATGCCCGCGAGCAGACGCTGGATATGTTCCGCGACAAGCTGAAGCGGGGCGAGTTGGACGATACGGTGATTGAGCTTGAATTGCAGGATTCATCGAACCCGCTTTCGGGCATGGAGATTCCCGGAATGCCGCCGGGCCAGGGCGGCATGGCGATTGATCTGGGCAGCATCTTCGGGAAGGGATTTCCGGGCCGGTCCGTCAAGAAACGGATGACCGTGGCGCAATCCTATGACGTGTTGATCGGGGAAGAGGCAGACAAGCTGTTGGACGACGAAACAGTCACTAAAGCGGCGCTTTCGGCAGTTGAAGAGAACGGAATCGTCTTTCTGGACGAGATCGACAAGGTGACGGCGCGGTCCGAAGCGCGGGGTGCAGATGTGTCGCGCGAAGGGGTGCAGCGGGACTTGCTGCCGCTGATCGAAGGCACGACGGTTTCGACAAAGCACGGGCCGGTCAAGACCGACCACATCCTGTTCATCGCCTCGGGCGCGTTCCACATTGCCAAGCCGTCGGACCTGTTGCCGGAGTTGCAGGGCCGCTTGCCCATCCGGGTGAACCTGCGGGCGCTGACGGAAGAGGATTTCGTACGTATCCTGACGGAAACCGACAATGCGCTGACCCTGCAGTACACCGCGCTGATGGGGACGGAAGAGGTGAAGGTTTCCTTTACCGACGACGGCATCGCCGCACTGGCGAAGATCGCGGCGGATGTGAACCAGTCGGTCGAAAACATCGGCGCGCGGCGGCTTTATACCGTGATGGAGCGCGTGTTCGAGGAGCTTTCCTTTACCGCGCCTGACCGGTCTGGCGAAAACGTGGTGGTGGATGCCGCCTTTGTCGAAGAGAACCTTGGCGAATTGGCCAGGGGTTCGGACATGAGCCGTTACGTATTGTGACGAGACGCGCAGTCGCGCGCCTCGGTGCTCCTTAGAAATATCCCAACTACCGCAAAGTACACGAAGTCAGCTCGAGCAAATTGTTGGGCTCTTTGCCATCCGCCTCAGTCTTTATGTAGCGGTTGCCGTGTGGGCTTGTGGCAGTGACAACTCTTACTCGTCCATGCCGGCTTTCCACGTGGAAACTCTTGCCAAGATCGTCAATCCAGTGAATTACCTCTTGCTGGCTAAGCTGCCAGCGCCTGCCGCCTGGATTTGGACCGCCTACAGTTTGAATAGCTTCAAACGGATTGTAGCGGTCCGCTTTTACAATACAGTCAATCTGAAAAGACATCAGCCTCTTCCTTTCAGTTAGAGAAAGGGCGAGAGATGAAGAGTTGTCCGACTCGTGTGGTCTCTCGCCCGCTCGCCAGTATAGCGAACAGCCGACAACCTAAGGCGATTGTAACGAGATTGTCAAGTACTAGTATTTTCCCAGCTTCGCTCCACAAGATAGTGGGTCGCTTCACTAGACAGCCTTCAACAACAAACCCCACCAGATTGAGATCTGGTGGGGTTGCTTGAATCGGTAGTCGCAAGAGACCACACGAATCGGACTCAGATTCCTACTTCACAATTCTGGAGATTGTCAAGCACCTATTGTGCAATGAAGTTTGAGAATGACTAAATGTAGTTTTGAATAGTTGTTTTAGCTTCCGGTGGTGCTTTTCAAACCGTTCGCGACACAACGCGCGAAACAACGCGGCTGCCCACCTCACGATAGGTGGCGTCGATGCCCATGATCATGCTTTGCACGCGCGAGCGGATCGGGGCCTTTTTCGCACTTTCGCGGGCGGCGGAGATCTTGGCGGCGACAAGGTCAAGGCTGCGCGGGTCGGCATCCTGGAAGTGGATGGTGACGACCTCGCCGTTCAGGTGAAGGCAAAGGGCCGGGTTGCTGCGGTTGCTGGCGTCGACCGAAACCTTTTGAATGTGGCGGAAACCGCAAACGCGATGCCGACTGAAGATGCCGTTGGCGTCCTGGCTGCCGAGGCGCACTTCGGACGCGGCATAGTCGATTTGCAGGGCGTTCTTGGGTCCGCGCCGGGATTGGGCCTGGAACAGGACCGCAACGGCGACGAGGCCAAGCACGATCAGGGCGTTTTGCGCAAGTGCCTCGAGGTCCGGGAACAGGACAATGCCGATGAAGACCGGGATCGCCACGAAGGATGCAAGGATGAACCCGCCATAGGCCGCGATGCGCAACATGCGCTTGGCGAGGCTTTGCCGCGTGCGCCTTTCGGCGACACTGACGCCCCATTCCATTTCGTGGTTAACAAGTTCGCCGGTCATCCCGGAGTTGCGCGCAAGGCCCATGACTACCCTCCATCTGCGGATCCGATAGCGAGACTTTTTGTCGAAATGACGGAAAAACTGGGGCGTTGTCTAAAATCGTCACTTTCCGGGCTTTTCATTTGCGTGCGAACGGGTGACAGAGGTGCCATGAGCGCATTTCGCTTCATCCGTGAAAATCTGCACTTTCTGGCCGCTGGCGCGATCCTGATGTTCGCCTCGTCCTTTGGGCAGACGTTTTTCATCTCGGCCTTCGCGGGCGAGATCATGACACATTTTGCGCTGAGCGACGGGGAATGGGGGCTGACCTATACGATTGGGACAACCGCTTCGGCGGCGGCGATGTTTTTTGCGGGTGCGTTGACGGATCGGTTTCGCGTGCGGTTGCTGGCCTGGGTCGTGCTGCCGGGGCTGGCGGTCAGTTGTTTCGCGATGGCGTTCAATTCCTGGCTGCCGGGGTTGGTGGCTTGCGTCTTTCTACTGCGGTTTTTCGGGCAGGGGATGACCTATCAGCTGGCGGCTGTGGCGATGGCGCGGTGGTTCGTGGCGCGGCGGGGGCTGGCCTTGTCGCTGTCGAACATGGGGATTGCTTTTGGCACGGCGGTTTTACCGGTTCTGGCGGCGGCCTTGATGGGCTGGATGCGGTGGCAGGCGATCTGGGTCTGGGTCGGCATCCTGACGTTGTTGATGTTTCCCGTGCTGTTGTTCCTTTTGAACCAGGAAAGAACGCCGCAAGCCCATGCAAAGGATTCGGAATCTCTGGGCATGAACGGGCGGCATTGGACGCGCGGCGATGTTCTGGGGTCTGCCCTGTTTTGGCTGCTGGTTCCGGCCTTGTTGGGGCCGCCCGCATGGGGAACCGCGTTGTTTTTCCAGCAGGTTCATATAGCCGAGGTCAAGGGGTGGGACCTGGTGCAGTATCTGTCGCTGATCCCGCTTTTGACTGTGGTTTCGGTCAGCGTGACACTTGGTTCAGGCGTGTTGATCGACCGGTTCGGGACGGGTCGGCTTTTGCGGATTTACCTGATCCCCTGGGTAATCGGATTTGTCATCCTTTCCTTTGCAACGACACTTTGGTGGGCCAGCGTGGCCTTCATGGTGTTTGGAGTTTGCATCGGGTTGCAGTCGACGATCATCACCGCGTTCTGGGCCGAGTATTTCGGCACGCGGCACATCGGGGCGATCAAGGCGACGTCGACCAGCATCATGGTGTTTGGTTCGGCCATCGGGCCGGGGATCACCGGGGCGCTGATCGATTTCGGCTTTGATTTTCCCGAGCAGATGCTGGCGATTTCGCTTTATTTCGCCTTGGCGCTTTCCTTGGTCTGGGTCGGGCTGGCCCAGGCGGATCGCGCTTTATCGGCGACGGGCGAGATAGACGTAAAACGCGCCTGATCCACCGTGGCGCTGGTGCGCTTCGCTCACTTGCAGGACGATGCGGTTAAGGGGCGGAATGGATGTCCAATGGGGCAGTTGCTGGCGCAGCACGCCAACACGTTGCGGGATTGGTCCGTGGTCTTCGCTGCTGCGACCTTTTCCGGTAATGACCAGAACAAGACGCAAGCCCCGGTCATGCGAACGGAGGATAAAGGCGGTGAGCGCAGTCTGTGCCGCTGCCGCCGTCATTCCGTGGAGGTCGATCCGCGCCTCGGGTTTGGATTTGCCGCGCTTCATGCGCGAGAAGGATTTTTTGTCCATTCGGAGCGGTTCAGCCGGTGTCACCGAGGTTGGCATTGCCGTTTCGGCGGTCTCTCCGATGCGGAATTTTGGTGGTTGATAGGGCTGGGGCGCCTGTTTCCTGGTTGGCTTATCGGCCTGCGGCTTCAATTTTGCAGGAATGCGCGGCTTTGGCGCGGGTTTCTCAAGCGGCGTTGCCGTATCTGCCACGCGTTTCCAAAGGCGTTCTTCCTCTGGCCTGAGGCCGCGCGGCTTTTTCGTCATCCCTGATCGGCCAGCGCCAGCGCGTCGGCAATGGGAAGAAGGACGATCATTCGGCCACCGTCGCGGATGATCCCGGCGCGGGCACCCGCGTCGGCCCCGGACCCATAGAAAATGTCGGCACGCTGCGCGCCCTTCACGGCCGAGCCGGTGTCTTGCGCCACCATCAGGCGGCGGATCGGATTGGCGCCGTCTTTTTCAAGCCAGACCGGCGCACCCAAGGGGACGAATTCGGGGTCGATGGCCAGTGTGCGTTCCGCCGTCAGCGGACGGTTCATCGCGCCAAGCGGGCCGTCTTCCGGATCAAGCTCGGTGATTTCGCGGAAAAAGACATAGGACGGGTTGTGATGCAAAAGCTCGCGACCTTCGTCGGGGTTTTCGATCACCCAGTTGCGGATCACGGCGGCGGAAACCTGATGTTCCTCAAATATCCCGCGCCGGGCCAGTTCCTTGCCGACCGAGCGGTATTCATGCCCGTTCTTGCCGCCATAGCCGACGCGCATGTGGCGGCCATCGGGCAGGGCGATCCGGCCCGATCCCTGGACTTGAAGAAAGAACTTGTCGACGGGGTTCTCCAGCCAGGCGATTTCAAGATTGCGGTTCTCAAGGACGCCAGTCGTTTCCAATTCACCCCGCGTCAGCCACGAACCGTCAGGTGCGTCGTCGGGGCGGGCATAGATTGGAACCGTGAACCTGAGGGTGCGAAAACGCGATCCGGGAAGTTCGGGTTCATAATAACCGGTGAACAGCGGCGCTTCGTCGTCGGTGATTTGTACCGGACGGAAGAAGGTTTCGAAAAAGACGCGGGGGTTGGTCTGATCCTTGGCCAGGGCGCAAATGACGGGCCAGTCGCTTTCGCCCATGTCCATGCAGGTGCGTTGAAAAACGGAAAGGGCGGCGGCGTGATCGTCCTTGTCCCAGCCTTTCAGGTCGGCCCAGTCCAGCAGCCTTGCCTCAGCCACGGCGTGACCCGAAGTCAGCGCCGCCGCGAGGCAGAGGCCGAAAAGCCGCTTCATTCGCCCGTGGCGACAAGTTGCCAGTTCGGGTCGTCTGCGCCCATCTTGCGTGCGAAAGTCCAGACATCCTTTTGACGCTTGATCTCGGTCGCGTCGCCCTCGACCACCTCACCATCAGCGTTTTTCACAACCGAGGTCAGTTCACCGATGAAACGCACGGTGACTTCGCCTTCGCCGGTGTCGCGATCAAACTCGGCATTCTTCAAGGCCACTTCACGGACACCGACGAAATTCGCGTCGATGGTCAGGCCCTTTTCGTTGCGGTCGTCGATGACGGATTGGAAGGCTTCGGCCAGATCGTCAGACAGGAAACCGCGCACATCGGACAGATCGCCGTTTTCAAAGGCCATCAGGATCATTTCGTATGCCCCGCGCGAGCCTTCGAGGAACGAACCGACCATAAAGCCGGGTTCGGCCATCTTCATCGCGGCAAGCGCCTTGGCGCTGGTGGACCCGTCTTCGACATGATCGACGATATCGTGATCCGGGCCGCCGTCGATCACGTCAAACTCGGGCCGGGTACGCGAAGAGGAATCTGAAGTCACAGGCGGTTTCTCAAAACCCTCTCGCGTGCCAAGGACGCTGCGCAGGCGCAGGATCAGGAAAACGGCAATGCCCGCAAGCACCAGGAGCTGAATAATGGACGAGCTCATTCGACCTCTCAAAGATCAGGATTTGGGTTTCGATATCAGGGCACATATGTAGGGTGGGTTACTGCCCGAGTCCACATGATGTCACGGCAACGAGAGGATCAAATGCGCCTGTTTCTGCTGTTTCTGGCTGTTCCGCTGATTGAAATTGCGCTGTTTGTTCAGGTTGGCGGGGCAATCGGGCTGTTTCCCACGCTTGCCATCGTCGTTCTGACGGCCATTGCGGGCACCTATCTGGTGCGGTCGCAGGGGATGGCGGTTTTGTCGCAGCTTCAGAACCGGATGTCCGAATTGCAGGACCCGACCGAACCTTTGGCGCATGGGGCGATGATCCTGTTTTCGGGTGCCCTGCTTTTGACGCCGGGGTTCTTTACCGATGCAGTCGGCTTGTCCCTGATGATCCCGGCCGTTCGGAGTGCTGTTTTCCGGTTCGTGCGTGATCGCGTCGTGGTTCACGAATTCAGTTATGGCGACGCACAGCGGAACCCGCCGGAACCCGAGGTGATTGATGGCGAGTTCGAAGAGGTCGAGAAACCAAGCGGCCCATCGGGGTGGACGCGGCATTGAGCGTGTGACCACGCTCTGCTAGACAGGCGCGAATTTTGAAATCCCTTACCGGAGAGTCCTATGGCCGAAAACGAAAACGGTGCCGCCCCGCAGATCCCCCAAATGAAGGTTCTGGGGCAGTTCATTCGCGATCTTTCCTTTGAAAACATCCTGGCACAAAAGCCCGTTTCGGGTCAGGTGCAGCCCGATATCCAGGTGCAGGTCGCGCTGGACGCCAAGAAGGGCGGCGCGGACAACCAGTACGAGGTGGTTTCGAAGTACAACATCACCTCGAAGAACAAGGAAGGCGGCGAGACGCTTTTCGTTCTTGAGATGGAATACACCGGTCTGTTTCACATCGAGAACATTGCCGAAGAACAGCTTCATCCGTTCCTGATGATCGAATGCCCGCGGATGGTGTTTCCCTTCGTGCGCCGGATCGTCAGCGACGTGACGCGCGATGGTGGCTTCCCGCCGCTGAACCTCGATAACATCGACTTCGTTCAGCTTTATCGCCAGCAGTTGGCGCAGCATCAGGCAAAACAGGCCGAAGCTGCCGGAACGCCGGTTAGCTGAACCTGTTCCAAAGGGCGTTTTCGCCCAAGTCAGAGACGAATTTCGCGTGCGCCTCGGATTCTTCCGGGGTCACGCGGGATGGCAGGGGGTTGGGCCGTGCCGTGGGCCGCCAATCACCGTTTGTAGATGCGTCGTCGGTCCCGCGCGACCCGCCTGACGCCAGCACCAGATCGGGTTGTCGCCCGCCGATCAGTTCAAGATAGACCTCTGCAAGGATTTCGCTGTCGAGCAAGGCTCCGTGAAGCGTCCGCGCGGAATTGTCGATGTTGTAGCGACGGCAAAGTGCGTCGAGCGAGGCGGGAGAGCCCGGAAATTTCTTTCGCGCCATTTCAAGGGTGTCGATGGCGCGTGCGTAGTCGATCTGGGGCAGGTTCAGCCAGCGCAACTCGGCGTTCAGGAATTTCATATCGAAAGCGGCGTTGTGGATTACGAGTTTCGCATCGCCGATGAAATCCAGAAAATCCTGGGCGACTGAGGCGAATTTCGGTTTGTCGCGCAGGAAGTCCAGCGTCAGCCCGTGAACCTCGACCGCGCTTTCGGGCACGTCGCGTTCGGGATTGATGTATTGGTGATACTGGTTGCCGGTCGGCATGTGGCCGACAAGCTCGACCGCACCGATTTCGACCAACCGGTCGCCTGTTTCGGGGTCAAACCCCGTCGTCTCGGTGTCGAGAACGATTTCCCTCATGTCCCAGCCTGCTTTTGATCTGCCCTAGTACATCATGAACGGCGGCGCGGGCCTCTTCAAGGGATGTCGTCGGGATCACCTGATCGGCGCGGGCGCGTTTTTCGGCATCCGGCAACTGCTTGGATTTCAGGTGTTCGAATTTCTCGGACGTCATACCGGGGCGTTCCAGAACGCGGGCGCGTTGAACCTCGGGCGGGGCGGAAACCACGGCAATGAAATCGACGTCCTTGTCGCCGCCGGTTTCGAAAAGAAGCGGAATGTCGACCAGAACAATTGGCGCTTGTGCTGTCTTGATAAAATCCTCGCGGTCTTCACGGACCAGCGGGTGGACGATGGATTCGAGGTTTTTAAGGGCGGTCTTGTTGGTGGCGATCCATTCGGAAAGTTTCGCGCGATTGACGGCGCCGTCATCTATGGCGTCGGGGCAAATCGCGGCAATTTCTTTGACCGCCTTTCCCGCCTTGGAATAAAGCCGATGCACGGCAGCGTCGGCATCCCAGACAGGAATGCCGAGGTCGTGAAACATCCTGGCGGTGGTCGTCTTGCCCATGCCGATGGACCCGGTCAGCCCGATGACGAAAGGTCGGCTCACCCCAGCACCGCGTTGCGCAGTTTTGCGTCGACCGTCGGTTTCATCCCGAACCAGCGTTCGAAACCGGGGGTCGCCTGGTAAAGCAACATGCCCAGGCCATCGACTGTCGTGCATCCGATGGATTTCGCGTGGGCCAGAAGTGGCGTTTCAAGCGGGGCATAAACCAGATCGGTGACCACGGCGTCTTTTGACATGGCGTCGAGGGGAATGCGCATTTCCGGTTTTCCGGTCATGCCTAGCGAAGTCGCGTTTACGACTGTCCTTGCGCCGTCCAGCATATTGCCCGCCTGCACCCAGTCGAACACGCGGATCTTGTTGCCGAATTCGCGGGCAAGGGCGTCGGACCTTGTGCGGGTTCGGTTGGTCAGCCGGATTTCGGGCACACCAGCGTCGATCAGGGAGGAAAGAACGGCGCGTGCCGCACCGCCCGCCCCAAGCACCGCGGCCGGCCCATCCTTGGCGCTCCAATCCGGGGCACCCTGACGAAGATTTTCAACAAACCCGTAACCGTCTGTATTATCGGCATAAATCGTACCGTCGTCACGAAACGTTAATGTATTCGCCGAACCGATAAGTGCTGCGCGGTCAGAAACGGAATCTGCAAGACCAAGAACGTGTTCCTTGTGGGGGATCGTCACGTTCGCGCCGACAAACCCAAGTTTCGGCATGGTGCGGATCGCGTCTTCAAGGTCGCCCGAGGCGATGTCCATGGGAATGTAGTATCCACGCAGGCCCAACTGTTGGAACCAATAACGAAAGATCATCGGCGATTTGCTGTGGGCGACGGGTGATCCGATGACGCCGGCAAGGGGGATACGGGGATGGTCGTTCATGACGGCAAGGTGCCTCGCAAAGTGAGATAGGACAAGACTTCGAGAAGCGGCATCCCGAGGACATTGAAGTGATCGCCTTCGATCCGGGTGAAAAGGCGCACGCCTTCTTCTTCCAGTTTGTAGGCGCCGACGGAATGCCGGATGCTTTCCCAGTTGCGGGCAACATAGTTTTGCAGCCAGTCGTCGGAGGCGTCGCGCATGTAGAGACGGACCTGGCCCACATGCCGCCAGACCGGTTTTGCGTCTTCATAGATGACCGCGGCGGAAAACAGATGGTGCCGGTTGCTGCGCATGGATTTCAATTGGGCGAGTGCGGCGTCCGGGCTTTCCGGTTTGGACAGTAGGGTGCCGTTGAAATCCAGAACCTGGTCGGAGCCGAGGACAAGGGCGTCAGGATGTTTCATGGCGATCTTTCGCGCTTTGGCTTCGGCGAGGGCATCGGCGATGTCGCGTGGCTTGGCACCCTCTGCCAGAAGCGCGGATTTGATCGCCTCTTCGTCAATCCGTGCGGCAATCGCCTCGAACGGTACGGCAGCCCGCGTCAACATTTCCATGCGCGTTTCGGAGGAGGAGGCGAGGATCAAACGCTCGGGCATTGGGGGTAACTCTGTGCAAGACTTGCCGGGAATCGTCTTGATGGAATGCTGGAAAATCGGGGCTTTGTCGATGCAACCTGTTTCTCAGATTTCTCGGGTCGGCCTGGCCTTGAGTTTTCCACGGTGGATGATCCGTTGGTCGCGGGTGTGGGTAAGCGGTACGGCGTGGGTGTTATACACAGTTCATCCCCAGCATCGGTTGTTTCGATGTAAGCGTTAACCTTTGGTTAAGACATTAAAAATTGTTAACTGGTCTCCCAGAATGGATAAGATCGGCAAAACTTTTCCCACTGTTGGCAAGTCGTCGTAAAACCGAGTAATTCCACTTATCCACCGGGCCTATAACCACAAAATCTCTTCTTTCTTTCTTATATTATTATAAGGAAGGGGGGCGCTAGCTGAGAGGCAGAATGGCTGAGATACTGTCAAATCTTTACCCTTGGACGAAGGCCTTTCATATCGTCTCGGTAATCTCGTGGATGGCCGGGTTGTTCTATCTGCCCCGTTTGTTCGTGCATCACGTGGAACGTGTCGGGTTTGAAGGCGAGACGCATGATCTGTTCGTGATGATGGAACAGAAGCTGCTGCGTGTCATCATGAACCCCGCGATGATCGCGACCTGGGTGTTTGGGCTGATGTTGGTCTTTACGCCGGGGATTGTCGATTGGGGGATGATCTGGCCCTGGACCAAGGCGGCTGCGGTTCTGGTGATGACGTGGTTTCATCATTGGCTGGGGCGACGTCGTAAGGAAATCATGGCGGGAAAGGATACGCGCGAGGGTCGAACCTATCGTCTGATGAACGAGGTGCCGACGGTTCTGATGATCGTGATCGTATTCTCTGTCGTGCTGAGATTCTGAGATTTGTTGACTTTGGGTGCGGGTGACCTTAGTTGACCGCTTGAGGTGCCGTCCTGGCGTCTTTTGAAACTTTCGAAATTATGAAAGCCGTCGCACCGATGCCGTGCGTTTGAAAGGTGTATCCATGACCGACCGTCTGAACCTGGCCGAGTTGAAAATCAAATCGCCGAAAGAGCTGCTTGATCTGGCCGAAGAGCTTGAGATCGAGAACGCCTCGACCATGCGCAAGGGCGAGATGATGTTCTCGATCCTGAAAGAGCGTGCGGATGAAGAGTGGATCATCGGCGGTGACGGTGTGCTTGAAGTGCTGCAGGATGGTTTCGGCTTTCTGCGGTCTCCCGAAGCCAACTATCTGCCCGGCCCTGACGACATTTATGTCTCGCCCGAGATGATCCGCAAGTTTGCGCTGCGCACCGGCGACACCGTTGAGGGCGTGATCCGCGAACCGAACGATAACGAGCGTTATTTCGCACTGACCGAGGTTGAAAAGATCAACTTTGAGGACCCCGAAAAGGCGCGTCACAAGGTCAGCTTTGACAACCTGACGCCGCTTTATCCGGATGAGCGTCTGAAGATGGAGATCGAGGATCCGACCATCAAGGATAAATCGGCGCGGGTGATCGATCTGGTTGCGCCCATCGGGAAAGGCCAGCGTTCGCTGATCGTCGCCCCGCCGCGGACGGGTAAGACGGTGATCCTCCAGAACATCGCCCACTCGATCGAAACGAACCATCCGGAGTGTTACCTGATCGTTCTTTTGATCGATGAACGCCCGGAAGAGGTGACGGACATGCAGCGGAGCGTGAAGGGTGAGGTGGTGTCGTCGACGTTCGACGAACCCGCGACCCGTCACGTTGCGGTGTCGGACATGGTGATCGAAAAGGCAAAGCGTCTGGTCGAACACAAGCGCGATGTCGTGATCCTGTTGGATTCGATTACGCGCCTTGGCCGCGCCTTCAACACGGTGGTGCCGTCGTCGGGCAAGGTGCTGACCGGTGGTGTCGATGCGAACGCGCTGCAACGGCCGAAACGGTTCTTTGGTGCGGCGCGGAATATCGAAGAGGGCGGATCGCTGACCATTATCGCAACCGCGCTGATCGAGACGGGCAGCCGGATGGACGAAGTGATCTTCGAAGAATTCAAAGGTACGGGTAACAGCGAGATCGTGCTGGACCGGAAAGTGGCCGACAAGCGGGTTTATCCGGCGATGGATATCCTGAAGTCCGGCACGCGGAAAGAGGACCTGCTTGTCGACAAGAACGACCTGCAGAAAACCTTTGTTCTGCGCCGTATCCTGAACCCGATGGGTACCACGGACGCCATCGAGTTCCTTTTGTCCAAGCTGAAACAGACCAAGACGAATTCCGAGTTCTTCGACTCGATGAACACCTAATTTCTGTTTAATAACAGATAGTTGAGTGAAATGGACACGATTTTTGCCCTCAGCACGGCCCGGGGGAAAGCGGGTGTTGCTGTTGTCCGTTTGTCCGGGCCGGATGCGGGCAAGGGGTTGGTGTCATTTTGCGGTGAATTGCCGGAACCGCGTCGCGCCAGCCTTCGGGTATTGAGGGCCTGTGGTGAAGTGTTGGACCAGGCGCTTGTGCTCTGGTTCCCCGGCCCCGATAGCTTTACCGGCGAAGATGTGGCCGAGCTTCATTTACATGGGTCCGTCGCGACGGTGAACGCGGTCTTGTCCGCGCTTGGCGATATGTCGGGCTTTCGGATTGCCGAGGCTGGCGAATTCACGCGGCGAGCGCTCGAAAACGAACGACTCGACCTTGCCCAGATCGAAGGACTTTCCGATCTTGTGGAAGCCGAGACCGAGGCGCAGAGGCGTCAGGCCTTTCGGGTGTTTTCCGGGGCACTTGGTGAGAGGGTCGAGGTTTGGCGAAAAAAGCTGATCCGGGCTGCGGCCTTGCTGGAAGCGACGATTGATTTCGCCGATGAAGAAGTCCCTGTTGACGTGACGCCTGAGGTGCGCGGTCTTTTGGCGGAGGTGCGACAGGAGTTGGAGCAGCAGGCGGCCGGCGCCGGGATCGCCGAGCGTATTCGCGACGGGTTCGAGGTTGCCATCCTTGGTCCGCCGAATGTTGGTAAGTCCAGCTTGTTGAATGCTCTGGCCGGGCGTGATGCCGCGATCACCTCGAACATCGCCGGAACGACGCGGGATGTGATCGAAGTGCGGATGGATCTGCGCGGCTTGCCTGTCACAATGTTGGACACTGCTGGCTTGCGCGAAGCTGGCGATGAAGTCGAAGCAATCGGGATCGAGCGGGCGTTGCAGCGTGCGGAAGATGCAGATTTGCGGATCATCCTTTTGGAGAGGGAAGGCGACCGACCAGCGACGTTGCCGCGAGAGGGCGACATTGTCGTGGTGGCAAAGTCCGATCTAGGTGCGGGAGATATTTCTGCGAAGAGCGGTGCCGGTCTGGATGATCTGGTGGAGCGCGTTGCGGTTGCGCTGGAATCAAAGGCGGGGGGTGCAGGGCTGGCAATTCGGGAACGGCATCGGGATGCCTTGGTTCGCGCAATTGAGGCTTTGGGAATCGCCACGGAACGGTTAGAAACCGCACCTGAACTGACAGAAATCATCGCGGAAGAACTGCGTGGGGCGATCCATGCGCTCGATTCCCTTGTGGGGAGGGTGGATGTCGAGGATATCCTGGACGATATTTTCGCGAACTTCTGCATTGGCAAGTGAGGAGGATGTTTCACGTGAAACATTCTGACACAGACGTCATCGTCGTTGGCGGTGGCCATGCGGGCGCGGATGCGGCCCATGCGGCGGCGCGTCGGGGTGCGCGCGTTGCGCTGGTGACGCTTGATCGTGCGGGCATTGGCGTGATGTCCTGTAACCCCGCGATTGGTGGATTGGGTAAGGGGCACCTGGTTCGTGAGATCGACGCGCTTGATGGTGTGATGGGCCGCGTTGCCGACAAGGCGGGTATCCAGTTCCGCCTGTTGAACCGACGAAAGGGGCCAGCGGTACAAGGCCCACGCGCGCAAGCGGATCGTGCGGTTTATCGCTCTGCCATGCTGGCCGAAATGGAAGGCCACGAGAACATCCGCATTGTCGAGGGCGAGGCGACGGATTTTCTTTTCGATTGTAATCGGGTTGCCGGGGTCCGCCTTGCTGATGGTTCCGACATCCGGGCGGGTGCCGTTGTTTTGACAACGGGAACGTTCCTGCGTGGCGTTATTCATATCGGGGATGTCTCCCGACCTGGCGGTCGGATCGGCGACGCGCCGTCGGTGCGTCTGGCCGAGCGGATTGATGAATTCGGGTTGCCGCTTGGGCGATTGAAAACGGGAACGCCGCCGCGTCTACGCTCGAACAGTATTGACTGGGCGAAGCTGGAGATGCAGCCGGGTGATGAGGATCCGGTGTTTTTCTCGTTCTTCAGCAAGGAAACTGCGATCCGGCAGGTTGCTTGCGGAATCACCCATACGAATGAAGCCACCCATGACGTGATCCGCGAGAACCTGTCGCGATCTGCCATGTATGGGGGGCATATTGACGGGGTTGGACCGCGGTATTGCCCTTCGATCGAGGACAAGGTGGTCCGTTTTGCCGACAAGACCTCTCATCAGATTTTCCTGGAACCGGAAGGTTTGACCAGTGATCTGGTTTATCCGAACGGGATTTCGACGTCTTTGCCGGAAGACGTGCAGCGCGACTATGTGCATTCGATTGCTGGGTTGGAGAAAGCCGAGATCGTGCAGCCGGGCTATGCCATTGAGTATGACTATGTTGATCCTCGTGCCTTGACGTCATCCTTGCGATTAAAAGATGTTCCGGGGCTATATCTTGCGGGGCAGATCAACGGAACCACAGGATATGAGGAGGCGGCGGCTCAGGGATTGGTCGCTGGATTGAATGCCGCCGGCGATGCCCTCGGCCTGGAGCCTGTGAAGTTTTCGCGCGAAACCTCGTATATCGGCGTGATGGTCGATGATCTGATTACGCGGGGAGTGAGCGAGCCTTACCGGATGTTTACCTCGCGTGCCGAATTTCGGCTGTCGCTGCGTGCGGACAATGCCGATCAGCGGTTGACGCCCTTGGGATTGGCGGCCGGCTGCGTTGGAGATACGCGAAAGCAAGCGTTTGAACGCAAGATGGAAGCGCTTGAAGCAGGTCGGAACCAGTTGTCCGGCTTGGAGATTTCGGCAAGCGAAGCGGCGGACAAAGGTGTTCGGATCGCCAGGGACGGCGGTAAGCGGTCAGGGCTGGAGCTTTTGGCCTTTGCTGACGTGGAGTTCGACGTCATTTCCGGCCTGCGGCCCGAGATCTCAGACATTCCTGCCGATATTCAGTTGCAGCTGAAACGGGATGCGCTTTATGCGCAGTACGTCAAACGTCAGGCGCAGGATGTGGAAAGTCTGCGGAAGGACGAGGCGCAGGAGATCCAGCCCGACTTTGACTATGCGGGTTTGACCGGGCTTTCCCACGAATTGAAGCAAAAGCTGATGCGCGTTCGCCCGGAAACCCTTGGGCAGGCGGGGCGTGTCGAAGGCATGACTCCGGCGGCGCTGACTTTGTTGCTGGCGCGCTTACGCAAGGGAAACCGGCAGGCTTCATGAGCGATAAGGATGATTTTCGGGCCCGCACCGATGTTTCACGTGAAACATTCGAGATGCTGGAGGTCTATGCCGATCTGCTTGTCGCCTGGAACGCCCGGATCAATCTGGTCAGCCCAAAGTCGTTGGACATGCTGTGGACACGCCATTTTCTGGATTCCGCGCAGCTTTTCCAACACGGCGAACATGCGCGGGATTGGGTCGATCTTGGCAGCGGTGGTGGGTTTCCCGGCGCTGTCATCGCCATTTTGCGGGGGCCGGACCGACAGACGACATTGATCGAGGCCGATCAGCGCAAGGCGGCATTCCTGCGCGCGCTTGCCCGCGAAACTGTTGGATTCGATGTCATCGCCAAGCGGATCGAAGAGGCGCCGCCCCAGAATGCGGACGTGGTTTCGGCACGAGCCCTGGCGCCGCTTTCTCAGCTTCTGCCTTACGTTGATCGACACCTGGCGGATGGTGGCAGAGTGATCCTGCCAAAAGGTCGAAAAGCGCAGGATGAGATCACGGAGGCGCTTGAACACTGGCGCTTTGACTGCGAAACATACCCAAGCGAAACGGACGCTGATGCCGTTATCCTGACACTCGGAGAGATCAAGCGTGTCTGACCCTACACGACCCCCGGCCCCGCGCATCATTTCCATCTGCAACCAGAAGGGCGGGGTGGGTAAGACCACGACCGCGATCAATCTTGGCGCTGCTCTGGCCGAGGAAGGCTATAACGTCCTGCTGGTCGATCTTGATCCGCAGGGGAATGCCTCGACCGGTTTGGGGATAGAGCCGGAAGACCGCGAGTTCACCACATACGATCTGATCCTGGAAGAGGTCGATCTGAACAAGGTGTTGCGGCAGACTTCCGTCGAAGGGCTACTTCTTGCGGCGAGCACTACGGATTTGAGTTCCGCAGACATCGAGATGATGTCGATCGAGAAGCGGAGTTTTCTGCTTCACGACGCGCTGCGGCAACCGGCGATCGATGTTTATGAACTGGACTTCATCCTGATCGATTGCCCGCCGTCACTGAGCCTTTTGACGATCAACGCGATGGTGGCGTCGGATTCGGTGTTGATCCCGTTGCAAAGCGAATTCTTTGCGCTGGAAGGCCTGTCGCAACTCATGCTGACGGTCCGAGAAGTGCGAGAGGCGGCCAATCCTAATCTGCGGATCGAGGGCGTGCTTTTGACGATGTACGATGGCCGCAACAACCTGAGCCAACAGGTAGAGCATGATGCGCGGGAAACGTTGGGCGGTCTGGTCTATGAAACTATCGTTCCACGCAATGTCCGGATTTCGGAAGCGCCATCTTATTCGATGCCGGTCACTGCCTATGATCCGGGGTCGAAAGGTGCATTGGCCTATCGCGCTTTGGCACAAGAGATGGTAGAAAAGATCGAGTTAGCTACTGCATAGGGTGAAGCATGGCACAGGGTAAGGTAGAGCGGCGTGGTTTGGGACGCGGTTTGTCAGCGCTTATGGCGGATGTCGATCCTGCCCCTGTCGCTGAACCCAAGACCCCGCGCAAAGCGGAGCAGGTGATCGACATTGCGCGGATATCGCCGAACCCCGATCAGCCACGGCGCACATTTACGGAAGATGCGCTGGAAGAGCTTGCGGCCTCGGTCCGTGAAAAGGGGATCATCCAGCCGCTGATCCTGCGGGTTAATCCACGCGATCCGAACGGATTTGAAATCGTCGCGGGCGAGCGGCGCTGGCGGGCGGCGCAGCGGGCGCAGTTGCACCAGGTGCCTGCCATCGTACGCGAGCTGGATGACACCGAAGTCCTGGAACTGGCGATCATCGAGAATATTCAGCGGGCCGACCTGAATGCCGTGGAAGAGGCGGCGGGCTATCGGCAGTTGATGGATCGGTTCGGGCATACGCAGGAAAAGCTGGCCGAGGCGCTTGGCAAAAGCCGCAGCCATATTGCGAACCTGTTGCGCCTGCTGAACCTGCCGGATGCGGTTCTTGAAATGGTGCGTGTCGGCGATCTTTCGGCCGGGCACGCGCGGGCACTGGTTCCGGCGGATGACCCCGAGGCACTGGCGCGCGAAATCGTCAAAAAAGGGCTGTCGGTTCGTCAGGCCGAGGCCTTAGCAAAAGGCCCCAAGACGCCGCGTGAACTGCCCGACAATGTCACGCCGATGAAGGACGCGGACACTCGGCATCTTGAGCGCGATCTATCCGCAGCCCTTGGTATGAAAGTCAGCATTGACCACACGGCGGGTAAAGAAAGTGGTTCAATAACAGTAGTTTACAAGGACTTAACACAGTTGGACGAGGTTTGTCGCCGCTTGAGCGCAACGATTGGCGCGGGCGAAGTCTAGGCCAGCAACTCTCGCAGAATAGCGTTCAACAGGGGACGGCCCGAGCGGGTCGTCCTTATGCGTTCGTTGGCGATCTCGACAAAGCCCTGTTCGATCAGTCCGGCGAGTCTCGGATTGTCTTTCAACAAGTCGCAGGGAATGCCTTCGTTCAGGCGCAGGCCCATCATGACGGCTTCGATCCGGCTGTCTTCTGCGCTGACGGTCTCACGGGTGGCATCGCCGGAGCCGTTTTGTTCGACGGCGCTTAGCCACTTGCCCGGCATCTTGTGCCCGACAGTTTCGATCCGATTTCCGTCGATGGTCAAACGGCCATGGGCGCCAGGACCGATCCCGGCCCAATCACCGGATCGCCAGTAGATCAGGTTGTGTTTCGATTCTGCACCCGCCGCAGCGTGGTTGGAGGTTTCGTAGGCGGGCAGACCGGCGGTTTCCGTCAGGTCTTGGGTAAGATTGTACATGTCAGCGGAAAGATCGTCCTCGGGCAATCCGGCAAGGCGGCCCCGCGCGTGGCGATCCCCAAAGGCAGTGCCCGGTTCGATTGTCAGTTGATAAAGTGACAGGTGATCGGCAGCCATCGAAAGCGCCTCGTTCAGCTCTGCTTGCCAGTCACGCAGAGTCTGATTTTGGCGGGCATAGATCAGATCGAAGGACACGCGCGGGAAGGTTTCACGGGCGATGTCAAAGGCGGTGCGCGCCTCTGCGGCGGTGTGAAGTCGGCCGAGGGCCTTCAGGTCGGGATCGCGAAGGGATTGCACGCCGATGGAAACGCGGTTTACGCCCGCGTCGGAAAACCCTTGGAACTTTCCGGCCTCGACCGAAGTCGGGTTTGCCTCAAGCGTGATTTCCATATCGTTGGACGGAGTCCAGGCGGCACGGGCAGCATCGATGATCGCAGCGACTGTGTCGGGCGGCATCAGGCTGGGGGTGCCGCCGCCGAAGAAGATCGAGTTCAGAATACGGGGGCCGGATTCGTCCCTAACGCGGGCGATTTCGGACAGAAATGCCGCCCTCCAGCGCTGTTGATCGACGGAGGAAACAACGTGGCTATTGAAGTCGCAGTAGGGGCATTTTGCCTGGCAGAAGGGCCAATGGACGTAGAGACCGAAGCCCGCGCTTTCAGCCATCTTCGAACACGACGCGCAACTTGCGGAAAGCGTCGGCACGGTGGCTGATGCGGTTCTTCACCTCCAACGGCATCTCTCCGCAGGTGATGTCGTAGCCGCGCGGCATGAAGATGGGATCGTATCCATGCCCCAACTCGCCCCGGATGGGCCAGGAAATCTGGCCTTCCATGCGACCCTCGAAAACCTCGTCATGGCCATCGGGCCAGGCGAGGACGAAGGTGCAGCAAAACCGCGCGGTCCAGGGCGCGGCGATGCCGGAATCGCAAAGCGCTTCGTAGGTCTTGGTCATCGCCATGATGAAGTCGCGCCCGTTCGGGGTTTCGGCCCAGTCGGCAGTATAAACGCCGGGGGCACCGTTCAGGGCGTCGATTTCAATTCCGCTGTCATCGGCGAGGGCGGGCAGGCCGGTCGCTGCAACGGCGGCTTGTGCCTTGATGCGGGCGTTTTCGACGAAAGTTGTTCCGGTTTCTTCCGGTTCCGGCAGCCCGTGTTCGGCGGCACCGGTCACGGAAAGAGGGTAGGCAGACAAGAGATCACGGATTTCTTCCAGTTTGCCCGCGTTGTGGGTGGCGACTAGCAGGCTGTTCTCCGTGAAACGGCGCATCAGGCGGTTGCTTCCATTTGGGCGGCGACAAGAGCGTCGGTTCCAAGTTCGGCGAGATCAAGGAGTTCGGACATCTGGTCGCGGCTATAGGTGGAGCCTTCGGCGGACATCTGAACCTCGATCAGCTTTTTCGCGCCGGTCAGGACGAAGTTGCCGTCGACACCTGCTTCGCTGTCTTCGGGATAGTCGAGATCCAGCACGGGCTGCCCGGCATAGATGCCGCAGGAGACGGCGGCGACGTGATCCATCAGCGGGTCGGAGGTGACAAGCCCGGCTTTTTGCAGGGTGTTCACGGCGAGACGCAGCGCGACCCAGCCGCCGGTGATCGAAGCGCAGCGGGTGCCGCCATCGGCCTGGATCACATCGCAGTCGACGACGATCTGACGCTCGCCGAGTGCCGAACGATCAACGCAGGCACGCAGGCTGCGCCCGATCAGCCGCTGGATTTCCTGGGTGCGCCCGGATTGTCCGTTCTTGGCCTCACGCCGACCGCGCGTATGGGTGGCGCGCGGCAACATTCCGTATTCAGCCGTCACCCAACCGAGGCCCGAGTTTTTCATCCAGGGCGGCACACGCTCGTCAATAGACGCGGTGCATAGAACATGGGTATCGCCGCATTTGATAAGGCATGACCCTTCGGCGTGGCGGGTCACACCGGTTTCGATGCTGATGGCCCGCATTTCATTCGTCTGTCTTCCCGAGGGTCGCATGCAATGTCCTTTGCTCAATTTCTGCGACTGATAGTGAGAGCGCCCTGTGGCATCAACCCCGATTGACCTTGCCGACCCCTTCCATTTAATTGTTCTGCTCTCATATAAAGCCCTGCCATGACAGATGCCGGACGCCTTCTTGAAGAGATGAACGACCGCTCGCGCGAAGTGTTTCGCCGGGTTGTCGAAGGCTATCTGCAATCGGGTGAGCCAGTTGGTTCGCGCACCCTGACCCGCGAGATGAGCGAGAAGGTGAGTGCAGCCACGATCCGCAACGTCATGCAGGATCTGGAATTCCTGGGTCTTTTGAGCAGCCCCCATGTGTCAGCCGGACGTCTGCCGACCGAAACGGGTTTGCGCCTGTTCGTGGATGGGTTGATGGAAGTGGGCGACCTTTCCGCGCAGGACCGCGAGGCGATTGAGGGCGAGGTCAAGGGCAATTCCGACAGTGTTTCGACTTTGCTGGATCGCGTTGGTTCGGCCCTGTCCGGTGTGACGCGCGGCGCGAGCCTTGTTCTTGCGCCAAAGCATGAAGCGCCGGTGCGACATATCGAATTCGTCAGCCTTGGTGCGGATCGCGCGCTTGTCGTGCTGGTGTTCGAGGACGGGCATGTGGAGAACCGGGTCTTTTCGCCGCCGCCGGGCCAGACGGCGAGTTCATTTCGCGAGGCGGCGAATTTCCTGAACTCGATTGTTGCAGGGCACACGTTGTCTGAGATGGGCGAAGTCATTCGCGTCGAAATAGCGCGACACCGACAGGAGTTGGATGCGCGTGCTGCCGAGCTTGTCGAGAACGGCAGCGCGTTCTGGGAAAACGAGGGGACGAGTTACGAACGTCTGATCGTGCGCGGGCGTTCGCATTTGTTGCCGGGAACGGAAGAGGAAGAGGAGTTGGACCGCATCCGCTCTCTCTTCGACGACCTTGAGCGCAAGCGCGACATTGCCGAGTTTCTTGACCTGACAGAAGCCGGAGAAGGTGTTCGGATTTTTATTGGATCCGAGAACAAATTATTTTCTCTTTCGGGTTCCTCTTTGGTCGTCTCTCCGTATATGAACGCTGATCGAAAGATCGTGGGCGCGGTCGGGGTTATTGGACCGACCCGGCTGAATTATGGACGGATCGTCCCCATTGTGGACTATACGGCGCATCTTGTGGGCCGATTGATTGCAGACCGAGGGCAGTGATGAGCGACGCTGAAGCAAAGAAACCCATGCCGGAAGAAGAGCTGATCGATATCGATTCGCCGGAGGCATTGGAGCAACCGGAAGACGACGAGCGGATTCAGGCGCTTGAGGTCGAGCGGGACGAATTGCGCGACAAGTTCATGCGTGCCCTTGCCGATGCTGAGAACGCGCGCAAGCGGTCCGAACGGGATCGCCGCGAGGCCGAGCAATACGGCGGTTCGAAGCTGGCGCGTGATCTGCTGCCGGTGTTCGACAACATGAAACGTGCGGTTCAGGCCGTGCCGGAAGATGCCCGTGAAGGCAACGCCGCGCTGATCGAAGGGGTGGAACTGACGATGCGCGAGTTGTTGAGCGTTTACAACAAGCACGGCATTCACCTGATTTCGCCCGAGGTTGGCGACAAGTTCGATCCGCAGTTGCACGAAGCGATGTTCGAAGCACCGGTGCCGGGAACGACGGCTGGTGAGATCATCCAGGTCGAAGCGGATGGTTTCATGTTGCACGATCGCTTGTTGCGCCCGGCAAAAGTTGGCGTCAGTTCCATGCCGGCGTCGTAAGGGGGCTTTGCCCCCTCGGCCTGCGGCCTCACCCCCAAAGTTTTTGGACAGAAGAAGCACAATTTTAGTCGAATTGTGCAGGTTAGGTTTTTGTGAGCGCCTTCAGATCGTAAAGCGCCTGCAGGGCTTCGCGTGGGGTGAGATCATCGGGGAGGATCTGGGCCAGTTTTTCTTCCAGCTCCGTTGGTCTCTTGGGTTTTGCCGTAGGCGAGGGCGGAGAGGCGGCGAAGAGGGGCAGGTCATCGATCAGTGCCTTTTGGCGTGCGCCGCCTTCGCGTTCACCTTTTTCAAGGGCGTCAAGGACAACGCGTGCGCGGTCGACCACGGATTGTGGCAATCCGGCAAGGCGCGCGACCTGGACACCATAGCTGCGGTCGGCGGCCCCGCGACGGACTTCGTGCAGAAAGATGACGTCGCCTTGCCACTCCTTGACGGCGACCGTGGCGTTTTGAACACCTTGCAGCCGATCGGCGAGTTCGGTCATCTCGTGGTAATGGGTTGCGAAGAGCCCCCGACAGCCGTTGGCCTCGTGCAGGTGTTCGAGGGTGGCCCAAGCGATGGACAACCCGTCATATGTTGCCGTTCCACGCCCGATTTCATCGAGGATGACAAGGGCGCGGTCGTCGGCCTGGTTCAGGATCGCGGCAGTTTCGACCATTTCGACCATGAAGGTGGAGCGGCCACGCGCCAGATCGTCGGAGGCGCCGACACGGCTGAAAATCTGGCTGACCAGGCCGATATGGGCGCTGGCGGCCGGAACAAAGCTGCCCGCGTGAGCGAGAAGGGCGATCAGGGCGTTCTGGCGCAGGAATGTGGATTTCCCGGCCATGTTGGGGCCGGTCAGAAGCCAGATCTGGCCTTTGTTGTCGCCGGAAAGATCGCAATCGTTCGCAATAAAAGGCGTGCCATCGGACTTCAGGGATTTTTCCACGACCGGATGACGACCGCCGGTGATTTCAAAGGCGCGGCTGTCGTCGATCTGGGGCTTGGTCCAGTTTTCGTCGCGAGCAAGGGTGGCGAAGGCGGCGGCCAGATCAAGTTCGGCGAGTGCGCGGGCGGCTTCGGCGAGGGGTGCGGCGCTGTCGAGAATCTGTTGTTTCAGTCCGGAATAAAGACGATTCTCGATCTCGATGGCACGTGCGCCGGCGTTCAGGATGCGGGTTTCAAGTTCGGAAAGATCGACCGTTGTGAAACGCACCGCGTTGGCCGTTGTCTGGCGATGGATGAAGCGTTCGGACAATGGCGCGGCAAGCATCTTTTCGGCATGAGTTGCCGTGGTTTCGATAAAGTAGCCAAGGACGTTGTTGTGCTTGATCTTGAGGGAGGGAATGCCGGTTTCTTCGGCATAGTCCTTTTGCATGGCGGCGATGATGCCGCGGCCTTCGTCGCGCAGCGTGCGGGCTTCGTCGAGGTCCGGGTCGTGTCCGTCGGCGATGAAACCGCCATCGCGGGCAAGAAGGGGCGGGTCGGCGATGAGGGCGTCGTCAAGGGACTGGGCGAGATCGACGAACCCTTGAAGATCCTGCAACCAGCCCTCGACGAGTTCGGGGGCGTCGGAATTCAGATCGTCGATCAGGCGGGGAAGCTGTTCCAGCGCGTTTCGGATCGCGGCGAGGTCGCGCGGGCCACCACGATCAATGGCAAGACGGGACAGGGCGCGGTGGATGTCGGGCACGCGGCGGAGGGCGTCGCGCGTGTCTTCCAGGCGTGTGCTGTTGCCAGTGAACCATTCCACCACGCCGATACGGGATTGAACGAGATGCAAATCGCGGGAGGGAGAGGAAAGGCGGCGTTCGATCAGGCGACCCCCGGCGGCGGTGACGGTACGGTCGATGGCGTGCAAGAGCGAGCCCTCGCGGGAGCCATTCAAGGCGCGGATCAATTCGAGATTGCGGCGCGTTGCGGCGTCGATTTGAAGTGTGCCGCTGGCCATTTCGCGTTGCGGCGGGCGCAGTAGCGGGAGCTTACCCTTTTGCGTGAGGTCGAGGTAGTCGACCAGCGCGCCGATGGCGGAAACTTCAGCCCTGGTGAAGGTTCCGAAGGCGTCGAGGCTTTTGACTTCCCACAGCGCGGTCAGGCGATCCGTCGCGGATTGACTGTCAAAGCTGGAGGGCGCGAGAGGGGTGAGCGAGGCGCCGAGATCCGTCACTATATCGGACAGATCAGCGTATTTCGCTTCGGAAATGATGACTTCGCTTGGGGCCAGTCGTGCCAGTTCCGGGCTGAATCGTTCGGGCGTCGTGGGTGTAACGCGCAGTTCGCCGGTTGAAATATCGACCCAGGCAAGTGCGGCTTCGTCGCGGACCTGCGACAGGGCGGCGAGGAAGTTGTGACGGCGGGCGTCGAGCAGGCTGTCTTCGGTCAAGGTGCCGGGGGTGACAAGGCGGACGACGCCGCGTTTCACCACGGATTTGGAACCACGCTTCTTGGCTTCGGCGGGGCTTTCGAGTTGTTCGCAGACGGCGACGCGAAACCCTTTTCGGATCAGCGTCAGGAGATAGCCTTCGGCGGAATGAACCGGCACGCCGCACATGGCGATGTCTTCGCCAAGGTGTTTACCGCGCTTGGTAAGGGCAATGTCGAGTGCTTCGGCGGCTGCAACGGCATCGTCGAAGAAAAGTTCATAGAAATCGCCCATCCGGTAGAATAGCAGGGCATCCTTGTGCTCTGCCTTGATCTCCAGAAATTGCGCCATCATTGGCGTCACGCTGGCGGACGCTACGGTCACTGCTCACACCCCCAAGTGCTTTTGGGGAATCTATCCGGGGCGTTGACCGGGTAAAAGGCGAAACCTGTCTATTTCGCGAAGAGAGCGGCGCTGCCCCAAAGCTGTTTGACTTTGGCGTCGCGCTTGCAGGCCTTGCGATAGAATTTGTAGGCGCTTGCCTTGGATTTCGGGCCGCGTCGGGTCAGGACGATGTCGCTGCCCTTGTAGTAATCCTGGTGATAGCTTTCGGCGTTGTAGAATGGACCGGCGTTCAGGATCGGGGTGACGATCTTGCGCCCCAATTCCCTTTGCGCCTCGGCCTTGGCCCTTTCGGCGGCGGCACGTTCGCTGGAATTGCTGACAAAGATTGCCGTGCGATAGCTGTTGCCCCGGTCGCAGAACTGTCCGCCCGCATCCGTGGGATCGACCGAGCGGAAAAAGGCGTGAAGCAGTTGATCGTAGGAAATCGCAGCATCGTTGTAGCGGATTTCGACGGCTTCGTAGTGGCCGGTACCGCCCTTGGTGACCTGTTTGTAGGTCGGGTTCGCGGTTTTGCCGCCGGTATAGCCCGAGACAACCTCGCTGACGCCTTTGAGGGATTCGAAATCGGATTCGACGCACCAGAAACAGCCGCCTGCGAAGAAGGCTTTCTTTTGCGCGGCTTCCGCCCCGGCGGTGAGACTGGCGAGCGCAAGGGCGGCGATGGCGATTGTCTTGGCGAACATGAACGAAACTCCTCTTTCCTGGGCGGAGAATGCAGATGAGGGCGTTCACCGTCCATTCAAGGGATCGTGAGATGGCGCGACTGTGAGAGTTGTTTCAAGGGCGCCTTAATCCCGGTTTTTTCGACGCCTTTCAACACGTTCGATCAAAATAGCCGACAGATCATCGGGAAAATCGTCACTTCCACGGTGAGCGGTGAGCGCTCGTTGCGTGGCTTCGACAAAGTCGAGACCACCGGTTCCGTGTTGCTTGCGCAGGATGCTTTCCAGCCCGGCATCATCCAGAAGGTCGCCGTTTGCATCCGGGCATTCGGTCAGCCCGTCAGAGTACAACAGCAGCCGGTCGCCGGGATCCAGATGCACCGACATGCTTGCGAATTCGCCATCGTCGATCAGCCCGATGGGTGTCGAAAAAAGCTCGGTCATTTCGATGTTGCCGTCGGCGCGTTGCACGACGGGGCTGGGGTGGCCCGCATGACAAATCTCAACCTCGCCGGTGGCCTTGTCGACCTTTGCGATCGACATCGTCAGGTATTGGTCGGAATCCGCATCCGCCATCAGGATCGCGTTCAAACGGGCACAAACATCGGGCAGGGCCACCATTCGATAGGATTCGCCCAAAAGCGCCAGCGCGATGTTGCGATCCGGGGCGGCATCGCTGAGGTAACCTGCCACGCGGGCGGTCATCAGCGCCGAGGCGACGCCGTGTCCCGAGACATCGACGGAATAAACGCCAAGCTCACGTTCATTCACATGGAAATAGCCAACCAGATCGCCGCCGACGTGGCCACTGGGTTGGAACAACATCGACACTTCGATGGAGCCGGCTTTCAGGTGACGGTCTGGCACCAGGCCTTCCTGAAACTTTCGCGCACCGTTCAAGTCGCGTTCGATTGCGGAATAAGCATCAGACAATTCATCAAGAGCCGAGGACAGGGCCGCGTTCTTGCCGGCAAGGTCAAGCTGCGCCCTGACGACCCTTTCGCCGGCACGCAACCGCGCGCGCAACTCGACGGAGTTGAAGGGTTTCGACAGGAAATCATCCGCGCCGCTTTCAAGGCCCTCCGCCAGCACTTCGCGTTCCGTCTGGGCCGTCAGCAGGATGAAATAGGCCGGACGATCCTTGCACTGCGCGCGAAATGCGCGGCAGAACTCCACCCCGGTCATCCCCGGCATCATCCAGTCGCTGACCACGATGTCCACGGGTGTCTGGGCGGTCATCCGAAGCGCGGCTTCGCCCGAGTCAGCCTCGATCGTTTCGTATCCCCATTTTGCCAGGCTGCGTGACAGCAACCGGCGCTGTGCGCGGCTGTCGTCCACGACCAGAATGGGGCGGACCACCATGGCGGCTTCGTCAATCCGTGGGGCGGCTTCTGTCTTCATCAGGATTGTTTTGCCCCTGTTTGCCTTAATGCACGGTGAATGCGCATTTCCGAAATGCCCTGTTAACCCGGGAATCGCTAAACATGCGTGGATGGAACAGGTCATGATAAACGAAGCCCGCATCCGGGAACTGACGGAAGAAGTTGGCGAGGACGATCTTGTCGAGGTGATCGAGCTTTTTTGCGAAGAGGTTGAAGAGGTGCTGAATGCGCTCGACGCGACTACTGCCGCTGAAATGCCGTCTCGTCTGCATTTTCTGAAAGGGAGTGCCTTGAACCTTGGCCTTGATTACGTGTCCGAGCTTTGCCGGATCGAAGAGACCAAGCTAAAGACCGACCCCGCCAGTCAGGCAGACATCGCCGCCATCCGAAGTGCATATGCGACTTCAAAGGAGATGCTTTTGAAGCCCGGCACAAGCCGACCGCACACGCGCTTGTTAAGCCTTTAAAAACCCCGTAAACGCGCCCGGAAACCGCATTCCTCGGGGGAAATCATGTCTGCACCCAAGAAAGTCGTCCTTGCCTATTCCGGCGGTCTGGATACCTCGATCATTCTGAAATGGCTTCAGACCGAGTTCGGTTGCGAAGTCGTCACCTTTACCGCCGACCTTGGCCAGGGCGAAGAGTTGGAACCGGCGCGGCAAAAGGCCGAGATGCTGGGTGTGAAGGAAATCTACATCGAAGATCTGCGCGAAGAATTCACGCGCGACTTCGTCTTCCCGATGTTCCGCGCCAATGCGGTTTACGAAGGCCTGTACCTTCTGGGCACTTCCATCGCGCGCCCCCTGATCTCGAAGCGGCTTGTCGAGATTGCTGAAGAAACCGGTGCTGACGCCGTCAGCCATGGTGCAACGGGCAAGGGCAACGATCAGGTGCGGTTCGAATTGGCGGCCTATGCGCTGAACCCCGACATCAAGGTCATCGCGCCCTGGCGGATGTGGGATCTGTCATCGCGCACGAAACTTCTGGAGTTCGCCGAACAGCACCAGATTCCAATTGCCAAAGACAAGCGTGGGGAAGCGCCGTTTTCGGTCGACGCGAACCTTTTGCACACCTCGTCGGAAGGCAAGGTGCTGGAAGACCCTGCGGTCGAGGCGCCCGATTATGTAGCGCAGCGGGTCGTTGCCGTGGAAGATGCGCCGGATACGCCCGAGTTTGTCGAAATCACCTTTGAAAAAGGCGATGCTGTCGCGATCAATGGCGAGCCCATGTCGCCCGCGACGATCCTGACCCGCCTCAATGAACTTGGCGGCAAGCATGGTATCGGCATCCTGGACCTTGTCGAAAACCGATTCGTCGGCATGAAATCGCGGGGCGTTTATGAAACCCCCGGTGGCACGATCCTTTTGGAGGCGCATCGGGGAATCGAGCAGATCACGCTGGATTCCGGCGCTGGGCATCTGAAGGATTCGATCATGCCGCGTTATGCCGAGCTGATCTACAACGGTTTCTGGTTTTCGCCCGAACGCGAAATGCTGCAGGCCCTGATCGACAAGTCGCAGGAGCATGTTTCCGGCACCGTCCGGCTGAAACTTTACAAGGGGTCCGCGCGGACCGTCGCCCGCTGGTCGGATCATTCGCTTTATTCCGAAGCGCATGTGACGTTCGAGGAAGACGCAGGCGCTTACGACCAGAAAGACGCGCAAGGGTTCATCCAGTTGAACGCACTGCGGTTGAAGTTGTTGGCGGCGCGGGATCGTCGGCTGAAGAAATAGGCGCCGGCCGGATCAGAACAGGAAACGACGGAGGAACTTCCGGTCGCCGTCGTTGTCGAGCAGGGCAAGGGCGGTTTCGGGGTTGGCCCAAAGGGGCGTGTGGTCAGGTTCTGTTGGCGGGCCGAGGCAAATCGTCGGGCGGGCCGTGTAGATATGGCAGAGCTTTTCCGCCCAAAGGTCATACTCCGGCATATAGGTGAAGCGTCTGTAGGCACCTAAACGCCTGAGGCCGGTGATGCGCCAGCCGGTTTCTTCGTATACTTCGCGGTGCAGGGCCGGGATCACCGCCTCGCCCGGATCGATGCCGCCGCCGGGGAGTTGGACCTCGGGGACAGGTCGGGCCTGATGGGTAAGCAGAAGCTGGCCATTGCGAACCAACAGGGCGTAGGCTCCGGGCCGCAGGCGATAGCGGGTGTTGCGCTTTACCGGCTCGCCCATACGTCGGATCATACCCGTGCCTTCCTGATCGCCATTGCCTTTGGCGGTGTGATACTTATCTAGGGCCTGTTTGTCAGGGACATCTCATGAATATCGGATCGAAAATCGCCTGGGACGATACGGTGCTGCCGTTCCAACTTGACCGGACCGCAACGCGGGGCCGGGTGGCCCGTCTGGACGGGGTGTTGCAGCAGGTGCTGGCGCAGCACGATTACCCACCGGTGATCGAGGCGCTGATTGCCGAGGCGACCTTGCTGACCGCATTGATCGGGCAGACGATCAAGCTGCGTTGGAAGCTGTCGTTGCAAATTCGCGGCGATGGGCCTGCGCGTTTGATCGCCACGGATTACTATGGGCCGAAGGAAGACGGCGCGCCGGGGCGCATCCGGGCCTATGCCAGCTTTGACGAGGATCGGCTGGATCCGACGGGCGATCCGTTTCAGCAGATCGGTTCGGGCTATTTCGCCATCATGATCGACCAGGGCACGGGGATGACGCCTTACCAGGGGATCACGCCTTTGACCGGTGGTTCGCTGGCGACCAGTGCCGAGACGTATTTTGCCCAGTCCGAGCAATTGCCGACGCGCTTTGCGCTGAGTTTCGGGCAATCGCAAAGTCCGGGTGAAGCCATGCATTGGCGTGCGGGCGGTGTGATGTTGCAGCAGATGCCCGAAGCTTCGCCCGAGGCGCAGGGCGGCGGTTCGGGCGAGGGCGGGCTTTTGATCGCAGAAGACATCCTGGATGGCGACGCCGCCGAGGATTGGAATCACGTCAACATCCTGCTGGACAGCGCCGAAGAGATCGAGTTGATCGGGCCAAGTGTGCAGCCGACCGAATTGTTGCTGCGCCTGTTTCATCAGGACGGACCGCGCGTCTTCGATCCCCAGCCCGTGAAATTCGGGTGTACCTGTTCGGAAGATCGCGTGCGGGAATCGCTGTCGATTTATTCGGCCAAGGACATCGGGCACATGACCACGGACGAGGGTATCGTCACCGCCGATTGCCAGTTTTGCGGTGCGCATTACGAGCTTGATCCCGAGACTTTGGGATTCGAGACAAAGGATGAGTGACCTTGTCGACCGTCTGAAGCTGGCGCTTGCGGCGGAAGGGCGGCCGTCTTCGGATTACGATTTGAACCCCAAGGTGATCTTGCCCGAGGGGCGGGTTTTGCGCGAAGCGGCGGTTTTGGTCCCGATTGTTGTGCGTCAGGGTGGCGCGGCGGTGATCCTGACAAAAAGGTCGTCTGCCCTGAAGCATCATCCCGGTCAGATTGCCTTTCCCGGCGGCAAGGTCGAAGATGGTGATGGCGGGGTCGAAGGGGCCGCTCTGCGTGAGGCGTTCGAGGAAATTGCCTTGCCTGCCGATCACGCGCGGGTGTTGGGCTGCCTGCCATGTCATGAAACCGTGACAGGATTCCAGGTGACTCCGGTGCTGGCGTTGGTCGATGAGGGCTTTGTGCCGGTGCCTGAACCCGGCGAGGTTGCCGAGGTATTCGAGACACCGCTGGCGCATGTGATGACGCCCGATAACTACCACGTCGAGTCGCGCCGCTGGCGCGGAGAACGCAGGTATTACTTTACCGTGCCATGGGGCCCCTATTACATCTGGGGCGCGACGGCACGGATGCTGCGCGCCCTGGCGGATCGAATGCAAGATGGAACGAATTGATGCTGTCTGGCTGAAAAGCCGTGCGACTCAGACCGTCTTTGCGCTGCTCGAAGACGCGGGGCATCAGGTGTTTGCAGTTGGCGGATGTGTCAGGAATGCGCTTTTGGGCGCGCCGGTTCGGGACGTTGATCTAAGTACGGATGCCCACCCCGAACGGGTGATGGGCCTTGCCAAATCCGCCGGGTTGCAGGCGATTCCGACGGGGATTTCCCATGGAACAGTGACTGTTCTGTCCGACGGTGTGGCCTTCGAGGTCACGACCTTTCGGCGGGATGTGGAGACCGATGGCCGACGCGCGGTTGTCGCCTTTTCGGATCGGATCGAGGATGATGCGCGGCGCCGCGATTTCACGATGAACGCGCTTTACTGTGATCAAAGCGGCAAGCTGCGCGATCCCTTGGGCGGGTATCCGGATCTTGTTTCCCGTCGGGTTCGGTTCATCGACGATGCGGATGCGCGTATCCGCGAGGATTACCTGCGCAGTCTCAGGTACTTTCGTTTTCATGCCTGGTACGGCGATCCGGGCGAGGGGTTTGATCCCGATGCGCTGGATGCCATTGCGCGGAACGTGGATGGTCTGAACAGCTTGTCCGAAGAACGTGTCGGTGCCGAGATGAAGCGTTTGCTTGAGGCAACCGATCCAGCGCCTGCGGTAGCGGGGATGAGGGTCACGGGGGTTCTGCCCGCATTACTGCCGGGTGCCGAGGATGCCGCGCTTGCCGTGCTGGTTGACCTGGAAGGACAATTTGATGTGCCGCCCGATGCGATGCGTCGGCTTGCGGTTCTGGGGGGCGAGGATCCGGCTGGCAAACTGCGGCTGTCGCGGAAAGAAGCGGAACGCCTCGTGCGCATACGCGACGGGGTCGGCATGACTGCGGGAGAGCTTGGGTTCCGCCTGGGTGCGGAAGAAGCAAGGGATGTGTTGCTGGTTGCCGCTGCGTCCATGGGTGTGCCGTTGATGAAGGCCGATCTGGATGCGGCGACACGAGGTGCCGCGCAGGTCTTTCCAATCGCGGCGGCGGACTTGATGCCCGATTTACAAGGGCCGGAGCTGGGCGGGGCGCTGGAGGCGCTGACGGCGGAGTGGATTGCTTCTGACTTTGCACTTGGCCGGGATGAACTGATTGCGCGGGCAAAGGGGTGACAGGAAAGACCATCTGCGCTAGAGAGGTCGTGCCGAACATGGAGGGCACACGATGATTTACAGGATCCAAACAGAGCTAGGTTGACTGGCCCGATCCTGTAGGGACGGCCCGGTTTTCCCCAGCCGTCTTCCATCATGTCCCTTCTATTCAAGGCTTTCGCCCCATGTTCCGCTTTCTTGAAAACCTCGTCGATCCCTATTGCGAATATCCCGTCGTGGATCGCCCACCCAGGCGGCTTTGGCCGTTCCTGAATTACTACGCCCGCCCGTTTCGCAAGCTGTTCGCGATCACCGCCTTGATGTCGGTGGTCGTGGCGGGGGTGGAGATTTGGTTGATCGCCTATGTCGGGCGGCTGGTCGATGTGCTGGCGGCGACCGAACCTGCACTGTTCTGGCAAGAGCACGGGACAGAAATGATCCTGATGGTTTTGTTCCTATTGATTCTGCGGCCTTTTTTGCAACTGGTTGATGTCGGTCTTTTGAACAATGCGATCCTGCCGAATTTCGGCACGTTGATCCGTTGGCGGTCGCACAGTCATGTTCTGCGCCAGTCAGTTGGCTGGTTTGAAAACGACTTTGCCGGACGCATTGCAAACCGGATCATGCAGACGCCCCCCGCGGCAGGCGAGGCGATCTTTCAGGTTTTTGACGCGCTGACATTCTCGGTCGCCTATACCATTGGCGCCCTGATCATCCTGTCGGATGCCGACCCCCGGCTGGCGATTCCGCTTGTGGCCTGGTTGATCCTTTATGGCTTTCTTGTGCGCTGGACGGTCAAGCGTGTCGGTCCGGCGTCGCAGGCGGCTTCGGATGCGCGATCGGCGGTGACGGGGCGTGTGGTGGACAGCTATACCAATATCCACTCGGTCAAGATGTTCGCCCATACGAATGGTGAACGGGAGTACGCGAAAGAAGCCATCGAGCATTCGCGCGAAACCTTTCAGGCCGAGATGCGGATTTTCACGCTGATGGATCTGGGTCTGACCGTGATCAACGGTTTCCTGATTGTGGCGGTCGTCGGCTGGGCGATCTGGCTCTGGACCGGGGGCACGGCCTCGATCGGTGCGGTTGCGGTTGCTTCGACGCTGGTACTGCGGCTGAACGCGATGACGGGTTGGATCATGTGGGCGCTTACGTCTTTCTTCCGGAACCTCGGCGTCGTGGCCGAGGGGATGCAGACGATTGCGCAACCCGTGACACTGGTGGATGCACCGGACGCGGCCCCTGTGGAATCCGGGCCGGGGCGCATTACATTCGAAGGAGTGCGGCATCACTACGGGCGCGAGTCCGGCGGGTTGGAGAACCTTGAACTGGTGATCGAGCCTGGTCAAAAAGTCGGGCTTGTCGGGCGCTCCGGCGCTGGCAAATCGACGATGGTGAAGCTGTTGCTTCGGTTCTATGACGTGGAAAAGGGCGTGATCCGGATTGACGGTCAGGACATTTCATCGGTCACGCAGGATTCCCTGCGGGCGCGGATCGGCATGGTGCAGCAGGATTCATCGCTGTTGCACCGGTCGGTGCGCGACAACATCCTTTATGGCCGCCCAGATGCGAGCGAGGAAGACATGATTGAAGCTGCGCGTCAGGCGGAAGCCATGGAGTTCATCCATGATTTGGAAGATCCGCAAGGTCGTCGCGGGTTCGATGCCCATGTGGGCGAGAGGGGCGTGAAACTGTCCGGCGGGCAGCGTCAGCGGATCACCCTTGCGCGGGTTATCCTGAAGGACGCGCCGATCCTTGTTCTGGACGAGGCGACAAGTGCGCTGGACAGCGAGGTCGAGGCAGAAATTCAGGACACATTGTATGGCATGATGGAAGGCAAAACGGTGATTGCCATTGCGCACCGTCTATCTACCATTGCGCGGATGGACCGGATCGTGGTGTTGGATGGTGGACGTATTGTCGAGGACGGCACGCATGACGCGCTTTTGACGGCGGGCGGGCTTTATGCCGGGTTCTGGAACCGGCAGTCCGGCGGATTCATCGACACCGATGCGGAGGCGGCAGAGTGATCCGGCGTGCGGGATACCTGATAAACCCTTTCATCAAGGCAGAGGGTCCGCCGCCGCAAACTCTTGGGGCTTTCTTCCTTTGGGCCTTGTCGGGGTCGTTTCCGATGTTGATCGTGGCGGCGGTGCTGTCCGCTGCGGCGGGTACGGCCGAGGTGTTTACCGCGCTGATCCTGGGCCACGTGATCGACGCCGCGTTGGAGGCGGGGCCGGAGGGGTTCTTTGCAAGCCATGGTTTGTTGGTGGCCGGTGTGCTGGCCTTTTTCATCCTGTTGCGCCCGGTGCTGTTCGGTCTGTCTTCGATGGCAAACGCGCTTGTCGTGCAGCCGAACGTGAACCCCATGGTGCTGTCGCGGTTGCATCGCTGGACGCTTGGCCAGTCGGTCACTTTCTTTGACAACGACTTTGCTGGGCGGCTCGCGCAAAAGCAGCTTCAGACCGCGCGCGCCGTGACGGATGTGGCGGGCGAAACGATCAACGTGGTGTTCTTTGCCCTCGCCTCGCTGATAGGATCGGCGCTTTTGCTGACGACGATCAATAGTTGGATGGCGCTGCTGCTTGGGCTTTGGGTTGTTGGCTATCTGCTGATGATACGCTGGTTCATGCCGCGTATCCGGCACCGTTCGCAGGCGCGGGCCGGGGCACGAGCCATGGTGACGGGCCAGGTCGTGGATACGGTCACGAACATCAAGACGGTCAAGCTGTTCGCACATGCCGACCACGAGGAATCTGCTGCCCTGGATGCTATTGGGTACTTCCGCGAAAGGGTGCTGGATTACGGGGTGATTGCCGCATCGTTCCGGTTTTGCCTGATGGCGGTGGCGGGCATGGTGCCGGTGATGTTGATCGGTGGAACCTTGTGGTTCTGGACAGTCGGACAAGCCAGCCCCGGCGATGTTGCGGCGGCTGGGGCGATTTCCATCAGGATCGCACAGATGTCGGGCTGGGTCAGCCATACTTTGATGGCAATCTACGGCAGCATCGGCGAGGCCGAGGATGGGATGAAGACCCTTACGCCGCCGTACGCGCTGACGGATCGCGACGGGGCCGTTCCGCTGGAATTGAAAGAACACCGGATCGCGTTTGAAGATGTGTCGTTTGCTTATGGCCGTGCGACGGGTGGGGTCGATGGCATTTCGCTGGACGTGAAACCGGGAGAGAAGATCGGGATCGTTGGCGCCTCCGGGGCCGGGAAGTCGACTTTGGTCGCGCTGCTGCTCAGGCTTTACGACACCGAGGAGGGGCGCGTCGTTGTCGGCAATCAGGATGTGCGGGATGTGACTCAGGAAAGTCTGAGGCGGCACATCGGGATGGTCACGCAGGAAACGGCGATGTTCAACCGCTCGGCCCGCGAGAACATTCTTTATGGCAGGCCCGACGCCGGTGAGGATGAGATCATCGAAGCCGCCAGGCGGGCCGAGGCGCATGAGTTCATCCTGGCGATGGAGGATCACGCCGGACGCAAGGGATACGATGCACACCTGGGCGAGCGGGGCGTGAAACTGTCGGGGGGTCAGCGGCAACGGATCGCCTTGGCGCGTGCGATCCTGAAGGATGCGCCGATCCTTGTGCTGGACGAAGCGACCAGTGCGCTTGATTCCGAGGTCGAAGCCTCGATTCAATCCGCGTTAGAGACTGTCATGGAAGGCAAGACGGTGCTTGCCATAGCGCACCGGCTTTCCACGATTGCCAAGATGGACCGGATCGTGGTGATGGAGGAAGGCCGGATCGTGGAACAGGGCACTCATGCGGACCTCCTGGCCAAGGAAGGACTCTATGCCCGGTTCTGGGACAGGCAGTCCGGCGGGTTTATCGGGCTGCGCGAGGCGGCCGAATAGTGGTCTACGAGATTCTTCGATTGGGTCATCTGGGTGACGGGATCGCCGAAGGTCCGGTTTATGCGCCGCGCGTGCTTCCGGGTGAAGTGATCGAGGGTGAGTTGGTCGGCGATCGGATCGCCAGACCCCGGATCATTACGTCATCTGCGGATCGTGTGGCCGCGCCATGCCGTCACTACAAATCCTGCGGGGGCTGCGCTTTGCAACATGCCTCGGACGAGTTCGTCGAGGGCTGGAAGGTATCCGTCGTGCGGTCGGCTTTGGCAGCGCAGGGGCTGGACACGGATTTCCGAGGTGTTGCGACCTCACCCCCCAATTCGCGGCGCCGGGCAACTTTCAGCGGTCGACGTTTGAAGTCTGGTCCGGTGGTCGGGTTTCACGCGGTGGCGTCGGGTACATTGACCCCGATTCCGGATTGCCGCCTGTTGGTGCCGGAGTTGATCGAAGGCTTGCCCGCGCTTGAAGCGCTTGTGGCGCATCTTGGATCGCGCAAGGGCGAGATGCGGTTTGCAGTGACCGCCAGCGAAACGGGTCTGGACGTGGACGCCACGGGCGGGCGGGCGATAAAGTCCGCCGACTGGGAGGTGTTGGCCGATCTGGCGGCACGATTCGATCTGGCCCGGCTTTTTGTCGAAGGTGAACTGGTGGTCGAGCGTCGTCCGCCGACGGTGCAATTCGACGGCGTTTCCGTGGTTCCGCCGTCCGGGGCCTTCCTGCAGGCGACAGAAAGCGGTGAAGCTGCGTTGCTGGCTGGTGTGCGTGATGTTGTCGGGGAATCGACAAATGTGATCGACCTGTTCGCCGGTTGCGGAACCTTCGCCTTGCCGATGTCCAGGGCGGCCGAGGTTCACGCGGTCGAGGGTGACGGCAGGCTGTTGGCGGCGATGGACGACGGTTGGCGCAAGGGCAAGGGGTTGAAAAAGGTCACGACCGAGAAACGCGACCTGTTCCGTCGCCCGCTTTTGGCGGAAGAGTTTTCCCGGACAGACGGCGTGGTCATCGACCCGCCGCGCGCAGGTGCCGAAGCGCAGACAAGGGAGTTGGCTCAGGCAAAGGTGCCTGCCATCGCTTTCGTGTCCTGCAATCCGATCACATTCGCAAGTGATGCAAGGTTGCTGGTCGATGCGGGTTACACCCTGGAATGGGTCAAGGTGATCGACCAGTTCCGTTGGGCCACACATGTGGAAACGGTTGCCTGTTTCAAAATTTAAGGGATTCCCAAAGTTTTGGCCGCAAGCTAACGTTCTGAAAAAAGGCAGGACAGGCAGAATGCGAGGGATCACCCGCCGTTATCTACTGGTTTGTGCAATGTCTGCACTGGCAGGCTGCGCATCCAAGTTTCGTCGCTACAACGGGCCCGAGGTGACGCGGGTCATGGTGTTCAAGAAGGCGCGGACGATGCACCTTCTGAGCGGGCGCCACATTCTGAAATCATATCGCGTTGGCCTGGGTTTTTCGCCGACGGGCCACAAGACGAAATCGGGCGATGGCAAGACGCCGGAGGGCGCCTACTACATCGACCGGCGCAATCCCGACAGCGAGTTTCATCTGTCCATCGGGATCAATTATCCGAACGAACGCGATCTTGCGCGGGCGCGGGCCGAAGGTGTCGATCCCGGTGGCGACATCTTCATTCACGGGCGCGGCAACCCCGTGCGCCAGTTGATCAGCGACTGGACATGGGGCTGCATCGCCGTGACCAACGACGAGATCGAAGAGATCTATGCGATGGTGCGGGACGGAACGCCCGTCCACATCTACGCCTGAAGTCGCGGCTAGCTGCCTGCGCGTGTGACACCGGGTTGCCCGGTGATCAGTGTCCACCAGATCTTGCCGGATGATTCCTGATGCCAGGCGAACCCAAGATCGCGGGCGCGGGGGTCAAGGATCACTTCGCGGGTCTCGGGTGTTTCCATCCATGCCGAAAGCGTTTCAAGCTCGGTCTCGAAGGTTTCCGAGATGTTTTCGCCGATCAGGCGGCCCGAGTATCCGGCGCGGGCGACACGATCCAGCGGGCTGGAGCCATCGGACCCGAAATGCCAGGGGCGGTTCTGGGTCGACATGTCGCGCGAATGGGTTTTCGAAGCGGCAGTCAGTTCCGAAGACAGCCGCACATTCGGGGCGCCTGCGGCCTGGCGCAGGGCGTTGACGGCGTCCAGCATACGGAACTGGATCTTGGCGGTGTCACCGCTGCGAATTTTGTAAACCGTGGGCAAAGGTTGGCCATCGGGGCCGAATCGGGGTTCCGGCGTTGAACATGCAGCCAGTGCAAGGGTAACCAGAATAAGGAATGAACGGAGCATTTTGGGCCTGCCATTTTTGATTTACCCCGTGCTTACAGGCAAGTTGTCGCCTGTTCAAACCCACATGCCACACAATCGGCGATGTGACGCTTCCGTGAATTGAAGGCTTTACCCTTTGGGCGTAAGGTGACTGCCGATCAAGCAACGACCGGAGGCAGAGTTGTCGCGTTTGAATTTCCCCCGCCGTACCTTTCTGACGGCGACGGCTGCAACCCTTGCAGCACCCGCTATCGCTCAGGAAACAACGGAATATCGTGGTGGCATTGGCCAGGCGGTTCGGCGCAATGCGTCGAGCTTTCGTGCCTTGGATTGGCAACCCTATTTCGACAACACGCGCAACGGGGCGATTCTTGTCGACCTGTCGTCGCGAGCGTTGCATTATTGGGACTCCAGCCGGTCAATCTACAAGCTTTACCCGACCAGCGTGCCGCTGTCGGAGGATCTGACACGCCGCGGTCGCACCTCGGTCGTGCGCCGGGTCGAAGGACCGGAATGGCGTCCGACGCCTGCGATGAAAAAGCGGAACCCGGAATGGCCCGATTACGTCGGCCCCGGCCCCGACAACCCGCTTGGCACCCATGCGCTGTACCTTGGATGGACGTATTACCGTATCCACGGCACGCACGACACGCGCAAGATCGGGCGTCGTTCGTCGAACGGCTGTATCGGGCTTTACAACCAGCACATCGCCGAACTGTTCGGACTGGCCAAGGTTGGCACGAAGGTTCTGGTGATCTGAGGGATTGCCGATATTGGAATAATGAAGGGGCCGTTTGGCCCCTTTTTCTTTTTCAGTTGGAAAGTTGTCCGAGAAGCAGGTGAAGACAGATCTTGAGTTGAACCGTTATCGTGCGGCGTGAGTATCAAACCAGCCCGGGAACGCGGTCCCCGTCAAGATTTCGACGGCATCAAGGCCAGCTTTCATCAACTTATTGCGTTTCCAATAAGTTGTGTCCCCCCATCTTTTGTAGCTTTCGAGGATCTTCTCGTACTGTCTGATCACATCTTCGCCAGAAAGCCAGGGACCGCTGAGGTCTTGGCCGAAAGGTCCGGAGGCACCACGCTCAAAGCGGTAGTTGAAAGCCCCGCCATCACGGTTCAGGTATGTGTGTGTCTTGCGATGTATGAACCGTTGCTGAACGGCTTTGAACCGGCTGTAACCAAGCGTTTCCAGCTTGGAAATCTCTGCGCGGATGTTCACAAGATCAGTCTTGTCTGACTCGATCGATAGGTAATCCGGGACTTCCGTACTTGCTTCCAAGGCGGCAAGGCAATGCGCATCGCCGCCTTCTATGTCGATTTTCATGTAGTGAGGCACACCGAACTTCGAAAGCGCATCTGCGAAGTTCACAGCCTGGACCGTGATCTCTTCATGTTTGCTACCCATTTGCGCATTTCGATGAAGCCAATCCGGATACAGGGTCCCGAACTGTGTTTTTCCCGGGTTCCTAAAAAAGGTAAGCGGCCCATGCTGGTCGGATATCGCACCCTCGACGAGTTCATAGGTGCCAGACAGTATTTCCGAACGGAATCTCGTTCTCAGGTTTTTTGCCAGAGTGGGGTCAGCCTCGAAACCGACCACGCGATAGCCTTTTGCCAGATAAAACGCCGAATCCTCGCCTTTGTGGACACCCAGGTCGAAAACCAAATCGGCATTTTTCATGCGGGCAAATTACGAGTGCGCGAATATATTTTCAAGGATCGCATACCGCCGCAGAGTCGCGTCTGACGCGCATCCAATTCAACCGCATTTTTCGTGCGTTCGGCTCTTTGAAGCCGGTTCTATCTGAAGCGCCGCATCGTCCCAGCGATAATGCCTTTTTCACCCCATCCAGCCTTCAAGGTTCTCGTCGATCACCTCGGCCAGTGCCGCGATGTGGGCGTCGTCGTCGTTGAGGCAGGGGATGTAGAGAAAGCTTTCGCCGCCGGCTTCTTCGAAGCTTTCCCTGATCTCTTCGTTGATCTCTTCCAGCGTTTCGATGCAATCGGCCGAGAACGCGGGTGCGATCACGGCGATCTTTTTCTTTCCCAGTTCGGCCAATCGCGCGACCTCTTCCACCGTGTAGGGTTTCAGCCATTCTTCGGGGCCGAAGCGGGATTGGAAGGTGGTGGTGATCTTTGTGTCTTCCCAGCCTAGCCTTTCTTTCAACAGACGAGTCGTTTTCTGGCACTGACAGTGGTAGGGATCGCCTTCCATCAGATAGCGTTTCGGCACGCCGTGGTAGGAGCAGACAAGGATGTCGGGCTTCGTGTCGGCGGCGGCATAGGCGCGTTCAACGGATTGGGCGAGCGCGTCGATATAGCTGGGCCTGTCGAAATAGGGCGACACCGTGCGCGAGGCGGGTTGCCATTTTTCGTCCATCAGGGCGCGAAAGAATTCATCGTTGGCAGTGGCTGTCGTCGCACCTGCGTATTGCGGGTAAAGCGGGAAGAAGAGGATCTTCTGACATCCCTGATCGACCATTGCCTGCACCTTGGACCGGGTCGAAGGGTTGCCGTAACGCATGCAGAAATCCACGACCACCTTGTCCCCGTGTCGGGACTGCATCGTATCCTTGATCTTTGCGACCTGCTGTTTGGTGATGGTCATCAGGGGGCTTTCGCCCGCCTCTTCATTCCAGATCGACTTGTAGGCGGCACCGCTGGTGAAGGGCCGTTTGGTCAGGATGATGACTTGCAAAAGCGGCTGCCATTTCCAGCGGGGGTAGTCGATGACGCGCTGGTCCGAAAGAAACTCATTCAGGTAACGCCGCATCGACCAGTAATCATACCCGTCCGGCGTGCCGAGGTTTGCCAGAAGGATGCCGACCTTTGCAGGTTTCACTTGCGGGTGGTCTGCTGGCAGGTGGGACGTGGTGTCAGGCATTGGGGGTATCCGTTGTGGCGCGTTAGCGGGGAGTTAGCCGTTTTTCGCGAGGGGTCAATGCGACCCCTTACCGTTTCAGGGGCGTTTCCGTTACGCCAAGCGCGTCGGACAGTCGTTTCGTGGCTGAACCGGGGCGCAGGGGTTGGGGTTGATCCGACGAAGGGGCCCATCCGGTCAGGAAGACGATTTCGAAGGTCGCGATGAGGTATCCGTCATCGGCAAAGGATTGGCGATAGATACCCTCGGTTTCGGTAAAAAGCGCGCGGGAAACGGGCGTTCGATTGCGCGATGCCAGCGCATTGGTTTCGCCCATGCCGCGTAGATCGCTCACGAGTTTTGCAAGGCTGGGATAGCGCACTTTCAACGTCTGGCTGTCGGCGACGGGCAGGGCAAGGCCCGCGCGTTGGAGCAATCCGCCAAGGTCGCGCAGGTCGGCCATCGGCAGGACGCGGGGGGAAAGACCGCCGCTCAGTTTCGCTTCGGCTTCGGCGAGGCTTGAGCGGAGTTCGTTCAGTGTCGCACCGCCGAACATCGCGCCGATGAATAACCCGTCGGGTTCGAGCGCGAGGCGGGATTGCACCATCTGGCCAACGGGATCATCCGCCCAGTGAAGGCCAAAGAGGTGCAGAACCAGGTCGTGGCTGGCCGGTTCAACGGCAAGTCTCGGCGCATCCGCGATGTCGGGGGCATCGGGGAAGGTTTGTCGGAACGGCTCCGTGACGTTCCCGATCATCAAGGGCGCGGTAAACGCTTTCTTAACCTCGGCGAGCCTTTCCTTGATCTCATCGGCCACCGCTTCGTGCAAGAAATTGACCGGAGCCTTCGCTGCGCGGGCGCGGTGCAGATCAAGGGCCTGTCGGTCGGTGAGTTCGGGTGTGCCGGTCATGGTGGCGGAAAGGTAAGGTTTGATGCTTGGAATGCAACGCGCGCTTTCAGTTCTTTATCCGCCGCAATGCCGGATGTGCGCGGAACATGTCATCGAAGATGGCGGTTTGTGTGCCGCCTGCTGGTCAGAAACGCCGTTTCTGCGGGGATTAGTGTGCGACATGTGCGGCACTTCATTGCCCGGTTCGGAAAGCGGGCTGGTCCTTTGCGACGATTGCCTGCTGATGCCCCGACCCTGGGACGCGGGGCGGGCGGCGTTGGCCTACCGCGATCTTGGTCGGCGGATGGTGCTGGCGCTGAAGCACGGCGACCGGCTGGATATCGCGGAGTCTGCCGCCGCTTGGATGCTATCGGCAGGCGCATCTTATCTGGACCGCGAAACTGTCTTCGTCCCGATCCCGGTTCACTGGAGCCGACTTCTTTCTCGCCGATACAACCAGGCGGCGGAACTGACGCGCGCGCTTGCGGTGCGGTCGGGGCGCAACCATGTGCCGGACGGTTTGCTTCGCATCCGCCGGACAGCGCGGCACGATGGTCTGAGCGTGGAAGAGCGGATGCGCAACATGGAGGGTGCGATAGAGGTTAATCCGAAACGCGCCGATGACCTGCGGTCGCGACGGGTGTGCCTTGTCGATGACGTGATGACCTCGGGCGCGACTCTGGCGGCGGGCACGCGGGCGTTGAAGGCCGCTGGTGTGGATCACGTCTTTGTTCTTTTGCTGGCGCGGGTCGAAAAATCTACTTAAGTCTTGGGCGCAACAAAGGAGCGACCCATGAAACCTGTCGAGATCTACACATCCCCGCTTTGCGGCTATTGCCATGCGGCAAAACGCTTGCTGGCAGACAAGGGCGTGTCGTTCTTGGAAATCGACGTCGCACGCGACCCCGCCAAGCGACAGGAAATGATGCAGCGGGCGAACGGGCGACACACGGTTCCGCAGATTTTTATCGGAAAGTCTCACGTGGGCGGTTTCGATGATCTTTCGGCGCTGGAGCGGGCAGGCAAGCTGGACCCGTTGTTGGCAGCGTAATGCGGGTCGGGTTGGTTCAAGTCACGTCATCGGACGATCCGCAGGAGAACCTGAAAACCGTATCCGCTGCGGTGGCCGAAGCTGTGGGGCAGGGCGCGAAATTTGTCCTGACGCCCGAGGTGACGAATTGCGTTTCGGCCAGCCGCAAGCGCCAGAACGAGGTTTTGGCCCTCGAAAACGACGATGTGACCCTTGCGATGTTGCAAAGCGAGGCGGCGCGTCACCGGATCTGGCTGTTGATCGGGTCGCTGGCGCTAAAGGTCGGCGGGGACGATCGCTTCGTGAACCGCTCTTTCCTGATTTCACCCGAAGGCAAGATCACCGCGCGGTACGACAAGCTTCATATGTTCGATGTCGAGATCAGCGAAACCGAGACCTATCGCGAAAGCGATGGCTATCGGCCGGGCGACCGGGCGGTGATCGGCGAGGTCGATGGCGTGCCCGTTGGCCTGACGATCTGTTACGACATTCGGTTTCCTTATCTCTATCGCGGGCTGGCCAAGGCGGGAGCGAAGATCCTGACAGTTCCCGCTGCCTTTTCGCCTGACACCGGCGCGGCCCATTGGGAGCCGCTTTTGCGCGCCCGCGCCATCGAAACCGGCAGTTTCGTCCTGGCACCGGCGCAATGCGGCACCCATCCTTGTACGCGCGGTCGGCAACGTAGCACCCACGGACACTCGCTTGTCGTGGACCCTTGGGGCAGGGTTCTGTCGGATGGCGGCGATATGCCCGGGGTGCAGGTAGTTGATTTGAAACTGGATGAAGTGGATGATGTGCGGCGACGGGTTCCGTCACTGGCACATGGCCGGGAGTATGTGAAAGCCTGATGGTAGAGACGAAGGACACCACCGATCAGTTGGCCATCGCTTTGTTCAGCGAGATTTTCATGGCCGACCAATTGGCGCGTGCCCGGATTGCCAAGGCGCTTCCCAGCCGGATGGAGCTTAGCCATTTTTCGGTGCTTCAGCATCTGGCCAAGGCTGGGGATGAACGCACACCCGCGCAGCTTGCCCGCGCCTTTCACGTCACGCGCGGTGCGATGACGAATACGATCAGTCGGCTTGAGTGGGCGGGTTACGTTCACGTTCGTCCGGATTGGGACGATGCCCGACGGAAGTTCGTTGCGATCAGCCCCAGTGGATTGAAGGCACGGGACGCCGCGCTGGCCGCGATCGAACCGATCCTGTTGGAAGCCGTTCAGAGCATCGGGCAGGACAAGGTGCGTTCCGCGCTGTCGGTTGTACGGGAATTGCGCCGCCAATTGGAATCTAGGCCCGACGAAGAGACGTCGTGACGTAGTTCACGGAAAGTTCGCGGTCGGACAGGCTCCAACTCCAGGCGACCGGGTTGAAGACGAAACCGGTGCGATCCACCGGATCCATCCCGGCTTTTTCCAACATCGCGCAAAGCTCGTCCGGTGTGATGAATTTCGACCATTCGTGCGTGCCCTTCGGCAGCCAACGCATGATGAACTCGGCCCCGACGATTGCGACGGCGAAACTTTTCGGGTTTCGGTTGATGGTCGAACAGGTCATCAGGCCGCCCGGTTTCAGTAAGGTATGGCAGGCGTTCAGAAAGGCCTGCGGATCGGCCACGTGTTCCACGACTTCCATGTTGAGGATGATGTCGAACTGTTCACCCGCCTCGGCAAGCGCTTCGGCAGTCGTCACGCGATAGTCGATGTCCAGCCCTTGTTCTTCGGCATGGATCTGCGCGACAGGAATGTTACGTTCGGCCGCATCTGCGCCGACGACATCTGCACCAAGGCGCGCCATTGGTTCCGACAAAAGGCCACCGCCGCAGCCGATGTCGAGGATTCGCAAACCCTTGAACGGCGCGGGCGCAGAAAGATCGCGTTCGAACTCGGCGGCGATTTGCGAGGTGATGTAATCCAATCGGCAAGGGTTCAGCATGTGCAGCGGTTTGAACTTGCCGTTCGGATCCCACCATTCCGCCGCCATCGCCTGAAACTTGTCGATTTCACGGGCGTCGATTGTCGATGCTTGCGCCATTCCGCGTTTACCTTACGATTCTGTGCATTTCAGCCGTGAAACGGCCCTCATCCCGTTATATAGGTCGGTCATGGACAGACCGTCAGCGAAAAATACTGCGTCACAGTATCTCTACCCGAGGATCGAGCCGTTCAATCAGCGGATGCTGGATGTCGGGGAAGGGCATCGGCTGTATGTCGAGCAATGCGGCAACCCCAGTGGCGTTCCCGTCGTCGTTCTGCATGGTGGACCTGGTGGCGGATGCAGCCCTGCGATGCGGCGCTATTTCGACCCGGCGCATTATCGCGTCATCCTTTTCGATCAAAGGGGCTGTGGTCGATCGCGCCCCCATGCCAGTGTCGAGGACAACACCACCTGGCATCTGGTGCGCGACATCGAAGCGATCCGCAAGGCGATGGGGATCGAGCGGTGGAATGTCTTTGGCGGAAGCTGGGGCGCGACGCTTGGGCTGATCTACGGGATAAGGCACCCGGACCGCGTTGAGAACCTGATCCTGCGATCGGTTTTCCTGATGACGCAGGGAGAGCTTGACTGGTTCTATGGTGGAGGTGCCGGGGCGTTCTGGCCGGACGTCTGGAAACGTTTCACGTCGCTTGTTCCCGAAGACGAACAGGGTGACCTGATCGAAGCCTATGCAAGGCGGCTGTTCAGCGGCGACCGTTCGGTCGAGACGCGCTATGCCCGTGCCTGGGCAAGTTGGGAGAACACGCTGGCATCGATTCGTAATGACGGTCCCGGTGGCGACAGTCCGGGCGAATTTGCACGCGCCTTTGCCCGGTTGGAAAACCACTATTTCCGCAATGGGGGCTTTCTGGAACATGACGGCTGGATCGAAGCAAACCTCGATCGCCTGGAAAATGTGCCGGGGTTCATCGTGCAGGGCCGATACGACATGATCTGCCCGCCTGCCGGGGCTTTCCGTTTGCATGATGCCTGGAAGGGCTCGGCCTTAAGGGTTATCCCGCGCGCCGGCCACGCCTTGAGCGAGCCGGGTATCAGTGCCGAACTCGTGCGGATCACCGACGGTTTGCGTGGTCGGGCGCAGCGAAGCTGATCGGGTTGCGCGCGGGCGGGACTCTGCCATAAACCGGATTTCTGCTTGGGGGCTGCGTTTAGGATCGCTATCAATTTCCTAATGACTGACGATCCGCTGCCACTGTTTCGCCAGAATCGGACGATTGATTACTGGAGGAGGGGCGGCAACGAGGGACACCTGGGGAATGAAATTCAAACTGCTTGCGATCGGACTGGGTGCCGTCTTGTTGCTTGGACTGCCATCTGCAGCGGACGCCTGCTCGCGAACGGTATCGAAGGAAGCTGCCCAGACCATCGTACCTGCCGGACGGATCAACCAGACGCTTCTTGATCGGGCGGTCCGTGACGAGGTCAACTTTCACCGGTGCCGGGCCGGGCTTTCCAAGGTCGGAAGCGCAGGAAACGGGCTGACCAATCAGGCGCTGAAACACAGCACCTGGATGGCGCGGACCCAGCAGTTGACGCACCGAAGCACCGTTCCCGGCCACGCCACGCTGAAACAGCGGATCAAGAAGGCCAACGTGAGTTACCGCACCGGTTCCGAGAACATTGGCATGGTCCACCGTTACCAGATCGACAACCGGCGGTTCAAAATCCTGAACGCCTCTTCATGCCAGTTCGCGACCTACGAAGGCCAAAAGCTGCCCGCGCATTCCTATGCGTCTCTTGCCCGGCACGCAGTCAATCTCTGGATGGACTCGCCCGGCCACCGTAAGAATATTCTCGACAAGCGCGTTTCACGGATGTCCACCGCCGTGGCGTTTGACCCCAAGGCCAAGTATTGCGGTCGGTTCTGGTTGACCCAGAATTTCATTGGCTGAACTTCACGACCTTTCCACCACAGTCACCATGGAAAGCCCGGCCAATGGCCGGGTTTTTCATTTCGATCTGCCGGGAATCCCGGCTTCACCCAGGGGACGCGCCCGTGAGTCTTTCGCACCACAATCTCGTTTCCGAGTGGTGCGCGACATTGACTGAACAAGGGGGAAACGGGCTTTAGGGTCAGGAATGGCTTCATCCGAGAGGACATGAATGGCAGAGAGTGCGCCGATCTATGGCTTGCGTCCGTCGTCATTACGGCTTTTGGCAGTGCTGACCCTGTTGGCACTTGGCGCGGCGGTGGTCTTTTCGGCACTTGGGGTCCAGCGACTGCCTGGAATGTCTGGCACCGTTTTCAGGGACTTTGATCTGTTCCATTCAGTTGCCCGGCTGACCCTTGAGGGTCGGTTGAGCGATGTTTACGACTTTGAAACCTTTCGCGAGGCGCAGAGCGATCTTGGCGGGCCGGTGCATCAGATGACCTGGACCTACCCGCCGCCCTTCGACCTGGTCCTTGCGCCGCTGGGGCGGATGGGATTGGACGTGGCCTATCTGGTGTTCACTGTCTCGACGTTTACGCTCTACATCCTCACTCTTCGTCTGGTTGCCGGTCGATACTTTACGCTTGCCTTGCTGGCGGCGGTGCCCGCGACTCTGGTCACGCTGCGTACTGGGCAGAACGGATGTCTGATGGCGGCACTGGCGGCGATGGTCTGTCACATGGCCATCACTGCGCGACCGGTTGGGGCTGGGGCGATGCTTGGGCTGATGGTCATCAAGCCGCACGTTGGCTTGGGGCTTGGTATCTGGTCGGTCTTGTCGCTTCGATGGCGCATGGCGTTTGCGGCGCTGATCGTGGTGGCGGGGGTTGTCCTTCTGTCTGTCGGTGTTCTTGGGCTGGACGTCTGGCGTGCGTTTTTGGGCGCCACCGGAGAGGCAAGCGCGCTTCTTGTCGAAGGGCGCTATCCGCACTTTCGGATGGCATCGGCCTATTCCACGTTTCGCAGTCTTGGATCCTCAGCCGAATTGGCGCTGGCTGCACAAGTCACCGCTGCGGTGATCGGGTTGGGGGCGATACTTGTTGCCGCAACCAAGCTTAGCAAACCGGCGGGGTTGTCGGTGGCCCTGTTCATGGTGCCGATGTTCAGCCCTTATATGTACGACTATGACCTTGTGGTTTACGGGCCGGCCTTTGCGCTGCTGCTGCCGGAACTGGATCGCGCGGGTCGGCGGATCCTGATCCTTCCTGCGCTCGCACTCGCGTGGATCGCGGGCGGGACCGGCTTGGCGCAGAACACGCGGGGCGCTGCCGAGGGACTCGTTGCGCAAACCAGTTTCGCAGGGGTGGCGGCGGCGGTGCTGGGCCTCTACGTCGTGGGCCTGTTTTGGCGGATCCGCTGGGATTGAGTGTTTGGCTCTTGCAGAACCGGTCGACCGGGCGTATATGCCAATCAACAGCGGCGCTTCGGCTTCCACCCCCGAGGCTCCACCGGAAATTCACACGGGCCCGCTGGCCCGTTTTTTTATGTCTGAACCCATGAACGATCTTGTCGCGAAAACAAGCATTGACCGCCGGATGGCCGAGGTGATCACGCCCGTGATCGAAGACCTTGGATTCGAGCTGGTGCGTGTTCGCCTGATGGCGGGGTCGAAGTCGAAGACGTTGCAGATCATGGCCGAAAAGCCCGAGGGCGGGATTGAGGTGGACGATTGCGCGGCGATTTCCACGGCGGTGAGTGCGACGCTGGATGTCGAGGACCCGATTGAAGACGCCTATACGCTGGAAGTTTCCAGCCCCGGGATCGACCGGCCCCTGACCCGGCTGAAGGATTTTGAAACTTGGGAAGGTTATGAAGCCAAGGTTGAAACGACCGAGCTGATCGACGGGCGCAAGCGGTTCAAAGGCCAATTGCAGGGGATCGAGGGCGACGAGGTTCTGATCGAGATCGAGGAAGGCACGATTGGCCTGAAGTTCGACTGGCTGGCAGATGCCAAGCTGATCCTGACCGATGAATTGATCCGCGACGTGCTGCGTGCCCGAAAGGACGCAGGCGACGTGGACGAAGCACAATTTGACGAAGTACAAACCATAATGGATGGCGACGAGGAGACCTGAGAATGGCGATCACATCCGCAAACCAGCTTGAGTTGTTGCAGACGGCCGAGGCCGTTGCGCGCGAAAAGATGATCGACCCTGCGCTGGTGGTCGAGGCGATGGAAGAGAGTTTGGCGCGTGCCGCCAAGTCGCGTTACGGCGCGGAAATGGACATCCGCGTTTCCATCGACCGCAAAACCGGCAAGGCGACCTTTACCCGCGTGCGTACGGTGATCGACCCCGAGGAAGAAGAGCTTGAGAATTATCAGGCGCAAATGACGCCCGAGCAGGCCAAGCAGTACATGGACGATCCCAAGCCGGGCGATACCTTCGTCGAAGAGGTTCCGCCGGTGGAAATGGGCCGGATCGCGGCGCAGTCGGCCAAGCAGGTAATCCTGCAAAAGGTCCGCGAAGCCGAGCGTGACCGCCAGTTCGAAGAGTTCCAGGATCGTGCGGGCACCATCATCAACGGTGTCGTCAAGCGCGAGGAATACGGCAACGTCATCGTCGACGTGGGCCGTGGAGAAGGCGTTTTGCGCCGGAACGAGAAGATCGGCCGCGAAAGCTATCGCCCGGGCGACCGTATCCGTTGTTACATCAAGGATGTGCGGCGCGAGGTGCGTGGCCCCCAGATCTTCTTGTCGCGCACGGCGCCCGAGTTCATGGAAGAACTGTTCAAGATGGAGGTGCCGGAAATCTATGACGGCATCATCGAGATCAAGGCCTGTGCCCGTGATCCGGGAAGCCGCGCGAAGATCGCCGTGATTTCCTATGACAACAGCATCGACCCGGTCGGCGCCTGTGTCGGTATGCGTGGTTCGCGCGTGCAGGCCGTGGTGAACGAGCTTCAGGGCGAAAAGATCGACATCATTCCGTGGAACGAAGACGCGCCGACCTTCCTGGTGAACGCGCTTCAGCCTGCCGAGGTGGCAAAGGTCGTTCTGGACGAAGAGGCCGAGCGGATCGAGGTTGTCGTGCCGGAAGAGCAGCTTTCGCTGGCCATCGGTCGTCGCGGTCAGAACGTGCGTCTGGCGTCGCAACTGACCGGTCTCGATATCGACATCATGACCGAGGAAGAGGAAAGCCAGCGTCGTCAGGCCGAGTTCGAGCAGCGCACCAAGCTGTTCATGGACACGCTGGATCTGGACGAATTCTTTGCCCAGCTTCTGGTTTCGGAAGGCTTCACCAACCTTGAAGAGGTTGCCTATGTCGAAGTTGACGAGCTTTTGGTGATCGACGGTGTGGACGAAGACACTGCTGGCGAGCTTCAGGCCCGCGCCCGTGACTATCTGGACGAGCAGAACAAGAAAGCCGAGGCACGCGCCCGCGAGTTGGGTGCCGAAGACAGCCTGTTTGCCTTCGAAGGCCTGACACCGCAGATGGTCGAGGCCTTGGCCGAGGATGGCGTCAAGACGTTGGAAGATTTCGCCACCTGCGCCGATTGGGAGCTTGCTGGTGGATGGACCACCGTGGACGGCGAGCGAATCAAGGACGACGGTCTTTTGGAGAAATTCGGCGTTGGTCTTGAAGAAGCGCAGAACATGGTGATGACCGCGCGGCTTCAGCTTGGCTGGGTCGATCTTGCCGACCTGGAAGCCGAAGAAGAGACCGAAGAAGCTGAAACCGAGGAGGCTGGGGCCTGATGGCCCCAGTTGCTTTTGCCCAGAGGTGGCAAAACGAAAACGCGGGACGTCTCAGAACGTCGCTGCATCGCAACCGGCGAGGTACAGCCTAAGCGGGGTCTGATCCGCTTTGGCATCTCGCCGGATTCCGTAATCGTTCCCGATATCCTTGAAAAATTGCCCGGACGGGGCATATGGGTAGCATCCGAACGGTCTGCGCTTGAAACCGCTATGAAAAAGGGCCTTTTCGCCCGTGGCGCCAAGCAGCAGGTCACAGTTCCTGAAACGCTTGTTGATGATGTCGAGGCGCTTTTGGCCAAGCGGCTGATCGATGGGATCTCGATGGCGCGCAAGGCGGGACGGGCGGTCGCGGGGTACGAGAAGGTCAAGGATTGGCTGGGGCGCGAAGAGGCGCGCATCCTTTTTCAGGCCACTGATGGCTCGGAACGGGGCAAGTCAAAGCTCTATGCACCCGGCGGCCGAGGTAGTTTTTTCGAGGTTCTAAACGCCTCAGAATTGGGTTTGTCCTTTGGGCGGGAACGTGTGATACATGCGGCGCTCGGTTTTGGCGGACTCACTGAACGGATCAGAGAGGACGCCATCCGGTTATCTGGCGTTCGCAAATTGGACAGTGGTTCTGCCACTGATAGAGGTTAAGAAGACCAAATGAGCGATAGTGACGGCAAAAAGACTCTCGGACTGCGGCGTGGTCCCGGACAGGTAAAGCAAAGCTTTAGCCATGGCCGGACCAAGAACGTGGTGGTCGAGACCAAGCGCAAGCGTGTTGTCGTGCCGAAACCGGGTGCGAGCGGCGCTGCGTCGAAGCCTGCTGCGACAAAGCCGCCTGCAAGCGATCCGAAGAAACGCCCCGCTGGCATCACCGATGCCGAGATGGAGCGTCGGATGAAGGCGCTTGCCGCAGCAAAGGCCGCCGAAGAGGAAGAAGCCGCGCAACGTGCCGCCGACGAAAAGGCGCGGGCCGAAGAGCGCGAGCGCCGTCGGGCCGAGGCGGAAGCCAAGGAACGCGAAGAACAAGAGCGTGCCGAGAAAGCCAAGGCCAAGGCCGAGGAAGAAGAGCGCAAGCAGCGCGAAGCCGAAGAGGCCAAGGCGCGTGCGGCTGCTGCCCATCCACCACCTGCTGCCGACGAGGCCGCCGCGCAACAGCCGCGCGGCGCTGCCAAGCCTGCGCCGAAGCGCGAACGCGAAGAGCCGCGCCGCGAGAACCGCGACAACCGTGGTGGTCGTGGCCGCGAAGACAGTGGCCGTCGTTCGGGCAAGCTGACGCTGAACCAGGCATTGTCCGGTGGCGAAGGTGGTCGTCAGAAATCGCTCGCCGCGATGAAGCGCAAACAGGAACGCGCCCGTCAGAAGGCAATGGGTGGCGCGCAAGAGCGTGAAAAGGTCGTGCGGACTGTCCAGCTTCCCGAAGCGATCGTGGTCAGCGAGCTGGCCAACCGCATGTCGGAACGTGTGGCCGATGTGGTCAAGTCGCTGATGACGAATGGCATTATGGCGACCCAGAACCAGACGATTGACGCGGACACTGCCGAACTGATCATCGAGGAATTCGGTCACACCGTACAGCGGGTGTCCGATTCTGACGTCGAAGACGTGATCGACATGGTGGAAGATGACGAGAAGGATCTGAAAGACCGCCCGCCGGTCATCACGATCATGGGTCACGTCGACCACGGCAAGACTTCGCTTTTGGATGCCATCCGCGAAACCAACGTGACGGGCGGCGAAGCTGGCGGGATCACGCAGCACATCGGCGCTTACCAGGTGAAAACCAAGGACGGCACGATCTTGTCGTTCCTCGATACGCCGGGTCACGCCGCGTTCACGTCGATGCGGGCACGTGGTGCGCAGGTGACGGATATCGTGGTTCTGGTGGTCGCGGCCGACGATGCGGTCATGCCGCAGACGATCGAGGCGATCAACCACGCCAAGGCCGCCGAAGTGCCGATGATCATCGCGATCAACAAGATCGACCTACCTGCGGCACAGCCTGACAAGGTGCGCACCGACCTTCTGCAACACGAAGTGATCGTGGAAAAGATGTCGGGCGAGGTTCAGGACGTCGAAGTTTCGGCCCAGACTGGTCAGGGGCTTGATGAGCTTTTGGAAGCCATCGCGCTTCAGGCCGAGATTCTTGAACTCAAGGCCAACCCGGAGCGTGCGGCGCAAGGTGCCGTGATCGAAGCCCAGCTTGACGTGGGCCGCGGCCCCGTTGCCACCGTGCTGGTTCAGAACGGCACGCTTCGCCAGGGCGACATCTTTGTCGTCGGCGAACAGTGGGGCAAGGTCCGCGCGATGGAGAACGACAAGGGCGAGCGCGTGAAAGAGGCCGGTCCTTCGGTCCCGGTCGAGGTGCTTGGCCTCAACGGTACGCCGGAAGCCGGTGACGTGCTGAACGTCGTCGATACCGAGGCGCAGGCCCGTGAAATCGCAGAATATCGCGAAAGTGCCGCCAAGGAAAAACGCGCCGCCGCAGGTGCCGCGACGACCCTTGAACAGCTTATGCAAAAGGCCAAGGAAGACGAGAACGTGGCAGAAATGCCCATCGTCGTGAAGGCCGACGTGCAGGGCTCGTCCGAAGCCATTGTCCAGGCGATGGAGAAAATCGGGAACGAGGAAGTGCGCGTGCGCGTCCTGCACTCGGGCGTGGGTGCAATCACCGAGTCCGATATCGGGCTTGCCGAAGCTTCGGGCGCGCCGGTCTTTGGCTTCAACGTGCGTGCAAATGCTTCCGCGCGGAACACGGCAAACCAGAAGGGCGTCGAAATCCGCTATTACAGCGTGATCTACGATCTTGTGGATGATGTGAAAGCTGCCGCATCGGGCCTATTGTCTGCCGAGGTTCGCGAGAACTTCATCGGCTATGCGTCGATCAAAGAGGTCTTCAAGGTCTCGAATGTCGGCAAGGTTGCCGGTTGTCTTGTGACGGAAGGTGTCGCGCGTCGTTCGGCGGGCGTGCGTCTGTTGCGCGACGATGTTGTGATCCACGAGGGCACGCTGAAAACCTTGAAACGCTTCAAGGACGAAGTGGCCGAGGTTCAGTCGGGTCAGGAATGCGGCATGGCGTTCGAGAACTACGACGACATTCGCGAGGGCGATGTGATCGAGATCTTCGAGCGCGAGGAGGTCGAGCGGACGCTCACCTGACAAACGCCGATTGTGTGAAAGAAGAAGCGCCGCTGTTTCCAGCGGCGCTTTTTCGTGTGAGTGGTGGGTGGGTAAACTCAGTTGTCTTGTGTGGGTCAGGTCACACTGGAAAACCGCGGAATACGCGTGTCCCTACGCGCACTGCGATACGTCCATCTTCGAACGCTTGAACAAAAACTCCCTGAACAGACACACAGCTACCCAAGATAACTGTCTTAAGCATGTGTTGATCCTGTTTTCTTCCTTACAAACCGGAATAGGGCATTTTCTTGTAAATTCAATGACGAAAATGTGCATTGTTTCCTTAGGAGAAACATTTTCTTAACTTTCTGCGCATTAATTCATCAATCAGCGTGCAATCTTAGCGAGAACCCGCCTATAGCCAGTCGCGCAGGATTGGAATCAGGGGAATGTCGGCTGGCGGCATTTCATAGTCGCGCAGATTCGCGGGCCGAACCCAGGCAAGTGCCTGATCTTCCCGGGACATCGGCGTGCCCTCCCACTTTCGGCAGGCGAACAGCGGCATCAGCAAATGGAAGTCATCGTAGCGGTGGCTGGCGAAGGTCAGCGGGGCAAGGCAGCTTTCCCAGGTTTCTATCCCCAACTCTTCGTGAAGTTCGCGGATCAAAGCGGCTTCGGGGGTTTCCTCAGGTTCGACCTTGCCCCCGGGAAACTCCCAAAGGCCCTCCATCGACTTACCCTTGGGTCGTTGCGCAAGAAGAACCCTGCCATCCACATCAATCAGGGCGGCGGCCGAAACCAGAACGGTTTTCACGACCGATAGTCCGCGTTGATTGCGATATACTGGGCGGTAAGGTCACAGGTCCACATGGTTGCTGTACCGTCGCCAAGGCCCAAATCGACTGAAACGGTGACGTTTTCCTGCTTCATATGGGCCGCGGCATCGGCTTCGACGTAACTTGGATGAACCTGCCCGTTCTCGGCCACCAGGATATCGCCAAACCGAATAGACAGACGATCCCGGTCGGCTTCGGCGCCGGACTTTCCGACAGCCATGACGATGCGACCCCAGTTCGGATCCTCGCCGGCGATGGCAGTCTTGACGAGGGGCGAGTTGGCGATGGCGCGGGCTATCTGGTCGGCATCCTTGTCGGACTGCGCCCCGGTGACATTGACCGTCACGAATTTCGTCGCACCCTCGCCATCGCGCACGACCTGATGGGCAAGGTCCAGCATGACCTCGTGCAGGGCGGCCTTGAACGCCGCGCGGTCGGCTTCGGGGGCGGATTCCACATCGACCTCGGCACCATCGGTCGCGACGACCAATAGTGTGTCCGAGGTCGACGTATCGCTGTCGACGGTGATCCGGTTGAAGGTCTTCGCCGAAAGCTCTTCCGTCCATTCCTGAAGCGTGTCGAAAGACACCCAGGCGTCGGTGAAGATATAGACCAGCATCGTCGCCATATCTGGGGCGATCATGCCCGAGCCTTTCGCGATGCCTGAAATCCCGACGGACTGATCCCTGATCTTGACCACGCGACCTGCGCCCTTGGGAAAAGTGTCGGTTGTCATGATCGCATTGGCAGCATCGCTCAGACGATCCTCTCGCGCGTCATTGGCAAGCTGGGAGAGAACCGCGGTGATGCGGTCGTCCGGCAGCGGCTCTCCGATCACGCCGGTCGAAGCGGTATAGACATTTGAGGCGGGAACGCCGGCTGCCTCGGCGGTCGCGGCGGAAATCCGATCGACGGATTCTTGCCCTGCGATCCCGGTGAAGGCATTGGCATTGCCGGAATTTACCAGGATCGCCACACCCCCGGCACCACCGCCCCCCAGCTTTGCACGACAATCCGACACGGCGGCAGAACACGTGCGCGATTTGGTGAAAACGCCCGCCACAGTGGCGGTTTCGTCGCAAAGGGCAAGCATGACATCCGTCCGCCCCTTGTATTTCACGCCGGCAGCCGCCGTTGCAAAGCGCACGCCCTTGATGATCGGCAGGTCCGGGAACCCGCCTTTCGGAGCGAGGGGGGAAACGGGCAGTTTTCCGGCCAAGGTCAGTCCTCCAGCAAGGACAGATCGTTCAGAAGGGACGGGTCGATTTCTTCGGCGGTCTTGCGCGTGATCTCGACACCTTCTTCCAGTTCGGCAATCCGTGCCTCGATCGCCTCGCGTTGCACCACGTCCGACAGTTCGCCGCGTACCTCTTCAAGCGCAGGTCCGTCTGTCAACCGGGTTTCGTTCAACTTGATGACGTGCCAGCCGAATTGCGTCTGAATGGGGCCTGCGATGGCGTCGACCTCCATTTCGACGACGGCGTTTTCAAACTCCGGCACCATCATGCCCTTGCCGAACCAACCCAGTTCGCCCCCGCGCGGGCCGGAGGGCCCCTCAGATTTTTCTTTTGCGAGTTCGGCAAAGTCCGCCCCGCCTTCAAGCTCTTCGATCAGCGCGGTGGCCTCTTCCTCCGTGCGCACAAGGATGTGTGAGGCGTTGTATTCCTGTGCCGGTTCGGCGGCACCATAGGCCTCGTCATAAGCGGCCTGCAAATTCTCATCGGTCAGGGCCGCCTCGGCCACACGCTTGATCTCCTCGTTCGCACGCAAGGCGCGTTCTTCGTTTTCAAGGGTCAGGCGTGTCCCGGTTGACAGTTCATCGACCTCGTCACCAAAAAGCGTCTGTTGAACAAGCTGATCAAGGATGCCTTCGAACAGCACATCGTCGGGCAGATTTTGGTACTGCTGGGGCAGTCGTTGTTTCAGCACGATCATGTGTCCAAGCGTCAACTCGGTGCCATTCACCGTGGCAACCACGGTATCGGCGCTCAGGTGGCCGTCGGCCCAAGCGTTCATCGGAAGTACAAACACCATAGTTGCAGCGAAGGCGGACAATTTCGTTCTGAAAGCCATAATCTTTCCTTACTGGAGGCCGCGCGGCTTGGCGACGTTGACAGTGCGATACCTGCCCCTTACATCGCAGACGTTGGCGGGACAGTCCTTGTGTCGCCTTTTATGGCGGGCCAGAGGCACGGGCAAGCGTATCCCCTCACACAACCTCGTCAGGACTGATGCCAAGAGGCGATTGAATGCTCGGATTTGGAACGATAGCGAAAAAGGTCTTCGGGACCGTAAACGACCGCCGCGTCAAGGCGGCAGGGCCTGTTGTCGACAAGATCAACGCGTTGGAGCCCGAGTTCGAGGGCCTGTCCGACGAAGGCCTGATCGCCAAAACCGAAGAGTTCAAGAAACGGGTCGCGGATGGCGAAAAGCTTGACGACATCCTGCCCGAAGCCTTTGCGGCCTGTCGCGAGGGTGCCAAGCGCGCCCTTGGCCTGCGCGCATTCGATGTGCAGTTGATCGGGGGCATGTTCCTGCACGAAGGGGACATCGCCGAAATGAAGACCGGTGAGGGCAAGACACTTGTCGCAACCTTTCCGGCGTACCTTAACGCGCTGACCGGCAAGAACGTTCATATCGTGACCGTGAACGACTATCTTGCAAAACGCGACAGCGATTGGATGGGCAAGGTCTATGCGCAACTGGGCATGACCACCGGCGTTGTCTTTCCGGGGCAGGCCGAGGACGAAAAGAAAGCCGCCTATCAGGCCGATATCACCTATGCCACGAACAACGAGCTTGGGTTCGACTACCTGCGCGACAACATGAAACAGACGCTGGCCGACGTGGCGCAGCGCGATCATTACTTTGCCATTGTCGACGAGGTGGACTCCATCCTGATCGACGAGGCCCGGACGCCGCTGATCATTTCCGGCCCAGCTGAAGACCGCTCCGAGCTTTATACGACAATCGACAAGATCATCCCCGAAGTTCAGGAAGACCACTATACGCTGGATGAAAAGACCCGGAACGTCACTTACACGGACGAAGGCAACGAATTCCTGGAAGAACGCCTGTCTTCTGCCGGTTTACTGCCCGAGGGCCAATCGCTCTACGATCCGGAAAGCACGACGCTGGTGCACCACGTCAATCAGGGTCTTCGCGCGCACAAGCTATATACCAAGGACAAGGACTATATCGTTCGTGACAACGAAGTCGTTCTGATCGACGAGTTCACGGGGCGCATGATGGCGGGGCGTCGTCTGTCTGACGGTCTGCACCAGGCGATCGAAGCCAAGGAAGGCGTGTCGATCCAGCCCGAAAACGTGACGCTGGCCTCTGTGACGTTCCAGAACTACTTCCGTCTTTACGACAAACTGGCCGGAATGACCGGCACCGCTGCGACCGAGGCCGAGGAGTTTCAGGAAATCTACAACCTTGGCGTTGTCGAGATCCCGACCAACGTGCCCGTTGCCCGCGAAGACCAGGACGATCAGATTTACCGCACGGCGCGTGAAAAATTCGACGGTGTGGTGAAGGAAATCAAGGAAGCCCACGAAAAGGGCCAGCCTGCTCTTGTCGGTACCACGTCCATCGAGCGGTCGGAGTTCCTGTCTGAATTGCTGACCAAGGAAGGCATCGAGCACAAGGTTCTGAACGCCCGTCACCACGAACAGGAAGCCCAGATCGTCGGCGATGCCGGTAAGCCCGGTGCCGTGACGATTGCCACCAACATGGCCGGTCGCGGCACCGACATCCAGTTGGGTGGCAACGTGGAAATGCGGGTGATGGAGGCGCTTGCCGCCGATCCCGAAGCCGATCCCGAGGCCGTGCGCGCCCGCATCGAAGCGGAACATGCCGACGACAAGCAAAAGGTGCTTGATGCCGGAGGCTTGTTCGTTCTGGGCACCGAGCGTCACGAAAGCCGCCGGATCGACAACCAGTTGCGCGGCCGTTCGGGCCGTCAGGGTGACCCGGGGCGTTCGGCGTTCTTCCTCTCGCTGGAAGACGACCTGATGCGGATCTTCGGTTCCGAACGGTTGGACAAGGTTCTTTCGACGCTTGGGATGCAGGAAGGCGAGGCGATCCAGCACCCCTGGGTCAACAAATCCCTTGAACGGGCGCAAGCCAAGGTCGAGGGGCGCAACTTTGACATCCGCAAACAGCTTTTGAAGCTGGACGACGTGATGAACGACCAGCGAAAGGTCATCTTCGGCCAGCGCCGCGAGATCATGGAGGCCGAAGAGGTCGAAGAGATCATCAAGGACATGCGCGAAGAGGTCATCGACGATCTGGTCGAAACCTACATCCCGCCAAAATCCTATGCCGATCAATGGGATACGGCAGGTCTGAAAGAGGCCGTCGAAAAGTCGCTTGGCATCACCGTTCCGATCGTCGAATGGGGCGATGAGGAAGGTGTTGACGACGAGGTCATCAGCGAGCGTCTTTACGAAAAGTGCGATGAGTTCATGGCCGCCAAGGCCGAACAATTCGGCATCGACAACATGCGGTCCATCGAAAAGCAGGTTCTTTTGCAGACGATGGATGCCAAGTGGCGCGAACATATCCTGACGCTGGAGCATCTGCGCTCGGTCGTCGGCTTTCGTGCCTATGCGCAGCGTGACCCGGTCAACGAGTACAAGACCGAAAGTTTCCAACTGTTCGAAAGCCTTCTTGGCAGTTTGCGTGGCGAAGTGACCGAGAAACTCGCCCATATCCGCCCGCTGACTGAAGAAGAGCAGAAAGCGATGTTGCAGCAGATGATGGCGCAGGCCCAGCCTGCCGCGCCGGAATCCGCACTGCCCGAGCCGACGGAAGAAGCTGTCGCTTCAGGGTTTGATCCGAACGATCCGGAAACCTGGGGGCGTCCGGGACGGAACGATCTTTGCCCCTGCGGTTCGGGCAAGAAATTCAAGCATTGTCACGGCGCCCTCTGACAGGCGCTGTGACGCAGACGACTCAGATCTAATGAAAAAATTCGGCCTGCGCAGGATCTGAAAGCCTTTCCTGCGCGGTTCATTTACCATTCTCTGTAACACCGGACCCGCCATCAGAGCGTGGCCGGAGGAGGCAGAGTATGAGCTTTTTTTCTGCGCTGGATGCTCGGCGGGCGGTAACTGTGGTTGTCGTCCTTGTCTTGGCTTTTCTAAGCGGCCATGTCATGCAGACCGTCCTGATCGATGACGATCCTGTCGCCTCGATCTCGGAAGGCCCGGACGCCGCGCCGATCATCGAAACGGTACAAGAGCCCAAACCCCTGCCCACGCCACCGGCCGCAACCCTCATGCCCATTTTGGAGCGACCGCCGATCCTGCCTGTACGGCCGCTTGACGCGGATCAGGATCTGGCCTCGGTCAAAGCCTGCGATCAACGGCTTTTCCTGACGCCTGCGCCTGCCGGAACGTTCCTTTTGAATTTCCGCGCCCCTTGCGATGGCGGTTCTGTCGTTTCCATTCGGCAGGGCTCTCTCAGGTTTGCCCAGACCCTGGACGATACGGGGCGGTTGGAGATCAGAATGCCCGCGCTGACGGAAGAGGTTACCGTTGAGGTTACGCTTGCAGGCAAACAGATGTCCGGCGCGTTGAACGTGACGGATGCCCTTGATTTTCAGCATGTTGCCCTTGTCTGGACCGGGCCGCAGATGTTGCGGCTGAATGCCTTTGAATTCGGTGCGGCACGCAACGAGCTTGGGCATGTTTGGTCCGGTGCGCCAAAGTCGCCCAACCGTGCGTCGCGCGGCACCGGGGGATACCTTACGCGTTATACCTCCGACACGGGGCCGTCGGTCGAAATCTATAGCCTTCCGGTCAATCGCAGCCCCTTGCGTGGCGTGGTGCGTCTGGTGGTCGAGGCGCAGGTTTCGCGCGACAATTGCGGCCGCGTCGCCCGTGCCCGCGCCATTCAGCCAACAGCCTTCCGCCGGATCAGCGAGACTGACGTAGAAGTCGCACTTCCCGACTGTGACAGGATCGGCGAGGTCGTTGTGTTGCAAAATCTCTTGCGTGACATGAGACTGGCCGGGCGTTAACCGAGGCCGCTGCCCCCGATGCTTCACCGTCTTTTTGCCCTGTTGCTGGCGTTGTGCTGGCCGGCCAACCTGTTCGCCGGGCAGGTCGTCTTGACGACTATCGATGGCAGTTTGCGGATCGAGGGCGAGTTGCTGTCTTTTGATGGCGAGTTCTTTCGCGTGGAAACCACGTTTGGCGCCCTGACGCTGGATGGTGGCAACCTCAGGTGTGAGGGCGAAGGGTGCCCGGACGGCGATGCACTGGTCGCCCGCGCGGTCATCACCGGCCCGACGGGGATGATTCACAATCTGATGCCTCCCTTGCTGGAGGTTTTTGCCGAGCGCGAAGGCCTGGCGTTTCGTAGCCTGTTCCTTGGCGACGACAAGGTCGCATGGGAGTTCCGTGACGAAGAATCGGGCGCACTTCTGGGCGCGTTCCAGGGAATCGTGTCTGAGGGAAACTCGGTGGAGTTGTTGAAGGCAGGAGACACGACCATCGCGCTTGGTCGACGGGGTGCGTTTGCGCCCGTGCGTCAGGATGTAATTGCGCTTGATGCCGTTGTGCCCCTTGTCGCGCCGGACAACCCCCGCGCAATGGTCACGCAGGCACAACTGTCGGCGCTTCTCTCCGGGCGGACCGAAAGCTGGCGGGTGCTGGGCGGTCCCGACCTGCCTGTCGACGTTCACATACTTTCGGGTACAGAACAGTTGCTGCGACGCTGGCATTCTGCGCGACTGGCTTCCGATTCAGTGAGACTGGACAACGCCCAGGTGTTGGCCGACGCCGTGACCCGCGATCCGGCCGCGCTTGGCATTGGGTTGTTTTCGGCGATTGGCAATACCACGCCGCTTGTCGTCGGCGGCACCTGTGGCCTTGCCATCCCTGCCACCCGCGACACGATCCGGTCCGAGGATTATCCCCTGACGCAGCCGTTGTTCATGCAGCGTGTAGGGGCCCGGCAGCCACGTCTGGTGCGCGACTTCATCGCCTATGCCCGGTCCGAGGAAGCGCAGGCGGTGATCGCGACAACCGGATACGTCGACCAGGCGATTGGTCGGATTCCCTTTGACCGGCAGGGCGACAGGATCGCAAATGCGGTTCTTGCGGCAGGCGACGACCCCGGGCGATTGGCAAATGTCCAGAAGATGATCGCCGCCTTGTTGAACCGGGATCGACTGACCTTGAGCTTTCGTTTCGAGGACGGTTCAAGCGATCTGGATGCGCAATCGGCTTCGAATATTGATCGGCTGGCCGACGCGATCAATGAAGGTTACTTCGACAACAAGACATTGTATTTCATTGGATTTTCAGATGGCGTCGGTCCGTCCGAAGGCAATCAGCGCCTGTCGCTGAGACGGGCGCGTTCAGTTCAGGCGGCGGTTGCGGCTTTCGTGGGACAGGCCCCTGTTGTGATGAAAGTGGATGCCTTCGGAGAGATCCTGCCAATGGCCTGCGACGACACGGCATGGGGGCGACAGGTCAATCGCCGCGTTGAAGTCTGGGTCGAGTGAACCCTAAAGATAGCCGGCGGATCGGAACGAAAATTCACCGGCGGTTCCGATCACAAGATGATCGTGGACCGTGATCGACAAGGTTTCGGCTGCGTCCTGGATCTGCCGCGTGACGGCTATGTCGGAATCCGATGGCGTGGGATCGCCGGAGGGATGGTTGTGCACCAGGATCAACGCCGAGGCGTTGAGTTCCAGCGCACGCTTCACCACCTCGCGTGGATAGACCGGCACGTGGTCTATGGTGCCTTGGGCCTGCGCCTCGTCGGCGATCAGCACGTTTTTTCGATCAAGGAAGAGAATGCGAAACTGTTCTGTGTCGCGGTGTGCCATGGCCGTACGACAATAGCCGACCAAGGCGTCCCAGCTTGAAATGACCTGCCGATCAATCACGCGCGATTGCGCCAGTCGATGTGCGGCGGCTTCGACGATCTTCAATTCGGTAATCACCGCCTGACCGACGCCACTGACCTTTGAAAGGCGTTCGCGCGTTGCCGAGATCGTGCCGCTGAAATCGCCGAAGGTTTCAAGCAGCCGACGCGCAAGGGGTTTCACATCCTGGCGGGGGATAGCGCGAAACAGGACCAGTTCCAGAAGTTCGTAGTCTGCGACGGACTTTTCACCGCCTTGCACGAACCTTTCGCGCAGTCGTTGACGGTGATCCTTGATATACGACGGTTGCTTCGCCGGAGAGGCGAACGCGGGAAAGGCTTCGTCGAAAGAATACTGGTTGGTCATCCCGCACATTCATCCGAATGTGCTTAACAGCGCATTAACCCCCTCAGGCCGAGAAGCGGATCTTCACGCTGCGCGCGCCTGGGAAAAGCTCTTCGCAAAGCTCCTGCGGGACGTCGTAGACACCTGCCGAAATCTCGTTCGTGTTGACCGAAACGATCTGTGGCACCGCATGGCGGTGATCGACCAGTTCGCCGGTTGGAACAACCACGTCATTTGTCCCGTTCGCAGGCACGGTCGGTACGAAATAGGTCAGCTTGCGCCCCAACCGGTGCAACATCGTGGATATGTGCTGCGCGCGGTCTGCGCTCTCGTCGAGACGGGAGCGGCACTCACTCAGCACGTTTTCCGAGAAAACGGTTTCGGTCGGTTTCACACTTGGGCGCGGATTTACACTGCGGCTTGTCACGCGGGTTTCGCGAATGCCAAGCTCCTCGGCATTCTGCTTTAGGAACTGATACGCCTCGTTGATCCGGGCGAATTCATCGGATGTGCCGCGCCCGTGGTCGGGGTGTTTTTCATGAACCAAAAATTTGAAGGCCGCGCGAATATCGGCGGTGGTTGCATTCTTGCCAAGGCTCAGGACGTCAAGGGCCTGCGACTTCTCAGAGATACGCTGGATGGGGGTCATTGCATCTACTCACTAACAAGTGCCAGAACACGGCACGAACTCAGGAACAGATCAACCTTAGCGGATTGCCACAAATTTTGCCAATTTTGGCTTGAATTTGAACGATTTTGGTTCGGTTGCCGACGATAATGCCCAACGAACCCGGAGATTGTTCCGGGACGTTGAACAATCGTCAGGTTTTCATGCCGTCCCAGAAGGTTTTCACCTTCTTGAAGAACCCCGATGTCTGCGGGTTGTTTTCTTCGGACAGTTTTTCGAACTCGGCCAAAAGCTCTTTCTGTTTGCTGGTCAGGTTGATCGGCGTTTCAACCGCAAGCTCGATCAGCATGTCACCCTGGGCAGACCCGCGGATCGCAGGCATTCCCTTGCCGCGCAGGCGCATCTGTCGGCCGGATTGGCTGCCGGCAGGGACCTTAACGCGGCTGCGACCGCCGTCGATGGTCGGCACCTCAACGTCACCGCCAAGGGCTGCCTTGGTCATCGAGACCGGCACTTGGCAATAAAGATTCAGACCGTCGCGCTGAAATAGCGGGTGCTCGGCCACGTCGATGAAGATGTAAAGATCGCCAGACGGTCCGCCCCGCATTCCCGCTTCGCCCTCACCGGCAAGACGAATGCGCGTTCCGGTTTCGACACCGGCAGGGATATTGACGGAAAGCGAGCGTTCTTTTTCGACCCGGCCCGCGCCGCCACATTTCTTGCAGGGGTTCTGGATGATCTGGCCAGAGCCCGAGCATGTCGGGCAGGTCCGTTCGACCGTGAAGAAACCCTGGCTGGCGCGCACCTTGCCCATGCCCGAACAGGTCGGGCATTGCTGGGGTTCTGCGCCGCTTTCTGCGCCGGTTCCGTTACAGGTTTCGCAAGCCAGCGCGGTGGGCACCTGGATGGTTTTCTGCAAGCCCTTGTGGGCGTCTTCCAGCGACACACGCAGGTTATAACGCAGGTCAGAGCCGCGCATGGCCCGTTGCCCGCCACCCCTGCGGCCGCCGCCCATCATGTCGCCGAACAGGTCGTCGAACACGTCCGAGAAGGCGCTTGCGAAGTCGCCGCCGCCGTATTGGCCGCCGCGCGGTCCACCGCCGCCGCCCATGCCGCCTTCGAAAGCCGCATGACCGAAACGGTCGTAGGCCGCCTTTTTCTCGGCGTCCTTCAAAACCTCATAGGCTTCGTTGGCTTCCTTGAATTCGTTTTCGGCGTTCGGATTGTCCGCGTTGCGGTCGGGGTGAAGCTCTTTCGCCTTCTTGCGATAGGCTTTCTTGATCTCGTCCGCGTCGGCGCCCTTTTTAACGCCAAGAACATCGTAATAGTCACGCTTAGACATTGTTCATCCCCTCATGAAACGCAAAGACCGGCCCGAAGGCCGGTCGGGTTTGCGTCGGGCGGCGTCAAGCGCGCTTGTCTTCGTCGCCGAGGTCTTCGAAGTCGGCGTCAACGATGTCGTCGTCCACTCCGCGCGGACCCTCGTCGTGGTCCTCGGGATCGGCGTCTCCGGTCGCTTCGGCCTGAGCCTTGTAGATCGCCTCGCCCAGTTTCATGGACGCCTCGGTCACGTTCTGGATGCCCGAGCGGATCTTGCCCGCGTCTTCGGTTTCCAGTTGCTCTTTCAGGTTGGCAATCGCCAGTTCGATGGCTTCGATGGTGGTCGGGTCAACCTTGTCACCATGTTCTTCCATCGACTTTTCGGTCGCGTGGATCAGGCTTTCGGCACCGTTCTTGGCTTCGATCAGGTCTTTCTTGGCCTTGTCTGCCTCGGCGTTCTCCTCGGCTTCCTTGACCATGGCTTCGATGTCCTCTTCGGACAGGCCGCCAGAGGCCTGAATCGTGATCCGGTGCTCCTTGCCCGTTCCCTTGTCCTTGGCCGAAACCGACACGATGCCGTTGGCGTCGATGTCGAACGTCACCTCGATCTGAGGCAGGCCACGCGGGGCGGGCGGGATGTCTTCCAGGTTGAACTGGCCGAGGATCTTGTTGTCGGCGGCCATTTCGCGTTCGCCCTGGAACACCCGGATCGTCACGGCGTTCTGGTTGTCTTCCGCGGTCGAGAAGATCTGCGACTTTTTCGTCGGGATCGTCGTGTTGCGGTCGATCAGGCGCGTGAAGACACCGCCGAGGGTTTCGATGCCCAAGGACAGCGGCGTGACGTCCAGAAGAACGACGTCTTTCACGTCACCTTGCAGAACACCGGCCTGGATGGCGGCACCCATTGCGACAACTTCGTCGGGGTTCACGCCTTTATGCGGCTCTTTCCCGAAGAATTTGGTCACTTCCTCGATGACGCGGGGCATACGGGTCATACCGCCGACCAGAACAACCTCGTCGATATCGTCGGTGGACAGACCTGCGTCTTTCAGCGCGGCCTGACACGGTTTGATCGAGTTCTTGATGAGGTCGCCGACAAGGCTTTCCAGCTTTGCACGGGTCAGCTTGATGACCATGTGCAGGGGCGTGCCGGAGGACGGGTCCATCGAGATGAACGGCTGGTTGATTTCGGTCTGCGAAGATGACGAAAGCTCGATCTTGGCTTTCTCGGCAGCTTCCTTCAGACGCTGAAGCGCCATCTTGTCCTTGGTCAGGTCGACGCTGTGCTCTTTCTTGAATTCGTCGGCCAGGTAATTGACGATCCGCATGTCGAAGTCTTCACCACCGAGGAACGTGTCGCCGTTCGTCGATTTCACTTCGAAAAGCCCGTCGTCGATTTCCAGGATCGTGATGTCGAAGGTCCCGCCGCCAAGGTCATAGACCGCGATGGTTTTCGTTTCTTTCTTGTCCAGACCATAGGCCAGCGCAGCGGCGGTCGGTTCGTTGATGATCCGCAGCACTTCCAGACCGGCGATCTTGCCGGCGTCCTTCGTGGCCTGACGCTGTGCGTCGTTGAAATAGGCCGGGACGGTGATGACGGCTTGCGTGACGTCTTCGCCCAGATAGGACTCGGCGGTTTCCTTCATCTTCTGAAGGATGAACGCGCTGATTTGCGACGGCGAATACTTTTCGCCACCCGCCTGAACCCAGGCGTCACCATTGCCGCCATCGACGATGGCGTAAGGCACGATGTCCTTGTCTTTTGTCACTTCGGCGTCATCCACCCGGCGACCGATCAGGCGCTTCACGGCGAAAACGGTATTTTCGGGGTTGGTGACGGCCTGGCGTTTTGCCGGCTGGCCCACAAGACGCTCGTTGTCGGTAAAGGCGACAATCGAGGGGGTGGTGCGGGCACCTTCGGCGTTTTCGATCACCCGGGGTTGCGACCCATCCATGATAGCGACGCAGCTGTTCGTGGTACCCAGGTCGATACCGATGACTTTACCCATATTTTCTTTCCTCTTCTTTCGGCGATGTCCGGAGGCTGGCCCTTTCCGGCACCAACCCTCCATCCCAGAGTATGTGTCGCCTGAAACAGCGATCACGGCTTCGTGGGGTATATAGGGATGGGTTTTGGTGCCTGCAAGCGAGTCAAAACGGGGATTGCCCGGCTTTTTCTGACTTTGTTTTGCAAAGTGTTCTGATTGGCGGGAAGCAAAGGCCGTTTGGGTTACCTTAGTCGACGGACCTAAGCCCGATGCCCCAAAGTTTCCTTAACGAAGTCTTAAAAAGAACTTCTCGCTGATTAACCATGCCATACGTAATCCGTAGTTCATTAGCGAGTACCTGAAATGTGGAAGAAGCTTCCCCTATATCTTGCCGCCCTGACTATCGCCTTGACCCTGGCACCGGCTTCCCCTGCTGTCGCCCAAGGACAGGATTCTTGCAGCGGTTTTCGCCTTTTCAACGCCTGCTCATCTCGCAAGTCTCACGATCCGAGTGCAGTCACCAAGTGGCAGCGCCAGTCTTCGGAAAGTGGTGAGAAGCCAGTCGCCAAGGAAGTGAAGTCGAAAGTGGAAGCCTCCGACACCAAGCCTACCAAGGCCGAGAAACTCGCGGCACGGGCGGAACGGGCGGCCGAGAAAGCCGCCAAGGCGAAAAAGGCTGCCAAGAAGAAAGCAAAAGTTGCCAAAAAGGCGGTAACACAAGCTAACAAAGCAGCCAAAAAAGCAAAAAAGGCAGCCGCAAAGTCCGAAAGGAAGTCTGCCAAGGCAGAGAAGAAACCCACGGACAAGAACAAGGCAGCAGCCAAAGAGGCGGCGAAACAAGCCAAGAAGGCTGCGGCAAAGGCTTCAAAGTCCGCGAAAGCAGCGAAGAACAAGGCTGCCAAGGCTGAGAAGGCCGCAAAGAACGCTGAAAAAAAGGCTGAAAGAGCCGAGGAGCTTTCGGAAAAGGCTGAAGCGCAGTCGAACAAGGATAATTGAGGTCTTGCGCAACATGGCCATGAGCCTGGAAAGAGTGTCAGAAACGTTGGAACGCGTCGGCAAAATCCGGCGTGTTCTTGTTAAGTGAGGCTCACGCCCAATCCATCACGACCTTGCCAGCCTCCCCCGACAGCATCGCCGCAAAGCCGCTTTCGAAGTCGTCGATGGATATCCGGTGCGTGATCAGATCGGTCAGGTCCAGACCGGACTGGACCATCGCGATCATCTTGTACCAGGTCTCGTACATCTCGCGGCCGTAGATGCCTTTGACGGTCAGCATCTTGAAGATGATCTTGTTCCAGTCCACGGCGAAATCAGTGGGAGCGATGCCTAACAAGGCGATCTTGCCGCCGTTATTCATCTTGTCGATCATATCGCGCAGGGCGGGGGCAGCGCCCGACATTTCCAACCCCACGTCAAAGCCTTCGGTCATGCCAAGTTCGGCCATCACGTCATTCAGATCCTCTGTGGCGGCGTCGACCACGTGTTGAACACCCATCTTGAAGGCCAGTTCACGGCGGAATGGCGAAATGTCCGTAATGACGGTCTTCCTGGCACCCACCTTCTGGGCGACCAACGCGCCCATGATGCCGATCGGGCCTGCGCCGGTGACAAGGACGTCTTCGCCGACCAGGTCGAAGGACAGCGCGGTGTGAACGGCATTGCCGAAGGGATCGAAGATGGCGGCGATCTCATCCGGGATGTCGTCGGGGATGGGAATGACGTTGGTTTCGGGGATCGAGACGTACTCGGCAAAGCTGCCGGGTCGGTTGACGCCGACACCCTTGGTATTACGGCAAAGGTGGCCGCGTCCAGCGCGGCAGTTGCGGCAGGCGTTGCAGACGATGTGGCCTTCGCCCGCGACGCGCTGGCCGATCTTGTATTTGTGCGCCGCGCGGCCGCCGTCGACGATTTCACCGCAGAATTCGTGGCCGGTGACCATGGGGACCGGCACCGTCTTGGCTGACCATTCGTCCCATTTCCAGATATGGACGTCGGTGCCGCAGATGGCGGATTTGTTCACCTTGATCAGAACGTCGTTGTCGCCCGGTTCGGGGAGGGGAACGGTTTCCATCCAGAGGCCGGGTTCGGGTTTGGATTTCAAAAGGGCTTTCATCTGGTTGGTCATTGGGTGCCTTCCCTTTCCAGGACGAACCATTCCCAGGTGACTCCGGCGTTGATGTTATCCTGTTGGATCGAAGGACGCGGGGCGCGGTGCAGGAGGGTGAGGCCCGCGTCGCGGGCAGTTTCCACGGTTGTTTCCGGGTCGATGGGAAAGATCGTGCGGTTGTCGGTTTCGCCGCCGATGCGGAGCGAGATCAGAAGCCGACCGCCGGGGGCGAGGAGGGTGGCGAGGGTTTCAAGGGCCCTTGCGCGGTCGGTCTGGTCGAGGTGATGCCAGACGCCGGAAAGAAGGGCGAGGTCAAAGGTGCCCGCGCGATTCTTGAGCGTTGCAAGTTCGGGGAGTTGGTCGCTCACCCACTCGATCTGGTCGGCTTCGGGAAGGGCCTTGGCAAGTGCCGAGATCTCGGCGACCGGTTCCACGGCGGTCACGCGGTGGCCTTCCCGGACGAACCGGGCGGCGTCGCGTCCACTGCCCGCGCCGACGTCAAGAACATTGGCCGGAGGGTTTGGCAGGTAGTCGGAAACAGCGGCAAGCACCTGTTCGGAAGACAGATCGAGGAATTTCTTGCCCAGCCTTTCGGCATGGTCGCGGTATCGGCCAAGTGCGGCATTGGTCACGCGATCAACTCCATGTCGCGGCCAACGGCGATGAAGGCGTCGATGGCGCGGTCGAGGTCTTCTGTCGAATGGGCGGCGGACATCTGGGTGCGGATGCGATCCTGGCCTTTCGGGACGACGGGAAAGCTGAAGGGGGCGACGTAGACGCCTTTGGAGTCTAGACGTTTCGCCATGTCCTGTGCCAGTTTCGGGTCGCGCAGCAAGACAGGGATGATCGGGTGTTCGCCGGGCAGTAGATCAAAGCCCGCCGCCCCCATGCGATTGCGGAAGTGCCCGGCGTTGGCCATCAGGCGGTCGCGGCGATCGGTCGAGGCTTCGAGCATGTCGAGCACCTTGATCGAGGTGGTGGCGATAACGGGTGCAAGTGAGTTCGAGAAGAGATAGGGGCGAGAGCGTTGGCGCAGCCAGTCGATCACTTCGCGCTTGCCCGAGGTGTAGCCGCCCGAGGCGCCGCCCAATGCCTTGCCAAGGGTGCCGGTGACGATATCGACGCGGCCCATGACGCCGCAGTGTTCGATGCTGCCGCGCCCGGTGTTTCCGACAAAGCCCACCGCGTGGCTGTCATCGACCATGACCATGGCGTCGTACTTTTCGGCCAGGTCGCAGATTTCGTCGAGCCGCGCGATATACCCGTCCATGGAAAACACGCCATCGGTGGCGATCAGGCGGAAGCGGGCGTTTTGCGCCGCCTGAAGCTGGGTTTCCAGGTCGGCCATGTCGGAGTTGGCATAGCGATAGCGGGCGGCCTTGCAGAGCCGCACGCCGTCGATGATCGAAGCGTGGTTCAGGGCATCCGAGATGATGGCGTCTTCCGGCCCAAGAAGCGTTTCGAAAAGCCCCGCATTGGCGTCGAAACAGCTGGAATAGAGAATGGTATCTTCGAAACCAAGGAAGGCGGAGAGACGCCTTTCCAACTCGGTATGCACCTCTTGCGTGCCGCAGATGAAACGGACCGATGACATGCCGTAGCCATAGCGATCAAGCGCGTCTTTCCCGGCAGCAATCAGGTCCGGGTGATCGGACAGGCCAAGGTAGTTGTTGGCACAGAGGTTGATGATCTCTTTTCCGCCCGAAAGTTCGACGGTGCCGTCCTGGGGGCTGGTGATCACACGCTCGGTTTTATAGAGGCCGTCGTTTTTCAGATCGCCCAACTGGTCTTGCAGGTGCTGGATGAAGGTCGACATGGGCCGGCTCCGTGAGTGTCGGATGACTTAGAAATAGTCGCCACGCGCCCTCTGCGACAGTCTTTTTGCGTCACGCCGCGCTTGCCTCGCGTCACATCAATACATAGTAATATGTTCATGGAAACGATGTTCACCCCACTGCAATCCTTTGGCGGCGGCCTGTTGATCGGGCTGGCGGCCGTTCTGTCCATGGCCTTTCTTGGTCGCATCATGGGGGCGACCGGCATTCTTGCCGGTGTGATTTCGCCCACAAGCGGTGCCGATTGGTCGTGGCGGGCGGCGATGGTGGCGGGCATGGTCTCGGGGCCATTGGCGGTGGTTCTGCTGACGGGCGAGACGCCAGAGATTTCGGTGCCTGTGTCGACGCCGATGTTGCTGATCGGCGGGTTCCTTGTAGGCGTCGGCGTGAACTACGGCGGCGGTTGCACAAGTGGGCACGGCGTGTGCGGCATGGCGCGATTGTCGCCACGGTCCATCGCGGCAACGCTGATCTTCATGGTGACTTGTTTCGTTACGGTCTTCGTGGTCCGACACGTGATTGGAGGGTAAGGCGATGCGGGTGATTGTGGCTTATCTGATCGGTCTGGTCTTCGGCGTCGGGATCGTGATTTCCGGCATGGCGAACCCGGCAAAGGTGCTGAACTTCTTTGACGTTGCGGGCACCTGGGATCCAAGTCTGGTCTTCGTGATGGGCGGTGCCGTGCTTGTCGCGGCAGTTGGATATTTCTTCGTGTTGAAACGGCCGATGCCGGTGCTGGATTCCAAGTTTCACTTGCCGGTGGTGCGCGAGGTTAACCTGCCGTTGGTGGCCGGTTCGGCGACCTTTGGTGTCGGTTGGGGAATTGCGGGGTTCTGTCCGGGTGGTGCGATCCCCGCGATTGGTACCGGACGATCCGAAGTTCTGATCTTCATGGTCGCATTGCTGGCCGGAATCCTGACCGCGAACTTCGTCAGGAAGGGCATGGCGCGAAAACCCGCGACGCAGTGAGCGACCTCACGACGGGATGGTGCAATCGGCCTTGGTTCGGTTTTCCATGACGCGAAGGGCATTCGGGATGTCGTTCGACAGCGCCTTTTCTTCGGCCTTTGCCTGGCTGAAACCATGGTCCAGCCAGCGCTGAAACAGCCGCGATTTGAGGGTTTCGACCGGAACGTCAAGAAAGACAGAAAAATCCCAGACCACGGCCAGGTCGTGCCAACCGGGTTCATCCAGCAATAGATAGTTGCCTTCGACCACGAGGGTCGTGTGATGCCGTTCGATCAACCGGCTTGAACCGATGGAGCAATCAAGCGCACGGTCAAAGGTCGGTACCGCCACTTCGCCATCGGTTTTCAACCGTTCGAGCAGCGCCTTGAACCCCGCAAGATCGAAGGTTTCCGGCGCACCTTTCCGCGCCCTCAGCCCGCGTTGATCAAGTATCGCGTTGGAGTAATGGAAGCCGTCCATCGCGACCAGGGCAGCATTTTCGCCCAACTCATCGACGACTGCTTCTGCAACCGTCGACTTTCCCGCGGCTGGTGGCCCGGCAAGCGCGATCAAGCGTCGACCTTCGGAAGAGACTGCGCTGAAACGGTCCACGATCTCGCGGGCGACAATGCTGACGTCTGGGGATTTCATGGGATCATCGTTCGCCGATCCGCCGCAGAGCGTCAAGAATCCATTCGCATTTGCCGCAGTCCTCTCTTGAAGCGCCACGCCGGGACGGGCATCAAGGTCCTGACGTTTGAGGAGACGCAATTGGCCAACCATCTGCACAAGAACGATCTGCCCGACGATCTGACGTTTGGCGCATCTGTCGCGATCGACTGCGAAACCATGGGCCTGAATCCCCATCGTGACCGATTGTGCCTTGTTCAACTGTCCTTTGGCGATGGCGACGCGCATATGGTGCAGATCGACAAGGGGCAGACCAGGGCCCCCAACCTTGAACGGCTGATCGCGGACAGGGGCATTCTGAAGCTGTTCCATTTTGGACGGTTCGATATTGCCGCGCTTTATCACGCTTTCGGAGCATTGGCCGAGCCGGTCTATTGTACCAAAATCGCCTCGAAACTGGTGCGCACCTATACGGACCGGCACGGGCTGAAGAACCTTTTGGACGAACTTCTGGGCGTCGACATATCGAAATTGCAGCAGATGAGCGACTGGGGTGCGGCAGAGCTGACCGAGGCGCAGTTGAACTATGCTGCGTCAGACGTTCTGTACCTGCACCAGTTGAAGGAAAAACTGGACGAACGGCTTGCACGCGAGGGTCGGACGGACCTTGCAGAAGCGGCTTTCGAATTCCTGCCCACACGTGCCCGGCTGGATCTTGCCGGTTGGCCCGAGATCGACATCTTCGCGCACTGATTGATTTCGCCTATATGACAGGCATGGCTGTCGCTGATCGATATTCGCGCCTGATATTCTGGCTGAAGGTTTCCCTTCCGATTGCCGCATTGGCGATCCTTTCCACGCTGTTCTTCGTATCCGAAACCCTGGATCCGGAAGCGGCCATTCCTTACGCCAATGTCGATGTAGAGCGTATTCTGAAGGAACAGGGCGTCAACAACCCGACCTTCGGCGGCGTTACGGATGACGGCGTTGCCATCTCTATGACAGCGGCGTCGGTTCGTCCTGACGAAAGCCGAGAGACACTCTCGGCGGATCGTTTGAATGCGGCCCTGAACCTTCCTGGCGGTGCGAGAATAACGATTGAAAGCGCGGTCGGCTCCCTGTCATCAACAACCCAGGAAGCTCTGCTGGATGGTGGTGCGCGCCTGGAAAGCTCGACGGGATATGTCGTGACGACCGAGCGGATCGTGACGTCCTTGCAGGAAAGCAGGGTGACAGCAGAAAACGCTGTGACGGCCATTGGCCCCGTCGGGCGCATTGATGCGGGCGCGATGGAACTTTCGCGCGAGGATTCCGCCGATGGATATCTTCTTGTTTTCAAAGACGGTGTTCGGTTGGTATATCAACCATAAGATCATGAGAGGCATTTCTTGAAACCCCGTTTCCTTTTGTCGGCGCTTTTCGCCATTTGTGCCCAAGCCGCACTCGCTCAAAGCGCGTCGATTGACCTTGGGACGTCGTCATTCGACAAGAACCAACCGGTTGAGGTGACGGCAGATCGCCTGTCCGTCAATCAACAGGATGGCACGGCTGTTTTTGACGGAAACGTTCTGGTCGTTCAGGGAGAGGTTCGCCTGTCTGCGGGCAAGGTCACGGTCGAGTATGCGCAGACCGAAGGGCGGCCTTCGGGAATTTCGCGCCTTTTGGCCTCGGGCGGTGTGACCTTCGTGACCGCAAGCGACGCCGTCGAGGCGCGTGAAGCTGCCTATTCCGTCGATCAGGGGACTGTCCGGTTGAGCGGTGATGTCCTGTTAACCCAAGGCGTAAGCGCCATCGCCGGGGATGCGCTTTCCATCAACCTTGAAACCGGGTCCGGTACGATGGAAGGCCGGGTGCGCACGGTCATCAATGCCGGGGGCGATCAATGACGACACTGACGGTCGCTGCCGAAACGCCGCAGGGCCTTTCGGTTCGAAACCTGCGCAAATCCTATCGCAAGCGCCCCGTCATACGGGATGTCAGCCTTGAACTGACGCGCGGCGAGGTTGTTGCGCTTTTGGGTCCGAACGGTTCGGGCAAGACGACCTGTTTCTACGCGGTCGCGGGGCTCGTGATGCCTGACGGTGGTCAGGTCATGATTGACGGCCACGATGTCACGAATTTTCCCATGTACCGCCGGGCCAAGCTGGGAATCGGTTACCTGCCGCAGGAGCGTTCGATTTTTCAGGGGCTGAATGTCGAGGACAATATACTTGCAATCCTGGAGATTGTTGAAAAAGACAGAACAAAGCGGCGCGAGCGTCTGGAAGAACTTTTGAACGATTTTTCCATTTCGCACCTGCGCCGAACGCCATCGGTCGCGCTTTCTGGCGGCGAGCGGCGGCGCTGTGAAATCGCGCGTTCGCTGGCGGCGAATCCCAAGTACCTGCTGCTGGACGAACCCTTCCCAGGCGTTGATCCGATTGCCGTGGGAGACATCCGGGATCTTGTCATTGATCTGAAGGAACGCGGGATCGGTGTTCTGATCACCGACCACAATGTGCGTGAAACGCTCGAGATCGTGGACAGGGCCTATATCCTGCACGACGGCGGTGTCCTGATGAGCGGAACGGCCGACGAAGTGGTGCGTGATGAAAAGGTGCGAAGTGTTTACCTGGGCCAGGGTTTCCGCATGTCGTGACACGAAGGCGCATTGACACGACCCCCCTGTTTATCGCCAAATGAAATCAATGACTCGCACAGTCTGTATCGAACATCGTGATTGCCAAGGGCCTGGCCGACCAAGCCCCTCCACCCTTCACACACCTTAGAGAATTCTTAACGTCTGCTTATCAAAAGCGGACCGCATCCTACTGGGAGACGCCAATGCAATATCAGATCACCGGCAAACACATCGACATTGGCGAGGCGCTGCAAACTCATGTCAAAACCTGTGTGGACGAGGTGATCGAGAAATACTCGCGCCGACCCACCGATGCCAACGTCGTTTTCTCGAAAAGCGGGCACGAATACGTCTGCGAGACGGTCATCCACCTGTCGTCGGGGCTGACGGCGCAGGCAAAGGGTCACGACCACGAGATCTATGCGTCCTTCGAAAAAAGCTGTGAAAAGATAGACAAGCAACTTCGGCGCTACAAACGCCGTCTGAAAGATCACCACCGCGAACGACCGGTTGAACTTTCAGATGCCTCCGCCTATATCCTCGCGTCATCGGATGGGCCGGACGAAAACGAACCCGAAAGTCTCCAACCCATGATCATTGCCGAGATGGAAGCGAAGATACCTTCGCTTTCCGTTGGCGAGGCGGTCATGCAGATGGAACTGGCTGGGGCTCCGGTTCTGGTTTTCCGAAACGAAAAGCAAGGTGCCGGTGTGAATGTGGTTTATCGCCGGGAAGATGGAAACATCGGTTGGATAGACCCCGCATAGGGTGTGTCTGTTATCCGTTAGGGGAATCGGTTGAAATGGATGTTGCAAAGATTTTGAAGCCGGAAGCGGTAAAAAGTGTGTCGTCCGTCAGCAGCAAGAAACGTCTGTTTCACGAGTTGGGCGACCTTGCCGCCCTGGCCTATGGTCTGAAGTCCTCTGACGTGGCTTCGGCCTTGCAGGAACGCGAAAGCCTTGGCCCGACAGGAGTCGGGCAAGGCGTCGCACTTCCGCACGCACGTATGGCAGGCCTCGACAAGGTTTGTGGCCTGTTCATGCAAATCGAACGTCCCCTGGATTTTGAATCTGTCGACAAGCAGCCGGTTGATCTGATCTTTGCGCTTCTCGCGCCCGAAGATGCGGGCGTCGAGCACCTGAAGGCGCTTGCCGTGGTGTCGCGATCAATGCGGAATGCGAACCTTTGCACGAAATTGCGAGCCAACTCGGATTCGGTAACGATCCACACGCTTCTGGCCGAGCAGCACCGCGATCAGGCGGCCTGATCCTTCCACTTCCCGAACCCGAACATCACATAGTCGCGCCGATAAGCAGTCGCGGCAGCCTTTTCGATGCTCTCCGTCACTACCTCTTTGAGTGTGAAGGGTGCCGTCGCATCAAACCCGTCGGATAGCTCCGGTGCGTCGATGCCGACTTCCGCAGCCAATCCCTTGAGATGGTCGGACAGGGATTCCTCACGGATGATCTGATCGGGAAGGATAAACTCTCCAATGGCGTGCAAAAGCACGGTCTGCGTGGCCCAGGTGTTGTCCACGCGCAGGGACGTCTGACCGCCAAGATTCCCGGTCAGGAAATTCAGAAACCCAAGGAAGGCAGCGCGATGTTGTTCGAGGTTCCAATCGTCTTTCGGCCAATCGTCCGGCAGGGGCACATCATAGCGCTTTGCCAATAGGGAACGGATGTCCCTGTAATTGTCCTCGTCCGTCGGCAGGATGAAACGGCAGAATGCGTCGTAGGCGCGTGGCAGGGGATGGCGCAGCACGGTGAACGAGCGGTGGTTGCCCTGTTGGCGTTTCCAGCGACGCAGGTCTTTCTGCGTCATGCCGGATTCTACCTGACCTTGAGGATCGACCATTTCCATCCATTTGGGAACGGGATCGAATCCCGCCCCCCGGATCGGCATGTAGAAAAGCGGTGCATTTCCGCAGGCATGAAAGAATCGCAATCCAGGACCGCGGTCGGGTTCATAGACCTGTGCGCGACCAAGATCGGGCGTGGAAAGCGTGCGCAACGCCTCCTCGGCCACAGTTGGATTTGTAAGCCGATCCTCAACCGGCGTGGGGTTCTGTACCTTGGCTTTGATCTTTGTCTGGTCCGGTGGACCATCCGCACCAAGATAGCGGCCAAGCCCGGCAAGCACATCTTCGTCGGACAGGTCTTCGTAGGCAATGTGGAACGCGGTCTGCCCGGTGGTTTGCAAGGCGTGTCTGATCCGATTTTGAAACTCGGAGAGGTCGCTCAGGAAATCCGAGTATTCCTGCGCTTCGAAAGGCACCTTTGCTTTCCGTGCCGACGTCATGTCACCCAACCACCATTGCCCGGTCTTGCGTGCGATCTTGAGCGAGACATAACTGTCGATCGGGCGGCGCGTCAGGATGATCTTGGCGGCTTTCGGGTCTTTCAGCACATGGTCAATCGCCCGGGCGTCGTGGTCGTAAAACAGCCTGAATCCATGCAGGCCTTCCGAAGTTTTTCGCATGGCGTCGATCACGCGGGACGGGTCGCTGTCGCGCGCCGTCATCGACAGCCCCCACAGCGAATTCACCTCGGGTTTGCCAAAGAAGTGCGGGTTGAAAAGCTCGCCGTGGCTGACGATGCCTGCCATGGCGGCAAGCTGCTCTTCTAGAAGGTTCGATCCGGTCCGCATACCGGCCAGTACGACGAAATAGTCGAAGGGTTGGGTCATGAAAGGGATTGCCTTTGAACGGGTTCACTTGGTGTTGCACGTGTCATACGGTGGCCGGTCTCTCCGGCCAGATGCGGGTTCATGCCTGCGTTGCGCAGGTCCTGAAGAAATTCAGGCAAGCCCGGCATGGGTTTCAGTTTCGGCAGGTCGGTCAGCAAATGGGTTTCGGTGCCCGAAAGGGTGTCGATGATCTCCTGCAAGGGATCTGCGGGGCGTTCCAGAAAATCGAGAAGCGACCAGATCAAGACACGTGCCTGGGCGCGGCGTTCGCGCAGAAGGGTCAGAAACTCGGTTTCGGTTTTCTGGTGCTTGGCGGCCTTTTTCCTGACCGACGAAATCGGCTTGCCGGAGCGAAGCAGTGGCAGCGCCCATGCCCCGGTTACAACCGAGATGGTCGCGTTGCGGTCGCGGGCAAGAAAACTGCAGATCCCCTGATCGTCGCGGGGCGCGAACATCAGCGCCTGATGCTCGCCGCGTGTGTTCCAGATCAGGTTTCGAAGAAAGGCTTCGGGGTCATAGTCGCGCAATGGTGCGCTTTCTGAAAGTGCCCCGGCATAGCCGGTTTGCTGGCCATTGAATTCAGCACCTTCCGGGGCGAACAGATGGCCGTGAACCCGCGATCCCGTTGTCGCCGCCACCCATTTGTCAAAGCCATGAAAGATGTCGGTGAACCCGTGGAAGACAGCGTAGGGCGCGGCGGTGAGACCATTTTCGAATCCTTCGCGCGGGAACCTGCTGGACATGACCAAACCGGCGCGACCACGTGTCCGGCGGGTGACGGCCTGGGCAAAGGTGCGGTCGATCTGGGCCGTGGTGGTGGCTTCGTTCGAATTCGCAGGCGGCTTCAGATCAAGAAAGGCGCGATAAAGCCGGTTCGCGCCGGGCCAGATCTTGCGAGCAAAGAAGGCCGGACTTTGACGCAGCATCAAGAGGTGATCGTCATAAAAGACGTGCGGCTTGCCCTGGAAATCGAACTTGGAAAGCGTCAACGAGCGGCTGACAACCTTGCAGTCGTAAAGTCGAACCAGAGATTGGAAATAGCTTTCGTCGGGAATCCAGACACGCCTGAAATAACGATCAAGCTCTTCGCGCCGAGGATCGTTCAGGATGCGTTCAAGCGTTTGTCGTGTGAGGCACCACCATTGGGACCCCATGTGCGGAGAAACGCCCTTGGGCATCTGGCGCTTGCGCCCAGCGCGCCGCTGCAAATCGACCCATATGTCAAAAAGCCGCTTCTGCCGTTTCCACGCGAAGGGAAAGGACAGTGTGAAACGCTCTTCGCTTAACCCGCCCTTGGTCCAGGGGACGTCACCTATGGTTACACTTTCAATGAAGTCCGTATCGGGATGTGTGGTCAGAAAGTGCTTCAACTCCTCGATCGGCTTGATCGGCAGGCACGACCCGGAAATCAACGCGACGTGAGTCAAATCCGGTCGGTTCGCCAAGAGCGCTTCGGCACCATCGCGACTGGCCTGAACCAGGGACCATGTGCCCCAGTCGCAGGCAATGCGGGGTGCAAGCGTCACTTCAGCCAGGCCTGCCACGCTGTTGGCGAAGGTACGATAGACCTTGTCGGACACCCGGCGGTCCACATGGATCACGACCGGACAGCCCGCGTCCGAGATAATCTGCGCCACCTGCGCCGCACGGTGCAGCGCTTCGTGTGCCAGCATGACGAACCCGGGCTTCATGCCCAGTTGCCTTTCGACATGAGCCCCAGAAGTTCAAGCTGCCGCCAGCCCATGTAGCGTTCGGACCATTCGCACCACAGCCCGTTCCTATCTTCGTTCTGACGGTGATAGGCCTCGTACTCGCGACCACCCGCGAAATGTTCGCGACGCTCGACTTCTTCGGCGGCTTTATCTGCGAAACTGTCCAGAAACTTGGCGTGGAGCAGGATGCCCGAAAGTTTCTCACCGCCCGCCTCGTCGTAAACCTGGTTCAATCCGCGCGGCAAAAGCATGTGGGTCGAACTGACATAAGCGTACTTGCGGTCCCACTTCACCAAAGGGATCTTGTTCAAAGACGGTGCCATTTCCGGCGTGTCCGGGAAATAGGCGCGGGCACGGGGGCCGCCCTGAATCCAGAGGTTTCCGTATTTTTCGTTCTTCGACACCATGTAGTTACCGGCGTCGAACCAATGGGCTTTTTCAAAGGGGTCCTGACCAATTTGGCAAGCCGCACCTTTCAAGGCACCCTTCGGATACATGTCGAGAAGGAGCGTTCCAAAAGAACGGATGCCGGATTGATCCAGCCAATCGCAAAGCGCCTGTATGGGCCGCGTGTCGGCGAAGGGATAGACAAGAAACTCGTCGGGGTCGACGGTCAACGCCCAGTGTCTGTGCGCGTAACGGAGTTTCAGCCAGTTCAGCCAGTCCGTGCCAAAGCGGCTTTTGCGATAGCTGGCCTCGGTCGTCCAAAGCGACACGTCTGGCTCGGCCATCAGCAATTCGCGCCCGCCGTCAGTCGATCCGTTGTCCACGATCAGAAAGTGATCAACTCCAAGGGCGCGATAGTATTTCAGGAAATACGGCAGGCGCGGTTTTTCGTTTCTAAGTGTCACGAAGGCAAGCACCGCACCGGTCCTGATGGTGTCGGTCCGGTCGGCAACCGATGAAAGCTCTTTCCGTTTGCGCAGGGCACGGATTTGGCATCGCCGCCGTTCCATCCGAAGTCTGTATGCGGAAATGGCGCCCAAGATCTGCCTGCCCTTCGGGCCGGCGGCGACCCGTGTTTACATCAATCCGAAGACACGGTCGAAGTGCTTTTCCCACGTCGGAAGGCGGAAGGCCTTCAGCGCCGCACGTCGCCGGGATTGCTCGCCCAAATCCTCGCTGGCCAACTCTCGGATGGCCTGGAACCATTGATACATGTCGGTCGGATCGGCGTAAATGGCCATATCCCCAAGGTGGATTTCGGTCGGGCGCAGAGGCGAGCAGATCGAGGGCACGCCAAAGGTGGCCGCTTCGAACGGTGGCAGGCCATAGCCTTCCGCAAGACTGGGGAACAACAGACCGGTGGCACCGGCCAACTGCCGCTTCATTTCCTTGTCGGGCAGGGGCCCAAGTTCGAAAACGGTTCGGCCCATCATGGGCGATGTGTCCAGCCGCTTGAACACCGCTTCGTTGCGCCAGCCGCGATCCCCGATGATCCGCAGTTCCGGAATTCGGTTTTCGTCCATTTTGGCGTTCATCCGCTCCCAGATGTCCAGAAGCAGGGCGTGATTCTTGCGCGGCTCGATCGTGCCAAGTACGACGAAATAGGGTTTCTGTGAGGTTTCGCGATCAACCGGAACCGGGCCGATATCGACACCAAGCGGCGAAACCACAACAGGCACGCGGTGGCCTGTGCCGACCATGCGTTTTTCGACGTTCTCGCGCACTTCATCCGAAGGAACGACAATGTTGTGCGCGAAATTGATAACCGTTGTCAGGCGTTCGACAAACTTGGCCCGCGCCGCTTCGGTCTGAAAGTCCGGGTGATCAATCGGGATCGTGTCGTGGATCATCACTGTCTTCGAGTGATCCGGCATTTCCATCATCGCCCGCATCGTCTGCGGGTTCAGGTTGGTGTGGCCAACGTTGAGATAGGCAAGGCCGTTCGGCATCCGCCACATGATCTTGCGGATCGACAGCGAAGACATGCGTGCCGAGGCGATGGCGCGAATGGTCGAAGCCTGGTCGGCCCCGTCCAGATCGCTGCGGTCAAGATACTCGGGCAGGCGTTTCAGCCGATCCGGCTCGAACAAAAGAAATCCCCGTGGTGTCCGGATGATGCCCCAACCGCCACGTTTGTTGATTTCATCGAGATACGCACGCTCAACCCGGTCGATCCCGGTCGCTATGCCGTGACCGAGTCGAGAAAACGTTCTGCTGAGATCCAGAACCGGAGTCGCCAAGTTCCTTGCCCGTTCTTGCCTTTTGCCTAGAGATAAACCTACTCGGCGGCGTGCGCCAGAGGAACAATCTCGCTTAGGTAACGGAAGAACTCGTCCTGCAAATCGTCTCGTGCAAGGGCGAAGCTTACCGTTGCCTGCAAGAACCCTGCCTTAGAGCCGCAATCGAAACGCTGGCCTTCGAACTGGAAGCCATGCACATTGCGTCCCTCGGTGATCTCTTTCGCGATGGCGTCAGTCAGTTGGATTTCTCCTCCCGCACCCGCCTCTGCGCCACTGAGGTTGTTCAGAACCTCGGGCGTCAGAATATAGCGTCCAATCACCGCAAGATTCGATGGTGCTTCGCCCGCCGGGGGTTTCTCGACCATGCGACGAACCTTGGACAAGGCACCGGACTCTTCGTTCTCGACATCCAGGATCCCGTAGCTCGAAGCCTTTTCTTCCGGAACCTGCATCGCGGCCACCATGCAGCCGCCGACATTTTCGTAGGCTTCGACCATCTGTTGAAGGCAGGGTTTCTCGGCGGCGATCACATCATCGGGCAGCATGACGGCAAAGGGTTCGTCGCCGATCAGGCGACGCGCGCACCATACTGCGTGACCCAGACCCTGAGGCAGGTTCTGGCGGATATAGGCGCTTCGGCCAGACTGCATGTTGGTGGTTTCAAGAACCTTCAACAGGTCGTCCTTGCCCTTTTGCTTCAACTGATTTTCAAGCTCTGGCGCATTGTCGAAGTAGTCCTCAAGCGCGGATTTCCCGCGCGAGGTCACAAAGATGAAATCAGTGATACCTGCGGCACGCGCTTCGTCGATTGCGTATTGAATCAACGGACGGTCGACCAGCGTCATGATTTCCTTGGGTACAGATTTTGTGGCGGGCAAAAACCGCGTTCCCATACCTGCAACGGGAAAAATGGCTTTAGTAACCTTACGCGACATACGCGACACCTCTCAACTTTTGAACACACGGGCGGCGGTCCAAGGCTCCCCAACCCGATAATATCTTGTTAGATTCGCCTAACTTTTGCAATGCGCTCAACCTCTTCTTTCATTCGTTTTGCAAAACGGCACCACCTGTATCGCCTTGCGTCCCGCTCTGTCCTGCCGAATTGGCCCCCGGTCTGTATCCAAACACCATCGGTCGTATACCTTACACGGTGCCTGACCGGGGTGAGCGAAAAGCTGAATAGTGACACTCGATGTCCCTTTGACGACAGTTCTGCGGCTTTTTTCAGCGTTCTTTTCCGTCGAAGCAGCCGGCTTGATAGTACTGTCGTCTTTTCAATTGATGATTGCATGGGGAAAAATGGGTGGTCACACGTCAGATCGCGTTCCAGGGTCGGAAATTCCGTGCTTATTCCCGCAAGCCAGCCTGCCTCAAGGGTGGCAAGGCGACGCGATACGTCGCGCGGTTCGCAGTTGCCGGCAACCATGTGGCGCAAGAGGCGGTTCCTCTCCCGGACCGCTATGCGATCATGAAGCTGTTCCAGGTCCGGTGCATCGTGGCGCCGGAAGTAGATGGCCGAACTGCGACCGATGTCGAAAAGGTCGGTCGGTGCGCGGGTTGCGGCGCGGCGCGGAGACGGTGCGAAACCATGATGCACCTCGGCAAGCGGCGCAACCGCCGCTCTCATCCCGGCCCGCGCAAGCCGCAAGGATATATCCGTGTCGTCCAAGAAGTATTGGTAGGCTTCGTCAAAACCTCCGAGTGCTACCACCGACTTGCGTCGAAAGCTCATGTTTGTGCCGACCAGTTTGAGTGCGCGGCCGCGATTCAACGCAGGAACGAAGGCCGCGTCGGATTGCGTGGGCTCTGGGTGGGTTTCCGCTTCGACATCGACGGAGGCGACGCGGGACTGAAAGCCAATTCCGTTGCGCCCGCGCACATAACCAACCACCGCATCCGCTTCGGTTTCGTTGAAGGCGCGAACAAGGTAATCAAGCCATGCGGGTTCGGGTACGGCGTCGTCATCTATGAAGGCGCAAATCTCGCCCGCCGCGTGTCGGATGCCGATGTTACGGGCCGCCGATATGTTGGTATCGTCGAAGGCCACGGTTTTCATGTCGGCAGGCGAACAGGCCGCAAGGCTGGCAGCATCCGCGACCACGACGACTTCAAACGCTGGATAGTCCAACTGGCGCAGAGCCGTCAGACACCGGGCCAACCAGACCTGTCTTTGATGGCTCACCACGATGACGCTAACGTTCATGGTGGCCAATGCGCCCTTATTCGGCGGTGAGTTCAACCCCTGGCGCGTAGGCCAGGAAGAAGGGGTTGCGGAACGAAGTCTTGCCGTATTGCAAGGTTTGGTGGGTTTCCTTTTCCACGACTGTTCCACCTGCCGCGTTCAGAACTGCGTGACCGGCTGCGGTATCCCATTCCATTGTCGGGCCAAGGCGGGGATAGAAATCGGCTTCGCCAGTGGCAACAAGACAGAACTTCAAGGATGACCCGGCACTGACCAGATCGTCGACGTTGTATTTGGCGATGTAATCGTCGGTGGCCTGATCGCGATGCGATTTCGAGGCAACGACGCGGAGGGCGCCCATATCGGGCGATGAAACACCCACTGGTCTGGTCGGTCCTTCGACGTCGATGTTGAAATCGCCGGTTTCCTCGGTCACGCCGCCTTTGGCACGGGTCAGGAACAAGCGGCCCTTGGCCGGGGCATAGACGACGCCAAGCGTCGGGACGCCGTCTTCGACAAGGGCGATATTGACGGTGAAATCTCCGCGACGCTTGACGAACTCCTTTGTTCCGTCCAGCGGATCGACGATCAGGAAGGTTTTGACGGAAAGGTCGTGAGTGGCCGATTGTTCCTCGGTGATCAGCGGAATATCGGGAAATTCGGCACGCAAACCCTCCGCAATGATCTTGTCTGCGGCTTCATCTGCTTCGGTCACCGGCGAGGAATCTTCCTTGGTGCGCACGCCAAGGTCATCGCGCTGATAGATCTCCATGATGGCTTCGCCGCCAAGGATCGACAGGCGGCGCATTGCCGAGACGAGGGCATCACGATCAAAATCACTCAATTTTTTACTCCGGATCCTACCATCTGAAAGATTTCCCGCTTATGGTCGCGACGGGCAGAAAAAAACAACCCCGGTCGGAAATTCGATGTTCAGTGCTCACCAGAATACATCGCTTTGGTACGGTGCTTACCGGCTTTTGGAGCTGATCTACCACAACACCGTCCGTTCGGTGCGCAAGGGGCATCGCGATGCGGTGTTCGCGATCCTGTCGAACATCATCCAGACGCTTGTGATGGTCGGTGCTTTCTATCTTTTCATTCACTACATGGGGCTGAGAGCGCTGGCGATCCGGGGCGATTTCCTGTTGTACGTGATGTCGGGTATTTTCGTTTTCATGGTGAACATCAAGGCGATGGCCAGTGTGGCAAGTGCCGAAGGGCCGACATCCGCCATGATGCAACATCTGCCAATGAACACGACGATATCAATCTGGTCGGCAGCGCTTTCCGCGCTCTACACGCAACTTGTCGGCATGTTCGTAATCCTTTTCGGGTATCATCTGATCTGGAGACCGCTTGTAATTGACGATCCGGTCGGCGCCTTTTCCATGATAATTCTGGCATGGTTCAACGGCTGTGCAATCGGGATGATGCTTTTGGCGGTCAAACCCTGGTTCCCGCGGGCGACCGGCACGGCGCAACAGATCTACAGTCGCTTCAACATGTTCGCTTCCGGCAAGATGTTCGTGGCAAATACCTTGCCTGTTCACCTTGTGATCCTGTTTTCCTGGAACCCTTTGTTCCACATCATCGACCAGGGTCGGGGATACATCTTTATCAACTACAATCCGCTGAAGTCGACGCTTAGCTATCCGATCATTGTCTCGATCGTATTCCTGGTGATCGGTCTGATCGGTGAAAGCCAGACGCGGCGACATGCCTCGCTCAGTTGGACGGCAGGGCGCTAGGCAACTCTGGACTTGTTGACGAAAGTGATACGGATTGGTGTTCTTATCCGGATTGATGAGTTTGGAGCAGAAACAGCGATTCGGATTTCTTCGATCAAATCGCGTCGATATGCGCCTTGCCTGACGTAATGGGCGCGGATACATCCTGAATACGGGGCAATCGAAGGCTGATCGCATGTCCAGACTTGTTACCATCTACGGCGGCTCCGGATTTGTCGGGCGATACATCGTGCAGCGCATGGCGCGGGCGGGATGGCGCGTTCGTGTCGCGGTTCGTCGGCCGAACGAGGCGATGTTCGTCAAGACATACGGAACGGTTGGCCAGGTCGAACCGGTGCTCTGCAACATTCGCGACGATGACTCCGTGCGCGCCAGTGCAACCGGGGCAGACGCCGTTGTGAACTGCGTTGGCACTTTCGATGCCGGGGGAAAGAACAACTTTGATGCCGTCCAAAACGAAGGTGCCGCCCGCATTGCCCGGATTGCGGCCGAAGAAGGCGTTGCGCGGATGGTGCACATTTCCGCCATCGGTGCGGATGTGGACAGCGAAAGCGAATACGCCCGGTCCAAGGCTCTGGGCGAAGCTGCGGTGCAGGAGGCGTTTCCAAACGCCGTCATTCTCCGGCCCTCGGTGATTTTCGGATCGGAAGACGCGTTCTTCAACCGGTTTGCCAAGATGGCCCGCCTGTCGCCGGTGCTGCCGCTCTTCGGCGCAGAAACCAGGTTTCAGCCGGTTTACGTGGACGACGTCGCACATGCCGCTGCAAAGGGTGCCTTGGGTGAGGCTGAACCGGGTACCTATGAACTTGGCGGCCCGGACGTTGATACGTTCCGAGGCTTGCTGCAAGACATGCTTGGAACGATCCGGCGTCGTGCGTTGATTCTGGGCCTTCCGTCATGGGTCGGTGCCATCGTGGCCCCGGTTTCGGGGTTCATTTCCTTTCTGACCCTGGGGATTGTCCCGCAGCCGATCACCGCGGATCAGGTCAAGCAGCTTCAGTCGGACAACGTTGTTGCGGGTGGTGCGCGAGGTTTTGACGCTCTCGGCATTCAACCGACGGCGATGGAGGCGGTCTTGCCCGGCTACCTTTGGCAGTACCGGCCTGACGGGCAATACAACGACATTACGCGAAGTGCACGGAACCTACGCGGTTAGGCCATAGGAATAGGCCAACAGGAACAAGCCAAGTGCGATCCTGTAAATCACGTAGGGTGTAAAACTGACGCTTTTCAAAAGCCGCATCATGAAATGCAGTGCGCCAAGGGCGGCGACGAAGGCGAAGACCGCTGCGATTCCGGCGTCGCGGGCAAGACCGGCATCCATGTCGTGGGCCACTTCGAAACCCAGCAGTGTTCCCGAGGCGATGATCGTCGGAATGGACATCAACATGGCAAGGCGGGCCGCATCTTCGCGTGCATAGCCCAGTTGGCGGGCGCCCGTGATCGTGATGCCCGACCGGGACGTGCCGGGGATCAGCGACAACACTTGCCACAGCCCCATCACGAAGGCGTCTTTTGCCGTCCACTCATCGGAATTCTTTTCGACCGGGCCGGACCTGTCGGCCCACCAAAGTACCACTCCGAAGACAAGCGTCGTCCATGCGATTATGGTGACGGAACGAAGCGCCTCGCTTCCGCCTGTCAGTTTGAGCAACAGACCGACGATCACGACAGGAATCGTGGCCAGTGCAAGTAGCAGCGCAAGGCGCGCGTCGGGACCGTGAAACTCACCGTGGAGCGATTTGAGAAGGCCATGGACCACGCGCCGGACCTCCTGTCGAAAATACAGGATGACTGCGCCAAGGGTGCCAACGTGAACCGCGACGTCGATCGCCTGCCCCTGATCTTGAATACCAAGGAGATTCGGTAGAAGGATCAGGTGGCCGGACGAAGAAATCGGCAAGAATTCGGTAACGCCTTGAATTATCGCGACAAGGATCAGGTGGAGAAGGGGCATTCAAAACGGCTCGTGCTTTTGACAGCGCCAAACTAACCGTATGAGTCTTATAGAAAAGAGACATTTTAGGTCCGATGTGGACCCAAAATTTAGAATTCTTGCCGTGAAATTACTGAATATAGTCAGCCTCAAGAAAAATAGGTCATAGTGATTGCCATATCCCCTTTCTTTTTTGGGCGGGGTGGCTTATGGGGGTGGGACCAACCTGGAGGTAGGCTGATGGCGGATAATCCTATGTTGAAATTCGTGTCGATCGGGCGGGATATGCCTGAGAAGCGGGATGCGTCTGCGCGTCGTGAGGATTTCAAGGAAATCTATGCCGAATATGCCGCCACCAAGGCCGCCGAGCAGGCCAGCCGGTGCAGCCAGTGCGGTGTGCCCTATTGCCAGTCGCATTGCCCCTTGCACAACAACATTCCCGATTGGTTGAAGCTGACCGCCGAAGGCCGCCTGAAGGAAGCCTATGAGATCAGCCAGGCCACGAACACCTTCCCCGAGATCTGTGGCCGTATCTGCCCGCAGGATCGTCTGTGCGAAGGCAATTGCGTGATCGAGCAGTCCGGCCACGGCACCGTCACCATCGGATCGGTCGAAAAGTACATCACCGACACCGCCTGGGAAGAAGGCTGGGTCAAGCCTGCCAAACCCTCAACGGAACGCGCCGAAAGCGTCGGCATCATCGGTGCCGGGCCCGGTGGCCTTGCCGCCGCCGACCGTCTGCGCCGGGCTGGCGTTCAGGTCACCGTCTATGATCGTTACGACCGTTCGGGCGGGCTGTTGACCTATGGCATTCCCGGTTTCAAGCTTGAAAAAGACGTGGTGATGCGCCGCAACAAGCAGCTTGAAGACGGCGGTGTCACCTTCGTCATGAATTGCAACGTCGGCGAAGACATCTCGTTTGACGAGATCCGTTCCAAGCACGACGCGGTTTTGATCGCCACCGGGGTCTATAAAAGCAGGGACTTGCAGGGGCCGGGCAGCGGTGCGGACGGCATCGTGCGGGCGCTGGACTACCTGACCGCATCGAACCGCAAGAGCTTTGGCGACGATGTGCCCGAGTTCGATAGCGGCGAGTTGAATGCCGACGGCAAGAGCGTTGTCGTCATCGGCGGCGGCGACACGGCGATGGATTGCGTGCGCACCGCCATTCGGCAGGGCGCGACCAGCGTGAAGTGCCTTTACCGGCGCGACCGTACCAACATGCCGGGGTCGCAGCGCGAAGTGCAGAACGCCGAGGAAGAAGGCGTGGAATTCGTCTGGCTGACCGCGCCCAAGGGCTTTGCCGGTGATCCGGTCAGCGGCGTGATGGCGCAGAAGATGCGCCTTGGCGCGCCTGATGCCACGGGTCGCCAGATGCCCGAGCTGATCGAGGGTTCGGACTATGTGGAAGAGGCCGACATCGTCATCAAGGCACTGGGTTTCGAGCCGGAAGACCTGCCTGCGCTTTGGGATGTGGAAGGGCTGGAAGTGACCCGCTGGGGCACGATCAAGGCCAGTTTCCAGACCCATGAAACCGCGTTGGAAGGCGTCTATGCGGTGGGTGACATCGTGCGTGGGGCCAGCCTTGTTGTCTGGGCGATCCGTGATGGACGGGAAGCCGCGGATGCCATCCTGGAACGGTTTTCGACAGCCGCAATCGCCGCTGAATAGGCACGTCGGTATCACGTCGGTATTACGTCGGTATTGCGTCGGTATCACGTCGGTGCGCGGAAAGGCGGCAGAATTCCAACGGGGCAGAGTGACTGACCCAATCTGTTAAAGGAAAGTGAATTAACGGTGTCTTACGAGAACCCGATCATGGCTGAAAACATCACCGGGCGGTGCCTTTGCGGCGCCGTCGAGGTGCGTGTCGGACGGCATCGGGCCGAGGTGGGCGCCTGTCACTGTTCGCGGTGTCGTCGCTGGACTGGATCCGCCCTGTTCGTTTTTGTGGCAGACAAGGGTGCTGTCGAGGCAAACGGGCCGATCCGCGTCTGGAACCACGAGATTGCCGAGCGTGCCTCTTGCGAGACTTGCGGGACGCTGCTCTGGTTGCGGGACCATGATGGCCAGCACGAGTTGCAGGTCGGGCTGTTCGACGCGGCGAAAGATTATCCGCTGATCTCGGAAATCTATACCGATTGCGCCTTTGCATCCGTGTCGCTGGCCGGGGATCACAAACGTGCAACAATGGCCGATTATGAAAAGAAGAACCGAAATGTGGAGGCTGCGCCATGAGAACAGGTGGATGCGTTTGCGGTGCCGTCCGTTACGAGGCCGAAACCGCCGAGCAATTCGGTGTCTGCTATTGCAAGATGTGCCAACGCTGGTCGTCGGGCGTCTATATGGGCGTTTCGGCCAGTGCGTTCACGGTGACCAAGGGCAAAGAGGCGCTGACGCTGGCCAAGACATCGGAATGGGCCAACCGGGCGTTCTGCAACCTGTGCGGATCCAACATCTATTACCATGCAGAAGCCTTCGGGTCGCCAAGCGTCGCGCTGGGTAGCCTGGACGACACAAGCGGGCTGACGCCGCATGTTCAGCTTTTTATCGACAAGAAGCCGGAAGGTTTCGCGTTGGACGCCGAAACGAAAACCATGACCGAGGCGGAGTGCATGGCGCATTTCGCGGGTGAGCCGTGATGGTAGGCGGTGTGTCAAAACTGGCGGTTCTGATGGGCTTGCTTGCTGCGGGGATGGCGGGTGCCGAGGACACCAACGAGGTTCATCTGGAGGCCACCTATCTGGCGGCCCCGACCAGTTGGTGTGCCGCGGACCAGGGTGTACCGGTCGTCGTGAAAATGGACGGACCGGACGTCATCGAAGGTCCGGAGAAATGGCCGCGCCAAATTCGTGTGCGCCGTGGCGGTGAGGCCGTCGACGTTGACGCGCATGGCGAGGATATTGATGCGACCGCGCCGGTGATCGGCAGGTTTTCGGCCGACCTGCGGGCCTGTCAGAACCCGTGGTTTACCTACCAGACAGATGGTCGCTGGCGGTTGTTGGCACGCGATGGATCGGAGATCGATTCCGGAGAGATCGAAGGAACTTCATTCTTTGGACTGAGCCCACCATTCTTTCGGAAGGTGGGGCTTGAGTCCGAAGCAATGTACGCCCGGTTCGATGACCGTGTCCTGTTCACCAAAAGCAGGCCCGAAGTAACATATTCCCAGACCTTTGCGGCTGGGCCAGACAAGGAGTAACGCCATGACCAAGTATGATGCAGAATGGGTTGCGGCCGAAGAAGCTCGCCGGGCCTGGATGGCTGAAAACAGTCTCTATTCCGAAGAAACAGAGCATTCTTCCTGTGGTGTTGGCCTGGTGGTTTCGATTGACGGCAAGGCCAGTCGCAAGGTCGTGGAAAGCGGGATCAACGCGCTGAAGGCGATCTGGCACCGGGGCGCGGTGGATGCCGATGGCAAGACCGGCGACGGTGCGGGCATTCACGTCCAGATCCCGGTGAATTTCTTTTACGATCAGGTCGAGCGCACCGGCCACAAGCCGCGCAAGAAAGAGCTTATGGCCATCGGTCAGGTGTTTCTGCCGCGCACGGATTTCGGGGCGCAGGAAACCTGCCGGACCATCGTCGAAACCGAAGTTCTGCGCATGGGCTATTACATCTATGGCTGGCGGCATGTGCCGGTGGAGATCGGTGTTCTGGGCGAGAAGGCGAACGCGACGCGCCCCGAGATCGAGCAGATCCTGATTTCCAACTCGAAGGGCGTGGATGAAGAGACGTTCGAGCGCGAGCTTTACGTCATTCGGCGCCGCATTGAAAAGGCAGCGGCGGCGGCGCAGGTGCCTCAGCTTTATCTTTGTTCGCTGTCGTGCCGGTCGATCATCTACAAGGGCATGATGCTGGCCGAGCAGGTGGCCGAGTTCTATCCCGACCTGAAGGACGAGCGGTTCGAGAGTGCGTTCGCGATTTATCACCAGCGGTATTCGACGAATACTTTCCCGCAGTGGTGGCTGGCACAGCCGTTCCGGATGTTGGCGCATAACGGCGAGATCAACACGCTGAAGGGCAACGTCAACTGGATGAAGTCGCATGAAATCCGGATGGCCAGTTCGACCTTCGGAGAGACGGCGGAAGACATCAAGCCGATCGTGCCGAACGGGGCGAGTGACTCGAGCGCGCTGGACGCGGTGTTCGAGGTGCTGGTCCGGGCGGGGCGGAATGCGCCGATGGCCAAGACGATGCTTGTGCCGGAAAGCTGGTCTCAGCAGGCGATCGAACTGCCGCAGGCCTGGCGGGACATGTATTCCTATTGCAACGCGGTGATGGAGCCCTGGGACGGGCCGGCGGCTTTGGCGATGACCGATGGCCGTTGGGTTTGCGCGGGTCTGGACCGGAACGGGTTGCGCCCGATGCGCTATACCGTGACGGGCGACGGGTTGCTGATTGCCGGGTCGGAAACCGGGATGGTGCCGATTGATGACGGCACGGTCGTCGAGAAAGGTGCGCTTGGTCCGGGGCAGATGATTGCCGTGGACATGCAGGACGGCAAGCTGTTCCACGACGAAGAGATGAAAGACAAGCTGGCCGCGTCGCAGCCTTTTGGCGAGTGGGTGGGCAAGATCGTCGAGTTGGACGAAGAATTGGCCGATGTGACCGAAAAGCCGTTGTTCGATGGCGATGAATTGCGCAAGCGGCAGATCGCGGCGGGGTATTCCATCGAAGAGCTGGAGCAGATCCTTGCGCCGATGGCCGAAGACGGCAAGGAAACGCTGGCCTCGATGGGCGATGACACGCCGTCGGCTGTATTGTCGAAGACGTATCGGCCTTTGAGCCATTTCTTCCGGCAGAACTTTAGCCAGGTGACCAACCCGCCGATCGACAGTCTGCGCGAATACCGGGTGATGAGCCTGAAGACGCGGTTCGGGAACCTGAAAAACGTGCTGGACCAGGATTCGAGCCAGACCGAGATCCTGGTGCTGGACAGCCCGTTCATCGGCAACACCAAGTTCGAGCACCTGTGCGAGCGGTTCAAGTCCGAGATGGTCGAGATTGATTGTACCTTCGAGGCGGGCGAGCATTCCGGTGCGCTTCAAGGCGCGTTGCAGCGGGTGCGTGCCGAGGCGGAGGACGCGGTGCGTTCGGGTGCCGGCCATATCGTTCTGACCGACCACCACAGCGACCCGGACCGCGTGGCGATGCCGATGATCCTTGCGACGTCGGCGGTTCACAGTTGGCTGACGCGCAAGGGGCTGCGGACCTTCTGTAGCCTGAACATCCGGTCTGCCGAATGCGTGGACCCGCATTACTTTGCGGTTCTTGTCGGCTGTGGCGCGACAACCGTGAACGCCTATCTTGCCGAGGATTCCATCGCCGACCGGATCGAGCGCGGCTTGATCGACGGATCGCTGACCGAAGCGGTGGCCCGTTACAAGGCGGCTGTCGATGCGGGGCTGTTGAAGATCATGTCGAAGATGGGGATCTCGGTGATTTCGTCCTATCGCGGCGGGCTGAATTTCGAGGCCGTGGGCCTGAGCCGTGCGATGGTACATGAGTATTTCCCCGGTATGCACAGCCGGATCAGTGGGATTGGTGTCAGCGGCATCCAGACCAAGGCGGAAGAGGTTCACGCCAAGGGCTTTGGCGACGCAAGTGTCCTGCCGATCGGCGGGTTCTACAAGGCGCGCGCCACCGGCGAGACCCACGCCTGGGAAGCGACCGCGATGCATATGTTGCAGGCGGCCTGCCAGAAAGCATCCTATGCCATGTGGCAGCAGTTCTCGGCCAAGATGCGCAGCGCACCGCCGATCCATCTGCGGGACTTGCTGGACATCAAGCCCCTGGGCAAGCCGGTGGCGATTGAAGAGGTGGAAAGCATCACCTCGATCCGCAAGCGGTTCGTGACGCCGGGGATGTCGCTTGGGGCCTTGTCGCCCGAGGCGCACAAGACTCTGAACGTCGCGATGAACCGGATTGGCGCAAAGTCGGATTCGGGCGAGGGCGGCGAGGATCCGGCGCATTTCGTGCCTGAATCGAACGGCGACAACCCAAGTGCGAAGATCAAGCAGGTTGCCTCGGGCCGGTTCGGCGTGACGGCGGAGTACCTGAACCAGTGCGAAGAGTTGGAAATCAAGGTCGCCCAGGGTGCCAAGCCCGGCGAAGGCGGGCAGTTGCCCGGCATGAAGGTGACCGAGTTGATTGCGCGGCTGCGCCATTCAACGCCCGGCGTGACGCTGATTTCGCCGCCGCCGCACCACGATATTTACAGTATCGAGGACCTGGCGCAGCTGATCTATGACCTTAAACAGATCAACCCGCGCTGCAAGGTGACGGTGAAACTGGTTGCCAGTTCCGGCGTCGGCACGATTGCCGCCGGTGTGGCAAAGGCCATGGCGGATGTGATTTTGATTTCGGGCCACAACGGCGGAACGGGTGCCAGCCCGGCGACAAGCATCAAGTATGCCGGTCTGCCCTGGGAAATGGGCCTGACCGAGGCGCACCAGGTTCTGGCGATGAACAAGCTGCGTGATCGCGTGACGCTGCGCACGGACGGTGGTCTGCGCACGGGCCGCGATATCGTCATGGCGGCAATGATGGGGGCCGAAGAATACGGCATCGGCACCGCCGCCCTGATCGCCATGGGCTGTATCATGGTGCGGCAATGCCAGTCGAACACCTGCCCCGTTGGCGTCTGCACGCAGGACGACGCCTTGCGAGCCAAGTTCACGGGCAATGCCGACAAGGTTGTGAACCTGATCACCTTTTATGCGCAGGAAGTGCGCGAGATCCTTGCCAGCATCGGTGCGCGATCGCTGGACGAGGTGATTGGCCGCGCCGACCTGTTGACCCAGGTCAGCCGGGGTTCGGCACATCTGGACGATCTGGACCTGAACCCGCTGTTGATCACTGTCGATGGTGCAAAGGACATCGTTTACAACCGCGACAAGGATCGCAACGCGGTGCCCGACACGCTGGATGCGCAGATCGTCAAGGATGCCAGCCGGTTCCTTGAGGAAGGCGAGAAAATGCAGCTTTCCTATGCGGTCGAGAACACCCATCGGACGGTCGGCACGCGGACGTCCAGCCACATCGTGCGAAAGTTCGGGATGCGCAACAACCTGCAGCGGGATCACCTGACGGTGAAATTGCAGGGCAGCGCGGGCCAGTCGCTTGGGGCCTTTGCCGCGCCGGGTCTGCGGTTGGAGGTTTCGGGCGATGCCAACGACTATGTCGGCAAGGGCCTGTCTGGTGGTACGGTTGTCGTGCGTCCGCCCATGGCCTCGCCGCTTGTGGCCGACGAAAACGTCATCATCGGCAATACCGTGCTTTACGGTGCGACCGACGGTTACCTTTTTGCCGCCGGTCGCGCGGGCGAGCGTTTCGCGGTGCGGAACTCGGGTGCGAAGGTGGTGGTCGAGGGCTGTGGTTCGAACGGCTGCGAATACATGACCGGCGGTGTCGCGGTGATCCTTGGCCGGATCGGCGCGAATTTTGGCGCGGGCATGACCGGCGGCATGGCCTATCTTTACGATCCCGACAATCAGGCCGCGACGCTGATGAACACCGAAACGCTGGTGACCGTGCCGGTGAGCGAGGGGCATTACCTGGACGAGCTGAAGGGCCTGATCGAGCGCCATCTTGAGGAAACGAACAGCAAGAAGGCGGCCGCGATCCTTCAGCATTGGGACGAGAAGAAGCAGTATTTCATTCAGGTTGTCCCGAAAGAGATGCTTAACAAGCTGGACGTTCCGGTCGAGGGGTTGGATCAGGCCATACCGGCAGAGTAACCCGCAAGACATTCGCCACGGGCAGGTGCGACCTGCCCGTGGTTTTTTATTGCCGGGTCACGGTTTCGTGTCCGAAACGTGATCGTGCAGACAAAACCAGTTCCGGGTCGCGCCCGTACCTCTGATACAAACCGGCCATTTCGGACCGGTGAATTGGAGGTTCAAATGAAGATCAACGTGATTTGTCTTGCCGCGGCTCTGTCGCTTTCCGGTGCAACCCTGTTTGCGGCCAGCCACGCCGATACCGGTAACCCGATGGTGGGTGGTGCGCCGATGCTGCCAACGATGGATATTGTCGACAATGCGGTAAACTCGGCCGATCACACGACGCTGGTTGCCGCCGTTCAGGCCGCCGGTCTGGTAGAAACGCTGAAATCCGACGGTCCGTTCACGGTCTTCGCGCCGGTGAACGCGGCGTTCGAGGCGCTGCCCGATGGCACGGTCGAGACGCTGTTGAAGCCGGAGAACAAGGAGATGCTGACCAAGGTGCTGACCGCCCATGTGGTGGCCGGTGACATTTCGGCCGCCGATATCGTTGCGCGTGCGAAGGCAGCGCCGGACGGGTTCTATCATTTCAACGCCGTTTCGGGCGATGCGCTGTCGGCGCAGGTGAAGGGCAGCAACGTCTATATCTATGACGAGAATGGCAATGCCGGGCAGGTGACGATTGCCGATGTGAACCAGTCGAACGGCGTGATCCACGTGGTGAATTCGGTGCTGGTTCCGAAGTAAAACGCTGGTTTAGTGACTGTTTCGGGCGGTTTTGTGCCGCCCGTTTTCATGTTCAGCGCCCCTGCATCTTGTCCAGCATGTGGGACAGCTTGCCCATCACCGCCGTCGCGCCGCCCTGGGCCCAGCCGCCATCGACGGGGAGGATCGCGCCGGAGATGTAGGCGCTTTGGTCCGAAGCAAGAAGGCCGGCGGCGTTGGCGATGTCATCGACCGTGCCCATGCGGCCCAAGGGGACGGATTTGGTGACCGCCTCCTTGATCTCGGGCGTCGGGGCGAGGCGGGCCATGCCTTCGGTGCCGTCGATCGGGCCGGGGACGATGGAATTGATGCGGATGCCTTCGGCGCCCCATTCCAGCGCGAGCGTCCGGGTCACCATATCGACGCCCGCCTTGGCGGCGCAGACGTGGGACTGGTGGCTCATCGGCAGAAATGCCTGGGGGGCCGAGATGTTGATGACCGATGCGCCGGGTTTCGTCAGGTGGGGATAGGCGGCCTGCATCACGTGGAAGGTGCCAAGAAGGTCGATTTCCACGACCGAGCGGACGGCGTTGGCGGACATGTCGGTCAGGCGGGCGGGAAAGTTGCCGGCGGCGCCGGAAATCAGAACGTCGATCGGTTTACCGAAGAAATCCCCCGCCTTGTCAAAGCCCTTTTGCACATCGTCGAAATTGCGGACGTCGAAGGCGAAACCGGCGGCCTCCGCGCCGAGGTCTTTCAGGCCCGCGACAGCGGTATCCACCTTGTCCTGTTTGCGCGACGCTACGGCGATCTTTCCGCCCCAGCGGGCAAAACCCTGTGCGATGCCGTAGTTGATGCCGCTGGTGCCGCCGACGACGAAGATGGTCTTGCCGGTGAAATCGAGATTTGCTGACATGGTGCCTCCCTTTTCATCCCGCTTGGCATGAGAGCGAGATCCGGGCAAGCGGGACGCAGCGGCATTTCAAATGGCGGGGAGCGCCTTGGGACTGGTGAAACAGTCACTAAACCGGGCGTTTTGGCCGGTTGAGAGGTTGGATTTGCGTATTTTCAAAGCGATGAAGCGCAAGGGGTTTTTACAGTTCGGGCAGGGCACGGGTGAGTATTCTGCCGAGCTTTTCGGCACCGATAGGCGCGCTGGCCTTGGTGTGTTCGTGGCTGATGTGTTCGTTACCAAGGCCCGCGGCCATGTTGGTGACGACCGAGACCGCCGCGCAGCGAAGGCCGAGGTAGCGGCCAAGGATGACCTCGGGCACGGTGGACATGCCGACGACGTCTGCGCCCAGCAGTTTGAGCATCCGGATTTCGGCGGGGGTTTCGAAACTGGGGCCCGAGTACCAGGAATAAACGCCTTCTTTCAAGGCGATACCTTCCTCCCCGGCAGCGGCAACAAGGGCCGCGCGAATGTCGGGATCGTAAGCCTTTGTCATGTTGACGAAGCGTCTGTCGCTTTCTTCGCCGATCAGGGGGTTCAGGCCGGAGTAATTGATGTGATCGTTGATGAGCATCAGATCGCCCGGTGGAATATCGGCGCGGAAAGATCCGCAGGCATTGGTCGCGATCAGGATCTCGGCCCCGAGATGTGCAAGGGTTTCAAGGGGAGCGCGCATGGCGTCCGCGCGTCCGTTTTCATAGTAATGCTCGCGCCCGGAAAGCACCGCCACATCCGCGCCCGCCAGTTTGCCGACTTTCAGGTGGGAGGAATGCCCCGAGACGCCCGACGTCGGAAAACCCGGCAGATCGGCATAGTCGATGGACGTGCCTTCGACCTGGTCGACAAGTGGGCCAAGGCCGGATCCGAGGATCATGGCGATGCGGATCGAGGCATTATTGGTGCGTTCCCGAATGAGTTCTGCGGCGGGTTGGTGCATGGAAGCGCCCTTTTTCCTGAATTTTTTCCAGTGAATACTGCCACAGGAAATCAAAGGCGTCTTGCCGAATAAAGGGCAGTTTGCGGGACAGGCCGTTGCTTAACGACCTGTAAAGATGCGGTTAACCGCTCTGTGGCGGCGTCTCCAAGCGCAAAACAATCCCGATAATACCGGGTAATTGTCGGGGTCTTACCCCATTCTCGCCCGATTTCACCTTCAGAACGATCTCTGCCGGGGGGCAAGAATTAAGGGTAAGAAGCCTTATGGATCGTCTTACGGAAATGGAAGCCTTCGCAACAGTCGTCGATCAGGGCGGCTTTACGGATGCGGCCAAAAAAATGGGGATTTCCAAGTCTGCCGTGTCGAAACACGTTTCGTCGCTGGAAGCACGTCTTGGGGCCCGCCTGTTGAATCGCACGACCCGCCGGGTGTCGCCCACAGAGATTGGCCTTGCCTACTACGATCGCGCCCGCCGGGTGCTGAACGATGCCGGTGAGGCTGATGCGCTGGTGACATCCATGCAATCCGCGCCGTCCGGCCTGTTGCGGATCTCGGTTGCGACGGATTTCGGGGTAAACCACCTTTCGCCGGTTCTGGGGGATTTCCTGCAGGAGTTTCCCGAAATCACCGTGAACATGGTGCTGAACAACCGCTATGTTGAATTGATCTCGGAAGGGTTCGACCTGGCCATTCGCATCGGCGAGTTGGAAGATTCGACCCTGCGTGCGCGGAAACTCTGCGAAACCAACCGCCGGATGATCGCAAGCCCTGAATACTTTGAAAAATACGGTCGCCCGCAGAAGATCGACGATCTGAACGAACACAAGCTCTTGCACTACTCGAACAATTCGTCGGGCAATGTTTGGAAGCTGACCGCGCCTTCGGGTGAAAAGCGCCAGGTGCGCACCGCTGGCTGGCTGACGGTGAACGACGGTCAAAGCCTGCTGAATGCCGCGATTGCCGGTCTGGGCATCGCCTATCTGCCCAGCTTTCTTTATGCCGAAGCGATGGATCAGGGGCTGGTGATGGAAGCGATTCCCGAACTGCCGATGGAGAACCAGGGCATCTTTGCGGTGTACCCGCCGGGCCGGTTTACCCAGCCCAAGGTACGCGCCTTTATTGATTTCCTCGTGCACGCCTTTGCGGAAAAAGGTCCGGACAGGTGGTAACGATTCCCTTGTGATGGTTTTGAAACGGGCGCCGGTGCGGGCGCCCGTTTTTTCTTTGGGGGCTTAGTCGCGTGACAGCAGAACCACCTCGACCCGGCGGTTCGCGGCGCGACCTTCTTCGGTGAGGTTGCTGGCGACAGGCGAAAGATACCCGGCTCCGGCGGCCTGAAGCTGGACGGGGTTCGTTCCGAAGGCGGTGACAAGTCGGTCGGCGACGGCGGCGGCGCGGCGTTGGGAAAGGGCGGTGTTCGCGTCGAGTGAGCCGACGGCATCGGTGTGGCCGACAAGGATCACGCGGGCAGAGGGGTTTTCGGAAAGCCAGTTTGCGAGCCTTTCGAGGGAGTCGAAGGGGCCGCCGGACAACTCGGACGAGCCTGTGCCGAAGTCGAGGTCTTGCAGCACGGCGTGGCTGTTTTCGACCAGTCGTTCGATGAAATCGGTTTGGGCCGTTTCGGGCGCGGTTTCTTCGACGAGGGGAGCCGGTTCGGGGAAGGTGGCGTCCGAAACCTCGGTCACGTGGACGAAGCCGTTTCCGCGACTTGGCGAGGCGAGGATGGCGACGCTGTGGGGGTTGGCCCCGGTTTTGCGCATCAGCACATAGCGGTAGTTTCCAAGGTCGACGTGCATCGCGGGTTCGCCGATGAGATCCAACTGGAAGCGGAAGTCGAAGCCGCCGCATTCGGCGCTGGAGCAGGCGAAGACCTGTTCATAGCCGTCGTCGGTCAATTGTCTGCGCAGGGGCGCGATGAGTTGGAGGGAGGTCAGTTGCGCGTTTGGCAGGCGATAGGCGGTTTTTCTTATGGCGCCTTCCGTGCCGGGTGTCGTTTGGCCGGGGGACCAGGGGGATTCGGGCAGGCGGGTGCTGGCGGCGTCTTCGGTTTCCGACCCGGTGATTTCAGCCCCCGGCGGGGTGAGGTCCAGCGCCAGCGCGGGGGATGTGAGGATGAGGCTCAGGAGGGTCGCGGCGCGTTTCATGTTCCGGCCTCCGGTGCGAGGCGGTAGTGGTAGCCTCCGGCGCATTCCATGCCGAGTTTCCGGTAGAGCGCGTTTGCGGCGGCGTTCGCCTCGGTCACCGCGAGGGCGAGCCAGTTGGCACCCTTGCCAAGCGCCCAGTGCGCGGCGGCGCGAAGGGCGGTTTCGCCCACGCCTTTTCGTTGGTGCGGTTCGGCAACCTCCAGCGCGTGGACCATGGCAATGCCGTCATGAATGGCGAGGAAAAGCGTTGCGGCGGGGGTGTCGCGAATGCGGCAGAGGATGCTGGTCTTGGGATCCGTGGCGCGGTCCATGACGGCGAGGCGGGCGTCGCCGATCCCGGCATCGGCCCAAAGTTCGCGCTGGATGGCGAAGGGGGGCCATGTGGGCAGAACCTGGCCGGAGGGGCCGGGGCGGGCGATCTGACTGGGTTCGATCAGGTAGATCAGCGTGGGGTCGGCGATGGCGTAGCCGCGCGATGCGAGGATGTCGTCCAGCCCGGTGTCGTCGGGGCGGAGCATGAAGAGCGAAGGTTGGCCCATCTTTTGCATGGCCTCTTCGGCCTTTTCGATGGCGTCGGCTGTGAAGGTATCAATCGCAAGGGTCGAGGAAACGCGCTTGCCGCCGCCAGCGCCGTCGCGGAACCGGAAGGGCTGTGCGTCGATCACGCGGGCCGGTGGCCAGGTCGCCTCAAGTGCGGCGAACAGGGTGGAAAGCGCGGGCGTGTTCACGCGGCGTCGTCTCCGAAGATTGACTTTAGTTCGGCTTTGGCAGCGGCGATATCGGCGGCGTTCGTGCCCCGGATCACGACGTTTGCGCCATATTTGCCGTCTTTCTGAAACGGGTAGGATCCGAAGCTGAGTGCGGGGTAGGCGGCGTCGACCCGGCTTAAGGGTTCGGCGATGTCGCCTTCGCCGCGGTCGACGCGAAGCGTGTCGGACAGGACGGGATCACCGCTGGTCAAGCTCGGTAAAAGCCCCGCGACCATAGCTTCGAAGATGGCGGGTACGCCCGCCATGACATGGACGTTGCCAAGGGTGAAACCCGGCGCGATGGACACCGGGTTGTCGATCAACGTCGCGCCATCGGGAATGCGGGCCATGCGCATTCGGGCGGCGTTGAACTCCATCCCCTGGCGGTCGTAATGGGCCTGAAGCAGCGCACGGGCATCATCGCGCACGTCGATGCTGGCGCCCATGGCGGCGGCGACGCAATCGGCGGTGATGTCGTCGTGCGTCGGGCCGATTCCGCCGGAAGTGAAAAGGTGATCGTAGGTGTCGGACAGGGCGCGCACGGCGGATTCGATTGCATCCGGGTTGTCGGAAACGATGCGAACCTCTTTCAGGTCAATCCCGGCCTCGGTCAGTTTGCCTGCAAGATGGTGCATGTTGGCATCGCGCGTGCGGCCTGACAGGATCTCGTCGCCGATCACCAGCATGGCCGCTTTCGGGTTGCTCATTCGCTGCATCCTTGTCCCTGTCCCTTGTCCGGTATAGGGCCGGTTTCATGCGCTTTCAAACGCCTTTGGTCCCCGCGCGGCTGCTGCGCCGCTACAAGCGTTTCCTGTCGGATATCGTGCTTGAGGCCGACGGGCGCGAGGTGGTCGCCCATTGCCCCAACCCCGGCGCGATGCTGGGGCTGGCCGATCCCGGAATGCGCGTCTGGGTCGAACCGAACGAAGACCCGAAGAAGAAGCTGAAGTATGGCTGGCGGTTGGTGGAACTGCCGGGCGATCATTGGGCGGGCATCGACACCGCCGTTCCCAACAGGGTTGTGGGCGAGGCGCTGAGGGCAGGCAAAATCCCCGGTTTAGAGACCTATTCGGGTGTTCGGCCAGAAGTGAAATACGGGGCGAACAGCCGGATTGATTTCCTGTTGACCGAAGCCGGATTGCCGGACGTCTATGTCGAGGTGAAGAACGTTCATCTGCGCCGCAGCGGCGATCTGGCCGAGTTTCCCGACTGCGTGACCGCGCGTGGGGCAAAGCATCTGGATGAATTGTCGGCGATGGTAGCCGAAGGGCATCGCGCGGTGATGTTGTATCTTGTCCAGCGCACGGATTGTGCGCGTTTCGATCTGGCCCGCGATCTGGACCCCGGTTATGGTCTGGCCTTTGACCGGGCGCGTGCTGCGGGTGTCGAGGTGATCGCCATGGGAACGCGGATTGATCGACAGGGCGTCGAGATCGGTAAAGAGGTCGAGGTTTGTATCTGAACCCGCGACATCACGTGGGCTGGTCCTGTGGGTCGGAACAGCCTATATGCGGGATAGCAAAGGAACATCGTCGTGGATGAACGTAATCGAGGCCGTCTGACGCGGGACGGCATACGCCTTTATGAGCCCGAGGATTTCGCGGGTATGCGCACTGCGGGGGCGATGGCGTCGCAGATCCTGGACGAGATTGCACCGCTGATCGTTCCCGGCGTCACCACGGCCGAGATTGATGCCGCGATCACCGACAAGGTGGATGCCGCCGGCGTGACCAGTGCGACCATCGGTTACAAGGGGTATCGCCACGCAAGCTGCATTTCCGTGAACCACGTCGTGTGTCACGGGATTCCGGGCGATCCGATCCCAAAGACCGATACATTGTCAAAAGACCTTGAGAAACGTCGCCAAAGCGATGTTCTGGTGGATGGAGATATTCTGAACGTCGACGTGACCGTGATCGTTGATGGCTGGTACGGCGATACAAGCCGGATGTACGTTGCGGGCAAACTTCCCGGCAAGGCCGAGCGGCTGATCCAGGTGACCCATGATGCGCTGATGCAGGGGATCGAGGCGGTGAAGCCGGGAAATACCTTTGGCGACATCGGCCATGCGATCCAGGCCTATGTCGAAGCGCACAGAATGAACGTGGTGCGGGATTTCTGCGGTCACGGGCTGGGCCGCGTGTTTCATGCGCCGCCGAATGTTCTTCACTATGGGCGGCGCGGCACCGGGGCGACACTGGAGCCGGGGATGTTCTTTACCATCGAGCCGATGGTGAACCTGGGGCGTTCGGAAACCGTTGTGCTCGACGATGAATGGACGGCGGTGACCCGCGACCGCTCACTTTCTGCGCAGTTCGAACATTCCGTGGGCGTGACCGAAGATGGGTGCGAAATTTTCACCTTGTCGGCGGCCGGTAAATTCCACCCGACCTGGGGCTGAAACCGCCCGATTTTCAAAGTTTTCCTGAGACTCTTTCGGAAAAACAGCGAAAAATAGCCCTTGCCAGAAGGGCGAAACCTTTCGTTAACTGTTGGGTGACGTAGGGCACGCTCTCTATGCCGCATCGACGGCGTGCTTTCGGGGATTGGTTTTGGGTAAGGCGGCGGGACTTTTCATGCGGGTCAGGTTTTCTCTGAACGGAGAAACGGTGGATGTGGAAACATCAGCCACGCAAACACTTTTGGACTGGTTGCGCGAAGATCGGCGGCTGACCGGAACGAAAGAGGGCTGCAACGAGGGCGATTGCGGGGCCTGTACCGTGATGGTCACGGATGAAGGCGGGGCGAAGGCGCTGAACGCCTGCATCCTGTTTTTGCCGCAGCTTCACGGAAAGGCGGTGCGCACCGTCGAGGGGCTGAGTGGGCCCGGGGGTGAAGAGCATCCCGTCCAGCGGGCGATGGTGGCAGAACATGGGTCGCAATGCGGGTTCTGCACGCCGGGGTTCGTGATGTCGATGGCGGTGGGCCATGCGACGGGGCGCAAGGATCATGACGATGTTTTGGCGGGGAACCTGTGCCGATGCACGGGGTATGCGCCGATCGTGCGTGCGGCGAAGGGTGTTGAGAGCGAACCTGTTCCGGCATGGATTCGGGATAATGCACCTGAAACAGAGACTGTTTCCTATGCGCCAGAGAGTTCCGACGAATTGGCTGAATGGTATGCGGCGCACCCCGATGCGACCCTGATTGCCGGGGCGACGGACGTGGGGCTTTGGGTGACCAAGGGTTTGCGCGACCTGGGCGAAGTGGCGTTCTTGAACCGGTGCCGGGATTTGCAGGACATCGAGGTTCGCGAGGATGCGATCAGGATCGGTGCGGGTGTGACCATGGCTGATCTGTTGCCGGTTCTGCGGGAACATCACCCGTCTTACGCGGAAATGGTGCGCCGCTATGGAAGCGAGCAGGTGCGGCAGGCGGCCACGATTGGCGGGAACATCGCCAATGGCTCGCCCATCGGGGATAACCCGCCGGCGCTGATTGCGCTTGGCGCCACGCTGGAGTTGCGCAAGGGGGATGCGCGGCGGTCCATGCCGATCGAGGATTTCTTCATCGAGTACGGCAAGCAGGATCGCGCGCCCGGCGAATTCGTCGAAGCGGTGACCATCCCGAAAGAAGCTCCAGATCTTCGCTGTTACAAGCTGTCGAAGCGGTTCGATCAGGACATCTCGGCGGTTTGCGGGTGTTTCAACGTGCGGGTCGAAGAAGGTCAGGTGGCCAGCGCCGTCATCGCCTTTGGCGGCATGGCAGGGGTGCCGAAACGGGCCAGCGCGGTCGAAGCCGCTTTGCTGGATCACTCGTGGACGGTTGAGACGGTTGAGGCGGCTTTGCCCCGGTTTAGTGACGATTTCACGCCGATGAGCGACATGCGCGCGGGCGCTGAATATCGACTGACGGCAGCGCAAAACATGCTGAGGCGTTACTTCAGGGATTTGGCGGGCGAAAGTGTCAGCGTGCTGGAGGTGGGCCCATGAGCGTTGCGAAGCCTCTTCCCCATGATGCCGCCCCCCTGCACGTCAGCGGCGCTGCCCGATATGTTGACGATATTCCATTGCCAGCGGGCGCCTTGCACCTGGCGTTTGGGTTGTCCGAGGTTGCGCATGGACGGATCAAGGCGGTTGATCTTGATGCCGTCAGGGCTGCGCCGGGTGTGGTGGCCGTTTTGACAGCGGCCGATCTGCCCCATGAAAATGACGTGTCGCCTGCGCCGTCACCCGAACCCATGCTGGCCGAGGACACCGTGCATTTCATCGGCCAGCCGATTTTCCTGGTGGCGGCGACCAGCCATCTGGCCGCGCGGAAAGCGGTACGCCTGGCCCGGATCGACATCGAATCCTTGCCTGCGATCCTGACGCTGGACGAGGCGCTCGCCGCAGACAGCCGGTTCGAGGAAGGCCCGCGCATTTACGAGATGGGCGATGCAGCCACGGCCATCGAGAGCGCGACGCATCGCCTTGAAGGCTCGATCGAGATCGGCGGGCAGGAGCATTTTTACCTGGAAGGTCAGGCCGCTGCCGCCTTGCCGCAGGAAGGCGGGGACATGGTGGTCTATTCCTCGTCCCAGCACCCGACCGAGATCCAGCATAAGGTGGCCGAGGCGCTGGGCGTTCCGATGAACGCGGTGCGCGTCGAAGTGCGCCGGATGGGCGGCGGGTTCGGCGGCAAGGAAAGTCAGGGCAATGCCCTGGCCGTGTCCTGTGCCGTGGTGGCGGCAAAGACCGGTTTGCCGGTGAAGATGCGTTATGACCGTGATGACGACATGGTCGTCACCGGCAAGCGGCACGATTTCCGGATTGATTACCGTGTGGGATACGAGCCGGACGGGCGGATCACCGGTGTCGATTTCCTTCAGCTTTGCAAATGCGGTTGGTCCATCGACCTGAGCCTGCCGGTTGCGGATCGCGCGATGCTGCATGCGGACAACGCCTATGCCATTCCCAATATGCGCGTTGAAAGCCATCGGTTGAAGACGAACACGCAGTCGAACACTGCCTTTCGCGGATTTGGCGGGCCACAGGGTATGGTCGGCATCGAACGTGTGCTGGATCACGTGGCCCATGCCCTGGGCCGTGATCCGGTGGAAGTGCGGCAGGTGAATTACTATGCCGCGCCCGCACCTTCAGGGGCCGGAACGGGCAAACGGTTCGGTGGCACCTATTCGCCAAAGCCGGCCGAGGCGGCGCGGGATGTGACGCACTACGGAATGCCGGTCGAGGATTTCATCTTGCACGAGATGACCGAGCGGTTACTGGAAACCAGTGACTATTCCAGGCGAAAAGAGGCCGTTCGGGATTGGAACGCGAAGAATGAGGTCCTGAAGAAAGGCATTGCTTTCAGCCCGGTCAAGTTCGGGATTTCCTTTACGTTGACCCATCTGAACCAGGCCGGTGCGCTGGTGCATGTTTACCAGGACGGTTCGATCCACATGAACCACGGTGGCACCGAGATGGGGCAGGGGTTGTTCCAGAAGGTGGCGCAGGTGGCGGCCGCACGGTTCGGCGTCGAGGCGGACCGGGTGAAGATCACGGCGACGGATACCGGGAAGGTGCCGAACACCTCGGCCACGGCGGCCTCGTCGGGATCGGACCTGAACGGGATGGCCGTGCAGGCGGCTTGCGACACGATCCGAGACCGGCTGGCAGATTTCGTGGCCGCGCGGGCGCAGGCGGATGTGGCATCTGTCCGGTTCGAGGATGGCATGGTCCACGTGGGCGGCGAGGTTCTGCGTTTCGAAGAGGTGGTGAAGGACGCCTATATGGCGCGGATCTCGCTGTCGTCGACCGGGTATTACGCCACGCCAAAGGTGGAATGGGACCGGATCAAGGGACAGGGGCGACCGTTTTTCTATTTCGCCTATGGGGCGGCGGTGACCGAGGTGGTGATCGACACGCTGACCGGCGAGAACCGGATCCTGCGTACCGATATCCTGCACGATTGCGGCGCCTCGCTGAACCCGGCGTTGGATATCGGCCAGATCGAAGGCGGTTTTGTTCAGGGTGCCGGTTGGCTGACGACCGAGGAATTGGTGTGGGATGAAAAGGGGCATCTGAAGACCCATGCGCCGTCGACTTACAAAATTCCCGCCTGTAGCGACCGACCGGATGTGTTCAATGTTGCGCTTTGGGACGGCGAAAACCGGGAAGAGACCGTTTATCGCTCAAAAGCCGTGGGGGAACCGCCCTTGATGCTGGGAATTTCGGCCTTGCTGGCCTTGTCGGATGCGGTGGCGGCCTGCGGTGACATCTATCCCGACCTCGACGCGCCGGCGACGGCGGAACGGGTGTTGATGGCTGTCATTCGGGTGCGGTCATGAGGGTTTGCGCCCGCTTCGCGGCCGCGATGTGCGAGGGGTTCCACCCCTCGCGCTCCCCGGCGTATTTGAAAAGCGATGAAGGGACATGAGTTTCTCGGTGGAGGATCTGGCCCGGGAGGTGCCCGCGGTGCGGGTGGTGATCGCGGATGTGAAGGGATCGGTTCCGCGTGGGGTCGGGACGGCGATGATTGTCACTAACACGGGCGTTTTCGGCACGATTGGCGGCGGGACACTGGAGTTCGAGGCGATCAAGCGGGCGCGGGATGTGATGGCGTCGCAGGTGGATCGCGTGGATCGTGTACCACTGGGACCCGGCGTGGGCCAGTGTTGTGGCGGTGCGGTGACGCTGGTGACCGAGTATTGGGATGCGGCGCGGCTGGCGGGTGTGGAGGACGTGGTTGCGCGGGTCCTGCCCGGCGGTGACGGCGCGATGCCGGTGAGTGTTCAGCGTGTTCTGACACGTGGCGCGGATGCCGCGCCCGGTTTGATGGATGGTTGGCTGATCGAGCCTGTCGTGCGCCCGGAGCGCGACATCTGGATCTGGGGGGCGGGGCATGTGGGCCGTGCAATTGTCGGCGTTCTGGCACCCCTGCCGGAGTTCCGGATTTTCTGGGCGGATTTCGATGCGGCGCGGTTTCCCGAAGTGCCTGCCGGGGTGGAAACTCTGGTGGCGGAGGATCCGGCGGAGCTTGTTTCGTTGGCGTCCGATTGGGCGGAACACTTCGTGACGACCCATTCCCATGCGCTGGATCTGGAATTGTGTCATCGCATTCTTGGCCGGCAGTTCCGCTTTGCGGGGTTGATCGGGTCGGAGACGAAGTGGGCGCGGTTTCGGTCGCGGCTTTCGGCGTTGGGCCATTCCAAGGCATCCATCGACCGGATTGCCTGTCCGATAGGCGATCCCGGGCTTGGAAAACATCCGCAGGCGATTGCCTTGGGCGTGGCAACTGGGCTGATTATGGTGGGACTTGAAGGGGGATTAGCGATGGAACGAAGCGCGTGAGCGAGGCTCTGTTGCAATTGGAAGGGCTGACCAAGGCCTATCCGGGTGTCGTGGCGAACGACGGGGTCGGGTTCTCGGTCGGGCGCGGTGAGGTTCATGCGCTGTTGGGCGAAAATGGCGCGGGCAAGTCGACGCTGGTCAAGATGGTCTATGGGCTGGTGCGGCCCGATGCCGGCGAGATGCACTTTGCCGGGACGACCTATGCTCCGGGGTCGCCGCATGAGGCGCGGGCGACGGGCATTGCGATGGTGTTCCAGCATTTCAGCCTGTTCGAGGCTTTGGATGTCGCAGAGAATGTGGCGCTTGGCATGGAGAACCCGCCGCCGATGCGGGAGTTGGCGGCGCGTATCCGCGAAGTGAGCGAGACCTATGGTCTGCCGCTGGACCCGGCGCGTTTGGTGGGCGATCTTTCGGCGGGCGAGCGGCAGCGGGTCGAGATCATCCGGTGCCTTTTGCAGGATCCGAAGCTTTTGATCATGGACGAGCCGACCAGCGTGCTGACGCCGCAGGAGGTTGAGATCCTGTTCAAAACCCTGCGCAAGTTGCAGTCGGAAGGCACGTCGATCCTTTATATTTCCCATAAGCTGGAAGAGATACGGTCGCTGTGTGACGGGGCGACGATCCTGAGGCTGGGCAAGGTTGTCGGTTCTTGCGACCCACGCGAGAAATCGGCGCGCGAACTGGCCGAGATGATGGTGGGCACCGAGTTGAAGACGCCCGCGGTGCGCGATCATGCGCTTGGCGAGGTGCTGTTGGAGGTCGATGGTCTGACCGCCGCGTCTGCCACGGCCTTCGGGACGGAATTGCGCGATGTCTCGTTGCAGGTGCGCAAGGGCGAGGTTCTGGGGATCGGCGGTGTTGCGGGCAACGGGCAAGACGAACTGCTGGCGGTGCTGTCGGGCGAGATGCAGGTTGCGCCGGAACGGGTTCGGTTGAAAGGCGCGCCGATCGGTGCGCTTGGGCCGAATGCGCGGCGTGCGATTGGCATTCTGGCCGCGCCTGAAGAGCGGTTGGGCCATGCGGCGGCACCGGATATGTCGCTGGTCGAGAACGCCGCCCTTTCCGGCTGGGTCCGGATGAAGATGGTCAACCGGGGCTTCGTGAACTGGGGCAAGGCGCGATCCTATGCCGAAGAGGTGATCGAGGCCTTCGATGTGCGCACGCCGGGCTCGGCCAATGCGGCGCGGTCGCTGTCGGGCGGCAATTTGCAGAAATTCGTGATCGGGCGCGAGATCATGCAAAAGCCCGAGGTTCTGGTGGTGAACCAGCCGACCTGGGGCGTCGATGCCAGTGCAGCGGCGGCGATCCGGCAGGCGCTGTTGGATCTGGCCGGGGAGGGTGCGGCGGTGATCGCGATCAGCCAGGACCTGGACGAGTTGATGGAGATCTCGACCCGGTTTGCCGCTTTGAACGAAGGTAGGTTGTCGGAACCGCGCGAGGCTGCCGGGCTGACGATTGACGAGATCGGCCTGATGCTGGGCGGTGCCCATGGGATGGAGGTGGCGCATGTGTAAATCGTTGCAAATGCGTATTTGGAAAACGGTGAAGGGCGCATGATCCGGCTGGAAAAACGCCCGACGCCTTCGCGGGCCTGGTCCTGGGCAACGCCACTGGTCGCCGTGCTGGCGACAATGATCGCGGGCGGGGCCTTGTTCGGGGCGCTTGGGACAAATCCCGTGATCGCGATCAAGACGATATTCTGGGATCCGATCCTGGGAGAGTTTGCCTTTTATTATCGCGGACAACTGCTGGTGAAGGCGGGGCCGCTGATCCTGATCGCGATTGGTCTGTCCCTTGGGTTTCGCGCCGGGATCTGGAACATCGGGGCCGAGGGCCAGTATATCATGGGCGCGATTTTCGGTGCTGCCGTGGGGCTGGCGTTTTATCCGATGGAAGCACGGTGGCTGGTGTTCCCGCTGATGATCGTTGCGGGCGCATTCGGCGGGTTTGTCTGGGCGATGATTCCGGGGATATTGCGAACGAAATTCAACACGAACGAGATTCTCGTTTCGCTTTTGCTGGTCTACGTGGCCGAGCAGATCCTGGCCTGGGCGGCGCTGAGTGCCTTGCGGAATCCCGATGGTGCCGGGTTTCCCGGGTCACGCAACCTGGCGCAATATCCAAGTGCCGCGAACCCCGAGTTGATTTCAGGCTGGGGGATGCATTGGGGGGTCGTGGCGGCCTTCATCGCGGTGATCTTCGGCTATATCCTTTTGTCGCGTCACATCATGGGCTTGAACATTCGTCTTGCGGGCGAAGCACCCCGGGCGGCGCGGTTTGCCGGGGTGAACCCCGAGCGACTGGTGCTGCTTTGTCTTGGGATTTCGGGTGCCTTGGCAGGACTTGCCGGGTTGTTCGAGGTGGCGGGACCTGCGGGGCAGATCAGCATTGATTTCAACGTGGGATACGGGTTCACGGCGATCATCGTTGCCTTTTTGGGGCGGTTGCATCCGGTCGGGATTTTGTTGGCGGGCTTGTTGATGGCGCTGACCTATGTCGGCGGAGATGCGGCAAAGACGTCGTTGGGAATCCCTTCGGCGGCGATCCAGGCGTTCCAGGGGATGCTGTTGTTTTTCCTCCTGGCCTTTGACGTGTTGACGAATTTCCGGGTGCGGATTGGCGGGGAGGCGCGGGCGTAATGGATTTCGGTTCGATCAATCCCGTTCTGTTGATTGCCGCCTTGATGGTGGCCTCGACGCCGATCCTTTTGGCGGCCATGGGCGAGTTGGTGGTGGAACGCGCGGGCGTTTTGAACCTGGGCGTCGAGGGCATGATGATTGTCGGTGCGATTTCCGGTTTCATCGTGGCGGTCGAGACGGGATCGCCCGCGCTTGGATTCGTCGCCGCCGCTGTGGGGTCGACGATCATGGCCCTGCTGTTCGGTGTCTTGACGCAGCTATTGTTGTCGAACCAGGTGGCGACGGGGCTGGGGCTGACGTTGTTCGGCCTTGGTGTGTCATCGCTGATGGGGCAGGGCTATGTCGGCATTCGCCCGCCCGCATCGCCCCGGCTTGAGTTCTTCGGATTGAACGAGTTGCCCGTCGTGGGGCGGATTTTGTTCAACCAACACGGGATGGTCTATATCTCGCTTTTTCTGGTCGTCGGCGTCTGGTGGTATCTGCGCAGCACGCGGTCTGGCCTGATCCTGAGGGCCGTGGGCGAAAGCCACGAGGCGGCCCATGCGCTTGGGTATTCGGTTTTGGGCACACGGTTTGCCGCCATCGCCTTTGGCGGGGCCTGCGCGGGATTGGGAGGTGCGTTCCTGTCTCTTGTGATCGTGCCGCAATGGACCGAAGGCATGACGGCGGGGCGCGGCTGGATCGCGCTGGCCATCGTGGTCTTTGCAAGCTGGCGGGCGGTGCGCGTTTTGCTGGGCGCATATCTTTTTGGCGGCGTGACGGTTTTGCAGTTGAACCTGCAGGCGGCCGGGATCGCCATACCGGTCGAGCTCTTGTCCATGTCGCCCTACCTGATAACCATTCTTGTGCTGGTCATCATTTCGTCCGACAAGAGGCGCGCGGCTGCCAATGCGCCAGCGTCGCTTGGGCGGACATTCCATGCCTCGGGCTGAGGCGTATAACAACAAAACCTGACGGGGAGTTTGACTTATGAAGAAACATGTATGGATTGCGGCCCTTGCCGCCCTGTCGCTGGCAATGCCGGCGGCGGCGCAGGACAAGACAAAGGTGGGGTTCATCTATGTCGGGCCGATCGGTGACGGTGGCTGGACCTATGAACACCACCAGGGTCTTTTGGCCGTGGAAGAAGAGTTCGGCGACAAGGTGGAAACCGTTTATCAGGAAAGCGTGCCGGAAGGTGCGGACGCCGAGCGGGCGATGACGCAGATGGCGCTGCAGGGGGCTGATCTGATCTTTACCACTTCGTTCGGGTACATGGACCCGACGATCAATGTCGCGGGCAAGTTCCCCGATGTTAAGTTCGAACATGCGACGGGCTACAAGCGGGCCGAGAACGTTTCGACCTATTCGGCGCGGTTCTATGAAGGCCGGGCGGTGCAGGGGCATATCGCGGGTAAGATGACCGAGACGAACAAGATCGGTTACATCGCGTCCTTCCCGATTCCCGAAGTGATCCGGGGCATCAACAGCGCCTACTTGCACGCCAAGAAGGTGAACCCCGACGTCGAGATGAGCGTGATCTGGGTTTACACTTGGTTCGATCCGGCGAAAGAGGCGGATGCGGCCAAAGCGCTGATCGACAATGGTGTTGACGTGGTGTTGCAGCATACGGATTCCACCGCGCCTCAGGCGGCGGCTGCCGAGGCGGGTGTGATCTCGTTCGGTCAGGCGTCGGACATGGCGGAATATGCGCCGAAGCCGCGCGTTTCGTCGATCATCGACAACTGGGCGCCTTACTATATCGCGCGGGTTCAGGCGGTGATGGACGGCACCTGGGAAAGTGTCGACACATGGGACGGGATTTCCACCGGCATGGTCAAGATCGGTGACATCACCGATGCAGTTCCCGCCGATGTGAAGGCCGAGGCCGAAGCGCTGCGTGATGCGATTGGTGCGGGCGAGTACCACCCGTTTACCGGTCCGATCAACAAGCAGGACGGGTCGGCCTGGCTGGCCGAGGGCGAAGTCGCCGATGATGGCACGCTTGCCGGCATGGATTTCTATGTCGAAGGGATCACGGGCGATATCCCGAACTGATCCGATGCGCAGAACAAAGCAGGGGCCGCCTTCGGGCGGCCTTTGACATTTCCGGGTATGGATGTGCGAATAGGTCCAAGGGAAAGCGGAGGAATCATGAAGACGATCAGTGGAGCGGATGTCAGCCGGTTCAGTTTCGGCACGATGCAGTTTGGCGGCAACACGGACGAGGCCGAGAGTGCCGCGATGTATGCGACCTGTCGCGGGGCCGGGATCAATTTCTATGACACCGCCTGGGCCTACAACGGCGGCGCTTCGGAAGAAATTCTGGGCCGGATCGTTGCCGCGGAGCGTGACGATGTTTTCCTGGCCACCAAGGCGGCCAACGGGAACACCGCGACGAAGGAAGTGATCGACCGCGAATTCGGCGAAAGCCGCAAGCGGCTGGGGCTAGAGACGGTCGATCTCTTGTATATCCATCAGCCGGATCCGGTGACGCCGCTGGAAGTGTCGCTGGATGCCGTGCGCCCCTATGTCGAAAGCGGTGCGGTGCGGCACGTGGGGCTTTCGAACCATTCGTCATGGGCGGTGATGAAGGCGCGGGGGATTGCGCGCGAGATGGGTTTCGACATTCAGGTGTTGCAGCCGATGTTCAACCTGGTGAAGCGGACGGCCCAGATCGAGCTTTTGCCGATGGCGGCCAGCGAGGGGTTCTACGTCTGTCCCTATTCGCCGCTTGGTGGCGGGTTGCTGACCGGGAAATACGCCTCGGGCGGTGCGGGGCGTTTGCGCGACGATGAACGTTATGCCCGGCGATACTCGGACCCGACGATGGCGGATACGGCCATCGGGTTGAACGGGCTTGCCGCAGAAGTGGGCGTTCCACCTGCGACGCTTGCCGTGGCTTGGGTCGCGCGGACGCCTGGTGTCTGGGGGCCGATCATCTCGGCAAGGTCGGCAGAGCAATTGGGGCCATCGCTTGCGGCTATCGGGTTCAAGATGGATGATGCGTTGTACGACCGTGTTTCGGCCCTGTCGCCCACGCCGCCGCCATACAACGACCGTACCGAAGAACTCTGATGCGCGTTGTCATTGTGGGAGGCGGCGTGGCTGGCTTGTCGGCAGCCGCCGCCCTTGCGCCGGATGCGGATGTGATCGTGTTGGAGCGCGAATCCGTGCTTGGTTACCACGCCAGCGGACGTTCCGCCGCGATGTTCGAGGAAAATTACGGCAACGATGCCGTGCGGGCGCTGAACCGGGCGTCGCGCGCTTCGCACGAGACTTATGGCGTTCTGTCGCCGCGTGGCTTGCTTGGCGTCGCGTTGGAGCGTGACGCGGAGGCTTTCGATGGTGATGTTGCCGATCTTGGGTTGGTTGAGATTCCGGTGGCCGAGGCGCATGCGCGGGTGCCGATCCTTTCTGACGGAATCGTCCGGGCCGGGCTGCACGAGGACGCCTATGACATCGACACGGATCGGTTGTTGCAGACACTGACCCGCAAGGCGCGGGCGGATGGGGCCGAGGTGCGCACCGGTGCCGAGGTTGTCGGGATTTCGCGGGGTGAGGGCTGGCAGGTTCGTGTTGGTGACGAGGTTTTGCAGGCGGATGTGATCGTGAACGCAGCCGGGGCCTGGGCCGATCAGATGGCCGTGCTGGCCGGTTTGCAACCTGTCGGGCTGCAACCCTATCGCCGTTCGATGGCGCGTCTGCCCGCACCCGGCGGGCTTGATGTTCAGGGGTGGCCGATGCTGATGGGGCCGGGCGAAAGCTGGTACGCAAAACCCGATGCGGGGGGCTGGATCGTTTCGCCGGCGGATGAGGATCCGGTGGAGCCGATGGATGCCTGGGCCGATGACATGGTGCTGGCCGAGGGGCTGGCGCGGTACCAGCCCTATGTTTCGGAAGAGATCACGCGGGTCCAGACGAACTGGGCGGGTTTGCGCACCTTTGCCCCCGACAAGTCACTGGTGATCGGCGAGGCCGGGACGACGGACGGTTTCTTCTGGATGGCGGGGCAGGGCGGTTACGGGTTTCAGACTGCGCCTGCTGCGGCGCGTTTACTGGCCGACCTGGTGATGGGACGACGCCCGGCGTTGGAGCCAGAGGCTGTCATTGCATTGTCACCGGGGCGCTTTTAACTGCGGTTGCTTGCGAAGGTTCAGGCAAAGTCCGGTGTGTAGGACACCCGCGCCCGGCGCTTGTAGGGCGTTTCGGGATAATCCCTGAACTTCGGCCCAAGGTCGGGGAAGGCCTTTTGCAGATCGGCCACAACGTCGGAGGGCAGGTCTTTCAAGGCCTCTTCCGAGGGCGAGAAGCTTTCGACGGGCATGCCGCTGGCACAAAAGACCTGGGGGCTGTCGAAGACGATGTTGTAATAGGTGACATCCTCGTCACCGGGTTCAGTGCGGAATTCCAGACCTTCGACATCGCGGGCGGGGACAAGGCAGCTTTGGCCGTCGTCTTCGTCATCAATGCGCCAGCCGGGGATCAGCAGGCGATGCGCGCCGCCCACCTTCAGCGGTTTCGAGGGCATCATCGGCGCGATCGCGCGGTGCGGCAGAAGGACCGGGGCCATCGAAGGATCGGCGGCCATTTTCGCCGCCGGGACCGTTTGCGTCCAGATCATGGTGACGGGTTGCAAACCGTTGTCGCGGGTTACGACCAGGTCGCCCTTGCGCAGGAACTCCACACGGCGTTCGCCGCAGGGCGTGCGCAGGTTCGCCCCGGCACAGAGCCCGGTGGTGCCAGCCTTCACGATGTCACCGTCGGTGATCTTTTTAACCACGGTCATGGCGTCATTCCGTTTCATTCCCAAGATCGACCGTAGAGGCAATTGTGACTGAATTAGGGACGACTGAGGGTTTCTCCGAGATGGTTATGCCTTCTGGCACGAGATTGTTCACAAAACGTGAACAATATGCAGATAGTAGCCCGGCTGAATAACTATTGGTCAGATCTTCTGAACAATAGGACCTAATCGGCCTTGGCGGTGTGATCGAATGCGCCGGTCTTCAGGAAGGTCAGCACCTGGTCGATCACCCCTGTGTTCAGCATCATGAAGGTGTGGGTCACGCCGAGGGTGATGTGGTCGGACATGCCTTCGACCCTGGTGCTTTCGACCGAGACTTTGCCGTCGTCCTCGCCGGGAATGATCGCGGAATAGGCCGGGTTCAGGCTTTCGTCGCCCGCGATGACGCCGAGGTCGAATCTGACCGGGCCAAGGGTGCGCGGCAGGCTGTCAGGGCCGGTGCCAAGCTCCATTCCGGCGGGCCCGTTGATCCACTCGAAGGGATCGTAGTCGCCAAGTTCGTCAACAAGTTCGGACCCCTGGTTGGGCGGGCCAAGCATGACGACGCGGCCCAGATTGCTTGGCGCTTCGTGCTCCAGCCAGACGCGGGTCAGGATGCCGCCCATGGAATGGGTGACGACGTGAACCTTCTGGTTGCCGCAGGCCTTCCAGGCGTCGGGGAGGGTCGTGCGCGCGAGCGTGCGGATGTCTTCTTCGGTCGAGGGGTATCCGGCATTCACCGTGTCGTATCCGGCATTGCGCAGGGCATAGCCGAGAACCCACATGGAGGTTTCGCCGCGCGCAAGACCATGGAGCAGGACAACGCAATCGGCCCGTGCAATGCCGGGCAGAAGTGTCAGCGCGAGGGCGAGAGCAAGCCGCATGGGAAAAAGATAGGCCGGGCGCGACCGAAATTCGAGCGTGGCGTTACGTCACTGCACCGGGGTCGCGGCGCGGATTTCATCGACGATGGCCCGGGCGGCCATTGCGGGATCCGCCGCCTTGTGAACCGGGCGTCCGACCACCACGTGGTCGGCCCCGTCAAGGATCGCCTGAGCCGGAGTGGCGACACGTTTCTGGTCGCCAAGGTCCGCGCCAGCGGGGCGCACGCCGGGGGTGACGATCAACCGGCCTGTCGCTTCGGGCAAGGCGCGAATTGCGCTGGCTTCCTGCGGTGAGGCGATTACGCCATGGGCACCGGCATCGAAGGCGCGACCGGCCCGTTCGGTGACAAGATCGGGGATGGCCCCGTCCTTGATCTGGTTCGCGTCAAGATCCGCCCGGTCCAGCGAGGTCAGGACGGTCACGGCGAGGATCTTCAGGTTCGATCCTTCAGCCCCTTCGCGGGCTGCCCGAACCACATGCGGATCGCCGTGGACGGTCAGGAAATCCAGATCGAACTGGGCAAGGCCGCGCACCGCCGCTTCGATTGTTGCGCCGATGTCGAAGAGTTTCATGTCGAGGAAGATGCGCTTGCCGCGTTCTTCCTTAAGCTCGTTCGCCAGTGCCAGTCCGCCGCCGGTCAACATGCCAAGGCCGATCTTGTAGAATGACACGCTGTCGCCAAGCCGGTCGGCGAGTTCCAGGCCCTGGAGCGCGTTCGGCACGTCAAGGGCGACGATCAGGCGGTCATCTGCGGTCATGGGTGCCGGGTTAGACCGCGCCGGGGTGGAAGACAAGACGTCCGAGCGTTCAGTTTTCAAGATAGAAGGTGATTGTCGTGACGACGCGCACCATCTTTTCGATTTCACGGTCACCCGGTGCATCGCTTTTGGCGCTGCGGATCTGAAAACCGCCCTGGCTGGCAAACTGGATGCCGCCGACGGCGACGCCCGCGTTGGAGGCAAATTCATTCGCCGCGATGCGGGCGTTTTCGGTGGCTTCGCGCAGCATCTCGGGCTTGATGTCGTTGAGGCTGGTGAAGCGGTAGATCAGGTCGACCTCTTCGATGTCGATCCCGTCGCGGGCCAGCGCAAAGACTGGGGCGCGTGCGGGTTCCACACGTTCAGGCGCGTCTGTCGTGACCACGACCTCGGACCAGATGTCATAGAACTGATCCAGGATCTCGCCTTCGCTGTTGCTGCGGTAACTGTCGCGCTTGCGAAGCGGGGCCAGATAGATTTCTTCCGCAGCGAAGCCAGCGGTTTCAAGGATGGTGCGAACCCGGTTCGCGTGATCCTCGGCAGTGTCGAAGGCCGTGGAAACGGCGTTGAAATCGCGGGACCGGACCTTGAGACGCAGGGTCCACGTCGCGGTGTCCGAGGCGACCACCCTTTCGCTGAGTCCCTTTACCGACGCGGTGTTGGCCCCGATCCGCTGATTCAGCATGGTCTGGCCGACGAAATATCCGCCAAGCGCAAGGCCGACACCGACGGCAATTCCGGCGAAAGCTGTGGAAAGGCCGCGTGTCATGTCCTGCGCTCCGGTTCAATGCTGCGCCTTGAAGAGTGTCGGATGGATGGTGCGATGGCAAGGGCGGTGCGTTTTCAGGGGTTGTAACGCGCGCGTGAGCTTCCCATTTCTAGGACAAGGCCCAAACGGAGCATGCCGCGTGGCGGGTGCCGAAATTCAAGGGCGCTTGAAGAGGAGAGAGACATGAACTTGGAGAAGTTCACCGAGCGGTCGCGCGGATTTTTGCAGGCTGCGCAGACCATTACCGCACGGGAAAGCCACCAGCGGCTTGCGCCCGAGCATTTGCTGAAAGCCTTGATGGATGACGAGGAAGGACTGGCCTCGAACCTGATCCGTGCGTCGGGCGGAAACCCCGAGCGCGTACAGCAGGCCGTGGATGCCGCACTGGCCAAGGTGCCGAAGGTCACGGGTGACGCTGGCCAGACCTACATGGATCAACAGACCGTCAAGGTGCTGGACGAAGCACAGAAGATCGCCAAGAAGGCGGGCGACAGTTTCGTGCCGGTCGAGCGGATTTTGACGGCGCTGGCCGTCGTTAACTCAAAGGCGAAAGAAGCGCTGGAGGCGGGCAATGTTTCGGCCCAAGGGCTGAATTCGGCCATCAACGACGTGCGCAAGGGCCGGACGGCCGATAGCGCCAATGCCGAGGAACAATATGAGGCGTTGAAGAAATACGCGCGAGATCTGACCGAAGCCGCCGAACAGGGCAAGATCGACCCGATCATCGGACGGGACGAGGAAATTCGCCGCACGATGCAGGTGTTGAGTCGTCGGACCAAGAACAACCCTGTGCTGATCGGTGATCCCGGAGTCGGTAAAACGGCGATTGCCGAGGGTCTTGCCTTGCGGATCGTCAATGGCGACGTGCCGGAGTCCTTGCGGAACAAGAAACTTCTGGCGCTCGACATGGGTGCCTTGATTGCGGGCGCGAAATATCGCGGCGAGTTCGAAGAACGTCTGAAGGGTGTTTTGAACGAAGTCACCTCGGCGGCGGGTGAGATCATCCTGTTCATCGACGAGATGCACACGCTGGTCGGTGCGGGCAAGACGGATGGCGCGATGGACGCGGCAAACCTGATCAAGCCTGCCCTGGCGCGGGGTGAATTGCACTGTGTCGGCGCGACGACGCTGGATGAATACCGGAAGTATGTCGAGAAAGACGCGGCCCTTGCCCGGCGGTTCCAACCGTTGGTGATCGAGGAACCCAGCGTCGAGGATACCGTTTCGATCCTGCGTGGCATCAAGGACAAGTACGAGTTGCACCACGATGTGAAGATCTCGGACGCGGCCCTGGTGGCGGCGGCGACGCTTTCGCATCGCTATATCACCGACCGGTTCCTGCCGGACAAGGCAATTGACCTTGTGGACGAGGCGGCCAGCCGGTTGAAGATGGAGTTGGATTCCAAGCCCGAGGAACTGGACGCATTGGATCGCCAGATCCTGCAAATGCAGATCGAGGCCGAGGCGCTGCGCAAGGAAGAAGACAAGGCGTCGAAGGATCGGCTTGAGAAGCTTGAAAAAGAGCTTGCCGATTTGCAGGAAAAATCATCCGAGATGACGGCGCAATGGCAGGCCGAACGGGACAAGCTCGCCAGTGCCGGTAAGGCGCGTGAAGAGCTGGACCGCGCGCGGATCGAGTTGGATCAGGCCAAGCGGGAGGGCAACCTCCAGCGTGCGGGTGAGCTTTCCTATGGGGTGATCCCGAAGTTGGAAAAGCAGCTTGAAGAGGCCGAGGCCGCCGAGGGCGATGTGCTGGTCGAGGAATCGGTGCGGCCCGAGTTGATCGCCGAGGTTGTCGAGCGTTGGACGGGGATCCCCACGTCGAAGATGCTGGAAGGCGAGCGCGAGAAGCTGCTGCGCATGGAAGAAGAGATCGGCAAGCGGGTGATCGGCCAATCGGCTGCCGTGACCGCCGTGTCGAACGCCGTGCGCCGTGCGCGGGCGGGTCTTCAGGACGAGAACCGGCCTTTGGGCAGCTTCCTTTTCCTTGGACCGACCGGCGTGGGCAAGACGGAGCTGACCAAGGCCCTGGCCGAGTTTCTGTTCGACGACGACCGGGCCATGGTTCGGATCGACATGAGCGAGTTCATGGAGAAGCATTCGGTCGCGCGTCTGATCGGTGCGCCGCCGGGTTATGTCGGCTACGACGAAGGCGGCGTGTTGACCGAGGCCGTGCGGCGTCGGCCTTACCAGGTGATCCTGTTCGACGAGGTAGAAAAGGCGCACCCCGAGGTGTTCAACGTGCTGTTGCAGGTGCTGGACGATGGCGTTCTGACCGACGGGCAGGGCAATCGCGTCGACTTCAAGCAGACGCTGATCATCTTGACCTCGAACCTTGGATCGCAGGCGCTTTCGCAACTGGACGAGGGTGCGGACACCGCTCAGGCGCGGCGCGATGTCATGGACGCGGTGCGGGCGCACTTCCGGCCCGAGTTCCTGAACCGGCTTGATGACATGATCGTCTTTGATCGGTTGTCGCGTGGTGACATGGACGGGATCGTCGAGATCCAGTTGGGTATTCTTGAGCGTCGTCTGGCGAAGCAGAATATCAGGATCGACCTTGACGAAGCAGCAAAGACCTGGCTGGCCGACGAAGGCTATGACCCGGTCTATGGTGCGCGGCCCTTGAAGCGGGTGATCCAGAACGCGCTTCAGAACGAGCTGGCCGAGATGCTTTTGGCCGGTGACATCGGCGATGGTCAGGTTGTCGAGGTCAGCGCCGGAGCAGATGGCCTGTTGATCGGGGATCGCGTGTCGCGGTCGAACCGGACGCCACCGACGGACGCCGTCGTCCACTAGGATCAAGCCCCGCTTCGGCGGGGCTTTTTCGTTCGCCTTGGGGTGCTTCTGCACTAGGTTACAGAGTGGAAGTGATCATCCCCGACCGAAGGGCTCTATGGTATTCCACATACCAACTTCTTCTGCTAACCTGATCCCGGAAGACGCCCGACGCCTTTACATTTCTTGTGAGTTTCGGGCCAATAGAGGAACTGACTAAGCAAGGGTCCGACGTGTCGCTCTTTCTGATCGTTGTGCTGCCATTCATCGGGGCGTTTCTGCCGGGGATCATGAATGCTGCGGGACGCGCGGCCTGCGCCGGCGTTACCTTCATGGTTTCTTTCGCTGCCTTCGTCGGCCTCTTGACGAACCTGCCCGCCATTCTTGCAGGCGAGGTTGTGACGGCCCGGCTTGAATGGATGCCGGCGCTTGGCCTGAATGTCACCCTGATGCTGGACGGGCTTGGTTTCTTCTTCGCCTTCCTGATCCTTGGTATCGGGCTTTTGATCATCGCCTACGGGCGGCATTATCTGGGCCGCGACGACCACATGGGCGAGTTCTTTACCTACCTCCTGTTGTTCCAGGGCGCGATGGTGGGGATCGTCCTGTCGGACAACATCCTGTTGCTTCTGGTGTTCTGGGAGCTGACCTCCTTGTCGTCTTTCCTTTTGATCGGGTACTGGAAGCATCTGCCCGAAGGGCGCCAGGGCGCACGGATGGCGCTGACTGTGACCGGCATGGGCGGGCTTGCGATGATTGGCGGGATGCTGATCCTGGGCCAGATCGTCGGCAGCTATGACCTGAGCGTGATCCTTCAGAACCGCGAATTGATCCAGGCCGATCCCTTGTATGTTCCGGCGCTGATCCTGATCCTTCTGGGCTGTTTCACAAAGTCGGCGCAGTTCCCGTTCCATTTCTGGTTGCCGCACGCGATGGCTGCGCCGACGCCGGTTTCGGCCTATCTGCATTCCGCGACGATGGTGAAGGCGGGCATTTTCCTGATGGCGCGGATGTGGCCTGTGTTATCGGGCACGCCCGAATGGTTTGCCATCGTGACGACCGCCGGTCTTGTAACGATGGTGCTGGGGGCGGTGATTGCCCTGTTCAAGCATGACCTGAAGGCGCTTTTGGCGTTCTCGACGGTCAGCCACCTTGGATTGATCACCATGCTACTGGGCACCGGAACGGCCTTTGGCGCAATGGCGGCGGTGTTCCACATCCTTAACCACGCGACGTTCAAGGCCGCATTGTTCATGTCGGCGGGCATCGTCGATCACGAGGCGCATACGCGCGACATCCGACGGCTGGGCGGGTTGCGGACGCTGATGCCGGTGGTTTTCACCATTGCAACGCTGGCCGCGCTTTCCATGGCAGGGATCCCCTTGTTGAACGGGTTCCTGTCCAAGGAGATGATGCTGGAAGAGGCCGCGCATACCAAGCTGTTCGGCAGCTATTACCTGGTGCCAGTCATGGCGACCATCGGCTCGCTCTTTTCCGCCGCCTATTGCTTTCGCTTCATCGGTCATACCTTCCTTGGCCCGGTGCGCGACGATTATCCGCACAAACCCCATGATCCGAACCCCGGGTTGTGGCTGCCACCGGCGATCCTTGTGGTTCTGGTCGTTACCATCGGGGTTGCACCTTTTCTGGCGGAACACTTCGTCAAGCTGGTCACCGCGGCGCTATTGGGTACGGCGGCCGAGGTGCCGGATGCGCATCTGAAGATCTGGCACGGCCTGGTGCCTGCGCTTTACATGTCGATCATCGCGGTTCTGGGTGGTCTGTTGCTGATGGGCGTGTTCAAGCCCCTCTTGCGGCTTTGGGAGACGACGCCCCGCCCCGAGGCCAAGGTGATCTTTGAAAGTATCGTGGAGATGGCGGCGAAGGTTGCGCGGGGGATGATCCTGACGGTCCACAACGGGGCCTTTACCCGCTATGCCGCCATCGCGGCATCGACGATCATTGCGGCGGGTTACCTGGCCTGGACAACTGGGACGACCCTTGAGCCCACACGCGAGATGCAGCCAGCTGGAGAGGTGCTGATCGCCGGATGGATGATGCTGGTTGCCGCGACCGTCGGGTTGGTCGTGCTGCATCGAGACCGTTTCCTTGCCCTGATCTTAATCGGCATTGTCGGGCTGATGGTGTCGATCGGGTTCGTGTTCCTCAGCGCACCGGACCTTGCCATGACGCAGTTCACGGTCGAGGTGGTGACGATTATCCTGATGCTTCTAGCGTTGAATTTTTTGCCGAACCGGACCCCTGTCGAAAGCTCGCCTTTGCGCCACGTGCGGGATGCGGGTGTCGCCATCGCAGGGGGGATCGGTACATTCGCGCTGACCTATCACTACCTCTTGCGCGATGCGGTCACGACACCGATTTCCGAATTCCACCTTGCCAATTCCTATAAGGGCGGCGGCGGCACAAATGTGGTGAACGTGATCCTTGTCGATTTCCGTGGGTTCGATACCTATGGCGAGATCATCGTGTTGAGCATTGCCGCGCTGTTGATCTATGCGCTGACCGAAACGCTTATGGCCGGTCCGGTGCGGGCGCGTCTGTTGAACCGCATTCCGGATCAGCCTCGGGCGGGCAACCGGCATCCGATGATGATGGTCGTGATGACGCGGGTCATCATGCCCGTGGCCCTGATGGTGGGATTCTACATCTTCCTGCGCGGGCACAACGAACCGGGTGGCGGGTTTATCGCCGGGCTCGTCGTGTCGATTGCCGTGGTGATGCAGTACATGGCCAGCGGTTTTGCCTGGGCTTCGGCGCGGCTGAGGTATCCTTACCACGGGGTGATCGGCGCGGGCGTGCTGGTTGCCGGGTTCACCGGGATCGGGTCGTGGTTCGTATCAAAACCGTTCCTGACCTCGGATTTCACCTATGTGCGCATTCCGCCGTTCGAGAAATTCGAGCTGGCCACGGCTGCGCTGTTCGACGTTGGCGTGTTCCTTGCCGTCGTGGGGGCCGTCATGCTGTCGCTGGAAAGCTTCTCGCGTCTGGCGCGCCGGTCCGAAGTGCAGGATTCCGAATACGCGATGGATATCGACCCATCCCGGGAACGGCCAAGGCCCGAAGCCGAAACAGATGTGGCGGGGGGTTGAGATGGAACTTTTGGTGGCCTCTGCGATTGGTGTAATGACGGCGGGCGGTTTGTACCTGGCTCTGCGTCTCAGAACCTTTCCGGTGATCCTGGGCATGTCGCTTCTGACCTATTCGGTGAACGTCTTTTTGTTCGCCTCAGGCAGACTTACGGTTGGCGCTTCGCCCGTCTTGCGGGACGGGGTGACCCATTACACCGACCCCTTGCCGCAGGCGCTGGTACTGACGGCCATCGTGATCTCGTTCGGGATGACGGCGGTTATCGTGATGATCTCGCTTGGGGCTTTCCTTGGCTCTGACGACGATCACGTCGATGACCAGGTCGAGGATGCAGATACGATGCCGGAGGACGTCCAGTGACCCATTGGATCATCCTGCCCATCGTTCTGCCCGCGCTGTTCGCGCCGTTCATCGTGCTGGCCGCGCGGTTTCACATCGGGATTCAGCGGATATTCTCGGTGGCGGGGGTCATTTCGCTCATCGTCATCACGGCGGGACTGGCCTGGAGCACATCGGACGGCAGCGTGATCCTTTATCAGCTTGGCGACTGGGCCGCGCCTTTCGGAATCGTGATCGTGGGCGATCGGCTGTCGACGATGATGGTGCTGTTGACCGCTGTTCTGGCGCTTTTCGTGCTGCTTTATGCCATCGGATCGGACTGGGATAACCGAGGCTGGCATTTTCACGCCCTCTTCCAGTTCCAGCTTATGGGGATCATGGGGGCGTTCCTGACGGGCGACCTGTTCAACCTGTTCGTGTTCTTCGAGGTGCTGTTGATCGCGTCTTACGGGTTGATGATCCACGCGGGCGGGAATGCGCGACTGCGGGCAGGCGTGCAATACGTGTTGTTCAACCTTATTGGATCAACGCTGTTTCTGTTCGCGCTTGGTGCGATCTATGCCGAGACGGGCACGCTGAACATGGCGGATCTTGCGATCCGGGTCAGACTGATCGGGCCGGATGAGACCCTGGGTATTCGCGTTGCTTCGGTTCTTTTGCTGCTGGTCTTTGCGATCAAGGCGGCACTGGTGCCGCTTCATTTCTGGCTGCCGTCCAGCTATGCCGAGGCGCCCGCGCCGGTGGCCGCGTTGTTCGCGATCATGACCAAGGTGGGGGCCTATGCGATCATTCGGGTCTATACCCTGATCTTTCCGCCCGAGCTTGAGACAACGGCGGGTTTGCATGATGTATGGCTTTTGCCGGCCGCGCTGTTTTCGCTGGCCATCGGGATGATCGGCGTTCTTGCCTGCAAGCGGCTGAGCCGGCTGGTGGCCTATTCGATCATCGGGTCCATGGGCATGGTGCTGGTGGCGATTTCGCTGTTCACCCCCGACAGCATTGCAGCCGCGCTTTACTACATCATTCATTCCACATTGGCCGGGGCGGTTCTGTTCCTGATTTCCGATCTGGTGCGCACCGGGCGCGGCGACCTTCACCTGACGGAGCAGCCAACGATGGCGGGCGCGCCGCTTACTGCGGGCCTGTTCTTTGTCGGTGCGATTGCGATGGCGGGGCTGCCGCCCTTGTCGGGTTTCGTGGGTAAGCTGTTGGTGTTGAACGCGGCCTTTGAGTCTGACCGAATGGTCTGGATCTGGGTGATCGTGTTGGCATCCAGCCTTGTCGCGATCCTCGGGTTCGCGCGGGCCGGAAGCCTGTTGTTCTGGAAGGCAAAAAGCATCGAGCCAAATCCCGTAGCCCCCGAGCAGGTCGCGCCAAGCCTGTTGTCCTATGTCTCGGTCGGTGGGCTTATTGCGATCCTGGTGTTGCACACGGTGTTTGCGGGCAAGGTTCACGGCTATGCAAAAACGGTCTCGACACAGCTTTTCGCGCCCGGCCTCTACATCTCGACAGTGATCGACACGCCGGGCAAACTCAGCGAACCGAAGGAGGATCATTGACATGACCCGTGCGGTTCGCTGGCTGTTGCCTCACCCGTTGCTGACGATCCTTCTGGCGATCATCTGGATCCTGCTTCAGAACAAGTTCAGCGCGGGCATGTTCGTCTTCGGGATCATCCTTGGCATCATCATCCCGCGCGCGACCGCCATCTGGTGGCCGGACCGGCCCGTGGGGTTCCGGATATTCAAGATGATCCCCTATTGCATCATCGTGGTCTGGGACATCATTATCGCCAATATTCAGGTGGCATGGATCGTCATTACGGTTCCGAACAAGAAGTTGAAGCCAGCCTGGATCGTCGTGCCGCTGGACCTGATCCAACCCGAGGCGATCACCATCCTTGCCGGAACGATCACGTTGACGCCCGGCACCGTTTCCGCCGACCTGTCGGACGAGGGGCGCAGCCTGCTGGTGCATGTGCTTCACACCCATGACCCGGATGCGATCCGCGACGAGATCAAGACGCGGTACGAACGCCGCTTGATGGAGGTATTCCCATGACGATGTCGCTTGTGCTTTTGGATTACTCGCTGATCGTCGCCTTTGGCATTCTCACGCTCGGGCAGATCCTGTCGATGGTGCGCCTTGTTATCGGCCCGACGTCGAGCGACCGTATCCTTGCGCTGGATACGATGGTGATCAACGCGCTTGGGCTGGTTGTCGTATTGGGTATCAAGCAGGGTGTGCAGATCTATTTTGAAATCTCGCTTTTGATCGCGATGCTGGGTTTCGTGTCGACTGTCGCATTGGCGCGGTTCATCCTGAGGGGGGACATCATCGAATGACGGGCGAGATCATCGGAAATTACGCAACCGCCCTGTTCCTGTTGATCGGATCGGGGTTTGTCATCGTGGGCGTCATCGGCCTGTTGAAGTTCAACGATCCGATGACCCGGCTTCATGCGCCCACCAAGGTCGGTACGGTCGGGATCGGCATGTTGCTTCTGGCCTCGGTCGTGCATTCGATGGTGCTGGGCGAAACTTCGATCCACGAATTGCTGATCCTTGCGTTCCTGTTCGTGACCGCGCCGATTTCGGCGAATTTCATGGCCAAGGTGAACATTCACAAGGGGACTTGCGAGACGCCGCCTGAGCCTGTGAAGGATGAAATCTGGTCGACCCTGAAATCACCGGACAGGGATCAGGCGCCTTCGACGCGGGACGTCGCGCAATAGCAGGACGCGCCGAGAGGTTTGTCGGCCCGGGCTTCGGCCAGGGTCAGCCTTTGCGAGATTAGCCGCGCTTCCGTGGTTTCGGTTTCTCCGCGTGCGGTCAGGCAATCGTTCAACCCGCGCAGGCTCCAGACATTGTCGGGGTGGATCTGTGCGCGGTTGAGCGTTCCGCCAAGGCCCAGATCCTCTCGGTAGGTGGCTTCCGCCTCGTCGACGCGGCCCTGTTCCAGCAAGAGCGCCCCTAGCGCGTGCCGTACAGGCTGCATCCATCCCCAGGGTTCGTCGTAGGGCAGCTCGTCTTCCAGGGCGACGCCATCGCGAAGCCTTTGGAACGCGCGGTCGTAGTTGCCCCTTCGATACTCGATCTCGCCGTCCAGCATCGCCTCGGCCACGGCGAGTTGTTCGGAACACAGAACGTTGTGCATCCGCCGGGCTTCGGGGACCTTGGCACGCGCCGTCTTAAACAGACGGCCTTCCGCTTCGGCGTCGTCGACCTCGCCCCGTGCGGCGTGGGCAACGCCCTTGGCATAGTGCAGCGTGGCGGTGAGGTTGGCGTAAAGGGCAGGATCCTCGGGCAGGGGTTCTTCGATGATCTGCTGCCAGCGGCCAAAGCGGATCAGGACGTGAACCCACACCGACAGATAGCTTTCGTAGAAATCTGCAAACGGCGGCGAGGGAATGCGCAAGAGGTCTTCGGGAATGTCGTCGGCAAGCTCGCGCGCGGCCTTCCAAGCGGGCTGGAACTGGCCAAGGAACATGGCACCATAGGCTGCAAAGTGGTGATTGTGAATCCGATAGCCAGTGTAGATGTTGAAGATACCCGCGCGTTCCTTTGCGATGCGATCCGCGCGGATTGCCCTTTGGTTCCAGAACATGACATCCTGGTAATGTCCGCATTGAATGTCGATATGGGTGGGCATGTGGATCAGGTGACCGGCGTCGGGCACAAGGTCGCGCAGCGCATCCCCGGCCTTTTGCGCGGCTTCGGGCACGGGTGACATCTCCATCAGGTGGACGTAAAGATGCAGGATTCCGGGGTGCCGCATCGCCGCCGGATCGCTCTCCATCGCGGTTTCCAGCAGGGCGCGGGCCTTTAGCGTTTCGGCACCGGGTGCGGGTTCACCGGTATGCTGATCCCACATGGCCCAGGGGGTGAGGTTCATCAGCGCTTCGACCGTGACCGCAGAGAGGTCAAGATCGTTCGGGAACCGTGATTGCGCGGCGATCATCGCCTTGGCAAAGCTGCGGTTCCATTCGTTCATCGTGGCAATGTCGGCCGGTTCGCGCACCGGATAGCGCAGCGGCAGCGCCTCGATAAATGCACGTTCTTCTGGCGTGACGTGGTCGATCAAGGTCAGCGCGGTTTGGGCGGCGTCAAAGGATTTTGCCAGCGCATCGCGCTGCATGTTCTCGTCCTGCAAATGCCACGGCAGGTTGTAATTCGGCCCCGCCGCATAGGCGATACCCCAATGGGCCATGGCGCATTCCGGGTCAGCAACGACGGCCTTCTCAAAACAGGCCAAAGCCTCTTCGTGGAAGTAGGCAAACGTCCAAACAAGTCCGCGATTGAACCAGAGTTGTGCATCGTCCGAGGTTGTCGAGATGGGGCAATCATGAACGTCGACTTCGTAGTAGCTCATGGGCTGAATTACCTCCGACATCTGAGCCTTCTTAATCATTGAGGCGATTTTTGTTAACTTTTTACGGTCGATCATAAGAATGCCACATTCCGATCACAATCGTGGCAAAGCTTTGTTCCAGCGTTGCCGCATAAGATCCAAGTGAATTGGCAGAGGAGCGCGAAAGCGTCGAGCAAATGAGCAAAGTTCACAGAATCGCAGGGTTGAGGATCTCGCGCATTGCGGGCCATGAGTCTCTACCGGAACTGGAACCGCCAGAAGTCAGGCTGGAGCGGGAAAAGAGCCACATCTTCTTGTCGGACTCCATCTCGCTGACCCATAATTCAGCCATGGAAGACGTGCTTGAGCCCGACTTGCGGGCTGAACACAAGGACATCGTGGCGCGGATGACGGTCTATGTCATGAACCTGATCGTCATCATCTTTTCCGCGCCGGTTGGACTGGCGTTGTTGGTGATGAACATCCTCGGGGGCGAGAACCTGCGCACGACCGCGCATGTCGTCGCCCTAACCGGAATGTTCATGGCGTTAAGCAATGCGGGTGCCTTGATCTGACAACTCATCACGTGTCGTTCCGGCGACTGGATTTTGTCGCAATTCTTCGGTTTCGGGCGTGAACTGCGTCCGAGACTGGGCGTATGGACACCTTTTACCGCGAGACGCGCAAAATTGATCCTTCGCGTGGTGCTGTCCTTGGGGACAACACCCCGAACGATGCAGACCGGATCGAGATCGGCCCGACCCGGCTTGCCTTTGATGAATGGGCGGTTGCGGGGCTGGAGCTTCCTGACCTGCAAGCGATGCGGAGATACCGCTGGCAGCGGCTGACCGACCACGTGGCCGCGCGGGACTATGGCGGGGTGTTGTTGTTCGATCCGCTGAACATCCGGTATGCGACCGACTCCACCAATATGCAGCTTTGGAATACGCACAACCCGTTCCGCGCGCTTCTGGTCTGCGCCGATGGTTACATGGTGATCTGGGACTACAAGAACTCGCCCTTCCTGTCGTCCTTCAACCCGCTTGTGCGCGAGGCGCGGTCGGGCGCGGATTTCTTTTACTTCGACCGGGGCGACAAGGCCTATGACGCCGCAGAGCGTTTTGCTTTCGAGGTACGCGATCTTGTTCGCGAACACGGCGGGGGAAACATGCGGCTGGGCGTGGACAAGGGGATGATGCACGCCTTTCGCGCCTTGTCGGCTGCCGGTTTCGAAGTGATGGAAGGCGAGGAACTGACCGAGAAGGCGCGGTCGGTGAAGGGCGTGGACGAGATCAAGGCGATGCGTTGTGCGTCCCATGCCTGCGAAACCGCCGTGCGGGTGATGGAGGATTTCGCGCGGGGGCAGGTGCCGGGCTGCAATGTCAGCGAAGATGACATCTGGGCCGTTTTGCACGCCGAGAACATCCGACGCGGCGGCGAGTGGATCGAAACGCGGCTATTGACCAGCGGACCCCGGACGAACCCGTGGTTCCAGGAATGTGGCCCGCGCATCGTGCAGAACAACGAGATTGTCGCTTTCGACACCGACCTTGTCGGCGCTTACGGCATTTGCGTCGACATCAGCCGGACGTGGTGGATTGGCGACGAGAAGCCAAGGGCGGACATGGTGTCAGCGATGCAGCACGCCCATGAGCACGTCATGACCAACATGGAGATGATCGCGCCGGGTGTGAACATCGAGGATCTGAGCCGCCACTGTCATCGGCTGGACGACAGGTTCCAGGATCTGAAGTACGGCTGCCTGATGCACGGCGTGGGCCTGTGCGACGAGTGGCCGCTTGTGGCCTACCCCGACAGGATGGTGCCTGGGGCCTTCGACTATGAGTTGGAGGCGGGCATGGTTCTTTGTGTCGAGGTGCTGGCGGGTGAGGTTGGTGGCGATTTCTCGATCAAACTGGAGGATCAGGTACTGGTGACTGAAGACGGGTACGAGAACCTGACGCGATATCCTTTTGATGCTGCCTTGATGGGTTGTTGATTTCGTCGTGCTTCGCACGCCGACCCGCCGGGGGACGCTGTCCCCCGGACCCCCTGAAGTATTTTCGACAGAAGAAGTTCAGTTCAGTTTATCGGGGAGGTCCATGCCGCGCAGAAACTCTTTTGCCGACATTGGGCGTTTGCCGGGGCGTTGCGCGCTGGTGATCAGGACGGCCCCGTTTCCACAGGCGATCCGGAAGTCGCCAAGGTGGGTGCCGGGGGCGGCGCTGCCGGTTGCGAGTGCGGAGTGCAACAGCTTGATCCGTTGGCCATTGATTTCGCACCAGGCACCTGGGAAGGGCGAGAGGCCGCGAATTTGCCTGTCGATTTCTTCTGCCGGGCGGGTCCAGTCGATGCGGGCCTCGGCCTTGTCGATCTTTTCGGCATAGGTGACGCCCTCATTCGGTTGCGGCGCAGGTGTGAGTTCCGGGTACTTGTCGAGGGCGGTGCAGACGAGGCGCGCGCCCAGGGTACTGAGCTTGTCGTGCAGACTATGGGTGGTGTCATCGTCCGCGATCGGGATCGGTTCGCAAAGAAGGACGGGTCCGGTGTCGAGGCCGGCTTCCATCTGCATGATGCAGACGCCCGTTTCGGCATCCCCGGCCATAATCGCGCGGTGGATCGGGGCGGCCCCCCGCCAGCGCGGCAGGAGTGAGGCGTGGATGTTCAGGCAGCCGTGTTTCGGTACGTCGAGGATCGTCTGGGGCAGGATCAGCCCATAGGCGACCACCACGGCAATCTCAGCCTCGTGGGATTGAAAGGTGGCCAGTGCTTCGTCGGATTTCAGCGATTTCGGTGTGAATACTTGCAGGCCGAGGGCCTCGGCGCGGGCATGAACCGGCGTCGGGCGGTCCTTCTTGCCGCGACCGGCAGGGCGGGGCGGTCGCGTGTAGACGGCGACAACCTCGTGGCCCGCGTCGATCAATGCGTCGAGTGCGGGGACCGAGAAGTCCGGTGTGCCCATGAAGACCAGTTTCATCGTGTCTTGCGAACCTTCTTGAGGAACATTTCGCGTTTGGTGCGGCTCAGGCGGTCAAAGTACATCTTGCCGTTCAGATGGTCGATCTGGTGTTGCACGCTGGTGGCCCAGAGATCTTTGAAGTCCTGTTGGACGCGGTTGCCGTCGGCATCGGTGAATTCGACGGTGACGTGAGCGGGGCGGGCGATCCTTGCCGAAAAACCGGGGAGATTGGGCGAGGCTTCTTCCCATTCGAAGGTTTCATTCGAGGCGTTGATGATTTCCGGATTGGCGAGCCTGATGGCTTGCCCGCGTTCCGTCGAACAATCAACAACGGCAAGGCGCAGCATCATGCCGATCTGGGGTGCGGCAAGGCCATAACCGGGCATGGCGTCCATCGTCGCGATCATCTCGTCCCATGTGGCGCGAATGTCGTCGGTGATGTCTTTGACCGGTTCGGCGGGGGTCGAGAGGCGTTTGTCGGGCCAGGGGACGAAGGTGCAGGTCACGCGGGTTTCCCGGCATGGTCAATGCAGAGCACGCCTTCGAGGTGGTCGGCTTCGTGCTGGGCGATGACGGCGGCGTCGCCGGTCAACTCGGTTTCGTGGGGTTGGTCAAAGGCATCGCGCCAGCAGAGTTGGACACGCGCTGGGCGGGTGACCAGCGTTGGCTGGTCGGGGATCGAGAGGCACATTTCCTCGCATTCGCGGGTTTCATCGTCGAGGGCCGAGATGAAGGGGTTGGCGCAGACATAGGGCGTCTGCGTACCGTTCTTCCAGCCGGGGTCCATGACGAAAAGCTGCAAGGGCACGCCAACTTGCGGCGCGGCCAGCCCGCGCCCGCCGGCAAGGTACATGGTTTCCAGCATGTCCTTTGCCAGCCGGTCCAGATCGGCGTCGAACAGGCTGACACGCTCGCAGACTTCGCGCAGCAAGGGGTGGGGGTGTTGCAGGATGTCGAGCCGGGCCATGGCGCGTCAGACCCGCGCACGCTCGCGCTTCAGCTTTTGCATCTTGCGCGTGATCATCTGGCGCCTAAGCGGTTTCAGGTAGTCGATGAACAGTTTGCCGTTCAGGTGGTCGATCTCGTGCTGAACGCAGGTGGCCCAAAGCCCGTCGAACCGTTCGCTTTGCACCTTGCCGTCAAGGTCGAGCCAGGTGACATCGACCTCGGAAGGTCGGTCCACATCGGCGTACTGGTCGGGGATCGAAAGGCAGCCTTCCTCGTAGGTGCTGATCTCGTCCGATGCCCAGGTGATTTCGGGATTGATCAGGGCCATCGGGCGCGGGTCGGCGCCCTCTTCCTTGATGCAATCCATCACGAGAATGCGCTGGAGGACACCGACCTGGGGTGCGGCAAGACCGATGCCGGGTGCCGCATACATGGTTTCCAGCATGTCGTCGGCCAACTGCCTGACGGCGCTGTCGACATCGCCCACAGGGTCGGCAACCGTCTTAAGACGCGGGTCGGGATGGATCAGGATATCTTTGATGGCCATGGGGTTCACTTACGCGATGGTATTGTCCTCGGCAAGCGGGGTTGCCTTGGTAAAGGGCGCTGATAGTGTCCGCCGCATGACATATGATTTCGATACTCAACTTGCCTTGCGCGGACGGCACGCCACGAAATACGACAGCATGGGCAAGGCCCTTGGTGTCAGCGATCCCGACACGATTCCGATGTGGGTGGCCGATATGGATTTCCCCGCAGCGCCTGCAATCCTGGATGCCCTGCGGGCCGAGGTCGACCTGGGCTATATCGGCTATTTCGGCAATCCGGAACCTGCCAATCAGGCGGCGGCCGATTGGTACGGGTCGCGTCACGGTTGGGACGTCGATCCGGGTTGGGTGCGCTATACGCATGGGGTTGTGAGCGGGTTCGGCGATGCGCTGGCGGCGTTCAGCGATCCGGGCGACGCGGTGATCGTTTTCGCGCCGGTCTACCACGCCTTTGGACGGCAGGCCAAAGCCATGGGGCGCGAGATTGTCGAAAGCCCGTTGGTCATACGCGACGGCCAATATCACATGGACCTTGGCGCACTTCAGTCCATGCTGTCGGGCCGGGAAAAGATCGTGACCTTCTGTTCGCCGCATAATCCTGGGGGCCGGATTTGGGAGCCATCCGAAATCAGGGCACTTGTCGATTTCTGTCAGCGGAACGACCTGGTGCTGATCTCGGATGAGATCCACATGGATTTGACGTTTCCCGGCACGGTGTTCACGCCGACGGCTGTCGCGGCGCCGGATTGCCTGGACCGTCTTGTCGTGCTCACGGCGGCGTCCAAGGGATTCAACGTGGCTGGCGGTGAGACCGGTCTTTTGCTTGTTCCTGATGCGGCGCGGCGAAAGGTGATCGACAGGATCATCTTGGACCGCGAGTCATCGCCCAACCGGTTTGGCATGGCAATCGTTCGCGCGGCCTTTGCCGAAAGCGGCGACTGGTCCGATGCCGTTCGTGCCTATTTGGCCGAGAATTTCCGCGTCTTTGCCGAGCGGATGAATGCCATTCCCGGTGTTTCGATCATGCCGATGCAGGCGACATACCTCACCTGGGTTGATTTCACTCCGCTTGGCATGTCGGACAAGGAATTGATGGAACGCCTGTTGAAAGCCGGGGTCGCCCCCAGCCCTGGTACTCAGTTCGGAACGGGCGGCGAGGGGCACATGCGGTTCAATATCGCCCTTCCGCGACCGACCCTGATGGCGGCAATCGAACGCATCGAATCGGCCTTCGTCGACATTCAGTAGAATTTTTCGGCAGGGATCTGCCGATATTGTGTGCAGTTGCATACCGTGACAGCACGCCACATTGTTTATGCTGCAACGCGGCGTAGACTCCGCGCGATTCGAGAGAGGGGATTGCGCATGTCCGTGACATTGGAACCCAATGCGGCGGCTTCTTTGGAGCCCGAAGATTTGAACGAACGGATTTCGTTTCTGAAGGACGACGAGATTTTGGAGGTCGATCTTTCCGATCTGACGCTTGGCAATTCCGCCGACGTCAACCTGCTTTACGATCTGTTGGAACAGCGTATCGCGGAGACAGGCGAAGAGTTGTGGTTCTTTCTGATCAACTATCGCGGCACCAAGATTGATCCCGGTGCATGGTTCGCCCACTCGCGCCGAGGTAAGGATTTGAACCTTGCTCATTCCATGGGGACCGTTCGCTACGATGCCTGCGAAGACACGCGCCGCCGGATCAAGCAATCTGCCGGGACTGACAATTTCGATCCCAACCTTTTTGCGGACCGCGACGCCGCAATCGAGCGTTTGCTGTCCCTGCCGTCCAAGCGGAAAGTGAAGATCGTTCATGTCCCCAACTACACCGCCGAGGAATTTCGCAAGCGCGTCGTTTTCCTTGATGAAGAACAGGTCATGGACGTGGATTTCTCGGACATCACCTTCGAGCATTCGCGCGATGTGAACGATTGTTACGATATTCTGGACGAGTTGGTCGCGGCCACGGGGCGCAAGTGGTATTTCCTGGTCAACTACGAAAACACCAAGATTTTCTCGGGTGCCTGGATCCAGTACGCCGCGCGTGGCAAGGCCTTGAACGAAGCGGGTTCGCTTGGTTCGGTGCGTTATGCACCCGGATCGGAAACAGAGACCGACATTCGCTTGCGTGCCGAATCCGGTGGTTTTCGACCCAACATCCGCAACACGCGCCAAGAGGCGCTGGAGCGAATTGCAGAGATGAAGCGCGGCGAAGAGTGATCCAGCCGCGCGTTTAGCCGGGGTGTCGTGTAATCTCGCGGATGCCTTCGAACGGCGTGCCCTTGACCGCGTTCAGAACGATCGTTTCGGCCCGGTCGAAGTCTTCCACCTCGAACCCGAAGTTCACTTCGCCCATGCCGATCTCGGCCCCTTCCCATTCGCCCGCGTCGGCGTTCATTAGCGCGTTTTCAACAAGCTCCATCGCGGCATTGCGGAAATCCAGCGGATTGGAAAAGTTCGCCGGGATCTTGTCGATGTCATAGTAGATCTCGATGGACTTGTAGTCGTCGCCCACGTCGGTCGTTCCCTCCTCCTGCCAAAGGTAGGTGGTGCAACGGTCGGCAGCGCCAAGCTTGTGGATCACGTCCCAGGTCAGGCTTTCAGCGACCATGTGATCCTTGATGTCGAATGCGACGGCGACACCATAGTCGCCGGGCAGCGCATCGCCTGCGGCGGCCAAGGTGGCGCGGACGACCTGTTCGGCCATCGGGTCTTCACCGACGAGGGTGAAGTTCTCCGCACGGCCGTCCTCGGTTCCGAATTGGGCCGTGATTTTTGCGGTGCCGGTCAATTTGCCGATCTGCACTTCGACGAACAGGGCACCAAGCGTTTTAGCAATATTGTCGCGAAGGATCTCGGCCTCGGTCGGCGCACGCTCACCGGAAACGAAAGGGGCGTCTTCTCGGACGGCAACGTAATATGTGGCGGGCATCATTTGAGCTCCAGAAAGGCGGTTCGTTCAGCTTTGGGTAACCCGCGAATTGGGCGAGGTTGTGACTGTTCTTCGGTGCGGGTTTCGCATGCTGCCGCCTTGCGTGCATTTCCGCTCATGCACGGCTGAAAGCGTTGTCAGGTACGCGATGTCGTGCCACGATTTGCGCATGTCGACTGGCAGTACAATTTTTGATCGTGGTTTTCGCCGTGCCTTGGTGATGGTGGTTCTGCTGCCGTACCTGATCTTGCAGGCGATCACCCTCGGGATCATGCCCGTGGCAACGGCCAACGGCCTGGAGTTCGTGATCTGCACCGGCGACGGTGTGATCGAGGTCGTTGAAACATTCGACGAAGACACTCGGCACAGTGAGGACAGCGAGGGTTGCCCCTGGGCGGTGGCGCATGGCCCTGCCGTGCTTGATGTCGATCCGGTCGTCCCGGTCGCGGTTGTTTTCTCAAGTGAGCGGAATGTAAAGTTCCAGCCTGCATTCAGAGCCACAACCCACGCCGTCGGGCTGCCACGTTCTCGCGCGCCGCCTTCAGTCATCTGATCCAGTAATCAAACGAAAACAATGGCTTCGCTTTCCGCGAGGCTGATCATGCTCTTTCGGCGTGTCATGTCACGCCACGGATCGAGGACTGAAAATGAAACAGATCATCATCAATACCGGTGCCATCACCGCACTTTTTCTGTCGTCTATGGCGGCCAATGCCCATGCAACTCTGGAACAGAAGGAAGCGCAGACGGGGACGACGACAGAGATCACCCTGCGCGTGCCGCATGGCTGCGACGGCGAGGTGCCGCATGCGCTGCGCGGCGATACACGCACTGACCCGGGCACAGAGGCACGCTCGCCCAAGCGGACTCTCTTGGCGAGCAGCCACGGAGACGACGCTGCGATGGCCATGGGGGCTAAAGCGGTCATCGTGGGTAGTATCGAGATCAAGTCGCCCTTTGTGCGGGCAACCCTGCCGAACCAGCCAGCCGGAGGAGGTTTCATGACGTTGACGAATATCGGGTCCGAGGAGGATCGGTTGATCGCCGGTGCGTCAGAAATCTCCGAGCGTGTCGAAATCCACGAAATGAAGATGGATGGCGACGTGATGAAAATGCGGGAACTGGCTGATGGCCTGCCTGTTCCGGCGGGCGAGACCGTCGAACTAAAGCCCGGCGGCTATCACATCATGTTCATGGGTCTGAAAGGTCCGTTCGTCGAAGGTGAAACCGTCGAGGTGCAACTGACCTTTGAAAAAGCCGGCGAGGTGACGATCCAGATGCCTGTGGCGGCGCGAGATGCGAAAGACATGGACCACAGCAACCACTAGAGCGCGGGAAAGCTGCGCAGATCACTCTGCGCAGCTTTGCTCAGTCTTCGTTGATGTCGTGCTCGAAGTGTTTCACCTGACCTTTGCGCACGCCCATCAACGGGCGAAGCACCAGCCAGGCAACCAATGACAACACGGCAAACGCCATGCCAAGGGCCGGAAGCGATCCTGCAAGTCCCGGCACTCCGATAAGAAGCGCCAAGCCGACGCCCGCAGCACCCAGGGCGAAGCCCAGGAAAATCTGGACGGGCATGAAGACCTCCATGATGGCGAGGGCCAATGCGCCGACCATCCACACCCACCAAAGTGCCCACCACATGATCAGGCTCTCCCTTTCAGCATCTTGAAGGCGTCGCCAAATGCCTCAAGCGCATTGGCGGGCACAACGATGGTGGAGGAGCCTTCGCCCGCTCCAAGTTTGTTGAGGGCCTCGACCTGTTTCAGCGCCACCTGGTATTGAGCTGCTTCCAAGCCGTTGTCCTGGATGGCGCGGGCCACAACGCCGGTTGCGTAAGCCTCGGCATCTGCCGCCACACGGCGGGCCTTGGCGGTCTGCTCGGCGGCATAGAGATCGGCGTCAGCCTGAAGTTCGACCGAGCGTTTTTCACCTTCGGCGCGTGTCACCGCCGCACGACGTTCGCGTTCGGCGTTCAACTGCTGAAGCATCGCATCGCGAGTCGCCTGATCGAGGTTCACGTCCAGGATCTCGGCGCGTGTCACTTCGATCCCCCAGTTGTCCACCGCATCCTCGACACTCGCCTTGATCGTGGAAATCAGGGTGGCGCGGTTCGATTGCACCTCGTCCAGCTCCATCTTGCCGATCTCGGCACGGACAATACCGGCCACCGTGGTAGCGATGGCGGCGTCAACGTCGCGGATACGGTAGACGGTCTTTTCCGGCTGGATAATCCGGTAAAACACGCTGGTTTCGACCTGCACCAGCACGTTGTCGGCGGTGATGGCGTCCTGGCTTGCATTGGGCAATTGGCGTTCAAGGATCGAGATCTGGTGCGCGACGCGGTCAAGGAAAGGCACAATGAAGTTGATCCCCGGCCCCAGAACCGTGCGCAACCGGCCGAACCGTTCGACCACATGCTTTTCGGATTGTGGAACGATCCGCACACCCTTGTAGACACAAATGATGATGAAAAGGGCGAAGAGAAGCGTCGCGATGCCGCCTCCGCCAAGAACGTCAATAACTTGATCCATATACCTGTCCCTTTCTGTACCCCATGGTATACATGGGAATTGAAAGCCTTTATTTCAACGGCTTAGAGATTCTGTTCCCGTCAAAGCACTGCTTTTTCATGCCTGTCTGCTGCTTGATTTGCCCCGGAAAAAAGGCGTTTTCAGGGCCGGTTAACCTTTTTCGGACGTTTGTCGAGGTATGTGCGCAAATTGTCTTTCTGATGCGGCACAGCATGGGCTTCGTTCAGAAACCAGTCAATCGGGGCAAGGTCCCATCTTTGGCCCTCGTTGCCGAAAATGACCTTGTCTTTGTCGAACGTCGGAACCTCGGCGGCGAAGAACCACACATCGCGGCCCTTGCGCGTTCCACGTGCCTTGTAAACCAGGGCGCTTTCATCAAGCGATATGGCAAGTTCCTCATGCAACTCGCGCAACACGCAAGCCTCGGGCGTCTCATCGCCTTCGCGGCCTCCCCCCGGCAAATCCCAGTGGCCGGGCCAGGGGATCGTCGGAATATCGTCACGCAGGATGGTGACGATCCTTTCGCCCACCAGAAGGGCCAGTTTTGCCCCCAGAAACGGCTCTGTCACAGGTGCGCTCCCTTGGATAGAATTGACCCATGCCTGCCCTTTGTCGCGATTGTCTGTCAACGTTCGATGCCGGATCCCGCTGTCCGAAGTGCGGGCGGCCGCGCGTGATCGCGCATCCCGAACTGTTCGACCTGTCGATTGCGCATATGGATTGCGATGCCTTTTATGCCAGTGTCGAAAAGCGCGACGATCCGTCCTTGCGCGACAAAGCGGTTATCATCGGCGGCGGAAAACGGGGCGTCGTTTCAACCGCCTGCTACATCGCGCGGATCAAGGGCGTGCGGTCGGCGATGCCCATGTTCCAGGCGCTGAAACTTTGCCCCGAGGCGGTGGTCGTGAAGGGACGGATGAGTGCTTACGTCGAGGTCAGCCGCGAGATTCGCGCGATGATGGACGACATGACGCCGGTGGTCGAACCTCTGTCTTTGGACGAGGCCTTCATGGATCTGACGGGGACAGAGCGGCTGCACCATGCGCCGCCTGCGGTGATGCTGGCGCGGTTGGTCAAGCGCATGGAAGATGAATTGGGGCTGTCGGGGTCGATCGGCCTTTCGCACAACAAGTTCCTTGCCAAGGTAGCTTCGGACCTCGACAAGCCGCGCGGGTTTTCGGTGATCGGCAAGGCGGAGACGGCGGATTTCCTGCGCGACAAGCCGGTTCGCCTGATCTGGGGGATCGGGCCTCAGGCACAGGTGTCGCTGGACAAGGCGGGGATCCGTACGTTCAAGGATTTGCTGAGGTGGGAAAAGCAGGACCTGGTCGCGCGGTTCGGCGGTATGGGCGAGCGGCTTTATCATCTGGCGCGGGGCGAGGATCGGCGACGGGTATCGTCGCGCACCCCGGTCAAATCGATCTCGAACGAAACCACCTTCGGCGAGGATACGGCGGACCCGGATATTCTTGACGGCCACATATGGCGGCTGGCCGAGAACGTCGCGGATCGGGCCAAGGCCAAGGACAAGGCCGGGCGAACAGTGACGTTGAAACTGAAGCGCGCCAACCACAAGATTCTCACGCGCCAGACCGGCCTCACCGAAGCGACGCAGATCGCCGACCGCATCTATCGGACCGCAAGACTTCTGTTCGATCAAGTCGGGGACGAAGGGCCCTACCGCTTGATCGGTGTCGGGCTTTCACATCTTGAGGCAGCAGATGCCAATGAGGCGGGCGGTGATCTCTTGGACCCACAAGCCCGCGTGCGGGCCGAAGCCGAGCGTGCGTCTGACAGGATACGCGAAAGATATGGACCGGATGCCATCATGAAAGGCCGGGCACTCAGGTAAACTGACACCTCAGTCGGTCAGTACGGGGCGTGGCCTGGGACGTGTGATCGTGCCTTTTTTCGCCTGCCTAACATGGCCGGGTCGCCCGATCAGTTCTTCGGTCAGGGTGACAGGCCCGGTTTCACCCGTCAGACGCGCGCGATAGACCGGCAGGCTTTCGGCGACGCGCATGACATAGTTACGTGTTTCGTCGAAGGGGATATGTTCGATCCAGTCGACGATGTCGATTTCGCCGCGCCTTGGGTCGCCGCGTTCTTTCATCCAGCGGATCGGACGGCCCGGCCCGGCGTTGTAGCCTGCGGCGGTCATGACGACATTGCCACTGAAAATGGCCATCAATTCATCAAGATAGGCTGTTCCGAGACGCGCGTTATACGATGGATCGGTGAACAGGCGGCTTTTGGAATAGGGGATATCCAGATACTCGGCGACGGCCTTGGCGGTGGCAGGCATCAACTGCATCAGTCCACGTGCGCCCGCGCCGCTTTCCACACCGGGATCAAACTCGCTCTCGCGTCGCGCGATGGCGAGGGCAAGCTCGCGCGGGACAGGGTAATCGGTGATCCCAAGCGATGCGACCGGATAGTACATCTTGGGCAGGGCAATCCCGCGACGCGCGGCCTGTTTGCCCACCATGACCGCAAGATGGGGCTGGTCTCTGTCCAGCACATAGTCACCGATGCTGCCGATTTCATCGACGGGCAGGGTTTCGGCCAGATGGCGCAGGAATTGCTCCGCGCGATTGATCTCGCCCGCCGCGATGAAAAGCTCGGCCGCCTGAAAGACCGTGTTTGTGGGCAGCGTTGTCGTGCGCCAGCGGGGGAACTGTTCCTCGCCCGTCAGGCTGGGGTCCAGCGGCTTTCCGGCCCGTTCGGCGGCGAGAAGGCCGTAGAAACTGGTCTGGTACTCGGCACCGAAGGCATAGGCCAGTTGCGCACTTTCCGCGTCGCCCACAAGCTCGTGCGCGCGTCCTTCCCAATACCCTGCGCGGCCAAGGGAAATCGGCGTTTCCACCGCGCCGCGAAACCTCAGGAAGTGGCCAAGCGCTTTTTCACCATCTTCGAGATAGGTCAGGGCAAGGTATCCCGAAAGCCATTCAAGATCGGCGAAGGACGATCCTTCGCTCAGCCCGTGAATCGAGGCCAGCTTGTAGGCCTGGTCGATCCGCCCCGCACGCATTTCCGACCGTACGAAAGCACGCCGCCATCCGGCCCACATCTCGGGGCGACCGAGTTCATCGTCGCCCGCTGCAAGTACAAGGTCGATGGCCTCTTGCGACTTTCCGCGTCGCGCCCGCCACTGCATACGTTCGAAATTCAGACCGGGCGTGTCGCGCAGTGACGCTGGCACTTTTGCGATCAGCCCGTCCACGTTCTTTTCGTTCTTGCGCAGTTTCAGCCGGGCTTTTGCCAGCGCCTGCCAGCCGCTTGAGACACGCGGGTACATGCGTTCGGCGCTTTTGGATGCGTTGCGCCACAAGAGCATATCCAGGCGTGCTTCGTGGTGCTGTTTCAGCTTGTCGCCGTATTGCTTCAAAAGCGCGGCCTCGTCCGATGCCGCCATGATCTTGGTCAGCCAGGTGTGAACCGCTTCGGCCTCGGCATCTGAATCCATGCCTTTCGCGCGATAGGCTGCGATCAACGCACGGGCGCCGGCGCCGGTCTGGGGCGGCTCCTCTGCAAAAAAGGCAATCACCTCGTCCGCGCGCGAACCGAAAGGCAGGCGAGCCTCGGACTTACGGCGCAGCAGCTTCAGCCCCGGCCAGTCGCCACGGCGCTGAAGAAAACGCTGAACGGAGTCAAAATCGCCAAGCCCGGCCCGCAGACGATGCCATTCGATGATGTCACGTGCGACGGGGCTGGCGCTTTCGGCGGTGTTGAGTGACGCGCGCCACTCGCCCGCCCGCATGGATTTCAAGGCGCTTTCATAGCCCACGACCTCGGCGCTTGACTGGGCAAGCCCGATTGTCGTCGACCCGATCAGAACGGAAACCGTGATCAGGGCTTTGAACATTGGCAGCGTTCTTTCATCCATGCCCCTCAGCCGTGACAGAAAAGCACATTTTGCCCATCTTGGCAATTCCGGTGACGGGTTATAGTGTCCGCCCGTTAATCACTATCGGCTCGTAAACTAGGGGAGGCGTATCATGATCCAAGGTTCCATTCCTGCTTTGGTCACTCCGTTCAAGGACGGAAACCTGGACACTGACGCGCTTAAATCCCTTGTCGACTGGCAGATCGAGTCGGGATCGACGGGATTGGTGCCCGTTGGCACGACCGGGGAAAGCCCGACCCTGTCACACGACGAGCACGACGCGGTTGTTGATGTGGTCGTAAAGGCCGCTGCGGGCCGCGTACCCGTGATCGCCGGTGCGGGTTCCAACAACACCGAAGAAGGCGTGCGGTTGATCCGTCATGCCGAAAAGGTTGGTGCCGACCTCGCCTTGGTTGTGACGCCCTACTACAACAAGCCGACGCAAGAGGGGCTCTTTCAGCACTTCAAGACAATGCACGATGCGTCTTCGCTGCCGATCATCATATACAACATCCCCGGACGTTCGGTGGTGGACATGTCGGTGGCGACCATGGCGCGTTTGGCGGAACTGCCCCGGATTATCGGTGTGAAGGATGCGACGGGCGATCTGGCACGGGTGCCAAAGCAGCGTCTGCATTGCGGCAAGGATTTCGTTCAGCTTTCCGGCGAGGATGCAACCGCGCTTGGCTTCAACGCCCATGGCGGCGTCGGTTGCATCAGCGTGACCGCGAACGTCGCGCCCGACCTTTGTGCCAAGATGCAGGCGGCGACGCTGCGCGGCGATTATGATACCGCACTTGAGATCACCGACCGATTGATGCCGCTGCACATTGCGATCTTTGCCGAGCCGGGGCTGGTGGGTGCCAAATATGGTTTGTCCCTCTTGGGCCGCTGCACCGAGGAAGTGCGTTTGCCGCACGTCGGTCTGACGGATGCAGTAAAAGAACAGGTCAAAGCCGCAATGGTTCACGCCGGGTTGCTGAACTAGCTTTCCCTCTTGCGGCGCTGGCGCTGACGGCTTTCGCGCAGCGTTTCGACCAGAATTGCGGTCAGAAGCCCGAACATCAAAAGCCCGTTGGCGGCTGCCATGCCGCCAAGGAGCCGCCATTCCTGGGGAAGTAGAATGTCGCCAAAGCCAAGCGTGGTGAAGGCGACGAGGGCGAAGTAGACCGAGGCTTCGAACTCGACAAAGATGCCAAGCGCATAAAGCGCCACGGCCCAGAGCCAGACCGATATGGTCATCATCCCGAGCGTCCAGATCAACGACAGGGAAAGGATGCTGACCAGCTTCAGTCCGTGGGGCGGAGTCTCGGTCCAGCGGTGAAGGCGGATCAACAGGCTTTCCAGCCCCCACCAGGACAGCGCGGCGATGAATACGGTTGCCAGCGTCAATGCGCTGCCCAGCATCAGTTGCGTCAGCATGGCCCAAGTTATTCTGGTTGCCGCAGTTGGGGTCAACCATCTGGACAGGGTGGGTGCGAAGGCTTATCTCACCCCGGTTATGGCCAAGAAACAAGAAAACGAAAACTACAAGGTGATCGCCGAGAACCGGCGCGCGCGTTACGATTATTCCATCGAGGATGACATCGAATGCGGCATCCAGCTATTGGGTTCCGAGGTGAAATCGCTTCGCACCGGGCAATCGAACATCGCCGAGAGTTATGCGGCGGTCGAAGACGGCGAATTGTGGTTGGTGAACAGCTATATCGCCCCCTACGACCAGGCGATGTTCGGCCATGAAGACCGGCGCAAGCGCAAGCTTTTGGTGTCGAGAAAGGAACTGTCGAACCTCTGGAACGCCACACAGCGCAAGGGCATGACACTTGTTCCGTTAGTGCTGTATTTTAATCACAGGGGTCGGGCCAAGATTAAGATCGGTTTGGCCAAGGGTAAGAAGTTGCACGACAAACGCGAGTCCGACGCCAAGCGCGATTGGAACCGTCAGAAGGCCCGATTGATGAAAGAGCATGGCTGAAAAGCAGCACCCTGGCATTTCGGTATTTTCGTCCGTTGTGCGGACCCACCAGCTGTCTTAAAAAATCGTTACGGGGTCTGCTGCGAGCTGGGATTTTAGGATGTACGTATTGATGGACCACAAGTGGGGTGCTCCGGTTATGGGCACACCAAGTGGCGAGATTTCTTGGTCCGACGACTTGAGCGGACTGACGGTTTCAAGCGGGTACACGACAAACGATCTGGTTGATTCTCTGAACGCGGCCTTTGCCGCCTGGGAAGACGTTGCGGCCGTGAATTTTGGAGAGTCGGCCGGTGCGGTCGATATTACCATTACGTCCCGGTCGTTTCTGACAGAAGACACGCCATACTCTGTTCCGGGAAACGACCAGACGCTTGACGACAACGCCGTTGGCCTGACCTGGATCAGTGACACCGTGGATGGCCTGAACGAACCCGCCCCGGTCTTGATCGAGTTCAACGAGGATGACATCTGGTCGCCGTTCACCATGGGCGACCCGGGGGCGATAAACTTCTTTGTCGTTGCCGCGCACGAGATTGGTCATGCGCTTGGGCTGGATCATACGTCGGATACCTCGCAACTCATGCACGCCACGATTTTCGTCGATGATCTTGCCGATGGGGACAAGGCGGGCGCGCAGGCGCTTTATGGCACCGATGGTGACGATGAGGTCGTCGAAGGTGTCGAAGAGGAAGGCAGTGAAGCTTTCAGCGAAGGTGGCGGCAGTGGCGGTGGCGGTGGCGGCGGTGCCGGGCTTTTGTTGGGGCTTCTGGCCTTGGTCTTCGGCTTTCTGTCCGGCGGTGTTGGGTTTGCGGCGGCTGCCGCAACCGGAGGTGCCGCGATCGGTGATGGGGATCAGGATCATCATGACGATGGCCCTGATGACGACGATCACGAGCACTTGTACGATCCGGAATCCGGAATGATTGGTCACCTTGTCTTTCTGCCTCAGATCCCTGCCGAGAACTTCCCGCAGCCGATCCTCGATGACGAGGATGATGTCGACCTTTTCTGGCTCTGATCGTTCTAGTCGAAGATCCCCGCAACACGGCCCAGAAGCATGAAGGCTCGGGCGGTTCTGGTTTCGGCAAGTGCGGCGATCTCTTGATCGGACAAGTGATCTGCCATGGTCGAGAACGTCTTGTCGAAGGCGCGCAGGAAATGGTGCGACGTGTCCCGAAAAATCGAATCCTGCCGCATCCTTGCCGACGACAGGGCCAGCGATGAACGGTCACGGATGCCGCCAAGCCCGGAAATGAGTTGGCCGCGCTCTCCGGCTGCGAACTTCCGCCAGATCTCGGGCCTTGATCGGTCGGGCACCAGATCGTCCATGTAGATGCCGTCCTGGCTGAGCAATGTCAGAATGTCCTGGCTGGCGCGGATCAGGCCCGATACACGATGATCCGAAAGGGCGCGGCGGAGGGCTGCGAAACCTTCGCGATCGTCCGCAGTTTCCGGAAAGTTCATGGCCGAGATGAAGTCGGCGATACTGACGGCCTGGCTTGTCTGTCCTTCGGGAGTGGCAAGTGCCAGGGCGGGTTGAGACTCGACCGGCGCCACCTCGGTGGAAGGTGCGATATGCTGTGTCAGTGGCCGCGATGGTTCGGGCGATCTGGGCGAGGAAATGAAGGACTTGATCGTTTCTTCGGCACGCCTTTGAGCTTCGGCCAGCGCGTCGATCTTGCGTTCGACACTGGGGTTCATGGCCGTCGCGGCCATCTGTGTCTGGCTGATGTAGATCTGGCGCATCGCGTCCATAGAGGCTTGTAATCGCGTGCTTTCGTCACGAATGACGGCGGCGCTTTTCATGGCGATGGCGGCGATCCAGATGAGGGCTATGGGAAGGGCTATGACCAGGAAAAGAATGAGGAATCTGAGGGGGCCGAGGACGGTGCTGTCGCCAAGGCCCGCGACCGAGACGAAAAGCGTGCAGAGCACGACCCAGACAAGCGAGACGGCAACGGCAATTTTGTCCGTTGCATCAAGCCCTTGCCTGGTGTCGATCCGGCTGTAGATACCCAGATCGACCGGGGGTTCCTGGCGGTTGTCGGACATCCCTGGCCCTCAGACGTAGTCGATCTTCAGGATCTCGTAACTTTTCTCGCCGCCGGGGGTGCGGACCTCGACGCTGTCGCCTTCGTCCTTGCCGATCAGGGCACGGGCGAGGGGGGATTTGAGGTTCAGTTTGCCGTTCTCGATATCCGCCTCGGGCTCGCCCACGATCTGGTAGGTCTTTTCCTCGTCGGTGTCTTCGTCGACGATCTGAACCGTCGCGCCGAACTTGATCGAGCCGGAAAGCGAGGCCGGATCAATGACGTCGGCAAGCCCCAGAATGCCTTCGAGTTCCTTTACGCGACCTTCGATAAAGCTTTGTTTTTCACGGGCTGCGTGGTACTCGGCGTTCTCTGACAAGTCGCCGTGTTCACGCGCCTCGGCAATCGCCTTGATGACGGCCGGACGCTCTTCGCTTTTCAGCTTTTTCAATTCGGCATTGAGCGCGGTATGGCCCGCGCGGGTCAGCGGTATCTTGTCCATGAAGTCCACATCCATCGAGAGTGTCGAAACTTTCTACAGGGTGGATGGGGCGAAGGGCAACCCCCGTCTCGTTTGCCTATCTGACGAATGCGGTGGCACGCTGCGTTCTTGCTTAATGAGTGCGTCAAAAATAGAATATGCACAGAGAGTTTCAGCAGAGAATGGGGCGCCCGATGCAGATTCGAAAGCGGATCAGGGAAAGAAGGGAAAAAGTATTCCTCTATGGACGCAAAGAAGAACTTTCTCTGATTGCGGATGTCGTTTACGGAAGAGGTCCGGTTCCCTATTCGGGATCTCAAATGCCAACCCAGGTCGCGCTGAGAGACAAGCCTAAACTGTTAACTTGGCAAGACGCAGAACAAGTAACAGATGTGGTATCGTCGAACGCAAGCCTTAAAGACTTTCCCGATCATCTAGTTTCGTATGACAGTCTAAGGGCCTTGGGGAGCGGTATTCAAAATGTAATTGGGCTTGCGGAATGGGTTGGCTACGTCAGGGACCGCCTATCACAGCAAGGGGTCGATCTGCTTACCTATAACTGTTTGAGAGAAACAAAAGAGGCGCAGATCTCCGCTATCCGAGGTGAGATACAGAACAAGCGAAAATGGTGGCTTCTCAGAAAAAAGAAGAATGATCGCGAGATCATTTCCAGGATCCCCGCGAAGATCATATTCAGAGGGCGATTGGTCAATCGAGATTTTACATCCAAGTACGTCAACACAATTGAAGGCAATCGGGTCACGCAACCAAATGCAGAGGGCGAGTGGAAGAATACAATTCACTTCTTCGGAGCATCAGAGGTATATGGCGCTCATTTGAGAGATAATGAAACGGTGCCAAGCTGCTTCTCGAATGCAATGGGGCAAAAGGATATCAGGGTACTCAATCATGGAATGGGGGGTGTTAATTTCATCGATGTCTTGGCGCGATTGCTTAGCAACAGTTTCCGAAAGGGAGACGTGGTTGTTTTGGCGTTGCCTTTTACCCAAAAATTTTCGGCAGATTGTGAAATTCTCTTGGACTCATCTTGCTTCATAGACAGTTCTCACCTGAACGTGAAAGGTGCTGAGTTGGCTGCATCCGAACTTCATAAAATGTTTAAGGAACGAACTAGATTGAAAGGTGATTCCGAGGTCGAGATATGTAAGAAAGCCGATTGCACTCTCAATACTTACAAAGATTTGCTTTGTAGAATCGAAGCAAAAGAATTTGAAGGCTCGGATATTGAAAGTTATTGTAAGTATTTGGATGGGGAATCAATCGTATCAAGAGAGATTGATAAAGAACCTATTTTTGGAAGTGTTGCTGTGAATTGTAATCCTATTACAAAGGGGCACTTGGCACTGATAGAGTTTGCTGCAAATAGCGTCGATTACCTTTATGTGTTGGTCATTGAAGAAGATAAGAGTGCTGTAAGCTACAAACACAGGATGAATATGGTTCGTGAAGTGTGTTCGGATTACGATAATATAAAGGTCTTAAGGGGCGGTCGGTTTGTTTGCACTGAGTACATTGCCCCAGAGTATTTCGTAAAAGATGAAGATCAGCCGGAGAATATTGATTTCAGCTTGGAGTCGTTTTATTTTGGAAACTTCATCGCGCCACGATTGAAGATATCAAAAATTTTTCTAGGGGAAGAGCCGACGTGTAACGTTACTCGCCAGTACAATGATCATATGTTGGCGACGATGCCAACCTATGGAGTTGAGTTGACGATAATTCCGCGTCGAAATCACAGTGATGGTATTCCAATAAGCGCATCTCGCGTCCGAAAGCTGATCAAGGCCCGAGAATGGGACGCGGTGAAGGAGTTGGTTCCTGGCAGAGCATTTGAGTATATGCAGATAAATACTGTTTTATGATCCGAACGAGTTCGTGCATTGGCATTCTCGTTGCTCCTCTTGAACAACATGAAGCCCGCTGACCTGCGCGATGAGCGATGTTCCCGCGACACTGTCTGGTTCAAGTTAGCTCGGACGAAAACCCTGCCTGTGAGCGCTATCTTCTGCGCCATTACGTCTCGTCGTGATTGACCCCGCACATCTGGCTTAATAGGCATACTCGAACGCTTCTGAGAGGGATTGCGGATGGCCGAGATTGAACGCGAAAGCATGGAATACGACGTTGTGATCGTCGGGGCGGGGCCTGCGGGGCTTTCGGCTGCGATCCGGTTGAAGCAGTTGGATGCGGACCTTGACGTCGTGGTGCTGGAAAAGGGCTCGGAAGTCGGGGCGCATATCCTGTCGGGTGCGGTGCTGGACCCTTCGGGGCTGACGCGGCTGATCCCGGATTGGAAGGACAAGGGCGCGCCGATCTCGGTCGAGGTGAAGAAGGACAAGTTTTATGTCCTGGGCGAGGCGGGCAAGATCGGGTTGCCCAATTTCCTGATGCCGCCGCTGATGAACAACCACGGCAATTACATCGTTTCGATGGGCAATGTCTGTCGCTGGATGGCGGAACAGGCGGAAGAGTTGGGTGTCGAGATTTTTCCCGGCATGGCCTGTTCAGAGCTGGTTTACGGCGACGACGGTGAGTTGCGCGGCGTCGTTGCGGGGGAGTTCGGCAAAAACGCCGATGGCACGCCCGGTGATGGATACGAGCCGGGCATGGAGCTTTTGGGCAAGTATGTCTTTATCTCGGAAGGTGTGCGCGGATCGCTGGCCAAGCAATTGATCGCGGAGTTCGACCTGGACGCCGATTGCGATGTGCCGAAGTTCGGGATCGGGATGAAGGAGATCTGGGAGGTCAAGCCCGAGAACCATGACGAGGGGCTTGTGCTGCACACGATGGGCTGGCCGCTTGGGTTCAAGCAGTCGGGCGGATCGTTCATGTATCACCTTGATAACAATCAGGTTTACGTGGGCTATATCGTCGACCTGAATTACAAGAACCCACATCTGTTTCCGTACATGGAATTCCAGCGGTTCAAGCATCACCCCGAGATTGCCAGGGTTCTGACGGGCGGCAAGCGGGTGGCTTATGGCGCGCGGGCGGTGACCAAGGGCGGGTTCCAGTCGATCCCGCAGTCGGCATTTCCGGGCGGGGCTTTGCTTGGGTGTTCCGCGGGGCTGGTGAACCTGCCGCGGATCAAGGGCAACCATAATGCGATGCATTCGGGGATCGCGGCGGCCGAGGCAGCACATGCGGCGATCAAGGCGGGTCGTTCGGGCGATGTGCTGACGGATTACGACGCCGAGTTGCGCGCGGGGCCGGTTGGGAAGGACCTGAAGAAGGTTCGGAACGTGGCACCTTTGAATGCCAAATACGGGCCGGTTGGCGGGCTGTTGCTGGGCGGGTTCGATATGTGGTTTCAGACGCTGTTCGGCGGGTTCAGCCTGTTCGGCACGCTGAAGCACGGCAAGACGGATGCGGAAGCGACGGAAGAGGCATCGAAGCACGCGCCGATCGACTATCCCAAGCCCGATGGCGTTCTGTCCTTCGACCGTCTGACCAACGTGAGTTTTTCCTTCACCAACCACGAGGAAAGCCAGCCTGCGCACCTGAAGCTGACCGATCCGGAAGTGCCGGTGAAGGTGAACTGGGTGAAATACGCGGGGCCGTCGGCGCGGTATTGCCCGGCTGGCGTTTACGAGTTCGTGGGCGAAGGTGCCGAGAAGGCGTTCCAGATCAACTTTCAGAACTGCGTTCACTGCAAGACCTGCGATATCAAGGATCCGGCGAAGAACATCACCTGGACGACTCCGCAGGGTGGAGACGGGCCCAATTATCCCAACATGTGACACCGGATGGTCGAGCCCGCTGATATCGTGAACCTTGCGCGAAAGTTTTCCTTTGCGAACCTCGTCTGCGGGGACGATCAGGATTTGTTGCGGGCGACGGGCATGGACGGCGACGATGCGACCGAGTTTTTCGACGCCTTCGCGCGGGAATATTCGGTGGATATGTCGGAGTTCGTGTCGATCTTTCATTATGACGTGGACGAACCGCCCTACTATCGGCGGGTCAGGGCTGTGGGGCGGGACGGGCGTGCCTTCGGGCTTATTCCCGTGACGCCCAAATTAATGGCAGATGCGGCGAACGAAGGGCGGTGGCCGTTGGAGTATCCGATTCACCGCGTGCGCATCAGCCACTGGCCCATCGCGATGATGTTCGTGTTTTTGGCCAGTTTTGTCCTTGCCGTAACCTTACTTTTGGCCTGATGGGCCATGTAACAGTTAAGTCAGCTTTGCCCCGTATTGCCGTGCCAGCGATTGCGAAGGCTTTCCCGGCACACTAGGCTGTGCGGAAATGTAAGGAGTTACTGGATGCGTTTTGCCCTTTTGACGTCCTCTCTTGCCTTGGCGGTGAGCCTTGCGACCCAGGCACCGGCGCGTGATGCGGGAAGCTATCTTGCGGCACGGTCGGCCATGTTCTCAAGCGACTATGCGGCGGCATCTCAGTATTACGCCCGTGCGCTTGTCCGCGATCCGACGAACCTTGGGATGCTTGAGAACGCCTCGACCGCATTTGTCGGGCTGGGCGATCTGGATCGCGCAGCGATGACGGCAGAGCGCTTTCAGGCGGCAGGTGGATCCAGCCAGTTGGTCAGTATGATCCTGTTTGGCAATGCGGCCCGCGAAAACGCCTGGGATGCTTTATTGACCGATCTGGAAGACGGGCAGACGGTTGGCCCGTTGTTTGACGGACTGGCGGAATCCTGGGCGCTGGTGGGCGATGGTCGCATGACCGAGGCGCTGGAGGCGTTCGACAAGGTGTCGTCGAACCAGGGGGTCGAAGCCTTCGGGTTCTATCACAAGGCGCTGGCCTTGGCTTCGGTTGGCGATTTCGAGGGTGCCGCACATATCTTTTCCGGCGAGGCGGGCACGACGCTTCGGCTGACACGACGCGGTGTCGTGGCCTATGCCGAGGTGTTGAGCCAGTTGGAGCGGAACGAGGATGCGCTGGATCTGATCCAGCAAAGTTTCGGCATTTCGCTTGACCCGAGCCTTGAGGCCCTGCGCGCCAAACTGGAGGCGGGCGAAACCGTGCCCTTCGTTTCGGTGCGCAATCCGACCGATGGTCTGGCCGAGGTGTATTACTCCATCGCGACGGCGCTGAGAAGCGAGGCGCAAGAGGAATACACGCTGCTTTATTCGCGGATGGCAATGGGGCTGCGACCGGATCACACCGATGCGCTTTTGCTGACTGCCGAGTTGTTAGAAGACCTTGAGCGTTATGACCTGGCGACCGAGGTTTATGACACGGTTCCGCGCGAGGATCCCGCGTTCCATGCCGCCGAGATGGGCCGGGCCGAGGCGCTGCGCCGTTCCGGGCGCGAGGATGCCGCGGTCGAAGTGTTGCGGCAGTTGGCCGAGAGCCACGGCGATCTGCCCTTGGTGCATGTGGCGCTTGGTGACACGCTGCGCGGGTTGGAGCGGTTCGAAGAGGCGAACAAGCCTTACAACACCGCGCTTGAGTTGATCGGCGAACCCGAAGAACAGCACTGGATCATCTATTTCGCGCGCGGGATCACGTTCGAGCGTCTGGACGACTGGGCTGCCGCCGAGGCGGATTTTCGCAAGGCACTGGAGTTGCGTCCGGATCAGCCGCAGGTTCTGAATTACCTCGGCTATTCGATGCTGGAAATGCAGGTTCAGATGGAAGAGGCGCTTGTCTTGATCGAACGCGCGGTCGAGCAACGCCCCGACAGTGGCTATATCCTCGATTCCCTTGGTTGGGGCCTGTACCGGTTGGGGCGCTATGACGAGGCGGTGCCGCACATGGAAAAGGCCGTCGAACGGATGGCGATCGACCCGATCGTGAATGACCATCTGGGCGACGTTTACTGGGCCGTCGGACGGTATCGCGAGGCGGAGTTCCAATGGCATCGCGCCCTGTCGTTCATTACCGACGAAACCGATCTGGAAGACGTGGACCCCGAGCGGATTCGTCGCAAGCTGGAGGTCGGCCTGGACGCTGTTCTGGCCGAAGAAGGCGAGCCTCCCTTGCAGGTTGCGAATGACGGCGGCTAGGGTTTTTGCTCCGGCAAAGATCAACCTGACACTTCACATCACGGGCCAGCGGGACGACGGTTATCACCTGTTGGATTCGCTGGTGACGTTTGCACCGGTCCGGGATCGTCTGTTGATTCAGGCGGGCAACACGCTGTCTTTGACCGTAGAAGGCCCCGAGGCAGCGGGTGTGCCCGCGGACATGAAGAACCTTGCCCTACAGGCTGCCGCGTTGGTTTCAGAGGGCGAGGGAGCCGCCTTGGTTCTTGAGAAATACCTGCCCGCCGCGTCAGGCATTGGCGGCGGATCGGCGGATGCGGCAGCGGCCCTGCGGGGGATGCTGATGCGTGGCAAGGAATTGCAAGCCGAGGATTGGATACCGCCGACAGAGGACGCCCTGAAGCCTTTGGCTGCCGAGATCCTTGCGCTTGGCGCCGATGTCCCGATGTGCCTTTTGTCGAAACCCTGCCGGGTGCGGGGGATCGGCGAGAAGCTGGAATTCGTGACCTTGCCGGAGTTGCCCGCGCTTTTGGTCAACCCGCGCGTGCCTGTGCCGACGGGGGCGGTCTTTGCCGGGTTGGAACGGCGGGACAATGCGCCGATGCCTGAGGTTTTGCCGGAGTTTGCCGGTGCCGGGTCGCTGATCGACTGGCTGGCGGGGCAGCGGAACGACCTGGAAGCGCCGGCCATGGCTGCGGCCCCGGTGATTGGCGCGGTCTTGTCGGCCCTGCGCGATCTGCCGGGGTGCCGGTTGGCGCGAATGTCGGGATCGGGCGCCACCTGTTTCGCCCTGTTTGAATCCGAGGACGAGGCGATGAACGGGGGAACGGTTTTGAGCGAGGCCCAACCGGGTTGGTGGCTGGCGGGTGGGCTATTGGGCGACCAGTCTGGCCTGGCGATGCCGCGTCTCAGTTGATCCGCGCCACCACATAATCGGCGAGGTCGCGCATCATGTCGCGCAACTCGTGCTCGGGCAGGATGGCGAGGGCGTCTTTGGCGCGGGCGGACCATTCCAAGGCCTCGGTGCGGGTGGTGTCCATCGTGCCGTGGTTCGCGATGAGGGCGAGGGCCTGTTCGAGATCGCCGTCTTTCTGGTCGCCCTTTTCGATGGTGCGTTTCCAGAAGGCGCGTTCCTCGGCGTCTGCCTTTGCGACGGCCTTGATGACGGGAAGGGTCAGTTTCCGTTCGCGGAAGTCGTCGCCGAGGTTCTTGCCGGTGGCGGTGGTGTCGCCGCCGTAATCCAGAAGGTCGTCGGCAATCTGGAAGGCGATGCCAAGCGCGTCGCCGTAGGTACGAAGTGCCGTGATCTGGTCTTCGGATGCCTTGGCGACGATGCCGCCAACCTGGCAGGCGGCGGCGAAAAGGGCGGCGGTTTTGCCGCGCACGACCGAGAGATAGACGTCTTCGGTGGTGGCAAGATTGGCGGCGGCGGTGAGTTGCAGAACCTCGCCTTCGGCGATGGTGGCGGCAGCGTCCGACAGGATGTCTAGCACGCGGAGCGAGCCGGTTTCGACCATCAGCTTGAACGAGCGGGCGAAAAGATAGTCGCCGACCAGCACCGATGACTTGTTGTCCCACAGAAGGTTGGCCGTCGGCCGTCCACGCCGCTGCCCGCTTTCATCGACCACATCGTCGTGAAGAAGCGTTGCGGTATGGATGAACTCGACGGCAGTGGCGAGACGGTGGTGATCCCGGCCCCGGTAGCCGAAGAGGTTGGCGGCGGCGAGGGTCAGCATGGGGCGCACGCGCTTGCCGCCCGCGTCGACGAGGTGCGCGGTCACCTCGGGGATGCGGGGTGCGTTTTCCGACATCATGCGTTCGCGGATCAGGGCATCGACCGCCGCCAGGTCGCCCGCGAGCACCTCGGCCAGGCGCTCGTGCGGTTTCACGGCTTTCGCTTCGTCCAGGCTCATCACACGCTCGTCAGATTGCTCGACAAACCCTTGGGTCTGCCATTATCTCCGTCCCATGAGAGAGCTTTTGCGCACCAACGACCCAACGATGATCGCCTTTGCGACGGCCCTTCTCGACGGCGAGGATATAGACTGCTTTCAGATGGACGTCCATATGAGCGTGCTGGAGGGATCCATCGGGGTTTTGCCGCGCCGGTTGATGGTGGCGGATCGCGATTTTTTTCGCGCAAGCACGGTGTTGAATGACAACGACCTGCCCGTGTCGCCGTGACAGAGGCGCGAGCGGACGATTTCCTGGGCGGGCGGCTGTCGCTTTTGCAACCCGTGAACGGGTATCGGGCCGGGGCTGATCCGGTGTTTCTTGCGGCCAGCGTTCCGGCGCGGGCGGGGCATCATGTGCTGGACCTTGGCTGTGGTGTCGGAACGGCGCTGTTCTGTCTTGGTGCGCGGGTTGACGGGGTGCGGCTGACCGGGGTTGAGCTGCAGGTGGAGCTGGCAGATCTGGCGCGGCAGAATGCTGAGCGTGCGGGGATCGCAGTGCGGATTGTCACGGCGGATTTGGCGGCATTGCCCCCCGAAGTCACGGGCGACACTTTCGACCACGTGATGTTCAACCCGCCATTCTTTGACCGCGACAATGGGACCGTGTCGGCGGATAAAAGCCGAGAGGGCGGGCGCGGAAATACGGAAACACTGGGTTTCTGGATGGATGTCGCGTTGAGACGGGTGCGTCCGGGTGGGACGGTGACGTTGATTCATCGCATTGAGACGCTGCCGGAGGCTTTGGCCGCGTTTGACGGGCGTGCGGGCGGTATCCGGGTTTTGCCATTGCAACCGCGCCATTCGAGGCCCGCGAAGTTGTTCCTTTTGCAGGCGAAAAAGGGATCGCGCACGCCTTTCTGCCTGCTGCCGCCGCTGGTGCTGCACCAGGGCGATCGCCATGAGCAGGATGGCGACAGCTATTCCGAGGCCGCCGCATCGGTTCTGCGCAAAGGTGCGGCGCTTTCGCTCAGCGATTAATCCTTGGTTAATGTGGGCTGTGGAAATTGCCCGTGCCCCCGTGACACGAATCAAAATTCATGGTGGGATCGAAGTATTCAAAAACAGGAGGACTACGATGAGCATGAGTTCGCACCTACAGCAACTCCGCCAGAAACACGAAACCCTCTCATCGGAAGTCGAAGCGGCTCAACGAAGCCCCGCCATCGACGATCTTCAGATTACCGAACTGAAGAAACAGAAACTCCAGATCAAAGAAGAAATCGCGCGTCTCAGCGCCTCGGCCTAGGGGGTTGAGGGCAGGGGAATGAAGTTGCGTCCGTTCTGGAACGTCTTCAGCTCCTGAATTTCGCCCTCGATCCATTTGATGAAGGCCGCGACATGCGGCCGGGTTTCGGTGCCTTCCGGGCAGATCAGCCTGTAGAAGGCACCGGACCAAAGCGTTTCCCGAAACGGCATGACAAGCCGACCGTCCTGCAAGGCGGTGGAGGTCAGTGACAGCCGTCCCATGATCGCACCGCCGCCTGAAATCGCGGCGGTCAGGGCGTGTTCTGCCTGGTTGAACCTGGGGCCGTGGGATTCGGGCGGGTCGATGTCCATTGCCCTGAACCATGCGTTCCAGTCGACTTGCGGGCGCAGGAAAGATGACGCCTCGTCGTGGATCAGCGTGACTTGGGCAAGGTCTTGGGGCGTTTTTATTGTTTCGGCCAGAGCCGGGGACACCATCGGGGTCATCCAGTCTTCCAGCAGTGGGTGAGAATAGAGGCCGGGATCGTCGCTTTGTCCAAAGCGGATGGCGATGTCCACGTCATCGCGGTTGAAATCGGCAAGGTGGATGCTGGCGGCGAATCGAAGCTCGATTTCGGGATGTTCCGTGGCGAAAGCGAACATGCGCGGGGCGAGCCAGAGCGCGGTGAAGGCGGGACCGGCGGTGATCGTAAGAAGGCTTTGATCGGTGAAACGCCGTGCCTTGCTCCAGGCCGTGCCGATTTCGCGGAAGCCTTCGCGGATGCCGGGGGCCAGGAGGGCACCGACCTCGGTCAGTTCGACGGCGCGGTTGAGACGGTGAAACACCGGTTGGCCAAGGTGGTCTTCCAGCGATTTGATCTGGAACGAAAGGGCTGCGGGCGTGACGTTTAGTTCGTCGGCGGCGCGGGCAAAGGACATGTGCCGGGCGGCGGCTTCGAAGGCGCGAAGGGCGGTGAGCGGGGGCAGACGGTCGGGCATGGGCAGTTAAGTACAGCTTAACTGAGGGCATGAGAAGTCTCGTTTGTCGTGAATCTTTTGGGGACGCATGGTGGGTTCAGTTCAGAAATCCTCAATGAAAGCCCTTCCAATGTTTGAAGCCATACGAAACAGCCGCACGCAAGAAGCCTATCGCATCGCCCATGCCGAACGGGCCGACGCCTTTGCCCGGCTCATTCGGTTTTTCACGTTCCGATAGGTTCGCGACACCACAAAGAAAAAGGGCCAGTCCAGCGACCGGCCCTTTCCTGTTTGGAATTTCGATCAGACGAAGAACTGTGCGCCGTTCGCCGAGATCGTGGAACCGTTGATGAAACCGGCGTCGTCGGAAGCAAGGAAGGCCACACAGCGCGCAATTTCTTCCGGTTCGCCAAGACGACCGGCGGGGATCTGCGCGATGATGCTTTCGCGGACCTTTTCCGGCACCGCCATGACCATTTCGGTAGCGATGTAGCCGGGGCAGACGGCGTTGGCCGTGATGCCCGCACGCGCACCTTCCTGGGCCAGCGATTTCACGATGCCAAGATCACCGGCCTTGGTGGCAGCATAGTTGACCTGGGCAAACTGGCCTTTCTGGCCGTTGATCGAGCTGATGACGATGACGCGGCCGAACTTGCGCTCGCGCATACCGGGCCAGACCGGGTGAACGGTGTTGAAGACGCCAGTGAGGTTGGTGTCGATCACCTCTTTCCACTGTTCGGGCGACATCTTGTGGAAGGGCGCGTCGCGGGTGATGCCCGCATTGGCGACGACCACGTCGATCGGGCCGAGGTCGGCTTCGACCTTTTCGATCCCGGCCTTGGATTCGTCGTAGTCGGCGACGTTCCACTTGTAGGTCTTGATGCCGGTTTCGGCGGTGAAGGCCGCGGCTTTTTCATCGTTGCCGGCATAGGTGGCGGCGACTTCGAATCCATCGGCTTTGAGTTTCTTTGAAATTGCTTCACCGATGCCACGCGAGCCTCCGGTGACCAGTGCAACACGGGCCATTGTTTTCCTCCTCCAGTATTCGGAAATAATGTTAGGCGGCGACATTCCGCAGCGCAACTATATTGCGCCACGGAAATCGCTCAAATTACGGGCGTTCGACGCAAAGTGCGACACCCATGCCGCCGCCGATGCAAAGCGTGGCGAGGCCTTTCTTGGCGTCGCGGCGCTTCATCTCGAACAACAGCGTGTTCAGGACACGCGCGCCCGAGGCACCGATCGGGTGGCCGATGGCGATGGCACCGCCGTTGACGTTCACGATGGCGGGATCCCAGCCCATGTCCTTGTTCACGGCACAGGCCTGGGCGGCGAAGGCTTCATTGGCTTCGACGAGGTCGAGGTCTTCGGCCTTCCAGCCTGCCTTTTCCAGCGCTTTGCGCGAGGCATAGATCGGGCCGACGCCCATGATCGAGGGATCGAGGCCAGCGGTGGCGTAAGACGCGATGCGTGCGAGCGGTTCTATGCCACGCTTTTCGGCGTTGTCGGCGCTCATCAACAGAACGCCGGCCGCGCCGTCGTTGATGCCGGAAGCGTTGGCAGCAGTGACCGAGCCGTCCTTGGTGAAGGCGGGGCGCAGTTTCTGCATGGCTTCGATGGTGGCGCCGTGACGGATGTATTCGTCCTGATCCACAACGATGTCGCCCTTGCGGGTCTTCACGGTGAAGGGCGTGATTTCATCGGCGAACTTGCCGGCCTTTTGCGCCGCTTCGGCCTTATTCTGGGAAGCGACCGCGAACTCGTCTTGCTGGTCGCGCGAGATTTGCCATTTCTCGGCAACATTCTCGGCGGTCTGGCCCATGTGGTAGCCGTTGAAGGCGTCCCAAAGGCCGTCCTTGATCATCGTGTCGATCAGTTTCAGGTCGCCCATCTTCTGCCCTGCGCGGATGGCCTGAGCATGGGGCGACATGGACATGTTTTCCTGTCCACCGGCGGCGACGATGTCGGCATCGCCAAGCTGGATGTGCTGGGCGCCAAGTGCGACGGTGCGCAGGCCCGAGCCACAGACTTGGTTGATGCCCCAGGCCGCGCTTTCCTGCGGCAGGCCGGCGTTGATGTGCGCCTGGCGGGCCGGGTTCTGGCCCTGGCCTGCGGTCAGCACCTGGCCGAGAATGGTTTCAGAGACTTCGGATTTGTCGATGCCTGCGCGTTCGACCACGGCTTCCAGAACGGTGGCACCCAGGTCATGGGCGGGTGTATTGGCAAAACTTCCACTGAAACTGCCGACGGCGGTACGGGCCGCGGACGCGATTACTACGTTGGTCATTAGGCTTCCTCCTGAATTCTCGCCGCGGGTTTTCCACGGGCCTTGGCCGAGGTTATTGTGCAGGTGCAGAAAAAAATCAACGGACAGAACGCCGCTGGCCCTGCATACCCGTTATGACGTTAGCGTCCGTAGTAGAGACTTACCACGTGTTTTGCTTCGGCGAAGAAGAGCCAACGTTGTGCAAGCACGCCTGCGAGGTGCGAGAGAACCGCGAGAATGGCGAAGGCGTGGTTGAAGGGCAGGAGCAGGAGAAGGAAGGGAAGCGCGGCGAAAAGGAACAGCGCGATGACCTTTAGCGTCGCGGCGTGTTTGCGCCCCACGCGGAAAGCCATTTCCTGGGTCAGGTAATTTTCGCCGGTGTGGGGGGATTCGAAGGCACGGACCTTACCGATGTTGCCAAGCCCGGTGGCGGTGGCGATCGTTGTTTCGGCGGATTTTTCGCGGCGGTCCTGATCGAACCAGGCGAGGATTTGGGCAATTGCGAGCAGGGGCAGAAGCCACAGAACAAGCGTGACGCGCCCGGTCAGAAGCGCACCGCCGGTGATGGCGTATCCAAGGAACAGCACGGGCGGCGACCAGTTGTGCCAGCGCGGCACGGTTTTCATCTGGGCGTAGATCATCGAGGTGGCCAGCACCGTGGCGAGGGCGAGTGCGGCACCGAGCATCCCGAGTATCCGAACCTGCGTGCCGAAGAAGACAAGGCCAAGGGCGTAGAGGCCCATCACGATCAGGGTGGCGACGGCCAGCACGCCTTCGCGGCTGAGCCAGGAGGAGCGCCACTGGGAAAACGCCTTGATCGCGCGTTCCGGGTGGCCAAGGTGGAAGGTCGACGAAACGAGGCCGCCGACGGACAGGAGATAGGCGATCAGGAAGAACCAGAAGGCCGCCCAGCCCCGTGGGGCGTCGGGGCCGATGCCAAGGAAGGCGAGCATCCCGAAGCCGAGGCCGGAGAGAACGGTAAAGATGATGATCGATGGCGCCGGGTGCATCAGGAGACCTTGGACAAGGTGCGGTCGAGCCAGCCGAGAAACCCGGTCGGTTCTTCGGCGACGGGTTCCAGGAAGGGGGCGAGCACGTCAAATTCAGGGGCGGCGTCGCGGGGCCGGGGCGGCAGGTACTTGTTGACCGGCTTGGTGCCTTGTTCGGGCATCAGGTCCATGCCGCCGCGTTCCGCCACCAGTTGGGAAACGTCACTTTCGGGGTCGGACAGATCGCCAAAATGCCGGGCACCGGCGGGGCAGGTGCGCACGCAGGCGGGCTGGCGGTCTTCTTCGGGAAGGTTTTCGTTATAAATGCGGTCGACGCAGAGGGTGCATTTCTTCATCACCTTTTCCGCCGGGTCCATTTCGCGCGCACCATAGGGGCAGGCCCAGGCGCAAAGGCCGCAACCGATGCAGTCGGTTTCATTTACAAGGACGATGCCGTCTTCGATGCGCTTGTAGCTGGCCCCGGTTGGGCAGACGGTGACGCAGGGCGCGTCGTCGCAGTGCAGGCAGGATTTCGGCATGTGGAAAAGCTGGGCCGCACCGCCGGTGTCCGGCTGAACCTCGTAGGAGTGGACGCGATTCAGGAAACTGCCCACGGGGTTCGCGCCATAGGCGTCGGTATCGGCAAGGGGCGCTCCATAGTTTTCCGTGTTCCAGCCCTTGCAGGCCGTCACGCAGGCATGACAGCCGACGCAGGTGTCGAGGTCGATGACAAGGCCGAGCTTTTTTGTCGTATGGGTGGGAAGTGTTGTCATGGGCGACCTTCGGGGGGCGATTTCTGAGCAGAAATCGCATCAGAAAATGCGCATTTTCTGTCGCCTCCGGCGGGCGTATTTGGAAAGCGATGAAGTGTCATTCGCCGACCTTCTGTCTGACCGTATCGGGGCCTTTGCCGACGGGGCTTTTCTGAGCCGGGTGCGCGGGTTTGGTTTCCTGCGGTGCGGCGGTTTTTTCGACCTTCACCCGCAGGTCGAACCACGCCGCCTGTCCGGTGATCGGGTCGGAGTTGGACCAGCGCAAGCCGTCGCCCCTTGGCGGCAGAAGTTCGTGGATGATGTGGTTCAAAAGGAAGCCCTTGGTGTATTCCGGGGCGTCTTCGTCCAGCGCCCATGCGCCTTTCTTCTTGCCGATGGCGTTCCAGGTCCAGATCGTGTTTTCGTTCAGCGCCGCCATGTGGGCGACGGGTGCGGTGATCTCGCCATGGGGCGAGGTGACCTTCGCCCAGTCGCCTTCATTGAAGCCTTCCGCCTCCCAGATCTTGGTCGGGACATAGAGCGGGTTTCGCCCGTGGATTTGCCTGAGCCAGGCGTTCTGCGAGCCCCAGGAGTGGTACATGGCCATCGGACGCTGTGTCAGTGCGTGGACCTTGTAGTCGTCGTGGGCTTCGGAGAGCGGCGGATACCAGATGGGAAGCGGGTCCATCGTTTCGGCGATGCGTTGTTTCAGGTGTTCGGGCGGTTTCCGGCGGTGTTTGCCTTCGGCGGAAAGCTGGAACCGGCGCAGGGGTTCGCACCAGAGCGTGAACAGGTAGGGCGTGGGCGCGTCGTAAAGGCCGAGGTTGACCGCCCAGTCCTGGTAGGCGGTGTTCCAGGGTTTGTAGAATTCCGCCTCGGGCGCGATGTGGTGGACCCAGAAGCTCCCGTTTTCCTTGTAGCGTTCGATCTGGTCCGGGTTGGGTTCGCCGCGCCCGAATTTCGTGCCGTCGCCCCGGAACCCGGCCAGGGGGCCGATGCCCGGCTTTCGTTCGTGGTTCTGGATGTAGTCGGCGTAATCGGCGTATTTCTGGCTGCCGTCTTCGTTCACGAATCCAGGCAGGCCAAGTCGTGCGCCAAGGTCGCAGAGGACGGACTGGAAGCCGCGCACACCTTCATGTCCGGGGCGGTCGGGCTCGACCACGGGCCAGCGGATGGCGTCGGCGGCGGCTTCGGCCTCGCAGATGGGGCGGTCGAGGAGGCTGATGCAATCGTGGCGTTCGAGGTAGGTCGTGTCGGGCAGGATCAGGTCGGCATAGGCGACCATTTCCGAGGAATAGGCATCCGAGTAGATGATTTTCGGGATGACGTATTCGCCGTTTTCGTCCCGGTCTGTCAGCATCTCCATCACGCCCGAGGTGTTCATCGACGAGTTCCACGACATGTTCGCCATGTAGAGGAACAGCGTGTCGATCTTGTAGGGGTCGCCCGCGTGGGCGTTGGAGATGACCATGTGCATCAACCCGTGCGAACTCATCGGGTTGTCCCAGGAAAACGCCTTGTCGATGCGTTTGGGGGCATGGGGGTCGTTAACGGACGGGTCGTCGTCTTTCAGCAAAAGGTCATCGGGGCCGTGGACAAAGCCGAGGTGCGGGCCGTCGAGCGGTTGGCCGGGCTGGTGGGTGGCGTGGGGTTTCGGGTGCGCCCAGTAGGGTTTCGGATAGGGCGGTTTGAAGCGGAAGCCGCCGGGAACCTCGACGGTGCCAAGGACGATCTGCAACAGGTGCAGGGCGCGGCAGGTCTGGAAGCCGTTGGAATGGGCCGAGATGCCGCGCATGGCGTGGAAACTGACCGGGCGGCCGGTCATCGTCTTGTGTGTTTCGCCTCGAAAGTCCGTCCACTCGCGCTCAAGCTCGAAGGCGTCGTCGAAGGCTGTGCGGGCGATCTCGGCGGCGATGGCGCGGATGCGTTCGGGCGGGATGCCGATCTTTTCGGCGACGGTTTCGGGGGCGTAGGTGTTGGAGAGGTATTTTTCCGCCATGTGATGGAGGACCGGTCGGTGCGTCACACCCGCGTGGCGATAGGTGGCGGTCAGGTCGGGCTGAACGCCGGGGGTGTCGAAGGCCTCGGGCTTGCCGGTGCGTTTGTCGATCACCAGTTTCTTGCCGGCAACGTCTTTCAGGATAAGCCCGTGTTCGTCGCTGGCGGGGTCTTCGTTCACGAGGCAGGGCGCGTCGGTGAATCGGGCGAGGTAGTCGAGGTCGATCCTACCGGCTTTCATCAGGCAGTGGACGAGCGACAGGATGAACAGGCCGTCGGTGCCGGGGGTGATCCCGACCCATTCGTCGGCAACGGCATTGTAACCGGTGCGGATCGGGTTGACGCCGATCACCTTGGCGCCCCGCGCCTTCAGCTTGCCGAGACCCATCTTGATCGGGTTGCTGTCGTGGTCTTCGGCGACGCCGAACAGCATGAAGAGTTTCGTTCGGTCCCAATCCGGCTGGCCGAATTCCCAGAAGGCGCCGCCCATGGTGTAGATGCCCGCCGCCGCCATGTTGACCGAGCAGAAGCCGCCGTGGGCGGCATAGTTGGGCGTGCCGAAGGATTGCGCCCAGTAGCTGGTGAAACTTTGCGATTGGTCGCGCCCGGTGAAAAAGGCGAGTTTCGATTGATCCTTGTCGCGCAGGGGTTTCAGCCATGCGGTGGCGGTTTCAAGCGCCTCGTCCCAGGTGATTTCCTCGAACTCGCCCGAGCCGCGCGGGCCGACGCGTTTCAGGGGCGCGCGCAGGCGGGCGGGCGACAGGTGCTGCATGATGCCCGATGATCCCTTGGCGCAAAGCACGCCCTTGTTCACGGGGTGGTCGCGGTTGCCTTCGATATAGGCGACCTGTTTCTTGCCATCGGGGCCATCCTTCAGGTGCACGTTGATCCCGCAGCGGCAGGCGCACATGTAGCAGGTGGTCTTGCGAACCTCGTCCGAGACCTTGGGCGATGTGTCGACTTTTGGCGCGTTCATTCTTGTGTCTGACCCTTTGGGGTGCTCTCCGGCAGTTGAACCTATGCGGAACCCCCCGGCAACCCGTATTGCCAATTGTGTTGTGCTGTTAGGTCCAGTTTGGGCGCTTGCACCTTGGCCGGTGCGCTGCAACAAGATCTTTGAAGAATTGAAGGAATGCGCGATGCGGCACGGCGGCAAGCTTTTGGTGGAATGTCTGGAAGCCCTGGGGGCGACCCGGGGTTACGGTGTTCCGGGGGAATCCTATCTGTCGGTGCTGGACGGGATGTACCAGTCGGGGATGCGTTTCGTGAATTGCCGCAACGAAGGCGGTGCGGGATTCATGGCGGCCGCCCATGGCAAGCTGACCGGCGAGCCGGGCCTGTGTTTCGTCACGCGGGGGCCGGGGGCGACCAATGCCTCGATCGGGGTGCATACGGCGATGCAGGATTCGTCGCCGATGATCCTGTTCGTGGGCCAGATCGACACGCGGACCCGTGACCGCGAGATGTTCCAGGAGGTGAACTATCGCGCCTTCTTCGGGGACATGGCGAAATGGGTGACCGAGATCGAACATGTGGAGCGTATCCCCGAGATCGTGTCGCGGGCCTGGTCGGTGGCGCTGTCGGGGCGTCCGGGGCCGGTGATCGTGGCGCTGCCCGAAAACGTGGTGTCGGACACAACGGACGTTGCCCCGATCAGTCGTGCGCCTGCCTTGCCCGTGCCTGCGCCGTCAGAGGCGGACGTGGCGGGCGTTCGTGATGTTCTGGCCGGTGCCGAACGCCCGGTCATTCTGGCCGGTGGTGGCGGCTGGAGCGATGCGGGAAGTCGCGCGCTTGAGGCTTTTGCCGAAGCTGCGAACATCCCCGTGATCGCGGCCTTTCGATACCAGGACATCTATGACAACGGGCTGGACAGCTATGCCGGAGAGGCCGGGGTGGGCATGTTGCCGGGGGTGCGCGAGACGTTGGCGAGCTCGGACGCGGTGCTTGCGATCAATGTGCGTTTTGGCGAGATGACGACCAGCAACCATTCGATTTTCGACCTGCCCGAGATGGCGCAAAAGCTGGTTCATGTGCACCAGTCGCCCGCCGAGTTGGGCAAGATCTATCAGCCCGATCTGGCAGTCGTGTCCTGCCCGAACCGGTTCGCCGCTGCTTTGGCCGAAGTTTCGTTGAGCGGCGATTGGGGGGATTGGACGCGGGCGGCGCGGCAGAGGTATCTGGCGTCGTTCGATCTGCCCCAATTGCCCGGCCCGGTCAGCATGGCCGACGTGATGGGGCATTTGCAGGCGCATCTGGAGCCAGACGCGATCCTGACGAACGGGGCCGGAAATTTCTCGATCTGGAACAACAAGTTTTTCCGCTATGGCCGCGATCAGCGGCTTTTGGCGCCGCAGTCGGGGGCCATGGGGTACGGTGTGCCTGCGGCGGTCATGGCGAAGGGTCTGTTCCCCGAGCGGCAGGTGATCTGTTTTGCCGGTGACGGCGATTTCCAGATGAATGGGCAGGAGTTGGCAACCGCTATGCAGTTGGGCGTTGGCCCCGTGGTGCTGGTGTTGAACAACGGCACCTATGGCACGATCCGGATGCACCAGGAGCGGGAGTTCCCCGACCGTGTTTCGGGCACCGACCTTGTGAACCCGGATTTCGCCGCGCTTGCCAAGGCTTACGGGATGCTGGGCGAGAAGGTGGAACGGACCAGGGAATTTGCACCGGCGCTGGAACGTGCGCTGGCGCATCGCGCGGGCGCGGTCCTTGAGATCACCATCGCGACCGAGGCGATCACGCCGCGACAGACCATTGCAGAGATTCATGCGGCGCGTTGATTTCAGGCGATCCCCTGATCGTCGAGGATGTCATCCCAAAGCTGAATATAGTCGCCGTCGTTCAGCAGGGTCTGGGCATTCGGCGGCGGCGTCCATGTCGGGTAAATCATCGTCAGCATTGAAAGGGTAACATCGTCTCCGATCAACAGGTCGCCGTCGTTGCCGCCTTCGATCAGATTATCACCGGTGCCGCCTTCGATCAGGTCGAAACCATCTTCGCCGTTCAGATCATCGTTGCCCGACCCGCCACGGATCGCATCGTTACCGTCACCGCCGTCGATCACGTCGGTTCCGAAACCGGCAGACAGCCCATTGTCGGCGGCATTGCCCGTGATCGTGTCATTCCCGGTCCCGGTCAGGCCATTCTCGATGATGGTGCCACGGGCGATTCCGACGTTTCCATCGTGCCCTGCAAGGTCTGAAAAGGTTTCCTGCCGCAGGTCCATGACCTGGTGGGCGGAGAAGGACGAAAAGTCGAACGTATCGGTGCCGTCCGTGTCGAACACCGTGTAGGAGATCGGGTTCGACAGGGAATGCGCGGTGTCGAGGTAAGTGCCGGTGTTCGCGTCGTTTCCATAGGTGGTGTCGCCGGACGCTGCGGAAATGGGCGTGCCGTAAAGCGACTGGATGGCGATGATGTCGGCGACCTGTGGTCCGATCACATAGGCAAAGTCGGCGTCCACCTCGGTATTCTCGGTCTGGTGAAAGTAGGACATGACTGTCGCCTGCCAGGAGTCGTTGTCATAGTGATTGTCGGTGCCGTAGGTCGCGCTGCCGTTGTAGTTGCCCGCGTGGCCGAGGCCGAGGGCGTGACCGATTTCGTGGACATAGGTCTGGTAGAAGTACCCGTCGATCCGGTTCGATCCGCCGGCCCAGTTCGCGTTCACGTTGACAAAGGACGACTGGATCGTGCCGTTGAAAAGGGAAGAGGTGGCATATGCGCCGGATTCTTCATCGTCGAAGGTGATATGGGCGGTCTGCGCTGTTTCGCGGACCGAGATCCGATAGTCACCCGGATAGCTGTTGGCAAAGGATCCCGCGCGGATGTAGTGCGTTCCGGTGTAGCTGGCCTGATAGGACAGTGCGCTGTCGCGGCCCGCCGCGTCGTCGTTTTCGGCGACGACGGTACCGGAACCGTCGAGTATCCAGAGGTAGGGATCAACGGTTTCCGATGCCCCTTCCCCGGCCAGTGTGATCTGGACGGTCTGGCCTGCGACAAGGCTGATGGCGATGCTGTCCTGATCGCTTCCGCTTGAGAGCGTTCCGAGGAAATCATCGCCAACGCCCATGGCGTAACCGGTGGATGTGCCGGAGGGCGCATCGCTTCCTTCGACGTGGGTGGTATCGGGTGGGTCCTGGCCGTCGACCTCGACAAAATTTAGGCCGGTGACAAGGGACCAGGCATTCAGCGCCTCGCGCGCCATGTCCTGCCCGTTTGTGGCCAATGCCGTTATGTCGACATAAAGCGTGTCGCCCGATGAGACATCGAAAGACCGGGTGCTACCGCCGCCCCAGAAGCCTGTCGTCAGTTGGGTCGCGATCTGATCGTAGGTGAAAGTCGGCAATTCCGCAGAGTCTCCGTCGGAGCTTGAGCCGCTTTCGGCGGCTGGTACGTCTTGAAACGGTGCAAAAACACAATCATCAGCCCAGGGCTGAAACGCTTGGCACAAACCACACATGACCCGCTTCCCTCACGAACATGGGCCGAAAGCACAGTGGCATTGGAAAGTGCCACCCCGTTCGCCCCAGGCACCCCACCCAAGGCTTTGAACGACAGTAGGTAGCGAAGATTGCGGAGTTGTTACCGGAGTCGCAGCTGCGGTCCCGGTCCGGTGACAATCCGCCTAAGGTTTTATGTTCTCTTTAACGTGTCGCCGAGCTGGATCTGCGGTGTCAGCTCGATCCGGCGGGTTTCCTTGGGCGCATTCTCGGCATTGCGTTCCAGGATGATTTCGGCCGCCTTGCGCCCGATTTCGTAACGCCCCGCCTCCATCGTCGCGAGTTTCCTTGGCAGGCCATCCAGAAGGTCGGTGCCGTTGAAAGCGGCGAGGCCGATCTGGCCGGGAACGTCGATGCCGCGATCGAGAAGGTGAAGCAACCCGCCCGCGCCGATCATGTCGTTGGAGTAGTAAAGGAAGTCCAGGTCCGGGCTGCGTTCGAGGATGCGTTCGGTCATCTCGCGCCCTTTCAGAAGCGAAGAGCCGCCATCGTAGAATTCCTGATCGACGACTTCGAAGCCCTCCTTGGCGAGGGCCTCGGTGAACCCCTCGAACCGCTTACGTGCCCGGTGGTCCATCGGCATCTTGGTGCCCAGGAAACCGATCTGTTCATAGCCGTAGCGGATGATCTGTCGCGCCATTTCGCGGCCGGCGCGGCGGTGGCTGATCCCGACTACGGAATCGACGGGATCGCCGTCGGTGTCCATGATCTCGACAACCGGAATGCCGGAGGCCGCCAGCATGGCAAGCGAGGCGTCGGTATGTTCAAGCCCGGCCAGGATGATCCCCGAAGGCCGCCAGGACAACATTTCGAACAGAACGGTTTCTTCCTTGTCGGGGCTATAGTGAGTGACGCCGACGACCGATTGCAAAGGGGAATCGTCCAGGACATCCGATATGCCGGTCAGCACTTCGGGAAAGACCATGTTCGACAGGCTGGGGATGATGACGGCGACAAGGTTCACACGGTTCGAGGCCAATGCCCCGGCGATCTTGTTTGGCACATAGCCGAGTTGTTTCGCGGTACGAAGCACCTTTTCGCGCGTCGCGTCGGACACATCACCCCGGTTTCGAAGCACGCGACTTACGGTCATTTCCGACACGCCCGAGGCTTCGGAAACGTCCCTCAGGGTCAGCGGGCGGGTCGGTGTTTTCATCTCTTTCATCAAGGGAACAACCTTGTCGTCGTCCATACCGGTATCCTGCGTCTTTCTTTCCCTTAGGTTATCGCTAACGGGAAACGACGCAAGCCGCTTGATCCCGAGGCACGAAAATCGGAGAAGGGGGCAGCGGCCTCGTAGCTCAGAGGATAGAGCAACCGCCTCCTAAGCGGTAGGTCATAGGTTCGACTCCTATCGGGGCCGCCATTGCATGTTTCAGGGGAAAAACGTTGCCGTTCCCTGCCAGATCAGCCGGATGGAAATCAGGATCAGGACGATATCCAGCGCCTTCTTGAAGGCCTTGTCGGACAAGCGGATCAGGACCCTGCGACCGACGAGAGTGCCAAGAAAACCGGCGGCGATCATCGCGATGATGAAGCCGATCCAGGGGCCGTAGGCAAAGCCGAGAAAGCCGAAGACCAGGATTTTCAGCCCGTGTTGCAGGGTCATCAGCACCGCGTGGGTGGCGACATGGGATTCGCGGGGGAGTTCGAGCGACTTGGTGAAGTTTGCAACGAAAACGCCGGTGGCGCCGAAGAACATGGTCAGGAAGCTTGAGATCAGGCCGGTCAGGATCGGGATGCGCGACAGCCAGGCGGGCGGTCGTGTAAGGACGCTGTAGATCACGAAGAGGCCGATGCCGATCAGGACAAGGCCGGGGGGAAGGTTCACGACTACGGAGCCGCCGATGAAGGCCCCGATGATCGTGCCGAGAGCGAAGGCCGCGAAGGGGGGCCAGTGGGTTTTCTTCAGAAGGAGTGCTGCGCGGAAGGCGTTGGAGCCAAGCTGGATCACGCCATGCACGGGGATCAGGGCGGCGGGCGGCATGAAGGTTGCCAGGACCGCAAGCAGGAGCGCGCCGCCGCCTATTCCGAGGGCCACGGTGATGAACGAGCCGATGAAACTGGCGGCCAGAAGAAGTACGGCAACAAGGGGGTCGAATCCACCGAGAAGAAGATCAAGCGTCATGGGTTGCCCTAGCGCCCCGCCGCGTAGGCCTGCATCAGGCGCGGTGTTGCTGCGGCCTTCAGGATGCCGTTCGGGCTGTGGGATGCTGCGGTCAGGCGGCCAAGTGTCCAGGGTTCGGCTACCTGGATCCGGTGTCCCTTGTCGCGCAGACCGGCGATGGTGCCTTCGGGAAAGGCGGGTTCGATCATCAGTTGGCCGGGATTTGTGCCGCGCGGGTAGAAGCTGGACTGGACGTGACCGGAAAGGACCAGGGGCGCGTCGATGGCTTCTTGCAGGTTCATGCCGTGGTGGACGAGGTGCAGGAGCAGGAACAATTGCCACTGGTCCTGGCTGTCGCCGCCAGGTGTGCCGAAGGCAAGGCGTGTGCCGTCCGGTGCGCGGGCCATCGAAGGCGTTAACGTCGTGCGGGGGCGACGTCCGGGGGCAAGTGTGGTGGGCAGGCCTTCGTCCAGCCAGAACATCTGGGCGCGTGTGTTGAGCGGAACGCCAAGGCCCGGCACCACCGGGTTGGATTGCAGCCATCCGCCCGACGGTGTGGCCGACACCATATTACCTGCCGCGTCGACCACATCGAGGTGGACGGTGTCGCCTTCGCGTTTTTCGAGGTGCGCCATCGTTGGTTCACCGCCGCCCGTGCCGGCCCCCTCGGGCAGGGCGCGGTTTGCGCGGTCGAGGAATGCCTTGGCAAGATGTTCCAGCCCCGGCACCGGCCCGGGGCGCTGTTCCAGAGAGGCGGTGTCGCCGATCTGGGCCGCCCGCCTTTGAGCGTATTCATCCGACAGAAGAAGGTCGGCGGGGATCTCGGCCATAAGGGGATCGCCGTAGTAAGCCTCGCGGTCGGCAAAGGCCAGTTTCAGGGCTTCGACGGCAAGGTGGGCGAATTCGGTGTCGAGCGGTCCGGCTTCGGCGATCCCGGTGTGGGACAGCGTCGCGAGCGTCTGAAGCAGGGCCGGTCCCTGGGTCCAGAAGCCGCCCTTGTAGACCTGCCAATCCTGGTAGCTGCCGGAAAGCGTGTCTTCGACGGTGGCTGACCAACCGGCCATGTCTTCGCCCGTCAGCACGCCCTTTCTGCGTTCGCCTGCGCCGTCCATGACGCAGGTTTCGCGGATGTGCTGGTCGATCGCCTCGGCCACGAATCCGGAATAGAAGGCGCGGCGGGCTGCTTCGATCTCGGCCTCGCGCCCCTTGGCGGTTTCGGCTTCGTCCAGAAGGCGGGTCCAGAAGTCGGCGAGTTGAGGGTTGCGGAACAATTCGCCCGGCTTTGGAGCCTTGCCGCCGGGCAGCCAGACTTGGGCCGAGGTGGGCCATTCGGTCTGGAAAAAGTCGGCGTGTTCGGCGATGACACCAGCGGTGCGGGGCAGGAAAGGATAACCGGCATGTGCATAGTGGATGGCGGGTTCCATGACCTCGCGCAGCCGCAGGGTGCCATGGTCGCGCAGCATCAGCATCCAGGCATCGAAGGCGCCGGGGATGACCGTCGCCAAAAGGCCCGAGCCGGGGATCAGGTCGAGGCCTTGGGATCTGTAGTGATCGACGGTTGCACCTGCGGGTGCCGTACCCTGTCCGCAGATCATCGAAGGTGCGTCGGCCGCTGCGGGCCAGATCAGCGCGGGCATGTCGCCCAATGGGCCGTTCAACTGGGGTTCGACCACGTTCAGGACAAGCCCCGTCGCCACGGCGGCGTCGAAGGCATTGCCGCCCGCTTCGAGGGTTTTCATACCGACAGCCGATGCCAGCCAGTGGGTCGAGGTGACCATTCCGAAGGTGCCTTGAAGCTCGGGGCGGGTGGTGAACTGCATGGGCGTCCTCGTGTCGGTGGTTCGGTCTTTGGCCGTCGTGTGTCTTTGATCGCGACAGGGCCGTCTTGTGCGGAAAGTGTCAAGTCGAGGGGTAGATGCCAGTGCGATTGACAGGGTCGGATTCTCTTCGTAGAAGGATTGTATCCAAAGGGATACAAATTGTCCAATCCATCCAAATCTTCCGGCGAAGCCGCCTATGACGCGCTGCTCTCGTCCATCCGCGAGGGCCATTTCATGCCTGGTGATCGGTTGCGCGAAGAGGATGTGGCGGAACGCCTGTCCCTGTCGCGCACGCCGGTGCGCGAAGCCTTGCGTCGGTTGGAGGCCGACGGGATCGTCGAGCATCGTCCGCGTATCGGGGCCGTCATTCGCAAGCTGGAACATGCCGAGGTTGTCGAGCTTTACGAGATGCGGATTGTGCTGGAACGCACGGCGGCGGAGCTGGCGTCGCAGCATGGGTCGGACGCCGAGTTCGATGCGCTGGAGGCGTTGAACGAGGATTTCGGGGGCGAGAAGGACAACCCCTCCATGGCTGCGGCCATCAATCAGCGGTTTCACCGGGGGCTGTACCTTGCGGCGCGCAACCGGTTCCTGATGCTGTCAGCGCGGGCGTTGAACAACTCGTTGCTGCTGGTGGGGCCGACGACGTTTTCCGATGACGACCGTGTCGATGTGGTGATGGGGCAGCACAGGGACATCATCGCGGCCCTTCGGGCAAGAGACAGGGATGCTGCCGGGGATGCTGCCCAAGCGCATCTGCAAACCTCGATGCGTTACCGGATACGGGCGATGCAGACATGATCGGCGTTGTCTCGGCTTTCGTAACCGGCGTGATCGGCGTCGCGGTCTTCCATGCACTGGATCTGCCGCTGCCCTGGCTTTTGGGGCCGATTACGGCCTGTCTGGTTGCGGCGCTGGTCGGTCTTCCGCTGAAGGGCATTCGTATCGTCAACGAATCCATGCGCACGGTGCTTGGCGTGGCGGTCGGATCGACCCTGACGCCCGCCGTTCTGGTCACCTTTCCTTCGATGTTGCCAACCCTGTTGCTGGTGCCCGTGATGGTTGTGGCGATTGGCGTGGTCGGCATACCCTATTTCCGGCGGGTCTGGGGGTATGACTTTGCCACGGCCTATTATTCGACCATGCCCGGCGGGCTTCAGGACATGCTGATGTTTGGCGAAGAATCCGGCGGCAACGTGCGTTCGCTTTCGCTGATCCATGCGACAAGGGTGCTGGTGATCGTCGTGGCCCTGCCCTTCATCCTGAAGGGATTCTGGCAGGCAGATCTTTCCAATCCGCCGGGTGCGCCCGCATCGTCGTTGCCCATGAGCCAGCTTGCGATCATGGTGGCCTGCGCCCTGGTTGGTTGGCTGGGTGCCAAGCGTATCGGGCTTTTCGGAGCGTCGATCCTGGGTCCGCTAATCGCCACGGCCGTGGTCACGGTGTTGGGCGGGCTTGAACAACGCCCGCCTGCCGAGGCCATCTGGGCGGCGCAGTTTTTTATAGGCCTGACAATCGGCAGCAAGTACGCCGGGATCACGATGGTCGAGGTGAAGCGGGATCTGGTGGCGGGTTTCGGCTTTTGCGTCATCCTGATTTTGCTGACGCTTGTCTTTGTCGAAGGTATCTATCACTTCGGGCTGGCGACCGGCATGGAAGCCTTGCTGGCCTTTGCTCCGGGCGGGCAGGCAGAGATGACGGTGCTGGCGTTGATCGTCGGGGCGGACGTTGCCTTTGTGGTGGCGCATCACGTGCTGCGCATCTTCATCGTGATCCTCGGCGCGCCCCTGGCCGCGCGCATTTTCGACCCGAAGTAGTCGGCTGTTTGGCCCGCAACGTCGCCGGATTCCCGTCGCGCGTTAATTTTGTAGGCAAAAGTAAATGTTTAAGCTATTCAAGTATATGGGGTCGCGAAGGTGAAAATGAGGAAGACAGCACATGAACTCCGATGCGCGTGGCGCTCGTGGTGATTATCTGAAGAGGCATACCGAGGCGTTGATCAAGGATCTGGGTTACGCCAAGGCGTGCGAGGTTTCCGGAAAATCCAAGGCGACGTTGGGTCGCTATGCTTCGTCCAACGATGAGAACACGGACCGGTTCATTCCTGTCAATGTGCTCATCGCCCTGGAAACACATGCCAGCATTCCATTCGTGACAAAGGCCCTGGCTGAATTGCAGGGGCTGAAACTGGAGGGTGGGGCCGAGCGCGCGGATGCGCCGGGTGGCTTGAACTCTGACGTGATCCGATTATCGCAGCGTTTTGCGACGCTGATGGCGGAATACAACCATTCGATCGAGGATGGTCACATCTCGTTGAATGAAGCCAAACGATTGTTGGAAGAGACGAACGCGCTTCAACAGGTTCTGGTGGACATGAAGCTGCATCTTCAAGAGGGCAATAACGACTGAGGTCGTCATTGCTGGTGGTTACAATGGGGTCGGTCCGTTCCCCCGTACCGGGACCGAGCCCCACGACATCTGGTGTCGAAACACCGTCACCTTTCACACACACCACACCACACTCGAACCGGTACACACTCGTTAATCCCCCGGCCGGTTGCTGGGGTCGCAATCACCCGACCGAGGGAACCGAACCTCTCAGGGATGATTGAGCGACCCGGCCCGTTATATGTATGAAAAGGTTAACGGGTCGATTAGTGGGAAAAAACAATTCAAAGTCTCAGTTTTGAACGGAGTTTACGTAAGATATTGATTTTGCAAGATTAAATTGGAATAATTTATCATGATAAATTCAAGCTACACGACACGAATAGCTTTCTGGTCGATGGCCAGAACATAGCCCTGGCGGGCGACGGTCTTGATCAGGAGTTCCGCCACAATCTGATTGCCAAGCGCGTCGCGCAGACGCTTGATTCGCGTTGCGCCGGACGCCTCTTCGCAGTCTTCGGGGCGTTTGCCCGAAATCATCGCCTCGATCTCGGCCCCGGACATCACATCGCCGTCCATGCGTGCCTCGGCCAGGACAGAAATCGTTTCGACCGCAGCGCCGGTCAGCTTGAATTCCATGTCGTTCAGGATCACCAGATTTTCTTCCCGGTTCACGGTCAGAGATGACACCTGGATGCCCTGACGTTCGATTGCGCCGATGCGACGGTTCAACAGGATGATGGTGACCACAAAGACCAAACAGGCGATTAACAGCCCGGTCGCGAAGAGGAGCAACACGAAAATCACCACGCGATAACCGGCCAGAACCTCGGAAAAGGCGGTGCCGGATTGGGCGAGGATTTCAAGAAGCTTGATTTCCGCTTCCGAGGTCAGATCGGCGTTGTCGACAAAGAGCCGTTCGACCCGCGCGTTGAAGGCGTTGGCGTCGGGCAGGCTGAGCAGAAGAAACGCCCCGGCCAGCCCGAGAATCAGGATAACGGCGGCAATGCCGAAGCCGACGACGCGGGTTCCGGCCGCGCGTGCTTCAGAAGCGGAGGAAGTACTTTCCTGCATCCTTTTTCCTTTTGTCCAGACCACTGTCATCGAAGACCGAACGGACTTGCAACAGTTTCCAGCCGGCCTTGTCCAACCGCTTGGCAACGATCGATCTGACCTTGTCGGACTTGGTGCAAGGATCGGCTTTGACTTTCATGACACCATAATGGAGCTGAAGCGGATTATCACGGCTTGCCTTGTAGTCGGCATAACAGGCCGCATGAAGCGGCGAGCCGAGAGACGCCAACATCAGGATGGCCAGGATTTTGGAATGCAGTTTCATGTGGGCGAGAGTGTCTGCTTGCTATTGGAAAATCAATAACACACCACGGGTTACCACCTGTTATCCCATATCAGGCGCGCGATATTGAGCGTCATGGGCCGAACCCCCCAGATTGAGTGCATCGAAGGCGCCCCGAGCGTCGCACTTGAAAAATCCTGGAAACAAGGGGGTGTCCCATGACCCGCATAAAGAACATCGCAATTGCCGGACTTGCCGCGCTTGGCCTGTCGCTGGCGCCTTTGCCAGCCGCCGCTGAAGACAGAGATGATGTTGCCAAGGCGCTGCTTGGGCTTGCCGCGATCGGTCTGATCGCCAAGGCAGCGAGGGATCGCGATGACAGAAACGACAGGGCTGTGCAGTGGCAAAACAATTCCGGCAACTGGCAGAGCAATCGCACCATCGAAGGCAGGATCCTGCGGCCGAACGACTGGCGGGACGGTCAGTCGGCGAAGAAGAAGTACAAGCGACGTGCATTGCCGCAAAGCTGTCTGAGGATCGTGGATACGAACCGTCGGGATCGGTTGGCCTATGAGCGCCGGTGCCTGAACCGGAACTACCAACATGCATCGCGTCTGCCCAGGGATTGCCAGGTGCGGGTGCGCACCAATCGCGGCGTTCAGGTCGTCTATGGCGCACGGTGTCTTGCACGGGATGGCTGGCGCGTGGCCAGCCGCTGAACGAAATACTGGCACGGACATCCCGCACATCTCCAGTCTCCGTGCCAGTGGGCCAGGGGGTTCCCTGGCCCGACCCTTTGACGAGTTGCCGAAGGTAACGGTTTGAGTGTGTGCCCTGTTAAGCGGTAAATCTGTTGCATCACTGGCGGCGGTCTTGTTCGGGGCTGCCGCCTTTTTTATCTCGGTAACGTCTGTGCCTATCCCTTTGGTTCGTGCCAGCGTATTTATCAAAGCGGTGAAGTAAGTATCGGAGTGGCGTGGGAGATGCCGGATTTCAGCGAAGAAGACCGGCTTGGCTTAAGGTTCGTGGCCGGTGTCGACGAGGCAGGGCGGGGGCCTTTGGCTGGTCCGGTCGTGGCGGGGGCGGTCGTGCTGGACCGGGCGCGGGTGCCGGATGGCCTGAACGATTCCAAGAAGTTGGGATTGAAAGCGCGGGAGCGGTTGTTCGGCGAAATCGACGAGATGGCGGAGGTGGGGATCGGCATCGCCTCGGTCGAGGAAATCGACGCGCTGAACATCCTTTATGCCTCGCACCTGGCGATGGAGCGGGCCGTGGCGGGGTTGCCCCGTGGCGTGAATCACGCGCTGATCGACGGGAACATGGTGCCGAAGGGGCTGGTCTGTCCGGCGACGGCCTTGGTCAAGGGGGACGGACGGAGCCTTTCGATTGCGGCCGCTTCGATCATTGCCAAGGTGACGCGGGATCGGATCATGGTGGATTTGGCGCAACAGTATCCCGGCTATGGCTGGGAGAAGAACGCAGGTTACCCGACGAAGGCCCATAAGGCGGCGCTGGAGCGTCTAGGTGTGACCCCACATCATAGACGTTCGTTCAAGCCAGTCCACAACATGTTGTGACAAGCATTTTTCTTAACCTACTGATTCAAAAAAGAAATTGACGGCGAATCGCCTCTGACTCATGTTGGGGACAACACAAGACGGGTCGCAAACGGCCCACGGGACAGAGGCACAAATGGTCACGAAGGCACCTAAGGCGGCGGAGAAACTTCCGCTGGACACCATATTGGACGGCGATTGCATCGAGGTGATGCGGTCTTTGCCCGAAGCCTCGGTCGATCTGATCTTTGCCGATCCTCCGTATAATCTTCAGTTGCGCGGCGATCTGCATCGCCCGGACAATTCCAAGGTCGATGCGGTTGATGATGCCTGGGATCAGTTTGACAATCTTAAAGCATACGACCGGTTCACCAGGGATTGGCTGGCGGCCGCGCGTCGCTTGCTGAAACCCGATGGCGCGATCTGGGTGATCGGGAGCTATCACAACGTGTTCCGGCTGGGCTCGGAATTGCAGAACCAGGGGTTCTGGATTTTGAACGACGTGGTCTGGCGCAAGTCGAACCCGATGCCGAATTTCCGGGGCAAGCGACTGACCAATGCGCACGAGACGCTGATCTGGGCGTCGAAGGACGAGGGCGCGAAATACACTTTCAACTACGAAGCCCTGAAGGCGATGAACGAGGGCGTTCAGATGCGCAGCGATTGGGTGATCCCGATCTGCACCGGGCACGAGCGTCTGAAGGACAAGAACGGCGACAAGGCGCATCCGACACAGAAACCCCAGGCGCTGTTGCACCGTATCCTTGTCGGCACGACCAATCCGGGCGACGTGGTGCTTGATCCGTTTTTCGGAACCGGAACAACGGGTTCGGTCGCCAAGATGCTGGGCCGGTCGTTCATCGGGATCGAGCGCGAAGCGGCTTACCGCGAGGTAGCCGAGCGGCGTTTGGCGAAGGTTCGGAAGTTTGACAAGGCGGCTTTGGAGGTGTCCACCTCGAAGCGTGCAGAACCCCGTGTGCCGTTTGGCCAGTTGGTCGAACGTGGTATGTTGAGGCCAGGCGAAACGCTGGTCAGTCCAAGAGGGAAGGCCGCGAAGGTCCGCGCAGACGGAACGCTTGTGGCCGATGATATCAAAGGGTCGATTCACCAGGTAGGGGCAGCCTTGGAAGGTGCGCCAAGCTGCAACGGCTGGACTTATTGGCACATCAAGCGGGACGGAAAGCCCGTTTCGATTGATGTGTTCCGCCAGCAGATCCGATCCGAGATGAACTGAAAAACACGTTATTTCAAGGCTTACCGCCCGCGCCTGTGGCCGCCCATAGGCCGGCACCTGACCCCGCCCATGTGGCGGGGTTTTTTTCACGTGTTGCCGCTGGGACGGTGGCGGCGGGGTAGAGGTTAATGCGGGGAAACGGGGCGCAGGGGCCGAAAACACAACGTCGGTATTACGTCGGTGCGTGGATCGGTGGGCCGATACGGGCGCCGATTGGCGGCGGGTTTTGGCAAGGTTGGTTAAGTATGGATGAAAGACCGGGTGCGGCGTGTCGATCCGACGCGGTTTGTGTTTCGCTTTAACTTATGTCCGGTTTGAGCCCAAATTGACGGATGCTGCGCGATGTACAAACGGTTGCTTTGCAGAAACCCAGGCCTTCCTGCTAGGTATTAATGTGGTCTTAGCTTGAATCAAAATGTGCATGACCGAGCCAATGTCTATTAACGGTGCTTCCCGGAGAGATCATGAGTAGTAAGGCCAAAGAAGAGCTTGAAGATGTAACGAAGCATGGCATTGTTATCAGCTCTGATTGGCAGGCTTACACATGGAAGAACGAGCTTGCGGAACAAAGGGATCGCATTTCTCAACATCTAGAAGAGATTTTGAATGAAGCTGAGACCGAGCACAATCCGCTTCACATGATCGAGCGCGCAGCGGGTGTAGCGGCGCTTTGCATGCGGCGCTTGTTGGAATGTCGTTTAGTCACGGATCGCTTCCGCGACGGTCAACTTGATGTTCATTGCATCCCTCGCAAAGCAGACAGCCAATGGCGCGAGCCGTTCATTTGCAACACAGCAGGTGAGATTTTTAGGAATTACGATCTGACAGGGAGGGCGCTGGACCATCAGTCTCCGAAGTGGATAGCAGACAGAATTCTCCATGCTAGAGTGATCTCCGTTGTTGTTGGCAGCGGCTATCTTCCAGATGGCTTGCTCATTGCATCCGACACGCAGCGAAAGCACCACCTATTTCATTTTACACCTGTGGAATTTTCGGAATTGCTGGACGGATTCTTGGAAGATTTTGTTCGTTTCCAATCTGATGGATTTGTAACCAAAGGCGGAAAAGTTCGCACGGACCAAGTTTTTGCCACTCGGGAATAACAGCGCTCGTTGAAAAGCAGACGTTGGCTCACACGTAGCGAAAGCTCAGTTTGTCCGCAAACCCGACCTGCGTCTTCTCGCCAATATTCTGCCAAACCGGAGTGGCCGGCTTGGTCGGTCACAGGGTGCTATGGGTGCGGGTGGCCCTTTTTACACGGTCGGGCTGTTCACCCGGTCCGCCATTCTTGAAACCTTGTCTCGGGCAAGCGTTCGGGCCTGTGCCCGGTCGAGCCTTGCGAGGATAGTGTCGGTGCCTTCGCCTTTCGCGCGGGCGCGCTGCCAGATCCGGCGGCAGGAGGCCGGCGACCAGGGCAGGGCGGCATTGGACAGCCATTGGCGCAGGGCCGGGGGCAGGGTGTCGAAGCTGCGCATGGGATCGGTGCCTTTGCGGCGCCTCTTCAGGGTGGTGCTTCCAAGGTTTCCGTTCATCAGGCGGGATCGTTCCGCCGTTCAAGCGCGATGACGGCATCGGTGACGGGTGCGGTCTGGCCGCCCGGGCCGGAGGCGATCCGGTCAATCGCGCCGACCTGAATCTCGCGCCATTCCGTGCTGTCGAGGCCGAGAGAGGCGAGGAGCGTGCGGGCGTCCGGCAGATCCTCGCCCGTCGGGTTCCAGGACCAGGGGGCAAGGCGCTGGTGCGTCACCGTCAACAGAAGGCCGCCGGGGCGGATCGCGGCGGCCGCCTGACGGATGATGCGTGACCAGCCGAGTGCGAAGGGCGAATGCAGGAAACTGGCGGTGACCAGATCGAAATCGCCGTCCGGGAAGGTCTCATCCAGGTTATGGCGTTCGAGGCGTGCGGCAGACTCCAGGTCGTTTCGCACAAGGTTCGCGCGGGTGTGGTTCAGGGCGGCTTCGGCGATGTCGACGCCCAGCACCTGCCAGCCGCGTTTGGCCAGCCAGACCACATCGTCGCCGCGTGCGCAGCCAAGGTCGAGCGCCTTGCCGGGCGTGCGGTCGGCTGCGTGGGTTTCAAGCGTGTGGGTCGGTTTTCCGGTGGTTGCGCCGCTGTCCCGCTCAAAGCGGTCTTCCCAGAAATCTTTCGGCGATTTGCCTTCCAACCCTGCGGGGAGCCTGGGGCTTTCAGGTTTTGCGCCAACCCCGGTCATGCCGCAGCCTCGACCCGGCGCCAGGCCGGGAAGGGATCGGGCAGGTCGGGCAGGGCGTCGGGGCCGGGGGCGACGAGGGCTGGCAGAAGGGCGGCGTCCAGCCGGGCCTTCAGGGCGGGCCAGTCGATGCCTGCGCCGATAAAGACGATTTCCTGCCGCCGGTCGCCCCAGGGTTCCTGCCAATGGGCATTCATGTAGGCGCGAGCGCTTTCGTGATCGGGCCAGCGTTCCTGTGGAACGGCGGCCCACCACGTGCCAAGGGGGGTGACCGAAGAAAGCGATCCGGCAAGGGAAAACTCGGCGACCCAATCGGGGCGCGTGGCGATCCAGAAATGCCCCTTGGCGCGGATCACGCCGGGCAGGTCGCCGTTCAGGATGGCAAGGATCTTCTCGGGCACAAAGGGTTGGCGGGCCCGGTAGACAAAGCTGGTGACGCCGTATTCTTCGGTTTCGGGGGTGTGGTCGGCAAAGCCATACAGCTCTTTCGCCCACATGGGGTGTTCGTGGGCCTTTTCGAAGTCGAACAGTCCGGTGTCGAGGATGGCGTCGGTTGGCACATCCGCGTGGTTGGTTTCAATTATGCGGGCGTCGGCGTTCAGGCTGCGGATGATCTTGCGGGCGGCGTCGACCCGCTCGGCTCCGGCGTCGGTGACCTTGTTCAGGATCACCACGTCGGCAAATTCGATCTGGTCGGTCAAAAGGTGGACAAGGGTGCGTTCGTCTGCGTCGCCGAGAGTTTCGCCACGGTCTTTCAGGAAGTCGTGGGAGGCGTAGTCGTTCAACAGGTTCACCGCATCGACCACCGTGACCATCGTATCGAGGCGGGAGACATCCGAGAGGCTGTTGCCGAATTCGTCGCGGAAATCGAAGGTGGCGGCGACGGGGAGCGGTTCGGAAATGCCGGTGGATTCGATCAGGAGGTAGTCAAAGCGCTGCTCGGCAGCGAGGCGGCGGACCTCGTCCAGAAGATCGTCGCGCAGGGTGCAGCAGATGCAGCCGTTGGACATTTCGACCAGGGTTTCGTCGGTGCGGGACAATTCGGTGTCGGCGCGGACCAGATCAGCGTCGATGTTCACCTCGGACATGTCGTTGACGATCACCGCGACGCGGCGGCCTTCGCGGTTGTTCAGAATGCGGTTGAGGAGGGTGGTTTTCCCGGCGCCGAGGAAGCCGGCAAGAACAGTGACGGGAAGGCGGTCTTGCGTCATAGGGGAACTCCGCGACGATGGTGTAAGTCGTGTAACTATAGAAGTTACCTGACTTGTGCAACCAAGTTTGTTACGGAAGTGAAGATACCGGGAGAGCCTTGTGAAACGGAACAGTCGTCTTGCCCTTGCGCTTCATACCCTTGGCCATATGGCGGGGGATCCCGCGCGGATGCGGAAGTCGGCGGATATTGCCGAACATGCTGGCACCAATCCGGTGGTGGTGCGCCGGGTGCTTGGCAGTCTGCGCAAGGCGGGGTTGCTGATTTCCGAAGGTGGCCATGCGGGTGGCTGGCGTCTGGCCAGGCCACCGCAGGAGATCACGCTGGCGGATGTTTACCTGGCGCTTGACGAAAGCCTGATCGGCTCGGCGGAAGAGGCGGGTCCGCACAGTTGTTCTGTGGCACATGCCTTCCACGACCGGGTGACGCAAGCGATGGTGGAGGCCGAGGCGTCGCTGGTGCGAAAGCTGGGGCAGACCACGATTTTCGAGATACGGAAGACGGTGGGTTAGGTGGCTTTTCGGCGGGGCGAGAATGCCCGGCCCTGAAGTACGGTCCATGATTTCTGAATCAAGGACAGCGCTCTGACTTTTTGATTTGCCGCGATGTCCGAGCCGGAAATCGTTGCCGATTTCCTCGCCATCGCTCTAGTAACTTTGCAGGATGGCCCTGAGCGGGAGTCCGGCGGTTTCGCTGAGGCGGGTCAGGTGATCCGTCGAGAGCCGTCGGGGTTCGGTGATGCGTGCGGCAACGAACCAGTGGGCGAAGCCTTGCGGTGCGTCGTAGGTGAGCGCGTTGAGGTTGGTTTCATGGCCGCAGCAGGGGGTGACGTGGCGGTGGAGGTGGAAGCCCTCGGCCCCGTGCCAGTCTCCGTCCATCCAGGCGTGCCATTGGTCATCGCTGATGCCCGCGTCGCAGGCGGGGCAGCGGATGGTGCGGGCGTTTTCGCCGCAGTCGATGAACTGGAGCTTGCCGTAGTCCTTCACCCGCGCCTCGGTCGTGTTCAACAGGTCTGCAAGCGCGTCGCGAAGGGCGGGGGCGGTGTCAGGCAGGCCCGCCGCTGGGTCGGCGGGGATGAGGGCGAGGAAGTGGTCGGCCATCAGCCGATGGGGCCTCGGGTGCCGCCGGTCTGGGCGCGGTCGAGAAGGATGTGGTCGAGCACGACGGCGGCTGCCATCGCTTCGGCCACCGGGACGGCGCGGATGCCGACGCAGGGGTCGTGGCGGCCCTTGGTGACGATCTGGGTTTCTTCGCCGGACTTGGTGATCGTCTTGCGGGGCGTCAGGATTGACGACGTGGGTTTGACCGAGAAACGCACCACGATGTCCTGGCCGGTGGAGATGCCGCCCAGGATGCCGCCGGCGTGGTTCGATGAGAACTCGGGGCCGTTTTCGCCCATGGTGATCTCGTCGGCATTCGCCTCACCCGTGAGGCGCGCTGCTGCCATGCCTTCGCCGATTTCGACGCCCTTGACGGCGTTGATCGACATCATGGCGGCGGCAAGGTCAGTGTCTAGTTTGCCATAGACGGGGGCACCAAGGCCGGGGGGGCAGTTTCTGACGGTGACTTCGATTAGAGCGCCGACGGATGAGCCGGATTTGCGCAAGCCGTCGAGGTAGCCTTCCCATTCGGTGGCGGCCATGGCGTCGGGGGTCCAGAAAGGATTCTGGTCGATCTGGTTCCAGTCGAAGTTGGCGCGGTCGATGTCATGGGTGCCCATGGCGACCATGTAGCCGATGATCTGTACCTCGGGGGCGATATGGGCGAGCGCGGCACGCGCCACACCACCGGCGGCCACACGGGCGGCGGTTTCGCGGGCCGAAGAGCGGCCGCCGCCGCGATAGTCTCGGATACCGTATTTCTGCCAATAGGTGATGTCGGCGTGACCGGGGCGGAATTTCTCGGCGATGTCGCCGTAGTCTTTCGACCGCTGGTCGGTGTTGCGGATCATCAGTTGGATCGGCGTGCCGGTGGTCACGCCTTCGAAGGTGCCGGAGAGGATTTCCACCGCGTCGGCTTCGCGTCTTTGGGTGGTGAACTTGTTCTGGCCGGGTTTTCTTTTGTCGAGCCAGGTTTGCAGATCGGCCTCGGTTATGGCGACGCCGGGGGGGCAGCCATCGACGGTGGCGCCAAGCGCCGGTCCGTGGCTTTCGCCCCAGGTGGTGACCCGGAAGAGGTGTCCGTAGGTGTTGAGGCTCATGTGTCGGGCTCCTTCTTACCTGTCCCTTAGCGTCTCTCTGAACGGAGGGGAAGGCTTCGCCGCCGTTGGCGGCGACCCTCTGGGGGCTCTGCCCGTCGTCCATTGTGCTTGAACCAATGGCGCATCAATGGACACCCCCCCCGGGATATTTTCAGGGTCAATGGAGGGTGCTTGCAGAGGGTTTTGGGGGGCTGTAGATAAGGGAGTACCTCGGGGTGCCTTTCTTGGCTGAGATGCGTGATGCGAACCCGTTGAACCTGAACCGGATAACACCGGCGGAGGGAAGGTTGTGATGCTCTCATCCTTTTTTCCGTCCGTGCCAAGGAGAGAGTGATGAGAAAATCCCTTCTTTGCGTGGGCCTTTTGCTGGCAGCGGGTGCTGCCTTTGCCGAAGACAAGCCCGTGCTGACCGTGATGACCTATGACAGTTTCGTGTCCGACTGGGGCCCCGGCCCGCAGGTGGAGGCGGCGTTCGAGGAGGTTTGCGGCTGTGATCTGAATTTCGTGGGCGCCGGTGACGGTGCCGCCCTTCTGGCGCGACTGAAGCTGGAAGGGGCGCGGAGCGAGGCGGATGTGGTCCTGGGTCTTGATACGAACCTGACGGCAGAGGCCGAAGCGACGGGGCTGTTCGCGCCGCATGGTGTGACGGCAGACCTGGACTTGCCGGTGGACTGGTCGGACGATGTGTTTCTGCCCTATGACTGGGGATATTTCGCCTTTGTCCATGAGGCAGACATGGGCGATGTGCCGTCGAGCCTGACGGAGCTTGGGGCAAGCGATGTGAAGGTGGTCATTCAGGACCCGAGGTCGTCGACCCCTGGTCTTGGGTTGCTGATGTGGGTGAAGGCAGCTTATGGCGATGAGGCTGGCGCGGTCTGGGAGGCATTGGCCGACAACGTGGTCACGGTGACGCCGGGCTGGTCGGAGGCCTATGGCATGTTCCTGGAAGGCGAGGCGGACATGGTGTTGTCCTATACGACCTCGCCCGCCTATCACCTGATCGCGGAAGACGACGCCTCGAAAACGGCGGCGGGTTTTGACGAAGGTCATTACATGCAGGTCGAGGTGGCCGGGAAGCTGGCGGCGAGCGATCAGCAGGAACTGGCGGATCAATTCCTGGCCTTCATGGTCGGCGACGCGTTCCAGACGATCATTCCGACGACGAACTGGATGTATCCGGCGGCTGTGCCCGAGGCGGGGTTGCCGGATGGGTTCGAGACCCTGATCCAGCCGGGAAAGGCGCTGTTGCTGTCGCCGGAAGAGGCGCAGGCCCTGAGGGGTGAGGCGCTGGAAGAATGGCTGAACGCGCTCAGCCGATAGGGGCTTTTGCCTGGGCCGGTATCGTGGCTGCGGCTGCGATACCGGTGCTTATCCTTTCCACGACCTCGGCGATCCTGTTCGTGGCGGAGCCGGGCAAGGGGTTGTCTGCCGCGGATTGGGCGGCGGTGCGGTTCACGCTTTGGCAGGCGTTCCTGTCGGCGCTGTTCAGCGTTTCGCTTGCGGTGCCGGTGGCGCGCGCGCTGGCGCGGCAGCGGTTCTTCGGGCGCGGTGTGCTGGTGACCCTTTTGGGGGCGCCGTTCCTGTTGCCGGTGATCGTGGCGATCTTTGGGCTGTTGGCGGTGTTTGGGCGCGGCGGGCTGGTGAACTGGGGCCTGGGCGCGCTGGGCCTGCCCGAGATCTCGATCTTTGGGCTGCACGGCGTGGTTCTGGCCCATGTGTTTTTCAACCTGCCATTGGCGGTGCGGTTGATCTTGCAGGGCTGGCAGGAGATTCCGGCGGAACGCTATCGGCTGGCGGCGAGTCTTGGGATGGATGCGGTGGCGGTGAACCGGCATCTTGAGCGGCCCATGCTGCGGCAGGTGCTGCCCGGCGCGGCGCTGGTGATTTTCGTGTTGTGCACGACGAGTTTCGCCGTGGCCCTGACCCTGGGCGGCGGGCCGAAGGCGACGACGGTGGAACTGGCGATCTATCAGGCGGTGCGGTTCGAGTTCGATCTGAGCCGGGCGGCGTTCCTGTCGCTGGTGCAACTGGGGATGACCGTGGTTCTGGCCCTGCTGGCATACCGGTTTGTGCGGCAGGCCGGGTTCGATCCGGGGATGGACCGCCGGGTGATGCGCTGGGATGGCCGGGCCGGATGGTTGCCGGTGGTGGACGGGGTTTTGATTGCCTTGGCGGCGCTGTTCCTTTTGTTGCCGATCCTGGCGCTGGTCTGGCGTGGCGCGCCGGAGCTTTTGAACCTGCCGGGGGTTGTCTGGACCTCGGCGTTGCGGTCGGTGGTGGTGGCCTTGAGTTCGACCGTGGTGGTCGTGGTGCTGGCACTTTCGATGGCGCTTGCGGTGGTGCGACTGAGGCGCCGGGGAAGCTGGATCGAAACGGCGGGGCTGACGGCGGTGGCCGCATCGCCCCTGGTGATCGGAACCGGGGTGTTCGTGATGATCTTTCCATTTGCCAACCCCGAGCGGCTGGCCCTGCCGGTGACGGTGCTGGTCAATGCGGTGATGTCGCTGCCTTTCGCGCTGAGGGCGCTGGTGCCCGCCTGCCGGACGGTCGCGGCGGATTACGGCAGGTTGGCCGACAGCCTGGGGCTGAGCGGCTGGGCGCGGTTGCGGCTGGTGTTCCTGCCACGGCTGGTGCGCCCCCTGGGGTTTTCCGCCGGGTTGGCGGCGGCCCTGTCGATGGGCGATCTTGGGGTGATCGCGCTTTTTGCCGACCCGGATGGCGCGACCTTGCCCTTGCAGGTGTACCGGCTGATGGGATCGTACCGGACGGAACAGGCCAGCGGTGCGGCGGTATTGTTGCTGGCGATGAGTTTCGCCCTGTTCTGGGTGTTTGATCGGGGGGCGCGGCGTGCTGACGTTTGAAGGGGTTTCGCTGGAGCGGGGTGGTTTCCGGCTGGAGGCGGATTGCGCGGTCGACGGGCCGGGGATCACGGCTGTGATCGGGCCGTCGGGCGGGGGGAAATCGACGCTGTTGTCACTGGTCGGCGGGTTCGATCTGCCGGATGCGGGGCGCGTGTTGTGGAACGGTGCGAACCTTGCGCCCCTGTCGCCGGGAGAGCGGCCCGTGGCGGTTCTGTTTCAGGACAACAACCTTTTTCCCCATCTGGACGTTCTGACCAATGTCGCACTTGGCGCTTCGCCACGGGTGCGGGTTTCGGCAGAGGTATTGCGGCGGGCCTCGGAAGCCTTGGAGCAGGTGGGTCTGGCGGGGATGGAGGCGCGGCGGCCGGGCGAATTGTCAGGCGGGCAGCAAAGCCGGGCGGCGCTGGCGCGTGTTCTTTTGACGGATCGCGAAGTGGTGCTGATGGACGAGGCGTTCTCCGCGCTTGGTCCTGCGCTGAGGGCCGAGATGCTGGGGCTGGTGACCGGACTGCTGGGGGACAGGACGATCCTGATGGTCACCCACGATCCCGAGGATGCCAAGGGGTTCGCCAGGGACGTGATCTTTGTCGAGGATGGCCGGGTCCATGCGCCGGTCGAGACCGATGCGCTGTTCTCGGCGCCCCATGAGGCTTTGGCGCGGTATCTGCGTTAGCGCCTCAGGTCGCGAAATCGTCGATCGAATAGCCTTGCAGGAACAAACAGGCCGTCAGGTCGCCGTGGTTGATCGCGTAAGGCGCGGCGGCGGCGACGACGGGTTTGGCGTGTACGGCGACGCCCATGCCCGCGCGCCCGATCATGCCAAGATCGTTCGCGCCGTCGCCGATGGCGATGGCCTTTGACGTGTCGGGCGAGAGGCGTTCAAGCTGGGTGACTTTCGCGTCGCGGCCAAGGATGGGGCGGGCGACATCACCGGTGAGTTGGCCGTTTTCGATCAGAAGCCGGTTGGCGTGGGCTTCGTCGAAGCCAAGCTGGGCGGCGACGTTTTCGGCGAACTGGATGAAGCCACCGGAGACGAGGGCGGTTTTGCTGCCGTGTTTCTTCATGGTTTGAACCAGCGTCCTGCCGCCGGGGGCGAGGGAGATTCGGGTTTCCAGCACCTTTTCGATCACGCCTGCATCAAGGCCCTTCATGAGGCCGACACGTTCCAGCACCGCCTCTTCAAAGTTCAATTCGCCGTTCATGGCGCGTTTCGTGATCTCGGCCACGCGGGCGCCGACGCCGGCTTCGTCGGCCAGTTCGTCGATACATTCCTGGCCGATCATGGTCATGTCCATGTCGGCGATCAGGAGGGATTTCCGGCGGTTGTTGTCGTCGATGTAGTTTAGGTCAACATTTTGATCGTGAAGGGTTTTTTGTACGTCGTCGAGGTTGGAAGGTTTCCCCGCGACAGGAAATTCCGCCGTTTCGTCCGGGGAAAGCCAGAGCGCATCGCCGGTGGCCCCGAAGGCGCCTTGCAGGGTGGCGACAAGGGCGGGGTCGAGCGTGCCGCGGGCGGCGATGAGCGAGATCAGGGGCATGTGGCGATCCATCGACTTTTTCGTATCGAGACGCCTCTAGCGACAAAATGTGACTTGCGAAAGAGCAGGCGCGCCGTTATCGCCGCAGGTGGGACACCCCTCCCCAACGAGGGGCGCATATCTGTAAGGATATTCAGAAATGGATACGAACCACCCGGCAACGCGGCCGGCTAATCCGCGTTTTTCGTCTGGCCCCTGTGCCAAACCTCCTGTTTTTTCGCTGGACAGTCTGAAAGGTGCCGCCTTGGGGCGGTCGCATCGGGCTGCGATCGGCAAGGCCAAGCTGAAGGATGCCATCGAGCAGACCAAGGCGATTCTTGGTGTGCCTGAAGGCTATCTGGTGGGCATCGTGCCTGCGTCGGATACCGGCGCTGTCGAGATGGCGATGTGGAATCTTCTGGGCGCGCGAAAGGTTGAAATGCTGGCCTGGGAGAGTTTCGGTGCGGGCTGGGTGACGGATGTTGTCAAGCAGCTGAAGCTGGATGCCAAGGTGACCACGGCTGAGTATGGCGAGATCGTCGATCTGGCGGGCGTCGATTGGGACGCCGACGTGGTGTTTACTTGGAACGGGACGACTTCGGGCGTTCGCGTTCCGGACAGTTTCGAGATTCCGGCGGATCGCGCGGGGCTGACGATCTGCGATGCGACGAGTGCGGCTTTCGCGATGGACCTGCCGTGGGATCGTTTGGATGTTGTCACGTTTTCCTGGCAGAAGGTGCTGGGCGGCGAGGCGGCGCATGGGATGATCGTTCTGTCGCCACGCGCGGTGGAGCGGTTGGAGAGTTATACGCCCGCTTGGCCTCTGCCCAAGATTTTCCGGCTAACCAAGGGCGGCAAGATCATCGCCGGTGTCTTTGAGGGGGCGACGATCAACACGCCTTCGATGCTGGCGGTGGAGGATTATCTGCAAGCGCTGGATTGGGCGGTGAGCGTCGGCGGGCTGAAGGGCCTGATCGCGCGGGCCGATGCCAATGCCAGGGTGCTGCATGATTTCTGCGATGCGCGGGACTGGATTGCCAACCTTGCGGTTGATCCCGCGACGCGGTCGAACACCAGTGTTTGTCTGAAGTTCACGGATGCGCGGATCACCGATGGCGCGGCTTTTGCCAAGGCGGTGGCCAAGCGTCTGGAGGGTCAGAACGTGGCCTATGACATTGGCGCCTACCGCGATGCGCCCGCCGGTCTGAGGATCTGGTGTGGTGGTACGGTGGAAACCGGTGATCTTGAGGCCCTTTGTCCCTGGATCGACTGGGCCTTTGAAGCCGAGATCGCGGCACTTTCCGAAGACGCTTGATGCAACGATGCCCCGGGCTTGACCCGGGGCCTCTTCCGCAAACTTCCGCCACAGGCCCCGGGTCAAGCCCGGGGCGGCGACCCAGAAACGAGATAGAACCAATGCCCAAAGTACTTGTATCCGACAAGCTGTCTGAAACCGCCGTGCAGATTTTCCGCGATCGCGGCATCGACGTGACCTTTGAACCCGACCTTGGCAAGGATAAGGATCGCCTTTTGGAGATGATCCCCGAGTTTGACGGTCTGGCGATCCGGTCGGCGACCAAGGTGACGGCGAAACTGCTGGAAGCTGCTGACAACCTGAAGGTCGTGGCCCGTGCCGGGATCGGCGTTGACAACGTGGATATTCCCGCTGCCTCGAAAAAGGGTGTGATCGTGATGAACACGCCTTTCGGCAACTCGATCACCACGGCGGAACATGCCGTTGCGATGATGTTTGCCGTTGCGCGTCAGATCCCCGAGGCGAGTGTTTCGACGCATGAAGGTAAATGGGAGAAATCGAAGTTCATGGGGGTTGAGCTGACCGCCAAGACCCTTGGCGTGATCGGGGCGGGCAATATCGGGTCAATCGTGATTGAACGCGCCCTGGGGCTGAAGATGAAGGTGATCGCCTATGATCCCTTCCTGAGCGAGGAGCGAGCCGACAAGATCGGGGTCGAGAAGGTCGAGTTGGACGATCTTTTGGCGCGGGCAGATTTCATCACGCTGCATGTGCCTCTGACGGACAAGACGCGGAACATCCTGTCGAAAGAGGCGATTGCCAAGATGAAACCCGGCGTGCGGATCGTGAACTGTGCGCGGGGTGGCCTGGTGGACGAGGCAGCGCTGGCCGAAGCCTTGAAAGAGGGCCGGGTTGCCGGAGCGGCGTTTGATGTCTTTGCCGAGGAACCGGCGACCAATTCGCCGCTGTTCCATTTGCCGAATGTCGTGGTGACGCCGCACCTTGGGGCCTCGACCACCGAAGCGCAGGAAAACGTCGCGTTGCAGGTGGCCGAGCAGATGTCGGATTACCTGTTGACCGGAGCCGTGACCAACGCTTTGAACATGCCAAGCGTGACGGCGGAAGAGGCCAAGGTGATGGGGCCTTGGGTGAAATTGTCGGGCCATCTGGGCAGCTTTATCGGCCAACTGACGGACGAGCCGATTCGCGCCATCAACATCCTGTTTGACGGTGAGGTTTCGAAGATGAACACCGCCGCTTTGCGGGCGGCAGCGGTTGCGGGGATTCTGAAGGCCAGCAATCCCGAGGTGAACATGGTGTCGGCCCCGGTGATCGCCGAGGATCGCGGGATCAAGTGTTCGACCACCACGCAGGAAAAGTCGGGCGTTTTCGATGCCTATATCAAGCTGACCATCGTGACGGACAAGCGCGAGCGTTCCGTCGCGGGCACTGTGTTCAGCGACGGCAAGCCCCGGTTTATCCAGATCAAGGGGATCAACATCGACGCCGAGATCGGCGAGCACATGGTCTACACCACGAACGAGGATGTACCCGGCATCATCGGCACATTGGGCAACACCATGGGGTCGAACGGGGTGAACATCGCGAACTTTACCCTGGGTCGGAACGAGAAGAACGGCGATGCGATCGCGTTGTTGTACGTGGACGAGCCGGTGGAGACGGCAGTGATCGAACAGTTGAAGTCGACCGGCATGTTCGAACAGGTGCGCCCGCTGGTCTTTGACGTCGCCTGATCCTGCCTTTTGAAGCATCTGCGGCCCGTCCTGGGCGGGTCGCGGCTGCGGCTATTTCCCGCTGACGCGAAGGCTGGCCCAGCCCCGAGAATCTGACTATGACGCGGGCATGATTTACGCGGTCGGCGATATTCACGGGCATCTGGACAAGTTGAAGGCGGCGCATGAGCGGATCGCCGAGGACCGAGCGCGTCAGCGCAATGGCGAAGGGCCGGTTATTCACGTTGGCGACATTGTCGACCGGGGGCCGGATTCGCGTGGCGTCGTTCAGTACCTGATTGACGGGATCGAGGGCGGTGCGGATTGGTTGGTTCTGAGGGGCAACCACGACCAGATGTTCAGCGATTTCCTGGATGGGGGCGACGGCACGCACCCGCGCCTCAAAAAGGGGCTGACCTGGCACAACACGATTATGGGCGGCAAGGCGACGCTGGAGTCCTATGGTGTGAAGCGCAAGCTGCTTGAGCGCGATCCATCCTACCGCGACCGAGCCCGCGCCAAGGTTCCCAAGGCGCATCGTGCCTTTCTGGCCGATCTGCCGCTTTGGCATCGCGAGGGCGACCTGATCTTTGTTCATGCGGGCATTCGCCCCGGATTTCCGATGGATGCGCAGGACGAGGATGACCTGATGTGGATTCGCGACGAGTTCCTGTGGCATCTGAACGACCACGAGGCGCTGATCGTCCATGGCCACACCCCGGTGGACGAGCCGACGCATTACGGGAACCGGATCAACGTGGACACCGGTGCGGGTTGGGGCAACGCTCTGACCCCGGTGGTGTTCGACGGTGGCGATTGCTTTGCCCTGACGCCGGATGGGCGCGAGAAACTGAAGGTTCCGCGCCGCTGACGCTTGAGGAAATGGCAAGATTTGCCGGGTATTGCGCCCGGTTGGGATGAACCCCACGCTTGACGGCAGATGCCTGCCGGGTAGCTTCGCGCTAACGCCAATTGGAGAGTTCAACATGGCACAGAGATTGCATCTTGTTTTCGGCGGCGAGCTTGTCGATCCGACGAAGAACGTGTTCCGCGACGTGGAGGATATCCACATCGTCGGGATTTTTCCGGACTATGACAGCGCCTATAACGCCTGGAAATCCGAGGCTCAGCGGACGGTGGACAATGCCCATATGAGGTATTTCATCGCCCACCTGCATCGTTTGCGCGATGAGGAAGCCGAAGCCTCGTCAACCGAGGAGCTGGACAGCTGACAGACAGCCGCCCCAGGCTTATCTCGCGCCTGACGGCCACGGCGCAGCGGATCCGCGATCTTTCACCGTTTTCCACTCACAAAGGAACGGGGTCGGAGGGGTCGGAGCGGTTGGGCAAGACCGAGGTTGCGCGACCCGAGGGGTGTTTGATGTGGTTGATCACGCGCGACGGGGCCGATGCGGGCGGGGTGTTGTCGCTGTGCAAGGAATTGGCCTTTCTGCGCGAGGAACCGGTGCATTGCCTGGTGACGACCGAGAGTGACACGGCGATGGTGCCGTCGGTCGCCAGGGCCGTGTTCCACCAGTTGACGCCGGTTGAAACCCAAGGGTCGATCGCGCGGTTCCTGGATCACTGGCGGCCCGATGTGGGTATTGTCTTGGGCGAGGTCGACGCGTCGAAGCTGATCATGGGTGCGGCGGAGCGTGACGTTCCGCTGATCTATGTCGCGCGGGAAAGAGGCGTTCCCCGCCGCGTGGCTTCGCACATGGATGTCATGAAGAAGTGTCTTGTCGGTTCCGCCGCCGAGGCGCGTTGGTTGCGGCCCGGCCTGAAGCAGGATGTGGATGTCGTCGAGATCACCGGGCCGCTGAAAGACACGGTTCATGCACTGGGGTGCAACGAGGCAGAGTGCGATCGTCTGGCCAAGATCCTTGGCGGCAGGCCTGTCTGGCTGGCCTATGGCGTTGAACTGTCCGAGGTCGACCGGATCGAAGTGGCGCATCGGCGGGCGTTTCGGGCTGCGCACCGGATGTTGTTGATCCTGGTTCCTGCCGATCCGGTAGAGGCCCCTGTCATGCGCCAGGCGTTCGAGGCGGCTGGATGGCAGACCGGGTTACGCTCTGAGAGGGCCGAGCCTGGGGATGCGTTTCAGGTCTATATTGCGGATACCGAAGGCGAGAGCGGGCTTTGGTATCGGCTTGCGCCGACCAGTTTCGTCGGTGGGACGTTCTTTGCGGATGGCGAGGCTTCGGATCCGTTCGATCCGGCCGCGCTTGGATCGGCGGTTCTGCACGGGCCGAACCTGGGCGACATGGCACCGCGGTTCCGGCGCTTGGCCGAGGCGGGCGGTGCGCTGTTGGTGAAGGACGGTCTGGAGTTGGGCGAGGCTGTGCAGTCGCTGTTGGCACCCGACAAGGCGGCGGCGCTGGCGCAGGCGGGCTGGTCGATCACGACGGAAAGCGCGGGCGTGGTCGAACGGCTGGTCGAATTGATGGACCTTGCCCTTGAGGGCGAGGCGCTGGATTGATGCGACCGCCCGGCTTCTGGCGCAACCCGCCCGAAAGACCGGGATGGCAGGCGGTGGTTCTGTCGCCGTTAAGCGCGCTTTACGCGCGGGCGACGGCGCGGCGGGTGTCCGCGCCGGGCCATGCGGCGGGCTGCCCGGTGATTTCTGTCGGAAATCTGAATGTCGGCGGGACGGGCAAAACTCCGGTCGTGATGGAGCTTGTGGCGCGGCTTGGCGATGGCGTTCACATCGTATCGCGCGGATATGGCGGCAGCGAAGAAGGCCCGCTGAGGGTGGATGAACGGCGGCACGGGGCGGAGGCCGTGGGCGACGAGCCCTTGTTGCTGTCGGCCTTTGCGCCCACCTGGGTCGCACGGGATCGTGCGGCGGGTGTGCGTGCGGCGGAGGCGGCTGGCGCGACGGCGATCATACTGGACGACGGGCATCAGACGGCGGGGTTGCGGCGCGATCTGAGCCTTGTTGTGGTCGATGCCGAGGCCGGGTTCGGCAATGGCCGGGTCATGCCGGGCGGGCCTTTGCGCGAGCCGGTGGACAAGGGGTTGGCGCGGGCGGACCTGGTGGTGCTGATCGGCACGGAAGACGCGCAGCAGCATTTTCTGGGTGTCTGGGGTGCTGCGATTTCGATGCCGGTTGTTCCGGCGTCGATCGAGATTCTGGAAACGGGCATGGATTGGGCCGGCCTTCCCGTGCTGGCCTTTGCCGGGATCGGGCGGCCTGAGAAATTCTTTGCCAGCCTGCGCGGTGTTGGGGCCGAAGTCTTGCGGGCCGAGGCGCTGGACGATCATCAGCCGCTGTCGGATGCCCTTATGAAACGGCTTGAGATCGAGGCGGCGACATTGGGCGCGCAACTGGTGACGACCGAGAAGGATGCCGTGCGGCTGCCATCGTCATTCCGCCAGAAGGTGCTGACCTTGCCGGTGCGGCTGCGGATCGAGGATGGTGCAGCGCTTGATGCAGCGTTGAACGATCTAGGCGGGACGGGCTAGGCGCCGTCGCTTTCCGACGCTTCGTTCAGGAGCGGCGCGGCGCGCGGGCGGGCCGTTTCGGCATCGGAGAACCGGATCGGGGTGCGGATCAGGGGGATGCCGTTGTCATCCACCTGAAGGCCACGGTGGCGGACCTGGGGATCGTCGAAGACATCCTTCATGTCGTTGATCGGCCCGGCGGGCACCTTGGCCTCTTCGCAGGCCGCAAGCAACCGGGCGCGGCTCAACCGGGCGGTTTCGCCGTTGATCTCGGCGACGAGGGTCACGCGGTTGGCGACCCGGTCGGGATTGGTGGCATAGGAGGGATCGCGTGCAAGATCGTCGCGTTTCAGCAGGGCGCAGAGGCGCTGGAACTGACCGTCGTTGCCTGCCGCGATGATCGCCCAGCCGTCGGCGCAATCGAACACCTGGTAGGGCACGATGTTCGGATGGGCGTTGCCAAGACGGTTCGGCGCGGTGCCGGAGGCAAGGTAGTTCATCGCCTGGTTGGCCATGATCGCGACCCCGGTGTCGAACAGCGCCATATCGATGTGCTGGCCCTTGCCGGTGGTCGCGCGGTGGCCGAGGGCGGCCTGGATCGCGATGACGGAGTAAAGGCCGGTGAAGATGTCGGTGACGGCGACGCCGACCTTTTGGGGCTGGTCGGCGGGGTCGCCGGTGACGGACATCAGCCCGCACATACCCTGGATCACATAGTCGTATCCGGCCCGTTCGGCATAGGGGCCGTCCTGGCCGAAACCGGTGATCGAGCAATAGATCAGGCGGGGGTTGATGCGCGAGAGGCTGGCATAATCCAGCCCGTATTTCTTAAGGCCGCCGACCTTGAAATTCTCGATCAGGACGTCGGCGTCGCGCACGAGGTCCTCGACCGCCTTCTTGCCCTCGGGCGTGCGGAAATCCAGCGCGACGGAGCGTTTGTTGCGGTTGGTCGAATGGAAATAGGCGGCCGATTTTTCGCCATCGTGTTCAATGAAGGGAGGCCCCCATGTGCGGGTGTCGTCGCCTTGTGGCGCTTCGATCTTGGTCACTTCGGCGCCGAGGTCGGCAAGGGTCTGCCCGGCCCAGGGGCCAGCAAGGATGCGGGCAAGTTCGATGACCTTCAGGCCGTTGAGGGGTGTCATGGGCGGCTCCGTTTCACGGTTTGCGATGCTTTTACCGGGTTTTGACGCCGGGTCGATGGCAAAGAGAAGGGGAGCAGTTGCCTGCGTTCGGGCGGGACAAGGCCCCGCCCGATCGGGTGTTTTTAGCTGCCAAGCTCGGCTTCGATGGCTGCTTTCAGGGCGTCGTAGCCGGAATTGCGGTGCATCGTGCCGTTGATGACGAAGGAGGGCGTGCCCTCGACGCCGTCGGCCTCGGCATTCTTGACGTAGGTGGCGTACAGCGCCTGCGCGCGGTCGCCGTCGGCGAAACAGGCGTCGAGGTCGGCGTCGGTCAGCCCGGCGGTCTTGCCGATGGTGCGCAGCTTGTTGACGATTTCCTGCGGGCTGTTGGCGGAACTGGCCCAGTCGCTTTGCTGTTTGTAGATCATGTCGACGATGCCGTAATAGCGGTTCTCGGCGTTTTCGCCGCAACGGGCGGTGATCCCGGCCCAGAGGCCGAACCGGTCGAAATAGACTTCGCGGTTGATGAAGTGGATCAGGCCGGTGTCGATGAAGTCCTTCTTGAGGTCGTCGAAGGAACCGGTGTGGAAGGCCGCGCAATGGGGGCAGGTGAACGAGGCGTATTCGATCACGGTGACCTTTGCGTCGGGGTTGCCGAGGCTCATTTCCTTGATCATCGAGGTGTCGATGTCGTCTGCCGATTGCGCGAAGGCGGCGCCGAAGGGATCGGTGTTGTCCTGTGCCGGGGCAAGGAAGAAGACGCCCAGTAGGGCGAGGATGCCGATGGCTGCAAGGGCCGTCAGTCTGCGGGTCATTGGATTTCCTTTATTCCTTGGAATTCTTCAATACGTTGGAGCCGAGCCGTTCCAGTGCAAGGCGCAACTCGTCGTCGGTGACGTCGTGGGCAGCGGCTTTCGCCTCGGCCCGGATGGGGGCTTGTTCGGGGTGCATCGGGGGCGCGGGGTCAAAGACCGCCTGGCCTTCGGCGAACCCGGTGGCCGCCGTTTGGGTGATGCGGACCTTCTGGATCGCGGCATAGCCGTAACAGGCGTTCACGCGGTCGCGGATCGTGTCTTTTTGCATTTCCAGCATGGGGGCGTTTGCGCCGGTGGTCAGAAGGGTCAGCGTCGCGCCGAAGCCGCGCCCGTAGGACACATCCACGGGGCGGGCGATGCGGGCGACGTCGCGCCCGGCGACTTCGGCCCAGTGGGTGAGAAGCCGCGAAACGGCGAAACCACGGCTTTCGCCCGCGTTGCGCACGCGGCCCGCCACAAGGCTTGCGGCGCGTTCGAACCCACGCTTGCGGCGGGTCGTCTGGCTGTGTTTCGCGGTTGTCGTCACGGGCTTGCATTCCATCTATGTTGCACCATTCTAAAGCAGGATGGGGCAGTTGCCAGTGTTAAGCCATAACGGAGCATAAAGATTGCGTGACGTGCGGGCCAGCGACCTGTTGGAATGGTACGATTCCCATGCGCGGGACCTGCCGTGGCGGGTGTCTCCGGCGGATCGGCGGGCCGGGGTGGTGCCTGACCCCTATCGCGTGTGGCTGAGCGAGATCATGCTGCAACAGACGACCGTTGCGGCGGTGCGGGATTATTTCCTGAAGTTCACCGCGCTTTGGCCCCGGGTTCAGGACCTGGCGGCGGCAGAGGATTCGCGCGTCATGGCCGAATGGGCGGGGCTAGGGTATTACGCGCGGGCGCGCAACCTGTTGAAATGCGCGCGGGCGGTTACGGAAGAGCATGGCGGTGTTTTTCCAACCACGCGCGAGGGTTTGCTGAGCCTGCCCGGGATCGGGCCTTATACGGCGGCGGCGATTTCTTCGATTGCCTACGATCGTGTGGAAACGGTGGTGGATGGCAATGTTGAACGCGTGATGTCACGGCTTTTCCTTGTCGAAACGCCCTTGCCGAAATCGAAGCCGGAGTTGACGGCGCTGGCGGCGCGGCTGACGCCTGCCGAACGTGCAGGTGATTATGCGCAGGCAGTCATGGATCTTGGGGCGACGGTTTGCACGCCGAAAAGCCCGGCTTGCGGGATTTGCCCCTGGATGGCGCCGTGCAGGGCGCGCGCGGAAGGGCGGCAGGGCGAATTGCCGCGAAAAGAGCGCAAGAAGCCCAAGCCGGTGCGGTTCGGGATTGCCTATCTGGGGCGGCGGCCGGACGGAGCCTGGCTGGTCGAGCGGCGGCCCGAGACGGGGTTGCTGGGTGGCATGCTGGGCTGGCCGGGGACGGAGTGGCGCGAGGACGCGCCGGACGGTTCGCCACCTTGTGCTGGCGATTGGTCGGATCTGGGGGCCGAGGTGCGCCATACCTTTACCCATTTCCATCTGCGCCTGTCCGTTCAGGTGGCGGTGCTGGAGGATGGCACGGTGCCGGATCGCGGGTTTTTCGAACCCGATCTTGATCCCGGCGCTTTCCCCACGGTCATGCGCAAGGCGCACGATCTGGCCGTTGACGCCATGACCCTGCCCGCCGGATAAAGCGGCTATGCCTTCCGCCGAGCCATTCCCGATCCTTCGTGCGCTGCCATTCTGGCTGTCGCTGGTGCTGATCCCGGTGATGTGGCTGTCGGCCCTTTGGGGCGGCTGGGCGGTGCTTTTGGTGCCGGTTTGTTCGTGGATGCTGTTTTCGGTGCTGGATGCGGCGCTTGGCCTGAACGAGGCGAATGCGGATCCAGAGACGCCTGACGGGGACCTGTTCTGGTATCGGTTCATCACATGGGCCTGGGTGCCCTTGCAGATCGTCACGGTGTTCGGCGTGATCGCCTTTGTCACCCGGTCGGAACTGGCCCTGTGGGAGGCGTTTGCCGTGGCCGCGGGCCTTGGCGTGGCGGCGGGGGTGGTCGGGATCGTCTATGCCCATGAGTTGATGCACCAGGGCAGCCGATTCGAGCGTTGGCTGGGCGATATCCTGCTGGCATCGGTGCAATACGGGCATTTCCGGTCGGAACACCTGTTGGTGCATCACCGCTATGTCGGCACGCCGCGAGATGCTGTGACGGCGCGGTACAACGAGGGGTTTCACCGGTTCTTCTGGCGTGTGTTGAGAAGTTGCCCCGGTTCGGCCTGGCGGGCGGAGGTCGAGAAGCTGAAGCGCGGCAAGTGCGGGGCCTGGGACAGGCGCAATCCGTTCTGGCGTTATGCCGGCTTGCAGGCGGGTTTTCTTGCCCTCGCGTTGATCGTCGGGGGTTGGTTGGGGCTGGCGCTGTATCTTGTGCACGCCTTTGTCGCGGTCTGGCAGTTGGAGTTGGTCAATTACATCGAGCATTACGGGCTGACCCGCCGTCATCTGGGCGAGGGTCGGTACGAGCACGTGCAGCCGCGCCATAGCTGGAACGCCGCGCACAAGGGCACCAACTGGCTGTTGATCAACCTGCAACGCCATTCCGACCATCACTACAAGCCCGACAGGCGGTTTCCCCTGTTGCAGAACTATGCGCCCGAAGAGGCGCCGCAACTGCCCTATGGTTATGGGATCATGGGATTTGTTGCCATGGTGCCGCCCCTGTGGCGGCGTCGGATGAATCCAAGGGTTCGGGCATGGCGCAGGCAGTTCTATCCCGATATCGAGGATTGGACAGAGTACAAGACCGGCAGCCTGCCGCTGCCGCGATGAAGGGAGAATGCCTTGGGTGACCTGATATTCTGGATTGTCGTTCTGGTGGTTCTGTTCTTCGGCTTCCGCTGGTTGCAGAACCGCAAGAAGGACGACTAGAGCATTTACTGTTTCAGTTGTTCCAGCAGGGCGTCGGCGACGATGGGGCCGCCCGTGATGACGCCGGCGGTCTGGCGGGCGGGACTGTTGAAGGTCAATGTGCCACCGTGCCGGTCCATGACGCTTGCGCCAGCCTCTTCGGCGATAAGGGCCCCGGCGGCAATGTCCCATTCCCATGCCGGGCGCAGCGTGATCATCGCATCGAACCGGCCTTCGGCGACAAGCGCGAGGCGATAGGCCAGCGAGGGGCGGAAATGGCGTTCGACCTCGGGCGGGCCGGATTTCCAGAACTCGGCGCGGAAGCTGACCTTGGGGCTGAGAACAGTTGCGCCTTCCAGCCTGTCGCGGGAAAGCGCGGTGACGTTTGAACCGTTCAGGGTGGCCCCGCCGCCGATCTCGGCCAGGTACATCTTCTCGCGTACGGGCAGGAAGACGCAAGCCGCGATCACTTTGCCACGTTCGGCGACGGCGAGGGAATGCGCCCAGGTCTTTTCCCCGGCGACGAAGGAGCGGGTGCCGTCGATCGGATCGACGATGAAGACACGTTCGGCGGACAGGCGGGCCGGGTCATCCTCGGTTTCTTCGCTGACCCAGCCGTAATCGGGGCGGGCGGCCAGAAGCCGCTGTTTCAGGTGGGTATCGACGGCGAAGTCGGCTTCGGAGACCGGATCGTCGCCGCCCTTGTCCCAGACCTGTGGATCGTCGCGCCAGAAGCCGGTGGCGATGTCGCCTGCTTCGCGGGCGGTTTCTTCGAGCAGGGCCAGATCATTCCCCGGCAAGGGTCATCCCTTCGACCAGCAGGCTTGGCACCACGCGGCTGAGGTGAGGGCGGGCGTCGTTGGCGGGGATGATGCTGCGCAGCATGTCATGGAGGTTGCCCGCGATGGTGCATTCGTTGACCGGATAGGCGATTTCGCCGTTTTCCACCCAGAAACCGCTGGCCCCGCGCGAGTAATCGCCGGTGGTGGCACTGATGGTCGAGCCGATCATGGAGGTGACCAGAAGGCCGGTGCCCATGTCGCGCAGCAGGTCCGCCTGGCTGGCGGTGCCTTGCGTGAGGGTGACGTTGGTGACGCTGGGCGAGGGCGGGGACTGGTTGCTGCGGGCAGCGCTTGCCGTGCTATCCATGCCAAGTTGACGGGCGGTGGAAAGGTCCAGCGTCCAGCCCTGCAACACGCCGTTTTCGACGATGGCGCGGGCTTTCGTCGGCAGACCTTCGGCATCGAAGGGTTTGGAGCCCGCGATGCGGGCGCGGTGCGGGTTTTCGATCAGCGAGAGCGTTTCGGGCAGAACGGGTTCGCCAAGGCGGTCGCGCAACCAGGAACTGCCGCGCGCGACGGCGCTGCCGTTGGCGGCACTCAGAAGGTGGCCGATCAGGCTGGAGGCGATGCGTTCGTCGTAGAGGACGGGATAGGCCCCGGTTTTCGGTCTGCGGGCCCCGCTGCGGGCGACGGCGCGCTGCGCAGCCTCTTGCCCGACGTGTTCCGGCGTGGGCAGGTCGGCGTGATAGATGCGGGATTCGCCGTAGTGATCGCGTTCCATGCCCAGACCTTCGCCCGAGATCGCCACGCAATAGAGCGCATGGGAGGAACGTTCGTAGCCGCCGGAGAATCCGTTGCTGGCGGCAAGGTGGATGCGGTTGCGGGTGTAGGATGTTGCCGCGCTTTGCACCTGGCTGACGCCTTTGACCGAGAGCGCGACGGATTCGGTTTCGATGGCGGCGGCCTGCATGTCTTCGGGGGAAGGCTCGGTTGCGTCTTCGACCAGGTCGAGTGCGGCCAGATCCCAGTCGCGGGCCAGTTGGTCAGGCTCGGCAAGTCCGATATAGGGGTCTTCGGGCGCGATCCTTGCCATGGCGACGGCGCGTTCTGCCATTTCGTCGATCGTTGCGGTGCTGGCGTCAGAGGCAGAGACACAGGCCTGGCGATTGCCGATCAACACGCGCAGGCCGATTTCAACGCCCTCGGCGCGTTCGGCCTGTTCAAGGGCGCCATCGCGCACCTCGATCGAAACTGCGCGTCCGTCGGTGGCCATTGCATCGGCAGCTTCGGCACCCGCCCTGGCGGCGGCGGCGAGAAGCTGGTCGGTCAGTTTGGAAAGCGATGTCATGGCCCGGAGGTAGTCTGCTATCACTTGCGCTTCAAGCGCGGAAAGATTGACAAGATGCAAACAATGCCGGATCGAAGGCGAAATCCCAGGGAAGGGCGCAAAGATGAAACTGTCAGAAGAACGGATGATCGCGGCATCGCCCGAGGTGGTATGGGCGGGAATTCTGGATGCCGAAGTGTTGAAAGAGTGCATTCCCGGCTGTCAGGAATTGACCGGCAACCCCGAGGAGGGGTTCGAGGCCGTGGTCGTCCAGAAGGTCGGGCCGGTGAAGGCGACCTTTCGCGGCGCGGTCCAGCTTTCGGATATCGAGCCGGGTGTGGGTTGCCGTCTGTCCGGTGAAGGCAAGGGCGGCGCGGCCGGTTTTGCCAAGGGCGGCGCGACGGTGCGGTTGACCCCCGAGGGCGACGGCACGCTTTTGAGCTATGACGTGGATGCCAGTGTCGGCGGGAAACTGGCGCAATTGGGCAGCCGGTTGATCGACAGTTTCGCAAAGAAGCTGGCCGACAAGTTCTTTACCAATTTCCAGGACGTCATGGAGCGGCAGGGCTAGGCGTCACCCGACAGGTTAAGAAACCGCTGCATTTCGAAGCGGGCGCGGTCTTCGTCCCCTGCGGCTTGGGCAAGGTCGGGGGCGAACAATCGTGCGCCTTCGATCTTCGAATAGGCGGCGTCGATCCGGGCAAGCAGGTCTTTGGGCGCCACGTTCGGTGAAACGGCGATGCGGCCCTGGATGACGTCGTGTTCCCGGGCTTCGTGCGCGTGGTCGGTTTTTCCGTCGGCAAGGCAGGCGGCGCAGAGGGTGTAGCAGTTTTCGGTATGGGAATAGATCAGGGCGGCGTCCTCGATCTGGTCGTTGACCGTTTCGACGGTGCCGCTTTCGAGCTGCGTTGCCGCAAATGGATAGAATTGGAAGTTTCCCTTGGCGAGCGTGGCAAGGTGGGGGAAGACGGCGACTTCGTTGTCGCCGTAGCGGTGGTGTGTGATTGGCGCGCCGTCGAACAGGACGGTGTCGCCATAGTCGACGCCGAGGTCTTCCTGGTACAGCACGCTTTTGACGATGCCGTGGCAGGGGCTGAGGCGTTTGACCCAGATGGACTCCTCCATGCCGGGATCGTCGTTGTCGGCCGTACGCTCGGCCAGCGGGCATTCGGCCAGTCGCACCTTGCAGGCGGGATAGCCGCCATCGGGCAGGCCAAGGTGGCCGACTTCCAGCTTGTTGCCCATGGCGCGCCAGACCTCGAGCGCGATGTCGCCTTCACCCGCGCCGGTGGCACAGATTCCAAGGTTCCATTTCATCGCTTCGGTGGCATCCTTGCCCGCGATTTCGATGGCCTTCTGGTTGGCTTTCATGCCTTCGGCGAACCGTCCGCGTGTCTTGTAGTAAAGCCCGAGGCCGTAATGCGGATAGGAGGCATCGGGGGCGAGTTCGACATGGCGTTTGTAGGCGCGTTCGGCGGTGTCGTCTTTCTGTCGCGCCATCATCCGGGCGGTGGTGGCCATGGCATCGGCAAGGTGGCGTTCCTGTTTCGGATCGTCGCATTTCAACTGTCGTTCCGCGAGCAGGCGCAAGAGGTTTGGAAACACGGGACTGGGCGGGGGCGCCATGTTCAGATCGTCGATGTCGCGGGCGCTTTCGATCGCATCGCCAAGGGCGATCAGGATGGCAAGGTCGTCGCCGTGGGCATCGAGGACACGCGCGAAGATCTCGGCAACCTTGTCGGGGCTGACCGGGCTGCCGTCCAAGGCCCAGACCAATGCTCCGGCGGTTTCGATGTTGGTTTCCAGGTCGTCCAGCCAGGGGGCGAGGGCATCCAGAATTGCCTCTTCCCCGCCGTCGCGTGCTTTCTTCAGGGCCTTCGCGAGTTTCAGCGACTGGTGGCCGGTGCGAAAGGCGCTGAGCAGATTCCCGACGCCCCCCATCACTTGATCCGTTGGCCGTTGGCGAAGATCTGGCCGTCTTCTTTGACTTCGATCTTCGAGACCAGTGTGTCTTCTCCGTCGCCGGGTCGCGCGATCAGGCCAAGGCCCATGCGGGCGCCCATGGCCTGTTCGTTCTGCAACAGGCCGAGTTCGATCAGGGTGTCGATCAGGGTGTTGATGCCGGTCAGTGTCATGTCCAGGTCGCCAACGCCGGAGGGGTTCCCCGGGGTGCTGGTGTCCCGACCGGAACCGGTTCCCGTGAGCGTGGCACCTGCGAGGGAGATGTCGAGGCTGTTCAGCCGCGCTTGGGTGTCGCGCACGGGCGGTTCGTTTTCGCTGGTGAAGGGATCGGCGAAGAGAACGGTGGTGCCTTCGAGATCGAAGGCAAGCCGGGCGGGATCGCGGGGCAGGCGGGCGGTCGGGTCGAACAGGTTCCAGATGACGTCGTCGGTGGTGAGACCGTCGATGTCCATGCGGATGCGGAAGGGTTGCCGCGCCTCGGACGGGGTCAGGGGCAGGGCGAGTTCGAGCAGCGTTTTTTCTACACCATAGCTGAAGGACGAAAGAGGAATGTCGAGGGCCGGGCCGCTGAGTTCGGCGTATGTGTCGAGCGCCGAGCCGTAATAGGCGAAGCCGTGTTCGCTGAGGCTGAAACGGTTTTCGCTGGCACCGGTTCTCGACGTGGCGACGAAACTGCCCTCGGGGGTTGCGATGTCGGCGTCATAGGCGAGGCGGTCGAAATTCAGCGCGCCCGAGAGGCTTTGCCCGTCCAGCAAGGCTTGCAGAAAGTCAGCTTCCATCGCCTCGGGGTCGATCTGGATGTCGTAGGCGAGGTAGATGTCGGTTCCGTCCAGGGTGAGGCCCATGGCACCGTCATCCTCGGGCAGGTCGCTGGATTGATCCAGTTGGATACGGCCAAGGGTGGTGCTCATGCTGTGTTGGGGCAGTTCGGTGCCGATGTAGGCGATGCGCGTGGCAAGGTCCGACAGGGCAAGGGTGATCTTCATTTCGCCGATGCCGCTTGTGTCGTAGGTCGTGCCGGGGGTGTCGATGCCGATGTCGGTCGGGGCCAGCGTGGTCATGGCGAGGGTGAGGCCCGCCATGTTGAGATCAAGCGAGCGCCGCGCCGGATCGTTGTCGTTCAGGCGGATGGTGCTGTTGAAACCGGCGATGGCGATGTCGCCCTCAAGCTCCAGTTCCTCGGCGGCCTCGGGCGGGTCGACGGAAAACTCGCCAATCGACAGCGTGTCGAAGCCGATTTCATGGGTGATGTCGCCGATCTCGCCCGAAACTTTGTGCGTGAGGCCCTTGGTCTTGAGGATCAGCGTCACGGTTACCGGGTCTTCGAGGGGCGGATCGGCGTGGATGGAGATTGGCAGGGTGTCGGCATAGGTGATGTCCACGCTGCCGTCTGACTGTTCTGTCAGGGTCATGCCGGGCGTGAGGACTTCGATTGATGTTTCCGAGTCCGAGTAGGTGCCCCTGAAACCTTCCACGATCAGGCCGGAGGCGTTGCGCGTGGTGCCGGTGGTCGTCATTTCCAGAAGGCCGTAGCCGCCAAGGAGGTTCAGGTGATCGGCCAGCACCTCTTCCGCCGTGAGGTCGGCAAGGGCGGGGCCGGATATGAAAATCGCCGCGATAGCGGCGGGGGCGAAACGGGGCATTGGCACCTCCCTAGATAGAAAAAGGGCCGCGCTTTTGTTGGCGCGGCCCTTGTTTTTCGTCACCTGATGCGCTGGCCGTTTGCCAGGATCGAGCCGTCTTCCTTCATTTCGATGGTCGAAACGAGAGTGTCCTGCCCTTCGCCGGGGCGGGCGAACATGCCGGTCATCATGCGGAAACCCATGGCTTGTTGTTCAGGAAGCAGGCCCATGCCGACGAGTTTGTCCAGAAGGGTGTTGCCGCCGACCAGCTTGAGGTTCACCACACCTGCCGGAATGGGCATCATGCTGGAGTTGTCGAGCGTCAGCGCACCTTCGCCCGTAAGCTCGGCACCCGCCAGCGAAAGAAGAAGCTGATTGATGTTCAGCGCGTTGACCTGGCCGGGAGGGCCCATCATGGGCTGTTCGGCAAACTCCGGCGCGAAGATATCCTGGGTCAGAACCATCTCGCCGTTGGTGTCGATCACGAGGTTGGCAGGTGTGCGCGGCAGTTGACCAGCCGGGTCGATCATCGACCAGAGCATCGGATCGACTTCGAGCCCCTGCAGGTTCATTACAAGTGCGAAGTCCTGCGGATCCTCGCCGGGGACAACGGGCAGTTGGAAGCGCCCGCCGGTTTCAGCCATCTTGAAGCTCATAGGCGGGAAGGGGATTGCCGATCCGCCAACGGTCAGATCGACGCCGGTTGATGTGCCGGCGTAGTCGAGGCCGTTTTCGTCCATCGAGAAATCGAAATCGCCCGAGGCAATGCTGGCCTGACCTTCGACGACGCCCTGGTCGTCGTCGGCCTTGAAGACATAGCTTGCCGCGCCGTGCGAAAAGGTGCCGCTTGTCGCGTTGCCGTTGGCAACGTTCTCGGCAAAGCTGCTCATCAAATCCTGCCGGGCAATCATGCCGGTGTAATTTGCGACAACATCACTGACGTCGAATGCCAGGTCGAAATTCCCTTCTCCGCCCGGCTCGCTGACGCTGAACACCATCTTCAGGGCAGACATCGTCATGTCCATATCGTAGGGTCGGACGTCGCCTGCGCCGATATTCAACACGCCAAGAAGGTTGGTCATGTCGACCTGGATGTCCATGTCGACATCGCCCATCTCGTCAGGGCCCGAGAACGACACGTCGCTGATGCTGGCGGATTGGCCGGTGAACTCATAGCGGAACTGATCGGGCGTGCCGGTTGCCAGGTTCTGAAGCCCGGTCTGGTTGATCGTCATGGCGATCGCGACCGTTTCGTCCAACTCGCCGCCGCTGACTTCGATGTTCAGGGGAATTGCCGCAGGATAGGAGATAAGGACGGACCCGTCGCCCTGTTCGGTGAAGGTGGCACCGCCCATGGTCAGCTTGATGTTCACATCCTCTTCGGGGATGCTGGCCAGCGCGTTGATGGTGTCCACGGTCAGCGCATTGCCGGATCGCGATTGATCGCCCACTGCAACCTGAAGGCCGTAAAGCTCCATCTGGGCGACCTGGTCTGCCAGAACCTGCTCGGCCGTGAGATCGGCCAGGGCGGGTCCGGCGAAAAGGGCCAGAAGCGAGGTGGTGGAAAGTGCTCGGGTGAAGGGCATAATGGGGGTTCCGCTACTAATTTGCTGTGTTGCTGGAGGCGAACATCTTTGGGGGCCTCTTTTGGGTCAAGCTCAGGGTGTTGTCTGGCAAACAGACAAGCTAAGCGTGACTCTGATAGCACGCTCATAGGCGAAATGGAGACAGAAAAATGTCGATAGAAGGGAAGACCGTTGTCATTACCGGGGCAAGCCGGGGGATCGGCGAAGCGGCGGCAGAGGTCTTTGCGAAGGCCGGGGCGAAGGTCGCCCTGTTGGCGCGAGGCCGTGATGCGATTGAAGAGATTGCGGCGCGGATCGGTGCGAATGCCTTGGCAGTGCCTTGCGATGTCAGCAGCTATTCCGAAGTTGCCGACGCCATTGCCAGGGCGGAAGAGGCTTTTGGTCCGACCGAGGTTCTGATTAACAACGCCGGGGTGGTCGAACCCGTGGCGCATCTGGCGGTGGCAGACCCCGAAGCCTGGGGCAAGGTGATCGACATCAACCTGAAGGGCGTTTTCTATGGGATGCGCGCCGTGATGCCGGGAATGATCGAACGCGGGCGCGGCACCATCCTGACGGTATCCTCGGGCGCGGCGCATGGGCCGGTCGAGGGTTGGTCGCATTATTGTTCGTCCAAGGCGGGGGCAGCGATGCTGACCCGGATGGTGGACAAGGAGGCGCGCGAGGCGGGCCTGCGCGCCATGGGGCTTTCGCCGGGAACGGTGGCGACCCAGATGCAGAAAGAGATCAAGGCGAGTGGCGTCAATCCCGTCAGCCAGTTGGAGTGGTCGGATCACATTCCGCCCGAGTGGCCCGCGCGGACATTGTTGTGGATGTCCGGGGCGGATGCGGACGAGTTCGTCGGCACCGAGATTTCGCTGCGCGACGAGGATATTCGCAAGCGCGTCGGGTTGATCTGATGATCGAGGTTGCCAGCGAAGGTGGCCTGGCCACACTCACCATCAATCGTCCGGAGAAGGCAAACTCGCTTACGCGCGAGATGCTGGAACGCCTGGGCGATGCCGTTTTGGAGATTTCGGAGGACGAGGGTGTCAAGGCGCTGGTCCTGACCGGACAGGGCAAGGTGTTTTCCGCAGGGGCCGATCTGGAGGCGGCGCGGGCCGGTCTGGCGACCGATCCGTGCTGGGAAAGGTTGTCGGGGGCGATTGCCAAGGCGCCCTGCCTGACCATCGCGGCCCTGAACGGGACGGCGGCGGGGGGCGCACTTGGCATGGTTCTGGCCTGCGACTTGCGGGTCGCCGTGGCGGGGGCAAAGATATTCTACCCGGTCATGAAGTTGGGGTTCCTGCCGCAGCCTTCGGATCCCCGGCGGTTGGCGGCACTTGTCGGGCCTGCGCGGGCCAAGCTGATCCTTATGGCGGGACAGAAAATCGAGGCAGGCGAGGCGTTGGCGATGGGGTTGATCGACCGCATCACGGAAGACCCCTTGGGCGAGGCGCGTATGCTGGCCGGGGATGTGCTGTCCGCAGAAAGATCGCATGTGGCGGCGATCAAGGGGATGATCGCCTAGACTGGCAGGTTGTCGGTCGGGTCCTCGGGTTCCTGTTCCCCGTCGGGCTCAAGCGCCCAGGCGCGGGCCGCTTCGACCTCGGCCATCGAAAAGACCCGGAGCGTCACCGGCAGAACCCGCCCCGCCACGGCGGTCATCATCCCGATCCATCCCTTGTCAGAGACGACGGCGACATGGCTGATGTCCTTCATGTGCTGGATGTCGAACCTGATGCCCTCAAGGATGGTCGAAGGATCGAAACCCTCAAAGTCCTCGATGATCTCGACCAGGCGGACCTTGCCGTGCTTTTTGATGAAGGCTTCGAGTTGCGGGATGATCTTGCTCATGTCGTTTTGGGTCACGCGCGAGATCACGCGGATCTCGGCGACCGGGGCGCTGTCGTGTTCGGTGTAGATGCAGGACATTTCGGCTCTCCGTTTGTTTGCGGGGAGCATAGCAAACCCAGACCATCCTCGCCTTGATCTGGATCACCTTGCCGCGCGACGCCTGCCGGGGGTCTTGGAGTGGAAGTCGGGCGGGCGTTTGGCGACCCATTGGATGAACTTTGCAAGCCGGGGATGGTTCCGTAGGGCTTCGATTGTTGAAAAGTCGCGGGCCAGTTCGGTTTCGGTCAGGGTGACGTGGATTTCGTTGTGGCAGATCTGATGCAACAATACCGTCGGGCCGCCCTTTCCGCCGCGCAGTTTCGGGACGAGGTGGTGGAGGCTTTGGGGTGCGTGACTTGGAATCGGGCGGTTGCAGAGGGGGCAGATTGGGTCGGTTTTGCCGTCTGCCCCGGTCATCTCAATCGCCCATAGCCTTCCCCCACGCCGGTCGTGCTTCCATGCGGGCGAGGTAGCTTGCCGTGGTGGGTTGCAATGTGATCCTGGCGGCTCGGGCCCAGCTGGCGATCTGGGCGGCGATGATGTCGGCGAGGGTGAAGGTGTTGCCGGCGAAGTATTCGGCGTCGCCGAGGAGTTTGGCGAATTTGGCCTCTGCTCGCGCGAAGTCGGCTTCGCACATGGGGCGGAGGCCGGGGGTGCGCTGATCCTTGGGCAGGACGAAGCCGTGACGGGCCATGAGCCAGATCGGGGCTTCCATCTCGGTCAAAAGGAAATTGATCCGGGCGTCCATTCTTGCGCGGTCGACGGAACCGGCGGGGAAGGTGAGACCGCCGTTCCGGTCGGCAAGGTAATGGAGGATGGCGAGGGAGTCGGTCAGCACCGTGTCGCCGTCTTTCAGGACGGGGATTTGCCCCAGGGGGTTCAGCTTGAAGACCGCCTCGCTTTGGGCGTGTTCGGTCAGCCGTTCGTAGGGCAGGCCCAGTTCCTCGAGCGCCCAGAACACGCGGAAGGTGCGGCTTGGGACGGTTCCAATAACAGTCAGCATCAGCGTCGTCCCATCCATGCAAGGCGCAAGAGCGCGCGTTCCATCACCGCCATGTCCGGCACCTGTGCCGTCGAGCGCAGCGTGAGGTCGGTGTTCAGCAGAAGCGCCAGCGCGGTTTCCAGCTTGTGCATCCCCCAGCTTGAGGCTTGTCGCTGCATCCGGTCGCGGCGGGGGCCGAAGACGGGCGGACGCAGTTTGCCGATGCCGGAGCCGGGGCCGCCGGGGTCGGAGGCAACGGTGTGGAGCGCGCGAAAATGCCGGGTCGCCCCGATGCAAAGGCCGACGGCGCTAATGCCTTGTGCCTCCAGCCGCCTTAGGACCGGACCGATTTCATGGGCCTTGCCTTCGGCGGCGATGTTCAACACGTCGTCGATCCCGGCTTCGACGGAAAGGGGCGCAGATAGTGCGACCTCTTCCGGGGTCAGGCTGGTGTCGTCGCCCATCTTGTAAAGCGCGATCTTTTCCAGAGTTTGGCGAAAGTCGCCTGGGTCGATGGCACGGGACAGATCGGTCAGCGCGGCCATTGCATCGAGCGAGATGTCGGTCAGGCCCGCCGAGGCGAGGGCTGCTTCGATCTCGGCCCGCGACGGCGGATCGTCGTAGATACCGGCGGCATAGGCTTTCTTGTGGGTTTCGAAGGCTTTCCGGAGCTTGGAACGGGCGTTGAGGCTGCCGGCGGTGACGATGATCTGCGCATCGCCCGCACTCCATTCCGACAGGGCGGTTTCGATCGTGTCGGTCAGCCCGTCGCCCGCATCTTCTACGAAGGCCACGCGGGGGCCGGGGAAGAATCCCTGCGCCTTGATCGCGTCCAGCAACAGGGCACCGTCCTTGCGCAGCTCGGCGGCGGGAATGCGGGTCAGGCGCATTTCGTCTTCGCCGTCAGGGCCGATCAGGGCCTTGATCACCTCTTGCCGTTTCAGGGCCACGCGCATGGCGTCCTGTCCAAAGATCAAAAGGCCGGTGGCGGTGGCGTCGGGTTTGGCGAAATAGGCGGGCGCGTCGCGGGCGGTGAGTTTCATAGGGAGCGCGACAAGAGATCGGATGTGATCCGGTCGGCGATGATGACCATCAGGCGACGCCGGGCATCGCGTTGCGCATAGCGGGTGGCGACCGTGGTCGAGGTGGCGGAATAGCTGGTAAAGCTGCCTTCGCTGCCCGAGGCAAGGATCGTGCCCTGGGGATCGGCGATCTGCCAGTCGACGCGGCCTTCGACGCTGAACCGGCTGATTTCACCATCGGGCAGGAAGCCGAGGGATTCCTCGTCCATGAAGATGTCGGCGGTCAGGGTCAGGTCGCTGGATTTCGGCGCGCCAAGGCGTTCTTCGAGACGGCGCACCAGGGCATAGCCTTCTTCGTCCGCCGGGGCGGCGATGGCGACACGGCCGCGAAGGCCCTCGGCGGTGCCACCGGGGCCATAGACGGGGGTGAAGCCGCAGGCGGCGACAAGGAGCATCAGACCGGTCAGCAGGGGCAGGCGCGTTCTTGAAAAGAACGCGGACAGAAGTCTTTTCAAGATTTCGGTTGTTCGATCAGATGACGACATTGACGATACGGCCCGGCACGACGATCAGCTTTTTCGGCTGACCCCCGGCCAGCGCTTTGACCACAGCTTGATCGGCAAGGGCGAGCTTTTCAACCTCATCCTTGGGCATGTCTTTCGCCACGGTGATCTCGGAACGCCGTTTGCCGTTGATCTGGATCGGCAGGGTCACGCTGTCTTCGACCAGCATCGCTTCGTCCGCAACGGGCCAGGGCGCATCGGTGATGAGGCCCGCGCCACCCTGGGTTTCCCAGATTTCTTCCGCCAGATGCGGGGTCATCGGCGACATGAGTTGTGCCAGAACCATCACGGCTTGGCGCCGCGCGTCGTGCGAAGCCTTTGATTTTGCGAGAACATTTGTAAAGGCATAGAGTTTGGCGATAGAGGCGTTGAAGCCGAAGCTGGCGACACCCATGGTCACGTCGTGGATCGCCTTGTGCATCTCTTTCAACAGGGATTCGTCGTCCGAACCGGTGTCCTTGCCCTCGACAATCTCGGCCGAAAGACGCCAGACGCGGTTCAGGTGTCTATGCGCGGCTTCGGCGCCCGAGGCCGTCCATTCCACGTCACGCTCGGGCGGAGAATCGCTCAGCACGAACCAGCGGGCGGTGTCGGCGCCGTATTGATCGACGATGGCGACGGGATCGACGACGTTGTTCTTGGATTTGGACATCTTGGCGGAGGGAACAACTTCGACAGGAATTCGCACATTTCCGTTTTTGTCCGTCGGCAAAACGACCGGAAGACCACCCATCGAAAAGCTACCCGCGCCAAGTTCCACAAAGTGCTTTTTCGGTTGCTTCAGCACAATCTCACGTGAGCCTTCGTCAGTTTCAATTTCCTCAATTTCTTCAGGATAGTGATACACAGGCCGCCCATCTTCGCCGGTCGTCTTATAGATCGCGTGGGTCACCATGCCTTGCGTGAACAGGGCATCAAAAGGCTCGATGGCGCTTTCGGGCAGGTGGCCGCAGATGTGCATCGCGCGGGCGAAGAAACGGGAATAGAGAAGGTGCAGGATCGCGTGTTCGATGCCGCCGATGTACTGGTCGACGTTCATCCAATAGGCGGCGTCTTCCGGCGTGGTGGGCGTTTCGGCGCGGGGGGACGTGAAACGGGCGAAATACCAGGACGAATCGACGAAGGTGTCCATGGTGTCGGTTTCGCGTTTGGCAGGCTTGCCGCAAGCGGGGCAGGCGCAGTCGCGCCATGTCGGGTGCCGGTCGAGCGGGTTGCCGGGGGTGTCGAAGCTGACGTCGTCGGGCAGTTTTACGGGCAGGTTTTCCTTTTTCTCGGGTACCACGCCGCAGTCGTCGCAATGGACGACGGGGATCGGGCAACCCCAATAGCGCTGGCGCGAGAGGCCCCAGTCGCGCAGGCGATAGTTGGTGACGCCTTTGCCCCAGCCTGCCTTTTCGGCAAAGTCGATGGTGGCGTCGATGGCTTCCTGCCCCGTGGCCAGGTCGAGACCGGCGAAATGGTTGATCCATTTCACTTTTTCAGTCTTTGGCGGCACGAAGGCTTCGGCCTCGACCTTTTTCGGGTCGTCGAGGGCCATGAAGGTGTCGATCACCGGCAAGTCGTATTTGCGGCAGAAGTCGAGGTCGCGCTGGTCGTGGGCCGGGCAGGCGAAGATCGCGCCGGTGCCGTAATCCATCAGGATGAAGTTGGCGATCCAGACCGGCAGTTCCCAGTTCGGGTCCAGCGGGTGTTTGACCTTGATACCCGTATCCAGGCCGAGTTTCTCTGCCTTTTCAAGGGCTTCTTCTGTCGTGCCGCCTTTGCGCATCTCGGCGAGCTTCTCGGCAATGCCCGGATCAGACTCGGCCAGTTGCTTGGCAATCGGGTGGTCGGGGGAAATGCCGATGAAGGAGGCACCCATCAGCGTGTCGGGGCGGGTGGTGTAAACCTCGATCTGGCCGCCATCGGTGCGGTCGAAGGCGAATTGCAAACCGCGCGACTTGCCGATCCAGTTCTGCTGCATCAGCTTCACTTTGGCGGGCCAATCGTCAAGGGAATCAATGGCTTCCAGCAATTCTTCGGAAAAATCGCTGATCTTGAAGAACCATTGCACCAACTCGCGGCGTTCGACCTCGGCGCCCGAGCGCCAGCCCTTGCCGTCGATCACCTGTTCGTTGGCCAGAACCGTCATGTCGACCGGATCCCAGTTCACCACGGCGTTCTTGCGGTAGACCAGGCCCTTTTCCATGAGGTCGATGAACATACTTTGTTGCTGGCCGTAATACTCGGGGTCGCAGGTGGCAAACTCGCGCGACCAGTCCAGGGACCAGCCCATGGGCTTCATCTGGGTCTTCATCGCCTCGATATTACCGTAGGTCCAATCCTTCGGGTGGCCGCCCGAGGCCATGGCGGCGTTCTCGGCGGGCATCCCGAAGGCGTCCCAACCCATGGGGTGCAGGACGTTGTGGCCGGTGGCACGCATATAGCGGGAAACCACGTCGCCCATGGTGTAATTCCGCACATGGCCGATGTGCAGGCGGCCTGATGGATAGGGGAACATCTCAAGCACGTAATACTTGGGCTTCGATTCGTCGCGCTTGGCGGCGAATGTCCCGGCTTCGTCCCATCGGGCCTGCCATTTGGGTTCGATTGTCTTGGTGTCGTAGCTGGACATGCGCAATCCTTGGAAATACGTGCCGCGCCTGATTAATGGGGCTTGCGGGCAAGGTCTAGGGCGCAAAACCCCGGTCTTGGTCGGTGGATCGGGTTACGCTTATAGCCCGCGGTCGCGGATGCGAAGCTGGCGGGCGCGGGTCATGATCGCGTCTTCAACCGCCCGCACGGTTTCCGTGGGCACGGGGCCGGAACGGGTGGCAAGGGCGATGTTCAGCGACCGCGCTTCGAGGGCCGGGTCGCGGACCAGAATCGTTGCGCGATAGGCGCGGCCACCGCCGGGCGGGGTGCCGTAGCCGGTGACGATCACGCCCGAAAACGGGTCAGCGCTTTGAATCGGAAGGAAATTCAGGATGTCGAGCGAGGCGTTCCAGAGGTATTTGTTGACCTCGATCGTCGTGTTGGGGTCGTCGGCAACGACGAAAAGATCCCAGATCGTGTCGCGGCGTTCGTCGCCTTGATCGGGGGTTCTGACGGGATCGCCGAACAGCCCGCTGTCGCGCCCGCAACCCGACAGGGCAAGGGCGATCACCGCCATGGCTATCCAACGATTGCTGCGCATGTCACGAACCCCCAAGAAACCTGTCCCACAAAGAGCTTTTGGCATGAGTATCCGAGCGTTCCCGTGGTCTCAAGAGATTTCGCAGGACCAAGGACTTGCCAGCCCTCAAATCACTGTGGCAAAGCTGCACCATCCGTTGTGGAGTCTGGGGGGGACCTTTGCAGCCTGCTTGCATTCCGGGGGCGGTACATAGAAACAGGGGCCAATCAGTTCGGTGCGACCGGATTGAGACGCACCTTTTACACACGAGGGAAAAAAGATGAAAAAGGTTCTTCTTGCAACGACCGCGCTGACGCTTAGCGCTGGTTTTGCATCGGCCGAAATGGCCGTTACCGGCTTTGCCGAAATGGGTGTTTTCGACGCCGACGATGGCGACGGCGCTCAGTTCCACACTGACGTTGACGTAACTTTCACTGGCACGGGCACGACCGACACCGGTCTGACCTTCGGCTTCTCGATCGACATCGACGAGTCGATTGGTGACAACAATGACGATGGCGACGCCGGTGAATCGGCTGCTACGCGTGACGACACCCAGCACGGTGGCGCAAGCATCTTCATCTCGGGCGACTTCGGTACCCTGACGATGGGTGACACCGACGGTGCCTACGACTGGGCCCTGACCGAAATCGTCGCTGGCGGTTCGATCCAGGACAACGCCGAGCACGGTGGCTACAACGGCAACGCCGGTCTTGACGGTGTTAACGACGGCCAGATCCTGCGTTACGACAACACCTTTGGTGACTTCTCGTTCGCAATCTCGCTTGAGCAGGACGTTCCCGGCACCAGCAGTGGTGACGTCTTTGGCCTTGGTGTCAAAGGTTCGTTCGGCGACGTCAGCCTTGGTCTTGGTTACCAGGAAGGCGACAACGACGACATCCTGGGTCTGAGCGTTGGTGGCGACCTTGGTCCCGTCAACCTTGTCTTCAACTGGGCTGACCAGGATTCGGCTGCTGACGACTACATCGGTCTGGGTGCAACCTATTCCGAAGGTCCTCTGACCCTGCACGCCAACTTCGCCGAGAACTTCAACGGCGTTGACGGCTTTGGTATCCACGCCGACTATGACCTCGGTGGCGGTGCTGAAGTTCAGTTCGGCTACGGTTCGGACGACAACGTCGACACTTGGTCGCTCGGCGTTGCCATGTCCTTCTAATCTTCGGATTAGAACCGAGATTTGGGCGGGTCATTCGACCCGCCCTTTTCTTTTGCATTGCTCGACAAGACCTCGCGGCGGCAATAGAAAAGTGTCAGGTCAAAGAAACGGCACATGGCACTTTCCACGCAATCCCGAAGCTATGATTTCGACGCAGGCGTCAGGCATCTGAAGGCGCGTCAGTTCGGCGATGCCCTGGCCCAGTTCAAGGGCATTGCAGCCGACAATCCCGATCACGTGATGGCCCATTTCCAGGCCGGTCGCGCGCTGCTTGAGATGATGCAGGCAGGCGAGGCCGTGTCGTGGTTTGAAAAGGCCGCCGCACTGTCCCCTGAAACGCCGCAGGTCTGGCAGGGCTGGGCCGAGGCGGTGGCGCTTGGCGGGGGTGATGCAGATCGCAAGGCGTTTTTGGCCGCGTTGAAGGATGCGCCAATCAACCCCGATCTGCGTCTTCAGTTGCAGGACCGTTTTGGCGCACTTCGCGCCGGGTCGCGTCCGAAATCCGGCGGTGTTCCGAAATCCGAGATCAAGCCGCTTTTGTCACTGCTTGCGGGCGGTCAGTTTCAGAAGGTCGAGGCAACGGCGCGTGGCCTGTTGGCGACCTATCCGAAATCGGCTGTTCTGGCCTTCCTCCTTGCGAAAGCACAGGCCGGGCTTGGCCGGAATCGGGAGGCTTTCGATCAATACCAAAAGGCCATCAAGCTGGATCCGCTTTATGCCGAGGCCTATGCCGCCGCCGGGCAACTTCTGGCCGCCGCCGGGCAAGAGCTGAATGCCGTCAATGCCTTTCGCCCTGCTGTCATTCTTGCGCCCGATATGGTGCCGGCCCTTGGCGGGTTGGCGCAGGGCCTGATCCTTGCCAATAACTTTCGCGCTGCAATCGCCCTGTTGGAACGTGCGATCCGGCTTGCGCCGAAAGACGGGCTTGTTCGCACAAGCCTTGGCGACGCCTGGAAACGCAAGGGCGACTATGAGGCGGCGGTGGCGATCTATGACGAAGCCGTCAGCCTTTATGCCACCAAAGACGTGCCTGCCGCGCTGCGCCTGACACTGGCGGATTGCCTTGCGCAATCGTATCAGGACGACAAGGCCCTTGCAGAGATCGATACGGTGCTTGCCGCTGCGCCGGATCATACGGATGCCCTGGTGCAGAAAGCCTCGCTCTTGCAGGACAAGGGGGATTTCGAGGCGGCGGAAGAAGTTTTCCGCCAGGCGCTTCGGGGCGATCCACTGAACGGACACGCCTATCGGCGTCTCGTCACCGGATACAAGGTACAGCCGGGCGATCCGGTGATCGAAGAGATGATCGGGGTCTACGCGAATTCCGCGCTGTCAGATGACGCCCGGATGAACCTGGGTTTCGCCATCGGCAAAGCGCTGGAAGACAGCCGCGATGACGGCAAGGTTTTCGCCTATCTCAACGATGCGAATGGCCTTGCGGCAAAACTCTCAGAAGCCTCACGGCGGCAGTTGTTCGACGAGATCGTCAAATGTCGCGAGGTTTTCGGCGGGATCGACTTTGCCAAGGTGCCCGAGGCGGGTGAGAACACCCTCCAGCCGATCTTTGTCACGGGGCTGCCGCGTTCCGGCACGACCCTGGTCGAGCGGATTATCGCGGCCCATTCCAGCGTTCGCGGGGGCGGCGAGTTGGGCTTTGCCAAGCCGCTTTGCAATGACTTCCTGAATGCGATTCCCGGAGAGCCGGGGGCGGCGAATGATCCCCGTGCGATTGCGGAGTTGGGCAAAAGCTATACGCAGCGCATCGCGCGGCGGTTTCCCGGTGTTTCGTGTCTGACGGACAAGTCGATCTATACGTTCCTCGCACTTGGTCCCCTGTCGCGCGCCCTGCCGCAGGCGAAATTTGTCGTCGTGCGCCGTGATCCGCGCGACAACCTCTTGTCGATCTACAAGAACAAGTTCGGCGACGGCACCCATGGTTTTGCAAACGACCTGGTCGCGCTGGCGCGGTATTATGACGAGTTCGACAAGACGATAGCCTTTTGGCGCGAACATTTGCCGGGCGCGTTTTATGAGGTTTCTTACGACGCGCTTGTCGCGAACCCTGAGGCAGAGGCGCCAAAGCTGATCGCCGCCTGTGGGCTGGACTGGGAGGACGATTGTCTGAACTTTCACCAGAAGAAAAGCGACGTTAAGACGTTGAGTGTCTATCAGGTACGCCAGCCGATCAACACGGGGTCGCTGAGCGGGTGGCGGCGGTTTGAGAAGGATCTTGCGCCGATGATCGAGCAGTTGAAAAAGGACGGTCATGTCACTGACTGAGATCAAGGGCCGGATCGCGAAGTCCGCAGAAGCCCACGGGCGAAGCGCGGGCGAGGTCACTCTGATTGCCGTTTCAAAGGTTCAGCCGAACGAGCGGGTGGAGGCGGTTCTGGAAGAAGGCCACCGGGTGTTCGGCGAGAACCGCGTGCAAGAGGCCGAAGGCAAGTGGCCCGCGTTTCGCGAGAAATTCGATGGCGTGGAACTGCACCTGATCGGCCCTTTGCAGACCAACAAGGTGCGTGTGGCAATGGCTCTGTTCGACGTGATCCACACGGTTGACCGGCCCAAGCTGGCCCGCGCCATTGCGCGGATCGGCGAAGAGATCGGGCGCTGTCCCGACCTTTTCATCCAGGTCAACACCGGGGGTGAGGCACAAAAGGCCGGGGTGTCGGTGGACGAGGTGGATGCGCTTGTCGAAGAGTGCCGCGCGTTGGATTTGCCTCTGAAGGGCCTGATGTGCATTCCGCCGGTGGACGAGACTCCGAGTTTGCATTTCGCTCTTCTGGCGAAGATTGCTGCTCGCAATGGTTTGCAGGGCCTATCCATGGGCATGAGCGGCGATTTCGAGGAAGCAATTGCGCAGGGGGCCACCCATGTGCGCGTTGGCTCCGCCATCTTCGGTGCGCGGGACTATGGTTGAGGCGGCACGATGAGGCGTGTGTTTTTGCTCAGGTTGCGGGCGATCCACGACAGGTGATCGGGCCGGAAGGCGATGCAGCCCTCGGTCGGATAACCGGGGCGGCGCCAGCGATGCAGGAAGATGGCAGAGCCGTTGCCAGGAGTGGCGTCGGGCCAGTTCCAGTCGGTCAGCAGGATGACATCATACAAGGGATCGGCGCGGCGGAGCTTTTCGTGCGAAGCGTTGAACGGTTCGCGGACAAGGTGGTTGTAGTCCGGGTGTTTGGGGTCGTCGCACCAGAGGTCGCCGGGTTTGATGGCCTGCGCCCATGGGGCCGGGGCGGCGATCCGGTCGGGCCTGTACAAAAGGCCGGTGATACGGTGACAGCCGACGGGCGTTCTGCCGTCGCCTTCGCGCTTGTCCGTGACCACGCCGCCGCGACCGATCACGCAAGGCAAGCGCAGCCCGCGGAAGCGCAAGCCTGTGGGGGAAAGCACCATGTCCTGTCTGCCGGGCGAAGCGATCAAAAAATATGCCCTGATTTCCGGGCCTTGACGTCCAGATACCCGGTGTTTTCCGGCGTCCGACCGACCTGGAGCGGCACTCGTTCGACCACATCGACCCCCTGGGCCTGCATCATGTCGACCTTGGCGGGGTTGTTCGTCAGCAGGCGCACGGTGTCGAAACCCAGCCGTTTCAGGATGTCGGCACCGGTGCGAAAATCCCTTTCGTCGTCTTCGAACCCTAGGCGGTGGTTGGCCTCGACCGTATCAAAGCCCTGGTCCTGAAGGCTGTAGGCGCGCATCTTGTTGGCCAGCCCGATGCCGCGGCCTTCCTGGTTGAGGTACAACAGGATGCCCGAGCGATTTTCGCCCATCATGGCAAGGGCGGCCTGGAGTTGCGCCCCGCAGTCGCATTTGAGCGAGCCGAGCACGTCGCCGGTGAAGCACGCCGAATGCAGCCGGGCGAGCACGGGTTTGTCGCGGGGCGGCTGGCCGATTTCGACGGCGACGTGATCGTCGCCACCATCGCCGGGTCGAAAGACATGGACACGACCGGCGGACGCCAGTGCCATCGGCACACGGCCCGAGACGATACGGGTATGTGCGACAGGCGCGGTCAGATTGGTTATCAGCCCGTCAAGGCCGAGACGGGTCAATTCCTTGGGGGCATCCCCTTCGATTTCCACAACGATGGCCGCGGGCAGAAGCCAGGCGGATTTCACAAGCTGGATCGCGGCGCGGTGGAGGTCGGCCGCCCCGTCGCGTTTCGAGATAAAGGGGCCTTTCATAGGGCGGTTCAGATCGTCCTGCGGGTCAGAGACGGCGGCAATCCAGCTTGCGTCCACGCCCCGGGGCAGTTCCAGCCGCGCAAGGTCGCCGTCATAGGCCCGCGCTTGCAGGGTTTTCGCCCGCCGCTCGGTCACGGCCAGAACGGCGGGGCCAAGGGCGAGCGTGGCGTCCAGACGCGCGGGTGACACGCCATCGGCGGCCAGAACGGCAACGGTTTCGCCATCCGAAGACAACAGAACGGGCAGGCCAAGACGCAGATCCGTGCGGGCCCTTGCGATGCGTTCCAATACCGTTGGCATCAGCGTCATGAAATATCGACAGCCTTTCCTGAAAGATTTCGACCTGTTTCGGCGATTTCTTGAAACATTTCCACCTTCCGCGACACGACCGTGTGAAGAATTGCAGCATAACTTGCAAGTGCAACACCCGGAGCCATTTTAGGAGCAGAAGGCCAGGAGGTTACTATGGCTCAGAACTTGAAGAAAATCCTGCTTGTCGACGACGACGACGATCTTCGTGAAGCGCTTGGCGAGCAATTGATCATTACCGAGGACTTTGACGTCTTCGAGGCTGGCAATGGCGCCGAGGCGATGGAAAAGGCCAAACAGGGCATCTATGACCTTGTTATTCTGGACGTCGGTTTACCCGATACGGATGGGCGCGAATTGTGCCGGGTCTTGCGCAAGCATGGTGTGAAATGCCCGATTCTGATGCTGACCGGCCACGATACCGATGCGGATACCATTCTGGGCCTCGATGCGGGTGCAAATGACTATGTGACCAAGCCGTTCAAGTTTCCGGTGCTTCTGGCCCGGATTCGTGCCCAGTTGAGGCAGCATGAACAGTCCGAAGACGCGGTTTTCCAGCTTGGCCCGTATACCTTCCAGCCTGCCCAGAAGATGTTGATAACAGAGGATGAAAAGAAGATTCGACTCACGGAAAAAGAGACGAATATTCTGAAGTTCCTCTATAGGGCGAGTGAGGGTGTCGTGGCCCGTGACGTGCTTTTGCACGAGGTTTGGGGCTATAACGCGGGTGTCACAACTCACACACTTGAGACACATATTTACCGCCTGCGACAAAAAATCGAGCCAGATCCCTCAAATGCGCGTTTATTAGTAACTGAGTCGGGTGGCTATCGACTGGTCGCCTGATCTGACGGATCCCGTTTTCATGTCCGGGCAATGGCATGATACCTCCCTGTTGGACTGGCCGGGCTTTGCGCCCGGCCCTTTTTTATCCAGAAGGTCATTCGATAGCGCGCAAGCGAAAAGGCTGTAGCACGAGGCTACAGCCTATTGTCACGGGTTGGTGTCGAGAGAGGTCTCTTTCGGAATTACCCGGCGCGCTTGGTCAGAACGTTGGTGATGCCTTTGTTCACGTCGCCCGAGTTCCAATTCTGTTCGGCATCGGGCGCGGGCTGGCTTTTCACCCTGGCGGTCGGCGTTTCTGCTGCCGGGGCCGCAGGTTTGCCCAGAAGGGAATTGCCGAATTCGATAAAGCTATCCAGATCGGCGATCATTTCGCGCAGTTCGGCGATTTCAGCCTCTTTCTGGGAAATGGCCTTCAGGTGTTCCTTGCGGTTTTGATGTGCGACTTGCATTGCGTCTGACATGTTCGTTCCTAGCCCAATTGATTCAAATGCCTGTGAAACTGCATGGAGGGGTAAATTGGGGGCAATTCTGCGAAGCTGAAACGACATTTGTTTGTTCATGCCGTGGCGGAATCTTGTTGGTGGACCGTGTTATTCGGGGATGGAAAGCGCTCCACCCTCGGGAAGGGTCAGAACGCCGACGGCATCCAGGCCACCGAGGACCGAGTCGACGGCGACCGTCGCAAGGACAAGACCCATGACACGGCTTATGACGCTTGCGCCCGTATCACCGAGTATGCGTTTCAACCGGCTGGCCAGGAGCAAGAGCGCCAGAGTTATCAAGAGGACAAACGCAAGGATACCTGCGGTGACGACCTGATCGGAGATGGGGTTGCTGTGATTGTCTGTCAGAATGACGATGGCCAGCATTGCGCCGGGCGACGCAATCGAGGGCATGGCGAGCGGGTAAACTGCACCAGACAATGTACTTTTCTGGGCTTCGTGGATGACTTCTTCGGGGCGGGACTCGCCGAAAATCATTGTCATGGCGAACCAGAACAAAACGATGCCGCCCGCGATCTGAAACGATCCGAACCGTAACCCGAGCGATTCCAGAAGCAACTGTCCGGCGACAAGGAACATCAACAGGACGAACCCAGCCACGGCAACAGCACGAACGGCGAACCGCCAGTGGAGTTCGGGCGCAACACGGGCCGTTGCGAAGTAGAAGACCGGAAGGGTTCCAACCGGGTCAATCACGACGAACAGCGTTACGAACTCGCGCATCAGAGAGCTATAGTCGGGCAGGTTCGGTCTCCGTTACTGGACATGGTTTCGAAGCGTGACAAGGCGAAACCTTGCTGCACCACTAGAAGGAAGGCGAAGTTGGCGCAATCCCGATCAGGGATTTGTTCACATCCGGCGATACAGTGACCGGCACGATCCGTCCTGCGTATGGTTGTGATGGTACTACGGTGTTGAACTTGCACGAAAGCCCTGGCTTTGCCCCGAGCGGTTTTGCCGGTACAAGGCTTGGCATGGATAGTGAGACGAACCGCGTATCTTCTGATCTTCCGAGCGGCGATCCGGCCCTTTTGAACCGGATTTCCTGGGCGCGCCGGTGGAGCGAGCCGGGCGCAAGTCGGGAGTATGCCCTTGCGGCGCGCAAGAAGGCATTGGATGGCCATGGTCGGCGAAGTCGGGCCGAGCAGGGGTTCGCGCTTCGCACGCTCGGTTGGCACGCCTTCTGGCAAGGTGAATTGACGCTTTCGATGGATTATTGCCTGCAGGCCGAGAACTTTCTGCCGGAAAAGAAATTCATCCTGGAGCGTGCGGGGATTTATGCGGTGCTTGGCCGGGTCCATTGTATGCGCAACCGTTTCGATCTTGCCAATTTCTCGGTGGATCGTGGTCTTTGGCTGGTTCAGGACATGGAAGAGACCCCTTCGGCCCTGGCTGACCTGATGCTGACGCAGGCGCATATCCAGCGATTGTCGGCGGAACGGGCGCGGGCGGGCATCACCCTGGGGCGCGTGCGCGAGATTTGTGAAGACGACATGCGCGGTTTGGTCGAGATCTCTACCGCGAACCTTCTTTTGGAGGACGGGGATGCTGGCAAGGCCCTTGAACATGCGCAATCGGCACTAGAAGTGGTCGAGAAGAACGCGAATGTCATTTGTCTGCCGTTCGTGCGGGCATCGCTGGCGGGCTGCTTCCTTGCGCTTTCGAAAACACTGGATGCACGCGACCAGATCAACCAGGGGCTTGCGGGTCTGACCGACGGGCAGGACAACCTGGCCCGTTCCTGTCTTTTGAGACGCCGAGCCGCGCTTTTGATGGCGAAAGGGGAATTCGGTGCCGCGGTAAAGGCGCTTGGCGAGGCGGGCGACATTGCCCAGGCCCAGACGAACAAGCTGCACGGCAAGCAGATTGCCCTTGCATGCGCCGAAGCCCACGAGGCGCAGGGCGACTATCGTTCGGCCGTGGAATATCACAAGAAGGCCTGGCGCTTGCAGAACGAGACTCGCCTGCGATGAGCGCGAGCGGGTTGGGTCGCTGCATGTGGGTGCCGGGGTGAACGGATGATCGAGTATCTGGGTCTTTGGGTGATGATCGCCCTTGCGGTCAACATGTGGGCGCTTTTGTCGGTCCTGGGGTCAGGCGTGTCCTGGCTGAACCGTGCGATCTGGGCGCTTGTTCTGCTGATCCCGGTTGTCGGTTTCGTGGCCTGGTACATGCTTGGCCCGCGCGGGCGTTCCACCTGACCCCTTGCCGCCGGTTTCGGCGAAGACTAGGCTTTGTCACAACCAGTTCTCAGGTGTTCAATGCTGATCGGCATCCTTCAATGTGGTCACTTTCCGACCGCAGACGGTTTTCCCGAAAGAACATATACCGACCTTTATTCCTCGCTTCTGGCGGGCCATGGGTTTCGTTTCCGGACGTGGAGCGTGGTCGACATGGAGTTTCCGTCGGGCGTGGATGCGGCGGACGGTTGGCTGATTACCGGATCGAAGCATGGTGCTTATGAGGATCTGCCCTTTAATCCGCCGCTGGAGGATTTCATTCGGCGTGCTTATGACGCGCAGGTGCCGCAGGTGGGCATTTGTTTCGGTCACCAGATCCTTGCCCAGGCTTTGGGGGGACGTGTCGAGAAGTTCGCGCAGGGCTGGTCGGTCGGTCGCCAGGTTTACGAGATCGAAGGCGAAGAGATGCCCCTGATTGCCTGGCATCAGGATCAGGTCGTTGAAAAGCCCGAGGTGGCAGAGGTGTTGTGCAGCACTGATTTCTGCCGCTATGCCGCGCTGGCCTACGGTGATCGCGCCCTGTCGATACAGCCTCATCCCGAGTTCGATGAAGAGGCGACGCGCCTGCTGTTAGAGACCCGAGCCATCGGCAACGTGCCGGAACCCATGATCGAAACGGCGACAGAGACGCTTGGCGCACCGCTTGCGCGGGGCAAGGCCGCCGACCGGATTGCCCGTTTTTTCAAGGAGGCCAAACATGGCTGACTGGCTTCACGAAGCGCCGGATGCGGCGCGTGCGTATCTGGACGGAAAGACGCTGGACGAGGTGGAATGCCTGATCGCCGATCTGTCCGGCATCGCGCGGGGCAAGGCCATGCCCGCCTCGAAGTTTGCAACGCAGGATCAGTTTTTTCTGCCGAATTCGATCTTTTACCAGACGATCACGGGGGGCTGGGCGGACGGCACCGATGCCGTCGGCTATACCGAGCCTGACATGGTGCTGAAGCCGGATTTTTCCACCGCAAGTGCGGCACCCTGGACGGCGGACTGGACTTTGCAGGTGATCCATGACGCCTATTCCAAGGAAGGCGAGCCAATTTCATTCGCGCCGCGCAACGTTCTGAAACGGATCCTTTCCCTGTACGAGGCGAAAGGTTGGAAGCCCGTTGTTGCGCCCGAGATGGAGTTTTACCTTGTCGCCCGCAATATCGACCCGGCGCAGGAAATCCGCGCCATGACCGGACGGTCCGGCCGTCCGGCGGCGGCGCGGCAGGCCTATTCGATCTCGGCTGTCGATGAGTTCGGCTCGGTGATTGACGACATCTACGATTTTGCCGAGGCGCAGGGGTTTGAGATCGACGGCATCACGCAGGAAGGCGGGGCGGGGCAGTTGGAGATCAACCTGCGTCACGGCGATGCGGTGAAACTGGCCGACGAGGTGTTCTATTTCAAACGTCTGATCCGAGAGGCCGCGCACCGGCACGATTGCTTTGCCACCTTTATGGCCAAGCCGATTGCAGGCGAGCCTGGCTCGGCCATGCACATCCATCATTCGGTGATTTCAAAGGAAACCGGTCGAAACATCTTTGTCGATGAAAGCGGAGAGGAAACGGCAGAGTTCGCGCATTTCATCGGCGGGATGCAGCGCTATCTGCCCTCGGCGACAATCCTGTTCGCGCCCTATGTCAATTCGTTCCGCCGCTATGTGAAGGACCATGCAGCGCCCATCAACCTGGAATGGGGCCGCGATAATCGCACGACAGCGATCCGGGTGCCGGTGTCTGACGCCCAGTCCCGGCGGATCGAAAATCGGATCGCGGGCATGGATTGCAACCCCTACCTTGGCATCGCCGCGTCGCTGGCTTGCGGCTATCTTGGCATGGTCGAAGGGATCACGCCCAAGTCGGAATTCAAGGGGGATGCCTATGACATCGACCCCGAGATTCCCCAAGGTATCTTTACCGCGCTTGATCTTCTGGCCGAGGCCAAGCCTCTGCGTGATGCTTTGGGTGAAGGATTCGCCGAAGTCTACGAGGCGGTCAAACGGGCCGAGTATGACGAGTTCCTGCAAGTCATCTCGCCATGGGAGCGCGAGCATCTCTTGCTGAACGTGTGATGAACCCGCTTTATCGCAATGACGCGCCGGGCGCGTATCCGGCCAGTTATTACACGGCGACGGCCGAGATACCCCCGCTGCGCCCCCCGTTGGAGGGCGAGGTTCGCGCGGATGTGGTCGTGGTCGGTGCCGGGTATACTGGTTTGTCGACCGCACTTCATGCCGCCGAAAAGGGATTGCGCGTGGTGGTTGTCGACGCGCACCGGGTGGGATTCGGGGCGTCGGGGCGCAATGGCGGGCAAGTCGGGACAGGGTGGAACAAGGACCAGCTTTGGCTGGAAGACCGGCTGGGTGCCGATACCGCGCGTCATCTTTGGGATCTGACGGTTGAAGCCAAGGCGCTGACCCGCGATCTGGTGGCTGCCCATGCGCCCGATGCGGGATACAAACCGGGTGTTTTGCAAGGTGAATGGACGACGACGGGGGCGCTTGAGGCGGCGGATTATGTGCTGTGGCTTGCCGATACGTATGGCTATCAGACCGAGTTCCTGGATCGCGATGCCATGCGTGCGGTCTGTCGCAGCGATGTTTACCGGGGCGGAGTCTTGGACTGGGATGCGGGGCATCTGCACCCGATGCGCTACGCACTTGGTCTTGCGCGGGCGGCGGAATCGGCAGGGGCGACGATCCACGAGATGAGCGAGGCCGTCGAGGTGTCGACGGGCCGCGTGGGTTGCAAGTCGGGGGTGGTTCTGGCCGATCACGTGGTTGTCGCGGGGAACGGGTATTTGCCTGACCTCAACACCGAGATCGCATCGCGCGTCATGCCGATCAATTCCTTCATTGCCGCGACCGAGCCCCTTGGGGATCGTGCGGGTGAGGTTCTGACAAAGGACGTGGCGGTGGCCGACGACAAGTTTGTCGTCAACTATTTCCGGTTGAGCGAGGACAAGCGGCTGTTGTTCGGAGGGCGCGAGAATTACGGTCTGGGTTTTCCCGGCGACATCAAGGGGGCGTTGCGGCGCAGGATGGAGCGTCTGTTTCCGCAATTGAAGGGTGTCGGGATCGACTATTCCTGGGGCGGAACGCTTGGCATCACCATGACGCGGTTGCCCATGATGCGCCGGGTCGCGCCGGGGGTGTTGGCAGCAGGTGGATTCTCGGGCCACGGGGTGGCCCTGACCGGCCTTGCCGGCAAGATCATGGCCGAGGCGATTGCCGGTCAGGCCGGGCGTTTCGACCTTTGGGGCAGTCTGCCGATCAACGCCTTTCCGGGGGGCAAGCACGCGCGTGCGCCGCTTTTGACCCTGGCGATGACCTGGTATTCCCTGCGCGACCGGTTGGGTGTGTAAGGGCGCGCTAGGCCGCTTCTTCCTGACTGGCGTCAACGCCCTCTGGGCGCATGGTGGCGACCAGTTCGGCGACCTTGATGCCGAATTTGCGGAACTGGCTGCGGTTTACGATGGTCCCGTTGTCCAGAAGGTACATCCAGTCGACAACGTCCAGCACATGCCCTCCCGCGCTTTCGGGCAGGCGGATTCGATAGCAAAGCTGCACGCTTGAGCCGATTTGAACACCCTTGCCCGTGCCGACCAGGTCATCGGCCTCGGCAGTAAAGTTGCCCTTGTCCGATAGTGTCAGCCTCCATTCCCGGTCCTGAACTGTGCCGCTGTCGTAACGAAAGTGTTCGGCCATGCGGCAGGTGTTGCCGATCCATTTTGCGTTCAGGTCTGCTGTGAAGCGCGACGTCACGCGCCCGGTCGGGCCATAGATCACCCCGTCGCAAGCCATCGGGCCGTTCAGATGGCGGCGCAGGTTGAAGGCCGGACCGTCTGAATAATCGGCGGGCGTCTGTGCCCGAAAGCCGAAGGTTCGGTTGAAAAGCCAGACGGCGGCTATCGTCATGACAGAGCCAAGAAGGAATGCGGCAAGAGACGTCATCGCGATACCTCGTCCATAGGTGGTTCGGGGCGGGCGCGGAAGGTCGCGCCTTTCCACCAGAGCTTCAGCGCCTGCCAGTGGATCAGGGCAAGAACGCGCCGGGATCCAAAGGGGCGGCGCAAAAGCATGGCAAGTATGCCCCGGTTGGTGAGTGGCTGTCGTTTTCCGGTCAAAGTGGCCAGCAAACCGCCGTTTCCGGCGGTGAAGTCGATCCAGATGCCAAGCCGTTCGTCGGTGATGTCGAAGCGGAAAGTGTATCCGCCCTCGACCGGCTGGAACGGCGAGACGTGGAAGATCTTTTCCGACTGAATGGTGTCGCGGGCGGTGATAGGCCGAAAGCCTTCGTTCCGGCAAAGATAGGAATGGCGGTCGCCGTAGGTGTTCGTCACTTCGGCGATCACGGCGCGCAACTCGGCTTCGGTGTCGTAGACCAGCCAGAAGGACACGGGGTTGAAGACGTGGCCGAATACGCGGGGTTGCGCCAAAAGCTCGATCCGCCCGATGCGGGTGAAGCCTGCGGCGTAAAGCACGTTGCGCACCCAGATAGGGCCTTCGCCCTTCCCGGGCGTGCCGCCGTGATCACAATTGGACAGCGAGACCAGACCGCGCCGGTTTCGCCGGAACAGGCTGGGGGTTTTGGTTTCGCGTTCGGCATCCAGCAACAGGTAATCGACGGAATAGCGAAAGGCGTTTTCGATCTCGCCCTTCCTTCCATGGAAGGTCTGGCCCGCGATATGTTCGACGCTGCTTCTCATTCGGCGGCCAGCCCCAGTGCATCGCGTGCGGCAAGGCCTTGGGCCACGTCATGGGCGCTGGCCAGACCATCCTCGTGAAAACCATTGCGCATCCATGCGCCGCAGAACCACGTGGAGTTCTGGCCGTTGATTGCTCGGATCGTATCCTGGGCGGCCAGCGCGCCGAGGTCAAAAACCGGGTGGCGAAAGGTGGTTTCATCAAAGATCGCCTCGTCGCGGATTTGCCCGGTGTCGTTCAGGGTGACGAACAGTGGGTCGACGTGGGGGATCGGTTGCAGTGAGTTCATCCAGTAGGTCAAGGCAATCGGGGCATCGTCGCCCGCACCGTTTTCAACATGGCTCCAGGACGACCAGACCTTGCGCCGCCTTGGCATGGCCGAGGGATCGTTGTGGAGGATCGCGCGGTTGGGCTGATAGCGAATTGCGGAAAGTGCGGAGCGTTCCACTCCGCTCGCATCTGACAGCAGCGAAAGCGTGTCGTCGGAATGGGTGGCAAAAACGACATCGTCAAAGTGTTCCCACTCGCCACCCTCGACCATCACTTCGACCCCGAAGGCCTTGCGCCGCACGGCCTTGGTCTTTGTGCTCAACCGGACGTCGACGCCGCGTTGTTCCAGCGAATTGTGCAGGCGCGAAACATATTGCACCGATCCGCCTTTCACCGTGTACCACTGGTGGTTTTCGTTCCAGTCGAGGATGCCGTGATTGCGGAAAAAACGGATCATGGCCTGGGCCGGGAAATCCAGAACCCCCAGTTTTGGCGTCGACCAGATCGCACCGGAAAACGGCGTGAGGTAATAGCGCGTGAACCATGACCCGAGACCCAGATCGCCCACCAGATCGCGGATGGTCATGTCAGGCTTTGCCGTTCGTTCGGCCTTCTTGTTGAAGGTCAGGATGTCGCGGACCATGCGCAGGAACGACGGATGCACGATGTGTCGCCGTCGTGCAAAGACCGCATCGACGCTGGCCAGGGCATATTCCATGCGGCCATGGCAGGCTGAAACGCCAAAGCTCATGTCGCTTTCGGTGACCGGCACATCCAGATCGTTGAACAGGTCGACAAGGTGGGGATAGTTCGGCCGATTGAAGACGATGAAACCGGTATCGACGGGCTGGTCGCCGTGTTTCCCCGCAACAACGGTTCGTGCGTGACCGCCGAGCCTGTTGCCTGTTTCGAGCAGGACAACTTGGTTGGAGCCTGCCAGAAAGTGCGCGGCCCCCATGCCGGAGATTCCACCGCCAATAACCGCGATACGTTTTGCGGCAGGTCCGCGGGATTCGAATGGCATGTAGGTCGTCCTTTTTTTGTGTTGGTCTTTGTACGTTGATCAACGAGAGGTGGATCACAGAAGTTTCGCGGAAAATTTTGATCCAAGCCGGGAGGGTCCGCGTAAACAGGTCATGTCGACAGCAATTGCGATGGAAGAAAAGCCTGTTAATGCTGGTGGAGGTGTACACTTCCCCAAGTTGTCGATTGACGCGAAAGCCAGGATGCAAACGAAAGAACGGGCGGCGGCCAACGAAGACTGGGTCGCATTGATGGAACTGGTGCGTGACGAACAGGATCGCGCCGCTTTCGCCCGCCTGTTTCGGCACTTTGCGCCTCGGGTAAAGGCGTTTTTGATGAAATCCGGCGCGGCGGAAAGCCTGGCCGAGGAATGTACGCAGGACGTGATGGCAACGCTTTGGACCAAGGCACAGATGTTCGATCCCTCGCGGGCCAGCGTGTCCACGTGGATCTTCACGATTGCCCGGAACAAGAAGATCGACGCCCTTAGAAAGATGCGTCGCCCCGAGCCGGAAGATTTGCCTTGGGGGCCGGAGGCAGAGCCGGATCAGGCCGATGTGTTGGCGCTTCGCGAAGAAAGCGACAAGTTGGTTCAGGCGCTGAAAGAACTGCCCGAGAAACAGCGCGAGCTGATCGAACGGGCCTATTTTGGCGATTTGAGCCACAGCGAGATCGCCGAGGTCACCGGGCTACCGCTTGGAACGATCAAGTCAAGGATAAGGTTGGCGCTGGACCGCTTGCGCCATGCCATGGGGTAGAAAGAGATGAGGAACGTGCAACATCATCTGACCGATGCAATCCTGATGAGCTATGCCTCTGGCACGTTGCAGGAAGGGTTTTCTGTTGTCGTGGCCGCGCATATTTCCATGTGCGACGAATGCCGTGCGCGGCTTGAAAGTTTCGAGGCCGTTGGCGGTGCCTTGGTCGATGATGCCGAGGTTGTGGCGATGTCGGATGAAGCGCTTGAAGCCACGATGGCACTGATTGATGCAGCGCCCGATTTTGCGCCGCAATCGCGCAAAAGTGTCGGGGTTTTGCCGCAACCGGTTCAGGAATACCTTGGGTGCGACCTTCCCGATGTGCCGTGGCGTACGGTCGGTGGCGGCGTGCGGCAGGCTTTGCTGAAAACGAATGACTCAACCAAGGTCCGGCTTTTGTCCATTCCCGGAGGGGCCGCGATGCCCCATCACAGCCATCGCGGTCTGGAACTTACGCTTGTCTTGAAGGGCGCGTTTCGGGACGAAGACGATCGTTTCGGTCCGGGCGACATTGAGGTTGCCACCGAGGATGTGCATCACACGCCGATTGCCGAAGAGGGCGAAGACTGCATCTGTCTTGCGGCCACCGATGCCCCCTTGCGGTTCAAGGGTCTTATTCCCCGTATCGTTCAGCCCTTCATCGGGATCTGATCAGGCCACTCCGGTCTGAAGGCCTGCGCGATGTGCAAAACTTGCCCGCAGGTGATCCGCGGCTGCTGTGACGGCAGGATTGGGATCGCTCGCCAAGAACAGCCCAAGCGCGTAATGCGGCAGTTTCGGAAGGCCGTAGCGGGCTGGGGCCTCGATAATGTCGCCACCCAATGACGACACGGGTATGGGCGCGACGGCAAGGTCGGCCAGTACCGCCGCCCGTTGGCCCGAGATATGGGCCGATTGGAACGCGATCCGCCAAGGTCGGTTCTGGGCTTCCAACTGGCCAAGTGCCGCGATCCGCCAGGCACAGCTTTCGTCCCAGACGCTGACCGGCAGGGGTACCTGTTCGGCGGCAATCCCGCACTTGCAGGCCGCCCAGACCAGTTGTTCGCGATAGACGACCTCGGCCTCTTTTTCTTCGAACCCGGCTTCGCAGGTAATCAGGGTCAGATCCAGACGGCCCTCGCGTACCTGTGCCATCATCCTGTCGGTGGTATCGACCGTGACGTTCACGGTCACGCCCGGATGGCTGTCGGCAAAGCGGCGCAGCATGTCCACCAAGAAACGTTCGGCCACGTCGTCGGGCGCGCCCATCCGCACGACGCCTTCGATTTCGGGCATGACGAAACGGGCGACGGCGTCCCGGTTCAGCGCCAGCATCCGACGCGCGTGTTCCAGCAAGAACGCACCATCCGTGGTCAGCTCAACGGATCGGCTATCGCGAATGAAAACGGCGCGACCAAGGATCTCTTCCATCTTCTTGACCTGCATCGACACGGCAGAAGGTGTGCGATGCACCACGTGGGCGGCAGCGGAAAAGCTGCCGGTTTCTGCGATGGCGACCAGGGTGCGCAACAGGTCCAAGTCCAGAAGCGGCAGGTTCGGTGTGGTTGGAGCGTTCATCTTGCCATCTTTCAGAAAAAATCAACGATACGGTCAATTCTATTCGTTTGATTGAACTATGTCCATCCCGCATAGTCATTTCAAAGGCGATCGCGACGTCTTGAACCGAAGAAAAAGGAGAAAGACATGGCTTATTGCAACGATACCAACGCCTCGACCGGACATCCTTTGTTCAACCTTGCCGAGGCATTGAAGAAGCGCACGGAACGTCTGGCCGAACGTCGCGGATTGAAAAAGATGCTGAATCTTGACGACCATCTGCTGCGTGACGTTGGTGTGGCCCGCGATCAGGTGCGCCGCTCGCTTCAAAAGAACAGTCCGTGGGATGCGGCCTCGGATCTTCACAGGTTGTCTTTGACGCAGCGGACCCCGTGGATGTGAACAAGCGTTTCAAAGTGCTAGATCAAGGGGCGACGCTCCTTGGAAAGGGGCCGCGTCCGGCGAAAACGGGCGCGGCCTTTGTGACATGAAAGACTTTGCCGCGCTGTTTGTTGCGCTGGATCAGACAACCAAGACCAATGCCAAGGTCGCAGCGCTTGCGGGCTATTTCGAAACCGCGCCCAAGGAAGACCGGCTGTGGACCATCGCGCTTTTGTCTGGCCGACGACCCAAGCGAACGGTGACCACAACACGCTTGCGCGAATGGGCCAGCGAGGTGGCGTGTCTGCCGCTTTGGCTGTTCGAGGAAAGCTATGCGCTGGTGGGTGATCTGGCCGAGACCATCGCGCTGATCCTGCCGGAGCCGCAAGGCGCGTTGGATCATGGCCTGACGGCTCAGATCGAAGCGATCCGCGCGCTTGGCGATGTACCGGAAGATGAGCGGAAAGAGCGCATTCTTGCGATCTGGAGCGCCCTGCCTGCGACCGAGCGATTGGTGTTCAACAAGCTGATCACAGGGGGTTTTCGCATGGGGGTTAGCCAAAAGTTGATGACCCGCGCCCTGTCGAAGGCAACCGGTATCGAAGAGGCCGAGTTGGCGCATCGCCTGATGGGGGATTGGTCGCCCGATACGGTGAGTTTCGACAGCCTGATCCTTGCCCCCGACCCAGAGGCGGACCTTTCCAAGCCTTATCCGTTTTACCTGGCTTACCAGTTGGATGGCGAAGCGAGCGACCTGGGAGACCCTGCCCATTGGGCGGCCGAGCATAAGTGGGACGGTATCCGGGGTCAGCTTGTGCTGCGCGGCGGTCGTCACTTTGTCTGGTCTCGCGGTGAAGAATTGATGACTGACCGTTTCCCTGAACTTGCCGCCCTGGCCGATTTCCTGCCCGGCGGCACCGTTCTGGATGGCGAGTTGCTGGCCTGGGATCAAACCGCAGACAGTCCGCAAAGCTTCAACGCCCTGCAAAAGCGGATCGGTCGAAAGACGGTGCCGAAAAAGTTGTTGACCGAAGCGCCCGTCGTCATTCGGGCCTATGACCTTCTTGAAGACGTAGGCGAGGACATTCGCGCCTTGCCGTTCGCGGAACGCCGAAAGCGGTTGAACCGCCTTGTTAAAACCGTGCCGATTGACGTTCCGCTGCGCTTGTCGCCCTTGCTTGATTTCAGTGACTGGGTTTCGTTGGAAGCGGAACGTGCCCGAGCGCGAGAGATCGGTGCCGAGGGGGTGATGCTGAAACGGCAGGACAGCCCCTATCGGGATGGGCGCCGGAAGGGCGACTGGTGGAAGTGGAAGTTGGAGCCCCTGACCATCGACGCCGTGATGATCTATGCCCAGGCCGGGCATGGGCGTCGTGCGAACCTATTCACCGATTTCACCTTTGCCGTCTGGAATGGAAATGACTTGGTGCCCTTTACCAAGGCTTATTCCGGGCTGACCGACGAGGAGTTCCGCGAGATCACAGCCTGGGTCAAGAAGAACACCCGCGAGCGTTTTGGCCCGGTTCGTTCGGTCACCGCCGAGCATGTGTTCGAGATCGCCTTCGAAGGCATACAGGCCAGCACGCGGCACAAGTCTGGCGTTGCGCTGCGATTTCCCAGAATGCTGCGATGGCGAAAGGACAAACCGGTCGGCGAGGCGAATTCGCTGGATGACCTGAAGGATATGCTTGCCGCGTATGGCTAGCGGTACAGCGATCCGGCGCGTAGGCAGGGTTCGGCTTGACGCCTTTCACCTGATCTGAAGCGCAGGTCACCGTTCGTCCAGCTTCCATCCATGTCCTGTTGAAATCCGATATCGGCCAGCAGGTGTGGCGAGGTCTCGGCAATGCGAAGAAGCTCAGGTGTTGCGTCCTTCGAAGGATGAGGTTTTTGGAACAACCTTGGAAAGCGTGCAAGCCTTGCAAGAATTGATTGGGCCCTTTGGGAAATGCCGAACGTTGCTATATCAGTCATGATTTCGCCAGTTCATTGAATGTCTCAATGACATCTACCGAACAAATTGGCTGGACGACAAACCACAAGATCTCCTATCTTGGATGAGAAAAACTGATCCAAAGCCATGCCACTTCCACCGCTCAACGCCCTTCGCGCTTTCGAGGCTGCCGCCCGCCACGGCGGTTTCATCGACGCGGCTGAAGAGCTGCACGTCACGCGCGGTGCAATCAGCCGGCATGTAAAGTCGCTTGAGGCGCATCTGGACGTCGCGTTGTTCCGGCGGCACGCGCGCGGTGTCGAACTGACGGCGGCGGGGCGGGTTCTTTTGCCCGTGCTCACCGATGCGTTCCGCCGGATCGAGGAAGGAACACGGCGTGTTGCGGAGCGGGCGGACGTGCGCGTCATTTGTCCGCCTGCGATGTCGGTGCGATGGCTGCTTCCGAAGTTACCCGAGTTCCGCACAGCCCATCCCGACATCCGCCTGAGCGTGACAACCGATTTCTATGGCGATCGCGGTTTCGACGGGATCGAGTACGACTTTGCCTTTTCGATCGAGAATCCGCCGCACGGGCGGCCCCGCAACATCCGCCAGCAAAAGCTCTTTCCCTATAGAAACAGCCCGGCCTGTTCGCCTGATCTGATGAAAAGCGCCGGACCGTTCCAACGTCCGGAGGACCTAGTCGGCCAGACACTATTGCACGAAGCAGGCACCAAAAGCGACTGGCCCGATTGGGCGCGCCATTTCAAGGTTGATGCACTGGACACAGACCGGGGCGATGTCTTTCCGACGTTCGATCTTGCGGTAAAGGCCGCCGTGATCGGGGCTGGTGTTGTCATGGCCGACCTTGTGCTTTGCCGCGAAGAGCTTGAAAGCGGTGCCCTGGTCCTGCCGTTTCCGGATCTTGCCTGCGATGCACCGGTCGGGTGCTACACCCTGATCGGTGCGGCAGACAGGTGGGAGGATCCCGCACTTTCAGCGTTTCGAAACTGGGTTGCGGAACAAGCGGGAAAAGAAGTGGAAACAGTCTTTGGGTCACCTGACGCCACGATTTCCTGACCAACGGTTGTCACATACCCGCCCCAAGCACTATGTCATGGCGGACACGAAAAAGGATTCACCCCAATGCGTTTCACGCCCCAGCCTGTTTTTGACGCCGATGCCTCGGGTTCCAGCAAGTTCGGCGACCTGCCGGAATGGGATCTTAGCGATCTATATAGCAGTGCCGAGGCCAAGGAATTCATCGACGACATGGCTTTGGTCGAAAAAGCCTGCAGAGAGTTTGCCGCCGACTATGAAGGCAAGCTGGCAGAGTTGGGCGCGGCGGGAATGCTGGAGTGCGTTCAGCGGTATGAAAAGATCGACCTGAAAGCCGGGCGGATCATGTCGTTCGTCGGGCTCAGCTATTACCAGAACACCACGGATGCCGAGCGCGCCAAGACGATGGCCGACGCGCAGGACAAGATCACCACGTTCACGACTCCTCTGGTTTTCTTCACGCTGGAGATCAACCGGATCGACGACAAGACGATGGACGGCTGGTTCGAAGAGAACGCCGACCTTGCCCGATACAAGCCCGTCTTCGACCGGATGCGGGCGATGCGTCCGCACCAGTTGTCCGACGAATTGGAAAGGTTCCTTCACGATCAATCCACCGTCGGGGCCGCCGCCTGGAACCGGTTGTTCGATGAAACCGTTGCAGGTCTGACGTTTACGGTTGATGGCGAGGAAAAGAACCTTGAGGCGACGCTGGACGGTCTGACCGACAGCGATCGTGCCAAGCGCGAGGCTTCGGCCCGCGAGGTGGCGCGGGTGTTCGGCGAGAACATCAAGCTTTTCGCCCGCGTCCACAACACGCTGGCCAAGGAAAAGGAAATCGAGGATCGCTGGCGCAAGATGCCCACGCCTCAGACGGGGCGGCACCTGTCGAACCACGTGGAACCCGAGGTGGTCGAGGCGCTGAGGAATGCAGTGGTCGATGCCTACCCGAAATTGAGCCACCGCTACTACGAGCTGAAACGCGGCTGGATGGGACTGGACAAGATGGAAGTCTGGGACCGCAACGCGCCGCTTCCGATGGAAAGCGACCGCCTGGTCGGCTGGGACGAGGCGCGCAAGACCGTTCTGGACGCCTATGGCGGGTTTGATCCCGAGATGGCCAAGCTGGCCGAGCCGTTCTTTGACAAGGGATGGATCGACGCGCCGGTAAAGCCGGGCAAGGCGCCCGGTGCCTTTGCGCATCCCACTGTCACGGACGCCCATCCCTACGTGATGCTGAACTACCTTGGCAAACCGCGTGACGTGATGACCCTTGCCCATGAGTTGGGCCATGGTGTTCACCAGCGTCTGGCTGCGGGGCAGGGCGAGCTTTTGTCTTCGACGCCCCTGACTCTTGCCGAAACCGCCAGTGTCTTTGGCGAGATGCTGACCTTCAGGAAACTTCTGGCAGACGCGCCGACGCCGGAAGAGAAAAAGGTCATGCTGGCCGGCAAAGTCGAAGACATGATCAACACCGTCGTCCGCCAGATCGCTTTTTATGATTTCGAATGCAAGCTGCACGATGCCCGCCGCGAGGGCGAATTGACGCCCGACCAGATCGGCGAGTTGTGGATGTCGGTGCAGGGTGAAAGCCTTGGCCCCGCCTTCACGTTCATGGACGGCTACGAAAGCTTCTGGGCCTATATCCCCCATTTCGTTCACTCACCATTTTATGTTTATGCCTATGCCTTTGGCGACGGGCTGGTGAACGCGCTCTATGCCGTTTACGAAGAGGGCGATCCCGACTTCCAGGCGAAGTATTTCGAGATGCTGAAAGCGGGCGGGTCGAAGCACCATAAGGAGCTTTTGGCTCCCTTCGGGCTTGATGCCAGCGATCCGGCCTTCTGGGACAAGGGGCTTTCGATGATCTCGGGCTTCATTGACGAGTTGGAGGCGATGGAGGGCTAGGGTCTCTCTCGCCACCGACCTCAAAAAGCCCATCGTGTTCAAGCGGGCCAATTGGCTGCTTCCGTTCGCAGTAGAAATCTGAATGGAGTCGCGTCCCTGCACTCAAGCCCGCAGGACGAATGATTCGCAAAACTGGGCGAATCGCAAACTGGCGAGAATCAGCGATTGAGGGCGGCGTTGGTGTGAAATCCGCATCAAATGGACCGGATTGGTGGCTGATTGACTGTGATCAAGAGGCATCACAAGCCGCAGCTTATCGTAGATAAGCGTAGGGAATGAGCCGACCCAAGACCCCTTTTGTACATGGTTCAGATCGGCGGATTTTCGCTTATCGTCTGCGTGTTCCAACCTGACGGCGGTCAAAGACTTTTCCCAAAGAAGCCGACGGCGACATTGACGAGGCAAGATGCCCTTGCCACACTTTGGCCGTATTTGCCGTTCTGGGGGCTGGTTAACGGTAATGACTGTACAACGTTTTACGCTTCTGCCGCAGCCACAAGCGGCGGAAGCAAGGATTGATCATACGCTGCCAACAGAAACGGATGAGTTTCCGGTTGATGTGGTTTCGGTAGCGAGGATGGCGCAAGGTGGCCGTTGGCGTACCGAGGCGATGCGGAGCTATGACCGACCGGTTCTGGCATGGTTCACGCGCGGCCAGGGTCGGCTGACGGTTTCGGGCCGCTCGACGGGCTATGGCCCGCACAATCTCGTGTTCCTTCCCGCGCAGACCATGCATGGCTTCACGACGACTGGGCCTGTGCTTGGCTCGGTCGTGTTCCTGCCAAAAGATCCTGCCTTTGATTGGCCGGTAGAACCGTTGCAACTGCGGTTGCACGAAGTCCAGTTGCAGCGCGAGCTGACCGGGCTGATCGACAACATGCAACGCGAGTTGAACAGCGACTCGCCTTTGTCGCCGCGCGCCCTTGGGTATCATGCCGGATTGCTGTCGGTCTGGCTGTCGCGGACAAGCGATCGCTACCTCGACACGCCGGGCATGGCCTCTGGGGCAAACCAGGATTCGGCCGCGCACCGCCTTGCCGAAGCCTACACGGCACTTGTCGAGCGCGATTTCCGGCGCACCGATGGTGTTCAGCATTACGCGGCGCTTTTGGGCGTGACGCCCACGCATTTGTCACGGGTCTGTCGCAGGGTTTCGGGACGTCCTGCCCTGGATATCCTTGTGGATCGGCGGCATTTCGAGGCCAAGCGGCTGTTAAGCGATACGCGGATGCAGATCTCTCAGATCGCCCAAAGTTGCGGTTTCGCTTCTGCGGCCTACTTTACAAGAGCGTTCCGGGCCCGGACCGGCCAAAGCCCGTCGGAATTCCGGAACCAGGCCTGACCTCTGGTCTTGTCGTTTTTGACCCATTGTGATGTCGCTTTTTTTACATCATGAGACGGTCAAGACGTTGACCTTCAGTTTCAGGCATGAAGAAATGATGCCTGATGGGGTCTCATAAGAAACAAATCAGCGACGCCCATAAAGGGACTGTCACAGGGAGTAATGACAAAATGCTGAAGAAACCAAATGTCCATCCAGCGGCCAAGATGCACGCGGATGAGTATCGCGAGGGCAAGATCAGCCGTCGCGAATTCCTGACGCGGGCGACTGCGCTTGGGGTGACTGCGACTGCTGCATATCACATGATCGGTGCTGCTGCTCCGGCGCGTGCTGCGGGCCATGCCCAGATGGGCGGCACGATGCGCATCCAGCAGGAAGTTCGCGGCCTGAAGGATCCACGCACATACGACTGGAGCCAGATCGCCAACTATTCGCGTGGCACGCTGGAATACCTTGTCGAGTACAACAACGACGGTTCGATCACGCCGATGTTGCTGGAAGGCTGGGAAGTCAACGACGACGCAACCGAGTACACGCTGAAGGTTCGCCCTGGCGTGAAGTGGAACAACGGCGATGATTTCACCGCCGAGGATGTTGCCCGCAATATCATCGGTTGGGCCGACAAGACGGTCGAAGCCAACTCGATGGCCGGTCGTTTTGCGACGCTGGTCGACGCCGATACCGACAAGGCGATTGAAGGTGCCGTGGAAGTTGTTGACGATCTGACCGTCAAGCTGAACCTGCCGAACCCCGATATTTCGATCATTCCCGGCATGGCTGAATATCCGGCGGCCATCGTCCATTCGAGCTTCAATCCCGACGATGCGATGAATGCCGTCGGCACCGGCCCGTTCCTGATGAGCGAGCTGGAGGTTGGCGTGAAAGGTGTCATCACCCGCAACGACGATCACGAATGGTGGGGCGAGGCCGTCTTTGGCAAACCCGCGCTGGACAGTATCGAGTTCATCGACTTCGGCACCGATCCGGCTGCATGGCTGGCCGCACTCGAATCCGACGAGGTGGACTTCCTTTATGAGTCGGTCGGAGAGTTCATCGACGTCATGGACAGCCTTGGTTTCGTGAAGACCGAAGTTGTGACGGCTTCGACCATTGTTGTTCGTCCGAACCAACTGGCCGAAATCGACGGCAAGCAGCCCTATGCCGACGTGCGCGTCCGCAAGGCGCTGGCGATGGCAGTCGATAACGCGGTCTGCCTTGAGCTTGGTTATGGCAACCGTGGCGTTACGGCGGAAAACCACCATGTGGCCCCGGTACACCCGGAATATGCCGAGCTTCCCCCGATCGAGCGTGACGTCGAAGGCGCGCGCGCTTTGATGGAAGAAGCCGGCATGATGGACTTCGAGCACGAGATCATCTCGATCGACGATGACTGGCGCAAGAACACGACCGATGCGGTTGCCGCCCAGCTTCGCGATGCCGGGTTCAACATCAAGCGGACGATCCTTCCCGGTTCGACCTTCTGGAACGACTGGGCCAAGTATCCCTATTCGTCAACCAACTGGAACCACCGCCCCCTTGGCGTTCAGGTTCTGGCGCTGGCCTATCGCTCGGGCGAGGCCTGGAACGAATTTGGTTGGTCCAATGCCGAGTTCGACGGTCTGCTGACCGAGGCGCTTGCCATCGCGGATGCCGATCAGCGCCGTGAAGTCATGGCCAAGATCCAGAAGCTGGTGCAGGACGAAGGCGTGACATGCCAGCCCTACTGGCGCTCGCTTTACCGCCATGGGAAAGAAGGGCTGGTGGGTGCCGACATGCACATCACCTTCGAAATTCATCCCTACAAGCTGGGCTTCGCAGCCTGACCAAAAATCCGAAGGGTGCCCCGCAACGGGCACCCTTCTTCGCATCTGAGGGGTGCGAACCATCAAGCACAGGTCGGATCAACCGACCGATGCCAGACAGCGGGGAACACCAATGGCAAGTTTCATCCTGCGCCGATTGGGCGTGATGATCCTGACAGCACTGTGTCTGACCTTCATCGTTTTCTTCCTGACGAACCTTTATCCGAACCTGGAAAAACTGGCCAAGACCCAGGGCAACCAGCGGATGTCGGACGAAGCGGTCACGTCGTACCTGGACAAGAACGGTTACCTCGAACCGCTCCCCGTGAAATACGCGCAATGGCTGGGCGTGTTGCCTGGCCATGTGCATACGGACGAAGACGGCAAGATCACGGCCCGTTGTGCGACCAAGGGCATGGACCCGGCGGACGCCCCGCGGTTTTGCGGTCTGCTTCAGGGCAAATGGGGTTTCTCCACGGTCTTCAAGGACGATGTTGGCCCGATCATCGGCAAGCGTCTGGCCGCCACCGGCAAGCTGATGCTTTGGGTGATGATCCTGATGGTGCCCTCGGCGCTGATCGTCGGCGTCTTGGCGGGGATGCGCGAAGGGTCGCGCCTTGATCGTTCGCTTTCCACATTCTCAATCGCCTCGACGGCAACGCCTGAATACGTCTCGGGCGTTATCTTCATCACGTTATTCGCTTCTTCCGCAGGCTGGAAAATCTTCAAGGGCACGGCGACGTCGGCCGTCGATGATGCCAACTTCGAAAACTTCTTCCTGCCCGTCCTGACCATCGCGCTTTACGGCATGGGTTACATCGCCCGGATGACGCGGGCCTCGATGACCGAGGTGATGACAGCGCAATACATCCGCACCGCACGACTGAAGGGCGTAAGCTTCAAGAACATCGTTCTGAAGCACGCGCTTCGGAACGCTCTGATCGCGCCCTTCACGGTGATCATGCTGCAATTCCCCTGGCTGTTGAACGGCGTCGTCATCGTCGAGACCCTGTTCAACTACAAGGGCTTCGGCTGGACGCTGGTGCAGGCGGCGGGCAACAACGACATCGACTTGCTGCTTGCCTGCTCGGTCGTCGCCGTTTTCGTCGTGCTGGTCACACAGCTCATATCCGACATCGGATATGTCTTCCTGAACCCCCGTATCCGGATCGCGTGAGGAGATAAGTCATGGAACCACTCACCTGGACCGGAAGCCTTTCCTTCCTGAACCCGATTTTCATCTACGCCTGGGTGGCACTTGCCATCGCCATCGTGGTGCAGATCGTCGCGTCGTTCATGGCGACCGAGGCGAACCTGCAAGGCGAGGTCACGACGGCACCCACGGGTCCGCACGAATACGCCGCCCTGGGCGTGAAGCTGATTTTCGGGCTGATCGTGCTGGTGACCCTTGCCTATATCGTCGGTGGCATCCTGATGCCTTCGCTGGAGGCGAAAGGCATAATCGGCACCGTCGCCACCCGGCTGTTGCCGGTCTGGATCGCCCTGGCGCTGACCTTTGCGCTGTCGATCACTTTCAAGCGCAAGCTGGGGCTTTACGGGAAACTGTTCGATTCAACGGTCGGCATGATCGGCTATGCCATCGTGATGTTCTGGGTCTTCACCGCGCTTTTCGGTGCGGCGGACATGATCATCACCCATGACCCGCTGGCGCAGGTCTCGGGCATGAAGAACAAGGTGCCGGGCACGGCGCTTGGCAACCCCGAGGACGGGCAGTTCGCCTATTACCTGCTGGGCGGTGACAACCTGGCGCGAGATGTCTTCAGCCGTGTGGTCAAGGGATCGTGGGAGGTGGTGAAGATCGCACCCTTTGCAACGCTCTTTGCCTTCATGGTCGGGATCACCCTTGGCCTGCCTGCTGCCTACTATGGCGGCAAGCTGGACACCTTCCTTTCGTTCCTGGCCAACCTGATCCTCGCCTTTCCGGTGATCCTGTTGTTCTATCTTCTGGTGACGCCCGAGATCGTGGCGACCGGCATTCCGGTCTACATGGCGGCGGTTCTGTTCATCTTTCCGCTGATCTTCATCGCGATCCTGATCAACTCGCGGTTCTACGTGCAGCCGCAAAAGCGGAACCTCTACCTTGGGATTTCGATGGTCATCGGTCTCTGGCTTTATGCGGGGATCGCCTGGAATGCCGATCCGTTCGGGTTGATCGACTTTCCGCCAAACCTCCTGGTGGTTTTCGTTTCGGTGGTCTTCGTGAACTCGCCCACGGTGTTCAGGATCGTGCGTGGCATCGCGTTGGACATCAAGACGCGCGACTATGTGGCGGCGGGCCAGACACGGGGCGAAGGGGCGTGGTACATCATGCTGTGGGAGATCCTGCCCAATGCGCGGGGGCCGCTGATTGTCGATTTCTGCCTGCGCATCGGGTACACGACCATCCTTTTGGGAACGCTCGGGTTTTTCGGCCTTGGCCTCAGCCCTGAAAGCCCGGATTGGGGATCGACCATCAACGACGGGCGCAAATTGCTGTCGGTCTTCCCGCATCCGGCCCTGGCGCCCGCCATTTCGCTGATGAGCCTTGTTCTGGGGCTGAACCTTCTGGCGGATGGTTTGCGCGAAGAAAGCCTCAGGGACTGATGGCCGAGCGGGCAAAATCCGTCGCGGATTTTGCATCGGAAACCCTCGCGGTTTCCGGTGGAATTCGCGTCGAATTCGTTACGGAGAATGCGACATTCTCCGTTTCCCTTCATTCGAACGGAAAACTGACATGACCAAATGGGACTACGACGGACCAATCCTTGAGATCGACAAACTGTCGATCAGCTTTTTCACGCGCCTGCGCGAGATCCCGGCGGTGATGGATTTCTCCTGCGTCGTGCAACCGGGCGAGGCCATGGGGCTTGTCGGAGAGTCTGGCTGCGGCAAATCCACCGTGGCCCTTGGGGTGATGCAGGATCTGGGCGTCAACGGGCGGATCGTGGGTGGTTCGATCAAGTTCAAGGGGCGCGATCTGAACGAGATGACGCAGGAAGAATTGCGCGACATCCGCGGGTCGGAAATCGCCATGATCTATCAGGAACCCATGGCGTCACTGAACCCCGCCATGAAGATCGGCAAGCAGTTGATGGAAGTCCCGATGATCCACGAAGGCGTGGACGAAAAGGTTGCCTACCAGCGCGCGCTTGAGGTGGTGACGGACGTGAAACTGCCCGATCCCAAGCGGATGCTGGACAGCTATCCGCACCAGTTGTCGGGCGGTCAGCAGCAGCGGATCGTCATTGCCATGGCCTTGATGTCGAAACCGTCACTTCTGATTCTGGACGAGCCGACCACCGCACTGGACGTGACGGTCGAAGCCGCTGTCGTCGAACTGGTGAAAGACCTCGGCAAGAAATACGGGACCTCGATGCTGTTCATCAGCCACAACCTGGGGCTGGTTCTGGAAACCTGTGACCGGATCTGCGTGATGTATTCGGGCGAGGCGGTGGAGCGAGGTTCGATTGCCGATGTCTTTGACGAGATGCAGCATCCCTATACGCAGGCGTTGTTCCGCTCGATCCCCTTGCCCGGGGCCGACAAGAACGCGCGGCCCCTGATCGCCATTCCGGGCAACTTCCCTTTGCCGCACGAACGTCCACCGGGATGCAACTTTGGCCCGCGCTGTGATTACTTCGAGGCCGGGCGTTGTGATGCGCAGGACATCATGATGGAAACGGTTCCCGGCAATGACCGTCATGCGACCCGTTGCCTGAAGTTCCAGGAGATCGACTGGAACGCGCCGATCCAGGCAGGGCAAGTCACCGAGAAGGCCGAACCGGGGCAGGTTGTTTTGAAGATGGACAACCTGAAAAAGTACTACGAAGTCGCCGCCAACGCCCTGTTCGGCGGGGCCGCAAAGAAGGTTGTGAAGGCCAACGAAACCCTATCGTTCGAGGCCCGCGAAAGCGAAACCCTGGCCATCGTGGGCGAATCCGGCTGCGGCAAATCCACCTTTGCCAAGGTGTTGATGGGGCTGGAGACCGCGACCGAAGGCAAGATCCTTTTGGACAATGCCGAAATTCAAGACACCCCGATCGAAGCCCGCGATACCAAAACTGTTTCCTCGGTTCAGATGGTATTTCAAAATCCTTTCGATACTCTTAACCCGTCGATGACTGTCGGGCGGCAGATCATCCGGGCGCTGGAAATCTTCAATATCGGAGAGAACGAGACCGAACGCCGCAACCGGATGCTGGAGCTTCTGGACCTTGTGAAGCTGCCGCGCGAGTTCGCCGAACGGATGCCGCGTCAGCTTTCGGGGGGCCAGAAACAGCGCGTTGGCATCGCGCGTGCCTTTGCCGGCGGTGCCCGCATCGTGATCGCGGACGAACCGGTTTCGGCGCTGGACGTTTCCGTGCAGGCGGCTGTGACCGACCTTTTGATGGAGATCCAGCGGAATGAAAAGACCACGCTTTTGTTCATCAGCCACGACCTTTCCATCGTGCGTTACCTGGCTGACCGCGTGATGGTGATGTACCTTGGCCATGTGGTCGAAATCGGCAGCACGGACGAGGTGTTTGCGCCACCCTATCACCCCTATACCGAGGCTTTGCTTTCCGCTGTCCCGATTGCTGACACCAGCATCGAGAAACAGCATATCGTGCTTGAGGGTGACATTCCCTCGGCCATGAACCCGCCGACCGGTTGTCCGTTCCAGACAAGATGCCGCTGGAAAGACAAGGTGCCAGGCGGGTTGTGCGAAAAGGACGTGCCGCCGATGCGGCGGCTGGCCGAGGGTCACGAGATCAAGTGCCATCTGTCCGAGGCCGAGTTGAACAGCATGGAGCCGGTCATCAAGATTGCCGCCGAATAGGCGCGGGTTGCCCGTGATCCGACCGCGCCTTAGAGTGCGCGAAAACGACATGGGGCAGGTGGATGCTGCGCTCTCTCCTCCGCACGGTTTTCTGGATCGTTTCGCTTTTGGCGGTGGCCATCGGCGGGTTCCGGTTTGCGGCGGATCAGCGCGAACGTTTCACGGCCGATGAGCTTTTGCCCCAAGGTGGCACTTTCGTTGAAACCGCCCATGGTCGCATTCATGCCATCGAGATGGGGCCGGATGACGGACAGCCGGTTCTGTTGATCCACGGCTCGGTCGGTTGGGCCGGTTTGTGGGTTGAAACGATGGAGGTTTTGGCCGTCGAGGGCTATCGCGCCATTGCCATCGACCTGCCGCCCATGGGGCTCTCCGATCGGGATAACTTCACCGATTACAGTCGCCAGGCGCAGGGGCTACGCATCCTGTCCTTTGCCGAGGCGCGGGGCATTCGCCCTGTTGTCGTGGCGCATTCATTTGGGGCGGGTGCGGCTGCGGAGGCCATGATTGCATCGCCCGAAGCCTTTTCCGGCGGGGTCATCATCGCGGGGGCATTGGCCCTGGGCAAGGATGGAACGGGGCAGGAGATGCCTGCGCCGCTTGGGTCGGAAGTGGTGCGCGAGATTGCGGTGGCCAACACGGTGACCAACCCCCTTCTGATCGGCCCTTTGTTCAAGCGGTTCGTCCACCGGGAAGAGGCGATCACGGATGAACGGGTGGCTGTGCTGGAATACCCGCTGACGCGGCAGGGCACGACCGACACGATTGCCCGCTGGCTGCCAACGCTGCTGGTTCCGCCGCGTGGGGCGGCGAGTTCGGTGCCGGAAAACTATGGCGGTCTGGGCCTGCCTGTCACCCTGATCTGGGGGCGCGAGGATACGGTCACGCCACCCGATCAGGCCTTGCAATTGCAGGATGCTTTGGGCGATGCCGCGCTGGTCTGGATGGAGGATGTGGGGCATATCCCGCAGATCGAGAACCCGAACCAATTCAACGCATTGCTGCTGAACGCGCTGGCTGAAATCGGCGTGGAAAATCAAACGACTCCGGAGAACTGAATGACCTTTTCGCTTGCTACCTGGAACATCAATTCGGTGCGACTTCGGGCGGGGTTGGTTTCGCGGTTGATGACCGAGGAAATGCCCGATGTGCTGTGTTTGCAGGAGTGCAAGTCGCCGGTCGAGAAGATCCCGGTCGAGGTGTTTCAGGCACTTGGGTACTCCCACATGGTGGCGCGGGGGCAGAAGGGGTACAACGGCGTTGCGATCCTGTCGAAGCTGCCGATTGTCGAGGTCGAGGCGCGGGATTGGGCCGGGCTGGGCCATGCGCGCCATATCGCGGGGCAGTTGGAAAACGGGGTCACGATCCACAATTTCTATGTGCCTGCGGGCGGGGATAAACCGGATCGCGAGATCAATGAGAAGTTCGGTCAGAAGCTGGATTTCCTGACCGAGATGCGGGATGCCTATCACGGGAAAAAGCCGAAAAAATCCATTCTTGTCGGGGACTTGAACATCGCGCCGCGCGAGGATGACGTCTGGGATCACAAGAAGCTGTTGAAAGTTGTCAGCCACACGCCGATCGAGGTGGAACACCTGGGCGAAGTGCAGGATGCGGGTTCCTGGGTGGACGTGACGCGGGCGGATATTCCGGAGGGAAATCTGTATAGCTGGTGGTCCTATCGGTCCCCTGACTGGGACGCGGCGGACAAGGGGCGGCGATTGGATCATGTCTGGGCGACGCCTGATATTGCTGGTGCCGCGCATGGGTCGCGCATCTTGCGGGGCGTGCGGGGATGGGAGCAGCCGAGCGATCATGCCCCGGTTTTCGCATCCTTCGATCTTTGACGGTTAATGCCGTGAAACGGGGCGAAACGGGCGAAATCATCACGTCGGTATTACGTCGGTATTGCGTCGGTGGATGGATCGGCCCCCTGAAAAGGGAGCCGATTGGCGGTAACTGCTGTTAGGCTTGGTTAAAGTTGTCTGAACCGGCGGTTCTGAAGCCCGTCAGAGCAGCAGCACCTGCACCCCGACCTGGGCCACGTCGAACAGTTCGGCGATGTCGGGATTGTAAAGCCCGATGCAGCCGTCCGAGCTGCGCCGCCCGATCTTGCGGGTGTCGTGGGTGCCGTGGATGATATAGGCGGGCCAGCCGAGGTACATCGCATGGGTGCCAAGCGGATTGTCCGGGCCGGGGCCGATTGGCTTCCAGTCCGGGAAACGCTCCATCTGCGAGGCTGTCGGCGTCCAGCTTGGTCCGATCTTCTTGCGCACGATCGAGGTGTAGCCGCGTTTGGTGAGTTCGTCGGTGCGCGGCACCGAGGTCGGAAAGACTCGGTAATCGCAGCCGTCGGCGTTCCAGTAGTGCAGCGCGCGCGACCGTGTGTCGGCGATGATCGCACCCTTGCCCAGTTTGTCGAAATGTTCCTGCCAATCCAGTTTGACGAAACCGGAGGCGTTGCGGGTGGTCGCCTGTGCGGCAAGCACGTTGGGTGCGGCAAGGGCGATTGCCGTGGCCTGAAGAAAGTCGCGGCGCGAGAAATCAGAGCGTTTCATGGTGTTTCGATCTTGTGCAAACTGTCGTTGTCCGAGGGATGACATCGCCATGCTCGGGTCACAAGTCACATATTCGTCAATTGCGATATGACGGGCTTTGCTGCGCACTTTTTCTCAAGAATTGTGCACTTGATGATCGCTGTGCAGGCTCGACGGAGTAGGCTACTTGCAGTAGCTTTGCACGAGTGCGCTGCAGAAGGGAAAGTGAAGCATGGCGAGTAAAATCAAGCAATTTTTTCAAGGTTTATTGGTTTACCTGTCTTTGAGCTTTCTGCCTTCTGCAGCCGTTGCCTGCTATGCAGACGGTCAGAATAACTTGCCGTCTACCGCATTTGATAGTCCTCTTCACAGGCCGGACGCTCTGATGTCTGTATTTCCATGCTACCCCGCCTACGCCTCCGGAGCCCCAAATGGATTTGGGTTTGCCAGTAGCCTCAACTCGCAGGCAGCCTTTGCGATATGGGCAAGGCATGAGCGTCTTGATGGCGGAACGTTTACAATCGTTGTTCCGTCGCAGAAAGAGCTTGGGATTGGAAGAAGTGACGCAACCACGGAGCGAACGATCATTGGTCAAATATCATTTCGCGGAAATAACGTAGAATTTATTGATCATGAAGGAAACAAAACGACTTCAATCATGAAGGAAGTTTCGGTGCTGTCTTCTGGTGACCGCACATCTGTTCGCTGTTTTACACTCAATACTCGCAAACTGAGAATGAAAAATCGTTTCGGCTCTCAGAATTGCGTGGGTGTATCCTGGTTTTTTCACAGGCACTTATCTCCGCCAACGATGTTTTCGATTGGTGAGTTGCACATAAACAAAAGACGAATAGTTTCTGTAGAACTCGCGTATGCATTCCCCGTTTCAATGAGTGAATATTTAGAGAGATTTGGCGCACCAAAGGAACACAGGTTGCGATTGTCCAATGTCGACACTATGCGTGCGAAGATCATCAGAGACCTTGCTGACAACAAATGGTTTCCATACGGAAAAGACCTTAACGACCAGATTTTGACCTCACTGTACTATATCAGTTACCACGATGCCTATTCGACGCTATGCGAAACTGGTTCTGCATCTGTTCCGTTTTCAATACAAATGACAAGATATGTGGGAACGGAATACAGTTTCATGAAGAGGACAAACTACTTCGAGCGTTACATCGCCGGAACTACGATGGTGAGACAGCCGTTTGTTGAACGATATAGCAACGCTTTCCACGGGTTTATTGGTCGGCTCTTGCGAATGGAAGCTTCGGTGGTTGAACGAAGTGATGTTGGTATTGTCCGTGCGCTTTCGAATTTCGCGATGGAGCAAGCGAGCATGGAAAGTGCTCATCGAAATCTTATCGAGGAAGTTGGGTGTCAATCCAAAGAGCTAGTTTCCTATGAAAGCATTTTGGACAGAGCATATAGTAGCCGCGTTGATTGAAGCACGGGGAATGGCTGTTTGTTGCGCCGTTGCCCGAAGGGCGGCGCACGCTGGTGGGTCTGCATGAGGTCGACCAGATTTCTCGCGCGGGCGTGGGCCTATCCGGCGAATTAATCAGATGATGCGTTGCGCCGTGCCTATGTTATGACGAAGCAAATGAGCAGAAACTAAACGAGGACAGGCATGGCATATGGATCGGTCAGGGGGCAGTTGACCCGGCGGGCCGCGCTTTTGCTGGGGGGTGCAGCACTTGGCGGTTATGCCGTGCATCGGTTCGGTTCGAAGGTGCCGCCGGTGGAAGGCACGCGGCTGTTCCAGCCGACCGGCGCCGAGGGCACGTTGAATGACGCGAGCCTTTTGAGCGAGACGCCGATCTTTCGTCATATCGTGGTTCAGGAAAATCCGGGTGAGGCCCTGATCGCGCGGCTTCGCGCCGAGATGGAAGAGGCCCGTGCCGAGGGGCGGCCTTTCAACATCGGGGCGGCGCGGCATTCCATGGGGGGGCATGCGATCCCGCCCGGCGGTCATGCGGTGACCTTTGACAACGGGCTGATCGAAACCGACATCGGCAATCTTGTCTATCGCGTGCATCCCGGTGCGCGGTGGTCCGAGGTGATCGCCGCGCTGGATGCGCAAGGCATGAGCCCCAAGGTCATGCAGTCGAATAACGATTTCGGCGTGGCGGCGACCTTTGCCGTCAACGCCCATGGCTGGCCGGTGCCCCATGGGCCAATGGGGGCGACGGTGAAGTCCTTTTACCTCTTGCGCCCGGATGGCGAGCTACTCCGGGTCAGCCGGACCGAGTTTCCCGAATTGTTCAACCTGACCATGGGGGGGTACGGGCTAACCGGGGCCATCGTCGACATGGAGGTCGAGATGGTGCCGAACAAGCGTCTGGTGCCGACGTTCCAACACATGCCAGCGCGCGAGTTCGCGCCCTATTTCATCGGGGCGATCGAGGCGGGTGACGTCAACATGGCCTATGGCCGATTGAACGTGGATCGCGAGACGTTCTTTGAAGATGCGCTGATGATCACCTATCGCGAAGAGGGTGATCAGCTGGACCTGCCGGCGGCCAGCGGCTCGGGCTTCATGTCGAAGGCGGCGGCGCGTGTGTTCCGCGCGCAACTGATGAATGAAAGTGCGAAGGATTTGCGCTGGTGGTTCGAGGCGGGTCTTGGCCCGCGGATCGGAGCGGGTGAGGTGACGCGCAATTCGCTGCTGAACGAGCCGGTGGTGACGCTGGACGATGGCGATCCGACGCGCACGGATATTTTGCACGAGTATTTCGTGCCGCCGAACCGGTTTGCCGATTTTGTCACCGCCTGCCAGGAGGTGATTCCGTCGAGCTATCAGGAGATGCTGAACATCACCCTGCGGTATGTGGCGGCGGACCAGGAAAGCGTTCTGGCCTATGCGCCGGGCCCGCGCATCGCCTGCGTGATGCTGTTCAGCCAGGAGATGACCTTGCGCGCCGAGGCCGATCATCGCCGGATGACGCAGGAGTTGATCGAGCGGGTGTTGGACATCGGCGGGACATATTACCTGCCCTATCGTCCCCATGCACGGGTGGATCAACTGGTGCGGGGCTATCCCGGTGCAGAGGATTTCGTGCGCCGGAAGCTGGAGCTGGACCCCGACCGGCTGTTCAGGAACGTGTTCTGGGATAATTATCTTGAGGCATTGGCATGAGCTTTCACCAGAAATTCGCGTTGTTTTATTTCGTGGCCCTGCTTGGGGCGGCGTCGTTGAATTACATCCCCGGTGTTACCGACGAAGACGGCGTGGCGTTTGGCGTTTTCGCGTTGGACATATTCGATGACAGTTTGCACCTAGCCTCGGCGCTTTGGGCGCTGGCGGCGGCGCTGATCTCGGCGCGGGCGGCCTGGATGTTTCTTTTGATCTTCGGGGCGTTGTATCTTGCCGATGGTGCGATGGGGCTGGCCTTTGGCTCGGGTTATCTGGATTTCGGGATTTTCACGAACGGGGTGGTGAACCTGCCGTTCACCTTCAAGATCATGGCGAACCTGCCGCATATCGCGCTTGGGGCGGGGGCGTTGATCGCATCGCTCAACTGGGACCGGCGGGCGTGAGGTTTCTTTGGCGCTGGCTGAAGCGGGCGGTTCTGGCACTCGTCGTGTTGGTAGTGCTTTTGCTGTTGCCGGTTGGCTATACAGAGGTGGCCTGTCGAGGCGGCGGTGCGGTGGCGTCTTACGATCCGATCATCACGGATCCCGCGTGGCAGCGGGCGGAAAGCCGGACGCTTATGACCTATCCGGAGTGGCACATCGTTCATGCCTATGACGATTATGCCAAGGTGATCGAGACGGGCGATCCGCATGAGTTCGGGTATCTTCGCGCGGTCACCGGGTTCTGGTCGGCGCTTTGCCCTTTGGCGCAGGCGTCGAGCGCCATGGGCGGGATCACGTCGGAGACGAAGATGACGATCTATACGATCGGGGTCAGCTTCACCGCCGAACTGCTGGCAAAGGCCCTCTACGAAGAGACAGTTGGGCGTGTGGTGGCGATGCTCCGGGGTGACGTGCGTGCGCCGCTGGATGATCTAAGCGCGGAACAGGCGGCGGAGTATGCGGCGTTCCTGCAGCAGGTGCCGTGGTACAAGTGGGATTTCATCAGTGACGTCAAGGAACTTGAAAACGAAGGTGGCGAGAACCTGCGTGATCGGGAGCGTCGCTTTGCGCTGGGTGTCGAGTATACCGCCAAGGCTTATTACGCCGGGGTGATAGAACAGGCGGTGGCGGGTGTCGGGGCGGATCAGTTGCGGATCCGGTCGGTCGTGGCGGGGGTGGAGGCAGAGGCGCTTGGCGCACTGCCGGGGGTGGAGGTGATCGAAACCTTGCCGGAGGGCGTGCTGATCGAGACCGATCGCTACCGCGCCTTTACCCGTATTCTTGAAAGGATCGCTGTGGCGGGCGGGCAGATGGTGGAGATTGCGGGCAACGATGAGATCCTGTTCACCGTGACAGGCGATGCCGCAGTGATGCCGGGTGCGCTGCATTCCTTTCCGCGTCAGGGTTATGGGGACTGGCGGCATCTGGTACTGGTGCCTGTCAGTGCTTTGTCTGACAGCATCCTGAATCCGGGTGGAGCCTTGGAGCATGTCCACGACTATTAGAAAAGTCGCGATTGCCCTGCCGGTGGTGGCGGTTGCCTGGGTCGCGCTGATGGCGGTGGTGATGCGGTATTCGGATGCGGCGCCGGCGGCGGTGGTGCCCTTTCCCACGCTACAGGGGTTCACGGAACTTCCCGAGAATGCGGGGTTGCTGAGTGCCAATGCGCAGGCGATCACATTGGCCAACCGCCCCGGCCTGACAGAAGATCTTTATGCTGCTGGGGCGTGGCTGGTTCTGCCTGCCGGGTTGACGGGGTGCCTGCCCTTGTCAGAGAGCCATCGGATTTTGCTGGAACGCTACGGTTCGCAGGTTGTGACGCAGTAGGAAACCGCAGGGCCTAACCCTTGGTTTCCCATGCCGCGTAATCCGGGTGCCGGTCTTTCATATCCTCGTAAAGCCAGACCATCCGGTCGACGAACCAGACCTTTGGCAGAACGACAAGCGCGACGCCGAGCAAGGTCATGGTGAGGTCGAGTGACCAGAGGCCCCAGACGAGTGGCGGCAGACCGAGGGCAGAGAGGCCGCCCAGAATGAAGGCCCACGTTTCGTGGTGCTTGGGGATCGGCACGGTCTTTCGGTTGAGGAAGACCCTTTCGCCGAAAGTGCCCTTGGACGCCCAGTTGTCGGTTCTTGTTGGAGGCGGGAAGGCGCGGGGGTTGTACCAGACCCAGAACACCGCAAGGGCGATGGGCAAAAGCGCCCACCATCCCAACCAGACGCGGCTCCAGATCGCGAGAATCAGCAGCGGCAGGCAGGTGAAGCGCGTCCAGACACTCCACGGGTTTGAATGCCGCGCCCATGTGGCATCATCCATGCCCATGCCGCGTTCGGTGCCTTTGAACAGGTCCATGTCGTACGCTCCGGGCCGAAAATTCCTGGATAAGGTTTTTGCGCCCCTTGGTTATCCGGTGTTAGGTCTCATATAAGACAGGCAAATATCAATCTGGGGATCATCATGCTTGAACTCAACGGCGCGGGCGGGGAAGCCGCCGACGACCTGATCAAGGACTCATCGGAAGCCACATTCATGGCCGACGTGATCGAGGCCAGCCAGAGCGTGCCGGTCATCGTGGATTTCTGGGCGCCCTGGTGCGGGCCGTGCAAACAGTTGACGCCTGCCATCGAAGGCGCGGTTCGCGACGCCAAGGGCGCGGTCAAGCTGGTCAAGGTCAATGTCGACGAAAACCAGGGGATCGCGGCGCAGTTGCGCATCCAGTCGATCCCGACGGTTTATGCGTTTTTCCAGGGCCAGCCGATTGACGGGTTCCAGGGCGCCTTGCCCGGTTCCGAACTGAAAGCCTTTATCGACAAGGTGATTGCCGCCTCGGGCGGCGAGGCACCGGACGGCGGGCTGGACGAGGCGGTGGAAACGGCTGAAACGATGCTGGCGGAAGGGGCGGCGGCGGATGCCGCGCAGGTATTTGCCGCGATCCTTCAGGAGGATGCGAGCAATGCCAAGGCTTATGCCGGGTTGATCCAGAGTTACTTGGCGCTGGAGCAGGTGGAACAGGCCGAGCAGCTTTTGGCCAATGCGCCCGAGGGCCTTGGCGATGCGCCCGAGATCGAGGCGGTGCGCGCGCAGATGGAACTGGCCAGACAGGCCGCCGATGCCGGGCCGGTTGCCGAGTTGCGCGCGGCGGTCGAGGCGAACCCGAGTGATCTTCAGGCAATGTTCGATCTTGCGCAGGCGCTTCATGCCTCGGGCGAGGTGGAAGAGGCTGTCGAGACCCTGTTGGACCTGTTCCAGAAGAACCAGACCTGGAACGGCGGCGCGGCCAAGGATCAGTTGTTCACGATTTTCGATGCGCTGAAGCCGAACGATCCGATTGCGCTGGACGGGCGGAGGCGTCTATCGTCGATTATCTTTGCCTAAGGCGAAAGGTGGGCTAGTTGCCCGGTATGTTCACGGCTTCCGATCTACCTGAAACGGTTCCGGTGTTTCCGCTGCCGGGTGCTCTTTTGCTGCCGCGTTCGCGGCTTCCGCTGCATATATTCGAGCCGCGCTACCTTGCGATGATCGACGATACGCTGAAAACGACGCATCGGTTGATCGGCATGATCCAGCCCCGCGATGTGAAGGTCGAAGGCGGGCCGTCGCTTCATGCGATTGGCTGTGCGGGGCGTCTGACCGGGTTTTCCGAGACCGAGGACGGGCGGTACATGATCACCCTGTCGGGCGTGTCGCGTTTTCGCGTCAAGCGCGAGGTCGACGGGTTTTCGCCCTATCGCAAGTGCGATGTGTCCTGGGCAGGGTTCGAGCGTGACCTTGGTGGTGCGGAAAAGGACGGTGGATTTGACCGCGTGACGTTTTTTCCGTTGTTGCAGCAGTTTTTCGAAGCCGAGGAGTTGCGCACGGATTGGGAGTCGCTTGAGGATGCGGAGGACGAGTTGCTGATCAATTCCTTGTCGATGCTGTGTCCGTTCGAGCCGGAAGACAAACAGGCGCTTTTGGAAGCGCCATCGCTGGAGACCCGGCGCGAGACTCTGGTGACGCTGATCGAGTTCGCCATGCGGGGCGGTGGAGAGGAGTTGTTGCAATGAGCGATGCAAAGTTCGACCGCCGGATGCTGGAGGCACTGGTCTGTCCGGAGACGCGCGCGCCCCTGAGTTACGATGCCGAGGCGCAGGAGTTGATCTCGAAGGCGGCGCATCTGGCCTATCCGATCCGCGACGGGATTCCGATCATGCTGGTGGACGAGGCGCGCAAGCTGGATTGAGGCGCTTTGGGTGGCGTTGTGCCATGCGTATTTTCAAAGCGGTGAAGGCGCATATTTTAGTTAAATTATAGAGGTTTGCCCCTGGCGAGACGGGGCAGGTCGCCGGTGAGGCCGGCGGCTTCGCGGATCAGGCCGCGGCGCAGGCCGGGCAGGGCGTTGGTGACGCCAAGGCCGATGTCGCGCAGGCCCCTGAGAAGCGGATTGTCGTTCGAGAACAGCTTGTTGAAGCTGTCCGTGGCCATGGCGAGCGTTGCGGTGTCGAAGCGGCGCCAGCTTGCATAGCGGTCAAGGACGTCGGAGCGGGCGAAGTCTTCGCCCCGGCGGCGGGCGTCGGTCAGGACTTCTGCCAAGGCGGCGACGTCTTTCAGCCCGGCGTTCAGGCCCTGCCCGGCGATCGGGTGCACCACATGGGCGGCGTCGCCGACAAGGGCGATGCGGTCGGCGGTGAAGCGTTCGGCGAGCGACAAACGCAGAGGGTAGGTGAAGCGCGCACCGGCAAGGGAGATTTCGCCGAGGAAACTGCCGAAGCGGGGGCGGAGTTCGGCGAGGTAGTTATCGTCGTTCATTGCCTGGATCATGGCGGCGCGGTTCGTGGATTCGGTCCAGACGATGGAGGCGCGGTTGTCGGTCAGGGGCAGGATGGCCAGCGGGCCTTCGGGCATGAAGAACTGATGAGCCGTGCCGTTGTGGGGTTTTTCATGGGCGACCGCGGTGACGAGGGCGGTCTGGTCGTAACTCCACCCTGTGCGCTTGATGCCGGCGCGGCGGGCGATGGTGCTGTCCTTGCCGTCGCAGGCGATCAGCAGGCGGGTGGTACGCGTCTTGCCCGAGGCGAGCGTGACAGTGATACCGGCGGGGCCCGCGACTTCGCCCGTCACGCTGTCGTTCAGGCGGGTGATGTTTGCTTCGGCGGCGGCGTCGAGAAGGGCGGGACGCAGGTGGCGGTCTTCGACCATGTGGCCCATGGGGCCTTCTTCGATTTCCGCGTGATCGAAGGCGAGCATCAGGGGCGAGGGGCCTTCGCCTGCCCGCCCATCGGTGACCTTGATGCTGAGGATCGGCTGCACCTGTTCGAGACGGTCCCAGACGCCGAGGGTTTTCAGGACGCGCATTGAGGAAATCGCCAGCGCATAGCCGCGACCATCGAAACCGGGCGCTTTCTGCTGTTTGGCGGATCGCGGTTCGACAAGGCTGACGGCGAACCCGGCCGAGGCGAGGGCAAGGGCCATCGTCATGCCGTTCAGCCCGCCGCCTGCGATGAGGATGTCGTCGTCGAAAGTCATGGGGTGAATATGGGGGTCCGCGCGGCATTGTCCATGCGCCGTTCCGACGCTACCGTTTCGCCAAAGCGGAGGGACATGGATGCAGGACTGGTTATGGATGACGGCGGCGGATCTTGGACGCGGGATCGAGGCGGGAGAGATCGACCCGGTCGCCCTGACCGAAACCTACCTTGAGGCGATTGCCGCGCATCCCCTGACCGGGCGGATCTATGTGCATGTGACGGCAGAACGCGCGCGGGGCGAGGCGCGGTCGGCGTCGGAGCGGGCGAAGGCGGGCAAGAGGTTGTCGCCCCTGGACGGGGTGCCGATTTCGTGGAAAGACCTTTACGACACGGCGGGTGATCCGACGGAATCCGGGACGCTGATGCTGAAGGGCCGGGTGCCGGAGCAGGATGCAGTCGTTGTGCAGAATGCGAGTGCTGCCGGTCTGGTTTGCCTTGGCAAGACGCACCAGACGGAGTTCGCCTTTTCCGGCCTTGGGGTGAACCCGGTGACGCAATCGCCGCCTTGTGTGAACGATGCCGAAGGTGCCTCGGGCGGGTCGTCTTCGGGGGCTGCGGCCTCGGTCGCCCATGGGTTGGCGGCGGCGGCGATCGGGTCGGATACGGGCGGTTCGGTGCGGATCCCTTCGGTTTGGAACGATCTGGTCGGGTTGAAGACGGTGTCGGGGCGGTTGACGCTGGAAGGGGTCGTGCCGCTTTGCCCCCGGTTCGACACGGTGGGGCCTCTGTGCCGGTCGGTCGAGGATGCGGCACTTTTGTTGGCGGCATTGGAGGGGGCTGCGCCCGTGCCGTTGGCGGATCGCAAGCTGGCCGGTTTGAAGTTCGGGATACTGCGCACAACCGCGTTCGGAGGGATCGAAGAGACGCCGAAGGCGGCGTTTGAGGCAATGGTCGGGAAGTTGGAGCAGGCTGGCGTGGTCTTCGAGGACCTGGAGTCGCCTGAAATCGAAGAGGCCACGTCGCTTGGCCCGACGGTGTTTCCGGCTGAGGCCTATGGCACCTGGAAGGCCGAGATCGACGCGGGCGAGGATCGGATGTATCCCGCTGTTCGGCAACGTTTTTTGCAGGGCAAGACGATCATGGCCCATGAATATGTTGCGGCATGGCAGAGGCTTGAGGTCTTGCGGGGGATATACCGCGACCGGGTGAAGGGGTTCGACGCGGTGGTTCTGCCCTCGGCCCCGATCATGCCGCCGAAGATCGCGGATCTGATGGCGGACGACGATTTCTTTACCGCGATGAACCTGATGGCGCTTCAGAATACGCGGATTGGCAACCTGATGGGGCTATGTGCCATCACTTTGCCGACCGGCGTGCCATCGACCGGGATCATGTTGCAGGGCGCGTGCGAGGAAGAGTTGTTGGTGCAGGCCCGGTCGATCGCCGAACTGCCGGGCTGACGCGGTTCAAAAGCCACAAATCTGCATCGCTGCAACGGTCAAGGTGATTTCAGGCATGGACCGGGGTGAAGTCACTGTCTATGCTGCAACAAAACGGGGCGAAACGACTCCGAACTTGAGGCAGAGATGGTGTTTCCCGAGCGGTTTTCGAACCTTCCGGAATATACGTGGCCGCGTTTGCGGTCTCTTTTGGACGTCCATGAAGGGGGCGGCGCGGTTGTCAATCTGACGATTGGCGAGCCACGGCACGCTTTTCCCGAGTTTCTAGGCGATGCCATTGCCGACTCTCTTGCCGAATTCGGGCGCTATCCGGCGAACCCCGGTTCCGATGAATTGCTGGAGGCTATCGTTGCGTGGATCGCGCGGCGTTATGGCGTGACGCTGGAGCCCGAGCAGGTGATGGCGCTGAACGGCACGCGCGAAGGGTTGTTCGCGGCCCCGCTTGCGCTTTGTCCCGAGAGGAAGAATGGCGCGGAGCCGGTGATCCTGCTGCCGAACCCATTCTACCAGGTCTACATGATCGGGGCTTTGTCGTCGGGGGCAAAGCCTGTTTACCTGCCTGCGACGGCGGAAAGTGGGTTTCTGCCGGATCTGGATGCGCTGGAACCCGAGGTTCTGGACCGGGCGGTGGCGTTTTACATCTGTTCGCCGTCGAACCCGCAAGGGGCGGTGGCATCGGCCGAGTACTGGCGGCAGTTGCTGGACCTGGCCGAGCGGCATGATTTTCGCATCTTCTCGGACGAGTGTTATTCCGAGGTCTGGCGCGAGGAGCCGCCGGTTGGTGGCCTACAGATGGTGGCCGAGACGGGCGCGGATCCCGAGCGGGTCTTTGTGTTTCATTCGCTGTCGAAACGGTCGAACCTGCCCGGTCTGCGTTCTGGTTTCGTGGCGGGTGGCCCCAAGGGCATGGCCGAGATCAGGCGATTGCGGGCCTATGCGGGTGCGCCCTTGCCAGGGCCGATCCAGCACGCTTCGGCGCGGGTCTGGGGTGACGAGGCCCATGTGGAGGCGAGCCGCGCGCGGTATGCCAAAAAGTTCGAGATGGCCGACCGGATTTTTGAGGGTGTGGCTGGCTATGCCTCGCCCCCTGCCGGGTTTTTCCTGTGGCTGGACGTGGGCGACGGCGAGAGTGCCGCGCGGACCCTTTGGCAGAAGACCGGCGTGCGTGTGCTGCCGGGTGCCTATCTGGCGCGGGATGTGGATGGCCGGAACCCCGGCGCGGCCTATGTGCGTGTCGCGATGGTGGCCGATGAACCTGAACTTGAGCGCGGGCTGAGCGATCTCCGCGACTGTATTTTTGATGTGAGGACCTGACGCATGGCGTATCAGACACGAGGCCGCGATCCCCTGTTCGACAGCGACACCCAGGCGATTATCGAGCGACGGGGGAAAGAGCTGATCGGCATGGCGCTGGTGGCGGCTGCGGTGATGATCGCGTTGGCGCTTGGGTCTTATTCGCCTGACGATCCGAACTGGCTGTCGGCGACCGATGCGCCTGCCCAGAACATCCTTGGCCCGCTTGGTGCGGCCTTTGCTTCGCCCATCTACGTGATTGCCGGGTATGGCGGTTGGGCGATGTCGCTGGTGTTTTTCGTCTGGGGTCTGCGATTCATCTTTAACCACGGTGAGCAGATCATCCTGCACCGGATGATCTTTGCGCCGATCGCGGTTGCCCTGGTCTCGGTCTATTTCTCGACCCATGTACCGGGGGCCGGATGGACCCATTCCTTTGGTCTTGGCGGGCTGTTCGGTGATACGATCCTTGGGGCGGTTCTTGGCGTTCTTCCCTTTGATCCCGGTGTGGGTCTGAAGGTGGCGGCCTTTGCGCTTTTCTTTGGTTCGATCGCGCTTATGGCCTATGCGCTTGGCTTCGACCGGGATGAGCTTTGGTTCTATACCCGCTATCTTTTGGGCGGTCTGATCCTGATCTATCACACGGTGCTGAAGCTTTTGGGCCAAGGGGCTGTCGGTGGTTTGCAGGCGGCGTCGCGGTTGAAGGCGGCGCGTGCCGAAGCGGCGGTCGATGCACCCGGCGATGGTGAGGTCAGTGCGGCAGTGTTGCGGGCCACGCGGCCTTATCGTGACGAGCCCCAGAAACCCGGACTGCGCAATCTTGTGCCGTCGATCCTGAAGCGGTCGGAGCCCGAAGAGGTGGCTGCACCCCTGCAACTGCCCGAGAGCGACCGGGTCAGCGCGCGGATCGCGGATGCGGTGAAGCACCGCGTGCGCCGGCCCGAGCTTGTCGCCCGCGAAGAGCCGCCGGTGGCGCGTGCCGCCCAGGCTGCGCCGTCGATTTCGATGCTGGACGAGGATGGCGAGATTGCCGAGTTGAGCGCTCTGGATGCACAGTTCGCCCAGCCCGACCCCGAAATGCTGGAGCCGCTGGACGCCGAAGCGGCGACCAGTTTCGCGTCGAACCGCGTGGCGCGGCCCGAAAGCAAGGCCAAGGTCGAACACAGCGCCAAAAAGGTCGCGCCGTCGAAGCGGGCGAAGGCCGAGGCGCAGCCGTCGCTGCCGTTCGGAGATCGTGACGTTGATTTCGAGATTCCGCCGCTGAACCTGTTGACCGATCCTTCGACTGTCGAACGGCATCACCTCTCGGATGAGGCCTTGGAAGAAAACGCGCGGATGCTGGAGAATGTGCTGGACGACTATGGCGTCAAGGGCGAGATCGTCAGCGTGCGCCCCGGCCCCGTGGTGACGATGTACGAACTAGAACCTGCGCCGGGGTTGAAGGCATCCCGCGTGATCGGGTTGGCCGACGACATCGCGCGGTCTATGTCGGCCCTCTCGGCGCGGGTTTCGACCGTGCCGGGGCGGTCGGTCATCGGGATCGAACTGCCCAATGAAAAGCGCGAGATGGTGGTTCTGCGCGAGATGCTGGCCGCGCGGGATTACGGCGACGGCAACCAGCGCCTGCCGCTGGCCCTTGGCAAGAATATTGGCGGCGATCCGGTGGTGGCGAACCTTGCCAAGATGCCCCACCTTCTGATCGCCGGGACCACGGGGTCGGGTAAATCGGTCGCGATCAACACGATGATCCTGTCACTGCTTTACAAGCTGACACCCGAAGATTGCCGGTTGATCATGATCGACCCCAAGATGCTGGAACTGAGCGTCTATGACGGCATTCCGCACCTTCTGTCGCCCGTCGTGACCGACCCGAAAAAGGCGGTTGTCGCCTTGAAATGGGTCGTGGGCGAGATGGAGGAACGCTATCGCAAGATGTCGAAAATGGGTGTGCGCAACATCGAAGGGCACAACAGCCGCGTCGCCGATGCCTTGAAGAAGGGCGAGATGTTCAGCCGTACCGTGCAGACCGGGTTCGACGACGAGACGGGTGAACCCGTGTTCGAGACGGAAGAGTTCGAACCCCAGAAGCTGCCTTATATCGTCGTTATCGTCGACGAGATGGCCGACCTGATGATGGTGGCGGGCAAGGAGATCGAAGCCTGCATCCAGCGTCTGGCGCAGATGGCGCGGGCCAGTGGCATTCACCTGATCATGGCGACGCAGCGGCCTTCGGTTGACGTGATTACCGGTACGATCAAGGCGAACTTTCCGACGCGGATTTCCTTCCAGGTGACCTCGAAGGTGGATTCGCGGACCATCTTGGGCGAGATGGGGGCCGAGCAGCTTTTGGGTCAGGGCGACATGCTTTACATGGCGGGCGGCGCCAAGATCACCCGTGTGCATGGCCCCTTCTGTTCAGACGAGGAAGTGGAAGAGGTGGTGAACCACCTGAAGAGCTTTGGCGCGCCGGAATATGTTTCGGGCGTACAGGACGGGCCGGACGAGGAAAGTGCCTCGGACATCGATGTGGTGCTGGGGCTTGGCGGGAACACCGATGGCGAGGATGCCTTGTACGATCAGGCCGTGGGCATCGTGATCAAGGATCGGAAGTGTTCGACATCCTACATCCAGCGGAAACTGGCGATCGGCTATAACAAGGCCGCGCGTCTGGTCGAGCAGATGGAAGAGAACGGGCTGGTCAGCCCCGCGAACCACGTCGGCAAGCGCGAGATCCTGGTGCCGGAGCAGGGGTGAACCGCCCCAGGCCAAGTGTCGCGGAATTGCGCGAGGCGGTGGCGCAGGCGGAACTGATGCCCTTGAAAGATCGGCGGAAGGCCGCGCGGAGCCTGGGCGGCATGGCGCTGGAGCTGGAAGGAGCGGGTGCCCTGACCGCACGCGACGAGATCGAACTGGGGATCAAGGCGCTGGCGCTATGCGCGGGATCCCATAGCTATCCGCAGAAGTTTCAACTGGCACGGGCACGTCTGGCACAGCAGCGTCGCCAGTCGTTCGGCTTGCCCGAACCGGTGATCGCCTTTGAGCAGGCGCGGACGCTGGATGTGGAGACCGGCGGGATTCTTGTCGACGATTCCGCCCGCGATCCGGTGGATGCCCTGCACGCGCCGGTGCTGCATGATTACCTGAACAAGGTCGGTGCCTATTTCGTGTCATTCGGCGGGGACGGGGCCGTCAAGGTGCGCTTGAGGGTGCATTCGTCGGGGCCTGCCGAGCCGCAGTTGAGCGAGATGCGAAAGCTGCGCGAAGCGGCCGAGCCGGGGAGGTTGCAGAGTGAGAGCGGCGAGGCGGTGGTTTTCGGTGGTGGTCGAAAGACGCTGACCTTTGCGTTGGATCAGGGGACCTGGGACATTGCTGCCTTTGGTCTGGGCATGGGGCGGCGGCCCGAGTGCCTTTTGATCGTCGCACCGGAAAGCGGCGCGGTTTCGCCGTTGCACGACACGCCTGCCTTGATGATCTGAGGTTGTTTGCGCCCCGCCCTCCGGCGGGCGTATTTATGAAGCGATGAAGATCAGAGGCCGAGCCATGTGCCGCCGGTTCGCACCGGTTTGGCCCCGCTGCCGAGTTTGAAGCGGGCAAGGCCGGGGGCGTTTTCCGTGTCGATCGTGCCGAGATCGAGCCGGGTGACGCCCATCTCGGCAAGTCGTGTGGCGGCAGTGGCGAGGATCAGGTTGTGGGCCGAAGCCTTGCGCCCGGCATCAGATGTCCAGCCGACGTGGTACGTCGCGCCAGTCCCGTGTTTCAGGAACAGCATGGCCGCGATTGGGTCGGCTTTCGGCCCGGCTGTCAGTAACAGGGTGTCTTGCGGCTTCGCTCTGTGCCAGATTTGGGTGAAGACGTCGGGCAGGGCGCGGTATCGTCGGCTTTTCTGCTGTTTGCGATCCATCGCCAGTAGCCACGACAGGGTGCTTTCGTCCTGGTCCTGACGGACTGTCAGGTTGGCGGCTTCGGCGGTGTGCAGCCGGTTTCGCCATTTGCCGTGCATGCGTGCGCGAAGGCCCGTGGCAAGGGACAGTCGGGCAAGGCTGGCCGGTGTCATCACCTTGGTGAGGCCTGCGGCGTGGCAGGCGTCTTGGCTGTCGGATTGCCCCGGTGTGGCAATCATTGTACCGGGCAGTATGCTGCGTATGCGGGCGAGGAATTCAGCTTCTTCGGGGCCTTTGCAGACGGGGGCCATGGAAAACAGCGTGATCGGCCTGATGAACCGGCGTTCGATCCCTTGGGCGAGGGCGATGGTTTCATCGCCGTTCCGGAGCTCGAAACGATGCACGAAGGCGCCAAGGGTGCGGGCGGTTTCGCCGTAGGCCCAGCTTTGCTGAAGAGCGCCGCCGTTTACATCCATAAAGGCCTGCCAGTGATCTTGAGGCGTTTCGTTCCAGATCAATTCCATCACCTCCGTTAACCACGCCTTTACCTAAGGTCGGGTTAATGTCCGCATGGATCGACAACGCAAAGTTATGGGCGTTCACGCGCCGCCATCGCGGATCACCTATCGGGCGGTGCGCCTGGGGGCGATCTGGATTGGAATGCCGCTGATCGCCTTTTGTTTCCTGCTGGATTTCCTGTTCAACGCGCTTTGATAGGCGTTGCCGCGCTTATGATATGGCCTATCACTGGCTAAGGTGGTGCGCTTTGCCTATATCGACCCCATGACAACAAGGCCCGAGCAGATGATGCACCGCAGAACTTTTCTTGCCCTTGGCGCGGCCCTTGCCGCCGCGCCCGCCTTTGCCGCCAGCAAACTGCCGTTGAACGCCATATCCGGATATATCAACGGGATTACGGCTGCGAAGACGGAATTCACCCAGATCAATGACGATGGCACCCTGTCCACCGGCACGCTTTATATCCATCGGCCGGGGCGGATGCGGTTCGAATACAACCCGCCGATGGATCTTTTGGTGATGGCGGGCGGTCAGCAGGTTGGCATCTTTGACGGCAAGTCGAACCTGAAGAATGCCGAACGCTATCCCCTGCGGCGCACGCCCCTGAACCTGATCCTTGAACAGAACGTCAATCTTGCACGCCGCAACATGGTGGTGGGGCATGATTTCGATGGCACCGCCACCATCGTGACGGCGCAGGACCCCGAGCATCCGGAATACGGACGTCTTCAGTTGAAATTCACCGAAGGGCCGATCGAGTTGCGCCAATGGGTCGTGACCGACGGGCAGGGGTCGAAGACCACCGTCGTTCTGGGGCAGTTGCAGAAGACCGGCAACCTGTCGCAGGCGCTGTTCAGCATCGAGGGTGAAGAGCGTCGCCGTAACGGCGAATAGGTTTCAGATCAATCCGCAGCTTCGGAGTTGGGTGTCGTACATGATGGCGCGGCCTTCGACCTCGCTTGAGACGCGGAGCAGCCAGCTTTTGTTGCGATAGCTGCCGCGGCGATAGCCCGTGCGGCCTTCGTGATAAGCCAGGTACTGGTTGCGGGCGTCGGCGAGCGAAATGCCCAGATCCTCTTGTGACTTGGTAAAGTACCAGCCCATGAAATCGGTCGCATCGGCGATGTCGTCGCGCCGCCGGCCCCAGCCGCCCTGTTCCTGCTTGTATTCGTCCCAGGTGCCGTCCAGCGCCTGACCGTATCCATAGGCCGAGCTTTGTCGGCCCATGGGGATCACGCCAAGCGCGAACTGGTGCGGGGTGCGGGCGTTGCCGATGAATTTGCTTTCCTGGTAGATCGTGGCCATCTGCACCGCGACCGGTACGCCCCAGCGTCTTTCGGTGCGTTTCATGGCGGTAAGGTAGTTCGGCCTTTGGTCGATGATCGAACAGGCGTCGTTCAGGTTTCTTGGCGCAACATGGTTGCTGCTGCCGCAGGCGGCCATGAATCCGAATAGAATCAGGGCGCGAAGGGATTTGCTCATGCCTCAACTCGCGTCTTATTGTTTTGGAGAGTGTACCAATTTTTCGCGGTTTGGAAAAGACACGTTTGTTTTGGAGGCATTGTGACTGTAAAAGGTCCCTCCACACACTGTTTCTTGACCACCAAAGGAAATCCGTCGACACCGTGCATTCGGCACTTTAGGTACGTTTGTAGGGGGTTATTGTTATGTTCAAGACGCGTGCGAAATACGCATTGGGCCAGGTGGTCCGACACAGAAAACATCCGTTTCGGGGCGTCGTTTTCGACGTCGATGCGATGTTTTCGAATACCGAGGAATGGTATCAGGCGATCCCGGAGGACAGTCGTCCGAAGAAGGATCAGCCGTTTTACCACCTGTTGGCCGAGAACGACCAAAGCTATTATGTGGCCTATGTGTCCGAACAGAACCTTGTCGCCGATTATTCGGGCGAGCCTGTGGATCATCCGGATCTTGAAGAGTTTTTCGGCGATTTCGATGACGGCCAATACCCGCTTCACGTTCAGATGAACTGAGCTGCGCGGCGCGAGTGCTTGCGCCGCAATCCTGCCGTTTTTCAACGAGAATCTGCGGTTTAATGGCGTTTGGCTGCCTGAAGGTTTCCTGACGGTCGCGCCTGAGTGGAATGCGGTCTGCGGTATGGCCTGTGCCGGTTCAGGGCAGGGGTGCAGATGTGCCGGAACATTAATCTTTCCAGCAGAGACAGGGCACTAGACGGTTTCGAGCGGTGCGATCCGCAGGTTTGAACCTGAAAGGGGGGTGGGCCTCGGCATCACGTGCTGGGTGGGGGCTGGATACATGCGCGATGCCGAGGGTAGCTTCGCAGCCACCCAAGCGGGATGCACGCCGCACCGGGCCAAAATTTGGCGCAAATCTGGCCATTCCGGGGCGAGCTTGCCTTATTGGAAACAAAATTCGACTGTGTCGGAAATTGTTTCGCAGGTATCCACATGGTAATGTCGGGCGCGCCGTCAAAGGGCCTCGCTCAGGTCTTGATGGCCATTCGGATCAGCAAAAAATTCTCGTCATCATGCCGGTCGTAGACCAGATCACTGACGATTTCACGAATCAGGAACCAGCCGTAACCGCCTTCGGGCATCGAGTCGTGTTGCTGAAACTCGGTCATAGGGTGGTTGCCCATGGGCGCGCGCCCTTTGGGCATCGGTTTGCCCTTGTCGCGGATTTCGAACATCAGCGCCTTTGCACGTCGACGAATGATGAGGCGCAATTCGCCTTTCTGGTCTTCGGGGTAGGCGTGTTCGGCGACGTTGTTCAACGCCTCGGCCAGAACGATTTCGACGGAACCAAGCGCCTCTTCCGTCAGACCGTCCTTGCGCAACTCCTCAAGCGCGTTCTGGATGGCGCGGCGAACCCAGCGAAAATCGGCCGGATAGGTTTCATCCAGCACCAGACGCGGGCCGCCAGCCATGCGGTCGTCGGGGCCAACGGCCCCGCCGCCGGGTGTCATCCCGTCATCAGGCATCGGCAACAGCCTCTAGCGCGGCTTCGGTGGTGGGAAAGATGCGAAACACCCGATCCATCCGGGTGATGCGAAACACCTTTTCGACCGTCGGCGTGAGATTCGCGAGGTCAAGGCGGCGGTTGCGGCCAAGGTGTTTCATCGTACCAACGACGGCACCCAGCCCGCTGGAATCCAGAAACTCAACCTCGCCCAGGTCAAGGATCACCCGTTCGTTGGTTTCCCCGGTCAGTTCTTGCATCTTGTCCTTGAAACGCACGGCAACGGCGGCATCAATGCGGCGGTCCTTGACCGTCACGACTTGCACACCTTCCGCCTTGGAAGCTGTCATTTGCATTTGGAAAGGTCCTTACCTCTGTCGTTCGAGGTGACCCTAGACGGCAGGCGTTACCATTCAGTAAGCAATGCCGATAAAACAGGAGCAAATATGCAGGTCGACTATTCCGAATTGTCCGGGCGGCTGGAGGCTGTTGCCGCCGGTGAATCCGATGCGATTGCGCTGATGGCCACGGTGGCCTGCGAGGTGCATCATGCCGACGACCGGTTTGACTGGACGGGGTTCTACCGGGTGGTCGCACCCGAGCTTTTGAAGATCGGTCCTTATCAGGGCGGGCATGGCTGTCTTGAGATTCCCTTTTCGCGTGGTGTCTGCGGGGCCGCTGCCCGCACGGGCGAGCCACAACTTGTTCCCGATGTCGACGCCTTTCCCGGGCATATCGCCTGTGCGTCTTCCACGCGGTCCGAGTTGGTCTTGCCGGTGTGGAACGGTGACGGAGCGTTGATTGCGGTGTTCGATCTGGACAGCGATCAGCCGGATGCTTTCAGCCCAGCCGACATTGACGGGTTGGTGCCGATCCTTGCCAGTGTATTCCGCGAGTGCCGGGCGTGAGTGATGCATACAGTCCGCCCGATGATCCGCTGGAAATCCTTCATGCCGATCACGAGGTGCTGGTGGCGGTCAAACCGTCCGGCCTTTTGTCGGTGCCGGGAAAGGGCGCGCATCTGGCCGATTGTCTGCTGGCGCGGGTGAAGGCGGCCTATCCGGAGGCCTTGCTGGTGCATCGTCTGGATCGCGACACCTCGGGTGTGATGGTCTTTGCGCTGACGCCCCATGCGCAACGCCACCTCGGGCTTCAGTTCGAGAAGCGGCAGGTGAAAAAGACCTATGTCGCCCGCGTCTGGGGGCGGGTCGCGGAGAAAACCGGAACGATTGATCTGCCGCTGATTGTCGACTGGCCGAACCGGCCGCGCCAGATGGTGGATCATGAGAATGGCAAGCCGGCCGTCACCGACTGGCGCGTGCAGCGGGCCAGCGAGGGTGAATCGCGGTTGCGGCTGTATCCCAAGACCGGGCGGTCGCATCAGTTGCGGGTGCATTGCCTTGCGATCGGCCATCCGATCCTGGGCGATCCTTTCTATGCGACGGGGGCGGCGCGGGAATTTCCCCGGCTGATGCTGCATTCCGAAAACCTGCGGTTCCGCCATCCCGATGGCGGCAAGGGCATGAGCTTCACGGCGAAAACGCCGTTCTGACCTAGCCCCAATCCCGGAAACAAATTGTCTTTTGCAATTGAAGCCGCCTTGGCCCTATATTGATGTAAAGGAGATTAACATGGTCACACGTCGCGCTTTCAATGCCGGGCTTGGGGCCGGGCTGGCCGCATCCGCCTTGCCTGGTCCTGCCATGGCGCAAAGCTATCGCGGGCCGAATGTCGTTCTGATCCGGTTCGGCGGCGGTGTGCGCCGGTACGAGACCATCGACGAGACGGGGACTTATGCGCCTTATACCCGTAAGGTTCTGGCGAAACGTGGTGTCCTGATCCCCGATATGCGGATCGACCGGCTGGAGGGCGGCAATACCTCGCACGCGGAAGGCACGCTGAACCTGCTGACCGGGCGCTACCGGGCCTATCGCGATGCGGGATCGAAGTTTTTGCAGGACCGGTTGGAGCCGACCGAGCCGACGCTTTTCGAATATCTGCGCCGCGCCTATGACGTTCCGAGCCATGAAGCACTGTTGATAAATGGCGAGGATCGCCCGCAGGAAGAGTTCTTTACCTACGGCATCCACGGGCATTACGGGATCGACTTTCGCTCCGAGATGCTCTCGCTGCATCGCTTCAAGCTTTATAAGTTCGCCCGCATCCTCGAAGAAGGCGGCCTGGCCGAGAATGAGCGTCTGGCGGCGGAAAAGTCGCTGGCCGACTTGCAGGCGGCGGACGAGCGGTCTTTCGTGCCCGAGCAATCGGCGCCGATCCGGAAATTCTGGGCCGACTGGCGGGCGCATTATGGCGATGACGGGTTTCGCAATCCGCGCGGCGACCGATTGCTGACCGAACTGGCACTTTGGGCGATCCGCGATCTGAAGCCGCGCCTGATGATGATCAATTACCAGGATCCGGATTACGTGCATTGGGGCAACGCCAGCCATTACACCCGCGCGATTGCGGTGATCGACGATGGTATCCGGCAGGTGGTCGAGGCGCTGGATCGTGACGATCATTACCGGAACAACACGGTCATCGTCATCACGCCCGATTGCGGGCGAGACGCCAATCCGTTGATGTCGGTGCCGTTCCAGCATCACTTCAACTCGGGCGAGGCGCATGATGTCTGGGCGCTGGTGCTGGGGGCCGGGGTGACAAGGGGCCGGATCTATGATCGCGCCGTTGATCAGACCGCAATTGCCGCGACCCTGGCCGAGGTGATGGGGGTGCGCGCCGAACGAGCCGAGGGTGATGTGCTGTCGGGGCTGTTTGCGTGAGTGCAGTGGCGGATATGCCGCGTGAGGGCGGGTTGATCGGGCGGTTTCTGCGTGCGGTCTTTACGTTCCTGGTGGGAACCGCCCTGTGCCTGACGCCGGTAACCTCGCTTGTCGTCCTGGGCTGGCTGATGCGGCGGATGCGCATGGTTGCGCTGCGGCGGGCCGGGATGGCGGGTGTGCGTCCGGGGTGGATCCTGGGCGGGCCGGAAGCCAGCGGTTTGGGTCGCGTTCTTGGTGGCCTTGCGGCAAATATCCGCGAGGGTGTGATGGCCGCCGTTGCGCTGGCCCTTGCGACCGCACCGTTCTCGGTGATCTGGCTTTTGTCCTGGTGGGCAGGGTGGGAGAACAGTTTCTCGAAAGGTTATGAACAGGCCTTTGTCGGCCCCACGCTTGGGCTGTTCGGCGTCTCGGTCTTCTCAATCGCGATGGTCTGGCTGCCCATGGCCCTGGCCCATCAGGCGGTCGCCAACCGCGCCTTTGCCCTCTTCGAGTTTCGTGCGGTGCGAAGCGCAGTGCGCCATTCCGGCTGGGGCTATCTGTTCCTGGCGCTGGCCACGGTGGTCGCGGGGCTGCCGCTGTTCGCGGGCCGGGGGCTGGTTGTCTTTGCGAGCAACATCGTGCCGGGGTTTGACGAGATGAGCGCGGAGCAGATCGCGATGCTTGCCGACGGAAGAGCGCTGGCGCTGGCCGCATATGCCTTCCTTGCACTTGTCCTCCTGCGTGGCTGGGCGGCGCGGGCTTACGCGAATGCCGTGGCGCGCGCATTGACGGGGCCGGAAGCGGCGCTTTGGCAGGGTTCACCGATTGCGACTGGCAAAGCCGGGAAAGGCAGGGCGTGGCGGGTGACCCATTGGATGCGGATCGCCCTGCTTGCAATCATCTGGTTCGGGCTGGCGGCTCAGATCTTCGTGGCGCAGTTCCTCAATCATGATTGGCACCTCTGGCTGACCCATCCGCTGATCTTCCTGCCCTGGGCGGGGTGAGTGCCGGGGTTTTGCGCCGACATCGTCGTCGCCACGGGCGAGGGGTTCCACCCCTCGCGCTCCCCGGCGTATTTGAAAAGCGATGAAGAGACCCGCTGATCACGGGACATCATGTGCCACGAACAGTGGATGTCGAGCGGACAACGGCAAAGGCCTGTGTCAGATCTCCTGCCTTTCTGGGCTTCATCGCTTTACAAATACGCAAAAGGGGCCGCTGCGTCAGCAGCGGCCCCCCCCCGGCGACGACGAAGTCGGCGCAATATCATCGAAAGATTATTCTTTCACGGTGATCCGGCCGTCCGTGTAGGGGGTGAAGGGCCCCTGGGCGGCAAGGTACTCTGCCGTGACATCGGCAAGGTCAGGACCGAAGTCATAGGCGTTTTCCGCATCGACGAACATCTTGTAGCCGTCGCCGCCGTTGCGGACGTAATTGTTGGAGACCACGCCATAAAGCTTGTCGGCTTCGATCGGTGCGCCGCCGACCATCACTTCGGAAATGCGGCTGCCGGGTTCGGCTGTGGGATCGACAGTGAAGCTGACGCCGGCGACCTGCGGGAAGCGGCCTGCGCCTTCTTCCATCTGGCTTGCGCCGTTTTCCAGCGCCTCGACGAAGGTGGCGCCGGTGACCTGGAAGGTGGATAGCGTGTTCTGGAACGGCAGGACCGTCAGAACCTCGCCCATGGTGACTTCGCCCGCGTCGATGGAGGCGCGGATGCCACCGCCGTTCTGGATGGCGATCTCGACGCCCTGGTCCTTGACGCGGTCAAGCATGGCGTCGGCGATGAGGTTGCCCATTGCACATTCCATGGCGCGGCAGACGTCGCGCTCGCCGACGATGGCCTCGGCGGTTTCGGCGACGACCTTGCTGCGGATTTCCTCAAGCGGGGCGGCGGCCTCGGAGATGCGGGTCTTGGTGGCTTCGTCCTCGGTCACGCCACCGTCCATGACGGTGAGGTCGCCGGTTGCCTCGGTGACATTGCCGTCATCGTCGAAGGTGACGCTCAATTCGCCAAGGAACTTGCCATAGGCATAGGCCTGCACGATCTGCACGCCATTGACGACTGTGGGGTAAGGTCCGGCGGCGCCGTCGACGCTGTTGGACAGAAGCGTGTTCGAGTGCCCGCCGACGATCACGTCGACGCCGGTTGTTTCGGCGGCAACCCGCTGATCGACCGCGTAGCCCGAGTGGCTGAGGACGACGATCTTGTTTACGCCCTCGGCGGTCAGCTTGTCGACCTCGGCCTGAACGGCGCCTGCGGGATCGGTGAAGATGACGTTCGGGCCGGGCGAGGCCAGTTCATCGGTGTCCTGCGGCGTGAGGCCGATCAGGCCGATCTTTTCGCCGCCCTTTTCGATCACCGTCGACTTCTGGATCACGTCGGCCAGAAGCGGTTCGCCCGAGACGTCGGCGTTGGACATCAGGATGGGGAAATCCACAGCGCCGACGAATTCGCGCAGCACTTCGGGGCCGTCGTCGAATTCGTGGTTGCCGACGGTCATGCCGTCATAGCCCATGGCGTTCATCATCTCGGCGGCCAGTTTGCCCTTGTAGTAGGTGTAGAACAGCGTGCCCTGGAACTGGTCGCCGCCATCCACCAGAAGGGTGGGCGTGTTGCCTGCACGTTCGCGCGCAGCGGCAATGCCGGTGATCAGGCGGGCTGAGCCGCCAAAGCATTCGCCGGCGTCGTTGTCTTCCGCCGAGCAACCCGAGTCGTATTTGCTGATCGGTTCGAACCGTGCGTGGAAGTCGTTGGTGTGCAGGATGGTCAGGCTGAAGTCAGCCATCGCGGCGCCGCTGGAAAGCGCCAGTGCGGCGCCTCCGGTCAAGAGTTTCCGGATCATTATGGAATTCCCCCTATTGAGAATCTGTTTTGAGTTTCTGACCCGAGATTGCCGTTAACGCGGCAAGGTGTCAAAAGGATGTGAACGGGAGCAAGGACATGAACGTCATCTACAAGATTTTCAGGCTGCAGGAGTATGCGGATTTCCTGGAAAACAGGCAGACCCGGGGTGCGCCCGTCGACGTTGCGGATGGGTTCATCCATTTTTCCACCGCCGATCAGGTGGAAGAGACCGCCGCAAAGCATTTTGCCGGGGAAAGCCCGCTGAGGCTGGTCGGTGTCGATGCCGATGAATTGGGCGACGACCTGAAGTGGGAAGCTTCCCGCGGCGAGGCATTGTTTCCGCATCTCTACCGGGATTTGACGGAAGGTGACGTGCGATTCGTTCATGATCTTCTGATCGTGGATGGCCAACATCAGTTCGAGGGTCTTTTGGCGTGATCGAACGGGCGGCGCTTGCGGTTCTGCACCGTCTGGATCCCGAGCGCGCCCATGGGTTGGCCCTCCGGGGACTCAACTCGCCTTTTGCACCCTTGCCGGGGCCGGTTGCCTCTCCCCGGTTGCAGGTTTCCCTGGCCGGGCTGACTTTGCCAAACCCGATCGGTCTTGCTGCCGGGTTCGACAAGAACGCAACGGCGGTTGCGCCCCTGATGCGGGCGGGGTTCGGGTTTGTCGAAGTGGGCGCCGCGACGCCGCGGCCGCAGGGCGGCAATCCCCGTCCGAGGTTGTTCAGACTGACAGCGGACAAGGCCGCCATCAACCGGTTCGGGTTCAATAATGATGGTGTCGAGGCGATTGCCGAACGTCTGGCCGAGCGTCCCGAGGGGATACCGGTGGGGCTGAACATCGGGGCGAACAAGGACAGTTCGGATCGTGCGGCGGATTTTGCCGAAGTCATGCGCGTGACGCGGACGCTGGTGGATTTCGCGACGGTCAATGTGTCGTCGCCGAATACCGAGAAACTTCGGGATTTACAGGGGGTGGAGGCGCTGCGCGCCTTGCTGGAGGGTGTCATGGCCGAGCGCGGGTCAGTGCCGGTATTCCTGAAGATCGCGCCCGATCTGGACGACGAAGAGATTGCCGGGATCGCCTTTGTCGCGAAAGACACAGGCGTTGCGGCGATGATCGCGACGAACACCACCCTGTCGCGCGAGGGGCTGACGGACCGTCAGAAGGGCGAGGCGGGCGGTCTGTCCGGCAGGCCGCTTTTCACGCGGTCGACGCGGGTTCTGGCGCGGCTTCACGCCGAATTGGGTGACGAAATGCCGTTGATCGGTGTCGGGGGTGTCGGCTCGGCGGCGCAGGCCTATGCCAAGATCAAGGCGGGGGCGACGGCCGTGCAGCTTTATACGGCGATGGTTTATCGCGGGCTGTCGCTGGCGCATCGGATCGCGCGCGGGCTGGACGAGATGCTGGCCCATGACGGCTATAATTCGGTTAAAGAGGCACGTGGCACAGAGGTGCAGAAATGGCTGTGAAAGTTGTCATCTGGCACAATCCGAGGTGTTCGAAATCGCGTGAGACGATGAAGTTGTTGGAGGCCCAAGGGATTGCGCCCGAGGTGCGGTTTTACCTTGAGGATGCGCCGTCGGAGGCCGAGTTGCGAGAGGCGCTGTCACTTCTTGGGATCGGGGCCGGCGATCTGGTGCGCCGGGGCGAGGCGGCTTTCAGGGAAGAGGGGCTTTCGAAGGCGTCGAGTGACGAGGAGATTCTCGCCGCCATGCTGCGGGTGCCGAAGTTGATTGAGCGTCCGATTGTCTTTGCCAATGGCAAGGCGGCGATTGGGCGGCCTCCGGAAGCGGTGCTGGACATTCTTTAGGACATGTCGACCCGTTCGTCAGGGATGCGCGGCGCGTTCCAGTGCGGGGTAGCGGAAACCAAGGGTTATCCCGCGCGCGGCGAGCGAGACCAGAAGCGCCATCCAGAGGCCGTCGTTGCCGAACCTTTGGAACAAGAGGACGGCGGTGAAGTAGATCACCATCGACACGAAGGCCATGTTGCGCATGTCTGCGGTGCGGGTCGCGCCGATGAAGATACCGTCGAGCATCCATGCGCCAAAGCCCAGAAGGGGCGCTGCCACCATCCACGGCAGAAGGGCGCGCGCGGCGGCGCGGACGGGTTCCGAGGTGGTCATGAGGTCGATCACCGCGGGGCCGAACAGCCAGACACAAAGCGAAAAGAGTGCCACGACGCCAAGGCCCCAGGCGCTGGTCAGGATCGCGGCACGGCGCAGGCGGGCGGGGTTCCTTGCCCCGAAGGCGTTGCCGACGAGGGTTTCGGCGGAAAAGGCGAAACCGTCGAGGGCATAGGCGGTGACATGGAGGAACTGGAGGAGGATCTGGTTGGCGGCGAGCGGGACGTCTCCGAAGGCGGCGCCGAAGAAGAGGAAGGAAATGAACGTCGCTTCCAGGAAGAGAGAACGCAGGAGGATGTCGCGGTTGACCGCTGCCATCGTCCAGAGACGGGCGCGGTCGAGAACGCGCGGCCAAGCGTTCCAGAAGGGGCGCAAGAACACGTCGCGACAGAACCAGAGACCCAGGGCAAGGCCGCTCCATTCGGCCAGGAAGGTGGCGGTGGCGACGCCGGTGACGCCCCATCCGAGTTCGAGGACGAAGAGAAGGTCGAGGAGGATGTTCAGCCCGTTCATCCAGACTTGCAGGATCAGGACCGAGCGTGTGCGTTCGGCGGCGATCAACCAGCCGGTGATGCCGAACAGCGCGATGGCGGCAGGGGCGGACCAGACCCGGATGGCCATGTAGGCGCGCGCGCCGGTTTCGACCTCGGCCGAGGCCGGTGAGACCATGAACCCCAGGGTGAACAGGGGGATTTGCAACAGGATCATGGCCAGCCCGGCGGACAGCCCCAGGATCAGCGCGCGGGACAAAAGCGCATCGGCCTCACCCTGATCCTCGGCCCCGAGGGCCTGGGAGGTCATGCCCGTGGTGCCCATCCTGAGGAAACCGAACAGCCAGTATATCGCGGTCAGGATGGTGGCGCCTATGGCGACGGCGCCAATGGGAACCGGGTCGCCCAATTGCCCGACGACGCCCGTGTCGACAAGGCCGAGGATCGGCACGGTGGCGTTGGCCAGAACGATGGGAAGGGCAATGCCGAGGACGCGGGTGTGCGTGATCTGGCGCTGTCGGCCGCTCATTCCTTCGGCGCGGGTGGCATCAGGAAATGTCCCGTGGCCTGGGCGAAGGGGCGGGCGCGGTTGTCCTGCCATGCTTCGACCTGGACGCTGGCATAGCGGCGGCCGGAGCGGTTGACGCGGGCGCGGGCATAGGCGTCGCGGGGCAGGCCCGAGCGCAGGTAATCGACGGTGAGGTCGATGGTCTTGGGCATCCGGGGCAATGTGTCCGGCCCGAGGGTTTCGGCATCGAGTCGCCCGCTTTCGATCTCGGTCCAGAGGTTCTGCCAGCCGAGTTCGATCAAGGCCGCGGTTTCCAGAAAGGCAGCCGTGACACCACCGTGGAGCGCGGGCAGCGCGGGGTTGCCGATCAGCATGTCGTCGTAGTTCAGAACGGCGGTCAATTCGTCGCCGTGGCGTTCGAAGGTGATGCCAAGAAAGCGGATATAAGGAATGCCCTCGGCCAGCGCCTTCAGCGCACGGTCGCGGCGTTCCTTGACGACTTGAACGGGTTCGGGGCGGGGGCGGCTCATACCGTCACCGTGAAAGCGCCGGTAGCTGCCGCGACGGGATCGGCCGGATCGCCGTCGGTGGCGACGGCGCGCACGAAGGCCACGGTGCGGGTCATGTGATAGCAGGTTGCGGTTGCGGTAATCGCCTGGCCCGGTTTCGCAGGGCGCATGTAGTCGATCCGCAAGTCCAGCGTGGCGGTCATCTTTGGACCCTTCGGATGCGCCATCACCGCCGTTCCGCCGCAGGTGTCCATCAGGCTGGACACCGCGCCGCCATGGATCACGCCGGACGATGGATCGCCGACCAGCTTGTCATCCCATGGCATCGACATCGTGGCAACGCCATCACCGACGTCATCGACCGTCATCCCAAGGGCCAGGCAATGAGGCAGGGCCGTGATGAACTGGCGAGCCGCCTCGCGGCGCTGATCGTTTGTGCTGGTCATCTGGCTCGGCGCTCCTTTGGGGCTATATCCTCAGAATGTTTCGAAAAGGGCAAGCCGATTGATCCCCGCTGTACGGGGGACTAGAGTTGCGCCAGGGAGCTTGGAATGGCCGAAGACCGTCTGACCTTCAAGGAAATGTGCGCGAAGTTCGATGTGACGCCGCGCACATTGCGCTATTATGAGTACATCGAACTTCTTTCGCCGCAGAAAGAGGGGCGTTCGCGTTTCTATGCCCCGCGCGAAGTGGCACGAATGACCCTGATCCTGCGCGGTCGAAAGTGGGGATTTTCGCTTGAGGAAATCCGCCAGTGGCTTTTGATGTACGAACAGGAAGGCACGCAGGAACAGACCCGGACATTCGTCGAATATGCCGACCGTCAGTTGCAGGCGCTGGCCAGGGAACGTGACCAGCTGGACGAAACCATCGCCGATCTTCAGAAAACCCGCGACGAAATGGCAAAGTCCCTTTGAGGGGGACGCCGAAGACCCCACGAAAAGGAAAACCCCGTGAGTGCATTCATTCTGGTTGATACCAAGATCAGCGATCCCGAAGCCTATGAGGAATACAAGAAACTGGCCAAGCCGATCGCCGAAAGCTATGGCGGCAAGTATCGTACGCGCGGTGGCGACATGGATGTGCTGGAGGATGAGCTTTGGTCTCCGACCCGCATCGTGATCGTCGAATTTCCCGACATGGAAAGTGCCAGACGCTTTGCGAACAGCCCGGAGTATGCACCGGTGAAGGCCATTCGGAATGCGAATGCCGAGTGCACCCTGGCCATTCTTGAAGGCGTCTGACGCCCGATACCAAGTACATCGCAGCACTGCAGGGCGGCGCGGGGTGCGAATCCTCGCGCCCCTGTTTTGTTGGCTTTGGGCCTGCTTCGCAAAAATGACGCGATTTTCAGGAAAAGCGCAGATCTGACGCACCAGTTTCGACCGCGACTCAATATTGTTTCGCGGACGTGGCGTCACGCTTTTCAGATGTGTCCAATGCTTGTTTATGACGCCACGTTACGCTTACGTAAACGGCAAGTGGTGCCTAGGTCCAAGCCGCCTGCAGACCAGCGGGCTATTTGGAGTTTGATTATGAGCGATACGTATATGACGATCCGCGAGATGTGCGACGCCTTCGAGGTGACTCCGCGCACTTTGCGGTTTTATGAAAGCAAAGAACTTTTGTTTCCCGAACGCCAGGGCAACCGTCGGCTTTTCACGCGCCGTGACCGTGCGCGGCTGAAACTCATCCTGCGCGGCAAGCGCTTTGGCTTCAGCCTTGAAGAGATCCGTCAGATCCTGGACCTCTATGATCCCAACCAGAACAACCTGCCGCAGATGCTGAAGGCGCATTCGCTTGGCAAGGAACGTCTGGCCGATCTGGTGGATCGCCGCCGGGAACTGGACCAGGTGATCGACGAATTGAGCGAGCAGATCGAGATTGGCGAAAAGATGATCTCGGCCGCTCAGATGTCCACCGCCGCCGAATAAACTGACACCGGGAGAGACCACGCCATGCCCCACTACACCCCGCCCGTGAAAGACCAGCAGTTCCTTTTGCACGATGTGCTGAAGATCAGCGAAAGCGATGTGCCCGGCTATGACGAGCTGGACCGGGAGTTCACGCAGGCCATTCTGGACGAGGCGGGCAAGATTGCGGCCAATGTGCTGCAACCCTTGAACGTGGTGGGCGATACCGAGGGCTGTACACTGGAAAACGGCGTGGTGCGGACACCGACCGGATTCAAGGATGCCTGGGATCAGATGGCGGCTGGCGGCTGGATGGGGCTGGATGCCAGCCCCGATTTCGGCGGTCAGGGGATGCCGCATCTGATGAACACGGCCACGGGCGAGTTGTTCTCGTCCGCCAACATGGCGTTCCAGATGTATGTGGGTCTGTCCCACGGTGCGGCCTCGGCGCTGGCGGTGCATGGCTCGGACGAACAAAAGGCGACCTATTTGCCAAGGCTTTATGCGGGCGAATGGTCGGGCACGATGAACCTGACCGAACCCCATTGCGGCACCGATCTGGGGTTGATCCGCACCAAGGCGGAACCGCAAGGCGATGGCAGCTACCGGATCACGGGTCAGAAGATCTGGATCTCGGGCGGTGAAAACGACCTGGCCGAAAACATCGTGCATCTGGTGCTGGCGAAAATTCCGGACGGGCCGGAGGGCATCAAGGGTATTTCGCTTTTCGTCGTGCCGAAGTTCCTGCCGAAGGAAGACGGCTCTCTGGGCGAGCGTAACAGCCTGTCCTGCGGCGGGCTGGAAGAGAAGATGGGCATTCACGGCAATGCCACCTGCGTGATGAACTATGACGGCGCGACCGGCTGGCTTGTGGGCGAGATGCACAAGGGTATGCGGGCGATGTTCACCATGATGAACGAGGCGCGGCTGTCGGTGGCGCTGCAGGGGTATACGCAAGGCGAGGTTGCCTATCAGAACGCGCTTGGCTTTGCCAAGGATCGTCTTCAGGGGCGCGACGTGACGGGTGCGAAGGCGCCCGAGAAACCCGCCGATCCGATCATCGTTCACCCCGATGTGCGCCGGAACCTGATGGACCAGAAGAGTGTCACCGAGGGTGGGCGTGCGCTGGTCTATTGGGGGGCCGAGATGATCGACCGCTCGCACCGTCTGAACGATGCCGAGGCGGAAGACATGATTTCGCTTCTGATCCCGGTGATGAAGGGGTTCCTGACCGACAAGGGATTCGAGACCACCGTCCTGGCGCAACAGACGCTTGGCGGCTCGGGGTTCACAAAGGAATGGGGGTTGGAGCAATTCGTGCGCGATGCGCGGATCGCGATGATCTACGAAGGCACCAACGGTATCCAGTCGCTTGACCTCGTGGGCCGGAAGCTGCCCCAGAACGGCGGCAAGGCGATCATGGCCTTCTTCGAGATGGTCAAGGGATTCATCAAGGACAACGCCGAGGACGAAATCCTGCAAAATGGGTTCCTTGAACCCCTGAAGGCGGCGTCAAAAGACCTTCAGGCCGCGGGGATGTATTTCATGGCCGAGGGCATGAAGAATCCGAACAACGCGCTTTCGGGGTCTTATGACTTCATGCACCTGTTCGGGCATGTCTGCCTTGGTTTGATGTGGGCGCGGATGGCGAAAGCGGCGGGGGCTGCCTTGGAAGCCGGCGCATCGGACAAGGACTTCTACGAGACCAAGATCGCCACGGGGCGCTATTACATGGCGCGGCAACTGCCCATGACGGGGACGCATCTGGCGCGTATCCAATCGGGCGCGGACACCGTGATGGCACTGGACGCCGAGAGCTTCTGAGGGGATGGTGCGTCGAGACACGCACCAGTGGAGACCCCATGCCGAAACGCCTGCGCCTGACCCGCCGCTTTCCCGTCGCCATGACCGAGGATGCCTATCGCCGCCTGCGCAAGTTCGCCGGCGAGGCCGGTCTGGACGAGGGCGAGGCGCTTTCTTTCCTGTTCGAGAATTTCTCGTCCGTGATGAACCACGAGAACCTGGAAACCCGACTGCGGATCTTCAATACCGAGTTGGAGGCGCGCAAGCGGTGAGGGCGGGATTTGCGTATTTAAAAAGCGGTGAAGCACTCTTGGGTCCACCCCGCTGCCAGTTGGTTCAAACATGACGCAGGCAGCAGGGCTTCACCGCTTGCGGTCATCGGCTCGCCAGCCTGTACCGCGCCTGCAACCTATACAATTCAAACTTAATGCTGGGTTAACTGGAAAGGGGTCTTCATCGCTTTCCAAATACGCAATGGCATGACCGCGCCCCGGGGCGCAGCGGAGGAGAATAAAAAGATGACGATCAAACTGCACTGCTTTGGCGAAAGCGGCCATTCCTACAAGGCGGCGCTCACTCTCGAGCTTGGTCCGTTGGATTGGGAACCGGTCTACGTGGATTTCTTCAACGGGGCGGCGCGGAGTGACGCTTACAAGAGTGAGATCAACGAGATGGGCGAGGCGCCGGTGCTGGTCGATGGCGATTTGCGTCTGACGCAATCCGGCGTCATCCAGGATTATCTTTCCGAAAAGACCGGCAAATTCGGCGGCGAAACCCCCGAAGAGCGCCGCGAGATCCTGCGCTGGATTCTCTGGGACAATCACAAGCTGTCAAGCCAGGCGGGTGTTGCGCGGTTCCTTTTGCACTTCCTGCCGCCGGAGAAGCGCCCCGAACAGGTGATCGGCTTCCTGCAAGGGCGGCTAACTGCGGCGCTCAAAGTGCTGGACACCCATCTGACGTCGCGTGACTGGATTGTCGGACGCAGCGTCACGAATGCGGATCTGACCTGCTGTGGTTACCTTTTCTACGACGAGCCTTACGGGTTCACGCGCGCCGACTGGCCTGCCATTGATGCCTGGCTGGGCCGGATCGAAGGGATCGAGGGATGGAAGCATCCCTATGACCTGATGCCGCGTGCTTTCCCGAACGCCAAAGCCTGAGGAGGAATGGCCCATGCGTGACGCTTACATCTATGACGCTCTGCGTTCGCCGCGCGGGAAGGGCCGCGCTGACGGGTCTTTGCACGAGGTGACGCCGGTCAAACTGTCGGCCGATATGCTGAACGCGGTGAAATCGCGAAACGGGCTGGAGGGCCACGTCATCGAGGATGTGATCTGGGGCAACGCGACCCAGGTCAAGGAGCAGGGCGGCTGTCTTGCGCGGACCGCCGTGCTGGCGTCTGACCTTGACGAGCGTATCCCCGGTCTTTCGATCAACCGGTTCTGTGCGTCCGGCATGGAGGCGGTGAACCTTGCCGCCAACCAGGTGAAGGGTGGTGCGGGCGAGGGTTATATCGCGGGCGGCGTGGAATGCATGAGCCGGGTGGCAATGGGCAGTGATGGGGCGGCGATTGCCGTCGATCCCTCTGTTGCGATGGCCACCTATTTCGTCCCGCAAGGCATATCCGCCGACATCATCGCGACCGAGTTCGGATTTTCGCGGGACGATACCGATGCCTTTGCTGTGGAAAGCCAGAAGCGCGCGGCGGCGGCCTGGGAAGACAACCGGTTCGAGAGGTCCATCGTGGCGATCCACGATCAGAACGGCCTGCCGATCCTTTCCCGCGACGAATACATGCGCCCCGGCACCGACATGCAGGCGCTTGGCAGTCTGAAGCCGGCTTTCAAGGACCAGGGCGAGGTCATGCCCGGTTTCGATGCGGTGGCCTTGATGAAGTATCCGCACCTTGAAAAGATCAACCATGTCCACCACGCTGGAAACTCCAGCGGGATCGTGGACGGGGCGGCCGCGGTCCTGATCGGGTCGAAAGAGTTCGGCGAGGCGCATGGTCTGAAGCCGCGTGCGCGGATCCGGGCCACGGCCAAGATCGGGACGGACCCGACGATCATGCTGACCGGTCCCGTGCCCGCGACCGAGAAAATCCTGAAGGACAGCGGCATCGCGATCGGCGACATCGACCTGTTCGAGGTGAACGAGGCGTTCTCCAGCGTCGTTTTGCGGTTCATGCAGGCATTCGATGTGGATCATGACAAGCTGAATGTGAACGGTGGAGCCATCGCCATGGGCCATCCCCTCGGGGCGTCGGGCGCGATCATCATCGGAACGCTGCTGGACGAGCTTGAGCGCCAGGACAAAGAGCTTGGTCTTGCCACGCTTTGCGTCGCCAGCGGCATGGGGGCCGCGACAATCCTAGAACGTGTATAGGCGAAGTTTGACTTTGCTTATGCGGGAATCTTCTATAAACTATGAGGTGCCTGAAGAGCGGCAGGCTGGGACTGGCGAGTGTTTTTTGCCGGAAAGGGATGGCTGTGACTCAGGACGATCTGGATGCGTTCTTGCTGAACATTCAGTCAGCATTCTACGCAGGGGACCTTCAGGCTCTACATGGATACTTTCGGTTTCCGCTCGTGGTTTACACTGCGGCAGGGATCGCGTTGCTGCACGATCCGGTCGAGTTCAAACATATGGCGCAGGACTATCGGAACGCGATCACAGCACTTTCGGCCGTCAGAGGGCGACAGACCATCCTGGCGCGCGATGCCGTCGAGAACAATCGCCTGAAAGTGACTGTCAGGAACGTCGATCTGGATGCCTCGGGAACGCCGGTCACGGGCAGCACGGTGCGCTACTATTTGGAAGAGGCTCCCGACGGATTCATCGTCGAGATGCTGGAGTATCTGGAAACATCGCTTTCGCTCTCCGACGTCGACAAGATCATTCACTGAACATTGCCCCAGGCGGCAAGATTTTGACCCATTTCAAGGGAGGCCCTTTCGATGGCTGATTTCACCTATGCTGTGGACAAAGACGGTGTGGCCGTCATCACCTGGGATGTGCCGGGCAAATCCATGAACGTGCTGACCCGCGAAGCCTTCGCGCTTGTCGAAAGTTTCATAGACGATGCGCTTGCGGACGAGGCTGTCAAAGGCGTTGTCATCACCAGCGGCAAGGACAGCTTTGCCGGGGGGATGGACCTGAACGTGTTGGCTAAGGTCAGTGCCGAGGCAGGTGCCAATCCGGCCCCGGCCTTGTTCGATTTCATCATGAACGGCCATCGGATCCTGCGGAAAATCGAACGCGCGGGGCTGGATGCCAAGACCAACAAGGGCGGCAAGCCGATTGCCTGCGCCCTTCCGGGGCTTTGTGCCGGGATTGGAACCGAAATCGCGCTTGCCTGTCATCGCCGGTTCATGGCCGATACGCCAAAAGGCAAGATCGGGTTGCCGGAAATCCTTGTCGGATTGTTCCCCGGTGCCGGTGGCACGACGCGCTATTCCCGGATGGTCGGCGCGATGGCGGCAGCCCCGGTGTTGTTGGAAGGGCGGATGCTGGCCCCGGCCAAGGCAAAGTCGGCGCAGTTGATCGACGAGGTTGTGGCACCCGACGAATTGCTGGCGAAAGCAAAGGACTGGGTGCTGAACGCGAGTGACGCCGACATCGTGAAGCCTTGGGATCAGAAGGGCTGGAAGATGCCCGGCGGAGCGCCTTACCATCCGCAGGGTTTCATGACCTTTGTCGGCGCAAGTGCGATGATCAACGGCAAGACCAAGGGCGTCTATCCGGCGGCCAAGGCGCTTTTGTCGTCGATTTACGAAGGCGCGCTGGTGCCTTTTGACACCGCCTTGCGCGTCGAGGCGCGGTATTTCACTTCGATCCTGATGAACCCGACGTCCAGCGCGATGATCCGGTCCTTGTTCATCAACAAGGAGGCGCTGGAGAAAGGCGCGAACCGTCCTGCAGTCGATGACCAGAATGTGGCGAAGGTCGGCGTTCTGGGCGCAGGCATGATGGGGGCGGGGATCGCCTATGTCAGCGCCAATGCCGGTATCGAGGTTGTGCTGATCGACCAGTCGCAGGAGGCTGCGGACAAGGGCAAGGCCTATTCCGAAGGCATCCTGGACAAGGGGATTTCGCGCAAGAAGGTCACGGAAGACAAAAAGGCCGAGGTGCTGGGCCGGATCACCGCGACCGCCGATCTTGAGGCGCTGAAAGGCTGTGACCTGATCGTCGAAGCCGTGTTCGAAGACCCTGCCGTCAAGGCCGAGATGACGCAGAAGGTCGAAGCCATCGTGGGCGAGGATTGCATCTTTGCGACCAATACCTCGACCCTGCCGATCAGTGATCTCGCCAAGGCCAGCGTGCGGCCAGAGCAGTTCATCGGCATCCACTTCTTCAGCCCGGTCGACAAGATGATGCTTGTCGAGATCATCAAGGGCCGTGAAACCGGCGACCGGGCGGTTGCCAAGGCTCTGGATTACGTCCGCCAGATCAGGAAGACGCCGATCGTCGTCAATGACGCGCGGTTCTTTTATGCCAATCGCTGCATCATCCCCTACATCAACGAAGGCATTCGGATGGTCGGCGAAGGTGTGGCTCCGGCCTTTGTCGACAATGCCGCACAGCTTCTTGGTTTTCCGGTCGGCCCCTTGCAACTGGTCGATGAAACCAGCGTCGATCTGGGGGTTAAGATCGCCAAGGCAACGCGCGCGGCCATGGGCGATGCCTATCCCGATGGCGCGGTCGATGATGTGCTGTTCTGGATGGCCGACGAAGGCCGGTTGGGCCGGAAGGCCAAGGCGGGATTCTATGCCTATGACGACAACGGCAAGCGTACCGGGTTGTGGCCGGGTCTGGGCGAGAAATACGCCGAGGCCGCCGATCAGCCGGATCTGTCCGAGGTGCAGAACCGCCTGATGATGGCGCAGGTGCTGGAAGCGGTGCGTGCGCTGGAAGAAGGCGTGTTGGAGGATATTCGCGAAGGCGATGTCGGTGCGATCCTTGGCTGGGGCTTTGCGCCCTGGTCTGGTGGGCCGTTCTCCTGGCTGGACATGATCGGCGCCGCCCGTGCGGTGGAGATCTGCGACGGACTGGGCAAACATGGTGAACGGTTCGAAGCACCAAAGCTTTTGCGCGACATGGCCGCTTCGGGCGAGACTTTTTATGGACGCTTCGGCGAGGCGAAGGCGGCGTAACGCGTTCGTCGCCCTTTCATTCACGTCTCAGGGCCAGTCGGCAAAGGAAATTTCGGTCGTCGCGCGGCGATAGACGGGCAGGTATTTCCGCCGGAATTTGCCCGGTGCCATCTCGGCGTGGCGCTGGAAGAAACGGTTGAAATAGGCGGCATCGGTGAAACCCAGCTTGTAGCCGATCTCGGCAACCTGAAGGTTCGAACAGACCAGAAGGGCTTTTGCCTCTTCCATCAAACGTTTCTGGATGTGGGCATGGGGCGGCTTTCCCGTGGCGCGGCGCACCGCGACGTTCAGCCTGTCGCGAGACACGCCAATCCGGCGGGCGTATTCCGAAATCGGCAAATGGCTTTGCAAGTGCAACTCGACAAGGCTGAGAAAGCTGTCGGAAATCCGAAGCGGTTGGAGATTTGCCGATTGATGGGGCGAAGCGGCCGTGCGCCAGATCTCGATCAAAAGCAGCGAAATGTAGTGGTGCAGAACCGTGTCGGCGCCGGGGTCTGCATTGCGCAACTCGCGCTCGATGTTGTTGAACAGGGCCTGGAAACTGGGGATGCGTTCCTTGGGGGGGTCGGACAGGAAAATGCGCTGGCTGACCACCTGGCGTACGTGGGCCGAGATGACGTCTGTCGGCAGCGAACGGCCAAGGGCCTTTTCCGGCAGGCGGATCAGAAAGCCCCTTGTGCCGGCGGCCAGCGACATGCGCGCGGGCCAGCCCGTGGGTGCCCAGATCAGGCTGGGGCCGGTCACGTCCCTTTCAATATCTTCGGCCACATAGGTGCCACGGCCCGACAAGAGCGCGACGAAGGTTGCGCGCCCGCCGGAGGCCGCGAATTCCGTCACTGTCAGGGCGCTCTTGATGGTTTCGGCCTGGATGGATTCCTGCATTCTTCCCCTTCAAGGCAGCCATTCCGTCAAAAGTGCAATTTTTCACTCAAAATGTCTATTAGCCGAATGGGGTTCCGGGAGTAGCGTTTCTGACAGGCCCGAAGCGGAGGAGGTTTCGGGTCGGATCCGCAAACACGGAACGTGCAGGGCGGAGACATTGATGGGAGGAAAATCATGAGAATACGATCATCGGCGGTCGCCCGGATGGCGACCGGCATGAAAGGTCTTGCTACTTCGGCGGCGCTGGCGCTTTTCGCCGCTTCGCTGCCCGCAATCGCGCAAGACACGATCACCATCGGTTACGCCATCTCCAAATCCGGCCCCAATGCCGGTGGCGCGGACATGACGGTGACACCGAACTACGAGCTTTGGGTCGCGGAAGTGAACGAGGCGGGTGGTCTGACACTGCCGGACGGCACGCAGCGCAAGATCGAGGTCATCGCCTATGACGACCGGTCTTCAGCCGAAGAGGTGGTTCGCGCGGTCGAGCGTCTTGCGACGCAGGACGAGGTCGATTTCATCCTGCCGCCCTGGGGAACGGGGTTCAACCTGGCTGTGGCGCCACTGATGGCGCGGTTCGGGTATCCGCACCTGGCCGGTGCTGCCGTCACTGACAAGGCGCCCGAGTTTGTCGAACGGTGGGACACCTCGTTCTGGTTCATGGGCGGAAGTGCCGATTACACCGGGGCGCTGACGGAAATCCTGGTGCAGCAGCGTGACGCCGGGGTCATCAACAACCAGATTGCGATGATCTCGGTCGCCGAAGGTTTCGGGATCGACCTTGTTTCCGCCGCACGGCCCGACTTCGAGGCGGCGGGTTTCGAGATCGTCTATGACCAAAGCTTTCCGCCCGAAACCTCGGACTTTGCGACGATCATCGGCGAAGCGAACAATTCCGGCGCAGATACTTTCGTGGCGTTCAGCTATCCGCCGCACACATTTGCGTTGACGGGGCAGGCCAAGGTTGCGGGCTATTCGCCGCCCGTGTTCTACCTCGGCGTCGGCGCGGGCTTTCCTGTCTATCCCAAGATCGCCGGTTTCCCGGTGGATGGCGTGATGTCCCTGGGCGGTGTCGATCCGAACAACGAGTTGAACAACGCCTACCGGGCCAAGCATGAAGAGGTGGTCGGACGCCCGCCGGATTACTGGGGATCGGTGTTGATCTATGCCTCGCTACAGATGCTGGGCCAGACGATCGAACGGGTCGGACTTGATCGCGCCGCGATTGCCGAAGAACTGTCGAACGGTACGTTCGAGACGGTTCTCGGGGCCGAAACCCGGCTGGAGAACAACCAGCTTCGCGCGATCAACTGGGTTGGCCAGTGGCAGGACGGGAAGTTCGTGGCTGTCTCGGGCGAAGGTGGCGATGGCACCATGGCCGTACAACTGCCGAAGCCTGGCTGGCAGTAAACCCGAGCAGTAGCTGTTCCGGGGCGGGTGATCGGCCTGCCCTGGGGCAAAACAACGACATCCCAGAGCCGCACCCATGTTCGAACACATCGTCAACGGTCTTGTGCTGGGCGGAACCTACGCCCTTGTTGCCATGGGGCTGACCCTGCAATACGGCATCGCCCGGATCATGAACCTCAGCTTCGGCGACACGATCATCGCCGCCTGTTTTTGTACCTATGTGCTGTTCGCAGGCTTTGCCCTGTCGCCCCTGCTTGCGCTTTTGATCCTGGTGCCCCTGGGCTATGGGGTCAGCCTTCTGACCTATCGCGTCATCATGAAACCGCTTGTGAACCGGGCACCCGATGCCGGGGCGCTTGAGGTGGACAGCATCCTTGTGACCTTTGGTCTTTTGTTCGTGATCCAGGGCGTTCTTCTGGTGTTCTTCGGGGGTGGTTACACCAGCTATTCCTACCTCAACACGCCTGTCGCTCTGCCCGGTGTGGTGGTTTCGGCAAACCGGTTGGTCGCCTTCGTGATGGCGCTGGTGATCGGCGGTGCGATGATCTGGCTGTTGTACCGGACAAGGTGGGGGATGACCCTGCGTGCGGTATCCCTGGCCCCGGAAAGCGCGCCCCTGTTCGGGATCGACGTCGACAAGGCCGCCCGGACCGCCTTTGCCATTGGCGGTGCCATGGCCGCGACGGGCGGTGTCGTGGTGTCGATGTTCCAGACCTTCACCGCGACCGCCGGGGTGGTGTTCACCATGAAGGCGCTGATCGTCGTCATCCTTGGCGGCAAAGGAAGCCTTGTGGGCGCCATCGTCGCGGGGTTGTTGCTGGGCCTCGTGGAAACCTTTGTGGCGGCCTATATCGACCCCGGCCTGACACTCGCCGCTGTCTATGCCGTTTTCCTGGCCCTTTTGCTGATCCGCCCGAGCGGCCTGTTTCGGAGCGCCTGAGACATGCGCACACCTGTCGCCTTTGCCCTTTCGGCGCTGATCCTGGCCGCACTTGCGGTGGTGCCGTTCTTTGTCAACGCCTACTGGACCGGCGTTCTGCTTGGCATGACGGGCTATGTCACCCTTGCCACCGCATGGGCGTTGTTCTCGGGTCCGACGCGCTATGTCTCGCTGGCGACGGTCGCCTTTTTCGGGATCGGTGCCTATACCGTCGCCGTTCTGAACGAAACCCTGCCTTACCCGCTGGTTCTTTTGTCCGCCGCCGGGATCGGGTTGATCGTTGCGCTGGTTGTCGGGCTGTCGACCCTGCGGCTGGCGGGTGTCTATTTCGTGATCTTCACCTTCGGTCTGGCAGAACTGGTGCGCCAGACTGTCAGTTGGTTCGAGGTCAACGTGACCCAGACCATGGGCCGCTATGTTTTCCTGCCGTTCGAGGGGCGGCATATCTATTGGCAGCTTCTGGCGCTGGCGGCGCTGACCCTGCTGATCTCATGGGCGATCGGGCGATCGCGGCTTGGACTGGCGCTGAAGGCGATCGGCGATGACGAAACGGTTGCGGCCCATGCGGGGATCAACGTGACGCGGACCAAGTTATTGCTGTTCGTCATCTCGGCCACGATCATCACGCTTGTCGGTGCGATCCAGGCCCCGCGCTGGACCTATATCGAACCTTCCATCGTCTTCAATCCGACCGTCAGCTTCCTGACGCTGATCATGGCGCTTCTGGGTGGGCCGATGCGGCTTTGGGGCCCGCTTGTGGGGGCGGTGCCTTTGTTCCTTTTGTTCGAGTGGCTGTCGGTGCGGTTTCCCGACCATTTCTCGATCATCCTTGGGCTTTTGTTCATCCTGATCGTTTTCGTAATGCCGAACGGGCTTCTGGCCAAGCTGGACGACTTGCGGAGGATGCGGTCATGACGGCGCAACTGGACATCGGCGGTCTTCACAAGCGGTTCGGCGGGTTGATCGCCGTGAACAACGTCAGCTTTTCGCTGGAACAGGGCGAGGTCGTCGGTCTTCTTGGCCCCAATGGCTCGGGCAAGACCACGGTGATGAATATGATCTCGGGCGCGCTGTCTTCTGACTCCGGGCGGATCCGGGTGGCGGGTACGGATATTACCGGCATGAAGCCGCACCGGATTGCCAATCACGGCGTTGCGCGGACCTTTCAACTGGTCCGGCCCTTGCCGACCCTGACCGTGGCCGAGAACGTTCTCTTGTCCCTTGCCTTTGGCCGGAAACGCCATTGGGGGCGCGAGGCGCGGGAACTGGCGGATGCGCAACTGGCCTTTGTCGGCCTTGAAGGTCGCGGTGACGAGAAGGTCGCGAACCTGACCTATATCGACCAGAAACGGATGGAGCTTGCCCGTGCGCTGGCGTCGGAACCCAGCCTGTTGTTGCTGGACGAATGGCTGGCCGGTCTGAACCCTGCCGAACTCAGGATCGGGATTGATCTGGTGCGCCACCTTCAGGGGCAGGGGATCACGATCCTTTTGGTCGAGCACATCATGGAGGCGGTGCGCGCCCTTTGTTCAAGGTGCATCGTGATGAGCGCGGGCGAGGTGATCGCCTCGGGCCCAAGTGCCGAGGTTCTGAAGGAACCCGCCGTCATCAAGGCCTACCTGGGGGATGACCATGCTTGAACTCAGGGATGTCTCGGTGCGCTATGGCAAGCATCTGGCGGTCGACGGGGTCAGCCTTGGTATCGACCGGGGCGAGGTTGTGGTGGTCCTGGGGGCAAACGGCGCGGGCAAGTCTTCGCTGTTGAAGGCGATTTCGGGCATTGTGCGCACTGATCCCGGATCCCGGATCACGTTGGACGGCGCGTCGCTGACCGGCACGCCTGCTCATGACGTGACAAACGCCGGTATCGCCCTTGTGCCCGAGGGGCGCGGCCTTGTGGGACCGATGAGTGTCGAGGACAACCTGCGTCTGGGTGCCACGCCCCTGCGAGCTCGGGATGCCGAGGAAGCGACGCTGGAAAGTGTCTTTGCCATTTTCCCAAAGCTGGCCGAGCGGCGCGCACAGGTGGTGCGTACCATGTCGGGCGGCGAACAGCAGATGGTCGCGGTTGGCCGGGCGATGATGTCGCGGCCCGAGATCCTTTTGCTGGATGAGCCGAGCCTTGGGCTTGCGCCAATCGTGGTTGGCGATCTTTTCAAGGCGCTGGCCAAGGTGCGCGAGACCGGTGTGGGGCTGTTGATCGTGGAACAGAACGTGCGGATCAGCCTGCGCCACGCCGACCGGGGTTTCCTGCTGGAAGCGGGTCGGATCACCGGATCGGGCACGGCAGAGGAACTGATGAACGACACTTCCGTAGGGCACGCCTTCCTGGGCGAAGAAACGTGAGAAAGGAACTCAAATGACCATTCTGGACCTTTTGATAGAGGGCAAGAAGGTGCCCGCTGCCGAAGGCGCGACCTTTGTGCGAAAGAACCCCTTGACCGGCGGTGTGGCGACGGAGGCTGCGGCAGCAACGGTCGATGACGCGATCCGCGCCGCAGACGCAGCCGCGCAGGCGTTCCCCGAATGGTCTGAAACCGCACCGGCAGAGCGGCGCAGGTTGTTGATGGCCGCCGCCGACAACCTCGAAGCCCTTGGCAAGGACATCGGTGCGGCCATGGCCGAGGAACTGGGCGCGACGGCGGCCTGGGCGGGGTTCAACGTGATGCTGGCGGCGGGAATGCTGCGCGAAGCCGCCTCGATGACCACGATGATCAAGGGCGAGGTGATCCCGTCGAACCGCCCGGGATCGACCGCGATGGCGATCCGTCAGCCCGCCGGTGTCGTGTTGTCGATGGCGCCCTGGAACGCGCCCGTCATCCTTGGGGTGCGGTCGATTGCGATGCCTTTGGCCTGTGGCAACACCGTTGTTATGAAATCCTCGGAACTGTCGCCCCGGACGCACGCGCTGATCGTCGAAGCCGTTCAGGGGGCCGGTCTGCCGGACGGAGTGTTGAACGTGATCTCAAACGCGCCCGAAGATGCGTCCAGCGTCGTCGAGGCGCTGATTGCCCATTCCGCAGTCCGGCGGGTGAATTTCACCGGCTCGACCCGCGTCGGCAAGATCATCGCGCGACTGGCGGCCGAGCATCTGAAACCGGTTCTTCTGGAACTGGGCGGCAAGGCTCCGATGATCGTTCTGGATGACGCCGATCTGGACGCTGCCGTCGCGGCTGCGGCTTTCGGGGCTTACATGAACCAGGGGCAGATCTGCATGTCGACCGAACGCCTTGTGGTGCACGAGGACATCGCCGACGATTTCGTTGCAAAACTGGCCGAAAAGGTGCGCAGCCTGACCGTGGGTGATCCGCGCGAGGGGAACACTGCCCTTGGCTGCGTGGTGGATCAAAGTGCTGTCGACCGCATTGTCGGTCTTGTGCGCGATGCTGAAGAAAAGGGCGCCAAGGTCATCGCCGGGGGCCATGCCGATGGCGTGCTGATGGAGGCGACCCTGCTTGACAACGTGTCGCCCGCGATGCGGATTTACAGCGAGGAAAGTTTTGGCCCCACAGCCTCGGTCGTGCGGGTGGGCAGCATCGACGAAGCGGTCCGGATTGCGAATGACACGGAATACGGGCTGTCGGCATCGGTGTTCGGGCGCGATGTTCCCCGCGCGCTGTCCGTGGCCCGCCGCATCGAAAGCGGCATCTGCCACATCAATGGACCGACGGTGCATGACGAGGCGCAGATGCCTTTCGGCGGGGTCAAGGAATCGGGGTTTGGCCGGTTCGGCGGTACCGCTGCCATCGACGAATTCACCACCCTGCGCTGGATCACCATCCAGGATGGCCAGCCGCATTACCCGATCTGACATGGGGCTGTTCGAGGGAAAAACCTGTCTGATTACCGGGGGCGCAGGCTCGATCGGGCTGGCCACGGCACGGTTGATGCAGGCGGAAGGCGCGCGGCTGGTGCTTGTGGATCGCGACCGGGACCGGCTGGAAGCGGCCAAGGCGGGAATTTCCGGCGATGTGCTTTGTATCGCTGCCGATGTGGCCGACGAAGCCGCCGTCAAAGCCTATGTGGCGCGGGCGGTGGAAGGCTTTGGTGGCATCGACGTTCTGTTCTCCAACGCCGGTAATTTCGGCACCGTGGCCCCGATCGAGGACTACCCGGTGGAAGTATTCGACGAGGTTTACGCCACCCATGTGCGCGGCGCGTTTCTGGCGGCCAAACACGCGGTGCCGCATATGACAAAGGGCGGAAGCATCGTTTTGACCTCATCGGTTGCCGCAACGCGGGGCGATCCCGGTGTCTATGCCTATATCACCGCGAAACATGCGCTGACCGGGTTGATGCGGGTCCTGGCCAAAGAGCTTGCGCCGCGCGGCATCCGGGTGAACGCGGTGGCGCCGGGGCCGCTGTCGAACGATTTTCAAAAGAATGTCGAAGACGGTCTGGGGGCCGAAATCGGGCGCGACGGGACAGAGTTCTTCAACGAGATCATTCCCATGGGACGGCACGGCACGCCGGAGGAGATCGCCAGGGCGGTGGTTTTCCTGGCCTCGGCGCAGTCGGGGTTTACAACGGGGCACCTGTTGATGGCCGATGGCGGGATGAGCGTTTGAGGGAGTTTCGCAATTCGGGGGCAACGGGCGTAGAGTGAACGCATGAAGCAGAAAGACACGTCGATCACCGCAGGCGGTGCGATCTTTGGCAAGCTGAAGGCGCTTGGCATCGACTTTGTCTTTGCCAATTCCGGCACCGATTTTCCGCCGATCATCGAAGGGCTGATCGAGGCGCGCCAGATGGGGCTGGATCTGCCCACGCCGATCACCGTTCCGCATGAACATGCCGCCGTGTCGATGGCCCATGGGGCATGGCAGGTGACGGGGCGGCCGCAGGCGGTGCTGCTTCACACCAACGTCGGACTTGCGAACGCTGCCACGGCGGCGATTAATGCCTGGGTGGACCAGGTGCCGATGATCCTTCTGGGCGGGCGCACGCCGGTCACCGAAGAGGGCCGGTTCGGCGCCCGCACCGTGCCGATCGGCTGGGGACAGGAAATGTTCGACCAAGAGGCGCTAATCCGCGAAACGACGAAGTGGCGGTATGAGCTTCGCTTTCCCGAGCAGATCTCTGATCTGCTTGACCGCGCATGGGCCATCGCGAATTCTACGCCGAAGGGCCCGGTTTACCTCAGTCTTCCGCGCGAGGTTCTGTGCGAGCCTTGTCCGCCCGACGGGCTGGACCGGCCGTCGCGCATGGTGCCGGTTACGCCCGCGCCCGAGCCGGACGCGCTGAACCGGGCGGCCAGGGCGCTGGCAGGTGCCAATGCGCCGCTGATCGTGGCGCAGCGCGGCGCAGGGTCGGCGGAAGGCTTTGCCGCCCTGTCCAAACTTTGCGCCGATCACGCGATTCCGCTGTCGCATTACTGGGCCAACCAACTTGCCTTGCCGCTGTCTCATCCGATGCAGGTGGGGGCCGAGCCGAAACCCTGGCTGGAAGAGGCGGATGTCGTTCTTGTGCTGAACGCGCTGGCGCCCTGGTTTCCCGAACAGGTCACGCTGCGCCCCGATGCGGTGGTGATCCAGGCGGGTCCGGACCCTCTTTTTGCACGCACGCCGGTGCGGAACTTTCCCGCCGACATCACGCTGACGGGGCCGGTCGAAGACATCATCGCGGGGCTGGTTGCGGCCATGGAGCCTGCGATGCCTAAGACCATCACAGACCGAAAGCACAGGATCGCGAAGGCGTCGGATCAGACCCGCGCCAGTGTCTTAAGCCATGCCGAATCGGGTTGCGCCTCTCCGATGAGCAAGGAATGGGTCAGCCTGTGCCTTGGTCGCGCGATCAAGGGGCGAAAGGCGACCGTGTTCCACGAGTTGGGTTGCCCGCTTTCGCCGCTCGATCTCGATCAACCCGACAGCTATTTTCAGGAACCGCATTCTGGTGGCCTGGGATGGGGGCTGCCTGCGGCAATCGGGGCCAAGCTGGCCGACCCGGATCGGCTTGTCATCGCCACCATGGGCGACGGCAGTTACATGTTTGCCAATCCGACCGCCTGTCACCTTGTGGCCGAGGCCCATGCGGTTGGCGTCGTGATCCTTGTTCTGAACAACGAAGAGTGGGGCGCGGTCAGGCATTCGGTCGAGGGGCTTTACAAGGATGGCCTTGCCCGCGCGGCGAACGAGGTTCCCCTGACCTCGCTGCGCCCCAGCCCGGATTTTGCGAAAGTGGCCGAAGCCAGCCGCGCCCATGCCGAGACCGTGACCGAAGGGTCGGCATTGCCCGAGGCACTGGACCGCGCGATCCGGATTGCCAGCACCGAATCGCGCCAGGTCCTGCTGAATATCGCGATTGCGCGCTCTTCGCCGCACTAGGGGACGAGCGTGTGGAATCACCGCCTGCGGCACAAAGGCCGCGTGACAAGGGGCCTGAAGGGCGCTAGAACGCCCCGAAACAAGGATACTCGGAGCTTTCGACATGGCTGAACACAAGCACGGCGAAATGGATGTCAGCGTCCAGGAAGAAACCTTTGCGGGCTTCATGCGCTGGAGCAAGAACGTCGCCATCGCCAGCATCCTGATCCTTATTTTCCTCGCCATTTTCAATTCGTAAGACATGCGGTCCGGCGCGCTTATCGCGCTGTGTCTTGTCCTGCTTGCTGCCTGCGGTGGCCCGGCTGAACCGGTCTGGGCCCCCGATTCAGAGATCCGCAAATTTTCTCACGCGCCGGGTGGCCCGCCCGAGGTCGTTCTTTACACCGTTGTCAGCAAGGCCAGCGGTTCCGGGGCGCACACCGGGCTTTTGATCAATGGGCGAGAGCGGGTGATTTTCGATCCCGCCGGCAGTTTCAAACTGCCTTTCGCGCCTGAGAGGAACGATGTGATTCACGGGGTCACCGACCGCGTGCAGGCGGTCTATATCGACTATCACGCGCGGGAAACCTACGACGTGATCGAACAGCGGCTGCCGGTCAGTTCAGCGCAGGCCGAGAGGATCGCGCGGCTCGCCAAAGGCTATGGTGCGGTGCCGAAGGCGCAATGCGCCCTGTCGATCACCCGCATCCTGTCTCAGGTGCCGGGGTTCGAAAGCATCCCTGTCGGCTATTTCCCGAACCGTTTGTCCAGTGCTTTCGGTGATCTTCCCGGTGTCACCGAGCGGCGGATCAGCGACGACGATGCCGACAAGAACCACAACGTGCTGATAAAGGCAGGTGGCTAGGCGCTAAAGCAGCCGTTCCATTACGACCAGAACGGCAACCCCGGCGGCCGCGCCCCAAAGCAGGTTGCCGCGCCACCAGGACACCAAAAGCGTTGCAACGGCCGCTGCAAGACGTGCCGGGTCCGGATCGCCGCCTGTTGCTTCGGGCCAGACGACCAGCGGCGCGACCAACCCCGGCAGGACGGCAACGGGTGTGTACCTCAGGTGGCGCAACAGCCAATCGGGCTGTTTCTTGTCGCCGATCAACCCGAGGAAGGAAAAGCGGATCAGGTATGTGCCGACCCCCAGAAGCGCGATCAGCATCCAGATCTCCGCGTCAGAGTAATTCATCGCCCGCGCCTCCGCTCGATCTCGGCTCCGACGATCATGGCCAGAAGCCCCGCGATCAAAATGCTGGTGCCGCCAGGAAGCCAGGACAGCGCCATCGCGGCGATCACCGAGGTTACGGCGGCCCCGAGGTGGGCGAGCGTCTTCAGCATCGGTCCGACAAGGGCAAGGAACAGGATCGGCATGGCGAAATCGAGCGACAGATCGTCGGGCAGCGCCTCGCCCGCAATCGCCCCGACGAAGGTAAAGATGAACCAGAGCGGCGTCATGATCGCCATGGTTCCAAGGAAGAACCAGACCTTTTCGTCCAATGGTCGTTCGGGGTGCTTTTCGTATTCCATCACGCCAAGGGCATAGCTGGCATCGACGTTCAGATACCCGATCAACATGCGTTGCCACAGGGGCGCGGCTCCAAGGTGGGGTTGCAAGCTGGCCGAATACATCGCCATCCGAAGGTTCACGGCCAGCCCGGCGACCAGAACAGCCCAGATCGCGGCGTGTTCTGTCATCAGTTGCACGGCGGTGAATTGCGCCGCCCCGGCGATGACGACGACGCTCATCCCCACGGTTTGTGCAACGCTCAGCCCCGCCTCGCTGGCGACGATCCCGAACAGCATGGCAAAGGGCACGCCCACCACGAGAAACGGCAGGCTTTGGGTCAAACCTTCAAGAAATGCTGATTTTCTGGTGGTGGAGGACATGCCCGCGCCCTAATCTCTGCCCAATGCGCATACATGAGCGGGGAAGGTGACGCAAATCATGGGTCGTGATGATGCCCATCAATATCTGATCGCGCCCGATCCGGGGAACGCGCGGCTGACCCGCGCCGTCGTCGGGGTGGACGAAACTGGGGCCGAAACAGAGATCGCGGTCGTCGAGGAACGACCGCTGACGATCTTTCTGAACGGTCAGGAAATCGTCACCGCCATGACCATTGGCGATTACCCCGAACACCTTGCCCTTGGGTTCCTGAAGAACCAGGGAATGTTGCAACCCGGCGAAACCGTGACCGGCGTTGATTACGACGACGATCTGGAAACCGTTGTCGTGCGCACGGACGGGGCGACGACCTATGAAGAGAAGTTGAAGAAGAAGACCCGCACTTCGGGATGTGCTGTCGGCACGGTCTTTGGCGACATGATGGAGGGGCTTGAGGGCATGACCCTGCCCGCCGGCGAGGTGCGGACCTCTTGGCTCTATGCCTTGGCCGCCGGGATCAATCGCACGCCGTCGCTTTATCTCGAAGCGGGCGCGATCCATGGCACGGTGCTGTGCCACAGGGACCGCCCGCTGGTCTACATGGAAGACGTCGGGCGGCACAACGCGGTCGACAAGATTGCGGGCTGGATGCACAGCGAAGGCGAAAATGGCGGCGACAAGATCCTTTACACCACGGGGCGGCTGACCTCGGAGATGGTCATCAAATGCGCGTTGATGGGCATTCCGACACTTGTTTCGCGCTCGGGCTTCACGGCCTGGGGGGTCGACATCGCCCGCGACGTGGGGCTGACTCTGATCGGCCGGATGCGCGGGCAAAGGTTCACCTGCCTGTCCGGCGAAGAGCGGCTGATCCGCGACGCCGACCCGGCCCATGCTCTGCGAGAGGACAAGAAGCATCAACGCAAGGGGCTGAAGGATGCGTGACAGCTTTGCCGGAACAGTTTCAGAGTAGCAGATGAGTGACCCCGTGACCGTGACCTTCACCTACGACCGGAAACTCTGGCGCCGCGCCATGACCGGTTGGTGGCAAAGCGTCGTTCCGCCCGCGCCCTTCGTGCAGCGCGCGATCTTCTGGGCCGTCGTCTGGTTCGGGATCGCGCTTTTGGCCGGGGCGGTGTCGATGTTCGGCTTTCCGCTTGGCTATGTCGGCGCGGGGCTGATCGGAGCGGCTTTCCTGATCGGGGTTTTCGCCTATCTGCAACGCACGCGCATGTCGCGGTTCTGGGACGTGATCGGCACCCATTGGGACCGCGCCGGGGAAACGCGGGCCGAGTTCGGACCCGATGGCGTGACCATTGGCGATGCCGTTTCGAACCGCGTGTTCCAATGGGCCGGGATCGACGCCGTCGCCAGGGTGCGCGGTGGTACGGTTTTTCGTTCCGGCATCTCGATGACCGTTGTTCCCGACAGTGCGCTGCCAGACGGGATCGACGGTGCCGCCTTTCGCGCCCGGATCCGCGAATGGAGGGGAAAATGAAGCAACCTTTGGGCGTCATACTGGCCGGGGGACAGGCGCGCCGCATGGGCGGTGGCGACAAGGGGCTTTTGACCCTTGGGCGCGGCACGATCCTTGGCCGGGTAATTGACCGGCTGGAACCTCAGGTTGCGGGGCTGGCCTTGAACGCCAATGGGGATGCGACCCGCTTTGCCGCCTTCGGGCTGCCGGTTTTGGCCGACAGCATCGAAGGGTTCGCGGGGCCCTTGGCCGGGGTGTTGGCCGGGCTGGACTGGGCCGCTGCAAAAGGCGCCGACCACATCGTTACGGCGGCGGCGGATACGCCCTTTTTCCCTTCGGACCTCGTGCCGCGCCTTTTGCTGGCCGCCGAAGCAGAAGGCCAGCCGATCGCCCTTGCCCGCACCGACAACGGACGCCACCCGACCTTCGGGCTTTGGCCCACCGCGCTGCGCGATGACCTGCGTACGGCCCTTGTTGAGGGTACCCGAAAGGTGGTCGCCTGGACCGACCGGCACGGCATGGCTTTCGCGGATTTCCCAAGCGGCGGGTTCGATCCGTTCTTCAACGTGAACACGCGCGAAGACCTCGCGCTCGCGCAAAGCTATCTGGAGCAAGCATGAAGATCTGGGGTGTCGTCGGCTGGAAGAATTCGGGCAAAACCGGCCTGATGGAACGGCTTGTCGCCGAGTTCGTGGGCCGGGGTCTGAAGGTGTCGACTCTGAAGCACGCCCATCACACTTTCGACGTGGACCACCAGGGCAAGGACAGCCACCGCCACCGGATGGCCGGCGCGACCGAAGTTCTTTTGGCCAGCCGCAACAGATGGGCGCTGATGCACGAAATGCAGGGCGAAGACGAGGAAAGCCTGGCCTCTCTTCTGTCGCGCATCTCGCCCGTCGACCTGGTGCTGATCGAAGGCTACAAACGCGACAAGCATCCCAAGGTCGAAGCCCACCGCGCCGACACCGGCAACCCCTTGATTGCACCGGATGATCCCACGGTGAAGGCCATCGCCTCGGACAGCGGGGCCACGGCAGAGGGACGACCGACCTTCGAACTGGACGATACGAAGGCGATCGCGGATTTCATCGCCGGGGAGTTGGGGTTGTGAGGTTTTGCGCGTTCAGGTCGAATGACAAGCAGGGTTGATCGAGGTAACATGCTGAAACCACCCCGCCTTGAAAACGACTGTTTCGCCCTGCCACCGGGCGTGGACTGGACGCCGGTGGATGATGCCTTGGCGCGCTTGAAGGTGGCGTTGTCTGTCGTGGTCGGCACCGAGGTGTTGGCCACGGGTCAGGCCGAAGGGCGCGTCCTATCCGCCCCGGTTCTGGCAAGGCGGTCGAACCCGCCCGGGGCCAATTCGGCAGTGGATGGTTACGGGTTCGCCCATGCGTCGCAACGGGAGGGCGACCAGAATTTCCCGCTGGTCGATGGCCGTGCCGCTGCGGGGGCGCCATTCGCGGGCGCGGTCCCACCGGGTTACGCCGTTCGCATCCTGACCGGCGCGCTTTTGCCCGAAGGCGTCGATACGGTGGTGCTGGAAGAAGACACTGCAAGCGACGGCCAGGCCATCGCCTTTGCCGGGCAATTGAAGCTGAACGCCAACAGCCGGAAGGCGGGGGAGGACGCCGTTGCCGGGACCGGGGTTCTGGCGGAGGGCACAAGGCTTGGCCCGCCCGAGCTTGCGCTCTGTGCTGCCGTGGGGGTTGGCGAGGTCGAGGTTTTTCGGCGTTTGCGCGTCGGCGTCCTATCCACCGGGACTGAGATTGTCGAGGCCGGAGCCGTCGCCGACCCGGCCAAGACCTATGACGCCAACCGGCCCATGTTGCTGGCGCTGTTGCGCGACTGGCGGATGGAGGCGGTGGACCTTGGGCATGTGGTGGACGATCGCGATTTGATCCGCGAGAGGCTGGATGATGGTGTGGCGAAGGTCGATGCAATCCTGACGTCCGGGGGGGCTTCGGCGGGGGATGAGGATCATGTTTCCGCGCTTTTGAAGGAAACGGGGTCGCTGGCGGATTGGCGGATTGCCTTGAAACCGGGGCGGCCGCTGGCGCTTGGGGTCTGGGACGGGGTGCCGGTGTTCGGGCTGCCGGGCAACCCGGTGGCGGCGCTGGTCTGTACGATGATCTTTGCGCGTCCGGCCTTCGCGCTGATGGGGGGCGAGGGCTGGCGGGTGCCGCAAGGCTTTGAAGTGCCTGCCGCTTTTTCCAAGTCGAAAAAGCCTGGACGGCGGGAGTATTTGCGGGCGCGGATGAATTCGGACGGGGCGGTCGAGGTTTTTGGCTCTGAAGGGTCGGGGCGGATCTCGGGGTTGGCCTGGGCGGATGGGTTGGTTGAGATTGGCGATGGGGCGCGGGAAATCGCACCGGGGGATCCGGTGCGATATATCCCTTATTCCAGCTTTCGCTAGTCTTCGACAGGGCCGCCCGCGGCCTTCCAGTCGCCGAAGCCGCCGACGTTCGAGACGTTCTGAAATCCCATGTCTTTCAACGTCTTACCGGCCAGTGCGGCCTGGCCGCCGGCGCCGCAGATTAGGACGAGATCGGCGTCTTTTTTCAGGGCGGGGTTGTGGAATTTTTCCATCGCGTCGTCGGCAATGAATTCGATCATGCCGCGGGGCGCGCGTTCGGCCCCGGCGATGGTGCCGGACTGGGCAATTTCGCCCGGATCGCGGACGTCGACAAAGACGGAATTGCCCGCCTTGTGCTTCTCAATCCCTTGTTCTGACGTGATTTTCGGCACGACGGCATGAGCTTCGTTCAGAAAATCCTTGGCGCTTTTCATCTTCATTCTCCCGGTTGGTTCCCCCCTTACATAGTGGGTCTGCAGGCTTTGGCAAACCGGGGTGTTGCGTGCGTTCGGTGGTCTTCGTTAACGGGGCAAAATGCGATGCCAGACGGGATTTCGGGCTTCGGTATCGCGTCGGTATGACGTCGGTATCACGTCGGTATTGCGTATGTGCGGGATTCCGGGGGCGAAACGGGCAGCAGGGGGACAGAACGGTGTTAGGGAAGGTTAAGATCGGTTCATTTTTTGTTGGGGGGGGGTGAATGCCGGTTCGGGCCAAAGGCCCGACAAAACGTCCAGTGGACGTTTTGAGGCATTCACGCGCGGAGCGCCGGGTGGCGAGTTGATTCGTTGGGTCGCTGCTGAAGAAGTGAGTTACCGAATTAGCCGCAAAACTTTCGAAGCGAATCAAACATTGCGAACCGAGACAAATAATCGGCTTCCAAACAAGCCCTAAGTGCACGTTCAAGGTCTGCTCTGACTTTGAAAACCGTTTTATTTGCCCAGTACAGCAATTGAATTAGATCATGCCCATTCATTTGATTTCTGGTATCCAGTAGCTTTGCCTTTGACACTCGTGCGATTTCTTCGATGTAATCATCTAAAATGCTCCAACGGCCATTACTTTGAATGAGGCGTTCGCAAAATGCATCCATATCAATCTCGACATACTTCCCTTGTTGTGACAAAAGCCTATCGTACTGAATCCACGTTAAGCCAAGGCGCATGCTTTCATTGGCCAATCTCGCAAAAAAGAGTTTCTCAGTTACTACGGAAATGTCTGACATTATGCGCGTAATATCGACATCTGCTCTTCCCAAACAAAGTTGAAAAAATTTCCTTAAGACAAGAGGATCAAAAAAATAAGCTTCCATGGAGCAAAAGTCCGTATACACAATGGACTTCGATTTGATGGATTTTTCCCTAAATTCATCAAAGTCCTTGTCGACAATAGATAGGTAGGAAGCCGACGTTTTTCTTTCGAGTTCAGAATCCAATTCGTAAGTAAGTGCAATGAGCCGATTCCGGTTTCCTGTAGTCAGCCCGTACTTTTTCAAAACATCACTGCCAATTTCAATTTCTTGAATTGTTTTAACTTTGGGTTGCACGAGGGCAGCTCGATCCAAGTACCAGGTGATTACCCACTGATCGGAAGGGCCTTCAACCCAAATATCAATCAGGGTCGGCTCTAGTCTGTATAAAGTTTTTAATTCTGCTACTGTTCTGCGATACATGTTAATCGTTTCAATCATTTTTTAAATGCATTGTGCAATTTTGATGTTGAGAAAGGAGTTCTATAGAATGTGTGGCCATAATAAACTGAACTGAGCTCCCCTCGGATAGCTCCAAAAGAGAAGCGATTAGCTCTCTTTGCCATTTAACGTTTAGAGATAACTCAGGCTCATCAATCAAGAAAAGGCTGCGCCCACTCGTCCCGACCAAAATGTTGCAAAGCATTAGTAGCAGGTGCTTTTCGCCTGAAGACAGCATCTGTGGAGATATAGGCTCTCCATTTCTAGATTCAATCTCTATCCCTCGTACAGCGTTCAGGCTAAACGTCTTGGATCGAAAAAATTCATTCACAATATCGGAAAAAACTGTCAGGCGGTTTGCTATTGGAAGCAATCCTTGAACACGAGCTTCGATACTGTCAAAATAAGGCTGCAATAGCTTGCCAACGGTTGGGATATGTTCCGGTGCTAGGCTCGTAATGGCATCATAAAGATCGTCCCTCGGAATGGCGGTTGTGAACCCAAGATCCGAAAGTCCCTCAACCTGTTTCGATAGTTCATCAACCTTTGACATTAGCTGATCTATCGTTGTTTCTAATTGCTCTGGTGGCTGAGCGAGGACAGTGCCAAATGTTCTAATGAGTTGAGTATAAATGCTTGCAACGGATTCATCGTTTCGACTTCGCGCGGCCAATGTTTGTCGCCGTATCCATTCTTCAGCCCGTTGGATCGAAAGATTTACTTGATGACCGACGCTTCCAACTCTTTGCAGGCGTAACTTTCGATAAGTTGTAAGGTCTAGATCGTAGGGAATATTTGCTCTGTAGTGGAGCGCGTCATCGTCATCAGTTTCGAAGCTGTCGCTTTGGAACTCTCGATTGTCTGTTAACGTCATAACTGAGAGTTGAGTTTCGTAAAGAATTGAAAAAAGAGAATTTATCTCCTCGTCGTCTAAGTCTTCGCCGGACACAACGTACTGGTCGTCTCGACGACGTGAGGCGACATGAACATCTTTCAATATCTCACGGCCAAATAACAACCTAATGTAATAACTTCCAAGTCCAGTATCGTATTCTTTTTCAATTTCGAGAATTTTCCCATCCGAAAAATTCAATCTGAACTTGTCAAATCTTGTATTCGCGAGAAAAGACCTGTGGCCCTTCTTGGATTCATGAGACAGAGTATGATGGATAATGTTAATTAGTGTAGTTTTGCCACTTCCATTGTCGCCATATATTATGAGAAGTCGCTTCTCATTGTCTGAGAGCTCGTTGGGAAGATCCACTTTATAACTATAAAGACCAAAAAGGTTCTCGACTGAAAACCCTGTAATAAAGGGCTGTGTTGCTGGTTGTGGGTCGGCCAACTGCCTATCCTTCAAGTTAACTCGCCGCGCTAATATTAACGAGTGGAGCATAGCAGTGGAGCTGGTGCAAGCGTCCCGGTAGTTTCTGATACAGCGGCATGACGTCGTGTTGGGTAGCTCTCCAAAAAAACCCCCTTCCCAAACGCCAAGAATCCCCCTATACGCCCCAAGTCCCGGCTAACCCCGGGGCATTTCGTCCGAGACGGTGGGTGTGGTTCGCCACGTAATTCCTGCCCGAGACGGGAACAGAGGAATTCTTCCCGGACCGGCCATTGGCCTGTGCCGAAGCTATTCACGACGGACCCGTAAGGACTCGTGGGGTGGAGACACCTCGAATTGAGCCGGGGGGTCCGCCTCCCATACTTGGAGTGAAACTGTGGATAGAGCCCAGAAAGAGAAAGTGGTCGATGAACTCGGCCAGATCTTTGAAAGCTCTGGCGTTGTGGTCGTTGCCCACTACGCAGGTCTGACGGTTGCCGAGATGCAGGATCTTCGCTCGCGCATGCGCGAGGCGGAAGGTTCGGTGCGTGTCGCCAAGAACAGGCTCGCCAAGATCGCCCTTCAAGGTAAGCCCAACGAGTCGCTCTCCGAGCTGCTCTCGGGTATGACCGTTTTTGCCTATTCCGAAGACCCCACGGCCGCGGCCCGGGTCATGGACAAGTACGCCAAGGACAACGACAAGTTGAAGATCCTTGGTGGTGCGATGGGTGAGACGGCGCTTGATGTTGCCGGTGTCAAAGCGGTTGCCGACATGCCGTCGCGGGAGGAGCTTATTGCTTCGATCGTTGGCTGTCTTGGTGCACCTGCTTCGAACATCGCGGGCGCGATTGGCGCACCTGCTTCGAACGTGGCCAGCATCCTTTCGACAATCGAGGAGCGCGCGGAAGCGGCTTGAGACTTGCGTGGGGGTGAACCTCGCGTTGGAACACATATGGAAACAGGAACAGTATAATGGCTGATCTGAAGAAACTTGCAGAAGAGATCGTGGGTCTCACGCTTCTTGAAGCACAAGAACTGAAAACCATCCTGAAGGATGAGTACGGCATCGAGCCCGCCGCTGGCGGCGCTGTGATGATGGCTGGTCCTGCCGGCGGCGACGCTGGCGGTGCTGCGGCCGAGGAAAAGGACGAGTTCGACGTCATCCTCAAGTCGGCCGGTTCGGCAAAGATCAACGTGATCAAGGAAGTTCGCGCGATCACCGGTCTTGGCCTGAAAGAAGCCAAGGACCTGGTCGAAGCCGGTGGCAAAGCCGTCAAGGAAGGCGCGCCGAAGGCCGAAGCCGAAGAGATCAAGGCCAAGCTGGAAGCAGCTGGCGCCGAGGTCGAGCTCAAGTAATCGGGTTTTCGATTATTGCGGAAGGGCCGGGCCGGTTGGTCCGGCCTTTTTCGTTGGGGGGCGGAGCGGTGTTTTTCGCAACTCGACGTCACTCTGTATTGATGACCAGCGTTTTGCCCAGGCACCAGACAGTGCCGAAATATGGGACAAACAACGGTGACTTCAATCTGACAAAGAAGAGCTTTCTTCCAGTCGTCGTTTCGCCCAGCTCCATTTCGGAGATGTCAGAAGTTGGAACGGTCAGTGCGCTAGGAGCGAATGTGATTCCCGATCTGGAAAGTGTCGCAGCCTCGAATTTCAAGCGCGCCGTACTTAGAATCCGGATGATTCCCAACATTGCGACGCCAAGTCCGATGAAAGACGAGAGTGCGAGATAATCCTCACTGATGACTGCTGCCCAAGCGGCAAGCAAGGGTATCGGGAGGAGCCAAGCCATGCCCCGGGCAATGCGGGCGGACCGGTATCCTGTCAGGGGATATTTGCCCGTATGTTCGATCAGGAAATCATTGGGTTCAGTCGCAACCGTTGTCATCCAGGCATTTCGATCTTGAGCGATTTTGTCTGTGGAACACATTTGTCGGAAATCAGGACGGTTGCAATGTGAGCGAATCCTGGAGACAGATTCAGGCCAAGGATTGCGTATGAGTCGGCTGCAAGGCCGAAGCCGAAGAGATCAAGGCCAAGCTGGGACAGGTTTCCGGCGTTCCGCAAGACCTGCCAGGCGATCGGCGTGGATTTCTGAGAACGGTTTTCGCCTGCCGATGGGGCGTTGGAGGCCTTAGTCCGCCATGGTGCCGCGAAGACGGTTTGCGTTGATCGCGATTTCGCCAAGGTGCCTTTCGTCGGTGCCGCAGCAACCGCCGAGGATGTCCGCCCTGGGAAATTTTTTGGCGACGTCGCCCATCTATTCTCTCGCTAGCGTAGTTTTTGCCTAGGTCGAATCCGGGTCATGGGATTCTCGGCTGATTTGGAAAGGCTGGGGGTCGGCCATTGGGATGCTGTTCGATCTTGCGATGCCAGAAAGCCTCGTTTTCCCGGAATTGACGGTGCGTCTGGCACGAATACCGGCAAATCTTCCCGGTTGTCGTTCCCGAGAGAACAATCAGGGGGAAATTTTGACAGGATGGCCACAAATTAGCCATGTTACCCGACACGTGATGTTTCATGGTTTGTGGGGAAGTTATTAAGAGTATCGCACGTAAAAGGTGCCGATGAATTCGTGCTGTGGCTTCCTTTGATGATGGCGCTGATCCTGATCGCGGCGGATGCGACGACGGTGTTCATGCGACAATCGCACATGTGGCAGGTTTCGCGCGATACGGCGCGGATCGTTTCGCGTCACGGCATGACCGAGGCGGCTGCGGAAGACTACATCAATCGCAGCGTTGTCTTTGAATCGATCTCGCCGGAGGTCGATGTCACGACGACCGGAGCTTGACGTGCCTTCGCTGGGCGAAGTGGTGACCTTGAGCCACACGCAGTTCCACGCGGTGCCAAGCCTGCCGTCGGGGCTGGTTTACGAAGTGTCCTGCGCGAATTCGGGGAATGGTCCGAACACGCAATTGAATTTCAGCGGTTCGGCCGGGCGAATGCAGGATGCAGCCCTCATCACCAATTGTTCGCTTCATTTCGAAGATGGGTCCAACGTTGTCGGTAGCCTGATCGCGACGATCCGTGACGTATCGAGCGCGACCGTGGTATCGGACGAAGCCGTCACCATCGGTGATTCCGCCGTGGGTTCGTGCCTGTCCGACGAGCGGACAACGATCATGTCGATCTCGGGCGTCAGCGTACCGGCGAAATTCGCGGCCTCGAACGTGACGCTGATCGTGGATGACACGGTCGACATCGCCTCGTCGTCGTCGTCGGGCGACACCAGTCACGGGCTTACGATCTATGCCAGCGACAAGGTGGACATCGCATCGCAGCATACGTTCATCAGTTGCGGCGAAGTGAACGAGGTTCTGGTGCCGAGGGGCAAGTTGATCCGCCACGTTGCGAAGCTTTGAACCTGTCCTGAAATGTGATGGTGCGCCTGTTTGAGGGCTTGCGTCGCCGGGTCAACCTGCAAAGTTGGCCCGGCGAAGTCTTGGACGGCAGGTGCGCGTCATGGTGAAAGGTGACGACAAGCGGTGGGTGGCCTTGCTGCGTGGTGTGAACGTCGGCGGGATCAGGGTGGAGATGGCGGCTTTGCGCAAGCTGGCCGCGGGCCTGGGCTGGCAGGGCGTGGAAACCTATATTGCAAGCGGGAACCTTGTGTTTTCGGTAGAAGGTGAGGCGCAGGAACTGGCGGCGGCGCTGCGGTCTGCGATGGCGGAGGGCTTGGGGGTGGAGACGCCTGTGCTGGTTCTTTCGGCGGATGAGTTGTGCGGGGTGCTGGAAGCGCACCCTTGGCAACCCCAGAAGGGCAACCAGAGCCATGTCTATTTCTGCTGGGACCAGCCCGAGATCGACGGGAGTTTGTACGACGAATTGCGGTCGCGGGACGAGGAATTGCGCATTGTCGGGGGCCATGTACATTTCCTGGCCCCCGAGGGGATCGGTCGGTCGAAACTGGCGGAAAAGCTGGGGCGGGTGATCCGGGGCAGCGAAATCACCGGGCGCAACCTTAACACGGTTCGGAAACTGGCGGATATGGTGGCCGGTTAGGCGCCGGTCAGATCCTTCAGGGTTTCGGTATCGTATTGCGCTGCGAATTCGGCGCTGGGCGGGATCGGCTTGATGACGTCGATCAGAACGCCGTTCGGGTCGCTGGTGATGAAGTGGCGCTGGCCGAAATCTTCGTCGACCAGGGGCTTCAGGATCGGCAGTCCAGCGGATTTGGCGTGATCGAACAGGGCGTCCGGGTCTTCGACCTCGAAGTTCAGGATCAGCCCCGCAACCTTGCCGCGCCCGCTTTCGGGGATGGTCGCATGGTCGTGCTGCAATATGGCGAGGTTGACGGTTTCGTCCTCGCTCGATTGCAGGTGGACGTACCAGTCGGAATCGAACAGGGCCTTGAAACCGAAATGATCGGTGTAAAAGGCCACGGTCGTGGCGACGTCATCGGTCTGGATGACGGGGTAATACTGGGTGCATTTCATGGCTTGTCTCCAAGGGTCAACAAACATACAGTCTGTATGTAAGTTGGGAATTAACATACAGGCTGTATGTATGCAAGAGGAATCCGGGAGGAAGAGCAACGCGGCGCGGACCGAGGAAACGCGGGCGCGGTTGATGGCGGCGGCGCGGGCGCTTTTCGTCGAAAAGGGCTATGCCGAAACGTCGACGCCCGAAGTGGTGAAGGCCGCCGGGGTGACGCGCGGTGCGCTTTATCACCATTTCACCGACAAGGCGGACCTGTTTCGCGCTGTTCTGAGGCGGGAGTTTCAGGCGGTCGCGGGGGAGATTGATGCCGCAACGAAGGATTTGGCCTCTGATCCGATTCAGTCACTAATCCAAGGTGGACGGGCCTATTTGGCTGCAATGCGTGCGCCCGGCCGGGTGCGATTGATGCTTTTGGATGGGCCTGCGGTTCTGGGGCGGCAGGAACTCGACGCGATTGATCGCGAAACCTCGCAGGACACGTTGAAAAAGGGGCTTGAGGCGGCGATCGGGGCCGGTTTCCTGCGGTCCCTGCCACTGGATGCGCTTGTCGGCCAGTTGTCGGCCCTGTTCGACCGCGCGGCGCTCGGGATCTCGTTGGGCGAGCCGGAAGCGGACCATGTGGCTGTTTTTGAAGGCATTCTTGAAGGGGTGAGGGCGTAGGGTGCGGTAACCCGGTATTCACGGTTTTCACTCAGGCTGGACGCAAGCGGCGAAGCGTGCGACACTGGCCGCCGTCGATGGTCAACAGCCCTGCTGTTAACCCTTTTTTCATGCGTTTTCGACCTGTCCCGGTTGAAAGCAACCGTCTTGGTTGTTAGATAGCCCCATTGTGATTCGAAGTACGGGCGCCTCGACAAAGCAAAATCTTGATTGATGACCCTCTCAAAGCCGAAACGGTTCGGCTTTGACGGGGTTGTCTTCTGTTTCGGGCGGAAGGTTCTGGCAGGCCTTCCTGGTATGGAAACAGGGCAATCCAAATCTGGTGCAAGGCGGGTGCCCAACCGCAGTTGCGCCATAGATTGAAACGGAGATCCGTACCCCATGGCGACGTCCTATCTTGGCCAGAAACGTTACCGCAAATATTTCGGCAAAATCCGCGAAGTTCTGGAGATGCCGAACCTGATCGAGGTTCAGAAATCCTCGTATGATCTTTTCCTGAATTCCGGCGACCAGCCCCAGCCATTGGATGGCGAGGGGATCAAAGGCGTGTTCCAGTCGGTGTTCCCGATCAAGGATTTCAACGAAACCTCGGTTCTGGAATTCGTCGACTACGAGCTTGAAAAGCCCAAGTACGATGTCGAGGAATGTCAGCAGCGCGACATGACCTATAGCGCGCCTTTGAAGGTGACGCTGCGTCTGATCGTGTTCGATGTGGATGAAGACACCGGTGCGAAATCGGTGAAGGACATCAAGGAGCAGGATGTCTTCATGGGCGACATGCCCCTGATGACGCCGAACGGCACCTTTATCGTCAACGGCACCGAGCGTGTGATCGTTTCGCAGATGCACCGGTCGCCCGGCGTGTTCTTTGACCACGACAAGGGCAAGACCCACGCCAGCGGCAAGCTATTGTTCGCCTGCCGGATCATTCCCTATCGCGGGTCCTGGCTGGACTTCGAGTTCGACGCCAAGGACATCGTCTTCGCCCGTATCGACCGTCGCCGGAAACTGCCGGTGACGACGCTTCTTTACTCGCTTGGCCTGGACCAGGAAGCGATCATGGATGCGTATTATGACACGGTCGACTACAGCTATAAGAAGAACAAGGGTTGGGTGACCAAGTTCTTCCCCGAGCGGGTGCGCGGTACGCGGCCTGCTTACGATCTTGTCGACGCCAAGACCGGCAAGGCCTTTGCCAAGGCGGGCGAGAAGGTGACTCCGCGTTCGGTGAAAAAGATCATCGACGAGGGCAAAATCACCGAATTGCTGGTGCCGTTCGACCAGATCGTCGGCAAGTTCGTCTCGAAGGACATCATCAACGAGGAAACCGGCGCGATCTATGTCGAGGCTGGCGACGAGTTGACCTGGGAAGTCGACAAGGACGGTGAGGTTACCGGCGGCACGCTGAAAGAGCTGATGGATGCGGGGATCACCGATCTGCCGATCCTGGACATCGACAACGTCAACGTCGGCCCCTACATCCGCAACACGATGGCCGCCGACAAGAACATGAGCCGCGACACCGCGCTTATGGACATCTATCGCGTCATGCGTCCGGGCGAGCCGCCCACCGTCGAGGCCGCTTCGGCGCTGTTCGACACGCTGTTCTTCGACAGCGAGCGGTATGACCTGTCGGCCGTTGGCCGGGTGAAGATGAACATGCGTCTCGCACTTGATGCCGAGGACACTGTTCGTACGCTGCGCAAGGAAGATATCGTCGCCTGTATCAAGGCGCTGGTCGATCTGCGCGACGGGCGCGGCGATGTCGACGACATCGACCACCTTGGCAACCGCCGGGTGCGTTCGGTCGGCGAGTTGATGGAAAACCAGTACCGCGTCGGTCTGTTGCGCATGGAGCGCGCGATCAAGGAGCGTATGTCCAGTGTCGAGATCGACACGGTGATGCCGCAGGATCTGATCAACGCGAAACCGGCGGCTGCGGCTGTGCGCGAGTTCTTTGGCTCGTCCCAGCTTTCGCAGTTCATGGACCAGACCAACCCGCTTTCCGAAGTGACGCACAAGCGTCGTCTGTCGGCGCTTGGGCCGGGCGGTCTGACCCGCGAACGTGCCGGGTTCGAAGTGCGCGACGTGCACCCGACCCACTATGGCCGGATGTGCCCGATCGAAACGCCGGAAGGCCCGAACATCGGTCTGATCAACTCGCTGGCCACATTCGCCCGTGTGAACAAGTACGGCTTTATCGAAACGCCTTACCGCAAGGTCGAAAATTCCCAGGTTACCGACGACGTGCAATACATGTCGGCGACCGAGGAAATGCGTCACGTCGTGGCGCAGGCCAACGCGAACCTTGATGACAAGGGCAAGTTCGTCAACGAGATGGTCAACACGCGCCAGTCGGGTGAATACACGCTGACGCCGACCGACCAGGTGGATTTGATCGACGTGTCGCCGAAACAGCTGGTTTCGGTCGCTGCCTCGCTGATCCCCTTCCTTGAAAACGACGACGCGAACCGGGCGCTCATGGGCTCGAACATGCAACGTCAGGCCGTGCCGCTGCTGCAGGCCGAGGCGCCGCTGGTCGGCACCGGCATCGAGGAAATCGTGGCCCGTGACTCGGGTGCTGCGATCATGGCGAAACGTGCGGGCATCATCGACCAGGTCGACGCCCAGCGTATCGTTGTGCGGGCGACCGCCGATCTGGAGATCGGGGATGCCGGCGTTGACATCTATCGTCTGCGCAAGTTCCAGCGTTCGAACCAGAACACCTGCATCAACCAGCGTCCGCTGGTGAAGGTGGGCGACACCGTGGGCAAGGGCGAGGTCATCGCCGACGGTCCGTCGACGGATATCGGTGAACTGGCGCTTGGCAAGAACGTGATCGTCGCCTTCATGCCGTGGAACGGGTACAACTATGAAGACTCGATCCTGATCTCCGAGCGGATCGTGCGCGACGACGTCTTTACCTCGATCCATATCGAGGAATTCGAAGTCGCCGCCCGCGACACCAAGCTCGGGCCGGAAGAGATCACCCGCGACATCCCGAACGTCGGCGAGGAAGCCCTGCGCAACCTCGACGAGGCGGGCATCGTTTACATTGGTGCCGAAGTGGGGCCGGGTGACATTCTGGTCGGCAAGATCACCCCGAAGGGCGAAAGCCCGATGACGCCGGAAGAAAAACTCCTGCGCGCCATCTTCGGCGAAAAGGCATCGGACGTGCGCGACACCTCGCTGCGTCTGCCGCCGGGTGACTTCGGTACGATCGTGGAGGTTCGCGTCTTCAACCGCCATGGTGTGGAAAAAGACGAACGTGCGCTGCAGATCGAGCGTGAGGAAGTCGAGCGTCTGGCCCGTGACCGGGACGACGAGATGGCGATCCTGGATCGCAACATCTACGCCCGTCTGAAAGAGATGCTGATGGGCAAGACCGCCGTGAAAGGTCCGAAGGGCGTCAAGCCCAAGACCAAGATCACCGAGGAGTTGCTGAACGACGAGTTGTCGCGCGGCCAGTGGTGGCAGTTGGCCATCGGCGAAGAAGACGACGCCAAGCAGATCGAAGCCCTGAACGAGCAATACGAGGCGCAGAAGCGCGCCCTTGAGCATCGTTTCGAGGACAAGGTTGAAAAGGTCCGTCGTGGCGACGACCTGCCGCCGGGTGTCATGAAGATGGTCAAGGTCTTTGTTGCCGTGAAGCGCAAGCTTCAGCCGGGCGACAAGATGGCCGGGCGTCACGGCAACAAGGGTGTGATTTCCAAGGTTGTCCCGATGGAAGACATGCCGTTCCTTGCGGATGGTACGCCGGTTGATTTCGTGCTGAACCCGCTTGGGGTGCCGTCGCGGATGAACGTCGGTCAGATCCTTGAAACCCACATGGGTTGGGCCAGCCGTGGTCTGGGTATCCAGATCGACGAGGCTTTGGGCGAATACCGCCGCAAGGGCGATCTGACGCCGGTGAAGGACGCGATGAAGCTGGCCTATGGTGACGACGTCTATGACGAAGGCATCAAGGGTCTGGACGACGACGCCCTTGTCGGCGTGGCCGAAAACGCAACCCGCGGTGTGCCGATTGCAACGCCCGTCTTCGACGGTGCCAAGGAAGCGGACGTGAACGACGCGCTTGTGCGTGCCGGGTTCAACGAAAGCGGTCAGTCGGATCTGTTCGATGGCCGGACGGGCGAGAAATTCGCGCGTCAGGTTACGGTCGGCATCAAGTACCTTCTGAAGCTGCACCACCTTGTCGACGACAAGATCCACGCGCGTTCCACCGGGCCTTACAGCCTTGTCACGCAGCAGCCCCTGGGCGGTAAGGCCCAGTTCGGCGGCCAGCGTTTCGGGGAAATGGAAGTCTGGGCGCTGGAAGCCTATGGTGCCGCCTACACTCTGCAAGAGATGCTCACCGTCAAGTCGGACGACGTTGCTGGCCGCACCAAGGTCTATGAGTCGATCGTCAAGGGCGAGGACAACTTTGAAGCCGGCGTGCCGGAATCGTTCAACGTGCTGGTGAAGGAAGTCCGGGGTCTTGGCCTCAACATGGAGCTTCTGGATGCCGTTGGCGACGATGATGAAGACGAACCTGGGATTGCGGCGGAATAGGGCGAAGGTGGGGTGAAACCCCACCCTACCCACAGCCCGTAGGGTGGGTTTTCAACCCACCTTCCCTCCGCCAAAGATTAGGAACCGATTATGAACCAGGAACTGACAACCAACCCGTTCAACCCTGTGGCAGCACCACAGACGTTTGACGAAATCAAGATCTCGCTGGCAAGCCCTGAACGGATCCTCTCGTGGTCCTATGGTGAGATCAAGAAGCCCGAGACGATCAACTATCGCACGTTCAAGCCCGAGCGTGACGGGCTGTTCTGTGCCCGTATCTTTGGGCCGATCAAGGATTACGAATGCCTGTGCGGCAAATACAAGCGCATGAAGTATCGCGGCGTCGTCTGCGAGAAATGCGGTGTGGAAGTGACGCTGCAAAAGGTGCGGCGCGAACGGATGGGCCATATCGAACTGGCCTCGCCCGTTGCGCACATCTGGTTCCTGAAGTCGCTGCCGTCGCGCATCGGTCTGATGCTGGACATGACGCTGCGCGATCTGGAACGCATTCTGTACTTTGAGAACTACGTGGTGATCGAACCCGGCCTGACGGACCTGCAATACGGTCAGTTGATGTCGGAAGAAGAGTTCATGGATGCCCAGGATGCTTACGGCATGGACGCCTTTACGGCGAACATCGGGGCCGAGGCGATCCGCGAAATGCTGGCCGCCATCGACCTTGAGGCGGAGGCCGAGCAGCTTCGCGCCGATCTGGCCGAAGCCACGGGCGAGTTGAAGCCGAAGAAGATCATCAAGCGTCTGAAGATCGTTGAATCCTTCATCGAATCCGGCAACCGCCCGGAATGGATGATCCTGACCGTCGTGCCGGTTATCCCGCCCGAGTTGCGCCCGCTGGTGCCGCTGGACGGTGGCCGTTTCGCGACTTCGGACCTGAACGACCTTTATCGCCGGGTCATCAACCGGAACAACCGTCTGAAGCGTCTGATCGAGCTTCGCGCGCCGGACATCATCGTTCGGAACGAAAAGCGGATGTTGCAGGAATCCGTTGACGCCCTGTTCGACAACGGCCGTCGCGGTCGCGTCATCACCGGTGCCAACAAGCGCCCGCTGAAGTCGCTTTCAGACATGCTGAAAGGCAAGCAGGGCCGTTTCCGCCAGAACCTTCTGGGTAAGCGGGTCGACTTTTCGGGTCGTTCGGTCATCGTGACCGGGCCGGAGTTGAAGCTGCACCAGTGTGGCTTGCCGAAGAAGATGGCGCTGGAGCTGTTCAAGCCATTCATCTATTCGCGGCTTGAGGCGAAGGGTCTGTCGTCGACCGTGAAGCAGGCGAAAAAGCTGGTCGAGAAGGAACGCCCCGAGGTTTGGGACATTCTGGATGAAGTGATCCGCGAGCATCCGGTTCTGTTGAACCGTGCGCCGACGCTGCACCGTCTGGGCATCCAGGCGTTCGAACCCACGCTGATCGAAGGCAAGGCGATCCAGCTTCACCCGCTGGTTTGTTCGGCCTTCAACGCCGACTTCGACGGCGACCAGATGGCGGTTCACGTTCCGCTGTCGCTGGAAGCACAGCTTGAAGCCCGCGTGTTGATGATGTCGACGAACAACGTTCTGTCGCCCGCCAACGGTGCGCCGATCATCGTTCCGTCGCAGGACATGATCCTTGGTCTCTATTACATCTCGATGGAGCGCGAGGGCATGAAGGGCGAAGGCATGGTCTTTGCCGATGCCGACGAGGTTCAGCACGCGCTGGATTCCGGCGAGGTGCATCTGCACGCAAAGATCACCGCGCGGATCAAGCAGATAGACGACGATGGCATGGAAGTGTTCAAACGCTTCGAAACCACGCCGGGCCGCATGAAGCTGGGCGCCTTGTTGCCGCTGAACGCCAAGGCTCCGTTCGACCTTGTGAACCGTCTTCTGCGCAAGAAAGAGGTGCAGCAGGTCATCGACACGGTCTATCGTTACTGCGGTCAGAAAGAGTCGGTCATCTTCTGTGACCAGATCATGTCGACGGGCTTTAAAGAGGCGTTCAAGGCGGGCATTTCGTTCGGCAAGGACGACATGGTCATTCCGGACGCCAAGTGGAAGATCGTGGATTCGGTTCGCGACCAGGTGAAGGAATTCGAACAACAGTACATGGACGGCCTGATTACCCAGGGCGAAAAGTACAACAAGGTTGTCGATGCCTGGTCGAAGTGTTCCGACGACGTTGCCGGGGCGATGATGGACGAGATTTCGGCCATGCGCAAAGACGATGCGGGGGCCGAGATGGAACCCAACTCGATCTACATGATGTCGCATTCCGGCGCCCGTGGCTCGCCTGCCCAGATGAAGCAGTTGGGCGGGATGCGCGGCTTGATGGCCAAGCCTTCGGGCGAGATCATCGAGACGCCGATCATCTCGAACTTTAAAGAAGGTCTGACCGTGCTTGAGTACTTTAACTCGACCCACGGTGCCCGTAAGGGTCTGGCCGATACCGCGCTGAAGACCGCGAACTCGGGTTACCTGACCCGTCGTCTGGTCGACGTGGCGCAGGACTGCATCGTTCGCATGCACGATTGCGGCACCGAAAACGCGATCACGGCGGAAGCCGCGGTGAACGACGGTGAAATCGTCGCTTCGCTGTCCGAGCGTATCCTTGGCCGGGTTGCGGCTGACGATGTGCTTGACCCGGCGACCGAGGAAGTGCTGGTCACCAAGGGCGAGCTGATCGACGAGCGCAAGGCCGACGCCATCGAAAACGCCGGTCTGCCGAACGTGCGGATCCGGTCGCCCCTGACCTGTGAGGCCGAGGAAGGCGTCTGCGCCCAGTGTTACGGTCGTGACCTTGCCCGCGGTACGCAGGTGAACATCGGCGAAGCGGTCGGCATCATCGCGGCCCAGTCGATCGGTGAACCCGGCACGCAGCTGACAATGCGGACCTTCCACATCGGCGGTATCGCCCAGGGTGGTCAGCAGTCGTTCATGGAGTCTTCGGCAGAAGGCAAGGTGGAATTCACCAACGCCAACCTGATCAAGAACGCCGACGGCGACCAGATCGTGATCGGCCGCAACATGACCCTTGCGATCATCGACGACAACGGTGTCGAACGGGCCAGCCACAAGCTGGGCTATGGCACCAAGGTGTTCCCGAAGAAGGGCGCGAAGGTCCAACGCGGCGACAAGCTGTTCGAATGGGATCCCTACACGCTTCCGATCATTGCCGAGAAGGCAGGGTCGACCAAGTTCGTGGATCTTGTCTCGGGCATCTCGGTCCGTGACGAAACCGACGATGCGACAGGCATGACGCAGAAGATCGTGACCGACTGGCGTTCGGCGCCGAAGGGCAGCGATCTGAAGCCGGAAATCCTGTTGCTGGATGGTTCGGGCGAGCCTGTGCGCAACGATGCGGGCAACCCGATCACCTATCCGATGTCGGTGGATGCGATCCTGTCGATCGAAGACGGTTCGGACGTGAAGGCGGGCGACGTTGTTGCGCGTATCCCGCGCGAAGGTGCCAAGACGAAGGACATCACCGGTGGTCTGCCGCGTGTGGCCGAATTGTTCGAAGCCCGTCGTCCCAAGGATCACGCGATCATCGCCGAAATCGACGGTTACGTGAAATTCGGGCGCGACTACAAGAACAAGCGTCGCATCTCGATCGAACCGGCCGATGAATCGATGGAGCCTGTCGAGTACATGCTGCCCAAGGGCAAGCACATCCCGGTGGCCGAAGGCGACTTCGTCCAGAAGGGTGATTACATCATGGACGGCAACCCGGCCCCGCACGACATCCTGTCGATCATGGGTGTCGAGGCTCTGGCCGATTACATGATCGACGAGGTGCAGGACGTCTATCGTCTGCAGGGCGTGAAGATCAACGACAAGCACATCGAGGTGATCGTGCGCCAGATGCTTCAGAAGTGGGAGATCCTGGATTCGGGTGAAACCACCCTGTTGAAGGGCGAGCATGTCGACAAGGCCGAGATCGAGGCAGCCAATGCCAAGGCCGAGGCCGAAGGTCGTCGCCCCGCGAAGGGCGAGCCGATCCTGTTGGGCATCACCAAGGCCAGCTTGCAGACGCGCAGTTTCATCTCGGCAGCTTCGTTCCAGGAAACGACGCGGGTGCTGACCGAAGCCTCGGTGCAGGGAAAGAAGGACAAGCTGGTCGGCCTGAAGGAAAACGTCATCGTCGGCCGTCTGATCCCGGCGGGCACCGGTGGGGCAACGCAGCGCGTGCGCCGCATCGCTGCCGAGCGCGACCTGAAGGTCATCCAGGAGGCCCAGGCCGAAGCCGAAGCCGCCGCGGCACTTGCCGCTCCGATGGAGATGGACGGCGACGCGATGGAGGCCGATCTGGTGGAAACGCCGGAAAGCCGCGACTGATCGGTTCGGACAGAAGATTGAGAAAGGCCCCGCAGCTGCGGGGCCTTTTTCGTTTGGGTGCGAAGGGCGCGGATTTTTGATAGACTTGCAGGCAGTCGCACTTTGCAGGATCGGATAGCATTTGGATTGGGATGAAATGGCGCGTCCCTGGCTGGAGGCCGCGCCTGATCTTGAAGTCTCGTATCGCGAACTGTTTGACAGGTTGTTCGCCGCTGCCGCGCTGAAACCTGGCGAGCGGGTGCTGGACGTGGGCTGCGGGACCGGGCCGACGCTGATGCCTGCGGCGCAGGCGGTCGGGGATAGGGGGGCTGTGCTGGGCGTAGATATTTCGCCGCCGCTGGTCGCGCGGGCGCGGGAAGGGGTGCCGGACAACGTGACGGTCCTCGCAGGCGATGCGGCGCGCCACGATTTCCAGGCCGGGGCGTTTGACGCGATCATCTCGAACTTCGGGATCATGTTCTTTTCTGACAGTGCGGCGGCGTTTCGGAACCTGCGCCATGCCGTGCTGCCGGGGGGACGGCTGGTTGCGTCGGTCTGGGGCGCACCGCCGGACAACCCGTGGTTTTCCATGCCGCGCCGGATCGTCGACGACCATGTGCAGGGCGTGCCAAGGCCGGATCCGACCGGCCCCGGGCCGATGCGCTTTGCCGATCCTTCCGTTCTGGCGGGTCTTCTGGAAGAGGCGGGGTGGAACCCGGAAATCCGAACCCTGGACATCCACCTTACCCCGCCCGGCGATGCCGTCCGTGTGGCAGAGCTTCACATGAAGGTCACGGTCGGGATGATGCTGGCCGGTATGGATGTGCCTTCCGATGTTCTGGAGCGCATTCGGGGCGCGGTCTCGGATGCGTTGCAAGCCTATGAAAACGACGGGGCCATCGAGGTCCCGGCAAGGATTCACCTGGTTTCGGCCATCGCGCGATAGGTGGATGGGCACGGTTTGCCCACCTTCGTCAGTCTAACCGCCCCTGAGTTTCCGCATCCAGTTCATCCAGCCGTGGGGTGGCACATACTTTGGATCCTTCGCCCGCCGCAGGTAGTGCGACACGTAGATATCCGCCGCCTCGATGTCTTCGACGGTCATTTCGCGCAACTCGGGGAAGCGTTCGCCAAGGGATTTGTTCGACAGCATGACGATCTGCACGTCCTCGATACCGCGGCGGGGGGTGCGCCAGGGCGAGGCGAAAAGTTTGACGCGGTCCCAGGCTACCGGGCTGATGGTTTCGAAGGGCAGGATTTTCACGCGCTCGCGATGTTGAAGGCAGATCGGGTGCAGGGTTTCGCTGCCGATTTCGGTCCAGCCGAAACTTTGCCGGTCCAGCATCGCTTCTTGCGCGGCGACCCATTCGGCCACCACCGTGCTACCTTTTGGCGCAGCGAAACAGTTGATGCGAACAAGGGGGTGGCCCTTGCGCAGCCGCCCGCCGTCGTTGAATCCGACGAAATCGGAGGATCGCGCGAGGTCGAGGATCCAGTTCAGATCGCGCAGCACGATGGCGTCGGAATCAAGCCACATGCCGCCGTGACGTTCCACCAGGCGCGAGCGGATCATGTCGGCCTTGTGGGCCAGTTCTGGGATGGTCAGCACGGCGGGCGAGATGTCGGGCAGGTAATGGGGCAGCGTTTCGGGCGTGACCTGGATCACTTCCAGGCCCGAAACACGGCGGGCGATGTCCAACAGGCCGTCCACGAAGGCGGGCTTGGTGCCGCGCGTTTCCCAGTATTGCCAGATCGTGCGGTCAGAGGGCGCAGGCAGTGTCATGTTCGACGCAAGGAAACCGGTTATTCGGCCGCGATGCGGTTCTTGGCTGTGCGCACGCTGTGGAACACGGGGCTGGTGCCGGGCAGACGGAAGGGCGAAGCGATGGATTTTTTCTCTTTCGCTTCGGTGTCGCCCGCAAGGATCGCCGCGCGAAGGGCGGCGGTGCCCGGTTGTTCCAGCAGGCTTTCAAGGGCGATGCGCCATTGCCGGTGGGCGCGGTTCCTCAGGCGCAGAAGCTGGCCGTCGGATGCCGTATCCAACGCGCGCATTTCGGCCCAGAGGGCCTCGCTCCGGTTGGCCAGCGTGAGGTCCTGTTCCTCGTTCCGGTTGTGCTGCGCCCAATAGGCCATGCCCACGGCACGGTGCGGGGCATTGGCGCTGCCGCGTTCGTTCTTCAAAAGGAAACTGCCAAGGTCGCGAACCGCATAGTGGTTGACCTGTGCAAGGGCGCGTTTCCTCGGATCGTGGCTGCGCCAGTGCTTGCGGTGGAAGTCGCCGTCGATCAGGCCGGACCCATTCGCAAAGACATAGTCGGGTTTTTTGGGATCGCGCGGCAGGTGGATGCCGGGGCGTCGGAAAGTTTCGGTGCGGAACAGCGGCTTGAAGGGCGTCAGGTGCGTTTCGACGATGTCATCTGCCGGTTCGGCGCGGGTGAACCGTTCGGTCACCAGGTCGCGCCCGAGGTCGGTGTGGCCGTTCGCGCCGAAGACACGCCAGTTCACAAGGATCCCGTCCACCTCGGGGCTGGCCGCGATCAGGTCGGAAACCTTTCCGTCACCGGTCTTGATTGTCAGAAACTCGTCACCGTCCAGCACCATGCACCAGTCGCTGTTTTCATAGGCCGGGGTGCGCGAAGCCCGGCGATAGGCCCGCATCTGGTGCGCACCCTTGTTGTGCCGGTTGTCGAAATATTCGATCACCCCCAGCCGGTCGAGCGTGCGGAGGGTCTGCACCGTCGTGTCAGTGCTGTCGTTTTGATAGATCTGGATGCGGTCGAACCCGCAAAGACGGTGGTGCGCGACCCATTCAAGAATGTTCGGTCCTTCATTCTTGACGGTCGCCACCAGCAAGCTGGTGGGTTTTGTCATATCTGCTCTGCCTCGGTTCCGCATATTTGCGGTTGTTTTCAGAAAGGTTAACGCCCGAAAGCGGCGCGATCAGCCTTCGATCTGGTACAGGGCGAAAAAAACGTGCAACTGTTGCATGAAACCGGACAGGGGCAGTCATGCGAAGATCGTCGAATATCGAAGGCGCGGCGCTGATGACGGCTTCGATGGCCGCTTTCACCTTCAACGACATGTTCTTCAAGCTGTTGAACGAGGATTTGCCGTTCTTCCAGGTGTTGTTCCTGCGCAGCCTTGCGGTCACGATACTGATGATAGGGCTGGCCCGCATGAAAGGGGCGCTTTGGATACGGGCCGGGCGCAAGGACTGGGGACTGGTTCTTCTCAGATCCCTTGCGGAAGTGGGCGCGGCCTATTTCTTTCTGACCGCGCTGGTGCATCTGCCGATTGCCAATGTCACGGCGATCCTTCAGGCGCTGCCCCTGACCGTCACGCTTGGCGCGGCACTGTTCCTGGGCGAGCCGGTCGGCTGGAAACGGTTTGCGGCCATCGGGATCGGTCTGGTCGGCGTGTTGCTGATCGTGCGTCCGGGCGGGGAGGGGTTCGACCTTTATGCAATCTATGCGGTTTTGGCCGTGGTCTGCGTGACTGTCCGAGACCTCGCGGCGCGGCAGGTCGCGGTCTACGTGCCTTCGATCTTTGTGGCGCTGGTTGCCATCGTGGCGATCCTGTTGTTCGCCGCCGTCGGGGCGGTGAGCATCGAATGGAAGCCGATGCACCTGGGCCACGGGGCCTACCTTGCCGGGTGCAGCTTCTTTATCCTTGGCGCCTATCTCTTTTCCGTCATGGCCATGCGGGTAGGCGAGATCGGTTTCGTTTCGCCTTTCCGTTATTCGAGCCTGTTGGTCGCGCTTCTGGTTGGTTTGGTCGTGTTCCGTGAATGGCCCGATATGCTGACGCTTCTGGGAGCGGGGATCGTGGTGGCGACGGGGGTGTTTACACTTTGGAGGGAGCGGCAGGTGAAGGGCGGCGAACTCTGACGCAGAGTTCGCATCGGAAAATGTCGCATTTTCCGATCTGTCCAAAATCCGCGCGGGATTTTGCAGCAAGGAATGCGTCATTCCTTGCCCCTGTTGACAGCTTCTCCGACTCATCATATACGCCGCGCTACTTGGACGGTTTGATCCGTCTTTTACAGAACTGAAGTGGTCACGATCCGGGCCGAAAAGGCCCCGATCCTCTGGAAACCCACCGCAGGCCCCCGCAATCGGGAGCTTCGCGGTTTAATGCGTTTCGTGGACGCGCGACGCGTATGAGACGGAAGATGAACCCGGGGGGCGCCCCCCATGAGAAGACAACGAGACGGGATTTGAATTAATGCCCACGATCCAACAGCTGATCCGGAAGCCCCGGCAGCCCAAAGTCAAACGCTCGAAGTCGCTGCACATGCAGGGCTGTCCGCAAAAGCGCGGCGTTTGCACCCGTGTTTACACCACGACGCCGAAGAAGCCGAACTCGGCCATGCGGAAGGTTGCCAAGGTGCGCCTGACCAATGGTTTCGAGGTCATCAGCTATATTCCCGGTGAAAGCCACAACCTTCAGGAACACTCGGTTGTCCTGATCCGTGGCGGCCGTGTGAAAGACCTTCCCGGTGTCCGTTACCACATCCTGCGCGGTGTTCTGGATACCCAGGGCGTCAAAGACCGTAAGCAGCGCCGTTCGAAGTACGGCGCCAAGCGTCCGAAGTAAGCGTGAACCACGGTTTCGCATATCCTGTTGCGGCCCTTGCTCTGCTGGCCACCCCCGCTTCGGCGGATTGGGGTGCCGTGGCAGTCAACAAGGCAGAGCGCGATTTCGGCTATACGAACCTGAAGAACAGCCGTTCGGCCGCCAGCAAGCGCGCCATGGAGCATTGCCGCCGGTTCTCGGATGGCAAGGCGGGCTGCGAAGTGGTTCTCACGACGACGAAGTGCTTTGCGGTCATTCGGCACGGCAGCGAGTTCTTCGTGGAAGAAGCATCATCGAAAGACCGGGCGGCCCTTGCCGTCGCATCGGCATGTAAAAAGAAGCACGGTTCGTCCTGCCGCCCCGTCGGCGAACACCAGCACTGTGCCTCAGGAAACTAGGAAGAGACGGATATGTCCAGACGTCACGCAGCTGAAAAACGCGAGGTTCTGCCCGACGCCAAATATGGCGATATCGTGCTGACCAAGTTCATGAACAACCTGATGATCGACGGTAAAAAGTCGGTTGCCGAACGCATTGTTTACAATGCCTTCGACCGGGTTGAAGACCGCCTGAAGAAGTCGCCTCTGGAAGTGTTCCACGAGAGCCTCGACAACATCAAGCCCTCGGTCGAGGTTCGCTCGCGCCGCGTGGGTGGTGCGACCTACCAGGTCCCCGTCGAAGTCCGCCCCGAGCGCCGCGAAGCCCTGGCCATCCGCTGGCTGATCGCCGCCGCCCGTGCCCGGAACGAAAACACGATGGAAGAGCGCCTGGCCGGTGAACTTTCCGACGCCGTGAACGGCCGTGGTTCCGCCGTTAAAAAGCGTGAAGACACCCACAAGATGGCCGACGCCAACAAGGCGTTCAGCCACTACCGCTGGTAATCAGAAGAACAGGAGCAGGCAGATGGCCCGCGAATACCCCCTCGAGCGCTACCGTAACTTCGGGATCATGGCTCACATCGACGCAGGTAAGACAACCTGTTCCGAGCGGATCCTGTATTATACCGGCAAGTCGCACAACATCGGCGAAGTGCACGATGGTGCTGCCACCATGGACTGGATGGAGCAGGAACAAGAGCGTGGCATCACGATCACCTCGGCTGCGACGACCACGTTCTGGGAGCGGACCGAGGACGGCCAGACCGCCGACACGCCGAAACACCGCCTGAACATCATCGACACCCCCGGCCACGTCGACTTCACCATCGAAGTCGAGCGTTCGCTGGCCGTGCTTGACGGTGCTGTCTGTGTTCTGGACGGTAACGCCGGTGTCGAACCCCAGACCGAAACCGTCTGGCGTCAGGCCGACCGTTACAAGGTGCCGCGCATCGTCTTCGTCAACAAGATGGACAAGATCGGTGCCGACTTCTTCAACTGCGTCGAGATGATCGAAGACCGCACCGGCGCGCGCGCCGTACCCGTCGGTCTGCCGATCGGTGCCGAGAACGCGCTGGAAGGTCTGATCGACCTGGTGACCATGGAAGAATGGCTGTGGCAGGGCGAAGACCTGGGCGCATCCTGGGTCAAGGCCCCGATCCGTGACGAGCTGAAGGCGCAGGCCGACGAATGGCGCGGCAAGATGATCGAAGCCGCCGTCGAAGAAGACGACGACGCGATGATGGCCTACCTGGAAGGCGAAGAGCCTGACGTGGCCACCCTGCGCAAACTGCTGCGCAAGGGTACTCTGGCGTTGCACTTCGTTCCGGTTCTTGGCGGCTCGGCCTTCAAGAACAAGGGTGTTCAGCCCTTGCTCAACGCCGTGATCGACTATCTTCCCAGCCCGCTGGACGTTGTCGACTACATGGGCTTCAAACCCGGCGACGAAACGGAAGAGCGTAACATCGCCCGTCGCGCCGACGATGGCATGGCCTTCTCGGGTCTGGCGTTCAAGATCATGAACGACCCCTTCGTCGGTTCGCTGACCTTCGTGCGCATCTACTCGGGTACGCTTTCGAAGGGCGACTCGATGCTGAACTCGACCAAGGGCTCGAACGAGCGTGTTGGCCGGATGATGATGATGCACTCGAACAACCGCGACGAGATCGACGAAGCCTTTGCCGGTGACATCATCGCGCTTGGCGGTCTGAAGAACACCACCACGGGTGATACCCTGTGTGACAAGAACGATCCGGTCGTCCTTGAAACCATGACCTTCCCCGATCCGGTGATCGAGATCGCGGTCGAGCCAAAAACCAAGGCCGACCAGGAGAAGATGAGCCAGGGTCTGGGCCGTCTGGCCGCCGAAGACCCGTCGTTCCGTGTCGAAACCGACCTGGAATCGGGCCAGACGATCATGAAGGGCATGGGCGAACTTCACCTGGACATCCTGGTGGATCGCCTGAAGCGCGAATTCAAGGTCGAGGCCAACATCGGTGCGCCGCAGGTGGCTTACCGCGAGACGATCTCGAAAGAGGCCGAGCATACCTACACCCACAAGAAACAGTCGGGTGGTTCGGGCCAGTTCGCCGAGGTGAAGATGATCATCACCCCGACCGAGCCGGGCGAAGGTTTCTCGTTCGAAAGCCGCATCGTCGGTGGTGCCGTGCCAAAAGAATACATCCCCGGCGTCGAAAAGGGCATCAAGTCGGTCATGGACTCCGGCCCGCTTGCCGGCTTCCCGGTCATCGACTTCAAGGTCGCCCTGATCGACGGCAAGTTCCACGATGTGGACTCGTCCGTTCTGGCCTTTGAAATCGCCGCGCGTCAGTGGATGCGCGAAGCGATGAAGATGGCTGGCGCGAAGCTGCTTGAGCCGATCATGAAAGTCGAGGTTGTCACGCCGGACGAATACACCGGCAACATCATCGGCGACCTGACGTCCCGTCGTGGCCAGGTGTCCGGTCAGGAAACCCGCGGCAACGCGATCGCAATCAACGCTTTCGTGCCGCTGGCCAACATGTTCGGCTACATCAACAACCTGCGTTCCATGTCTTCGGGCCGCGCGCAGTTCACGATGCAGTTCGACCACTACGAAGGCGTGCCGAGCAATATCTCCGACGAGATTCAGGCCAAATACGCATAACCCGGGTGGCGGGGTGAACCCCGCCCTACCCACCACCGTAGGGTGGGGTTTCACCCCACCGACCCGAAAAAGAAGAGGAGCCACATCATGGCGAAGGAAAAGTTTGACCGTTCGAAGCCGCATTGCAACATCGGCACGATTGGGCACGTTGACCACGGCAAGACGACGCTGACGGCGGCGATCACGAAGCAGTTTGGCGAGTTCAAGGACTATGACCAGATCGACGCTGCTCCGGAAGAAAAGGCGCGCGGCATCACCATCTCGACGGCGCACGTCGAATATGAAACCGACGCCCGGCACTATGCCCACGTCGACTGCCCCGGCCACGCCGACTACGTCAAGAACATGATCACCGGTGCGGCCCAGATGGACGGCGGCATCCTGGTGGTGAACGCCGCTGACGGCCCGATGCCGCAGACGCGCGAGCACATCCTTCTGGCCCGCCAGGTCGGCGTGCCGGCTCTGGTCGTGTTCCTGAACAAGGTCGACCAGGTCGACGACGAGGAACTGCTTGAGCTGGTCGAGATGGAAGTGCGCGAACTGCTGAGCGAATACGACTTCCCGGGCGACGACATTCCGATCGTTGCCGGTTCGGCCCTGGCCGCTCTGGAAGGTCGCGATCCGGAGATTGGCGAGACCAAGATCAAGGAACTGATGGACGCAGTTGATTCCTACATCCCGCAGCCCGAGCGTGCGGTGGATCAGCCCTTCCTGATGCCGATCGAGGACGTCTTCTCGATCTCCGGCCGTGGTACGGTTGTGACCGGTCGTGTGGAACGCGGCGTGATCAACGTGGGCGACGAGATTGAAATCGTCGGCATCAAGGACACGTCCAAGACGACCTGCACGGGCGTCGAGATGTTCCGCAAGCTTCTTGATCGCGGCGAGGCCGGCGACAACATCGGCGCGCTTCTGCGTGGTGTGGATCGCGAAGGTGTCGAGCGTGGCCAGGTTCTGTGCAAGCCGGGTTCGGTGACGCCGCACACGAAGTTCGAGTGCGAGGTCTACATCCTGACCAAGGACGAAGGTGGCCGTCACACGCCGTTCTTCGCGAACTATCGCCCGCAGTTCTACTTCCGGACGACCGACGTGACCGGTACGGTTCAGCTTCCCTCGGGCACCGAAATGGTGATGCCGGGCGACAACCTGAAGTTCGAAGCCGAACTGATCTACCCGATCGCCATGGAAGAAGGCCTCCGCTTCGCCATCCGCGAAGGCGGCCGCACCGTCGGCTCGGGCGTCGTGTCCAAGATCATCGAGTGATGCGCGTGCGGTGCGCCGTAAAGGCGCACCCTACGTAGGGTGTGCATTCATGCGCACCACAACAAAAACAGGTTCGACGTGGAGGCGTTTTGGCCTCCACCTCTCAACATAAAGGAAAACGACAATGGCAGTTGCCAGTCAGAACATCCGGATCCGCCTGAAGGCGTTCGATTACCGCGTGCTCGATGCGTCGACGCAGGAAATCGTCAACACCGCCAAGCGCACCGGCGCCGAAGTGCGCGGTCCGATCCCGATGCCGAACAAGATCGAGAAGTTCACGGTTCTTCGTGGTCCGCACGTCGACAAGAAGTCGCGCGACCAGTTCGAAATCCGCACGCACAAGCGTCTTCTCGACATCGTCAACCCCACGCCCCAGACGGTGGACGCGCTGATGAAGCTCGACCTCGCCGCCGGTGTGGACGTTCAGATTTCGGTTTAAGGAGGGCTTTCCATGTTGCGCTCCGGCGTTATTGCAAAAAAGGTCGGGATGACCCGGCTGTTCATGGATGACGGCAAGCAGATTCCCGTCACCGTTCTCCAGTTGGACAAGCTCCAGGTGGTTGCCAAACGCACCGCCGAGAAGGATGGCTATTCGGCCGTTCAGCTTGGTGCAGGCGTGGCGAAAGCCAAGCGGACCAGCCAGGCGATGCGCGGCCACTTTGCCGCCGCCAAGGTCGAGCCCAAGCGGAAGATCGCGGAATTCCGCGTCGATCCCGAGAACCTGATCGAGGTGGGCGAGGAAATCACCGCCAACCATTACTTCGAAGGCCAGTTCGTCGACGTTTCGGGCACGTCTATCGGTAAAGGTTTTGCCGGTGCCATGAAGCGCCACAACTTTGGTGGTCTTCGCGCCTCGCACGGTGTTTCGATCTCGCACCGTTCGCACGGATCGACCGGTCAGTGTCAGGACCCGGGCCGCGTGTTCAAGGGCAAGAAGATGGCCGGCCACATGGGTGCCGCTGCCGTGACCACGCAGAACCTGCAGGTCGTGCGCACCGATGCCGACCGTGGGCTTATCATGGTCAAGGGCGCGGTTCCCGGTTCCAAGGGTGGCTGGGTCACGATCAAGGACGCGGTGAAAAAGCCGTTCCCTGAAAACGCGATCCTGCCTGCCGCCCTGGCATCCGACGCCGCTGCTGCCGAAAAGGCCGCCGAAGAAGCCGCAGCAGCCGCTGCCGCCGAAGCGGAAGCCGAAGCACAGCGCCTGGCCGAAGAGCAGGCCGCTCAGGAAGCAGCCGCGCTGGAGCAGGCCGAGGCCGAAATCGAAGCCGACAAGTCGGATGACGCCGATGGCGCTGCCGACGAGAAGAAGGACGGTGAAGAATGAAACTCGACGTGATCAAACTGGACGGCGGCAAGGCCGGCTCGGTCGATCTGGGCGAAGACATCTTCGGCCTGGAACCCCGCGCCGACATCCTGCACCGGGTCGTCCGCTGGCAGCGCAACAAGGCGCAGGCCGGTACGCACAAGGTCAAGACGCGGTCGGAAACCTCGTATTCCACCAAGAAGATCTATCGCCAGAAGGGCACCGGCGGCGCACGCCACGGTGACCGCAACGCGCCGATCTTCCGCAAGGGTGGTATCTACAAGGGCCCGACCCCGCGTTCGCACGGCCATGAGCTGACCAAGAAGTTCCGCAAGCTGGGTCTGAAGCACGCCCTGTCGTCGAAAGCGGCAGCGGGTGAGCTGGTGATCCTGGACGCGGCAACCGCCAAGGACGGCAAGACCTCGGCACTGGCCAAGCAGGTCAAGGACCTTGGTTGGAAGCGTGCGCTGGTCATCGACGGTGCCGAGGTGGACGCAAATTTCGCCCTGGCCGCCCAGAACCTGAACGGCGTGGACATCCTGCCGTCCATGGGCGCAAACGTATACGACATCCTGAAAAGTGATACGCTTGTCATCACGAAAGCAGGCGTCGAAGCATTGGAGGCTCGCTTGAAATGAGTGCCAGCGCAGAACAATACGACGTGATCCGCAAGCCGATCATCACCGAGAAAACCACCATGGCGTCGGAAAACGGCGCGGTGGTCTTCGAAGTGGCGATCGACTCGACGAAGCCCCAGATCAAGGACGCTGTCGAGGCGCTCTTTGGTGTGAAGGTGAAGGCGGTCAACACGACGATCACCAAGGGCAAGGTCAAGCGTTTCCGCGGCCAGTTGGGCAAGCGGAAGGACGTGAAAAAGGCCTATGTCACCTTGGAAGAAGGCAACACGATCGACGTGACCACGGGTCTTTAAGGCCCTCGCGTCAAAGCCATTCGAAAGGCCCTGCTGGCAACAGCGGGGCCTTTTCCTTTCAGAATAATAGAGCCTGGTGCATGATTCAGGAATCATGGACGAGGCTCTAAGTTGAGGGAGGTCGCGGAAGATGCGCCGAGGTGGCGCACCGATTGTGTCACTTGTTCTTCTTCTCGCAGCTTTCCGGCGACACGAGGCAGACGACGATCGCGACCCCGATCGCTGTTCCGACGACGGCGTTGCCGGTTTCCTCGGCGCTCAGCTGGTTCCGGGTCAGAAGCTGCGTGGCGCGGACGACCGAGGCTTCGCCGGTGGCGACGTCACGGACCTTGACGCTGCCGTTGCCGAGCTTGCGAACAATGACGACGTGGCGGTTATCGGCGCCCCAGTCGTTGATGAAATAGGTGTCGCCGGGGTCGACGAAGTTGTAATCGGCGGCAAGGCTTTGCGTGGCAATCAGGCATGTCAGGGTGAGGCTCAAAAGGAATTTCATTGTCATTCTCCGGTTGCGGTGATGACCCAAAGCTAGCGGGCGGCCGGCGGTTCGATCAACGGGGGTTGGGGTGACAAAAAATGTGAGGGGAGGGGTGGCCCTCGCCCTTTCTTTTGGAGCGAGCATTGCCCCAAGGCGCGGAATCAAGGCCGTAGGCCGCCGTGCCAGCGCCGGACCGGCCCGCGGTCTGGCGCTTATGTGACGATATCTCTTGGTTCAGGCAAGCAATGTGACTTGGCAACCATTAAGTGCCTAAGCCAGCCGTTGGAGCGCCAGCCCCCGCTCCGGCGCTGGCACGGCTTGAATCATGATTAGTTAGCTTGATTATGGTAGGCTTCCTCCATCATCTCTCGGTAGTAGTCTTCCTGCACCATCTCTCGAATTTCCTCCTTGATTGCGGAGGCACACTCCCGACAAGCTACATGATACTCAAAGCCATAGTTATTCCACACTTGGCTCCGACCTTCGCTGTAGTCGATTTCAAAGTGGTCAGAGAAATCGACCATATCGTCATTCAGAAAGTTTTCGCAGCATCGCTGGCAAACCACGATATCCTCGTAGTGGTGACAGAGATAACATCTAAAATCTTCATCTGTTTGCACAAAAGTGTCCTCAGTACAGTACGGACACATACGGACTAGATGAGGGAGGATTCCTTCCTCGTCGATACGGACTTTCGCCCGTGCCAACATCTCCAAATGGTGCTTTCGGTTTTCCAAGAACTCAACGAGATGGGCAGGATCAATTAAGTCCTCAATTCCAATCTCAAAAGTGCGTCGATTAAATTCGGCTACAAACGCAAAAACTTCGTGAAAGTTCGCCTCGATCTGAGCAAGATTGATATCGAAGTCAGAGTGTGTGAGTTCGTTCCTTATCTGCACTGCACGACTCAACCGGACTTCATCCTTTTCTGAGAATGTGTGACGCCCAATATGCTGACTTTTGAGACGACTTGATGCAGTCGATATTGATACGGTCTTATTAGGACTGTCGATATTATGGTATATCAGAACGGGATGTATTTCGAACAGCGCGGCCTTAAGGGCCAGTTCAACTGATTGCACGAGGGCGGCGACAGCGAACATCCATTGATCCGGTTCTGACTTAGCTAATCGTGCTTTTTCGGATGCCTCGCGAAGAAATCGATGGCTATTTCCCAAGAAATCTAACTTTCGAGAGAAGTCTTTGCTTTGTGTGTCATTCATGGCCTTCAGTCAGCCTCACAATCCACAGGATTCCTAAATTCAAACATATCTTCTTGCCCCTTGCCACACCCCCACCCCCCTGCTAAACGACCCCATCGCTCCGCCCCGGATTCGTCCGGGGTGGTGTACTTTTGGGCCATCGTGCCCGAACAAACATAGCAGGGGACTACCCCCGCAAAGCAAACGGAAGACAGAAAGCATGGCACTCAAGTCGTACAAGCCGACGACGCCGGGCCAGCGCGGGCTGGTGCTGATCGACCGTTCGGAGCTTTGGAAAGGCCGTCCGGTCAAAGCCCTTACCGAGGGTTTGACCAAGAAGGCGGGCCGGAACAATACCGGACGGATCACGATGCGTCGTCGTGGTGGTGGTGCAAAACGCCTCTACCGGATCGTGGATTTCAAACGCACGAAGACCGAAGAAGCGGTCGTCGCACGGATTGAATATGACCCCAACCGGACCGCGTTCATCGCGCTGATCCAATACACCGATGGCGAGCAGGCCTATATCCTGGCCCCGCAGCGTCTGGCAATTGGTGACAAGGTCGTCGCCGGTGACAAGGTCGACGTCAAGCCCGGCAACGCGATGCCCTTTACCGGGATGCCGATCGGCACGATCGTCCACAACATCGAGATGAAGCCCGGCAAGGGTGGTCAGATCGCGCGTGCCGCCGGTACCTATGCCCAGTTCGTGGGTCGCGATGGTGGCTACGCCCAGATTCGTCTCAGCTCGGGTGAACTTCGCCTCGTCCGCCAGGAATGCATGGCGACGGTTGGCGCGGTGTCGAACCCCGACAACTCGAACCAGAACCTCGGTAAAGCGGGCCGCAACCGCCACAAGGGCATCCGGCCTTCGGTGCGTGGTGTGGTCATGAACCCCGTCGATCACCCCCATGGTGGTGGTGAGGGCCGGACCTCGGGTGGTCGTCACCCGGTTTCGCCCTGGGGCAAGCCGACCAAGGGTGCGCGCACCCGCAACAAGAACAAGGCGTCGTCGAAGCTGATCCTGCGTTCGCGTCACGCCAAGAAGAAAAGGCGGTAATTCATGAGCCGTTCTGTTTGGAAAGGCCCCTTTGTCGATTCCTACGTCCTGAAGAAGGCCGAGAAGTCGCGCGAAGGTGGCAAAAACGAAGTGATCAAAATCTGGTCGCGTCGTTCCACCATCCTGCCGCAGTTCGTTGGCCTGACCTTTGGCGTCTACAACGGGCAAAAGCACATTCCGGTCAACGTGTCCGAGGACATGATCGGCCAGAAGTTCGGCGAATACGCACCAACCCGTACCTATTACGGTCACGCCGCCGACAAGAAAGCCAAAAGGAAGTAAGCCATGGGCAAGGATAAAAATCCCCGCCGCGTGGCGGACAACGAGGCGATGGCAAAAACGCGCATGCTGCGCACCTCGCCTCAGAAATTGAACCTGGTTGCGGCCATGATCCGCGGCAAGAAGGTCGAGAAAGCGCTCAGCGATCTGACCTTTTCCAAGCGCCGCATCGCCGGTGACGTGAAGAAATGTCTTCAGTCGGCCATCGCGAACGCCGAGAACAACCATAATCTGGATGTGGACGAGCTGATCGTGGCAGAAGCCTATGTCGGCAAGAACCTCGTCATGAAGCGCGGTCGCCCGCGTGCGCGTGGCCGCTTTGGCGCTCTGCGCAAGCCGTTTTCCGAGCTGACGATCAAGGTCCGCCAAGTCGAGGAGCAAGCGTAATGGGTCACAAGGTAAACCCCGTCGGCATGCGTCTTCAGGTCAACCGCACCTGGGACAGCCGCTGGTACGCGAACACCAAGGAATACGGTGATCTTCTGCTGGAAGACATCGCAATCCGCGAGTTCATCGAGGAAGAGTGCAAACAGGCCGGCGTCAGCCGTGTGATCATCGAACGTCCGCACAAGAAGTGCCGCGTCACGGTTCACACCGCCCGTCCCGGCGTCATCATCGGCAAGAAAGGCGCGGACATCGAAACGCTCCGCAAGAAGCTGGCCGCGATGACCGACAGCGAATTGCACCTGAACATCGTCGAAGTGAGGAAGCCCGAGCTGGACGCCGCCTTGGTGGCCGAAAGCATCGCGCAGCAGCTTGAGCGTCGTGTGTCCTTCCGCCGTGCCATGAAGCGCGGCGTGCAGAACGCCATGCGCATGGGTGCCCTTGGCATCCGTGTGAACGTCGCCGGTCGTCTGGGCGGCGCGGAAATCGCGCGGACGGAATGGTATCGCGAAGGTCGCGTGCCGCTTCATACTCTGCGTGCCGACATCGACTATGCCCTGGCCGAAGCCAAGACGCCTTACGGCATCATCGGCATCAAGGTCTGGATCTTCAAAGGCGAGATCATGGAGCATGACCCTCAGGCACGTGATCGTCGCCAGCAGGAGCTTCAGGACGGCCCCGCGCCCCGTGGCGCCGGTGGCGGACGGAGGAACTAAGGATGCTGCAACCAAAGCGCACAAAATTCCGCAAGATGCACAAGGGCCGGATCAAGGGCGAAGCCAAGGGCGGTTCTGACCTGAACTTTGGCACCTACGGTCTGAAAGCCACCGAGCCTGAGCGCGTCACCGCGCGCCAGATCGAGGCGGCTCGTCGTGCCATGACGCGTCACATGAAGCGTCAGGGTCGCGTCTGGATCCGCATCTTCCCGGACACCCCGATTTCGGCCAAGCCGATCGAAGTTCGGATGGGTAAGGGTAAAGGCTCGGTCGACCGTTGGGCGGCCAAGGTCAAACCCGGTCGCATCATGTTCGAGATCGACGGGGTTGCCGACAGCGTCGCTCGCGAGGCTCTGCGCCTTGCCGCGATGAAGCTGCCGGTCAAGACCCGGACGGTGATGAGAGAAGACTGGTGAATCAAATAGAGCCGACCGCTTACCTAGCGGTCGGTTCTTTCTAGTTTTGCCTTAAGCATGGCAATTTCTTCGTCTTTGCGATTGAGGCGAGAAAATAACTCGTTTTGTGTCCTAGCCAGTGCAGCATTCACTTCGAGTTGCTTTTGAAGTACAACTTCTAACTCATCCAGTTTTTTGATGAAGTCTTTAGCTGCCCAACCCTTGAATTTGCTCCAAGCTCGCCGCACTGCACCTGCGCCACTCGCCTCTTCAGCAAAAACTTCCGCAACATCGACGAAGGTCTCAACACCTTCACTTTTTTTCTGCTTACGAGGGTCAGCCATCTTTATCGCTCTCCTCGGATTCAGACTGAAGTCTCTCCTCAGCCTTTCGCAGCATTTCTTCAGTTGCTTTAAGAGAACCTCTTGCCGAACTGATCAGCCCTGTTAAGCGTACCGATTGGTCGTTGAAAAAATTTCGAGCTTCATTGTCGGCAGTGGCTTGGGCATCGAGCTCGGCCTTAGACTTTTTTGTCCGATGCCAAGTAACCTTGCTTCCGCCTTGCTTGATGAAGCGAATGCGAACGCCATTCGACTTACGTGCTGCGTCCAAAACTTTTTTTCCAGAGATCTTGATGAAATCTGGCGTCGTCAGTCCAATTGAGTTCTGCATACCAGGCGGGAAATTTCGATTCTTTTTCCCAGTGCCTTGGTTTTTTTTCATTCTACCGCCCTCCATGTAATCTACAATATGGTTACGGCATGCTCGATTTACTAGATTTCCACCGGAGAAATTTTGTCTTTGGTGTCAGTGCGGCCTTTGGCCTGGCACGGCTGGATAAACTCCAGGCCTGCTGGCGGTCCGCACTTGGCACTGGAGGCGCTGCCCGCACTGGCCGCCCTTTCCACCAAGTCCAACCGCCCCCCGGCGCTCCGCGCGTTCGGCCCTGAAACCGTCCACTGGACGGTTTCCAAGACGGGCCTCACCCCGTTCGAGCGTTTTTCAACGACCGCAGCAACAAGCCCAATCCGCCCAGGGTCAGAACGAGGATGGTGACAAGGTCAAAGGCGCTCATCAGCGTCAGGTGGACGTTGAGGTTCGCCAAAACACCGAAGACCAGCGCGACGATCGAGCCAAGCGTCAGAAGCCAGCCGATCCAGTTCCGCGCGTTGTAGAACATGAAGCAGACGCCGATCAGGAAGGGGATGAAGATCATGCCCGTGGTCATCGTCCATCCGTGGTAGGTGAACACCGGCGCGCCGAACCCCCAATTGGGGATCACGATGATGCGGCTCAGCAAAAGGTATCCGCCACCGCACAGCATCGCGACGGCCAAAAGGAACTGCATCGCTCCACCTTCTGTTCCACCTGCTCCGCGCATTGCCATGTCTGCTCTCCATTTCTGTTTGGAAAGCGTTTTGGCCAAGCAATTTGTCGAAATTTTGACTGCTGTTACGAAGGTAGGGTGGGCAAATCCTGCCCACCACGCCCCTTCAGGCCGGTTTCACTGTCTTCAGATGGGTGACCTTGCGCTTGCCGCCCTTGGGGTCGGACACGCCCAACTCCGCCAGAACCTCGCGCAGACGTTCGATCTGGGCGGCCGCCGCGCTTTCCTCCATGTCGACGTCGTCGATCAGGCGACGCAATTCGCGGCTGTCGGCAAAGGCGGACTGGATACGCATTTGCAGTTTCTCGGCATCGGCCTTTCGCTGCTTCAACGCTTCCGTCACCCGCGCCACCCGGTCTTCGGAAAACGCTTCGGCCAGGTCGCGGGATTGCTCGCTCATCTGGGCGGCGATGGTCAGAAGCTCGGCGTCGATCTCGGCCAGATCGGGATCGGCCTGCAAATGCTGGAACCTTTCGCGGACCGCGTCGAATTCGCGTTGCAGCCTGAACGCCCCTGACCGGTCGGCGGCATGGGCGGCGCGATAGGCGCGGGTGACATCCTCCATCCCGATGGCGAATTGCCGATGGCTGGTTTCCAGCGCCAGAACGCGCCCCGCCGTCGGCAAATAGGTCGTCAGCAGCAACAGAAACACTGTCACGCCGATCTGCACCGCCTGGCCGAACCAGGCAACCTCGGCCCCGCCGAACGTCACATTCATGTGAAGCCAGGGCAGAACCCCGGCGAAAGCGAAGATGCAGGTGAGTGTTCCTGAAACGGCGGCCCCGCCGATCAGCCCCATTGCAACCCATTGTCCGGCGTGAATCAGCCGGAAATACCCTTCAGAAATCATGACGCTACCCAAAAACAAGTTACTCAACGGTTTAGATTTTAGCACAAATTCGGGGAATTTTCTTAACGGCTTTTGAAACAATGCGTTCTCGACCGTACGGTCAGGGCGTACAAAACGGTTTTCCCCGGTTCCAAACCCTGTACAAAACGCCACGACATCGGGAACCCCCGAACGTACATGCGCCGAAAGTGGATGAAACCATAATGAAAACACTCTTCGTGACCCGCCTTTACCAAGCCCGTCTGGACGTTGACGCAGATGAGCTTGAAGCCTCGTGCCTGTCGATTGCCGAAGACGATGAAGCAGGGCAGGAATGGTGTGATATCAACGACTTCCCAGGATATACCAGCTATGCCAGCCTGACCGATCTGCCCTGGCGCTTTCCGATTTTCGCGACGGTAAAGGAACAGCTAGACGCCCATGTCGCAAAGTTCGCCGAAGAGTTGCATTTCAACCTCGACGACAATCCACTAACCCTCGAAGATCTCTGGATAAATATCCTCCCCGAAGGCGGCATCCACACCGCGCATATCCACCCCCATTCGGTGATTTCCGGCACAACCTACGTCGCCATGCCCGAAGGCGCGAGTGCCCTGAAACTTGAGGATCCGCGCCACGCCATGATGATGGCGGCCCCCCCAAGGAAGAAGGATGCGCCCGAGGAGTTGCAGCAATTTGTCTATGTAAAACCGAAGGTTGGCGACGTTCTGCTGTGGGAAAGTTGGCTGAGGCACGAGGTTCCGATGAACATGGCCGAAGAGGATCGGATCAGTGTCAGCTTCAACTACAAGTGGGGCGATTAACCGAACGTTGGTGTTGGGCCGCTAGGCCAGCACCATGACCCTTCGCACCTTGCAGATTCTGGCCGTCCTTTTCATGGCCTTCGTCGCTTTTAGGCACTACGGGCAAGGTGCCGCCAACAATGTGTTCGCGATCTACTGGCGCGAAATTCTCTTTGCGATTGTTGGGGTTGCGGCGGCCTGGCTGTTCTTCGTGACCCACGCGCTCAGGCCGGTTGTCGCGATCTTTGCCGCGGCCGCGTTCTATATGATCGCTAGCCTGGACGCGCCGAGCGCGGCAAGTTTCCTTGCCGCACTTGATGGGATTTCCGCCAGGGTTCTGGGCGGTGTCGACGCTTTTCGACAGGGTTAGGAGAACCAGCCCTTCACCTTGCCCCAGACCGATTTCTTTTCCGGAACGGGGATGGTCGAGCCCATGACGATCTCTCCGCCGGAGATCTCGGGAAGGGGTTCGCTTTCGAAATGCTCTTCATCCGGCTGAACGGTGGCCGCCTCGGCGACGGCAGGCGTCATTTCTTCGAAAGAGTCAAGTTTTGAAAGGGTTTCGGGGCCAGCAAGGCCATCGGCGTCCAAGCCGTTTTCGCTCTGGAACTTTTTCACCGCGGCCTCGGTGCCCGAACCGAAGATGCCGTCGGCGCCGATGCCGAGACCGGTTTGCAGCTTTTTCACGGCCGCACCGCGCGACCCTTTGCGCAGGAGAACCAATTCATGCAGGCCCATGGCGGTAAAGGTGTCAGGACCGGCGATGCCATCGACGGCCAGACCGTTGGCTTTCTGGAAATCGCGCACTGCACGTTCTGTGCCGGGACCGAAATCACCATCGGCCGCGATGCCGAGTTTTGTCTGCAAGCGTTTGACGGGCGCGCCCTTCAGGCCGCGTTTCAGAATGGACATGGATCAAGTACCCCTTTTGGTTTCTGACCCGAACCATAGGGGCCATTGCCGTGAAGTGCAGGGGAAAACGCGAGCGTAGGCGTCAGTTCGCGGGGGGATGCGGTGGCCGGTCAAGATCGGCGGCTGCATAGAGAATCCAGAGCGGACGGTTCCGTTTGGGCGACCAGACGCGCGGCACACGACGCTTACGTGCCGGATGAACCCGGTCGGACAGCCAGCCGATCAGATCGTCGTGACGTTCGGGATCACAGCGGCGCAAGACATCGTTCAGCACGCAATCGGGGGCATCGTTCAGACGGGATTTCAGACGCTGGACCGCATAGTCGATGGCAAGGTCGTTGTTTTCCCACGCCACAACTTCGGTCGATGCATAAAGCCTGTCCACGGGGTACACCTTTAACTAGATCACATGTATTGTGTGGCACAGGATTGCGGCGCGACTTGGACCTTCCCAAGCAATTCTTCGGCAGTCTTCTTGGACGGGATGTGACCTGCGACAGATGGGGCGCGCGTGGGTTTCTGGGAAGCTTGGCCATCCGGGGCCGGATTGTCGGGAAAAAACCCTTGCCATATGCGCGAATCCCCCTTAGATGGCGGCCTTCACCTAAAGATCTCCACCGGGACAAGGGTGACGCCCCCAAGGGCGGCCTACCGGTGATGTTGAAAGGAAGACGGCGATGGACGCCAAGGAACTGCGGGAGAAAACTCCCGATCAGCTTCGTGAGGAGCTTGCCAATCTCAAGAAGGAGGCCTTCAACCTCCGTTTCCAGCAGGCAACGAACCAGTTGGAAAACACCGCGCGTATGCGCGTCGTGCGCCGCAATGCGGCCCGCGTGAAAACCATTCTGAACGAAAAAGCGGCGGCCGCCGCAGCGGAGGCGTAAGCGATGCCCAAGCGTATTCTTCAAGGCGTCGTCACTTCGGACGCAAATGCTCAGACCATCACCGTTTCGGTCGAGCGTCGTTTTAAGCATCCTCTGCTTCACAAGACTGTTCGTAAGTCCAAGAAATACCGGGCTCACGACGAGAAAGACGCATTCAAGGTGGGCGATACCGTCCGTATCCAGGAATGCGCACCGAAATCGAAGACGAAACGCTGGGAGGTGATCGCGGAATAATCGCGGTCGCCTTT
>CBDDII010000002.1:0-1249347 GCA_965228905.1 Paracoccaceae bacterium | reverse complement strand
CCTTTACATTTCCCCACCAGAAACCACCGGCCCCATTCGCCCCCAGATCCACATTTCGCCCTTGCCTTTCCAGCCAATCCCGCCTAGCTCACCCCGACACGAGGCGAGTTGGCGGAGTGGTTACGCAGCGGATTGCAAATCCGTGTACACCGGTTCGATTCCGGTACTCGCCTCCATTTACTTTCAATGGGTTAGACTGACACTTCCGGTTCGGGGCGACATTTTCGGTCGAAACGGCCTGTTTCGTCTTCAATTCGCCCCGAAAGTCACCCGATGCGTCGCACTGTTCCGACAGCCACTTCCTGCCCGGTTTTCCGGGAATGGACCGCCGCGAAGGTCAGGGCGAGCGATTTGAGGTTGTCGGCGGCGTTGTTGTTGGGAGGGCGTTTATCCTCGATGGCGGACAGAAGCTCGCCCATGGCGCCCTGAAACCCGTCGTTGAACCATTGGCCTTCCAACCGGGGCGTGGCTTGCCCTTCGTCGTTGAACAGCCGCAGGGTCTGGGTGCCAAGGTCGGGGCCGTCCGAGATCAGGCTGCCCTTCGTGCCCGATACGTAACTCGTGTCGCGCGCGCCGTGTTCGGCGGCTCCGTCGAAGACAAGGCTTCCCTGCCCGCCGTCGAAACGGACAAGGGCCTGGGCCAGAAGCGGGCTTTGGTTCGCCTGGCCACGGGCATGGGCGGCGGTTGCGATCACGCTTTCGATCCGGTCGCCAACCAGCGAAACCAGAAAATCGAACCAATGGACGCCGAAGTCATAGAGGATCAGATCCTCCATGTCGTCAAAGGGCGTTCCCGCCGTCCAGCCGTGGTTCCAGTGGCAGGACAGGTGCACCGAGGTCACATCGCCGATCAGGCCCCGGCTGACGGCCTCGCGCATCCAGGCCATGTGCGGCGACCAGCGGCCGTTCTGGTTGACCGCCAGCAGGACCCCCTTGTCACTTGCCAGTTTCACAAGGTCTTCGCCGAGGTCGAGGTCGGTGACGAAGGGCTTCTGGCTGAGCACGTGTTTGCCTGCCTTCAGCGCGGCCTTGATGATTTCGGTGCGATGTTCGGGGTGCAGGGTGACGTCCACGACGTCAATGTCGCTGTCGGCAAGGATGGCCTGCCAATCGTCTTCGATCCGGGTGTCGGGGCAGTATTCTGCCGCCTTCTCCTCGGCCTTTGCGCGGGTGCGGTTCCAGAGTGCGGCGACGGTCCAGCCCGCCGTCGTGTAGGCGTCCAGGTGGCTGGCGGAAATGCCGCCGGTGCCGATGACGCCGATCCGGGGGGTGAACGTCTTTGGCGCAGGCGGCCTGTAGGGCAGATCGGGTGCTTCGACCTTTGGCAGTTCGGCCGACTTCAGGGCATAGGTGTCGGTGTCCGCCGCGTCATTGCTCACGGCAGCAACTCCAGCGTGCGCTTTTCGGTCGCCGACAACACGGCGGTGTCGATCAGGCGCTGCGCGGTGAGGCAGAGTGCGGGATCGAGCGGGCCTTCGACGGCTTCGCCGCGCGCGATGCAGCCAAGGACGTATTCGATCGGGTTGGTTTCGCCTTCCTTCAGCGGGTCCACCGGGATCTCGTGGCGTTCGGGCCGCGCGCGGGTCTGCACCGTCAGGTGGCTGGCGTAATCGGGCGAGGAAATCGTGCCGTCGCTGCCGACGCAGGTGAACCCGCAGGTGGGCTGGGGCTGGATGGTCCAGGGGTCGGTGAAAGTGCCCCATCTGGTTTCCATCTTGGAGAGCCCCCGTTCGTAACGACAAACCGTGATGGCGTGTTGATCGACCTCGATCCCCGGCGTGTCATCGGTGGTGCATGTCACCTCAAGCGGCGCTTCGCCGTTCATGTACCATGTGCCGAAGGTCGCGCCATAACCGAGGTAATCCAGGAGCGAACCGCCGCCCGAAGCCTTCTTGTACCACCAGGAGGTGGGCTTTTGCCGTTCGACCTCTTCCGGCGTCACCTCGACCTTGTCGGCCAGGTGATAAAGCGGGCCGCGATTGCCTCCGTAGGAATGGAACTCCAGCAACTCGCCGATCAGGCCCTCGTCGATCAAGCGCTTGGTGGTGACGTGGCTTTCCACCCATCTTAGCGGCCAGTTGATGACCAGTTGCTTGCCCGTCGGTTCCATCGCCGCGATCATGCGGCGCGCGTCGGACACCGAGGCGGCAAAGGGCTTTTCGACAAAGACGTGGACGCCGTGTTTCGCCAGTTTCTCGGTGTATTCCGCGTGATCCCCGGTCGCCGCGCAAAGGATCGCCATGTCGTATGGACCGGCCGCCATGCAGGCGTCGAAGTCGGTGAAGACGCATTCGGGCGCAATGGCGAAATTCTCGACCGCGCTGGCCATTTTATCCGGATCGGGATCGAAGATGCCTGCGATCTCGGCCTCGGGGTGGTCGTGGACGCTGCGCAGCAGGTCGCCCATGTGCATGTGGTCAAAGCTGATGCCGACGATGCGGAACCTGGCCATGTGTAATCCTTTCTATCGGCTGCCGGTGATCCTTACGTAAAGGGCGGTCACGGCAAGAATGATGAGTCCGAAAAGCGCGGTACGTGCGCCCTCGGGCATCTGCATGAGGGTCAGCATCGTATCCAGCACCCGCAGGATCAGCGCGCCGACGATGGCACCGGCAAAGCTGCCGCGCCCGCCGAAGATCGACGTCCCGCCGATCACGGCGGCGGCGACCGACGGCAGCAAGAGCGGCACCGCAAGGCTGAGCGAGGTCTGGCGGATCATGCCGAGGTACAAGAGCCCGGCAAGGGCCGCGATCAGCCCCGACAGCGCATAAAGCGCCAGATAGACCTGCCAGGCCCTTACGCCAGACAGCTTCGCGGCGTTTTCGTTCGAGCCAAGCGCGAACAACAGACGCCCGAACCCGGTGTATTTCATCAGCCAGAAGATGAAGGCGGCGAATGGGATGAACAGGAACAACCCGTTCGGCATGGCAAGGGTCCGACCGGTGCCAAGCCAGACAAGGAACTCGGGAATTTCTGATCCGGCGTTGATGAAGAGGCGCTGATAGACCTGAAGACAGCCGGTTGCGATCAGGCCGGTGCCAAGGGTCATGATGAGGGGGTGCACCCGCACGATGCCCACGCCAAAGCCATTCACCAGCCCCACGACAAGGCCACAGCCAAGGGCCGTCACCACGGCGGCGGGCACGCCCACGGCGGTGCTGAGTGTTGCACAGACAAAGGCGGAAACGGTGGCCACCACCCCGACCGACATGTCGATGCCTGCGGTCAGCATGGTCAGCACCTGGCAGGCGGCCAGCATGGTCAGGGGGATTGCGAACTTGATCAGGTTGCCGACCCAGAAGGTCGAGATGATCCCGTCGCGCCCGCCGCGAAACGGCATGACGATGCCGGGGCGCATGACCTCAAGCACGGCGACCAATAGGAACAGGAAGGCCAGAAGCGGGACCATCGGGTTGTCACGCAGAAAGCGCCCGAAGCGGACCATTGGCGGATCGGTGGCGATATCGCTCATCGGCGTGCTCCTCTCATCGTGGCCCAGGTGCCAAGCATGACGACCGCGACCATGATCGTGCCTTCGATGATGGTCGTCACGTTCGGATCGACGGCAAGAAGCGTCAGGATCGTGCGGATGAGGCGCAGGATGAACACCGCGATGATCGGCCCTAACAGCCCGCCCTTGCCACCGCCAAGGACGACACCGCCAAGGACAACAGCGGCGACCGAGGCCAGAAGGTATGGTCCCGGCACCGGTTCTCCGATCCCTGTGAGCGAGGCAAGGCTGAGGCCGCCGAACGCGCAGAAAAGCCCGCAGATGCCATAGGCGAGGATCCGGGTGCGCCCCACGGCCACGCCCGAGCGGAAGGCGGCCAGTTCGTCCGACCCCGTGGCATAGATCGACAGACCCAGTTTCGAGCGCCGGATCGGCACCCAGACAAGAGCGATGCAAAGGGCGGTGACAAGGAAGGCCTTGGGCAGGATGTCGAGGACAAAGCCGCCCCGGATGGTCTGTTGAAGCCAATCCGCCGTGCGCCCGCCCGGCGATTCAAGGATCAAAAGCGCCGTGCCTTCCCAGACGAACAGCATCGCCAGGGTGACGACGATGTCGGGCACTCGTGTCAGAACGATCAAGGCCCCGTTGATCAACCCCATCACCAGACCGGCCAGCAGCACGATAAAGACGGCGGGCACGCCCGCCATGCGTTCCATCAGAACGGCGGTGGTGACGGCGCAGACCGCCATCATCGAGGCGACCGAAAGGTCGATGCCACCAACGATCACGACAACGGCCATGCCGGCGGTGGCAAAGGCAAAGGGCAAGGCGGCGCGGGCAAGGCTTTCCAGCCCCGAGGCGCCGAATGACGGCTGGATCGCCTTTGTGATGGCGAAAAGTGCTGCCAGAAGCACCGCAAGACCGATCACCCAGGCATGGGACCGCAGGGTCTGCATCATGCCGCCCCCTCTTTTTCCGTCAGGCCATAGGCGGCCCGCATGAGGTTCTGCTCGCTTGCGTCGGCGGCGTCGATCACATCGACCACGCGCCCGTTGAAGATCACCACCGCGCGGTCGCAGGCAAGCTGCACCTCTTCCAGTTCCGAGGTGTAGAACAGCACCGCCGATCCCTTCTCGGCCAATTCGCGCACAAGGGGATAGATCTGGCGCTTGGTGCGCACGTCGATCCCCCGCGTCGGGTCGAACAGCAAGAGCGTGTCAACGCCGGTCGCCAGCCAGCGGCCGATGGTCACCTTTTGCTGGTTGCCGCCGGACAGGCGCTGCACCTCGCCCTGGGCGCGGGTGTCGATCTGAAGTTTCTCGATGGCGTGGCCGACACGCTCGGCCTCGTGCCTGCGCTTCAAGGCGCCCCAGGAACCGATGTTCGCCGAGAACGGCAGCGCGATGTTTTCCCGGACCGAACGCTGCGCCATCAGCGCATCGGCACGGTTGCCGGGAACGAATTTCACACCTGCCTGGATGGCGTCGGCGGGATGGGCAAAGGCGACGGGGGTGCCGTCCAACTCGATGGTTCCGCCCGTGGGTTTCATGAACCCGGCCAGAACCTCGAAAACCTCGTCCTGCCCCTGCCCTTCAAGGGCGACGACGCCCAGCACCTCGCCCGCGTGAAGATCGAAGCTGACGTCGGTCACCTTGGGCGCGGCGGCCAGGGCCTTGAGGCTCAGACGCGGTGCACCTTTGGGCTTGTCCTGGCGTTCTTCCAGAACGCGCGCACCCAGCTCCAGCTTCTGGCCCAGCATGAGTTCGACCACGCGCTCTTCCACGCCCGGTTCGATCTTCAGATCGCCGACCGTCTTGCCGTCGCGAAGGACGGTCGCGCGGTCGCAAAGCTCGGAAATTTCGGTGAACCTATGCGAGACATAGATCACGCCCATGCCCGCGTTCGCCTTACCGCGCACCACCTTCAGCACGCGCTCGACAAGATCGGTCGGAAGGGCGGCGGTCATTTCATCCAGCAAAAGAACATCGGGTTCGGCAGCAAGGGCGCGGGCAAGGTCGATGATCCGAAGGGTCGCCAGCGGCAAGTCCTTGATCATCGCGGAAAGATCAATCGTGCCGATGCCCAATTCGCCCATCCAGTGCAGGAAGGGATCGACCGGCGTGTCGACCAGCCGCAGGTTGTCGCGCACATCCAGATCGGGGATCAGGGATGGTTCCTGGTAGACCGGCACAAGCCCGGATTTCCGCGCCTCTGCCGGATTGCCGACCCGCGCGTCCCTGCCCCGGATGCGCACATGCCCCGTGTCGGGTTTCAAGGCACCGGTAATGATCTTGACGAATGTCGATTTCCCGGCCCCGTTCGCCCCCATCAGGGCCACGACCTCGCCCTCGCCGACGGTCAGCCGTGCGTCGGTCAGAGCCCGCACCGCGCCGAAACTTTTGGCAACGCTTGAGGCGTCAAGAAGGGGTGTGTCCTGCATGGAAGGTCGGATCCTTGGGAAAGGACCGGCCGCCGAAATAGGCTCGGCGACCGGGCGTCTTGTAACTTAGCTGTCGCCGGGGCCTTCGCAGGCGATGATCTGTTCCATGGTGTAGTCGGTCCAGCCGGGGATCGACACGGAAACAGGCCATTCCGGGTCAAGGTTCGGGTTCTGCGCCTCGGCAATGGTTGCGCGGCCCGCATCGGTGGCGTTTTCCCACAGAACCGGATCGACCAGCACGGTCTGGCTGTCGGGCGCATCGCCGTTCAGGATGTCCACGGCAAGGGCCACGCCCGCACCGCCGACCGAACCGGGGTTGGTCACCGCAGCGCCGACAAGCCCGTCGGTTTCCGCCAGGTATTTGACGAAACCGGCGTTGTCCGCACCGACGATCGGCACCAGCGGCGCACCGGATTCAACGAAGGCATCGACGATCACGTTGTCGATGCCGCTGGTCCAGACCCCGTCAAACGGAATGCCGGTCGCCAGATAGTCGAACATCTGCTGCTTGCCCTGGTCCTGCTGCCAGCCGGTGAAAACCTCGTGCACGACGTTCACATCGGGGAATTCGGCCAACGCACGCTTGAAGCCGTTGTCACGGTCGGTATCCGCCGAAACACCCGCGATGCCGCGCATGTAGACAACATCGCCCGAACCGCCGATCTGTTCGAACAGCCACTTCGCGCCAAGATAGGCGTATTCTTCCTGGTTGTTCGAGAGGATGTAGGCGCCTTCCGCCGACACGCCCGCATCCACGGCAACAACCACGATCCCCTGCGCGATGGCCGTATCAATGGCCGAGTTCAGCGCGTCGGGGTTCGAGGGGTTCAGCACGATGGCGTCGACACCCGCTTCGATCAGGTTGTTCAGGTCTTCAAGCTGACCTGCCGAATCCGTGTTGCGGTGTGCAACGATCAGGTTGGACACGTCGCCCTCGACCAGCGCCTGGGCGCGCATGGCGCAGATCATCTCTTCGCGCCAGCCGTTGCCCTGAACGGTGTTCGACACGCCGATGGTATAGGATTTGTGCCCCGCCGCGAAGGCGGCCGGAGCAAGCGAGGCAGCAAGCAAAAGCGCCGCCGTGCCGGTAAGTACTTTTTTCATCAGTTTTCTCCCTTTCAAGTCTTGGTTCTTGGTTGCGGGGGCGAGCCCCTATTTGATGAACGGTGTCAGGACGTCGCGTGCCAGAAGAAAGCCGCGTTTCACCTTTTCGTCCGTTCCTTCGAAAAGCCTGTCTTCATGTTCGATGATGACGGGGCCGTCGTATCCGGCGCGGTAGAGCGCCGAGAAAAAGCTGGGCCAATCCACGTCGCCCAATCCGCAAAGCCGCGGAATCTGCCAGCCCATGCCCACGGACATGGTGCCGTTTTCGTAAAGACCGTCACGGTCGATCATCACGTCCTTTGCATGAACATGCGCTATCTGGCCCCCGAATTCATTGATGAATCGGGTCTGGTCGATGAACTGCCAGATCAGGTGCGAGGGGTCGAAATTCATGCCGACCGCATCGCCCCATTCTTCGAAGATGCGCCGCCAGATCTTGGGGCTGTAGGCGATGTTGTGCCCGCCCGGCCATTCGTCGTGGCTGAAAATCATCGGGCAGTTCTCAAAGCAAAGCCGCACGCCCGCGTCCCTCGCATGTTTGACGATCGGTGCGAAAATCTCGGTCGCGCGGGTCCAGTTGTCGTCGACGCTGAGGCTGCGATCCCCGCCGATGAAGGTATTGACGACGCCAATGCCCATGGTGCCCGCCGCGGTGATCACCTTTTTCAGATGGCCGATCACCTCGTCGCGGTGGTCGGCCTCGGCGTGCAGGGGGTTCGGATAATATCCAAGGCCCGAGATCTCGATCCCGTGGCCTTGAAGCATAGCAGTGATTTCCGCCCCCTGATCCGCGCTCAGCCCGTCCACGTCGATGTGGCTGGTCCCGGCATAGCGCCGCTTTTCACCGCCCGAGGCGGGCCAGCAGGCGACCTCGAACGCCGAAAAGCCGTTCTGGCCCGACCAAGCGGCCACGTCTTCCAGGGGTGTGTCCTCGAATGGGGCTGTCAGCAAACCAAGTTTCATGTGCTCAAACCTCGCTCAATGCGACCCAGCGGCCTTCTTCGGCCGATTTCAGAACCGCATCGCAGAATTGCATTTCGTAGTGACCATCGTCGAAGGTGGCCCATGTGCTGTCCGCCTGCCGCGCGCCCTGGGCGATGTCGGTGTAAACCGCGCGGAAAAAGTTGTGGAAACTGTCGGCGAAGCCTTCGACATGCCCCGGCGGCAGGGTCGCGGCGGCGGTGCCATAGGGGTTCATCAGGGTGAAATCCCGCATAAGGATCTGGTTCGGCGCATCCCGGTGACCGATGAACAGGTGATCGGGCGTTTCGCTGTCCCAGGCGGCGCTGGATTTCGACCCGGCCACGTCCCAGGCAAAGGAACACTTGCGCCCCACGTTGATCTGGCTGGTGCTGACCACGCCGCGCGCGCCATTGGCGAACCGCAACAGGATCATCGCGGAATCGTCAGTATCCACGGCGACCGTTTCGGTTTCCCCGGTGCCGCTGGAAAACGTCTCGACCGGGCCGACGGGTTTCTGACGTTCGTTCAGAAAGGTCGTCAGTTCCGCCATCACCGCCTCGACCTTCAGCCCGGTGATGAAACTGGCGAGGTCCACCCAATGGGTGCCAATGTCCCCGACCGACCGCAATGGCCCGCCGATTTCCGAGCGCAGCCGCCAGTTCCAGTCGGTCGGTTTCGACAACCAGTCCTGGTGGGCATGGCCGGTGATGAAACGCACGTCGCCCAACTCGCCCGCCTTGGCCATGCCGTGGGCCTGCTGGTTCAGCGGATAAAAGCGGATATTGTAGCAGACCGCGCAGACCTTGCCCGAGGCGTCGGCAAGTTCGACCATCTCGGCGGATTCCGCGCTGGTCATCGCCAGCGGCTTTTCGCAGACGACGTTCTTGCCGGCGGCAAGGATCGCTTTCACCTGCGGATAATGGGCGTGGTTCGGCGAAGTGACATGAACGACATCGACGTCCTTGTCCGCCAGAAGGTCGTCAAGCGAGGCATAGGCGTGCGCGACGCCAATCTCGCCCGCGCGTTCCGCACCACGCTCGGGCGACGAGCCCAGAACGCCCTTCACGTTCACCCCAAGGCGGCGCAATTCCTGTACGTGGACGGTGCCGATGAAACCTGTGCCGATCACCGCCGTGTTGATCTGGGAAAACTTGGTCATTCAATGGCTCCTGTCAGACAACGGAATACCCTCCGTCAACGGGCAGGCAGACGCCTGTCAGAAAGGCCGAGGCATCCGAGGCCAGAAACAGCGCCGCGCCCGCGATGTCGCCCGGCTGACCCCATCTTTTCATCGGGGTGCGCGCCTCGATGGCCGCCGTGAAGGCCGCATCCTGGCGCGCGCGGGCGGATTGTTCGGTCACGATGAACCCCGGCGCGATGGCATTCACCCGAATGCCGTCTTCGGCCCAGGCGATGGCCAGAGATTTGGTCAGTTGCTCGACCCCCGCCTTGGATGCACCATAGGCCGGATTTCGAGGCGATCCAAACCGCGCATACATCGAAGCGATGTTGATGACCTTGCCCCTGGCCGCCGAAAGCGCCGGATGCAGCGCCTCGGCGCAGCGCAGCGATCCGGTCAGGTTCACGTCCAGCACGCGCGAAAAGAAATCGGGGGCCATTTCCTCGCCCCGGCGGGTGATGGCGGCGCAATTGACCAGCACGTCAAGCCTGTCGCGGTTGCCCGCAAAGGCGCGCACCGCCTCGGTGTCGGTCACGTCAAGCTGGGTATAGGCAAAGCGTTCGGCATCCTCGGGAACGCAGGTCGGCTCGGCCCCGGTGATGTCCACCTCGGCACCGCTGTCCTGAAACGCATGGGCAATCGAGGCACCGATCCCGCCACGACTTGCCCCGACAACCAGCACCTTCGCGCCGGAAAAGTCGAAAGACGCCGCCGCGCTCACGCCGTGCCCCACTTCAGATCGTCCAAAAGAGCTTCCTCCCCCCAAGGTCCTTGCAAGCCAGGCCGTCGCCTGAAATCGTTTTCATGATCGAAAAACCCTCTTCCCGAACGATGAAAACGATTACATACTCGTATCAACTTCGGATTCGAGTCAAGCGGGGAATTCACCCAAACGATGCTGAAAGCATGATCCAGAGACCGGCGACAATTCAGGACGTGGCCCGCAACGCCAATGTCTCGGCCGCCACGGTCAGCCGGGTTCTGTCGAACCCCGGGCTTGTGTCGGAAACGACGCGCAAGATCGTGCTCGAAGCCATAAAAGAGACCGGCTATCGCGCGAATCAGGCGGCCCGCAACCTTCGGATGCAGCGCGCCGCCGCCGTCCTGATCCTTGTGCCGAACCTTGGAAAACCCTTCTACTCCGGCATCCTGGCGGGCATCAGCGAAGGCTTTTCCGGCTCTGACTATGCCATCCTGATCACCGACACCCAAAGCAACCCCATGAAGACCTCGACCCTGGCCGATTACTTTACCGACGGGCGGATCGACGGGGCGATCAGCCTGGACGGCGGGCTGTCCGACGACAGCCTTGGGCAATGCTATGACCTTGGGCTTGGCGACCGCATCGTGTTCCTGTGCGAATGGGTGGATGACGACAGGTTTTCCGTCATTTCCAGCGACAACGAGGAAGGCGCGCGGCTGGCCATCCGTCACCTGCACGCCCTTGGCCACCACAAGATCGCCCATGTCACGGGGCCGGACGACAACGTTCTGACCACCGCGCGGCGCAAGGGCATGGTGGCGGAACGCAGCCGTCTTGGCCTGCCCGCCCGTCCCGACTGGATCATTCGCGGCGACTTTTCCGTGGAATCGGGGCACGAGGCCGCGCGGCGCATTCTTGCGATGGACGAAAGGCCCACGGCGGTGTTCTGTTCCGCCGACATGGTGGCCTTCGGCCTGATCGCGGGGTTGCAGAACGGCGGGCTGCGCGTGCCCGAGGACATCTCGGTCGTCGGTTTCGACGATATCGAGATGTCGGAATACTATGTGCCCGCCCTGACCACGATCCGGCAGGACCGCCAGCGGCTTGGGATGCGTGCCGCCCAGGCGCTGCTTGGGCGGTTGACCCAATCGGGCGGCCTGCCCATCCCCGACACCGTTCTGCCCGTGGAGCTTGTCGTGCGGGCCAGTACGGCGGCGCCTCCGGCCTAGGCTCAATTCACATCGACCGGTTTGGAGCGCATCATGGACACCGTCTCGCGCTCGGCCCTGCGGCACCTCAAGGGCGGCAGGCCCTTGTCGAGAAGTGCGATGTCTTCCAGCACGTAATCGCCCATCAGAAAGAACGCCTGTTCCAGCGCGCCCGCCCGGTGGGCCGAACGCAGGAACCCGGAAAGGCCGCGCACCGGGTGGTCCTTTGGCATCGGTTCGGACGGGAAGACATCGCTGGCCGCCGTAATGTGACCCGAGGCGACAGCCGCCATTAGCGCGTCGAAATCCACCGCCTCGGCCCGGCTGAGAAGGATAAACGCCGCCCCTTGGCGCATGGCCTGAAACGCCTCGGCCCCAAGAAAACCCCGGTTCTGGCTGGTCACCCCGGCGACGGTGAAGATCACGTCGCTTTCCGACAGCACCGTTTCCAGATCGGAAGGCTCTGCGCCCGCGTCGGCGATGATCGAGGGCGGCAGCCAGGGGTCGTGGATGCGCAGGCGCACGCCGAACGGCATCAGCAGCCGGTGAAGCGCCTTGCCGAGATCGCCATAGCCGATCATCCCCACTTCGGCCCCGGACAAAAGCCGCGCCTGCCGGTTGCCCTCAAGCCCCCAGACTTCGCGCCCGTCGCGGAAGGCGACATCGGCATCCGTGATCCCGCGCAACAGATCCAGCGCCAGCCCCAGGCCAAGCTCGGCCACCGGCAGGGCAAAGACCGAGCCCGGCGTGACGACATGGATGCCGCGTTCGAACAGCCTTTCGTAGGGCATGTTGTCCATCAGGTTGCCTTCGACGTTGAAGACGCATCTGAGCGAGGTCATCCGGTCCAGCAGGTCTTCGGAAATCGACGGCTGGCCGATGATGTAGCGCGCATTGGCCAGCACCTCGTCCGGCGCATTGCCAAGTTCGGCAGCAGAGCATTCAAAGACCTCATGCTGCTTGTGCAACGCACCAAGTGCGTCGGGGCGAAAGATCAGGTCCAGGGTGCGCGGTTCGGGGGCGGAGATGATACGACTCATGACCCCAGCCCCAGAAACGCGCCATCCAGTGCCACCTTGCGCATCGCGCCCCCTTCCCCGGTGACGGTCAAAAGACCGCCCTTGTAGTCAACGCTTGCCACCGCTTCGCCGCCCGGCCAGTCGATGGCCCCGATCACGTGGCGTACCTCGGTTTTCCCGCCAAGGGTCAAAGCCCCCGGTCCGGTCAGATCGCCCTCGCCCGAGAGGCCCAGCATATGCTCCGCCGCCCCCTCTTCCACGCCGAGACAGCCATAGTGCCGCGACGACCACGGGGGATAGTCGCGCCCGCCGTTCGAATGCCAGAGCATGGTCATGGGCAAAACGCGCGGATCACGCAGCGACAAGTAGAGGTCGCCCTCCTTGGGCCTTGTCACGGCGGTCCAGCCAAGCCCGTGCCCCGGCGCCTCGATCCCGATCACGAAATCCTCGTGGTGCGGGTTCCAGGGATAGGTCGTCAGATCGACCGGGCCGTCAACACCGGGAAAGACGCGCGGGTCTTCTGATTGCGCAGGCGAGATCAGGGCCGAGCGGCCCCGCGCCGGGTCGGGTTCCTGTTGCGTCTTCGGTGTTTCCCATGTGCGCTTGGGCGAGGTGCGGATCAGGGCGCCATTGGCGACGGAAACATTGGCGTGGTTGGCGAATGTGATCCGCCCTTCGCCGCCACTGAAGACATGGGATTGATAGACGAACGGATGGCCGTCTTTCAGCGCAAGACGCTTTCGCAACCGCGCGCCCATCACCGGTTTTTCCAACTCTGCCTCAAGCACCCCGTCCGAGGCCCGCGTCACCTCCCAGGCCGAATTCGGCGGCCAGCCGTGCATGGGTGAACCTTCCGCGCTGGCCGCAAAGGGCGCACAGAAGAAATCCCCGCCCAAACGTGCGATCAGCGGCGGTTCGCTGTCTGGCATCACCTCGTCCGTGCCAACCCAGGGCGCGCGGTGCAGGGGCGCGACCTCGCGCCCGCAATCGACCACGGTGAACCCGTCTAATAGCCCCGTATCGCTTTCAAAGCCGAAGGCAACGCCGTCTGCCGCAACGCGGATCATGCCGCCACATGCTCGCCCGTGATGATGTCCTCGACGTCCTGAATGCTGGAGGTTTTCGGGCTGAGGTCATCCGCCACCACCTCGCCGCGCCGCATCACCACCATCCGGTCGACCACCTGGAAAACGTGATGGATGTTGTGCGCGATGAAAATGCAGGAATGGCCCGAGTCGCGGGCATCCCGCACGAAGCGCAGAACCCCTTGGGTCTCGGCGACACCAAGGTTGTTGGTGGGCTCATCAAGGATGATCAACTCGCTATCGAAATACATCGCCCGCGCAATCGCCACCGCCTGACGTTCGCCGCCCGAAAGCGAACCGATCGGCGTCGTCGGCGGGATGTTCTTGGAAATCCCGACCCGTTTCAGCAGTTCGCCCGCGACCTCGTTCATCCGGTCCTGGTCCATCCGGTCAAGGATTCCCGGCCCTTTCCGCAACTCGCGGCCCAAAAACAGGTTTCGCGCAATGGAAAGCTGAGGCACCAGCGCGGAATCCTGATAGATCGTCTCGATCCCTGCGTCGATGGCGTCATTGGTGGACCGCAGGTTCAGGGGTTTGCCGTTGATCCGGATCTCGCCCGAGGTATAGGGGACCGCGCCGGACAGCACCTTGATCAGCGTGGATTTTCCCGCGCCATTGTCGCCCAGAAGGCCGACGATTTCACCGCGCGGGATGGTCAGGTTCACGTTCCTCAGCGCGTGGATGCGGCCATAGAACTTTTCGATATTCCGCATTTCGACAAGCGGCGTGCCGGTGTCAGGCATGGCTCAGACCCCCTCGTTGTGGCGCTTCTCCAGCGCCGCGTGCAAGGCCATCATGCCCAGAATGATCGCCCCGATGAAGATGTTATAGGCCAGACCCGGCACCCCGATCAGGACAATGCCGTTGCGCATCAGCCGCAGGATCAGCACGCCCAGCACGGTCCCGATGATCGTGCCGCGCCCGCCGGTCAGAACCGTGCCGCCGATCACCACCATGGCGATGACCTCCAGTTCATAGCCCATGCCGGAATTGGGGTTCGCCGCCGACACCCGGATCGATGAAATCACGCCCGCGAGACCCGCCATGGCGGAGGTCAGCATGAACAGGATCAGTTTTACCTTGCGGATCGGAACCCCCCGGTTCCGCGCAGCCCCCGGATTGCCGCCGGTTGCCTGGATCCAGTTGCCGAAGCGCGATTTGGTCAGCAGGTAATGGAAACCGACGGCGATCAGGATGAACCAGATCAGGCTCATATAGATGCGCAGGCCGCCGATATAGAAATCGCCCACCAGAACCTCGGCCAGCCATTGCTCGCCGGCGTTCCATGTCCTCTGCGGGAAACCGGAGGTCAGCCAGAGCGCGGAACCGCGCACCATCAACAGCATCCCAAGTGTGACAAGGAAGGACGGGATGCCGAGGCGTGTGACGAACAACCCGCTGAAGGCGCCGATGGCCACGGCGACAAGCAGCGCCAGCACGAAAGCCGGGAACAGCGCCATGGTGCCGGTGTTGAACAGCGTCCACATCACCACCGGCGTGAACCCGAAGACCGAGCCGACCGAAAGGTCGAACTCGCCCGAAGTCATCAAGAGCGTCATCGCCAGCGCGATCAACCCAAGCTCGACCGTGAAGGTCAGCGCGTTCGAGATATTCGTCAGCGACAGAAACGCCGGGTTGATGGACGTGAAAACGATCAGCATGACCACAAGCAGGACCATCGGTCCGAACTCGGGCATGGCGATCAAAAGCCGGGCGATGCCGGGCCGTTCGGGCGGCGCGGCGGGCGCCTCGGAAGTATTTGTGTCGGACATGGGGCCTCGGCCTTGGTTGGGGACCTGCGGCGCAGAACGCCGCAGGCAAGTTTCAAAGGGCTCAGTTGCCGCCCATGATACCGTGATAGAGCGGGGCCGTGTCAGCCTCGTAAAGCGCGCCGGTGATGATGTTGAAGCCCACCGGAATGCTGCTTGTCTCCATCAAAAGCGTGGAGAGGCACATGTAGGACGTCGCCTGCGGATCCTGCCACATGGCCGCCGAGACGTATCCGTCCATGACGCCCTGCGTGGTATCCAGCGAGTTGCCCCAGCCGACGACCGGAATGTCGCCCGGTGCCAGCCCGGCCTGGTTCCACACGCGCACGACCGATCCCGTCACCATGTCACCCAGACCGATCATCGCACTGATCCGGTCGCGGTTCGCGGTGATATAGTCGGTCATCCGCTGGATGACTTCGGCCTGGTCGAGCGTGGCGTCGGTGACTTCCCAGGTGATGCCAAGCGGTTCGAAGACCTCGGCGATGCCCTTTTCCTCTTCCACACCGTAAGACGCACCCGGCACCTCGACCGGCATCCAGACGAAGTCGCCCTCGCTCACATGGCCCTTGTCGACAAGATACTGCGCCCAGGACCGGCCCACGTAGTTCAGATCGCCGCCCACATAGGCGTTCCAGTTCGGCGCATCGTCCGGCGTGTTGAAGTTCACGATCGGAATCCCGGCATCACGCGCCTCGGCCACGACATCGACCATCGACCCCGGATCGGGGCTGGTCGAACAGATGCCGTCGGCACCGGATGCGATAGCGGCACGAACCGCTTCCTGCTGGCTTGGCACGTCGCCCGAGTGGAACGAGGTGTTGACCGTGTGGCCGGTGTCTTCCGCCCAGTCTTCCGCGCCTTGCAGGAAGTAGGTCCAGACCGGGTCGGCCGGCCCGCCGTGCGAGATCCAGAAGAATGTCTTGGCTTCCTGCGCAAACCCCGCGACAGGTGCAAAGGCCAGCGCGGCGGCGGCCCCAAGTAGTGTACGTCTCAGCATTTCAGTTCCTCCCTGATGCGCCCGGCTTTCCCTGCCGGGCTTCCTTGGTCTTCCTTTCGGCGTCAGCGCGACGCCATCCCCTCGCGGAATGCCGCGAGTTCGTCTTGGTCCATGCGGACAAGATGCTGTTCCTCCGGGTAGGCGCCGCTTTCCACGTCGCTTGCGAATTCACGGAACGCGGCGATGCGTTCCTGTTGAAGCCGCGCGAATTCAGCGGCGAAATCCCTGTAAATCTTTGAATGGCGCGGAATGTGCCCCTCGGTATAGCCCAGGATGTCATTGGCAAAGAGATACTGCGCATCGCAGCCCGCACCGGCCCCCATGGACCACAACAGGATATCGACGCGGCTGGAAATCTCGCTTGCCACCTCTTCGGGGACAACCTCGATCTCGACAGCGAAAGCGCCTGCGTTTTCATAGGCTTTGACTTCGTCGTAAAGGCTGAGCGCATCCGCAGCCGTCTTGCCGACGGCCCTGAAACCGCCCGTCCAGGTCGCGCGTGCAGGCACAAGCCCGACATGCCCGACGATGGGGATATGTTCGCGGGCAAGGAATTCGACCGTTTTCAGAGACCCCGAGCAGTAAAGCGCATCCGCCCCCTTCTCGATCGCGTCCCCGCACCAGCGCAGGTAATCCTCTGGCGTGCCCGACTCCAGATGGGTCTGGCCGGTCATCGAGAAGATCGAAGGTGCAGCGTCGCGGTAGCGGGGATCGAACAGCACCTCGGGAGGTACGGAAGCAATGTCGATCCCCGCCGCTTCGGCCGCGCGGGCCTCGTCCAGAGAGAAATACCTGAGCATGGTGAGTTGCCGCTGGCCCTTCAACATGCGCAGGTCATGGACGGTAGGAAGCCGACGCACGGTCATTCGACCAGCACCAGAACGCGCCCGCCTTCGGTCTTGGCGGGATAGGTGGACAGATCCACGCAGACCGGCGCACGCAGCGCCTCGCCCGTGGTGTAATCGAACAAGCCGTTGTGCTTGGGGCACTCGATCTCGTTATCCATGACAAGACCGTCGGCAAGGTGAACCTTCTCATGCGTGCAAAGCCCGTCGGTGCAGTAAAACGCGCCATCCACCCCGTGATAGATCGCAAATGTGCGTCCACCGTGATCCCACCGGATCACGTCTTCTTCTTCGATGTCGTCGGCAGCGCAGGCATCAATCCAGGGCATCAAGTCTTCCATCAGGCGTTGGCGCGTTCCGGCACGGTGTCGTGCAGATCTTCGCGGTAGGGTTTTGCGGTTTCGGGCAGATCCTTTTTCAGGAAATACCCCGGTTCACGACGCTGGCGCATGACGGCGCGGACCATCTCGCGGTAGGCGTCAAACAGCGATGTGTTCGGCGGCGGCAGGTCGTGCTTGATAAGCTCGTGCAGGTCGGGCAGCGCGTAATAAGGCACCATCGGGAACATGTGGTGTTCGACGTGGTAATTCATGTTCCAGTAAATCCAACGGCTGATGGGGTTCAGGTACAGGGTGCGCGAGTTCAGCCGGTGGTCCAGAACATCTTCGGCCAGCCCGCCGTGCTGCAACAGCCCCGTCATGATCATATGCCAGCAGCCATAGGCGCGGGGACCACCGATGATCAAAAGGGGTATGGTCGCCTTCCAGCCCATGCCCGACGCAAACATGACAAGCGCGACAAGCAAGGTCGCGCCATAAATCGCCATGTGGATCCGCGCCCAGAACACGACCTTGGGCCATTCGCTTTCGGGGATATAATCCTTTTCATCCGGCGACAGATTTCCGGCGGCATTCCGCGCCAGAACCTTCAGCGATAGCCAGAGATCGTAGACCCCGACATAGGCCAGCGCCTTCAACCCCAGCTTGATCGGATGCATCCAGGCGATTTCCGCATCCCGGCCCACGATGATCGTGTCCGTATGATGCCGCGCGTGGCTCCAGCGCCAGTTGATCGGGTTCCGCATCACCTGGAATGACGCGATGTGATAGACGACATCATTCATCCAGCGGGTGCGAAAGGCCGTGCCATGCCCGCATTCGTGCCAGCGCGAGTCGCAGGCCGATCCGTAAAGCACACCGTAGGCCATCCAGAACGGCACAGCGATCCACGACCCCCAGAAATAGATGCCGCCAGCAGCAAAGACGACATGCAACAACGCCCAGATGATCGTGTCGCGCATGGCCGGGCCATCGCGCCGTTTCATCAGTTCTTTCATGGTCTTGCGGGGGATCTCGGTGTGATACCACTGGGCCGCCGCCAGCCCGGCTTCGACAGCGTGCTCCGCCGAAGGTCCGGTTAGGGAATAGTCCCGCGCGGCCACGATGTCGGTTTCTGCGTTGATTGCCGTGCCCTCCCCTGCATCAGCTTTCTGCGCTTCCTCAGGTCCAGCAAAACGCGTTTCGGCCATTGACCTCAACCGGAAATCACATCAAATCACATCAGATGAGCCGAACCACGATCAAGGGCATTGCCGAAGCGGCGGGGGTTTCGACGGCCACTGTCGACCGCGCGTTGAACGGCCGCCCCGGTGTCAGCCCGGCCAACCGGCAGCGTGTGCTGACCGCGGCCCGCGACCTTGGCTACCTGCCCTCCGAAGGCATGGTGGTCCTGCCCTCGCGCCCGGCCCGGCTGGAATTCCTGATCCCCTTTGGCGACAACGCCTTCATGCACGACGTGATCGACAGCCTGACGGAATTTTCGCGGACGCTCCCGCTTGTGGAAAGCTGCAAGGTCACAAGGATGGAAGGCATCGGCCCCGAGGCCGTCCTGCCCGCGCTTGAACAATTGTCGCTTCGCACCGAAGGCGTCGGGTTGATCGCCACCGACCATGCAAAGAATCGCGCCGCCCTTACCGCGCTTTGCGAGGCAGGCGTGCGCGTGGTGACACTGGCCTCCGACATCCCCGGCACTCCGCGCTCGGCCTATGTCGGCGTCGACAACAGGATTGCCGGGCGCACCGCCGCGCGGATCATGGGGTTAAGCCTGGGGCACCTCAAAGGCGAGATCGCGGTCTTCCTCGGCAGTCACGAATTTCACGGCCACCGCGAGCGCGAAGCGGGGTTTCGCGAGGTGATGGAACGACTTTACCCCTCGCTCTCCCTGCTTCCGCCAATCGAAACCGGCGAAGACCCGACGAAATCCCGCCGGATGACCGAAAAATTGCTGGCCCGGCATGAAAACCTCTTGGGCGTCTATTGCGTCGGCGCGGGCCGCAAGGGGATCGTCGAAGCTCTCGGCACGGTCGCCGCCGGAAACAGACCCTTTGCAATCATGCACGATCTGACGGAAAGTTCCGCCGAATGGCTTGAACGGGGCCTGGTCGACGTGGTGGTGGACCAGAACGCACGGATGGTGGGCGAACAGGCGATCATCCGTCTTCTGGGCGCAATCGCCGCCAGCACACCCCTGCTTCCGGCCCGCCATATCGAACCGCGGATCATCTTTCGCGAGAACCTGCCGAAAGGAGCGGTCGAGGAATGAACGTCACCATGAAGAACCGCACCGCCCTTGTGACAGGGGCCGCCAGCGGCATCGGCAAGGCCACCGCGGTGGAACTCGCCGCCTCGGGCGTCGGTGCCTTGTTCCTGACCGACCGGGATGAGGCGGGATGCGCCCGCGTGGCGGGCGAACTTGCCGATCAAGGCACGAAAGTCGCCCACGGCGCTTTCGACCTGTCGGATGTGACAGCGCCCGAAGCCATCCTTTCGGCCGCCCAAAGCGCCCTTGGCCCGGTCGATGCGCTGGTCAACGCCGCAGGCCTGACCACACGCGCCTCTTTCGAAGACGGCACGTTGGACGACTGGGACAGTCTCTTTTCCGTCAACACCCGCGCCCCCTTCTTCCTTATGCAAGACATGATCCGCGACCTGAAAGCCCGCAAATCCCCCGGCAGCATCGTCAACGTCCTGTCCATGAACGCCCATTGCGGCGCACCCAACCTTGCCATCTATTCGGCCACCAAGGGCGCGCTTCTGACCCTGACCAAGAACGCCGCCAACGCCCATCTTGCCGACCGCATCCGCGTCAACGGGCTGAACCTCGGCTGGATTCTGACCGAGGCCGAACACCGGATGCAGGCCGAAATTCTGGGCAAGGGCGAAGGATGGGCAGACGAAGCCGCGAAAAACCTGCCCCTCGGGCGCCTCTTGTCGGCGGAAGAATGCGCCCGCCAGATCGTTTTCCTTCTGTCCGAGGCCTCGGCCCCAATGACCGGCGTTGCAATCGACCTTGAACAGAAAGTCACCGGGGCCTGAACGATCTGGATACCCGGGTCGGCATCCACTAGCCTTTGCCGCGAACACTTTGGGACCGGAGCCGGATCATCGAAACGCCCACGACAAAACTGAAACTGGAAGGCCAGGAGATCTGGTACGACAGCACGCTGTTCGACACCTTCGAACCCCGGCTGTTCGATCCCGGCTGGCTGGCCGAAAACGGCCTGATCCACGGCGGTTCCAGGGGCCGGGGCGAAGCGTATTTCCTGCGCCACTCAGGCCGTGACATGGTGCTGCGCCACTTCCGCCGGGGCGGGCTGATCGGCAGGATCAACCGCGATCTCTACCTCGGGGCCAGGGTTGCAAAAAGCCGCGCCATGCAGGAATTTTCGCTTCTTCAAAGCATGTTGGCGGCGGGTCTTAACGTCGCCCGCCCCGTCGCCGCCCGCTGCATCCACCTCGGCCCTTTCTATCGCGCGGACCTGATCACCCTGCGCATTCCCGACGCCCTGCCCCTTGCCGACATCCTGAAAACCCGCAAGCTCGGCGATGCAGTCTGGCAGGCCATCGGCACCGAGATCCGTCGGATGCACGACCTCAATGTCCATCACGCCGACCTCAACTGCCGCAACATCCTGCTGGACGACAACGAAACCCCGTGGCTGATCGACTTTGACAAGTCCGGCAAACGCGCTCCCGGCGATTGGACCCGCGCCAACCTTGCCCGCCTCCGACGCTCTTTCGACAAGGAAAAGTCCCTGCACCACGACCTGAACTTTCAGGAAAGTGACTGGATGGCGCTGGAAACGGGCTATGGGGATGCGCCAGCCTAGGCGATCCCGCGCCGGTCGCTCAACTCTTTGACCTTGCATCGCCCGACCTCAACGTATTGACTCGAGACCGAACAAACAGACCGAGCACCGCCGCAACGGTGCCGCACCATCGGGCGCAAGGAAGATCAGATGCAGCGAAACGTGGTTTGCATGAAATGGGGCAAGGCTTATGCCCCGGACTATGTGAATGTCCTTGCCTCGGGCGTGCGGAAGCACCTTACGGGCGATTACCGCTTTATCTGTTTCACCGACGATGGCGAAGGCATCTCAAAGGATGTCGAGGTGCTGCCGATCCCTGACATGGGCCTGAAACCAGGGAATTTCAGCTTCGGCGCATGGCCCAAGCTTTCGATGTTCAAACCTTCGCTTTACGACCTGTCCGGTCGCGCCCTGTTTATCGACCTCGATTCAATGATCTGCGGTGACCTCGCACCGATGTTCGATTACGAGGGTTCGCTGGTGATGATCAAGGAATGGGCGCGGCCCATCGACCGGCTGAAGATCAACCGCCCGATCCGGGGCGCGTCAGGCGTGATCGCCTTCGATTTCGATGGCCTGACCCACATCTACGAAGAATTCATGTCGAAGCCGGAGCATTGGACGACCACCATCCGGAACGACCAGCGATTCATGTGGAAGCATCACGATGATGTCGCCTTCTGGCCCGACCCTTGGGTCATTTCCTTCAAGCGCCACCTGATGCAGGCCCCGATACTCAACCGGTTTCTGCCACCGCGCAACCCACCGGCAGGCACCAAAATCCTCGCCTTTCATGGCCGACCGCGACCGGCCGAGCTTGTCCCCGAGAAAAACCAGGCCTGGGGCGATTTCTGGCGTTCCGGGCGCGGCCCGGTGCCGTATTTCCGCGACTACTGGTTGTCAAACGGCGGGCGCGAAACGGTCGAGGCGATCGGCCCCCTGCGCGACTGGCGCGGTCGCCCGCTGGAGTGACCAGCGAATCTATGCGACGGACGCGGCGCGGAATTTGCAAAGCCATTGACCGACAGCCGTGCTAGAGAAGCCCCCATGCGCAACGGTTCAGGCCCTCCGCCCCCAGGCACCCAAGCTCCGGCCCCCCGGCCCTTTCTGCTGCGTCTCTGGCTGGGCCTTTCTGGCCTGTGCCCCGGCCTGCTGCGCCGTCTCGCCCGCCGCGCGCACGTAAAGCAAGGCGGCGACGACGTCCGCCTGCGCGAACGCTTCGGCCAGCCCAGTCTGCCACGCCCCGACGGCCCTCTGATCTGGGTTCATGCCGCCTCGGTCGGGGAAATCGTGTCCGTCGTCGCCTTTGTTCGCGCGTTGCAAGAACGTACGCAGTCGCAAGTGCTTGTCACCACATCAACGCAGGGCGGCGCGGAAACGACCGCAAAACGCCTGCCCGAAGCCTTGCACCAGTTCCTACCCGTCGACACCGAAAGCGCGGTCGAAGGCTTTCTGACCCACTGGTCCCCCGACGCCGCGCTCTTTGTCGAAGGCGATCTTTGGCCCAGGCTCGTTCTGGCCCTGATGCGGCGCGGCACACCCATGGCCCTGTTGAACGCCCGCGCCTCGAACAGCCGGGCGCGATTTCCGCGCCTCTACGCCGCCCTTCTTGCCCCGATGCGCCTTGTCACCGCCCAGTCTGACGAGATCGCAAGCAGCCTTGTCGGCCTTGGCCTCGATCCCGACCGCGTCATCTCCCCCGGCAACCTCAAGGCCGAAGTGGACCTGCCGCCGGGCGATGCCGCCCTTCGCGCTTCGGTCACCCAAGTCGCGCAGGACCGCCCGGTCTGGGCCGCCGTTTCGACCCACCCGGGCGAGGATGAAATCATCCTCGACGCCCATGCCGCCCTGCCCGACCAACCGCTTCTGGTGCTTGTGCCGCGCCACCCGAACCGGGGCGATGCAATCGCCACGCTCTTGCAGGATCGCGCCCTGCCCTTTACCCGCCACAGCTCCGGCGAAACGCCCGCACCCGATACCAAGGTCCATCTGGTCGACAGCTTCGGCGACACGGGCGCGGTTTACGGCGCGGTGCCGGTTGCCCTTGTCGGCGGCTCGCTCCTGCCCGGCCCAGGCGGGCACACGCCCTATGAACCCGCCGCCCTGAACACGGCCATCCTGCACGGCCCCCATGTGGAAAACTTCGCCGCCGCCTATCAGGCATTGCAGGCTACCGGCGGCGCGCGCGAGGTCGCGGACGCAAACGCCCTGACACAGGCCCTCACCGACCTCTTTGCAAACGCCGGCACCCTCGCCGCCATGCAGGCCGGGGCAACGCGGGAATACGACCGCCACGGCGGCGCAGTGGCCCGCACCCTCGACCTCGTGATGAATTTCCTTCCCAAAGGTCCGAAATGACTGCCGAACTGCCGCACCTGATGGTCGCCCCGAACGGCGCACGCCGCACCAAGGCCGACCACGCCGCGCTCCCCATCACATTGCCCGAGATCGTGGAAACCGCTCTCGCCTGCCGTAAGGCTGGCGCCACCGGCATCCACATCCATGTCCGCGACAAGGATGGCCTGCACTCACTGGATTGCGGGCTTTACCGCGAAACACTGGCCGCGATTTCCGAAGCCGCCCCCGGCTTTTTCCTGCAAGTCACAAGCGAGGCGGCGGGGCGCTACACCGCGCCGGAACAACAGGCGATGGTGCGCGAATTGCGCCCGGCCTCGGTTTCCGTCGCCCTGCGCGAAATGATCCCGGACCCTGCCGAAATTCAAGCGGCGCGGGATTTCTACGGCTGGGCGTTGGCCGAAAACGTCGCGATACAGCACATCGTCTATACGCCCGAAGAACTGCGCTGGTTCCTCGAATGCATCGACAACGGCACGATCCCCGGACGCCACCACCAGATGCAATTCGTGCTTGGCTCTTACACCGGCAGCGCCTTACCGCGCCCGGCCGATCTTGACGGGTTCACTGACCTGCTCGGCGCCAACACCGACCTCACCTTCGACTGGATGCTCTGCGCCTTCGGCTCTTCCGAAACCGCCTGCCTTACCGAAGCAGCCCGCCGGGGTGGAAAGATGCGCGTGGGGTTCGAAAACTCGCTCTGGAACGCGGACGGTTCACTTGCCCGCGACAATGCCGAGCGTGTGGCGGAGGTTGTCGCCGCCACAGGCCCGTAATCGAAACGGCCTAGCCCGCCCGTCCTTTCAGCGCATCCAGATCCGCGCGAAGGTCCGCCTTTTGCGCCTCGCTCAAAGGCACAAGCGGCGGGGCCATCCGTGTCCAGCCTTCGTCCCCCGTCCGCCAGGCTTCGACCTGTTTCATCGCCGCCATCAACGGATACTTCGACGCCACAGCGCGGGCGTCTTTCACCAGTTGGAAGGCCTCGCTGTCAGCCCCCGCGCTGCGTCCCTTCTGGACGTAATTCGCAAAGGCGTTTGTCGAACCCGAGATGATGCCCGCACAGCCGCCTTCCAACCCTTCGAACAGGAAGGCCTCGCTGGACGGGTAGACATCGAAATCCGCCTCTACACCGCCGGTCGCCTTTGCAAAGGCCAGGGATTGCGCCATGTCGCCGCTGGAATCCTTCAGGCCCGCAATTACCGGGCCGAAGTCCTTTTTCAACCGCACCGCCACATCCACCGGGATCGGCACGGCCGACATCTGCGGGAAGTGGTACAGGTAGACCCGCAACCGGTCATCTCCGATCGCCTCGATCAGTTGCGCGAAATAGCGATAGATGCCCTCGTCGCTCGGGGTCTTGTAATAGAATGGCGGCAGGACCAGCACGTTCGGAAACCCGGCATCCAGCGCGGCTTTCGATAGATCAATTGCATCCTGCGTTGCGCATGCCCCGGTGCCGAAGATCGCGCGGGCGGGATCGAACCCCGCTTCGCCAAAGGCCGCCGCCAGTTCCATTTTCTGGCGGAACGAGATCGAGTTGCCCTCGCCCGTCGTCCCCGTCGGCGCAACCCCGTCGCAGCCGCCTTCGTTGACCAGATACTGACAATAGGCCACCAGTTTCGCGGTATCGAGCGCCCCGTCCTTGTCAAATGGCGACACCGCCGCTGCGTAAATTCCCCGGATTGCCTTTGTCATCGTCACTCTTTCCTGTCCTGCGCAGTGATGCCCGCAAACCGATACACAAGCCCGCCGGGCAATTGAAACAGGTTTATTGACTTCCCCCGCCGCCTTTCGTCTCTTGCCGCCAGAAATCCCGAGCAACCGACGAAAGAGCACCCCGACCGTGATAGACCTATACACCTGGACCACCCCCAATGGCCGCAAGGTCTCGATCATGCTGGAAGAACTGGGCGTGCCCTACACCGCCCATGCCGTCGACATCACCAAGGACGAACAATTCGCGCCCGACTTCCTGAAGATCGCGCCGAACAACCGCATCCCGGCCATCGTGGATCGCGACACCGGCATCCAGATGATGGAAACCGGGGCAATCATGCTCTACCTCGCCGAAAAGCACGGCCGTTTCCTGCCCGAAGGCGACGAGAAGTGGCGCGCCATCGAATGGCTGATGTGGCAGATGGGCGGGGTCGGCCCGATGCTGGGTCAGGTGCATCACTTCGTCAAATACAATCGCGGCAAATCCGAATATGCCGAGGAACGCTATTCAAAAGAGGCGCGCCGCCTGTACGGCGTGCTGGACCGCCGACTGGAAGGGCGCGACTTCATCGCCGGGCAAGGACGCGGCGAATACTCGATTGCCGACATGGCCACATGGCCCTGGATTTCCCGGTTCGAATGGCAGGAAATCGACCTTGGTGAATTTCCGAACGTGCGTGACTGGTACATCCGGATTGCCGAGCGTCCGGCAGTTCAGCGCGGATATCAGGTGCCGAAATACGTGACAGACATCCCAATGCCCTGAAGCCTAGCTTTCGGCCTCGGGAGGATCATAGGCGGGCAGGATCGCGGGCGGCATCGGCCCCTTGTTTCGCCCGCCCTGCTGCATCTGCTCCCAGCCGTGCGCGAGGATCCCGACCGAGCGTGACAGGCAGAACAACCCGCGCGACAGGGGCGGCGGAAAGCCCAATTCGCAAAAGATAACGGCGGTTGCGCCGTCGATGTTCATGGCAATCGCGCTGCCGCGCTCTTCGCCGATGCGCGCCTGAACTGCCTCGCCGATCTCGGCGTAACGCCCTGTCACGATGCCGTCCGACGCCGCCTCGCGCACAAGCGCCATCAGGCGCGGGGCACGGGGATCGACCGGCTTGTGAAACCTGTGCCCGAACCCCGAAACGATCTTTCCGTAACGCGTCCGCCAGTCCCTAAGCCCTTCATCCACGGCCACCGCCAAAGCCGCGCCCGCGTCGATCCGGGCCGCGATATCCAGATACAATTCCGCGCATTGTTCGCCTGCCCCGCCATGCACGTCGCCCAGCATGTTGACCCCGGTCGCCATCACGTTGTTCAGCCCCACGCCGCAGGTCGCCGCCATCCGCGCCGCGGCAATCGACGGCGCTTGCGGGCCATGGTCGACACCGGCGACCAGCGCGCATTCCAACAAGGCCGCCTGTTCCGCACTGGGCAGATCCCCCCGCGTCATCAGCCAGATCATCTGGCCGAACCCGACGTTGCCGATCAACTCCTCGATCGGACGACCACGAAACGCGATCCGGCCCGGCGCCATGTCGATGATCGACGTGCGCCACCAGTCTGCCGGGGAGTTCCTGTCGTCGCTCATAGCTTCAACCTCGCAGTTCCACTCAAACGTTTTGCATTGGGACGTGGCCCGCCTCTTTCGGTGAGACCATCGTCATCTCCGCCCCGGAATACAAGAAGCCCCGTGCTGGCGGCACAAGTAAGCGCAGGTAATGCAACCTCCAGCAGCCATTAGCAGGCCTGAAAAAAATCTGGCGATCATCGTCTCTGAGTTGTAGCATTTGCCAATCGTTAACCCTTGGGTGAATCGCATGAATTTTGCAGAAACCAGTGCGCCAGACCTGTTCGAGCCTGAACTGGATTTCCCGGTTGTCGGCATCGGCGCCTCCGCCGGTGGGCTCGAAGCTGTCACCGAGATGTTTCACGATGCGTCCCTCGATACGGGCATCGCCTATGTGCTGGTCCTGCATCTTGATCCCAACCACGAAAGCCTGATGGCCGAGCTTTTGTCGCGCAAGACCAAACTGCCGGTGCGTCAGATAGAAGACGGAGATGATCTAAGCCCTGACACGCTGCACGTCATTCCACCCGGTGCCAGCCTGCGGATGGAAGGCAGCAAGCTTAGGCTGGACAAGTTCGACGAACCGCGCGGGTTGCGCCGCCCCATCGACAGCTTTTTCGTCTCGCTGGCCAACATTCAGGGGCCGCGCGCCGCCTCGGTTATCCTGTCCGGCACCGGCGCTGACGGATCCTCGGGAATGCGCATGATTAAGGAAATGGGCGGCATCTGCGTTGCACAATCGCCCGAAGAGGCCCGGTATGACGGGATGCCCCACGCAGCAATAGCGACCGAACTCATCGATTATACGCTTACGGCCAAGGAAATCGTAGCGCGGCTCCAAGCCTATTTCTCGGGCAAACTCTATCCGGATCTTCCCGAAAGCCCCGACGAAATGGAAGAAAAGCTCCAGCGCGTGCTTCGGATATTGCTCGAAGACCTGGGCCACGATTTCTCCGGCTACAAGCGCGCCACCATCTTTCGCCGCCTCGAACGTCGCCTCCAGGTGCTGGAGTATACCAATATCGACGATTATGCGACCTACCTCAGTCACAACCCGTCCGAACGTCGCCTCTTGTTCCAGGATTTCCTGATCAACGTCACCGCGTTCTTCCGCGATCTCGACAGTTTCGAACGCCTTCAGAAACACGCGATCGCCCCCTTAGTCAGGGATGCGAAAGAAGGCGACGAAGTGCGGATCTGGGTGCCGGGCTGCTCCAGCGGGCAAGAGGCATATAGCATCGCGATGCTTGTCCACGAGGCCTGCAAGAAACACGGCAAGAAGCCGGTCGTCCAGATTTTTGCCACCGACATCGACGAAAAAGTCATTCAGATCGCCCGTAACGCGCAATACCCGATGTCATCGCTGAAGGAACTGCCAGCCCGGTTCCAGGAAGAATATACAATCGGCCAGGACGGGCAGTTCGAGATGGTTCCGGCCATCCGCGACATGGTGCGTTTTTCGATTCACAGCCTGATAAAGGATGCGCCCTTTTCAAAGGTCGACCTGATTTCCTGCCGGAACCTCTTGATCTATCTCGACGAAAAGATGCAGCACGACGTTCTGCCCATCTTCCATTTCAGCTTGCGCCCGGGCGGGATGCTGTTTCTTGGAAGTTCCGAGAATGTCACCCGCCGCAGCGAATTGTACGATTCCGTCGATCCCAGATCCCGTCTGTTCCAAAGACGCGAAACCGCACAGCGCGGGCACATCATGCTGCCCCTCGGCCAAAGCAGGGAAAGCCGCAACAGCATCAACACGAAGATGGCGCACGACGACGACTTTCCGAACAGCAAGGGGCTGGATGTCACCAACACCACGATCTACGACCAATACGCGCCCCCCTTCGTGCGGGTTTCTACAGACGGCAGGATCATCCACAGCTCCGGCGACCTCAGCCTGTTCCTGATGTCGCGCCCCGGCGACGAAAGACACATCTTTGCGCTGGCCCGCGAAGGCATCCGCGAACAGGTCATGCCGCTTCTGGCCGATGCCCAGCGCGACAACAGGCGGATTGCCCTGAAGGATATAGAAGTCCCCTCGCCCTTCGGGATGCAGCAAACCGACATCATCGCGCACCCGTTCAAGGACGGCACCGTCGCCCTGATATTCATCGCCCGCGAACGCCTGAAACAGAAGGTCGATGAATTCGCTGTCACGCCAGCGTCCCGCGACCAGCGGATTGCCGACCTTCAAGAGCAACTTCAGGCAACGCAGCTTTTGCTGAAAACCAAGATCGAGGAAGTCGAGACCACGAATGAAGAGTTGAAAAGCTCGAACGAAGAAATGATGTCGATGAACGAAGAGCTTCAGTCATCGAACGAGGAACTGACCACCGCGAACGAGGAACTGAAGAACAAGATCGACGAATTGTCGATTGCCAATGCCGACCTCGACAACTTCATGCAGGCCTCCGAACTGATCATGGTGGTGCTGGATCGTGCCTTGCGCATCCGCCACCTGACAAGGGCGGCCAAGAACGTGCTGCCGCTGCGCGAAGACGACCGCGGCCGACGCATCACGGAATTCCACATCCAGTTCCGCGACTTCGATCTGCCACAGGCCATCGACACTGTATTCAAGTCCGGCGAAACGGTTGAACAATCCGTCACCTCCGAGGACGGCGAACATCACTATCTCTTGCGCGTCGTTCCCTATTTCTTTGGCGATGGATCGGTCGAAGGCACCTCGATCACCCTTGTTGACGTGACCGAACTGGTGAACCTCCGCGATGACCTTCACATCAAGTCCGAACGCCTGCGCCTTGCGCTTGAGGCCGGGCGCATGGGCATGGCCGAGTTGGATGTGGAAACGGACCTCGTCACCGCCGATGCCCTTTGCGCCGCCCATCTTGGGTTGGACGGCCCCGGCGAATACAGCCGCGAGGCGATGCGGAAGAACGTGCATTCGGAAACGCTCGCCGCAGCCGAGGGCGTGGTCGATCATGCTGCGGCGGAAGACAAGGATTACGAGATCGTTGCGCGGATCCTGACCGACGGACCCGAAGATCGTTGGCTGCGCACGCGCGGCATTCCCCATCGTTCATCCAGCGGTGCTAAAAAAGTCATAAGCGCGATGATCGACATCTCGCAGGAACACCTGGACCAGGAACGCCAGGAAATGCTGGTCCAGGAGATGAGCCACCGGGTGAAAAACCTCTTCGCTGTGGTCGGCAGCATCATCGCTTCGGCACCCAAGGAAAACCGCGAATGCGAAACCTTCGCCGACTCGATGCTGTCACGGGTGAACGCGCTGTCCCACGCCTATGAACTGGCGCGCAAACAGGGCCCGATCAACGGCGTCAACTGGAGCGACCTTCTGAACCGCATCCTCACGCCTCACGCGAACAACCAGAAGATCGAAGCCAGCGGGCCGGAAACCTTTATTTCCCCCGACATGCTGACAACCCTGACGCTGTTTTTCCACGAATTGACCACCAATGCCCTGAAATACGGTGCGCTTTCGCTTCCCGAAGGGTCTCTCAAAGTGAAGTGGTCCGTCGACGACGACAATCACATGGACCTCACCTGGTCCGAAACCCTGCCCGACTTCCGGTTGAAAGATGAAATCGTACCGGGCTTTGGCAACAAGTTGATGGCAATGGCCGTGCAGCAGTTGCACGGCGAATACAGCCAGGACTTCACCGAAAACGGGCTTGATATGCACCTTCGATTCAAACTGGACTGACCATGCCATCCGACATGACAATGAGCGATGCCGCCGCCCCCCTGTCCGATGTCCGGGTGCTGCTTGTCGAAGACGAGGCCTTCATCGCGATGGCCATCATAGACAAACTGTTGGAGGCGGGCGCGAATTGCGTCGACCACGCCCTGACATTGGCCGAAGCCTATGACGCGCTGAAATCCGAAAGCTATGACGCCGCGATACTGGATTTGCGCCTGCCCGACGGAAATGCCGAGGAACTGGCGCAGAAACTGGTCAAGGACAACACACCGATCGTCTTTCACTCGGGCCATGCGGAAATCGACATGCTGCGGGCGCGGTTCCCGGCCGCCAAGATTTGCCACAAACCCTGTCTGCACTCCGCCTTCGTGACGGCAATACAAGAGCTTCTGGCCAACTGACCGCCGCTGCTCCGGCGACCGGCAATCACCGCGAAACGCAAGTTTAACCACTCTCGGCCATACCCCCACCGGGGGCCTTTTGGGCTATGAGAGTATGGAACACCTGACACGCGACGACTGGCTGCGCATTCGTGACGCCCTGCGCCACTTCAGTCACAACACCGAATACAAGGAAACCCTCGACAAGGTCATTGCCATCGTTGGCAAGCCCTAAGGCATCCGGGCCCTAGCCGAACAATTCGTGGCACAGCTCCAGCGCCTCGACCAGCACGTCCACTTCGGCCTCGGTATTATACAACCCGAAACTCGCCCGCGCGGTCGCCGAAACACCTAGATGCTCCATCAGTGGCGCCGCGCAATGGTGCCCGGCGCGAACCGCAACACCCTTCTTGTCCAGCACGGTGGAAATGTCATGGGCATGGGCCGCCCCGTCCAGCGTGAAGGAAAAGATCGCCGCCTTGTCCGGCGTCGTACCCTGAAGGTTCAGCCAGTTCAGGCCCGACAGCTTGCCGACCGTATAATCCCGCAACCGCTCCTCGTGTGCCGCGACATTCTCCATGCCAAGGTCCATCAGGTAATCCAGCGCCACGCCCAACCCGATCTGCTGTACGATGCCGGGCGTTCCCGCCTCGAACTTCATCGGCGGATCGTTCCAGGTGATCTGATCCTTCGTCACCTCGCGGATCATGTCGCCGCCGCCCATGAAGGGCCGCATCTCGGCCTGCCGCCCCTTGCGGATGTAGATCGCACCCGATCCCGAGGGACCATAAAGCTTGTGGCCGGTGATCGCATAGAAATCGCAGCCGATGTTTTGCACGTCGACCGGAGCGTGCACCGCCCCTTGCGAACCATCGACAAGCACCGGCACACCCGCCGTGCGCGCCCCGTCGCAGATCGCCTTCACATCGACCTTGGTGCCAAGGACGTTCGACAGATGGGTGATCGCCACCAGCTTGGTTTTCGGCCCGATCGCCTCCAGCACCTTTTCCACCGGCAAGGCCCCCGTGGCATCCACATCGACCCACTTCAGCACCACGCCTTGCCGCTCGCGCAGGAAATGCCAGGGCACGATATTCGCGTGATGCTCCATCACCGACAAAACGATCTCGTCCCCGGCTTCCATCCGCGGCATGGCCCAGCCATAGGCCACCGTGTTGATCCCCTCGGTCGTGCCCGAGTTCATCACGATCTCGTCTTCGGAGGCGGCATTCAGGAACCGCGCAATCGTCGCCCGCACGCCTTCGTATTTCTCGGTCGCGAGGTTAGAAAGATAATGCAAGCCCCTGTGAACGTTGGAATACTCTTGGCTATAGGCCTGGGTAATCGCGTCGATCACCACCTGCGGCTTCTGCGCCGAGGCCCCGTTATCCAAATACACCAGGGGCTTGCCGTTCACCTCGCGCGACAGGATCGGAAAATCCCGGCGGATCGCCTCGACGTCATACATTGGACGATCCTCCCACCATCCCCGACAAAAGGTCCATCACAAGCGCACCGAGGTAATTCATGACGATCCACGACACCACGACGATCCCCAATGCCTTCCAGGCCGAGCGAAACTCATGCACACGGGTCAGCGCATTGGAAAACATCCAGATCCAGAAGATCACGAAGCCAAGCCCGGCCAGACCGGCCACCGCGGGGATCAGCGCCATGAAAACCAGCAAGACCGTGATCCCCGCAACAAAGATGCCTTCCAGCACCACGAAGATGGCAAAGACCTGATCGAAGCCGCCCTTGCCACCAAGGAACGCCCCCATCTTCCACAAAAGCCAGACAAAGGCGAAACCGCCAAGGATCGATCCGATGGCCCGCACCAGTGGCGGCAGCGGATCGCCTTCGAACACTGTCGCGGCTACCGCCAGCATCGGCTCGGTCACGATCACCGAAATCGCCATCACGGCGATGAACCCCGTCACCAGAACGTCGCGCGGCAGGTTCAACTGCAACAGGTCATCCGCCGCCTTCTGCGGCTCGCGCACCATCCGGCGCGCCACGTCGATCAATTGGCTCCAAAGTGTCACGCCTGCCTCACGGTTCCTGCCCGCGCCGTCATAATCCCTGCACCGGCAAAGACAACCACAGCGATCAAGGCTGCAAGGCTGACCAGCCCGAAGCCCGGCCCCGGCGCGAAACCGCCCAGAAGACCCGCAAACAGCCACAAGGGCGTCGACGCCAGAAGCGCCCAGAACAGCGCCATCCGGCAGGCATGGCCCGGCACCGGTGTGCCAGTGGCCCGCATGACAATCGTCAGAACCAGCGACAAGGCATAAAACACCAGCGGCATCACCAGGATCCAGCCGAAAAGCCCCCCCGCCATCCGCGCTTCCAGGGAAACGGACGAATCGAGAAACGCCTCGCGTGCGAAACGCGGCCATTGCGCGACGAAGATCACCCCACAGGCCGCCAGAAGGATAGCCAGGGCGCGATCCTCGCGCGGGCCACCCTCGATCCGACGAGCCTGCACCTCGCGCGGGGCACGATAGGTGCGCAGGATATCCAGAACGACGCTCATTTGCGCCGGCGCACCAGCCATTCTTCCAGGCGACCAAGGATGTCGGCGGCGATCTCTTCGCTGTCGATCTCTTCGATGGCCTCGGCCAGGAAGGCCAGCACCAGAAGATCCTGCGCCTCGGGTTCGCTCACCCCGCGCGAGCGCAGATAGAACAACGCCTCTTCGTCGATCGCTCCCGAGGTCGACCCATGGGAACAGGCCACGTCGTCGGCATAGATTTCCAGCTCGGGCTTGGCCAGGAACTGCGCATCGTCATCCAGCAAAAGCGACTGGCTGATCTGATACCCGTCGGTCTTCTGCGCGCCTTCCTTTACAAGGATCTTGCCCTGGAAGGCACCCACGGCCCCGTTGCGCAGAACCTTCTTGAACACCTGCCGACTTTCGCAATTCACCGCGTCATGGGTGACGAAAACCGTGTCGTCATGGTGGAAATCGCCGTCACCGACGGCCGCCCCCGCGATATGGGCGGTGGCATTGTCGCCGGTCAATTCGATGAACGCTTCGTTCCGGGTGAGCATCCCGTTGGCGGTCAGGGTGAAGGACTTGAACACGCTTTCCTCGCCCAGCCGGGCAAAGATGTGGGTGACCGCGCGACGTTCGTGGTCGCGCCCCTGGGCGCGGACATGGTGAAAGCTGCCGCCATCGGCCACTTCGACCTCCATGCACTTGTTGAACCGCGCCGCCGCCGGACCGTTCTCCAGCACCGTCACCTCGGCCCCCTCTTCCACCTTCACGATGAAATGCAGGATGGCATCGCTTTTCGGATCCTCATGCAGGTACATGAAACTGACTGGGCGCGTCGCCTTGCCGGTGACCCGGATCACGATTCCGTCGGTTGCAAAAGCCGTATTCAGCGCCGCGAAGGGCCGCTTGACCGGGGTCTGCCCCCGCGTCTCAAGCACGCCATAGATGTCCTTGGCCCAGTGAATGTCCTGCGCCATCGCGGTTTCCAGCCGCTCGATCTCGATCCCCTCGCCGGTCAGATCGTCCGAGGCTTCAGCATCGAAAACCCCGTCGCGGAAGACCACCTTCAACCGGTCGATGCCGTCAAAGATCGGTGCCTCGCCAGACTGGAAGACAGCCGCCTCGGGCGCATCGGGCTGGTTCAGGTCATCAGGCCGCGTGAAGCGCCAGTATTCATCGCGCCGCCCCGGCAGGCCCATGGCCGTCAGCCGCGCCAGCGCATCCGCCCGCGCCGCCTTGGCCCATCCACCACCTTCGGGCAGCGTCAGCCCGGCCAGCCGCTCGCTCAACGCATCGGATTTTGCCACCGCAACACCCATCAGGCCAACTCCGCCAGAATATCGGCGTAACCGTTGTTCTCGACCTCAAGCGCCAGGTCAGGCCCACCCGATTTCACGATCCGGCCCTCGGCCATGATATGCACGACATCGGGTTGGATATGATCCAGAAGCCGTTGATAATGCGTGATAACCAGGAACGACCGCCCGGCATCGCGCAGGGCGTTCACACCGTCCGACACCAGCCGCATCGCGTCCACGTCCAGCCCGGAATCCGTTTCGTCCAGAATACACATCTTCGGCTCAAGCACCGCCATCTGAAGAATTTCGTTCCGCTTCTTCTCGCCGCCCGAGAACCCGACGTTGACGGGGCGCTTCAGCATCTCGGCGTCGATCTTTAGCGCTTTCGCCTTCTCGCGGATCAGCTTCAGGAAATCGGCCGCGCTGACCTCTTCCTCGCCCCGCGCCTTTTTCTGAGCGTTCAGCGCCGTGCGCAGAAAGGTCATGTTGCCGACACCGGGGATTTCCACCGGATACTGGAACGCTAGGAAAAGACCGGCAGCGGCGCGCTCCTCCGGCTCCAGGTCAAGGATGTCCGCGCCTTCCAGCGTGGCCGCCCCGTCCGTCACTTCATAGCCGTCGCGGCCCGACAGAACATAGGAAAGCGTGGATTTGCCCGACCCGTTCGGCCCCATGATCGCATGGACGGCACCGGCAGGCACCTCAAGGTCCACACCCTTCAGAATCTGCTTTTCTTCTTCCTCAAGTTTGACGTGGAGGTTGTTGATTTTCAGCATTTTTATCCCCTTGAAACACGGCAAGGGGCACCGCCCGAAAGGGCGGCACCCGCATTGATTTTTCGATTGTGGCTTGTCGTCAGGCCGCGGCGTTGTCGGCCTTGGCGGACTGGCGAATTTCTTTCACGTAGGGCTTCGAAAAGAACTTCGAATAGACCCCCGGTGCCTGTTGCACCATCTCGGCGTGATACTCGAAGACCAGGAACACCCCGGCGGCCGCGGCGGCCAGGCGCAGGATGCTGGTCAGATGGAACGTCCAGCAGAACATCAGCGCCAGAACGCCCCCGATCGCCAGATGCGCGAAAGGCAGATATTGTTCGACCGGCGTTCCGCTCAGGTCGATCGGCACAAAGCCGCCTTCCTGGAAAAAGTGGAAATTGGCGACCTGGCCGACGAACATCGACAAGCCGCCGAACAGAAACGCCATGAACATCAAGGACATGGTCGAGCCGCGCCCGACCTCTTTCTTCTTTTGTTTCTTGCGTTTGACGCGCACGGTATTGGCGGGCTTGGATTTCGATCCGGCCCGTATTTCTTCGCGCGGGCCCACCTGGATCTCGCCCATGGTGTTCGCGCCACCCTTCTTGATCCGCTTCAACCGGTCCTCGAACCCGTCGCGCTGATCCAGCTTCTTCGATCTTGCCATTCTGCTCATCCAAAGATCTGTTTGGAGGCAGCAGTGACAGGCGAAGATGGTAAAAAAAGGGCAATGATGCGGAGAAATCGCCGCGATTGTTGACGGAATTGAGGGACATCCATGCGTCTCCCTTGCGACTGCGATCCGCCAAGGCTTCGAACCACTCAGACCGGCCAGCATTGAATTGAAGGGCACAGACCATCAGAAAATGCTTCGCCATGCGAAGTCCGACGCGGACTTCGCGTCCGAAAATGTCGCATTTTCCAACATCACGGACTTGGGAGAGGTGTTTTCCGCGACGGAAAACAACGCGAAGTCCGCGTCGGACTTCGCCTTGGCGAAGAACATCAGCCCACGCTCCCCTCAAGCGAAATCGCCACCAACTGCTGCGCTTCCATGGCAAATTCCATCGGCAGGGCCTGCAAGACCTCCTTGCAGAACCCGTTGACGACAAGGGCCACCGCCTCTTCCTCGTCCATGCCGCGCTGGCGGCAATAGAACAACTGGTCGTCGTCCACCTTGGATGTCGTCGCCTCGTGCTCCACCCGCGAAGAGTTGTTCTTCACCTCGATGTAAGGCACCGTATGCGCCCCGCATTTGTCGCCGATCAACAGGCTGTCACATTGGGTGTAATTCCTTGAATCCTTTGCCTTCTGGTGCATCGACACCAGCCCGCGATAGGTGTTCTGCGCGCGCCCTGCGCTGATCCCCTTCGACACGATCCGGCTTTTGGTGTTTTTGCCCAGATGCACCATCTTCGTGCCGGTATCGGCCTGCTGATAGTTGTTGGCAATGGCGATGGAATAGAACTCGCCCTGGCTGTCGTCGCCGCGCAGGATGCAGGACGGATACTTCCAGGTGACCGCCGATCCGGTTTCCACCTGCGTCCACATCACCTTGGAACGGTCGCCCCGGCAGTCGGCCCGCTTGGTCACAAAGTTATAGATCCCGCCCTTGCCGTTCTCGTCGCCGGGGAACCAGTTCTGCACGGTCGAATACTTGATCTCGGCATCTTCCAACAAGACCAGTTCCACAACAGCCGCATGAAGCTGCGAGGTATCGCGCTGCGGCGCCGTGCAGCCTTCAAGGTAGGAAACATAAGCCCCCTTGTCGGCGATGATCAGAGTGCGTTCGAATTGCCCCGTATTCTCGGCATTGATCCGGAAATAGGTCGACAATTCCATCGGACAGCGCACGCCGGGCGGGACATAGACAAAGGACCCGTCCGAGAATACCGCGCTGTTCAGCGTCGCATAGAAGTTGTCCGACTGCGGCACGACGCTGCCAAGGTACTTTTTCACAAGCTCCGGATGTTCCTTGATCGCTTCCGAAATCGAACAGAAGATCACCCCGGCCTTGGCCAGTTCCGCCTGGAAAGTCGTGCCAACGGAAACGCTGTCGAAAACGGCGTCCACAGCCACTTTGCGGCCCTCGGATGGCGCATTGCCCGCATCCTCGACCCCGGCCAGAATCATCTGCTCTTTCAGCGGGATACCCAGCTTGGCATAGGTCTCCAACAGCTTCGGATCGACCTCGTCCAGCGACTTCGGCTTTTCCTGCATCGACTTGGGCTTGGCGTAGTAATACTGCTCCTGAAAGTCGATTTCAGGGTAATCCACCATCGCCCAGTCGGGTTCCTTCATCTGCAACCAACGGCGATAGGCCTCCAGCCGCCAGTCGGTCATCCACTCCGGCTCACCGTTCTTTTCCGAGATCAGGCGCACGATGTCCTCGGTCAGACCTTTCGGCGCATACTCCATCTCGATGTCGGTTTCCCAACCGTACTTGTAGGTATCGAGCGAGCGCACGGCATCGACCGTTTCCTGGTCGACGCCCTCTTTCACTTCAGGATTCGTATCCAACGCTGCCATCTCCTTGCCCCCAGTCTCACGCCGCGCGGCGGCGTCTTTTCTTCATCTCGGCGGTCCAGGCTTCGGCGAAGCCCGCCACCTCGTCTTCCGTCGTTGTCGGCCCAAGCGAGACCCGAAGCGCGCATTCCGCGGCCTTTTCGTCCAGCCCCATGGCCGTCAGAACCCGCGGCACCTTCACCTTGCCCGACGAACAAGCCGAGCCGCTCGACACCGCATAACCGGCCAGATCCATCTGCATCACCTGCGTTTCACCCTTCCAGCCCGGCATGGCAAAACACGTGGTATTCGGCAGACGCTCAAACTCGCTTCCAATGAAAATAAGCTCTTTTTCCGCGTCTGCCAGAGTGTTTTCTAGAATATTTCTAAGTTTCGCAACCCGATCCCAGGCACCGGCGTTCAATTCCGCCAAAGCGGCCCCCGCCGCCGCTCCGAACCCGGCGATCCCGGCGGCGTTTTCCGTCCCCGACCGGCGCCCCAACTCTTGCCCGCCCCCCAGAAGAAGCGGTTCGAAATCAAAGCCTTCGCGCACGATCAAGGCCCCCACACCCTTTGGCCCGCCGATCTTGTGGGCCGACAGGATCGCCAGATCCGCCCCCGACCAGTGAAAGCTGAACGGCACGCGCCCAAGGGCCTGAACCACGTCCAGCAACAGGTAATCGCAGGTCAGTTCGCCGAAATGCCAGCCGTATTCGCCCTTTGACGGCGGCGGCGACAAGACCCCGGTTTCCGAATTCGCGATTCCCATGGCCAGCACCGTGGCCGCCTCACCCGGCCCTTCGTGATGCGCCCAAAGGCAATCATGGGCGGTCTTCTCGACCACGACGCCCGCTTTGATATGGCGCAGGACCGAAGCGGCCTCGGTCGCGCCGCTGGTAAAGACAACCTCGGAGGGCTTGCAGCCGACCAGTTCCGCCACCTGCCCCCGCGCCCGCTCGACCAATCCGCGCAACTTCCGCCCCTCGGCGTGAACCGACGACGGGTTGCCGACAAGCTCCAACGCCTCGACCATCGCCGTGCGGGCTTCGGGACGCAGAGGGGCCGAGGCGTTCCAGTCGAGATAGGCCCGGCTCATCGGCAAACTCCGACACGGAGTTTGCGAGGAATTCGACGCGAATTCCACCCGGAAACCGCGCCGGTTTCCGATACGAAGTCCGCGTCGGACTTCGCCCCCCTCATCCTTCGTCCACCACTTCAAACAGCGCAGGCACCGCCGGACAGGGCGCCAACTCGTTCGCGATCACGTCCGACAGGCGCGTCTGGTGCAGGAAGACATAGACATGAGCCGAAAGCCCCTCCCACAGCCGGTTGGTCATGCTTTGCGCCCGGCTACCCGAGACCGCGCCACTGGCCCCCGCCCCGGTGTGCATCGCACTGACGGTTTCATCGACCGCGCCCAGAACCTCGCTCACCCGGATCTCGGCGGGCGGGCGCGCAAGCCGGTACCCGCCACCCGGTCCGCGCACACTTTCCACCAGCCCCGCACGGCGCAATTTCACGAACAATTGCTCAAGATAGGGCAGCGAAATGTCCTGCCGCTTGGAAATTTCGCCCAGCGACAACAGCGCGTCCTCCTTCGACATGGCAAGGTCTGCCAGCGCGACCATCGCGTAACGCCCCTTGGTGCTGAGTTTCATCTTCGCCGCCTCGCCCTAAATCATTGACCTTTTGTCGCGACCACCTTACTTCCCGAACGTCCATCGGGAGGGTGGCACGGAGTTTAGAACGCTTCTAAAGTGTCCGAGTGAAATCGTCAATATTTGGCAACTCGGACAAACAGACAAAAAAGGTAGGCAAGACAACATGCCCGAGGTGATTTTTCCCGGCCCCGAGGGACGGCTGGAAGGCCGCTACCATCCGCAGAAGACCAAGGACGCACCGATCGCGATCATCCTTCATCCGCACCCCCAGTTCGGGGGCACGATGAACAACCGTGTTGTCTATAACCTGCACTACGCCTTCCACAACATGGGCTTCAACGTCTTGCGCTTCAATTTCCGGGGCGTGGGCCGCAGCCAGGGCGAATACGACCAGGGCGTGGGCGAATTGTCCGATGCCGCCTCGGCGCTGGATTACCTGCAATCCATGAACCAGAATGCGAAACACTGCTGGGTCGCGGGTTTTTCCTTCGGCGCCTGGATCGGGATGCAGCTTCTGATGCGCCGGCCCGAGATCACCGGCTTCATCTCGGTTTCGCCACCTGCAAACATGTACGATTTTTCCTTCCTCGCGCCCTGCCCGTCGTCGGGTCTCATCATCAACGGCACTGCCGACCGCGTCGCCCCGCCGCGCGACACCCATACACTGGTCGAAAAGCTGCACGAGCAGAAGGGCATCACCATCACCCACACCGAGATCGAGGGGGCCGGACACTTCTTCGAAGACCCGCACATGGAAGACATGATTGGCAACGTCACCGATTATGTGGAACGCCGTCTGACGGAAAACACGCGATAAACCCGCAGGTCTGAAAAGGATTGTCTCCGATCCGGGGTAAATGGCCTTCATTCCGACACTTTTCGGTCATGGGTTTGACCAAGTGCCTTCGGTAAATGGCCTCAGAACTGTTTTACCGCCTTCCAGAACGTTCAGGATCAGGTAGCAGGCATCCTTCGAGCATAGTCAAAAAGGCCCGGCATTTGCCGGGCCAACTTTTTCCGGCGTTTTCGAACGTCTTGACCGCCGCGCGTTGGAATTATTTTACTGCACGCTCTGGCGCACGATCCGGATACGGTCGGCGTTGGGCGGATGCGTGCCAAGGAACCGGTCGCCCGGGTCTGTCGCATCCTGGAAATAAAGCACCCCGCGCAATGGATCGAACCCCGCACGCTGCGCAATCTGTGCGCCCAGCGAATCCGCCTCCAATTCAAAGCTCTTGGAATAGCGACGTGCCCCAACGGTGCCACCGATGTTGGTCGCCGCTTCGACACCCGTGCTGTCCAGCCCGGCAAGCGAGCCGACCACCATCCCGATCAGGGCCCCGGTCTGCGCGGTGCGCTGGGTCTGACTGATGTGCGATCTGATGTGGTGCGCCGCCTCGTGCGACAAGGCGAATGCCAGTTCGTCGCGATTCTTCATCTGCTGCAACAAGGCAGGCGTGAAGGCCAAGAGCGGCCGCCCGTTTCGATCATAGGTCTGATAGGCATTCGGCGGCAGACCGGCGCGCGTGTCCAGCGTGATGAAAAAATCGCAATTCGCGTTTCGACGCATCTGGCGACAGGCACTTTCCGCCACCGGCTCGACCTGTCGGACCACGGCACGAAAGTCGGCTGCCGTCTGCGGGCTGCCGGTGCGCTGAACCCTGCTGACAGGCTCGGGCGCGGTGTTCGACGAAGGCGCAGTCGAGCTGGTCGTTTCCACGTCACAAGCCGCCAGCGCGGCCAGCGACAGGGTCAGTGCAACCATTTTTCTAAGCATAATCGGCCTCTTGGAGCATCGTGTTGATATTATCTTAGTGCGCCATCGCCCGTCTGCAAGCCAGCCCGCACCCATGCTCGGGTTTTCGCTTGCGCCCGTCGCCGCAAGGTCGCAGTCTCGGCCCCATGTTCACAATCGAGCACGATTTCGACGCCACCGTCGTCACCCTTGTCGACGAACCCGCCAGCCACCGGCAGGAGGATGTCATCGTCACCGCCTTCGAGGATTGCGTCACTATCGAGCAGACGCATCCCCATACCGACCGGCTTCACAAGATCACCCTGTCGCTGGCCCAGGTGGCCGATCTGACCGCGGCGCTGAACCTGCCCGAGGGCGTCTACCGGCGCAAGGACACCTAGCCTCTCGGGGCAGCCGCCCGCCTCAAGCGGTCATTGATCGCGCGTCCAAGCCCCTCGTTGGGAATCGGGGCCACGGCAATCCGCGCCGCCCTCCTTGCATCGGCGTCGTGCAGTACTGCGAACAACCGCGCCGCCGCCTCGCGCAAATCGCCCGCCGGTGAAAGGGAAACATCCCCCTGCACCGCACCGAACCCGATGTGCCACTCGCCGGGACGGGCCTCTTTCGCACCAAGGCGAACGGACCCTTCCGGCGCATAATGCGAGGCCAACTGCCCCGGTGCTGTCACGCCCTTGCCAGTCGTTGCGCGCACCATGGCGTCGGGAACCACGAACACCCCTTCCCGCAGCACGACCGCACCCCCCGCACCGAAACCGATAATCGTCGATTCCAGCCCCGCCGCCGTCGCCCCACCATCCAGAACCGCCGCGATCCGACCATCCAGACCGGACAGCACGTGGTCTGCCGAAGTTGGGGAAATCCGCCCCGATGGATTGGCCGAAGGTGCCGCGACCGGCCCGCCGAAAGCCTCCAACAACGCCCGCGCCACGGGGGCCACGGGAACGCGGATGGCCACCGTATCCAATCCTGCCGTCACCAGTTCTGAAACCTTCGCAGCCTCGCGAAGCGGCACAACCAGCGTCAGTCCGGCAGGCCAGCCCTGTTCAAGGAATGGCATGGCATCTTCGGGGAAATCCCCGATCTCTCGCGCGGCTTCCAGGGAAGAAACATGCACGATCAGGGGATTGAAGGAAGGCCGCCCCTTTGCCTCGTAAATCGCCGCCACCGTTTCGCCGCGCCGCGCATCGCCACCCAAGCCGTAGACCGTTTCGGTCGGGAAGGCGACCAGCCTGCCGTTGGCCAACAAGTCCGCCGCGCGGGCGATCCCCTCGGGCGTGGCTTTCAATCTGTCGGTTGTCGCACTCATGGCTGTGACGTTGCGTTCCGGTTGCGATAGACACCCCGCACTTGCAAGGTTCGGGCGAAGACTGGGGGAATACCCGCCCCTGCCCGCAATAGGGGCAGGATCGGGCAAAGGGAAGGGATGAGAATGACGTTCAGATCACCAACGGGCGATTATGGCTTCATCCTCGACAATGTCGTCGGCTTTTCAGAGGTGGCCGCGACGGACCGTTTTACCGAAGCCACGCCCGATCTGGTCGAGGCAATCCTGGGCGAAGCGGGCAAGCTCTGCGACGAAGTCCTCGCCCCATTGAATCCCGCGGGCGATGCCCACCCCGCCCGGTTGGAAAACGGCGTCGTGCGCACCTCCCCCGGTTTTGCCGAAGGGTTCCGCGCCATTGCCGAAGGCGGATGGATCGGCGTCACCGCAAACCCCGAATACGGCGGCATGGGCCTGCCCACCACCCTTGGCACAGCCATCAACGAGGCGATGTCAGGGGCCTGTCTTTCCCTTCAGTTGAACCCGCTTTTGACCCAGGGCCAGATCGAGGCGCTGGAGGCACATGGGTCCGACGCGCTAAAATCGCTCTATCTGCCCAAGCTGATTTCCGGTGAATGGTCGGGCACAATGAACCTGACCGAACCGCAGGCAGGCAGCGATGTAGGTGCGTTGCGTACGCAGGCCAAACCGAATGGTAACGGCACCTATGCGATCACGGGGCAAAAAATCTTTATCACCTGGGGCGATGCGGATTTCCTGGACAACATCTGTCACCTTGTCCTCGCCCGCCTGCCCGATGCCGAGCCCGGCACCAAGGGGATCAGCCTTTTCCTTGTCCCGAAGATCCTGCCAAAGGATGATGGATCGCTTGGCGAGCGCAACGACTTGCGCGTTGTCTCGCTGGAACACAAGCTGGGTATCCACGGTTCACCCACGGCGGTGATGGAATACGACGGCGCCACCGGTTGGCTGGTCGGTGCCGAAAACGGCGGCATGGCGGCGATGTTCACCATGATGAACAATGCCCGTCTCGGCGTCGGGGCCGAAGGGATCGGCGTGGCCGAAGGCGCCTATCAAAAGGCGCTGGCCTATGCGCTGGAAAGGAAGCAAGGCAAGGCAGGCGGCACCGGCACAATTGTCGAACACGCCGATGTGCGCCGGATGCTGATGGCGATGAAGGCCGACATCTTTGCCGCCCGTTCGATCGCTCTGGCTTGCGCCGTTGCCATCGACATGGGCCGTGCGACGGGCCAGGACGACTGGACCGCCCGCGCCGCCCTTCTGACCCCGATTGCCAAGGCGTTCGGAACCGACACCGGTGTCAGCGTCGCCTCCGAAGCGGTGCAGGTTCATGGCGGCATGGGCTTTATCGAAGAAACCGGCATCGCCCAGTACCTGCGCGACGCCCGCATCACGCCGATCTACGAAGGCACCAATGGCATCCAGTCGATGGACCTTGTCTCGCGCAAGATGATGGACGGGGGCGAGGCGCTGTTCCGCCTCTTGGATGAAGTCGAACAGACCGCAGAAGAAGCCCGCGCAACGCAGCCCGACTTGGCCGAAGCGGTCTGGAGTGCCGCCGAAACCCTGCGCGAAGCGACCGAATGGCTGGTCACCCGGGACGTGGCGGATCGTTTCGCCGTCTCGGTGCCTTACTTGCGTGCAACCGCCCGCGTTCTTGGCGGCCACTACCACCTGAAAGCCGCCCTTGCCGCGCCGGACACGTCCCGCGTCGGCCTGGCGCAATTCTATATCAAGCGGCTGTTGCCCGAACATGCCTCGCTTCTCGTTCAGGTGCGCGAAGGTGGCGACGGGCTTTACGCGCTGACACCGGAAGAACTGGCAAGCTGATGGACGATGCCGCGCGGCTGATCCGCTATCCTGTCGAAGAGCCACCCGCCCACGGCGAAGCAATCGAGGTTGCCGAAGGCGTGCTCTGGATACGCCTGCCGCTGCCCATGGCGCTGGATCACGTCAATGTCTACGCACTGGACGACGGCGACGGCTGGACCCTGATCGACAGCGCAATCGGGTCAAGGAAATGCAAGGCCATCTTTGAGGCACTACTGTCCGGCCCCCTTGCGGGCAAGCCGGTCAACCGTGTTCTGGTCACCCACCACCACCCCGATCACATCGGCCTTGCAGGCTGGCTTCAGACTGAACACGGGGCCGAGTTATGGACCACCCGCACTGCCTGGCTGATGGCACGGATGCTGTCGCTGGATGTAGAAGACCGCCCCTCGGACAAGGCGCTGCAATTCTGGGAAAGCGCCGGCGTACCGCCCGCCATTCTTGAAGAGCGCCGAAACCAGCGCCCCTTCAACTTTGCCGACGCCATCGCGCCCCTGCCACTGGGCTATCGCCGGATCGTCGAAGGCGAAGAGCTAAAGATCGGTGGCCGTACCTGGACGGTCAGAATGGGCCACGGCCACGCGCCGGAACACGCAACACTCTGGTCCAAAACGGATAATCTTGTCATTGGCGGCGACCAGCTTTTGCCCTCGATCTCGCCCAACCTCGGCGTCTATCCGACCGAACCGCTCGCCGACCCGGTCGCCGATTGGCTGGCAAGCTGTGCGATGTTCGAAAAACTCGCCCGTGAAGACCATTTTGTGCTGCCCGGCCACAAACTGCCTTTCATTGGCCTGCCAACTCGGCTCGACCAGATGATCGAGAACCACGTTTCCGCCCTCGCCCGGCTGGAAGACACGCTCGACACCCCGAAATCCGCCTGCGAGTGCTTCCTGCCGATCTTCAAGCGCGAGATCACGGGCGACGCCTTCGGTCTTGCCATGGTCGAGGCCGTGGCCCATTGCCAGCACCTCTGGCACGCAGGCCGCGCAACCCGCCATATTCGCGATGACGGGGCCTGGGTGTACCAGCGCGTGACGCAATCGTGAGACTGATCATCCCGGAAGCTGCTTGCATATGCACCGCGCGGGCCTAGGTTCAACGTCAGAGGAGCCTTATGGACGACAAGATCAACACCACTGCCGAAGCGCTGGAAGACGACGTCTGCAAACCCTGCGGCGCTGCCGTCCATTCCGACCCAAATGCACATTCCGTCGAACAGGATCCCTTGCCCGAGAACCTGACGAAAAAGCCGGTCGATCAGAAATCTCCGGCGGAATGGGCTTATCAGCGTCTGATCCTCTACATTCAGAATTTCGAGAAAACCCTTGATTCCGAACAAGAAGTCGCAATGGGATTTACCGATACCGGCGCAGGTGTTCTGAGGATCGAAGGCTTGGGTTATTTCGACCCTGACATCGTGACGTTCTACGGCACCGACCAGACGGGTGCCCGCATTCAGCTTGTGCAACACGTCAGCCAGTTGAATGTGCTCTTGCGCTCGATGCCGAAACCTTCGGAAATCGAAAAGCCGCGCCGCATCGGCTTTCGGCTTGCCAAGGCGCTCGAAGAAGACACCGAAAGCTAGAGCGATGGCGAGGAAATCGGCAACGATTTCCGGCTCGGACATCGCGGCAATTCAATGAGTTGGAACCGAGTTCATGATTCAGAAATCATGGACGAGGCTCTAACACCTATTCCGCTGCCAGAGCCTCGGACTTGGGTGGACGCGCGCGCCAGATCGCATCCGGCAGATCGGGGTCTGTAATCGCATCGTAAAGCGCCCGATACTCGGGATCCGCCATCAGAGCAGCGATCCTGCCCTTGTGCCAGTCGACGGCTGAGAGGTGCAGACGAAACAACTCGGCATCCGCGAGAAGCCGCGACAGTTCTTCCCGCGCACGCGGCAAGTGTTCGTGGATCGAAGTATCGGTTTCCGTCGCGTAGTTCCGCGTCGCCCAATACTGCACGCCCTGATCCTGATCCACGTGATTGATCCGCCCCCGTTGGCGTTTCACAAGAAAGCTCTCAGCAGATCGCAGCACGTAGTGATTGAGCGTCACCATGTCGTAACCGATGGTATCCTTGCGGCTGAACCACTCGTTCTTGACCGCCACCCGGTCCGGCATCCGCCGCCCCGACCCATTGACCCATCGCACTTCATCAACGCGCGATTCATCCGGATCAAGCGGTCGATGCACGCCCAGCTTTGAAAACGGGCCGTCGGGGCGAAAGAAACTCTTGAATCCCCAACCAAGGCGCGGTTTCGGCAGAAACAGCGGCGCACAGGCGGTCAGTTGCTCGGTTTGCCAACGATCCTCGTAGGCATGGACACCCCTGTTTCCAAAGAACCGCCATGTCATTGAAATAACGTTCGGATCGTGGGCCGCATCAAGAAGGGCCGCAAAGGTTCCGTCGCCGACGTGTATGTTGACGAACTCGTCAACGTCGATCACCCCGACCCAGTCGGCCCCCATGACCTCTTCGCGCCTGACCGCATCGTTCAGGGCACCGCGCTGAGGTTTCTGGCCCGCCTCGCGGTCAAAGGGATTGTCCAGCCGCGTGACGATACCCATGACCTGCAACCGGTCCAGGATCGCGTTCGTCGGATCGTCGCAATCGTTGGTGTATACCACGAAATGCGTCACCCCGATCGAAAGGTGATAGGCGATCCATTCGAGGATGAAGACGCCTTCGTTTTTCATCGAGGTGACGATGGTAATGCGCCGCGTTTCAGGCGGATTGGCAAGCGGCGTCAGCATCGGGTTCTTCTTTCGGGTCCGCGCAACCAGCCCGGCATAAACCGCTTCGGCCTCCTGCCCGAGTGCGGGCGGGTCGGGGCGCAAGGCGAATGCCTCACCGCCCGAAACATTGGTCTTTGCGACAGGCTCGGCTTCCGGCAGGTCGATCTCGGCCAGATCATGCGCCCCCGGCACCCGGCAAACGTGATCGAAAAAAGCAGCCTCGCGCGGATCGCGTTTCAGATCGTCGACCCGCGCCCGGTGCCATTTCACGGCCTTGTCGTGCAAGGCGCTCAACACCGGGTCCTGGGCAAAGGCAAACCGCAAGGCCCTGCTCGCCTGGCGATGCTTCAGGATCGAACGATCTTCTTCGTCATTGCGATTGTGTACGTTCCAATAAGCCACCCCTTGTGGTCGCGCGATGTGATTGGTCCGCCCCCGGTCGCGTTTGACCAGAAAGCTCTCGCAGGACCGCATGGCGTAATGATTGAGCGTGACAAGGTCGTAGCCCCAGCAATCAATCCCCGACCGCCAGCCGCTTTCCATGTATCGCTCGGGCATTGCGGCACCGGAACCGTTGACCCAATGCGCAGCCTCTCCCGTCGGGGCGTGCGGGCGGTGAACACCAAAGCCACCAAAGGGCGCGCCCTTGCGCATGATGGTCTTGAATCCCCATGCCTGATGCGGCTTGCGCGTCAGGGCCGGAGCAGCTCGCGTGAATTGTTCGGTGACCGGGCGGTCGTCGTAGTCAATCACACCGGAATTGCCGAACAGCCGCCATGTCATTGAAATCAGGTCAGGATCGCCCGCGGCGCGGAACAGGTCTTCCAACCGCCCCTCGCCGACATGGACGTTGATGTATTCATCCACGTCCATGACGATCGTCGCGTCCGCCGCTTCAACCACCGGATGCCGCCAGGCGGCGTCCAGCGCCACACGCTGCGGCTTTTGGCCCTCGCTCACGGGATTGCTGACGCGCGTCACAAGGCCCCGCGCGGCAAGGGCATCGAGTATCTCTTCGGTCGGATCGTCGCAATCGTTGGTATAAACAAGGAAATGCGTCACCCCGACGGCAACGTGATGCGCCACCCAATCCAGGATGAATGCGCCTTCGTTGCGCATCGTCGTGACCGCCACCACGCTTTCAAGCGGGCGCACCTCGACTGCGGAACTGGGATAAGGCTTACCTCCCGCCGCCTCGCGGTACTGCCGCGCAAAGGGCGCATCCCGATCCGGCTCGGGCCAATCCGGCAAGGGTGCTTCGCAAGGGTCCACCCCGTGCTTCAACAGCAACTGCCCGATCAGGCTGTCGGGATGCGGCAGCCCGTGATCCTTCTCGGCCAGCCGCTTGCGCGCCCGTCGCCCGTAAAGATGGATCGAACACGTCTCGTCCGTGATGACGCCCGAGTGATCCACGCCTGCCCGAAACAGCTTCCTGCGCTCGGAAAAGGCGTAAGGGTAAAGCGCGACCTGCGGCAGCGCGTGCCGGATCTCGCCGGTTTCGTGCAGGAAATGGGTGAACGCCTTCGGCCCCCAGACCGCCCAGACCTGATCGCCCACATGAACAGGTTCTCCACGGTCCCGCGCGGCCTCCAGTTCGGCCACATAGGCCGGGTCCAGGAAATGCGGAATGGCGTATTCGTCCGAGGTGAATTCGACAAGCCGCCCAAGCGTCTCACTGTCGGACGGCAGCCCCAGCACGCCGATGTTCACCTCGTGGTCGCTCTCCCAACCATAGAAATGCCCCGTCTCGGTGCGAAACGGCAGGCGGCAATAGGCGTCGGTGTCCGCCCAGATCAGATCGTCGTTCTGGCTCAGCAACCGGTAACGGAACAAATCCGCGTGCGGCGCGGGCGAGCCGGACTTGCCATGCACGATCTCGTCGCGTTCGGGCAGCACATCCGCCGCCGAGCGACACTCCACACCTTCCGGCACATTCTGAAGAGCCTCGTAGGAATACAGAACGACAGGATGACCCGCGTCCTGGAACGACCGGATGCAAAGCTGTTCGAGGAAAGACAACTTCCCCCGCATCCACAGCATCGCAATCGCTTTTTCCATCTGCCCGGCTGCTCCCCGTCTTTTTTCAAAAGCCTAACCCAAGCCCGAAGCAGAGCCAATGCACCTTCTTCCCGTTTAAAATACCTTCGGGGAGCGCGAGGGGTGAAACCCCTCGCCATCGCGACGCCGACAGGCGGCGCAAATCCTCATCCAAGCGGCAACCGGCTTTCTGCCATTTCGACCCACCAGGAACAGCCGGCCGGAATGACCTCGTCGTTGAAGTCGTAATCGGGCTGGTGGACCATCGCGGTATCGCCGTTGCCGATCAGGATATAGGCACCGGGACGGGCGTTCAGCATGAAGCTGAAATCTTCGGCACCCATCGTCGGGTCCGCATGGGAACAATCGCCGGACACCTTCCGCGCCGCCTCGCGGGCGTATTCCGTTTCCGCCTCGCTGTTGACCATCGTCGGGTAGTTCCGGACATAATCGACCTCGGCCTTTGCACCGAAACTCGCCGCGACACCCTCGACGATCTCGGTGAAACGTTTTTCCACCATGTCGTGGGTCTCTTCATCCATCGTGCGCACCGTGCCTTTCAGATGCACGCGCTCTGGGATGACGTTGTAGGCGGTCGACGAGGTTTCGAACGAGGTAACCGAGACGACAAGCTCGCGCACCGGGTCAAGGTTGCGGCTGGCGATGGTCTGCAGCGCCACCACGATGTGGCTTGCCACGACCGTCGTGTCGATTCCGTCGTGGGGTTTCGCGCCATGTGCGCCCCGCCCGGTCACCACGACGTCAAAGACATCCGTCGCGGCAAAGAACTGGCCTGCCCGAATGCCGAAACTGCCCGCTTCCTGCCCCGGCCAGTTGTGCATCCCGTAAACTTCGTCAACGCCGAAACGCTCCATCATGCCGTCGTTCACCATCTCGCGCCCGCCGCCGCCGCCTTCTTCGGCGGGCTGGAAGATGACCGCGACCGTTCCGTCGAAATTCCGCGTCTCGGCCAGGTATTTCGCTGCACCAAGCAACATCGCCGTGTGGCCGTCATGGCCACAAGCGTGCATCTTGCCGGGGGTTTTCGAGGCGTAATCCAGCCCAGTTTCCTCGATGATCGGTAGGGCATCCATATCCGCGCGCAGCCCCACAACCCGCCCCGACCCTTTCGCCTTGCCGTGAATCAGCCCGACAACTCCGGTCTTGCCGATCCCTGTCACCACCTCGTCACAGCCGAACTCCTCTAGTTTCTCGGCCACAATCCCGGCCGTGCGATGCACATCGAACAGCAATTCGGGGTTTTCGTGCAGATCCCGCCGCCAGGCGGTGATTTCAGGGTGAAGTTCGGCAAAACGGTTGCGAATGGCCATGGGTAAGTCCTTTGTTCGGCATTTCGCCAAGGTATGAGCCGATTTCGCCCCCAAGCAAAGGGCAAAGCCTGTCAAATAGTCGCAAGGCACATGTGCGTCGGCACGCATCCGTGACTTGAGAGCGCGACCTGCCGAATATAGAAGCATTCCATGTCGCTTTGGGAATACGCCAACCCCCGGAAGTTCATGGCCACGACCGATCGCCTGGTCGGGCCGGTCTTTGTGCTGGCAGGGCTTTGCCTGTCCGTGGGGCTGATCTGGGGATTCTTTTTCACACCGGATGATTTCCGGCAGGGCTCGACGGTCAAGATCATCTACCTCCATGTCCCCGCCGCGATGATGGCGATCAACATCTGGGCGATGATGCTGGTGACATCGCTGGTCTGGCTGATCCGGCGGCACCACGTCTCTGCGCTGGCGGCCAAGGCCGCTGCCCCCATTGGCGTGACCATGACGCTGATCGCGCTCTTTACCGGCGCGGTCTGGGGCCAACCGATGTGGGGCACGTGGTGGGAGTGGGATCCGCGCCTGACCTCGTTCCTGATCCTGTTCCTGTTCTACCTTGGGTACATGGCGCTTTGGTCGGCGGTCGAGAACCCGGACACCGCGGCGGACCTGACCAGTGTGCTTTGCCTTGTCGGGTCGGTCTTCGCGATCCTGTCGCGCTATGCCGTGAACTTCTGGAACCAGGGCCTGCACCAGGGGGCCAGCCTGTCCCTGGACAAGGAAGAAAACGTCTCGAACGTCTTCTGGCTGCCGCTTGTGGTCTGCATCGCGGGATTTGTTCTGTTGTTCGTCGCGCTTGTTCTGTTGCGTACCCGAAGCGAAATTCGCCGGCGGCGGATCCACGCCCTTGAGATGAGAGAGCGCGCGGCCTGATGCCCGATCTTGGCAAATACGCGGTGGAAGTGGCACTTGCCTATGCCGGGTCTCTGGGCCTGCTGGCGGGGCTTGTTCTGCTGAGCGTGACACAAGCCCGTCGTAGCAAACGGGAATTGGAAGATACCGAACGGCGGTCGAAGGATGGCTAGGATCAAACCCCTTGTTCTGGCGCCGCCCTTGTTGTTTGCAGCACTCGCCGGATTGTTCATGTCCGGCATGTTCCGGGAAGACCCGGACGCCCTGCCGTCCACCTTTGTCGGGCGCGATGCGCCCACCCTGGACACCAACCCCCTGCCGCCCCTTGCCCCGATCCCGCAGGATAGTCTCGCCAGTGGCGAAGTAACGCTGGTCAATTTCTGGGCAAGCTGGTGCGCCCCCTGCCGGTTGGAGCACGCCCAGTTGATGCAGTTGAACGCCGAAGGCATGACGGTTTTGGGGGTCAACTACAAGGATGACCCGGCAAAGGCGCTTCAGTTCCTGCGAGAGTTGGGAGACCCCTATTCATCGGTCGGGGCCGATCCTTCGGGACGAACGGCGATCGAGTGGGGCGTATACGGCGTGCCGGAGACCTTCGTCGTCACCGGTAACGGCAAGGTCGCCCTGCGCTTTGCAGGTCCTGTCACGACTGAAATTCTGGAAAACCGGATCCGCCCGACCATCGAAGCGGCCTTAGCCGAATAGCCAGACGATCATAAGCAGGATCAACGCGCCGCCTTCCAACGGCGGAAGCGATACCGGCATTGCGCGGGAAATAACCCTCAGCGCGTCACTCGTACGTTCCATAAAAACTAGCCCCGGACTTGATACTCACTTACACCCCGACAACTTGCCTCAATTTGCACACAATTCAAAGAAAACCCGGCTTATCCACAGGTATTGCGTCGCCTGACGAAACAATGCCGGGACCAGGGGCGGGTTTGTCGGTTCCAAGCGGTAGAAGTTAACAAATCCCGAATCAAAACGGCCCGGGGTCTGACGCCCGGGCCGTAGCAGTTCTATCGTTCATTAGGCGGCTTTCGCCAGATCGCGCAGCACATAGTGCAGCACGCCGCCGTGTTCGATGTATTCCTTCTCGATGGCGGTATCTATCCGGCACTTCAGCTTGATCTCCTTCACCGTACCGTCGGCATATTCGATCTTGCAGGGCACTTCGCTCAAGGGCTTCAGATCCCCCTCAAGCCCGGTGATCGAGATCACCTCGTCGCCCTTCAGGTTCAGGGTCTTGCGCGTGTCGCCGCCGGTGAATTCAAACGGGATCACCCCCATGCCCACAAGGTTTGACCGGTGGATGCGTTCAAAACTCTCCGCGATCACCGCCTTGACGCCCAAAAGCGCGGTGCCCTTGGCCGCCCAATCGCGCGACGAGCCGGCACCGTATTGCTCACCGCCGATGACCACCAGTGGAATGCCTTTTTCCTGATAGGCCATGCAGGCATCAAAAATCGACATTTCTTCGCCGTCCGGCCCCTTGGTATAGCCACCCTCGACGCCGTCCAGCATCTCGTTCCTGATCCGGATGTTGGCGAAAGTGCCGCGCATCATCACCTCGTGATTGCCGCGCCGCGAGCCGTAGGAATTGAACTCGCGCACCGGCACCTGGCGATCAATCAGGTACTGACCGGCGGGCGTCGTCTCCTTGAACGATCCCGCAGGGCTGATGTGGTCGGTGGTGATCATGTCACCCAACAGCGCCATGACCCGTGCCCCTTCCACGTTGGAAATCGTCCCCGGTTCGGCAGACATGCCCTGAAAGTAGGGCGGGTTCTGAACGTAGGTCGAGCTTGCGGGCCAGTCGTAGGTCAGGCTGTCGGTCGTTTCGACGCCCTGCCACTTTTCGTCACCGGTAAACACCTCGGCGTATTTCGACTGGAACGCTTCGCGCGTCACGGTCTGCTCGACCAGTTCCGCGATTTCCGCCTGCGTGGGCCAGATGTCCTTCAGGAAGACGTCGTTACCGTCCTTGTCCTGTCCGAGGGGCGCGGTCGTGATGTCGACGTTCATGTCACCGACCAACGCATAGGCCACCACAAGGGGCGGCGACGCCAGATAGTTCGCCCGCACGTCCGGGCTGATCCGGCCTTCGAAGTTACGGTTGCCCGACAGCACCGAGACACCGATCAGATCGTTGTCGTTGATGCATTTCGAAATCGCCGGGTCCAGTGGGCCAGAGTTGCCGATACAGGTCGTGCAACCATAGCCGACAAGGTTGAACCCGATGGCATCCAGATCGTCCTGCAATTCGGCCGCCTCCAGATAAGCGCTCACCACCTGAGACCCCGGCGCAAGCGAGGTCTTGACCCAGGGCTTGCGCATCAGCCCCTTTTCGCGGGCCTTTCGCGCGACCAGCCCGGCCCCGATCATCACGTAGGGGTTCGAAGTGTTGGTACATGACGTGATCGAGGCGATCACAATTGATCCGTCGTGCATCTGGAACGCTTCGCGGTCGCCGTCGATGTCGGTCACCTCCGCGTATCCGCGTGCGTGGCTGCCCGTGTCGCCGGGAATATCCATCGGTTCGGGCTGACCGCCCTCGCCTTCCCAACGCACCTCGGCCTTCTCGCTCGCCGATTTCTCGCTGCGTTGACCTTCGACATAGGCGTGGAAGGCCTCGGCGGCCTTGTCCAGCGCGATGTGATCCTGGGGGCGTTTCGGTCCGGAAATTGCGGGAACCACCTCGCCCATGTTGAGCGAAAGCGTGCCGGTATAGATCGGCGCATAGTCGTCGCCGCGCCACATGCCATTTTCCCTGGCGTAGGCTTCGACAAGGGCAATCCGATCTTCGTCGCGACCCGATTGGCGCATGTAACGCAGAGTTTCGTCATCGACCGGGAAGAACCCGCATGTTGCACCGTATTCCGGGGCCATATTGGCGATCGTTGCGCGATCGGCCAGAGGCAGGTGGTCCAGCCCCTTGCCGTAGAACTCCACGAATTTGCCTACCACGCCCTTTTCGCGCAGCATCTCCACCACCTTCAGTACGAGGTCGGTGCCCGTTGTGCCTTCGACCATCTGGCCGGTCAGTTCAAAACCGACAACCTCGGGGATCAGCATGGAAATCGGCTGGCCCAGCATGGCCGCTTCGGCTTCGATCCCGCCAACGCCCCAACCCAGAACGGCCAGACCGTTCACCATCGTCGTGTGACTGTCGGTGCCGACAAGAGTGTCGGGATAGGCCACCTCGCGCCCGTCCTGATCTTTATCGGTCCAGACGGCCTGAGCCAGGTATTCAAGGTTCACCTGGTGACAGATACCCGTGCCCGGCGGCACGACGCGGAAGTTGTCGAACGCGCTTTGGCCCCACTTGAGAAACGTATAGCGCTCCATGTTGCGTTCGTATTCGCGATCCACGTTCATCTGAAAGGCGCGGGGATTACCGAACTCGTCGATCATGACCGAGTGGTCGATCACCAGATCGACAGGATTTAGTGGATTGATCTTCTCGGCATCACCGCCAAGCGCCACAATCCCGTCGCGCATGGCCGCCAGATCGACAACCGCCGGCACCCCGGTAAAATCCTGCATCAGCACGCGGGCCGGACGATAGGCGATCTCGCGCGGGTTCTTACCGCCTTTCTTGCCCCATTCCGAGAAGGCCTTGATGTCGTCGACCGTGACCGTCTTCCCGTCCTCGAACCTCAGCATGTTCTCAAGAACCACCTTCAGCGCAGCAGGCAGCTTGCTGAAGTCACCCAGCCCCGCCGACTCGGCAGCGGGAATGGAAAAGTAGTCGATGCTTGCACCGCCCATCTTCAAGGTTTTTCGGGTGTTCGAGGTATCGTGGCCAACGATGATGGTCATGGCATTCTCCGCTATGGTCAGTCGTGTGGTAGGTTTGGCATACTCCCACAACTTGCTCCGGCGCAAGGTGGTTCCGCATATTAAAGTATACAAAGGTATACGCTTTGCGCGCTTCAAGGGTTGCTGCGAGATTCCCTCAGAAATGTAATTGTAACGCAGTCTCGCAAAACCTTGATTGGTGCGGAGCACCGCGAGGCGCTAGGCAGGGTCAGGGGAACACGAAGGACTTAACAATGCGACGTTTGGCAAGTTTTGTGGCCGGATTCTGGTTGTCGGCCACGGGGATGGTTTTGGCGCAACAGCCGGTGGTGGTGGAACTTTTCACATCGCAAGGATGCTCGTCCTGCCCTCCGGCCGACCGGATCCTCGCCGAACTGGCCGAACGTGACGACGTTATCGCCCTTGGGTTGCATGTCGACTACTGGGACTACCTTGGCTGGAAAGACGCCTTTGCCTCCCCGGAATACACAAAGCGCCAGCGGGCCTATGCCCGAGCCGCGCAAGAGCGCACGATCTATACGCCGCAGATGGTGATCGGTGGCAAGGATCACGTGGTGGGTTCCAAACCGATGAAAATCGCGAACCTTTTGCGCAAGCACGGCACCGGAAAGGCGCTTGTCAATGTGAAGGCCCGGCGGTCGGGCAACACGATCCTGATCGAGGCGACCCCGAACGCGACGCTGCCGGGTGGTACGGTTGTGGATATCGTGACCTATGCCCCCAAGGCGACCGTCAAGATTCGCAAGGGCGAAAACGCCGGGCGCACGATCACCTATCACAACATCGTCGAAAGCTGGTCGCGACTGGGAACGTGGAACGGCAGTGGCAGTTTCAACGCCTCGGCCCAGGTCGCGGCCGGAACGCCGGTTGTGGTGTTGGTTCAGGCCCAGAACGCGGGCCCTATTCTGGGAGCGGCGCGTTTGCGCTAGTCGTCGCATCCGGCGCCAATTTCCAGCGCCGGTGAATCCAGAACCATTGTTCCGGGTGGGCACGCGCCATCTTTTCGACCACATCGTTATAGTGCTGCATCATCTCGGCAGGCGTGGTGTGCGCAATAGGCTCTTCGGCGTGAATGTTGAAGGTCAGACCGTCAGAGCGGCGAACGCCGAAAACCGGTAGGAGCAATGCATCGTACTTCAACGCCCATTCTGCCGAAGAAAGCGGTGTATGGGCGGGTTTACCGAAAAACGTCAGCAACGGCGCTTTTCGCGACGCGACGTCCGCAACGATGCCGATCACCCCGCCTGCTTTCAGATGCTTGACGAGGCCAGTGATGCCTCGTGCATCCTTCGGGAAGACCGGCGAAGCGATGGTTGAGATCGCGCTGACATAGTGGGCATTGAAATCGGTATTGCTCATCGGGCGATAGAGCGCCCCCATGGGATAGCCTTCCCGGCTGAGCTTGCCACGCACGGCGTCGTAGTTCCCGAAATGCGCCGTGACCAGGATGATCGGGCGGCCCTTCTCGCGTGCCTCTTCAAGTGCTGCCATCCCGGGGCCGGTGATTTTTGACGCGCGGGCCCGCTCGACAAACCCCTCGCCCGAGTAGATTTCGATCAGCGTGCGTCCGAAATTGTCCGTCACGCCCCGCATGATGCGTCGCCTTTCAGCTTTGGAAAGTTCCGGCATCACATAGGTCAAATTGTCTTCGATACGCTTTTTCCAGCCCGCGATAGGCGCGACCAGGTTGGAAACGATCCAGCCTACGATCGGAATACGGACACCATAGGGCAATACCAGCGCGACTTTCAGAATGGAACGCGCAGCGAGGTTTTGCACATGATCGCGCCACCCCATTGATCGGCCCTTCGACATACCCTGCCCTTTGCGCATCCGTTGCGGTTAGATGGCTGTCCCGGTCAGGTTTTGCAACGGTGAAGTGCCGTGACGTATCAGGATGGAAAGGCATCCCGGCGCAAAAAGTGGCTTGGTCCCGAGAGCGATCAGTCTTCTTTTGCCACAAAGAAGATCTCGCCGTTCGCTTCCAATTCCCGGATCGTGCTGATGACGCGCAACATGGCTGCTTCGACATCGGCGGCTGCCACGTCGCCTTTTTCTTTGGCGTCGTCGCGAATGCCTTCTGCCATCCGTTTCGAGATGTTTTCCAGGATGAATTCGACCGATTCGACGTCCTTGCCCACGGCACCGGCGACGATCAGAGTGAGGTCGTCCTGATCCAGATCGCGCTGGATCCTCGGCACGTCACGCGGTGCGATCCGCTCGGCGATATTGGCGAAGGTGAAGATGGCCGCGCGCACGTCGTCGGCAAATTCCTTGTCGTCCTCGTCAAGGCCCGACAACACCTCCTCCCGTGTCGAGGATTGGGTATAGTTCAGGATGTCGCCGACGCGCTTGACCGGCCCGTCATCAAAGGCGGTAACCGGGCGCGCCTCAAGTTCTTCGCTGAGGGAGACGCCGATCCGGTGAACGACGCCGGGCGCGACCTGCCCGGTGCGGGAGATGGCAAAGGTAATCCGGCGGCTTCGTTCGCCAGGCAGTTTGCCAAGGATTTCCGCTGCTTTCGTTACATCGAGCTTCGACAGGATCACGGCGGCAACTTCCGTGGATTCGCCTTCGAGGTAGGGAATGAGCCGCTCTGCCTCGACCTTGCCGATCACGTCCCAAGGGTTGCCGCGATAGCCCGAAGGGTTCATCTGCCGCAAGCGTGCCGTGGCACCATCGCTGATCACCCCGTCCAGCATCCCAAGAGCACCATCCAGACCGGTCGGAAAAGACAGACCGATACGCTCGATCTCGTCGGCGAATTCGGTCGCGACGGCGGCAACAGTTTCCTGATCGACGGGCGTCATCTTGGCCAATTGCACCGCCAATGCCGTCTGCTTGCTTTCAGAAAGTTCCGAGAGCGCGGGCACGGCGCCATAGGTCAGCAACAGGCGTACCACGATCGCGGCCTTTTCCCGCGACGTCAGCTTTGCGGCGGCGGTGTCCAGGGACGGCATGTCGCCCGGCAGGTCTGCTAAGGTCATGTCGGCTGGCATGTTCACCCACTACTGTTCGCCGATTGTTCTGACCGCTTCAGGTTAAGAATCTCCCTACAAACACCCGTCTTTCCACAAAAAAAGAGCGGTCCAAAAGACCGCCCTTAGCGTCAGGAAAACTGGATCAACCGGTTGGCGTGATGCAGGAATTGGTTTCCACATCATGCGTCTGTCCTTCCGGACAAGACATGGTGATCTGATCTTTGTTATGTCCGCTGCAGCCCGCAGCCACCGCGAGGGACGGTGCCACGGCCAGAACGAGGGTCGCAAGAAGGACCTTGGTCTTCATGGGGCTCTCCATTTCAGCATCGTGCAGGAAAGGTAGCACGGGTCGGAAAATGAGCGGCTCACGAATTCGTGAGCGAAAGCCAATCGCCTATCGCAGCGTCAGTACAGGAATCGGCGAATGACGGACAACCTTGCCCGCGTTTGACCCCACAAGAAGCGTCTGCAAGTCGTTCGGCGGATGCGATGCCATCACGATCAAGTCGGCACCGATACTCTCGGCGGTCTTCAGGATGGTTTCGGGCACATGGCCATGCCCGACATGAGTGCTGATCTTTTCGGCGCTTGAGAACTCTTTTTTCGCAAGCTCTGCCAGATCAGCCTCCATTTTCTTCAACGCGGCCTTTTCGAAATCTTCTGGCAGGAATGAAGACACCATCGCGCTACCAAGGTCATGCACGATGCCCAGGATGTGGATTTCCCCGCCCGATCCGGCGCATTGCATCGCCGCAGGAAACGCCTTTTTCCAGCTTTCGGGATGGCTGATGTCGATCGGAAGCAAAATCTTGTCGAACATTGCTTACACTCCTTCTTGCACGGCAGGTGCCACATCGCGTCCGCGACCGCGCTGAAGCATGACGACAAGGCCAAGCAGAATGAGCGCCGGAAGGAACATCCAGTACTTCGAGGGCTGCGGCACCGGTTTCCTGACCTGTTCCACCTTCTGGTCCCAGTCAAAGCCAGCCTCGGCCGCGGGGCTGCCAAAGCCGACATTGTCGATGATGACCTCTTCGCCATTGACGATGTACTCAAGCCCAGAGGCGAACAGGCGATCTTGCCCAGTCTCGCCTTCGCCGACAGGAAGGAGTGCCGTGAAGGTCACAGGATCGCCGACAGCGTTGAGACCACTGACCTGAAGCCTGAGGTTTTCGCCGACCGCCGTGTCCATCGCGGCTTGCTCGATCTCGGCAGGCGGGACGTTCTGGAATGGCGGTGCCACCATGTCCATCCAGAAACCGGGACGGAACAGCGTGAAGGCGATCAGCAAAAGGGCGATGGTTTCGTAAAACCGGTTGCGCGCAAGGAACCACCCCTGCGTCGCCGCCGCGAATAAGAGCATGGCTATGGTCGCCGTTATGAAGACGAATATCCCCTGCCCCCATCCGACATTGATCAAGAGAAGATCGGTGTTGAAGATGAACAGGAACGGCAGTGCGGCTGTCCTCAGCGAATAGAAGAATGCGACGACGCCGGTGCGGATCGGGTCGCCGCCCGACACTGCTGCTGCCGCAAAACTCGCAAGCCCCACGGGTGGCGTCACGTCCGCCATGATCCCGAAGTAGAAGACGAACAGGTGCACCGCGATCAGCGGCACGATCAGCCCGTTCTGCTGTCCAAGCGTCACGATCACCGGGGCCAGCAACGCCGAAACCACGATGTAGTTCGCCGTGGTCGGCAGGCCCATGCCAAGGATCAGCGACAGGATCGCCGTCAGGAACAGAATGGCAAGGATATTGCCGCCGGACAGAACCTCGACCACATCGGCCAGCGCCGAGCCGACACCCGTCTGGCTGACGGCACCCACGATGATACCGGCCGTCGCCGTGGCGATGCCGATGCCGATCATGTTGCGGGCACCTGCTTCCAACCCGCCCAGCAACTCGTTGAAACCGTTCTTCACGGCGGCACCGACGTTGCCCTCACCGCGGAAGATCGCCTCCAGCGGGCGCTGCGTGACAAGGATGAACGTCATGAAAGCCGCCGCCCAGAAGGCCGACAGGCCGGGCGACTTGCGGTCAACCATCAACGCCCAGACCAACACGACGACCGGCAACAGGAAGTGCAGACCGGCACGGATCGTCGGACCTGGAGGCGGCAGTTTCGACACCGGTGCGTTCGGGTCCTCCAACTTCAGGCGCGGCTGCTTGGACGACACGTAAAGCAACCCGACGTAAACCGCCGTCAGACCGATGAACACGATCCACGGTGCTGCCGCTCCGAAGGCCGGACGGATCCAGCCCATCGTGTAATAGACGCCGAAGGACAGCGCACAGATCACTGCGATGGTGAAGGCAAGGCTGATCAACCAGGCGACAAGCGGCTTTGGTTCGACCGCGCGCGGCAGGCCCTGCATGTTCGCCTTCATCGCTTCCAGATGCACGATGTAGACCAGCGCGATGTAGGAAATTACGGCTGGCAAGAAGGCGTGTTTCACAACGTCGAAATAGGGAATGCCCACATATTCGACCATCAGGAAGGCCGCGGCCCCCATGACGGGCGGCATGATCTGGCCGTTGACCGAGGACGCCACTTCGACCGCGCCCGCTTTCTCGGACGAAAACCCGACCCGTTTCATCAGAGGGATGGTGAACGTTCCGGTCGTCACCACGTTTGCGATGGACGACCCCGAGATCAGCCCGGTCATGGCCGACGACACGACGGCGGCCTTGGCCGGTCCGCCGCGCATGTGGCCCATGAGGCTGAACGCGACCTGGATGAAATAATTGCCCGCTCCGGCCTTATCGAGAAGCGAACCGAACAGCACGAAAAGGAAGACGAAGGACGTCGACACGCCCAAGGCGATACCGAACACGCCTTCGGTGGTGATCCACTGGTGGTTTGCGACAACGCCAAGGGACTTTGAGCTGTGGGCGATGATGCTGGGCATGTACGGCCCTAGGAAGGTGTAGGCCAGGAAAACCGACGCCACGATGGTCAGGGCCGGGCCAAGGGCGCGGCGGGTGGCTTCCAATAGCAGGATCAAGCCTATGACGCTGATGACAAGGTCTTGTGTGATTGGGGCGCCAACACGGCTGGCGATGCCGTCATACGCAAAGAAAATGTAAAGCGACGTGACAGCACCTGCGATGCCAAGCGCCCATTCCCAGGGAGGCACCCAGTTTTTCGGTGATCCCAAAAGGACCGCTCCGACGACAAGTGCCGCCACGAGGATGATCCACCAGCCCGAAGCGATGCCGCCAATGCCGGTTACGAAGAGAAACGCCAACAGGATCGGAATGCCGACCCCCAGCACAAGCTGGAAGGGCGAGCGTGCTGCCGGATAGGCGGCATAGGCAAGGAACAATGCGAAGGCCAGGTGGAACGACCGCGCCTCGGTATCGTTGAAGACGCCGAACCCCAGCATGAAGGGCAAGGGTGACGCGATCCAGAGCTGAAACAGGGACCAGATGATCGCAACAACAGTGATGAACCGCGCGACCGGCAGCGACGGGCTTCGTCCGCCTGTGTCAGAAGAAGCGACAAGTTCGTCGATTTCCGCCTGGCTAAGCCCGCCTTTTCCCGCAGCCTCGTTTTCAACAGCCGCAGCTTGAGTCTGGTCCTGGTCTGTCATCGCGAATTGCCCCTCATTCAAATGATCTACCGGCCCCGCCCCAATCCGAACCAGTTTTTCTTGGTGGGCGGCCCCGCGTCGGGACCGCCCGTTCTCAAGGTAATTGCGCTTTTACTGAAGCCAGCCGCGCTCTTTGTAGTACTTCTCGGCACCGGGATGCAGAGGTGCGCTGAGCCCGCCAGAGATCATTTCTTCCTCGGTCAGGTTCGCAAAGGCCGGGTGCAGCCCCTTGAAGCGATCAAAGTTGTCGAACACGGCCTGCACGACGGCATAGACCACATCGTCAGGCACGCTGGCCTTGGTCACAAAGGTCGCTTTCACACCAAAGGTTTCGACGTCCTCGTCGTTGCCCTTGTACATGCCGCCGGGAACCGTTGCCTTGGCATAGTAGGGATTGTCGGCGACGAGCTTGTCGATGGCTTCACCCACAACGGGGATCAGCTTGGCATCGGTGGTGGTCGTGGCTTCCTGGATCGACCCGTTCGGGTGACCGGCGGTGAAGACAATCGCGTCCACCTTGTTATCACCGAGGGCTGCCGATTGTTCCGCCGACTTCAATTCGGAAGCCAGCGAGAAATCGTCGATGCTCTTGCCCATGGCGCCCAAGACGACTTCCATCGTCCCACGCTGCCCGGAGCCGGGGTTGCCGACATTCACGCGCTTGCCGAAAAGACTGTCAAAGTCCGTCGCACCGCTATCCGTGCGGGCCACAACCGTGAACGGCTCGCCATGAACCGAGAAGACTGCGCGCAGGTCTTCGACCTGTTTGCCTTCGAACTCGGACGTGCCGTTGTATGCGTGGTACTGCCAGTCGGACTGAGCGACGCCCATGTCCATGTCGCCGGCCGCGATCGCGTTGATGTTGGCAATCGAGCCACCGGTGGAGGGTGCGGTGCACTTCAGCCCGTGATCAGCAGACCCGCGATTCACCAGACGGCAAATGGACTGGCCAACCACGAAGTAAACGCCGGTTTGTCCGCCGGTGCCGATGGTGATGAATTTTTCTTGAGCCACGGCTCCCTGCCCGGCCAAAACGGCAGCGGACAAGAGCGCACTCAGTTTGAAGAGTTTCATAACAGTCTCCCATGGTTAATTCTAAGTTTTCCCGGCCTTTGCGACCGTGTGATGAATCGGGAGCCTAGTTGGCGAAATCGAATTTGACAAACCCTACGACGCGGGCCGGACGAAAGCCCTTGTTTCAAAGGCGCGATCCACGGCATTCATCGAAACACCGGGATGTGATTGCCTTTTTGCAAGACAAGCGGCAATCCTGAATGAAACCTTGCACAAGTTTTGCGCAAGGAACCGAGGACAAAGCATGTCGCATATCTTCGCGCGCCACTGTCACGCATCGCTGCCAACTGCTATCGGCGGCGACGGCTGTTACCTGATAGACAAGGACGGCAAACGCTATCTTGACGGATCCGGCGGCGCGGCGGTGTCATGCCTTGGCCACAGCGACGCCGAAGTCATCGCCGCGATCAAGGCCCAACTCGACAAGCTGGCCTTTGCCCATACAGGTTTTCTCACCTCCGAGCCTGCCGAGGCGCTGGCCGATCTTCTGGTCGAGAATGCACCGGGCGACATCGACCGCGTTTATCTTGTGTCGGGCGGGTCCGAGGCAACCGAAGCGGCGATCAAGCTCGCGCGCCAATACTGGGTGGAAAAAGGCGAACCGCAACGCGCACGCCTCATCGCACGCAAACAAAGCTATCACGGCAACACGATCGGCGCACTATCCGCAGGCGGCAACGAATGGCGACGCCAGCAATTCGGCCCGCTTCTTTTGGAGGTCAGCCACATCGAGCCCTGTTATGAGTACCGCTATCGGCACGACGGCGAAAATCTGGAAGATTACGGCCTCCGCGCCGCTCAGGCGCTGGAAGACGAACTGCTCCGCGTCGGCCCCGAAACCGTCATGGCTTTCATGGCCGAACCCGTGGTGGGCGCGACCTCGGGTGCCCTGGCCCCCGCCCCCGGCTACTTCAAACGCATCCGGGAGATCTGTGACAAGTACGGTGTCCTCCTGATCCTCGACGAGGTCATGTGCGGCATGGGCAGGACCGGCAGCCTCTTTGCCTGCGAACAGGACGGGGTCGCCCCGGATATCGCCTGTATCGCCAAAGGCTTGGGGGCAGGTTATCAACCGATTGGCGCCATGCTTTGCACCTCGGAAATCTACGACGCCATCGCGACTGGTTCCGGCTTTTTCCAACACGGTCACACCTACATGGGCCACCCCGCCGCTGCCGCTGGCAGCCTAGCCGTTCTGAACGCCATCCTCGGGCGTGGGCTGATCCCCCGCGTGCAGGCCAAAGGCGATGTCCTGATGGAGCGTCTCCAAGCCCGCTTTGGCCAACACCCGAACGTGGGAGACATTCGCGGGCGCGGCTTGTTCCGCGGAATCGAACTGGTCGCTGACCGCACCACGAAAGACCCGTTCGATCCCTCGAAAGGCGTGGCAGCGAAAATCAAGAAAGCGGCCTTTGCGGCTGGTCTGATCTGCTATCCCATGTCCGGCACCATCGACGGGCGGCGCGGCGATCACATCCTTCTGGCCCCGCCCTTCATCATCGAGGACAATCAGATCGACGAGTTGACCGACAAGCTGGACCGCGCCATCTCGGCTGTCATCTGAGAAAGTTACGAAAGGGCCAGACATGCGCTTTGCCATCTTCGCCGCCACAATCATACTGACGCTTCTGTCGCTTCTGGGTCTCTTCTGGTCTGGCTGGTTTTTGATCGGCTTCCTGATCTTCGGCGCTCTTGCCGCTCTGGGCTTTTACGACGTAACCCAGCCCCAGCACGCGATCCTCAGAAACTACCCGGTCATCGGCCACATGCGCTTCATGTTCGAAGGCATCCGCCCGGAGATCCGGCAATACCTGATCGAAAGCGACCAGGACGAAGAACCTTTCTCGCGCGACAAACGCTCAATCGTCTACCAGCGCGCCAAGGGCGTCGAGGACAAGCGCCCTTTCGGCACCCGGCAAAGGGTCTATGACTCAGGATATGAGTGGATCACCCATTCCGCCGCGCCAAAGCATCTGGAAGACCACGATTTCCGCATAAGCATTGGCGGTCCCGACTGCGAAAAGCCTTACGACGCCTCGATCTATAATATCTCGGCCATGTCCTTTGGCGCACTTTCGGCAAATGCCATCCTTGCGCTGAACACCGGTGCAAAAAAGGGCGGCTTTGCCCATGACACCGGCGAGGGCGGGATCAGCCGCTATCATCGGGAAGGCGGCGGCGACATCATCTATGAAATCGGCTCGGGCTATTTCGGCTGCCGCACCGCCGAGGGCCGTTTCGACGTCGAAAAGTTCCGAGAACAAGCGGCCGACCCCCAGGTCAAGATGGTGGAGTTGAAGCTCAGCCAGGGCGCGAAACCGGGCCACGGCGGCGTCCTGCCCGCCTCGAAAATCTCGCCCGAGATTGCCGAGGCACGTGGTATACCCATGGGGCAGGACTGCGTTTCGCCCGCCTCACACCCGGAATTCTCGACTCCGCTGGAACTGATGCAGTTCATCAAGACCCTGCGTGACAACGCCGATGGCAAGCCTGTCGGTTTCAAGCTGTGTATCGGTCACAGGCGCGAATTCATGTGCATCGTCAAGGCGATGCTGGAAACCGACATCGTTCCGGATTTCATCGTGATCGACGGAAAAGAAGGCGGCACCGGCGCCGCGCCGCTTGAATTCGCCAACCATGTGGGAATGCCCCTCGTCGAGGGGTTGGTCTTTGCGCATAACACCCTGCGCGGCGCAGGTCTGCGTGACAAGCTGAAACTGGGCGCTTCGGCCAAACTGGTCACCGCGTTCGACATCGCCAAGGCGCTGGCCCTCGGAGCCGACTGGGCCAATTCGGCGCGCGGGTTCATGTTTTCCATCGGCTGCATCCAGGCCCAGGCCTGCCACACCAACCATTGCCCGGTTGGCGTGGCCACCCAGGACAAGACGCGCCAGCGTGCCCTCGACGTCACCAGCAAATCCGAACGGGTGTATCGCTTCCATAAGAACACCATGAAGGCGCTGGCGGAAATGACGGGTGCTGCCGGTCTCTCCCATCCCATAGAGTTCCTGCCCCATCACCTGCTGATGCGCGAAAGCGACCGCGACATGGTGACTGGCGAGGATGTTTACCCCTATATGCCCGAAGGGTTCCTTCTGCGGGAAGAAACCGACGAATTCGGGTTCCATGAAAGATGGCAACGCGCCCGCGCAGAAACCTTCGCACCCGTCGATACACGCTACCCCTGAAAATCACCTGCCGATATGAACGAAAGCCCTCTCCCATGCTCGACCAGACCACCGATCTCGCCCGTCTCCTGAAGGATCGCTCGCTCCTCGCCACCAAGGCCTATCTCGCGGGCGAATGGGCCGATGCCGACGATGGCAAAACCTTCGACGTCACGAACCCGGCCCGCGGCGACGTGATCGCCTCCGTCGCCGACCTCAGCCGCGCCGAGACCGCCCGCGCGATTGCCGCTGCCGAGATCGCGCAGAAAAGTTGGGCCAAGTGGACGGGTAAGGAACGCGCCGCGGTCCTGCGCAAGTGGTTCGACCTGATGGTGGAAAACGCCGACGACTTGGGCACCATCCTCACCGCCGAACAGGGCAAGCCCCATGCCGAGGCCAAGGGCGAAATACTCTATGGCGCGTCCTTCATCGAGTGGTTCGCCGAGGAAGCCAAGCGTGCCTATGGCGAAACCGTCCCCGGCCACCAGCGCGACAAGCGGATCTCCGTGATCTCGCAGCCCATCGGCGTCGCGGCCTCGATCACACCCTGGAACTTTCCCAACGCCATGATCACCCGCAAGGTCGGCCCGGCACTCGCTGCAGGCTGCGCCTTCGTCGCCCGCCCCGCCGCCGAAACCCCGCTTTCAGCACTGGCCCTCGGCGTCCTCGCCGACCGCGCCGGCATCCCGAAAGGCGTGCTGTCGATCATCCCGTCCTCGCGGTCGTCGGACATCGGCAAGGAATTCTGCGAAAATCCGGCCGTTCGCAAACTCACCTTCACCGGCTCGACCGAGGTGGGCCGTATCCTGCTGAAACAGGCCGCCGACCAGGTGATGAAATGCTCGATGGAATTGGGCGGCAACGCGCCCTTCATCGTCTTCGACGACGCCGATCTGGATGCGGCGGTGGAAGGCGCGATGATCTCGAAATACCGCAACAACGGCCAGACCTGCGTCTGCGCCAACCGCATCTACGTCCAGGCGGGCGTGTACGACGCCTTCGCCGCGAAGCTGAAAGCGGCGGTCGAAGCGATGAAGGTCGGCGACGGCCTGTCCGACGGCAGCCAGCTTGGCCCGCTGATCAATAAAGACGCGGTGGAAAAAGTGCGGGAGCACATCGACGACGCGACATCGAAAGGTGCCACGGTCCTGACCGGCGGCAAGGCCCACGACCTGGGTGGAACCTTCTTTGAGCCGACCATCCTCACCGGCGCCACACAGGACATGGCCTTCGCCAAGGAAGAAACCTTCGGCCCCCTCGCGCCGCTCTTCAAATTCGAAACGGATGATGAGGTGATCGGCTACGCCAATGACACGATCTTCGGTCTGGCCTGCTATTTCTACGCCAAGAACGTCGACCGTATCACCAAGGTTTCAGAGGCGTTGGAATACGGCATGGTCGGCATCAACACCGGCCTGATCTCGACCGAGGTCGCCCCCTTCGGCGGGGTAAAGCAATCCGGGTTGGGACGCGAAGGAAGCAGGCACGGCATGGATGAATTCATGGAGATGAAATATCTCTGCCTGTCCGTAGACACCTGATTTGACCGGCACTGACGAAAAATCTCGCAGTTGACCAAGGCCAGGGGCCTTGGTCTTGACGCCTCTGCTCAGAGCGCCACTTCGGCCCCGCGTTTGCCGATCAGGTAGTTCGCCCCCAGCAACAGGGCCAGGACCGAGGCACCAATGACTTCGACAGCGATATCCGGCCAGATCACTGCGACGATGGCAGGGGCGAGAATAACCCGTTGCCACACCGGAACCGGGGCAAAGAGGTAACCCTCAAGAAGCGCCGCAAAAGCGACAAGCGCAAGGATCGCAATCAATCCGGTCCATATCACAAGTGGGACCGGGCCGCCGATGATGATTGCCTCGTTAAACACCATGAAAAGCGGGATGATGTACAACCCTTTGGCGTATTTCCACGCCTGGAAACTGGTTTCCATGGGTTTCGAACCGGCAATCGCCGAGCCTGCAAAGCCTGCCAACGCTACGGGGGGCGTCACGTTTGAATCCTGCGAATACCAGAACACCACAAGGTGCGCGATCAGCAGCGGCACACCGAATTCCGTGGTCAGCGCCGGACCGACGAGGATGATCAGCACGATGTAAGCCGCTGTCACGGGCAGCCCCATCCCGAGGATGAGGCTGGCAAGTATGACAAGCAGAAGCGCCAGAACCATATTCCCGCCGGAAAAGGCAAGCATCATCGCCGAGAACTTGAGCCCAAGACCGGTCAGGCCGACGACGCCCACGATGATACCCGCCACCGCACAGGCCATGGAAACGGCCACTGCGTTTCTGGCCCCAAGCTCAAGCGCTTGCAGGGTCAGATCGACTCCCCGTTTCAGCAAGGCAAAGAAGCCCGGCAAGGTGGGGCTGTTTGCAAAGAAGCTCCAAAGGGCGCGCGCCGAGGCAGCGACCGCGATGGAAACGACCGCGAAGAAACCGACGCGCATGGGCGAATAGGCCGCGATCAGGAAGTACATCAGCACGCCAAGTGGCAACAGGAAATGCCATCCCCCCGCCAAGACATCGCGCACGCGCGGAAGGTCGTCGGATGTCATGCCCTTCAGGCCCAGTTTGACCGCCGCGATATGCACCAAAAGGTAGACCGAGCCGAAATAGAGAATTGCCGGAAAGATCGAGACGAGGACGATCTCGATATAGGGGACGCGGGTGAATTCGCTCATCAGGAACGCCCCGGCCCCCATCAGGGGCGGCATGATCTGCCCGCCGGTCGAGGCTGCCGCCTCGATCCCGCCCGCCTGTGCAGGGCGATAGCCGAGGCGTTTCATGAGCGGTATCGTGAAGGCTCCGGTCGTCACAACGTTGGCAATCGCCGACCCCGAGATCGAGCCCATCCCGGCCGAGGCGATCACGGCGGCTTTCGCTGGCCCTCCGCGCTGCCGACCCGTGGCGGCATAGGCAAGGTCGATGAAGAACTTGCCCGCGCCCGTCACCTCAAGAAATGCCCCGAACAGCACGAAAACAAAGATGAAAGTGGCCGCGACACCAAGCGGGATGCCAAACAGCCCCTCAGCCCCCAGGGTCAACTGGCTTGCCACTCGTTCAATAGTATAGCCGCGATGGTTCAGGATGCCCGGCATCCAGTCTGCCAGAAAGGGCAGTTCCCCGCGCAGACCGGCAAAGGCATAGACCACAAAGACAGCGCCGATCACGGTCATGACAAGGCCAATGGCACGGCGCGCAGCCTCGAGCACGATCAGGGTCGTGATGATACCGACAACGACGTCAATCGTGCGCGGAAAAACGGCGTTGGCGATCGTGTCGATGTTCCAGGGCACCCAGAAACCGACAAGCACACCGCCAAGGATCAACGTCCCGTCGATCAACCACCCGAGCACGCCGCGCGGTTTTTTCCCGGTGACCGGATAGATCAGGAAACAGAGGACAAGAATAAATCCAAGATGAATCGGGCGCTGGTAGAACAACCCCAAGGGCTTGATCCCTGCCGCGTAAAGCTGGAACAGCGAAAGCCCGATTGCGACAACAGTGATGATCCGCAGCACCAGCCACGGCTGATGCTCTTCGGTTTCGGCTGCGGTTTCTTCCTGGCTCATTCTTCGCCGTCTCGTTCAAGTGAAATCCGCACGCGCTCGCCCGATGCCAGTTCAGACAGCGAAATAAGGTCCGCTCCGACTTGCAGGCGGTGGTCGACGGACATGCTTCCGACGCGCAGGATATAGGCGTTGCCCGGAACGGCTTCGTTCAGATCGGTGATCCAATAGCCCCCCATGCCATCCGAAACCTGCACGCCGCGACCCGGAATGTGATCCAACCCGGCAGCGAAATCAGGCAAATGGGAATGATCCAGCACCATCCGACCGTTCCGGTTCACATAGCAGTCCGAAACCTCGAACCCCTGCACAGAATGCCGCCAGAGCACGCACCATTCATCGCCCTCGGCGATGTCGGTATGGGCAAGGACGGCACCGTCTGCCGTCCGCGAGGCAACAAGGGTATCCGCCTCAGCCCCCAATGTGGACGAAAGGAGAAGGAGCGCCCAAAGCGCTCCTTCTTTCAAAGGCTTCACGGACGCAGACGATCCGGGATCTCTACGCCAACTTCTTCGTAATAGCGGATCGCGCCCGGATGGAGCGGGATCGGCGTTGCGGCCAGCGTGAACTCGATCGTGGTCTGGTTCGCCGCCGGATGCACGGCCTGAAGATCGGCAATGTTTTCAAACATCGCCTTGGTGATCGTATAGGCCAGATCGTCGGACATCTCGGACGAGGCGACCAGAACGTTCGGCACGCCAAGCACCGTCACGTCGGCATCGACCCCTTGGTAGACGCCGGCACCAAGTGTGGTGCTGGCAAACAGCGGCTCGGACGCTTGCGCGGCGGCAATCTGATCAGCGGAAAGCTCGATCATGCGGATGTTGTTCGTGGTTGCGAGGTTCAGGATCGACGACGTCGGCGCACCCACGCTCCAGAATCCCGCGTCGATGTCACCATTTGCAAGGGCGTCGGCGGTTTCGTTGAAGTTCAAGCGTTGCTCGTCGATGTCGTCATAGCTGATGCCAACAGCGGTCAGCACTTTCTCGGTGTTGACCTCGGTGCCCGAACCCGGAGCCCCGATGGACACGCGCTTGCCCTTCAGGTCGTCCAGCGAGGTGATCCCGCTGTCGGCCAGTGTCACGATCTGGATCATGTTCGCATAAAGCGATGCAATGCCCCGGATCATCTCAAGCTGCTGACCGTCAAAACGCCCGGTTCCGGTCTGTGCCTGGTAAACGGTGTCGGCCAGACCGATGGCAAGATCGGCGTCGCCTGTTGCCACAAGGCCCATGTTTTCGACCGAGGCACCGGTCACTTCCGCTGTTGCGGTATAGCCATCCACCTTGTTGTTGATGACTTCGGCCAGCCCGCCACCCATTGGATAGTAGACGCCGCCCGTGCCACCTGTCGCAACAGATAGCGGCGTCTGGGCCATTGCCGGTGTCATTGCAAGCAGCGTGGTCGCTGCAATTGCTGAAAAAATCTTCATTGTTTTCTCCCTGTTATGCTGCGGTCGTCTTCCGAACCACATGCCCGGCGTCGCATTTCGAACCGGATCAACGCAACAGAACAATCCTGTCGGGAATAGTCAACTGATCCCCCGCCTTCCGTATCGGAAATTGAGGTCTGCCGTTGGCGTCACTCTCTTGCAGGACCGACCAGCCAAATGGCTTGCAGAAGGCTGCAAAACAGGGGAATCCTTGGTTCCGGGGGCGTCCCGCGCCAAAATTAAATTTCAAGGGGGATGGCCTCGTGACCGAGAATGCACACAGCTTCGACTACATCGTCATCGGGGCCGGATCCGCCGGATGCCTGATGGCCAACCGGCTGAGCGCCGATCCAACCAATCGCGTACTTTTGCTCGAAGCCGGGAAGGCCGACAATTATCACTGGATACATATCCCCGTCGGTTACCTTTATTGCATCGGAAACCCCCGCACCGACTGGATGTACAAGACCGAAGCGGCCGAAGGTCTGAACGGGCGCAGCCTGATCTATCCGCGCGGCAAGGCGCTCGGGGGCTGTTCGTCGATCAACGGTATGATCTACATGCGCGGCCAAGCGCGCGACTACGACAACTGGGCCGAGTTGACGGGAGAGGTTGGCTGGAACTGGGAAAACTCGCTGCCCGATTTCAAGTCGCACGAAAACCACTACAAACTGGATAATGGCGCGGATCCCACGACCGGCGACAACAGCCGGTTTTCGGACATGCACGGCAGTGGCGGCGAATGGCGCGTCGAGAAACAGCGGCTGCGGTGGGACGTTCTGGACAGCTTTGCGGATGCAGCAGTCGACAGCGGAATTCCAAGAACCGAAGACTTCAACACCGGCGACAACGCCGGGGTCGGCTATTTCGACGTGAACCAGCGATCCGGCTGGCGCTGGAACACCTCCAAGGCCTTTCTTCGCCCGGCCAGATCGCGCCCCAACCTGACCATCTGGACCGAGGCGCAGGTTGAAAGGCTGGTGCTCGAGCGGGGCGAGGATGGTGCGCTGCGCTGTACCGGCGCAACGGTTCATCGCGAAGGTCAGCTAACGGTTGCAAGCGCCTCTCGCGAAGTCGTTCTTTCCGCAGGCGCGGTCAACTCGCCGCAAATCCTGCAGCTTTCCGGCGTTGGTCCGGCCAGGCTTTTGAAGGAACACGGGCTGGATGTCATGATGGATGCACCCTTCGTGGGCGAGAACCTGCAGGATCACCTGCAAATCCGCGCCGTCTACAAGGTGAAAGGTGCGAAAACCCTGAACACGCTGGCCAATTCCTGGCTTGGCAAGGCCAGGATCGGGCTGGAATACCTGGTGAAACGCTCAGGCCCCATGAGCATGGCGCCCAGCCAGTTGGGCGCCTTCACCCGATCCGATCCAAACCGCCCGCACGCCAACCTGGAATATCATGTCCAACCCCTCAGCCTTGAAGCCTTTGGCGAGGATCTTCACGACTTCCCGGCGATGACGGTAAGCGTCTGCAACCTGAACCCGACCAGTAGAGGTCATGTCCGCATTGCTTCCGCCAATTTTCGAGATGCACCGAAAATCTCACCCAACTACCTCGACACCGACGAGGACCGCCAGATCGCCGCCGACAGCCTGCGCCAGGTGCGCGAAATCATGTCTCGACCCGCCATGCAAACCTTTGAGCCGGAAGAGTTGAAACCCGGCGTCCAGTATCAAAGCGATGAAGAGCTGGCGCGGCTGGCAGGCGACATTGCCAGTACGATCTTCCACCCGGTCGGAACGGTCAAGATGGGCCGCAAGGACGACCCAAGCGCGGTGCTTGACCCGCATCTTCGGGTTAAGGGTATAGGCGGTCTGCGCGTCGTGGACGCATCCGTGATGCCGGAAATCACCAGCGGCAACACCAATTCGCCGACGATCATGATTGCCGAGAAGGCCGCGCGGTGGATGCTTGCCGGCCAGTAGAACCTAAGCTTTCACCGCCCCCAAGCGCTCAGGCGTCGCGCTCCATGATCCACTCGACCTCGGGGGCCGGAACGAAACGCCATTTGCGCAGGGGTCCGGCCATGACGTTGAGGTAGTACATCTCGAACCCGTAAGGCGCACCGCAGGGGTGGTGGCCGCGTGGCACCAGAACGACATCGCCATCACTGACCGCCATGGTTTCATTGAGACTGCCGTCGTCGGTGTAGACGCGCTGGATGCCAAAGCCGTCGGCGGGGTTCAGGCGATGGTAATAGGTTTCTTCAAGGTAGGTGATGCGGGGATAATCGTCTTCGTCGTGGCGGTGGCTCGGATAGGACGACCAGTGACCCGCAGGGGTGAAGACCTCGGTCACCAACAGGCTGTCGGCGTAATCTTCGTGTTCCATCGCGATGTTGTTGATGTGTCGCGTGTTGGTGCCTTTGCCGCGCGTCGTCAGTTCGATGCCGTCCGGGCCGATCCGGCGCGCCTCGTGCCCTCCCATGCCCGGCGCGGAACAGACCGCCAGCACGCAGTCGGTTTCCGCACTCGCCTCCCACGCGCTGCCGTTCGGCAGGTAAAGACAATGGGGCGGCGTCTTTTCAAAGACGTCCATGCGTTCGCCCAGAACACCCCAGTCCTGCCCTGCCCCCTTGATCGCGGCCTTGCCCTCGACCATCACCAGGATCACTTCGCGGTCGCCCGTCGCCTCGCCCACGGTCTCGCCCGCGCGCAGGCGGTAAAGACCAAAGCCCACATAACGCCACCCGGCGTTCTCTACGGTGATGTCATGCACCTTGCCGTGGGTGCCGAAGGGTTTTCTCAGAAGGTCGGGCATGTCTCTCACTTCTCGATTGCGAGGCCAGAGCGGGCGCAGATTTCGACGATATGGTCATAGCCGATCTTGGAATATTCGAACGGTGGAGCCTTGGCGGGATCCTGTTCGGCCTCGACGACAATCCAGCCGTCGTAGTCCATGGCCTTCAGCTTGTCGGTGATCGCCTGGAAGTCGATGCAACCGTCCGGATCTCCGGGGACAGAGTAGACACCGGCAGCAACGCCATCGAGAAAACTCTTGTCCTCGGAATGGACCCAATCCAGCACCGGTTGGCGCACATCCTTGAAATGGACGTGATGCACCCGGTGCGCCCATTTATCCAGAACGGCCAGGGGATCAGCCCCGGCAAAATGCAGATGGCCACTGTCGAACAGGAACGTCAGATCCTCGCCCGAACCTTCCATCAGCCAGTCGATATCCTCGGCATCCTGGACGATCGTGCCCATGTGGTGGTGATAACTGAGGGCCACCCCCTGATCCGCCGACCATTTCGCCAGTTCGGTAAGTTTCGCAGCAAAAGCCGTCACCTCGTCACGGGTCAGTTTCGGACGACGCGACACCGGCGTGGCCTGATCGCCCTGGATGGTGTTCGAACACTCGCCGTATACGACACAAGGGGCATTGAGGGCCGCAAATTGCTCGACCTGCTGGCGGATCAGCTCTTTTTCGGTCGCGATGTCGTTGACCAGCAGCGAACCCGAATACCAGCCGCCGCACAGCGAAACGCCATAGCGGTCGAGATAGGCACGCAACCCTTCCGTATCGGCAGGCATCCGGCGGCCACGCTCGACACCGGTGTATCCGATCTTCCCGGCATCCTCCATCGCACCTTCAGTGGTGAAGTCCTTGGTCAGATCCGGCAGATCATCGTTCTGCCAGGCAATGAGGGAAACACCGATCTTGACACTCATCAGTCCGACCTTTGCGCTTTCTTGTTTTCGACATAGCCCGCGTGGGCTGCATTCACTTCGGCACGTTCCGAGACCTCGGGCACGCCGACGTCCCACCACGTACCGCCGAACTCGGTCGAAGGATAGGGGTCGGTGTCGATGACCAGGACATAAGGCCCCGAGACATCGGCGCGTTTGGCAAGTGCCTCTTCCAATTCGGCAATCGAGCCGACCTTGACCGATGTGGCCCCCATGCTTTCGGCGTGTTTGGCAAAGTCGATGTTAGAGTTCTCACCGCCGATCGCGTGGTCCAGAAGGTTGTTGAACTCCGCCCCGCCAGTGCCCATCTGTAGCCGGTTGATGCAGCCATAGCCCCGGTTGTCGGTCACGACCACGGTAAAGCTGATCCCCATCATCGCCGCCGTCGCCATCTCGGAATTGGCCATCATGTAGGTGCCGTCCCCGGTAAAGCAGATCACGTCCCGCTCCGGTTCGGCCATCTTGATACCCAATGCCCCGGCAATTTCGTAGCCCATGCAGGAAAAGCCGTATTCCATGTGATAGCTGCCCGGCCGCCCCGCCTTCCAAAGCTTGTGCAACTCACCGGGCATGGTGCCTGCGGCACACATGGCGACGGTGTTTTCATTCGCCGCACGCTGGACCGCCCCGATCACCTGCATGTCGGTGGCAAGGGCGTTGGTGTCCTTTGGCGCCTCCGTTAGCGGATCGACATTGGCAAACCAGTCGGCCTTGAGCGACGCCGAAGGTGCCTCTGCCTTGTAGTCGCCCAACTCTTTCCAGATCGCTTCAAGCCCGACACAAGCGTCGCCGCAAACCGGCTCCGCCCCATGCTTCATCGCATCATAGGCCGCGACGTTAAGGCTGATAAGCTGACGTTCAGGATTGGCGAACAACCCCCAGGACCCGGTCGTGAAATCCTGGAACCTTGTGCCGACACCGATCACCACATCCGCCTCGGCGCAACGCGCGTTGGCGCTGGCCGCCCCGGTCACGCCAATGGGGCCAAGGTTCAGGGGGTGATCCCAGGGCAAGGCCGATTTGCCCGCCTGGGTTTCGACCACGGGAATGCCATGGGTTTCGGCAAAGAACTTCAGCGCCTCGTGGGCGTCGGCGTAATGCACGCCACCACCTGCCACGATCACGGGCTTCTTTGCGGCGGAAATGATCCCGGCTGCCGTTTCCACTTCGCGCGGATCAGGATGCACGCGCCGAATGGACCAGACCTTCGGCTCGAAAAAGCTGACGGGATAATCGAAAGCCTCGGCCTGAACGTCCTGACAGAAAGACAGGCAGACCGGCCCGCAATCCGCCGGATCCGTCATCACCCGAAAGGCGCGTGGCAGGGCCGTCAACAAATGCTCGGGCCGGCTGATCCTGTCGAAATACCGCGTCACCGGCTTGAACGTGTCGTTCACGCTGACGGTGCCGTCGCCAAAATCCTCGATCTGTTGCAGCACCGGGTCAGGGCCGCGGTTTGCAAAGACATCGCCGGGCAAAAGCAACAGCGGCAACCGGTTCACATGGGCCAGCGCCGCCGCCGTGACCATGTTCGCCGCCCCCGGCCCGATGGAAGACGTGACCGCCATCGCACGCTTGCGGCGCAACTGCTTGGCATAGGCGATGGCAGCATGGCACATCGTCTGCTCGTTATGGCCCCGGTAGGTCGGCAGTGCATCGCGCGAGGCATATAGTGCTTCGCCCAACCCTGCCACGTTGCCATGCCCGAAGATCGCCCAGCACCCGGCGATAAACGGTTCGAACTTTGCATGTCCTACCGCTTCGCTACTTGAGGACTCGATCTCGGTAAGCTGCGCGGTCAGGTAACGCACAAGCGCCTGCGCCGCCGTCAGTCGGATCGTCTTGCTCATCGGATTACCTCGCGTTCAACCGCGCGTCGGCGCGTGCATTGTCCCAAACTTCGCAGAGCCCTTGATACCGGTCCGACATCTGGCCGACAGCTTCAGCGTCCGTGATTTCGCCCTTCAACCACGCTCGCGCCGCGTCCCCAAAGATCGTGCGGCCAACGGCAAAACCCTTTACCAGCGGTTGGTTGGCGGCAAGAGCGAAACTTTCGGCCAACTCGTCTTCCGGCGCATCCAGCCCCAGAACGACGATGCCGCGCGTGCGGGGATCATTCTTTTCGATGGCCGCTACCGCATTGGCCCATGCGGCTTCGGTCTTGAACGGCTCAAGCTTCCACCAGTCGGGATAGACACCCGCGTCATAGAACGTCTGGATCAGCTTGGCGGTCGTCGTGTCATCCACCGGGCCGACCTTGGACGGGATAACCTCCAAAAGGAACTCCAGCCCATTGCGCCGTGCCGCCGTGAACAACCGCTTCACCCGCGCCACCTGCATACCCGCCGTCTTTTCATCATCGTCGGGGTGGCAAAAGACCAGAAGCTTCACCACGTTTTCCCGCGCCCATTCCCGCAAGCGCCCAAGATCCTCGCCCAACTCGTCTTCAAACTCGATCGGGCGCGAACCGGGAAGCTCTGTCGGCCGCCCGATCCAAAGCCTGGTTCCCGTCGCCCGGTGCAGAGCCGAACGCCCGATGCGGTTGTCGCACAGGATGCCGTAGCCCGGCTGCCCATCCTGAACCCTCAGCGCAGCATCAAGGCACAACTCTTTGAACGCCGACCCTTTTTCCTTGGTGTAACCGTCCATCTCCTCAAGCTGCAAACGATGATCGAAAGCAAAGGTCTTGACCGACGACCAGTCGCCGTGGCGGTTCGTCGCCCAATGCACCTGCTCCAACTCGGCATCATTCCTAAGATCGGGCCGCTTGATCCCGCGTTCGAAGAAGAACTGAAGCTCTTCCCAGCTTGGATAAGCAGGCGTGCAGCCGTGGCGTGACACCGCGAAAGCGCCACAGGCATTGGCGTATTTCAGCGCTGTCGGCCAATCCTCGCCATCCAGCCAGCCCTTCAAGAGACCGGACATGAACCCGTCCCCTGCCCCAAGAACGTTGAACACTTCAATTGGAAAGCCCGGCCCCGCCTCGCCATCGTCAAGGCTGTCGGAAATGTCGCCGGTGAAGGCCACCGCCCCCGCCGCGCCGCGCTTGCAGACAAGCGTTGCACCAGACACCGCACGCACCGCACGCAGAGCCTCGATCGTTTTGGTAGAGCCGCCCGCGATATGGAATTCCTCTTCCGTGCCGACGATCAAATCGAACAAATGCAGCGTCGATTGCAGCTTTTCCGTCACCTTCGCACTTTCGACAAACCGGCTTTCGCCGTCGCCATGCCCCGCAACGCCCCAAAGGTTCGGGCGATAGTCGATGTCCAGCGCCGCCTGCATTCCCGCCGCTCGCGCGATTTCCAGCGCCTTGATCGTCGCCGCCTCGACCTGAGGGTGGCTGAGGTGCGTACCGGTCGCAACGACCGCGCGCGCACTACGGATGAAGTCCTCGTCGACATCATCCGTGGTCAGCCCCATGTCGGCGCAATCTTCGCGATAGAAGATCAACGGAAACTGCTCCTGGTCGCGAATGCCCAGAAGCACCAGCGCGGTCAGCCGCTCGGGGTCGGTCTTGACCCCATCCGTGTTCACCCCTTCACGCTCCAACTGCTCGCGGATGAACCGGCCCATGTGTTCATCACCGACCCCGGTGATGACCGCCGATTTCAAACCCAGCCTTGCCGTCCCGCAGGCGATGTTCGTGGGCGAGCCGCCGATATACTTGTCGAAAGACCCCATGTCCTCAAGCCGCCCGCCAATCTGGGCGCCATACAAATCGACCGAGGACCGACCGATGGTGATAAGATCAAGCGGCTTAGACATCGGTCAGTTCCACCGGCTTGCCAGTCTTCAGCGATTGGGTCGCCGCTTCTGCCATGGCAAGCGCCAACACCCCATCATCAAGCGTCACGGGAATCGCGCCGCCGCCATTGATGGCGTCAACGAAGGCGGCCCATTCCCTTGCATAGGCCGGCATGTAGCGTTCCAGGAAGAAGTAGGTGGGTTTCGCTCCGGTCACGCCATCCGTTGTGGATTTCACAACCGTGTTTTCCAGCATGTTCTGGGCCTGCAACAGGCCTTCCGAACCCAACAACTCCACGCGCTGGTCGTAGCCATAGACAGCACGTCGCGAGTTCTTGATCACCGCAATGCGCCCGTCGGCATAGGTCATCGTCACAGCGGCGGTGTCGACATCCCCTGCCGCACCGATTTCCGGATCAACGATGGAAGACCCGGCAGCCATGATCGACACAGGAGCCTCGCCCATCATGAAGTTCGCCATGTCGAAATCGTGGATCATCATGTCACGGAACAAACCGCCCGAAACCTTCACATAGGCCACCGGCGGCGGTGCCGGATCGAAAGACGTGATTGAAAGAAGCTCGGGCTTGCCGATCTCGCCCGCATCCAGCGCCGCCTTCATCGCACCGAAGTTCGGATCGAACCGGCGATTGAACCCGATCATCACCGGCTTGCCGGTCGACGCCACTGCCTTTTGGCAGGCCCGTGCGCGTTCGAGGCTGAGGTCGACAGGTTTTTCACACAAAACGGCCTTGCCCGCTGCCGTCGCGGCTTCCATCAGGTCGGAATGGGTGTCGGTCGATGTCGCGATCAGCACCGCGTCGATGCTGTCATCGGCAATAATCTCCTCGGTCGTGCGTGCGGTGCTCCCGTATTCCGTCGCCAGCTTTTCGGCGTTTTCCGGAACGTAATCCGAAACCGCTGCAAGCGTGCTGCCCGGGTTCGAGGAAATTGCAGTGGCATGTACACCGGCAATACGGCCCGCGCCTAAGAGTCCGACTTTGATCATGGCTTTGTCTTTCGCATGTGTTGTCTCAGAGTGTAAAGGCGGCACGGAAAGCCTCCAGCGCCACTTCCGGATCGCCCTTGGCAAAGGCTTCCATCCCAATGGGGCCGTCATAGCCCATCCCGGCAAGTGCTTTCGCAATCATCGGCCAGTTCATCTCGCCCGTGCCGGGTTCGCATCGCCCGGGATTGTCTGCCACCTGAACCTCGCCGATCCACGGCAGGCAGGCTTCCGCATGGCGGATCACGTCGCCCTCACCGATCTGCGTGTGGTAAAGATCAAGGTTGATGCGCAACTCGGGCCGATCCACGGCGGCAACCAACGACAGGACATCGGCGGTCGAATTGAACGGACAGCCGGGATGCTCGCGCAGGTTCAGGTTTTCCAACGTGAAGGTCACGCCCTCTTCCTCGGCCATGTCGCAAATGCGATGCAGCGTATCGCGTGCACGAAGCCACATGCCCGGGGCCACATGCGCCATCTGCTGGATTGGCAAGCCCTGGTCGCCAAGCCCCGTCCCATGTAGGTTCAAACGGTGCACCCCAAGGCGCTTTCCGACCTGCGCGGTTTCCCGCGCCGATTTCAATAGCGTGTCCGCACCATCGGCATCGGCCAGCCGCCCCTCAAGATAGCCGTTCATGATGGTGAAGGTCGCGCCGGTTTTTTCCAGCGAGTCCAGATCCCATGCAGGCCAGTTCCAAAGGCCCACCCCGAACCCCAATTCGTGCAGTCGCGCGGCACGCCAGTGGATCGGTCTGTCCTGCCAGAGCATCTCGGCACAAGCGGCAAGTTGAAATGCCATGTCAGATATCCTGCGGTTTGAAGTCTGCGGGTTTGCCTGGCATCACGCCTTGCAGGAGGGTGACGGACTTTTCAAGGCCTTCGAGGGAGTTCAACAGGACGTCTTCGTGCTCGATGGACAGCCAGCCGTCGTAGCCGGCCATTTTCAAGCGGTAGCAGAACTGACGCCACCACTCCTCGCCGTGGCCGAAGCCGAGGGTGATGTAGGACCAGCTGCGCGCCGGGATGTCCATCAGGCTGCCGTTCTCCAACAGGCTGGTCGTCGCCTGCACCGGGGCGTTCAGCATCGTGTCCTTGGCGTGGACGTGATAGATCGCATCGCCAAGTGCTTCGGCGGCGAGGAGCGGGTCGGCCCCCATCCAGAACAGGTGGCTGGGATCGAGGTTCGCACCGATCACCGGACCAATCACCTCGCGCAGTTTCAAAAGTGACGGCACGTTGTAGACGCATTGGTTGCCGTGCAGCTCCAGCGCGATGTGCTCGACACCGTTTTCCTGCGCCAGGGTGGCGATCTCGGTCCAGAAAGGGATCAGCTTTTCTTCCCACTGGTAGGCCAATATGGCTTGGGTTTCCGGCGGCCAGGAGCTGACCACCCAGTTCGGCATCCTGTCGGTCGCATTGCCCGCGGGCAGGCCCGACATGGTACAGACCGTGGTGATCCCCATCTCGCCCGCGACCCGGATCGTGTCCTTCAGCCCCTGCGCCTGGGCCGGGTCCGTCGGGTGCAGCGGGTTGCCGTTGGCGTTGAGGCTGATGATCTCCAGCCCCCGGTCGGCAAAGGCCGCCTTGAAGTCGGCCTGTGCCGCCGCATTCCCCAGCATCGCCTTCAGGTCGAAGTGCGGCGCGGTCGACCAACCGCAGGTGTTGACCTCGATGCCCTGCACCCCCATGCGCACCGCATTGTCCATCATGGCGTCAAAGGACATGCCCCCAAGGCTGTCCGATACGAACCCCAGCTTCATTTGTAAAACTCCGGTTTCGCGATCATCTCGACCGCCTGTTTCCTGCCTGTCTCAAGTGCCGCCACGCCAGCTTCGGCGACCTTGGCCGCGCAATAGCCATCCCAGCAATCCGAGGCAATCTCGGGAAAGCGGCCCGTTTCGACAAAATCGACGAAGGCACGGTTCTGGCGCACGTAGGCATTATGATAGCGGCCCCGCCAGTCGGCGTCATAGCGGGTCGCAGAGGCCAGTTTCATGTCGGTGCGCGTATAGGCGACGTTGTTCATCGCGATGGACCCCGCCTCGCCCACCAGTTCGGCGCGCACGTCATAGCCGTAAGCCGCGTTGTTGTTGATCTCGATGGTGACAAGCTGGTCTTCCGTGGTCTCCAGTACCATCACGACGGGGGCCACCCGCGCATCCGACCGCTTCGGCTGGTGCGCGGTGATCGAGGCATATTCGCACCCCAGCACAAGCCGCACCACATCGAACTCGTGCGGGGCCGAGTTGGTGATCGCCATCGCGCCGGTGAAGTCGGCGGCGGGGGTTTCGACGTTGCGGTGGAAGTTGTGCATCATCAGCGCGCGGCCGAGGCTGCCATCCTGAAGGGCGGCGCGCATCTCCCCATAGGATTGATCGAAGCGGCGCATGAAACCCAGCATCACGTGCCGTGCCCCCGCCGCCTCCTCCGCCTGCATCACCTCAAGGCATTCTTGCGGGTCCTGCGAAAGCGGCTTTTCACACAGGGCCCGCTTGCCCGCGGCTATGCACGTCTTGGACAAAGGTGCATGGGTAAAATCGGGCGAGGCGATGATCACCGCATCCACGTCATCGCGAGCGATCACCGCCTCGGGATCACTGGCGACATCCACGGCCCCAAGGGCATCGCCGACACGTCTTGCACGAGCCTCATCCATGTCGCAGACCACCTGCAGGGTGGCACCGGGCAGATCCTCGGCAACGATCCGGGCGTGATCCTCGCCCATGAGGCCAGCGCCGATGATGGCAAGTCGCGTTGTCACGGGAGCAGTCTCCATTCATTCGGCCCGAAAACGCTCGAACCGGTGTTGCTTGCAGTCGATCCGGAAAGCCTCGGGCGACCGGGGCCGGCCGCCCGGGCGGTTATTCTGCGGGCGGCGGCGGATGCCCTTCGTGGGTTTCCATGTAGCCCTCGATATTGGCTTCGAGGTCGGCCATGGAATCACCGCCAGCCATCAGGTCGGCGATCTCCTCGCGCGTCTTTTCGCCCTTGCGGAAGTCCGCCGCAATGGCGCCCCGGATCAGAACCGCAAAGTGATCGCCCACGGCCATGGCGTGCATCACCTGGTGGGTGATGAAGATCACCGCCAGCCCGCGCCGCTTCGCCTCGTTCACGATGCGCAACACGTGGGCCGCCTGCTTCACCCCGAGGGCCGCGGTCGGCTCGTCCAGGATCAGCACGCGCGCGCCGAAATAGACCGCCCGGGCAATGGCAAGCGACTGCCGCTCCCCGCCCGACAGGCCGCCGACAAGACGGTCGCCGTCGGTGATCCGCGTGATGCCGAAGTTCTGCACCTGCTCGACCGCGATCCGGTTCGCCTTGTCCCGGTCGAAGACCTTGAAGGGACCGATCCCCTTCGTCGGCTCGACACCGGCGAAAAAGTTCCGCCCGATCGACATCAGGGGATAAGTCCCGCCGAACTGGTGCACCGTCGCGATCCCCATGTTCTGGGCATCCTTCGGGCGGGCGAAATTGACCGGCTTGCCGTCCATCAGCATCTCGCCCCGCGTCGGCTGATGTACCCCCGAAAGCGTCTTGATCAGCGTCGACTTCCCGGCCCCGTTGTCCCCCAACAGACACAGAACCTCGCCCTCGTGAACCTTCAGGCTGATCTCGTGCAACACGTCAATCGGACCAAAACTCTTGTCAACGCTCCGCATCTCCAGAACTGGTGTCTTGTCAGTCATAGCAAACCCCTCACTTCTTTTTCGTGGTCGACGCACTTGTCGCCAGATTGCGGAAGGTGTCGTTCATCAGGACCGCAACCAGCAGCAGGGCGCCGATGAACAAAAGGTTCAGGTCCTTGTCGAACGAAGTGAAGTTGATCCCCTGGAACACGATCCCGAAGGTCAGCGTTCCAAAGACCACGCCCGTCACCGTGCCGAAGCCCCCGGTCAACAGGACGCCGCCGACAACCACGCAGATGATCGTGTTGAAGATCATGCCGAACTGGGTCGTGGTACTTGCGGTATTGGCCAGAACCGCCTCGGTCATGCCCACCAGGGCCGCAGCCATGGCCGACAGCATGAACAACGCGATCTTCAACCGGTTGGTCGGGATGCCCGCGTTGCGCGCGCTTTCCTCGTCTCCGCCCATGGCGAAGATCCAGTTGCCCCAAGGCGAAACGTGGAGAATGTAGAAACAGATGGCCGCGAAGATGATCCAGATGAAGAACGAGCTTTGCAGACTGCGGAAGATCACGATCTGGTCCGGCTTTTCGCCGAAGATCAGGGAATGATAGTCACCCAGGATGAACTCCGAAACCGCGCCAACGTCCTGCAGGCTGTGCTGCGTCGTCCCGGCAAGCTGTTTCGAGATATAGGCATTCAGCCCCGCCACGACGAACAGCGTTGCAAGCGTCACGATCAAGGACGGTACGTTGGTTCGCGTCACCAAAAGCCCGTTTATGTATCCGATCAAGCCCGCGACGGCGAGACCGACCAGAAACCCAAGCCAGATATTGAAACCGAAAACCTCGACCGACATCGCCAGCACGATCCCGCCAGCCGGGATCAGGGCGCCGACCGAAATATCAAGCTCTCCGGCAATCATCAGGAACCCGATCGGGATCGCGATGATGCCGACCTTGGACGCAAAATTCAGCCAGGTCGAAGACCCGAGAGCGGTTAGAAAGTTCTTTTCCCAACCGAAGTACCCAAAGAACAGGAAGATCAGGATAAATCCGGCTGCTGCTCCCGCTTCGGGGCGTCTGAACAGCGCCAGGAGCGAGAACCCACCCTTTGCAGGGCTTTCGGCATTCTGTGTATCCGCCATGTCGGTATGTCCTCAGATTGGCCTGGGTGCCCCGCCCGGCGATATCCGGACGGGGACGAAGTTGCGATCAGCGTGCGCCGAGTGCCGCGCCGGCGACAACAGCATCGACATTGGATGCGTCGACGATGGCCGGACCGGTCAGGACCGGATCGGTCGAGATCTCGGTGCCGAACTTCAGGTGCGCAAACAGCATCGAGGTCGCAAGAAAGCCCTGCAGGTAGGGCTGCTGGTCGATTGCCATGGTCTGCGTGCCGGCCTTGATCCGCTCCAGCGTCGCCGGAGAGAAGTCAAAGGCGCTGACCATGATGTCTAGACCGGTCTGCTCGACAGCGTTCGCACCGGCCGCCGCACCGAAGTCGGCACAGGACACCATGGCGTCGATCGAGTTGTCACCGATGAATTCGGCCTTCAGGGCCTCTGCCGTACCGGTCACGTCGCCATCCAGGTTCGGCGGCGTTTCAAGCACGGTCACTTTTGCACCGGCCTCGGTCGCACCATCGGTCACACCGCGGCACCGCTCGGTCAGGTTGATCGCACCAGGAACCTGGATATGGCACAGGATGTGCGTTGCGCCCTTTTCGGCCAGGTACTTGCCACCGCCGAAGCCGGCTGCGTATTCGTCCGAACCAAAGTAGTTGATTGCGCCGATGTCAGCCTTCACGGGCAGACCCGAGTTGTACTGCATGATCTTGATGCCACCTTCAGCCGCAGCTTGCAGCGCGGGGATCTGTGCGTCAGGCACCCAGACCGGAATGGCGATACCGTCCACGCCCTGCGCAACGGCCTGGTTGATCAGGGTCACAAGGTCGGGGCCAAAGTTTTCATAGTTCTGGGTCCGCAGATACTGGACCGACCCGCCGTTGGCTTCGACCATGTGGGTCGCGTCGTCCACGCCCTTCTTGATCTTGTCCATGAATGCGTCTTCGACCGAACCCGCGATCACGGCGATGTCCTGCGCGAAGGCGCCGGTCGCCATCAGCGCCGCGGTCGCCACGGTTGCAATGGTCTTGGTGAAAGTCATGTCGATTTCCTCCCTGTGGTAAGGCCGCTCCCATGCGGCTCGACATCCGAAGTTGGCCAAATGGCCGATGAACTCACGAGAGAAGGCACAGCTTCACCGGCCCACGAAAGTGGGTCGAACGCGAAGAATTGTGCATTGGGCCTCCCCCCAAAATCGTTGACGACTCGACTCCCTCGTGAGCGCTATCAACGCAATCGTGATGCGCTATTGACACGCCTCATATCAACAGCAATCCTCAAAGCAGGATGAAATCGTATCATTTAATGTCAGCTTCGTAAAAAAATGAGATGAAATGAGATGAGACGCCCAACAATTCCCGACCTTGCCGAAGCGGCGGGCGTTTCGGTATCGACCGTAAACCGAGTCTTGAACAAGGCATCGGCCGTTCGAAAGCCCACGCAGGAACGTGTGATGCGCGCCGCCGAGGAAATCGGCTTTTACGGCCTTGGCACAATCGAGCATTCGTTCAAGTCAACGCAGGCAACGCACCGCCTTGGCGTCCTTCTGCAACGCGGGGTTCGCCGTTTCTACCGCAACCTCGGCGACGCCATGTGTGCCGCGGCTGCGGCCTTTCCCGACCAGAACATCGAACTGACACCGGAATTCCTGGAAGACCTGTCACCGGAAAAGGTCGCGGCGCACATCGTAGCATTGGGCGAGCGTGTCGAGGCGCTGGCCATCGTTGCCCCCCAGCACCCGCTCGTGGCAGACGCCATCGACACCGTGCTGGACATGGGGGTGCCGGTCGTGTCGCTGATCGGCCCGCTTTCGGCACATGGCAACATCAGTTTTGTCGGGCTTGATAACTGGAAGGTCGGGCGCACGGCCGCCTGGGCCTTTGACAAGATGGTCCGCGAACCCGGCAAGATTGGCGTGCTTGTCGGCAGCCATCGCCTCAGAAACCAGGAAATGAATGAAAGCGGATTCCGGTCCTATTTCCGGGAACACAATAGCGAATTTACAGTGCTCGAACCGCTCGCCACTTATGAATCCGCTGCAGTCGCGCGGGAACATGTCGAAAGGCTGTTGTCGGATCATCCCGATCTGTGCGGGCTCTTCATCTCGGGCGGCGGCATCACGGGGGCGATTGCAGCCTTGCGCGCCACACCGAAACGGGACGATTTCGTTGCAGTCGGCTACGAGTTGTTCGACGACACCCGCACAGCCCTGATCGACGGCACCCTGTCCATGATTATCTCTCACCCGATGGAAACCTTTGCGCGTGAAACGGTGGCGACCCTGCTGAAGGCAAAGACGGGCGGTCGCGATGCGGGCGCCCACAGGGTGACCTTCAACTTCGACATCTACACGCCCGAAAGCGTCTGACACCGCCAGCCCACGCCGGGACCGATGATCTCAGAGAGACACGCTTTGGCCGGTTTCCGCGCTCCGTCGCGCGGCGTCCAGCACGGCCAGGGTGCGGGCACCGGTTTCGGCGGTGACAGGCGGCGGCGTGCCATTGGCAACCGCATGGGCGAAGGCTTCATAGTAGTCATGGTAACGCCCCTGCTCGGACGGAACCACTTCGGCCCCCTCGGCGGTGCGCAGCGTGCCCCAGTTTGCTTCCGGCTCGTACCCCCAGGCGGCGGGATCATCCGCGGGGCGTTTGCCTGCAAAGATATCCTGCGCCTGTATGTCGATTGTATTCGAAACGTAGCTGCCCTTGTCCCCGATGGCACGTACTTCGCGGTCGTCGATGTAGTTCATCTTGCAGGCCGATACGTGCGAATGCGCCCCGCTTTCATGGCGAAGCGCAATCGTAAAGGCGACATTGGTCGGCCCCTCCGGCATCTCCACCATGTCCATCTGAGCATCGACTCTGGCGACCGGACCCAGAAGGTAAATCATCTGGTCGACAACGTGACTGCCGAGATCGCGCAACAACCCGCCGGTCGGCCCGGGCTCGATCGTTTGCGGGCTATCCTGGTCCATCCGGCTTTCGATCCGCCAGACCTTGCCAATGCGACCGTCGTCGATGACCTTTTTCAACGTCTGCAAATCGGCATCGAACCGACGGTTCTGGTAGACGCCAAGCACCACGCCTTTCGCCCTGGCCGCCGCATCCAGTTCCATTGCGCCTTCATAGTTGGGCGCGAAGGGCTTGTCGGCAATGACGTGCAGTCCCGCTTCGATGGCTTCCAGCACAAGCGCGCGCCGGGTTTCGGGCGGCGTTGTAATGGTGACGGCATTGCATACGCCCGCCTCGACCATCTCGGTGAGCGACGGATAGACCGGAACATCCGGCCAGTCGGCCTTCGCTTTGGCCACAGTCCCTTCCGCCCTTGCCACGATACCTGCCAGGACACAGCCCTTGGCGGCCGCGATGAAGGGGGTATGAAAGTGTTGTCCCCCTGTCCCAAAGCCGACGACGCCGATGCGCAGCATCACGCGCCGACCTTGGCGATGAAGGCCTCGAACTCGTCGTCCTGGATGGGAACGGTGTGGCCTGCCTCGGGATAGCCGCCGGCGTCCACGTCCGCCTTGAATTCCTTCATCGCCGCGATGCGTTCGTCCTGCAACTCTTTCAACTTGCCGGAAAAATCGCGGTACATCTTGCCGTGCCGCGGCTTGTGGTTGACGCCGTAGCCGCAGATATCCTCGGTGAAGAGGTACTGCGCATCGGCGTATTTGCCCGCGCCCATACCCAGCATGACAAGCGAGGAGTTCTCGCTCAGATACTTGGCGACCCGGTCGGGCACCACCTCAAGCTCGGCCCCGAAGACGCCGATTTCTTCCATCTTCTTCGTATGCGCCCAAAGGGCCGCCGCCTCGTCGGCCGTCTTGCCCACGGCGCGCCAGCCGGTCCAGGTGATATAGGACGGGATCAGCCCGATGTGGCCGACGACCGGCAGATGATTGTCGCACAGAAGCTTCTGGATGTCATAAGAGGCCGAGCAGTAATAGGCGTCGCCGCCAAGGCCCGCATAGTGAAACGCCGCGCGCAGATAGTCTTCGCCGGTCGCGATCGGACGCCCCTCGAACCGGCCCCAGCCGCCATAGGGCAGACCGACCTGCACGAAGCAATCGCCCGCCGCCTCGCGCATCTCGGCATCGAACACCTTGCCTTCGATGGACAGCATGTGGATGCCCGCCGCCGCCGCGGCCGCTGCTTCGTCGGGCGTCGCGACATAAAGCATCGAGATCTTCTCGCCGCGCTTTTTCATCGCGCGGATGTCTTCGACGTGGGGTCGGTTGTGATACATGGGATCAGCCTTTTTCGTCAGATTTCGACAAACACCCGGCCGCCTTCGACCTTGGTGGGATAGGTGTGAAGGTCATCGCAGGCGGGCGGCGTTTCCACCTCGCCCGAGGCACAATCGAAGATCGAAGAATGCTTGGGGCATTCAATCGTCCCCTCGACCACCAGGCCGTCGCACAGATGAACATCTTCATGCGTGCAAAGCCCGTCCGTGCAGTAATAATTATCCTCGTGGTCGCGCACGATGATGAACGTCCGGGCCCCGTGATCGAAACGGATCACGTCCTCTTCCTCGATATCATCTGCCGCACAGGCATCTATCCAGTCTGCCATGGCTGGGTCTCCTCTCGCTGTCGAGTGTCAGTTTCGGTTTGCAGAATGCCTATGCAGCAGGCGTCGCGGCGTCCTTGGCTTTCAAGCGTTCCTTCTTCTTGCGGAATCGCTCTTTCATGCGCGCATCGGATTCTTTCGTGCCGTCGTGCCAGGTGCCGAAAAGCTTATCCATCGGCACCAATCCGTCACCGCCGTAATTCACCTCGAAATACTTGTGGTGCAGGTAATGAAGATAGGCGTGACTATCGAGCGTGGTGTTTTCCGTCAGCTCGAATTTTTCAAACCCCAGGTGGCCGTTTACCGCCCCAAAGCCAACCGAATGCAGAGTAAAGTATGCGCAGACCGGATTGGACGGGATCAACAGGTGCAGCCAGGCTTCGGCCATGTAGGGAAAACCTTCGCCAGGGTGCATGGACAGCGACGACCAGGGGCTGGGGTTGATCGAATTGTGGTGGACCGAATGGATCCACTTGTAGAGGATCGGCACATGGATCAGCCGGTGCAGGCAGAAGAAATAAACTTCGTGAACCGCAGGCGCGATTAGGATGACGAAGCTCAGCCACAGCCAATGGGTCGTCCAGGGCAGCCAGATCGCCCAACTGTTGGCATAGGCCCAAAGCATCACGATTTCGACCACCGTCCAGAGCGGGATCGTGATGAAGAACGAGCGCAGGAAATTATCCAGGTTCTGACTTTTGAACCAAAAAACCTCCGATGGATGATCCGACGGGAATTTCCCGTTGTATTTGAACCGGTTCTCTTGCTTGCGCTTGACGTAATAGATGAACTCGAATCCGCCCAGAAACAGGAACATGCCAACCGCGTTCAGCGCGTAAAGGTAGAGGTAGTTGCCAATGGAAAGCGTGGCGAGGCTGTCCCAACTTGGGATCAGAAACAGAACCCAGACCAGAGCCGTCGCCAGGTGAAAGGCATTCCAGGGCCAAAGGTATTCCGGGATCCAGGCCAGCACTTTTCTTGCACTGAATGGCCTGTGCCAGATGGGCGCAGGCTCGGCTGGTTGGTTCGGAGTCCAATTGCCGCGTTTGTCCCGTGTACCGAACAGCAGATCATCCATTGCTCATTCCTCCCGTATGCGGCGCCGACTTTGCGACACCATGGGCGAACTAATGCAGGACCGGGTGGCAATGGATCAATAGAGCCGATCGAGCCTTGAATATTTTGTCTCATTTTGGCATTTTCAACAATCAATCAGACACATTATGTATCAATTTGAGGTGTGCGAAAACATGAAACGCCTGACCATTGCCGATCTCGCAAAGGCCGCCGACGTTTCCGTTTCGACGGTCAATCGCGTGCTGAATCAACCGGAGACGGTTCGAAGGCACACGCGTGAACACGTACTGACGACGGCGGACGAAATCGGATTCTATGGGCTTGGCGCCCTGGAACACTCCGTCCGCAAAAGCCGCGAAACGCACAAGCTGGGTATCCTCCTTCATCAGGGCGGCCGCGCCTTTTACAGAAACCTCGGCAATGCCCTTCGGGCGGATGCGCAGCGTCGGAACGAAAACCCGGTGGAACTCGACCTCAGGTATCTGGACGACATTTCGCCCGACAACGTTGCAGCCAGCCTGATCGACGCCGGAAAGACATGCGATGCCGTCGCCCTCGTCGCGGCACAACACCCCAAAATCGCAGAAGCCATCGACACGGTGACCGACACAGGGGTCCCCGTGACAGCCCTGATCGCGCAACTGACCGCCCGCGCAAATGTCAGCTTTGTCGGCCTTGACGGCTACGTCGTCGGACGCACAGCCGCCTGGGCCTTTGACAACATCGTGCGCACCCCCGGCAAAATCGGCGTCCTGATCGGCAATCCGCGCTATCGCAATCATGAAATGAACGAAAGCGGCTTCCGATCCTATTTCCGCGAACACAACGCGGACTTCACCGTGCTGGAACCCGCCGCCACCCACGAATCCGCCGCAGTCGCGCGCGAGATCGTCGAAGGGCTATTCCAGGACCATCCCGACCTCTGCGGCCTGTTCATCTCGGGCGGCGGCATCACCGGCGCCCTGGCTGCCCTACGCGAAGCGAAACGGCGCGAAGACTTCGTCGCAGTCGGGTACGAATTGTTCGACACCACCCGTGACGCACTAATCGACGGCACCCTGAAGATGGTGATCTCCCATCCCCTTGAACGTTTCGCGAAAGAGGCGATCGACACCATGATCAAGGCCAAAAAGGCTGGCGCAGGTGCGGGAGCGCAAAGGGTCGCGCTCGGCTTTGACATCTACACATCCGAGAACGTCTAGCGAAGACCCTACGCGGCGTGCCGCGAAAATCTGCACCCAGATCTGCGCCTCGAGTCGTGTCGAAAGGGCGTCGATCCCGCGCGCTTGACAATTTGCCGCACAGGGTGATTTCGGCGTTCTGCGGGAAATCGGCAGCGCTCCATTTCGGGGTTAGCGCCAACACCAGATCTCATCAAAATCGGTACTTTCTTGAAAACAGGCCGATTTCTCGCGAATTGTAAATTATTTCACAATCTTGCGCCACTAATACGAAATTATTTGACAAAAAACATCAATGAACCTGCGGACAATTCATGCGTTTTTACAAAATTGTGTATGACCTTGCGTCAAGCGCCCTGCCCAACCGGAACCCTGCGGCGCATTGCGAGGAGGACGCAAATGACAACAGCAGATCTTCAGAATTCGACCGACACCCTTTCGCCCAAAGCGCATGTGAATGCCGCAGACTACAAGCGAATGTATGCCGCGTCGGTCGAAAATCCCGACACCTTCTGGGGCGAACAGGGCAAGCGGATCGACTGGATCAAACCTTTCACCAAGGTCAAGAACACATCCTTCACGCCCGGTAACATCGACATCCGCTGGTTCGAAGATGGCACCCTGAACGTCTCGGCCAATTGCATCGACCGTCACCTTGAAAAGCGCGGCGACCAGACGGCGATCATCTGGGAGCCTGACGACCCCAAGGATCCCGCCCAGCACATCACCTACCGCGACCTTCACGCCTCGGTCTGCAAGATGGCCAACGTGCTGAAGGAACTTGGCGTCACCAAAGGCGACCGGGTTATCATCTATCTGCCCATGATCCCCGAGGCGGCCTATGCCATGCTGGCCTGCGCGCGGATCGGCGCGATCCATTCCATCGTTTTCGCCGGTTTCTCGCCCGATGCTCTGGGCGCGCGGATCAATGGCTGTGACGCCAAGGTTGTCATCACCGCCGATTACGCCCCGCGTGGCGGGCGCGAAACGCAGTTGAAATCGAACACCGACACCGCATTGTTGCACTGCAAGGAAGGCGTGAAATGCCTGGTGGTCAAGCGCACCGGTGGCCAGACCACCTGGACCGAGCATGACTATGACTACAACGCCATGGCCGCCGAAGCCTCGCCCGAGTGTCCGCCCGAGGAGATGGGTGCCGAAGACCCGCTGTTCATCCTTTACACCTCGGGCTCCACGGGCCAGCCCAAGGGCGTGGTGCATTCCTCGGGGGGGTATCTGGTCTATGCCTCGATGACCCATGAAATCACGTTCGACTATCACGACGGCGATGTCTTCTGGTGTACGGCCGATGTGGGTTGGGTGACCGGGCACAGCTATATCGTCTATGGTCCGCTGGCCAACGGGGCCACGACCATCATGTTCGAAGGCGTGCCGACATATCCCGATGCGGGCCGCTTCTGGGAGGTTTGCGCCAAGCACAGGGTCAACCAGTTCTACACCGCCCCCACGGCGATCCGCGCCCTGATGGGGGCCGGTAGCGAGTGGGTCGAAAAGCACGACCTGTCCGATCTGCGGATCCTCGGTTCCGTCGGCGAGCCGATCAACCCCGAAGCCTGGAATTGGTACAATGACGTGGTCGGCAAAGGGAAATGCCCCATCGTCGACACCTTCTGGCAGACCGAAACCGGCGGTCACATGCTGACCCCCTTGCCGGGCGCGACCGAGTTGAAACCGGGTGCTGCACAACAACCCTTCTTCGGTGTCCAACCCGTGGTGCTGGAACCGACAAGCGGCGAAATCATCGAAGGCAACGGTGTCGAAGGCGTGTTGTGCGTCAAGGACAGTTGGCCCGGCCAGATGCGCACCGTCTGGGGCGATCATGAGAGATTCGAAAAGACCTATTTCAGCGATTACAAAGGCTACTACTTCTCGGGCGACGGCTGTCGCCGCGACGAGGATGGCGACTACTGGATCACCGGCCGTGTTGATGACGTGATCAACGTTTCGGGCCACCGGATGGGAACGGCAGAAGTCGAAAGCGCGCTTGTCGCCCATGCCAAGGTCGCCGAAAGCGCCGTTGTCGGCTATCCGCATGATGTGAAGGGCCAGGGCATCTACGCCTATGTCACGCTGATGAACGGCCAGGAACCGACCGACGAGTTGCGCAAGGAGTTGGAAACCTGGGTGCGTTCGGAAATCGGCCCGATTGCCAAACCCGACCTGATCCAGTGGGCGCCCGGCCTGCCGAAAACCCGCTCGGGCAAGATCATGCGCCGGATCCTTCGCAAGATCGCCGAGGATGACTTCGGCTCGCTTGGCGACACCTCGACGCTGGCCGATCCTTCCGTGGTGGACGATCTGATCGCGAACCGCATGAACCGGAGGGATGCATGATGGACGGGGCCATGACACCGACAACCGCTCCGATCCTTATCCTACTCGGCCCGCCCGGCGCAGGCAAGGGAACGCAAGCCCGGATGCTGGAGGAAAAGCACGGGTTCGTGCAGCTTTCGACCGGTGATCTTCTGCGCGCCGCCGTGGCTGCCGGAACCGAAGCCGGTCAGCGCGCCAAGGCCGTTATGGAAGCGGGCGATCTGGTCAGCGACGAGATCGTCATCGCGATCCTGCGTGATCGGCTGGCCGAGCCTGACTGCGCCAAGGGTGTAATCCTCGACGGTTTCCCGCGCACGACGGTCCAGGCCGAGGCGTTGGATGATTTGCTGGCCGGTTCGGGCCAGAAGATCAATGCCGCGATCAGCCTTGAGGTGGAAGACGCCGCCATGGTGACACGCATCTCGGGCCGGTTCACGTGCGGAAACTGCGGCGAGGGCTATCACGACACCTTCAAGCCAACGACGAAGAACGGGGTCTGCGACAAGTGTGGTGGAACCGAGATGAAACGCCGCGCCGACGACAACGCGGAAACCGTGGCGCAGCGGCTGGAGGCCTACCACGCCCAGACCGCACCGCTCATTACTTACTACGAAAGCGCCGGTGTGCTTGGCCGCATCGACGCCATGGGAGCGATCGAAGACATCGCTTCGGAATTGAGTGCTGTTGTGTCGAAGGCTGTCGCCTGACGCACGTTGTGTATCTGTCGAAGGCCGTCGCCTGAGGCACGGCGCATCATGGCCCATTCGCGGCCTATGGGAACAACGAAGGAGGGGGTTATCCCATGTCCCAAGACAACGAAAACAACGCCTATTGGTCCGCCAATGTGCGTCTTATCCTGATCAGCCTTGTCATATGGGCGCTGGTCTCTTTCGGGTTCGGGATCATCCTGCGCCCCTTGCTGTCCGGCATTTCCGTCGGCGGCACCGATCTTGGCTTCTGGTTTGCCCAGCAAGGCTCGATCCTGGTCTTCCTGGCGCTGATCTTTTTCTACGCCTGGCGGATGAACAAGCTCGACCGTGAACACGGCGTGGACGAGGAATAATCAGATGGATCAGTTTACTCTCAACCTCCTTTTCGTGGGCGCATCATTCGCGCTTTACATCGGGATTGCGGTCTGGGCCCGCGCGGGTTCCACATCGGAATTCTACGCCGCCGGGCGCGGCGTTCACCCTGTCACCAACGGTATGGCGACTGCGGCTGACTGGATGTCGGCGGCGTCGTTCATCTCGATGGCGGGCCTCATTGCCTTTACCGGCTATGACAACTCGTCCTTCCTGATGGGCTGGACGGGTGGCTATGTGCTTTTGGCACTGCTGCTCGCACCCTACCTCAGGAAGTTCGGCAAATTCACGGTGTCCGAGTTCATCGGCGACCGTTTCTACAGCCCGACCGCGCGCCTCGTGGCCGTGATCTGTCTTCTGGTGGCTTCGATCACCTATGTGATCGGCCAGATGCAGGGCGTGGGTATCGCCTTTGGCCGCTTTCTTGAGATCGACGCCTTCTGGGGCCTTCTCATCGGGTCTTGCGTGGTCTTCGCCTATGCCGTGTTCGGCGGCATGAAGGGCGTGACCTATACACAGGTTGCACAGTACTGCGTGCTCATCACCGCCTATACCATCCCCGCGGTCTTCATCTCGCTGCAACTGACCGGCACGCCGATCCCGGCGCTTGGCCTGTTCGGTGAGCACACCGCTTCGGGCGAGCCGCTTTTGGCAAAACTCGACCAGATCGTCACCGACCTCGGCTTTGCCGAGTACACGGCAGCGCATGGTTCGACCATAAACATGGTGCTCTTCACCCTGTCGCTGATGATCGGTACCGCTGGTCTGCCCCACGTCATCATGCGGTTCTTTACCGTGCCCAAGGTGTCGGACGCCCGCTGGTCGGCCGGCTGGACCCTGGTGTTCATCGCGCTTTTGTACCTGACGGCCCCGGCCGTAGGTGCCATGGCGCGCCTGAACATCTCGGACCTGATGTGGCCCAATGGCACGGACGGTGATGCGGTCAGCGTCGAGCAGATCGAATCCGCACCGGAATACGCCTGGATGGCGACCTGGCAGAAGACCGGTCTTCTGGATTGGGAAGACAAGAACGGTGACGGCAAGATCCAGTACTACAACGATGCCAATGCCGATCTGCAAGCCAAGGCGGAAGCCAACGGTTGGCAGGGCAACGAGTTGACCAACTTCAACCGTGACATCCTTGTGCTGGCCAACCCCGAGATCGCCAACCTTCCCGGTTGGGTCATCGGTCTGGTGGCTGCCGGAGGTCTGGCCGCGGCGCTTTCGACGGCGGCGGGCCTTTTGCTGGCCATCTCTTCGGCGGTGTCGCATGACTTGCTGAAGGGTCAGTTGACCCCGAACATGTCGGAAAAGTCGGAACTTCTGGCCGCACGTATCTCGATGGCGGCTGCCATCGTGGTGGCCGTGCTTCTGGGTCTGAACCCACCGGGCTTTGCCGCGCAAACTGTGGCCCTGGCCTTCGGTCTGGCGGCAGCCTCGATCTTCCCGGCGCTGATGATGGGCATCTTCTCGACGCGCATCAACAACACCGGTGCGGTCGCGGGCATGTTGGCCGGTCTGGTGGTGACCCTTCTGTACATCTTCCTGCACAAGGGCTGGTTCTTCATCCCCGACACCAACACGTTCACGGATGCCGATCCTCTGCTTGGTCCGATCAAGTCGACCTCCTTCGGTGCCATCGGCGCCCTGGTCAACTTCATCGTGGCTTACATCGTGACAGGCATGACCAAGGAAACCCCGCAGCACATCAAGGACCTTGTTCAAAGCGTTCGTGTGCCGCGCGGTGCCGGTGCAGCGGTCGAGGGCCACTAAGCCCTTCCCGGTCGGCGCAGCGCTTTGCCGCGCCGACCTGCCTTTCAAAATCGTCCTGCCCGCCCCATTGTGGGCAGGACACGCCAGCAGAAGGTCCCACTCATGCCCCTTCCGGCTCATCTCACACAGTTCCTGGCTTCAGTGCACCCGTACGACAGCCTGACTGACGCGGCGCTAAACGCCCTGTCGCAAGCCTGCGATGCCAGATCATACACTGTGGGTGAGACGATCTTTGCCACGGGCGAAACTGTGGACGCCCTCTATGTCATCGCCGAGGGCGAGATCGAGATCACCGACGAGACCGATGTGCAGCTTTCGCTCCTCGGGCCGCGCAATTCCTTTGGCGAGCGAGCCCTTCTGCGCGGCGAAAAGGCCAGCCGCACAGCCAAGGTGACATCGCCTGCGACTTTGATCGTCATTCCTTCGGCCAGGCTGTTCGCTTTGATCGACGCCCAGGCCCCGGTCGCAAAATTCTTCGACAGGCGCCGCCCGCAGGTCGCTGACGACAAGAACCTTGCCACGATGCCGGTAGAGCGCTTGATGACCCGCGATCCCGTAACCTGTGCGCCAGACAAATCCATCCGCGCGGCAGCGGAATTGATGAACCTCTATCGCATCTCATCGGTCTGCATCGGCGACGATGGCGCGTTTCAAGGCATCGTCACCCTGCGCGACATGAACGGTCGCGTGATCGTCGACGGCGCCGATCCCTCTCGGCCCGTATCCTCGATCATGACGGCCAATCCCCTCACTCTTGGCCCCAAAGCGCTTGTGACGGACGTGCTGCATCTGATGGTGGAACGCGGCATCGGACATATCCCGATCGTCGAAGGCACAACGCTTCTTGGCGTTGTGACTCAAACCGATCTGACGCGCGCGCAGGCCATGTCATCAGCCGACCTTGTCGGTCGTGTGAGCAAGGCCAAAAGCGCTGAGGAAATGGCCCGCGCCACTGCCGAGATTCCGAAACTTCTGGTGCAACTGGTGGAAACCGGCAATCGGCACGAGGTCGTCACCCGGCTTATCACCGACATTGCCGACACCGCGACGCGACGCCTCTTGGCACTGGCAGAAGAAAAGCTGGGCCCTGCCCCGGTGCCTTACCTCTGGCTGGCCTGCGGTTCGCAGGGCCGGCAGGAGCAAACTGGCGTGTCGGACCAGGACAACTGTCTGATCCTGTCCGACGACGTGACCGAGGCCCAGATGCCCTACTTTGCAGACCTGGCAAAATTCGTCAGCGACGGTTTGGACACCTGCGGATATTTTTATTGCCCCGGCGACATGATGGCGACCAATCCGCGCTGGTGTCAGCCCCTGAAGGTCTGGCGCGAATATTTCCAGGGCTGGATCGCGAAACCTGATCCAGAGGCGCAGATGCTCGCCTCGGTCATGTTCGATCTGCGCCCCATTGGCGGCGATACCAGCCTGTTCGAGAACCTTCAGGCCGATACTTTGAAGGCCGCGTCGAAAAACTCGATCTTCACGGCCCACATGATCGCCAACTCGCTGAAACACCAACCGCCGCTTGGCCTGTTGCGCGGGCTGGCCACCATCCGGTCGGGCGACCATCGCAACACGCTGGACCTGAAGCACAACGGCGTTGTGCCGGTGGTGGACCTCGGGCGCATCTACGCGTTGCAGGGACAACTGACGCCGGTGAACACGCGCGCCCGGCTTGAGGCGGCCATCGCTGAAAAGGTCCTTTCCGCGACTGGAGGCGCGGACCTTTTGGACGCCTACGACCTGATTGCGGAAATGCGGCTGGAACATCAGGCCAACCAGGTCAAGGAGGGCACGAAGCCAAGCAATTACCTCGATCCGTCCAAGCTGTCGGACTTTGAACGCAGCCACCTGCGCGACGCATTCGTCGTGGTCAAGACGATGCAATCTTCGGTAGGCTCCGGTAAGGGAGCACTTGGATAAGCCATGTTTTTGGAACTGATCGCCACCATCTTTGCCGGCATCGCCTGTGCTGGCGTCGCTATGCTGTTGAACATCCTGACCGGACGTCGCCTGCCGAAATGGGTGATGCCGGTCGCCGCGGGGCTTGGTATGATCGGCATGACCATTTCCAACGAATACACCTGGTTCGACAGAACCGCCGAGCGTCTGCCAGAAGGCGTCGAGATCGCGATGACGGTCAAGGAAGAGGGCTGGATTCGCCCCTGGACAAAAGTCTGGCCCTATACAAAGCGCTTTGCCGCCGTCGATACGGCCAACATGCGCAGGAATGACAACTTTCCGGATCAACGCCTTGCCGATCTTTACTTCTTTGGCCGCTGGTCACCGGTCAATCAGGCCCCGCTGCTGTTCGATTGCGCCGAAGAACGCTCGGCCATACTGATCGACGGGGTCGATTTTGCCAGCGACGGCACAATCGCAAACGCCGACTGGCAGAACCTGCCGAACGACGATCCGATCCTGAAAGTGGTGTGCGAGACCTGAGAAAATGTTGACCCGCCTTGGCCTGAGACTGCGCATCTTCCTGTTCTTCTGCCTTCTGGCCGTCGCGGGGGCAGCGCTGGCAGGTGGCGCGATGCTTTTCTCGTGGTCGCGAGCGGCAGACACGATGCCCGCAGCCCCATTCGCCACCGCCTTCACGATTTTCGCGTTCCTGAATACCGGCCTCGCCCTCGCCGTGTGGTTGTTGTTCGACGAACATGTGGCCAAACCGATCAACCGGCTTTCGACAGAGCTGCGTCTCAGGGCGCACTCCGGCGTGGACACCGGCGTTTGTACCGAGGCCGCGCGGTATCTTGGCGATCTGGCCCCGGCGGCAGAAGCGCTGACCAAAACGGTCAATTCCTCGGTCATAAACAGCGCCACCCGGATAGCGCATGAAACGCAAAGGCTGCGCAGCGAGGCAGAAAAGCTGACCGCCGTTCTGACGGAAATCCCGATCGCAACGATCCTGTTGAACCCGAAACAGGAAATCGTTCTGTATGATGGCCAAGCCGCCGGCGTTCTATCGGAAATCGCGCCGCCACGCCTGAAAGCGCCCCTGTCGCATTACTTCGACCTGGTCGAAGTGGAACAGGCCGCTTCACAGCTTGGCGGCGAACGGACCGAGGTCGCCTTCACGCTTTTTGACACCACGAGAACCAATCGGTTTGACGCCCGCATCAAGGCGCTTGGCACAGATGGGCATATGGTCTTCATCGACGTCGAAAACCGCGATAGCCAGAAGATCGCGGCGCGCCCCATGGTGTTCGACTTCGACCTGATGAACGCCGCCGAGACCCGGGACATCGTGGACACTCCCTTGTCGCAACTCTGTTTCGTCCCCTTCGACACGGAAACGACCGGGCTTTCCGTTGCGCAGGATGCGATCATCCAACTCGGTGCTGTTCGTGTCCTGAACGGCCGGATTGTCGAGGGCGAGGTGCTTGACAGCTATGTCAATCCGGGCCGGCCCATTCCGCCCGCCTCGACCAAGGTGCATCGCATTACGGATGACGACGTCGCGGGTGCTCCCGGTATTGTCGAGGTCGGTCGCGCCTTTCATCATTTCGCGCAAGAGTCCGTTCTGGTCGCCCACAACGCGCCGTTCGATATCGGCCTGTTGCGCAAGTACGCCCCGATGATGAACGTCGATTGGACGCATCCTGTCCTCGACACCGTGCTTTTGTCTGCCGTCGTTTTCGGCACCACGGAAGAGCACAGCCTCGATGCGCTTTGCGCCCGTCTATCCGTCACGATCCCCCAACACCTGCGTCATACGGCCCTTGGCGACGCACGCGCCACGGCCGAAGCATTGGTGCGCCTGCTGCCCCTCGTCGAAGGCAAGGGCATCTCCACCTTCGGCCAGTTGATCGAGGAAACCCGGAAGCACAGCCGATTGCTGGAAGATCTGAACGCATAGAGCGATGGCGAGGAAATCGGCAACGATTTGCGACTAGGACATCGCGCAAGTCAGTAAGCTAGAACCTCGGCACCATCAGCCCGCCGTCTGCATGGATGACCTGCCCTGTCGCATAGGGCAGCTTGCCCGCAGCCAGCGTGGCAATGATCCGTCCCACGTCTTCGGGCTGACCGACACGCGGGAAAAGCGTTAGCCCCGCCTTCGCGCGTTCCTTGTAGTCTTCCAGGACAGGCGCGGTCATATCCGTTTCGATCAGCCCGGGACGTACATCAAAGACCGCAATGTTCTCGCGGCCCAAGCGGACCGCCCATGTGCGGCTGGCCATCGCGGCGGCGGCCTTTGATGCGGAATACTCCAGACGCGGTTCCGCCACCGCTTCCGCATTGACCGAGGTGACATTCACAATCGAACAATAGGTGTCGCCCCTGTCCCTGGCCAAAAGCCGCCTGACGAAAGCCTGCGTCAGGAAAAACGCGCCCTTCGCATTCACCGCATGACAGCGATCCCAGCTTTCGACACTGACATCCAGAGGGTCACCGCGCTTCAGCACACCTACCCCGGCGTTGTTGACCAGCGTGGTCAGAGGGCCAAGCGTGGCCTCGACCCGCTCAAGCGCGGCGGAATGCGCCTCCAGGTCCGTGACATCGAAGGCAACCTTCACGACTGCCTGCGCATGGGCACAAACGGTCTCAAAGGCGTCGGCCAGTTCCGCATCGTCCTTTGGCCCATGCACCGCGACGGCAAAGCCTTCCTTCGCAAGGGCCACCGCAGCGGCCAGACCGATGCCCCGGCTTGACCCTGTGATCAGAGCAACTTGGCGACTGCTCAAATCGCCGCCAACTCCTGCTCAAGATCGGCCATTTCAGCACCACCTGCCATCAGACGACGCATTTCCTCGTGCTTCAGCGTCTCGCGGGTTTCGGCCCCGATCACCTTGCCAAGGGCAAGGAAGGTGTACCGATCCGCCACAAGCCGGGAATGGATCTCGTTGTGGGTGATGAAGATGATCGCGATATCGCCGCGCTTGCGCACCCGCATGATGGTCTTAAGCACTTCCATCTGCTGTTTCTGACCAAGCGCCGAGGTCGGCTCGTCCAGGATCAGAACCTTGGCCCCGAAATAGATGGCGCGTGCAATCGCAAGCGTCTGGCGCTGTCCGCCCGACATGGTGCCCACGGCCTGGGTCGGGTCGGAAAAGTCGATCCCGATCTTCAGCATCTCGTCATGGGCGATCTGGTCCATTTCGGCCATGCGAAGACTGCCAAGCGGCCCCTTCAACTCGCGCCCCATGAAGAAGTTCCGCGTGACGCTCATCAACTGGTTCACGGCCAGATCCTGATAGACCGTTCCGATCCCGGCAGCCGAGGCGTCGCGGGGGCTGCGGAATTTCACCGGCTTGCCCTCGATGTAAATCTGGCCTGACGTCGGTTCATGAACGCCTGCCAAGGTCTTGATCAGCGTCGATTTCCCGGCGCCGTTGTCCCCCAGCAAGGCATGAACCTCGCCGGGATAGACCTCAAGATCGACACCCCCAAGGGCGGTGAAGGGTCCAAAGCGCTTCACCAGACCTTCTACGCGCATATACGGTTCTGCCATGGCTCAGATCCCTCCCGTGATACGTTTGCGGATGCGTTCGTTGGCAAAGACGGCCGCCAGAAGGATCGCACCCAGGAAGACGCGGAACCAGGCCCCGTCGATGGCCGGAATGAAGAACACCGCGTTGGCCACCAGCCCCACGGTGATCGCCCCGAAGACAACACCGACGACCGAACCGAAACCACCGGTCATCAAAGTGCCACCAACAACGGCGATGGCGATGGCGAACAGCTCCATCAGGTTGCCCTTGGCTGCGTCCGAAGTGTTGGTGTCGAACACCTGGCAGGCCGCGAACATGGTGGCACAGAAGGCTGTAAACATGAACAATCCGATCTTCACGCGGTTCACCGGAACACCGTTTGCGCGCGCGCTGTCCTTGTTGTCGCCGGTCGCATAAATCCAGTTTCCAAGCTGCGTGCGGCTCAACACGAACCAGGCCCCGGCGGAAATCAGGATCCACCACATGAAACGCGCATCGAACCCGGTCACCCATTGTTCAAGACGGCGGTTGATATTCAACGCGGCAAGGTAATTGATCGTCTCGATGTCCAGCCGTTCAGGATATTCTGCACCTGCCGTGATCCAGGTTCCGAACTTGTACCAAAGATCGTAGAACCAACCGAAAACCTCGCCCCCGAGGATATTCGCGAACCAGCTTTCTTCCTTGTAGTCCGGCAGGCCCGAAACCTGCGTCGACTGGTTGATCAGGCGGAACGACACCTCGGTCACACCACGCAGGAAGAACAGGAAGGCCAGCGTCACGATAAAACTGGAAAGCCCGGATCGCACGACGATATTGCCGATGATCCAGCCGAAAGTCAGCGTCATCGCCAGCGTGATGAAAAACGCCAGGGCCGGTGTCGCCTCGCCCAAACCGAAGGGCAGACCCCATTTCAGCATCAGCGCCATCGACATGCCCGCGAAACCGGCCATGGAACCGATAGACAGGTCGAATTCGCCTGCGATCATCAACAGGGCCGCCCCAGTTGCGATGATCCCGTATTGCGCGATGATCTTGATGTTGTTCTTCAGACCCAGAGCGTTGAACGCCTTCCCGTCCGAAGCGATGGCAAGTGCGATGACGATCACGATCATCACGACAAATGCCCCCATTTCGGGTTTTCGGATCAGTTTCTGAAACCTGGTTTCCTGTGACAGCCGGTCGGATTCGCTGAGATCTGCCATACCCTCTCCCCTGGTAGACAAACAGGCGGGACCAGCCCGCCTGTTCATATGTCGTTCAACTTGTCCGTGACTTAGCGGTCAATGCCAGCCAGTTCCTTGACGGCGGCTGCATTCGACTTGTCTACGAAACCGGGGCCCGAGTTGATGTTGTTGCCCGGCAGAAGACCTGCGTGGTTGTTGTAGAGGTGCAGGACGATCACCGGCATGTAGCCCTGCAGACGCTGCTGCTGGTCGATGGTGAAGGCAGCCTGATCGTTTTCGATCATGTCCATCACGCCGGGGCTGAGGTCGAAGCAGGCAAGGTGCACTTCGGCGCCAACGGCCTCGATGGCCTTGATCGCGGCTTCGCAGACATGCGGGCCGGTTGCCAGAACGCCATCAATCGAAGGATCGGCCTGAAGCGCAGCTGCGGTCCGGGTTTCGATCTGTGCGGGGTCGTTCGAGACGTCGATCATGTTCAGATCACCGCCAACGCCCGAGAAGTAGCCCTCGCAACGATCAACAAGAGCGGTGTTATAGGCTTCCTGGTTCAGGCAAAGACCGGTGGTCACGCCTTCGGCCTTGGCACGCTCGCCTGCGGCCTGACCGGCATCGCTTTCCGGCTGACCGACGTGCATCAGTGCGCCAAGCTCTTTCGAGGACTCAAGGCCGGAGTTCATGGTGACAACCGGAATACCGTCGGCAACGGCAGCCTTGATCGCTGGGCCAAGTGCTTCGGCGTCGGGCAGCGAAACGATGATGCCATCGGGGTTCGATGCGGCAGCGGCTTCGATCAGCGCAGCCATCGCGGCCATATCGCCCGAAACGTCATAGTTGTATTCCAGTTCAGCGCCGATTGCTGCGGCAGCGTCACGGCCACCCTTTTCGACCACGGGCCAGAACGGGTCGGTGCCCTGGGTATGCGTTATCATCACGTAGCGTTCCTGCGCCATGGCAGCGCCGGCAAAAAGAGAAGCAGCAATGGCTGCTGCGACAGTCAGTTTCATAGGTTTCCTCCCAATTTTATGCGGCGGCGGGTTCTCCTCCCACTCGCCGACTGTGAGCGTTAACAATAGACGCTTCGCAGTCAAGGGCTGAAACCGCTTTGGAAAGAGAAATTTGCGGCGGCTATTGGCCACCTGGGGCAATGCAACCCACTCTAAAGCGTGTATAATCCGCGTTAGAACTGCGACGAGGGACGCTTTCTTGCGGCAAGGATCGCGTCGCGTTTCCGCGCCAGTACATCCTGCTGGGAATCCCACTTGTAATCCGGATCCGTCAAAACCGGCACATGGGTCAGAATACCGCCCTTGCGCCAGGGGTCGACGACCACCCCGTCAAGGTATCCGTCTCCACGGGCACTGATGATCGCGGTGGAATGCTCGATCCGAAAGGCATTGTCGGCATTGGCAATGGCTCGGTGGATGTCCAGCGTCTGGAAGTCCTCCGCAACCAGCCGTTTTTCCATGTCTTCCGCCCAATGCCAGCACAACCCGCGCGGCTTCAGCCCCATGTTCACCTTGGCATTATGCACCAGGGGCGCGTCAGTGATCTGGTAGGCAATGGCAAGATCATTCGTGTGCTGGAAGGAAATTCTGGCGGCAAGATCGGCCTCTTCAGGATCAATATCCGGCCCCAAAGCCATGATCTGAGTGCGCAATTCCGCGATCTGCTCGGGCGCCGCCGGTGGGCGCTCTTCCGGAACACCGCCACAGGCTGACAACACGCCCAGCCAAAGCAACAGCATCGCTGCCCTGAAAAATCGGAAAACCTGCATCCTGCCCGCCCCGTCCTCGTGATTGACGAATGTGCTAGCCAATGCAGCCCCGACTGTCGAGAGGTTGGCCCGCGATTCACGGGCTTGTGTATCAATCGTATGAAAACAAAGAAAAGAACGCCCGCTCGGGGGAACGGGCGTCCAGTTGCGGAACGAGGGACAGTGTCAGGAATCCGGGTGTTCCGAACCCGGTCCATGCCTTTGATATGGTGAGTTTCGCGGCCCGGCCAAGTTCAGTCGCAAAACTGTGAACAGAGCCTCAGGCCTCAAGCACGCCCGGCCAGTTGGCATCCGCCTTCATGACGTTGCCGGGAATGTCTTCTTTCCAGATGCTGCGCACGTCGAGCGAGAAGTTCAGGTAAAGGCGGTCTTCGTGCACCGTCCAGGCCTCGGGATCGGTCGGAGCCGTTGCGCCCTTGGAAACGGCATAGGCGCAATAGCCACCGTATTTCGGCGCGTATCTCACCGGATCGGCATCGAACATCGCCTTGTTCTCGGCACTGGCGAACCAAAGCGCAGCGCCCTCCCAATCGCTGGAAAACTCCGACATACCCTTGATGGGCGCACCTTCGGTGAAATAGGCGACGGGATCAAAACCGTTGATGGCAATGCCATCGGTGGCAAATACCGACGGTTTGGCGGCAAAAGCCGGGGAAGCGATCAACGTGGCGGCGGGAAGGGCCGCAGTGGCGGTCAGAAAGCGGCGGCGGGTCAGCATCGGGGCGATCTCCTAATTGCGATGACGAGAGAATGGTCGCCCTACCGCCCGTCACGCAACCCGCATCGCGGCCATGTGATCGGCTGCGGCGTTTACGTGAACGACTGAAACGGTCTCAGTCGAAGATATCTTCGGCAAAATCCCAAAGCTCTTCGAAAATCCGGCGCTTCATGCTTTTCTTCGGTTTCTTCCGACGCCTGCTGTCCCGGCTTTGCTTCGGCCGGTCAGAGGGGTATCTCTGCCGCGCCTTTCGCACGACCTTTGGTGTCTCCGTCTTCAGCATCTTCATTTCGTGCAAAGGGGCACCGCAGGAAGAACAGGCCAACTCGTGCCGCTCCCGCCCCTTCAGGGTCAAGGCCGCCCGCGTGCCGCAGTAACAACAGGTCGCGATCTTTGCCGAATGATACATGTCACCTCTTCGCTCTCTGGGTGGCATATAGGGAGACCGCGGCGGCATTTGAAACGTTCAGGGACCCGAACATGCCCGAAAAAGCGATCCGCGCGATCCGGTCGCAGGTTTCCTTGGTCTTGTCGCGCAACCCCGGCCCCTCGGCCCCAAGCACCAGCGCCACCGGCCCCTGCGCTTCGCCCAGTGCCTCTTCCAGCAGCATATCCCCGGTGCCATCAAGGCCGATCAGGAAATATCCGAGGTTCCGCAGATGCTCCATCGTCGCGGCAAGGTTCTTGACCCGAAGATAGGGCTGCCGCTCCAAAGCCCCGCTGGCGGTTTTCGCCAAGGCACCGGTTTCGGGGGCGGAATGGCGAACGGGGGCGATGACCGCCTTGGCCCCGAAAACCTCGGCGGAACGCAGGATGGCCCCCACGTTGTGCGGATCCGTCACGCGATCCAGGCAAAGCACAACACCGCCCCCCATCACCAGATCGTCAATCGGCCCCCAGTCCAGCGGACGCACTTCCAGTGCCACCCCCTGATGCACCGACCCGGGATCAAGGGGGGCGGGAAACTTCCGCGCATCCGCGATTTCAGGGTTGAGACCCGAGGCCGCCACAACGTTTCCAAGACGATCGAGGGCGTTTTTCGTGGTGATCAGCCGCAGCTTTTCTCGCGAAGGGTTTTCCAACGCATCGCGCACCGCGTGCAATCCGAACAACCAGACGGTCGCCTGCGCATCGCCGCGCTGGTTGCGCTCCTTCTCGATTACCCACTTCGGCTTTTTCATGACCCATGGCTATCCCTCGCAAAGGACGCAAAGGCAACAGATATTCCCGCTTGACCGGGCCAAGCCGCCTCGTTAATTGAGCCGGACGTGTCGGCAACGACATGCCCGGTGGGCGACAGGCCGCAAGGTGTGGCAGGGGACTGTAACTCCCTCGAGGCGACTCACGCCTGGTTCGATTCCAGGGTCGCCCACCATCTCACAATCCCGACGTGCAAACTCCTTTCCATCGCTGCCCAAGCCGCGGGCCCCCAATATGTATCGCGCCTGCCCGAAGACTGCCCGCGCAAAAGCCGCTCAAAACTTGCCCGACTGACAGCCTTCCGCCCAATCTTTATGCACTTCTGACAACGACCGCATTACCTTTACACTGCACGCTACAGTCCTTCGGATTCTTGCGACACTACATGCCAGTGGACTTCGATCTTAAAATCGCTGTGGTCGAACCCGACCGGGAAAGGGCGCTGGACATTGTCAATGCTCTGAAGGTCGAGGGCTGGCAGAATATCATCGTTCTGGCAGACGCCACGGGCCTTGCAAGAAAGGTGGGTGAGTTCGAGCCCGACCTGGTTTTGATCGACCTCACCAACCCGACACGGGACGCGCTGGAACAGATCAGCCTTGCCTCCGGGGCAGAGGATCGCCCGGTCGCCATGTTCGTCGATGACACCAATGATGAAATGACACGGGCCGCCATGAGTGCGGGCCTCAGCGCTTATGTCGTCGGAACGCCGGAACCGGATCGCGTCCGCACGGTGCTGAAAACCGCAATCGCCCGCTTTCAGGTCACCAGCCAGCTTCGGCGCGAATTGACGGCGGCCAAACAGGCCCTGACGGACCGCAAGACCATCGACCGCGCCAAGGGCATGATCATGCGTGCCCGTGGCGTGTCCGAGGACGAGGCCTACAATCTGTTGCGCACCAAGGCGATGTCCGAAGGCCGAAAGGTCATAGATGTCGCAACCGCTCTCCTGACAGCATCGGACTTGTTGGGATGAGCCATAGAACCCTCAACTGCGGCTATGTCCCCCTCGTCGACAGCGCGCCCCTGATCATCGCCAAGGATCTGGGATTTGCCGCCGATGAAGGTCTGACGTTGAACCTGTTGAAACAACCCTCCTGGGCGGCGCTGCGCGATCTTCTGGCACTCGGACACCTTGATGCCGCACATATATTGTCGCCGACGCCCGCGGCTATGACGCTTGGCCTCAGCGGCACAGCTGTGAAAATCGACGCGCCGCTTGTCCTTTCGGCCAACGGAAGCGTCGTCGGTTGCTCCGGCCAACTGGCCAGTGCTATGCGCGCGAACGGCTGGAGCGGCACGGCCGACAACCTGCGAGCCACGGCCGATCACATGCTGAACAGCCTTGATCGCCCCCTCAACGTCGGTGTGCCTTTCCTGTTTTCCATGCACCGCCTGCTGTTTGCCTATCTGGTCGCCGCAGAAACCGCCCAAAGCGACCGCATCAAATTCGTCGTCACGCCACCGCCCCTGATGGCCAAAGCCGTCGCCGAGGGCGAAATCGACGTCTTTTGCGTGGGCGAACCCTGGGGAACCGTGGCAACCAGCCTGTCACAGGCCGAAATCCTGTTCCCGGGCGCGGCGATCTGGGCCCACTCCCCGGAAAAGGTCATCGGCTTCCGACGCGACTGGATTGCCGCGAATGACGAGGCCTGCGGTGCCCTGGTGCGCTCGCTTTACCGCGCCACCCAATGGCTGGACCATCCGGGAAACCGCCCTCTGGCCAGCGCGATCCTGTCAAGAAGCGAACATCTGGACCTGCCCGAGCAGCAGATTGACCCCGCCATCAACCGGCGTATGCGGTTCAAATCCGGCGAAGCCCCCCGCGCCATCCCGAACTTCCTGAAGTTCCACGATGCGGGAACGAATTTCCCCTGGCGCAGTCAGGGCGCCTGGATCGGCGCACAGATCGCGCGCCTGCACGGGTTGGATCCCGAAAAGACCGCCAGCATCGCGGCCTCCTGTTTCCGCCCTGATCTCTACCGAAAGTACCTCGCTGAGCGCGGCGCAGACATGCCGGGAGCCTCGTCAAAGATCGAGGGGTCGCTTGCCCACGAAACGGCCGTCGCCTCCACGCGCGGAGAGATGATTCTGGGGCCGGATGCGTTTTTCGACGGCAAAACTTTCGACTTTGGCCCCCTTTGAGCGCCGAAAATTTAGTCACTTTCTGCATCGCGGCACAAAATCTGCTTCCGGTGCCAGACTCCGTCTTGAGCATTCTGCACCACCCACCGTAGGTTGATTTCGACGAAGCACGGTAGCTTCCAAAATTCCCCGCTGACGGGGAAATGACAGAGCAAAGCCGCTCGACCCGGGAACACACTCCTCCTCCTCCCTGTGTGTCCGGATCGGGCGGCTTTTTACGTTCAGACACGAAAAACAAGGTTGGAACTGATGAACAGACTTTTGAATGTTGTAACAGTGGTGACGGGGCTGATGGCCAGCACGGCCTCGGCCCAGATCCTGGATCTTGAGAAGGACGAACTGAAATTCGGCTTTATCAAGCTGACGGATATGGCACCGCTCGCCGTGGCCTACGAAAACGGCTATTTCGAGGACGAAGGCCTCTTCGTAACACTTGAAGCCCAGGCCAACTGGAAAGTCCTTCTCGACGGTGTGATCGACGGCCAGCTCGACGGCGCGCACATGCTGGCAGGCCAGCCCCTGGCCGCCACGATCGGCTATGGCACCGAAGCGCACATCATCACGCCCTTCTCGATGGACCTGAACGGCAACGGCATCACCGTTTCCAACGAAATCTGGGAAGAAATGAAAGCCCACGTCCCGACGATGGACGACGGTCGCCCGCAGCACCCGATTTCCGCCTCCGCGCTGAAACCGGTGGTCGAGGATTACAAGGACCAGGGCATCCCCTTCAACATGGGCATGGTCTTCCCGGTTTCAACCCACAACTACGAACTCCGCTACTGGCTGGCCGCCGGCGGTCTTCAGCCCGGCTACTACAGCCCCGAAAACATCTCGGGCCAGATCGGCGCTGACGTCCTTTTGTCCGTGACTCCCCCGCCGCAGATGCCCGCCACGATGGAAGCAGGCACGATCTTCGGCTATTGCGTCGGCGAACCCTGGAACCAGCAAGCCGTGTTCAAGGGCATCGGCGTTCCGGTCATCACCGACTATGAACTCTGGAAGAACAACCCCGAGAAAGTCTTCGGCCTGTCCGCAGAGTTCGCCGAGGAAAACCCGAACACGACACTCGCCATCACCAAGGCGCTGATCCGTGCCGCGATCTGGCTGGACGAGAACGACAACGCCAACCGCCCCGAGGCTGTCGAGATCCTCAGCCGCTCGGAATACGTGGGTGCCGACTATGACGTCATCGCCAACTCGATGACCGGCACTTTCGAATACGAAAAGGGTGACAAGCGCGAAGTCCCCGACTTCAACGTCTTCTTCCGCTACAACGCCACCTACCCCTATTACTCGGACGCCATCTGGTACCTGACCCAAATGCGCCGTTGGGGCCAGATCGCCGAAGCCAAGTCCGACGAATGGTACTTTGAGACCGCGAAAGAGGTCTACAAGCCTGCGATCTATCTCGAAGCCGCCCGCCTGCTGGTCGACGAGGGCCTCGCCAACGAAGCCGACTTCCCCTGGGACAGCGACGGCTTCAAGGCACCGACCCCTGCCGAGGACATCATCGACGGCATCGCCTACGACGGCAAAGCCCCGAACGCCTATCTGGAAAGCCTGCCGATCGGCCTGAAAGGCGAGCAGATCATCGTCGGCAACGAAGTCCAGGGCTAATCCCAAGACCACAGGAAGGCCGGTAAACCCGGCCTTCCCAACTCTCTCACACCCCGAGGTTTGACAGCATGACCGCCATTGATCCCGACGCGCTTCAGTCCGCAGACGCCGAAAAAGAGGCGCGCCGCCAGCGCCTGTTCACTCGCATCAACAAGGCCGACAACTGGTTCCAGGTCTTCGGCCTGTCCTGGGTCACTCCACTCCTTCGGGCTGCTGCAGGGGACAACCCCAAGGCACAAATGTCGGAAATCTGGCGGCTGCTCGGCGTGCCCCTTCTGGCAATCTTCCTGTTCCTTGCCGCATGGGCCAGCCTTGCGCCCACGGTGCAAACCTCGCTTGGCGCGATCCCCGGACCGGCGGATGTCTGGGAACAGGCCCAGAACCTCCACGCCGATGCAGCCCGCGAAAAGGAAAAGGAAGCGGCCTTTTATGTCCGCCAGGAAGAACGCAACGCCAAACTGATCGCCGACGGCCAGGCCGACCGCGTGAAGGAACGGGTCTACACCGGCAAACCGACCTACTACGATCAGATTTGGACCTCGATCAAAACCGTCTTCTTCGGCTTCCTGATCGCGTCGGTCGTCGCCATTCCCCTTGGCATCGCCGCCGGGCTTTCTGCCACGGCAAACGCCGCCCTCAACCCGTTGATCCAGATCTTCAAACCGGTCTCACCGCTTGCCTGGCTGCCGATCGTCACCATGGTCGTCTCGGCCACCTACGCCAGCGACGGATTCTTCGCGAAATCCTTCCTTGTCTCGGCCATCACCGTGACGCTCTGCTCGCTCTGGCCGACACTCATCAACACCGCCCTTGGCGTGTCCTCCATCGACAAGGATCTGGTCAGCGTCTCCAAGGTGTTGAAGATGAACACCTATACCAAGATCACCAAGCTGGTCCTGCCCTCGGCCCTGCCCCTGATCTTCACCGGGCTGCGCCTGTCGCTCGGCGTTGGCTGGATGGTGCTGATCGCCGCCGAAATGCTGGCCCAGAACCCCGGCCTTGGCAAATTCGTCTGGGACGAGTTCCAGAACGGCTCCAGCCAGTCGCTGGCCAAGATCATCGTCGCGGTCCTGACCATCGGGATCATCGGCTTCCTGCTGGACCGGGTGATGTATGCGCTTCAGTCCATGTTCACTTTCTCGAACAACCGGTGAGCCGCGCTCACACCACGCAACGGTAGCGCAACAAAGGATCTGACATGAGCTTTCTCAAACTCGACAATGTCTCGAAAAGCTTCGGCACCGGCGATGATCGCACGGACGTTCTGAAGAACATCACGCTGGACGTGAAAGAAGGCGAGTTCCTGGTGCTGCTGGGGTTCTCCGGCACTGGCAAGACCACGCTGATCAACCTGCTTGCAGGGCTCGACACACCAACCACCGGGACGGCCACCTTCAAGGGTGCGCCGATCACCGGCCCCGGCCCCGAGCGCGGCGTGATCTTCCAAAGCTACTCGCTGATGCCCTGGCTGACGGTCAACGGCAACGTCGGGCTTGCCGTCGACACGGTGTTCCCGAAACTCTCCAAGGCCGAACGTGCTGAAAAGGTCGCCCATTACGTCGACATGGTGGGCCTCAGCCACGCCACCGCGCGGCGCCCTGCCGAACTTTCCGGGGGGATGCGCCAGCGCGTGAACGTCGCCCGCGCCCTTGCGATGAACCCCGAAGTGCTGTTGCTGGACGAACCCCTCTCGGCCCTCGACGCCCTGACCCGCGCCAATCTTGCCGACGAAATCGAATCGATATGGCAAGAGGCCAAGAAGACCTGCGTCCTTATCACCAACGATGTGGACGAGGCGATCATCCTCGCCGACCGCATCATCGCCCTGAACCCGGACGGGACGCTTGGCGAAGAGTTCACCGTGAACATCCCGCGCCCGCGCGACCGTATGGAGATGAACCACAACGACGACTTCAAGACGCTCCGCGCCGATGTCACCAAATACCTGATGGACGTCGGCATCGAAGCCAAGGTCGAAGGCTCGCGCATCCTGCCCGACGTCACGCCCATCCACGGGTTGCCCGCCGCCGTGGCGAAGGCGACGGAAGGCATGATCGACCAGCGTTTCCTGGACTTCTCGCAACTTCACAAGGTCTATCCCACGCCCAAGGGGCCATTGACCGTGGTCGAAGACTTCGACCTCAAGATCAACAAGGGCGAATTCATCTCGCTGATCGGGCACTCGGGCTGCGGCAAGTCTACCGTCCTGACGATGGCCGCCGGGCTGAACGAAATCTCGAAAGGCGCGATCAAGCTTGACGGCCGCCATGTCGAAGGTGCCGACCCCGAACGCGCCGTGGTCTTTCAATCGCCCAACCTTTTCCCCTGGCTGACGGCCAAGGAAAACGTCGCCATCGGTGTCGATCGCGTCTACCCCCGCGCCAGTCAGGCGGAACGCCAGGACGTGGTCGAATACTACCTGGAACGGGTCGGTCTGGCCGACAGCATGGACAAGAGCGCCTCGGACCTCTCCAACGGCATGAAACAGCGCGTCGGCATCGCCCGCGCCTTTGCCCTGTCGCCCAAGCTCCTGCTTCTCGACGAACCCTTCGGGATGCTCGACAGCCTGACACGGTGGGAGTTGCAAGAGGTGCTGATGGAAGTCTGGTCACGCACCAAGGTCACCGCCATCTGCGTCACCCACGATGTGGACGAAGCGATCCTTCTGGCCGACCGCGTGGTGATGATGACCAACGGCCCGCAAGCGACAATCGGTCGGATCGTCGACGTCGATCTTCCACGGCCCCGCACCCGCAAGGCCCTTCTGGAACACCCCGATTACTATCTCTACCGCGAGCAGGTTCTGAGCTTCCTCGAAGAATACGAACACGGCGCAACGCCCAAGGAAAAGCCAGCCGCAGCCACGGATGCGGCCGAAGCGAAGGACGAAGCCGCATGATGGAAGCGACATTGGACAAGGCGGCCAAGACCTTCGTTCAGGTAAGCGAAGTCTGGGTGCCCGAGGGCGACAGGCTTCAACTGGCGGGCGGCAACTACGGTGAGTTGTCGGCCTTCGAAGAAGCCTCGCGCCGCGAAAGCTTTGGCCGGGGCGAGGGCCTTCCGGGCAAGGCCTGGGACGAAGCACGCCCGGTCGTTCTGAAGGAATTCGACGGCTCTTACTTCAAACGGACCGAGGCCGCGAAAGAGGCCGGCCTTACCAGCGCCGTGGCCATTCCGGTCTTTGACGGTGCCGCTTTGAAAGCCGTTCTGGTCGTGCTTTGCGGCGATGACGCCGAACGCACGGGCGCGATCGAGGTCTGGTCGGAAAACGATGGCCTGATGATGCTGGACGATGGCTATTACGGGGCCGCGAAACACTTCGAATGGGTCAGCCAGCACACCCATTTCCCGCGCGGACAAGGCCTGCCGGGGGGTGTCTGGGCCTCCGACACGCCGATCCTGATGCGCGACCTTGGTTCGGGCTACCGCTTCATCCGCGCCGACAGTGCGGGCAAGGCGGGGCTGACGACGGGGCTGGGCCTGCCCGTCCCGGTTCCCGCCGCACGCAGCTATGTGCTTGCACTTCTTTCCGCACGCGGCACCCCGCTCGCCCGCCGCTTCGAGATCTGGGACGCCCGCACGGCAAAGGTCGGCGCGGCAAACGAAGCCATCCTGATCGACGGGATCTGTGCCACCGAAGGCGCGCTCTGGTCCGAAGAAAAGGTGCGCCGCGCCCAGGCCTGGCAGGGCCTGATCGGTCAGGTTCTGGGCACGGGCATTCCGCTGGCCGCCGCAGGGGTTCCCGACATTCCTGCCGGCTACGGCTCGGTCGTCGCACTTCCGATCTATCGGGACGGCGAAGTCGCCTATGTCGTCGCCTGGTATTGCTGAGGAGCGCGCCCATGCAGAAACTCGTTGTCATCGGCGCGGGTATGGCGTCGGGGCGGTTGCTGGAACATCTCTTCGACGGTGCGCCAGAGGCCTATGACGTCACGCTGTTCAACGCCGAACCACGCGGCAACTACAACCGCATCATGTTGTCCCCCGTCCTGTCGGGCGAAAAAAGCTATGACGAAATCGTCACCCACGACGACACCTGGTACGCCGAGCGCAAGGTAACCTGCCGCTTCGGCGAAAAGGTCATCGCCATCGACCGCGAGATGAAGGTCGTGATCGGCGAAAAGGGCCATGTTCCCTATGACAAACTGGTCTTTGCCACCGGCTCTTCCGCCTTCATCATCCCCTGCCCCGGACACGACCTGCCCGGCGTCGTCGCCTTCCGCGATCTCGAAGACACAAGCGCGATGCTGCACGCAGCAGGCAACCCCGGTGCGCGGGCCATCGTGATCGGCGGCGGCCTTCTCGGGCTTGAAGCCGCCGCTGCACTTCGGCTGCGCGGGATGGAAGTGACGGTCCTGCACCTTGCCACCCACCTGATGGAACGCCAGTTGGACATGGCCGCCGGTGACCTTCTGAAAAGGGATCTGGAACGGCGCGGCATCGACGTGAAAATCGAAGCCTCGACCAAACGCATCCTTGGGACCGACAAGGTCGAAGGCGTGGAACTGGAAGACGGCACCACCCTTGATGCCGATATCGTGGTCATGGCCGTCGGCATCCGCCCCGAGGTGACACTGGCAAAAGCCTCCGGACTTTCGGTCCGGCGCGCCATCGAGGTCGACGCGCAGATGCAGACCTCGGACGACAACATCTATGCGCTTGGCGAATGCGTCGAGTTCGAAGGCAGTCTCTTCGGTCTGGTCGCACCGCTCTACGATCAGGCCAAAGTGCTGGCGAAGGTGCTTCTTGGTGACAAGGACGCCTTCGCCATCAAGCAACTGTCCACGAAACTGAAAGTCACCGGATGCGATCTTTTCAGCGCGGGAGACTTCGCAGATGGCAGCGAACGTGAAGACATCATCTTCCGCGACCCGACCCATGGCGTCTACCGGCGGCTGGTGATCGAAGCCGAGCGACTGATCGGTGCGGTCATGTACGGCGATACCGCCGACAGCAACTGGTTCTTCGGCCTGATCCGCGACAAGACCGACATCGCGACCATGCGCGACACCCTGATCTTTGGCCCCGCTTTTCAGGGAGGGACCACACCAGACCCTTCAGTGGCCGTTGCAGCCCCACCGCATGATGCGGAAACCACTGGCAGCAACGGCGACAACCTAGAAAAAACCGGGCGCAACTCGACACCGACGGAACCCCCAGCCAACTGGCAAGCGGCATGACCACCTGTACCACCTGCCCCTACTGCGGCGTCGGCTGCGGCGTGCTTGCATCGCCAGACGGCACGATCAAGGGCGATCCGGACCATCCCGCAAACTTCGGTCGGCTCTGCTCCAAGGGCTCGGCACTTGGCGAAACCATCGACCTCGACGGCCGCCTGCTGACCCCCATGATCGACGGCAAAGAGGCGGATTGGGACAACGCCCTGCAACGTGTCGCCGACGAATTCACTTCGGCCATCAACGAACACGGCCCCGACAGCGTGGCTTTCTACGTCTCCGGCCAATTGCTGACCGAGGATTACTACGTTGCCAACAAGCTGATGAAAGGCTTCATCGGATCGGCGAATATCGACACGAATTCAAGGCTTTGCATGGCGTCTTCTGTCGCCGGTCACAAACGCGCCTTCGGCACTGACACCGTGCCCGGCACCTACAGCGACCTTGAAGAGGCTGACCTGATCATCCTTGTCGGCTCGAACCTCGCCTGGTGTCACCCCGTGTTGCACCAGCGTATCCTCGCCGCCAAACAGGCCCGACCGAACCTGACCATCGTGAACGTCGACCCCCGGCACACGGCGACCTCGGAACTGGCCGACCACCACCTCGGGATCTCCGCCGACGGCGACATCGCGCTGTTCAACGGCTTGCTGGCCTATCTGGCCGACACGCAGAAAATCGACCTGCCTTTCGTCCACGATCACGTCAACGGCTGCCGCGACGCGATCCAGGCCGCGCGGGCCTCGGAACCGACGGACAGCGGATTGGATGCCCTTACGCTCCAGAACTTCTACCGGATGTGGGCGGAAACCGAAAAGGTCGTCACCGTCTATTCCCAGGGCGTGAACCAGTCCAGCGCCGGCACCGACAAGGTCAACGCGATCCTGAATTGCCACCTTGCCACGGGCCGGATCGGCAAGCCCGGCATGGGCCCGTTTTCCGTCACCGGCCAGCCGAACGCCATGGGCGGGCGCGAAGTGGGCGGGCTGGCCAACATGCTGGCCAACCACCTCGACATTGAAAATCCCGACCATCGCGCCGCCGTCCAGACCTTCTGGAACGCGCCGACCATCTGCGACAGTCAGGGTCTGAAGGCCGTCGACCTGTTCGAAGCCTGCGCTTCGGGCCGGATCAAGGCGCTTTGGGTGATGTCGACGAACCCCGCCGTCAGCCTTCCATCGGCCAACAACGTGGCCGAGGCCATCGCCAATGTGCCTTTTACCGTCGTCACCGACATCATCGAAAAAACCGATACCGGCGATCTTGCCGACGTGCTGCTACCCGCGACAGGATGGGGCGAAAAGGACGGCACCATCACCAATTCCGAACGCCGGATTTCTCGGCAACGCGCCTTCCTGCCTGCCCCCGGCAAGGCCCGCCCGGACTGGCAGATCATCTCCGACGTCGCCGCCCGCATGGGCTGGGCAAAGGCTTTCACCTACTCTGGCCCGGACGACATCTTTGCCGAATACGTAGCCCTCTCCGACGCCACGCAGGACTTCGGGCGCGACCTCGACCTTTCCGGATTCGCGGGTCTCGACTACGACACCCTGCAACCCCGCCAATGGCCCGAAGACGATCGCCGCTTCTTTGCTGACGGAAAGTTCTATCACCCGGACGGCCGCGCAAAAATGCTGCCGATCACGGCCCCCGCCATCGCAGCCCCCGAGGAATTCCGCCTGAACACCGGGCGTATCCGCGACCAGTGGCACACGATGACGCGCACCGGGAAATCCCCGCGCCTTGGCGGCCACCTGGCCGAACCCTTCGTCGAAATCCACCCCGAGGATGCCAGCCAACTTGGCCTGGCCGCCACCGACATCGTCACGCTTACATCCGGCGCGAACACGGCCCATTTCCGCGCGCGGATCACGCCCGGAACGCCGAAGGGATCGCTTTTCGCCCCGATGCACTGGACCCGCCGCAAAAGCGCGGCAAGCTGGGTCAACGGCGTCGTGGACACCACGACAGACCCCACATCCGGCCAACCCGCCTCCAAGGCCGCACGGGTCAGCGCCACCCGGTTCCAGGCCGCCTGGCACGGCTACCTCGCCACCAGCGCCGAGATCGCGCCAATGGGTGACTACGCCGCCGTTGCCCGCACCAACACCGGCTGGCAGGCAGAACTGGCGGGCCTTGAGACACCGGGCGACTGGGCCGGTTTCGTCACCCAATTGACGGGCATCGAAGAAGCGACCATCGCCGTTGTCGAAGACCCCAAGCAGGGCGCCTGCCGCCTGGCTCTTTCGATTGACGGCACCGTCGTTGCCCTTTTCTTTGCGTCACAAAGGCCCGTCGCCTTGTCACGCCCCCATGTCATCGCCCAGATCGGCAAGGGGTTCGAAGGCATCGCCACTCTCGCCGGCTTCCCCGGCGCAGGCGTCGAGGATCCGGGCGCCCTCGTCTGTTCCTGCATGAACGTCGGGCGCAACACCCTTGAAAAGGCAATTGCCGGGGGGGCCGTCAGCGTCGATGCCCTTGGCGCCTGCACCGGCGCGGGCACAAGCTGCGGGTCGTGCCGCCCCGAACTTGCCGCCCTCATCGCCGCCATGTCGAAACCCCTCGCCGCCGAGTAACACGAAGGAAAGACCATGAAGACCTTTCCGATGTTCCTGACAATGACCGGCCGCAAAGTGGTGATCGCGGGCGGCGGCGAACAGGCCGCCCAGAAATGCCGCCTCATGCTGAAGACCGAGGCCCGTATCGTGGTGCTGGCCCCGGAACTGGACGGCGAGCTTATGTCCCTCGCCACATCCGGGCGCATCGACTGGCATGACGGGCCAATCGGGTCGGAACACTTTGCCGAGGCAGCGCTTGTCTTCATCGCCACCGGTTGCCCCGCGACCGATACTTCTCTCCACGCGCTGGCCAAATCGGCGGGCACAGTTGTCAACGTCGTCGATCAACCAGACCTCTGCGACGCCATCACACCCTCCATCGTCGACCGTGACCCTGTCGTCGTCGCCATCGGCACCGAAGGCACCGCCCCGGTTCTGGCCCGTCAGATCAAGACCCGGCTGGAAGACATGCTGGAACCACGCCTTGGCGACCTTGCTTCCCTTGCCGGACGGCTGCGCGATCTGGCGGCCCGCCGCCTTGCCCCCCGCCAGCGCCGCGATCTCTGGAGATGGGTCTTCTCGGGGCCCATCCGCGCCCAACACCGCAAGGGGGAAGAATCCGCCGCCGCCCGCGCCCTCAAGAAAGCCATTGAAACCGGTGACTTCGCCGAAGCCGCACCCTGCCCCGTCGCCATTGTCGATGCCGGACCGGGGGCAAGCGACCTTGTCACCCTGCGCGGCGTTCAGCGCCTGCAAGAGGCCGATGTCATCTTTTACGACCGGCTGACCGACCCGCAAATCCTCGAACTCGCTCGCCGCGACGCGGAACGGGTTTACATCGGCAATCGCCCCGGCTGTCAGGCCTGGCCACAGAACAGGATCGCTCAGCTTTTGACTCAAGCCGCAAGACGCGGTCAGCGCGTGGTTCGCCTGACAAGCGGGTCCGACAGTATCGCCCAAAGTGCGAAAGAGGCCGACGTGCTGATGGCCGTCGGAATCGACGTTGAAATCGTCCCCGGCACTTCAGCGCGCATCGAAAGCGCTTCGGTGAAACCACGTACCACCCCCGCAAAAACCAACTTGCCAACCCGCGCCACGGCCTGATCGCCGCCTATTCTGCCGCGATCTGCTCGCTGGCACCATGGCGGAACTCATCGACAAGAAAGTCAATGAAAACACGGACTTTGGGCGCGAGGTTGCGGCGCTCTGCAAACAAGACAGCAAGCCCCGCACTTTCGATCTCGTACTCCGGCAGCACCCGCACCAACTCGCCTGAGTCAAGCTGACGGGACACCAGATAGCAGGGCAAGCGCGCGATCCCCAACCCGGCAAGTGCTGCGCGGTACAGGACATCGGTGCTGTTGCCCTCGAATGCCCCGTTGATCTCGATTCCCTTGTTCGTGCCAATGCCACCAAGCGACCAATCGTTGCGTTTGTCTTCGCCGGCGATTCTCAGGCACTCGTGACCTGCGAGATCGGCAAAATTCTTCGGAGTCCCTTTCCGCTTCAGATAGGCCGGAGAGGCGCACAAAAGACGTTTGCTCGGCATGAACTTGCGCACGACGATATCCGGCTTCCTGTGCTGCTCGCCAAAGCAGATGGCCGCGTCGAACCCTTCTTCCGCAAGGTCAATATTGCGATCCGTGATCTCAAGCGAAAGCTGGATATCCGGATATGCGGCCAGGAATTTCGGCAAGACCGGCACCAGTTGCGATTTTCCGAAGGCAACGCTTGAAGCCACCCGCAACTTGCCACGGGGATGGCCATCAAGGCTCAGGATATGCGCCTCGGCCTCGTGAAACTTTTCTGCCAGCGCCTTGCATTTCACATAGAAATCAAGACCTTCTGCGGTCGGTGATACGCCAGTGCGGGTCCGGTTCAGCAACCGGTGACGCACTTGGTCTTCCAATAGTCCAATCTGCTTGCTTACTGCCGAAGGTGTTTGCCCCAACTTTCTCGACGCCGCCGAGATACTCCCTTGTTCAACAACCTTGGCGAAAAGCAGCATCTGCGCGGACATGTCCATCTGCTTCGAGCCTCCTATTCCAAATAATCACACCAGGTATGCGCGTTCGGAGTGTTGTTAGCGCTATAGGTTCGCACTACTTCTGCAGTGCAGCACAAATACTGCATCGCAGCAAGAACCGAGGAATGAGCATGATACAAACAGCTAAATTTCCTGCTCACACCGGCGAACTTTTAGGCGCTATGTCGCTTATCCGCCGCAAGCGGGACGAATTCAAAACGGCCATGGAGCGCCGCAAGGTCTATCGGGCCACCCTTCACGAGCTTTCGATTCTCACGGATCGCGATCTCGCCGACCTGGGCATCGCACGCTCGAACATCAAACAACTGGCTTGGGAGAGTGCTTATGGCGCATAGCTCGACAAACGCAGGTCTCGGCCATTCGATTGGGTCGCGGACACGCCTTTCCGACATCAAGACAACGCTTTCGCACCTGTGGACAGCTTTCCGCAGCCGCACCAAGGCGATGGTTCAAACGGTCCAGATTGGACGGATGGCGTCGGTGTTGAACACGCTGACCGACGCTCAACTGGATGAAATCGGAATAAAACGTTCCGATATATACACTTACGCCACGGAATGTATCCTGGCCGACGGCAAAGCCGACTAACGAAATTCCCATACGCGGCACGAAAGCTGCCCGCGTGACACCGAATTGTGCCAGCCCTTCCTCCTCCCTGGGCTTTTGGCACAAACCGCAGCGCCGCTGAACGTCACTGGCGCGGCAACAGGGCCAGCACCATCTCCTCCTCCCTTGGTGCTGGCCCAAATCCCAAAACGATCCGGAAAGAAATTCCGGACACAGACGGCATCTCGCAACGCACCTTTAAGTCCGAACGACCCGTTTGATTTTGAGAGTTCCGAGCCATGCACGACATCAAAGACAGGCAAAATCCGGTCATACGTCACCTGTGGGCTCCCGATCTGGCCGCCATTCGCGACCATTTCCTACGCCTTGACGCCCCCACCCGACGATCTCGCTTTGGAAACACCATCAGTGACAGCGCGGTGCGCGACTATGCCAGCCACGTGGTCGGCTTCGACAGCGAGGTTTGCGGCGCTTTCATCGACCAGGAACTGCGCGCCGTCGCCGAATTGCGCCGCCTGATCGCAGCCTGGCCCGCCACGGCCGAGATCGCGCTTTCCGTCGAACCGGAATGGCAGAATGCGGGGCTGGGCGACCTGCTTTTGACGCGCCTCATCACCATCGCCCGAAACCGGGGCATTCAGGAAATGTACCTGGTCTGTGCCCGCGAAAACACGGCAATGCGGCACCTCGCCCAAAAGCACAACGCGACCTTAGAAGTCTCCGAAGATATGGTGCAGGCGACCTTGAGCGCACCCAAGCCAACCGTCATTTCGCTGGCCAGCGAACTGGCCGGCGAAGCGCAGGGCCTTATCGGCACGTGGCAGCGTTTCCTGCACGGAGCCCCTTGAATCCGGAGCGCTTTGCCCGCCTCGCACACACTCACGACTCAGCCTTGCTCAAAAATTGGGCGCAAAACCCTGTTTCCGAACGGCGTTTTGTCCTAGGGAGCGGCCGGAATCGGCCTATACTTGCCAACAAACCAGCTTAGGCTAGGGTTACAGGAATGAACGACACACCCGTATTCGACGAAATGTGGGGGCCAGATCAACAACTTCGCCCCCCCTACGCCGAGCTATTCGAATGGCTTGAAAGCGAAGACCCGGTACGCCTCAGGGCCAAGCAGAAGGAGGCTGACGAACTTTTTCGCCTCACCGGTATCACCTTCAACGTCTATGGCCGCGCCGAGGCCGAAGAGCGCCTGATCCCTTTTGACATCGTGCCAAGGGTCATCGCCGCCCGCGAATGGCAGAACCTTGTCGAAGGCATCGAACAACGGGTCCGCGCGATCAACGCCTTCCTCCACGACATCTATCACCGCCAGGAAATCATCCGCGCCGGGATCGTCCCCGAAGAGATGATAAGCCGGAACGAGGCGTTCCTGCCGCATATGATCGGCGTCACCCCACCCGGCGGCGTCTACACCCATATCCTGGGCGTCGATCTGGTGCGCACCGGCGAGAACGAGTTCTTCGTGCTGGAAGACAACGCCCGTACACCGTCCGGCGTCAGCTACATGCTGGAAAACCGGGAAACCATGCTCCACATGTTCCCCGAACTTTTCTCGCGCAGCCGCGTGGCCCCGGTTCAGAACTATCCGCGTGATTTGCGCCGCTCTCTCGCCGCCGCCGCCCCGCCTTCTGACGGGGGAGATCCGACCATCGCGATCCTGACACCGGGCATCTACAATTCGGCCTATTTCGAACATTCCTTCCTCGCCGACCAGATGGGCGTCGAACTGGTCGAGGCGTCGGACCTGCAGGTTGTCGATGGCCGGGTCGCGATGCGCACGACACGGGGATACAAGCCGATCGACGTGCTTTATCGACGGATCGACGACGACTACCTCGATCCCCTGAATTTCAACCCCGAAAGCGTGCTTGGCGTGCCCGGCATCATGGATGTCTACCGCGCAGGCGGGATCACCATCGCCAATGCACCCGGCACCGGCATCGCCGATGACAAGGCGATCTATAGCTACATGCCCGAGATCGTGCGCTTCTACACCGGTGAAACGCCGCTTTTGCCGAACGTGCCGACCTGGCGCTGCTCGGAACCCGATGCACTTGCCTATGTCCTCGACAATCTTCACGACCTTGTCGTCAAGGAAGTCCACGGCTCGGGCGGCTATGGCATGTTGATCGGCCCGACCGCCACGAAAAAGGACATCGCAGCCTTCCGAAAGAAGCTGACCGCGAAACCCGGTAACTATATCGCGCAGCCGACATTATCGCTCTCGACCGTGCCGATCTTTTCGCGCACTGGCCTCACGCCGCGTCACGTCGATCTGCGCCCCTTCGTCCTTGTCAGCCCCGACCGCATTCGCGTGACACCCGGCGGCCTGACGCGCGTCGCACTCAAGAAAGGCTCGCTGGTTGTCAATTCCTCCCAAGGTGGGGGAACCAAAGACACCTGGGTGCTACGGGATTGATCATGCTCGCAAAAACGGCAAACGGGCTTTACTGGATGTACCGCTACCTCGAGCGGGCAGAAAATATCACGCGCCTGATCGAAACCGGCCAGCGCATCGCCCTCACCCGCCTCGGCAACCCGGACGAGGAATGGACATCCATCCTGCAAACCGCCGGAGCCCTGGAAAGTTATAGCGAGGCACACGACGCCGTCACCAAGGACGCCGCCATCGACTGGATGTTGCGCGCGCCGGAAAATCCGTCGTCGGTGCGCTCTGCTCTTGCCGCAGCCCGGCAGAACGGCCGCATGGTGCGTACCGGGTTGACCGCAGATGTCTGGGAGGCGCTCAACTCCTGCCACATGGACGCCAACAAGGCACTGACCCGCAAGGTGAACGAACGTGACCTGCCGGGTATCCTTAAGATGATCCGCCAGCGCACGGCGCTTGTAAGGGGCGCGACCGATGGCACGCTTCTGAGGAACGACATCTACGATTTCGCCCGCCTCGGCACCTTTATGGAACGGGCCGACAACACCGCGCGCATCCTCGATGTGAAATACTATGTCCTGTTGCCTTCGGCCACCGCCGTCGGCTCGGCCATCGACAATGTCCAATGGGAAACCATCCTCTTGTCGGTTTCGGGGCGCGGCGGCTACCGAATGGAATACGGCGGCGCGATCTCGTCCTGGTCGATCACCGAATTCCTGATCCTGAACGGACGGATGCCGCGAAGCCTTGTCTTCTGCCTGCGCAAGATACGTGCCAATCTCGGCTACCTTGGTGCCGACACCGACGAAGACCTGCCGTCCTACCAGAATTCGCAACACCTGATCACCGAATACCTATCCTGCGACGTGGATGAGATCTTCGACCGCGGCCTGCACGAATACCTGCAGGCTTTCCTTCACGATCTTCGCCGTCTTGGACAACAAATTGAAACCGACTACCGGTTCTACGAATAGGCCATGCAACTGCACATTCGACATACGACACGCTATCGCTTCGACGAACCCGTTTCCTACGGGTTGCAGCAGCTTCGGATGACGCCGAAATCCAGCCACCAGCAAACCGTGATCGACTGGAACACCGAGGTCACCGGCGGAAAGCTGGAGTTGTCGTTCCACGATCATCACAACAACAAGGTCGATCTGGTCAGTTTTGAAAAAGACACACAGGAACTGGTGGTCGCTTCTGCCGGTACGGTCGAAGTCCTGGAAAGCAACGGGATCGTCGGCAAACACCCCGGCCCATCCCCGCTCTGGCTCTACCTGCAAAACACCGCGCTGACAAAACCGGGGACCGAGTGTCGCGCATTGCTTCGCAGGGTCAAGGGCGAGCAAGAGCTTGAAAGGCTCCACAACCTCTCCAACCTCATCGGCGAAGAAGTCGACTACATCCCCGGCACCTCGGACGCGGATTCCACCGCGGAAGAGGCCATCGCAGCCAAAAAGGGCGTCTGCCAGGACCACAGCCATATCTTCGTCGCCTGCGCCCGCGAAATGGGCCACCCGGCGCGATATGTCTCGGGCTACCTGATGATGGACGACCGGATCGAACAGGACGCGACCCACGCCTGGGCCGAAGCCCACCTCGATGGGATCGGCTGGGTCGGCTTTGATGTCTCGAACGGCATTTCCCCGGATCAAAGATACGTCCGCGTTGCAACAGGGCTTGATTACCGGGATGCTGCGCCAGTAACTGGGCGCCAAAGCGGCGGCAGCGGCGAATCGCTGACCGTCGAAGTTCAGGTCGCTCAGCAGTAACGGATTAATCATGACATATTGTGCCAGCATGATGTTGGACCGGGGTCTGGTCTTCATGTCCGACACCCGCACCAACGCGGGCGTCGACAACGTTTCGATGTTCCGCAAGATGCACTGCTGGGAGGTGCCGGGAGAACGGGCCATCACGATCATGTCGTCGGGCAACCTGGCCACGACCCAGGCCGTCGTTTCGACCCTGGATGAACGCACCAAAGCCCATGATGAACGTGATCCTTCGATCCTCGGCACAGCCTCGATGTTCCAGACGGCGCAACTCGTGGCTTCGGTCCTGCGCGATGTCGTGCGTCAGCACGTCGGCGACGGCCAGAACGCCGACGGCCCCTTCGGCGCAACCCTGATCCTGGGCGGTCAGATCGCCGGCGCGCCGCCGCGCCTGTTCCTGATCTATCCCGAAGGCAACTTCATCGAGGCCGGCCCCGACACGCCATTCTTCCAGATCGGTGAAACGAAATACGGCAAACCGATCCTTGTGCGTGCTTTCGATCCTGCGATGAGCTTTGAAAAGGCCGTGCGTCTTTTGCTGGTCAGCTTCGATTCCACGGTCAAGGCCAACCTCTCGGTCGCCGCCCCCTTCGATTTGCAGATCATCGAAACCGACGCGCTTTGCCTTGGAAAATCGCACCGTTTCGAAAAAGACGACCCTTACGTTCAGGAATTGTCGGAAAATTGGGGCGATGCGCTGAAAGCCGCGCTGGACAGCCTGCCCGACTTCTCGTTCTGACGGCGGAAAACCCGGCCTGCCCCTTGAGCTTGCCCGGATTCCACGGAAGATGTACCCATGGCAGACGATCCAGATCTTGAAAGCGCCTATGCGCTGGAAACACCCGAAGACAACCTTCGGCTCTACAAGACCTGGGCCGAAACCTATGATGCAGACTTCGTCACAGCCGCCGCCTATCGCCTGCCCGAACTGGTGGCAGGCACCTATGTCTCGCTTGGCGGCACCTTCCCCTGCCTTGACATCGGCTGCGGCACCGGTGCCGTCGCCGAAGCCCTGCCAAAAGGCAGCACGGTGGACGGCCTCGACCTCTCGCCCGAGATGCTCGAAGTTGCCCGCAAGAAGGGCCTTTATCGGAACCTGATCGAGGCCAACCTGAAAGAGCGCCTGCCGCTTCCCGACGGCCAGACCCCGGGCATCCTCAGCGCGGGCACCTTTACCCACGGCCATGTCGGGGCCGAAGCACTTGGCGAACTGGTGCGCATCCTTGCCCCTGGCGGCTTTGCCGTCCTGTCGATCCGCGACGAAATCTGGAACACCATGGGCTTTGACGAAACCTTCGCCAACCTTGTGAGGACCGAAAAGATCACCATTCCCGAACGTCGCCACGAAGCAATCTACGCCAGCCCCGAGGCCGCCCCGGAAGGACACGGCGACGACATGTCCTTCATCACCGTCTTCCGTAGGCTCTGATCCGCCTCATGTCCCGTGTGATCCTTCTCAACAAACCCATGGGTGTCCTGTCGCAATTCACCGACGCCAAAAGCCCGACGGAACGCCCCACGCTTTCAGGCTTTGGCCTGCCCAAGGGCGTCTATGCCGCCGGACGGCTGGACCGCGACAGCGAAGGTTTGCTGGTGCTGACCGACAACGGCAAATTGCAGGCCCGCATCGCCTCGCCCAAGGCCCGCACCGAAAAGACCTACCTCGCCCAAGTCGAAGGCGACCCGACCGAGGATGACCTTTCAAAGCTGCGCCAGGGCGTAACGCTGAAGGACGGCAAGGCCCGCGCCACAAACGCCCGCCTGATCCCGCCGCCGGACGTCTGGGACCGCGACCCGCCCGTGCGCCACCGCGAAACCGTCCCCGACCGTTGGATCGAACTGACCCTGACCGAAGGCCGCAACCGGCAGGTCCGCCGCATGACCGCCGCAATCGGCTTCCCCACCCTGCGACTGATCCGCTGGAAGGTGGGCAAATGGACGCTGGACGGGCTCGCGCCGGGTGAGTGGCGCGAGCCCTGACAACCCTCAGATCACACACAGATCCAGCGGCGGAAAGCCGTTGAACCCGACCGAGGAATAGCTGGTCGTGTAAGCGCCCGTGTTCCGGATCAGCACCTTGTCCCCGGCGCGAAGGCCAAGCGGCAGTTGCACGGGCTGCTTTTCATACAGCACATCGGCGCTGTCACAGGACGGCCCCGCCAGCACACAGGCCCCCGTCGGCTCGCCATCGTGCGGCGTGACGAACTGATAGCGGATCGCCTCGTCCATGGTTTCAGCCAGACCCGAGAACTTGCCGATGTCCAGATAGACCCATCGGTGCAGGTCGTCGTCCGACTTCCGGCTGACCAACAAAACCTCGGCGGCGATCACGCCCGCATCGGCGACCATCCCGCGCCCCGGCTCTGCCATGACCGTGACCGCCCCGAACCGCGCCCGCACCTGGCGCATCACCGACGCGCCATAGATCACCGGCGGCTCGATCACCTCGCCATAAAACGCCGGGAAACCGCCGCCGATGTTCAAAAGGCTCAAGTCATGGCCCGCTGCCAGCGCAGCATCCCAGACCGCGCCGATCTCTTCCAACACCGGCGCCCACATGGCCGAACGGCGGGTCTGCGAGCCGACATGGAATGAAAATCCGACCGGCGTCAGCCCAAGCGAAACCGCACGATCCAAAAGATGCAACGCCATCTCAGGACGACAGCCGAACTTGCGCGACAACGGCCAATCGGCCTGCGACGCTTCGACAATCAGGCGAATGTAAACACTGGCGCCAGGTGCATGAACGGCAAGCTTCTCAAGCTCTTCTTCTGCATCGGCGGCAAACAGCGTCACACCGGCGGCATGGGCAAAGGCGATGTCCGATGCCCGCTTTACCGTATTGCCGAAACTCACCGTCTCGGGCCGTGCGCCCAGACCCAGGCACAACTCAATCTCGCCGCGCGATGCCGCATCGAAATGGCAGCCCAAGGACACCAGCCGCGCGATCACCTCGCGTGCCGGGTTGGCCTTCACCGCGTAATGGATATGCGCATCGCCCAGACCCTGTTTCAACGCCAGGTAGTTCTGCCCAACCTTGTCGATGTCCAGCACCAGCGTGGGCCGGTCGAACGCGTTGGACAGCGCGAAAGCCTCCGCGCGGGTGACAGAAAAGGGTTCACGGGGGCTCAACCCCACGTCGTGCATCGTCATAGCGACAATCTCCAAAGACCCGGCCATATATGACCGCTCAGTTCAACGGAGACGTTACCGTCGCTACATGCGCGAAGGACCAGATGGCCCCGCCAGAGGCGCGTGCGTTGGCGTCTGTAGCGCGGCATTTGGGGCAAAGGGCTGAGTCGGTCAAGACACAATCGCCCGCGCCGATACGCTTTTTTCGACAGGCTCAGTTTTCCTTAAGAAAACCGACACCTGCCTTGTCCGGGACCGCGCGCTTTTCAGCTCAGATGTGTCTCGAAAAACGCAAGCGTGCGCTTCCAGGCCAACGCCGCCGCCTCTTCGTCGTAGCGCGGCGTGGTGTCGTTGTGGAACCCGTGGTTCACGTCCGGATAGAAATGCACGCTGAATTCCTTGCCGTTTTCCTCCAACGCCGCGCCGTAAACCTCCCAGCCCGCGTTGATCCGCTCGTCCAGACCGGCGTAATGGATCATCAGCGGCGCTTCGATCCCCGGCACATCCGCCGCATCCGGTTGCCGTCCATAGAAAGGGGCCGAGCAACCAAGGTCGGGATAGGCCACCGCCAGCGCGTTACAGACACCGCCGCCATAACAGAACCCGACCGCACCCACCTTGCCGGTCGAACCCTCATGGTCGCGCAGATACTCGAAGGCGGCAAAGAAATCGTTCATCAGCTTCGCACCATCCATCGACCGCTGCATTTCTCGGCCCTCTTCATCGGTGCCGGGATAGCCGCCAAGGGGCGACAAACCGTCCGGCCCAAGGGCCAGGTAACCCGCCTTGGCCGCGCGGCGCACCACATCCTGAATGTAGGGGTTCAGCCCCCGGTTCTCGTGCACCACCAGAACGGCAGGCAGCGGGCCTGTGGCCCCCGCGGGCTTCGCCATCAGCCCCCTGATCTCACCGTGGCCATCGGGGCTGTCGTATGTCGCCTCCATCACCTCGATCTCGGGATCGTCGGGGGCGACCTGCTGCGCCCAGGCATAGTTCGGCTGAAGCTGTTCCAGGATCATCGCCCCGGTCACCCCGGCGGCGGCGTATTTCCCCGCCTGGCTGATGAACTGGCGCTTGGTGATCGCGCCATGCACGTAACCGTCGAAAATCTCAAGAATACGCTGATCAAACTCGAGGGCCTGTTTTCTTTGCTTGGTGTCCATGATGGGGCCTCCCTATTGGATGCGAAAACCTACCACGAAGCCTTTGATTCACCGCCGCTTTCAATCTCACAAATCCGTGTAGACCCCCGGCCGCAAAACGCCAAAGACCCCGCGCCCCAGGGGTGAGGGGCGCGGGGGTATCGCACCTGATGTCACGGGCGCGACGGACCGGTTTTGAATGAGGACAACAGCCACCGGTCTTACCCATGAAACGCGGGGCACTGCGGTTTCCGTCGCAAAAAAAATGCCCGCACGAGGCGGGCATTTCCGAATTGTCTGAGATCAGTCGATCTTGGGCAACAGGCTGTCCACACTGGCCTTGGCATCGCCATAGAACATCCGCGTGTTTTCCTTGTAGAACAACGGGTTCTCGATGCCCGAATACCCCGTGCCCTGGCCGCGCTTCGACACGAACACCTGCTTGGCTTTCCAGACCTCCAGAACCGGCATCCCGGCAATCGGGCTGTTCGGATCGTCCTGCGCGGCCGGGTTCACGATGTCGTTCGAACCGATCACGATCACCACGTCCGTCGACGGGAAATCGTCGTTGATCTCGTCCATCTCCAGCACGATGTCGTAAGGCACCTTGGCCTCGGCCAAGAGCACGTTCATATGCCCCGGCAGACGCCCGGCCACGGGGTGAATGGCGAACCGCACCTCCTTGCCTTGCGCGCGCAGCTTTTTCGTCAGCTCGCTGACCGACTGCTGCGCCTGTGCGACGGCCATGCCGTAACCCGGCACGATCACCACGCTGTCGGCATCGTTCAGGCTTGCCGCCACGCCATCGGCGTCGATCGCCACCTGCTCGCCCTCAACCTCCATCTGCGGGCCGGTATCGCCACCGAAACCGCCCAGGATAACGGACACGAAATGTCGGTTCATCGCCTTGCACATGATATAGGACAGGATGGCACCGGATGATCCGACCAGCGCACCGGTCACGATCAACAGGTCATTGCCAAGGGTGAACCCGATGGCCGCCGCCGCCCAGCCGGAATAGCTGTTCAGCATCGACACCACCACGGGCATGTCGGCCCCGCCGATCCCCATGATCAGGTGCCAGCCGATGAACCCGGCGATCAGCGTCACCAGCACCATGGTCCAGATGCCCGCGCCGTTGAAGTACAACAGCCCCAGGATCAGACACAGCGCCACCGAAATCCCGTTCAGCCAATGGCCCGAGATAAACGGCACCGGAGCCTCTTCGCTCGGCAGCATCAGCTTTTTCGGCTTGCCGTCGACCTTGCCGGCCAGCTTGCCGAAGGCCACGATGGACCCGGTAAAGGTCACCGCACCGATGAAGATGCCAAGGAACACCTCGACCTTCAGGATCGCGATTTCCGTTGCATCCTTCTTCCACAGCTTTTCGCCAAAGGCCGTCAGGTCCGCCGCTTCCAGCGCCGTCCCGGCCTCGCGCATCGCCGTGACTGCACCCAGCATGATGTCGGCGTTCAGACCGATAAACACCGCCGCCAGACCGACGAACGAGTGCAACGCGGCGACAAGCTGCGGCATCTCGGTCATCTGCACCCGTGCCGCCACGAATTGCCCCGCAAAGGCACCCGCCGCCACGGCGACGATGATCAGCGCCATGTTCTGCACGCCGGGTGCCAGGATGGTCGCCACCACGGCAATCGCCATGCCGACAATGCCATACCAGACCGCGCGTTTCGCGCTTTCCTGGTTCGACAATCCGCCGAGCGAGAGAATGAAAAGGATCGACGCCGCGATATAGGCGGCAGAGACTACTCCGTTCGCAAGCATTGCTCAGGCCCCCCTTACGACTTCTGGAACATGGCAAGCATCCGGCGCGTCACCAGAAAGCCTCCCACGATGTTGATGGACGCGATCAACACGCCGATGAAACTGAGCAGGACCACAAGCCAGTTCCCCGACCCGATCTGCAACAAGGCCCCCACGACGATGATCCCCGAAATGGCGTTGGTTACGGCCATCAAGGGCGTGTGCAGCGCATGGCTGACGTTCCAGATCACCTGGAAACCCACGAAACAGGCCAGCGCGAAAACCACGAAGTGCTGCATGAAACTGGCGGGCGCATAGGCCCCCACGATCAACATCAGCACCGCGCCGATCCCCAACAGGGTCACCTGCTGCTTGGTCGCCTCCTTGAAGGCCGCGAGTTCCTGCGCCTTCTTCTCTTCCGGCGTCAACTCCTTGGGCTTGTCCTTCTTGGGCTGGGCCGCAATCGCCTGGGTCTTCGGAGGTGGGGGCGGCCAAGTGATCTCGCCCTGGTGCGTGATCGTCGCGCCCCGGATCACGTCGTCTTCCATGTTGTGATTGACCACACCGTCCTTTTCGGGCGTCAGGTCGCTCATCATGTGACGGATGTTGGTCGAGTACAAAAGCGACGATTGCGTCGCCATACGGGACGGGAAATCGGTGTAACCGACGATGGTAACCCCATTATCGGAAACGATTTTCTTGTCCTTCTCGGTCAACTCGCAGTTGCCGCCCCGCTCGGCCGCCAGATCGACGATCACGCTGCCGGGCTTCATCATCTCGACCATGTCCTTGGTCCACAACACCGGCGCATCGCGGTTCGGGATCAGTGCCGTGGTGATGACAATATCCATCTCGGGCGCCAACTCGCGGAACTTCTCAAGCTGCTTTTCCCGGAACTCGGGGCTGGACGGCGCGGCATAACCCCCGGTCGACGCCCCGTCCGTCTGTTCTTCCTCGAAATCGAGGTAGACGAACTCCGCCCCCATGGATTCGATCTGCTCGGCCACTTCGGGGCGCACATCGAAGGCATAGGTAATCGCACCCAAAGACGTCGCCGTCCCGATGGCGGCAAGCCCCGCCACACCGGCACCAACGATCAAGACCTTGGCAGGCGGCACCTTACCGGCGGCCGTCACCTGCCCCGTGAAGAACCGGCCAAAGTTGTTTCCCGCTTCGATAACAGCACGATAGCCCGCAATGTTCGCCATGGACGACAGGGCGTCCATCTTCTGCGCCCGGCTGATCCGGGGCACCATGTCCATCGCGATGACGGTCGCGCCCTGATCCTTGGCCTTCGCCATCAGGGCTTCGTTCGCCGCCGGATAGAAGAAGGAAATCAGCGTCTGCCCTTCGGACAGTTTCGCGGCTTCGGCGTCACTCGGCGGCTGCACCTTGGCAACGACCTCGGCGTCTTTCCAGATGGCAGCACCCGAAACCACCTCGACCCCGGCAGCCTTGTAATCGGCATCCGAGAATCCCGCAGCCTCGCCCGCCCCTTTCTGGATCAGGCACTCATGGCCCAGCTTTTGCAGATCTTTCGCACTCTGAGGCGTCATCGCCACCCGTGCCTCGCCGGATGCAACTTCCTTTGGCACTCCGATTTTCATGTGGCGCTATCCCCCGTCTCAAGTTCTTTGGCGCTTTAAGCTAGACAGTGTTTACGCACGGTCACCCGTCCACGCAACCGTATCGCTTGTCGCAGGCAAGTCTACAACCAGCGGCGGACCTTCAAGGCGTATTCGTCGAAAGCCTCGCCATAAGTGGCGCTCAACTTGGATTCTTCGCCAAGAATGAACCGCCGCTCGATCACTGCTGCAAAAACAGGCACAATGAGAAGCCCCACGACACTGCCCCAGATCAGGGAAGCACCGGCAAGGAACAGGACATCCGCCAGGTAGATCGGGTTGCGCGACCACCGGAAAATCCCCGAAGTGACCAGCGCCGAAGGGGATTTGCGCGGGATGATCGTTGTGCGCGCGCGGGCGAACTCGACAACCGCGAAGACCATGAGCATTACCCCGACAGCAAGCGCGATCCACCCGAAAATGGCCAGAACACCGGGGGTAAACCGGAACGGCGCCGCCCAGGCCAGAACAAGACAGGCAATCAGCCAGACAGGGGGCAAATCAATCCACTTCATGACTTCAGATTTACCTGCATCTTGCCCCGGCGTAAGTAGAAACTTGCCGAAATGCGACCTATCCCCCCTCTACATGTTGCGGCACTGTATATCAGGGCGTATAAAACTTGTGGTGTCCCGCAGGGTCGTGCACAATTCAGGCACCGAATCTTTCCCATGCTGCCAGCTGCCGGAAAGAGGGAGAAAAAGAAACTTGGGGGGAACGGTTCACCGTTCCGAGGGTAGCCTGTCATGCCTGAGGGTGTCAAAATCCTGTCGGTCATCGTGCCGTATGCAAATTTGAACAAAGCCGGTTGTACGCGCGTCGTGCCCCCCGTCCAAAAGTTCGGGGGATACTAACGCGTGGCGACAACCTTTTTCGTATTCTCGCTCGGGACAGCGCCCGAGATCGACACGGTCGAAGGCAACACGACCTCCGAGAACCACAACGCCCTCAACGGCCTGACCTTCGGCAGTGCCGGGGCGCCGCTTTACTCTGCCGTTCAGGTCATGTCGGACGATCCGTCCGGCAACTACACTGGCGGCACCCAGAACACGGCCTACGACGCCGACAACAACGCCGCGAACGAGACCTTCTCGATCGACGGAGATCCGCCGCAGACGCACGACGCGGCGATGATCTACAACAATACCACCATTACCTATACGGACGGATCGACCGCCACGGTCAACGCCATCGTGATGCAGGACACGGCGGGCAATCTCTACCTGATGCCTCCCCCGGCCAGCGCAGCCCCCAATGCCTATTCCGATGCGCTCGAAGCGGACTTCATTGAATCGATCACGCTCGGAACCGCCGCTCCGTCAGGCGGCACGGGCGTCTATGGCCTGACCGCCGACCGCCACGTGCTGGACCTGCCCGACGATCTGGATGGCGACGGGGTTTCCGACGAACTCGACATCGACATCGACGGCGACGGCATTCTGAACGTCGACGAAGGTGCCACCCCCTTCACCACGACCACGCCGCAGGTCGACGTCAACACGACCGGCGGCACATCGACCGACAGCATTGATCTGTCGTCCTTCGGCGTCAATATCGGTGAAACGGTCACGATCTCGAACATCCTGGCCGACGGCGACCTCAACGGCGGGAACGAGGATTTCACCCTCGAATTCAACAACGGCGAATTTACGACCGGCGATCTTCAGACAGGGGTCCAGAACAACGGCTCGCTGATCCCCGTCACGACCCCCGTCACCCAGACCATCAGCGTCGTCGACATCGGCGGCGGCGTCCCCGGCATCATCATCACCATCGACGCCTCGAACGCAGTCAACCCGATCGGCGGCAACCCGGCGGTTTCCTACACGCTGGAAATCGACGGCACGTCTTACACTGACACAGACGGCGACGGCATCGCCGATTACCTCGACCTCGACAGCGACAACGACGGCATCTACGACAACATCGAAGCCCAGGCGAGCGCCAGCTATACGCCACCCAGCGGCGTCGACAGCGATGGCGACGGGCTGGACGATGCCTATGAAACCGGCGGCCTGACGCCGGTCGACACCGACGGCGACGGCACTGCCGACTACCTTGACACCGACAGCGACAACGACGGGATCTCGGACACGGACGAGGCAGGCCACGGCGTAAGCCAGGCCGCCATCGACGCATCCGCCGATTCCGACGGAGACGGCATCAAGGACGTCGTCGACGTCCTGTCCGGATGGGTGCCGTTTGACGGAACGAACTTCAATCTGGCCGACAGCGATAACGACGTCGATCCCGACGGCTCGAACGCCGTCCCGCTCGTCAGCGATTTCGATTATCGCGACAACATCATCTGCTTCACCAGCGGCACCCTGATCCAGACCCCCTCGGGCGAACGGCGGATCGAAACGCTTTCGCCGGGCGACACGGTCACCACCCTCGACCACGGCCCGCAACCCATCCGCTGGATCGGACGAAAGACGGTGCGCGGCACCGGCGCGCTGGCCCCGATCAACTTTGCCCGTGGCGTCTTCGGCAACCACCGCGATCTTTTGGTCTCGCCTCAGCACCGGATGCTGGTCGAAGGCTACCGCGCCCAATTGCTGTTCGGAGAAAACGAAATCCTCGTCCCCGCCAAAAGCCTTGTGAACGACTACAACGTCACCGCGCACTACGGCGGCATGGTCACCTATGTGCACATGCTGTTCAACCGCCACGAAATCGTCATCGCCAATGGCGCGCCTTCGGAAAGTTTCTATCCCGGCGAACAGGGCCTCAGCACCCTGAGCGACCCCGCACGCGACGAACTTTTTGGCCTGTTCCCGGAATTGCGCAGCGATCTCGGCAGCTTCGGCCCGATGAGCCGCACCTGCATCAAGGGGTCCGAAGCCCGCGCCCTGGCCCTTATGTGAACCACTTCCGGTAATCGCTGACCAACAGATGGGTCGGTGCGACGTCTTCCTCGATCTCTGCGAAGCGCCCAATGGGTTCGCGGAACAGGTTGTCGGTCTCGTCGTCGTTGACGGTCGAGACCTCCCCGATCAGCACATCGCCGCCCTCGCCCCAGAAGGCGTGCCAGTCGCCGGGGTTCAGCGTGATACTTTCGCCCGGTCCCAGTTTCAGCTTGTGACCGGGCGGCAATTGCCGCTCGAACCCGTCAGTCAGCACGGTGACACCCTTGGTTTCGTCGAAATTTCCATCGGCGTCCGAACCGTACAACTCGACGACCAGCGTCGCCCCGCCCCGATTGATGATGTCCTCGGACTTGATGATATGTGTGTGCATCGGGCTGATCTGGTCGGTCTTGCTGATCAACAGCTTCTCGGCATAGACCATGCCCCGCCCGCGTTCCAGATCGGCCAGCGAACCATTGCGCAGGGTGAACAGGAACAGCCCAAGGTTATCGTAATCCCCCTGCCCGTAGTCGGTGATATCCCAGCCCATCCGGGCCTCGACGATACGTCGCGCACTGCCGTCGGCCACACGGGCCTTGAAGTCGTCCGGCGTCCAATAGGCAAAGGGAGGAAGGTTGAATCCGTGGCCGCGGATCATCGCGTCGGCCTCGGCCATGATGTCGTTTATGGTTGAGCGTTTCATGGACCCATTGAAGCAGAAAATACGCATTTTCTGCAACGATTTCCGACGCGGAAATCGCGTTTTCGACAGCCCGTCAAAACGGAAAATGCGTCATTTTCCGGTACAAAGTCCGCGTCGGACTTTGCTTCAGGCCACGCGCCGCACAGGCTCGCAATTGCAGAAGATCACAAACTGCCCGGCGTTCTCGACCGCCGTGAAACCTCGCCGGCGAAGCTCACACAAAAAAGCTTCGCGTCCAACCAGCCGCTCCACATCGCGTACCTTGCGCCGGATTACCGCGCCATCGCGGGCGGCCTTGCTGTCAAACAGTTTGGCGAAAAACATCTCAGGGGTGGCGGGCTGCATACTCCGTCTTCCCCATTCAAGGTAAAGAAACCCTTAAGCGGTCTTCAACCGCCCCGGGCGTTCACCTTCCGACCAACGCTGCACCGCCTCGCCGAAAGCCTCGAACAAAGGCCGAGACACCGGGTCGTCCGCCGCGCGGTATTCCGGATGCCACTGCACCCCAAGGGCAAAGCCCGGCGCACCCTCCACATAGATCGCCTCTTCCGTGCCATCGGGCGCACGCCCGTCCACGACGATCCGCTCGCCCGGCTTCTTGATGCCCTGACCATGGAGCGTGTTCGTGCGCACGACGGTCGAGCCGAAAATGCGGTGAAACACACCGCCCTCGCTCAGCGTCACGTCATGGCGCAGTTCGAACTTCTCTTCCAGCGTCCCATCGGGTGGCATCCGGTGGTTGTCGCGCCCCGGCAAATCCCGGATCTCGGGATAAAGCGACCCCCCCATGGCCACGTTCAATTCCTGGAACCCCCGGCAGATGGCAAGGATCGGCTGGCCCTCGGCCACGCATTCCCGGATCAGCGGCAAGGCGATGGCATCGCGTGCCAGATCGAACTGCCCATGGGCCTCGGTCGCCACTTCGCCATACTCGTTTGGATGCACATTGGCCCGCCCGCCGGTAAAGACGAACCCGTCGCAGGCCCGGCGCAACTCTTCCACCGTCACCAGGTCAGGATCGGTTGGCACGATCAGAGGCATGGCCCCGGATACTTCGCGCACCGCGGCCGAGTTCATCACCCCGCCCGCATGGACGGGATATTGATCGTGCAACAGGTAAGAGTTTCCGATTATTCCGACGACTGCCAAGACGTGTCCCATTCTCTTTGCCCAAACATGACGCGCCGCGCACCGGGGTGCAACGCGCATTTTCGCACAGGTCTTCCGACACTATGCCCGGACAATCGGAACAACTTTACGTCGAAAAACCGACGCTCAGGCGACTCCGTTCAAACCCGCCGCCGTGATCCCCGCCATCGCCGCCTCGGAATCGTTGTCCGAGGTGTCGCCGGTCACACCGACCGCCCCGATCACCCGGTCGCGCGAATCCTTGACCAGAACGCCGCCCGGAACCGGGATCACCTGCCCGCCGAAAGCCCCGTTCAAGGCCGCCATGAAATAGGCCTGCTCTTCGGCGCGCGCCATCTGGGCCGAGCCGGGCATCCCCGTCATCACCGCGCCATAAGCCTTGCCTCGCGCAATCTCGAACCGGCCGGGGCTTGCGCCGTCTTCACGCTCGAACGCCTTCACATGACCGCCGGTATCCAACACCACGACGGACAGAGGCTTCAACTCCATCTCGCGGCCCTTCTTGATGATGCCGCGCACGATGCTGCGGGCTTTGGACAGGCTGATCTCAGGCATTCAATGCCTCCTTCTTCATTGCGCCGGTCGCACCCGGCCCCATGAACATGAGAGGCCACAGATCGCCTCGCATTGCAACCGCCTCGGCCGCGCCTAGCGCGACTTCAAACCGATCATGCGGATTTCCCGGTCGCTGTTGCTGACCAGCGTATGCGCGGCACCGACGACGGCGTTATAGGCTTCGTCCGTCCTTTCGATATAAAGGCGGTTCGCCTCGTCGATATCGCCCGACTTGATCGCGGCGTGAACCTCTTGCGAGGCCGCAAGCAAGTTGCCCAGCCCGCTCAAAAGCGCATCCATCTGCTGGGCATTCTCGCCGGTCAGTTCCATTCTGCCGGCAGCAGAAGTCATGCGCGGCAACTGAAGCTCCAGTTCCTCGATCTGCGAAAAGAACCAGTTGTTCTCGGTGATACGCTCGGAATAGCCATAGCGCGTGTAATCCCCGATCAGGGCCAGCATGGTCCGCGCCTGATGGTATTGAAGCGCATGGGCAATATGCGCGGCATCATAAGCCAAGCGCACCACACGGGCGTGCTCATCGGCCACAACGGCCGGGTTGGCCGCGCTGTCCTCGGCCCGCACTTCGGTCGCTCCAAGCGTGATCGCCACGCCGAAGACTATTGCAGCGGTCATGTGTTTCATCGTTTACTCCTGTGGTCTGCACGGAATTCTGATTTCCATGACTACCACAGGACGCGCGCTGTTCAGAATTCCGGCGAAATCCTCACCCTCGGCTGAAGACGACTAGCCTGCCGCTTTCAACTCCAGACGACGCCGGTGCAAGACCGGCTCGGTATAACCCGACGGCTGGGCGCAGCCCTCGAACACAAGATCACAGGCCGCCTTGAAAGCGATCCCGTCGAAACCCGGCGCCATGGGGCGGTAAAGCGGATCACCCGCATTCTGACTGTCGACCTTCTCGGCCATCTTCTTCATCGCCGCCATCACCTGGTCTTCGCTGACCACGCCGTGACGCAGCCAGTTGGCGATATGCTGCGACGAAATCCGGCAGGTCGCGCGGTCTTCCATCAGGCCGACATCGTTGATGTCCGGCACCTTGGAACAGCCGACGCCCTGGTCGATCCAGCGGACCACGTATCCAAGAATACCCTGGGCGTTGTTCTCGATCTCGGCCTGCACATCGGCGTCCGACCAATCGGGATTTCCCGCCAGCGGCACCTTCAACAAATCGTCCAGCCTGCCCCGCGCACCGCCCTTGGCCAATTCGGCCTGAAGCGCCATCACATCCACCGCATGATAATGCGTGGCGTGCAGCACCGCCGCCGTCGGCGACGGCACCCAGGCGGTGTTTGCCCCGGCCTTGGGATGCGCGATCTTCTGTTCCAGCATCGCTTCCATCAGGTCCGGCATGGCCCACATGCCCTTGCCGATCTGCGCCTGACCGGACAAACCGCAGGCAAGGCCCACATCCACGTTCAGATCCTCGTAAGCCGCGATCCAGTCGGTCGCCTTCATCTCGCCTTTGCGGATCATCGGCCCGGCTTCCATCGAGGTATGGATCTCGTCGCCCGTGCGATCAAGGAAGCCGGTGTTGATGAAAGCCACACGATGTTTCGCCGCCCGGATACATTCCTTGAGGTTCACGCTTACGCGCCGTTCCTCGTCCATGATCCCCAGCTTCACCGTGTTCTGCGGCAACCCAAGGGCCGCCTCCACCAGATCGAAGGTCTTTGCCGCAAAAGCCACTTCGTCGGGGCCGTGCATCTTGGGCTTCACCACGTAAACGCTGCCCGCCACACTGTTGCCGCCGTCCTTCTTCAAGTCGTGCATGGCGATCAGCGTCGTAATCATCGCATCCATCAGACCTTCGTAAATCTCGCCGCCGTCCTCGGTCAGGATGGCAGGGTTGGTCATCAGGTGGCCGACATTGCGCACCAGCATCAGGGCGCGGCACTTCCAGGACGCCGCCGCGCCATCAGGGGCGGAATAATCGAAATCGGGGTTCAGCTTCCGCGTGAAAGTCTCGCCCCCCTTCGTCACCTCTTCGGTCAGATCGCCCTTCATCAGACCCAGCCAGTTGCGATAGGCCAGAACCTTGTCCTCGGCATCGACGCAGGCGACGGAATCCTCGCAATCCATGATCGCCGTCATCGCCGCTTCCAGCCAGACGTCGGAAATGCCCGCCGGATCGGTCGCGCCGATCTGGCTTGCGGGATCGACCAGAACCTCGATGCCAAGCGCGTTCCTTGTAAACAGGAAATGCCGGGTGCCCTCGTGCTCCGCGTGACCGGCAAACTGCGCCGGATCGGCCAGCGCGGGCGAAAAGACCCCGCCTTCCACCGACAGCTCAGTCACATCCGCCCACGACCCGGCCGCCAAAGGTAAGACCTTGTCCAGATGCGCCTTCGCCCAGGCAATCACCCGGCCTCCACGCTCGGGATCATAGCCCTTGCCGCTCGGCGTATCTCCAAGCGCATCGGTGCCGTAAAGCGCGTCATAGAGCGAGCCCCACCGGGCGTTCGCCGCGTTCAGCGCATAACGCGCATTGGTGATCGGCACCACAAGCTGCGCACCGGGGATCGACGCGATCTCGGGGTCGATATTGCTCGTCTCGATCTGGAAATCCGGCCCCTCTTCCACAAGATACCCGATCTCGCGCAGAAACGCCTCATAACCCGCCGCATCCGTGATCGCGCCCGGATTTTCCCGGTGCCAGGCATCCAGCTTGCGCTGCAACACGTCCCGCACCTCAAGAAGACGCCGGTTTTCCGGTGTCAACTCATGCACCATCCTGCTGAACGCTTCCCAAAAGTCGGCCGCATCGACACCGGTGCCCGGCAAGGCCTCGCTTTCGATAAAAGCCGCCAGTTCTTCAGCCACTTGCAAACGATGCTTCTCGACACGAGCGCTCATGCAGATCCTCCAAATCCAGATTTGAAATCTGCATACCGAGGAATACCAAAAGCGGCAAGCGGATCGAAAGAAAAACCGCCCAACTTTCAGCGGCTTGCCCGAACCGCACCAACACTTAAGCAGTCGCTGAAGTTTCTCCTTGCATTCTCGGCCGCGCCACCCAATACTAAAGCAACCACTTAACAAATGAACCGCCATGAACCTCGCCCCCGGAAATCTCGACACCCTGTTCCTTGCCCTCGCCGACCCCACGCGCAGGGCGATCCTTGAACAACTGGCAAAAGGCCCCGCAGCCGTGTCCGACCTCGCCCGTCCCTTCGACATGTCCCTGCCCGGCGTCATGGACCACCTGCGCAAACTGCAGGACGCGGGGCTGGTGACGACGGCGAAATCCGGGCGGACCCGCACCGTCACGCTTGTCACCGACAGCTATGCGCCGGTGCGCGACTGGCTCGAAGACCAGCGCGCGATATGGGAAGCGCGTCTGGACCGGCTGGAAAACTTTGCTTTGAACACCTCCACGGGAGCCCCGAAATGAACAACCCGCAACACAGCGAAACCCCCGACGCCGACCGCACGATGGTCATCGAACGTGTGATCGACGCATCACCCGCCACGCTCTGGGCCGCCTGGACCGACCCGGCCTCGCTGCCCCAATGGTGGGGGCCCGAGGGCTTCACCTGCACGACCCGCCACATCGACCTCCGCGAAGGCGGCGAATGGGATTTCGACATGATCGGCCCCGATGGCACCGTCTTTCCGAACTGGCACGTCTACACGCGAATGATCCCCAACGAACGGATCGAATATACCCTGCACTGGGGCAAGAACGGTGCGAAACACGCCGACAGTCGGGTCACGTTCAAGGATCAAGGTGCCAGCACGCGCATCACCCTCGAAATGACCTTCGTTTCACGCGATGAATACGAAACCGCAAAGGGCTTCGGTGCCGTGGAACTGGGGCTTCAGACGCTCGGCAAACTGGCCCGCGCCGTGGGGGCCAACTGACCCCGGACGGCCCTTGAGGCTGGTGGCGCCGCGTCCTACTCTTTGCCCGGTCAACACCGGAGAATGCCTTGAAAGACGCCTCGCCCCAGCCCATCCGCCTTGCCGACTACGCCCCCTATCCCTGGCTGATCGACAGCGTCCACATGACCTTCGCGCTGCATCCGACCGCCACCCGCGTCACAACGAAAATCGCCTTCCGGCCCAACCCCGAAACCGCCGACCGCAGCTTCCGGCTGGACGGCGAAGACCTCCACCTGATCCGCGCCATGATCGACGGCCACCCGATCGACCCGCGAGTCGATGCAACCGGGCTGACCGCCGTTGTCCCTGACCAACCCTTCACCTGGGAATGCGAGGTCGAGATCAACCCGAAGGCCAACACCGTGCTCGAAGGGCTTTACATGTCGAACGGCATGTACTGCACCCAGTGCGAGGCCGAGGGCTTCCGTCGCATCACCTATTATCCCGACCGCCCCGACGTGATGACCACCTTCACCGTGCGCATCGAAAGCGACGAACCGGTCATGCTCTCCAACGGCAATGCAACCGGCGCGGGCGAGGGCTGGGCCGAGTGGCACGACCCCTGGCCGAAACCCTCCTACCTCTTCGCCCTCGTCGCCGGAAACCTCGTCGCCCATAGCGGCACACACCGCACCGCCGATGGCCGCGACGTCGACCTGAACATCTGGATCCGCCCCGGCGACGAAGACCGTTGCGCCTATGCGCTCGACGCCCTGAAACGCTCGATGACCTGGGATGAACAGGTCTATGGGCGCAATTACGACTTGAACATCTTCAACCTCGTGGCCGTGGATGACTTCAATTCGGGGGCAATGGAGAACAAAGGCTTGAACATCTTCAACTCCAAGTACGTTCTGGCCTCCCCCGAGACGGCTACCGACCGCGACTATGAATTCATCGAAGGCATCGTGGCCCACGAGTACTTTCACAACTGGACCGGCAACCGGATCACCTGCCGCGACTGGTTCCAGCTTTGCCTGAAAGAAGGGCTGACCGTCTTCCGCGATCAGCAGTTTTCCGGCGACATGCGCAGCCACGCGGTGAAACGCATCGACGACGTCCTGATGCTCCGCGCGAGACAGTTCCGCGAAGACAACGGCCCCCTCGCCCACCCGGTCCGCCCCGAGCAATACGTCGAGATCAACAATTTCTACACCGCGACCGTCTATGAGAAGGGCGCCGAGGTGATCGGCATGTTGAAAACCCTCGTCGGCGACGAAGGCTATGCAAAGGCGCTCGACCTTTATTTCGACCGCCACGACGGGCAGGCCTGCACCATCGAAGACTGGCTGGCCGTCTTCGAAGACGCCACCGGCCACGACCTTGCGCAGTTCAAGCGCTGGTATTCCCAATCCGGCACCCCGCGCGTTGCCATAACGACGAAACGCACCAACTCCGGCTGGTCCGTTTCCGCCCGCCAGTCCACCCCGCCGACACCGGGCCAGCCCGACAAGGATCCGCAAGTCATCCCGATCCGCATGGCGCTCTTTGCCCAGGACGGAACCGAACTCCGGGGCGAGGAAACCCACATCCTCGACACCGAAAGCGCCACCCTGACCACCATCGACAGTGACGACGCCCCTATCGTCTCGGCCTTTCGCGGCTTCTCGGCCCCCGTGATCGTCGAACAGGCGCTCACCACCGACGAACGCCTGACGCTTCTTGCCCACGACACCGACCCGTTCAATCGCTGGGAAGCGGGGCGCGTGCTGGCCAAGGAACAACTCGTCGCGATGATCGCCGACGACTCCGCCCCCGATCCCGCCTTTCTCGACGCGCTCGGAAAACTCGTCGCAGACGAAACACTCGACCCCGCTTTCCGCGCCTTCGCCCTCGGCCTGCCCTCCTCCAGTGACCTGGCTCAAACCCTGTTCGACGCTGGCCGCACACCTGACCCCGACCGGATTCACACCTGCCGCGAAGCAATGAGCAAGACCATCGCCCAGACCCACGAAGCCCTGTTCCGCGATCTGATCGACACCATGACCTGCCCCGGCGCCTACGACCCGAATGCGCAAGATGCAGGACGCCGCGCTCTCCGCCTGAAAGCGCTTTCCTTCGTCGCCCAACTCGACGGCGGCGCCCGCGCGGCCCAGGTCTTCGACGCCGCCGACAACATGACCGAAAGCCTCGGCAGCCTGGCGATCCTGTTACAGAACGGCGCGGGTCAGGATCAGGCGCAGGCCTTCTTCACCCGCTGGAAAGACGACCCCAACACGCTGGACAAGTGGTTCTCGACCCGCATCATGCAGGCCGCGCCCGACCGCGCGGTTAACATCGCCCGCGAACTGACCGAACTTCCTGAATTCACGTGGAAAACCCCCAACCGGTTCCGCGCCGTGATCGGCGCGCTCGCCGGAAATTTCGCAGGGTTCCACCAGGCCTCCGGCGCGGGATATGCCTTTGTCGCGGATTGGCTGGCGAAACTCGACCCGATCAACCCGCGCACCGCCGCCCGCATGGCCACCGCGTTCGAGACCAAGTCCATGTTCGACGGCGACCGCCAAAGCCTGATGGCCGACGCGCTGGAACGTCTGCGCCAGAAACCTTCGCGCGACATGGGCGAAATCGTGGACCGCATTCTCGACCAGTAAACGAAAGTTACCGGCCCTGCGAAGCCGAATAAAACGAAATTAAATCAGCCTATTGCGGCGCACTCTTCACGCCCATGCGCCAATTTTTGCCACCTCACCCCCCTCGCAATGGGGTGTCCGGGTAACCAATGTTAAGATTGTCACACTGCTGTTGCCGAAATCGAGTTCCTGTACCCCATGAAAGAGCGTATCGACCCCCTGATCGCCGAACGCGCCCCCTGGCTGTTCCGCAATTCCACCGGTGCCACCCTTGCCCGGCAAGGGCTGATGTCGCTTCTCGGCTATGACCGCACGCTGGCTCTTGGCGAGATGTACCGCGACTGGCCGACCGACCGGATCATGGCCCATATCGGCGAGGTTCTGGCCCGCGACCTCACGATTTCCGGCCTCGGCAACATCCCCCGCCACGGCCCCGCCCTGATCGTGGCCAACCACCCGACCGGCATCGCCGACGGCATCATGCTGCACCGTGCCATCGCCCCGATCCGCCCTGACCTTTTCATCTATGCCAATGCCGACATCCTGCGCATCCTGCCCCAGTTCGACAGCCTGATCGCCCCCGTCGAATGGCGCGAGGACAAGCGCACAAGGGCAAAAACCCGCGAAACCATGGAATACACCCGCGAAGCCATCGACGCCGGACGCCTCGGCGTGATCTTTCCGTCCGGACGTCTGGCTAAACGGCGCGGTCTGCGGCTATTCGAGCGCCCCTGGATGGCCTCGGCCGCCATGATCGCACGCAAATTCGACCTGCCGGTGATCCCCCTGAACATCCGGGCGCGCAATTCGGCGTTGTTCTATCTTTTCGACCGCATTCACCCGACATTGCGCGACATCACCCTGTTTCACGAAACCCTGAACAAGGATCGCCAGCCCTATCGGCTGACCTTTGGCGAACCGATCTCGCCCCGCGCATTGCCGCAAAAATCCGAAGACGCCATCGACGTTTTGAAATCCGCCACGCTCGCCCTTGGCGGGCGCCATGCCCCCACGGTTTCGCTCGTTCACAGCAGCCGGAAACTGGGTTGGTCACGCTAAGGCACTGCCAAATAACAAAAAACCAAATATCCGCCGCACCGACCGCCCCCTCGACACCGCCAAAATCAACCTTGATTAACGCCTCTCACCCCCCGGCTAAACCGCCGAAATTAGGCTAATTTCTCGCGATATTGCCATAAAGCTGCCGAATTGACCGGACAATTTCCCTAACGATTGGCTATTCCGGGAGATTTAAATGGCCACCGTGCAAAACTTTCTCGGTTCTGTAACCGGTTTGGCCCTCTTGGCCGTGCTTGCCGCAATTCTGGCTTTCGTCTTTTTCGGCGGACGCGGCAAAGCCAAAGCAAAATCGTCCCTCGGCGATGCCCCTTTTCGCGCCATCACCCCCGAAAAGGAAGGCGCGCTTGACCTTCCCGTCGAACCGGAAGACCCCGACCTTGTCGAACGCATCGCGGTGTCGCGTCATGTCGCCGACCTGATGATCGCCGACGAATGGAGCGAAGTCGGCGCGGAAATGACCGAGTGGGAAAACGATCTGGCCTCTGCCGCCGGCGGCGCGCGCTACCACGATGTGGCCGCCGACACCGCCCTTTCCGGCCTGCAATCCCTGATCGACGCCGCCGAGTTGAAATCGCTGGACGAACTTGACGAGGCCGAGGCCGAAGTCGGCCACTTCGTCGACACCTACCAGCGCCACCCCGATTGCCACGTGCTGGCGACCCTCGCCGCCCGCGCCCACATTGTGCTCGGCAACGCCTGCCGCGCCGACCACTGGCCAGCGGAACTCGAACGCGAAGCCTGGCGCCGCATGGCCCGCCATTTCCTGAAGGCCGGCGAAATCCTCAAAGACTACGACCCGCTCGCCTATATGTCGCCGCTTCTGGCCGAGGCGCACTACCTCCAGGCCATCGGCACCCCCGGTGGGGCTCACCGCCTGCCCGAGCTGTTCGAAACCTGGATCAGCCTCGATCCCTCGAACCCGTTGATCTACGAAACCCACGCCCATCACCTCGCCGATCCCGACACCTATTCGGACGAAACGATCCTGACCGAGGCCGAACGCGCCCTCGAACGGACCGAAGACACCCTTGGCACCGGCGGTTACGCCCTGTTCTTCCTGCCGCTTCTGGAACTGCGTGAAGGGGCCCGCGACCTTCTGGACGCCGACCTCTTTGCCTCGGCCATGCTCGACCTTGCCTCGATGGAGGCCAGCCAGGCCGAGGTGAACCAGACCGCCAACGCCCTCGCCGCCGAAATGCGCGCGACAGAAACCGCAAGCCCGGCGCTGAACGACACGCTCTACCTGATGATCCGCTGGCACATGAACGTGATCTATCCAAGGCTCTGGACCATGCCGCTGGAAAAGGTGCAGACTTTGGTCCAGACCGCTGCCCTCGCCGTGCCCGACTCGGGCGGGCCGACGGATGGCAACGACACCATGATTTCCAGGGCCGCCTGATTTACAATGCACATCGTTCTCGCCGTCATCGGCATCGTCACCGCCGTTTATTTCTTCGTCATCCGTGCGCGCAACGCTGCCGAGATGACAAACGAACTGCTTGATGTCGCCGACGACGTCCGCGCCGCCGCCCGTCGCTTCGGGTTCCGCCGCAACAAGGAAATGCACCCGGTCGAGGCGATCGAGGACCCAAACACCGCCGCCGCAACACTTGCCACGGCCTATATGGAACTCCACGGGTTGCCGTCCGAAGACACGCGCCAGACGCTGAACCTGGCTCTGCAATCCAAACTGGAAATCCCAAAGAACGAGGCCGACGACCTCATGGTCCTCGCCCGCTGGCTGATGAACCAATGCAACGGCCCGCAACCCGCGATCAGCCGCAGCGCGCGCAAGCTTTACAAACTCGTAGGCAAAGACATCGGCCCGATGATGGAAATCCTCGACGCGATTTCTTCCGAACCCCTCAGCGAACAGCAGAAAGACGCGCTGGAAGACATCCGGAACGCCTTCAAGCTGCGCTAGGGTCTGCAAGGAGGTTAAAGGCGTCCTGGACTTGATCCGGGACCATGTTGATCGTCCAAAGGCCCCGGATCAAGTCCGGGGCGCGGTATGTTCCAGGTCTGACTGCAAAGCCCTATGGCCGCGCCTTCGGGCGCACCTCTGCCAATGGGCGACAGTATTTCTGCCGCTTGGTGTAACGCTGCATGTCGCGCCGCATCCAGTCGGTGCGCACCGGTCCCCAGTCCGCCGCCACCCCGCGCCACCGGCTGTCCTTCACCGAAATCGCCTGATCGCGCGGCACCGTGATCGCCATGATCCTGACCGCGCAATTGAGGTTCGCCGCCGGGTTCTTTAGCCCGGTGCCGGTCTGAACCCGACACTCGCGAAACTCGGCCGTGGGCGGATAGATCTGCATCAGCCCGAACCAGCGGCCGTTGCCGCCCACCGCAGCCGGCTTCCATGTGCTTTCATAGCGTGAAACCGTCGACAAAAGCGCCACCCAGAAGGCCGCCCGCGCCTCGGGCGGATTGTCCGGGTACGCCGGGCACCACTCATCGATGTCCTTTGGCACCACATCCAGCAAGGCCGCCCCGTGACTTTCCACCGCCGACAGCGCGACCCGGCTCCACAAGGGCCCGCCCGCGCGATACTCCCACCGTGCACGCGGCACCTGGCCCGCCCGCACTGGTGGGCGCCCGGTCATAACCTCAGGCACCATCGTTTCCGCGCCCGACACGGTGTCGGAAACCTCCTCGGCACCCGCAGCCCCCGCGCCAAGGACTAGGAACGCCAGCACCCACCGCCTCACGACCGGCACCCCGGATAGGCCCGTGTCACCGCCTGGATATCTGCCCGCTTGCCCGCCTGATGGAACGGCCCCCAATCGGCGGCCACCCCGCGCATTCCTTCCGAGATGACCCCGTCGCGCGGCACCGTCACCGCCATGATCCGCAGCGCGCAGGACAGGTTCCGCCCACCTTCTTTCAGCGCACCCGCCGTCTGCGCCTTGCAGCCATAACCCCGTGCCGTCGCGGGTGCGATCTGCAACAACCCGTGCCAGCGCCCGCCCCCGCCCGAGGCATCGGCCCGCCAGGTGCTTTCATGCTTGGCCAGGGCCGACAGGAAGGTCACCCAGAACCCCTTTCGCGCGGCAGGACCGGCATCCTCGTAGCCCGGACAATACCGCGCCACATCGGCTGGAACCATCGCGGGCAAGACCGCCCCATGGCCCTCCAGCGCCACCAGCGCCGCCTCGGTCCAGATCCGCCCTTCGGGCTTTCCGTTCCACAATGCGAGGTTCCCGCCGACCGGGGCTTCCGGCTCGGCCCCACGGCCACAGCCATTGATGGCCAGCAACAGCGAAAGAATGACAAAGGCGCGCCTGCGCATATCCACGTATCCGTCCAAATCCGCGCCCCGCCGAAATACCTGCCACAGCACACCCCGCTCTGCCAAGCCTTTCGCGCCCCTCCCCCGCCCGGCACGCGCCCATCGGCAAGGATCGGCCCAAGGCGCAAAATCCCGTGATCAATCCCGCAAAATCGCCGGAATCTGCCACGGTTCCCCCCAAGGGCGCTATTGCACGCGCCCGTCCCCTTGCCTAGAACCGCGCGAAGATGCCTCGAAATCGCGGAAACTGCCATGCTTGACCTGACATTTGAGACCCCGAAACCCAAGGTGATCGCAGGTGCCACCGGCGACTGGGAACTGGTGATCGGCCTCGAAGTCCACGCCCAGGTCGCCTCGAACGCGAAACTCTTCTCGGGCGCCTCGACCCAATTCGGCGCCGAACCCAACGCCAACGTCGCCTTCGTCGATGCCGCCATGCCGGGAATGCTGCCGGTCATCAACGAGTTCTGCGTCGCCCAGGCCGTGCGCACCGGCCTTGGCCTGAAAGCCGCGATCAACAAGACCAGCGCGTTCGACCGCAAGAACTATTTCTATCCCGATCTGCCCCAGGGCTATCAGATCAGCCAGCTTTACCACCCCATCGTAGGCGAAGGCGAAGTGCTGGTCGACATGGGCCCCGGTGTCGCCCGCCGGGTGCGCATCGAACGTATCCACCTTGAACAGGACGCAGGCAAATCCATCCACGACATGGACCCCGCCATGTCCTTCGTCGATCTGAACCGCACCGGCGTCGCGCTGATGGAGATCGTCTCGCGCCCCGACATCCGCGGCCCCGAAGAGGCCGCCGCCTATGTCGTGAAACTGCGCCAGATCATGCGCTACCTCGGCACCTGCGACGGCAACATGCAAAACGGCAACCTCCGCGCCGACGTCAACGTCTCGGTCTGCCGTCCGGGCGATTACGAGAAATACGAAGAAACCCAGGATTTCTCGCACCTCGGCACCCGTTGCGAGATCAAGAACATGAACTCCATGCGCTTTATCCAGCAGGCCATCGAACACGAGGCCCGTCGCCAGATCGCCATTCTGGAGGACGGCGGCAGCATCGATCAGGAAACCCGGCTTTACGACCCCGACAAGGGCGAAACGCGGTCCATGCGCTCCAAGGAAGAAGCCCACGACTATCGCTACTTCCCCTGCCCCGACCTTCTGCCGCTGGAAATCGAACAGGGCTGGATCGACGACATCGAAGCCTCGCTCCCCGAACTCCCCGACGCCAAAAAAGCCCGTTTCGTCGCCGACTACGGGATGACGGAATACGACGCCAGCGTGCTGACAGCCGACGTCGCCGACGCCGCTTTTTTTGAAGAGGTCGCCAAAGGCCGCGACGGCAAGCTCGCCGCCAACTGGGTCATCAACGAACTTTTCGGACGGCTCAACAAGGAAGACCATTCGATTGCCGAAAGCCCGATCTCGGCGACCCACCTTGGCCAGATCCTCGATCTGATGTCCTCGGACAAGATCAACGGAAAGATCGCCAAGGAGGTGTTTGAAATCGCCTACACCACGGGCCGCGCCCCGGACGAGATCGTGGAGACCGAGGGCATGACCCAGGTCACCGACACCGGCGCCATCGAAGCCGCCGTCGACCAGGTCATCGCCGACAACCCGGCCCAGGTGGAAAAGGCCCGCGAAAACCCGAAACTCGCAGGCTGGTTCGTCGGCCAGGTGATGAAGGCGACCGGCGGCAAAGCCAACCCGAAGGCCGTGAACCAGATCATTGCCCAGAAACTGGGGCTCTAGCGCGACGTCACGAGTCCACGTTTGGAAATCTCGCGCCGCCGCAGTAACCTGCGGTTGGGGCCACCCCAATTTCCGGGAATCAAGGCATCCGTGCCAAACTCAACCGATCGAGGGATAAATGAGCACACTGCCCACCAACGCAGCCATCACCGCTCGGCTCTTTGCATTGTTCGCCATCTTTCTGTTGTCCTGCGCAATTGCCTATGCGGACATCCTGTTGCTGGGCAACCGGATCAGCGAGGACTCCCTCGTCGAAATTGCCCACGTCGTCTTTGGCTTCCTGTCCGCAGTGATCTTCTTTCTCGCATCGCGAAAGCTGCCCCAGAAAAAAGGATACCTGCTGATCTTTGCGACCCTGTTCCTGATGATGTTCATCCGCGAAAACGACCGGATTCTCGACCACATCGATCACGGCTTCTGGTTCTACCCTACGCTTCTTGTCGCCATCATCGGGGCGGTCGCAATCTGGCGAAACAAGGAAGGGCTGCCCCCCGCTTTCCGCGCCCATGCGCCAAGCGGCGGATTCTGGATCCTCATGGTCGGGCTTTTTCAACTCTTGATCTGCAGCCGCTTGCTTGGCAGCGGCAACCTTTGGGAAGAAATTCCCCATGACCTCGGCGACGAGGGCGCGACGGCGGTAAAAACCATCGTGCAGGAAGTAATCGAGCTTATCTCTTACGCCTTGATCCTTCTTGGATCGATTTTCTCGTATTGGGACGATTTTGAGTCAAACAGACAGGCTGACGGCCAAGCAGACTAAAATACCCGTTGGACCAATCGCGCTTTACCACCTGTTCATACAGATGAGCGTTCGCTAGTCGGCCCGGCGCTTCCCGCGCCGCGCCGATGGTCCACCGACGCGATACCGACGTAATACCGACGCGATACCGACGTGATACCGACGTTGGTTTTGCGCCCAATTTGCCGAAATGGGCCGGTTAACGCCGCCCCCCGATCCACGCAACAGGATGCAAATCCGCCGATGCGCCCCCCCACACCTTCCGCCCAACCGGCCAAGCTGTTAAAAACACCCCCGAGCAGCAAGGAACGCCACATGAGACAGTTCGAATACAAGGCCATCCCCGCCCCAAACTCCGGCACCAAAGCCAAGGGCGTGAAGACCCGCGAAGACCGTTTCGCGCTTTCCATGACCGAAACGCTGAACGAAATGGCCGCTGAAGGCTGGGAATATATCCGCGCCGAAATGCTGCCGGTAGAAGAGCGCAAGGGCCTGACGGGAACCCAGACAACCTACCAGAATATCTTGGTTTTTCGCCGCCTGAAGGAAGTCGCGCTGACGCTCGACGAAAGCCCCCGCGTCCGCTCTGTCCCTGCCCCCACGTTCGAAGAGCCGGCCCCCGCCAACGACGAACCCCGCCGGGTACTTTCCACCTCATCCGAAGAAGGCAAAGCGCCCTCTCTTGGTTCCGCGACCGACCGGACCGGCTAGGCGGAAATATCCAGCGCAAGGGCATGAATGCGCCCGATCAGATCCGACCCAAGGGCCGCATGTACCGCACGGTGCCGCGCAATTCTGCTCATAGGTTCAAAGGCTTCGGCCACGATCCTGACGTTGAAATGGCTCTGCCCTCCCTCCTGGTAGCCGCCATGACCCCGATGACTTTCGCTGTCATCCACCACCACCAGCTCACGCGGCTGAAACGCCGCCTGCAATTTTTCGCGGATCTCGTCTTCAACACGCATTTTTCTTCATTAGCCTCTTCAATCTGACGACCGACACGGTAAACTCTCGGGTCCGAGTCGGAAAGGCAGGTAAAGATGGCAGATGATCCGTTTGGTTTCGACCTAAGTGTCTCCTCAGACAAGAAAAAGCGTTCCCGCACCCGCCGCGGCATGTCGGGCGCATTCGAGACTTCGACACGGGTCTGCGAACATCCGGGATGCCAGGAAACCGGCCAATACCGTGCCCCCAAATCGCCTGACGATCTCGATGAATTTTTCTGGTTCTGCAAGGAACACGTCCGCGAATACAATCTGAAATGGAACTTCTTCCACGGCCAGACGGAAGAGGAAATGGCGGCCCAGGTTGACAAGGACCGGGTCTGGGAACGCGAAACGAAACCCTTTGCCAACAAGGGCGAAGAGGCCCGCGCATGGTCGCGCCTCGGCGTTGACGACCCCCATCAGATCCTTGGCGAAAACGCCACACGCAACCCCGGCAAATCCATCACCGGCACCCGGAAACTTCCACCAAAGGAACGCCGCGCGCTGGACATCCTGGAAGCCAAGGACCATTGGACCAAGGCGGAAATTCGCAAGTCCTACAAGGCACTCATCAAGGTTCTCCACCCCGACATGAACGGCGGCGACCGGGGCCACGAAGACCAGCTTTCCGAAGTTGTCTGGGCCTGGGACCAAATCAAAGAAAGCCGGAATTTCCAGGGCAAGTAAGCGCGCTTGGAAATGGAAACCGCCCCTGCCTAGGGGAAAGGCAAGGGCGGTGAGGACGCGCCACATGGCGCTGTCCGCGGGGGGGATACCTCCTGCTCGACAGGGGTTCCTTGGTGAGAGGCGCATGGCCACCTCGGGGGACATCTATCTTATAGGATCCCGTTCCCTCAGATCATCGGGTCTCTGTCAGAAGCAGACGTGCAGGATTACCCTTCCCCGTGCAGGTTTTCCGCAGCTTTGCGCAGACGGCGTGCCACAATCTGCGTGGCAACCATCAGCACGCCCCAGGCCAAACCGCTCAATGGATAGGTAAGCGAGAAAAAGACCACCGCGACACTGAGGATCGCCGCATCTAACAAGGACGAAAAAACGAGGTCGGCGTTGGCGTCCAACAGCGTGCCGACGATCACGAATATCTCGCCTCCCACGGCAGCACCGACGGCCGTCGCCAATATCGCTCCAAGCAGAGCCAGAAACCATCCAGCGCCCTCGGCATGGCCGAACAGCAAAAGGCACAACCGCCCACCAACAGCCGCGCCGACGACGGCCGAAACCAGTGCCAAGGCAATGTCCCGCCCGCCGAGAGTCCCATCTTGCAAGATCAGCGCCGCCATCGTGACCCCGCCATTCACAGCGATCATCCCGACCAAAGTCACCTTGGCAACTACACTCAATTGCTGCATCTTTGCCGCCCCTAAAGCATTCGGTTGGCGACAGAAAACGGCACAGGCCGCGCAGATGCCGTTTCGGAAATTCTCAGGGCTTGTTCAGGGCTTACGCAGGCTTGAACACCAGGCTCACACCGTTCAGGCAATGCCGCTTGCCCGTGGGCTGTGGGCCGTCGTCGAAGATATGCCCAAGGTGGCTGCCGCAGCGGCGGCAATGGACCTCGGTGCGCACGGTGAACAGTTTGCGGTCGGGCTTAGTGGCCACCGCATTGGGCAAAGGCTTCCAGAACGACGGCCAGCCGGTGGTGCTGTCATACTTGGTTTCCGACGAATAAAGCGCCAGATCGCAGCCTCGGCAATGATAGGTGCCGGGCGCATAGTTCTTGTCCAGCGGGCTGGACCCGGCCCGTTCCGTGCCCTCGTCGCGCATCACCTTGTATTGCAGCGGCGTTAGCATCGCACGCCATTCGGCCTCTGACCGCGTCACTTCAAATGCCTGCGTCATACCAGCCCGCGCGGACAATACAAAAGCCGCGCTGCCAGCCAGAGCGGTGCCAAAAAACTCACGTCGCTTCATCGAAATAACTCCTCTTCCGGCATCAAAGGTAACGGCAAGCCACATCACAGAAAACTCACAATGCCGCGGGGAGATGTTACCGTCGAAAGGTACACGATCAGGACGCCCCGCCCAGGATCGAGCGGAGCGTCCGACACACTAGGGAAATCGTTACCAACCCGTGTTTGGATGAGGTTCCACGCGGTTTTCCCAGATTCGAACCAACAATCCGTAAATGCACACCCAAACCCGCCCCGCGCCCTTGCACCCCGGCACAGAATGAGGCAGGTGAGGAACCGGGCCCTGATCCCCCGAAATGCGACAAGGAAGAGTCATGGACTATCGTCTGATCGACGTGGACGCGAAGCCGACCGAAGAAATCGACATCCGCGAGGTGTTCGGCATCGATTCCGATATGAAAGTCAAAGGGTTCTATGAATCCAACGACCGCGTGCCTGCGATCGACTCGACCTACAAGTTCGACCCCGAAACGACGCTGGCGATCCTGGCCGGTTTTCAACACAACCGCCGCGTCATCATCCAAGGCTATCACGGCACGGGGAAATCGACCCACATCGAACAGGTCGCCGCGCGTCTGAACTGGCCGACGGTGCGCGTGAACCTCGACAGCCACATCTCCCGGATCGACCTCATCGGCAAGGACGCGATCAAGGTCGAAGACGGCGTGCAGTTCACTGAGTTTCAGGAAGGCATCCTGCCCTGGGCGCTGCGCAACCCGACGGCCATCGTCTTTGACGAATACGACGCAGGCCGCGCCGACGTGATGTTCGTGATCCAGCGTGTTCTGGAATCAGACGGCAAGCTGACGCTTCTGGACCAGAACGAGGTGATCGCGCCGCACCCCTATTTCCGCCTGTTCGCCACGGCAAACACCGTTGGTCTGGGCGACACGACGGGCCTCTATCACGGCACCCAGCAAATCAACCAGGCCCAGATGGACCGCTGGTCGCTGGTCGTCACGCTGAACTACCTTTCCCACGACGCCGAAAGCGCGATCATCCTGTCGAAGGCCCCGCACTACAACAGCGAGAAGGGCCGCAAGACCATCGGCCAGATGGTCACCGTCGCCGACCTGACACGGACCGCCTTCATGAACGGCGATCTTTCCACCGTGATGAGCCCTCGAACCGTCATCAACTGGGCGCTCAATGCCGAAATCTTCCGCGACGTGGGCTATGCCTTCCGCCTGACCTTCCTCAACAAATGCGACGAGTTGGAACGCCAGACCGTGGCCGAATTCTATCAGCGCTGCTTTGACGAGGAACTGCCGGAAAGTGCGGCAAGCGCCTCGCTGGTCTGATTGCGGCGGCACGCACCAAGGCGTGCCGCAACAGGTTTCAAAGAATGGCGATCAGGCGGCTTTCGCGGCGTCTTCCGCCTTGGCCGCCATCGTTGCACGGGTCCACCAGTCCAGATCGTCGAACATGGCTTCCGTGGCAGGCAACAGGTTTTCTTCGACCGAGGCCATCTCGCCGCCCGCTCCCATGGGGTGAACCGCAAAGAAATCCGCGCCCAAAAGGTGCAGCCCGTGCCTGATTGGGACCATCTGCAATTCGATGGCGATGGTGCGCAGATGTTCGACCGCGCGTGCGCCGCCCGTCGCACCGTACCCGAAAACGGCCATCGGTTTGCGCACCCATTCCTTGTAGGCTTGGTCCAGCGCGTTCTTCAGCGCACCGGTAATCGACCGGTTGTACTCGGCAGTGACAAAGATGAAGGCGTCAAAAGTCGCCAGCTTTTCCTGCCAGGCCACGGCCTTTGGGTCTTCGGACGGCATCCAGAGGTTCGATGCGGCTTCGTCAAAGAACGGCAGGTCGAAGTCTTGCAGGTCAAGCGTTTCGACCTCCCAACCGTCGCGCTTGGCGGCTTGTTCGGCCAGCCAGCTTCCGGGTTTTTCGACAAAGCGGCTTTCGCGGGTCGATCCATAGATGATCGCGATGCGGGGTTTGCGGGTCATGCAGGGTATCCTTATGTAGGAAGGTGTCGATTGGTTACCACGTGCAAAGTGGAACGCTTTTCGTCCGATGCAAGAAGGCACGTGCCCCATACAAGGAGACGTCAATGAAAGATGGTAACCCCGGCGAAACCTGCCAGACGATCAGTGAGTTGCTGAGCCGTGTCGGTGACAAGTGGACGATCCAGGTCATCCGCGCCCTCGGCGACGGCCCGACCCGGTTCAACGCCCTGCGCCGCGAAATCTCTGATATCTCTCAGAAAATGCTGTCGAGCACACTGCGGAACCTCGAACGCGACGGCTTTGTCAGTCGCACCGTGGAACCGACTGCTCCGCCGCGCGTGACCTACGAGTTGACCGATCTCGGACACGATCTGAAAGACCCCGTGTTCGCCCTTGCACAATGGACCAGCGACAACGCACATCGCATTCACGACGCTCGCGCCCGATACGATCGAAAAGCCTCGTGACCGACCTGCGAATCCAGCCATTGCCCATACCCGGCAAGAGTGATTTATCCCTGTCATGACCAACCCGAACGACAACCCGGCCGATCCGTTCAAGAAAGCCCTTGCCGAGGCAACCAAGACCCTTGCCGACGATCCCGAACTGTCGGTCAGTTTCTCGGTCGACCCGCCCGGCATGAACGACGACGGTATGCGTCTGCCCCAGGTGACGCGGCGCATGACCCGCGACGAGGTGCTTCTGGCCCGTGGCACCGCCGACAGCTATGCCATGCGGCGGAAGTACCACGACGCCAAGCTGTACAACCGCTATGCGCCCCAGGGTCAGATGGCCCGTGACATCTATCAGGCCATGGAAATGGCCCGGTGCGAGGCCATGGGCGCGCGTGACATGCCTGGCACCGCGGGAAACATCGACGCCCGCATCCAGCATCAGGCGATCCGCAAGGGTTATGACGAGGTGGTGGATGCCGCCGAAGCGCCGCTTTCCGTTGCCGCGGGATACCTTGTGCGTCAACTGGCCAGCGGACGCGAGTTGCCGCCTGCTGCTGCGAACCTCTTGAACCTCTGGCGCGACCAGTTCGAAACCAAGGCCGGCGAAACCCTTGTTGATCTTGAAGACAGGATCTCGGACCAGGCGTCCTTTGCCCGCTTTGCCCGCCAGATCATCCAGGACATGGGCTTCGGCGATCAATTGGGCGATGACCCCGACGCGGAAGACCCCGAAGAAGACCAGGAAGCCGCCGAGGATACCGACGAGGACGAAGAGGCCAATTCCGACGACGAAAGCCAGCAAAGCCAGGACAGTTCCGAAGCCGCGCCCGACGAAAGCCAGGATCAGCAGGACGATCAGGCCGAAGCCCAGGTCACGATGGACGAAATGTCCGAGGACGAGGGTGGCGAGGAAACCGAACTGCCCCAAGGCGACGCCGAGATCGAACCGCCCGCGCCCATGCCGGTCAGCGATGCGGATCCGAACTATGCCGTCTATACACCTGAATTCGACGAAGAAATCGCGGCCGAAGAACTCGCAGAGCCGGAAGAGCTTGAACGCCTGCGCGCTTATCTCGACCAGCAGCTTGATCCCCTGAAAGGCGCCGTTTCCCGCCTTGCCAACCGCTTGCAACGCCGCCTTCAGGCGCAGCAGACCCGCACATGGACCTTCGACCTTGAAGAAGGCATCCTTGATGCCGGTCGGCTGGCCCGGATCGTCGCCAACCCCACCGTTCCCCTTGCCTACAAGCAGGAAAAGGACATGGAGTTCCGCGACACCGTGGTCACCCTCCTGCTGGACAACTCCGGGTCCATGCGCGGCCGCCCGATCTCTATCGCCGCCATCTGTGCTGACGTTCTGGCCCGCACTCTGGAACGCTGTCAGGTCAAGGTCGAGATCCTCGGGTTCACCACCCGCGCATGGAAAGGCGGACAGGCCCGCGAACAATGGCTGCAACAGGGACGGCCCCAGGTGCCAGGGCGTCTCAATGACCTGCGCCACATCGTCTACAAGGCCGCCGACGCCCCCTGGCGGCACGCCCGCCCGAACCTTGGGCTGATGATGAAAGAGGGCCTGTTAAAGGAAAACATCGACGGCGAGGCCCTCGAATGGGCGCACCGCCGCCTTGTGCCCCGGATCGAGGCGCGGAAAATCCTAATGGTGATCTCGGACGGCGCGCCGGTGGACGATTCCACCCTTTCGGTGAACCCGGCGAACTACCTTGAAAAACACCTGCGCGACGTGATCGCCATGATCGAGAAACGCAAACAGGTCGAGCTTTTGGCCATCGGCATCGGCCATGACGTGACGCGCTATTACGAACGCGCCGTGACGATCACCGACGTTGAACAACTGGCCGGTGCCATGACCGAACAGCTTGCCGCCCTTTTCGAAAGCGATCCGAACCAGCGAAAACGCCTGGCCCGGTTGCGCAAGGTCGTCTGACCGCTTGGCGACGTGGCGCGTTCCTGTTATGTTCTTCACATTTCAGGGAGAAGCAAAATGGCGCTTGGCAAGAAACTCAACGGCACCTTTCGCAAGTTCATCGAACGCCAAAAGGTCTTTTTCGTCGCCACCGCCGCTAACACCGGCCGGGTGAACCTGTCGCCCAAAGGCGCGGATTCCTTGCGCATTCTGGGTGACAACCGATTGATCTGGCTGAACCTTTCCGGCAGCGGCAACGAAACCGCCGGGCACCTTCGTCTGCAAAACCGGATCACGCTGATGTTCTGCTCCTTCGAAGGCGATGCGCTGATCCTCAGGCTCTACGGCACCGCCCGCGTGATCCATCCCCGCGATGATGACTGGGAACAGATGATCGCCCACTTCCCGCCAATGGCAGGCAGCCGCCAGGTCTTTGACGTGACCATCGACGCCCTGCAAACCTCATGCGGGGCTCGTGTGCCGGTCATGCGGTTTGAAAAGGACCGGGTCGTGGACGAATTGCTTCCCTACTATGACGAGATGGGTCCGGACGGAGTTGAGGACTATTGGCGCAGAAAGAACACCGAGACGATCGACGGTTTCGACACCGCACTGTTTGAAGACACCGATTGAAGTCACTCGCGCTTGCGAAACCGCGCGTCTTGAGGTTCCCTGCCCCCATGTTCCAAAACTACACCTCGACCGCCTCGCCCGAGCAGGGCCCGCCCCGGCTTTCCGCCCTTCGAAAAGAGCTGGAAAGCGCCGGTCTCGACGCCTTTCTCGTGCCGCGTGCCGACCGGCATCAGGGCGAATATGTCGCCCCTGCCGATGATCGCCTCGCCTGGCTGACCGGCTTTACCGGTTCGGCCGGGTTCGCCGCCGTCACGCCCACCATCGCCGGTGTTTTTGTCGATGGCCGTTATCGCCTTCAGGTTCGCGCCCAGGTAGCCGAAGATTTCACGCCCGTCGACTGGCCCGAGATCAAGCTGGGGCCGTGGCTGGTCGGGCAGCTTGATAAGGGGGCAAACGTCGGTTTCGATCCCTGGCTGCACACCAAGGACGAAATCGACACCCTTTCAAAGGCGGCCAAGGAGCATCTGACGCTTGTTCCCTGCGACAACCTGATCGACCGTATCTGGACCGACCGACCGCCCCTGCCTTCGGTGCCGGTGCGCGCCCATCCCATTGAGCTTTCGGGCGAAAAAAGCGGCGACAAGCGGAACCGGATGGCAAAGCTGATCAAGGATGCCGGGCAGAAGGCTGCGGTTATCACCCTGCCCGACAGCATTTGCTGGCTGTTGAACATTCGCGGCGGCGACATCGAGCGCAATCCGGTCGTTCAGGCTTTTGCCATTCTGCACGACACCGGGCACGTGTCGCTTTTCTCCGACCTGACAAAGTTTGAGCACCTTGGCCCCGATCCCCACATCGACCAGTTCGACTGGTCGGCGTTCGAAGACCAGTTGCGGGCGTTGGCAGGCCCCGTGCGTGTGGACCGCAAGACGGCTCCCCTGGCCGTGTCCTCGATCCTCGAAGACGCGGGCGTTGAAATCGCCTGGGACGACGATCCCTGCATCCTGCCCAAGGCGATCAAGAACGCTGCAGAAATCGAAGGGATGCGGGCAGCACACCTGCGCGATGGCGTGGCGATGGTCGAGTTTCTGGCCTGGCTGGACCGCGAAGCGCCGAAGGGTGGCGTGACGGAAATCGACGCGGCCAAGGCGCTGGAAAGCCACCGCGCCAATGCCAACAACCTCATGGACATCTCGTTCGATACGATCTCGGGCGCTGGCCCGAACGGTGCGATCATCCACTATCGCGTGACCGAGGACACCAACCGCACCCTCCAACACGGCGAGCTTTACCTTGTCGACTCCGGTGGACAATACCTCGACGGCACGACCGACATAACCCGCACCATCGCCATTGGTGACGTCGGCGCGGAAGAACGCGGCTGCTATACCCGCGTTCTTCAGGGCATGATCGCGATTTCACAGGCCCGGTTCCCCCGTGGCCTTACGGGCCGCGACCTCGACGCCCTGGCGCGCGCGGCCCTCTGGCGTGTTGGGCTAGACTACGATCACGGCACGGGCCACGGCGTGGGCGCATACCTTTCGGTTCACGAAGGCCCACAGCGGATTTCCCGCGCAACCGAGGTGAAACTGAAACCCGGCATGATCCTGTCGAACGAACCGGGTTACTACAAACCCGGCGCGTTTGGAATCCGGATCGAAAACCTGATCGTCGTGCGCGAAGCCGAAAAGATCGGCGACAAGCGCGACCAACTGGATTTTGAAACGCTGACCTTCGTCCCGCTGGACCGTCGTCTGATTGACACTGCGGCCCTTGGCCCCTGGGAAAAGGAATGGATCGACAGGTACCACGCCGAGGTGCGCACAAAGCTGACCAATCGTCTGTCCCCGGACGCACAGGTGTGGCTTGAGGCCGCAACAGAACCGCTTGTCTGACATGGCAATGTTACCGATTAGCCGCTAAGATGTTGCGAAATAAGGAGAGTTGAATGTCGGAACACATCAAGATCGTACCTGCCGAGGGGCATTGGGTTGTGCGCGCTGGCGGGGCGGTTCTGGGCGAAAGCAGCAATGCGCTCTACCTCACCGAAGAAGGCTACACCCCGGTCATCTACTTCCCGAAGTCCGACGTTGCCATGGAGTTCCTCGACGTTTCCGAAAAGCTGACAACATGCCCCCACAAGGGCGAGGCGACCCACTACTCGATCGTGACCAAAAGCACCGTGTTGCAGGATGCGGCATGGTCTTACGATACACCGCATGAACAGGTCGCCCAGATCGCCGACCACATCGCGTTCTACAGCCGCGACGACGTGACCGTCGAACGGGTCTAGCTGTGTTCTTCCTCGGCCGTGGCCGCCAGGGCGCGGTTATAGGCCCTGAGTGCATCAACGTGGAAAAGGGCGCCATGAATCCTGGGCGGTTCGCCCGCGTCGCCGACGGTCAGCACGGGTAGAAAGCTGCGCCCCGTCTTGTCGAACAAGGGCAGAGCGGTTTCCAGCGTCGCATTCGGATTGATCCACATACCTTCCTCGATGGCGTCCCATAGCGCGCTTTCCGGTGCTGCACGCACATCGTCCGGGGTGCGCATCACGTTGGCCACCCGGAACATGGCCAACAGATAGGCCTGCGGACCCTTGGAAAGATGAACGTTCCGCCGCTCCAACTGCGTCAGGAAGTAGGACCGGTCGACTAATCGCGAGGCGAAGGCCGTCGACATCGACACGGCCACCATCACCGCCAGTCCCGTCTGCCAGTCGCCGGTCAGTTCAAACACGATCAGCGTCGTTGAAATCGGTGCCCCCAGAACCGCCGCCGCCACAGCCCCCATGCCTGCAAGGGCATAAAGCGTTTCCGACCCCGACACGTTCGGGAAGATCGCCGTGGCCGTCATGCCGAAGGCCAGCCCCAGCAAGGCCCCGACCATCAGCGAGGGCGAAAAGATACCGCCCCCCATCCGGCCCGCGATGGTGATCGCCACCGCGACGACCTTGATCATGCAGAACACCACCGCCTCGTGCCACAAAAGCGAACCGGTCAGCGCAGCTGTCGTCGTTTCGTAACCGACGCCGATGATATGGGGAAAGGCCAGAGCCAGGCAGCCCAGCATCAACCCGGCAAGGACGGGCCGTAGGAAGGGCGGAAGACGCAACCGGGCCCTCAGGGCCGTGCCGAAATCGTCGGCCGCGAAAATCGCCCACATCATCGCCACCGCGACAACACCGGACAACATGCCCAGGATCAGGAAGGCGGGAAGCTCGACATAAAAGGCAAGGATCGAATCTCCGGGCAGGACGAACTCGGTCACATCCCCGAAGGTCAGTCGGGAAATGACTGTGCCAGCGACCGAGGCTATGACGATCGGGGCAAAGGCGTGAACCGCGAAGTGGCGCAGAACGACCTCCAGCGCGAAGAGGGCCCCGGCAATCGGGGCATTGAAAGAAGCCGACACCGCCGCCGCCACCGCACACCCCAGAAGGTCGCGCCCCGTTATCCCATCCGCCTTGATCCGGTTCGATACCCAGGACGACAGCACCGCCGCCAGATGCACAACCGGCCCTTCCCGTCCCGTCGAGCCACCCGTGCTGAGCGTAATCAGCGACGAGGCCGCCGAGGCGACGCCTTCTTTCATCTCGACCCTTCCGTTGTGCAGGGCCGCACCTTCGATCACCTCGGCCACCGAACGGGCGCGGTTGTCGCTTGTGAAGCGATCAAGGATCAGCCCCACGATCAGACCGCCCAAAACCGGGATCAGGACGATCGAATACCAGGGCAGCGTTTCGGCAAAGGAATGGATCAGGCGCGGATTGTCGGTTCCGTACAGCGAGGATTGCAAAAGGTAGATGCCCAGACGGAACAGCACCGCCGCACCGCCCGCCACGATCCCGATCACCAGCGCGATGAACCAGAATTGCACGCGCCCCGGCCCCTGCGTCAGGATCAATCGCCATGCGGCCCGCACCGATTGAACAAGGCGGGCGGGAATCTCTTTCAGCTTCGCATGGCGAGGCGCGTCCATGAGACCTGCGCAAACCGGGCATGAACGCAAACGATGCCCGGCGTCGCCCGATGGCGCAGGGCAAGGGTTCGCCGTCGTCCCACTTGCGAACCCTTCCGGTTCTAGGCCAAAGGCGGCCCGCCCGGAAGGCCCGCCATTGAAAAAAGCGGCGGCTGTGGCCCCGACAGCGACCTGCCCCTTGCGCGGGTCGGTCACACGGTATCTCATGCACCCCATGACACTGACCGTAGATCTCAATTCCGACATGGGCGAAGGCTTTGGCCCGTGGAAAATGACCGACGATGCCGGGCTGATGGAAATCGTCACTTCGGCCAATATCGCCTGCGGCTTTCATGCCGGCGACCCCGACACGATGGCCTCGGCAATGAAGCTGGCCGTTGAGGCTGGCGTCGGAATTGGTGCACATCCCGGCTTTGACGACCTTCAGGGGTTCGGACGCCGACAGATGCAGGTGCCTTTGCCAACGCTTGCCAACCTGGTGCGTTACCAAATCGGCGCGGCGCAGGCCACCGCAAGGGCCGCTGGCGGAACGGTGCGGCACCTGAAGCTGCATGGCGCCCTGTCGAACATGGCCTGCAAGGATGCTGAAATGGCCCGGGCCTGCTATGAAGCCGCACTTGAGGTTGCGCCCGACATCATCATCGTGGGCTTGGCCGCGACCGAGATGGAAACGGTTTGCCGCGATCTGGGATGCAACTGGGCCGGCGAGATATTTGCCGACCGGGCCTACAACGCCGACGGCACTTTGGTCGACCGCCGCCTGCCCGGCGCCATGATCCACGACGGCAAAGAGGCAGCGCAACGCATGGTCGAGATGGTGAATGCCGGGGCCATCATCACGGGCGACGGCGCGGAACTGCCCACGCGGATCGACACGATCTGCATTCACGGCGACAGCGCCGAAGCGGTCGCCTTTTCAGCAGAAGTCAGGAAAGGATTGGAGAGCGCGGGTGTGAAAATCGCACAGTTTGACGGAACGCCCCTGTCCTAGGCTGCCTTGGACCCCTGACGATCAAGCTGGGCTTTCCAGGCCCCGTCCAACTCCATCATCTCATCCAGCATGGCCAGGATACGCGGAGAGGGCAAACCGGCGAAAACCGCGAAGTTCAATTCGTCTTCCAACTGCAAAAGCTCATCATCGCTCAGCCCCTGAAGGGCGCGCGACAAGAGCTTTTCATCGACAACAGCGTTGGAGGTGGCGTCGAACTGGCGGTCATCTGCGGTATCGAACATCGTACAAACTCGTGTTGGGGGCACTGGCTGTCCCTCAACATTAGCAAAAATTGGCTCAACTTACGATTACTGATTTCGCCTTATTTTCGCCCAAATTGGCGCAAGTCAGGGTGGATCCGGCCATATTACCGCCTGAATTGGAAACGATCCGGCCGGATATTCAAAGGTAATCCCACCCCTGTCCGGTTCCACGAATCGGGCAACGTGGCGCAAAATGAAAGGGCCGCCCCAAAGGACGGCCCCTAATACTTTGATCAAACCGGCGTTTATTCGTCGTCCAGCGCCTCGACAGCCTTTTCCAGGTCGTCCTTGCTCGATTTCTTTTCCGTGACCTTGGCCTTCTCGAACACGAAGTCCACGACCTTGTCTTCAAACAGGGGCGCTTGAATTTGCTGGCGCATCTGCGGGTTCTGCTGGACGAACTCAAAGAACTGACGCTCCTGACCCGGATATTGACGCGCCTGGTTCATCACCGCCTGAGTCATCTCGGCATCGGAAACCTCAACCTCGTTCTTCGAACCGATCTCGGCCAGAAGCAGGCCAAGACGCACGCGGCGTTCGGCCAGTGAATTGTGCTCGTCTGTCGCCTCGATCTCTTCGTGGTCGTGGCCCTGAACGTCTGGGTTTTCCTCGTGCCAAAGCTGATGCGCGATCTGCTTTGCCTCGGCTTCGACCAGCGACGGCGGCAGGTCGAACTTCACCGCCTTGTCCAATTCGTCAAGCAGGGCGCGTTTCATCACCGCGCGTGACGCGCCTTCGTATTCCGAACCGATCCGCTCGGTCACCTGAGCCTTCAAAGCCGCCAGATCCTCGGCGCCAAACTTCTTGGCAAGCTCGTCGTCGATCTCGGCGGCTTTCGGTTCCTTCACGGCCTTGACGGTCACGTCGAAAACGGCTGGCTTTCCGGCCAGATCGGCGTTTCCGTATTCTTCCGGAAAGGTCACCTCGACCGCTTTTTCCTCTTCCGCCTTCACGCCAACAAGCTGCTCCTCGAAGCCCGGGATGAACTGGCCGGACCCAAGGGTCAGGGGAAAGTCTTCGGCAGACCCGCCTTCAAAAGCCTCACCGTCGACCTTGCCGACAAAGTCGATCACCACCTGGTCACCGTCCTTGGCTTTCGAGCCTTTCTTGCGGTCTTCGAAGTTCTGGGCGTTCTCGGCAAGGTTCTGCAGCGCCTCGTCAACAGCCGTGTCGTCGGCTTCGACAACCAGCTTTTCCAGCTTGATCTTGGTGAAATCGACCTCGGGAATCTCCGGCAGCGCCTCATAGGTCATCGAGACCTCGACGTCGTCGCCTTCCTTCCAGTCCTGGTTGGTCATCTCGACGGCGGGCTGCATCGCGGGGCGGTCGCCGGAATCCTCGAAATGCTTGGACATGGCGCCATCGACGGTTTCCTGCATGGCTTCGCCCAGCAAACGCTGGCCAAACTGCTTTTTCAAAAGCGCCATCGGCACCTTGCCTTTGCGGAACCCTTTCATTTCGATCTCGGGCGCGGCTTCGGCCAGCTTTTCGTTGACCTTGTCGTCCAAGTCCTTGGCCGGCACGACAATCTTGTAACCGCGCTTCAGACCTTCGTTCAGCGTTTCAGTGACCTGCATGGGTTTCCTCGCGTTTTCCCGCACGTCGCTACGCCGGGGTCCTAAAAAATCAGCGCTCCTAATAGGGGCAGGTGCCATGATCTGCAAGCTGAAACACGGGCGCCCGTTCACCGCTGTACTGGTGAACGGCCGCTATGACGTTGCCAACCCGACAACTGGACATGACCGGGCTTTGCACATGGACACCGTCACGAGGACACATCCATCCTAGCCTGCCTTGTCGGGGTGTTGCGCAGGGCGCGTTCCGAGCGCCCTGTGCATGGTTAACAAAAGGTAAAGGGCGCGAAACCTGCGCCCTGCCCCGGTCAGTCGAAGACCGATGCGATCTGGTCGACGCTGACGCCTTCCTTGATCTCGCGCAGCCGGGCATAGATCAGCGACACCGAGATCCCGCCAAGGCCCGAACCAACTGCCGTAGCCGCTGCGGTCAGGAACAACGAAACGATCAACCCGCCGCCGACGGCGCTACCGACCATTGCCACCACAAAACCAATGGCCGCACCGATCAGGGCAGAACAGACAATGACGATGATCAGGGCACCAAGGATGGGCCAGCGATAGCCACGCGTCAGTTCCGCACTGCGCCCAAGGGCCTTGTAGCCGACTTTTTCGATCACCACGGCCGGCGCAATCATCGAAAACACCGCATAGAGCCACAGACCGGGGATGACCAAAAGCAGGGAGCCGATGCCAACGGCGATACCCGCAACAACGCCAAGCACCGCAATCGGAAGCGATGCGGCAACCGCCGGGCCGATGTATTTCGAGACGTTCAATTGCCGCCCCAACTTGCTGTCATAGGCGACCTGCACCAGAAGCGCCGTCGTGATGCCGTAAATCACCATCTGGATCAGCATATCCAGCACGATCGCGGTCCAACTCGGGAAACCCGTCAAACTCGCATCCGGAACACCAAGCGTCATGCCCCAGCCGTTCAGGACGCCGGAAACGACCAGGCCCAGAAGCGCGGGAACAAACGCCAGTGTCATCACGATGACGAAGTTCTTGAAGAGGATGGAAAAGCTTTCGCTGACGATTGCGCCCACTCCAAGGGGCGCATTGCCAAACGCATCTGCCGATTGATCTGCCATGATAGAAACCTCAGTAATTATTTCTAATTTTGTCGACTAACGTCAGGTGACGGCCAAAAATCGGTCAATTCAAGGCTTTTCTGCCGCATTTGGGTCTTCGGAATCGACTGTGGCATGGAATTTGTCGGCCCTGCGGTCACCGAAAAGCTGCCTTTGTTCCAGATGCGCACGCTGCGCATTGTAAAACGCACGAAGGAACGCCAGTTGATCCTCGGAAGGCACCACATCGGCATAGCCGATCTTCACCCTGATCTTTCCGACGATGGCCTCAACCGTGCTTTTCTGCCGCTCGTAAGCCTTCGGGGCCAGATCGCGCCGTTCGGCCGCCCGCAAAAGCCCCTCCAGCGTCTGCAATTCAAGGGCGCCGTAATGGTCGAGTTGGTGGGCCAGGAACGTGAACTTTTCCTTGTCCTTCGCTGTCACTTGCCCCTCTCGGGCCATATCGCCCAAGAGGACAGGCACGGGAAGCTGGATCACATGAGTGCCCGCCATGATATCCCCCAGCCTTTGGCGATGCCGGTTGAACAGGGGCACAGCGAGGACCGCCAGAACCCAGATAAGAGCAACGGAAGAACTGACCGGCGAGGCTTCGTCCAGGGTCAGCAAAAGAGTTCCGGGCAGGAAAATTTCCGCCTCTTTCATCAGGTTGCGCAGGACGATGGCATGGGTCTCCAGCGACCCACCATCGTGGCTTACAACCTTGATTTTCATGAACCTCTTGCCAAGCGTCTGACCGTTCCAGGCCAGTTCGGCCAAAACGTAGTAAGGAATGCGGATGATGAAGAACAACAACATCCCGACCGCCAGAAGCGTGTTTGGCGAGGTCAGCCCCAATGCGCCCAGAAGCACGATGATCGAAACGGCAGCGACGCCGGTGATCAAAACATCCGTAATCTGGGCACCCAGACGCGCGCCCAAACCGGCAATCTCAAGGCGAAGCGGAACGCCCTCGGGCGGGATCACCTCGTTCGGGTCCGGGCCGGTTTTGCGTTTCTTGCGGCGAAAGATCATCGCGTGCGCCTTCCGCCAAGGGTGAACCACGCCAGCCAAAGTGCGCCGATCCCCCATCCGATCAGGTAGCGCGAGGTCGGGTCCTGCACCAACTGGCGCGGGAACCCTTCAAGAAAGGCGGCAACAACCAGCATAACGGCTGCGACAATGGCCAGCTTGACCGCATCGCGCCCGGCATCGCGCAGGGCGACCGCACGGGATTTCTGACCAGGAAACAGCACCGCCAGCCCCAGTTGGATACCGCCACCGCAGGCAATGCAGATGGCTGAAAGCTCGGTCACCCCATGCACCGACAGCCAGCCGCCGATATCGACGCCAAGGCCACGGTCCACGTGCAGCGCGAGAAATGCCCCGAAAACCAAACCGTTATAGAAGGTCAGCAAGATTGCGGGGGCGCAGAGAAACGCGCCAAGGCCAAAGACGAAAATTGCAATCCGCGTGTTGTGAGAAAACAGGAATGTCGCGAAGGCACCAAGGCCGGAAGAGTCGGGATCGTTGTCGTAGATGATCGACCTCAGATATTCGGTCGTTGCCTCCGGTCCTCGTCCGTCAGACAGTTCGGGCGGCAGGAACACGTAATACCAAGCCGGGTTCTCGAAATAGAGCAGATAGCCCACTAGCGCCCCAAGTCCCATGCAAAGGAACCCGGCAAGGACGAACCACGCCGACCGGCGCATGGCCGCAGGACCGCTGGAACGGAAAAACCGCGAAACAAGCCCGCCGATCCGCTCCTGAGGCGCATAGACGCTGAGGTAGGCCCTTGCGGTCAGCGCTTCGAGGTAATCCAGCAACCCCTTGTCCAACGAGATCTCACGTGCAATCGACAGCGAAGTCGTCGCCTGGCGATAAAGCGCCGCCAGATCTCGGGCGGCGTCAAAGCTCATCTTTTGGACGCCGTGCTTTTCCGCCTCGCCGACAAGTGCCTCAAGACGTTTCCAATCCGCCTCGCGCTCGGCTCTGAAGCGGGCCGATCTCAGAAGATCGCTGTCTTCCATCAGATCAACTCCCGCGCCTTGATTTCAAGATAGGTCGAAATCAGCCGCGCCGTCAGTTGCCCCGGTGGCGTGTCCAGCACGGTCACACCAAGCCGCGCCAACCGTTCCAGAACCAGCCGGCGCTCACGGATGGTCTGGTCGGCGGCGACCAGCGTTGCGACCCCGTCCATGTCGTCGGGGGCCTCTTCGACCAGGGCTTCCATGTCGGGATCGCGGATGGTGACGAAAACCAGAAGATGCCGCTTGGCCAGGATGGCGATGTTCTCGATCAGCAATTCGGCGGATGTCGCATCAACAAAGTCGGTGAAGATGATGATAAGGCTGCGCTTTGGGGTCCTGGCGTTCAGTTCCGTCAAGGCCAGCGTGTGGTTGGTTTCCCGGCTGACATACTCCTGCTCGGCGCTCCAACTGCGAAGCCGCGCAAAGGCCCGGCGCCCCGCTTGCGGTGCCGCAAAGGCGCGGGGCCGCACGTCGTAGGAATAATGCCCCACCAGATCGCCCCCGATTGTCGCGGCCCAGGCGGTGGCAAGGGCTGCGGTCACCGCATGGTCGATTTTGGGCAGTCCTGCGATCTCTTCACGCATGAGATAGCCGTTATCGAGCGCGACGATCACATGGTGGTTCCGTTCGGCGCGAAGCTCTTTCGCGACAAGGGTGCGTTGCCGGGCCGAGCGTTTCCAGTCGATGCTTTTGACGTCCATGCCTTTGACGAACTCGCGCAACTGGTGGAACTCGGCCCCCTCGCCGATGGCGCGGTTTTCCTTCTGGCCGAACAGCGTCGATTGCACGGTCGTTGTGATCTCGCCCGATTGGACAAGCCGGATGTTCGGCACGACGCGGGTTTCCAGACCAAGGGTCATGCGCGGCACGAAATCGAACAAGCCAAAGCGTGACGGCCAGGCCAGCCAGAGTTGCTCCAGACGCCAGACGCCGCGCCTTGTGCCAAGGCAATCCACCACGGCCTCCATCGCACCGTCCGTGGATCGTTGGAACAGAATGTCACCCGGCCCGCTGATCCCCTCGGGCCAGTCCAGACGCCCGGTCATTCGGTCTGCGCCGGGTTCGACCCGCAAGGACAGCGGCACCGTTTCACCGACGAAAATCTCTTCGGGCACGTCACAGGTGACCGAGCGCCCGCCCCGCCCCGACATCACGATGTCGGCCAGCGCCAGAAGGCCAAGCGCAATCCAGGGCAGAAACGCGCCCGTGCCGCTTTCACCGCCGACAAGCACGGTGACGACGGAAAACACAAGGGCCGCTGCCGTGCCCCAAAGCAGTTTTTTCGACGGACGGATCAGCGCGGGGCCTCGATCTGGTTGATGATGTTGTCCAGCACCTGCTCGGCGCTGCGACCTTCGATCTCGGCTGCGGGGCCAAGCACGATCCGGTGGCGAAGCGCGGGAACGATGACACCCTTGACGTCATCGGGAATGGCAAAGTCACGCCCCGAAAGCGCTGCCGCCGCCCGCACCGCACGCGAAATCGCATCCGCCGCCCGGGTCGAGGCACCATAGGCGATGTCCTGACTTTCCCGCGTCACACGCACAAGGCGCAGGATATAGGCCAGAATCTCGTCCTGCAGGATGATGCCGTCGATCAGATCACGGCTTTCCGCCAGCGCCTCGGGCGTCAGAACCTTGTCCAAACCGTCGATTTCCTGCCCCGTCTCGATCGGCTCGGCGGCGTGTTTCTGCAAGATGGCCATTTCCACGGCCTCGGGCGGGAACTCGATGTTCAGCTTGAACAGGAAGCGGTCCAACTGTGCCTCGGGCAAAGGATAGGTGCCCTGTTGTTCGATCGGGTTTTGCGTCGCGACGACGGTAAAATCCTGACCCAGATCGTAATCCGTGCCGTCAAGGCTCACCATGCGTTCGTTCATCGCCTGCAACAAGGCGGCCTGAGTCTTGGGCGGAGCGCGGTTGATCTCGTCCGCCAGCAGGACCTGACTGAACACCGGGCCTTTGGTCAGCACGAAATCGTTGGTCTGAAAGTTGAAGATCGAGGTGCCCAGCACGTCGCCCGGCATCAGATCCGGGGTGAACTGGATGCGCCCGAACTCAAGATTCAGCGCGGCGGCGAAACTTCGCGCCAGAAGCGTTTTCGCAGTCCCCGGCGGGCCTTCCAGCAAAACGTGCCCACGGGCGAAAAGCGCGATCAAAAGCAGGTCCACCGCTTCTTCCTGTCCAAGCACGGCCTTGCCGATCTCGGCCTTCAGGGCGTCGGCGCGGTGAGAGAGGTCTTCAAGTGTCATGGGTAATCTGCTCCAGAACCTGTTCTATTGCGGTGACATGGGCAATCGCCTCGCTTGGGGCGATCCGCGCGGGCAATGCGTCAAGGGTTTCAAGGGCGGCGCGAAGCTGGCGCGCGCGCTCGGGATTGCGGCGATTGATGAAGGCAAGAAATGTGTCGCGCTGGCCGTATCGACGCGCTCCGGCGGGGCCGACCATCTGGGCCGCAACCGCAGCAATCCGCGCCTTTGCGTATTCCGACACAAGGGCGCCGTCCTGATCCGATAGCCGCATCAACCGCGCCCGCGCCTTTACCGCATAGGCCTTTGAGGCTTCGACCTTCATGCGTTGTACGATGATCGGCCCGAAGCGACGCGCCGCCCGCCAAAGCGCAAGGATCAGCGCGATGCCCGCCCCGACCCAAAGCGCCAGGAACGGCGGATCGAAAAATCGCATCAGGTCGGCCCAAGTGCGTTCGCGCTCGACACCACCATCCTCGGACACCAGCCAGGAAAACGGGCTGTAGTCGATGATGACCTGCTTTCCCGCCGCTTCAGCAGAAAGAAGATCCCGCACGACATGGGCATTGTCGCCCAGTCGCAGGCCGTGGTTGTTCATCAGATCGGGGTCGGACAGGACAAGGATGCTGTTCTGGTCCTGCTCATCGCCCGGCAAGGGGCAGCGGGCCAGGACCATCGCATCGCGACGACCGATCAACGGTTCGCACCCCTCGGCGGTGAACATCTGGGCGGCGTAGAGCCGCGCTTTCTGGTCGGGGTGGCCAGCAACATCGAAATCCGTGAAGGGGCTGGGGCTGTATCCCAACCGCGCCCCGCGATCACCCGTGATCTGTCGCAGTATCCCCGCGATGCGGTCGCGCTCGACCAGCAGCACGGGATGGCCGAGCCCCGTCAGCCGCATCCCGCTTCGCCACTTCGGCACCACCACCAGCGAGGGCACGCGCGTCACCTTGTCGTCGATCCCGCGTTCGTAAAGATCGTATTCATCCTGCTGCAACAGGAATTCCTGTTTATCCGTGGGAGGTTCTCGGTCTTCGTCCAACTGGCTGTCGTAGATCGGAATGATGTTCAGCCCGACCGTATCTACCCGGATCGGCCATCCGCCCGAGAAACTCTGTGCCTCGACCCCTTGGGAGTTCAGCCAGACCTGCAACCCCTCCATGCCCGCAGGCGATGCCCGCAAGACCTGCTTTCGCTGCGACGTGATATAGAACAATGCGCCAAGGACCAGTGCGGCGACCACTGCGATCACCACGTACTCGGACCGGAATCCACCCGATTTTTGCGCGGTCACATCGCTCATGCCTCGCCCCCCGCGATGATTGGGCGAATGGCGGCGACATGGGACTGGAAATCGTCCTCGGACACATCGCGCCCGCCGAACTGTACCCTCTCGCTGTCCAGCACCAGCGCACGAAGAGCCGCCACATGCCCCGGGTCGCCTTGCACGCGGCGCAGGGCATCCCGCGCCGTCCAGGACCGCTGAAACAGCACACCATTGGCCGAAACGGCGGTTTGCAGCGCCTTTTGTGCCAAAAGGACAAGCGCCATCCGGCGATCGGCCAAACCCAGGATGCCCTGCAAGGTCACAGGCCCGCCGTCGCCCTCGCCATCAAGGATCGCCGCCGCCTTGGCACGCCTTGCATTTTCCACGTCCGAGCGCAGGGAAACCGACATGGACCCGCCGAAGCGGAAGAAAAGATAGGCGATGCCGACCAGAATCGCGGTGGCAATCAGCGCCGAAGGCGTGTCGATCTCGATCCTGCGGCGTTCCCCGTCTTCTCGGACCCGCTCTGGCTCTTGCGCGGTGTTCAACTCGGGCGGCGGCGCGGATGGGTCGAAATAGGATACGTTCGGATCAATCCGGCGCACACGGATGGACCTGAGGTAATCGCTGCCCGATTCCCCCATCTCGGTCCGTTCGACCACGGCTTCCTGAGCCTTGGCTGGCACGACGGTCATGACCAGGAAGGCAAGGGCAAAGATGCGGAACAATGCTCGCATTGCCAGTTTCATAGAAACCCGAAAGCCCTGGGGCAATTGCAAGCTGAAGACCCGGCAACTTCAGATTGAAGCGTGGCGTGTATGTCTCAATCCGCCCGCTTCCCAGTTGGTCGGATCAAGAGGTCGCGGCTGACCCGAGACGAGAATGCAGGTTGACGAGCGATGGCATAATCTGGCACTGAAATTCCAATGTCCGGTTCCGGGAGCGATCCCGGAAGCAAAAGGGAATGCGGTGCGGGCCGTGAGAATATTCACACCCAATGCCGCAACTGCCCCCGCAACTGTAAGCGGCGAGCAGGGCTGACACGCCACTGGGAACATCCCGGGAAGGCCAGCCTGATGCTTTGACCCGCAAGTCAGGAAACCTGCCGGATATGTGCCCTCGGAAAGGGCACTTGAACCGGCGTCGGGGTGTGCGCCAGACCTGTTTGCCCAACCGGGCATGGTGGTCTCGCCGATCCCGCTGTCAAAACGCATCTCGTGCCGGGGTTGGCACGACGGGACAAGGACGAAGACCCATGAAAAAGCTGCTTTCGGCGGCCGCCGCCGCACTGGCCATTCCGGCCACGGTTCAGGCGCATTTCCTTCTGGAATACACCACCGACACGATGATCGAGGCCCCCGGCGACGTGCCGGTCAAGCTGATCTTCTGGCATCCCTTCGAGAACGGTCATGTGATGGACCTTGAACTGCCGGAAGAGTTCTACGTCATCCACAACGGTGAAAAAACCGACCTGAAGGAGACGCTGGAACCCGTCCGCTTCACCGGCGGCGAAAACGAAGGCGCGGCCTTCAAGGGGTCGGTCCCCGTCCGGCGCTCGGGCGATTACGTCCTGGTGACGGTGCCGGTGCCCTATTACGAAGAGGCCGAGGATATCTACATCCAGCAGATCACGAAGGCCTTCCTCAACCGCAACCAACTGCCGACCGACTGGATGAACCTCGTGGGCCTGCCGGTCGAGATCATTCCGCTGAACAAACCCTATAACATCATCGCAGGCTCGACCTTCACCGGGCAAGTCGTCGCGAATGGCGAACCGGTCGCGGGTGCGGAGATCGAGATCGAATACATGGCCGCCGAACCCGACATGGAAAGCGCGGCGTCCTCTACGCCTGTCGTGTCGCCGATGCCCGGCGGTTCGGTCGTCGCGATCTCGGATGCAAACGGCTATTTCTCCTTTGGTGTTCCGAAGGCAGGTTATTGGGGATTTGCCGCCCTCGGCGCTGGCCCCGTGACCGAGCATGACGGCAAGGAACTCAGCCAGGATGCCGTGATCTGGATCCGCGCCTGGGACATGGAGTAGCGCGATGCACATCGTCGATGGAGCCTTGTCCAACCCTGTGGTGATCGGCGGTGCCGTTGCCGCCGTGGCGGGCATTGCCCTGGGCCTGAGGTCGCTTGACCTGGACCGCATCCCGACAGCCGGGGTGCTTTCGGCGAGTTTCTTTGTGGCCTCGCTGATCCATGTGCCCATCGGCCCGTCGTCGGTGCATCTGATCCTGAACGGTCTGGCCGGGCTTTTGCTGGGCTGGGCCGCCTTTCCCGCGCTTTTTGTCGGCCTCCTGCTCCAAGCGGTTTTCTTCGGCTTCGGCGGTTTGACCGTACTCGGCGTCAACACGCTGAACATCGCACTGCCTGCCGTGCTGGCCGGGTTGATCTTGGGGCGCATGATCTCGCGCGGTTCGCCCGTCGCCGGTGCCATCTGGGGCGGTATCGGCGGTGCGCTTGCGATTGCAGGCACGACCGCCATGGTCGCCTTTTCGCTCGCCCTGTCGGGCGATGAGTTCCTGCCCGCCGCCAAGCTGGTCTTTTTCGCCCACATCCCGGTCATGGTAATCGAGGCGGTCCTGACCGGCTTTGCCGTCTTGCTGGCGCACAAGGTCAAACCAGAGTTGTTCGCGCGGGGGGCAACAGTATGAAACGGATCATGCTCGTGCTGGCTTTCTGCCTCACTCCCCTGCCGGCTCTGGCACACAAGGTGATCGCCGGTGTTTTCCCCTCGGGCAATGCGATTGAAGGCGAAATTGGCTTGTCCAATGGCGAGATGGCCACCGACCAGGAAGTGATCGTCACCGGCCCGGATGGTGCAGAACTGGGCCGCGTAAACACTGACGGCGACGGGTTCTTCATCTTCACACCAACCGAAGCGGTCGCGCATACCTTCTTTGCCGATCTTGGCGCAGGCCACGTGGCAGAAATCACGATGTCTGCAAAGGATGTGGCCAAGATCATGGGTGTCGCCGCCTCTGAATCAAAGCCAGAAGTACCCTCACCAACATCGCCCGCCCCCCCAACCGGCGGCGTCACGGTCGCATCGCTTAGCGACGAGGAACGACAGGTCATCGCGGAACTTGTACGCGACGAAATACGCCCGTTGCGCCGCGAAATCGCCGCTTACCGCGAGCACAACGATTTCCAGTCCATCCTGGGCGGGATCGGCTATATCGCGGGGCTGTTCGGCCTTGGGTTTTACCTTGTTGCACGTCGGAGGTTGAACACCTGATGGCACATGCACTGGGAAACAGGGAAAAGACGCTGGCCGAGGCCGGCAAGGTCACGCGCGAAAGCCTGATTGCCCCGCTTGATCCCCGGATGCGGATCGTCATGGCCGTTGTGTTTGGCATCGTCACCGTGGCGCTTTCCTCGATCATCGCCCTCGGTGCCGCGTTACTTGTGGCACTTTCGCTTCTGGCCATGTCCCGCCTTCCCTGGCGAAAGACTTTGAAACGCATGGCGATGATGGATGTCTTTGTCATTTTCATCCTGATCCTGATGCCATTTTCCGTGCCCGGCGATCCGATCTTCACGATCTGGGGATTTGCCGCCAGTTGGCAGGGCCTCGCGAAGGCGGTCGAAATCGCCCTGACCGCCAATGCGGTGATCCTTTCGCTGATGGTTCTGGTCGGCAGCATGGAACCGGTGACACTGGGGCACGCCCTCCACCGGCTTCGTTGCCCCGAAACTCTCGTGCATCTTTTGATGTTCACCATCCGCTATATCGAAGTGCTTCGTGAAGAATACCTGCGCCTGCGTTCGGCAATGAAGGTGCGCGGCTTTCGCCCCGGCACGAACTGGCACACCTACCGCAGCTTCGGCTATCTTGTCGGCATGATGCTGGTCAGGGCCATCGAACGATCCGAGCGTATCCTGGGCGCAATGAAATGCCGTGGCTTCTCGGGCCGGATGCTTCTTTTGCAGGACTACGCGCTGTCACGGCGCGATATGGCTTTTGCGGGTGGCCTGGGCGTTCTCTGCGTCGCTCTGATCCTGTTGGATCTCGCATGACGATCATCGCCCTGGACAACATCCGCTTTGCCTATCCGGGCCACGCACCGGTGCTTGAAGGGGCCAGCCTAAGCCTTGAGGCCGGTCAGCGGCTGGCCATCACCGGGCCGAACGGGGCGGGAAAATCCACGCTGTTGCAGATCACGCTCGGGCTACAGCGCCCGCAGGCGGGCAGCGTGACAATCTTCGGCGAAGAACGGCGCGAGGAAGCGGATTTTCACGAGGTCCGGCGGCGCGTCGGTCTGGTCTTTCAGGACGCTGACGATCAGCTTTTCTGCCCGACCGTGGCCGAAGACGTGGCCTTCGGACCGCTGAACCTTGGCAAGACACGGGATGAGGCGCTGACAATCGTCGACCGCGTGCTGGGCGATCTTGACCTGATACATTTGAAAGACCGCATCACACACAAGCTTTCGGGCGGCGAAAAGCGTCTGGTGACCCTTGCCACCGTCCTTGCGATGGAACCCGAGGCCTTGTTACTGGACGAACCGACCAACGCGCTGGACACCAAGAACGAAGCGCGTCTTCTGGAAATCCTCCAATCCCTGCCGCAGGCGATCCTGCTGGTAAGCCACGCCCCGGCTTTCCGCGAGGCGCTGACGTCAGATTGGTTGGAGCTACAGGACGGCAGGCTTTTTCGGCACTGATCGGTTCCAAGGTCGTCGGGCCGAACGTCAGCCTCGGTTCGCAGGTTCATTGACGGCGCAACAGATAGGTATCCATGATCCAGCCATGCGCCTTTCGCGCCTCTGCCCGCCTCTCGACGATCCGGGGGCCGACCTCCGACAGGCGGCCACTTTCCAAAAGTTGCTCGGGCATTCCAAGGAACGCGCCCCACCAGATGCGGACACCATCGGGCGAAAGCCTCTGAAAGCTGCATTCGCCGTCCAGCATCACGACGACCGTTTCCGCACCATCGGGCCAACCGCCGTCACGCAGACGCCGCCCCGTGGTGACCGTAACCGCACCATTGACCGTGTTGAACGGGATGGCGTGGGCAGCGGTCAGAGCTTGCAAGACGGAAATCCCCGGAACCACCCGCAACCGGGGCATCGGGTCCAATCGTTCGGCAATCCGAAGCGTGCTGTCATAAAGCCCCGGATCCCCCCAGACCAAAAGCGCCACGGGGCCGGGCGATGCATCCACAAGCGCCGCCTGCCACCGCCCGGCGATCTCGTCATGCCACAGCGCGACACGGTCGGCATAGGCTTGGGTTTCGTCACGCAGGGGCATGTCAAAATGGATCACCTTCGCGCTCGAACCGGAAGCATCCAGAATCCCTTGCCGCAGATGGGCCAAATCCTCTTTTCCCGTACCTTTTCGCGGGATCAGCACGCTCCCCGCATCGCGAAGCGCCTGCATCCCCTCAAGGGTGACATGGCCGGGATTGCCGGTGCCCATGCCGATGAGCCAGAGTTCAGTCAATGCCTTCCCCCATCTCGGCAAGCGGTCCGAACAGGATCAGCGCGGGCTTGTTGCCCACCTCCTCGCCCAACTGCCGCGCAAGGTCGGACACCGTGGCACGCCGCACGCTTTGCTCGGGGGTCGAGACCGCTTCGGCCAGGATGGCAGGCGTGTCCGGCGGCAATCCCCGCTCTTGCAACGCGGCCAGCAACTGGGGGAACGTGCGCTTGCCCATGAAGACAACCGTGCAGGCACCAGGATCGGCCAGTGCATCAAGGTCGATGTCTTTCGGCAAGGTGCCCGTGACGTCATGGCCCGTGACGAATTGCACGCGCCGTGCGGTCAGCCGCCGGGTCAGTGGAATGCCACAGGCGGCGGCAGCGGCGATGGCCGAGGGAACGCCGGGAATGATCTCATACGCGATCCCGGCTTCGCGCAATGCCACCAGTTCTTCTTCAAGCCGCCCGAATAGCCCGCTGTCCCCGGACTTCAACCGCACGACCCTCAAACCGGCTTTCGCATAGTCCACAAGCAACCGACTTACGTGGTCTTGCTTGGGCGAGGCACGCCCCGCCCGTTTGCCAACGCCAACAAGATCGGCTTCCGCCCGTGCGTGTTCCAGGATCGGCCCCGAGGACAGATCGTCGAACAACACCGCGTCCGCACGCCCCAACCTGTCGACAGCCTTCAGCGTCAAAAGCTCCGGATCTCCGGGGCCAGAGCCGACGAAACTGACGAACCCGCTCATGCCGCGCCCTCGTCTTGCGTGATCAGGTGGAAGAACGTCCCGCTGACATTGCCCCGCGCCGACCCGGTTTCCGGCACCGGGTTGCCGTCGGCATCGCTGACCTCTGCCAGGGGTGCATCCGGTTGTTCCAGAATGGTCGAGTAATGGAACTCGTGCCCGCGCAACGCGGCACCCGGCGCGAACCCCGGCAGCGGAGAAAGCAGCACCGCTCGGCGATAACCAAGATGGAATTTGCGTTTCTCGTAGCTGGTCACAAGGCCCAATAGCCCTGCCATCCGGTGCCGGTTGCCATCCTTGTCGATCAAGGCTTCGCCAAGCGCCATGTAGCCCCCGCATTCGCCATGCACGGGTCGGGTTTCGGCGTGTTTGCGCAAGCCTTCCCGAAACCGCCCGGCTGCCGCCAACGGCCCTGCATGAAGCTCGGGGTAACCACCCGGCAACCACACCAGATCGGCGCCCGCGTCCGGTGCCTCGTCTGCAAGCGGGGAAAACGGCAGGATTTCCGCCCCCGCAACCCGCCAGCCTTCCACGATATGCGGATACGCAAAGGAAAACGCCGCATCCTGCGCAAGGGCAATTCTTTGCGCAGGTGGCGAGGGCAAGGAACTGCCCTCGCGAAGCGGAACGCCATCCGCAGCCGCCTTCAGCGCGTCGAGGTCAACATGTTCCCGAAGGAAGGTCGCATACCCGGCAATCGCACTTTCAAGGTCGGGGTGTTCCACCGCCTGGATCAGGCCAAGGTGACGTTCGGGCAAGGTCAGATCCCCGCGACGCGGCAGAACCCCCAGAACGGGCAACCCTGCCCGCTCCATCCCGAGCCTTGTCAACCGTTCATGCCTGGGCGAGGCAACCCGGTTCAGGATCACCCCGGCAAAAGGCAGATCGGGCAGGTAGCTTTTGAACCCAAGCGCGGTGGCCGCCGCCGATTGCGCCTGCCCGCCCACGTCCAGCACCAGAACGACTGGCCAGCCCATCCGCTGCGCGGTTTCCGCGCTTGAACCGAACCCCGTCTGACCGCGCGTCGCCACCCCGTCGAACAAGCCCATCGACCCCTCGGCGATACAGATGTCCGCCCCCTCGGCCTGCCGCGCAATGGCCGACAACAGGTTCTCGCCCATGGCCCAGGTATCCAGGTTGAACGACGCCCGCCCGCTGGCCGCCCGATGAAACGCAGGGTCGATGTAGTCGGGTCCGGATTTGAAGGGCTGCACCGTCAAACCGTCCTCGACCAGAGCGCGCAGCAACCCCAGCATCACGGTCGTCTTGCCAGTGCCCGACGAAGGGGCCGAGATCAACAAACCGCGCATCGTCACGTCTCCTCGGGCGTCCAGCCGGACCATGGGCTGTCGGCACTTTGCGGGCGATAGCGGCGATCGTAATCCGCTGAATACAGACAACTTTCGTCGAACCCCTCACCCGCCAGCGCAGGGCCGACAAGGATCAGCGCAGTGCGCTTGATATCGTCGCCAAGGCGGCTTTCGATATCGCCAAGTGTTCCGCGCAGGATTTTCTCGTCCGGCCAGCTTGCGCGGTAAACCACCGCCACGGGGCAGTCGGCACCATAGGCAGGCGCGAGGTCCAAAACCACCCGCGCAAGATTCTGCACCGACAGATGGATGGCAAGCGTCGCGCCGGTCGCGGCGAAATTCGCCAGCGTCTCTCCCTCGGGCATCGACGAGGCGCGCCCCGGTGTCCGGGTCAGCACGACCGATTGCGCCAACCCCGGCAAGGTCAACTCGGCACCTAGAGCCGCAGCCGCTGCTGCAAAGGACGGTACTCCGGGCGTGACCGAGACTGGGATGCTCAAGGCGCGCAACCGGCGCATCTGCTCTCCCATGGCCGACCAGACCGACAGGTCGCCCGAATGCAACCGCGCCACATCTTGTCCGGCCTCATGGGCAAGGCGCATTTCTTCGATGATCTGGTCAAGGTCCATCGGGGCTGTGTTCACGACACGTGCACCCTCAGGGCAGTGATCGAGAATGGCCTCGGGCACCAGCGACCCGGCATAAAGGCAGACGGGACAGACGGCGATGATGTCCCGGCCCCGCAACGTCAGCAAATCCGCCGCCCCCGGCCCCGCACCGATGAAGTGAACAGTCATTCGGTTTCTCCTTCATTTCGCGACGTGGCAATGGCGCAAATTGCCATGCGATCCCCGGACACGACACGCGCGCACAAAAGCCGCGCCCCCGGCCCGGCGGCGACCAATGCGGCAGCTTCGGCAACGCTGCCCGTCTGGCGTTTGCTCAGGACGACCGCACTGGTGCTTTCGGTTTCAGCGTCGATCAACGCGGCCTGAGACACGCAATGCACCGGCAGGGCCAGGTCTTTGGCAAGCCTTTGAAACGGCGCGGCTTTGGCCTTGTCCGCGACTGATGCCACAGCACCAATGCGATCCATCATCCCCGTGCGCGACAGCGCGTCCCGCAAGCTTGCGGCACTCGCCGCAGAGCGAAACCCAAAGCCCGCCACGATCATAGGGTGACACTCCACTGCACGATCGGATAGGCGGATGTCCAGCCGCGCTTTGACCCAAGTGGCCGGGCCTCCGACAGCGCGATCCGCGTGAGTTCCCCGCCCCTTTCGGCATGTTCAGCCACAAGCAAAGCCTCGCTTTCCAGCGTCACGGCATTCACCACAAGCCGCGCACCGCTGGCCAATTCGTACAGCCTTTGAAGCAGTTCGCGCGAAAGTCCGCCGCCGACAAAGACCGCATCGGGCCGATCCAGCCCGTCCAGAGCATCCGGTGCTCGCCCCGTCACAACACGCAATCGCTCGACACCCAGGCTCAGCGCATTCGCCTCGATCCGCATCGCCCGATCTGGATCCACCTCAATCGCCGTGGCCTGTGTCGATGGATGGGACAACAGCCACTCGATCCCGATGGACCCGGACCCGCCTCCAATGTCCCAAAGATGCTCTCCGGGTCGCGGGGCCAGCGCCGATAGGGTCAGGGCGCGGACCGGACGCTTGGTGATCTGCCCGTCATGGTCGAACCAGTCATCCGCCAGACCCGAAGCGCGGCTTAGGCTCGCGCCCTCTCCACTGACGTCGATGCCGACACAAAGCGGATGCGCGAAACCCACATCCTGCGTCAGATGCGAAGCCTGATGCGTCGAAACCCGTTCATCGGGTCCGCCGAGCGATTGCATCACGTTCAGATCACTTGCACCGAACCCTTGGTCGGTGAGGTACGCCGCAAGCTCCATAGGTGCCTCGCCGTCGCGCAGGGTAACGACCAATCGCGCGCCCGGTGCCAGATGCGCACGCAAACGCGAAAAAGGGGCCGCGTGAAGGCCAAGGCAGGTGGTTCGCTCCAACGCCCAACCAAGACGCGCAGCCGCCAGCGAGAAACACGAGACCCCAGGCAGCGCCCGCCATTCGCCCGGGTCCAGATGGCGCGCCAGAACGCTGCCCGCGCCGAACCAGAACGGATCGCCCGAAGCCAGCGCCACCACCGAACGCCCCCGAAAGGACAACAATTTCTCGATCCCGTCGGCAAAAGGCACCGGCCACGTCACCTTTTCCGCCGTCAGGTCGGGCAGAAGCGCCAGATGCCGCTCCGCCCCCATGACGATTTCCGCGCGGTTCAACGCGGCAAGGCTTGCACTGGTCAGCCCTTCCGGCCCATCTTCGCCCAACCCGATGATCGTCAACCAACAAGGCTCAGACATGACAGCGAACCTTCTGGTTCTTGGCGGCACGACCGAGGCGACGGACCTCTGCCTCAGGCTGGCGGAAACCGGGGTTCGGGCGGTGCTGTCCCTTGCAGGCCGGGTCGAACGCCCGAAACGCCAGCCGCTGCCCATGCGCCTTGGCGGCTTTGGCGGGGTCGAAGGTTTGCACCGCTACCTTCTGGAAGAACAGATCACCCACGTCATCGACGCCACGCACCCTTTCGCCGCACAGATGAGCCACAACGCGGTCACCGCCTGCGACCGGGCGAACGTGCCTTTGGTGGCGCTGACCCGCACCCCGTGGCATCGGGAGCCCGGCGATACCTGGCAGACCGTCCCCGACATCGCCGGCGCAAGCGCGGCCCTTGACCGGCCGCCCTCGCGCGTCCTTCTGGCCGTGGGCCGGATGCACCTTCGGGACTTCGCCACCCAGCCCCAGCACCACTACGTCCTTCGCATTGTCGATCCGCCAACTGCCCCGCTGCCCTTGCCGGATACCGAGGTTATCCTTGATCGTGGTCCCTTCAGCATCAAAGGCGACACGGCCCTGATGCAGGATCACCGCATCGAAATCGTGGTCTCCAAAAATTCGGGCGGCACCGGGGCCATCGCCAAGATCATCGCCGCCCGCAATCTCGGCCTGCCGGTCATCATGATCGACCGGCCCAAGATGCCGCCGCGAGCCGAGGTTCACGACGTTGACGCGGTGATGGAATGGCTCGCGCATCATGACACCGACCTTGGCGTGTAGACGACGGGGGCACCAGCCCGCTCGATCAACCGCGTCTGCGACGACCCGACGATGACCACGGTGCGCATGTCCGCCATTTCCGGTTGGCATTCCGGCAAGGGAACCACGTTCAGGTTTTCTTCTGCAGTCGACACGGCACGGGCAAAGATCACCGGGCGATTGTCGCCACAGGCCTCCTTCAAGACTTCCAGCGCCCGCTGAAATCCCTCGGGTCGCGACTTGGAGCGCGGGTTGTAAAACGCCATGGCGAAATCGGCCTCCACCGCCAGGCGCAGACGTTTTTCAATCAGCGCCCAGGGCTTCAGATTGTCGCTGAGATTGATGGCGCAGAAATCATGCCCCAGGGGTGCTCCGGCCCGCGCACTTGCCGCCAGCATCGCGGTGATGCCGGGCAAAACCCTAATATCCAGATCGCGCCAGGCGCCCGGACCGGCCTCCAATGCCTCGAACACGGCCGAAGCCATCGCGAAAACGCCCGGATCGCCCGAAGACACCACCACAACGCGCCGCCCCCCGCTGGCCAGTTCCAAGGCATGGCGCGAGCGGTCCAACTCGACCCGGTTGTCGCTGGCGTGTTTGACCAGACCCTCGCGGTCGGCCACACGGGCGACGTATGGGATATACCCCACGACATCCGTCGCCTCGGCCAATGCCTCTTGCACCTCGGGCGTGACCAAATCCTCCGACCCCGGTCCCAGCCCCGCAATGACCAGCCAGCCGCTCATGGCCTGCGTCCATGTCCATGCACGACGATAATCGAAAAATACGGCGTGACCTTCTCGGCCGCATCCGACAGCCGCTGCACGGTTTGCCCCGTCATCGAAGCAAATTCGACCAACCAGGCCTCCTCAAGTCGGCCCGCCTGTTCCAGAGCGCGCCGCACCTTGTCGATATTGCGCCGGATCTTCATGACAATCACCGCATCCGAATCCGCGATGCGTTCGACAAGCGTGTCCTCGGGCAAGGTCGCCATCAGAACCGTCAGGATGTCATCGCCCCAGGTAATCGGCGCCCCCGTTGCCGTCCAGGCCGCCGACATGCCGGTCACCGCCGGAACGACCTTGACGGGAACATCGCCCGACAGACGTGTGTAAAGATGCATGAAAGAACCGTAGAAAAACGGATCACCCTCGCAGAGAACAACAACATCTTCGCCCGAAACGGCCAGATCGCGCAGGTGTGCCGTGCAACTTTCGTAAAATGCAGCAAGCTGGCGATTATACTCGGGATCGGTGAATGGAATTTCCGTCGTCACCGGGTATTCCATCGGGAATTCGACCGCGCCCTCCGGGATCAGCGCCTTGGCAATCTCGCGCGCCTGCCCCTTGCGCCCTGCCTTTCGAAAGAACGCCACATGACGCGCCTGCCGCAACAGCCGGTCTGCCCGCACCGTCATCAGGTCGGGATCGCCGGGGCCAAGACCGAGGCCATAGATCGTGCCCATGCTCATTCCGCTCGGCTCGCAATGGCGTTGATCGCAGCCACCGTGATCGCGCTGCCGCCAAGCCGTCCCTCGACAATGCAGCAAGGCACCGGCTGGTCTGCCCAGAGGGCGTCCTTGCTTTCCATCGCTCCAACAAAGCCGACCGGACAACCGATGATCGCCGCCGGGCGCGGGCAATCGGGGTCTTCCAGCATGTTCAACAGGTGAAACAACGCGGTCGGCGCATTCCCGATGGCCACCAAAGCACCCTTCAACCGGGGCCGCCAAAGCTCCAGCGCGGCTGCAGAGCGGGTGTTTCCCATCTCCCTCGCCATTTCTGGCACGCGCGGGTCCTGAAGCGTGCAGATCACCTCGTTGTCTGCCGGAAGTCGAGGCCGCGTCACGCCCTCGGACACCATCCGCGCATCGCAAAATATCGGCGCACCGCCTTCCAGAGCCGCTCGCGCCGCTGCCGCGAAACCCGGCGAGAACCGTACATGCCTTTCCAGCCCGACCATGCCGGCAGCATGGATCATCCGCACGGCGATCTGTTCTTCATCCGCATCGAACCGCGCAAGATCGGCCTCGGCCCGGATGGTGGCAAAGCTCTGACGATAGATCGCCGCGCCGTCTTTTTCATAGGTATAGGGCATCAGGCCTGCTCAATTGCGTCTTCCAGTTCCTCGGGCGTCATCCCGCGTCGGGCGGGTTCATCCCACGGAGCGCCCTTCCGGACAAGATCAAAGGCACCGTCGCGCCCCACAAGCGTGACGTCGGCCGACATTGGGAAGGCACAGCCCTTTGCACAGCCGGACACATGCAGGACACCCGTCATTTTTCCGGCCAGTTGCTCGGCCAGCGCACGGGTCTCGACACTGGCTTGTGGACATAGGGGCGCACCGGCACAGGCATGGCTGCGAAGGCGCGGATCGGCGGGCGAAGTGATGAACGGCAGGTCGTCATTGACGGCCCCTTCCAGCAGGAACAATCGCCAGGGCGTGACGCGCAATCCCGTGACGTCCCTTTTCCGCATGGTTTCCTCAAGCAGGGTCGCATCTATCTGCCCGAACGCCGCGCCGACAAGCACGCCTTGCGGATGCAGCCCCGGCCCGGGTTTCGTCAGCGGCGCAAGCGGCACCTCGCTCGCCCAGGTCTCGGGCAATTCATGGCAGGACAACACTTTGGCCATCCGGCGCAGGGAGGCACTACGACGCCCATTGAACCAATCGATCATCTCGACCAGCGCGTCGACTGCACCCGCTTCCTCGATCGACCGCCCGGCGGCACTTCCGTCCGCCCTGAGGATCAAACCATCCGCGCTCCGTTCAAAGCGAAAATCGGCAGGCGCGTCCGACAGGATCGGGGCCGCCCCCGTATCCACCGCAATCCCCACTTTGGCCGGAAGTTCCGGCAACCCCGGCAAGGCCTCCATCAGCGACCTGAAAAGACGCTCGGCAAGGTCACCCGCTTCCCAAAATGGTGTGACAAGGATGTTCCTGCGCCCCTCCAACGCCGGATCGACGTCCAAGAGGCCCAGAACCGCCAACTCTTGCGAAAGCGCGTCGTGGTCCGCCTCATCCACCCCGCGTATCTGCAAATTTGCCCGGTTGGTCAGCGTGATGAAGCCACTGCCGAAACGCCGCGCAAGGCGGCACAGCCCAAGCACCTGCCGACGATCCAGCCGCGCCATTCTTGGCCGCACCCGCACTACTAACCCGTCACCCGACATCATCGGGTGGTGCGCCCCCGGACACCAACCCTTGATGATCGGGACACTCACTCCCCCGCCTCCAACTCGGCAAGGATGGAATTGCGGCGCGTCTGCCAAAGCCCCGCCTCCAGCAATGCGGCAAAGCGGTCGCACATGGCGCGGTAAGCCTCGGGGTTGGCCTCTTGCAAAAAGTCCCGCGTCGCGTCGTCCCCCAAAGTGGCGTCGTGATAGAGGTCGAACAGATGCGGGCCGACCACGCCCGCCAGATGCGCGAATGACGCCATATGCTCCAGCGTCGCCGCAATCTCGGCTGCACCCCGGAAACCATGATCCCGCATCCCGGCAATCCAGGCGGGGTTGGCCGCACGCGCCTGCACCACCCGTGCGATTTCTTCAGCCAGGCTTCGCGCGCGCGGCACCTCGGGATTGGTGTTGTCGACGTGCCAAAGTGCCGCCTCGCCACCAAAAGCCGCCTTTGCAGCGGCGAAACCGGCCTCATGCGTGGCATAGTCGGATGCCAGAAGCAGATCGGTTTCCGGCAGGTCCTGAAGGTGCACGAAACTGTCCGCCTCCGCGACGCGGTCCCGAATACCGCCCGGATCCTCGACCGCAATCTCGCCATCCAAAGCCCAGGACGAAGCGGCGATCCAGGCCTCTCCGGCGGCCTTGCGGCCGTCTTCGCTATAGTCGCCAAGCATCGCGCCCATGCCCAGACCGAAGCTTCCCGGAGCCGGTCCATAGACACGCACCGCTTCCCCTCGCCCGGAAAAGGGGTTCCAGTCCGGGGCCTCGTCACGCTCGGCCAAGGCCCGCACGGCTTGCGAAAAGATGGACGAAAGCGTCGGAAAGACATCGCGGAACAGGCCCGAAACACGCAAGGTCACGTCAATCCGGGGGCGGTCAAGTTCGGCAATGGGCAGAACCTCGACCCCCGACACACGCTCCGATCCTTCGTCCCACACGGGCCTGCACCCCAGAAGATGCAGCGCCATCGCGAATTCTTCCCCCGCCGTGCGCATGGTCGCCGATCCCCAAAGATCGACGATCAGTACCTTTGGCCAGTCGCCCTCGTCCTGCAAGTGCCGCCGCACAAGTTCCTCGGCCAGCCGAACGCCCTGCGCATAGGCAGCGCGTGTCGGAACCGAGCGCGGGTCGGTCGTGTACATGTTCCGCCCGGTCGGCAATACGTCGCTGCGCCCCCGATAGGGCGAGCCAGACGGACCAGCCGCAATCCGTCTGCCGTCCAGCGCATCCAGAAGCGCCCCCCGCTCGGCCGCAACCGACGCCTTGGTCTCGAACGGCGCACCTGCCCGCGCAGGACGCCCCCAGACGTGCAGCCCCTCGCCGAACTGGCTGTCTTTCACGTCACAGACGAAACGGTCGATCCGGGTGATCGCCTCGGCAGAACAACCCGCACGATCAAGGCCAAGGTCATCCTCCAACCCCAAGGCCTGCGCCTCGCCGCGTATGTCGTCCTGCAGACGATCCCGACGGCGCGGATCCAGCCCGTCGGCATTGGAAAACTCGTCCAGCAACGTCTCCAGCCGCGCCAACCGATCCGGCGTCCCGCTTTGGCGCAGCGGTGGAGGTATGTGCCCAAGCGTAACCGCCCCGATCCTGCGTTTGGCCTGCGCGGCCTCGCCCGGATCGTTGACAATGAAGGGATAGACCACCGGCAGATCGCCGATCAGCGCCTCGGGCCAGCATTTGCGCGACAGGGCAACGGATTTGCCCGGCAGCCACTCCAACGTACCATGAGCGCCGATGTGGACCAGCGCGTCGGTTTTCTGTCGCAGCCAAAGGTAGAAAGCGACGTAGCCATGGCACGGCGTGCGCGACAGATCGTGATATTCATCCTCCCGCAGATGCACCCCGCCGCCCCGTTCCGGTTGCAGCGCGACCCGCGCCTTGCCGCAGGGAACGGCGGCGAAACGAAACGCGCCTTCAGCGACAGCCGGATCATCCTCCGGTGCCCCCCAGGTCTCGGCCAGATCGTCCTGCAACTCCTGCGGAAGGTTCCGAAGCGCTGCGCGGTAGTCCTCAAGCGACCATGACACCTCCCGCCGCAACAGGACGTCGGACAGGTCCGACGGAGCCGCATCCACATCGTACCCCGCACCCGCAAGATCGGACAGAATGGCCTTGGCCGAAGCAGGCGCATCCAGCCCCACGGCATGGCCAAGGTTCCAGTCCTTGCCGGGATAGGTGGACAGAACCAACGCAACCCGGCGATCCGCCCGAGGCATCCGCGCAAGCCGCAGCCAGCCATCGACCCGCGCAACGACCGCCTCGGTCCGTTCGGCATCGGGCACATGGCCGAAACGCGAATACTCAAGATGCGCATCCCGCTTGCCGGGTTCCTTGAACGACACGACGCCGCCCAGGATGCGGCCGTCAACCTCGGGCAGGACGACTTGCATGGCCAGATCGCTTGGCGACAGACCGCGCTCCGAAAGCGACCAGTCCTTCCGCCGCGCGGTGGAAAGCGCGACCTGGAAAACCGGCACTTCAGCCACATCCAGCGGTGAGGCTCCATCGTCGCCACGGCCCGAGAACGCCGTCGCGTTGACGATGGCATCGGGTTCCAGATGTGCGATCCGGTCTTTCAACCACGCCGCCGCATCCGGTGCCTTCAACGAAGGCGCATAAAGTGCCACGACCTCATAGCCTTTGGCCTCGAAAGCCGCCATCAACGCTTTGATCGGAGCCGTATCTGCGGCGACAAGGTAGGACCGATAAAAGGTCAGGACGATGCGCGAACGGCTTTTCGCCCCAACCTCCAACGAATCGAAGACTCCCCGCTCCGGCGACCACGCCCCGACCTCAGGCAAGGATTTCGACCCCGGCACCGGCCCGGCATAAAGCCCGGCAGCAAGCGCCAACTGCGCCAAGGCCGCCTGAGCCGCCACTTCGCCGCCCGTGTCACAAAGATGCGTCAGCCGCCTGAGGGTGGACACCGGCAGCGTCGATTCCGCATCCAAGCGGGGATCGGGGCGTCCGTCTGCTGGAAGCACCGCCAGCGCGATGCCCTCGGCTTCAGCCAGCGCGCGCACCTGTTGCAGGCCATAGGACCAATAGGGAACGCCACCAATAAGCCGGATCAGAATGCCCTTCGCCCCCGATAGCGTCTGTTCCACATAGGTGTCGACCGACAACGGATGGCGCAGCGCGACAAGGTTGGCCAGCCGCAGACCGGGAAGCCCCCCCTCCGCCCCGCCGCCGCGATGCCAGGCCTTCGCGAAAGCGCCAAGGTCACTGTCGGAAAAGGACAGCACCACCAGATCCGCCGGGCTTTGGCCCAGATCCATCGGAGTGTCGGTTTCCTCCAGCCCGTGACTTTCGCGAAAGACCACATGCATTCAACAAAACTCCGAAGCGCGACGCCCTATTCGGCCGCCTCTGACACCACGCCCAGGGCGGCTTCGATCACGTCGCGGCGAACGTCATCATGCTCGGCAATCACCACAAGCCGGCCCTGACGCGCCTCGTCCGGCTTCCACGGGCGGTCGTACTGGTGGCGCACACGCGCACCGACCGCCTGAACCAAAAGCCGAATCGGCTTACCCACAACCGCAGCATAACCCTTTACGCGCAATATGTTATGAGCGTTCGCCAATCCTTCGATGGCGCGGACAAGGTCCTGCGGATCGGACAGTTCGGGGATATCAACGACGATGCTGTCGAAATCCTCATGATCGTGGTCGTGCGGTTCGTCGTGATGGCTGGGCCGGGCCTCCATGTCGTCTTCGGCGGCGGCTTCAAGACCAAGGATCACGCGCGGATCGACCACGCCCTCGGCCACCTCGATCACCGGCAAGGGGCGCGGCGCTTCGGCGGCAATTATCTCTTTTGCCTTGGCGACACCCTCGGGACCGGCAAGATCGGGTTTCGTCAACAGAACGATGTCGGCGCAGGACACCTGATCCTCGAACACCTCGGACAGCGGCGTTTCATGGTCGATGCTGTCATCGGCCAGACGCTGCGCATCCACCGCCGCCACGTTCGGCGCAAACCTTCCCGCCGCGACCGCCTCGGCGTCGGCAAGCGCAATTACCCCGTCCACGGTGATCTTCGAGCGGATGTCAGGCCAGTCAAAGGCCTTCAACAAGGGCTTCGGCAGGGCAAGTCCGCTGGTCTCGATCAGGATGTGATCGGGGCGCGGCTCCAGCGCCATCAGCGCCTCGATCGTCGGGATGAAATCATCGGCCACAGTGCAGCAGATGCAACCATTGGCCAGTTCCATAATGTTTTCGGCCGGGCAATCCGGGATCGCACAGCTTTTCAGGATCTCGCCATCGACCCCCACATCGCCGAATTCATTGACCACCACGGCCAACCGCTTGCCGCCGGGGTTCTGCATCAATTCGCGGATGAGCGTCGTTTTCCCGGATCCGAGGAACCCGGTGATGACGGTGACGGGAAGTTTGGCCAGTTCGGGCATGAGGCTCTCTTTCACAGATCGTTCAGGTTTGGTGCGGCAGGCCGCAAAGGCGGAATGCGCGCGATACAATTGCGTTTGAAGTGTTCGGGCCGTTGACGCCAGGGGATCAGGCCGTCGTTTGCGTCACGATAAAGGGCAACGCCTTCTATCAGCAGGTCCGTATCCGACACTTCGGACAGGTTTCCGTACACATAGGTCCAGCGTGAATCGCCTCCGCGCATCGCGACCGAGCATCCGTAATCGCAATTCTGAAGGCATTCGACCGGCGTCAGCGTCACGCCCGCGGGCATGTCCCGCGCAGCAAGGTCTTCGTAAAGCACCGTGCCGGGACGCTCGCCCTCTTCGGACACTTCCGTCCCGCGCTTGCACTTGATGCAAACCAGCAATTCCACCGGCGCCGAAATCTCGTCCATCTCATCCCCCTCCGGAGCACCCCGCCCGGGTCAAAGTTGCGTTTGGGATGGCAGGTCTCCTGGCTCGCGGGTGTTCCCCCTGTCGCCTTCCCGATGCGGGATGAACCGCGATCAGTGGCGTCTTGACAGGGGCAACCGCTTACAGTTGCGGGGGCAGCCGCGGGATCTCACCGCGTTCCCTTTTCATACACCGAGTGGTGCAACCATCGCGGGCCAGATGGCCCGGATACTCCACCAATGTCAATTGCAGGATTGACGCCCCCACGCGCCAATGCCACCTCTGGGGTCCGCAAAGGGAGCCCCCTCATGACCGACGACATCACCGCCCGACACAACGAAAAGATGCGCAAGATCAAGGCCGCGCGCGACAAGATGATGGAGACCAAGACCGAGGAAAAGGGCCTGATCATGGTGCATACCGGCACAGGCAAGGGCAAATCCTCCTCCGGGTTCGGGATGATCATGCGCTGTATCTCTCACGGCATCCCTTCTGCCGTCGTCCAGTTCATCAAGGGCAACTGGGACACCGGCGAAAAGACCTTCCTGCGCGAAAGGTTTTCTGACGAGGTGCGTTTCTTCGTGTCGGGCGAGGGCTTTACCTGGGAAACCCAGGACCGCGACCGCGACATCGCGGCGGCCCAGAACGGCTGGCGTATCGCAAAGGAACAGATCCTCGATCCCCGGATCGAATTCGTCCTCTTGGACGAGATCAACATCGCGCTTCGCTATGACTACCTTGATATCGACGAGGTGGTGGATTTCCTTCTGACCGAAAAACCCCCGATGACCCACGTCTGCCTTACGGGCCGCAACGCCAAGCCGGAACTCATCGAAGCCGCCGATCTGGTGACCGAGATGACGCTGATCAAGCACCCCTTCCGGGACGGGGTAAAGGCTCAAAAGGGCGTGGAGTTCTAGGAAATCGTGCGGACCGGCCGGGAGGTTCACCCCTCGCCCAAGGCCCTTTCCAACCGCGCCCAGCCTTCTTCTGTTCCCGGCAAGCCAAGCCGCAGCCAGTTTTCGGAGTAGGGAAAGATGCGGGACCAGACATGGTGTCGTGCCAAAGTCTTCTGTGCCTCGACCGCGTTTGGCGTGTCATAGGTTCGAAACAGCGCCGTGCCGCCCACAAGGCCCCATCCCGCCGCCTGAGCCAACACATCCAGGCGCTGCGCATCTTCCTTCAATCTCTTGCGCGTATTCTCCTGCCAAGTCCCGTCGGCAAATGCGGCCTGCCCCACGGCAAGCGCCGGACCACTGACCGACCAGGGGCCGGCCAAGCCGCGCAAATAACCTGCCAACCGATCTCCCGTAATTGCAAATCCAAGCCTCAACCCGGCAAGTCCAAAGAACTTTCCGAACGACCGCAAAACAACCATCCTGTCTTCATCCACCTCCACGAAGGGCGCCACGGAAACACCATCCTCGGTGTCCGCAAAACTCTCGTCCACCACCAACAGCCCCACATGCTCTCGCAGGGAAAGCACATCCTCTGGCTTCCAAACCCGACCATCGGGGTTGTTCGGATTGACCACGGTCAAAAGATCGGCCCCCGCGCCTTCGGAAATATCCGAAACGCTCTCGACCTCCCAGCCCACGGCCCGTAAGGCTGCGGCATGTTCGTTGTAAGTCGGCCCGACAACAACCGCCCGCCCCGGAGCGTGAAGGCGCGGCACAAGCTGGATCGCCGCCTGCGCCCCCGCCAGCGCCACCACCGGCGCGAATGCCTGATATTGCACGGCGGCAGCAGCCTCCACCACTCGGACATCGGCCCTGATCGGCAAGGCATCCCAGGCTCGTGCGGGCAGGTCCGGCACCGGATAGGGTTGCGCATTGATCCCGGTCGACAGATCCAGCCACCTGCCCGCTCCAAACTCCCGGATCGCCCGATCCAGATCACCGCCATGATCCCGCATGTGTTTTCCCCCCTTGGACGGCAACACCGCCGCGAACATATCCGCCCCATCCCCGCGATAATACCGCGACTCTGCTAAGGCAAATCGCCTTTCGCACCGCCCGTGGTGAAACGCAGAACATGCTTGAAGCCAGCTTCGCACAACACAGCTTCCGCCTGATACGGCACCGTGCCCGGCGCAAAGATCAAACCCCGAGCCGACCCCGTGTGCGCCCTGAGAAATCCAAGCGCCCCTAGCTCGGCCGCCAACCGCTCCGTCGGATCCTCCACTGGCCCTCTCAGCGAAGCGCACCGTTTGGCCGAGGCACTGGCAACTTCAGAAAGCGCCTGCAAACTCATGTCTAAAAGGAGTTTTTCACCAAGGTCAGCCACATCGGGAAACCGCCCGTCCCCCGGATCGGTAAAGACCGGCGGCCCCCAGAACCCGCCGATGATCTCGGCGACTGGCAGGGTCGGCACACTGCGGACCGCACGTCCTTCGCGCGAGGCCCAAAGCACGCCATCGGGGCGCGGCAGCATCAGAGGATCGCTAGCCCCTTCCACCGCGACACAGGCGTCGACCACCTTTTCGCACAGGCCGCCAGCCGCATTGGCCAGCCCGACTAGCGCCCCCGTCGATGCCCCGGCCCCTCCGCCCGGCGGCATGGTTGCCTTAAGCCGGTAAACGCCCTCTCGCCCCGAAACTCTGGAAAGGAAGTCACGGGCGCGGTCCAGGGTCACAAGCTCGACCGATTGCAAAAGCTCAAGCGGACCATCGTCCAAACGCTCCACCTCGACGAACAAGGGCGGACAGGGAAGCGTCAACAGGCACACCGGCCCATCCGGTCCCAGCCTTCCTTGCAACCACTCTCCGAAATGCCCCGCGACCCGCACCGTCACTGATCTATCCAATCGACGCGACATGCGAAATTGCACGCCTTTTTCATGCCCGCGCCCGCTTTGTCACGCTGTTCATCGAAAGTCGATACCGCACGCCACGCAGCCGGGATGAGAGACGGCGAATTCCACATCAGCCTCATCGAGCAACAAACTGAACAACCAGCGTTTTTGTGCTTCTCTCAGATACGTCACTTGCCATTTCAGGCGTATGGCACCACCTTTTCTTCAAAGGAGACGCCATGAAAACGCAAACAAGCGGGCTTCGCCACGCGCGCGAGGTCGAAGGCCATTTGAATTGGCTGGACAGTTTCACATCCGCCGCTTTGGGGGTTCTGGCCGTCGCCTCGGGCATCTACACTTACCTCGGCGTGCGGGGGTTGCTGGATGACGGCGGCGCGCTTTCCCTCTTTGCCGCCGTCGCCTATAGCGCGGCGGTTTCGACCGGCATATTCGTCTTCTGGTCCTACCTCATGCGCCTTTTGCCCGCCATGCGGACGGCGGCCCTGCGCATGTGGCTGGTGCTGTCCATGGTGCTGGGATCCGCCGCCATCGTCGCGATGTCGTCATGGCTGAACGCCGCTGCATTGGCGGGGTCGGCAGCGGTAGAACAGCATCTGGCGCGCACGGTGCAGGAATATCAGGCCTCTCTGGAACGCGCCCATCAGATCGCCCTGCAAGGCCAGGCCCTGCGGCTGGACGTCGGTCGCACCCGTCAGAGTTTTCAGGATTTGTCGCAACAGGAAGCCTCGGGAGGGCTTTCAGGTCTGGCGGGACGCGGAGCCGTCTTCCGCGTGCTGACCCAAAAGTCCGACGAACTGGCCGCACTGGAAGACCTGATTGCCGCCCAGGAAGCACCAGTCGCCGCGGCCTTCGGCGAAGGCAACGCGATTCTCAGCCGGATGCGCGCCCTGATCGTCGCCTCTGGCCCCGTGTCCGAGCGCGGCGTCGAGTTCTCCGAGGAATCGGTCCGGCTGGCCGGGGTCATCACCGAGTTGCGCCAGCTTTCCGTGGCCCCCCTCGTAGACCGCGCCGCCCGTGACCTGGCCCAATCCGTGGTCCTACCCCGGCTTGATGCGGGCGATTCCGGCGGCCAGGCGGCGCAGCAGGCCACGATCACCTCGCTTTTGGAAGTTCTGGCGCAGCGGGCCGAAACGCTTCAGGTGGCGGCCGCCGAAGTCCTTGCCCTCGCCCCACCGGCCGAGGTTGTCTACACGCCCATCTCCACCGCAGACGCGGTCATCCGATACGCCCGGAACTTCGCCCCTTCCTGGGCCGGGGCCATCGCGATCGACCTTCTGCCCGCCGTCCTCGTGTTGATCGTCGCCGTCGCCCAAAGCGCCATCCGCGCCGGACGAGACCCGGTCGATGCCGATGACGCCATGACAGTCGCCGAGTTGCGCGCCGCCGTCGTCGCCCTGAGGCAGGTTGAAGAAGCCGAAGTAAGCCCACCTGGAACAACAGCAATCCAGCCCGAACCGGAAACCCGTTCGACACCAAGGGCAGTCGAGTGAGCGACGCTACCGAAACAGGGTCGAACAGCACCTTTCGGGTGATTAAATGGCTGCTCGGGGCCCAGATCGCTCTGGCCGGGTTGCTGATTGCCATCGATCTACTGCCAAGGCTCCCCAACCTTTTGTCGCCGTCCGACGCGCCTGAGCTTGATCAGCCCATCGGCCCCGGCGACCAGACCCGACATTACAGACCGAACCGTCCGGCTATGCCGGGCCCCGGCGTCGATCCGGACATGCCCCGCCGACTTGTCGCCGAAAGCGTGGAAATCGACGGGGTCACCGGGTTGCGCCTGCGCGGTGCCATTGCCGAGGGCGATGGCGCGCGGATCGTGGAGCAGTTTCGCCAGACCCGCCCCGGTATCGTCCAACTCGACAGCCCCGGCGGCAGTGTGCGCGATGCCCTCGACATCGGGCGCACGCTCCGCGACATCGGAGCGGCAACCCAACTTGCCGATCGTGCGGTCTGCCTCTCCGCGTGCCCCTATATCTTCGTCGGCGGCACGGAACGGCGCACGTCCGAAACCGCGAGACTGGGTGTCCACCAGCACAGCTTCGGCGAATCCCGCATCCTGCCCGCCTTTCTGGCCGTCGAAAGCATCCAGCGCGGCCAGGCCGATGTGCTGAACCACCTCGACGAAATGGGCGTCGACCTCAGGATCATGGGGCCCGCCATGGCGACCCCCGCCGACGAGATCTACATCCTCACGGCGGAAGAGCTTAGCGAATGGAATGTCGTGACAGAGTGAGGATCGAGGCTCCAGTCATCAGAAGGCGCACCCCCCCCGGAATAGCCGCCTACCCGGCAGCCCCCAGCCCCGCGCGCCGACCGAAAACGGTGCCCGAGGTCAAGCCGGACCCACCCGGATAGCCGCCAAAAAACACGCCGCCGACCAACTCCCCCGCCGCATGAAGCCCCTCGATCGGGCTTTGATCCTCGCGCAACACGTTCCCCGCCTCGTTCACCTTCAGACCGCCATAGGTAAAGGTGATCCCGCCCGTGACCGGGTAGGCGCGGAACGGGGGCGTGTCGAATTTCTGTGCCCAGTTCGTCTTTTCCAGCGCCAGCCCCCTGGTCGATTTGCCATCCAGCACCGTCGGATCGAATGCGGTCGCCTCATCGACGGCAGCGTTGTACCCGGCAAGTGTGGCCATGGCTCCGGCCTGATCGACGCCTTCCAGCTTCTCCACCAGCCCCGCCAGAGTATCGGCTTCGACATAGCTCGCGTCGTGGAAATGATACTCGCCATAAAGCAGGTCCTTCACCTTGTCGTCGAAGATCTGCCACGCAAAATGCCTCGGCTGCTCCAGCACGGCGCGACCGAATTGCGCATAGGTGTAGTTGCGAAAATTGATGCCCTCGTCGACAAAGCGTTCGCCCTTCGCGTTCAGCATGACGCCCAGGAAATAGCAGATCTTGCGATAGTTCTTGCGTTCTTTCGGCGGCAGGTCGAGGTTGCCGTAGTTCTTCATGTGAAGGTCCATCGGCGTGGCGTGGCAGCCGTCGAAACGGCCATAGCGCATCGCCCCCAACTCCTCGGCCAGCCGCAAACCATCACCCGTGTTGTGCGGCGTCCCGCGCACCTTGGCGACCGACCAATCGGGGCCGATCAACTCGGCCCGCAAGCTGTCGCTGGATTCAAAACCACCGCAGGCCAGGATCACGGCGTCAGCGGTGATCTCTTCATCGCCGACCCGCACACCTGTCACTTTCGTACCATCATTGATAAGCTCGGTCACCCCCGCCTCGTAACGGATCTTCCCGCCAAGACGTTGAAACGCGGCCAATTCCATGTCGAAAAGGCCAACGCCTTCGTTGTCGGCAGCAAGGGTCAGCCCGCCCCAAAAGATGAAGCGCCCGTCCTTTTCAAAGCTCTGGCGGGAATAGATCGGCTCATAGGTCACACCGTGACCGGCCAGCCACTTCAGGGCATCGTAGGATTGCGACACCAGCACCTCTTGTTCCACAGTCAGCGGAGCGCCTTCGTTGAAGCCCAGAAGATCGGACGAAAATTTCTCCTTGGTGTATTGGCCGAAATCGGTGCGTGCGATGCGCGGATCATCGGGGTTGGACAGAAGCGGCAGCAACTCTTCGGACGTTTCATAGGCAAAGCGCATCGCCCCCGCCGTGTACTTGGTGTTGCCGCCCGCCAGTTTCTCGGGCGCCTTTTCCAGCATCAGAACGTCCGCACCGGCGTCCAGTGCCGCGATGCCTGCGGACATGGCTGCGTTCCCTGACCCGACCACGATGATGGATTTCCTTGTCATGTCACGTCTCTTCCCTGTTTTGCCTTGCTTGATCGAATAACAGACCCCCCCGCCCGTTGACCAATGCAATAAAATTCGCAATTGATACGCCATGAGCATCAATTACGAATTGGAAGACCTCTCGGCCTTTCTTGCCGTCATGGAGGTCGGGACATTCCACGGAGCAGCGGCGCGCCTGAACCTGTCGCAACCCGCCGTGTCGCGGCGTATCGCGAAACTGGAACAGGCCCTTGGCTCCAGCCTCTTTGAACGCAATACACGCTCGGTCATCCCCACGCTGGCGGCCAAACGATTGCAGGCCCGCGCCGAAGCCCTGATCGACGATGCGACCGACATCGCCCGCGCCATGCGCGACGACAGCATCGCCTTCGAACACCAGCGCCAGGCAATCGTGACGGTCGCCTCGGTCCCTTCTGTCATGTCGCGCATCTTTCCCGCAGCCTTGGCGCATCTGGCCAGCGAAGGCGTGGTTCCCCGCATCCGCTTTCTGGATCTCTCGGCCAACGAAACAGCCGTCGCCGTATCGAACGGAGAAGCCGACTTCGCTGTCTGCACCCTGCCCGCGATGGAACCGAACACCGCGTTTCAGCCCTTGTTCGACGAAAGAATGGTGCTGGCCTTGCGCAGCGATCATCCCCTGGCCGAGATGGAACAGATCCAGCCCGCCGATCTTGTGGAAGAACGCCTGATCCTGCCCGCGCGCGGCACGGGAAACCGGCTTTTGCTGGACGAAGCGCTGGCCCGGATGGATCTGCTCCTGCGCTGGACCTTCGAAGTCAACCGCACCGCCACTGCGCTGGATCTCGTGTCCGGCGGGGTTGGGGTGGCCTTCGTGCCAGTGTCGTCGCTTAAAGGAGCGGCAGTGCGCCATGTCGTCGGGCGCACCGTGTCCGACATGGCGATCTCGCGACCCGTCGGCATCCTGACCCGGCGCGGCAAGGTCGAAAGCCGCAGCGCGGCAGCCGTCCGGAAAAGCATTCTAAGCGTCGCGACGTCTTAGGATGGGGCGGCCTTTCTAGCCTTTGGTTCGCCGACGGGCCACAAGCGAAACCGCCCCGGCAAGGTCCCCGCCTTCAAGGTCGCTCACTTCCAGCGCCCCCATGGCCTCTTGAACATCCGCGATTCTGTCCGCCAGCCCACCCTGCAATCCCAACCCGTCCAGTGTGACCGCACTTTCCCGCATCTCCGCCGCCCGCCGATTGCCATGTTTCAATGTGCGTTCAAAGGCATAAGCGGCGTGTTCCGGCCACCCTAATCCCGGAAAGCTTTTGGAAAGCGACGCATAGACACGTTCGAAACAGCCTGAGGCGGAAGCGGCCAAAAGCGCTTCGACGGTGATCGCCTCAAGACCTTTGACAAAAAGCGACCGCACCATCTTGATCGCCGTCGCCTCGCCCGGTTCAACACCGACCGCTTCAGAGGAAAATCCCAATTCCGCCAGGGCCTTGTTCATCTCCGCAGCCCTTCTTCCAGCCGTCAGGACAGGCGTTGCATGTCCCTTCGGATGCACCGGCGCCATCACGGCCATGTCGATGTAATCCGCCCCCTGTGCGACGACCAAGGCCGCCGTCTTGCGCTTCCTTTCCGGCGATACCGAGTTGATGTCAAAAAATACCTGCCCCGCTGCCAGCCCCGCCTCCACCGACTTTGCCGCAAGAAAACTCTGATCGGCGGTGACCGCGCTGAACACCCAATCCGCGCCTTCAATCGCCGCGCAAGGGTCCGCCCCCATCCTGACGTCGCGGCTGGACATGGCCTTCGCCATTTCGTCGTCCTGCCTCAGATCAAAGGCCGCGAAAGTGATTGACGGCGCAGTGGCCGCAAGGCTGTCGACGAAGGCGCGAGCGGCCTCGCCAAATCCAATGAATGCGACACGCATGGGAGTTTCCTTTTCATCCTGCCAGTTCTGCCGCCACGACCCCTTCCGCGATTGCCGTGGCAACGAATTCGTCCAGCGCCCCGATCAACGGGTTCGACGCGCCCGGCAAAACCATCGCCTGCTCCACCCGCGTCAAAGTCCCGCTCAGAATCCGAAACGCCGGGTCTTCTCCGAAAAACCGCTGGAGCGAGGCACGCACCCCGGCCACGGCATCGGCACGTCCGTCGCGAAACTCTGCAAAACTCTCGCTCGGCGTACCCGAATGTTCAAGCGTCGCCCTGGCAAGATTTCCGCGCAAGTAAAGATCATAGGCCGACCCGGTCGAGGTCAGTACGGTCACGCCTTCGCTATCCACCTCCGCGACATCAGCCAGCCCGTCCTTGGCCCGCACCGCATAGGTCGCTTCGATCACATGGTAAGGCCGCGTGAAACTGACGCGTTCCGCACGCACCGGATCAATCGCCAGAAAGGCAACGTCCCAGACGTCGTTCCCGGCGTCTGCAAACACCTTCCCCGCGCCGTCATAAACGACGGGCTGCATGTCGAGTTTCAGTTCAGCGCACAATCGGCGGGCAAGGGCCGGGCTGACGCCATTCAGGGACTGCCCCGAAACTTGCACCAGCGCCCGGTTCCCGGTGTTGATGGCAACCCGCAGCCTGCCCGAAGATCCGACGCCCGCAAGCTCCGGCGTGGTCGTCATCGCACTCACCCTTCCAGAACCTCCGGGTTGATCGCATGGATCGGCGCTCCGGCGGCATAGGCGTTTATCTGGTCGTAGATGTCGGCAAATTGCAGGTCGAGTTCGTCTTCGGTCACATATCCAATATGCGGGGTCGCGATGACGTTCGGGTGGTTGATGATCGGATCGCTGGCATCGGTCAGCGGCTCGACGTCGAAAACGTCCAGCGCAATCCGTCCGGGGCGTCCCGCCTCCAAGGCGGACTCCAAAGCGCCGGGTTCCACAAGACCCGACCGCGAGGTGTTGACGAAAGTCGCACCGGAACGCATGGCAAGCAGATCATCAGCCGTCACGATGCCGCGCGTCTCGGGTTTCAGGCGGACATGGATCGAAACGAAATCGCTTTCGGCAAAGAAAGCCTCGCGATCCGGGGCAACCTCCGCGCCATCCTTCGCAGCCCGCGCGCGCCCATCCTCGGACCCCCACCACCAGACCTTCATCCCGAACGCCTCGGCGTATTTCGCAACCTGCCCGCCGATCCGGCCATAGCCATAAAGGCCCAATCGCCGCCCCGAAAGTGTCTGGCCCGGTGCCATCTGCCAGTTCCCTGCCCGCAGGCTTTCCATCTGCTGCGGGATTTGGCGGGCCGAGGCAAGGATCAAGCCAAACGTCAGTTCGGATGCCGCAATCGAAGGTGTGTCCGAATGCATGTTGGAACACAAAAGCACATCGTTTGCCGTACAGGCCGGAACATCGACATGGGGATAGACGCTGCGCTGACTGATCAACTTGAGGTTCGCCAAACGCTCCAGAAGGGCCGCGGTGACCGGCGTGCGCTCCCTGAACAGCACGATGCACTCGGCCTCTGCCAGCCTCTCTGCAAGCGTGTCCACGTCTTCGCAATGGTCGTTCCAGACCGTCACCTCGTGACCGTCGAGCCGAGCAAAACTCGGCAAGGTCCGCAGCGTGTCGAACCAGTCGTCAAGAATGTGAACCTTCATCGTCTCTCCCTTCACAGATGGCTTCGCCGGATCACCGGCGACACGATCCGGTCACTGATCGGGATGTCCAGAACCGTGGGGCGCGGATTGGCCTCGAAAGCCTCGATCTCGCCCGCAAGATCAGCCAGATCGTCCAGACGCGCACCACCTGCGCCAAATCCCCGCGCAATGGCACCAAGATCCGTGCGCCCGAAAACGGCACCCGCATCGGAAAGCCCCTCGGCCCTCAGCTTGTGGATCTCCGACCCATAGGCCCCGTCATTCAGAACCACACTCAGGATCGGCAATTCGTGACGCAGCATCGTTTCCAATTCCTGCACATGCATCAGGAAACTTCCGTCACCGTCGAACAGCACAACCGGCTGTCCCCGGTGCGCGGCGGCCACCCCCATGGCAAAGGATGTTCCGTTCCCTATGGCACCGAACTCGCGGATAGTCAGGAATTCCTCGTAAGGCCGCCCCGGCATCTGCGCAAAGAAATAGGAACAATGGCCCGAGGAGTTGACCAACTGCCAGCCCTTCGGGATCGCCGCGTTCAGCGCCGCCACGACATCGCGCGGATCATGTCCACCCGCGTCGGCCGGTGCTTCGGCGCCGTCGGCGGGTTCGGTGGCGATGCGGTGCGCCAAATCCTCGCTTCGCAGAGAGTTGGGGCGCTCGGGCAAGGCAGCCACCAGTGCTTCGACGCCCAGACGGGCATCGGCGCGAAGGTGATGCTGCGCCGCCACCCTGCCCTGCGATATGGCGACCGGGTCCATGTCGATCTGAAGCACCTCGGCCGTCGGCCAAAGCTTGCCCGCATCCGCCATGTGACTGGCCAGCGAGGCACCCACCACGATCACGAGGTCCGCCTTGCCCAGATACTCCCGCGCGATGTCGGGCGAAAAGCCCCCGGCAATGCCAAGGCAATAGGGATCGTCCCAGAACAACCCGCGCGCGGGAAGCGTCGTGGCAAGCGGGGCGTCCAGACGTTCGGCCAAAGCCCGGCAGGCTGGACCCGCCTTGGCAGCAACGACCCCCAATCCCGCCACCAAGACGATGCGCTTGGCGTCCGAGATGCGCGTGACCGCCCTGGTTACATCCTCGGGGTTCGGGGGGACGGGGCTTGGCCTGGGAAGCAGGGTGGTCGAAGGCGCGGGCAGCGCTTCCGATCCTGTCCACTCGGCCTCCTGCAAGTCGAAAGGCACGCCGATCACCACCGGACGCCGCTCGCGGCGGGCTTGCAAAAAGGCGTCGCGGATCGCGACAGGGGCACGACCCGCATGGTGGATCGGCACATAGGCAGCCCCCGTGGCCGCAACGAAGGGGGCCTGGTCGATGGCCTGATTGTACCAGCCTTTCGAGATCGGAGCCTCCCCCGCCAGAACCACAATGGGCAGACGCGCCCTGACGGCGGCGGGCAGTGCCGTCATCAACTGCGTCAGCCCCGGACCGCAAGTCACGGTCGCAACCCCCACATCTCCGGTCTTGCGGGCATAGGCCATGGCGGCGGCGGCGGCGCAATGTTCGTGCCTGACATAAACCATCCGACATCCGGCTTCCTGAAGCCGGGTCGCGAAGGCCATGTTGGCATCCCCCAAAAGCGCGAAACAATCGGCAACACCTTCGTTCGCAAAGCTCTTCGCCATCAGGTCGTAAAGGTGCATCAGCCCTCCCAGACCGCGTTCGGGATCATCACCTCGCCCCGCGCGATCAGCCGGGCCGTGCGGGTGACGCCGGCCGAGATGAACTGGAACTCCGGGTCATGGGCGTATTTCACAAGAACGTCCATGATGCCCACGGGATGCTCGATCGACACGGTCGCGGGCGAAGGATCGACTGCGCGCACCAGCCCATCGGCGACGGTGCCAGGGGCCAGGGCGCAGGCCGCTAGGCACTGGCTGCCGGTGACCGCCAGTGTCGGATGTGTCGTCCAGGGCATGAAATACCGCGCCGCAAAGTGACCGCCTTGCCGGGCTTCCGAGATCAGGCCGATCTTGGGCGTGACGGATTTCGTCACATCGCCCAACCCCATGCGCCGCCCGGCCTCAAGTCGCAGGGCTTCCATCCGTTCGAACAAGGCGGGCATGGCGTCCAACTCGTCCTGGCTTTCATAGCCCGAGATTCCGAAATCCGCCGCGCGGGCAATCATCATCGGCATCGCCACGTCTACACAGGACACCTCGACCCCGTCGATTTCTTCCCTGGGTGTGCCGGTCGGGAACATCGCACCGGTGCGCGATCCGACAACCTCCATGAAGTTCAAGGCCACAGGGGCCGCCGTACCCGGCACCCCGTCAATGGCCTCCCCGCCCTCGTATTCCACAACTCCGCCTGGCGTCATCACCTCGGCTTCGACCAATGCGCCGGTATTGACCGCATGAATTCGCACCGGGGTCGCGCCATCACGCGCCGCGACAAGCCCCATCTCGATGGCAGCCGGGCCGACACCGACAAGGATATTGCCGCAGGTCGGCGCGAAATCGACGAGTTCTTCCTCAACCGCACATTGCGCAAAGAAATAGTCGACGTCGGCGTCGTCACGGTCCGAGGGTGACAGCATCGCCACCTTTGTCGTCACCGCATTGCCCCCGCCAAGACCGTCGATATTGCGCGGATTGCCCGCACCGACCGCCGCGATCAGAACCCGGGCCAGGGCGTCACGGTCCTTTGGCAGAACCGAGGCATTGAAGTAGGGACCGCGCGATGTGCCGCCACGCATGAACAGGAAGGGGACGGGATGCTGAGGCATGAGAGTTATCCTAGGGGCCAGGGAAGATCGGTGAAGTTCTGCAAGAGCCCGGCAGGAAAATCGCGGCGCAGGATGCGGGCCAGGAAGATCATGAAGGCCACACCCGCGAAGGTGAAGATCGCCGATTGCGCCCAGGAGATCCGCGCGCGAATGCGAAAGAACGACATCATGAAAATGATCAGCGCAAGGATGAAACCCAATAGCGCAGACAGCAGCAGCAACAGGCCAAGCCAGCCAAGCGTCGGCCAAAGACCGTAAGCCGCGTCAGAATCTTCGCCCCCCGATTCCCGGTCGGCGAAAATGTCGTGCCCTTCAGGTGCCAGGATCATCTGTACCAACAGGATGCCCACGGCGAAAATCCCGACCGTGGCAATGGTCATCGGGAAGATCTTGTCGGACACAAGGTCGATCTGCGAGGCGTTGAGCCAGGCGATAACGAGATAGGCAAAGATCGCCAGCAGAAAGACCATCGGCGCGCGCTTTCTGCCGGTCGCCACTTCGCCTTCGCTGCGGATCATCTTGGCCTGCCGAACGCCAAGCACAATCGAGATAAGCGTGATCAGAAGGATCACGATCACGATCGGCGAAAAGACATACTCCATCCCGTCTTCAAAGGCGCGGCGGAACCGGATCCGGGCGATCTGCTGCGAGGCTGCCGAAAAGTTCTCCGCCTGGTAGGACAAAACGAAGCCGATCAGGAAGGCAGGGCGCGACCAGTCGAACCGGCGAAGGAAAATCCCGATCAGCCCGATGGCAAACAGCGCGATCAGGTCGCCAAGGGACTGGCGCGACTGGAACGCCGCAAAGGAGATCATCATAAACAGGAACGGCGCCAGCAAGGTAAAGCGGATCGTGGTCAACCGCGCGATCTGCGCGGACAAGAGAATACACAGCCCCGCGCCCACGACATTGGCCAAAGCCAGCGACCAGACGATGGAATAGGTGACATCGAGGTTGTTCTGGATCAGTTGCGGCCCGGCCTCGTAACCAAGCAACGCAAGCCCGCCGATGAAAACGGCCATGGACCCGGAACCGGGGATGCCGAAGATCAGCGTCGGCACCAGCCCGCCGCCTTCCTTGGCGTTGTTCGAGCTTTCGGGACCAATGACGCCCCGCACTTCACCCTTGCCGAAGTTCGACTTGTCCTTTGTGGACTGGACGGTGTGGCCATAGGCGATCCAGTCGACCACCGATCCGCCAAGGCCGGGGATGACGCCGACGATCACGCCGATGGTCGAACAGCGAAGCGACAGCCAAATGTTCGCCCACCAATCGCGAATGCCTTGCATCCATCCAGCCCCAAGCGTGGCACCTCGGGCGATGGACTTGTCCTGCCGCAATAGCGCGATGATCTCGGGCACCGCAAAGATGCCAAGACCGACGATGACCAGCTTCACGCCGTCACTCAGGTATTGATAGGATTCGAAAGCGATCGTGCCGCCGTCGGCCCAACTCCAGCTTTCGGGCACCATGCGCAGCGATCCGCCGTAACCGGCCTCGCCAATCGTGCCGACGAGCAAGCCGAGACAGGCCGCCGCGACGCCCTTCAGCGCAAATCGGCCCGCAAGGATGGCCACCATCGACAGCCCGAGGATCGTGATCGCAAGCATCTCGGGCATTCCGAAAGCCAAGACCAGCGGTCGTGCGATCTGGATGAAAAACGTCAGGATGGTCGCACCGAACAACCCGCCGAACAGGGACGACACGAAGGCGGCGGCCAGTGCGCGTGCCGCCTCGCCTTTCCTTGCCATCGGAAACCCGTCAAGAACCGTCGCCTGGCTGGCCGACGATCCGGGGATCCCCATCAGCACGGAAGCGAAAGTGTCAGAGGTCGGCACCACCGCAACCAGACCGACCATCAGGGCCAGACCCGAAACCGGGTCCATGCCGAACATGAAAGGCAGAACAAGGGAAAGACCGGCAATTCCGCCAAGACCGGGAAACACCCCGACCGACAGGCCAAGACAGACACCCAAAACCAGGTACATCAACTGCTGCGGCTGGAGGATCAAGGCGAATGCGTCTGCAAGCGCAGGCAGCGAGGTGGCCAGAATGTCCATTTTCCCCTCCCAAGGAACACCCCCCGCAAGCAAGCGCCACGGGGGGTGAAGGTCTTACTTCAGCGAAACGCCGTAGTCGTCTTCAAGCCACTTCACGACAAACTCTTTCGCCGCCGGGTCCACGGTCGTACCAAGCTTCAGAGTGTTGGTCGCAGCGGCGCCGGTCATCTGGGGATAGACGCCCAGGCGCGCGGCCGAGATCTCGGCAAAATCGTCACGCGCGATGATCGCGTTGAAGGCAGCTTCAAAGGCATCGACGGCTTCTTGCGGCGCACCCTTGGGCAGGAAGATCATCTTCTGTGCCGGGAAACCCGCAATGGCAAAGGCTTTCCAGGCTTCCCATTCGGGCCCTTCGGTCGCGCAGGATGGCGTGGCTTCGCAGACTTCCTTGAAGGTCGGGATGTCCGGGAAGGTCGGGTCGCGCACGATGTTGCCATCGTTGTCCAGCGCACCCCAGGTCATCCACGGAACCGCCTGGCCATTGTCGACCAGCGGAACGACGTTGGCGAGGTAGGCCGAAGACGTCTGGTAGTCGACGTTGGCTTCGCCACGCTCGAACATCAGGCGGCCATCGCCACGGCCCTTGATGCCGAAGACCGGCTCGACGTTCAGGCCCAGCATCTTCCAGGCCAGCAGCGGCACGAGGTCAAGCCGCGTCGCGCCCTGGCTGCCCCAGATGAAGTCGGTGCCCTGAAGGCCGGTTGCATCCAGCCCGTCGGTCATTTCCGCCAAGTCGGGCGGCAGGAAGGCAACGCCACCGGTGCCCGAGGCCAGAACGACATTCCAGTCGCCATATTCGTACTTCACGCGCGGATCGCCCAGCAGATAGGGGAACTGCGTCGAACCCGACGAGCCGAACACCAGCGTGCCTTCGCTGTCGTCCCAGCTTTGGTTCTGGAACCAGTTGGCCCCCTTGGTCGATCCGGCACCTGGCATGTACTTCACGACAACGGTCGGGTTGCCCGGAAGCGCTTCGGACATCAGCGGGGCATAGAAGTTGGCCCATTTGGCCGAGCCACCGGATTCCGAGAACGGAATGACGAATTCAACGGTCTTGCCCGACAGGTCGAGCGCCATTGCCGACGTGGCGGCCAATGCCCCCGAGACAGCAAAAAGGGCCGCGTGCGCGGCTGTCTTGATAATCATGGTATCCTCCCATTTGATCGGCCCTTACACCGGGCACGACATCCTACATCAACAGCAACTGCTGCTTGATTATGCCACTATATGTTGCCAACCTTGCGGCAACCTAACAAGGGAACAGCTTAATTGCGGATCGCAATCGTCGAGGATAATGTCAGCATTGCCAATGGCATAGCCTATAGATTGCAGGACAGCGGACATGCAACGGACGTTCTGAACGACGGCACCGACGCTGCGACTTTCCTTGCCCATGACAAGAACGACATCGTGATTCTCGACATCAATCTACCGGGCACCGACGGTCTTACGATCCTGTCGGAAATGCGCGCGCGCGGCGACGATCGACCCGTCCTACTCCTTACCGCCCGCGATCAGGCGGTGGACCGCGTCCGGGGGCTCGATGCCGGGGCAGACGACTATCTGGTCAAACCCTTCGACATGGACGAGTTGGAGGCCCGCATCCGCGCCCTCTCCCGTCGCGCCCCCCGTGCCATTTCGCGCGTGCTGACCTTCGGCCCGCTTTCCTTCGACGAAGACAAACGTCAGGCAACCGCCGGGACCGACCTTCTGGACCTGCCGCGACGCGAACTGGCCCTGTTCGAGGCCTTCCTGAGGGTCAAAGGCGTCATCCCGAAACAGACGCTTCTGGATGCGCTTTACGGCACCGGCGCGGACATTGGGGAATCCGCCGTCGAAGTGAACATCTCGCGCCTGCGCAAGAAACTTGCCGGGGTCGGTGTCGATATCCGCGTCCGACGGGGATTGGGGTATGAATTGGTACAGCGGGCAAAAGGGAAATGATCAACTCCCTTCGACTTCGCCTCTTCGTCATCATCCTTGTGCCCCTTGTAATCCTCGCAACCGCGACAGGGGCCTGGCGGCTGACCCTGGCCCGCCAGACGGCGCAGGAATTGTTCGACAGAAACCTGATGCTGACCGCCCTCACAGTCGCCCGCGACGTGGCCTTGTCGGACGGCGACGCGGTGTCGCTGGAAACCGATGCCCTTCTTCGGGAAAGCGGCGGCGGCCTTGTTCGCTATCACGTCTACGGCCCCGACGGGGTGCTGGTGACGGGATTCGCGGTGCCGCCTGTCCCCGTGTCGCGCAAACTGCCGCCGGACCAGGCCTTTGCCTACTACGACGCGGTCTATCGCGGCGCACCTGCCCGCGTTTTGCGCCTGAAGGACGAAACCACCATTGCCGGGATAACCGGCACCTATACCGTCACGGTCTGGCAGGATCTCGCCTCGCGCAGCGCCTTTGTGACACAGGTTCTGATCCGCTCGGCGGCGATCATGCTGACGCTGATCCTCGGCGTCGCCCTTCTTGTCTGGTTCGGGGTGCGCCAGGGCCTGAAACCCCTGATCGAACTGGAAGACGCGATCTCGCAAAGATCCTCCGAAGACCTCAGCCCCATCCGCCGCCGCGTTCCGATCGAAACCCGTGGCATCGTCGGCCGCCTGAATGAATTGTTCGAACAGGTCTCCACCACCCTCAGGGCACAAACCAACTTCGTCTCGGACGCCGCCCACCAGTTGCGCAACCCGATCGCCGGTCTGCGCGCACTGGCGGATGCAACGACCTCGGCAGGCGATCTGGAGACCGCGCACCAACGCGCCCGCGAACTCAGCCGCGCAGCGGCCGAGGCCGGAGACCTCGCCAACCGCCTGTTGACCCTGGAGCGCGCTCGCGCCGAAGCTGGCGTTGCAACCCTGGACGAAATCGAGCTTGCCGGGCTTGTGCGCGACACCGCGAAAGCCGTCAGGGCATCGAATGCAGACCGCGGCGTGTCGATGAAAGTGACCGCACCCAACACCCCGGTCGCTTTTCGCGGCGATGCCCTGATGCTGCGCGAGGCGCTGACCAACCTGATCGACAATGCCTTTGCCCATGGCGGCCCGGGGCTGTCCCGGATCACGGTAACACTCGAGCAGGGCGACGGGAAACTTTCCCTGACCGTGGCCAACGACGGACAGGGCATCGACCCCGCCCGCATCCCCCAGATCCTCGCACGCTTCGGCCAGGGCGCAGGCAGCGTCGGCAGCGGCCTCGGCTTGTCCATCGCCGAAGCCGTCGCAAACCGCCACGGCGGAACCCTGAACGTCCTGCACCCCGACACGGGATTTGCGGTGCGGCTTTGCTTTCCGATGGATTAGGCGGGCTCTTTAGAAAGGTCCGCTTTCAAGGACCGAAACCGGCACAAGTGATTTGGACTGTTTTCGCACCTGACTTCAGCCAAATCCTCGGGTTTCTCCCCGAAGTTCAGCCCATCCCTCAAAAACGCCGGGATATCCTGTCCGGAACACGATGGAGGCTGCAATGCTGGACAACGCCTTGTCTGCACGGGCAGACATTACCGACAAGGGGCTGGTACGCCCGTATTCCTATGTAAACGGCAAATGGGTGAAGGCCGAAGGAAACGAAACCCTGCCCGTCATTGATCCTGCGACGGCGCAGGTGGTTGGCAATATTGCCTGCCTGACGGAAGAAGACAGCGCCGGGTCCGTGGATGCAGCGCAAGCGGCTTTCCCGGCATGGTCCGCGAAACTGCCGCAAGAGCGTTCCGCCCTGCTGCGCCGCTGGTTCGAACTGATGATCGAACACAAGGAAGACCTGGCGCGGATCATGGTCGCCGAACAGGGCAAACCCCTGTCGGAAGCCCTGGGCGAGATCGACTATGCAGCCAGCTTTGTCGAGTACTACGCGGAAGAGGCCAAGCGTCCCAATATTGAGGGTGTGACCAGCCACTTGCCGGATGCCGAGGTCGAGTTGTGGTTTGAACCGGTTGGCGTGGTGGCCTTGATCACACCGTGGAACTTTCCGACCGCCATGCTGACGCGCAAAGCAGCCGCGGCCCTCGCCGCTGGATGCACTGTTGTCGCCCATCCCAGCCACGAAACTCCGTTTTCAGCCACCGCCCTGGCCGAACTGGCCGAGCGTGCCGGTTTCCCGCCCGGCGTCTTCAACGTCGTCACCGGGAGTGCCAACACCGTAGTACCGCCCTGGACAAGAGACACCCGCGTGCGTGCCTTGTCCTTCACCGGATCGACCGAAGTCGGACGGTTGCTTTACGAACAATCGGCTCAAACGGTGAAAAAGCTGGTGATGGAGCTGGGCGGACACGCGCCGGTGATCGTTTTCAAGGGCTGCGATCTGGATCACGCCGTTGCCGAAACAATCAAGGCCAAGTTCGCCACCACCGGGCAGGATTGCCTTGGGGCCAACCGGATCTTTGTCGAGCGCGGCATCTACACGCAGTTTTGCGAGAAGTTCACAGAAGCCGCCAAGGCCCTGACCATCGGCGCGGGTATGGATGATTGCGACTTGGGGCCGTTGATGAACGAAAAGGCCGTGGCCAAGCAGGAAGAACATGTCGCCGACGCGCTGGCCAAGGGGGCGGTGCTGGCTTGCGGTGGCAAGCGCCACAAATTGGGGCCGCTCTTTTACGAGGCCACGGTGCTGACCGATGTGCCAGCCGACGCCGCCATCATGCATGACGAGACCTTCGGCCCGGTTGCCGTCATTGCACCCTTCGACACAGAAGAAGAAGTGATCGCGCGTGCCAATGACACCGAATACGGGCTGGTGGCCTATGTTCACAGCCAGGATCCGCGCCGCATCTATCGCCTGAGCCGCGCCCTGCAATATGGCATGGTGGCGGTCAACCGCACCAAGGTGACCGGCGCACCGATCCCATTCGGTGGCACCAAGCAATCCGGGTTGGGTCGAGAAGGTGCCCGGCGCGGCATGGAAGAATTCATGGAAATCAAATACGTCTGCCGTGACTGGGCTTGAGGCAAGAAAGGAAGACTATCGTGCTGAGAAATGACCAACTGGAACAATGGGACCGCGAGAGCTTTTTCCATCCCTCCACCCATCTTGCGGATTTTGCACGCGGTGACGTGCCGCAGCGCGTCGTCACGGGTGGCTTGGGCTGTCTTATCGAGGACCGTGACGGTAACCGGCTGCTGGATGCTTTCGCCGGTTTGTACTGCGTGAACGTTGGCTATGGTCGTCAGGAGATCGCCGAGGCCATCGCCGATCAGGCCCGCGAACTGGCTTATTACCACGCCTATGTCGGTCACGGCACCGAAGCCTCGATCACCCTGGCTAAGATGGTGCTGGACCGCGCGCCCGATCACATGTCCAAGGTCTATTTCGGCTTGTCGGGAAGTGATGCCAACGAAACCAACATCAAGCTGGTCTGGTATTACAACAACATTCTGGGCCGTCCGGAGAAAAAGAAGATCATCTCGCGCTGGCGTGGCTATCACGGTTCGGGCCTGATGACTGGTTCGCTGACGGGCCTGGAGTTGTTCCACAAGAAGTTCGATTTGCCGCTGGCGCAGGTGATCCATACCGAAGCGCCGTATTATTTCCGTCGTGACGACGTGAGCCAGAGCGAGGCCGATTTTGTCGCCCATTGTGTCGCCGAACTGGAGGCGCTGATCGAACGGGAAGGTGCCGACACCATCGCCGCCTTCATCGGCGAACCGGCATTGGGAACCGGCGGGTTGGTGCCGCCGCCCGAAGGCTATTGGCCCGCTATCCAGGCGGTGCTGGACCGACACGACATCCTGTTGATCGCCGACGAGGTGGTAACCGGCTTCGGTCGGCTGGGCAGCATGTTCGGCTCAGAGCACTATGGCATTCGCCCCGACATCATCACCATCGCCAAGGGACTGACCAGCGCCTATGCACCGCTGTCGGGGTCGATCGTTTCGGACAAGGTCTGGAAGGTGCTGGAACAGGGCACGGACGAAAACGGCCCGATCGGGCATGGCTGGACCTATTCGGCGCATCCCATCGGTGCAGCGGCGGGTGTTGCCAACCTCAGGCTGATCGACGAATTGAACCTGATCGAGAATGCCCGCGACACCGGCGCTTATTTCAAGGCGGCCCTGACCGAGGCCCTTGGGGATCATGCCCATGTGGGCGAGATACGCGGTGAAGGTCTGTTGTGCGCTGTCGAATTCGTCGAGGACCGGGCGAACAGGGCGTTCTTCGATCCCTCGAAGACCATCGGTTACAAGGTGAATGCCGCGCTTCTTTCGCGTGGTGTCATCAGCCGTGCCATGCCACAGGGCGACATCCTGGGCTTTGCTCCGCCGTTTTGCCTGAGCGAGGCCGAAGCCGACGAGATCGCTGGCAAACTGAAGGACGCCGTGACAGAGGTGCTTGGTTGACCCATGGCTGACCCCCTGCCTTGCTTTTAAAAGGCTGGGGGTCAGCTCTGTTCACTGTCGGACCAGAGCAGGTCCAGCGGAGGTGCGCCCTTGGGCGACTTCGTTTCCTTGGTGACGACATAACTGTAATAGCGGGCCAGACCGACACGGGCGTTCAGCATTTCGTCGATCAGGCGTTGATAGGCGTCGATGTCGCGGGCCACGATTTGCAGCAGATAGTCGAAGCCGCCGCCAAGGGCCCAGCAGGCGATCACCTCGTCGTAGCGTTCCATCGCAGATTCAAAAACACGGAAACTGGCCGCGGTGTGATCCGAGATTTCGACCGATACAAAGACGGTCACATAGGGCCCGAGCTTCCTGAGGTTGATCCGGGCGCCATAGCCTTCGACCAACCCGGAACGCTCAAGCTTTTTCAGCCGGTCCCAGCAGGGCGTCGGCGACAGGCCGACGCGTTCGGCCAGCGCCGCCTTGGTGATCCGCCCTTCGGTCGAAAGCACGCGCAGGATCTCCAGATCGCGCTGGTCCAGCCGCATAGCCTGACCTCCTCTCAGTTTTCCGTCATGCCGATAACAGCCAGACAGTCGCCGGAACTTATCAGGCCGGGGAAATGACGGCAGGCCAAGATGCCATCGCGAAGCGAACGGTATTCCAGCGGCGGCACACCGGTTCGATCCACCGACCAGACACGCGCGACCAGGTCTCCTGCGGCAACGCTGTCACCAAGATCGACCATCATTTCAAGAAGCCCCTCGCCCTCGCTCAGAATGTAACAATCCTCATCCGGCATCGACAGCATGACGGTCTCGTCGATCTGCATTTCTCCGTCCAGAATGCCAAAGAAGATCAGAACGTTGCGCAAACCCTTGCGGGCAATCGCGTTGCTTTTGGCGGTGGAACACCCCCCTCCGCCCAATTCGGTCGTCACAAGCACCTTGCCCATTTCCTCGACGGCAGTGTCGTACATGCCCCCGTTGTCGATTTCGAGAAGCTGCATCGAAAAGGGCGCGTTGAAGGCCGCCATGGCCGCAAAACACTCGGCCTCGTTCGCCTTGTCGTCCTGGATATGCGCCGCGGCGAATGGAATGAAATCCAGCGTCTTGCCGCCAGAGTGAAAATCGACCGCCACGTCGGTCATCGGCAACAGGGTCGATTGAAAATAGTCGGCGATCTTTTCAGTCACCGTGCCGTCCGGGCGGCCGGGAAAACAGCGGTTGAGATTCCGATTGTCGATCGGAGACGTGCGGCGCGCCTTGCGGAATGCGGGATAATTGAACGCTGGCACGATGATGAGGCGGCCATGGATATCTTCCGGCTTCAGCGTATAGGCCAGTTCCTGAAGCGCGATCGGCCCTTCGTATTCGTCACCATGGTTGCCGCCGGTCAAAAGCGCCGTCTTGCCCTCGCCATTCCGGATCACGGTGATCGGAATCATGATCGACCCCCAGGCGCTGCCGTCGTGGCTGTAGGGCAGCTTCAGAAAGCCGTGATGCACCCCGTCCAGATCGAAGGGCACCGTTGACTTGATCGGATTCTTCCTCATCGCTCAATCCTTCACGAAGAGTTTTCGCGGCACGTTGGATAGACACTCCGGCCCGGATTCGCCGATGCGGATGCTTTCGGTGATCTCGAACCCCCAGTCGTCCATCCAGAGCCCGGTCATGAAATGGAAGGTCATGTTTTCCTGCAAAACCGTCCTGTCCCCTGCCCTGAGGGACATGGTGCGTTCGCCCCAGTCGGGCGGATAGCTGACCCCGATCGGATAGCCGGTACGGTTGTCTTTCTCGATGCCGTGGGATTTCAGAACCCCAAAGAAAGCGGCGGCGATATCTTCGCAGGTGTTACCCGCCCGTGCCTTTTCAAGCCCGGCGTCCATGCCTTCCAGAACAGCCTTTTCGGCATCCAGAAATGTCTGCGTCGGTTTGCCAAGGAACACGGTGCGCGACAGCGGGCAGTGATAGCGGTGAACGGCTCCTGCGATTTCAAAGAACGTGCCCTGCCCTGCCTGCATCGGCAGATCATCCCACGTCAGATGCGGCGCACCGGCGTCCGGCCCGGAAGGCAGAAGCGGCACGATTGCGGGATAATCACCACCAAAGCCAAGCGTTTCGTCATAGCGCAGGCCCGCGTCATAGATCTCGGCCACGAGATCGCATTTCCGCATCCCCGGCTCGACGCGTTCAAAAATGCGCTGGTGCATCCGTTCGACGATCTTTCCGGCTTGGCGCATATAGCCAAGCTCGGCCTCGGATTTCACCGCGCGTTGCCAGTTCACAAGCGCGTTGGCGTCCTTGAACCGGGCATTCGGCATGTGGTTCTGGAGAGACGCATAGGCGGCGGCGGTGAACCAGTAGTTGTCCATCTCGACCCCGATCACACCACGATCCAATCCCCGGTCTGCAAGCCGTGCGGAAAGGTAATCCATCGGGTGCCGCTCGGTCGATTGAACGTAGTGGTCCGGGTATCCGATCAGGTTCTCCGGTTTCATGTGGCAGGTGCGCAAGGCCCCGTTGGCATCCTGACCGCGACCGAACCAGATCGGTTCGCCGTCCAGCCCCAGAACGACGCACTGGTGGACGTAGAAGGACCAGCCGTCATAGCCCGTCAGCCAGTTCATGTTCGACGGATCGGTGACGACCAAAAGGTCCAGCCCGCGCCGTGCCATTTCGCGGCGGGTCTTGTCGATGCGCTGCTGGAATTCCTTGCGCGTGAAATACAACGTCGGGTTTGTCATATTTGCTGTTCCTGAGAGATCAGTTTCGGATGGTGGTGCCAGCGCCGTTCGCAGCGGCGCGGGCATTGGCAAAGGTGGCGATGGCAGTGTCCTGGACACCGGTGCCGGTCAAATCGCAGATCGTGATGTCCGCAGGCGAGGTGCGGCCCGCCGCCCGCCCGGCGATGATCTGGCCGAGTTCGGGAAAGGCTTCGGGCGCGTTGATCGTACCAGCCGCAAGTGGCACTCGAAGCTCGCCCTGCTTGATCGATTGCGCCAGCCGGTCACAGGCAAAGAGTGTTGCGGCTGGGATGACGTCGGCAGCCAACTCGCCCTTGTAGTCTGCATCCGAGCCCATGGCGGTGACGTGTTGACCGGGGCGCAGCATGTCGGCGGTAATCAGGGGGGCGGTCGCGGGCGTTGTCGTGACCACGATATCGGCGGCGGCCATGACGTCGTCGATGCTGCCGGTCGTAACCTCGATGCCAAGGCGCGCCGCACAGTCTGCGGCACAGGCCCGGGCCTTCGCCGCGTCCCGTCCCCAGATCACCGCCCGTTCGATCCCGCGCACCAGCGTCAGCGCCTCAAGCTGAAGCCCTGCCTGCATTCCGCTGCCAAGGATACCGGCGGTCTTGCTGTCCTCGCGCGAAAGATGTCTGGCCGCAACGGCCCCTGCGGCGGCGGTTCTGACGTCCGTCAGGTATCCGTTGTCCAGCAGCACGGAACGCACGATCCCGGTTTTCGTATCGAACAGCACCATCAGCCCATTGAGGCTGGGAAGGCCAAGCCTTGGATTGTCGAAGAACCCCGGGCTCATCTTGATGGCAAAGCCGTCCAAGCCCGGCACATAGGCAGTCTTGACGTCGACCTCGCCGTTATGTTCGGGCACGTGGAAACTGAGAATCGGCGGCATCTGGACGTCGGCAGTGGCCAGGAGGCTAAATGCCTTTTCGACACAGTCCACCGCCTCGACATCCAGAGACACGGCGGCGCGCAGGTCTGCTTCGGTCAGGATCCTGATGTCAGTCATTTTCGTGGCCCCCCGCTTCTGCCGCAACATCGACGTCTTCGCCGTCGATCAACCGCTTGTGCAGTGCCATGTCGATGTTCTGGCCGGTAAGCAGCACCACGCATCGCCCCGGATCGGTGATCTTTCCCGTCAGAAGTGCCGCGATGCCGACACTGCCAGAGCCTTCGATGACCTGCCGCTCTTCCCAATAGGCATGGCGGATCGCAGCGGCGATTTCTGTTTCCGAGACCAGCACGGTGTCATCCACCAGATCGCGCGTCATTGAAAAGGTAAAGGCGTTGTCCAGCCCGATGCCGCCGCCAAGACTGTCGGCCAGCGTCGGCTCTTCCTCTACCAACACAGGCTTGCCCGCCTGAAGGCTCGCGTGCATCGCCGCACCGCGTTCCATGGTCACGCCGATCACGCGGATCGCCGGATTGGCAGCCTTCATCACCATGGCCACGCCCGAGATCAGCCCGCCCCCGGACAACGGCACCAGGATGGTCTCCAAGTCCGGCTGTTGCTCCAGGATTTCCAGCGCAACGGTGCTTTGCCCGGCGATGATGTGGCGGTGATCGAAGGGCGGCAACATCGTCATGCCTTCGGTGACCAATCGGTCGACCTCGACCTGCGCATCGTCCTGCGAACGTCCGACGATACGCACCTCGGCGCCCTGGGCCTTGATGCCTTCGACCTTGTTCTGCGGCACAAGTTCCGACATGCAAATGATACAGCGGACCCCGGCCTGGGCAGCAGCATAAGCCAGCCCGCGCCCATGGTTTCCGGTGGAAACACCGACGACACCGGCTTCGCGCTGTTCCGGGGTCAGCGACAGCACTGCGTTGGTCGCGCCGCGCAGTTTGAAACTGCCGGTGATCTGCTGGTGTTCCAGCTTTAGCGATACCTCTGCCCCAGTCATCGCAGAAAGTGCAGGCGACGCCACAAGCGGGGTTGTCCGAACCTGATCGGCAATACGCCGGCGCGCCAGAAACCCATCCTGAAGTGTAATGTCATGGGTCATGAACCGACGCGCCTCCTGTCAGAACCCGAAAATCCGGCCGTAGCCCTGAATGGGATCGTCGATGCCCGCCAGCCGGAGGCACCGCCAGATCATCGCCTGGTTCGAGGTGATCACGGGTTTGCCAATCCGGTCTTCCAGACGTTCAACGCAACCGAGGGCACGCAGAGCGGTGCAGGACAGGAAAAGTGCATCAGCCTCGAGCGCACAGGCTTCGGCCCCGGCAGCTATGATACTGGCCTCGGAAACGCGCGCCATGTCCCGGTCGTCACTCAGACCAAAGCTGGCGCTACTGACGACTTCGGGACCGTGGGCCGCGAAATACAGGGCCAGTTCGTCGGTCACATCCGGCGTATAGGGCGTCAGGATACTGACACGCCCGACCCCGAGCGCGGTAAAAGCATCGAAGGCAGCAGAGCTTGGCGTAACGCAGGCTGCACCGGGCTTGGCGGCGTTCAGGTGCTGCGCGACCACGTCGTTGCCCAGAACAATGGAGGCAGCAGTGCAGCTATAGGCGATCACGTCGACCTCTTCATCAGGCAGGATTTGCCCCGCGGCCTCGGTCAGACGCGGGCCAGTCTTCAGAAGCGATGCGTGTGTCGTCGGGTTCTGAAACGCGATGCGGTTGACATAGACGCCAACCTTGCCCGGATCGCACAGCCGGGCGAAATCTCTCTCGGTGGTGTGGTCTGTCGCCAACACGACCAGTGCAATGCGCTTAGACACGGCGCGGTCGTCAAGCTGGGCGGGAAGTGTCGCGGGTACGGTGTCCAATCACGTTATCCTTGCTCGGTTAGACGACGAGAACAGGAATTTTCGACAGGCTGGTGACCTTGTGCGAGACGCTGCCCAAAAGCGCGCCTTCGAACGAGCCAAGGCCACGGCTGCCGATGACGATCAGATCGTTTTCGTGTTCCTTTGCGAACCCGACGATGGTGCGTGCGGTTGGTCCGCCCTTGACGAAGGCACGGATCTTTTCACAGCCCAGTTCCCGCGCGATTGACGCGCCTTTCTCGGCCACTTCCTTGGCGTGGGTTCGCATGATCTCGTCAATGTTGTCGGGTTGCTCGACATTGATCACGTGCATCGACCCTTCCAGCACCGAATGATGCCGAAACGTGGTCAGAACGGTGAGTTCCGCACCGCAAAGCCGCGCCAGTTCGGCGGCCTTGCGCAATGCGCCTTCGGATCCGTTGGAGCCGTCGAAAGGGGCGAGGATGGACTTGAACATTTGGCCCTCACTTCACTGTGCAAACGCGACATCGCGAAGGAACAACGCGATCTGCGGGAAAAAGATAAGCAGGACCGAAACGGTCAGTAGCATGACGACAAAGGGCGGTGTGCCCCGGATGACGTCAAGGTAGGGCCGCTTGAACACCGCCACGGCGGTAAAGATATCGCAGCCGAAGGGCGGTGTTGCCGACCCGATGGCGGCCTGCAGGGTGATAAGGGTTCCGACCAGGATCGGATCAAGCCCGGTCTTTTCCACGACCGGCGCGAAGATCGGCACGAAGATCAGGATCACTACAATGGGGTCGACGAACATGCAGCCAATGAAAAAGGCGATTGCGATGGTGAACAACACGCCGATCTGGCCCATTTGGTCGATGCCGATGGCGCCAAGGATCTGTTGCGGGATTTGCGCAAAAGACAGCACCCAGGCAAAGGCCGCACCGGCGCCGACAAGGATGAACACCACCGCCGTCACCATGCCGGTCGACAGGGCGATGCCATAGAAATCCTTGAGCCCCATCGAGCGATAGATCACGGTTTCCAGGATCAGGGCATAAAGCACGCTGACCGCTGCCGCCTCGGTCGGGCTGAAGATACCAAGGAAGATGCCGCCAATGATCAAAAGCGGAAAACCAAGCGGCCAAAGTGCGCGTTTGACCGCCGTTCCACGCTCGGCCCAGGTGGTCGACGGTTCGGTCGGCACATTGTTCAGCTTAGCATAGATCATGCTGTAGGCCGAGAACATGAACAGGATCAGCAGACCCGGCCCAAGTCCGGCAATGAACAGTTCAGGGATCGAAGCTTTGGCCACGACGCCATAGATGATCATGCCGATGCTGGGCGGGATCAGGAAGGCGATATCGCTGGAGTTGACGATCAGGGCCAGAACGAAACTGTCCTTGTAGCCACCCTTCAGCATACGCGGCCGCAAAGGCGTGCCGACGGCCACGACCGTGGCCTGGGTCGAGCCGGATACGGCTCCGAACAGCGCACAGGCCGAGGCCGTGCTGACGGCAAGCCCGCCCCGGATATGGCCGATGAAGGCCATTACCATGTCGATCAGCCGGGTGGCGGACTGGCCCCGCGTCATGATGTCGGCGGCCAGGATGAACATCGGCACTGCGATCAACGATGCCGGACGGATACCGCCCAGCATCTGCTGGATCATGAATTCCGTCTTGTCGATCGACCCGAAAAGCTGGACCACGCCGATAAAGGCTCCGGCGATCAGCGGCACCATCATGGGAAAGCCCAAAAGCAGAAGGACCACCATGACCGAGAACATCAAAAGCGCCATGTCAGACCTCCAGCTCCAACTCCTGCGCGTCTTCTTCGCGCAGATCGGTTGACAGGTAGATGTCGCTTTCCTGAATGTTCTTCAGGAAGGTCAGCGCATATTGTATGCCGGTGACAGCAAGGCCGATCGGCACCCAGAGATAGCTGACATAGACGGGAATGCCCAAGGCGGGATAGACACGCCCCTTGGCCTGAAGCCCGATGATGTATTGAACCGCGTACCAGGCCAGCAACAACAGCAGGGCCGCCGTGATGGCGGTGATAACGATCATCAGGATCTTTCTTGCCCGCTTGGGAAGCGCGTCCGAAATCGCCGACATGCGAATGTGACGACCGTGACGCGCCGCATATCCGATGCCCGCGAATGTCACCAAGAGGATGAAGATGCTGTTCAACTCTTCAGCAAAGACGATGGAGTGGTTGAAGATGAAACGGCTGATCACATTGGCAATCGTGTTGATCGCCATGAGGATGACCCCGACAGCCATGATGACCCGTTCAAGCGCGGCAATTCCCCGGTCGATCCCGTCGATCGCGCGCGCCAGCCCGGATTTGCTTTCCGTAGCCTCGTTCATAGTCCCCTCCTGTGGATCCGCCGGTTGCCGACTTGCGCTGACAGCAGCACCGCCATTGTCGAATCCGAGCGGCCAAAGCCCAGTTCACGTTGTCAAAATTCGTGAATACATCACGCTGACGGGCCGGATGCGCCGGCCCGCCAGCAAAGCCGTTTATTGCCGTGCAGCCTCAAGGTCTGCCTTCATCTGCTCCAGGATCGCGGCACCCCGCTGGCCCGCACGTTCGATGAACGCGGCCTCGACCTCCTTGGCACGCTCCTTGAAGACAGCGCGCTCTTCCTCGGTCAGACGCACGATGGTGTAGTCCGGATTGGTTTCCTGGATCTTGGCCAGCCCGGTCGCGTCAAGCTCGACCGCCACATCAAGGATATAGTCCAGCGCCTCTTGCGAAGCCTGCTGCACCAGCGCCTTGTCCTCGTCGCTCAGCCCGTCATAGAAGTCGGCGTTGGCCATGACAGCGGTGGTGTACTGGCCGTGGCCGGTATAGGTCATCACCTTCGTCAGTTCGTCCAACCCATAGGCCTCGATCCAGATAGCCGGGTTTTCCTGGCCGTCGACCATGTTGGTTTTCAGCGCCCCGATCAACTCGCCCCAGGGCATCGCGATCGGCGACGCGCCGAAAGCCTCATAGGTCTTCAGAAGCAGCGGCGAAGTCATCGTCCGGATCTTCATGCCCTCAAGGTCTTCGGGCGTGCGGAACTCTTCCATCGTTGTGACGACCTGCTCGCCCTCGGGGAACACCGACAAAAGCTCAAGGCCCTGTTCGCGGTAGATCTCGTGGAACATCTCGTTGATGGCGACGCTTTCCTTGAAGAACTTGCGCACCACCAGCGGATCGGTCGGCTGGACATAGGGCACAAGGAAGGCTTCGGCCTCGGGGATCAGCGCCCCGGTAAATCCCGGCGACTGGTCGATGAACTGCAACAGCCCGGCCTGGGCCTGCTCCATCGCGTCGGCGGATTCACCAAGCGATCCCACCGGATAGATTTGAACGGTGTGGTCCGAGTTGGCTTCGACCACTTCCTTGAACTTGGTGGCATACATGCCCTGTGGGTCCGTCAGACCCTCTTCCATGGCATAACGCCAGTTGTCGGCCTGTGCGGCAGACATGGTAAGGGCGGCGGCAGCCGCCACGGTCCCGAAGAGCGTTGCCAGTCTATGTAGATTTGTCATCGCATTCTCCCTGATTGTTTCGTTTTTCATTGATAAATCGAGGGATGTGAGAACTCGGTAAGGGAGTCAATGCTTATATTGTCCCGCTACAATTTGAAGAATTGGTCCAGATTAATAAATAAGCTGCGGGAGCGGCTCCTGCTTCTGTTTGAGCAAACCGGCCAACATTCGTAAGGCCTGCTGGAACCGATTCACGTCCTGAATGCTGCCAATCGCAAGCCTTACCGCGTTCTGCGGCTGTGACCTCGGCGCAAGAAAAGGTGTTTCCGGCGAGACGGCAATGTTCAACTGTCGGGCGTGAGCGACAAAGCTCGCCGAGTCCCACCCCTCGGGCAGGTTGAGCCAGAGATGCAAAGCGGCCGGGTGACCACACCAGTCAAAGCCAGCAAGTTCGTCACAGACGATGTCGTATCTGCTTTTCAGCTTCTGCCGCTGCCAAAGTGACAACTCCTCGGCGGTTCCATCCTCGACCCAACGACTGGCGATCTCGCAAATCAGCGGAGTGGCCATCCAGCCAAACACGATCAAGCGCCCGGTCAGGGCTGGCAGCAGATTCCCGGGCGCAACCAGGTAGCCCGCGCGCAGGCCCGACACGGTGCACTTGGTAAAGGTCGTCAGATAGATCGACTGCTCGGGCGCAAGCGCCGAGATCGGCCGTGGCCGGTTTTCCGCGACGGGGCCGAAGGCATCGTTTTCGATGATGTAAAGCCCATGCCGCCGGGCCACTTCGACCACCTGTCTGCGCCGATCTTCGGGCATCATATAGACGCGCGGATTGGCCAAAGATGGTATCAAATACAATACCTTGGGGGCCATATCGACGCAGGCCTTTTCAAGCGCCTCGGGCGTGATTCCGAACTCGTCACACTCAAGCCCCACATGGGTCAGACCGAAATAGGCACAGGTCGAAACAAGCAGGTGATGCGTCACGTCATCGGAAAGGACAATGTCACCGGGACGGGTCACCGCCGACAGGGCGGCAGACATGCCATGGGTAACGCCATTGGTCATGATGACGTTATCCGCGCTGGTTTCCAGCCCGCAAAGCGACAACCAGCGCGTGCCCGCGACCCGGTGCGCCTCGAACCCGACATTGGGGCGGCACGACAGGTACATCTGGGCATTAAGATCGGCAGGCAGGTCGCCGAGAGTTTGCTCCATCCGCTCGACATGAATCGAACTGTAGACGGGTCGGGAGATCGACAGATCGAATTTTTCGGGCTCGGCTTCAAGCTTGTAAGGTTGCCGCTCGGCCCTGCTGCGGTCGACCACGTAACTGCCGCGCCCCACCTGCCCGTCAATCCTGTTCTGACGCTTGAGGATGTCATAGGCCTTGCTGACCGTGTTCACGCTGAGGCCGATCTGGTTGGCCAGATCGCGATGCGTGGGAAGGCGGTGCCCGGCCTTCAACTTGCCGTCGTCAATGGCAGCCGAGATCGAACTCGCCAAGCTGATATGGACGGGTCGCGCAAGCGAATTTCTGTCAGGCATCCACTTTGTCATGGGTCAATGTTAGCATATGACTGCCCTTCGACAATCTGAAATGCACGCCCTGGCATCAGCCGCGAATTCGTCATCAATGTGTCAACCTTTCCTTCAGCGCAGAACCGAGACGCTTCTAGTTTTGTCGGAGAGATGATCGCATCAGCGCGCCGAACGGTTTTCCATGCGTCGACTGACCGGCAAGATGCAGCATATGCCACAACAGCACCTGGTTGCTGGTCAGAACCGGGATGCCAAGCTCTTCTTCCAGCGGCGCTATCAGGTCGAGCGCGCGCAGGTTCGTGCAGGACAGAAAAACCGCCTCACAGACCTCCCGACGAGCAAGCGTACGAATACCATTGGAAATGGATGCAGCGTCAATTCGGGCCACGCGGATGTCGTTCTTCTCTTCCATCGAACCGAAGGCAACGATTTCCAGACCCGCCTGTTCCAGTTTCTCGCGCATCGCCTGCGAAACTTCGGCGATATACGGCGTGACGAACCCAATCCGCGACACCCCAAGCGCCCGAGTTGCGGCAATCACCGCGCTCAACGGATTGGTCGTATGGGCCGTGTTCGCTCCCCTGCGGAGTGCGGCATCCACTTTCTGCGCACCAATACTCGTCGCACCCGACGTGCAGGCATAGGCGATGACGTCAAAGGGATGTTCGTCAGGCAAAAGCGCCGCGGCACGGGGCAGTTCCGCCTCCATTTCCGCAAGCCCCTCCATCGTCACCTCGCTGCGGCAAGGCACCCGGCTGACGTAATGCGCTACGCCCTCTCCGACCAACACGCGGCGCGCTTCGGCTTCAAGGGTTTCGTCGGTCCGCAGGACGATCAGCCCGAGGTTGGCACGATGACCAAGTGGCGGTCCCAGCGTGAATTCAAGCGCACTCATGTCGGCCACGCAAGTTCTTGCAATTCGCGAGAAACGCGCGGCGAAAGCCACTCGGCCCCATCCTCGCGGATCAGGATGTTTTCTTCGTGAACCATCATACGCACCGGACCAAGGGTTATCGCAGGTTCCAGCGTCAACACCATTCCCGCCACTAACGGGGTCCCATCTTCCGGGATCAGCGAAGGCGTTTCCGTCAGGCGCATTCCCAAACCGTGGCCCAGACGCCCGCCCACCGGGGCGTGGCTGTGCGCATCCAGTATGGGAGACATCGCCGCGTGCAGGTCAGACGCCGTGGCTCCGGGACGCGCGGCTTCAAAAGCAGCCTCGGTGACGTCGAACAGGATCCGATGCGCCTCGGCAACCTCCGGGGTCGCGGGGCCAATCGACCAGTTGCGGTCGAAGTCGCAGAAATAGCCCTGAATCACCGCACCGGTATCGAGCATCAACAGATCCCCATTTGTCAGAAGCCTGTCGGCAGCAGGTGAGATGACGTCGCCATAACCGCCCGGCGCCGCGCCGCCGGCCAGATAGGAAACCCAGTCCGCCCCCTCTTCCAGCAACAGCGCCTGGAAATCGCGAAATACCCGCGAAAGTGTGACACCGGGTCGAACGATGTCGGGCACCCGTGCAAAAGCACGGCCACCAATCGCGCACGCCTTTCGGATCAAAACGATTTCCGCCTCGGACTTGACCTCTTGCACGGATCGCAACAGGGATGACGCATCGACCGCCTCATGAACGTGCAACGACTCGGTCAACCTCATCCAATCGCCCAATGGCATCCTCAAAGACGTTTCGCGCCCCATGGGCAGGCCAAGTCGCCCCCCTTTCGGCAGATACTCCGCCAACGCCTCGGCCAATAGCGTGATCCCGTCATCTTCGTAGTCGGGCGAGTCCCAGGTCCGGATATCTTGCACCCAGGTCGCCCGCATCAGCGCGGCTCCGATTTCGGGGATCACGGCGACAGGGTCTCCACGCGCTGGCAAGATCAGGTACCAGGGTCGCGTCGGGCTTTCCCAAAACCGCGTCAGAAATCCGGAAAAATAACGTACGTCGGGTTCTGATGTCAGAAACAGTGCGTCAATCCCGTGGGCTGACATCGCCTTTTGCGCACGCGCACAACGCTGGACGAATTCCTCGCGGGGGAATGGCGGTGTGAAACTCAAATATGCCTCCAAAGGAAATCGGCGCGAACGTCCCAAAGGATCGCATTATTGCGTGAGGGCATTCGATCATCAAATCCACAATTCATGAGGTGAAGATTCACAAATTTCCATCCTTGGTGCACCCCCAAAGTCTCGATTGAGTGCACAATGCCCATATGTTAATCACACCGCATTCTACCGCCGTCCCCCGGCAACCCACCATATTCCGCAACTCGTCGGCAAGACCGGCCGCATTACTGGCCCGTTGCCCTGCCTACGAAACCACACCGCTCACAGACGAACCAGCTTTGGCAAAGTCTGTCGGCATCAACCGGCTGTGGCTGAAAAACGAAACGGCGCGGATGAACCTCGGAAGTTTCAAGGCGCTTGGCGGAGCATTTGCCGTCGTGCAGATGATCCTCGATCGGGCCGGCTGCACAGACCCCATGTCACCAGAAGCACAGGAAACCGCGAAATCCATGACCTTTGTCACGGCCAGCGCGGGAAACCACGGCCTCTCGGTCGCCGCAGGCGCAAGGATATTCTCGGCGCAAGCAAAGGTGCTTTTGTCAGCAAGTGTTCCGGCAGGTTTCGCGCGTCGCATCGAAAAAACCGGGGCCGAAGTCATCCGCGTCGACGGGTCGTATGAAGACAGCGTTGTCGCGGCCGTTCGGCTGGCCGAGACGAAAGGCTGGATCCACCTCGCGGACGGCTCCTGGCCGGGCTACACCGCCGAACCGGCGTTGGTGATGGAAGGTTACATGGTCCTTGCCGAAGAGTGCCGCCAGGATTTCGAGCAAGCGGGGCAATGGCCCACGCATGTCGTCTTGCAAGCAGGTGTCGGCGGTTTGGCGGCGGCCACTGCGGCCCATATCCGAAACCATTGGAAATCTCAGCCCGAAATCCTGATCGTCGAGCCAGAGGCCGCCCCCTGTTTGCTGAAAAGCGTCGAAGCCGGGCGCCTTGTCCGCGCCGAGGGGCCGCTTTCCAACATGGGGCGGCTGGATTGCAAGGACGCCTCTCTCATTGCCTTTGAAAGTCTGCGCCAGGACGCCGATGCCTTCATGACCATTAAAGACGATGCAGCGGAACGGGCGGTAGAGTCCCTCGCAGCGGCAGGGATTCAAACGACCCCCAGCGGGGCGGCGGGATTTGCCGCGCTCCAAAATCTGGCTCTGCCAGCCAAGGCACGGGCCATGATCATCGTATCGGAAGGTCCCGAGGGCTGACGATGGACAGCCGTCCGACCTATGTTGTCACGCATTGGGGCGTCTACGAGGTTGACCGCAACGCCGATCCACCGGTTTTTCGCCCCTTTTCCGACGATCCGGCCCCCTCTGGCATTGGTGCCGCCATGGGCGACACGCTGAACGACACCTGCCGCATCGCCCGCCCCGCCATTCGCCGTGGCTGGCTTGAAGGCGACGGTGGAGCCGCTCGCGGAGACGACAGTTTTGTCGAGGTCACGTGGAAAGAGGCGCTTGATCGTACCGCCTCCGAATTGGATCGCGTTCGAAACGCCGAAGGCGCCCCGGCGATTTATACAGGCTCCTACGGATGGGCCAGCGCCGGACGGTTCCACCACGCGCAAAGCCAGTTGCGGCGCTTCTTTTCATTGTTCGGGAACTGCACCCGGTCCGTGGATTCCTACAGCTATGCCGCAGGGGAAGTCATCCTGCCGCACGTTATGGCCCCGATGCCAAAGCTGCTGGCGGATCATACGTCATGGGCCGCGATCACCGAGGCCCGTGCGACGGTCCTTGCCCTGGGCGGCGTTTCGCTGCGAAACAGCCAGGTCAACAGCGGCGGCGTCGCGCGCCATAGTCAGAAAGATGACATTGCCACTGCACGCCAGGCAGGTGTGCGGATCGTCAACGTCAACCCCATCCGCGACGCCGAAGCCCTTTCGAATTGCGAATGGCTGGCGATCCGACCGGGCACCGACCTCGCCTTGATGCTGGGGTTGGCCCATACGCTGGTGGCCGAGAAATTGCACGACACGGCATTTCTGGATAGCCACTGCACCGGCTTCGACAAGTTCCAACCCTATCTGGAAAGCCAAGGCGACGGCACCGTCAAGGACGCGGAATGGGCCGCCGGCATTACCGGGCTTGAAGCGGATACGATCCGGCAATTGGCGCGCGATCTTGCGAAAGGCCCGTCACTTGTCTCGGTCAGTTGGTCTCTCACCCGGCAAGAGAATGGCGAACATATCTACTGGATGGCTGTCGTTCTGGCCGCGATGCTTGGTGGCATCGGACGAAAGGGCGAAGGCTTTGCACTTGGCCTCGGGGCAATAAACAGCGTCGGTTCCCTGCGCCGCCCGCTGTCCTTCGGCAGTTTGCCCTCCGCGAAACGCGGGAATGCCCACGCCATCCCCGTTGCCCGGATTGCCGACATGCTGGAAAACCCCGGTGGCGCCTACACTTACAACGGGCGGGAGGCAAGATACCCCGACATTCGCATGATCTATTGGGCGGGCGGAAATCCATTCCATCATCACCAGGATCTCAACCGTTTGCGGCACCTTTGGCGAAAGCCCGAAACGGTCGTCGTCCACGAACCGCACTGGACACCCCTGGCGCGGCACGCCGACATTGTCTTGCCCGCGACGCTTTCGTCAGAGCGTGCGGATCTGTCCGGATCACCGCGAGACACGCACCTTTTTGCTACCGAGCCGATCCAAGCCCCTTTCGGAGAGGCGCGAAACGACCATGACATCTTTGCTGGTCTCGCCAAACGCCTGAGCCGACCGGACGGAAACGAAACGCTTCATGACGACTTCACGGAGGGACGCACGCAAGAAGAATGGTTGCGTTCGATCTACCACGACACACAGCAGCGCATGGCAAAGCTTGGGTGTGAAATGCCCGACTTTGACCGCTTCCGCGCGAACGGTTTTCACGCCTTCCCGCCACCAGAGGCGCCGACAACGCACCTGACCGCCTTCAGGGAAGACCCACGAAAGAACGCCCTTTCCACACCATCCGGAAAGATCGAGATCTTCAGCCAGACGATCTGCGACTGGGGCTTACCGGGCCAACCCGGTCACCCGGTCTGGAAACCGCCAGTCGAATGGCTAGGCAGTGCGGGATCAAGCTATCCGGTGCACCTTGTCACGCACCAACCCGCCCGCCGTCTGCACAGCCAACTCGACCAAAGCGCCTATAGCCGCGCTGGCAAGATCGCGGGCAGAACACCGGTGGTGATGAATCCCGACGATGCAGCAGCGCGCGGGCTTTCTGCAGGAGATGTCGTGCGCGTATTCAGCGACCGGGGCGCCTGTCTTGGTGGCCTTCGAATAGACTCCGGCATTCGGCGCGGCGTTGTCGCCATGGAAACCGGGGCCTGGCTTGACCCCTGCCCCGAGGAACCTGGCTTGTGTCGGAATGGCAATCCCAACGTACTGACAGCCGACCGACCGACTTCAAACATCGCGCAAGGCCCCTCGGCCTTGTCGTGCCTTGTTCAGATACAAGCCGCCGGCCCGGGCGCGCCGAACCCGGACGCCTATCGCCCGCCCAAGCTGGTCACGCGCTAGGCAGAGACAGTTGCACGCCTAGTCTCCCGTCGGCACCTCAAGGCTCACCTTCGAACGATCCATGACCACCGAGGTTCTGAACCGCTTCACATTGCTGTCGTCAAAGAACAACCTGTGGGTGAGTTCCTGGTAGTCATCCATATCGCGGGCCAGGGCGATCAGGGCAAAATCGGCATCACCCGTAATGTAGTAGCACTGCTGAACCTGCGGTTCGCTTCTGACCTTCCGTCGGAAAGCGTCCAACTGGTCGATCCTTTCGCGCTCCAGTTCGACCAGAATCACGAAGGTCATCTTGAAGCCGAGCGCTGCGGGTGACAGCAGCGCCACATCGTTTTCTATGTAACCCTCGGCCTTCAGAGCGCGAATGCGGCGCTGCACCGTAGCCACCGAAATCTCGGCCTCGAAGGCAATGTTTTCAAGCCTTTCCCGAGCGCTGCGCTGCAGCAATGCGAGAATGATTCTATCTGCTTCCGTCAGCTCCACCAAGACGCCTTTCAGTCAAAAAAATGCGGTATCATGAAATTATTTTTCACAAATGCGGTCAAGTTGAAAGTTTCATAGCACAAATACCTGCGTATCCTACTTCCAGACGACAACGCAATCCGCCGACCCGGCCTCACACGATCAACATCGGTCTGTTTGGGCCAGCCAAGGCAGTTGCGAACCACAGCGACAGGAGCTTCAGAGCAGCCGACATGACAGCGATCTCGACAGACCCCACGCCGCCTGCCAGCCCCGCCAAAGCCGAGAACATCATCGAGTTTCGCAAAGTCGACAAAAGTTTTGGCTCGCTCCAGGTTCTGAAAGGATTGGACCTTGAGGTTGCACCCGGCGAAAAGCTGGCTCTGATCGGGCCTTCCGGGTCGGGGAAAACGACGATCCTGCGCATCCTCATGACACTGGAAAACATCACCGGCGGCGAAGTCCTGGTAGACGGCGCACATCTTTGGCACGAAACAAGCGGCGACCGTTTGATGCCCGCCGGTGAGGCTCACCTGCACCGGATGCGCAAGAACATCGGAATGGTCTTCCAGCACTTCAACCTGTTCCCGCACCTGTCGGTCATGGCCAACATCATCCAACCGCAGGTCCTAGCGCGGGGAACACCCAAGGCCGAAGCGCGGGACAAGGCGGTCGAACTGTTGGGCCTGGTCGGGCTTTCGGACAAGCATGAGCACTTTCCGCACCAGCTTTCCGGCGGACAACAACAGCGCGTCGCCATCGCCCGTTCGCTGGCGATGGACCCGAAAATCATGCTGTTCGACGAAGTCACTTCGGCGCTTGACCCCGAACTGGTCGACGAGGTTCTGGCGGTCCTTCACCGTATTGCCGAAACCTCGGACATGACCATGCTCATGGTCACACATGAAATGAACTTCGCCCGCGACTTCGCGGACCGGGTGCTGTTTTTCGATGCCGGGCAAATCGCCGAGTCCGGCCCGCCTGCCGAGATCTTTTCGAACCCGCGCGAAGAGCGCACGCGTGCCTTCCTCAGCAAATTCATCTCTGTGGCCTAGGCCACGAACAAAGACCGCAACAGCGGCACTCACCTCTCACGACAACGAACAGGGATATCTCACATGCCAATCACGAAAATACACTCTCTCGCCGCGACAGCGCTTCTGGCCCTGACCGGGCTTCCGACGACGGCTGCGGCCGACGTTCTTGATGATCTGCGCGAACAGGGCTACGCGACCGTCGCAGTGGCCAACGAGCCTCCCTACTCCGACATCAAGCCCGATGGTTATGTCACAGGTGCAGCACCCGATGTCGCCCGCGCAGTGATGGCCAAACTGGGGGTGCCGGAACTGCGCGCCCAGGTCGTCCCCTATGGTTCGATGATCCCGGCGTTGCTGGCACGTCGCGTCGACATGGCCACGTCCGGGCTCTACATCAAACCTGACCGCTGCGTGTCGATCATCTATTCCCAACCCGACCTCTGCGGAGCCGAGGCATTTGCCGTGAAAGTGGGCAACCCGCTTGGGATCATGACCTACGAAGACATTGCAGCAAATCCCGAAGTCCGCATGACGACCTGCGCCGGTTGCGCCGAAGAGCTGTACGCGACCGAGCGCGGCGTTCAGACCAGTCAGATCATGCACTTTACCGATCCGCAAAGCGGCATGAAGATGCTACAACAGGGCCGGGTCGATGTCTTCGCGCTGTCCGGGCTCGGAACCAAGGACTTGCTGGAAAAAATGAACGACCCCGAGCTTGAGATCGTCATGCCGGTCCAAGGTGTTCCAATGGGCTGCGCGGGTGCCGCCTTCAATCCGGATGATACCGCCTTCCGCGATGCCTATGACGCAGCACTTGTCGAGCTGAAAGAAAGCGGCGAATTTGCAGCGATCATCGAGCCTTACGGGTTCTCGACGGAAGCGACCCTTTCTGTCGAGCGCGACGATTTCTGCCCCGGCAACTGAGTCCGGTCACATAGAAACCTGACAGGCCACGCCGTTCTTTGGATCGGCGCGGCCAGCACAAGGCAGACCCATGGAACCCATGCTTGAATTCACTCCGATGCTGCTGAAAGGCGCGGGCATTACCATCGTAATCACCCTTGCCGCGGCGGCCCTGGCTCTGTTGATCTCGTTCACGGTCGGATTGATGCGGTGTTCTCGAAACGGCCTCGTGCGCGGCATCGGCCTTGTGTACCTTGAATTCTTTCGCGGCACCTCCGCGCTGGTGCAGATGTTCTTCATGTTTTACGTGCTGCCGCTCTGGGGCGTGACCTTCTCTCCCATGACGGCGGGCATCCTTGCCTGTGGCCTCAACCTGGGCAGCTATGGTTCCGAAGTCGTGCGAGGCGCGATCAACTCCGTCGGCAGGTCACAGCGCGAAGCCGCCCTTTCTCTCAACTACACCACCGTGCAGCTTTATCGCTACGTCCTCATCCCGCAGGCTTTGCCGGTCATGATTCCCCCCTTTGGCAACCTGTTGATCGAACTGATGAAGCTGACAGCCGTCACATCGTTGATCACACTGACCGACCTGACCTTCGCCGCCCAGATCGTGCGTGCGCAAACGGGTCTGACGCTGGAACCCTTCCTGGTCATTCTGGTCATCTATTTTCTGATCGCCTCGGTCCTTGTGGCCGGTGTCGACCTGTTGACTTGGTACATCGCCCGTTCCCGTGGCCGCAGCCTGAAACTGGAGACGTAACATGGAATGGAGTTGGACAGTCGCCGCCGACGTCTTTCCGCACCTGCTTCGCGGACTGGTGGTCACGGTGCAGGCCACGGTTCTGGGGGCCGTGCTGGCCTATGTCATCGGCCTCCTCATCGCCGTGCTTCGGCTTTCCAGCCCGCGCCCGGTCTCGCTTTTGATCTACTGGTGCGCCGAGTTCATCCGCAGGACACCGCTTCTGGTCCAGTTGTACTTCCTGTTTTACGTCCTGCCTGACCTCGGTGTGTTCATGTCGCCGTTCCTGGCCGGCGTGATCGGTATCGGCCTGCATTTCAGCACATACACCGCCGAGGTGTTCCGCGCCGGCATCCTGAACGTCCCCAAGGGACAATGGGAAGCCGCCAAATCGCTGAACTACAGCAAGAAACAGACCTGGACCAATGTGATCCTGCCGCAGGCGATCCCCCCGATGATCCCGCCCCTGGCGAACTACGCGATCACCATGTTCAAGGAAACGCCGCTGCTGGCCGCCATCACCGTCGTCGAACTCTTCAACGCCGCAAACATCTACTCGAACACCAACTACAAGTACCTCGAACCCATGACCATGGTCGGCCTGTTGTTCCTGATCGTGTCGATCCCGACCGCCTGGGCCGCCAACAGGCTTGAAAAGAAGTACGCCGAACAGCAAGCTTGATCCCGTGACCGACCTTGCCGAACTCGACAAATCCATGCGCGGTTGGAGGCATGACCTTCACCGACATCCCGAGGTCGGCTTTGAAGAAACCCGAACGGCCGCCTTCGTCGCCGGAATGTTGCAAGACCTTGGTCTCGACGTAACCGAAGGCGTCGGCGGCACCGGGGTGGTCGCCACGCTGCGACGCGGTGACTCCAACAGGGCAATCGCTCTAAGGGCCGACATGGATGCCCTGCTCATATCGGAAGCAAACGACCTGCCCTATGCTTCTGCCAATCCAGGGATCATGCACGCCTGCGGCCATGACGGTCACACCACGATGTTGCTGGGTGCCGCGAAACTTCTAGCCGAGGAAGGTGGCTTCGACGGAACGGTCCACTTCATCTTCCAGCCTGCCGAAGAATGGGGCAAGGGCGCGCTCGCCATGTTGGACGACGGTCTGTTACGCCGGTTTCCCTTCGACGAGATTTACGGGTTGCACAACCGCCCCGGTTTGCCCGTCGGGCATTTCGAATGCCGCAACGGTCCTATCATGGGGGCGGAAGATGTTTTCGAGATCGTGCTTTCCGGGCAAGGCGGCCATGCCTCGGCGCCGCACCTGGGGCGCGAGGCAATGGTGGCCGGGTGTCAGCTTGTTCTCGCGCTACAAACGATCGTATCGCGCCGAACCGATCCGTTCGATACAGCCGTCGTCTCGGTCACCGAATTCCTGACCGATGGCACCCGCAATGTCCTTCCGGGCGAGGTGCGCATCAAGGGCGATGTCCGCAGTTTTCGACTCGAGGTTTCAAAACGCGTCGAGACCGAAATGCGCCGCATCGCCAAGGGTGTTGCCGCTCAATTCGACCTGGCCGTGCAGGTCTCTTACGACCGCGAATTCGTCGCCACGATCAACGCGCCCGAGGCTGCTGCCGACTTTGCCCGCGCAGCCGGCCGCGTCTCCGCCAACGTCAATGCCGACGCCCCGCCCTTGAGCGCATCCGAAGATTTCGCCCGCTTCCTCGAACATGTACCCGGATGCTTCGCATTTCTCGGCAACGGAATAGAATCCGCTCCTCTCCACGCTCCGACCTACGACTTCAACGACGACGCCCTGCTCCACGGCACCAGGCTCTTCACCGCCATCGTGCGAGAGAGACTCAATCTCGATTCATCACAGGTATCGCGCCGACTTTGAGATTGTCGGCAATCTACCACGACTGGACCCAACTTTCGTTGCAACAGCTCCATTTCGATAGCTGGGCACACGTAACAGTGGTGGACGATGCGGAAGGAACATCATCTCGCGAGCCAAAAATCGCATAGACTTCAGCGCTATTTGCTATTTGGAAGTGGTGCGGGGGCGGCGTCGCAAAAACAGGTTAAGTATCTGTTTTATAGTAATTGATTTTCTTGAATAAATCAAAATGCCCCCAATAATGCCCCCCCATCACTATGCATATCTTTGACCGAAGAACAGCTCGCGGCCCAAACCGGACCTCGAAGCACGGCTTTCTATTGCGATGCAGCATCCTCATAACGGTCATTGGCCGGCTTTCGAATGTCCGATCCCTCGTTCAGCACTCATAACCACGCTCAGTATTCGAACGACCAACACTTCATTACTGGGCAATTGCCTCACAAAACTCAATCCGATGGGATGCAAGCCGATATGTATCGAGCGATCATGAGGTCCAAATGGGCGCCTCCGCCATTCTTGTAGGCGGTAATCTCGTCCGCACCTGATCGCGCAACGACCTCCCCGTGTACCAGGTCATAAAGGTCACCGCGCACATCTGTTTCTGCGATCACCCCATCTGCGAGGGGCAACGTAAGTTCCCCGATGTGATGGATCGTGGTTTCCCGACTATCCACAAAAAGCGAGGCCTGTGAGATCAAGGCATCGTCTGCCTCCCGCATGTCCGACTTGTAGGCACCAATGAGGTCGACATGCGTTCCCGGCCCGATCCACTTTCCCTGCAGAACCGGTTCGCGCGCAAAGGTAGCGGTGCTGATGATGTCCGCCTCGCCAGCGGCAGTCGCGAGATCAGGTACGGCGACAACGTCCAGTGCATCCACAGCGAGTTCTTCTGCCGCGATCTGAGCCTGATCCGGGCGTCGCGTCCAGATCGAGACACGCTCGAGGTCAGGGAAGGTCGCGGCGTAAGCTTTGACGAGACTTCGAGCGACAGTGCCGCCCCCGACAATCAGAAGGTGCCGACTTTCCGGTCGCGCCAGATACGTGGCACCCAGTACGGAATCCGCGGCGGTCTTGATTTCCGTGACCAACCGCCCCTCGATCACCGCGTCAAGGCTGCCGTGCTCCGGTTCGAACACCAGCATTGCGCCCTGGATCGTCGGCAGGCCATGCCGCGCGTTCTTGTCGAAAACGGTGAGGGATTTCACGCCATAGCCAAGCCCCTCGATATAAGCCCCACGGCTCAGCATGTTTCCCGCGGCCGGACCGAGCAGCATGTCGGCAATCTCGGCCTTCGGTTTCAGATGGCCGTCGCGAAGCGCCTCGACCGCACAGGTCCAGGAGAGCCGGTCAATCGCATCGTCATAGGTAATCTGGCGAACGGTCATCGCAAAGCACTCATTCCTTGGCCTCTGCGGCCGGTTCATACTTTAGACGAGCATGAAAGCGCGCCAGTTCATTCCGCGTCGGGGCCTTGCCGCAAAACGTCTTCACGTACCCCGGTGCCCGATTCAATCGGACAACGTCGCTCTCTTTTACTTGCATCGAGATATATCCGATTTGAGTAAGATACACCGTTCGCGCCCGGACATCCGCCTCGTCGATTTCAAAATCGAACCTCTCGAACATATTCCGTATTGCCGCCAGCCGTGCCTCGTCGGCGTCGCGGACGCGCGCGGCCACAGCCTCGGATTTATGAGCCCATCCCCGGATCGCAAAATCCAATTGCGGCTCGAAAAGGTCTTCGTCGTGGAAGACGACGATCAGGTTCAGGACAGCTTCCGAAATGGTCTCGGAATAGGCACCACAAGCTTCCACAAATGCCCCGGTATTCTTGGCCTCCCATTCATCCAGCAGCGCATCGAGAAGCGCGTTCCGGTCCTTAAAGAACCAGTAAAAACTGGTGCGTGCGATAGACATCCCGGTCGCAAGGGGCTGAATCTTCACCGCATCGACGCCGGATTGGATGAGCGCAGTCCGTGCCGCGTCGAGCCAGACGTCGCGCGACCCGCGCCATCCGGTGGCCTTCTGTGCATCGGTCGAAGTGCCAGCTTCGGTAATCATGAGCGCGACAATAGGTCGGGGTAAAGGCCTCGACAAGGGAAATATACACCTATGAACCCAATCTTGACACTAGTGTACACTTGATGAGTATGACCTGCATCTGCCAGAGAGGCCGCGCATGTCCAAAGATCCCCTTCTCCAGCCATACCAGCTTAAACACCTGACACTGCGCAACAGGATTATGACGACAAGTCACGAACCGGCATACCCCGAAGACGGTATGCCGAAAGCGAGATACGCGGCCTATCACGCGGAGCGGGCGAGAGCCGGCGTTGCACTAGCGATGACGGCCGGGTCAGCGGCGGTGTCAAAGGACAGCCCCCCGGTCTTCAACAACGTCCTCGCCTACAAGGATGAGGTCGTGCCATGGATCCGGCAACTGACCGACGCGTGCCATGATCACGGTTGCGCCGTGATGATCCAGCTGACCCACCTCGGACGCCGTACCAGATGGGACAAGGGGGACTGGTTGCCCTCGGTTTCGTCGTCGAAACATCGCGAACCTGCACACAAGGCCTTTCCGAAGCTGGCCGAGGATTGGGATATCGAGCGCATCATCGCGGACTTCGCCGACGCCACGGAGCGCATGAAAGACGGCGGCATGGACGGTGTCGAATTTCAGGTGTCCGGCCACCTTCTGGATCAGTTCTGGTCGCCGCTGACCAATGATCTTGCCGGACCGTTCGGCGGCGAAACCCTCGAAAATCGAATGCGGTTGTTGAACGAAGTGCTTGCCGCCATGCGAGACCGGGTTGGCAAGGACTTCATCGTCGGAGTGCGCATGAACGGCGACGAAATGCAGCCCGGCGGAATCACACCCGAGGACGGAATCGAGATTGCCAAATCCCTCGCCGAGGGCGGGCTGGTCGACTTTCTGAACGTCAACCGCAGTCGCATCCATACCGATCCGGCCATGACGGATCAGATCCCGGTTCAGGGCATGAAGAACGCCCCCCATCTCGATTTCGCGGGTTCCGTCAGACAAGCGACCGGGATGCCGACCTTCCATGCAGCAAAGATCCCCGACGTGGCCACGGCCCGCCATGCCGTTCAGGCGGGGCTTCTCGATATGGTGGGAATGACCCGCGCGCACATGGCAGACCCGCATATCGTCAGGAAGATCGTGGAAGGCCGCGAAGACGACATCCGCCCTTGCGTCGGTGCCACCTATTGCCTCGACCGCATCTATGGCGCCGGCGAGGCGCTCTGCATCCACAACCCGGCCACGGGGCGCGAATTGACCATGCCGCATGAGATCGCGCCCTCTGCCAAGACGAAGAAGGTTGTGATCGTCGGTGCTGGTCCAGGTGGCCTGGAAGCCGCCCGCGTCGCTGCGGAACGCGGGCATGACGTAACGGTCTTCGAGGTCCAGCCCGATCCCGGCGGACAGGTCCGCCTGACAGCGCAGAATCCGCGTCGGCGCGAGATGATCTCGATCATCGACTGGCGCATGGCGCAATGCGCGGCCCGCGACGTGGAATTCCGTTTCAACTCCTGGGCCGAGGCCGACGACGTAACCGTACTCAACCCCGATGTCGTGATTGTCGCGACCGGCGGCCTGCCCAACACCGAGCTTTTCGAGAGTGGAGAAGACCAACCCCTGGTGGTCCCGGCCTGGGACTTGATCTCGGGCGATGTGAAACCTGGCCAGGACGTATTGATCTATGACGAAAGCGGCGATCATCCCGGGTTGATGGCCGCCGAAATCGCGGCGAATGCGGGCGCAAAGGTCGAGGTGATGACCCCCGACCGCACCTTCGCCCCTGACATCATAGGCATGAACCTCGTGCCCTACATGCGCGCGCTACAGGACAAGGATGTGACCTTCACTGTCACGCGACGGCTGAAGGACGTGGCAAAAGACGGCAATCGCCTGAAGGCTACGATTGGCACCGACTACAGCGACTTCACCTGCGAAAAGACTTACGACCAGATCGTGGTGAACTACGGCACCCTGCCCCTCGCAGACCTATACTTTGAGCTACAGCCCCTCTCCTCCAATGGCGGCGCGGTCGATCACTCCGCCTTGATCGCAGGCCAGCCACAACAGTTGAAGCGCAATCCCGAGGGCGCGTTCCAGCTTTTCCGTATTGGTGATGCGGTCAGCGCGCGGAACACACATGCCGCCATCTATGACGCGCTGCGTCTGATGAAGGACATCTGAGATGCGCTCAACCAAGACCATCCACGTGATCTCCGCCCATGCCGAGGGAGAGGTCGGCGACGTGATCGTCGGGGGCGTCCTGCCGCCACCGGGCGACACGATCTGGGAGCAGAGCCGCTGGATCGCCAGGGATCAGACGCTGCGCAACTTCGTCCTGAACGAACCGCGCGGCGGCGTGTTCCGTCACGTCAACCTGCTGGTGCCACCGAAACACCCCGAAGCCCAGGCCGCCTGGATCATCATGGAGCCGGAAGACACACCTCCAATGTCCGGCTCGAACGCGATCTGTGTCTCGACTGTGTTGTTGGACGCCGGGTTGGTCCCGATGCAGGAGCCCGAAACCCGCATGGTGCTGGAGGCTCCAGGCGGGTTGGTCCACGTGCGCGCCCAATGCCGGAACGGCAAGGCCGAGCGCATTTTCGTCCAGAACGTGCCATCCTTTGCCGCCGATCTCGACCAAACGTGCGAGGTCGAAGGGCTTGGCACGCTGACCGTCGACACGGCCTATGGCGGCGACAGCTTTGTCATCGTCGATGCGGCTGCACTCGGATTCTCGCTGAACGAGTCCGAAGCGCACGACATCGCAAAACTCGGCGTCCGGATCACCAACGCGGCGAACGCGCAGCTTCGCTTCGAGCATCCCGAGAACCCGGACTGGCGGCATTTCTCGTTCTGCCTGTTCGCCGGTCCACTGACCAGGGGATCCGACGGCCTTGAAACGGCTGCTGCCGTGGTCATTCAGCCCGGCAAGGTCGACCGTTCACCGACCGGCACGGCGCTTTCGGCCCGCATGGCCGTGCTACATGCCAGGGGCGAGATGAAGGTGGGAGACCAACTGACGGCAAGATCACTGATCGGATCGACATTCTCGGGAACCATCGTAAGCGAAACAAACGTCGGCGATCGCCCAGCCATCATACCCGAGATTTCCGGTCGCGGCTGGATCACCGGCACCCACCAACACATGCTTGATCCGTCCGACCCATGGCCGGAAGGCTACCGGCTTTCAGATACCTGGGGAGCGAGATGAGCGTTCCCTTCAAAGCCCGACAGACTGGCGGTTATGTCATGACGTCTGCGAAGATGTATTTGAGAATTAGACATCGCTGCCGGCCCTTACCGGCCATTCACTCTTCGATGATGCCGCTGCGGTGCGGCCCGTGATTCCGGACTTTCGCGGCGAGCGCAAAATCGAGCGGGAGATGAACTGAGGATCAGCGGACTTGGTGGACCTTAGGGTCTGGGCCCTAACCTCAAGCCGTGCCCGCGACTGGGTCGCCTTCATGGGCGGCGCAAAGCTTCCGCTGAAGTTGAAACCAAATGCTGCGGCGCAGATTCCCCAAATCGGGCGTCCGCTAGTTAAGTCAAGTTGCATCGGTTTCAGGAAACCATAAGGATGGGCCAATATCGTTACTGCTGAAGCGGGTAATTTCGACGTGGCGCCCCTTTTGTGCTGAATTGGCTAAACTTAACTTTTGGCGCTAATCATGTAACGCTTGGATCACACCGCTTTCGTGAATTCACGCCGCGATGAGCGGAGCTCGGCCACCACGCGCTCCGGGCCTATGTCCGGGATCCGCTTTCGACCGCTACCCCAACCTATCCCAGAATACGGAGCCGTTCATACGAGACGAATTTCTCGCCTTCCATCAGCCTTCGCGATGCGATCGAAGTGAAGCCAGCTACCATCGCGCGGCGGCTGTCGGCCCTGAAGTCGGATCTCGCTCGTTCTTCGCCGCGATTGCTTCTTCTGCCGGTTTCTGAGCACAAAGCTGGTATCACGCCTAGCGGAGGATTTAAGATTGGTCGGCCTGGACGAATTTCTGCTGCTTTGGCGTACCTTTGAGGAACATGATCTACAGGTCACGATTGATGGAGGCTGGGCGGTGGATGCGCATCTTGGCCGTCAGACCAGGCCTCACGACGATCTGGACATCGCGCTGCCAGCGCCTCGAGTTTCTGAACTTCGCGCGCTTTTGACGTCGCAAGGGTTTCGGACGGCACATCGCGCCGACAGCTGGGAGCACAATTTCGTGCTGGAGCATGAGGATGGACGCATTGTGGATGTGCATGCCTACCTACTGGACACGAACGGCGAAAACATCGGTGGCGTCCCGTACCGCGCCGAGCACCTCTGCGGGAAAGCCAGTATCAGGAGGCATGACATCCGATGCGTGCCGCCCCAATGGCTTGTGAATTTTCATTCGGGCTACGCGCTCGATCATGACGATTGTCATGACGTGCTTAAGTTGTGCAAAAAGTTCGGACTTCACGTGCCCGACGACATCAGGGCAACCGCGCGGCGCCTCGGGATGACGGCCGAAGATGGGCAGATAAAAAAATTTTCCCTTTGAAAATAATATCTTCGCCGGGCCGCTTCGGCTGACACACGAACCGCCAATGAAGTTTCGCAAAAGTTTCACTTTTATTGCCCCGCGAAATCGGCAAAAGTTGTGGGGAGTGCACACGTGTGCACCAAGCACAGAATTAGGGAGGTGATCCATGACGACAACTGCTCGCACGACCGCGATCGCGGTCACTTTGGGGGCGTTGACCGCTCCTGCATTTGCCGAAGACTACTCAATCACGGTCTGGGCCGGCGGATCGAATGACAGCGACAGCTACCGCATTGAGGCCATCGAAATGGCTGCCGACATTCTCGAGCGAGAGGCCTCAATTCGTGGAGAAGAGCTGAATATCACCGTCGAGGGGCGGCGTGACTTTTCCGGTTGGGAGGAATTCAAGCAAGGCGTCACGCTCGCCGCAGAAGCCGGAACCGCACCCAACATCGTTGTGACGTCGCATCTCGACATCGCGCCCTGGAGCAACGCCGGGTATATCGTCCCGGTCGAAGACTACGTGGATATCGACGCCTGGCCGCTCAGCAACGTCTATCCCAACCTCATGGAGATCGCATCCTTCGGAGGCACCCAGTGGGGCATCCCGCAGGACGCGGAGTCGCGCCCGTTTTTCTTTTGGCGCGAAACGCTTGAGAAGCTCGGCTACTCGGACGACGACATCGACGCGCTGCCCGAGAAAGTCGCGGCGGGCGAATATACCCTTATGAACGTTCTGGAGGACGCAAAGCGTGCCGTGGACGAAGGCATTGTAGCAGAAGGCTACGGCTTCTATCCTCGCAACAACAACGGCCCGGACTATGCGCAATTCTACCAGAGCTTTGGTGGCGAGCTTGTCGATCCAGACTCGGGCAAGCTGGTCTTTGATACGCAAGCGATGACTGATTTCTACCAGTTTTTCGTCGACATGGCAGACGCGGGCGTGGTGCGGAAGAACCACCTCGGGATGGACAGCAACCAATGGTATGCCGAGGTTGCGAACGGCAAAGTTGCGTTTTGGCATGGAGGTACCTGGCACTATGGCCGGTATGAACGCGAAGGCAACGACGACTTCTGGGGCACAATTCAGTTCTCTCTGATCCCCGCGGGCAACGCGAATGGCCGCGCCAACACGATCACGCATCCGCTTGTCTATCTGATCCTCGATCAGGAGAACGACGATGTCGAAGAGATCGCGGCACAACTTATCTCGATCGCAACCGAGCCGCGCCTGAATACGCTCCACGCAATTCAATCCAATCACCTGGCGGTCGCCAAAGCTCAGTCCGATATCGACCTCTACCAGGGCAATCGCTGGGCATCGGAAGCGACCGAGGTTCTTCTGGGGTCGGCCAATTCCCAGCCAAACCACCTGGCCTACGGCACCTTCTCGGAAGCGATGTATCGCGGACTGGAAGCAGCCTGGACCGGGACGCAATCGGTGGCGGATGCCGTGGCTGACGTTCAGTCGCAACTCGAGGCGACCATCGGCGACGACCTGCTCGTCCGCTAAACCAATTGGGCGGGGTGCACGGCCGGTGCACCCCCTCTCGTCAAAGCTAGGGAGCCAGCCATGTCAACACGCATGCTCGGCGTCGGATTTCTTCTGCCGGCCCTGATCGTTGTGATGCTTTTTTTCCTGCTGCCCGTGCTGCTGACCGTCGTTTTTTCTTTCACAACGATGTCGACCGCGACCGGGATCACCGGCGGGGCCTATATGTTGCAGCAGCCCCAGATCCGCAGGCTGGAGGCTCAGGGCGTCAGTTCAGAGACGGTGGAGAGTTTGGCGAGCGCCGGTTTTCAGATCACCGAGGGTGGACTGGAAGCATTTGCTGCCGAATTCGGCGAAGAGCGTGCCGAAGAACTCCGCGAAGACTACTTCGACGAGAGTTTCGCGCAACGGCGCGACCTGGAAAGGCTGCTGCGCGATCTCGACAGCGAACCGATCCGGAGAACCCGCGACCGCAAGGCAGCGGCCGAACTGTTCGCGGTCAGCATCGTAGGAACCCGTTTCGCGACTGAACCTGAATTTCGCGAAGCCTTGAGCTCGACAGGCATCGCCGAGGCCGATCACGAGCCCCTGATCACCGCCGCCTATACCGGCTGGACATGGACGACCGAGAATTTCAAGTTGCTGCTCAGCCTGCCATCAACGTGGCAATATGCCATGAATACGGTGATCTACGTTGTCGCGACGCTGGCCTTCAACGTCGTCTTCGGCCTGTTCCTGGCGATCTCGACATTCTATCTGCCGCAGACGCTGGCCAGCACCTTTCGTTCGGTCTGGTTCCTGCCGCGCATCCTGCCACCGGTAATGTATGCTCTGATGTGGAAATGGTTCACATGGGACACCGGCTTCCTCGGAGTTGTCTCGGGTTGGTTCGGGGTCGCTCCCAAGAACTGGATGATGGATACCGCGCTACATGCGTGGACAGTCGTCGTTCTGATCAACGGATTCGTCGGCGCGTCGCTTGGAATGATCCTCTTCTCGTCGGCGATCAAAGCGATCCCCACGTCGATGCTCTATGCGTCCGAGGTCGACGGGGCGAACCGCTGGCAACAAGTGCGCTATATCATCCTGCCGCAACTTCGCTGGCCGATCCTGTTCATCACCTCCTATCAAACACTCAGCCTTCTGACCTCATTCGAGTATATCCTGCTGTCGACCGAAGGCGGGCCGGGACGCACGACGACGACATGGGCGCTCGCGGCATACTCCACCGCGCTCAGAAACTACGGCGGGAACCTGGAATACGGGTTCGGCGCCGCATACGCGCTGGCGCTCGTGATCATCGGGATCCTGATGTCGTTCCTCTACATGCGGTTCTTTAACTTCAAGGAACTCGTCGCCCGCCCGAGGATCGAACAATGACCGGACATTCGCGCATCTGGCATATCGTCCTCCTTCTGGCCATCGCGTCTCTGCCACTGGTCATCATGTATATCTTCCAGCTTGTCGAAAGTGTGGCGCGGCCCGCGCCAGGGTCGCTGGTACCGGGCGAACTCAGTTGGGAGAACTGGCGGTTTCTGTGGGAGCGTATGGACCTTGGGCGACCCTCAATCTGGGTGGTGACGCTCAACACGTTCATCTTCGCGTCGGTCACAGCGCTTTCGGTTTGCGCCCTGTCACTGACAGCGGGCTATGCGCTTTCGCGGCTGAACCTGCCTGCGCGCCCGTTCTTTCTCGGGGGCCTCATCATCCTGCATGCATTTCCGACGATCACACTGATCATCGCGATCTTTATCGTGCTGCAATTCATCGGGCTGTTCGACACACTTCTGGGCGTGATCCTGGTCAAGGCCGCGCTGGAGCTGCCGTTCGGCATCTGGATCATGAAAGGCTTCTACGACACCGTGCCGTGGGAGATCGAAATGGCGGGCGTTCAGGATGGCGCTAGCCGCTTCCGCGTCTGGTGGGAGCTTGTGCTGCCGCAGATCAAACCCGGTCTGGCCGCGCTTCTGATCATTTCGTTCCTATCGGGTTGGTCCGAGTTTGTGCTTCCGCTGGTGCTTGCACCGGGATCGGACGCGCAGGTGCTGGCGACCTATATGTATTCGGTCATTCAGGACGACGCCAAGATCGACTTTGGGCTCTTCAAGGCGATCGGCATCTTCTATTCGCTTCCGGTAATCGCGGTATACCTGCTTTTCCAGAAGCAACTCATGAACATCTATGGCGGGGGGACAAAGGGCTGATGGAACTTCGGCTGGAGAAATTCACGAAACGGTTTGGCAGTGTGACGGTTATCGAAGACCTCGACCTGACGGTGAAGAGCGGCGAGATGATGGCCCTTCTAGGCCCTTCGGGATGCGGCAAATCCACGACGCTGTTCGCTGTCTGCGGGATCTACAAGATGTCGGATGGCAAGATGTACTTCGGCGACCGGGACGTCACGACCGTCCCGGCGCAGCAGCGCTCGGTCGGGGTCGTGTTCCAGAACTACGCGCTTTATCCGCACATGACTGTTGCCGAAAACATCTCGTTTCCGCTCCGCGTGCAAAAAATGGCGAAGGCAAAGATCGCGGAAGAAGTCGAGCGTATGGCAAGCCTCGTGCATATCGAAGACCTGCTCGAACGCCGCCCGGCGCAATTGTCGGGTGGCCAGCAGCAGCGCGTCGCCCTGGCGCGCGCCATGGTTCGCAAGCCCGACATCCTGCTTCTGGACGAGCCGCTTGCCAACCTCGACGCCAAGCTACGTCTCGAGATGCGCTCCGAAATTCGGCGCATTCAGCGCGAAACGGGCATCACCGCAATCCTCGTCACGCATGACCAGGTCGAGGCGATGTCGATGTGCGACCGCATCGCCCTGATGCGAGAGGGCGAGATTGTCCAGATCGACACGCCCGATGCGATGTACCGCGACCCGCAATCGCAATTTGTTGCTGGCTTCCTGGGCAATCCGCCGATTTCCTTTCTCGCCGTCAACGTGGGCGAGCGGATCGACCTGGGCAACGGACAGTCGATCATGAAACCGACCGGGCTGTCGGCCTCAGGCGACGTCATCATCGGGATCCGGCCAGAGCATTTCGGACCACAGCACGGCACCGGCGTAACCGGAACCGTATCGTTCGTTGAGCCACAGGGGCGCGAGGAACTGGTCGATGTGAGGCTGTCGAACGGTGCGGAAATGCGCTCGATCCTGCCTGCCGGGAAGCCATACGTTGTCGGCCAGGAAGTTGACTGGGGCGTGGCGACCGATCATGTGCTGGCGTTCGCATCCGACGGGGCGCGCCTTTGAACTATCCGCTTCCGACACGCCCTTGGTCCATCGCCCACCGCGGTGCCTCGGCCTATGCCAGGGCCAACACGCTTGCGGCGTTCCGCAAGGCGGCGGACCTGGGCGCGGATATGTGGGAAGTGGACTTCCGCGTCACGGCAGACGGCGCGGTAGTCGCCTTCCACGATGCCGAACTGGCCGACGGGCGGACCTTGAACTCGCTTACCCGCGCAGAGCTGGCACGTAGCGACCCCGATATCCCCGACATGGAGCAGGTTATCGGCCTCGCCGCAGAGCTGGGCGCAGGCCTCTACGCCGACATCAAGGACGCTGAGACCGCCGTGCCGCTCCTCCGCGCTGTTCAGGCCGCGGAGATCGCACCGGTCATCCTCGGAGCCTTCGATACTTCCGTCGTCGACACGCTGCGCGAAGCGGGGAGTCGCTTGCCTGTCGCGGCGCTTGTCCCAATCGGTGCCGACCCGCACGCTCATGCGAAGGATGCCGATATCATCCACCTTTGCTGGGAGCGGCTGGATCACCCCGAGGACACACTCACCCCCGATCTCTTCCTGCGCGCCTTTCGCGACGGCAAGCAGATCGTCCTCTGGCACGAAGAAGAACCGGCACGCATGCGCGCGCTCCGCGACCGGCCGGTCACCGGAATCTGTTCGGACCGCCCGGAACTGGTGCATCCATACGTTCCCACACGCGGCCAACCAAAAGGTATAGTTTCGCATCGCGGAGCCAACAAGATCGCGCCTGAAAACACCCTGCCCGCGCTCGAATGCGCACTGGCTGCCGGGTTTCATATCGAGGTCGATCTGCACTTGACCGCAGATGGAGAGGTCGTCGTCATCCACGATCCTCTGCTTGAGCGCACAACCACGGGAACAGGCCCGGTCTGCGACCAGACCCTTGCGGCCCTGCGCGATCTCGATGCCGGAATATGGTTGGATCCGTTCTTTGCCGGCACCCGAATTCCCACGCTTGGCGAGGTGTTCGACCTGCTCGACAAGTACGATGGCCGCGCCTATCTCGAGTTGAAATCCGCCCCCCCTGCCCCGGTGCTGGAGCGGGTCAAGGCCGCCGGACTACTGGACCGTGTCTTTTTCTGGTCTTTCGAACGCCAATTCCTAAAGGACCTCAGGGTCTTGTCGTCAGACGCGCGCATCATGTCGCGCCGACAAGACTATGCCACGCTTGAAGAATGTATCGACGACTACGCCGCCGACATAGTCGAGTTCCTGCCGAACGACGACGCGCTAGAAATCGCGGCGCTGCGAGACAGCGGCATTCAGACGATGGTGGCCTACAACGGAGATGACGAGGCGGTTTTTGCGCGAATACAGGCGTTGCAACCCGATCTCGTCAATCTCGATCAACCATTCGCCTTTGTCCGGCTCTTGGGTAGAGGGTAAGCCGATGAGCGATCCTGCCCGCAAACCGACATCCTTTGACGTTGCCCGCCTTGCCGGCGTGTCACGGTCTGCCGTCTCGCGGGCGTTCACGCCGGGCGCGAAGATCGCCCCGGCGACCCGCGAGAAAGTACATCTGGCCGCGAAAGAGCTTGGATACCGGGTGAACAGCCTTGCACGCGGATTGCAGCAGAGCCATTCCGGTATCGTCGGCCTCGTGGCATCCCGGCTCGACACTCCGATCCGGTCGCGTCAGGTCCGCATGTTGAGCGACGCGCTGATCCGCGGCGGCTTTCGCCCCATGTTGCTGACGGCCGAACAGCCCGACGATGTCGGAGGCCTGATCGACTCGCTGCTGGGCTACAGCGTTGCCGGGATCATCGTGACGTCCGACACGCCACCACGCGCTCTGATCGAGGATTGCGGCCGCCTTGGCCTGCCGGTGGTGCTGGTCAACCGCGCCGGAACCACAAACTGGGGCGACCGGGTCGTGGCCGACGGCGATGAAGGCGGCGCTATCGCGCTCGATATGCTGGTCAGCCGGGGCGCGACGAACCTTGCGTGTCTGACACCCAGCAACGAAACCTACTCGGTCACCGGGCGCAGCAATGCATTCATTGCCAAGGCCCACGAAGCCAATATCCCGTGCATCAAAATTCTCTCCGAAGACCAGAGCTACGAGCAGGCCCGCGCGGTCGTGGCCGGGGCGCGGGAATGCATGGAAACGATCGACGGTCTGTTTGGAGCCACCGATCTCATGGCGCTCGGTGCGCTCGACGGCCTCCGGCTCGACCTTGGCCTGAAGGTGCCGCAGCAGGTCCAGGTGGTCGGATTCGACGACATCGAACAGGCAAGCTGGGGAAGCTACGCGCTCTCGACCGTCCGGCAGGAGCTGGAGGAGCAGACAGAAGCCACGATTCGCCTGCTACGAGAGCGCATGGATCAGCCGGACGTGCCGATGCGGACCTATCTTCAGAATCTCGTTCCCGTTCACAGACAGACCACCAATGATATTTGACGACCGGCTCAACCAAATGGTCGCCATGGCCGAGAAAGCCGGTGATCTGGCGCGTGAGATCCGTGCTGATCCGAACCGTTTGCGGGTTGAAGAAAAAGGTCACCTCGATCTGGTGACCGCAGCTGACCATGCGGTCGAAGCCTACCTGCGCGACGAAATCGACAAAGTGCAACCTGATGCTACCGTCCTGGGAGAAGAAAACGGGTTGGTGGTGGTGGGCGAAAGTTCGGACATCTGGATCGTCGACCCGATCGACGGCACCGTAAACTTCTCACGGGGAATGCCCGACTGGGCCATATCCATCGCCTGCTTCGACGGCGAGAAACTGACCCATGGCGTCATTCATGCCCCCGATCTGAACCTGACAGCGGCAGGGCAGATCGGGAATGGTGCGGCGCTCAACGGACGCACGACCCGCTTCGAGAACATCGACCAGCCCACTCCGCTGGTCTCCCTGGGGTATTCTCCGCGAATGTCGCTTGACGACTATCTCTCGACAATCCGCGAACTGTTGGACCAAGGCATCGAACACCGACGCCACGGTGCCGCGACAATCGGACTTCTGGGGGTCTTCGCCGGATGGTTCGATGCCTACTTCGAGGCAGAGCTGAACATCTGGGATGCGGCCGCCGGGCTGGTTTTGATCGAGGCTGCGGGAGGTTCGGTTCGCCACGAGCCGTTCGCGAAGTTTCTCGGGAATTGTTCGCCCGTGCTTGCATGTAGCGACCGCAGTATCGCACAGCTTGATTGGCTGTTCGAAAATTCAAGGACATCGACCACGTAATGCGGATGTGCCGGAGTTTTCGCGAAAAACGGCGAACCAATCTTGGACCTCAAGAGTGAGAACTGAGAGTTGGATGAAAAAACTTACGCAACCTGAAGGCGGCGTCACGGACCGCCCTATCATTTGCTTGCCGATGACCGCAGCATGATTGTTTTTGCAATCAATCTGGCCGCTGCCGTTGCGCTGCTCCTTTGGGCCGTGCGTCTTATCCGCACCGGCGTGGAGCGTGCATTCCTCGCCGAATTGCGCCGATGGCTGAAGTCGCTTTCCAAAAGCCGGTTCTCGGCCGCAGCCGGTGGCTTTGCAGCCGCTCTGGTGATGCAAAGCGCCACTGCCGTCGCGCTGATCGGAGGAGGGTTTGCCGCGTCCGGCTTGCTTTCTCCGGCTCCGGCTCTGGCGATGCTCCTCGGAGCAGATCTCGGGTCTGCACTCATGGCGATGGTCCTGCTGTTGCCTGTCGAGCTTATCATCCCATTCGTTCTTCTGTTCGGCATCGTGACTTTCTTCAACGCCCGAACCAGGAAAATGAAACAGAGCGGCCGGATCGCGATCGGTTTCGCCCTCGTTCTGATCGCGCTTGGAATGATCCGCACGGCGACAGCCCCGGTGGCAGAAAATGAGATCGTGCGGGCCACAGCCGCGTATTTCGAAAATGATCTGGCAAGCGCCTTTTTCGTCGGTGCGCTTCTGGCTTGGGCCATGCATTCCAGCCTCGCAGCCGTCCTGACTTTTGCCACGTTCGCATTCGTCGGTTTCATCGAAGGGTCTGCCGCGGCCGCGCTGGTCCTGGGAGCAAACCTTGGCGGTGCGGTAATTCCCGTCGCGCTTCAGTGGTTGGCGCCAAGACCCGCAAGAATGGTCGCTGTCGCCAACCTCATGTCCCGCGGCGCGCTAACGCTGGTTTTTTTCGGCCTGTTGCTGGTCGGCATTCTCGATTTTTCATCCTTCGAGATCAGCGGCGGTCAGCAGGCCATTGTGCTCCATCTGACCCTGAATGCCTGCCTGCTGATCCTCTCGCTTCCTGTGACAGACACACTCGTTCGTATTGCCGGGCGGTTCTTGCCCGAGACTCAGGATGCGGAGTTATCGACCTCGAGCGCGCTCGATCCGGGCGTCCTCGACCAGCCGCCCCTGGCGCTCGCCTGCGCACAACGGGAGCTTCTCCGGATGGGAGAGACACTTCAGGAGATGCTTGTTGCCGTGATGGATCTCTTCCGCACCTGGAATCCGACCACCGCAGATCTGATCGAAGCCCGCGAAGATGAGATGGACAGGATGCACTACGGGACAAAGATTTATGTCTCGCAGCTTCGGGAAAAAGACATGCCGCCCGATATGCGGCGACGGGCGGTCGAACTGGTCGCGGTGGCAAACAGCATGGAGGAAGCCGCCGATCGCATCGCCGTCAACCTGATTGCCCTCGCAAGAAAAATGAACGACGAGGCGATCACTTTCTCGGCCCAGGGAATGTCCGATATCGAGACGTTCCATGACAGAATAGTAACAAATTCTCAGCTCGCATTGTCGGTTCTCACCACAGGCGATGCCGAGGCTGCGCGCCAACTCGTCGCCGAGAAAGACCGCATCCGTCGAGAAGAGCAGAAGATGCAGGAGCGTCATCTTGCACGGCTGCGCTCGCGCAAAACGGCCAGCATTGAAACGACAAATGTCCATCAGGACACCCTGCGCCTGTTAAAGCAGGTCAACGCGGCGATTACCTACGTGGCCTACCCGATCGCCGAAGAAACCGGCGATCTCCTCTCCAGCCGCCTCGCAGACAGTCGGCGCTCGGAGAAGACAATGTACCCTAAGTAATCAGCTTTTGCGGATTGAAGTGGTCCCACCTTTTCGGACAGTTTTGCCAAGGTGTATCAGATTTAGATTTCATGCTGCTTTTTGCGTTTCTAAGCCAACCCAATATGCGTCATCTTGGTCCACAAAACCGACAATTGGGACGTGCTGCCTTTGGAATGTCCCGGCCAATGAGTGGCAGCGCTGACGAACACCTTTCAATCGGCGAGGTGACACGCCACCACGGTTTCAGCGATGCGGCGGGATTTTGGCCGTTCCTTGCGGCAGATGTCTACGGCGATCGGGCAACGTGGGTTGAACGCGCAGCCTGCGGGTGGATTTATGGGGTCAGGAATCTCACCTTTTGGTGGTTCGACCTCGCGCCCGTAGCCATCCATTCTAGGCGCGGCTTCGAGAAGCATCCGTGTATAGGGGTGCTTGGGTGTCTCGAAAAGTGAAACCGGATCCGCCTCTTCAACCAATCGGCCCAGGTAGAGTACTCCAATTCGATCGGCCATGTGCCGCACCACGGTCAGGTCGTGAGTAATCAGAAGATAGGTCAGGCCCAGATCGTCTTTCAGATCGCTCATCAGGTTCAGGACCTGCGCCTGAACGGATACGTCGAGTGCCGAGGTTGGTTCGTCACAAACGATCAGGCGGGGTTCGGAGGCCAGCGCACGGGCGATACAAATGCGCTGGCGCTGGCCGCCAGAGAACTCGTGCGGGAATTTGCCCGCATCGGAAGCGTGGAGACCCACTTGCTCCAGCAGCCTTTCGGCCAGACCTTCCGCCTTTCCACCCCGCGCGGTTACCGGCTCGGCGATAATGTCGCGCACCCGCCAGCGCGGGTTGAGCGAGGCGTAGGGGTCCTGGAAGATCATCTGGATGTTCGAGCGGACCCGGTCGACCTTGGCGTCGTCGGTTTCGGTTGCGAGGTTGACGCCCTCGATCTCGACCGTTCCCTGTGAGGGACGGAGAAGCCCGACCAGCATCTTGCCGATGGTTGATTTTCCGGATCCGCTTTCGCCGACGAGTGCGTAGGTTGTCCGTTCCTCGATCTCGAAATCGACCTCCGACACGGCGGTCAGCATGGCCTTGCCGCGCCGCTCCAGCACGCGATTGAGCCAGGGTTTCGAGACGTCGAAGATGCGCGTCAGGCCCTTGATGGACACATAGGCGCTCATGCTTCGGCCTCGGCTATCAATGGAAACCAGCAGGCGGCGCGACCGTCAATCATTTCGGGTGCGAGGGCTTGGCGGCACTTGTCTTCGGCGCGTGAGCAGCGGGGATGAAAGGCGCAGCCATCGGGCATCTGGGTCAGCCGCGGCATGGCACCGGGAATCTGGTGTAGCCGTCGTTTGCCTGCCGAGGCCAGAGGGGTCGAGGCCATAAGCCCGTGGGTATAGGGATGGTGCGGCGTACTCAGCACCTCGCGCACCGGCCCAAGTTCTGCCAGGCGTCCGGCATACATAACCGCTACGCGGTCGGCCGTCTCGGCGATCACGCCCATATCGTGGGTAATCAGCATCACTGCAGTCCCGCGCTCGCGGCATAGACGTTTGAGCAAGGCCGTGATCTGGGCCTGTACCGACACATCGAGCGCCGTCGTCGGTTCGTCAGCGATAACAAGTGATGGTTCGGCACAAAGGGCCAAGGCGATCACCACACGCTGGCGCATGCCGCCAGAGAACTCGTGTGGGTAACTGTCGATCCGCTCTTTCGCTCCAGGGATTCCGACTTCGTCAAGGGCGGCAACCGCGCGTCGTTCTGCTTCTTTTTGCGAAATACCCAGATGGGTCAGCATTGTCTCGGCCAGTTGGTCGCCCACAGTCAGAAGCGGGTTGAGGCTGGTCAGCGGATCCTGAAAGATCATCCCGATCTCTTTGCCCCGAAGCCGCCGCATCGCTTCTCCCTTCAGCGGGTCGATGCGCGCGCCATTCAGGTGGATTTCACCGCCGGCTATATGGGCCGGCGGGTTCAGCAGCCCGATCACCGCGTTACCTGCCATGGATTTGCCAGCACCGGATTCGCCCACAATACCAAGGATCTCGCCACGTGAGATGTCATAGGACACGCCATCGACCGGCTTGACGACTCCTGCGCGGGTGGGGATCTCGACCGAGAGGTTGCGGATGGAAAGGACGGGAGTGTTCATCGAAGCCTCGGGTTCAACGCGTCCCTCAGCCAGTCTCCCAAAAGATTGACCGAAAGGGCCAGAGCCAGAAGCGTGCAGGCCGGGAAGAACAGGATCCACCACTCGCCTGAAAACAGAAAGCCCTGGCCGATGCGGATGAGCGTGCCGAGCGAGGGTTGCGTTGGTGGTGCGCCGACTCCCAGAAAGGACAGAGTTGCCTCGGCGATGATCGCGAGCGCCAACGAGATGGTGGCGATCACCAGCACCGGGGACATGGCGTTCGGCAGGATGTGCTTGATCATGATGGCCCAAGGGCTGCGTCCGATCATGCGGGCGGCGGCGACATAATCCTTGTTCTTCTCGACGAGCGTTGCACCGCGTACCACACGGGCGAATTGCACCCAGTCGGACAGTCCAATCGCCAGGATCAGCACCCAGATTGCCATCTGGTCGCGGTATTCGACGGGAGTAAAGCCCTTGGCGATTCCAAAGATCAGCATGGCCACCAGGATCGACGGAAAGGTCAGTTGCACGTCGGCAATCCGCATGATGATCGTTTCCGTCCAGCCGCCGAAATAGCCCGAAACCAGCCCAAGGACGATGCCCAGCACCATGGCGAACAGCACGGCAGAGGCACCGACGAAAAGCGAAATCCGCATTCCGTAAAGTATCGTCGAAAAGACATCGCGCCCCTGATCGTCCGTCCCCATAAGAAAACTTTCACTGGTAAAGGCATTGGGCTCCATCGGCGGGGTGAAGCCGTTCATCAGGTTCAGGCTTGCTGGATCAAAGGGGTTGGTGGGAGCGATGAGTGGAGCAAACACCGCAGATAAGACCAAGAGCGCGACCACGGCAAAGGACACCACGGCGACGGGAGAACGCTTGAACGCATAGAAAAAGTCGCTTTCGCGGAACCGGGTCCAGCGGGACTTGTCGACCGGTGCGATCGGGGCATTCAGGGAATTGTCGCTCATCAGTGTGCCCCCGCCCGGTCGGCCCTGAGGCGCGGGTCGATGAAGATGTAAAGGATGTCGACGATCAGGTTGATGCCGACGAACATCACCGAGATCAGCATCAGGTAGGCCGCCATTACGGGTATGTCGACGAACTGGATCGCGTTGATGAACAACAGACCGACGCCCGGCCACTGGAACACCGTTTCGGTGATGATGGCGAAGGCGATGATCGCGCCAAGTTGCAGGCCGATCACGGTGACCACGGGAACCATCGTGTTCTTCAGTGCGTGGCGGAAGTTGACCACCCGCTCCTTGAGGCCCCGGGCGCGGGCGAAACGGATATAGTCTTGCCGCAGCACCTCCAGCATCTCGGAGCGGACAAGCCGCATGATCAGCGTCATCTGGTAAAGTCCGAGCGTGATCGAGGGCAGGATCAATGCTTTCAACCCGCTGAGTGTGAGGAAACCCGTCGTCCAGACTTCGCCAAGGCGAACCGTTTCACCGCGGCCGAAGGACGGGAGCCAGCCAAGTTCGACCGAGAAGAGATAGATCAGCAGGATGCCAATCAGGAACGTCGGCAGCGAGACCCCGACGAGGGACACCGCCATGATAACGTTTGCCATGGTGCCTTGTCGTCTGATCGCCGTGAAAACACCAAGAGCAATGCCGAAGACAATGGCAAGCATGCCCGAGACCGCTGCCAGTTCCAGTGTCGCCGGAGCTCTTTCCATCAGGATTTCCGAGACGGGCCTGCCTTGGCGATAGCTGACCCCAAAGTTGCCCTGCACGGCGTTGCCAAGGAACTTCACGTACTGCACCGGAAAGGGCTGATCCAATCCAAGCTGACCGCGCAGACGCTCGACGTCTTCCATCGTTCGTTCCTGCCCCAGCATGTTGTCGATCGGATCGCCGACAAAACGGAACATGGAAAAGGCAATCAGGCCCGTGATCAAAAGCACGAGCACCGATTGCCCCAGCCGGCGGATGACGAAAGCAAGCATCTATGGCTTCCGGTGCCGTGCCGTCACGCTCAGTTTACCGTCACCCAACGCAGGATGAAGAAGTTGTCGGGTCTCTGCGTCAGTTCAATATTGCTGCGGGTGCCCCAAACCAGGGGTTGCACGTAAAGCGGCACATAGGCGTGTTCGCCCTGATAGAGGCCCGTCACCTCGTCGATCAACGCCTGCCGCTTTGCCTCGTCGATTTCCGACAAGATCGAAGGCAGGGCTTCGTCAAGGCGCGCGTTGGAATAACCGCCGAAGTTCCACGAACCAAGGCGCTTTTCCTCGTTCGGGGTCGAAGCAAGGAAGCGCAGCGGGTGTTCGTGGTCAAGCGAGCCTCCGGGCGACCATCCCAGAAGGTACATGTCAAAGTTGTCTTCGCGCAGTTCCGGCCAATAGTTCGACACCGGCATGGCGTCCAGTTCCACCTGGATACCGACCTGCGCCAGCATCGCGGTGATCGCCTGGCAGACGCTTTCGTCGTTCGGATAACGATCGTTCGGGCACTTCAGACCGAACCCGAAACCGTCGGGGTAACCCGCTTCGGTCAAGAGAGCTTTCGCGCCCTCGGGATCGAAGGCGGTCCGGTCCGCGTGCGATTGCGAGAAGCCGCTGAGTTGCGAAGGCACAAGCTGGCTCGCCGGTTCGGCGCTGCCGCGCCAGATGGTTTGCAGGATGGCATCGACATTGATCGACTTGGCTACTGCTTCGCGGACGCGCACGTCCTGAAACGGATTGGGTTCGCCCGCGCTGGCACCGTATTTCAAAGCCTCGGCTTCATGTGCGAATCCCAACATGATCACGCGGGTTTCGACGCCTCGGATGACGTTGACGTTCGGATCGGCCTCAAGGCGCGCGGCGTCCTGGATCGGCACCGGTTCGACGAAATCGACGTCGCCGGACAAGAGCGCCGCAACGGCCGTGGCCGGGTTCTGGATCGGCGTGAAGGTCGCCTTGGTGATGTTGTGTTCGGCCTCGTCCCACCAGTTGGCATTCGGCACCAGCGTGGTCGTCAGGCCCGGCTGGCGGTCTTCCAGCTTGAAAGCCCCGGTGCCATTCACGTTGAGCGTCGCAAAATTTCCGGCTTCCTTGTCGGGCCGTGCGGCATCATTCGCTTCGGTCCAGCCGCGGTCCATCATCATCCAGTTTGCGATGGAAGCCGGGAACAGTGGATTCGGTGCGCTGGTATAGAATTCGATGGTGTAGTCGTCGATCACCTTCACCTCGGTTACCGGCGAGAACCAACTGCGCACGTCCGAAGTTTCGTCCGACGCACGTTCGTAGGAAAACAGCACGTCGTCGGAGTCGAACGCAGCACCGTCGTGGAAAGTAACCCCGTGTCGCAGATGGAACCGCCAGCCTTCGCCGTTGCCGATCGGCTCCCAACTTTCGGCCAGCGAAGGCTCGACGGTCATGTCTTTCGACATGCGCACGAGGCCATCATAGACGTTATTCAGGAACCCAAGTACCGGCGCAGAGCTGACCGCGTGGGGATCCATCGTCTGCGGATCGGTCTGTCCGGCCCACTGGAATTCTTCGGCGACGGCAGGTGACGCAAAGGCGGAAGTCAGTGCCAAGGCACGGAAAAATCTCGACATTTCGGAAGCTCCCCAAGTTGGTTTGATCAAGCCTATCAATGGGTTCTTGGAAGGTCCATCGTGTCGGCGATCACAAAAGCTGGACCGGCCCGTTTTGGGGCCGGTCCCCTTGACGATAAATCGTCAGTTCATGGTGATGTACTTGACCTTGGGCTGGTCTTCGGGATCAACCTCGATCCCCACGCCATCGGCCATGCCCCAGTTCAGGACCTGGTGATGGATCGGGATGTAGAGCGCCTCATCCTGCACCACGCGCCAGATCTCGGCGATGTCGGCGTTCCGCGCATCCAGATCGGTGTTAGATGCCAGCGACTTGATCTTGGCGTCCAGATCGTCGTTGTCGTAGCCGGTGCCGTTCCAGGTGCCGATATCGCTTTCGCGACCGTGGACGAGGAAGTTGAAGATGTATTCCGAGTCATAAGTCGGAACGCCCCAGCCCAACATGTAGAAGTCCGTGTTCCCGTCGGTGATGAGCGGGAAGTGGAGCGCCTTGGACTTAGCGTCAAGGTTCACTGTCACGCCGATCTGGCCGAGCATCCCGACGGCGGCCTGACAGATGCCTTCGTCGTTGATGTAGCGGTCGTTTGGGCAGTCGAGACGGATCGAGAAGCCGTCTGCGTATCCCGCTTCGGCCATCAGTGCCTTGGCCGCCTCGATATCGGTGGAGCTTTCGCCGTCCATCGCCTCGGTCCAGCCGTTGACGAAGGGCGGCGCGATCATGCCCGCCGGGATCGACTGGCCGCGCATAACGACCTGCTGGATCGCATCGCGGTTGATCGCCATCGACATGGCCTTGCGGACCCGCGCATCGGCCAGCGGGTTGGCACCGTCCACGTTGTCGGCCTCGATATCTTCAGCGCCCATGTTCATGCCGAAGAAGATGACCCGGTTCTGTGGGGCCTGTTTGACCACAAGGCCGTCAGCGTCATTCACGCGGGCAAGGTCTTGCACCGGCATGTCCTGAAGGAAGTTCACTTCACCGGACAGCATCGCGGCCACACGGGTCGCGGCGTTCTGGATCGGCGTATATACGATTTCGGTCACTTCGAGCGGGAACTGGTCCTTGCCCCAATACGCCTCGTTCAGCGCCATGACGGTCTTCACGTCCTGCTCGCGGCTGACCAGCGTGTAAGGCCCGGTGCCGTTCACGTTGGTGGTGGCATAGGTAATCTCGCCGCCTTCGAAATCCTGGACGTTGACGGTGTTGTTCGCCTCGGTCCAGCCCTTGTCCATGATGAACAGGTTGGTCAGGTTCGACGGAAGGATCGGGTTCGGGCCGTCGGTGACCATCTCGATGGTGTGGTCATCGACCGCGCGGACTTCCACGATGGAACCGATTAGCTCTTTCATGTCCGAGTTCGGCTGCTTGGCGCGTTCGAAGCTGAAGACCACGTCTTCGGCGGTAAAGTCAGCACCGTCGTGGAACTTTACGCCTTCACGCAGCTTGAAGACCCAGACGTTCGGGTCGGATTCGCTGGGAGCCCATTCGGTCGCGAGAGCCGGCTCGAAGGCGCCGGTCGTGTCGCGGATGATCAGCGGTTCGTACATCTGGTGCCGGATCGTGTGCGTCGGCCCTTCGTTCTGGGCGTGCGGGTCGAGCGTCAACGCATCGCCCGCCCGAGCCCAACGCAGGGTTTCGGCGGTCGCTGGCAAGGCAAGCGATGTGACGATGGTTGCTAGGATTGCAGTATGTGCGGTTTTCATGAGAACTCCCTGGCTGCTTGTTGTTTGGAACAGTCTTGGCCAAAACGTTTCGGACTACAAGCATGCCGCAAAGGTCCGACACCAACGTTACTTTGCTGTTCCTGAGCAGCCGAAGAGCATTGACATCGTTCAAGGTCGCCGCATGCGCCCTATCTCTTCACTCGCCACGCCAGCTCTGGTCGATCCAGCCGGTCACGTCTCCGGGCCATGCCACGGGATCGCCATCCAACCCGAGCAGGACGCCGCTGTCGTAGAGAAACTTCGCCATTGTATTCAACCGTTCAGCGTCGATCAGTCCGACCGTGGTTGTGCCGTCGGTGAGATAACCGCCCTCGTCGATCACACGCATCGAGCCGCGCACGAGATCTTCGTTCGGGAAATCACCGTTCGCGATGAGAATTTCGGCCGCCTCGGCCGGGTTCGCGGCGGCCCATTCATAGCCCCTGCGCGTTGCCTCCATGAACGCCTCCACGGTCTCGGGGTCGCTCTCCAGCATCTCTGTCTGGGTGCCGATATAGCCGCCCTGCGGTTCCGGCACGCCGTAGTCGTTGTAGAGGAAATGCGATTGATCACGGCCCAGAAGTTCGCTGTTTACGCCCTCCCATGTCGCGACCTCGAGGGTGAAGTCGACGGTCCCGGAAGCAAGCGCTTCATAGGCGCCGGTCCCAAGGGTTATCGTGTCATAGTCCGGGTTTCCCCCGTCGTTTTCGATCATGGTCGAGATCAGGGCATCTTCCCATGCGCTGCCGAAACCCGCGTAGATCTTGCCCTCGAGGTCTTTCGGGCTTGATATACCGGGGTGGTCGGAATTGTAGACCAGACGGCCCGCTTCGCGCTGCATCGTAACCCACAGCGCTGTGATCGGGGCGCCCCCGGCCTTGGCGCTCATGAAGCCGAGGGCGGTCATATAGGCGAAGTCCACCGCGCCCGCGGCCAGAAGCGCGGTCGAGGCGCTGTCGGAATAGGGCAGGATCTCGACCGTCAGCCCGGCCTCGTCGAAAAAGCCGTTCTCTTGCGCGACGACCAAACCGATGTGGTTGGTGTTCAGGGTCCAGTCGAGCGCAATGCTCACGTCTTTGGCCCACGCGGCCGGGGCCGCGAGGACGGCGGCGAGGGTGAATACGGTGCGTTTCATGAGGTCTCCTTCAGCAACATGGTTCTGAGCGTCGAACGGATATCGGCCAGGACAGCTTCGGTCCGCACGGCGCGGGGGTGTGTGATCGGTATGTCGGCGGTGATGCGACCGGGACCGCCCGCCATGACGAGGATTCGGTCGGCCAGTTGGGTGGCTTCATAAAGGTCATGCGTGACCATCAGGACGGTGCGCGGCTCTGCCTCTAGACGTGCGATGAGCCAGTCCTGCATTCGGAGCCTCGTGATGGCATCGAGCGCCGAGAACGGCTCGTCGAGCAGAAGCACTCGTGTGTCCTGCACGATCGTGCGCAGAAAGGCCGCGCGCTGACGCATCCCGCCTGACAGTTGGTCGGGAAAACTGTCTTCATGACCTTGCAGACCGAAGGTTCCGAACAGGCCGCGCAGGCGGTCGCGCGCCTCGCGGGGGCGGGTGCCGCGAATTTCGAGGCCGAGACTCGCGTTTTCGGTGATGCTGAGCCAGGGGAACAATGTGTCCTGTTGTGGCTGATATGCGATATCGCGATGTGGTAGTGTGATCGCGGCCCCGTTCAGTGTCGCGCTGCCCGTTGCCGTCAGGTCGGGCGAGAGCACGCCCGAAAGCCATTTGACGACCGAGCTCTTGCCGCAGCCGGAGGAGCCGATCAGACAGGTCAGCGTGGTGCCTGGCAGATCGAGAGAGAGGTCTTCGACGATCGACGTCCGACCCGCATGGATAGTCAGGTTTCGAAGCTCAAGCATGGCTCGACCTCCGGTATCTGCGTGCGGTGGCGCGTTCGACGATCAGGATCACAGCCAAAAGGGTGAGGGTGACGCCTGCCGAGACAAATACCGCTGCAAGGACGAGGTCGGCACGGAAGTTATTCTTGGCGGTCAGGATGTAGATACCCAGCCCCTGCCGTGCGCCCGCGTATTCCGCGAAGATCGTGGCGACGATGGCGTAGGTGGCCGAAATGCGAAGGCCCGAGAAAAAATGCGCGCGGGCAGATGGCAGAGTGGCGCGACGAAAAACGTCCCACCTCGTCGCACCCATCGAGACAAGCTGATCGCGGAAGGCACCGGGCTGGCTTGCGTAGCCCGCCATGAGGCTGACCACCATCGGGAAGAACGTGACGAGGATGACGAGCAGCACCTTGGGCAAAAGGCCAAAGCCGAACCACAGCACCATGAGCGGGGCGAGCGCCACTATGGGCACCGTTTGGCTCGCAACCAGCAAAGGCATCAGGCCGAGCCGAAGCCAGAGCACGAAGTGCAGCGTCAAAGAAATGACGAATGCAAAGAGCACGGACAGGCTGAATCCCACGCTGGCCACGCCGATGGTGGCGCGCGCGTGGCGGGCGATGTCGGACCGTTCGATCCAGAGGCCGCTGGCCACGTCGCTGGGCGCGGGCAGGATCAGCGGGGACGCGCCCGAAACGGCCACGTAGCCTTCCCATCCCGCAAGAAAGAGGACAGTCAGCACCACCGCTGGATAGATATATCTCAGATACAACATGAAGCACCGAAAGCGGGCGAGATCCGCCCGCGACTCCCTCAGCCGAGGCTGGGGCTATTTGCCGATGCGGTCATGTCGATGGTCACGTGTCCCTCGCCGGGGCCGAACCGGATGAACGCCTGCCGGAGCGTCTCGAAGACCTTCCCCGCATCACCACGCAGCCGCGTGCAGAAGTTCTTCGCTTTGTGAAAGGTGCCACTTTCCTTGAGGAACCCAATGCAGCCCCAGATTTCGTCCATGTGGTCGCCTTCGCCCATCACGTAGAGCGAAAACTGCAGGTCGATTTCGACACCCAGTATCGGGGCTTTCGCGACTGCATCGGCTGCAAGCGACTGTCGCGTGGCCAGCGGCTCTTCGTCCGAGCGGTCCAGTTCCTGATAGTGGCAACTGGGATCGTCCGGTTCGCCAGGGCAACCCCGCGACAGGGTGACGTGCATCGTCACGTGAGCGGGCCGTTTCGCCGCCGCCGCGAACAGATCGCGGACCCCGTCGAGCAGCGGCCCCGGCGCGCCGACCATGAGCGTCGACATGTCGTCGGTCTCGATCCTGAGGTCGGATTTGTAAGGAGTAAGGGCGTCGAGCCCAGTGGTAATGACCGCCACGAAATCGGACGTCATCGGATAAAGTGACACTTGCGCGCCTACGTACATGATAGCACCTCGCTCCGCTGGTATTATCCAGATCAGCTGTGAAGGGTTCGCGCCGTATTGCGCATCTCAGCCCCGAGAAGGAGCACCCCTGGTTATGTCGGGCCACCATGCGCCCCAAGAAATTCGATGTCAACCGTGCGACCGAGCAGGATTGCGCACTCACATCTATTCCGTGTGTCCTAGCCCCCTAAACCTGTGCCAATACATTGGCCTTGAGAAAAGGGGATTGGGGATGGCGCCCCTTCTCCAGCACGCAAGGCTGGTAGGTCACCGATTGCATCGTCAACCAAAAAGTCAGTCCGAAATTTTTTTAAGCTCTGGGAAGAAGCCGTCTTTCTTTCCTTCTCTGCCGACAAGAATAATCCTTTTTCGCTTTTGAGGGATACCGTATTCATCAGCGGCGATGACTTGATACTCGACCGTATAACCGAGATCTTTGAAAAGTGACCACATCATGTCGAAGTAGCGTGTGCCATCGGCTTCGCGCGCGGTCAGAAGCCCGATGACGTTTTCAAAGATGAAGAACTTTGGTCGATATCTCCTCAGGAATTCGGCATAGTAGACAAACAAGTAGTTCCGTTTGTCGCCGACCATCTTTTGTTCGGAGCGCGCTCTCCCGACAAGCGAATACGCTTGGCATGGTGGACCACCTACAATTAGGTCCAGTTTCCCATCGCCAATCTGGATATCCAATTGGTCAAAGATGTGAGACAAGCTCTTAGCGCCAATTTCGGCGTTGATTACAGAACTTGAGCGAGGTCCAAACGCCAACGAATAGAATTGGTCCCTGCTAAGTTGACCGGAAAGATATGCAAAATATCCGCTGAGGTCGCCTCGGCCTCTCAGTACGTGGAACGCTTCTCTAGTACGGAGAGTGTAAGCTGCCGCAGTATCAGCCTCGACGTGAGCGATGGGCTGGCAGCCCGCGCGCACAAAACCCTCGGACAGGCCACCAGCCCCCGCAAACAAGTCAATGAAATTTGGCTTGTTGCCGGTTTTTGTTGTCAAATCGAACATGCAAGGCCTAGTACTTTTTCTTTTCTCGGTAGCGTTTTCCTTCCCGTAGGTGTCAACGACCTCTAATTTGATACTCTTTGCCCTTGTCAAGTACCACTGTAGATTTCAGGGCATGCCCACTTGTGGTGAAATACTTTCGCGCCCAGCGGAGTGCTTCCTGCAAATTGATACCCCAGTGATACCCAAGCCTAGCCAGGCAAGGCCGTGCGCGAAGCGGCCCAACGCCAAGCAATTGAACATTCTAGGAAATATGGTGCCCGGGGGCGGAATCGAACCACCGACACGAGGATTTTCAATCCACTGCTCTACCCCTGAGCTACCCGGGCACGGGAGAGCGGGCTTTGCCTCGCTCGGGTCGGTGTCTTCTAATGTCGCCCCAAGGGGCTGTCCAGAGGTGAAACGTCAAAAAATCAATGTCGTGTCTCGGGCGGGCGGTGTTCCGTGTCGTCCTCGTCCAGACCGATCGCTGCGTCCTCGGTCGGAACCGCATAGCTGCCGTTGAACCAGCGGCCCAGATCGACATCGGCGCAGCGTTTGGAACAGAACGGGCGATAGGCCTTCTCGGTCGGTTTCTGGCAGATCGGGCAACTCATCTCAGCACCTCTTCTAGCGGCAGACGCTCGCGTTTCCTCAGGAATTCCATGTGACCAAGCGGCGTCCAGCCGACAAAGCTGGTTTCGATCCCATCCCGGCGAAAGGCCGATTTCGCGGCATCCTCGATCCGTTTTCGGTCGCGTTTCGCCGTGGGCGCGGGATCAACGACGATCTGCCCGCCAAGGCCCCTGAGACGCAATGCACGCGGCAGGGCCCTTAAGGCCGCGATATTGGCCGACAGACCCGCCGCCGCTCCCGTCTGTCCCCTGGTGTTCACATCCACTGCCGTCAGGGCCCGCGTCGCTTCCACATGGATCGACCCTTCGGGAAACGTCACCTCAGAACCGCGAAGGACGTCGATCATCTCAAGAACCCCGACACGTTCGAAACTGCCAGGCGCGTCGTCGAAAACATCCGGCTCGGGCCAGTCGCGCAGAGCCAATTCGCTGGCCGAGGGCCCTTCCAGCAGCTTTTCGACCGCCCCCTGCCCCGGCTCGGCCAGCAACGGGCCGGCAAGATCGGCAAGCGCTTTCAGGTCATCGGCAACCGCATCGTCGTCGGCTTCCATCGCTGCCGTGCGCACCACAAGGCCCACGCCCTCGGGCAGGGACAGACCCGAAACGATTTCTTGCAATTCCACCCGCCGCTCCTCGTCCCGGATCGCCTTGGACAGGTTCTTGCCCTCCGCCCCCGGCGTCAAAAGACAGTAGCGGCTTTTCAGCAAAAGCTTCGGCGTCGCAGGTGCGGCCTTGCCCGGCTCCGCATAGGTCGAAACCTGCACAAACAGGGTCTCCCCCTGCGCGATGCCCTTGCCCTGGCGCAGGTACAAAGGCCCGTCCGGCGTCTCCAGCATGACACCGCCCTGCCCCTTCATCGGTCGGCCCGCCTTCGCGCGATAGATCGCACCGGGGCGCATCCGGTCCTCGGGCGGGTCGATCAAAAGATCGTCCAATTGGCCATCCACCAGCCGCGCCGCCGCCTCACGCCCCTTGAAGGTATCGAACAGGATCTGGCTGCCCTTCATTTCGCCCCCATCACCGGATAGCCCGCCGCCGCCAATAATTGGGACGTTTCATACATCGGCAGCCCCATCACCGCAGTGTAAGACCCGGAAATCCAGGGAATAAAAGCCCCCGCCGGCCCCTGAATGGCATAGGCCCCCGCCTTGCCCTTCCAATCGCCGGTCTCAAGGTAACCCTCGATCTGGGCATCGCTCAGCCGCGCCATCCGCACCGTGGTCATGGCGTCCCGCTGCCAATGTCGTGCGCCCACGACCGAAACCGCCGTAATCACCCGGTGTCGGCGGCCCGACAGGAACCGCAGGAAAGCAAAGGCTTCCTCGCGATCCTCGGGCTTGCCGAAAATCCGCCGCCCCACGGCAACCGTCGTATCCGCCGTCAGAACGATCTCACCGGCCTCGCGCACCACCGCCTCGGCCTTTTCACCCGTCACGCGACGGCAATAGGCACGCGGCACCTCGCCGGGTTTCGGTGTTTCGTCGATGTCTGCGGGGCGCACGGCATCGGGCGTGATCCCCATCTGCGCAAGGATCTCCAACCGCCTCGGCGAAGCCGAGCCAAGCACAAGCCGCGGGCGATCCGCGCTCACTTGAAGCGATAGTTGATCCGACCCTTCGTCAGGTCGTAAGGCGTCATCTCTACCTGGACTTTGTCGCCAGCCAGAACCCGGATGCGGTTCTTGCGCATCTTGCCTGCCGTATGCGCGATGATCTCATGGCCGTTCTCAAGCTCGACCCGGAATGTCGCGTTCGGCAGGAGTTCCTTCACGACACCAGGAAATTCGAGCAGTTCTTCCTTGGCCATGGTCTCTCCTTGTTTTCACACCTGTACTTCAGGCGCGCTGTTTATGTGTCGCGAACAGGTCGCGAATCAAGGGCTAATACGTGCCTCAGCGGCAAATTTAACCCCAAGTTACCTCAATCCGCCGCCGGTTCGCCAAAACGCTCAACGATCCTTTCGCGAATCTGGTCCCGCGCCTGACGATAGGCGTTCAACTTCGCATCCCGCGTTTCGCCAAGCCCCGTGGGATCAAGGATCGGCCAATAGACCACATCGAGGTGAAACAACCGCGTCAGTTCAAGCGCCTTGCGTTGCGACGCGGGCGAAAGCGCGACAACCAGGTCAAAGGCCGAAAGATCGTCGCCCCACTCCTGCATCTCGTCGAAACTGCGCGAGCGGTGCCGCGACAATTCGATTCCGATCTCCTGGCAGACCGAGATCGAAAATCCGTCTATTTCCAGATCGTTATGCACACCGGCAGATTGCACGTAACAATCAAGGCCGTAGAACTTCTTCATCATCCCTTCGGCCATGGGCGAACGAACCGCATTGTGATCGCAGCAAAAAAGGACCGACTGGGGAAGCTCCGCCAAGCCTCAGCCTCCGAAATGAAGAACGCAAATCAGTGTGAACAGCCGCCGCGCGGTGTCGATGTCCAGTTCGGCCTTGTTCTCAAGCCGCTCCTGCAGGATTCGCGCCCCCTCGTTGTGGATGCCCCGCCGCGCCATGTCGATCGCCTCGATCTGGGCCGGTGGCAGCTTTTTCACCGCGTCGAAATAGCTTTCGCAGATCTGGAAGTAATCCTTCACAACCTGGCGAAACGGCCCCAAAGACAGGCGAAACTCGGCCGCAGGGCTGTCGTCTTCCGACCGGATGTCGAACACGAGCAACCGGTCGCGAATGGCCAGCATCAGCCGAAACGGGCCCTCCGGGCTGGTCCCGCCATCCCGACCGGGAACTGAGAACGAGTTGTCTTCCAACAGGTCGAACACCGCCACGCGCCGCTCCTGCTCGATCTCGGGCGTCGGCGGCGGCAGGGCGCTGTCATCTATTTCAATGTGTACGATACGAGACATAACCGCGGGGATACGCCACTGACCCGGATTTTCAACAGGAATCAGCGCAACACAGCGCCGCACAGGTCGTGACAATTCGATTCAAATTGTCCTTCACCGCTTTGAAAAATACGCAAATCCCCCGGCCAGAGCCAGGCGCAATCCTCAGGAATTAAGCTGATCCAGCCGCGCCAGAACGCTCAATCCGTGTGCCTCCAGGCTCTCGCTTTCCGCCAGCCGCGCCGCCGCCGGGCCGATGGCGCGCAAGGCCGCCGGTGTCATCTGCGCAATCGTGGTGCGCTTCATGAAATCCAGCACCGAAAGGCCGGACGAAAACCGCGCCGACCGCGCCGTCGGCAGCACATGGTTCGGTCCACCGATATAGTCGCCAATCGCCTCGGGCGTCCATGCACCCAGGAAAATCGCCCCGGCGTGGGCGATGTTGTTGGCAAGGGCTGCGGGATTATCCACAAGAATTTCAAGGTGTTCCGGCGCGATGTCGTCGGCAAGTGCCGCCGCCTCGCCCATGTTCTGAACCAGAATGATCGCGCCGTTCTTGCGCCAGCTTGCCTCGGCAATCTCGCGCCGCTGCAGGACCTCAAGATGCGCCTCGACCGCTTCGACCACCAGTTCGGCAAGGGTCGCGTCATTGGTGATCAGGATGGCTTGCGCACTTTCATCATGCTCGGCCTGGCTCAGCAGATCCAGCGCGATGAAATTCGGATCGTTGTTTTTGTCGGCGATCACCAGGATCTCGGACGGCCCTGCGATCATGTCGATCCCCACCTGCCCGAACACCTGACGTTTCGCTGCCGCCACATAGGCGTTGCCCGGCCCGGTGATCTTGTCGACCGGCGGGATGGTCTCCGTGCCATAGGCAAGCGCGGCCACCGCCTGCGCCCCGCCCATCCGATAGATCGTCTCGACACCGGCCAGTTTCGCCGCCACCAGCACCAGCGGATTGATCTCGCCCCTTGGCGTCGGCACCGCCATGACCAGCCGCTCCACCCCTGCCACCGCCGCCGGAATCGCGTTCATCAGGACCGAGGACGGATAGCTCGCCAACCCCCCCGGTACGTATAGCCCGGCAGAGGAAACCGGCGTCCAGCGCCAGCCAAGGGTCGCGCCCGCCTCGTCCGTCCACTCGGCGTCCTGGGGCCGCTGGCGTTCGTGATAGGCCCGGATGCGCGACGCGGCCAGTTTCAGCGCCTCGTGCTCTTCTTCGGACACTTTCGCTTCCGCCGCCTCGATCTCGGCTTCCGAAATGGTCAGTGTTTCCGCCGTGACCTCGAACTGGTCGAACCTGCCCGTCAATTCGGTCACCGCTTCGTCGCCACGCGCGCGCACATCCGCGATGATCCCGGCCACCGCCTGGTTCACATCCTGCGAATCCTCGCGCTTCAGGGTCAGAAGCGTCTGAAACCGCTCTTCAAAGTCGTCATCCCTGGTGTTCAGAAAATGTGGCATCGGGCAAATCCCTTCGTCCGGGCGGTCATAAACGTCCTCAACCGGGGCCTCAAGCCCCGCACCGCCCGAGGTTGGTTCTCCATACCGCGTTCAATCCGGCAGATGCACTTGGAACACCGCTCGCGGAGTTAAACATTTACCCAAAGAACGCACCATAAACCACTGATAAACAAGGTTTCGCATGCGAAAATTTTCGGCCCTAGCCGGGATGTTCCGGTGCCTTGCCCGAAGGGGCCACATAGGGCCGCGTGACATCCTGCAAAGTGACGTTCAACGCCTCGACATCCAGCCCGATCACCCCGTCGCCCGCAAAGGTCAAAAGAACCCGGCCCGAGCCGTCTTCGCCCGGCTCGAAGGCAAGCGTCAAAAGCGACAACACAACGTCCTTCAACGTGCCGGCCTCCATGCCCTGGCTTTTCACCGCCAGCACATCGTCGAACTGCAAGACCGCCTGCACCCGCTCGGGCGGATGCCGCCCGTCGCGCCCCGCACCGTCTTCCCATCGAAACCGGTTGATCAGGCAGGCAAACCGCCGTTTGCCCGCACGCCAGGACATCTCCGATCCCGGCAGGACCGCGTCCTGCACAAGTGCCGCGATCACGCCCAGATCCTCGGCGTCTTCGGCCTTCAGCCGCAAGGCGCGTTCGGCACCATCCTCGAACCGGGCGTCGTCGCTCATGCTTCCGCCACCCGCTCGATCTTCGCACCGATTGCGCCCAGCTTTTCCTCGACATGCTCATAACCGCGATCAAGGTGATAGACCCGGCTGACCACGGTTTCGCCCTCTGCCGCCAATCCGGCAAGGATCAGCGAAACCGACGCCCGCAGGTCCGTGGCCATCACCGGCGCACCCTTCAATTGTTCAACGCCGGTCACCGTCGCCGTCCCGCCATGCACCTCGATCTCGGCCCCCATGCGCAACAACTCGGGCGCGTGCATGAAGCGGTTCTCGAAAATCGTCTCTTCAAGATGACTGACACCTTCGGCGGTGCACATTAGCGCCATCATCTGGGCCTGCAAGTCGGTCGGGAAACCGGGGAATGGTTCGGTCTTCACGTCCACCGAACGGATGCGCCCGTTCTTCCGCGCAACCCTCAGCCCTTTCGGCGTTTCCTCGACCGTGATCCCTGCCTCGTCCAGCTTTTCGGCAAAGGCCTTCACCAGTTCGACCCGCCCACCAAGACAGGTCACCTCGCCCCCACAGATCGCAGGCACCAGCATATAGGTGCCAAGCTCGATCCGGTCCGTGACCACCGGATGTGTCGCACCGCCAAGGCGGTCCACGCCCTGAATGGTGATCGTGCCCGTCCCGGCCCCCTCGATCTGCGCACCCATCTTGGTCAGGCAATCGGCCAGATCGACGATCTCGGGCTCCCGCGCGGCGTTTTCGATGACCGTCGTTCCCTTGGCAAGCGTCGCGGCCATCAGCGTGTTCTCGGTCGCGCCCACCGAAGCAAATCGCAGGGGCACCTTCGCCCCCTTCAGACCACCCGGCGCTTTCGCGTGAAGATAGCCGTCCTTCAACTCGATCTCGGCCCCCATGGCCTCAAGGGCCGTGATGTGAATGTCCATCGGACGCGCCCCGATCGCACAGCCCCCCGGCAGGGACACCACCGCATGGCCTTCGCGGGCCAGCAAGGGGCCAAGCACAAGGTTCGATGCCCGCATCTTGCGCACGATGTCGTAATCCGCCGTGGTGTGGACCGGGCCATAAGACGACATGGCGATCACCTTGTCGTCCTGAAGGCTCTGCACCTCGGACCCAAGCGATTGCAGCAAAAGGCTCATCGTCTTGATGTCTGACAAGCGCGGCGCGTTCATCAGCGTCAGCGGCTCTTCAGTCAGCAAGGTCGCCGGCATCAGCGCCAGACAGGCATTCTTGGCCCCCGCAATGGGAATATCCCCGCGAAGCTCGCCCCCGCCCGTCACTACAATCGAATCCATCGCTCAGCCTGCCTTATCGTTCTTGTCGGACCGCGCCCGCGCCTGCGCCTTGCGCTTTTGCATATTCGCCTTCAAAGCCGCCTTCAGACGGTCTTCGCGCGTCTTTGGCGCCTTGTCCCTGGCCCGACCCTTTTTCTCGCTCATGTCACAGTGCTTATAACACGCGCGAAAAACCGTCCAGACAGGGCTTGCGCGGGGGCGCGATTGGCTTTATCCCGCGCGAACATTCAAAGCGGGCTGCCGTAGCTCAGGGGTAGAGCACTCCCTTGGTAAGGGAGAGGTCCGGAGTTCAAATCTCCGCGGCAGCACCATTCGAAATCCCCGACATTGGAATATTCGCGGTTTTCCGAGAACAACGCTGTTTTGCGGGAACCGGGCCTATCGCTCCGGCGTCCGGAACGTCACGCCATGGGCTTCGTGAATAGCCTCGATTCGGCCATCCTCAAGGGCGTAGCGCACGGCGTCGTCCACGGCATAGGACAAGGGGCGATAGCGAAAATTCACACCGACGCCGATGGTCCATTTCGACACGGCAAACCCGGCAAGGGGCGGTTCGTGAACGCCCAACTCTTCGGTCAGCCCGTGTTCAAGCTGGCTGAGCGGACCCATTGCGGCCTGTGTTTCGCCCGCGGATAGCGCGGCCATCGCCTGCTCCATGGTCCGATAGCGTCTCACATTGGCGTTCATCTGCCCGCCTGCGAAGCTGCTGAGGTAGAAATCCGAGATGCTGTCGTTTTCAACGGCAACCGTGTCGAACCGGAAATAGGCCGGAACCGGCTTTTCATCCGGATAGGCCTCCTTGCGATAGGCGATGGCAATTGCCTCGCCCGCGTATTGGCCGGTGAACACCACCTGTTCAACCCGGCAGGCAAAGGCCGGATCCCAGGGCACCCGCATCATCACATTGGCGATCCGCCCGCCGATCAACGCACCCTGCCAGAGGTTGAACCGCAGGTCGGCTTCCAGGTTCTCACCGGCGGCGACGAAATTGAACCGCGCATCGACCCCCAGATCCTCGGCGATGAGGCGCGCGATCTCGATGTCGATCCCCTTCGGCTCACCACCCTCTTCCCAGGAATAGGGTGGATAATCCTCGTAGACCGCGAACAGCATATGCCCCTGTTCGATGATCTGGTCCAACTCCTGACCAACGATGTCGCGGCTGGCGTTCTGGGGCTTGGGTTGCGGAACATGATCCGCGCAAGGATCGCTCGATTGCGCCAGGGCGGGGCCGGAAAGCCCCGCCATGACAACCAGGGAAAGTGCCAGTGCGTTTAGTTTCATGGGGCGGAACCGGTCCCTCCTGCTAGTTCGCGGCGGACAGACCGATCGTCAGGGTTTCAGCCGCACCTTTGAAATTGGTGGGATCCGCCTTCAGAAGGTTCGCGGCCCTGAAGGCAACACTGTCGGCGACCGGCGCGCCGGAAAGCGTTTCGATCCCTTCCGCGATCTCGGACAGTTGGGCAACGACCGTATCCACATCCGCGCCCGACCCGTCCGTTTCCCAGGCTTTCAGCGTATCGCGAATCTCGGTCAGTTGCGGGCTGACCTCGGCCATCATCTCGTCATCGGGCCGCGTTTCGATGTAAACACGAATGGCCCAGCCCGCCTTCTGGCCCAGAAGCTCACCAAAGGCTGGCATCCGGGTCACGCCGTTCTGCGTGTAACCATGGATATAGCGTTCCATGTACCACTCATCGCCGTATTCCTCGGCTTCGAGGAACCTAAGATCGGGGGCGAGACCACCCGACACCGCCTCCAGCCCGTGGCAGCGTGCGCAATTCTGGTTATAGCCCGACGCGCCGATTTCCAGCGCGGCCAGCCAGTCTTCCTCCGAGATGTTTCCAACCCGGTAGGGGCTTTCGATCAGCCATTCCTCGCCCACATCGGGCAGGCTGTCGGTGTTCACCGGCTGCGGCGCGACATCGCCATGGCCGAATGCCGTGGAGGCAACGCCAAGCGCCAGCATGGCGGTTGCGATCGAGCGGTTCAGTCTGGACATTTCACTTCCTCCCGGTGGTCTCTCGTCCGAATTGGCCGGAAGTTAAGCACCGGAAACTTGCCTCGAAAATTAGACCTTAGTGGGGGTGCGGCCTACGACCAAAGTCGCCTTTCCAAAATTCCGCACGGGTGGTGAGACTTGTTTCGGGAGGAACGATGATCAGACACCTGACGATGATATGCGCCCTACTTTGGGCCAGTGCCCTGAACGCGCAAGACGTTCCCGTGGCCTGGCTGAAGGTCGAACGGGATCTGCCGCCAACGCTTTCGAATCTCGATCCTGTTCCCGAAGACCTTGGGCTGGCCGGTGCCTTGACCGCGCTGAAAGACAACGAAACGACAGGCAAGTTTCTGGGCCAGAACTGGTCGCTTGCCGAGCATATGGCCTATCTTGGCGACGATGCGCTTGAGGTCGCGCGAACGGCCCTTGCCGATGCACCCTTTCTGATCGTCGACGCCCCTGCCGAAACGCTGCTGGCCATTGCCGACCTGCCCGAGGCGAAAGGCGCGATCCTTTTCAACAGCGGTGCGGGGGATGCCGCTCTTCGCGGCAGCGACTGCCGCGCCAACCTGCTGCACACCCTGCCCTCGACCGCCATGCGCACCGATGCGCTGGCCCAGATGTTCCAGAAGAAACGCTGGACAGATCTCGTAATGATCGCCGGTGGTCACCCCGAGGATCGGGATTTCGCGGGCGCGATGGAAGCCTCTCTGACGAAATTCGGACTGAAGCTGAAGGCGCGGAAAGAATGGCGCTTTGACGCCGACATGCGCCGCAATGCGGCACAGGAAGTGCCGCTTTTCACGCAGGACTTCGGCGATTACGACGTGCTGATCCTGGCCGATGAATTGCACGATTTCGGCCGCTATGTCCTTTACAACACGTGGGAGCCGCGCCCCGTCGCCGGGTCCGAAGGCCTGGTGGCCGAAGCCTGGGGGCCGGTGGTCGAACAATGGGGCGCCGCGCAGCTTCAGTCGCGCTTTGAAGACACCCACGAACGTCACATGCGCCCCGCCGACTATGCCGCCTGGGCCGCCCTTCGCGCGATTGGCGAGGCGGTGACCCGCACCAAGGCCGCCGATGTGGAAACCGTCCGCGCCTATCTTCTGGGCGACGCTTTCGAACTTGCCGGTTTCAAGGGACGCCCTTTGACGTTTCGCAAATGGAACGGCCAGCTTCGCCAGCCGATCCCGCTGATGCACCCCCGCGCCCTTGTCGCAAACGCCCCGCTCGAAGGCTTCCTGCACCAGCGCACCGAACTTGACACATTGGGATCGGACGCACCCGAAACCACCTGCACCGCATTCGATTGAACCGGGAGAGACCCACATGTTTCGCACCAGTCTTCTGGCCCTGACACTAGCCACCACGCCGGCCCTTGCCGACGAAATCTGGGTGTCGAACGAAAAGGACGACACGATCAGCGTGATCGACATCGAAACGCTTGAGGTCGTGCGCACCATCGAGGTGGGCGAACGTCCGCGCGGGATCACCTTTTCCAAGGATTATTCAGTGCTTTACGTCTGCGCCTCGGACAGCGACACGGTGCAGGTGATCGCCCCCGAGACGGGCGAAATCCTGCACGAACTGCCCTCGGGCGAAGACCCCGAACAATTCGTCCTGCACCCCGACGACCGGCACCTTTACATTGCCAACGAAGATGACGCGATCACAACCGTGGTCGACACCGAAACGCGCAGCGTTGTCGCGCAGATCGACGTCGGCATCGAACCCGAAGGCATGGCCGTCAGCCCCGATGGCAAGATCGCCATCACCACCTCGGAAACCACCAACATGGCCCATTGGATCGACACCGAGAAACAGGAGCTGTTCGCCAACACCCTTGTCGACAGCCGCCCGCGACATGCCGAATTCATCAAGGAAGGCAGCGAGCTTTGGGTCTCGGCCGAGATCGGCGGAACGATCTCGGTTTTCGACGTGGAAACCCAAAGCGAAAAGGCCAAGATCGGGTTTGAGGTCGAAGGCGTCCACCCCGACCGCGTTCAACCCGTCGGCTTTGAAATGACCGCGGGCGACACCCATGCTTTTGTCGCGCTCGGGCCGTCGAACCATGTCGCCGTCGTCAACGCCGAAACCTACGAGGTCGAGGATTACATCCTTGTTGGCCGCCGCGTCTGGCACATGGACTTCAACGCCGATCGTTCGTTGGCCTTCACGACCAACGGCGTTTCGGGCGACGTCACGGTCATCGACGTGGCCAAGCGCGAGGCGATCAAGTCGATCAAGGTCGGCCGCTTCCCCTGGGGCGCGGCCTATCGGCCCACCAACTGAGGCACAGCCCAACCCGCCCATTAGATTTCATTCGGAGGAATACCCATGTTCAAGACCCTGCCTGCCGTGCTTGCCGCGATGGCCCTTTCGATAACGCCCGCGATGGCCGACGACGATGATGACGACGATGACGGTTTCGGCATGGCCGGGATCCTTTCGGCCAAGAACAAGGAAGATCTTGAGCCGATCCAGTTGAGTGCCGGGATGCCTTTGACCTCGGCTGCCTGGGAATTGAAGTCGGGCAAATACTACGAATTCGAGATCCAGGGCGATGGCAGCCAGGAGCTGGCCCTGATCGGCCCCGAATTCTTCCGCGCCATCTGGGTCGACGAGATCGTGGTCGAAGGTCTGGAAATCCGCCCCCTTGGGGTCGATTCGATCGAGTTCGACGAGGCGGGCGAAATGGAAATCGGCTTCGTCGCGATCAAGCCGGGCCGCTACTACCTGAAGGTTCCAGGCTCGACCGGCGAAACCCAAAGGTTGGAGATCACTATCGAGTGACGCTGAGCGTTGAAGACCTTTCTTTTTCCTACGGGAAGAAGGACGCGTTGACGGGGGTGAGCTTTGCGCTTGCCCCCGGTTTTTCCGCGCTTCTTGGGCCGAACGGTGCGGGGAAGTCCACGCTTTTCGCCCTTCTCACCCGGTTGTTCACCGCCCCCGGTGGCCGCATCGAAATCGCCGGGCATGACCTCAACGCCGCCCCCCGGCTGGCGCTGGCCGAACTGGGCGTGGTGTTCCAGCAGCCGACGCTGGATCTGGATCTGACGGTGCGCCAGAACCTGAAGTATTTCGCCGCGCTTCACGGCCTGAGCGGCGCCGACGCCGCCATGCGCATAGACCGGGCGCTGGCGCGGCTGGACATGGCCGAACGCGGCGGCGAAAAGGTGCGCGGGCTGAACGGCGGCCATCGGCGAAGGACCGAGATTGCCCGCGTCCTGATCCATGACCCCAAGGTTCTGCTGCTGGACGAGCCGACCGTGGGCCTTGATGCCGCGTCTCGTGCGGCGATCACCGAGCATGTGCACGATCTGGCGTGCGACGGCATGACCGTGCTCTGGGCCACCCATCTGACCGACGAGATCAACGACGACGACCACTTGCTGATCCTGCATCAAGGGCACCTTCTCGCCGAGGGTCAGACTGCCGATGTGACAAAGGGCGCCGCGCTCAAGGATCACTTCCTGTCGGTCACGGGCGGGGATGCGCCATGAAATGGGCCCCCTCCCTTTACGCCATCACCACCCGCGAAGCTCTGCGCTTTGTCCACCAGCGCGAACGTTTCGTCGCCGCCCTTGTGCGCCCCCTCGTCTGGCTTTTGGTCTTTGCCGCCGGGTTCCGCGCCGCACTTGGGTTGTCGATCACACCGCCCTACCAGACCTATATCACCTACGAAGTCTACATCGTGCCGGGGCTCTGCGGCATGGTGCTGTTGTTCAACGGAATGCAGTCTTCCCTCAGCCTTGTCTACGACCGCGAGATGGGCTCGATGCGGCTTTTGCTGACCTCGCCCCTGCCCCGTTGGTGGCTATTGATGTGCAAGCTGATCGGCTCCTCCCTGATCTCGATCGCGCAGGTCTATGCCTTCCTTCTGATCGCAGCGCTTTTCGGGATCACCTTGCCGGTGGCGGGCTATCTGGCGGTGTTTCCAGCCCTCTTGCTGGCCGGTCTGATGCTGGGCGCACTAGGGCTGGCCCTGTCGTCCTTTATCAACCAGTTGGAGAACTTTGCGGGCATCATGAATTTCGTCATCTTCCCGATGTTCTTCCTGTCGTCGGCACTTTACCCCTTGTGGAAAATGGCCGAAAGCTCGCGCCTTTTGCACGACATCTGTGCCGCCAACCCCTTTACCCACGCCGTCGAACTGATCCGCTTTGCCCTCTACGGCCAGTGGAACCTTCCCGCCCTTGGCTGGACCCTGCTTGCCACGGGCGTTTTCGGCGCGGCGGCGCTTTGGGGCTATGACCCGGCGCGGGGGATGATGCGGTCGCGCAAATGAACTTTGAAGTGAAATTGACTGAACCGAAAAATTGGAGACCCAAGATGAAACTTTCGCAATTGATGATCTGCCTGTTGCTGGCCACGCCCGCGATGGCCGAACAGGTGACCGTCGACGATGACGACGGCACGCTGAACCCGCAGGACACCGGCTTTGGCCGCGTGATGAGCAACGTCGATCAGGGGCAGGCCGACATGACGACCTGTGCGACGGGCTATTACATCACCAAATCCGGGCGGCACGAAATGGCGCGGCGGCTGTTCAGGCTTTGCGCCGACGAAGGCTATACGGCGGCGATGACCTGGATGGGTCAGATGGACAACAACGGCCTGAGCGGCGAGTACAACCCGGACGCCGCCGCCGAATGGGATCGCAAGGCCGCCGAGGCGGGCGACCCCGTGGGCAAATTCAACTACGGGATTGCCCTGATGCGCGGTCACGGCGTGGCCCGCGACGAGGCGGCAGGGCGCGCATTGGTCGACGAGGCTGCCGGGGACGGTCTGAAGATCGCAAGGCGCTTGCAGGGTGCCGATTACGATCTGGATGAGGTGACGCCGGACGCCGACAACTGGCGCTATGCGCCGGTCAACTGATGGGAGATAAACATGAGATGGTTTCCATGCGCCATCCTGCTGTCCGTACTTTCGACAAGCGGTGGCGTCCGGGCTGAGACCCCGGAGACGGTCGAAGATGACCTTGGCATTCTGAACCCCCAGGACACCGGGCGCGAGATGTTGCAGCGCAAGATCGAGATGGGTGTGATCGACTCCGTCACATGCTCGCTTGGGATCAACGCCACGAAATACGACGATCTGGAGCTTGCGCGAAGCCTTGCGAAACGATGCGCCGAAGCCGGATACACCAAGGCGATGACCTGGATGAGCCAGATGGAAAACAATGCCTTGGGCGGCGAGTACAATCCCGAAGCCTCGGCCGAATGGGATCGGCGTGCGGCGGAAGCGGGGGATCCGGTGGGGCAGTTCAACCACGGTATCAACCTCTTGAGAGGCCATGGCACCGCGCAGGACGAAGCCCTTGGAAAAAGCTTCATTGATCGCGCGGCGGAAGAAGGCGTGGCCAGCGCGCAGCGGTTGAAGGACTCCGGCTATGACCTGGATGTGGTGACGCCCGATGCGGACAACTGGAAGTATGGCCCGTTCTTCTGATGTGACAACGGCTGTCTTCTAGTCATGCCTCAAGATAGTTGCCGGATGTCCGCTCAGGGTTATCGCCCTGTCTGCAAGGCGCTCCGCCTCGGCCCGGGCGTGGGTGACGAATACGGTGGTGGTGCCGTGTTCGGCCCGCAGGGCTTCGAACACGCTTAACATTTCGTCTACTAGCGTGGCATCCAGCGACACGAAAGGTTCGTCCATCAGCAAAAGCCGGGGTTCCATCGCAAAGGCGCGGGCCAGCGAAAGACGCCGTTGTTGGCCAAGGGAAAGCTGACCGGGGAACAGATCAAGATGGCGTGAAAGCCCCACTTCGCCAAGCCTGTCGCGGGCTGCCTGTTCGCCGCATCGCGTGGGGATGGTGATGTTTTGCAGGACGGTTCGCCAGGGCAGCAGCGTCGGTTCCTGGAACACGAATGCAAGGGATGGCGTGACCTGCAATTCACCCTCGAACCGAGTCTCAAGCCCGGCGAGAATGCGCAACAGCGATGTCTTTCCGATCCCGGACGGCCCAAGGATGGCAAGGGTTTCGCCCGGCCGGACAGAAAGGTCGAGTGTGCCGAGAATCTGCGTCTCTCCCAGCCGCAAGCCGGAGAGACGCAGGTCGGCCAAGGCGGGCTGACTGTCCAACAAGGGGCGTCAGCTTCCGGGCGCGAAGAACAGGCCCTCGGGCAGCGCGTTCACGTCGCCCAACAGGTCAGACCCGCCGATGCTTGCCATCAGTTGCAGCATCTTCTCTGCCGCTGCCTCGTCGATCGGATCGGTCGAAGGGATGCCCGCGCGGAATCCCGCCTTCAGGGCTTCGAACTCGGCATCGGACTTGGCGTTCATGCGGTCGCGGATACGGTCCCATTCGCCGTCACCCTCGGCTAGAAGGGTCTTCGCCTGGCGCGAGGCTTTGGCAAGGCTGTCGGCAAGGCCGGGGTTGTCGCGCAGCATCTCGCCTTTCACGACATAGCCCAGAAGCGGCGTTTCAGGATCGAGACCAAGTGCTTCGGCGGCCACCGACACGTCGATCAACTTGCGCATTCCGCCCGCTTCCATCTTGGCCATGAAGTGCCAGAAATTGATCGCGCCATCCAATTCGCCCTGAAGCGCGGTCTTGAAGATCAAGGGGGGTGCACCGAACACCTGTTCGGTGCTTTCGGCCAGGTCGAAGCCTTCCTGCGCGGCATAGGCCTGAAGGATCAGCCAGGATTTGTCGAGCGGACCGCCCGCGATCCCGATCTTGCCGCCCTTGAGGTCGGCAAGGCTTTGCGCGGGGCTGTCATTGGCCACCATGACGCCGCCGACAGCCTTGGAATAGGGGATGAACACATAGTCCTTGCCTGCCGCACGCTGGCGCGCGACCCAAAGCCAGTCGGACACGATCACATCCGCTTCACCGCCCTGGAAGGCCACCTGGGCCGCCGCGCCGCCGCCCACCCCGTGGACGTCGAGCTTGAAACCGTTGGCGGTGTCGAGGCCATTGTGCGTGATGACGTCAAGTTCCCAATTGACCGTGCCAAATTTCAGAACATGCGCCTTCAGAACCGGGGTTTCGGCAAAAGCAACAACGGCGCTTGCGGCGAAAGCCACTGCTGCCGCGATGGCACGCAGGGGTCGAAGATGAATGGACATGGCGGGCTCCCTGATTTTGTTTGACTGGAAGAGTAGCACCGCAGGAAATTCGCGATATACGACTTTCGCGTTAGTCCCGGCCGACGGCGTTTACCGCGCAATTCGACGGCCCTGCCCCGTCTCACCTGTACAGAACACCCCCTCCGTCTTGGTGCCTTCGCCCCCCTAGAGCCAGGGTCGTACGACCAAAGGACAATACACGAGATAGCCGAACTTTGATGAAATCAGGGTGGCATTGCTTGCGCGGCGGTTGTGCTGCCGCGTTGAAATCCTAAAGGGAGGAACGACATGAGAAAGCTACTCGCAGCCACCGCCATCGGCTTGTTGGCGGCAAACAGCGCGATTGCGCAGGGGATCAGCGAAGCTGACCTTGCGGGCGATCAGGCGTCCACGGAGGACATCCTGACCAACGGCATGGGGCGGCACCTGCAACGGTATTCGCCCCTTGATACGTTGAACAAGGACAACGTCGAAAACCTGGTTCCGGCCTGGGCCTTTTCGCTTGGTGGCGAAAAGCAGCGCGGCCAGGAAACCCAGCCGATCATCCATGACGGCATCATGTATATCACCGGATCCTACAGCCGGATGTATGCCCTGGACGTCGCGACGGGCGAGGAAATCTGGCAGTATGACGCCCGCCTGCCCGAAGGCATCCTGCCTTGCTGCGACGTCATCAACCGCGGCGCTGCGATCTATAACGACAAGGTCTATTTCGGCACGCTGGATGCGCGGATCATGGCGCTGGACGCAAAGACCGGCGATGTGGTCTGGCGCAAGCAGATCGACGACTACAAGGCGGGCTACAGCTATACCGCTGCCCCATTGATCGTGAACGGCCTTGTCGTGACCGGCAACTCCGGCGGCGAATTCGGCATCGTCGGAGCGGTCGAGGCGCGGGATGCGGAGACCGGCGAGCTGGTCTGGAAACGCCCCGTGATCGAAGGCCACATGGGCGAGTTGAACGGTGAACCGTCGACCATGACCGGCACGCTGAACGCCAGCTGGCCCGGCGACATGTGGAAGACCGGCGGCGGCGCGACCTGGCTGGGCGGGTCTTACGACGCACGGACCGACACGCTGATCTTCGGCGCCGGCAACCCTGCTCCCTGGAACTCCTGGCTGCGCGACGCCGGTCAGGCCAATGACGGCTCGGGCGACAACCTTTACGCCGCCAGCCGGATCGGCCTTGACCCCGCAACCGGTGAGATCAAGTGGCACTTCCAGACCACGCCGCGCGAAGGCTGGGACTATGACGGTGTGAACGAAGTGGTCGCCTTCGACGACCGCGAGGGCAACCAGCGCCTTGCCACGGCGGACCGCAACGGGTTTTTCTACGTCCTCGACGCGGCCGACGGCGGCTTTGTTTCGGCAACGCCTTTTGTCAAGGACATCTCCTGGGCCTCTGGCATCGACGAAAACGGTCGTCCGATCTTCAACGAAGACAACCGCCCCGGCGATCCCACGGCGGCTGCCGACGGCAACAAGGGCGAGGTGATCTTTGCATCGCCGTCCTTCCTTGGCGGCAAGAACTGGATGCCGATGGCCTTCAGCCAGAAGACCGGCAACTTCTATGTGCCTTCCAACGAATGGGGCATGGACATCTGGAACGAGCCGATCACCTACAAGAAGGGTGCCGCCTATCTTGGCGCGGGCTTTACCATCAAGCCGAACTACGAAGACCATATCGGCTCGCTGAAAGCCATCGACCCCAACACCGGCGAATGGCTGTGGGAGTACAAGAACGACGCCCCGCTGTGGTCCGGTGTGATGACCACTGCTGGCGGCCTTGTCTTCTTTGGCACCCCCGAGGGCGAGTTCATCGCACTGGATGACGAAACCGGCGAAGAGCTTTGGAGCTTCCAGACCGGGTCCGGCATCGTGGGACAGCCCGTCACCTGGGAACAGGACGGCGAGCAATATGTCTCGGTCATCTCGGGCTGGGGCGGCGCTGTTCCGCTCTGGGGCGGCGAAGTTGCCAAGAAGGTCAACTACCTGAACCAGGGTGGCACGCTTTGGACGTTCCGCCTGCCGAAACAACTCGCTTCGGCCAACTGATTCCTCCCTGGAAGCGACTGGATGGGTGCGTCATTGGCGCACCCTTTTTTTATGCGCCGTCGGGGCCGACGGTGCGTCGCCCCTTGGGACTATCTGTCAGGTGGATTGATGTGACCAGGCGTTCGTGCGGCGTTCCCAAATCGAGAAGATCCCGAACTCGATCACCAGCATGATGGCCACAAAGCTGAAGGCATAGGCGAGGACGTAACCGGTTTCGAAAAGCTGGAAGTAAAGGTGGATTTGAAACCCGATCCCGTTCGGACGCCCAAGGAATTCGGCCACCAGAACGATCTTCCAGATGATCGCGATCCCGTTGCGCATCGAGGCGAACAGGTAGGGCCAGAGCTGTGGGAGGGCCACGTGACGCAACTTCGACCAGAACCCCATGCGGTAAATCTGCGCCATCTCGGACAATCGCCGGTCAAGGGCCCTTGCCCCTTCCCGCATCGTCACGGCCACCATCGCGGTCTTGTTGATAGCGACGGCAAGGATCGCCGCCGTTTCGTTCAGACCAACCCAGAGATAGCACAGCACGATCACGACCAGCGCGGGGATGTTCAGGAATATGGTGACCCATGGCCCGATCCAGGTATTGGCACGTTCCGACCGCCCCAGCAGAAGGCCAAGTGCGACGCCGATCACCATGGCAATCGCGAAGGCCGCAAAGACCCGGGCAAGGGTCACCGCCATGTGCCGGATCAATGGCCCCGAAAAAGCCTCGTCACGGGCGATCGCCAGCACCTCCCAGGGGGTCGGCAATACGGTTGCATCCGCCGTGACAAGGGCCGCCACGACCCAGATCGCGACGAATCCCGACAGCGAAAGAAAAAAGGGCAAGGCGCGTTCGTTCATTGCCCCAGATTAGCGGCAATGAACTTTGCGTGACTGTCCGACCTTAGTCGAATGTCGCGGGGGCATCGCGCTTACTAGACTGCCTGCCATGACCAGGGCTGCACTTGCGCTTTTATTCGGATTTCTGACGTATGCTCAGTCACTTATGGCCGAGCCGCTCTCGCGTGACGAGATCGCGCCGCTGATCTTTGCCCCGATGGAACTGGGCGAGCCGGTGAACGACAAGGGGGTCTATCAACTGCTGAACTCGGGCGGTGGTCACGTGGGTTATGTCTTTGAAACCGAACCGATGGCCCCCCTTCCGGGGTTCAGCGGTGCGCCGATCAACCTTTTGGTGGTGCTTGATCTTGAAGGTCAATTCCTGGATGTCCAGCTTTTGAACCACAACGAACCGATCTTTGTCAGCGGGTTGGGCGAAGCGCCCTTCCTTGCCTTTTTCGAACAGTACGAAGGCCATTCGATCGGGGATTCCCTGGTGGTGGGTACGCCCTATGGCAGCGGCGACGATTCCTCTTCGCTGGTTTACCTTGACGGCGTGACCAAGGCGACGGCCTCGGTCCGGATCGCCCATGAATCCATCCTTGCCGCCACGCTTCAGGTCGCGCGCGAAAAGATGGGCGGCATTGCCAGCGGCCCGCCGGCGTTTCCGGACAGAACAGTCGAAGAGGATCTGACCTGGCAGGATCTGCTGGATCAGGGCCTTGCCCATCGCCGCACCTGGACGAATGGCGATGTGCAAGAGACGTTTGAGGGAACACTGTGGGAAGATGACGACCCGGCGGCGACCGAGGCCCCGGACGCGCCCTACCTTGACCTTTGGGTCATCGACCTTGGGCCCCCTTCGGTCGCGCGTGCGGTGCTGTCGGAAGACGGGTTCGACGACCTTCAGGCCTTTCTGGAAATCTCCGGGAACGATGAACCGATCCTTGTCGTCGATACCGCACGGCATGGGTTGGTGTCCGAGGATTTCGTCCGCAACACCGCGCCCGACTGGCTGAGCGCCGAACAGGGCGGGTTTCCTGTTTCCCTGCGCGATTCCGATCTGTTCATCCAGTTGAACGACGCCCTGCCCCCGGAACTGCACGAGGCGGTGGATTTCGGGCAGGCGCTGATCCTGCGCACGGATCGTCGGCTTGGGTTCGACCCGACCCGACCCTGGACTCTGACGGTCAAGGCCGTGCGCGAACACGGCATGTTCCACCCCGAGATCGGATCGACCAACCTTGCCTTTGAAACAAGCGCCGACGAACGGTTCTTTGCCCGCGCCGAACCGGTAAAGCCGATCCCTCCCTGGCTGGAAGCCCTGCGCGGCCGGGCGTCGGACCTTGCAGTTCTTGTCGCCGCCCTGACCCTGATGCTGATCGTCTTTGCCACGCGCCTGGAAGCCCTTGCCGCCACGCCCCTTTTTCAGCCCATCCGTTTTGCCCTGCTCGCCTTGGTCGTCGCCTTTGTCGGATGGTGGGGACAGGGGCAATTGTCGATCGTCACGCCGCTTGCGGTTCTTCAGACCGGCGTTTCCGGGGGCACCCTTGCCTTTCTGTGGTACGATCCCTTTTCGCTGGCCATCTGGGCCGTTGCGATTCTGGGCTTCTTCCTTTGGGGGCGTGGGCTGTTCTGCGGCTGGCTTTGCCCCTTCGGCGCGCTTCAGGAATTTGCCGCGAAACTGGGCGAAATCCTCCGCATCCCCCAGATCGAGGTTTCGGGCAAATGGGACGCCCGGCTGAAATGGCTGAAGTACCTTGTCCTTGCCGGGCTTGTCGGTGTCACCCTTTTCGCGCCGTCCTACATGGACAAGGCCGCCGAGGTGGAACCCTTCAAGACCGCGATCACCACCTTCTTTGTGCGCGAGTGGTATTATGTCGCCTACGCCGTCTTCTGGCTGTTGCTGTCGATGGTGCTGTTCAAGGGGTTCTGCCGCTATGTCTGCCCGCTTGGCGCCTTGATGGCCATCGGCGGGCTATTGCGGCGGCAGGACTGGATCGCGCGGCGGGCGGACTGCGGTTCGCCCTGCCAGCTTTGCAAGGTCAAATGCAAATACGGGGCCATCGAACGGACAGGCGAAGTTAATTACAGCGAGTGTTTCCAGTGCCTTGACTGCGTGACGATCCATGAAAGCCCGTCATTGTGCGTTCCCCTGATCGTGGCGGCAAAGCGTCAGGGCAAACCCGTCGCTGCGGAGTGACACCCCCGCAGCGCGGTTTTTCCGGTCTCAGGCGGTCAGGCCAAGCGCGTCGATCTCGTCCCAGATCTCGGCAAAGATCTTTTTTGCCTTGCCGCGCTGTTTCACCGCTTTCGCGGCCTCAAGGTTGTCCAGCATCCCTTCACCCCTGACAACGATCGCGCCCACCATGCCCATCGTGACATGGGGCGTGCAGACATAGCCATAGACGCCGGGCTGGGTGAACGTCACCTCGATGTCCTTGCCAAGTTTGCCTTTCCAGGCTTCGGCACCCTCGGGGATCATTCCATCCGCCGAGGCCGAGTTGTGGCCCCTGTCGGTCGGCTTGAACAGGACGCTTTCGCCGGCGTCCACGACCGCAAGTCGCGGCAGGAAAATCTGGCGTTGCTTGCGGTCTTCGGGGTGCTTGTTCAGCATCTCGACGACCAGGGGTGTACCGGCACGTGCGATGGCCGGGGCGGCCAGCAGGGCCGTGCCTGTCAGGATGAGAGAACGGCGGGTGATCAACATGGTTTCCTCCTTGGATCGGTTGCGCCCCTTCAAGCCATCGAAGGCGCAGGGCGTTTCTGTCCCCGATATTTCGAGGTTTCCGACCGTCGAAGTCGATGCCGCTTTAGTCGTAAATTCCTACGACATTCGTCGCACCCGGCAGGACACAGCGGATCAGAGGCTGTTCAGATATGCCTCGGCGGTCTTCAGATGCTCATCCCGTTTGCAAGGGTCCATCTTTTCGACCGCGCTGCACATCATGGCCCAACGAGGATTGCCGGAAAGCGTTTCGCGGTGCTTCCAGATGAACCGCCAGTAAAGCCCATCCCAGATGTCGGACCATGCACCGGTGCCCCAGTTGCTCATCTTGCGGATGTAGTTCGAGCCGGAAAAATACGGCTTGGTCGTGATCAGCCCGCCGTCGGCGTGCTGGCTCATGGCATAGACGTTCGGCACCATCACCCAGTCGTAGCTGTCGACGAACATTTCCATGAACCATGAGTAGGCGTCGTGCGGCTTGATTTCGCAAAGGAACATGAAACCGCCCAGCACCATCAACCGTTCGATATGGTGGCAGTACCCGGTTTCCAGAACGCGGTGGATCACGTCGTCCAGCGGGTCGATCCCGGTGGTGCCGTCATAAAAGGATTTCGGCAGCGGCCGATCGTGGTTCCAGTGATTGGAAGTGCGCATTTGCACGCCGAGGTCTTCGTAGCTTGCCCGCATGAACTCGCGCCAGCCAATGATCTGGCGGATGAAACCTTCCATTGAATTCAAGGGAATATCGCGTGTTTCGGCGAATTCCATCGCTTCGTTCACGACCTGCTCTGGCGTCAAAAGCCCGATGTTCAGCGCAGGGGTCAGCACCGAATGCCAAAGCCAGCTTTCACCCTTGACGATGGCATCTTCGTATTCGCCGAAATGCTCGAACCGGTGCACCAGGAAATCGTCCAGCCAGAGGGCAGCGTGCTCGTGCGTGGTGGGATAGTAAAGCGTATCAAGCGAACCGGGCGCATCCTTGAAATCTTCAAGAACCCTGTTCCGCGCTTCGAGCGCCGTCTTGGAAAAGTCGATCCGGGGAATGTCGGGAAGATCGGGCAGTTTCTTCTTCGGCACCTTCTTGCGGTTGGCTTCGTCAAAACTCCACTGCCCGCCCTTCGGGTTTTCGCCGTCCATCAGGATGTCCAGGCGTCGGCGCTGGTGTTTATAGAACTCTGCCAAGAACCAACGCGACTGGCCGTCGCGCCACCCGGCGTTGTCTTCTGCGGTGTTGATAAAGCCGGGCGACGGGAAAAGCCGCAGTTTCACGCCGGCGGCCTTGCAGGCGCGGCGCAGGCGTTTGAGGGCGATGTCGTCCACCAGATCGACCGCCATCACGAGGTCTACCCCATCCTCCGCCAACCCCTGAACAAGTTTGTCGATCAGGCGGGCGTCAGAGGCATATGGCTCATGCGTGACGGCGTAACCTTCGTCTTCCAGCCGGTCGCGATAGGCCGCCATGCTGGCACGATGCAGCCAGAGTTTCTGCTTGTGAAATCGCAAAGGATATTGGGGATCGCCGAAGTACAGCGGATCCTCGAAAAGAATGATCCTGTCAGGATCTTCCGCGATTCCCGGATGCTCATCAAAAAGCTGATTGGGCAGTACGATCAATGCAGTGATCACGAAGAATGAATCTCGCAATAAAGAGACGTCTTAAAAAACTACTCCGAACGAACAGGTCGTCAAAAATTCTACGGATTACTCCAAAAGTTCCATGATCCCGGTGCGGCGCATGGTGCCGACGGGATAATCGCTTCTGAAAAGGTGCTGTTTTGAAAAATCCGGTTCGCGCTTCCTGATCTTGCGGAACACCGTCAATGCCTGGCTTTCGCGGCCCATCGCCTCGTTCAGGGCATAGAGGAACCGCTGTGCCGCGACCATGCGGGGCATCAGGTAGTGAGACATGTTGGCGTGAAAGGCGGCCGTTTCGTAATCGCCCTTGGCCATATAGGGCAGGCAAAGGAACAAAGACCAGAAACCCCGGTAGGGTTCGTTCTTCACCAGATCGTGCGCCCGCGTAGCCGATTGGATGGAATGATCATATTCGCCGGTCAACACCATGATGTTCGACTGGAAACCAAGCGCGAGCGGATTGACGGGATTCTTTTCGATGGCATCGCCGACCAGGGCCTTTGCCAGGTCAAGATCGCCCTTGCGCACAAAGGCATCCTGCGAAGCGACCGACAGCACGAAGGGGTTTGTCGAACTGTCCATAACGGCCTGTTCGATCAGGTCGACGCGGTTGATCGGCTCAAGAAAATCGTCGCTGAGGTGTTCGAAGGCGGCCGTGTTGCGTGCGAAATGCCGCCACGCCAGGAAGGTTCCGCGCGGCTCGATCTGGTAGGCCGCGGAAAACAGGCGATCCGCGTCGATCAGGGAATCCCGCGTAAATTCGAACAACCGGTTGCGCCCCCGGATGGCCAGCGCATAGGCGTTGTTCGATCCATGGCTTTCGCCGTCCGCATCAGAAACCGCGCTGGCGGTTTTTTCGTGGGTGACGAACGACAGCTTGTGCAACGCCCAGATCGACTGGTCGCTGCCATCGTTCGGGATCGCGACCTGCCCCGAGCTCCAAAGCGTGTTGCCATCGGTGCCCCGTTCCAGCCGGGTCGAGACAAGCGCCTGCCCCCCAACCGAATTCACGTCGACCACCACGAAGAAATAGTTGCGTGACGCGCCCATCCGGGTGTCGACAGGCTGGGTTTCGGTGACGATGTCAATCTCGCCGCCTTCGCGCAAGAGAACCGAGATGTTCTCTCTCAGCGACTGATACACCCATTGCACGTCGTCCGGCACATCATGCGCGACCGAGAACACCACGACAGCGGGCAATCCGGCGGTTGCATCGCGCTGTTTGTCGGGAAGTTTGATGGATTGCGCCATCGTATCCCGCGCGGCGGCAAGCCAGTTCTGGAATTCGGGATCCATCACGTCGATGTCGCTGCACATCTCGGCGGCTTCGGTGCGCGAGGTCAGCGGTTTGTCGATTTCGACCAACTGGCTGGCCAGCGCAACGCTTCGGCGGTCGGTGATGAGAGCGGGGGCGTGGGATCCAAAAGCCTTGCGGATTTCCGTCAGGCACTGGCGCAACGAATCCGAACCCTGCGCCTGCCCGCTTGTGCTCCACAACTTGCCGCGCAACCACATGCGTGACCGCCTCAGATCCTTGGAAAGCGCCAGAATCGCCAGAAGGCCGCGAGCCTTCGCGCTTTTCGGCGTGACATCGCGCCCCTCGGCATCCGTCACACGCAATGGCCCCGACAATGAAATCAGTAGCATAGCTCGGCTTTCGTGCGCACCCCGGCGACATACTAAGAGGGAATATCCCGGGAATCTATATATGTGTGAAAAAAACGTGAAGTTGGAACGTCGTACATTTTACCTTAGGTAAGCTTGCCGTTAAGGTTCCCCATGAGCTTTTGAAAGAACGGAGGGGTGCAGGTGTCAATTTCGGGAATTGGTGGAATCGGCGGAATCGGTGGAATTGGGGGCATCGGCGGTATTGGCGGCATTGGTGGAATTGGGGGCATAGGCGGGATCGGCGGCATCGGTGGAATTGGCGGTATCGGTACGGCCACACCCGGCAGTCCAAGTTCCTCGGGCCTGTCAGGAGCGCTGACCGTTTCCAATGGCGGTGTCGTGGATCCGGCGAAGATCACGCTTTTGTCGCCCGACCTTGGGCCCGGCAATATCAAGCGCATCGACAGTGCCACGCCGCGCTACGTTCGCATCCTCATGATCGAAAAACTGCGCGCGGGTCTCGCCATCCGGAAAACGCCGACCGAGGTTGAAGTGAAATTCAACTCCACCCCGGTCTATACGCTGAAGCGCCCGACCACGCACCAGATCCTCTGGGACCAGGTGCCCTTCGTGCTTGCAGCCGGCGATCTTCGCGCCGAACGGATCAACGAAATCGTCATCCAGCAGGGCGATGCCCTGTCGTTCCTGTCGTCCTTCGTGCGCATCCACGACAACAGCCACGGCTGGTCGCTGGAGATCATCCGGTCGGTCAAGGATGCCTGCACGATCATCCACAGCCAGGTGAAACACGAAATCACCTCGCCGCGCCCGGTGCAGGTCTGCCCGGAAATCGCGCCGATGATCCAGACGCCGCAGCATTCCTCGCTGCCGTCAGGGCATTCGATCGAAACCTCGGCCATGGCCTATGTCCTGTCGCGCCTCTCAGGCAAAACGGACGAAGAGGCGACGAGTGCGGAAAACTACATCATGCGGGCTGCGGCGCGGGTGGCGCTCAACCGGCATGTGGCGGGCGTGCATTTCCCGTTCGAAAGCATGGCCGGGTTCTTTCTGGGGATCACCGTCGGCCAGATTTTCTGGCGGCGGCTTTCGGGCGAAAGCACGGTTCAGGGCGGCGGCGGGATCACGGCGCACCATTTCACGGTGACGCCCGACCTGATGAACACCGTGGATTTCACCATGGGCAAGTTTGCCGAGGCCCGTCAGGCGGTTATCGACGGCAGCGCCCCGGCGTGGCTGCAAGGCACATCCTTCGATGCGCTGCCCGGCACCACCCCGGCGGAACTGAAATACGCCCACAAGAAAGCGTTGGAGGAGTGGGAATAAATGCCCGCGACATGGACCGCGCCCGAGGCTTTCGGCCCGGCGATGCTGGGCGCTGCCTTCGTCGAGATGCAGCCCGCCCCGGCGGCGGGACAGCTCTACTCGCTGTTCGAACGTGCGGGCGGGTCTGACAGGCTTGCCGCCTGCAAGGCCGCCATCGACGGGGGTGCCGCGCCAGCGGATGCCCTCGCCGATTTCCTGCACGACCTCGGCGACGACGCTTCGCTGATCCACGGTGGCCTGCCATCGGGGCCGGACAGCCAGGCGGTCGGCCCGATCTTTGCCCCCGGTGCCTTCGACGAAAGCACCAGCGGACGCGCGGCGCAAAAGACCGCCCTTGCCGGTGCCGTTTCGCCGGGGACGGCCAAGGTGGCCATGGGCTGCATCGACACCTCTATCGCCTTCGTCAACGCCCGATTCCGCAAGGCCGACCCGAACGGCGGGCCTGACACCACGCGGTTCGAAATGCTCTGGGTGCAGGGCCGCGCCTTGAAAACCCCCGGGCCCTACAGCACGATCCTGAGAGCCGGAACCCTGCTGTTGCGCGCCGACATCGACGCCCTGATCGCCAAACATTGGACGAACGGTGCTTTGGACGAAGCCGGAGTGTACTCCGAATTCACCGGTCCGCCTGCGGGCGAAACCGACCTCTGGTCGCTAAGCGGCGGTCACGGCACCCACGTGCTGGACCTTATGACAGGCGCACCCCGCGTGGGCGCAACCGACAACGCCGCGATCTATGGCGTGGAACTGCCGGTTTCTGTGGTCAGCGACACCTCGGGCGCGGTGTTCCACGGCCCCCTGACCTATGGCCTGGCGGTGATCGGCGCGGCCTCCTACGTCCTGTCGCAAACCTCGGGCGGCGATCCCGCTCCACTGGTTGCCAATGCCTCCATGGGATTCCTCGGCGGGCCTGCCGACGGCAACCACCCCACAACAGCCGAGTTGGATGCGGTGGTCGCCGCCGCGAAAGGGCCGGCCCCGCGCGACGTCAACCTGACACTGCCAGCGGGCAACCACCTGCAAGACGGCGTCCATGCCCGCGCGATCCCGGCGAACGAAACCGCGATGAAATGGTCCCTGCCGCCGGAAGACCGCACCGCCAGTTTCATCGAGGTCTGGCCTGAGACACCCGGCGACCCCCTTGGCATAGACGCGGTGACCCTTCTCCCGCCCGGCAACACGGGGGGTACGACCGCCGCACTTCCGGCAGGGGGCGAGCGGATCCGGCTTGAGGCAGACGGTAAGCCCGTCGCAGAGCTTCACAACCTAGGCGATCACCTTGTCATCGGCGTTTATCCCACCTCGGGCCGGTCGGCGAAGGATGCGCCGTCGGGCCTCTGGACCCTGACGTTGTCGGGCGCGGCTTCGGCACCGGTGTTGCTCTGGATCGCTAGGGACAACACCCTTGCCGGGCTCAGGTCCGCAGGGCGGCAAAGCTGGTTCCGCGACCCGGCCTACCAGGCACGCGACGGCTATGGCGACTTTCTGGTGCAAAGCGCGATGGCGACCGAGGGGTTGCGTCGCGACGGCACGCTGTCGGTTCTGGCAACGGGCGGGGCGACGATCGTGTCGGGCCGCGAAAGCCGGGGCGCGAAACCCTATCGCTTTGCGGGCCTTGCCGTCGGTCAGGCGACCCCGCCTGCCCCCGGAGCCTTTGCGCCCGCCGCCGAAGTCTCCCGCCCCCTTGGCGGTCCGATGGCGGCCGCGCGTCGGGGCGGCGGCGTAACCCGCCTTGCCGGAACCTCCATGGCCAGCGCCATCATGGCCCGCCACATTGCCGAAGGCATCATGGGTGTCCCACCTTCCGATCCCCTGGGCTACCGCGAACCGCCCTACGCCTTTTGAACGGGCGGGCGCGACCCCGCGCCCGTCACTTCACCCGAGTCCAGGTCTGGCTTCGGCAAATGCCGATCACGCAGCCCGAGACCTTCAGCGTCGCGCCCGAAAGGCTCATCTTTGACGCATAGGTCTTGTTGCGATCCGGCGCCCAGATCTTGCCCTTGCCATAGGCACCGCCGCCCTGGGGCTGCATGTCCCAGATCATCCGCTTGCCGATGGTCTCGCTTGCGATTTCGGCCCCCGATCCGTCAAAGGCCTTGCGGATCACGCCACAGATCGCATCCCCGCATTCGTAGATCTCCACATGGGCGAAATTCCCGGCATCTCCCGGCTGGGTCTTGTAAAGCCCCGCCACCGGATCCGCCGCCCAGACCGGGCCTGCCACGGCAAGTGCCACCAATGCTGCAATGAATGTTCTCATGTCTGCCTCCCTGACTGTCCCCAATTCCTGCCCCGTCTTCCCTTGGGTCAATCAAGCGTGACGTGACGGCACGGCCACCCTTGCCTCTGCCCGCCTCCCGGTGCATGACGCCCCCGCACAGACCCGGAGACCCCGATGATCCTATATCCCGCCATCGACCTGAAAGACGGCCAATGCGTCCGCCTCTTGAAGGGCGAGATGTCCGAGGCGACCGTTTTCAACGACGACCCCGGTGCCCAGGCCGCCGCGTTCGAAGCTGCGGGGGCCGAATGGGTGCATCTTGTCGACCTGAACGGGGCCTTTGCAGGCAAACCGGTCAATGCGCAGGCGGTCGAAAGCATCCTGTCGCGCCTCACCGTCCCCGCCCAGCTTGGCGGCGGCATCCGCGACATGGAGACGATTGAAAACTGGCTGTCCAAGGGACTGGCCCGCGTGATCCTTGGCACGGTCGCGGTCGAAAACCCCGATCTTGTGCGCGAAGCCGCCCGCGCCTTTCCCGGCAAAGTCGCCGTGGGGCTGGATGCGCGAAACGGCAAGGTCGCCACGCGCGGCTGGGCCGAGGAAACCGACATGCAGGTCACCGACCTTGCCCGCGCGTTTGAGGACGCCGGGATCGCCGCGATCATCTACACCGATATCGACCGCGACGGCGCCATGGGTGGCCCGAACATCCCCGCGACCGAAGCACTGGCCCGCGCGGTCTCTGTCCCCGTCATCGCTTCGGGCGGTGTCTCGTCCATGGACGACCTGATCCGCCTGCGCGACACCGGCGTCATCGCCGGCGCGATCTCGGGACGTGCGCTGTATGATGGCGCGATCGACCTGAAAGAGGCGCTGTCTGCCCTGGCGACATGAGACCACTCTTCAGGGTTTTCGGTACGTTTCTGGCGATGGTGGGCATCACCGTTGTTGCAGCACTTCTCGGCGCGCTGTTGTTCGCCAGCTACCATGATTGTTCGCTGAACTGGTATGATTTCACCTGCCCGGAATGGCTTGGCCCGGTGTCGGCCACCGGCACCTTTTACGGGCTTCCCGCGCTGATCCTCGTAGTGCTTGGGCTGGCGATCAGAAAGTGGCTCTAGAGCCTCATTGATTTGCCGCGATGTCCGAGCCGGAAGTCGTTGCCGATCTCCGCGCCACCGCTCTAGCCGCCCGCGGCCGCCGCCGTCAGCTTGCCGAGGGCCCCTGCCATCATCGTGCGAAAGGCGGCGTCGGCGGGAATGTCCATGCCCTCGAACATCGCGTCCACGCTTTCATAAGTCAGCACCGTCTGGCCGCCAGCGTCATGCACCAGTACCCGCAAAGGCAGCACCAGTCCGGCGCGGATGTCGGCCTGCAAAGCTGGCGTTCCCAACTTGGGATTGCCGAAAATCACCAATTCGGCGTCCTGCAACGGCATGTCCACCGACATGGCCCCTTTGGAATGGGGCACGCGGGCGAACACTGTGGCCCCGGCGCCTTCGACTGCTGCGACCAGTCGGTCGGACACTTCCTGAACCGAACCTTCTGCATCGACGTTCACGTAATCGGCCAAGGCCTCGCCCGCGGCTAAAAGGGTTGCCATTGAAAAGAGAATTCCGCGCATTTCCACCTCTTAAGATTTGCCCAAGGCTAACCTGTTGGGATGTCGAGCCGTCTCACATTGCCGTGACCCGGCAGATCGCCGCGCAAGTGTCCTTCATCGCTTTTCAAATACGCAAAATGGCGCAACACCCGTCCCAAGTTGCGACCTCGGGCGGAAGCCCCGCCTAATCTTCCGGCGGCGCCTCCGGGTCCGCCTTGCCGACCCCGCGAAACACCGCCTTGAAGGGCAGGATCCAGACCACGCCCAGGACGACATAGACCAGAAGCTCGACAAGGATCGGCGGGCGATCCAGGGCGCTGACGATGCTCACCGCCAGCACGATATAAAGCGGCAATCCCACCAGCAGGATCACAAGGCTCCACCGCCGCCGCGCTTTCCACGAAAGCGCCATCAGTCGGCGAAGGGGTCGGTGACAAGGATGGTGTCGTCCCGCTCGGGGCTGGTCGACAACAGGGCGACGGGGCACTGGATCAACTCCTCGATCCGGCGGACGTATTTGATCGCCTCGCCCGGCAGATCGGCCCAGGACCGCGCCCCGGCGGTCGATTCCGACCAGCCCGGCAGTTCCTCATAGATCGGTTTGACCCGCGCCTGTTGATCGGCTGCCGTGGGCAGGTAATCCAGTACCTCGCCGTCCAACTCGTAACCGGTGCAGATCTTCAGCGTCTCGAACCCGTCCAGAACGTCCAGCTTGGTCAGCGCAATGCCCGACACGCCCGAGGTCGCGCAGGTCTGGCGCACAAGGACCGCATCGAACCAGCCGCAACGCCGCTTGCGCCCCGTGGTAGTGCCGAATTCATGGCCCCGCTCGCCCAGCCGCTGGCCATCGTCGTCTTCAAGCTCGGTCGGGAAAGGCCCTTCGCCCACGCGGGTCGTATAGGCCTTGACGATGCCCAGCACAAAGTCGATCGAGCCGGGGCCGATCCCGGTGCCCGTCGCGGCCTGCCCGGCGATGACATTTGATGACGTTACAAAGGGATAGGTGCCGAAGTCGATGTCCAGCAATGCGCCTTGCGCGCCTTCGAAAAGGATCCGCTCACCCCTCTTCTTGCGCTCGTTCAGCACTTTCCAGACGGGGGCGGCATAGGGCAGGATTTGTGCGGCGATCTCGTTCAAGGCCGCAATCAACCCGTCCCGGTCGACCGGTTCGATGCCAAGCCCCTTGCGCAGCGGGTCGTGGTGCTGCAACGCGCGGTCCACCCGGGCCTCAAGCGTTGCCGCATCGGCCAGATCGGCCACCCGCACCGAACGACGCCCCACCTTGTCCTCATAGGCCGGGCCGATCCCGCGCCCTGTGGTCCCGATCTTGGTGCCTTTCGACGCCGCCTCTTCCCGCGCCCGGTCCAACTCGCCATGAAGCGGCAGGATCAGGGGCGTGTTCTCGGCGATCATCAGGGTCTCGGGCGTGATCTCGACGCCTTGTCCACGCACCGTTTCGATTTCGTTCATCAGATGCCAGGGGTCCAGCACGACGCCGTTGCCGATCACCGACAGCTTGCCGCCGCGCACCACTCCCGAAGGCAGCGCGTGCAGCTTGTAGACCTCGTTGCCGATCACCAGCGTGTGGCCCGCGTTGTGCCCGCCCTGAAAGCGGCAGATCACGTCCGCCCGCTCGCTCAGCCAGTCAACGATCTTGCCCTTGCCCTCGTCGCCCCACTGAGCGCCGACCACCACGACGTTTGCCATGCCTGTCTCCTGTCAAACCCGCGCGTGTATAGCCATGCAGGACCGTGGGGAAAAGGGCTAACTGGGCGCGCGCCTCAGTCGCCGCCATCGCCGTCCCCGTCGCCATCGAACCGGATGTCGACATGGTCGCCGCGCAACAGGCGAAGCAAGGTCCAGGCCACGAAAAACCAGGCGGGAATCGCAACCCCCAGCCAGATGGTCAGGAAGATGAATCCTTCCTCGCCGTATTGCATCCCGACGCGCGTGACCAGCGCGAAGTAGCAACCGACCGACCAGATCGACAGCCAGAATGACAGGAAAGCAATCGCACCGATGCGTTTGCCCATGGTCAAGGGTTCGGGGTCATCCTCGCCGTTTTCGGGGTGTTTGCTTTTCGGTTGGCGCGGCGTCGGCATTTTCTCGGACGTTCGGCCAAAGTCCTGGCGTTCCCGGCGGCTTCTGACGGTCACCAGAAAGTAGCCCACGACCAAGGCGAGGGCGATGACGATCAAGCCGGTTTCGATAGACACTGATGCGTCTTTCTTGCAGTGCCCCCGGTTTCCTTTGAGCAGAGCTGACCCGAGTGCTCAAGCCAGTCACCTGTGCAAGATGCAATGGCTTCTCATGGGAGGTTTCGAGGCCACAGGTCGGAACGCGGCAGGGCGCATGGGCTACAACGCCATTTTCCACCCCATTATCATTAAGTTGCGCAACAAACTTAATGAAATCCGCGAGTTGGTTCCGCCACCACCGACCGGAATGCCACGATTCCCGGACCGGTTGCGCTATCATGCGCAAACACCCTTGCCCCCACGTCATCTCGCGACTAGGCCGAAATCAACGAGTAATCAGGAGACGTTCCAAAATGGCCGATGCGCCCGAATTTCATGACCGAATGCTATCCCTGGGCCTGGCCCGCGTCAGTGAGGCGGCGGCCCTTGCCTCGGCCCGCCTGATCGGGCGCGGCGACGAAAAAGCGGCCGACCAGGCCGCCGTCAACGCCATGCGCGACCAGCTCAATCAACTGGAAATTCAAGGTGTTGTGGTTATCGGTGAAGGTGAGCGCGACGAGGCTCCGATGCTTTACATCGGCGAAGAGGTCGGCGCGGGCAAAGGCCCCGAAGTGGACATCGCGCTTGACCCGCTCGAAGGCACCACGCTGACGGCCAAGGACATGCCGAACGCGCTGACCGTGATCGCCATGGGTCCGCGCGGCACGATGTTGCACGCCCCCGACACCTATATGGAGAAACTCGCCATCGGCCCCGGCTTCCGCCCCGGCGTCGTGACAATGGACATGAGCCCGGCCGAACGTGTCTCGGCCCTCGCCTCAGCCAAGGGATGTTCCATCGAGGACATCACCGTCTGCGTCCTTGAACGCCCCCGCCATGACGAAATGATCGCCGAGATCCGCACCACCGGTGCCGCGATCCGCCTGATTACCGACGGTGACGTGGCCGGCGTGATCCACTGCGCCGAGCCCACCACGGGCATCGACATGTATATGGGATCGGGCGGCGCACCCGAGGGCGTTCTGGCCGCCGCCGCGCTGAAATGCATGGGCGGGCAGATGTTCGGCCGTTTGCTGTTCCGCAACGACGACGAAAAGGGCCGCGCGAAAAAGGCCGGGATCACCAACTTCGACCGGGTCTACACCCGCGACGACATGGTCACCGGCGACGTGATCTTTGCCGCCACCGGCGTCACCGACGGCTCGATCCTGCCCGGCATCAAACGCGAACCCGGCGTATTGACCGCCGAGACGATTCTCATGCGCTCCAAGACCGGTTCGGTCCGCCGCATGAACTATCGTCACCCGATCGACAGTTGATCGCCGCACAAGCCAAGGAAAACGCGCCGGTTTTTCGGCGCGTTTTTCGTGCCTGCCCGGGCCTTTCACCCCCGATGAACCTTCTATATCGTGGGTGGCAACCAACCACCCACACGATATAGGCGACATGGCCCGTGCCCAAAGACATGACTGACCCGGCGTTCCTTGGCGTTGAAAACTCGCTTTCGAACAAACGATGGGCCGGTCCGTCCGAAGACCTGATCCGCCAGGCCGAGGCGCTGGAACAGAAAACCGACCTGCCCCAGCCGGTCTGCCGCATCCTTGCCGCCCGTGGCGTCGAGGCGGATCAGGCAGAGGCCTTTCTCGACCCGAAACTCCGCGATCTTTTGCCCGACCCCCGCGTTCTGAAGGACATGGAAACCGCCGCTGCACGCCTGGTCGCCGCCATGACGGCGGGCCAGAAGATCGCGATTTTTGCCGATTACGACGTCGACGGCGGCACCTCTGCCGCGCTTTTGCTCGATTGGCTGCGCCAGCAGGGCCGCGACGCCACGCTTTATGTCCCTGACCGCATCGACGAAGGATATGGCCCGAACCCGACCGCCATGGCGGACCTTGCCGCTGCGCACGACCTGATCGTCTGCGTCGACTGCGGCACGCTCTCGCACGAGGCGATCGCGGCGGCGGGTGCTGCCGAGGTCATCATCCTCGACCACCACCTGGGCGGCGAAATCCTGCCCGACGCACTGGCCGTGGTGAACCCGAACCGACAGGACGAAGACGGGTCGCTCGCCCACCTCTGCGCCGCCGCCGTCGTGTTCCTGACCCTCGTCGAAGCAAACAGGCAATTGAAATCGCAAGGGAAATCCGGACCTAACCTGATCGAGATGCTGGATCTCGTCGCCCTCGCCACCGTCGCCGACGTCGCCCCCCTTGTCGGCGTCAACCGCGCGTTGGTCCGCCAGGGGCTGAAAGTCATGGCCGGGCGCCGCCGCATCGGGCTGACCGCCCTTGCCGATGTGGCCGGGCTGAACGCGCCGCCCTCGTCCTATCACCTCGGCTATGTCCTTGGCCCCCGCGTCAACGCGGGCGGGCGCGTCGGGCGCGCCGACCTTGGCGCGCGGCTCTTATCGGCCCGCAGTTCCGACGAGGCCCGCGCCATGGCCGACCGGCTGGAAGAATTCAACGCCGAGCGCCGCGAGATCGAGGCCGAGGTGCGCGCCGCCGCCCTCGCCCAGGCCGAGGAACGCGGGCTGGACGCCCCCCTTGTCTGGGCCGCCGGCGAAGGCTGGCACCCCGGCGTCGTCGGCATCGTGGCCGCCCGGCTGAAAGAGGCCACCAACCGCCCCGCCGTGGTCATCGGCCTCGACGGCGACGAAGGCAAGGGTTCGGGCCGCTCGGTACGCGGCGTCGACTTAGGCCACGCGGTGCATCGTTTGCAATCCGAGGGGCTTTTGATCAAGGGCGGCGGCCACAAGATGGCCGCAGGGCTGACCGTGGCCCGCAACGGGCTTGAGGCCGCGATGACGCGCCTGTCCGAGCTTCTTGAAAAACAGGGGGCGGGCGCCGAAGGCCCGCAAACCCTGCGCATCGACGCCCCCCTTATGCCGGGTGCGGCAACGCCCGAGCTGATCGAACGGATCGAGGCGGCAGGCCCCTTCGGCCAGGGTGCTCCCGCCCCGCGCTTTGCCTTTCCCGACATGGCAATCCTGCACGCCCGCGAAGTCGGCACCGGGCATCTGAAACTCTCCTTCGGCGACGGCCTTGGCGCGCGGCTCGACGGGATCGCCTTCGGCGCCTTCGACGGCCCCCTTGGCCCCGCACTGGCCAACCACGGCGGCGCACGCTTTCACCTTGCGGGGCGAATCGAACTCAGCCACTGGGGCGGACGCCAGAAAGTCGAACTCCGCCTCGAAGACGCCGCCCCCGCCGCAAGCTGACCCCTTGTCGCCATGGCGAAAAAACTGCACCGCCTGCGTCGATTTTGCGAAAAAACCCTCTTGCCACCACGCGCGACTTTAACTACTTAGCGCGGACGCTGGCCCGTTCGTCTATCGGTTAGGACGCCAGGTTTTCAACCTGGAAAGAGGGGTTCGATTCCCCTACGGGCTGCCATGCACTTCACCCCCCTTCTTACATGGTCCGCTGAACGCTTTGCGATTTAGCTGAGGACATATTTGGTCAACAATGGCTTCAAGTCACCTGGCTCTGCCTGAGCCAAGATGCCCAGTATTTGTGGCATCATTGGAAAACGCATCAGGCCGACAAACTGCTCACTGCAAGGCCGAACTGGTCACCTTTAGATAATTTGTCGGCCTGCGGACTCTTCTGTATCTTCAGCGTAATAGATATTCAGGAGAAAACTGTGAAAAATTTCTTGATCGCTGCCCTGCTGGCATCACTCGTTCCATCCACAGCGACGGCACAACAAGAAATTTCCCCAAGCAGGATGCACGACCACCTAAAGAAATTTCCCATTGTTTGTCTTGTGCCCGCTGGAACCAAGGGGTGCACAAGCATTGACGAGTTCGCATTTCTCACTAGCAGCAAGGGAATGGCGATCTCAACCGGGGCCTTTGAGATAAACCGGGGCCAGTATCTTCGGATAACTTTGTCTCAGCCGTTTCGGGCCCAGAAAAGGGGGTACTGTGTGCAAGGTACTCAACCCATCAGAGACGCCCACTTGGAAGTTGCAACCAGTCTCAAATACCGGGGCAATTTCGGAAGAAAAGAAGTCTCCGCAAGAGCGCGCGACTTGATCAAGAGGCAAGTGCTCAACCCTTTGATCGATCTCTTGGGGAATTCGACAATTTGCACGAGATTTTTCATGCCCAGAACACGGTCGAAAAACAACGAGATAGGATATGTCACATACCTTGACGGTGAGGTACTTGAGCAAGGCCGTGCCTACCTTTACGGCTCCGACGCAGCATCACGTCTGAAACTAACCCCAGCGGACTAACAACGATAGACCTATTGTTGCCTGTGCTATTCGTCGGACCGACCGCAGGTTTTCTAGATTTTGGCTCGCGCATGACTTTTGAACGGTCATACAAATCGCGAAGTGTATCCATCCGAACAGCAATTTGTCTTCTGCCTTGGCCTTCCTCGTCGGCCAACCTCACTTTCCCACAAACCCTAGGCGCGTCTCCGAACCGCACGATCAACTGACTCTCCCGCCTTCTCCCGTTCATCCCTCCTCCCAATCCCCCGGCCCGGCATCCCCGTCCTCAAGTATCCGCCAGGCGTCCCCCTCCAGATCCTCGTACTGATCGCTTCGAAGCGTCCAGAGAAAGAAGGCCAGCGCGAGGCCGGCAAGGAACAGCGAGACCGGAACAAGGATGAAAAGAACGTTCATCGTCTCACCTCAAACGCATAGCGTTCAATAGAACCGTGATCGACGAGGCCGACATGGCGATGGCGGCGGCCAGGGGCGAAGCGTGGCCAAGGACGGCGACGGGGATGGCGATGGCGTTGTAACCCGCCGCGATGGCGAAGTTTTCCAACACCCGGCGGCGGGCGTCGCGGGCGGTGAAGATGGCCGCCGGGATCTCTGCCAGCGATTGTCCAAGGATCACGATGTCCGAGGCCGTGCGCGAGGCATCGAGTGCCGAAGCCGGCGACATGGAGGCATGGGCGGCCCGTAGGGCGGCGGCATCGTTCAGCCCGTCGCCGACCATCAGCACCCGGTTGCCCTTGGCGCGAAGGGCTTCGATGGTTTCGACCTTCTGGGCGGGCGACATCTCGGGGGCCTCTTTCAAGCCAAGTTCGGTTGCAATCTTGCCGGTGGCCACGCGGCCGTCGCCGGACAGAACCAGCATCTCGAACCCCTCGCCGCCAAGGGTATTCGCCACTTCTTTCGCACCGGGCCGCAACCGTTCCGTGAACGGCAGAACCACGGGATCGGCGCCTTCGATGCCGAAGGCGGGCGAGGCTTCCGCCCCGACCCATGCGCCATGCCCAAGTCGCACCCGCTTGCCCTGCCAGACCGCCTCGACCCCCATTCCCGGAAACTCGCGCAGATCGCAAACCTCGCTGCACGCCACCCCTTCGGGCAGCGCCGCCGCGATGGCCTTGGATACGGGATGTTCGGAGGCTTCGGAGAGGCTTGCGAGCACCGAAAGCTCCCCTTCGCCAAGGGCGGTTTCGTCGATCCGGGCGCGGCCCGTCGTCAGGGTGCCGGTCTTGTCAAAGACCACCGCGTCGACCTCGGCCAGGCGTTCCAGCGCCGTGGCATCCTTGACCAACAACCCCTTTCGGAACAACCGCCCCGTCGCCGCCGTCATCACGGCGGGAACCGCCAGGCCAAGGGCGCAGGGACAGGTGATGATAAGAACCGAGATCGCGACGTTCAGGGCGTGCGCCGCGTCGCCATCAACAAGGATCCATCCGGCAAAGGTAAAAAGTGCCAGAAGGTGAACCAGCGGCGCATAGACCTTTGCCGCGCGGTCGGCCAGCGCCGTATACCGGCTGCGCGCGTTTTCCGCCGTTTCGATCATCGCAGCCATGCGCCGAAGCGTCGTGTCCTCGCCAACGGCGGTGACCCTGATGTGCAGGGGGGCCGAGATGTTCTCCTCGCCCGCCGCCAGCATGTCGCCTTCCCTGACCGCGACCGCAAGACTTTCGCCGGTCAGAAGCGACCGGTCGATGTCGGAGGTGCCGTGCATCACCTCACCGTCAACCGGAATGCGCATCCCCGCAGGCACAAACACCTCGTCCCCGATGGCAAGATCGGCGACATCGACATGTTCCCGCCTGCTCTCGCTGATCCGCAGGGCACGGGGGGTTTCCAACGCGCTCAACTCCTGGCTGGCCGACCGCGCCGCCATCCGCGTGCGGTGATCGAGGTAACGCCCGGCCAGCAGGAAAAAGGTCAGCGAAAGCGCGGCATCGAAATAGACCCGCTCGCCCCCTTGGGCGGTTTCAAAAAGCGAAAGCCCGGTGGCAAGGATGATCGCCAGCGAGATCGGCACATCCATGTTCAACCGCCCGTGGCGCAGGGCCGACCAGGCCGAGGCGACGAAAACCTGCGCCGAGAACAAAAGCGCAGGCACGGCGATCCCCGCCGCGATCCAGTGGAACATGGTCTGCGTCGCAGCCGAAGCCCCGGACCAGACCGCCACGGAAAACAGCATGACGTTCATCATGGCAAACCCGGCGACCGCGATCCGCAACAGCAAAAGCCGCCCCGTGGCATCGGTATCGGCGGCGGCCACCATCGCGGCATCGAGGATCTGAGCTTCGTAACCAGCCTCTGCCAGCGCATCCACCAGGGCTTCGGGCTGAACCGGCCCGGCGTCAATGCTGACCCTTTTGCGCGAAAGGTTCACGCGCGCACCCTTCACCCCCGGCACGGCCAAAAGCGCGCTTTCCACGCCCCGGATACAACCCGCGCAATGAATATGCGGCAGCGACAGAACCGTCTCTCCCCCACCTTTGTTCGACCGCGCCACGGCCGACGCCAGCGGAGCCGCCGAGCAGGCCGGACAGGCCGAAAGAGAGGAGGTGACGTCGCTCACTTCACGACATCCACGATGATGCGTTGCTTGAAGATCGTGCCATCTTTGGCCTTTGCCACAAGGCGCAGGTTCCAGTTCCCGTCACCGGGCGGTGTGATCGTGGCCACATGGGCCTTGCCATCGAACCGGAACGCCGGGAACTGATCCTGCGCCACGCTGGTCGCCGCACCGAAGACCGCCGATTGGATCTCGGGGGCGACCGCCTTGCCTTCCTTCACGATGGTCAGGGTCAAGGCACCACCTTCAACGGTTGCCCCCACCTCCCAGTCAAGCGCCACTTGGGCGGCGCGGTCGGCGTCGAACCCCTGGCTTGCGACATAGGAATTCCTGACCTCAAGCCCCGGAAAGGTGGAAACCGCGTTAAAGGCCAGAATGAGGTTCACCGTGATAATCACACTGAAGGCACCGATAAAGATCAGCGCGACCTTGCGCCCGGTGATCGGTTTTTCTGCACGCACTGTCATTCTGTTCCCTTTCCGTTGAAGACCGAGGCGCGGGAGGCCCGCTCCTGGTTTGCGACGTCTTCGACCCAGAACCTCAGATCGGTGCGGTCGCGGCTGGCTGGCGCATCCTGCGGGCGGGCGATGACATAGACCCTCTGCTGCAACGTGCTGTCGGCAGGGACAGTAACGATGTTTCGGCTTGTCCCTTCAAGTTCGATCCTCAGAATTTCGTCCGAGGTCAGCGACAGCCGGAATTCGCGCGGCTCGCCATGTTTGTTGCGCAGGCGCATGACATAGGTGTTGCGGATCGAGCCATCCGACAGCGTGACGAACTGCGGGTTGCGCACCGGTTCCACAGTCATTTCAATGTCGGCGCGGATGAACAGCGCGAACAGAAGGCCGACCCCGACAAGGGACCATAGCGCGGTGTAAAGCACGGTACGGGGGCGCAACACGTGCTTCCAGATCGGGCGCGGCGGCTCGCCTGCCCGCTCGCGCGGCTCGTCCGACAGGGCAAGATAGTCGATCAGCCCGCGCGGCTTGCCGATCTTGGCCATCACGTCATCGCAGGCGTCGATGCACAGGGCGCAGGTGATACACTCCATCTGCTGGCCCTCGCGAATGTCGATCCCCATGGGGCAGACGTTGACGCAGGCCATGCAGTCGATGCAATCGCCGGTGCCTTCGGCGCTTTTCTTGCCGCGCGGCTCACCGCGCCAGTCGCGATAGGCAACCGTCAGCGTGTCGTCGTCCATCATCGCGCCCTGGATGCGCGGCCAGGGACACATGTAGATGCAGACCTGTTCGCGTGCAAAGCCGCCAAACAGCATGGTGGTGCCGGCAAGGATCGCGATGGTGGTATAGGCAATCGGATGGGCGTTGAAGGTCACGAGATCGCGCAACAGGGTCGGCGCATCGGTGAAATAAAACACCCAGGCCCCGCCGGTCAGAACGGCGATCACGAACCAGACGGCCCACTTGGTCAGCCGCAGGCGCCACTTCCTCGCGTCCCATTTCGCCTTCCACAGACGCACACGCGCGTTGCGGTCGCCTTCGATCCAGCGTTCCACAAGGATGAAAAGATCGGTCCAGACCGTTTGCGGACAAGCATAACCGCACCAGACCCGGCCCAAGGCACTGGTGAATAAAAACAACCCAAGCCCCGCCATGATCAAAAGCCCGGCGACGAAATAGAACTCGTGCGGCCAGATCTCGATCCAGAAGAAATAGAAACGACGCCCGGCCAGATCGACCAGAACCGCCTGGTCGGGAAGCGACGGACCGCGATCCCAACGGATCCACGGCGTCAGGTAATAAACGCCAAGGGTGACGGCCATGAGCCACCACTTGAAGGTTCGGAAAAACCCGCTGACCCGGCGCGGAAAGATCGGCTCCTGGGCGGCATAGAGGGATTGTGGTTCTGACGCACTCACGTCACGTCTCCTGGTCCTGTTCGCAGTTTAAAAACTAGCAGAATCGCCCGTTGAATCATTGACCCAGATCAAGCAGACCCGCGAATGCCCCAACCCAAAGAAAGTGCGAACAGGCTTTGGGTTGGGGCGGCCCGGCCCGGCTTGCGCCGGAACAGGTAACTTGTCGGATGGGGGGGCTTATTCGCCGCCGCCCAGACCGTGGACATAGGCGGCCACGGCGTTGACCTCGGCCTGGCTCAGACGCTCGCCCCAGGCGGGCATGACGCCAAAGCGCGCGTATTCGATCGTTTCGCGCAGGGTCTCGGGATCGCCGCCGTAAAGCCAGATCGCGTCGGTCAGGTTCGGGGCACCCTGGAGTTTGTCGCCCATGCCCTCTTCGCCGTGACAGGACGCACATTGATCCATAAAGATCGTCGCCCCGGCATCGGCAAGTGCCGCATCGTGATCCTGCCCGGAAAGGCGAAGCACATGGTTCGTCACCTGGTCGATTTCTTCGGACTCCAGGAAGTCGCCGAAGGCGGGCATCTGAGAGTAATGCGCATCGTCGGTTTCGTTGCGGATGCCGTGGTTGATCGTATAGGCAATCTCGTCGATCTCACCGCCCCAAAGCCAATCGTTGTCCAGAAGGTTCGGATAACCGAAGGCCCCTGCCGCGCCCGAACCGTGACATTGCGAGCAATTGGCCCGGAACACGGCCGCACCGCCCTGGATGGCAAAGTTCTGAAGGTCCGGGTTGCTGGCCAGCGTCGTCAGGTCAACCTCGGCCAAGGCAGTGCGCAACTCGGCGTTCTGGACGTTGTAGCGCTCGATCTCGGCGGCAACCTCGGCACGCTGCGAAAAACCCAGCACACCTTGGGTCGCCTTGTTGACCAGGGGCCAGGCCGGATAGGCAATCGTATAGGCGATGCCCCAGACAATCGTTGCGTAGAAGGTCCAGAGCCACCAGCGCGGCAGGGGCGAGTTCAACTCCTTGATCCCGTCCCAGGAATGGCCGGTGGTATCGACGCCGGTGGTTTCGTCAATGTCTGGCGTACTCATTTCGCGCACTCCGTCTTCTGGGATTGTTCGGACTGTGTATCGTCGTCCTGTGCGATCCGGTCGTTGCGAAACGGGATGCTGCCCGCGTCGCGGTGGATGTCCCGACTGCCCGGGCGGAAGGCCCAGACGATTGTGCCGAGGAAAAACAGGGTCATCAGCAAAAGAACCCAGCTATCGGCCAGTTCGCGCAGGAATGTATAGGTTTCCATGACTGTGCCTCCTCAGCGCGTTTCGTCGGGAACGAAGGTCGAGAAATCGACCAGAGTGCCCAGCATCTGCATGTAGGCGATCAGGGCATCCATCTCGGTGATCCCGTCCTGGCCATCAAAGTTCGACACCACGGCACCCGGATAGCGTTCCAGCATCTCTTCCCAATCGGCGTCCGGGTCGGCCTGAACGGTGAAATCGCTGACCGCGTTCTCCAACTGCTCGTCCGTATAGGGCACGCCGACAAAGCGGTGCGTTTCCATCAAGTCCTGCACGTATTCGCCGGACACCTTTGTATCAGCCAGAAAGGCATACTTCGGCATGATCGATTCCGGCACGACCGATTGCGGGTCCTTCAGGTGATCCACGTGCCAGGCGTCCGAATACCGACCGCCAACGCGGGCAAGGTCGGGCCCGGTGCGTTTCGACCCCCATTGGAACGGGTGATCGTACTTGCTTTCCGCTGCCAGCGAATAGTGGCCGTAACGCTCGACCTCGTCGCGCATCGGGCGGATCATCTGGCTATGACAGACATAGCAGCCCTCGCGGATGTAGATGTCGCGCCCGGTCAGCTCCAGCGGCGAATAGGGCCTGACACCTTCCACGTCTTCGATCGTGTTCTCAAGGTAGAACAACGGCGTGATCTCGACGATGCCGCCAACCGTGACGACGGCGAAACTGGCGAGGAACAAAAGCGTCGGGCTTTTCTCAAGGATCGTGTGTTTTTCAAGTATGGACATCAGCCCGCTCCTTATTCTGCCGGGACGCCGACCGGGGCTTGCACTTTCGCGCCGCCGCGGATGGTCATCCACATGTTCCAGGCCATGATCAGCGCTCCGCCGAGGTAGAGAACCCCGCCAAGGCCGCGCACGACATACATCGGGAACTTGGCGCTCACGGTGTCGGCGAAGGAGTTCACAAGGAACCCTTGAGCATCGACTTCACGCCACATCAGGCCTTCCATAATGCCGGTCACCCACATGGACGCCGCGTAAAGAACGATGCCGATGGTCGCCAACCAGAAGTGCCAGTTGATCGCCTTGACCGAGTACATCTGCCCCCGGCCCCAGAGTTTCGGCGTCAGGAAGTAAAGCGCACCGAAGGTAATCATGCCGTTCCAGCCCAAGGCACCCGAGTGCACGTGACCGATGGTCCAGTCCGTATAGTGGCTCAGAGAGTTCACCGCCTTGATCGACATCATCGGACCTTCGAAGGTCGACATGCCATAGAAGGCCAGGCTGATCACCATCATGCGGATGATCGGGTCGGTTCTCAACTTGTCCCAGGCCCCTTGCAGGGTCATGAGACCGTTGATCATGCCACCCCAGGAGGGCATCCAGAGGATGATCGAGAACACCATGCCAAGGGTCGAGGCCCATTCAGGCAGCGCGGTGTAGTGCAGGTGGTGCGGACCGGCCCAGATATAAAGGAAGGTCAGCGCCCAGAAGTGGATGATCGACAGCTTGTAGGAATAAACCGGTCGGCCCGCCTGCTTGGGCACGAAATAGTACATCATGCCCAGGAACCCGGCGGTCAGGAAAAAGCCCACGGCGTTGTGGCCGTACCACCATTGCGTCATCGCGTCTTGCACGCCCGAGAAGACCTGCACCGACTTCGATCCCCAGATCGACACCGGAATGGACAGGTTGTTCACGATATGCAGCATCGCGACGGTGACGATAAAGCTCAGCAGGAACCAGTTCGCCACGTAGATGTGCTTTTCCTTCCGGATGAAGATCGTACCGAGGTACACGGCAAGGAAGGCGACCCAAACGATAGTCAGCCAAAGGTCGACGTACCATTCCGGCTCGGCATATTCCTTGGATTGCGTGGCCCCCAGAAGGTAACCGGTGGCCGCCAGCACGATGAACAACTGGTAGCCCCAGAAGACGAACCAGGCGAGGTTCCCGCCCCAGAGCCGTGCGCCGCAGGTGCGTTGCACGATATAGAAAGACGACATCAAAAGGGCGTTGCCCCCGAATGCGAAAATCACTGCCGAGGTGTGCAGCGGCCGCAATCGTCCGAAATTGCCAAAGGGCTGCGCCCATTCAAAGTTCAAGGCGGGGAAGGCAAGCTGAAAGGCGATCACCACGCCGACCAGGAACCCCACGACCCCCCAGAACCCCGTTGCAATGACACCGGCGCGCACGACGCTGTCCAGATAGCCGCTTGTATCGACCTTCACGACGGGTTCGTCGGTGTTGCGCAACACCCAGACGAACATGCCGCCCGCGACGGCCATGATGATAAGCGCATGAACCTGATAGGCCAGGTCCCGGCCCCAGTTTGCCGCGATTGCCGCGAAGACAAAAATGAAGCCCAGCAATCCCAGCTTTACGTAACTTGACATGGGAGTCGTCCCCTTCCGCTTGTCACGCGACTCGAATCCCGACCGCGTGACCTGTTCTGAAAGGTGAAATGCCAAACCGGTGAATCCCGGGCCTTGATCTGGGTCAACTCGGATCGGGTTTCTATTTGAGCCAGATCAAAGCGCGTCGATCCCTGCCCCGGCAGGATGGCCGGAAACACCGGGAGACCAGGTCATGCGTTTTGCATCCATCGCGACGATTCTGCGCGACGCTTCGGCCGACGCGAACACGCTTGGACTTGCCATGTCGATGGCGCGACACCTTAACGCCCATCTTTCGGTACTTTGCACCGCCTCGCCACCCGGTACGTCCGGGCTTTTTTATACCGGCACGCAGGCCATCGCGATCCACCAGGATCTGGCCGTCGACACCGGCGAGTCCCTCGCGCTTGAACACATGGCGCGGGATGCGCTCAGGTTCCATGGCTCCGGCTGGGACGTGGAAAGCATCGCGTTGCACGGCAACGGGTTGAACGAGGTTCTTGCGCAAAAACTCAGGTATCAGGATCTGGTCGTCCTGCCTCTGCCCTATGGCGAGGGGCGCACCACGCTGGACGTTGTGAATTTCGAAGCCAGCCTGTTCGAGGCGCAAACACCCGTTCTTGTCGTCCCGCCTGGTGCAAGGTTCAACGGATCACCCGACACGGTGCTCGTGGCATGGGACAACAGCGACGAAGCCCTGACCGCGGCCCGCGCCGCACTGCCGATGATCGTGGCCGCGCGGCGCACCTATATCTATGTGATCGAACCGCCCTATCACGGGATCGATCGTTCCGACCCCGGCGGGCGGCTGGCCGAGGTTTTTGCCCGCGCCGGTGCCAGCGTGGACATCACCGTCGCCGCCCGGCAGGGGCCGAACACCGCGCGACAGTTGCTCAAACAGGCCAAAAAGATCGGCGCGGATCTGATGGTGATGGGGGGCTACGGTCACTCGCGCCTGCACGAAGCCGTTCTGGGCGGCGTCACGCGCACCATCCTGCACGAAGCCAGCCTGCCCGTCCTGATGGCCCGTTAGACCAAAGCTTTAAGGCTCAGGCCGCTTCCTGATCGTCGCCCGCTTCGCGGCGAAGCTCGCTGACTTTGGGGATGATGACCTTGCGCTTGCCGTCCAACTGGATCACGCCGTCGGATTTCAGCTTGGAAAACTGGCGGCTGACCGTCTCCAGCGTCAGGCCCAGGTAATCCGCCATCGCCTCGCGCGTCAGCGTCAACTCGATGGTCGCGCCCGGCATCAAATCGTCGGAAAGGACCGTGCGCCGGTAATACATCATCAGGAAACTCGCGATCTTTTCGCGCGCCGTCTTGCGTCCCAGAAGAAACATCCAGTCACGCACCGCGTCCAATTCGTCCAGCGCCATCTCAAGCAACCGCTGCGAAACATGCGGTGTCGTCTGCACCAGTTCTTCGAACTGCTTGCGCCGGAAACAGCACAGTGTCACCTCGGTCACCGCCGTCACATCGTAAAGTGCCGTATCCCGCCCGGGCCGCCCGATGAAATCCGACGGCAGCAACAACCCAAGCGTCTGCTTGCGCCCGTCTTCCGTCAGATGCTCGACCGTGGCCGTCCCCGCGACAACAGAGGCGACGAATTCCATCCGGTCGCCCCGCCACATGATCGGCTGGCGGGCTTCGTAGGTGCGATAGTATTTAATGGACTCAAGGACTTCGAGTTCGTCCTTGTCGCAACTCGCACAGACGGCACGATGGCGGATCGGACAGGAATCGCACCTGCTTTCATGTTCGCCTCGCTGCGCCATACTGCCGCCTCCTGACCCCTGGGTCGCAATGATAGCTGACTAAGCAGCCGTTACAAACCTCAACGTTGGCGGGACAGGAAATCCCGCCTTCACCCTTGAAAATCAGCCCTGTCCGAGCCCCAGGGCCATGTACGGCCTCGGGGAAATTTTAAACTCAGGTTAAGAACACTCCGCACGGGAATCACCCGTTAACCTTTTGATTCTTTCCATACTTGGGCTCTGGCATCACCGCCAACCAGCGCGGCTTGACGCCGCAGCCCGCCCGGCTTACCCAGCAAGGAACGGCGAAACGGGAGGAAATCATGGGCAAAGTGGCACTTATCACCGGCGGCGGATCGGGCATCGGCAAGGCGGTCGCGATCAAGTTCGGGACCAACGGATACGACGTGATCGTCACCGGACGCCGGCAGGACGCGCTGGACGCCACGATTGCGGAAATCGGCTCGGGTCACGCCTTTGCCTGCGACGTGACCGACGCCGCCCAGGTGGATGCGCTGTTCCAGCGGATCACCGACACATGCGGCCGCCTTGACGTGTTGTTCAACAACGCCGGCAACAACGTCACCGCCGCCCCGATCGGCGACGTCTCGCCCGAAGACTTCCTGAAAGTCATCAACGTCAACCTCGTCGGCGCATTCCTCTGCGCGCGCGCGGCCTTCAACGTCATGCGCGCCCAGGACCCGCAAGGCGGACGCATCATCAACAACGGCTCGATCTCGGCCTATGTCCCGCGCCCCGGCTCGGCCCCCTACACCAGTTCGAAACACGCCGTGACCGGCCTCACCCGCTCGATCTCGCTCGACGGACGGCCCTTCAACATCGCCTGCGGCCAGGTCGACATCGGCAACACGGCCTCGGATATGACCGAACGGATGCTGACCGGCGTGATGCAGGCCGACGGTTCCATGAAGCCCGAACCGGTGATGGACGTGGAAAACGTCGCCTCTTCGGTTCTGCACATGGCCAGCCTGCCGCCCGAAGCCAACGTCCAGTTCCTGACCGTCATGGCAACGACCATGCCCTATATCGGGCGCGGCTGACCCGCCTCAGAACGCGACCTGATCGCCGCCTTTCAGGCCAAGGCGTTCGCGCGCCTCGTCGGGTTTCGCAACCTCCAGCCCAAGCGCCTCGACAATCGTGCGGATCCGCTCGACCTGTTGGGCATTGGACACCGCCAATTCGCCCTTGCCGATATAAAGACTGTCCTCCAGCCCGACCCGCAGGTTGCCGCCCAACAGCGCGGCCTGCGTCGCCATCGGCATCTGGTGGCGCCCAGCGCCCAACACCGACCATTCGTAATTCTCCGGCCCGAACAGCTTGTCCGCCATCCGGTTCATGTGCTGAAGGTTTTCCAGATCCGCCCCCGCGCCGCCCAGTATACCGAGCACGAACTGGATAAAGAACGGCGGCTTGATAAGCCCCTGATCGACGAACCATTTCACGTTGTAAAGGTGGCCAAGATCATAGCACTCGAACTCGAACTTCGTGCCATGCTTCTGGCCAAGCTCTTTCAGCGCATATTCTATCGTCTTGAAGGTGTTGGGAAAAATGAAATCCCGCGTCATGCCCAGAAACTCGGGCTCCCAGTCGAACTTCCAATCCTTGTACTTGTCCAACAAGGGGAAAATCCCGAAATTCATCGACCCCATGTTGAGCGATGCCATCTCCGGGCTGGCCCCCGTGGCCGCCGCAAGACGTTCGTCCATCGTCATGCCAAGCCCCGCCCCGGTCGAAACATTGATGACCGCATCCGTCGATTGCTTGATGATGGGCAGGAACTTCTGGAACGTCTCGGGGCGCGGGTCGGGCTTGCCGGTTTCGGGATCGCGGGCATGAAGGTGGATGATCGACGCCCCCGCCTCGGCCGCGTCGATACTGGCGCGCGCGATCTCGGCCGGGGTGATCGGCAAATGCTCCGACATGGTCGGCGTGTGAATGCCGCCCGTGGGCGCGCAGGTGATGATAACGGATTTTGGCATGGTTCCTCCCTATGCCGTGCGATTATGGCCCGGACACTCCCTTTGGCGCAGGATACTGCATCCGGTTCAACACATCATCCCAGGACACCGTATTGCGAACGAATTCTTTCGAGGCATCGCGCGGCGGCTGGTAATCCCAGGGGGTCATGCGCCCCACCTCGTTGGCCGCCTGCACAACGCGCCGCGCGGTTTGCGAAGCGGTGACTGCGTCCCGGATGGCCTCGTCATCCCAGCGCGACGCGGCCTCGTCCTGAAACGCCGTCACCACATCCCTGCACCCCGGATCATCGGCACGGTTGACCAACTCTCCCGGATCTTCCTCGACGTTATACAGGACCGGCGGATCATAGGCGCAATGGATGTACTTCCACGGCCCCCGCCGGATCATGCAGACGGGAACGCCCGGCGTCATCTCGGCGCAATATTCGCCGATCACCTCGCGCTGACTGGCCGCACCCTCCGTCAGGGTCGGCCAAAGCGAAACGCCATCCACCTCGGCCCCAGGTTCCCCGTCACATCCTCCGATCTCGCAAAAGGTCGGCAGGATATCGACCAGCGAACAGGGATCGGCACAGGTCTGCTGAAGAACCCCCGGCCCGGCAAAGATCAGCGGCACGCGGGCGGCATGTTCCAGCCAGCTCATCTTGTACCAAAGCCCCTTCTCGCCCAGCATGTCGCCGTGATCCGACGTCACCACGATAATGGTGTTCTCCAGCATGTCGGCCTCGCGCAGCGCCTGCACGATCTTGCCCACATTATCGTCGAAATAGCTGACGTTGGCGAAATACCCGTGCCGCGCTTTTCGGATCTCGTCTTCCGACACCGCGCCCTGCTCCGCCTCGATGCCCGTGCGCAAACGCGCGGAATGGGGATCGGTCGCGACCTCGCTTCCGGGCATGGGAATCTCGTCGGGGTCGTATAGCTCCATGAACTCGGGCCGCGCGACGTAAGGATCGTGCGGGTGGATCAGGCTGACCACCATCGCTAGCGGCGCATCCCCGGTCATCGCATGTTCGAATATGCGGCGACGGGCCATGAACACCGCCTCGTCATCGTAATCATACTGAAAGGTCGTCATCGCTTCGCCCGCCTGACGCACCGCATCCATGTTGTGATACCAATGGGCGATCCGCTCGTCCGGTTTCGTCCAGTCCGGCGTCCAGGCTAGGTCGACTGGGTAAACCTCGGTCGTCAGCCGCTCCTCGAACCCGTGCAACTGGTCGGGGCCGACAAAATGCATCTTGCCTGACATCACGGTCTTGTAGCCGGCCAGTCGCAGGTAATGCGCGAATGTCGGGATCGAGGCGGGAAACTCGGCAGCATTGTCAAAGGCCGCGATCCGGCTGACCTGCTGCCCGGACATGAAAGACGCCCGCGATGGCGCGCACAAGGGCGAGTTGCAATAGGCCGCGTCAAACCGCGTCCCGCGCGCGGCCAGGGCATCCATATGAGGGGTCTTGACCATGGGATGGCCATAGGCCCCCGTCCATTGCGGCGCTAGTTGGTCGGCCATGATAAGTACGATATTGGGTTTCGTCATTCCTGCATCCTTTGATTTCCGTCACTGTCGAAAGATCAAAGGCACCCCGGAGGCGGTTGATAATGCATGTGTTTCACGTTCTTCACGTCACCGACCGCCCCGCATTCACGCGCAAGATTCGCCCCGGCATCTTGTCGGCCCCCGAACCCGCCGTCCATCCAAATCCGAACGCGAGGCTGCCCAACACACTTTCTCAATCATTAACTGGAAACCCGGCCCATGTTGCGAAACAATACGCCAAACCAACTGGGAGACCACAAATGAAAAAACTCATCACCGGCGCGGCCTTTGCCATCGGCGTCACCGGCGCAAGTGCCGCCTCAGCCGACTGCGGCGAAGTCTCGATCACCGAGATGGACTGGGCCTCGTCCGCCGTCGTCACCTATGTCGCCAAGTTCCTCCTCGAACAGGGCTATGGCTGCAGCGTCACCGCCGTGCCGACAACCACCGTGCCCGCCATGACCTCGCTTGCCGAAACCGGTGAACCGGACATCCTGACCGAACTTTGGACCAGCTATACCGAGGTCTACGAAGACCTCCGCGCCGAGGGCAAGATCGTCGAACTGTCGAAAGTCCTCTCCGACGGCGGCGTCGAAGCCTGGTGGGTGCCGGCCTACCTGGTCGAGGAACACCCCGAGCTTGCCACCCTCGAAGGCATCATGGCGAACCCCGCCCTGGTCGGCGGACGCTTCCACGATTGCCCCTCGGGCTGGGGCTGCGACGTGACGAACTTCAACAACTTCAAGGCCGCCGGGCTGGGCGATGCCGGGGTCGAACGCTTCCAGCACGGCTCGGGCGAAACGCTCGCCACCTCCATCGCCGCGGCCTATGAGGCGAAAGAACCATGGTTCGGCTACTACTGGGCGCCCACCAGTGTCCTCGGCAAATACCCGATGGTGCAGATCGAACTGCCCGCCTATGACGCCGTGAAGCACACCTGCAACGGGCTGGAAGACTGCGCCACCCCGGCCCTTTCCGCCTATCCGGTGTCGAACGTCGTCACGGCAGCAACGCCCGAGTTTGTCGAAAACGAACCCGAAGCCGCCGAACTGATGAAAAACCTCACCTTCACCAACGCCCAGATGGGCGAGGTTCTGGCCTGGCAGGAATCGAACCAGGCCTCTTACGAGGAAGCCGCGGTCTATTTCCTGACCAACTACCAGGACGTCTGGACCGCCTGGATCAACGACGCGGCGCGCGAGCGTCTGTCGGCGATCATCAAGTAATCGAAGGCCCCGCGCCCAACCGGCGCGGGGCTTTTTGCGGCGGGGGCGCAGATGGCAGCATACGAAGGCCTATTCGACACACTCGGCCTGCGCGACTGGTGCGACCAGGACAAGGCGGATGCGCCCATGTCCATGGCGCAACTTCTCGCCCAATCAAGCGGTAGTTCGGACGAATCCCCCGACCTGCCCTTCCCCTCGCTCGACACATTGCACGAAGCCTGCCACGCCATCGGCCAGACCCGCGATGTGACCGAAGGGCTGGAAAAGGGCTTCCTGTCGATCCGCGCCGAGCTGAAATTCGTCCTCGACCCGATCACGCAACCCCTGTCCTGGATGCTGGACGGCGCACTCTACGTCTTTGAATCCACGCCCTGGTGGGTGATGATCCCGCTTCTGCTGGTGGTTTCCTGGCTGGTCAGCCGCTCGCGCCCGGTCACCGCATTCGTTGCCGCCGTGCTGTTGTTCTTTGCCTTCATCGACCACTACGAAGTCGCCATGCAGACCCTCGCCATCGTCTTTGTCTGCACCGGCATATCCGTTCTGCTGGGCGTGCCCATCGGCATCGGCATGTCAAAATCCGACACGGCGCAAAAGGTCATCGTCCCGGTCCTCGACCTACTGCAGACCCTGCCCACCTTCGTCTACCTCATCCCGCTGATATTCCTATTTTCCGTCACGGAATCAAAACTCTACGGCATTGCCATCATCCTTTACGCCATCGTGCCGGTGATCCGCCTGACCGACCTTGGCATCCGCCTTGTCGACAAGGACGTGATCGAAGCGGCCAATGCCTTCGGCATGAACGCCCGCCAGAAACTGGCCCGCGTGGAACTGCCGCTGGCGCTGCCGAACATCATGGCCGGCGTCAACCAGACCATCATGATGAGCCTTGCGATGGTGGTCATCGCCTCGCTGGTCTCGGCCCCCGGCCTTGGCGTTCTGGTCCTTCGCGGAATCCGCAATCTGGAACTTGGTGTCGGCATCGTCGCGGGCCTCGGCATCGTCCTGCTGGCCGTCATCCTCGACCGCGTGTCCAAGGCCGCGCTGAACCGCGTCGACAAGCAACGGGGCGAACAATGACGGCCAAGGTTACCCTGAAAGGGCTTTACAAGATCTTCGGCCCCCGCGACCGCGACATGGTCCCCCATGTCAAGGCGGGCATGGACAAGCCGACCCTCCTGGAACAACACGCCCATGTCCTCGGGCTGAAGGACATCAACGTCGACATGCAGACCGGCCAGATCACGGTCATCATGGGGCTGTCGGGGTCCGGCAAATCCACCCTGATCCGCCACCTGAACCGCCTGATCGAACCCTCCGCCGGGGAAATCCTGATCGACGGCCAGGACGTCACGCGCCTCGGAGCCAAGGCCCTGCGCAGGCTCCGGCAGGAAAAGATGTCGATGGTGTTCCAGAAATTCGCGCTCCTGCCCCATAAAACCGTGCAGCAGAACGCGGAAATGCCGCTGTCGGTCCGGGGCGTGGATACGGCGATGCAAGGAACCGAAGCCCGGAAATGGCTGAAACGCGTCGGGCTGGAAGGCTATGAAAACCGCTATCCCTCGCAGCTTTCCGGCGGGATGCAGCAACGGGTCGGCATCGCCCGCGCGCTTGCCGCCAACACCGACATCATGCTGATGGACGAAGCCTTCTCGGCCCTCGATCCCCTGATCCGCACCGACATGCAGGACCTCTTGCTCGAACTCCAGAAGGAATTGCACAAGACCATCGTCTTCATCACACACGATCTGGACGAAGCCCTGAAGCTCGCCGACCATCTGGTGATCCTGAAAGACGGCGCCGTCGTCCAGCAGGGCGAGCCGCAGCACATCCTCCTCCACCCGGCAGACCCTTACATCGAAGACTTCGTCTCAGACATCAACCGCGCCCGCGTCCTCCGCGTCCGCTCGGTCATGTCGCCCGTGACGCAAGACAGCTTCGACGGCGAGGTCGTCGCCTCCAGCACATTGGAAAAACTCATCGCCCAGTCCGACGGCGACACGAACCACATCTACCGGGTGATCGACGAGGGCGAAACCATCGGCCAGCTCGACATGAAGGACCTGGTCAAGGCGCTGGTCCCCCGCGTCTCCAACGCCAGCGCTCAAACGCGCTAGGCCTAACCCCGGTCCTTCATCGCTTTTTAAATACGCCCGCCGGAGGCAAACCTTAACGCTCTGTTCAATTTCATGAACGTACGCACCCCGAATCCGGGCTAACTCCGGTCGCCCTGAGGCGCACCGACGCAATACCGACGCGATACCGACGTAATACCGACGTGATACCGACGTTGGATTTGCCGCCATCAGGGCGAAAACCGGCGTTAACCTTCGGGCCGAAACCACGCAACACAGCCTGAGATCGGCCTCAACCAGACCCCAGCATACGTTTCGTCAGACCCAGCTTCTCGCGCACCGCCTCAGGGCCGATCACCCTTGCTCCCATGCCCTCGATAATGCCCTTGGCACGCTCGACAAGCTGGGCATTGGTGGCCAGAACACCCTTTTCCAGCCACAGGTTGTCCTCCAGCCCAACCCGCACATTGCCCCCCGCCAGAACGGCGGCGGCCACATAGGCCATCTGATGGCGACCAAGCGAAAAAGCCGACCAGTTCCAATCACTTGGCACATTGTTGACCATGGCCATAAAGGTGTTCAGATCATCGGGCGCGCCCCAGGGCACCCCCATGCACAATTGCACCAGGGCCGGGGAGTCCAGCACGCCTTCCTTCACCAATTCCTTGGCAAACCAAAGATGCCCGGTGTCAAAGGCCTCGATCTCGGGCTTCACGCCAAGCTCGGTCATCATGCCGCCCATCGCACGCAACATGCCGGGCGTATTGGTCATGACGTAATCGGCCTCGGCAAAGTTCATCGTCCCGCAATCCAGCGTGCAGATCTCGGGCAAACACTCCGCCACATGCGCCACCCTCTCGGATGCCCCGACCAAATCCGTCCCTTCTTTCAAGGGCATAAGTGTCTCTGTCGAACCGAAAACCATGTCGCCGCCCATGCCTGCGGTCAGGTTCAAGACGACATCCACATCGGCCGCGCGAATACGATCCGTCACCTCGCGATAATACGCCAGCTTGCGAGACGGCACGCCGCTCTCGGGGTCGCGCACATGGCAATGCACCACCGCCGCCCCGGCCTTTGCCGCCTCGATCGCGCTTTCGGCAATGGCCTCGGGCGAACGCGGCACATGGGGGCTTCTGTCCTGCGTACTTCCCGATCCGGTCACCGCACAGGTTATGAAGACCTCGTTGTTCATCGCCAATGGCATGGCATTCTCCTTCACTTACGGGATGGCGGGTGGGGCGTCGTTCGAAGAACGCGCGTCACCCCCATCACTTTCCTTTCCAGACCGGGTCGCGCTTTTCGGCAAAGGCCCGCGCCCCCTCCATCTGATCTTCCGAACGGTAAAGCCGCTCGACCGTTTCGAACTGCGACCCCGTGATCCGGTTCATCGCATCCTGGAACTTCATGTCCTCGGCCTCGCGCACGATCTCCTTGATCGCCGCATAGACAAGCGGCGGCCCCGAGGCGAGCAAATCACACATTTCCCTTGCCTTTTCCATAAGTTGGCCAGCGGGATAAACGTGGTTCACGATGCCCCAGCGGGCCGCCTCCTCAACGTCCAGCCAGCGCCCGGTCAACAGCATCTCCATCGCGATATGATAGGGAATGCGTTTCGGAAGCTTCACCGAAGCCGCATCCGCCACGGTGCCCGAGCGGATTTCCGGCAGAGCAAAACTCGCGTGATCCGCCGCCAGGATGATGTCGCCCGACAACGCCAGTTCCAGCCCGCCGCCACAGCAAATCCCGTTGACCGCCATCACCACCGGCTTGTTCAGCCCGCGCAACTCCTGCAAACCGCCAAAACCGCCCTTGCCATAATCCCCGTCCACCGCATCGCCATCAGCGGCGGCTTTCAAGTCCCATCCGGGGCAAAAGAATTTCTCGCCTGCCCCCGTCACCAAGGCGACGCGCAGGTCGGGATCGTCGCGAAAATCGGTAAAGACCTCGCCCATGATCCGGCTGGTAACCAGGTCGATGGCGTTGGCCTTGGGCCGATCCAGCGTCACCTCCAAAACATGGCCGCGCCGTTCGGTCTTGATGGGATCGCTCATATCTTCTCCTTCACACGGATCAGGGCATCGGCTGCAACCGCCCCGTCTGACCTGACGATCAGGGGGTTGATCTCGACCTCCTGCACCGTCGCCCGATGGGTCATGACGTAATCCTGCACCGCCAGAACCGCAGCCGCAATCGCCCCGGCATCACCCGCCGGCGCACCGCGAAAGCCGTTCAGAACCGGCGCATAGGCCAGTTTGTTCAACGCTTTCAACACATCCTCTGCCGTCACGGGCATCAAAAGTGATGTACTGTCCCGCATCACCTCGGCCAGCACGCCCCCTGCGCCCAGCGTCAAAAGAAACCCGTGCGCTGGATCAAGCGTGACACCGACAAGCAGCTCGCCGATGCCGCCCGTCACCATGTCCTCGACAAGAAAGGTCTCCACCCCCATGGCCTGCGCCGCCGCCGCGACCTCGCCGCCCGAAGTCAGCCCCAGAAACACCGCCCCCGCCTCGGTCTTGTGGGCGATCCCCTCGCCCTTCAAGACCACGGGAAACCCAAGCGTTTCCGCCGCTGCAGCCGCCGCTTCCACAGAACCCGCCCGCAAGGAACGCGGCACGGGCACCCCACAACCGGCAAGTGCTGCCTTGGCATCCGCCTCGCTCAAGGTCACCGCCTCGCCAAGGGTGCCGGGCAACAATAGCGGCGCCTTTTTGGGACTTTCCCGGCCAAGCAGGGCGGCGACCTCCACCGCGGCAAGGCCGTCGCCCACGCCGGACAAGGGCACGATCCCGCGCGCCATCATGTCCAGCGCCATATCCTCGGGCATCGTGTCGGGATAGGACGACATGATCGCCATCGGCTTGCCGCTCGCCTCCCGTGCACGCACAACCGCCTCGATCACCAGCGGCCATTCCTCGGCCACACACCGGTCGGCGCGCGGGAAATCCAGCACCACGATGCCAAGCGCAAGGTCACCCTGCATCATTGCGGCAAAGGTCTCGGCCATAGCGTCCACATCGGCCCAGATATAGGTGTGGTAATCCAAGGGGTTCGCCAAGGCCACCTTCGGGCCAAGCGCCGCCGACAGGGCCTTTGTCTGCCCCTCGCTCAGGGCCGGAAACTCCAAACCCGTTCCCATGGCGCTGTCTGCGACCAGGCTCGCCTCGCCCCCTGAACAGGACATCGACGCGATACGGTGCGACGGCAGCGGGCCGATCACGTGCAATAGCTTCAGCGTCTCCAGGAACGCGCCGATGCCGTCCACCTGTCCGATCCCCAGACGCTCGAAAAGCGCCCTTGCGCCCGTCGCGCTTCCCGCCAGCGAGGCGGTGTGCGACACCGCCGCCCTTTGCGATTGCTCCGACGCCCCGACCTTCAGCGCAACGATGTGCTTGCCAAGCCGTTTCGCCTCTGCGGCAAGGGCCTGAAACCGGTCAAGATCGCCGACGCCTTCCAGGTACAACCCCAGAACCGTGACCCGCGTGTCCTGCAAAAGCGCGATACCGATCTCGGCCATGTCGGTCTGGGCCGCGTTGCCGACGGTCACAACATAGGCCAGCGGCAGGCCACGACGCTGCATGGTCATGTTGATCGCGACATTTGACGACTGCGCAACGATCGCGACACCGCTTTCGACCGGCTGACAGCCGTGATGGTCGGGCCAAAGCGCCACACCGTCCAGCATGTTCAACAGGCCATAGCAGTTCGGCCCCAGGATCGTCATATCCCCTGCCGCTTCCAAAAGCCGGGCCTGCAAGGCGCGCCCGTCGGCCATCTCGGCTTCGGCCTCGGCAAAGCCCGAGGCAAAGCACACTGCACCGCCCGCCCCCCTTGCGCGGAGGCTCTCCACGACATCAAGGGTCGCGGCGCGATTTACCCCGATGAAACTCGCATCAGGGGCTTCGGGCAAGGCTTCGAGCGTCGCGATAACCGGATAACCTTCGAATGTCTCCCGGGTCGGATGCACAGGCCAGACCGCGCCGTCAAAGCCGATTTTGCGGCATTGGCGCAGGACGTTCGCGCACCACGCGCCCCCCCCGACAACGGCGATGGACCGTGGAGCCAGCAACCGCCTCAGGTCTTTCATCACGCACCCAGGGGGCGGAAAAGCTCCCGCCCGATGATGTGCCTCTGGATCTCCGACGTGCCGTCCCAAATCCGCTCGACCCGCGCATCGCGCCAGAACCGTTCGATGGGGAAATCGTCCATTAACCCCATTCCGCCATAAATCTGCAGTGTCGTATCCGTAACCCGCGCCAGCATTTCGGTGGCATAGACTTTGGCCGAAGCAATCTCGCGGTTCGCCGGAAGCCCCTGATCCAGCCGCCACGCACCGGCCAGTGTCAGGAAATCCGCCGCGTCGATCTCGGTGATCATGTCGGCCACCTGGAAACTGACGCCCTGGAACCTGGCGATCTCTTGGCCGAACTGCTTTCGCTCGGCGGCATAGCTGACCGCCATGTCGAAACACCGCCGCGCACGTCCCACGCTGAAGGCAGCGACAGTCAGGCGGGTGGCATAAAGCCATTCGTTCATCACGGCAAAACCGCCATCCACCTCGCCCAGAACCTGCGCATCGGGCAAGCGGCAGTCATCGAACGACAGGATACAATTCTTATAGCCGCGATGACTGACCGAGTTGTAACCGTCGCGCACCTCGAACCCCGGATGCCCCCGGTCGACCAGGAAACAGGTGATCCGCTTTTTCGGCCCCCTTGGGGTGTCGTCGACACCGGTTGCGACGAAAACAATAAAGAAATCAGCATGGTCCGCGCCAGATATAAAGTGCTTTGAGCCGTTGACGATCCAGTCGCCCCCCTCGCGCGTGGCGGTACATTTCATGCCGCGCACGTCGGAACCCGCGTCCGGCTCGGTCATGGCAAGGGCGTCCATCCGTTCGCCGCGCACCGCCGGGAAAAGGTACTTTTCGCGCTGTTCGCCGTTGCAGGCCATCAGGATGTTCTGGGGTCGGCCAAAGAAGTGGGTCAGCGCCATCGACCCGCGCCCCAACTCGCGCTCCACCAGTGTGAATTCCAGATGGCTCAGGCCCGCCCCGCCGACCTCTTCGGGAAAGTTGCAAGCGTAGAAACCAAGGTCGATGGTTTTTTGCCTGATACGCTCGGCAAGGTCCGGCGGCACCTCACCGGTGCGCTCAACCTCGGCCTCATGGGGATAGATCTCGTTCTCGACAAAGCTGCGCACCGTCGAAACGATCATCTCCTGTTCATCCGTCAGGCCGAAATCCATGGTGAACTCCCTTGCGCTTTTCCAAGCGGTAGCCCTAGTGTCAGACCGACGCCATGCCGTATTCACGGAAACCATGCAGAAACCGATTCATTTTGCACTGCTCCTTTACCCAGGCTTTTCGGCGCTTTGCCTTGCCAATGCGGTGGAACCGCTCCGCGCGGCGAACACCCTGTCGCGCAAAGAGATTTATTCGTGGAGCTTTCACGGACTGGAGGACGGAACCGTAAAATCTTCCAGTGGGTTACCGGTGCAAGCCGAAGCGTTGAGACATCAGCGCGGCGACTATCTGTTCGTGATGCCCAGCTATTGGCACCTTGGCCATGATCGCCTGCACGGGCGCCAGGTTCTGAGGACCGCGGCAAAGCGTTTCAAGACGCTTGTCGGGCTGGACACTGGCAGTTGGCTTCTGGCGGCTGCGGGGCTTTTGGACGGATATCGCGCGACCTCGCACTGGGACACGCTTGGCGCTTTGGAAGAAGCCTTTCCCGAAGTCATCGTGACCCGCGACCGTTTCGTCATCGACCGCGACCGCGCCAGTTGCGGCGGGGCGACGACGACGCTTGACCTGATGCTGGCGCTCATCGCAGCCGAGCACGGAGCGACCCTGTCGTTGGAGGTCGCCGCCTTGTTCATGTACGGCGAGCGGGATCCCCAGATGGATCCGACCCACGCACTGCCGGATCACAAGGCACTACGTGCCGCCGCCGCCCTGATGCGGCGAAACATAGAAAACCCGTTGCTAATCAGCGATATAGCGACGGAAATCGGCATGGCGCAACGCGCGCTGGAACAGGTTTTTCAGAAACAGGCGGGCCAAAGCCCGGCCGCAATCTATCGGTCCATCCGGCTGGCCGAAGCGCGTCGGCGCGTCGAACAGACCCGCGAAAGCGTGGCCGAGATCGCAAATCGAACGGGTTATACCGACCCGACCGCCCTGACCCGTGCCTTCCGCCGGGAATTCGGCACCACCCCCACGGCCCTGCGCCGCTCTCCGACCTGAATCGAAGGTACGGCCAGTGGAAATGCCCTGTCCCACCCGTTGCCCAAGCTCGCCGCTTCACCTTGCCCGCCAGAAGTGCCATGCTTTGTAAGGAATTAGGGTCGGCACGTGATGGGCAAGATGAAAAAGGCAAGCAAGTTGCACGACAGGCGTGAGACCGATCCACCTTTCTATCGGTCCCCGGGCTGTCAGACCGCAAGGCTGGCCACGTGAGTGCCGTCCTGATCGTAGCCGCCGGCCGTGGCACCCGGGCGCGCACCGATGTGCCAAAGCAGTACGTAGAGCTTGCAGGCCAAACCATCCTGTCGCGCACTTTGAGCGTCTTTCTTTCGCTGAGCGAGGTAACGCGCATCACCACCGTGATCGGCCAAAATGACCGGCCCGCCTACGACGCCGCACTTGCCGATATCGACGATCCGCGCCTGACAGAACCCGTCGTCGGCGGGGAAACCCGCGCCGCCTCGGTGCGCGCGGGGCTTGAGGCCCTCGCCAATGATCCCCCCGAAAAGGTCCTGATCCACGACGCCGCACGACCTTTCGTGACCCACGAGGCCATTCGCGGCGTGCTTTCGGTGCTTGACGTACACGACGGCGGTTTCGTCGCGGTCCCGGTTGTCGATGCCATTTGGCGTGCCGATGGCGGTTTTGCGATCAGCCCGAAGGATCGCCGCAACCTCTGGCGGGCGCAGACACCCCAGGGGTTTCGTTTCAAGAAGATCCTGACCGCGCACCGCAAACACAAGGGCAAGGCGCTGGACGACGTCGAGGTCGCCCGCGCCGCCGGGCTGTTGGTGCGGCTGGTCGAAGGCAGTGAGGCCAATTTCAAGGTGACCACCCCCGCCGATATCGCCCGCGCCGAAGCTCAAATCGCTGGTGCCACACCGAAATTCAACACCTGACTCCACGGGATTTCACCCTTGTGCCACCTGCCCCGCTCGGCTAGACCCGCCGGTGGAGACGTGGCCGAGTGGTCGAAGGCGCTCCCCTGCTAAGGGAGTAGGCGGGAAATCGTCTCGAGGGTTCGAATCCCTTCGTCTCCGCCACCATACCATCGCTCGGAGAACGCTTCAGCGTTTCCCGATGCTGTTTTTATAGTATTTTCAAACGAATAAGATGCACATACGTTTTTCTTGAGGCTCTTTCGATGACGCATATTCTTGCTCATTGCCGCCGTTCGTCCCAAGCGCGGTTGATGACCGACCCAATACCAATGTCCCGGATTGATCCAGCGACTTTTGGCTGTAGCCTAGGGTCGGGAGAGAGGTCTTATGATCGAGCGTTGTCACATCGAGGAGATTGCACAGGTTCTGGATGGTCATGTCACCGGGCGCGACAGTTACGTGGAGGCGTCCTGGCGCCGCTGTATCGAACTGTATGGCATGGATCCGACGCGCAGCGATCCGGCCTGTATCGTAACTGACACCGAATTTCGCGCCCATCGCGAGCAAGCGGAGTGGATGATCGGTGCTGCGCGGTCCAGCCTGCAAAGTCTGTTCCGGCAAGTTGCGGGACAAAACTACGTCCTGCTGCTGACGGATGCGAAGGGCGTCTGCGTCGATTTCTTTGGTGACGATCTGTTCGTGGACGACCTGCGTGGCGCAGGGCTCTACCTTGGCTCAAATTGGTCGGAAGACCTTGCCGGCACCTGCGGAGTCGGTGCCTGCATCTTCACGGGCGAACCCGTTACAGTCCATCAGGACGACCATTTCGGCAACGCGCACACCGGCCTTTCTTGCACCTCTGCGCCGATCTACGACAGCCTTGGTCAACTGGCGGCTGTGCTTGATATTTCGCTTCTGCGGTCGCCCGCGCCGAAGAGCAGTCAGAACCTTGCGATGTCTCTGGTGACGGCAGCGGCGCGGCGGGTGGAAATGGCCAACTTGATGGCCGCCAGCCGCCGGGAATGGGTGCTGCGCTTTTCGTCCAGTCCGGAGTTTCTCGACGTCGATCCGGAGGCCGCCGTATCGATCGATGGCTCGGGATGCATCATCGGGGCGACGCGCGCCGCAACGCAGATGCTGTCACAGGGCCAGAGCGTGATCGGTGCGCGGATCGACCGGCTGCTGGGGCTGGGTGTCGATGATTTGCCGGATCTCATGCGCGACCGTCCAACCGAGGACCGGGTCGTGGCGTTGGGGGATGGCGGTGCTATGTTCGGCCACGCCATTGCACCACAGGCACCGCGCCGGACGCAGCAAATGCCGACTGCGCCGGACAATCGCACGCGCGGCGGGTTTCTTGGCACCCTCGCAGGCAGCGATCCGACGATGGCGCGGTTGCTGTCACAAGCGGAACGCCTCGCGCCGACCTCCGTGCCGTTGTTGATTTGCGGTGAGAGCGGCAGCGGAAAAACCAAGCTCGCCCGAGCCGTTCACATGGCTTCGCGTCGGGGCGGGTTCGTTTCGGTGGACTGCGGCGCAGTCACGCCCGAGGAGCTTTTTGAAGCGTTTTCGTCGCGGCAGGGACAGGGGACGCTGTTGCTGCGCCGGATAGAGGAACTGAGCCCGGAAGCCACGCGGGTATTGACGGGCCTTCTCGACGAACATCCCGACATGCGACCGATTGCGACCTCCTGCCTGCTCCCCGCTGAAATGACTGCGCAGGATGTGCTGCCCTCGGCCTTGTATTTCCGTCTCTCGGGCTCCGCCCTTGAAGTTCCCCCCGTACGGGCGCGTCAAGACCTTGATTGGCTGATCGACCGTCTGCTGGCGCGGCGTTGCGTCGAAGAGAAGCGCTTGACGCCTTCGGCACGGGCTGAACTGATGGCGCGTGACTGGCCGGGGAACCTGCGCGAACTCGGCAATGCGTTGGAGGTGGCTTGCGCTTTGGCCGAAAGCGCGGTGATCGACCTGCCGGACCTGCCCGCTGCGCCGCAGGAGCCCGGGACCGAACAGGACCTTGAGGCGGTTCTGGACGCCTGCAATTGGAACATGGCCCGCGCCGGACGACGTCTCGGCGTCAACCGCTCGACCATCCTGCGCCGCATCCGGCGGGAAGGGTTGCGCGCGCCAGACTAAGATGTTGCACGGCGTTGCGCGTGCAACATGCTGCGGTGCCGCAACCCTTGGGGGCGGGTATTTCGTGAAATTTCCGTGGAGCGAATGCCTTCTTCGTGGCCACTCTCCCTTATCACATTGCCGATAAGGAGGAAACGCAATGCTCGACTCAACGGTCACCGCTCTGGTGCAGGAGACGCTGGACCAACTCAACGCCGCCCTTGAGGCAGGCGACGCGCAGGCCGCCAGCGCACTGTTTGCGACGGACAGTTACTGGCGCGACCTGATCGCGGTCACATGGAATCTCAAGACGGTGGAGGGGCCGTCCGGAGTCGAGGACATGCTGACGACGCAGTTGAAACACACCAAGCCGGGCAACTTCGCTCTTCAGGACGGCGAGGTGCCCGGAGAGGATGGCAGCGTCACGACCGCTTGGATCACATTCGAGACCGCCGTGGGGCGGGGTTGGGGTCTGATGCGCCTGAAGGATGGGCGGATCTGGACGCTCCTGACCGCGATGCAGGAGTTGAAGGGCTTCGAGGAAAACCGTGGTGCACGTCGTCCGATGGGGGCGGAGCACGGAGCGGCCAAGAACCGCAAATCCTGGAAGGAGAAGCGCGAGGCCGAAACGGCGGAACTTGGCTACAAGGTTCAGCCCTACACGGTAATCGTCGGGGGCGGTCAGGGAGGTATCGCGCTTGGCGCGCGGTTGCGCCAGCTTGGCGTGCCGACCATCGTTCTGGACAAGCACGACCGCCCCGGCGACCAGTGGCGGTCGCGTTACAAGTCGCTCTGCCTGCATGACCCTATCTGGTACGACCATCTGCCCTACATCAAGTTCCCGGACAACTGGCCGGTTTTCACTCCGAAAGACAAGGTCGGCGACTGGCTCGAAATGTATACCAAGGTGATGGAGTTGAACTACTGGACCCGCTCCCAAGTCCAGGGCGCGGAGTTCGACGAGGAAACAAGAAAGTGGACCGTGCGCGTTAACCGCGATGGCGAGGAGGTCACGCTACACCCCACGCAACTGGTCTTGGCAACGGGCATGTCGGGCAAGCCCAACTTGCCGCAGTTCCCCGGCATGGACAGCTTCAAAGGCACCATCCAGCATTCTTCGGAGCATTCCGGCCCGGATGACTGGACAGGCAAGAAGGTGGTCGTCATCGGCTCCAACAACTCGGCGCATGATATTTGCGCGGCGCTTTGGGAAGCCGATGCCGACGTGACGATGGTACAACGGTCTTCGACCCATATCGTACGCTCCGACACCCTGATGGAGATCGGTCTCGGCGCACTCTACTCCGAAGAAGCAGTGGCCAGCGGCATGACCACCGAGAAGGCGGACATGGTCTTTGCCTCCCTGCCCTACCGGATCATGCATGAGTTTCAGATCCCGCTCTATGACCAGATGAAGGAACGCGACGCGGACTTCTATGCAGGGCTGGAAAAAGCGGGGTTCGATCTGGATTGGGGCGACGATGGCTCCGGTCTGTTCATGAAATACCTGCGCCGCGGGTCTGGCTACTATATCGACGTCGGCGCGAGCCAGTTGATCATCGATGGCGAGATCAAACTGGTCAAAGGCCAGTTGGACCATTTCGACGAGAGTGGCGTGGTTCTGGCGGACGGTACACATCTGGACGCGGATCTGGTCGTCATGGCCACCGGCTATGGCTCGATGAACGGCTGGGCCGCCGACCTGATTTCCCAAGAGGTCGCGGACAAGGTCGGAAAGGTCTGGGGACTTGGATCGGACACCACCAAGGACCCCGGCCCATGGGAAGGCGAACAGCGCAATATGTGGAAGCCGACGCAGCAAGAGAACCTCTGGTTTCACGGCGGAAACCTGCACCAGTCGCGCCACTACTCGTTGTATCTGGCTTTGCAACTGAAGGCGCGGATGGAAGGCATCGAGACCCCAGTCTTTGGTCTTCAAGAGGTGCATCATCTGTCGTGATGCCCTGAATGGGTGCGCTCGTGACAGCGCACCCTTGCGCCCGGTCATTTCCTCCCGCCGGGCGCAATTTAGAACGACATTGGAATAGTTAAGTAAAAGCAGCACGCTGGCATGGTGTGAAGGATATCCGCAGCCATCTCAAAAAGGGGCCTTGAACCGGCTATCGGGAACAACGGCAATGGGCACCAGTTCAACAAGCAGATCCGGCGCGACGAGGCCTGGTGTCTGGACAAGAATGCTGGCTGGCGCGGTCTCTGGTGCGAATTTTTCCGCGCGGACGCGCTGGATTGCCGGTAGGTCGGCGGGGTTGAGAAAGTAGATCGTCAGCGAGACGATATCCCCCAACCGCCCGCCGACCGCTTCGAGGACATGTTCGACGTTTGCGAAGCACTGGCGAATCTGCGCGTCTGCATCCTTGGCACCGACAAGCGAACCGTAAGCGTCCCAGGCGACTTGCCCCGTCATGTGTAGACGCCGACCCTCGGGTTCGACGATGCCGTGGTTGAATGCCCGCCCATTCTGAGGCCAGCCTGTTGGAGGGTTGAAACGCATTGTCATGATGTCACTCCGGAATGGTTTGGTCTCCTATCCATCCCGTGCCAGTTCCACCCGTTCAGGAACAGAGCCTGACCCGTCCTCTCCGGTGAGAAACGGACAATGCTATTCGGCCGCCATGGGTGCCAGCCCCCGCCACTTGCGCCGATAGACCGAGGCCGACATGCCGACGTTGCGGCGGAATGCGGCACGGAAGCTGGACGGTTCAGAGTATCCGACTTCCTCGGATATGTCGTCAATCGGGGCATCGGTCGTTTCAAGAAGCTGTTTGGCCTCTTCGACGCGGATCGTCTGGACGTATTCGGCTGGTGACTGTCCGGTCGCGCGTCGAAACCGGCGCAGGAATCCACGCTCGGACAGACCGCTGCGTGCTGCCATTTCCGCCACCGGCGCAGGCATCATGTAGTGATCGGCCGCCCAGGCCTGCGCCTCGGCCACCAGCTTGTCGTCATGTTGGCGACCTGCGGTCAGCGAAGCATACGACAATTGCCCGTCATCATGTGTGGTCAGAAGCCAGACTTTTGCGGTCTGGCGTGCGGCCTCCGCGCCAACGAAACGCGCGATCAGATAAAGGATCAGATCCGACCAGGCAGAAGCGGCACCGGCAGTGACGACGCTATGCCCATCGCCCGAAGGCACAAGGATACGCTCGCGACGGACCCGGACATTTTCGTACCGGGTCGCAAGGGCATCGGCCGCGCCCCAATGGGTTGTCGCTTCCTGTCCGTCAAGCACGCCAGAGGCAGCAAGCACCAGCGCACCCGAGCAAACCGAGGTTGCCAGGGCCCCGCCTGCATGAATACCGCCAATCCATTCGGCGGCACATTGCAAGTCGTCCGGCAATGGTCCTGCCAGGTCAACGTGGATGTCCGGGACGATCACCAGATCCGGGGGAGGCCCTTCGTCAAGGGCCGCATCGGGCGTGATCTTGCGTCCGTTGATATCCCAATAGGGCGCACCGGTCTCGGTCCGCAAGCTGGGCTCGAAAGCGGCGTGCTTACCGGGTTCCTTCCCGTGCAGATATTCCCAATCCCGGCCGACCGAGGACAGGATATCAAGCAGCGAAAAGGCCGTGGCAGTACAGACCGCCGGGCTTCCGACAACGACCGTTTTGACAGGCTTTGGTGTCATTTTTTGCATGTAAACGTCCGATTATCACCGTTTCAGTCTGAACTACTGCTAACAAACCGCGCCACGATTGTCCATTGGTTCGCGCATTGACCGGGCGCAGATCGCACGACGTGCATCGCCCGAACCCACAAAAAACAGGATGACTGACATGAAATCGACTATGCTTCTTGCGACCGCCCTGGTCGCCCTTTCGCCCGCTTTGGCGCAGGCGGATATGCTTTCCGGCTTCGACGTGGCCGAAGACCACACGCGCTTCGTTTTTGACGAAGCCCCCGTCTTTGAAGACGGTATGCCCGCCTACGGAAACGCCTTCATCACCCAGGGCTATATCTATCCTGAAGGCACGCTTGACGATGGTGTCGAAGGCGTGAACCCGAACGGCTCACCTGCCTTTCCGAACCTCGTCATCGGCACCTGGACCTGCGACGGCTTTTTCGTGGGCGACGGGATGCGGACCACCGAAGGCCCGATCGTGATCTCGCGCCAGGTTTACGCGTTTGAAGATGGCGATGTCCTGATCACGCAAGGTCCGGAATACATGGCGGACGGGATGCAATTCATGCGCGCCGTGACCGGCGGCACCGGAGACTACGCGGCAGCACCCGAAGAACTTCAGCAGACATTTCTTGGCATGAGCGAAGGCCTGGGCGTTCGGCTTCAGATGCAGCTTGGCGACCGCGACAGGGCAGCACTCGACCCCAGCCATGCAGCAACGGACTCCGGGTTTCCTGTCGGGCCGGTTTCTGCCTTTCCGTAACCAGGATTGCCCCGCCCCGATATGGCGGGGCAACACCCGACAACCTGAATGGAAATGAAATGAGCATTCAAAAAGAAATCAATTTCGATACCGCACGCACCGGAACCATTGCCCGGCGCCGTGCCGTACCCTTTGCGACACTGACCTTCCAACTCGCCACCGGCGCCTTGCGTCTCTGGCGGGACTATCAAGCCCGCAGGCTCCACCGTCGGGATATGAAGCATCTGCAGGGTTTATCGGACCACTACCTGCGCGACATCGGCCTGACGCGGGACGATCTTGGAAAGCCGTATCGCCACGACCGGTGGACTGTCAGATGACACGACACGGAAAGTACCCCGTCCGCAGACACCGGAACGAGCGGCGAAAACGATCGACCGCAATTTCGGACCGGATCGCCAATGCGATCGGCCTTCCCTCGATTGTGCCAGCGGATCACTGGCTCGCCTAGCACGGAACACCACGCCTCTACGCGATCCTCGGGCGAAGCCAATGACGGCTTTGCCCGTCTCCTTCATTTACGAAAGCCAAACCCATGAAAACGAACAATTCTTCCAACGTCCTTGTCATCGGCGCCGGCCTCTCCGGCCTGACCGCAGCCGAAGCATTGTCCCGCCGGGGCATTCCCGTGACCATCCTCGAAGCGCGGGATCGCGTCGCCGAGCCCTGGCGCGCGCGCCACCCGGCCTTGAGGCTCAATATCCATCGCCATTTCGCCAGGTTGCCCGGTCAACCTGCCCCTCGCAAAGACGGCACCTTCCTGAAACGCGATAGCGTCGTTCAGCATCTGGAGACCTATGCGCGGCGCATCGGCGTGCCAATACAATTCGGTGCCGAGGTGACCGCAATCGACCGCACGCCTTTGGGCTGGAGCCTTCGGACCACCGCCGGCACATTCGATGCCGCACATGTCATCTTCGCGACGGGACGGGATCGTTTACCCAAGACACCCGACTGGCCGGGCAAGCATGAGTATCCCGGCGAACTGATCCACGCCGCCGACCTTGGCGACGTGACGCGGTTCGACGGCAAGCGCGTGCTGGTTATCGGAGCGGGAAACTCGGGGACCGACGTCTTGAATCATCTGGCGCGCAACGCTCCCGGCGAAGTGCGCGTCTCGGTTCGCCATGGCCCGGCCATGGTTCCTGCACGTGTGTTCGGATTTCCGTTGCACCGCCTTGCACGTCTTTTCGCGGTGATGCCCGCGTGGATGGTCGATCCGGCGTTCCGGCTGACTGAACGTCTTTTTCTTGGCGATCTGAGAAGCCTCGGCCTGCCAAGCCATGAAGATGGAGGTGGAACGCGTCTAATCCGCGACGGCATTGCCTTCGCCATCGACGATGGCTTCGTCGCCGCACTTAAGTCAGGACGCTTTCAGGCCGTGCCGGAACTGAAATCTTTCAGCGGACGGCGTGCGCGATTTGCCGATGGCAGCGCGTTCGAACCCGATGTCGTCATCGCCGCGACGGGCTATGACACCGGCCTTGAGCCATTGATGGCACCGTTAGGCGTTCTGGATGCCAACGGACGCCCGAAGCACCCGGCGGGCGAGGCCGACCCGGCCAACCCCGGACTTTGGTTCGCGGGCTTCCAGCCGCTTTTCACCGGCTATTTCGATGCCGCACGCATAGCTTCGTCCCGCGTCGCGAAAGCCATCGCGCATGACCTCGCGCGTCAAGGTGGCAGGACCGGAACGTCCACGGCCAAGCACGCCCGAAGCGCTGCATAAAAAATATTCCCCCTGAAATGAATATTGAGGGCCGGCCAAGCGTAAGCGCAACCGACACCTCTTCAAAAGGATAACAAAATGACATCCCTCGACTATCCCCGACGTCCGCCGGGGGCGTTCAGGTTGCCCGCGGCACGCGGTGCAAACAAGAACGACGCCATCGCATTGCTCAGATTGGCGGCCCCCGTGACCGGCCTCGCTCTCGTCAACATGGCGATGAGTGTCACGGACACCTTCATGACCGCGCAATTCGGACCCGAAGCTCTCGCCGCTGTCGCGGTGGCCAGCGACACCTATTCGATCCTGTTCTACCTGGCGGTCGGCTGCATCGGAGGGCTTGCGCCGCTTTATGCCGCAGCACATGCCGAAGGTGACGCCCTGCGCCTGTCGCGCCTGCGATCGGCGGGCTGGCTTGTCGTCGCCGCCCTTGCCTTGCCTGTCGCCGCGCTTGTCTGGGTCGGTCCGGCGCTTCTGCCCTTTGCAGGGATTGACACCGCCCTGACCGAACGCGGTGCGGGTTACATGCGTGCGATGGCACTGACCCTTCCCGTGATGCTGGCGGTCGCGGTTCTGCGCACGCGCCTGACGGCCATCGAAAGGCCGGGTGTCATGCTGCGGATCACCTTGGCCGCCGTGCCTTTGAATGCCGTGTTCAACCATGTCTTCATGCATGGTGCCTGGGGCATCGACGGGCTTGGCATCACCGGTGCCGGCGTGTCCTCGCTGGTGGTCGGCGTTCTGATCCTGTCGGCGCTAATGTTCGAAAGCCGCCGAATGAACGACAAGGGCCTGGCGCGACCGGAGGCGGCACAGGTGGCGGAAATCCTTCGCGTCGGCCTTCCCATTGGCATCGCCACTCTCGCCGAAGTCGGGGTTTACCTTGGCGCGACACTTTATTGCGCGACGCTTTCGGTATCGGACGCGGCGGCGCATTCCATTACCATCAGGTTGGCTGGTGTGACCTATGCGGTCTACTTCGGCCTACAGCAGGCCGCGACCGTCCGAATGGCACGTCAAGGCGCCGATGACCATCAACGTCAGCAGCTTGCCGCGACCGCTGTGACCACGTCGGTCGCCGCCGGTGTTCTTCTGATGATGTTGGTCGTCGGCATGGCATCGCCCCTGTCAGAGTTCATGCTTGGCGACGATGACGGGCAAGCCGCGCTGATTGCCTTCACGCTTTTTCTGCTGCTGGCGGTTTCCGATCTTTTCGGCCCCGCCGGGGCGGCATCCGCAGGTCTGTTGCGTGGTCTCAAGGTGACGCGGCCGGTGATGACGATTTCCCTTGTGGGCAATTGGCTTGTCGCTGCTCCGATCGCGCTTGTGCTTTCCGAACTTGCCGGGATGGGGGCCGTCGGTGTCTGGATCGGGCTGACAACCGGCACCGTCCTGACCTCGCTGCTGACGGTCAGAACACAGGCAAAACGGATGTCCAGTGAGTCCGCCTGAGCCTCGCTTTACAAAGATCGCCCCGGGGCAACGGTGCCGGGGCACTCACTACATACCCGAGAAGGTTGTCGCTGAGATCGTGTTGATTTCAAAACCAACTCCGCCGCCGATCTCGCGATCATGCAGGCGCGTGTTCAGGTGCTGCAAGATGTTTCGCAATGGCCTCTCGCGCAGCCGGATCAACTTTCAGTCCAAGTTTCGTGCGCCGCCACAAGAAGTCGTCAGCGGTCTTGACCCATTCATTCCGGGCCGCCCAGTCCAACTCTCGCGCCGTTATCGTCGCACCGAAGTCGCGACCCATGTCCTTAACGGTTTTCGCGTTGCCCAGAAGATCACGCGCTTCCGTTCCATAGGTTTTCACCATGCGCCGCGCCCAAGGTTCGGTCAGGAAAGGATATTCTGAACAAAGCTCGGCGATCAGCGTCGCAACGCCGTCGACCGGAAAATCGCCGCCGGGAAGAGGCACACCCGCGGTCCAGGGGGCGTGCGCCTTGCCAAGTGCGGCGTTGATCTTGACCATCGCCGCTTCGGCCAACCGACGATAAGTGGTGATCTTGCCTCCGAAGATGTTCAAAAGCGGTGCGCCGCCCTGGTCGTCAACCTTCAGCACATAGTCGCGCGTCGCAGCGGTGGCCGAGGTTGCCCCATCGTCATAAAGCGGGCGAACGCCGGAAAATGTCCAGACCACATTATCCTTGGTAACTGGCGTCCGGAAATATTCCGATGCGAAACGTAGAAGATAATCACGCTCTTCCTCCGTGCAGACCGGGGGAACGTCCGGGTCGGTATGGTCCTGATCGGTTGTGCCGATCAGGGTGAAATCGTCTTCGTAGGGGATGGCAAAGATGATCCTGCCGTCGGTGCCTTGAAAGAAATAGCACTTGTCGTGATCGTAGAGTTTCCGCGTTACGATATGACTGCCGCGCACCAGCCGCACGCCTTCGCGACTGTTCGAACGAACGGTGCTGCGGATTATGTCGCCGACCCAGGGTCCACCGGCGTTGACCAGCATCCGGGCACGTACGCTTCGCGTCTTTCCGTCCGCCTCAAGCGTGATCTCCCACTGATCGCCCGCGCGTTCGGCGGAAACCACCTTGGTCCGCGTCATGATCCGCGCGCCGCGTGCGGCGGCATCGCGGGCATTCAAGACAACCAAACGGGCATCCTGGATCCAGCAATCGGAGTATTCGAAAGCACGGTGGAACTTCGGATCGAGCGGAGCGCCCTCGGGACTATCCGCCAGGTTCAGCGTCGCCGTGCCCGGCAGGATTTTTCGCCCGCCGAGGTTGTCATAAAGAAACAGCCCAAGCCGGATCAACCACGCGGGACGCCGCCCCTTCATCCAGGGCATCAGGGTCGTCAAAAGCTTCGACGTCGGCGTTCCAACCTCGAACCGCATGTCCTTATGGTAAGGAAGGACAAACCGCATCGGCCAGGAAATGTGCGGCATGGCCTTCAAAAGCGTTTCGCGTTCGATCAGGGCTTCGCGGACAAGACGAAACTCGAAATACTCAAGATAGCGCAATCCGCCGTGAAAGAGTTTCGTGGACGCCGAAGACGTTGCCGATCCAAGATCGTTCATTTCGGCAAGTCCAACGCTCAACCCCCGCCCCGCCGCGTCGCGGGCGATGCCGCAGCCGTTGATACCGCCGCCGATGATGAAAAGATCAAAGCTGTCGGGGTCGGATGGCACTGCGGTCAAGGCTCTTTGGTAATCGTCAGAATTTCTGTCGCACCGGCACGGGCAGACTCGACAAAGGCCGTGGGAGGGGACCGGTCGGTAACGACATAGTCCAAATCGGCCACGTCGCAAATCCTGACCGGCGCGGTGCGTTCGAATTTCGTGGAATCGCTGACGAGGATCTTCGTGCGTGCATTCCTGAGGATGGCGCGCGCGACCGAGACCTCGCGGCTGTCGTAGTCAAGGATCGCGCCGTCCGGGTCCAGTGCCGAAGCACCGATCACCGCATAATCCACCTTGTAGCGCGAAATGAACTCGACGGCATCTTCGCCGACGATGGCCCCGTCCGAAGGGCGGACCGCGCCACCGACGAGGATCAATTCGCGCACACGGGTTCCGATCAGCGTGTTGATGACGTTGATGTTGTTCGAAAGAACGACCAGACCCTTGTGAGCCGCCAGGGCCCGCGCCACCTGTTCGGTCGACGTCCCGATGTTCAGCGTGACCGAACAATCGTCGGGGATAAGCGAGGCGGCCAGTCGGCCCATCGCCTCTTTCTGGGGGGCCTGCAAACGGCGCCTGTCGTGGTACTCGCGATTCGCCACCGCTGCGATTCGCTTGGCACCGCCATGGGTGCGCACCGCAAGACCCATGTCGCACAACTCGCTCAGATCGCGTCGAATCGTCTGGCTGGTCACCGTGAACTGATCGGCCAGATCTTCGACTTCCACGCGCCCGTCACTGCGCAGAAGCGAAAGGATTTTTTCTTGTCTCGCCGTTAGATCCATACGCCCCTCCTTCGGGCAGGCCCTCGGTTCGTATAAGGCAACAATGGTTTCCAATCCAGAAATTATATTCGTTTGACTTTCGTTAATGTTCGTTTAGACAAATGTGCCGTGGGGGCAACCCCCAAAACCGAAACCAATGGGAGGAGTGAGATGCGCAAGTATCTACTCTCCGCAGTTGCGGCTGGCGCCGTGGTTGCGGGTACACCTGCTGCCTACGCCGACATGGCCGCAGCAGAGAAATGGGTCGACGAAGAGTTTCAGCCTTCGGTTCTGACTCGCGACGAACAACTTTCCGAAATGCAGTGGTTCATCGACGCGGCGGCCCCCTATGCGGGCATGGAGATCAACGTCCTGTCCGAAGGTATTCCGACGCACAGCTACGAATCCGAAACGCTGACCAAGGCCTTCGAGGAAATCACCGGCATCAAGGTCAACCACCAGATCCTGGGCGAAGGGGAAGTCGTCCAGGCGGTGCAGACCCAGATGCAGACGCAGCGGAATCTCTATGACGGGTACGTCAACGACAGCGACCTGATCGGCACCCACTCGCGGTTGCAACTGGCCTACAACCTGACTGAACAGATGAACGGCGATTGGGCGGGCACGACTTCGCCCACGCTCGACCTCGACGACTTCATGGGCATCCAGTTCACCACCGGGCCGGACGGAAACCTCTACCAACTGCCCGACCAGCAGTTCGCGAACCTCTACTGGTTCCGCAAGGACTGGTTCGACGATCCGGAAATCGCGGCAGGCTTCAAGGCCAAGTACGGCTATGATCTGGGCGTTCCGATCAACTGGTCGGCCTACGAAGACATTGCCGAGTACTTCACCAACGATGTGAAGGAAGTCGACGGTGTGACGATCTATGGCCACATGGATTACGGCAAACGCGCGCCCGACCTTGGCTGGCGGATGACCGATGCTTGGCTTTCGATGGCCGGTGCCGGTTCGCCCGGTGAACCGAACGGCGTTCCGATCGACGAATGGGGCATCCGCATGGAAGCGGGTTCGTGCAACCCCGTGGGCGCAAGCGTGTCGCGCGGCGGTGCCGCAAATGGCCCGGCGGCGGTCTATGCGATCCGCAAGTGGGACGAATGGCTGCGCCAATACGCCCCTCCGGGTGCGGCATCCTATGACTTCTACCAGTCGCTTCCCGCTCTCAGCCAGGGCAACGTGGCCCAGCAGATCTTCTGGTACACCGCCTTCACCGCCGACATGGTCGCGCCGAAATCGGCCGGCAACAACACGGTGGATGACGAGGGCACGCCGCTATGGCGCATGGCTCCCTCGCCCCACGGCCCCTACTGGGAAGAAGGCCAGAAAGTCGGCTATCAGGACGTGGGCTCCTGGACCTTCCTGAAATCCACGCCTTCGGACCGCGCGCAAGCCGCCTGGCTCTACGCCCAGTTCGTCACCTCAAAGACCGTCGACACCAAGAAAAGCCACGTCGGCCTGACCTTCGCGCGTGACAGTTCGGTTCGCCACGAGAGCTTCACCGAACGCGCGCCCAAGCTGGGTGGCCTGGTCGAGTTCTACCGCTCGCCCGATCGCGTGGCATGGTCCCCGACCGGCATCAACGTTCCCGACTATCCCAAGCTGGCCCAGATCTGGTGGCAGCAGATCGGTGACGTGAACTCGGGCGCCTTCACTCCTCAGGAAGCCATGGACCGTCTGGCCGAAGAGATGGACATCACCATGGCCCGGATGCAGCAGGCCGACGAAGCCGCCAATGTCTACGGCGGCTGCGGCCCGCGCCTGAACGAGGAAAAAGACCCCTCGGAGTGGCTGGGCAAGGGTGGCGCCAAGGCCAAGCTCGACAACGAAAAACCGCAGGGCGAGACCGTCAACTATGACGAGCTTGTTGCCCGCTGGGCCGCGAACTGAGCGAGCAGCCGAACCCGCGCCAAGCGGGTTCGTTTTCACCGGGGCCAGTTACTGGCCCCGGTTTCCTCAAAAAGATGGTAGAGTCCTGGACAAGGGCTGCGGGGCGAACGCGACAAGATGACGATCGAACTGAACAGCGTGACCAAGCAAGTCGGCGCGATCACCCATATCAAGCCGACATCGCTGACGCTTGAATCCGGGCATTTCAATGTTCTTCTGGGCCAGACCAAGGCGGGAAAGACTTCGCTTATCAAGCTGATGGCAGGGCTTGATCCCTGTGCCACGGGCACGATCACCATGGATGGTCAGGACGTCACCCACGTCAGCCCGCAAAAGCGCAACATCAGCCTCGTCCACCAGTTCTTCGTGAACTATCCGCATATGTCGGTGCGCGACAACATCGCCTCGCCCCTGAAGATCGCGGGCATGGCAAAATCGGAAATCGACGATCGCGTGGCCGAGGCAGCAACGCTTTTGCAGCTTACACCGATGCTGGATCGCAGACCGCAGGAACTGTCGGGCGGGCAGCAGCAACGCTGCGCCCTTGCCCGCGCCATCGCCAAGGAAAGCCGCGCAGTGTTTCTGGACGAGCCACTGGCAAACCTTGACTACAAGCTGCGCGAAGAACTTCGCGATCAGCTTCCAGAAATCCTGGCGGGGCGCGGCGCTGTCGTCGTCTATGCCACCTCCGAACCGGAAGAGGCGCTTTTGCTTGGCGGCAAGACCGCCCTGATGCACGACGGTCATGTCGCTCAATTCGGCCCCACGGCCGAGATCTACCGCAACCCCGGCAACCTGACGGCCGCCGAGGTCTTTTCAGACCCGCCAATCAATGTGGCGCGCGTCGAAAAGCGTGGCACCACGGCACACCTTGGCGACCTGACCTGGCCGCTGACCGGCGATGCGGCGGGTCTGGCCGATGGCCACTACTCCGTCGCCATCCGCCCCAACAACATCCTGCCCCACAGCACGGAAAAGGCCACGGTCCCTCTGAAAGGCGTCGTTCAGGTGACCGAGCTGACCGGCTCGGAATCATCGGCCCATTTCACGTTCGGCAATGTCAGTTGGGTCTCTCTCGCTCATGGCGTCCACCACTACCAACTGGGCGAACCCCACGAATTTTACATGGACCCGGCCCGCTGCCGCTATTTCGCCGAAGACGGCGCTCTGGTGGCCTGAGGAAAAGACATGGCACAGATCACGCTTCAGAACCTTCGCCACAGCTATCTGCCCGATCCGTCAGGCGACGGCGATTATGCCCTGAAGGAAATCGACCACGTCTGGCAGGACGGCGGGGCCTATGCCCTGCTTGGCCCCTCGGGTTGTGGCAAGTCGACCCTGTTGAACATCATCTCGGGCCTTCTTGTGCCGTCCGAGGGCAAGATCCTGTTCGACGATCAGGACGTCACCGCGCTGCCACCCGACAAGCGCAACATCGCACAGGTTTTCCAGTTTCCGGTGATCTACGACACGATGACCGTTTACGACAACCTTGCCTTCCCCTTACGGAACCGGGGGCGCGACGAGGCAACGGTGAAAGAGCGCGTCACCACCATCGCCGAAATGCTGGAAGTGACCGAGATGCTGACCACCCGCGCCTCGCACTTGTCGCCCGACAACAAGCAGAAAATCTCCATGGGGCGCGGCCTTGTGCGTAACGACGTCAACGCGGTGATGTTCGACGAACCCCTGACCGTCATCGACCCGCACCTGAAATGGAAGCTGCGTTCAAAGCTGAAGGAACTGCACCACCGCACCTCGGCCACGATGATCTATGTCACCCACGACCAGACCGAGGCTCTGACCTTCGCGGATCAGGTCGTGGTCATGGACCTTGGCGTCATTGTCCAGATCGGCACACCCGTCGAACTATTCGAGCGCCCCGCCCATACCTTCGTCGGCCATTTCATCGGCTCACCCGGCATGAACATCCTTCCTTGCGAAACCCGCGACGGAGGCGCCTTTTTCCAGGGCGAGAACATCGCGCTGGAAGGCCCCGTCACGAAATCCGGCGGCAGAACCGAAATCGGCATCCGCCCGGAATTCGTGTCGCTTTCCGAAACCGGACTAAAGGGCGTCGTGCGCAAGGCCGCCGACATCGGGCGGCACAACGTGATCGAGGTCATGGTTGGCGACACCCGCATCTCGGCCGTGTCCGACACCGACCTGCCCCAGAAGGGCGACACCGTCCACCTGCAATTCCGCCCGGACCAGACCCGGCTTTACGCCGACGGCTGGCTCGCAACGGAGGCCGCGCAATGACAATGAAACCACGCTGTCCCGGACTTGATCCGGGACCTCGCCCGGCCCACCAGAGGCCCCGGATCAAGTCCGGGGCGGACCAGCGCCAAGAGGCACGCCCATGAAAACCGTCAATCAGAAAGCCTGGCTATTCGTTCTGCCCGTGCTGATCCTTGTCGCCTTCAACGCGCTGATCCCGATCATGACCGTGGTCAACTACTCGGTCCAGGAAACCTTTGGCGACAACCTGTTCTTCTGGCAGGGGCTGGACTGGTTCCAGCAGATCCTGAGGTCCGAACGGTTTCACGCCGCCCTTGGCCGTCAATTCCTGTTCACCGGGCTGATCCTTGCCATCGAAGTACCCTTGGGCATCATCATCGCCCTGTCGATGCCGCGCAAAGGCTTTTGGGTGCCCGTCTGCCTTGTGACGATGGCCCTGCCCATGCTGATCCCCTGGAACGTGGTCGGCTCCATGTGGAATATCTTTACCCTACCCGACATCGGGCTCATGGGATATTTCCTGAACCACACCCTTGGCATCGAATACGACATGACCCAGTCGCGCGTCGCGGCCTGGATCACGATCATCGTGATGGACGTCTGGCACTGGACCTCGCTTGTCGTGCTTTTGTGCTATGCCGGGCTGGTCTCGATCCCCGACGCTTACTACCAAGCAGCCAAGATCGACGGCGCCTCGAACTGGGCGGTGTTCCGGTACATCCAACTGCCCAAGATGAAGACGGTGCTGACCATCGCGATCCTTCTGCGGTTCATGGACAGCTTCAACATCTATACCGAGCCCTTCACCCTGACGGGCGGCGGACCCGGCAACTCGACGACCCTGTTGTCCATCGACCTTGTGAAAATCGCCCTTGGGCAATTTGACCTTGGCCCGGCGGCGGCCATGTCGCTGATCTATTTTGCCATCACGCTTCTGGTGTCATGGGTGTTCTACACCGTCATGACCAAAGACGACCAAAAGTAACGCGAGGGGACCATGAAGAAACGCTATCTGATCCCTCTGATCTACATCCTTTTCCTGATGCTGCCGATCTATTGGCTGGTCGCGATGAGCTTCAAGACGACGAACGAGATCCTGTCGGGCTTTTCGTTGTTCCCCCAGACGTTCACCTTGCAGAACTACATCGAGATCTTCACCGATCCGACCTGGTACTGGGGCTACATCAACTCGATCATCTACGTGTCGATCAACACGGTGATCTCGGTCTGCGTTGCCCTGCCCGCTGCCTATGCCTTCAGCCGCTATTCCTTCCTTGGCGACAAGCACCTGTTCTTCTGGCTCCTGACCAACCGGATGGCCCCGGCGGCGGTCTTTGCCCTGCCGTTCTTTCAGCTTTATTCGGCGGTCGGGCTGTTCGACACGCACCTCGCGGTCGCCCTGTCGCACTGCCTGTTCAACATCCCCCTGGCGGTCTGGATTTTGGAAGGCTTCATGCGCGGTGTACCAAAGGAACTGGATGAAACCGCCTATATCGACGGCTATTCCTTCCCGCGTTTTTTCGTGTCGATCTTCCTGCCTTCGATCAAGGCGGGCGTCGGGGTGACGGCGTTTTTCTGCTTCATGTTCTCGTGGGTGGAACTCCTGCTGGCCAAGACGTTGACGGCGGTCGAGGCAAAACCGATTGCCGCCGTCATGACCCGCACCGCGTCTTCTGCGGGCTATGAACTGGGGCTTCTGGCAGCGGCGGGAACCCTGACGATCATCCCCGGCGCCATCGTGATCTATTTCGTGCGCAACTACATCGCCAAGGGCTTTGCCCTGGGAAGGGTGTGATGAAACGACTTCTCTCTGGCCTACCCGCAGTGTTCCTGACCACCGCCGCCCATGCCCAGCAATCCGGCTGGGGCAATGTAGGCAAGCAACAGGAAGAGGTCGTCACCTGGGCCAAATGGTGGACCCAGCCCCTTTGGGGCGGCACCTGGATGGCCTGGACGATGGCGACGCTGGCGATCTTCGTCCTTATATTCGGGGCGATGTTCATCCTCACGATGCTGGAAATCCGCTATCCCGGCGGGCAGGAACGCCGTGGCGTTCTGGGCCTGACCACCACGCGGGGCGACAGGCTGTTTTTGTCGCTTCTCGGCACCGTCTATATATTCCTCGCCTGGCTCGGGTTCTTCGGAATGCCGGTCTGGGCGCCCTTGTTCATCTCATTGGGCTGGAGCGCCTTCTGCTTCTGGAAGGTCTGACGCCCTGACAAGGCGTTAGACCGCGCATCGTCATCCGGATACCGACCAAGCCTGGGATCGCGAAACGAGTTTTCGCTCAGGTCAGCGCGTTGCTCGGCTTCCCCGCCACGAAATTCTCAAGGTGGAACACCACTTGATCCCATAGGGTCTGCATCGCCTCGTCGCTGGCCCAGGCCGTGTGCGGTGTGACGATGACATTGGGGCGTTCGAGAACCGCCAGAAGCGGGTTGTCCGACTCGGGCGGTTCGGTCGTCAGGCAGTCAAACCCGATGCCCGAAACCTTGCCTTCGTCCAGCGCGCGCACAAGGTCGGCCTCGTCCACAAGCCCCCCGCGTGCACAATTGATCAGGATCGGCTTTTTCGCCATTTTTTCGAACTCGGGCCAGGCGATCATGTTTGCGGTCGCCGGCATCAGGGGCGCATGCAGGGTGATGATGTCGGATTGCGCCAGCACATCGTCCCACGGGGTGTAAAGTGGGCCCAGACCTTCGACACCCTTGTGCGCGGCAAACAGCACCCGCATCCCGAAGGCCCGTGCAAGCGTCGCGACTCCCTGCCCCAAAGCGCCCTCTCCCATGATCCCGATGGTCGAACCTGCCAGGTCCTTGATCGGATGGGTGAAGAAACAGAATTGATCCGCATCCTGCCACTTGCCCTCGATCACATCCTGTCGAAACCCCACGATCCCGCGCCGCAAGGCCAAGATCAGCGCAAAGGTATGCTCGGGCACCGTGTTGGTGGCATAGCCGCGCACGTTCGAAACGACAATCCCGCGTTCGCGGCAGGCGTCAAGGTCAAAGCGGTCATAGCCGGTGGCCGGGATGGCGATCATCTTCAAATCGGGCAGTGCCTCGATCTGCGCCCGCCCGATCGGAACCTTGTTGGAAACCGCGATGTCAGCCCCTTGCAGGCGTTCGACAACCTCGTCGGGGTGCGTGCGGTCATGATCCACCCATTCATGATCGAAGCCCGGTTTGCTCAACTTCACGGCAGGTCCGATTGTTGACCGGTCCAAAAAAACGATGCGCATGGTTACTCTGCCGCGATCTGGCTGACTTCCGCGCGAGTCTCTGCATAGAAATCCACTGCAGCACCAACCCCGGCACCCGAGGTAAAGCTCAGCCCGACGTCACGCATGGCAAGCTCGGCCCCGCCAAGTGCCGACAACACCATCAACTCGTTCAACCAGCCCAGATGACCGATGCGGAAGACCTTGCCAGCAACCCGCGACAGCCCTGCGCCAAGTGAAAGGTCGTACTGGTAATAGGCCGTCTTGATTACGTCATTCGCATCAAAACCCTCCGGCACCATGATCGCCGTGACGGTATCGGAATGCCACTCCGGCCCCTGTGCGCAGGTCGTCAGCCCCCAGGCGGTGACCGCGCGGCGCACGCCTTCGGCCAGACGATGATGGCGGGCAAAAACATTCTCCAAACCTTCGTCCAGCAGCAAATCAACGGAAGCGCGCAATCCGCGCAGCAAAGTCGTGGCGGGCGTATAGGGAAAATACCCCTGGGCGTTGGTGGCGATCATGTCGTCATAGTCGAAGAAACAGACCGGCATCTTCGCGGTCTTTTTCGCCTCAAGCGCCTTTTGGCTGACGCCGACGATGGCAAGCCCGGTTGGCAGCATGAAGCCCTTTTGCGAGCCGCTTACAGCGACATCCACGCCCCATTCGTCCATCCGGAAATCTATCGAAGCGATCGAACTGACCCCGTCCATGAACAACAGCGCCGGGTGGTTCAGATCATCCAGCACCGCACGAAGACCCGCCACGTCCGAAGTCACGCCGGTCGCGGTTTCGTTCTGACAGATCAGGACCGCCTTGATCTTGTGCGCCTTGTCGGCGGAAAGTCGATCGCGATAGGCGTCCATCGGCGCGCCCCTTCCCCACTCTTCCTCGATCACCTCGACGTTCAGGCCAAAGCGCTGGCAGAGATCGACCCAGAGATGGGAGAATTGCCCGAAGACCGAGGCGAGAACCGTGTCGCCCGGGGACAAGGTGTTGGAAATGGCGGATTCCCATCCGCCTGTGCCGGAACCGGGAAAAATGAAAATCTGGCCGGTTTCGGTTTTGAAGATTTTCTTCAAGTCTTCCAGAAGGGGCTGGGTGAACTCCGGGAAGTCGGGTGCCCGGTGGTCTTCCAATGCGACATCCATCGCCTGGCGCACCTGGAACGGCATATTGGTGGGGCCGGGAACGGCTAGTCCTTTGAATCCGGGCATTTTCGGGTCTCCTCAGCGTCGGTTCTAATGGTCGTCGTAAATCGGGAAAGTCTGGCAGAGCGTTTCGACTTCGCTGCGGACGTCAGCCTCGGTCGCGGCAATGCCTTCGGGGCCGTTCGCGGCAACGCCATCAAGCACGCGGGTGATCAACTGGCCGATCTTGCGGAATTCTTCCGTGCCAAAACCGCGTGTCGTGCCAGCGGGCGAACCCAGCCGAATGCCCGAAGTGACCGTGGGCTTTTCGGGATCGTCTGGCACACCGTTCTTGTTGCAGGTGATCAGCGCCCGCCCGAGGGCGGTTTCGGCGTCGTTGCCCTTTACGCCCTTGGGCCGCAGATCGACCAGCATCAGATGGGTATCGGTGCCGCCAGAAACGATGGCGAATCCGCCTTCGACAAGAGTTTCGGCCAGAACCCGGGCGTTTTCGACAACTCGTTCGGAATAAACACGAAACTCGGGCTGAAGTGCTTCACCAAAGGCGACGGCCTTGCCTGCGATCGCATGCATCAATGGCCCGCCCTGAAGGCCCGGAAAAATGGCGGAATTTACCTTCTTCGCGATGGTCTCGTCATTGGTCAGGATCATCCCCCCACGTGGCCCGCGCAGGGTCTTGTGCGTGGTCGTCGTCACCACGTCGACGAATTCCAGCGGATTCGGATGCAACCCGGCGGCCACCAGCCCCGCGAAATGCGCCATGTCCACCATCAGGTAAGCGCCGACCTCGTCGGCAACCGCGCGGAAGCGGGCGAAATCAATCTGCCGGGGATAGGCCGAACCGCCTGCTATGATGATCGTTGGCTTGTGCGTGCGGGCAAGTGCCGCCAGCGCATCATAGTCGATCCGATCATCAGGCCCCAAACCGTATGACACCGCATGGAACCATTTGCCCGACTGGTTCGGTCGCGCACCGTGGGTCAGGTGACCGCCCGCATCCAGCGACAGACCAAGGATCGTGTCGCCGGGTTTGGCCAGCGCCATGAACACGCCCTGGTTGGCCTGCGAACCCGAGTTCGGCTGGACATTGGCAAAGGCGCAGGAAAACAGCCGACAGGCCCGCGAAATCGCCAGGTCCTCAACCACGTCGACGTGCTGACAACCGCCGTAGTATCTGCGGCCCGGATAGCCCTCGGCGTACTTGTTGGTCAGGACGCTGCCCGCTGCGTCCAGAACGGCTTGCGACACGATGTTCTCGGATGCGATTAACTCGATCTCGTCGCGCTGCCGACCCAGTTCACTGGAAATCGCGTTGGCAACTTCCGGGTCCGTCTCTGTGATATGCGTTGTGAAGAAACGGCGCGTGTCGCCTGCCCCACGATGAGCTTGTCCGTCCATTGTCCCCTCCCGAAAATACTTGGCTTAAGCAGCCGAACGCTTGTTGGCCGAAAGAGCGGCATCGACACGCGAAACGGTGCGTGCGATCTCGACATGCGGCAGTCCCAGGTCTCGGGCCACGAGTTCCACAAGGCGATCCACACGTTCGATGGTGTTGCCCGCAACCACGGCGCGTGCCGCCGATGACGGCTTCAACAGCCCCGTCGCGGCCCTGGCATATTTCTCGAACGGGACAAGGTCAGCGGGATCAGCGCCGAGTTTCTTGGCGATGTCATCCACGTGGGCGTAAATCTCGCGCGACAACTCGATATCATCGTGGACCGCTTCGCAGATCGGACGCACGCCGCTATCGGTGATGCAGCGATAGTTTCCGGTCAGCAACATCGACCACTTCGCCATCGGCACGAAAAGCGAGTCATAGACACGGAGCTTCACGGGCACGTCCTGACCATCAAGCGTAACAGCGGCGATGTCGTCCTCCAACTCGCGCAGCATCCGGGTATGCGCAGGATCGGCAAAGGCCGCGGCCTTGAAGTTCGTCGGCAATCCGACATGCAGGACGTTCGCGGCCTCTTCCGGCGGACGAAAAGCTTGCGGATCGGGCGAACAAAGCGACACGAGGCCCGGCTCGAACGCATCCCAGATCGCGGCATCTGTATAGGCCGGGGCCAGTGCATCTGCGTCCAAAGCCTCGATGCGGCGCAGGTAAGCGAGCGGCGGCATGTTCATGATCGACAGGCATGGCACACGGGCCGCGGCGATGTCTTTCAGCAACTTGCGCAATGTCGGGTGCGCGTACTGGGGTTCCTGCATGGCCAGGACCACCAGGTCAAAGTCTTCTGGCGTGCAGGCTTCGGGCGTTGCGGCCGTGATCGCTCCCGGCAAATCTCGGGACAGGATGCTGCGATGGCTATCCTCGCCGCGCAGTTTGATCCGCACCTCCGTGCCCTCGCGGTTGATCAGGTCGGCCGTCGTGTTGCGACAGACAAGCGTCGCCTTGTGTCCGGCCATCGCAAGTTTTGTTCCAAGCAACGACCCGTATGAGGCACCCAAAATAAGCACGTTCTTCGCCATGATACCCTCCCGTTTCTGGCGCGAGGCTTGGCGCGAACCGCACCCCGTTACGAAAGTGCTAGAACAGCGAAAAACAAACTTCTAACAAAACCGGGTAAATGTGTTTGTTGTTGTTATATTTCCATTGTTATTTTGTTATTTTGTGAATATTCTCGAAATATGAGGAAAACCTTCGTCGGCCCGCGCCTGCGGCAACTCAGGCTGCAACGCAACCAGACCCAGGCCGACATGGCCAAGGCGATCAACGTCAGCCCGGCCTATGTGACGATGCTGGAAAACAACCAGCGAAGCCTGTCCGTTCAGGTGCTCATCGCCATCGAAGACGCTTATGGCGTGAACTGGCGCAACCTTGTCCATGACGACCAGACAGCGGCGCTGGCCGAATTGAGGTCGGTGTTCCAGGATCCCATGTTCGCTGGCAGCACACCGGACATTCAGGAATTGCGCGGGGCCATCGACCACGCGCCCGGAATGGTCGACCGCTTTCTCCACCTTTACAAAAGCCACCGGACCGCACTGGAACGCATGATGCGCACAGGCTCGGCGGCCCAAACCCCCGACATGGTGCAATCATCCCCCGAAACGATCATTCACGACTTCTTTCGCGATCACCGGAATCACTTCGAAGAATTGGAAGCCGCCGCGGAAAAGCTGCGCCTTGAAGAGGTCTGCGAAGCCGACGAGATACTGGTCGTCCTGAAGCGAAGGCTGAAGGAAAAGCACGGCATAACGGTGAAAATCTGCTCGATTGAAGACATGTCCGGCGCCCTGCGCTTTTATGACCGCACCGCATCCGACCTCTTGCTCTCCGAAGCGCTGGACCACCAGAACCGCACTTTCCAACTGGCCCACATGCTGGGCCTTGTCGAATTGGATGACATCCTGAATCGTCTGATCGCGGACAGCGGCATCACGTCGGACATCGGGATCGCACGCTGTCAGGTGGAACTGGCCAACTACTTCGCCGCCGCCTACCTGATGCCCTATCAATCCTTTCTCGAAGCCGCCGAGCGCACCCGCTATGACATCGACCGGCTGGCGGCAGGGTTCGGCGTGAGCTTCGAACAGGCGTGCCATCGTCTCACCACCCTGCAACGACCCGGAGCGGAGGGGGTGCCACTTTTCTTCCTGCGCATCGACAAGGCCGGAAATGTCACGAAGCGCTTCAACTCAACGACCTTCCAACTTGCGGAATACGGCGGCTCCTGCCCGGTCTGGAACATCCATACGACATTCCAAACCCCGGGGCTGATCGTGCCCCAGTTCGTCGAAACCCCTGACGGAGATCGCTTTTTCACCATCAGCCGGACAACCGACCGCCCCTCGTTCAACCAGGACACGCAGGATCGGCGTCTTGCACTGGCTCTCGGCTGCAAGATCGAACACGCTGGCTCGATCAGCTATGCGCAAAGGTTCAATTTCGAGGAAGAGGACATCTTCGAACCCATTGGCATCAGTTGCAGCCTCTGCCCCCGCGCCGCCTGCGCGCAAAGGGCCCACCAGCCCGCTGTCGTCAACCTCAACATCGACACGGACCGGCGCGGCGATACCCGATACGAAAGTTAAATCGACTGTATCGGCTGAACGACATAAAGGGGCGTTGCGCGCAAATTCGCGCTCAACAACTTTCGGATCAAGCGTTTGCCCGGAATACGAACGAAAAACCGAACGATGTGCGGCGCTTCCGGCAAGCAGAAAATCCGCGAGTTGCCGAAAAATTCATTAATGATACACGATAGTTAACTGTTCGTTAAAAAGGAGTTTTTCACTGGCTTTTGAGGCGTTGACTTAATAGACATTTCGCCATGTCAGTAAGCCCGCCCATACCGCCCGGTCAGCTTTTGTCGTCCGTCCGACGACAATCCCGCTATTTTCTCTGGTTCGCATTCTTTTTCAGCATTTTTGTCAATCTTCTCATGCTGACCGGCCCCTTGTTCATGCTTCAGGTCTATGACCGCGTCCTCGGCTCCCGGTCCGAGGAAACACTGGTCGCCCTTCTGATCCTCGTGATCGGGCTTTACCTTTTCATGTGGCTTCTCGACTTTTCCCGCGCACGATTGCTTGCCCGTTACGGCGCAAGGTTCCAATCCAGCCTCGATGACAAGGTTTTCAAGGCGCAACTGACCAGCGAAGCACGCAACACGCCCGAAGCGATCTCGGCCAACCGCGATCTCGAGGCGATCCAGGGCTTTTACGGCTCGCCGGCCATGACTGCGATGATGGACGCTCCTTTCACGCCCCTCTTCATCGGGGTGATTTTCGTCTTTCACGCATGGCTCGGCTGGTTTGCCCTTCTTGGCGGGCTTGTCCTCGTTGTCATCACGCTTTTGAACCAGATGCTGACCTCGCGTCGCGTGGCCGAGGCGCAAACGACCACCGAACGGGCCAACCGGTTCGGCGAAAACGCGCGTCACGCCGCCGAATTGATCCGCTCGCAGGGGATGCTCGAACCGGTCGCCTCTCGCTGGATGGCGCAACGGGTCGCGGCCTTGCAGGAAAACATGTCGGCGGTGGATTGGACCGGCGCCTTCTCCACCTTCACCAAGGCGTTCCGGCTGTCGCTGCAATCCCTGGTTCTGGCGCTTGGCGCCTGGCTGGTTCTTCGGGGCGAGTTGACGGCCGGTGCGATGATCGCAGGCTCTATCCTGCTGGGCCGCGCCCTTGCACCGATCGAACAAATTATCGGACGCTGGCCGCAGATCGCGCGAGCGCGACAGGGCTGGCAATCGCTGAGCCGTTTTCTGGGCGGGTTGACCGAGCCGGTGCAGCGCACCCGCCTTCCCCGCCCCGAAGGTCGACTTGACGTCAAGGGGGTGACCCTGACCAGCGCACCGGGCAAACCGCCGATCCTTTACAACATCACCTTCTCGGTCGAACCGGGCGAGGCGCTTGGCGTCATTGGCCGCTCGGGGTCTGGCAAGACGACAATCGCCAAAACGATCCTTGGCCTTGTAAATCCCGGCATCGGCGAAGTGCGCCTTGGCGGTGCCTTGGTCAGCCACTACACGCCCGAAGACCTTGGCGCGCACATCGGCTATCTGCCCCAGGATCCGATGCTGATCACGGGCACCATTGCCGAGAATATCGCCCGCATGTCTCTGGACCCCGACAGCGAACAAGTGGTCGCGGCCGCGAAGAAGGCCAAGGCGCATGAGTTGATCCTGTCGCTGCCCGACGGATACGAAACCCGCATCGAGAACAACCAGATCAGCCTGTCCGGCGGCCAGCGCCAACGTATCGCCCTTGCGCGCGCACTGTTCGGCGACCCGGTGCTTTTGGTATTGGACGAACCCAATTCCGCCCTCGACCAGGACGGAAGCGAGGCCTTGAACACCGCCATTCGCACGATGAAACAGGAAGGCCGCTCGGTCATCGTCATGACGCACCGTCCGGTCGCCATTTCCGAGTGCGACACGCTCATGGTGGTCGAAAACGGCGCGGTCAAGGCGCATGGTCCGCGCGACGAAATCATAAAGTCCATGATGAAGAACGCAGGTGACGTGCAGCGCGTTGTCGGAGGTGAAGGATGAGCGACGCCCCCCGTTACAGCGCCCGCCTGCCGCTTGTTGTCGGCATCACGGCCCTTGCCCTGCTCATCGGCGGGCTTGGATTTTGGAGCGTGCGCACGCAAATCGCCGGTGCAATCATCTCGCAGGGCTTGATCGTGGTCGAAAACAACCGCCAGATCGTGCAACACGCGGAAGGCGGCGTCGTCGGCGAAATCGCGGCGCGTGACGGTGACGTGGTCGAGGCCGGAGCGCTTCTGGTGCGGCTGGACGACACGCTCCTCAGGTCGGAACTCTCGGTCGCCGAACTGCAACTGATCGAACTGCGCGCCCGCCGCGCCCGGCTGGAAGCAGAACGTGACGGAGCCGACAGCATTGATTTTCCCGACGACCTTGCCGATCTCGGCAAACAGGATGCCGCCGAACAGATCGAGGGCCAGCGTGCGCTCTTTGCGGCCCGGAGTGTTTCCCTTGAAAAAGAGCAAAGCCAGATCGCCGAACGCATCAAGCAGACTGGCAACAGGATCGAAGGCGCCAACGCGCAGTTGAACGCCCTCGCCATCCAGGAAGAACTGATCACCACCGAACTGATCGATCAGGAATCGCTTTTCGAACGCGGATTGGTGCAGGCGCAAAGGGTCTCGACCCTTCGGCGCGAAGCGGCCCGGCTGGCTGGCGAAATCGGACAGCTGACCGCCGATGTTGCCCAGTTGCGCGGCGAAATCGCAGCCTTCGAAATTGAAAACCTGCGCCTTGAAACCTCGCGCCGCGAAAGCGCCATCGTCGAATTGCGCGACATCCAGTTCCGCGAATTGGAACTTGCCGAACAACGCCGCAGCCTTCTGGAACGTCTATCGCGCCTCGACATCCGCGCCCCCGTGGGCGGCATCGTCTATGGCTCTTCCGTCTTCGGCCAGAACGCCGTGGTACAACCGGCCGAACCCCTGATGTACGTCGTGCCGCAGGACCAGCCCTTGATCGTCTCGGCCAAGGTGGATTCGATCCACATCGACCAGGTCCATGTCGGCCAGTCCGCCACCCTGCGCTTTACCGCCTTCAACCAGCGCCTGACACCCGAAGTCACCGGACAGGTGATCGCCGTCTCCGCAGACGTTTTCCAGGACGAGGTGACGGGGCTGACCTATTACAAGGTCGATCTGATCCCGCTGGAGGAAGAACTGCCGAAACTGGAAAGCCAGGAACTCTTGCCCGGAATGCCGGTCGAAGCCTACCTTCGGACCGATGACCGCACACCGATTTCCTATCTCACCAAGCCACTGACCGACTACTTCGGGCGTGCGATGCGCGGATAAGGCGCGCCTGTTTTGAGGCGTTGATTTCTCCCCCAAGACTTATCATATTCGTATTTACGAATTTATGGGAGGAGCAGTCATGAACATCAACCGTCGGACCATGCTGGGCGGGCTTGCGGCCGTTCCAATGGCCGGGGCGTTCGGCAAGCCAGCGCTTGCCGAAATTTCGCTTGGCAGTGCAACGATAACCACGGTAAGCGACGGCACCCTGACCTTGCCAGGCAGCTTCATCTTCGAACCGATGCCCAAGGATGAACTTGCGCCGATCCTGAACGCGCATGGCCTCAGCGCCGAGCAACTGACGCCCGAGTGCAATCTTGCCCTTTATCGAGACGGCACCAACACCGTGCTGTTCGACGTCGGCTCGGGCCCCGATTTCATGCCCACTGCCGGCAGTGTTCTTGAAAGCCTGGACGCTGCCGGTTTGGCGCCCGAGGACATCACACACGTTGTCTTCACCCACGCCCATCCCGATCACATCTGGGGGTTGATCGACGATTTCGACGAACCGGTGTTTTACGAGGCGACCTATCTGATGGGGCGCGGTGAATGGGATTACTGGTGGAACCCGGAAACGGTCGACTCCATCGGTGAGGCCCGCGCCGCCTTTGCCGTCGGTGCAAAACGGCGGATGGAGTATATCGAAGGCAGCGTGGAACTATTCGACGACGGCGACGAGATCCTGCCCGGCATCGCCGCCGTCGCCAGCCCCGGACATACACCGGGCCACATGAGTTTCGAGGTGCGTTCCGGCAGCGAAAGCGCGATGATCCTGGGCGACGCCATCGGCAACCACCACGTCGCCTTCGCACGCCCCGAATGGCCATCGGGCTCGGATCAGGATGCAGAGACCGCCATAGGTTCACGCAAGATGCTTCTGGACCGCTTGGCCAGCGAACAGACAAGGCTGGTCGGCTTTCACCTGCCCGGCGGCGGCATCGGACGGGCCGAGAAATCCGGCGATGGCTATCGCTTTGTCCCGGAGGGCGCGTGATGCGCACGCTCCTTGCCCTCACGCTTGCCGCCGCGCCAGCCTTCGCCAGCGAAGACATCGCCGATCAATACCCCGGCTCGCCGCTCTATTCGAAACCGGTCGAGGTGATCCCGCACGTCTGGTCTGCCATTGGCGCCACGGCTCCCCCGACTTACGAAAACACCGGACACAACAACAACCTGTCTTTCATCGTCACCGGCGACGGCGTGATCGTCATCAACGGCGGTGCGGCTTACATTCTGGCCGAAGCGCTTCATGACGAAATCCAAACCATTACCGACCAGCCCGTCAAACTTGTGATCGACGAAAATGGTCAGGGCCATGCCATGCTCGGCAATTCCTATTGGTCCGAACAGGGCGTGCCGATCCTTGCCCATGTCGACGCCGCCGAAGAGATCGCCGCGCACGGGCACGAGATCCTTGCCGGAATGCAGCGCTATAATCGTGACAAGGCCGAAGGCACATTCGTCGCCCCGCCGACCGAGACTTTCGAAGACAGGAAGGTGATCGAGATGGGCGACTTCACCATCGAGGTCTTGCACCTCGGTCCCGCCCACGGCCCCGGGGACACGCAAGTCTGGCTGCCTGAACAAAGTCTTGTCATCGCGGGCGACATGGCCTTTCACGAACGGATGCTGCCGATCTTTGCCGACACGATCACGGCGGATTGGATCGAAACCTGGGAAACCGGGTTCGAGGCACTTGGCGCGACATACGTCATCCCCGGCCACGGCCATCCGACGAACATGGACCAGGTCCGTCGCTACACCCGCGACTACCTTGTCTACCTGCGCGGCAAGATCCGCGAACACATCGACGAAGGTGGCGATCTGAGTAATGCCTATTACGTCGATCAAACGCCCTTTGCGCATCTGGACACCTACGAGGAGCTGGCAACGAAAAACGCCGGTCGCGTTTATGAACAGATGGAGTGGGAGTAAGGCCAGACGCCCAAAATAGGAACAACTGCCCGGCTGGCCCCGACGGTCGGATCACTTGTTTTGGGATAATCCACATTTTGGGAAATTTTCCTGCAATTTCACGAAATACCAAAACAATCTACCCGCGCATGACCATTGACGCCAGCAGATTTGGAACGCATTTCCCCTTTTGAATATGTGAATGGGAAAATCCAATGCTGCTGGAATCGCTGGATCTTGGGGTCGAGGTGCGCACGCTGCACCTTTGGATCGGACTTCTCTTGGGTGCCATCTTCGGTGTGGCGGCCCAAATTTCGAAATTCTGTCTTCGCCGCGCCATTGCCGGAGAAACCGGTGAACGCGCATCTGCGGGAGCTGTCTGGATTACCGGGCTGGCAACCGCGATCATCGGCTATCTGATTGCCCGGTCGCTTGGCTATGTCCAACTGGAAGACCACCGCTTCCTGTCATCCTCGCTGCCCTTTGCCGCCATCGCCATCGGCGGCCTTGCCTTCGGGGCCGGCATGGTGATGACGCGCGGCTGCGTTTCACGCCTGACCGTGCTTTCCGCCACCGGCAACCTGCGCGCTGTCTTCGTATTGCTGGCCTTCGCCGTCACAGCCCATGCGACCCTGAAAGGCGTTCTGGCCCCGGTGCGGACATCGCTCGGTGCGATCACCACGGACCTGCCCGTCGCGAGTGTTGCGGACCTGCCCTTCGGGCTGCCGCTTCTGGCGGCGCTCGTCGTCCTTTTCGCAGCCGTCCTGATCCGCCGGTCTGACGCGCGGATCGGTCACATCGCCCTTGGTGCCCTCGTCGGCCTTGTCGCCGTTGCCGGATGGGTCGCGACCAGCACGTTGTTCTTCGACGAATTCGATCCCCTGCCCGTCCAGTCGGCAGCCTTCACCCTGCCCTGGAGCGACAGCCTGTTCTGGGTCATCGCCTCCTCGGCGATCCCGGCCGCCTTTGGCGTTGGCTTCATCGGAGGTGTGCTGGGCGGCAGTTTCCTCAGCGCGGCGGTGCGTGGCGAATTGCAACTGCAAAGTTTCACAACCCCGGTCGAGACCCTGCGTTATCTCTCTGGCGGTGCCCTGATGGGTATTGGCGGCGTGCTTGCAGGCGGCTGCACCGTAGGTGCCGGTCTTTCCGGAAGCGCGACCGGCAGCATTGCCGCCCTTGCGGCGCTGGCGTCGATCATCGTTGGCGCAGTTGTCGCCGCGCGGGTCTTGCGCGGCGCTCAGGGCGTGCCCGCGGCCGCTTGAGCCGGGAAACGCCCCAAAAGCCGGTGCGTCACCATCGCGCCGATCCACATCGAGAATACCGCAAGCCAGGCGGTCAGCGAAAAGACCGCGCCGCCCGACATGCCCGCGCCAACCGCGCAACCGCCGGCCAGCATTGCACCAAACCCCATCAGGACCGCACCAATCAGGTAGCGCTCCATCGGCGTGTCCGGCCCGAAACGCTGTAGTTTGAATTCGCCCGTTAAAAGCGCCGTCAGCCCCGCCCCCAGAAACACGCCGGGCACCAGGCCAACCCCGAAACTCGCGGGCATGTCGGGGGCGTTCACCAACCCCATCAGTGTGTCCGTCGAAGGTCCGGTAAAGGTGACCGAGCCGACGGGAACGACCTCGAACGACACCTGCGAAACCGCGTAGGTCAAGACCCAGCCCAAGCCGACCGCGACGCCCACCCCAATGGCCGCGCCCCACCTATAAATGGCCAATCCGCTTCGCAAAGCCAGGGCTATGGCGATCACAAGGCCCGCTGCCGCTGCCAAGGTCGCCGCTTCATGACCATGGCCAAGACGCGCCAGTAAATCACGTGCCTCTCCTCCCGGCACCGTCCAAAGTGCCGCCACCCACTCTCGCGCAGGCGACAAGGCCCCGCGCAGCGATGCCTGGGCCACCAGCGTCAGGACAAGGCCCGCTACCAGCGCCCGCAGGTTCCCCGTAGCCGACAGGACAAGAAGACGGCTGGCACAGCCACGCGCAAGGATCATCCCGATGCCGAACATCAGACCGCCAATCACCGCGCCCGACAGGCTGCCTGCCGTGGCCAATTGCCGAACGTCCGCCAATTCCAGCAATCCCAGGACGACTGCACCCTGAACGAAAAGCACGGCGGCGGTAAAGGCCACCAGCCAGATCGCCAGTTTCGGTCCAAGCGTGCCGTCGGCGACCTCGACTGTCGCTGCACGCAGGCAGAATCGCGAATGTTGCGCCGTGGCACCAAAGACAAATCCGACGACACCGCCGACCAGCATCAGCACACCGCCGTCGCCCAATCTGTCAATCAGTACCTCGATCATGACCCATCCCTTTCCTGTCGAAAGGGTTAGCGCAATTGCGATCTATCGCGCTTTGACACGGCTCAAGAAATCATTCGCTCGCCGCCTCGGCGATGATCCCGTCAAGCAGTGCTTCAACGCTGTCCATCGGGCCCTCGGGGTAATCCCTGCGCCCGATCATCACGCCCTCATCCGTCTCGGCCACGAAGATGCCGTAAGGGCAATGCGCCAGGTTCATCAGGTCGGCTTCCATCACCTCGCGGCTGACGACGGCCGAGCAGAACACGAAGATGTCCGCTTCCTTGAACAGCATCTTGTCGCTGCCCACGTCGGCCCCGGTACGGGCCAGCATCTCACCCACGTGGCTGACATAGTCGATCACCAGCCCCTCGCCCACAATCGCCGTCTCGACGGCAAAGGCGGCGTCGTCAAAGCTGCCGTCGAACATGGTGACAATGGGCTCGTCCGCGAAAGCTGCACCCGGAAGGACAAGGCTCAGAGATAGAAAAAGTCTGCGTATCATTTTGATATTACTCCTTTTCATGGCTTGCCCGGAAAGGTGTGGCGTGCGCTTGGAAAACCCTGCGCACGCCGTTTTTGTTTAGCCGAACATATCGGTTGTGATGCCCGTGTACCAACCTTCGGACTCTTCATAGGTCTTCTTGCGAATCTCCGCACTTTCGCCGGTTTCGCTGATAAAGCCGCCGGTGTTGGCGATCTTCTCGGGCGTCGCCTCGTAGGACGCGCCCACCTTCACACCGTCATTCGTGGCGATCAGCGACCAGCAGGTGTTCGAGAACTTCGCCGGGAAGACCTTCGATCCGGTCAAGGCGCCGCGAACCGCATTGGCACAGACCTTGGCCTGGGAGTTGGCCGAGAAGCCCGACTTGGGCATGTCACCCTGCTGTGACGCATCGCCCAGAACATAGATGTCCGGGTCGGCTTTCGTCGACATATCGGCGGCGTTCACGGGTGCCCAGTTGCCGTCGGTCACACCGGCCAGTTCCGCGATACGGCCCGCCTTCATTGCCGGGATGACGTTGCAGACGTCGACCTTGGTCACCTCTCCGTCGATGTCGACCGTCATGGCGCTCGGATCGACCGAGACATTGTCGCCACCGAAATCCGGCCCGACCCGCTCGATCATGCCGTCATAATGGTTTGCCCAGCCCTCTTCGAACAGACCCTGTTTCGAGAATTTCTCTTTCGGGTCCGCGATCAGGATCTTGGCCGTCGGGTTGTTGTTCTTGAGGTAATGCGCGACCATCGAAACACGCTCATACGGCCCCGGTGGGCAACGGAACGGGTTGGGCGGAGCCACCATGCAATAGATGCCGCCTTCGGGCATCGCCATAAGCTGCGCCTTCAGAAGCTCCGATTGCGAACCGGCCTTGTAGGCATGGGGCATGGCGTTCTGCGCCGAGAGATCCCATCCGGGCACCGCGCCATCGACAAAGTCGATGCCGGGCGACAGGATCAGCTTGTCGTAAGGCACCGAGGCCCCGCCCGCCAGCGCCACGGTTTTGGCATCGCGATCCACGCCAACAGCCCAATCATGGACAACGTTCACGCCGTATTCGCTGGCCAGCGTGCCATAGGTATGGCCGATGTCCGCAATGTCCTTGAACCCGCCCAGGTAGAGGTTCGAGAAGAAACAGGTGTAGTACTTGCGCGTAGGCTCGATCAGCGTGACGTCAATTTCGCCATCGGAATCCTTTGCGATGTAGCGCGCAGCAGTGGCACCGCCTGCACCACCGCCAACGACGACTACGCGCGGCTTGCCATGTCCCGCAGCCCGCACCATCGGAGCCGTCAGAGCCGAGGCGGCCGCCGCGGTTCCAATAAATGAACGTCTATTCAGTTTCATGGTTTTCCTCCCTTTGCCTCTCACTCTTCGAGGTCTTTGAAATACGCGGCCAATGCCGCAATCTCGTCGTTCGACAATCGGCCCGCGACCAGTTGCATGACTTCATTCGGGCGCACCTTGTCCTTGTAGGCGTGCATCGCTGTCACAAAGGCCTCTTCGGGCCAAAGCACGATGGACGGAATGCCATTGTCGGCACCGCTGGTCTGGTGGCAGGTGATGCACTCCGACGAAAGATACTCGCCGTATTCCGGATCCCCCTTCAACGCGAGGATCTCTGGCGCCACCTCGTGGTCTATGCCGACAGCCGTTGGATCAGCCTCGGGAATATCGCTCGGGTTGTCCGAAAACGTCCTGAGATAGGCCAGAAGATCCCTGCGATCGCCCGCGTCCTTCATCCCGGCGTAACTCATCCGCGTACCGCTCGCGAAAGTGCGCGGGTCTTCGATATAGGCCGAAAGCGTATCCGCGTGCCACTCAAGCCCGTTCGACGCCGCCCGGACCAGACTGTCCGAGTAGTTGAAATCGGCGACACTCGCCGCCTTGCGCCCAAACAACAGGTTCAGATGTGGCCCGACCGAATTCTCGGCCCCCGCACCAACCTCATGGCAACTCCGACACTGGGAAAACAGCTTTTGTCCTGCTTCGACATCGCCCGAACCGCTCGCAATTTGTTCTTCCCCGCCCATGTCCCCGGCAGGTTCATCCTCGGCGGCCGGTTCGACGGCGGCGCTATTGGCCAGTTCCATGCGAAGTTCCGCGATGGTCGCTTCCGCCTGCTCCAACTGGCTGTTCGCAGCAGCAAGCGCCGCCTCGGTGATTTCCAGATCGGCCTGGTCCCGCGTTGCGTTCATCACGGTCAACGCCCCGGTCAGGACGATACCGGTCAACCCGATTGCAGGCAGAATGGCTTGTGAAAACACCGACATTCAGTTTTCCCCGCTCTCAGGATGCCACGAAGATGGAGCCGGGGCAAACGCCCTTGGCGCGCAGCAGGGGCAATCCGCGCATCAGCCGCCCACCTCGCGAAGATAGGCGATCACGGCGTCGATTTCTTCCTGTTTCCGGAACCCGGCGAAAGACATCTTGGTGCCCTTGAAGTACTCCTTCGGCTTGGCCAGGAAGGCCGCCATGCTTTCGGCGTCCCAAACCCGACCTTCTTCGGCCGCCGCCTTGAAGACGTTGGAATAGCTGAACCCGTCCATACCTCCGATGGCGCGGCCCATGATCCCGTTCAGATGTGGCCCGGTCTTGTTTTCCGCGCCATCGCCGATCTGGTGACAGGCCTTGCACTTGCGAAACGCCTTCTCGCCCGCTGCGACCAAGGCACTATTGTCGTCAGCGGCCTCTGCCACCGGCTCTTCCGTCTCGACCGCGGCGGTTTGCACCGGCTGCGCGGAACCCTCGGGAATGAAGGTCGGACCATCAATGGTGAACGACGGCAGTTCCTCTCCCCGATTCGTGTTCATGACCGATTCCGATCCCCCCTCGGGCGGCGTTTCCACAAGGAATACCGTTCGCATGGTCACTTCCACCGCGTCCTTGCAGTTTTCCATGCACGGATCTCGCCGCCATTGCGAATACTCGAGGTCAGGCCGGTCATCGACGACAAAACCATCGGCATTGTACATCTCGACGTCACCGAAGGTTTCGTTGCTCAGTTCGAAATCATCCGCGATCACATCGTTGGAATAAAGGATATAGGCCACGATTGCATAGGTTTCATCCGCCGAAAGCGTGCCCGCCTCGCCAAAGGGCATCGAACGGTGGATGTAATCCCAGACCGTCGACAGATAGGGCCAGTACGACCCCACGGTCTTGACCGGATCCTCGTCGGCCAAGGTGTCGAACCCACCGGCCAGAACCGGCCAGTTGTCAACGCCCTCGGCAAAATCACCGTGGCAGGAACCGCATTTGTCGATGAACAGATCCTCACCGTCAATCGCATTGCCCGAGCCAACCGGCAATCCGCGCCCATCAGGCAGAACATCCACGTCCCAGGCGGCAATCTCTTCGGGCAAGGCCGCGCGACCCAGGCCATAGCCCGTCGCCTCGGGCGCGGGTTGCGTCAGGGTCAGACTGCCCGCACTTGCGATCTGACGCTTGGCTTCTTCCTGAATTTCCAATGCCTTGGCTTCGATCTCGGCAACACGCGCCGCCTCGGCGGATGCAGCTTCCGCGGCCTTCTGGGCCTCGGACTGCGCAAGCTCTACCTGGGTTTCAAGCACCGCGATTTTTTCATCAGCATACATGCCTGTCGCGATGCCATAGGCGCCGCCCAAAACGATGGCGGCACCACCAGCGGCGGGGAGGAACAGGTTAAGAGACTTCGACATTCTCGGCGATCCCTTCTGGGCTGACGTACCAGGTCTGGATACAATTGTTGTGATAGACGGCGTTCTCGCCCCGCATTTCGCGAAGCTCGTCCTTCGTCGGCTGGACATAGCCGGTGTCGTCCACGGCGCGGGCCTGCAACAGCATCGGCTTTCCGTCCCATTCGGTGTCCAGATAGAACCGGGTCAGGGCCTTGGTGTCGCCCTGCTTGCCAAGCCGCGCGGTTTCCCAGGTGATGCCGCCATTCTTCGAAACATCCACCCGCGTGATCTGGCCATGGCCCGACCAGGCAAGCCCCGAAATCACCAGTGGCCCTGGGCCATGGGTGATCGGCATCTGCGGGCTGGGCGAGGTGATGACGCTTTTCGCATCCATCACCCAGGTCCACTTTCGCGCCGTGCCGTCCTCGTAAACGTCGGTGTACTTCGAGGTTTCTTCGCGGCTCTCTACCGCGCGGTCCACCACTTCGATCCGGCGCAGCCACTTGACCCACATGTTGCCTTCCCAGCCCGGCACGACCAGGCGCACCGGATAGCCATGCTCCATGCGCAGGGCCTCGCCGTTGGCCTTGAAGGCGACCAGCACATCGTCCAGCGCTTTTTCCATCGGGATTGACCGGCCATTGGACGAGGCATCGGCCCCTTCGACGTAAACCCACTTGTCCGCCGAGATGTCCGCCCCGGCCTCGGCCAGAAGGCTGCGCAAGGGCACGCCGGTGTATTCCATGTTGTGGATCATGCCGTGGGTGAACTGCGCGCCGTTCAACTGCGACCCGGCCCATTCCATGCCGGTGTTGGCGGCACATTCGCAGAAATAGACGTGGTTTTCGCGCGGGAAACGCTCGATATCCTCGTAGGTAAAGACCAGCGGCTTTTCGACCAAGCCGTTGATCATCAACCGGTAATCTTCCTTCTTCAACTCGATCGCGCCCGAGTGGTGGCGCTCGAAGGCACAGCCCTGCGGCGTGATCGTCCCATCCAGCGCATGGATTGGCGTGAAGTTGATCGACGAGATTGGCGAGGCGGTCAGCCATTCGACATTCCGCCGCACGACGTGGCTTTCATAACTGATCGGCAGGCCATAGGGCGTTTCGTCCACACCGGCGCCGGTATAGCTGGCCCAATCCTGCAATTCGGTGATCAGCGGATCCGGCCCCTCCTGGGCACTGGCCTTGCCAGCCGCCAACCCGGCGGTGATGGCGGCCCCGCCCCTTAGAAGCGCACGGCGTGTTGTCTTGCCTGTCATGCTAACAATCCTCTGCTGGAAGCATTCTCCGTCGCGGAGAATGCAAGGATTTCGACGCGAAATCCGGCGCCCGGAAACCGCGTCGGTTTCCATGCGAACTCTGCGACAGAGTTCGCGCCCGTCATACGACCACCTCGACCGAGTTGTTCGGCTCAAGTGTCACCGTTCCCTGTTTCGCGATGTGGCTTTCGACCACATCCCAGATCTGCGGCCCCTCGGTCCCTTCGTTCACACTGGCCCAACCGGCCACCACGTAGGAACGCGCAGGATCAATCGGCTCGCCCGTGGACAACAGCGTCATATTCGAAATCCGCTCGCCCTGCGGCTTGTTCACTTCGATCCGATAGCCAAGGCCGCCTGTGCGCACCATGTCGCCGCCCTGCTGGAAGAACGGGTCGGGGTTGAAGATGTTGTCGGCCACGTCTTCCAGAACGACCTTCAGGAATTCGCCGGTCATTTCCGTGCGATAAGCCTCGCCATAGGTCATCGAGGTCACGTTCCAGATGTCTTCGCGCGTGATCTCGCCCCCGGCAGGCAAGGACGGACCCCAGCGTACGCCGGGGCTGAGGGCGATCTCGGCATCCCGCTCGCTCAACAGCGCGTCGCAGATCAGATCGTCCCAGGTGCCGTTGAAATTCCCGCGCCGGTAAAGCGTTGTGTCGGTCGTGCCGATCACCTCTTTCAGCGTCGCCTCATAGGGCGCGCGCTCGGCGTCGATCAAGGCGGTCACCGCCGGATCCGGCGCAATCACGTCCGAGAAGATCGGGATCAGCTTGTGCTTCCATCCCATCATCTGCCCGTCACGCACATCCAGGTCGATGCGCGACACGAACTTGCCGTTCGACCCCGACGGCACGATGATCGTCTGGCCCACCTGCACCGGCTCGGGCAGCGCATCGTGGGTGTGGCCCGACAGGATCACGTCGATGCCCGGCACGATGCTGGCCATCTTCTTGTCCACGTCGAAACCGTTGTGGCTTAGCACCACCACGCAATCCGCACCCTGTTCGCGAACTTCCGCGACCATCGCCGCCATGTTCTCGTCACGGATGCCAAAGGAAAACTCGGGGAACATCCAACGCGGGTTGGCGATCGGCATGTAAGGAAAGGCCTGCCCGATCACCGCAATCTTCGCCCCGCCCCGTTCGAAGAAGGTGTAGGGCGGGAACAAATCCGGCAGCGGTTCGTCCCACTCGGCATCGAAAATGTTCTGCCCCAGGGCTGCGAAAGGCAGCCCCTCGACCAGTTCGGTCACACGCTCGGAGCCCAGCGTGAACTCCCAGTGAAAGGTCATCGCATCGGGCTTCAGCGCGTTCATCACGTTGACCATGTCCTGGCCTTCGCTGTGATAGCAGGTGTACGAGCCGTGCCAGGTGTCGCCGCCATCCAGCAACAAGGCATCGGGCCGGTCGGCGCGAATGGCGTTGATCACGGTCGACACCCGGTCCAACCCGCCAACGCGACCATACATGTCGGCAAGCGCCGCAAAATCTCCCGACGACAGCGCGTAATGCGAACGCGACCCATCCTCGATCCCATAGGCCCTGCGGAAATCGGCCCCGGTTATGTGCGGCACGGCCCCCGTATTCTCTCCCACCCCGATATTCACCGAAGGCTCGCGGAAATAGATCGGCTTCATCTGCGCGTGGATGTCCGTCACATGGATCAGCGAGACGTTCCCGAATGTGTCGAACTGCAAAAGCTGGTCCTGCGTCAGGCTTTGCTGTGCCGCCAGCCGCGCCCAGTTGCCAAAGCCCGAACCGCCCAGAATGGCCGAGGCCGCCATGCCGACCTGAAGAAAATCCCGCCGTGAGATCATGCTCGTATCTCCATATACATGCGCATCTTTGAATACGTTAGATGCGAAAACGCCCGCGCCTTGTCTTCAGGCGCGGGCGTTGATGTTACTGGCGAACCGCCGGAGTTTCGACCGACAAACCGTTGCCGCGCGAAGCCACGTAAAGCTCAAGCGCGCGGAACTCGTCCGAACCTTCGGCAAAGGTCTCGGCACGGGTGTCGCGGATACAGCCACGGAACCGGTTGTGCTTGGAAATCAGCTTGGCCTGCTTCAGACGATAGGTCGGAAAGCCGTTGATCTGGCCTTGGCTCAGGTGGTCGGCCCGGATCATGTTGCCGTAATTGTCTTCGTGGCAATTGGCGCAGGAAAGCTCAAGTTGACCGTACCGCGTATAGTACATCTCCTTGCCCTGCTCCCAGTAAGGTGCCGCCTCGCCGTCGATGGCGACATTCACCGGCATACCCCGCGATTGCACACCGATCAGGGCGACCATCGCCTGCATCTGATCGCTTGACCATTTCCAAGGCTCTGCCCCCATGGCCTCGGCCCGGTGGTTGTTCAACAGGTCTTCCATGACCGTCAGCTTGCCGTCGATCACCTTGGGCATCGAAGCGGTCAACCCGGCGAATTCCTCGACACTTTCATGGCAATCAGCGCAGGCCTTGCCTTCGGTGCCATCGGCGGTGTTGAACATATCCATTGCCTGATCGACAAAGATCATGGCCGGGTTGTCAAAATCGTCGATCTGAAGCGCCTGGGTCTCGTCGGTGCGGAACCGCCAGCCGGAATAGATCGTATCGAAATTTTCCAGGTGTGCAGGTGCTGCCGTTTCGGTGACCATTTCGGTTTCGTCATTGATGACGAGGTTGTCGTCGTCAGGACCGGACAATGCCGGGCTGGCGATAAGCGTCACGCTGGCGATGATTGCTAGCTTTTTCACGTGGCGATTCCTCCCTGAAGTCAGCCCTTTAGCTCACGTCGATCGACTTGGATTCTTCGTAGACCGAACCGTCGTCGTCATACCATGTGAACTTGAACTCGCCCGATTCCGGCACGATCGCGTCGAACTGGAAATAGGGGTTCGTCGAAATCGCCGGTTCAAGCGTGACGTCGATCACGTTCTCGCCGTTGAAGTCGGCCGTAAAGCGGTTGATGATCGAACGCGGGATGACATTGCCGTCACCGTCCTTGCGCTGACCGGATTCCATCTTGTGACTGATCAGGGTCTTGATGGTGATCGTCTCGCCCGCGCTTGCGGACTTCGGAACCTTGACGCGGGGCTTAACACCTTCTGCCATTGTCTCTTACTCCTCTTATCCGCCGCATCCGCCGATGGTCACCTTGACCTCGGCTTTTGCCATTTGCCACGAACCGTCTTCCATCTCGGCCACAGCGACGACGTTCTGCGTCTTGGCCAGGCGGATACGGGTCGAGGCACTTCTGGATGGGTTCAGCGGACCGAAATTGAAGGTCGCTACGTTCGGCACCGGGTTGCCGTCCGCGTAAAGCGTGATGGACTTCGCGCCGGGGGCCGAAACCTCGACCGGAACGGTGTTGCCGTTTTCAGCGATCTCGGGCGTGCCAAGGGTGATCCCACCTTCGCCAAGCGACGCGCCACCGGTCAAAGCCGAGATTGCGTCATCGGTCGCGGTAGCAAAGGCCGGAAGCCCTGCAAGGCTGGCAAGCGCCGCGCCACTGGTGACGAGCATCTGTCGCCGTGTCAGTTCCATATCTTTCTCCTCACTCTTCCTTGAGTGTCATCAAAAAGGCGACCACGTCCTCGACCTGCTGTGCGGTCAGAAGCGGGGCAACCTCGCCCTCGTGGGCCTTGCCGGTGTAGGCATTGCCAAGCCGGATAAAGCCTTCGGTCTTGTAAAAGGCCGGCATCATCGTGTCGGGAAACCATTCCTTCGCATTGGCCACGATGCCGCGAAACTCGGCCTCGCTCCAACGGTCTGCCGCGCCATCCAGCGGAGGCCCGATCTCGCCATGGAACGGAAGATGCGACAAGGCGGTGACCTGGTGACAGGCAATGCAGTTGCCCGCACCCTTGTTCATGATGATGGCGCCTTCCTCGGCATTGCCCGGCTGGCCGCTGAGCGACGTCGCAACGGCGCCGTCCTCGAAAACCACTTCCATCGGTTTGATTTCGGCCGAAAACGTCAAGCCCGCCGACAGGACGGTGGCTGTCGCCGCAGCGATTGCTACCTTCAGTTTCATGAGCCCTCCCTAGCATCATGGGTTTTGGGTACACTAGCGCACACAATTCGCCCCACGCAACATCAAATTCAAAGAAATGAATTTCTTCATCGGATCACCCGGGATCAATCGGTTGATCCATTGTTGCGTTCCTGTATGCGTCTGGCGTGATAGCGTTGGAAATCCTCTCCGTTGTCAAGCAGATAGCGCTTCTCGGCAACCCAAGTAAACATGTCCAGCGTCGTTCCCTTGCCAAAGGCCCCCGGCATCACGGCCACCGCCGCCTGAGGCGCGCTCAAGCCCGCGTCCACCTCCTCGGGCAGGAACATGATCGACGGTGTGAACAGAATCCCCCACTTCCGCGCCATGTCCTTTTCCGCCAGAACCTCGCCGTCGAAATCGGTCACCTCGATGTCGCCGTGCAGGTTCAATTGCACGACAAAATAATTTTCCTCGATCATCTGCGTGACGGCCTCGTCCGGGAACACCTCCTTGTGCATCTTGGTGCAATAGATGCAGCCCCGCTGCTCGAACATCAGGACCAGGCGCTTGCCCTCACCGTTGGCTTCGCCCAGATCCTCGCGCAGATCCTTGAAGGTGTCGCGCATCCAGGGCGTCTTGTGCAGCCCGTCGTCGCCCAGTTCCGCTGCCTGAACACCAAAGGTAAGAAACATGGCCGCAATGGCCAGAAATATCCGTGACATGCGTTCCTCCTTGTTCAGCCAATGGACATGAAGACCGGAAAGGTCTCAAGCATCCATTGCGCTATATAGTTTATCGAGTTCGTCGCGATCAGCACACCGAAGACGATCAGCAAAAATCCCATTGCCTTCTCGACCGTCCCAAGATGCCGCCGAAACCGCGCCATGAACCGCATGAACGGCCCGATGAACAGCGCGGCCAACACGAATGGCAAGGTCATGCCCGCGCCATAGACGAACAACAACGCCGCCCCCTGCCCGGCGCTGTCCTGCCCGCCCGCCATGAACAGGATCGCCGCCAGCACCGGCCCCACGCAGGGGGTCCAGCCAAAGGCAAAGGCCAGGCCGATCACGAAAGCCCCCAGCAGACTGACATTCGACGTCTCGCCCGCATCGGCGCGGAACTGGCGATAAAGAATGCCGATCCGGATGACTCCCAGAAAGTGCAGACCCATGGCGATGATGATCGCCGCCGCCACCCACCTCAGGATGTCGAAATACTCGCGCACCATCTGGCCAAAGGCCGTCGCCGTCGCGCCCAGCCCCATGAAGACCGTGATGACGCCAAGCGAAAACAGAACCGCCGCCAGGAACGCCCGCCACCGAACCGCCCCGGTGATTGGCGTGTCGGCAGAAATCTGGTTCATGCCCACCCCGGCAAGGTAGCTCAGGTAAAACGGCACGATTGGCAGGATACAGGGCGACAGGAAGGACAAAAGGCCCGCCACGAATGCACCGAACAATGTGACATCGAACATCCGCGCACGCCTTCACAGTTGAAATATTCAATTATTAGATTATGTTTGACACACATCGCCGTCAATCGAGTTGCAACGTGATCTGGTTGAAAAATCTGCTGCTGACCGCGCTTCTGGTGCTTCCGCTTGGCGCGGCTGCCGAAACGCGGCTCTACATGGCCGAGGAAGTCGGCTGTCCCTGGTGCGCGCGCTGGAACAAGGAAATTGCGCACATCTATCCGAAAAGCGTCGAGGGCAGAACAGCGCCCCTGCATCGGTTCGACATACACGGCCCCGCACCGGAAAATGTCGCCTTCACCTCCCGTGTCACCTTTACCCCAACCTTTATTTTAGTTGAGGACGGCGTTGAAGTTGGCCGTATCGAAGGCTATCCCGGTGAGGATTTTTTCTGGGCCCTTTTGGGAATGCTCTTTGAAGAGGCCGATATCCGGCTGGAAACAACGGGGTAAGTCATGACGTTGGAAACTTCCGAGGAGACACCGCGTCCGTCCCGCCTGCCTGTCTTCGACGAAAACATGTGCGCCGAGGACATGGAAAAGATGGTGAAGAACGCGCAGAATGCGTCGAACTTCCTCAAGGCCATCAGCCACGAAGGCCGCCTTATGATCCTCTGCCACCTTGCCTCGGGCGAGAAATCCGTCACCGAACTGGAAGACCTCCTTTCGGCCCGCCAGGCCGCTGTTTCGCAACAACTGACACGCCTGCGCCTTGAGGGGCTTGTAACTCCGCGACGCGAGGGCAAGGCGATCTACTACAGCTTGACAGACGACCGGCCCAGACAAATCATGGAAGTCGTCTACGATCTGTTCTGCCGAAGATCGGGCGGTTGATCGGGGGGTAAAACTTCCGGTCCGGGGAGGACGCCATGATAGAATATCTCGGCGAAGCAAACACAGCCGCCCTGATCGGTCTGGTCGGGGGAATAGCCCTTGGTCTGGCCGCCCGGATCGGGCGGTTCTGCACTCTGGGCGCTATAGAAGACATCCTTTATTCATCGGATGACAGACGGATGCGGATGTGGGCGCTGGCCATTGGCATCGCCGTCATAGGCACGCAATTGGCCACTTCAACCGGGTATCTTGCGGCAAGCGAAACGGCCTACCTCGACAGGGTCTGGAACCCGCTGGCCACGATCATCGGCGGGCTGATGTTCGGCTATGGCATGGCAATGTCGGGCAATTGCGGCTACGGCGCTCTGGCCCGACTGGGGGGCGGCGATCTCAGATCCTTCGTCATCGTCCTTGTGATGGGGCTGTCGGCCTATGTCGTCATGTCCGGCCCGCTGGCCCACGCCCGCGTCTGGTTGTTCCCCGTCGAAAGCAACGCAACCACACCCCAGGGCTTTGGCGAACTGGCGGCAACCTGGGGTATCTCGCCTGCGATCACCGGCCTTGTGATCGGCGGCGGCCTGATCGCCCTTGCCCTTTCCAGCGGCCACATGCGCCGCTCGCCCGGACATATCTTCTGGGGGTTTGTCGTCGGGCTTGCCGTCGTCTCCGGCTGGGTCGGAACATACTGGATCGCACAAACCGGCTTTGGCAACGAACCCATCGAAACACACACCTTCGCCGCTCCCATAGGCGACACGATCTATTACGGCATGACCGCCTCGGGCAACGCGCTGTCATTCAGCGTCGGCTCTGTCGTCGGTGTCATCCTCGGAGCCTGCCTCGGGTCGTTCTCGAAGGGCCACTTCAGATGGGAAGCCTGCGAAGACCCGCGCGAGCTACGCCGCCAGATCTTCGGAGCGGTGCTCATGGGCACCGGCGCGATCCTTGCCGTCGGGTGCAGCGTCGGGCAAGGCATCTCGGCCTTTTCGGTCCTCGCCTACAGCGCACCGGTCACCTTCGTTGCAATCTTTCTCGGCGCCGCGCTTGGGCTGAAACAGCTTATCACCGGCTTTGCCGTGGCGGACTAGGCCACCCCCTTCCGACCTGCCGCGAATCACGAACTTCCAGCAGGCGCAAGCAACGGACTCGCGCCGCCCGGCCCCCTCACAGACCTCCTATCGGCACCTGAATCTTCACCACAACTCGCCAGTTCAAGCATATTTTTCAAAGACATAAGCCGGGCAATCAGATTATTTGACAGGTCGTCTTTCTTTCCATAACCTACTAAATGGTAGATAAAGGGAGGAACCCATGAACCATCTCACGAAGCTGGTTGCGATCGCTGCTGCCGGCGCAATTGCCGGCCCCGCCGTCGCTCAGGAATACAGCTGGAAGCCCGACCGTCCGATCAACATCATCGTTCCGTGGTCCGCCGGCGGCTCGACCGACCAGGTGACGCGCGTCGTCGCCCCGATCCTGGAAGAAGCACTCGGCACTGAAGTCGTCGTCGTCAACCAGCCCGGCGCATCCGGCTCGACCGGCACCAAGACCGCCCTCGACGCCCCGCGCGACGGCTACACCTGGACCGCGAACGCCATCGCCAACAACGCGACCTACGCGGTGACCGGCCTGATTGAAGACACCTCGATTGAAGACTACGCCATCTATCTCCACGTCGCCAACGCACCCGTCGTCAGCGTGAACGCGAATTCCGAATACCAGGACTTCGCCCAATTGCTCGACGCGATGAAGGCCGGCAACGTCACCGTCGGCACCGCCGGCGTGAACAGCTCGGGCGGCATGGCGCTGGCCGCGATCAAGGAAGCCTCGGGCGAAGAACTCGCCGGTGCGCGGATGATCACCTACGATGGCGGCAACCCCGCCGTGATCGCCGCTGCTTCGGGCGAAGTCGTCGCAACGACCCAGCTTGCCGTGGAACAGACCGAAATGATCCGCGCCGGTCGCCTGCGCGCCCTTGCGGTTCTGTCCGACAGCGCGCTCGTGGTCGAAGGCATCGACCCGGTTCCGCCGATCACCGACTTCATCGCCGACTTCCCGGTGGCCGCCGACTACTTCGGCGTGTTCATCCCCGTCGGCGCTCCGGCCGAGGTTTATGAAACCGTCGACCAGGTCTGGAAAGACCACGTGATGAACAGCGAAGCCCTGCAAGCCTATGCCACCGACCGTGGCGCGGTCTTCTCGCCCAGCTACGGGCAGGAAGCCCTCGACAAGGCCATGCCCGTTGTCATCGCCGAAGCCTGTGCCCGCGTCACCCGCGGCGAGGCTGTCCTGATGCCGTCGGAAATCGGCATCGACTGCCCGGCAGAGTAGAGAACGACGTCCGGGCGGTGTAATACTGCCGCCCGGACATCTTCTGCCCAAGGAGCTTTTTCATGCGAATGTCATTGGCTGATCGTCTCTCGGCGATCGTGTTCTTCGCGCTTGGCCTCTCGCTACTGGTCGGAGGCTGGACCATGGACCGCCTCGAAATCCGGCAAATCCACCCGGCCTCGATTCCCGGCCTCGTGCCGATGATCCTCGGCGTCCTGCTTGCGATCTGCTCGGTGCTTCTGTTCCGCTCTTCCTTCGCCACGCCCGAAGACGGAACCGACGACATCATCCCGACCGGCTCCTGGTCGCGGCTCTGGCTGACTGTCATCATCTGCACGGGCTACGCACTCGGCCTTGTCGGATGGCTCAGCTATTTCTGGGCAACCGCGATTTTTACCTTCGCCTTCGCCTTGACATTCTCCTTCCCGCTTGACGGCACACCCCGCGCCAAGGCCACCTCGATCATCGGCGCCGCGATCCTCGCCGCCGTCGTCGCCTATGGCACATCGCTTTTGTTCCGCGAATTGTTCCTGGTGAGGCTGCCATGAGCGGGCTGAACGATCTCTTCGCAGGACTGGTCACGCTTTCCACGCCCGAGCTTCTGTTCCACGCCGCATGGGCCACGCTTCTCGGCATCATCGTCGGATCGCTGCCCGGCCTGACCGCGACCATGGGCGTCGCCCTGATGACCACGCTCACCTATTCGCTGGACTCGACCGCCGCGATCTTTGTGTTGATCTGCATGTACGTCGGCGCGATCTACGGCGGCTCGCGCAGCGCGATCCTGTTGAACATCCCCGGCACCCCTGCCAGCGCGGCGACCTCCCTTGACGGCTACCCGCTGGCCCGCGCCGGACGGGCCGGATACGCCATGGGCCTGGCCACCGCCGGTTCGGCCCTCGGCACGATCGTCGGCGTCATCATGCTGGTGCTCGTCGCCCCGCCACTCGCCGAAGCGGCGCTGAACTTCGGCAGCTTCGAATTCTTCTGGCTGGCCGTCTTCGGCATCCTGATCTCGGGCCAGCTTACCGCCGACACGACACCGCTCAAGGGCTATATCGCGGGCATCCTCGGCCTTGCCGTCGCCATGATCGGCTCCGAAGGCATCCATGCCCACGTCCGCTTCAACATGGGTGTCAGCGACCTCAACGCGGGCATCGCCCTGATCCCCGCGATGGTCGGCGCCTTCGGCTTTGCCGAGGTTCTGACCGCCATGTGGAACCGCGCCGGGGAACTGGCCGACAAGACCGACAAGAGCGACCGCACCCTGCCCGAGATGATCGACCTCTGGCGCTACAAGTTCACCATCGCCCGCTCCGGCATCATCGGCACCTTCGTCGGGATCATCCCCGGCGTGGGCGAAGACATCGGCGCATGGGCCAGCTACGCCGCCGCCAAGCGCACCTCGAAGGAGCGCGAGAAATTCGGCACCGGCAGCCACGAAGGCCTGATCGCCGCCGAAACCGGCAACTCGGCCGTCGTCCCCGGGTCGCTGATACCCGCGATCACCCTGGCGGTGCCCGGCTCGGCCAGTTCTGCTGTCCTGATCGCCGCGCTGTTCATCCACGGCATCCGTCCGGGGCCGCTTATCATGATCGAACAGCCCCAGTTCGTCGGGCTGGTCAGCGCCATGGTCCTGATCGCCACGCTCTTCATGGCGATTTACGGCCTGACCCTGACCCGCGCCTTCGTGCAGGTGCTGCGCGTGCCCTATTCCTACCTGATGCCGATTGTCTTCGTGCTTTGCGTGATCGGCACCTATGCCCTCAGCCAGCGCATCTTCGACATCTACATCATGGTGTTCTTCGGGCTGGTCGGCTTTGTCCTGCGCCAGATGAAATACCCGATGGCCCCGCTTGTGCTGGGGATCATCCTGGGCGACCTCTTGGACAAAAGCCTCCGGCGCGGCCTCACCCTCAGCGACGGCGATCTTCTGCCCTTCTTCACACGGCCCGTATCGGCTGGCTTCGTCATCATCATCGTGATCTCGATCCTGATGAACCTGCCGGCCTTCCGCCGCCTTGCAACCTGGCCGCTCCGCTGGATCGGAGCGCGGTTCAATGCTTGACCTCGCGCTCTGCAACGAACTGCTGACCGACGACGGCATGACGCTCGCCGAACAGGCCGCCTTTGCGCGTGACCTTGGCTATGCGGGGCTGGAACTGGCCCCGGCCACCCTTGGCGAAGCGCCCCACGCGCTGGCGCCGGACCGGATCGCGGACATCCGCGACACCATCGAAACCGCCGGGTCGCGCGTCACCGGTTTGCACTGGTTGCTCAGCGGCTATCCCGAAGCCTCGATCACCGACAAGTCGCGCTGGACCGAAACCCGTGACATCCTAATCGGCCTTGTCGATCTCTGCGCCGCGCTCGGCGGTTCGGTCCTGGTCCACGGCTCGCCCGGCCAGCGCCCCCGCCCCACTGGGATGGGGGACACCGAGATCATCGCCCACCTGGCCGAGTTCTTCGCCCCCGTTGCCAAGGCCGCCGAAACGGCAGGCGTGACATATTGCATCGAACCGCTCGCCACTTCGGAAACCGACACGATCACCACCGTCGCCGAAGGGGCCGAACTGGTAAACGCCGTGAACAGCCCCGCCTTCCTGACAATGATCGACTGCAAGGCCGCCGGGCTTCAGGAACCATCCGTTGCCGACCGCATCCGCGAATGGATTCCCAAAGGCGTGATCGGCCACGTCCACGCCAACGACACCAATCGCGGCGCGCCCGGCATGGGCGACGATCCCTTCCCCGAAATCGTGCAGGCCCTTCTGGACACCGGTTGGCAAGGCATTGTCGGGGTCGAACCCTTCCGCACCCTTGTCGACGCAAAGGTCACCGCCGCCATCGGCGCGGCCACCCTGCGCGCCTGCAAAAGGGCGGCGTCATGATCGTGGCGCGCGTGATCGAGGCGGGTTGGTCCGAACGTCCGGTGCAGATGCGCCTGCCCTTCCAGTTCGGCAGCACCGAGGTGCGCAAAACCGCCGAGGCCCACCTCTGGATCGCCATCGAGGTCAACGGCCAGCGGCACCAAGGCCGCGCCGCGCAACTCATGGTGCCGCGCTGGTTCGACAAACGGGCCGAACTGTCCAACGCCGACACCATCGACGAGTTGCGCACCACCATCGACGCCGCCGTTCAGCGGATCGCGGGCCAATCCGGCACCGCCCTGTCCCTGACCCGCGAATTGCGCCAGGATGTCGCCAAGGCGCTCCCCGACATTCCCGCCCTCGCCGCAGGCTTTGGCCCTGCACTTGTCGAAATGGCCCTGATCGACGCACTGTCCCGCGCGATGAACCTGCCCTTCTGGCAAGCCGCCCGCGACGACATCTTCGGCCTTGCCCAAGGCGCGCCCGCTGATCTCTCGCCCGACACCATCACGAACGTCCTGGCAAAGATCACCGCCCCGACCCGGATCGCCCTGCGCCACACCGTCGGCTTTGACGCCCCGTTGCGTACCATGGACATCGGACCAGACGCCCCCGACGACGGCCTGCCCGTCGCGCTGGAACAGGTCATCGCCACCACCGGCACCACCGGCTTCAAGATCAAGCTGAAAGGCGATCCCGACGCCGACCTCGCCCGCCTGCGCCACATCGCCGAAATCGTCGGCGATCTGCCCAGGCTGACCGCGACCCTCGACGCCAACGAACAATACGCGCCCGACGCCTTTGAAACCCTGCTGGCCGGTTTCGCAACCGACGCCACCACCGCCCCGCTCTACGTCGCCACCCGTTTTGTCGAACAACCCTTCCCCCGCGAAATCGCGCTGGAAAACCCGGTCTCGGCGTCCCTGCCGCTGGTCATCGACGAAAGCGACGACGCCGAAGACGCCTTCCCCCGCGCGTTGAAACTCGGCTGGTCCGGCACCTCGATCAAAAGCTGCAAGGGCGTGCTGAAGGCCCTCTTGAACCGCGCCCGCGCCGAAGCCGCCGAGGCCCTTCTGTCGGGCGAGGATCTGACCTGCCAGCCCGGCCTCTGCTGGCAACAGGACACCGCGATGATGGTCGCCTGCGGCGTGCCCGACGTCGAACGCAACGGCCACCATTTCGCCGGCGGGATGCAGGGGGCAAGTGACGAAGAGAAACGGCTGTTCCTCGATACCCACGCCGACATCTACACCGGCGACAACGAAGCGATCACCCTCAGGATCGAGAATGGATCAGTCGGAATCGCCTCGCTCGACGCCCTGGGATTTGGAATGAATACCAATGCCTTAGCATCTATTGACAGGCTTGAAAGCATAACCTACTAAACGGTAGCTTAAGAATCGGAGGAGCAAATGAGACAACAACGAATCGGCATCATCATGCACGGCGTCACGGGGCGGATGGGCATGAACCAACACCTCATCCGCTCGGTCCTGGCCATCCGCGATCAGGGCGGCGTCGCGCTTTCCGACGGCTCCTACCTCGTGCCTGACCCGATCATCGTCGGGCGCAATGCCGACAAGATCGAAGCCCTTGCCAAGGCCCACGGCGTGGAACGCTACACCACCGATCTCGACGCAGCCCTTGCCAACCCCGACGACACGATCTTCTTTGACGCCGCCTCGACCCAGATGCGCCCCGGCCTTCTGAAAAAGGCCATCGACGCGGGCAAGCATGTCTATTCCGAAAAACCCGTCAGCGAGACGCTGGAAGACGCCGTCGCCATCGCGAAACACGCCAAGGCCAAGGGCGTGAAAAACGGCATCGTCCACGACAAGCTCGACCTGCCCGGCCTCATCAAGCTGAAGCGCCTGCGCGATCTCGGCTTCTTCGGCAAGATGCTCTCCGTGAAGGGCGAGTTCGGCTATTGGGTCTTCACCGGCGACGACCTTCCCGCGCAACGCCCCTCGTGGAACTACCGCGCAGAAGACGGCGGCGGCATGATCTCGGACATGTTGTGCCACTGGCGCTACGTGTTGGACAACGTCATCGCGCCGGTGAAATCGGTCAGCTGCCTCGGCTTCACCCATGTCGACAGCCGCCTTGATGAAAACGGCGACCGCTACAAAGCCACCGCCGACGACGCCGCCTATGCGACCTTCCTGCTTGATGGTCCCGACGGCGACATCGTTGCCCACATCAACTCAAGCTGGTGTACCCGCGTCCGCCGCGACGACCTTGTGACCTTCCAGGTCGATGGCACCCACGGCTCCGCCGTCGCGTGCCTGCACAAATGCTATAGCCAGAGCCGCGTAAACACGCCGAAACCGGTCTGGAACCCGGACGAACCCCAGACGATGAACTTTTACGAAGACTGGGAAGAAGTCCCCGACAACACCGTCTTCGACAACGGCTTCAAGGTGCAATGGGAACAATTCCTGCGCCACGTGGTCGAAGACGCTCCGTTCTCCTACACGCTGGCCGAAGGCGCCAAGGGCGTGCAACTGGCGCAGGCCGGGTACGAAAGCTCGAAAAAGCGCTGCTGGGTCGATCTTGAGGACCTGGGGGTATGAGCCGCGTCCTGAACCTCCCTGGCGGCAGCGTCACACTTGAAGCCGCCCCCGCCCCCGCACCGGGCGGTGCGTGGAACCGCACCGCCTATGCCGCCGCCCATGTGGTGGCCGACCCCCTCGCCGACTGCGACCCCTGGATCGACACCGCCGTCGACTGGGACCGCACCCTTGCCTTTCGCGAACACCTTTGGTCGCTCGGCTTCGGCGTGGCCGAGGCGATGGACACCGCGCAACGCGGCATGGGGCTGGACTGGGCGACCTCGCTTGACCTGATCCAGCGCTCCACGGCACTTGCCAAGTCAAACGGCCACCTGATCGCAAGCGGTGCCGGCACCGACCACCTTGCCCCCTCGCCCGAAGTCACCATCGACGACGTGATCCGCGCCTACGAAGAACAATGCGAGGCCGTCGAAGCCGCTGGCTCCCGCGTCATCCTGATGGCCAGCCGTGCACTGACCATGGCCGCCAAGGGCCCGGAAGATTACGCGAAAGTCTATGGCCGCATCCTTTCCGGGCTTCAGCATCCCGCCATCCTGCACTGGCTGGGCGAGGCCTTCGACCCCGCACTCGAAGGCTACTGGGGCAACAGCGACCACATGGTCGCCATGGACACGGCCCTGTCCATCATCGCCGACAACGCCGCCAAGGTTGACGGGATCAAGATCAGCCTTCTGTCGGAAGAAAAAGAAGTCTCGATGCGCAACCGCCTGCCCGAAGGCGTGTTGATGTACACCGGCGACGACTTCAACTACCCGACCCTGATCGAAGGTGACGGCGACGCGCATTCCCACGCGCTCCTGGGGATTTTCGACCCGATCGCGCCCGCCGCCGCCCGCGCCCTGACCCAGCTTGCCGCGGGCGCGACCGAAGATTACCGCGCCACTTTCGCACCGACCGTGCCCCTGTCACGCCACATCTTCCGCGCGCCGACACGGTTCTATAAAACCGGCGTCGTCTTCATGGCCTACCTCAACGGCCACCAGGATCACTTCACCATGGTTGGCGGCCAGGAAAGCACCCGCTCGACCCAGCACCTGGCCGAGATCATCCGCCTTGCAAACGCCGCTGCGCTGATCCGCGACCCGGATATGGCCGCCGCACGCGCACGCCATGTCTTTGCCGCGCGGGGGGTGGAACTGTGAGCGGCCTCGCCCCCGAACGGCTTTCGCTGAACACGGCGACGGTGCGCGAACAATGGAATCTCGCCCAGTGCATCGAAGGCTGCCAACGCCACGGCATCGGCGGCATCGCGCCCTGGCGTGACAAGCTGCACGAAATGGGCACGACGGCGGCGGCGCGGGCGATCCGCGCGGCTGGCCTGCAGGTCACCGGCCTCTGCCGGGGCGGCTGGTTCACCGACAGCGGCGCGGTCGATCAAAAGGTCATCGACGACAACCGCCGCGCGGTCGACGAAGCGGCCGAGCTTGACGCCGCCTGCCTCGTCATGGTGGTGGGCGGTCTGGCCCAAGACAGCCGCGACCTTCCCAATGCATGGGCGCTGGTCGAAGAGGGGCTTGCCAAAACGCTGGAATACGCCCGCACCCAGGGCGTCAAGATCGCCATCGAACCCCTGCACCCGATGTATGCCGCCGACCGCGCCTGCGTGAACACCATGCGCCAGGCGCTCGACATCTGCGACCGGCTTGGCGACGGGATCGGCTGTGCCGTCGATGTCTATCACGTCTGGTGGGACTTCGAGTTGGAAGCGCAACTGAAACGCGCCGGCAAGGACCGGATCATGGCCTTCCATATCTGCGACTGGCTGGTGCCGACCCGCGATCTTCTGACCGACCGGGGCATGATGGGCGACGGCGTGATCGACATCCCCCGATTGCGCGGCCTTGCCGAAGCCAATGGCTTTGACGGGCTGAACGAGGTCGAAATCTTCTCGGCCCTCGACTGGTGGACGCGCGACGCCGACGAGGTGCTCGCCACCGTCGTCGAACGCGGCAAGACACACTGCTGAACCATGCGACACAGCGCACCTTCAAATCCAACCGCGCTGTCGCTAATAGGACATTTTGAGATGTAGCAAAGAATTGACATGGCCAAGGATCTTTCGCCCATACGCAAGGACAACAAGCGCAACCCCGAGGTGACGCGCGCTGCGATCCTTCAGGCGGCGCTGGAGGAGTTCAGCACCGAAGGGCTATCCGGTGCGCGGGTCGACCGCATCGCCGAACGCGCCGGGGTCTCGAAACCGATGATCTATGGCTATTTCGGCGACAAGCACGCCGTCTACGCCGCCGCCCTGCGCGAGGCTTACGTCCAGATCAGACGCGCCGAAACGGAACTGATCCTCGATCCCGACAAGCCCGAAGAAGCCATCCGCGCCCTGATCCATTTCACCATGAACCACTTCTGGAACAACCCGTGGTTCATCAGCATGCTCAACACCGAAAACCTTCTGGGCGGCGACACGATCCGCAACCTCGAAGACGCCACCGACATCCAGTCGGTGCTTCTGGAGCGGGTGCAACTGATCCTCGACGGCGGCAAAAGAACCGGACGCTTCAACCGACAGATCACCGCGACCGAGCTTTACATCTTCATCGCCTCGATGTGCTGGTTCCCGATTTCGAACATGCACACCCTGCGCGTCGTCTTCCAGGCCCCGATCGGTGAAGAATGGCTGTCGCAGCAGGCCGACCGCGCCGCCGACATGATAAGCGGCTACCTCAGGGGCGACACCCCGTTGACGGCCAGGAACGCCGAATAAAGCGAAGTCGTGCCGCAGATGAACAACCGGTTCAGCTTCGCCCCCCCGAAACAGACGTTGGACACGATCTCGGGGATCTGGATCTTCCCGATCAATTCGCCCTCGGGCGACAGGCAATGCACCCCGTCGCGGGCCGATGACCAGATACGGCCTTCGCTGTCCACCCGGAACCCGTCGAACAACCCGACCGAACATTCCGCCAGAACCTCCCCCGGTCCAAGCGTGCCATCCTCGCGCACCTCATGCGCCCGGATATGCGCGGGGCCATCCGGATCATGGCTCGCCCCGGTGTCGGCGATATAAAGCAGGCTCTCATCCGGCGAAAACGCCAGCCCGTTCGGCTTTACGTAATCATCCGCCACGATGCTGATCTCGCCCGAAGGATCGACACGATAGACAAAACAGCCGTCCTGCTCGATCTCGGCCCGACCGCCTTCATAGTCGATCAGGATGCCGTAGGGCGGATCGGTGAACCAGATCGACCCATCCGATTTCACCACCACGTCATTCGGCGAATTGAACCGTTTCCCCTCGAACCGATCGGCAATCACGGTGATCGATCCGTCATGTTCGGTCCGCGTCACCCGCCGCGCCAGATGCTCGCAAGTCACCAACCGCCCCTGCCGATCAATCGTATTGCCGTTGGAATTGTTCGCCGGATGCCGGAAGGCCGAAACCGACCCATCCGTTTCATCGAACCGCACCATCCGGTTGTTCGGAATGTCCGAAAAGACAAGATACCGCCCCGCCGCGAACCACACCGGACCTTCCGCCCAGCGCGACCCAGTCCAAAGCCGCTCGACCCGCGCATGCCCGATCAGGCAACGCTTGAACCGGGGATCCAGCAATTCGAACCCGGTGCCTTCGATCATTCCGTACATCGCCCGCTCCTACAGACTTGCCGTGATGCCACCGTCGACGAACAGCGTATGCCCGTTGACGAAACTCGACGCCCCCGACGCCAGGAACACCGCCGCGCCGACCAATTCCTCGACACTGCCCCAGCGCCCCGCCGGGGTGCGCTTTTCCAGCCATGCGGTGAACTCAGGGTCCTCGACCAGCGCCTTGTTCAACGGTGTCACGAAATACCCCGGCGCGATGGCATTGCACTGCAAGCCATGCTTCGCCCAATCCGTCGCCATCCCCTTGGTCAGGTTCGAAACCGCCCCTTTCGTCGCCGTATAGGGCGCGATTCCGGGCCGGGCCAGCGCGCTTTGGACACTGGCGATATTGATGATCTTGCCCGCCCCGCGCCCGATCATGTGACGCGCAACCGCCTGTCCGACGTGGAAAACACTGGCAATATTGGTCTGCAACAACCGCTCGAAGGCATCGGCGGGAAAGTTCTCCAACTCGGTCCGGTGCTGCATCCCGGCGTTGTTGATCAGGATGTCGATTGCCCCCACTTCGGCCTCGAACCCGTCGACGGCCTCGCGCACCGCGCCGTGATCCGTCACGTCGAACCCCAGCCGATGCACTTGGGCGCCCGCGTCTCGCAAAGCCGCCTCGGCCGCCTCCAGCTTGCCCGCATCGCGCCCGTTCAGAACAACCTCGGCCCCCGCCTCGGCCAGACCACGCGCAAGCGCAAACCCGATCCCCTGCGACGATCCCGTCACAAGGGCGCGTTTCGACGCCAGTGAAAACAACTCCATCCCGATATCTCCTCCCGGTTCGCGCAAAGAAGATTTTGAACACGCCCAAGTGTCAACCCGGTCGCAGGCAGGACCGCCCGGAACTGGGGAATTTACACATACCCTTGCAGCGCGTACCAACGGCAAGACCGTCACGAGGGGATCACAAACCATGGCCGACACGCTCGACATCGCCCGCTCGGATTTCCCCGACGGTTTCCTGTTCGGCGCCGCCACGGCTGCCTACCAGATCGAAGGAATGCGCTTTGGCGGCGCAGGCCCCTGCCACTGGGACAGCTTCGCCGCAACACCGGGCAACGTGTTCAAGGCGCAAACTGGGGCCACGGCCTGCGACCACTACCACCACTGGGAAAGCGACCTCGACCTGATGGCGGCGGCAGGCTTTGACGCCTACCGCTTTTCAACCTCCTGGCCCCGCATCCTGCCCGAAGGCCGGGGCACGGTGAACGCCGAGGGACTCGATTTCTATGACCGTCTGGTGGATGGCATCCTGGCGCGCGGGCTGAAACCCAGCCTGACGCTTTATCACTGGGATCTGCCCTCATCCCTCGCCGACAAGGGCGGCTGGGCCAACCGCGACGTCGCGGGCTGGCTGGCCGACTATGGCCAGATCGTCTTTGACCGCCTCGGCGACCGGGTCTACCAATTCGCCACGATCAACGAACCCTGGTGCGTGGCATGGCTTTCGCATTTCATCGGGGCGCACGCACCGGGGCTGCGCGACATCCGTGCCGCCGCCCACGCGATGCACAACGTCCTACTGGCCCATGCAACGACCATGCAGGCCTTGAAGGCCAGCGGTGCCAAAGACGTCGGCATCGTCCTGAACTTCGAAACCGCGACCCCTGCCAGCGACAGCGCCGCCGATACCGCCGCCGCCGCACTTGGCGATGCCATCTACAACCGCTGGTTCATCGAAGCGATCGGCACAGGTGCCTACCCTGCCGAAGCCCTGAGCGGCCTTGCCCCCCACATGCCGAAGGGCTGGGAAGACGATATGGCACTGATCTCCACCCCGCTCGACTGGCTGGGGGTCAACTATTACACCCGCAGCCACTATCAGGCAGCGGAAAGTGAGGCTTGGCCGTCTTACCGGACCGTCGAAGGCCCCCTGCCGAAAACCGACATGAACTGGGAAATCCGCCCCGAAGGCCTCACCGAGTTTCTGGTCCGCCTTTCAGACGGCCCCGCAAAAGGCGTGCCGATCTACGTGACCGAAAACGGCATGGCGGGCGACGATCACCTCGAAAACGGCGCGGTCTATGACCCCGTTCGCATGGGGTTCATCGACGGTCACCTGAAAGCCGCCCGCGCCGCCATCGAACAGGGCGTTGACCTGCGCGGCTTCTTTTACTGGTCGCTTCTGGACAACTACGAATGGGCCTTCGGCTACGACAAACGCTTCGGGCTGATCCACGTCGACTACGACACCCAGGCCCGCACGCCCAAAGCCTCTTATCACGCCCTGTCTGCAGCACTGGCGAAATAATACCCGCCATTTGCCACACCCCCGGCACTTCACTAGACTTTCCGGCAAACTAGGCGGAGAGGATGCTTGGCACATGCAACCGAACGAACGCGCCCCGTGATGCGGCACCGGGCATGAACGAACTCGCCCCAACCGACGCAACCCCCTGGTCGCCCGGCCTCGCCTCGACCATCCCCGCGCACCTGATGGCGCGCGCCACGCTGTTCGATCCCGCAAACGCGCTGGTCGACTGGGACACCGCCAAGGCGCTGTCGGACGTCACCGGCATCAAGCCCCTGCAACTCGCCACTTTCCGGGCCGAGCGGCTGGCCTTCCACCACGTCGTAATCCGCGTCACCGTCGAAACCCACGTGCCCGACGGCCCCGCCTATGCCGACCTTGGAATTGCCCTCAGGCAGATGGCCATCGACATCTACAACGGCCCCGTGACCGCCGAACTGCCCGCCATCACCAAGGCTTTCGACGACATGCGCGACAAGGCGCGCGCTTTCGTCAAGCAGGAACTCGACACCCGCATCTATGCCCCGCCCCCACCACCGGAGCCAGAAAAAGGCTTCCTGAAAGGCCTGTTCAGCAAGACCCCTCCACCACCGCCCACACGACCGCGCGACGAGCTTGCCCTCACCGCCACCGACCAATGGCGCAAGGCCCAAGCCGACGACCCGCTCCACAAAGCCTGTCACCGGGCGCTCGCCCGTGCCGTCGGAGGGGTCTTGTCGCATCGCGGCGCGCTCATGATCGACCGGGGCGTGCTGGAAGACGTCGCCGTCAACCTCGTCTCGAACGACTTCGGCTCCGACCTCATCAGCGACATGGTCGCCCCCCTTTTCGACAAGGGAGTCGAAACCCTCGGCCTGAAACGCCTGCCCGCCCAGGAAAACCCCGTCGTCCTGAACGCCAAGGGGGCATCGGCCAGCGGCAAAAGCACCATCCGTTCCCAACAGAAACTGATCGCCAGGAAACTCGGCCTCGACTGGCAGGACTTCGCCATCGTCAGCCCCGACTACTGGCGCAAGATGATGATCGACTACGACGGGCTGGGAGACGATTACAAATACGCCGCCATGCTGACCGGCCAGGAACTCGAAGTCATCGACCGCAAGCTCGATGCCCTGATGGCGAAAAAGGCACAGTCAGGCAACGTCCCCCACATGCTGATTGACCGCTTCCGCTTTGACAGCTTCCAGACCGGCAAGAACCGGGCCGAGAACAGCACCCTGCTCACCCGGTTCGCCGCCCGTGTCTACATGTTCTTTCTCATCACCCCGCCCGAGCAAACCGTGATCCGCGCCTTCCAACGCGGCATCGAAACCGGGCGCTACAAGGCGGTGGACGACCTGCTGTTCCACAACATCGAAGCCTACACCGGAATGCCCGACCTGTTCCTGAACTGGGCCAACACCCGCGACCGCTGGACCCACTACGAATTCCTCGACAACTCGGTCGCCCAGGGCGAAACCCCGCGCAGCGTCGCCTTCGGCCAGAACGGCCGCCTTGTCATCGCCGATCTGGAAAAGCTCTGCGACATCGAAAGGTTCCGCCACGTGAACGTCGATGCGACAGACCCCGACAAGGTGCTCAGCCGCGAACTCACCCGGCACGAAGCCATGGCCTTCCCCCGCCGCATCATGGCTGAACTGGACGAGGTGATCTACCTTGTCCCCGGCACCGACCGCATCTTCGCCCATGCCACGTCAGGCAAACTGCGCCTCGATCCCAAAAGCCTCCCCGCCCCCTTCGCGGCAGACGACTTCGGCGACACATTCGAGGAAACCGGCGATCTCGGAACCCTGGAAGCTGAACTGCGCTCGGACGTCATCGGCGCCTAGGGTCCGGACCCTAACGCCCCCGGCGCTCACTCACCGTCGGGACGCGACACAACCAGACTGCGGATCCGGGTCACCTGCCGCGACAGACGTCCAAAAAACGGCTCGGGCACGTCCTCGGGTTCTTCCGCCACTCTCGGTGCCTTGCCCAGATACTCCAGCCACTCCCCGGCCGTCTGGATCCGGTTTGCGGGCAAGACCTGAAGCGCCTTGTCGATAGCCCTGAGAAACGCGGGCGAAAAACACGGCACACGACCGGCCAGCGGCCGATAGGGATCAGGCTCTTTCGCGGCCATCTCGGCCAGTCGCGTCTGCGCATCGTCCGGGGCAGAACCGACGATTACGTGATGCAGCGACGCGGCAAGCGAATAAAGATCGCTCCACGGCCCTTGTTCGCGTCCGGGAATATAGAACTCCTGCGGCGAATACCCGTCCTTGACGAACTTCATCCGCGTCGGCTTGCGCGACTTGACCTCGCGCACCTGGTGGGCCGAGCCAAAGTCGATCAGAACCGGTTCGCGCCCCGGTCCGACAAGAATGTTGTCCGGCGATATATCGCGGTGAAGAAACCCGCGCTCATGGACGAATGAAATCGCGTGCAACAGCTTCTCGGTCATCTCCTCGATCTCCGATGGCGCTGGCACCGGCGCGTGACCTTCGGCAATATCCAGAAGGTCCGGCCCCTCGATATGATCCATGACCATATAGGCGGTCGCGTTCTCCTCGAAAATCTGATGCACGTGGACGATATTGTCGTGCTTCAGGCTGGCCAGCCGCTGCGCTTCCTTGATGAAGTGATCCACGATGGCGTCCAGCTCGGCCCGGTAATCCCGCCGCTTGGGGCGCATTTCATTGCCCAGCCGTTGGCAAAGATCATGGGGAAAACATTCCTTCACCGCCACTTCGCGCCCAAGGGAATCCAGCGCCAGATAGGTGATCCCGAAACCGCCGCAATTGAGGTATCCGGTGATGGTGTACTGCCCGAACAGCAACCCGGTTCCGGGTCGCAGATACTGCGTATCCTCGGCCGCAACGCTTTTCGATGTTTCGGCCTCTTCCTCCCGGAATCCCCTTAAATCAACGACCTTGGTATTCTGCACGGCTCCATCCCGAGGTTAACGCGGCAACTGGTTTCAGAAAGTCTGTAAAGGAAAGATCTGCGACGATAATGTGATGGAATTATGGCAGGCTGGTTGAGCAGTTTCGCACCAAGGTTAGAACTTTAATCAATATTTTTCAGTATGATAAACGAAATTCCCGGTAATTTTTCCACCGACACAATCGCGCCAATGGCGTGTATTTGCCGATGCCAGGCGTCAGACCCGGCCCTTTCGGCGCGCATCCTCCCTCGCCGGTCAACACGGGTGCATTCGCCGAACCTCGAGTACCGGCAACGTCAAACCCTCGAAATTGCGCTTCGGGGATGGTCAATCCCCGCAAAGTCCTGATATTCAATCCAGACACCATTTCATTGGCAGGAGGACGGGTGAAGGTTCTGGACAGCGTCAGCGTCGACATCATGGATCGGCTCGACCGCCTCGCAGAAATAAGCGAGAGCGACCAACACCTTACCCGGCGATGCTATACCCCCGAACACCGCCGCGCCGCTGATCTGATCGCTGCGTGGATGCGCGATGCCGGGATGGCCGTGCGCGAAGACGCCGTCGGCAACGTGATCGGCCGGTACGAGGGTCGCAATCCGGACGCCCCCGTCATCATGATCGGCAGTCACCACGACAGCGTCGTCATGGCCGGAAAATACGATGGCCCCTTGGGGATTCTTGCGGGCATAGACGCGGTGCGTGCGCTGAATGTCCGTGGCCAGCGCTGCGAAAACCCGATCGAGGTTGTCGCCTTCGCCGATGAAGAAGGCGTGCGCTACCAGTCCACGCTTCTGGGCAGCCGCGCCATCGCCGGCACATTCGATTTCTCGATCCTCAGCCGCAGTGACCGGGACGGGATTTCGCTGGCCCGGGCGATGACCGACTATGGGCTCAACACCGACCTGATCGCCCGTGCGGCACGAAAGAAAGGCGACATTCTCTGCTATCTCGAACTCCACATCGAACAAGGCCCGGTGCTGGAAGACGAAGACCTTGCCGTTGCCGCCGTCACAGCCATTTCAGGTGCCGACCGGCTGACCGTCACCGTGCAGGGCAAGGCGGGCCATGCGGGCACCGTCCCGATGAAGGGGCGCGAAGACGCCCTTGCCGCCGCCGCCGAATGCATTCTGGCCGTCGAAGACGTCGCGCAAAGCTATCCCGATGCGGTCGGCACCGTCGGCCAGCTTTCGGTCCTTCCGGGGGCCACCAACGTCATTCCCGGCCTTGTCGTCTTTTCCGTCGATCTGAGAGCCCCCGACGACGCCAACCTCCGCCGCGCCCTGTCGGAACTCACCGCACGGCTGGAAAAGATCGCCTGGCGCCGCCATGTCGAAATCACCCCCGATCACACCTACCTTCTGGAAAGCGTCACCGCCGCCCCCTGGATCGTCGACACGATCGAGGCTTCCATGGGCGAACTTGGTCACCCGCCCCGCCGCCTGCCCTCGGGCGCCGGTCACGACGCCGGTGCCATGGCCGACATCACCGACATCGGCATGATCTTCGTGCGCTGCGAAGGCGGCATCAGTCACAACCCGAACGAGGCTATCACCAGGGCCGACGCCATCGCGGGCACCGAAGTCCTCTTGCGCACGATCGAAAAAATCGGAGGTCTCAACCCGTGAGCCACCCCCTCGACATCAAACCCCTCGACCCGACCCCGCGCCTCCTGATGGGCCCCGGCCCCGTCGACGTTTCCCCCCGCGTCCTGCGCGCCATGTCGACGCCCATGCTCGGCCAGTTCGACCCGGAATTCACCGGTTTCATGAATGAAATCATGGTGCTCTACCGCGCCATCTTCCAGACGCAGAACCGCTGGACCTTCCTGATCGACGGCACCGCCCGTGCCGGGATCGAGGCGTGCCTCTCCTCCCTCATCTGCCCCGGCGACAAGGTGCTGGTGCCCATGTTCGGCCGCTTCGGCCACCTCCTGGCCGAAATCTCTTCCCGCGCGGGTGGCGAGGTCATCACGATGGAAGCCGAGTGGGGACAGGTCTTCGATCCCCAGGAAATCGCCGACGCCATCCGCCAGCACAAGCCCCGCGTCCTCGCCCTCGTCCACGGCGACACCTCCACCACCATGGTCCAACCCTTCGAAGGGCTGGGAGAAGTCTGCGCCGAAACCGGCACGCTATTTTACTCCGACACCACCGCCAGCCTCACCGGTAACCCATTCGACACCGACGCACTCGGCCTTGATGCTGTTTCCACCGCCCTGCAAAAATGCATGTCCGGCCCCCCCGGCACCTCGCCCGTCACCCTGTCGGACCGCGCGGCGCAAGTCATCGCCAACCGCAAACACATCGAAGGCGGCATCCGCCCCGAAGGCTTCGTCGCCGCGCAAGGCCCGCGCATTTCCACCAACTACCTCGATCTGGCGATGATCATGGACTACTGGTCCGAAAAGCGCCTGAACCACCACACCGAAGCCACCTCCATGCTCTACGCCGCCCACGAAGCCGCCCGCGTGGTGCTGGAAGAAGGGCTGGACACCTGCATCGCCCGGCATCGCACGACCAGTCAGGCGCTACGCGCGGGGCTGAAGGCCATGGGCCTCACCCTCTTTGGCGATGCAAACAACCGCATGACCAACGTCACCGGCGTCCACATCCCCCAAGCCTGCGGCGATGGCGAAGTCGTCCGCGCCCAGATGCTGAACGACTTCGGCATCGAGATCGGCACCTCCTTCGGCCCGCTCGCCGGGAAAATTTGGCGGATCGGCACCATGGGATACGTCTGCCGCAAATCCAACGTGCTGCGCTGCCTGGCGTCGCTCGATGCCGTCCTCAGACGGAACGGCGTCACACCGCCTGCGAACGCAGGCATCGACGCCGCCTACGACATCTACGCAAAGGCCGACCAATGAGTGACAAGCCCTCCCCCCTCCAAGGCCCTCTGAAGGTGGTCAACCTCGGATTGGACAGCTTTGCCGAGGATTTGAAATCCCAAGGCGTCGAAGTGGTCAGCGTCGACTGGTCCCCGCCCGCAGGCGGCGATCCGAAACTGGCGGCACTCTTGTCGAAGATGGGGAGTTAGAAGACTTGAACCAACTTTCTCAGAATGAAGGGCATCCCCCGGCTGCCGGGTGGGGGAGTATCCCCCGCCCGGGGGGGCGGTCGGGGGATGCCCGGTCTGCGACCGGGCACAACATCGGTATCTGTGGCGAGAAATCCCAATGCACCTGATCGAAGCCGCCAACGCCGAAACCCTCTCCCGGATGCTCACCGGCGATCCCGTCCTGATCGACGTGATCCCGGCACATCAGGCCATCCCCAACCTTGAACCTGGTACGATCCTCCACGCCGGCCCGCCGATCGACTGGACCCGCATGTGCGGCCCGATGCGCGGCGCGATCCAGGGCATCGCCGTCTTCGAAGGCTGGGCGTCCGACCTTGCCGACGCCGACAAGAAAGCCGGCGCGGGCGACTTCACCTTCGCCCCCAACCACCCCTTCGATGCCGTCGGCCCGATGACCGGCATGACCACCGTGTCGCAACCCCTTCTGGTCGTTGAAAACCGCACCTTCGGCAACCGCGCCTATTGCGCCATCAACGAAGGCCTCGGCAAGGTCATGCGCTTTGGCGGCAACGACGAAGAGGTGCTGAACCGCCTGCGCTGGCTGCGCGATGGTTTCGGCCCCGCCCTTGGAAAGGCGCTGCGCCACACGGGCGGCCTGCCTTTGAAAAACATCATCGCCCGCGGCCTCACCATGGGCGACGAAATGCACCAGAGAAATGTCGCCTGCTCCGGCCTCACCCTCCGCGCCCTCGCCCCGGCACTGGCGGAAACCTCTGATAACAATACGGAACTCGCCAAGGCACTGGCCTTCATCGCGGGCAACGACCAGTTCTTTTTGAACATCGCCATGGCCATGGGCAAATCCATCACCGACCCGGCACGGGGCATCGAAGGCTCCTCCATCGTCACCGCCATGTGCCGCAACGGCACCGACTTCGGCGTGCTGGTCTCGGGCACATCAGATCAATGGTTCACCGCGCCTGTGGAAATGCCCGACGGCCTCTACTTCCCCGGCTATACCGAGGCGGACGCCAACCCCGACATGGGCGACAGCGCCATCGTCGAAACCATCGGCCTTGGCGGATTTGCCATGGGGGCCGCCCCCGCCGTCGCCGGTTTCGTCGGGGCCGGTGCGGCTTCCGAAGCGGGCAACTTCACCCGTGCCATGGGCGAAATCACCCAGGGCGAAAACCCCGAATGGACGATCCCCGGAATGGACTATCTGGGCGTGCCAACCGGCATCGACATCCGCCGCGTGGTCGAAACCGGCCTGGCTCCCACCATCAACACCGGCATCGCGCACCGCGAACCCGGCATCGGGCAGGTCGGCGCGGGCGTCGTCAAGGCCCCCATGGGCTGTTTCACCGCCGCGCTCACCGCACTGGCCGAAAAACTGGGGATCGCCGCATGAGCCATGTTCTGAACAAGGTCCGCCGGGCCATGTACCTCGATTCCGTCGCCCTCATGCGCCTGTCGCGGTCCATTGCCGCGACCGACGGCGTCGAAGAAGCCGCCCTGATGATGGGCACCCCCGCCAATCATGAAATCATGACAGACGCGGGCGTGTTGAACGACGAAGGCCGCAGCGCCGGCGGCGGCGATCTGGTCATCGCCATCCGTGCCGAGACCGAAGCCGTGGCGACCGAGGCCCTCGCCGACGCCGAAACCCAACTCGACGCCCCCACAACGCGCGGCGGAGAGGCCGAGGCGCACCGCCCCCGCACGCTCCGCTCTGCCGTCGCCGCCATGCCGGATGCCAACCTCGCCCTGATCTCGGTGCCGGGCGATTTCGCAATTGCCGAGGCGCGCAAGGCCATTCGACGTGGCCTCAACGCCATGATCTTTTCCGACAATGTGGCCATCGAAGACGAAGCCGCCCTGAAACAGGAAGCCGCCGATCTGGGCCGTCTTGTCATGGGGCCGGACTGCGGCACCGCGATCATCGCGGGCACGCCGCTGGCCTTCGCCAATGCCGTGCCTTCGGGCGAGATTGGCATTGTCGGTGCCTCCGGCACCGGCATTCAGGAAGTCTCCTGCCTCATCGCGCAAAACGGCGGCGGCATCAGCCACGCCATCGGCGTCGGCGGACGCGACCTCAAGTCCGAAGTCGGCGGTCTCTCTACCCTCGCCGCCCTCGATGCGCTGGCCGAGGATGACGCGACCCGCCATATCGTGCTGATCGCCAAGCCGCCAGGCAAAGACGTCGCCACCCGCGTTTTGGCCAAACTCGCCGCCACCGGCAAGCACGCCACGGTCTGCCTGATGGGGGCCAAACCGATGGAGATGCCAGAAAATGCCGTGCAGGTCTTCACCCTGCGCGATGCCGCCCTCGCCGCCTTGGGTCGCGCCGACGAGGGTGCGACCGCCCCCGATCTCGCCCCCCGTCCGGGCGAGATCCTCGGCCTTTACGCGGGCGGAACCCTCTGCGCCGAAGCTCAAGTTATCCTGCAAAATCAAAGCCTTGAAACCCGCTCCAACGCACCCATCCCCGGCACCGGCCCCGAAGACGGCAGTGGCCACTTGATCCTCGACCTTGGCGACGACCGCTACACGCAAGGCCGCCCCCACCCGATGATCGACCCCAGCGTGCGCGACGCACCCCTGATCGAAGCACTGGGGCGCGAAGACCTCGCTGTCATCCTTCTGGACGTGGTGATCGGCTTTGGCGCCCACGACGATCCCGCCGGCCACCTTGCCGCCACCATCGCCGAACATCGCACCGACGCTTCGCCCCATCTGATCGCCAGCGTCACCGGCACCGAGACCGACCGCCAGAACCGCGCAACCCAGATCGCCAAGCTGCAAGCCGCCGGGGTGATCGTCGCCCCCTCCAACGCCGAAGCCACTCTCTGGGCCACGAAGGCGCGCGAATAACATGGCCGAACCCTTCGACATCCCCGACCGGATCGTGGTGGCCATCGGCGGCAACGCAACCCACCCCGAAGACATCGAAGGCACCTCGCGCGAACAAAAGGACATCGCCGCCCTCACGGCCAAGGCGCTCCTCCCGCTCGCCCAACGCGACAACCAGCTCATCATCACCCACGGCAACGGCCCCGTCGTCGGCAAGATCCTCCTGCGCCAGGCCCTGACCCGCGACACCATCGCGCCCATGCCCTTGGACATCTGCGTCGCCCATTCACAGGGCGGCATCGCCTATCTCCTAGTGCAGGCCATCGAAAACGCCCTGCGCGAAGTCGGCAACCCCCGCCACGCCGCCTGCCTTCTGACCCAAGTCGAGGTCGACCCCAACGACCCCGCCTTCCAGACCCCCACCAAACCCATCGGCACCTTCTATTCCGAAGCCGAAGCCCGCGAGGTCGGCGAAAAGATGGGCTGGACCATGAAGGAAGACTCCGGGCGCGGCTGGCGCCACGTCGTCCCCTCGCCCGCACCACAACACATCTGCGACATCTCCCTGATCGACGAACTGTCCCGCCGCGGCTCCATCGTCATCGCTGGCGGCGGCGGCGGCATCCCCGTCATCCGCAACCCCGACGGCACCCGCCTCGGCGTCGAAGCGGTGATCGACAAAGACCTTACCACCGCCCACATGGCCAACGTCCTTCATATCGAAACCATGGTCATGCTCACCGCCGTCCCCCAGGTCATGATCGACTTCGGCACGCCAAAGGCCCGCGCCCTGTCCCACGTCACCGCATCCGAGATGCAGGCCCACATGAACGACGGCCAGTTCCCACCGGGCAGTATGGGGCCAAAGATCGACGCCGCCCTCAGGTTCATCCGGGGCGGCGGCAAGCGCGTCATCATCGCCCACCTGGAACAGGCCGGTGCCGCTCTGAAAGGCGAGGCGGGCACCCATATCACCGCCGATCCCCATGTTTGACGTCCCACCCCGGATGATGGCCAGGCAGACCGGCCCAATGGCGGCGAAAACATTTGAAACCGACGGCACCGGACGGATCATCGCCGTTTTTGCCTCGACATTCTACGCCGAAATGCCCGCCGGGCTGATCGCCATCACCGACGCGAAAACGCCCCTCGGGCCGATAAACCTCGCCACCGACCGCACCGCCCCGAGCTGGTCGAAAACCGGACTGAAGGTCGGGAAATCGGCACATCTTTTCAACGGCATCCTGCACATCGGCGGGCTGCCTGCCATCGACACGACCCGCGCCAAACCCTGGCAGCCGCCACGCCTGCAAAGGCAGGATCACAGCACCCTCCAAACCGCGCTCACTCGCCTTGACGCCCAAACCCTTGACCCACCGGGCGAGGGCTATGGCACGACGCTCATCGCCCCCGCCAAGGCGGGAACCACCGCCATGCACTCCGGCCTCTCCCGCACCATCCGGGGCGACCTCACCAACCTCGACTGGGCGCGCCACCTTCTCGGGCGCGGACCGGGCCTCACCCCCGCAGGCGACGATTTCCTCGGCGGCGCAATGATCGCGCTCCATGCGCTCGGCTTGGGCAATATAGCCTGCACGCTCTGGTCACGCCTCGCACCCGACGCCGAACAAAGAACCAACAGGATTTCCCGCTCGCTCCTTTCCGCCGCAGCCCAGGGAATGGGAAACGACAGCCTCCACCATGCCCTGAATGCCGTTCTGACCGGCAAAAACCTCGCCCCCGCCCTTGCCGAACTGAACAGGATTGGCCATTCCTCGGGCTGGGATGCCTTTGCCGGAGCGATACTCACCTTCCGCGCCGCCCTTGCCCCCGCCGAAGCCGCCTGAAAGGAACCGCCCATGCTGCACACCACTCGCGCGACCCGAGGCATGGTCTCCTCGCCCCATCACCTGGCCAGCGAAGCGGGCCTGCGGATCCTGCGCGACGGCGGCAACGCGATCGAGGCATCCGTCGCCATCGCCGCCACGCTTACCGTGGTCTATCCACATATGAACGCATTGGGCGGCGACAATTTCTGGCTGATCCACGCGCCAAACAAACCCGTCACCGCCATCGACGCCTGCGGCGCAGCAGCGGGCAAGGCCGATGCGGATTTTTATAAAAATCAATGGTTTGAAACGATACCCTCACGCGGACCACTTGCCGCGCTCACCATGGCCGGTGCCGTGTCCGGGCTGGAACGCGCCCTGCAAGACAGCGCCAGATGGGGCGGCACGCTGCCCCTTTCGCGCCTCTTCGAAGACGCGATTTTCTATGCCGAAAATGGCGTGCCCGCCGCCGAAACCCTCGCCCGCAACGCCACCACCAAGGCCGACCAGTTGAAAGATGTTCCGGGCTTTGCCGAGGTCTACCTTTCCAGCGGCAACCTTGAAATCGGCGACATCGTCAAACAGCCTCGCCTCGCCGAAACCATGCGGCGGCTGGCAAAAGACGGGCTCGACAGTTTCTATCGCGGCGACCTCGCCCGCGCCCTTGCCGCCGACCTTGCCCGCGTGGGAAGCCCCCTTCGCGCGGAAGATTTCAACCGTCACAAGGCCCTCGACGTCACACCGCTGACGCTCAACATCAAGGGTCACACCCTTTACAACATGCCGCCCCCCACCCAGGGGCTGGCCGCGCTCATCATCCTTGGCATCTACGACCGTCTTGGCGTCGAAAGGGCCGAAACCGCGCCCTTCGTCCATGCGCTGGTCGAGGCCACGAAACAGGCGTTCCGCATCCGCGACGCCCATGTGGTGGACCCGGCCTATATGTCTAAGCCCGCCGAAAGCTATCTGGATCCCGCCCGGCTCGACGCCATGGCGGGCCAGATCGACGCCACCCGTGCCGCCCCCTGGCCGCATCCCTCGCAGGACGGCGACACTGTCTGGTTCGGCGCCATCGACGGCGAAGGCCGCGCGGTCAGCGCCATTCAAAGCATCTATTGGGAATTCGGCTCGGGCCTCGTGCTCGAAGAAACCGGCCTCCATTGGCAGAACCGGGGCACCAGTTTCTCGCTCGATCCCGCGCACCCAAACCCCCTGATGCCGCACCGCCGCCCCTTTCACACGATCCAACCGGCCCTCGCCCATCTCGCCGATGGCCGCGTCATGCCCTGGGGCACCATGGGCGGCGAAGGACAGCCGCAGACGCAAGCCATGGTCTTTGCGCGCCACGTTCTGCACGGGGAAGAATTGCAACAGTCGATCACCGCGCCCCGCTGGCTTCTGGGCCGCACCTGGGGGGAAGAGACCACAACGCTCAAGCTGGAAAACCGGATCGACGCCGATGTGATCGACTGGCTGAAAGGGGCGGGCCACGCCGTCGAAATCGTTGGCGGATACGAGGAAATGATGGGCCACGCCGGCGCACTGGTCTGGCACCCTTCGGGCCTGATCGAAGGGGCGACGGACCCCCGCAGCGACGGCGCCGCCATCGGGTTCTGACGGGGCAGAGTTTGTCGCAAACTCTGCAAGGATTTCCGACGCGGAAATCCCGTCCCCACAACGGAAAATGCGACATTTTCCGACGCGAAGTCCGCGACGGACTTCGCCCCCGTTAATCCATCAGCAACCTTCGTAACCGAACGCCGCCAACAGGTGTCGTTCGTCCGCGTTCACCGATCAAGGCACCGACGCAATACCGACGTAATACCGACGTGATACCGACGTAACACCGACGTTGCGATTTAGGCTGCGGGCATTCGGTTTTGGGCGGTTAATGTCATCGCGTCCGGCACGCAACGCCCAACACAACCCATTGATCAAAAAGGATATTTCATCCGCCCAACCGCTCCAGCAAGACCTTCGCCGCCTGCTGCTCCGCCGCCCGCTTCGAAGGGGCCGAAGCCCGCGCCGACTCCCCACCGCTCAACCGCACCTCAACCGTGAAAATCGGTGCATGATCAGGGCCTTCGCGCCCGACCTCAACGTAAGCCGGAGGCACCTGCCCCCGCGCCTGCGCCCACTCCTGCAAACTGGTCTTCGCATCCCGCGAATCCGCCTCAACCCGCTCAATCCTTTGTCCCCAAAGCCGCAAGATGACGCCCCTGACGACCTCGAATCCGGCGTCCCGATAAACGGCTGCAATCACCGCTTCCATGGCATCGCCCAGCAAGGCTTCCTTGCGCCGCCCGCCCGATTTCATCTCGGAACGTCCTAGCTTTAAAACCGCGCCCAGATCAATGGATCGGGCCACGTCCGCGCAGGCTTCCTTTCGCACCAAGGCATTGAAACGCGGGGCCAATTGGCCCTCGGGCGCAGCTTTGTCCTGCTGCAACAACGCCTCGGCAATCACCAGCCCCAGCACCCTGTCGCCCAGGAATTCCAACCGCTGGTTGTCAGGCCGCGTCTCGCTCGAAAGCGAGGCATGGGTGACCGCACGGACCAGCAACTCGGGGTCTTTGAACCGATGCCCAAGCCTCTCGGCAAAGGCTTGCAGTTCGGCCCCCGGCTTCATCAGTCGATCCGCTTGAAAAACCGGTCAGGACGCCAGGTCCAGAAGAAAAACAACGACCTGCCCGCAGACGAAAAAATAACCCGATCCGCCCGCCCGATTAGATGATCGTAAGGCACGAACCCGACCCCGCCCCGCTCTTGCCGGACCCGGCTGTCGGTCGAGTTGTCGCGGTTGTCGCCGACGAAAAAGAAATGTCCGTCCGGCACGGTGTAGATGCCAGTGTTATCGACTTCGCGGTTCAACACGTTCAACACGGAATGGCTGACCCCATTTGGCAGGGTTTCGATGGCCTTTTCCTTGGTGCAGGTCGCCCCGATTTGTCCGCGCCCCTCCATACAGGCCGGACGTGGCCCGATCGGGCCCTGCGGTTCGTCTATTTCGGTGAAATAACCATCAGCCACCTGGGGTGCCGCCTCGCCATTCAGATAAAGGATACCATCCCGCATCTGCACCGTGTCGCCTGGCAACCCCACGACGCGCTTGATGAAATCCTGATTGCTGACCGGGTGGTTGAACACCACGACATCACCGCGCTCGGGCTCGCTGCCCAGCCAGCGTTCGTCGATGAAGGGGCAGATGGAAATCGACGAACCAGGCAATTTGCACGAGTAACTTGAATAGCCATAGGCCATCTTGTTGACGAAAAGAAAATCGCCAATCAGCAGCGTGTCTTTCATCGAGCCCGAGGGAATCCAGAAAGGCTGGAAAAACAGCGTCCTGAACACACCGGCGATCAGCAGGGCATAGACCACCGTCTTGATCGTCTCGACGACGCCATCCATGAATGTACCGGTTTCTTCGCTCATCTGCCCTGCCTTCATTGCGCCCGGGCTTTCTGAGCGTGGGACAGGGGCAAGTCAAGGCAGGGTTGGGTAAAACCGCCCTACGTCACGCGGCTGTGTCCTTGCCTTTCAAGACAGGCCGTGCCTCGATCATCACGAAGGCCTGCGCCCAGGGGTGATCGTCGGTCAGGGTGACGTGCAGGATCGCTTCGTGCCCTTCGGGCGTCATCTCGGCCAAACGTTCCGCCGCCCAACCGGTAACCTTCATCACGGGCTGGCCGGTCTCAAGGTTGCTGACCGCCATGTCGCGCCACGCGATCCCCATGCGCAAACCTGTACCAAGGGCCTTGGAACAGGCCTCTTTCGCCGCCCACCTCTTGGCATAGGTGCCAGCCGTGTCCGCCCGCCGCTCGGCCTTTCGCTGCTCGACCTCGGTGAAAACGCGGTTGCGAAACCGATCGCCAAAACGATCCAGCGTTCCCTGAATGCGTTCGATGTTGCAGATGTCTGTGCCGATACCAAGGATCATGGGCGCGATATGACTCCGAACGCAAGGATTTGGCAACCAAGTGTCGGTAAACACACCGCATGAGAATTGCGTTTCTTCTGTGTCTGTTTCTGACTGGCTGTGGCGGGTTGGCCTGGAATACGACCGTGGCGGATCACCCCAAGGTGCGCCAGGTGATGTTGGCCAGCGTCGAACCCGGCTACACGACCGAAAAACAGTTCACCGCCCAATGGGGCAACCCGACCCAGAAAATCCGCGAAGGGGGGCAAACCTCTTTCGTCTACCGCAACATTAAGAATCCGCCCGGTTATTATGCTCCGCAATTCGGCAACAGCGGTGATTTCGTTGTGATCACCTTTCAATACGGGATCGCCGTCGGCGGATATTCCTCCGACTCCCAAGGCTGCCGCGCCACTTTCGCCCCCCGCCCCCCGGGACATGGTTTTGACAATCCCTCCACGGTTCACGCGGTGAATTGCGGGGTTGCCTATGACGGCAGCAGCGAACGCCGCCCGATTGCAGAGGCTATCTTCTGGCTCAACAAGCAGGCACGCGGGGTCGGCGGCAAGATCGAAGAGGCTCTGCCAGACACACCTGCCAAGCCCCTGGTTCCGCCCGACAGCTATACCGGCACGCTCAAGTGAGGTGACGGTCACAACTCCAACGCCCTCAAATCCGCCGATTTTGCTGATCTGAAAAGAGCTTACTGGACAAACCCCATCCAGACTTGGCACAAAGCCCTGTCTGGTGGAGGAGCCTCATGGTGGATATCGCGACCCGTGTGTGGAATCACAAATGGAAGATCGACCCGATCATCCGCTCGCTGATCGACACCGATTTCTACAAATTGCTGATGTGCCAGTCGGTGTTCCGCAACCATCCCAACACCCGCGTCACCTTCAGCCTGATCAACCGCACCAAGTCGATCCGCCTTGCCGAACTGGTGGACGAAGGCGAGTTGCGCGAACAACTTGACCACATCCGTTCGCTCTCGCTATCGCGCGGCGAAAGCACATGGCTGCGCGGCAACACCTTTTATGGCAAACGCCAGATGTTCCGCTCGGACTTCATGGAATGGTTCGAGAACCTCACTCTTCCGCCCTACCACCTTGAAATCCGCGACGGGCAATTTGAACTGACGTTCGAAGGGGCCTGGCCCGAAGTGATGCTTTGGGAAATCCCCGCGCTTGCCGTCCTGATGGAACTCAGGTCCCGCGCCGTGACGCGCGACATGGGCAAATTCGAACTGCAGGTGCTTTATGCCCGCGCCATGACCCGCACCTGGCAAAAGGTCGAACAATTACGGGGACTTGAGAACCTCGCCCTCGCCGATTTTGGCACGCGGCGGCGTCATTCTTTCCTTTGGCAGGACTGGTGCGTTCAGGCGATGACCGAAGGCCTGGGCAAAGCCTTCGTCGGTACGTCGAATTGCCTGATCGCCAAGAACCGCGACCTTGAGGCCATCGGCACGAACGCCCACGAACTGCCGATGGTCTATTCCGCCCTGGCCGAAACAGACGAAGATCTTGCCAAGGCACCATACCGGGTGCTGGCCGACTGGCACGAAGAACACGAAGGCAACCTGCGCATCATCCTGCCCGACACCTACGGGACCGACCAATTCCTGAAAAACGCGCCCGACTGGCTGGCAGGCTGGACCGGCATCCGCATCGATTCCGGCGATCCGGCCACCGGCGCGGAAACGGCCATCGAGTGGTGGAAAAGCCGGGGCGAGGATCCGTCGGAAAAACTCATCATCTTCTCTGACGGGCTGGATGTCGAAAAGATCACCGAGTTGCACGCCCGTTTTTCCGGCAAGGTCCGGGTCAGTTTCGGCTGGGGCACGATGATGACGAATGACTTCCGCGGCCTTGTCCCTGATGATGCGCTTGCCCCTTTCAGCCTGGTTTGCAAGGCGGTCGAGGCCGAGGGGCGGCCCACGGTCAAACTTTCCGACAATCCCCGTAAGGCCATGGGACCAAAGGATGAAATCGCACGCTACAAGCGGGTGTTCGGGGTCGGAGAGCAAGAGTCGATGGAGGTTGTCGTTTGACCGAGACCCGCAAGGTTCAGTTCAGGCGAAAGTCCCCCCAGATCGGCAGATGATCCGAGGCGATGCGCGTCATAGGAGTCTCAACGACGCCCGCATCCTCCAGAGATACCCCCGCACTTGTCGCGATCCGGTCCAACGCAGCAACGGGCCTTCTGCTGTGAAAACTGCGGCCCGGCGCGTGAACGTTGTAATCTGACAAGGCTTCCAGACCGCGCGAAACCGACCACTCGTTGAAATCACCGAGGATCGCGGTCGGGCGCAGCGCCATGCCGTCCAGCGTTTCTCGAACGACCGCCAATTGTGCCCGGCGCGACGACCGCAACAAGCCAAGATGGAGCGCGACCAATCTGATCTCCCGACCCTCGCCATCCACATCAAGTATCAAGGCCCCGCGCGGCTCTACCCCCGGAAGATGCAGGTTTTGCCGCGCCACAACCTCCAAGCCCGGCTTCAGCAACACCGCGTTCCCATGCCATCCGAGGCTTTCCTCGTTCCCGCCCGCCTCGACCGGAACCATCCCGGTTTCGCGCTCGACAAGGTCGGCGGTCAGGGCTGCGGGCCGTTTGCCCAAACGCTTGTCAGCCTCCTGAAGCGCAACGACGTCAGCCTCAAGGCGCGCAATGACTTCGGCCACACGATTGGGATCCCGACGGCGATCCAGCCCGATGCATTTGCGGATGTTCCAACTTGCCAGCCTCATGGCAACCGCTTTGCCCTTTCGATTTCCATCCATACTGCCAATATAGGAACCATGCCGCGCCGAAACGACATTCCCTATGTGACATGGATCGTCTGGTTCATCCTGGCGGCGGCGACGATCTTTGCCCTTTTCACCAAACATTGGTCAAACGTCTTCGTCGCCGTGACCGCCCTGTTCCTGACGGTGCTGCCGACGATCTTTTCCGAACGCTTCAAGATCCGCCTCCCGCTCACCTTTCTGGGGGCAATCTCGGCCTTTGTCTTTGGAACCCTGTTTCTGGGCGAAGTTTTCGACTTCTACGAACGTTTCTGGTGGTGGGACGTCCTTTTGCACACCAGCTCGGCCATCGGGTTTGGCATCATCGGATTTCTCTTTGTTTTCTACCTCTTCGAAGGCGATCGCTACGCCGCACCGCCCTGGGCACTTGGGCTGATCGCCTTTTGTTTCGCGGTTTCGATCGGCACACTTTGGGAGATCTTCGAGTTCGGAATGGACCAACTCTTCGGCCTCAACATGCAGAAAAGCGGGTTGCCCGATACAATGACCGACCTCATCGTCGACAGCTTGGGCGCCTTCACCGGGGCGATTTCCGGCTTTTTCTGGCTCAAGGGACGCCAGATCGGGTTCACGGGCATGATCGAAGAATTCATCCAACTCAACCGCGCCGGTTATTCGAAACTGAAGGACCGCGTTGTCGGGGAGGACGAGACATGAAGAAATTGCCGCGTGTCGTCAGGCTTTACATTCATACCACCCTGACCGGCATGGCGATCGGAACATTGTTCGCGATGGCTTTGGTCATGTTCAACGTCGCCAACCTGCGTCACCTGATCGACAATGTGGAAGGCGGATGGCTGGCCTTTTTCCTGTTGTGCTTTTTCAACGGGATCGTGTTTTCCGGCGTGCAGTTCGCCTTGGTCGTCATGGGCATGGCCAGGAAACCCGGCGACGGCGATGATGATGTGACGGGACCGCCGCAACCGTAGGGGCATCTGAATTCCCGAGGACCTGTAAATACAGGTGGGCGCCAGATAAACGGACCACGATCCGCACAGAGCCAGCTCCCTCGGAATTGCTTAAGGCCACCGGAATTTGTCCCCGGCACGGGAAGGGCAGTACCCGCCACCCCCTGCATGTAGGCCTCGCCCGCACCCGGGGCAAGGGCGATGTTTTTGCGGGGGCTTGATTTTTGTTTACGTTTTGTTCACTAATTTCAAGATGCCCGACGATCTTCTTCAGATGAAACCAGGTCAGCTTCTGGCGCGTGGCGTTTGCCGTCACCTTGCCAGCCATGATTTCGTGACGGTCGAGGAACTGACGCCCACAACGGGGCTTCGTGTCGATGTGATGGCCCTTGGACCGAAATCCGAGGTCTGGGTGATCGAATGCAAATCCAGCCGCGCCGATTTTGCCTGCGACCAGAAGTGGCAAGGGTATCTGGAATGGTGCGATCGGTATTTCTGGGCGGTGGATCAGGATTTCCCGACTGACCTGCTACCTGAAGGCACCGGATTGATCATCGCAGATGCCTATGACGCCGAGATCATCCGCATGGCCCCCGAAGACAAGCTGCCCCCGGCGCGGCGAAAAGTCATGGTGCAGAAATTCGCCCGCCATGCCGCGCTGCGCTGGCACGCAGCGCGTGATCCGGGTTTCAGCCTTTCCGTCCCTTAGAGGCCATCGCCCTTGCCCGCTGTGCGGCCGCCTTGATCTCTTCGGCGATTTCCTCGGCCTCTTCAGGCTCGAAATCCATGGGGATCTCAATGCCTTCACCTTCAACGTAAATGCGAACCATCCCCATGTTCGTGGGTCCGATCTGCAAATTCGCTTCGATGTCGCTTTCCTTGTCGATCCCCATTGCCTGCATCCTTTCAGAACCGACCACGCCCTAGCCTGCGCTGACAGCATTGACAAGACATCCGATGCGCGACCTTCTTAGGAAATGAGCAACGCGATCCGGTTCAGGGACCTTTCGATCGGCGACGCCGGCTGGTTGATCCAGCGTCACGGCGAGCTTTATGCCGAAGCGGAAGGGTTCGACGAAACATTCGAACCACTTGTTGCCGAGATCCTTGTCGAATTCATGCGCAACCGGGATCAAACGATCGAACGCGCCTGGATTGCACATCGGGGCGATGAAAGGTTGGGTTCCATCTTTTGCGTGGCCTCGGGCGTACCTGGTGTCGCCAAGCTGCGTCTGTTTCTTGTCGAACCCGGCGCGCGCGGCACTGGTCTTGGTCAGCAACTATTGGACAAGTGCGTCGCCCATGCCCGCGCGACCGGCCATCATACCCTGCGGCTCTGGACCCACGAGAGCCACCGGGCCGCTTGCGCATTGTATAAAAAGAACGGCTTTGACTGCACGCAGTCGAAATCGGTGACATCCTTCGGTGTCGAGCTTGTGGAACAGACTTGGGAGCTTGATCTATCCTGACCCTTGCAATCGCAATCCGGCGGCGCTAGGGAAGCGGGCGTGCCGCCTTAGCTCAGTAGGTTAGAGCGCTTGATTGTGGATCAAGAGGTCCCCCGTTCGAACCGGGGAGGCGGTACCACCACTCAAGACATCCGCAAAACGTAAACGCCAGCCCCGGTGCGTTCCAGGACTGGCGCAAAATTCGTCAAACAAATCCCACTGCATTGGCACAGTTTTGACAAAATCGGGCGTTTTGTTGGCCATTACAAGAACTGAAATCCGGCTCACCACCAGACGCATGCTCAGTTCACCGGCCAGCACTCACTCACATCATCCACCCGGTCGCGTCGCTCATAAAAGAGCGACGCAACTGTGTTTCAATACGAAAGGTTACTCTTCCCACTTTGCGTCTCGGAGAGGCGCAGAACCCGCATCCACCCCGAAGCGCCCACGATCTCACACTAGAACCACTTACTCACAAAAGTTAATTAGCATGACTAATTTTACATAAGCAACTCTAAATGCCAGAATGCCAATTCACGGCATAGACTTGCACTTCTCGGACATCTCGAATGCTAGCACCCTGTAAACAGGCGGTTTTCCGCCGAAAAACCTGCCAGAAACCTTCGCTCTTGAGCCGTCGGAAACGCTTATTTCAGAGAGCCGAAACAATGAAACCGCCGCAACTGCGTTGAATTTCATCAATCCGGAATCGACAAGGGCCCGGAGCGACATCCGCGGCAGGCCCTTGCACCGGCAGTTTCAGCCGAATTTCAAACGAGGCAAGTCACTCTGCCGGAGTGACCGACGCCCCATCTGCCCCTTGCGGAATCATGTGTGACATTCCGCGAACGGCATTCTCGCGGGAAACATAAAGATCGTCGTCAAGAAGTACCTTGTGCGACGCCTCAAGATGACGTGCTGGAACATGCGGGAACAGGTGATGGACAAGGTGAAAGCAGTCGTTACGAGGAAAAAACAGCCACCGCAGCAGTCGAGGTGCCAATAGATTTCGTGACGCTTCCAGATCATCATCCGTGGGCACCAGCCCCGCATGATCCATACAATCCGCCCAGTACATGAGGGCCGAATAGATAAACACAAAGGGCACGATCAGCATCAACAGCCCGGTCCAGGGCGCCACCGCCGTCAGGATCGAGACCGCTCCGATCATGGCATATTGCACCACCTGGAACAGAAAGCCGTCATTGCGGCTGAGGTTGAGGCTGAGGTAATAGGGCAGATGCCGCAGGACCAGGGGCGTTGCGATGTGCCGCAACACAACCGGCGTGGTCAGCGGATCGTGCAGCCCCAGATTCTTGATGCCCTGAAGATCGAGATCGTTTTCATAATCGCCAATATGCTTGTGATGCGACAAATGTTCGTCCCGGTACACGGTAAACGAGTTGAACAAAAGCGATGCACAGGTCTTTCCGATCAACACGTTGTCGGACCGGTCGATCGCAAAGGTCGCATGCGAACATTCGTGGATGATATTGTTCAGCCCCCGCATCCGCGTCGCAATGAACAACATGAGCAGCGCAACGCAAACCACGCTGAAAACAGTCGGATCACCTTGCAAAAGCAGATGCCCCAGTACGACCGAACCGACGATCTGAATGATGTAAAGACCAACAATCGACCAGGCTATCAGGCGCGAATGTTTTTCCATCCCGGCGAAAGCACGATTGTACTTTTGCCGCAAAGCTTGTGCAGACATAGATATGGCCCCCCGCCACATTTGTGCCTTATTCTTGTCATAATCCAACCACCTTTGCAATAGCCGCCCTAATGATCGCTTACGCTCGGTTATGTTCCGCAACTAAATCCCTGCAAGAAAATGGAAAATTAACCCCTGTGGATATTTTACTTGCTCGACGCATAAAAGATCATTAGTAACCCTAATGATGAGGGAGTTTTTCTTATGGATTATGACTACGATTCATTGGTCGTTCTATCCGCCGTTGTCAGAACCGGAAGCTTCGAAGCCGCTGCGACATCGCTGAACGTGACGCAATCCGCCGTCTCGCAGCGAATCAAGCAATTGGAAGAAAAGGTCGGGTCGATCCTGGTCCAAAGGGGCCGCCCCTGCGTTGCAACCGACGATGGTCTCCTGCTTTGTCAGCATGTCGAACAGGTCACCCTGCTCCAGCACGAACTGTCGGATCTCCTGGCCGCGCGCGGAGCCGGCACGGGGTCGGCCGCAGTCAGCATTCGCATTGCCGTCAACAGCGACAGCCTTGCCACCTGGTTTCCCGAGGTGATCCAGCGCGCGCTGGACGAATTGAACCTGCTTCTGGAAATCATCCCCGACGATCAGGAATTTACCGAAGAACGTCTTCGCTCGGGCGACGCGCTGGCCATCGTGACCTCGAACAACAAACCGATTCCCGGCTGTCTGACCGTGCCATTGGGCGCGATGGAATACCTGGCCGTGGCTTCGAAAGAGTTTGCGGAAAAGCACCTGCCCGACGGCAGTTCCCAGATTGCCCTCAGCAACGCGCCCTCGATCCAGTTCGACCGAAAAGATACCCTTCCCCAGCAGTGGATGATGCTTGCCTTCGGCAATACGGGAAAGCTCACATCGCACTATATCCCCTCTTACGAAGGGCACCTTCTGGCCTGCCAACGGGGAATCGGCTGGGCAATGATGCCTTCGGTAACTGTCGAACCTCTGATCGCGGAAGGCACCCTGGTGGAACTTGTCGAAAACGTTCGGGTACGGATGCCCCTGCATTGGCAGTCGCGGTCGCAATCCAGCGCCACCTTGTCCCGACTGTCCGAGATTGTCGCCGAAGTTGCCCAGAAATCCCTGACACCACCGATCATGGAAGACGCCTGAGGTCTCATCCGGCACGCCGGGTATTGCCATTCCCGCCATGGACTTCATGTTTGCCACATGAAACTTGCAGTCATCAGCGACATCCACGGCAATATCGCAGCACTTGATGCCGTTCTGGCAGATATCGCGCGGCGCGGGCCCATGGGCATCGTCAACCTTGGCGATTCCTTCAGCGGCCCATTCGACGCAGGTGCGACGGCGAAACGGCTTCTTCCGCTTGATCTTGTCACCGTCAGGGGCAATCACGACCGGCAGTTGTTTGATCGCGAAAGACAAGAAATGGGCCCGTGGGAGCAATGGGCGATCGACGATCTTTCGCCCGAGCAACTGACTTGGCTAAAGAATTTGCCGCTGACCGCCGAACTCGATGGCGTTTTTCTCTGTCATGCAACTCCCGAAAACGACGAGGAAAACTGGCTGGACCGACGCGGAAAAAACGCGCGGCTGATCGCGCGCGACATGGTCGAAGTTGAGGCCCGCGCGGCCGGTCTCAACCACCGTCTGTTCCTCTGCGGTCATACGCACGAACCACGCGTAGTGCGCATGTCCGGGGATCGCATGGTGGTCAATCCCGGCTCGGTCGGATGCCCCGCTTACCTTGATACGCGGATGGAGCCCAACTTCATCCACCAGACCTGTGCCCCCGATGCACGCTACGCCATCGTCGAAGAACGGAATGGAATCTGGTGCGCCGATCTGATCGCGGTGCCTTACGACGCAAGCCGCATGGCAACGCTTGCGCGCGAAAGGGGCGCGGAAAGCTGGGCCGAGGCGGTGACCCGCGGCTGGTTTGCTTGAACCCTATTCCGGTTCAATCGTGATCCGCTGGCGCAGATTCCCCGTCACCTTGCTGTAAATCAGGATCTCGTTCTGATCCGTCACTACGGCGAACCAATCATCGCCTCGCGTAAAGGCGGTGGCGGTTGCGCCGTCCGGCAGGGAAATTGCATCTGGCAACTCGACCTGCCCCATTGCGCTGAACCGCATGACAAAGAGTGCAACGATGGTTAAAAAGCCAAGGATCATGGTCACGGTCAGAACCGTCACCAGAATTTTCAGATACCGAAGCATCCCTTCGTCCGGAGCCTGACCCTCATCCATGTCGCGCAAAATCCTGGTTTCCATCGGCGCCGCGCCGCCGCGCCTTGATAAGGCGCTTGCCCGCGATGTGCCAGAGGCGGCACATCTGTCACGATCGCGCATCGCGCGGCTGTTAGGTGAGGGCAAAGTGACGAAAGACGGCCAACCGATCATGGATGCCAAGGCCAAGGTTGCCGAAGGTGATCTGTACGAGATCACGGTCGAAGACGCCGTTGAAACGGAAATCCTGCCAGAAGCGATCCCTTTGACGATCCATCACGAAGACGACGATCTGATCGTGGTGGACAAGCCTGCCGGGATGGTGGTGCACCCTGCCCCCGGTTCGCCTTCGGGCACTTTGGTCAATGCGCTTTTACACCACTTCGGAGGCCGCTTGTCAGGTGTAGGTGGCGAAAAGCGCCCCGGCATCGTCCATCGCATCGACAAGGACACTTCCGGCCTGCTGGTCGTCGCCAAATCGGATGCCGCGCACCACGGGCTTGCAGACCAGTTTGCCGCCCACACGGTCGAGCGTAGTTACCTCGCCCTGTGTCACGGCGTGCCGCATACGGGTGACCCTCGCCTAAAAGGGCTGCGGGGCGTCAGTTTCGAAAGCGGGGACACCGTCAAGATCACCACTCATCTGGGCCGCCACCGCACCGACCGGCAAAAACAGGCGGTTTTGTTGCAAGGCGGGCGTCACGCCGTGACGCGGGCCCGCGTTATTGAAACATTCGGCGATCACGCGGCCCTTGTTTGTTGCAACCTCGAAACCGGCCGCACACATCAGATACGTGTCCACATGGCCTATATCGGACACGCCCTGATCGGGGATCCGACCTACGGAGGGAGGCGGCGGCTGGGTGGTCGCGCAACAGGGGCCGAGGCCGCAAATTTCTCTCAGCGTCAAGCACTTCACGCGGAAACTCTGGGCTTTACGCACCCCATTACCAAGGCCGATTTACGTTTCGAATGCCCTCCGCCGGGCGACTTTGCACAGCTACTTGATGCCTTGCGCGGCATGTGAGTTTTTGCACATATCTAAGGCGTATCGCGCACCAGTCTGCACGAAAGCGTGAGCGCACGCCCCCGTGAGTGGCAATACTAGAACGTTTGGTTCATCTTTCTTTCATCACGGCGCGACTAGAAAAAAATGTCGCGCAGGACTTGAACTGAACCGAGTAGTTCACCAAATATGTTAAGCGTCGCAACATTGGCGCTGACAGGGAATGAAAAAAGATGGCTAACTATACGAATCTTCCGGCACCTACCCCCGAGGGCGGTCTGAACCGCTATCTGCAGGAGATCCGCAAGTTCCCGATGCTGGAAAAAGAGCAAGAGTACATGCTTGCCAAACGCTGGGTCGAAGATGGGGACACGGATGCCGCGCACCAGATGGTAACGTCGCACCTGCGCCTCGCGGCGAAGATCGCCATGGGCTATCGCGGCTATGGTCTGCCCCAGGCAGAGGTGATTTCCGAAGCCAACGTGGGCCTGATGCAGGCCGTGAAACGGTTTGACCCCGAAAAGGGTTTTCGCCTGGCGACCTATGCCATGTGGTGGATCCGTGCTTCGATCCAGGAATACATCCTGCGGTCGTGGAGCCTGGTGAAACTTGGCACGACCAGCGCACAGAAAAAGCTGTTCTTCAACCTTCGCAAGGCCAAGGCCCGTATCGGTGCCCTGGAAGACGGCGACTTACGCCCCGAACATCTGAGCCAGATCGCCAACGATCTGAACGTCAGCGAGGAGGAAGTTACCAACATGAACCGGCGCCTGTCGGGGGGTGACGCCTCGCTCAACGCGACCATTTCGGCGGACGGCGAAGGGGCGGCCCAGTGGCAGGACTGGCTGGAAGACGAAGATGCCGACCAGGCCGGCGATTATGCCGAACGGGACGAATTGGATGTGCGCCGCGAGATGATGGCCGAAGCCATGTCAGTGCTGAACGAGCGCGAGCAGGACATCCTGACGCAACGCCGCCTGATGGACAGCCCGGTGACGCTGGAAGAGCTTTCGGGCCAGTATGACGTCAGCCGCGAACGCATTCGCCAGATCGAGGTGCGCGCCTTTGAGAAACTGCAGTCCAAGATGCAGGAACTGGCAAAGAAAAAGGGCCTTCTTGAAACGGCCTGATTGAGGTGTCCCGCCTCAAACCAAAAGCCGCCGGTCCTCCCCCGGCGGCTTTTACACGTGTGATGCGCCCAGGGTATGCCTGCCCTAACTCGGCAACAAAAGTAACCCCCAGAAAACGATTGGACCCGAGTAAAGCACCCACATTATCAGCCGCATCTTATCGAAGTGCTTCGTCGGTTCTTGAAGCAAACCCGCCAGTTTCGAATCATGACCGGAAAGGGCTTTGGCACCTTCTCGATAGTTGGTGATGTACCCATCCAGCAGATACTCGAGAAACACAAAACACACTGCGACGATCACCCCTGCAATTGGAAGGGCCGAGAGAATAAGGTCGTCGTACTCTTTTCCAACGGTCACCTTGACCACGTTGCCCGCTTCGGACTCGGCGCCGGACAAGGCAGCGAAAAACTCGCCGAGGGACTCGGTTTCGAAAGACATTGTGCGGCTTTGATCCAGTGCCAGGAAAAGCGCGAACTGGATAGACAGGAAAATCGGCAACATGAGAAACCGCACGTTCCCGTAGTGCCGCAGCATGGTAAGCAGCTCAGCAAGCTCGCCCGCATGCCCTTCGACGTCAGCAGTGTCTCTTTTCGCATGGGTGTCGGAGGAAGCAGGTTCGGTCATTTGGCCATCCAGAAAACCAGAAAAAAATGTCTTGAAGCTTAAGTATGTGTATCTCAAGCAAGATGGCATTCGGCGGCATTTTTCAACAAAAAACGCCGCCCGATCAGGGGCGGCGTTTTCGTTGGATTTCTGACTCTGCTTACTCGCCCGTGTCCTTGCGCTTGACCTTGGCCCAGATGCGCTTGTTTGTCAGGTACAACAACACGCTCAGCACCACCAGGAACAGGACCGAGACGAACCCGGCCTCTTTCCGTGCGTTCATCTTGGGTTCTGCCGTCCACATCAGGAAAGCCGATACATCCTCGGCCAGGTGATCCAGGTCGTTGGCGTGGCCGTCGTCGAACTCGACCAATTCGTCCGAAAGCGGAGGCGCCATGGCGATCCAGCCACCGGGGAAGGCGGTGTTTTCGTAAAAGATCGTGCCTGCTTCTTCTTTTTCCTCACCCGTGTACCCGGTCAGGATCGAAGCGATGTATTCTGGGCCACCCATCCCCTTGAGGAACTGGTTGATGCCCAGTCCGGCAGGGCCGTGAAAGCCCGCACGTGCCTTTGCCATCAGGCTAAGGTCCGGCGCTTCGGGAAGCGAAGACGGCGGGAAGTGGTCGGTCGGCTTGGCCGGGCGGAAATCGTCCAACTCGGCATCGAAGACTTCGTAGAACTCGGAATAGGCGCGGACCTCGGCTTCCGAGAAATGCGGCCCGCCTTCGTCGCCAAGCGTGCGCAGAGGGACATATTGTAGCCCGTGGCACGAAGCGCATACCTCGGTGTATACCTTCAGACCGCGCTGAAGCTGCATCTGGTCGAACGTACCGAAAGGCCCTTCGAACGAGAATGCGTGATCGTGCACATGGCTTTCCCCGCCCGCGGCGAACGCAGCGGTCGAAAGGCCCATGGCGGCGATTGCGGAAAGTGTGATCTTACGGATCATGGGTCGTGTTCCTTTCATTCCGCAGGTGCCGTGGCAGCCGAGGCGCCTTCGCCCTTGGGCGGATAATGCGCGTCGAAGTCTGCCTCGATCGTTTCGGGCTGTGGCAGGGGTTTCTCGATCACGCCCAGAAGCGGCAGGATCACCAGGAAGTAGGCGAACCAATAGGCCGAAGCGATCAGCGAGAAGGTCGCGTAGGGCTCTTCCGCCGGCATGGCACCCAGCCACATCAGCACGAAGAAGTCGACAACCAGCAGCCAGAACCACCACTTGAACATCGGGCGGTACTTGCCCGAGCGTACGCTGGAGGTGTCCAGCCAGGGCACGAGCGCCATAACGGCGATGGCACCGAACATGGCCAGCACACCGAAGAACTTCGCGTCGATGATGCCGCCGGTGACAAAGCTGGCGATCTGAACGACCCAGACTTCACCGGTAAAGGCCCGCAGGATCGCGTAGAACGGCAGGAAGTACCATTCCGGGACGATGTGCGCAGGCGTGGCCAGCGGGTTTGCCTCGATATAGTTGTCGGGGTGGCCAAGGTAGTTCGGCATGAAGCCGACAACGGCAAAGAAGATCGCCAGGATCACGGCCAGCGCGAACAGGTCCTTGATGACGTAATAGGGCCAGAACGGCACCGTATCCTTGGCCGCCTCTTCCTTAGAGGTGCGCCGCACCTCTACTCCGGTCGGGTTGTTGTTGCCCGTGGTGTGGAAGGCCCAGATGTGCACCGCGACAAGGGCGGCGATCACGAAGGGCAGAAGATAGTGCAGCGAGAAGAAGCGGTTCAGCGTGGCGTTGTCCACCGCCGGTCCGCCCAAAAGCCAGGTCTGGATCGGCTCACCGATCAGCGGGATGGCTCCGAACAGGCCGGTGATCACGGTGGCACCCCAGAAGGACATCTGACCCCAAGGCAGAACGTAACCAAGGAAGCCGGTCCCCATCATCAGCACAAAGATCAGGATACCGATGATCCATGTCACCTCGCGAGGCGCCTTGTAAGAGCCATAGTAAAGGCCGCGGAAGATGTGGGCATAAACGGCGATGAAGAAGAGCGACGCGCCGTTCATGTGTGCGTAGCGGATCATGTGGCCGCCGTTCACATTGCGCATGATGTGTTCGATCGAGGCAAAGGCCAGATCGACATGCGGCGTGTAGTGCATCGCCAGGACGATGCCGGTGGCGATCTGCAAGACAAGGCAGAAAGTCAGGATAATACCCCAGATCCACATCCAGTTCAGGTTCTTGGGCGTGGGGATCATAAGCGTGTCATACATCAGCCCGACAATGGGCAGACGTGTGTGAAGCCAGCTTTCAGCCTTGGTCTTCGGTTCGTAGTGGTCGTGCGGGATACCAGCCATCTTGTCCGTCTCCCTTATCCGAGAATCAAAGTGTCGCCGTCGAACGCCGCAGGCGGGACGGGGAGGTTTTCAGGAGCCGGGCCTTTGCGAATCCGGCCAGCCGTGTCGTAGTGCGAGCCATGGCAGGGGCAGAACCAGCCGCCAAACTCGCCAGCGTCGCCAAGCGGTACGCAGCCAAGGTGGGTGCAGACACCCATCTGGACCAGCCATTCGCCGCTTTCGTCCAAAGCACGGTTCGCGTCAGTCGCATCCGAGCCAGCCGCGATATTCGCGTTACGCGCATCCGGGTCTGGAAGTTCGGACATAGGCACACCGGTCGCCTCGTCGATCTCTTCCTGGGTGCGACGGCGGATAAACACCGGTTTACCCAACCATTTCACGGTGATCTGCGTTCCCGGTTCAACCCCCGAGATGTCAACGCGGATCGAGGACAAGGCCTGAACATCCGCCGATGGATTCATCTGGTTGACCAGCGGCCACACCGCCGCCCCGGTGGCAACGACACCGGCCCCTCCCGTAGCGTAAAAGAGGAAATCTCTGCGCGTGCCTTCGTGGTCATCGTCTGCGTGCGACACTTGCTTCTCCTGTCTTAGTCAGGCTTCAGCCCAAAACGCCTTGCCGAAACGGATTCCGGCCAGTTGAAGCGGTAGATAACCCCGCCAAGAGGGGCCGTCCAGCGGACAATCGGGCGCAGTTTGTCCTTTTCGACGCAGTTTCCCTAAAAAAGGCAGGTATCGTCATTGAGACCTTACAAAAAACACGCGAAATAAAAGGCATGATTTCACGTCGGGCCACTGCATTCTGGAACTGGACACGCCGTCGCACCACTTGGGTTGCGGTGTTTTTGATCGTGTCGCTCGGGTTCGTGCGGCCAGGCGCGCATGGTTGGGGCGAGGTTTTGCAAGTCTCGCTGCCTGTGACGGGTCTTGTTTGCGCGACGGTTTCGGGAAACCTGCCCAGTTATCTGATCCGCTATACGGCGATGTGGAGCACGGTCAAAGGTACGAAGCGGGTGTTAGGGGACGCCGAGATCAACCAACGGCCAAACGGGAATTCGCGTGGTTTCCCCTCGACCCACACCGCTTCCGCGGTTTTTGGAGCTGCGGCGCTGGTCAATACCTGCCTGGACAATGCGCCGCTTCTGAAAACAGGGATCGTCGTTGCGGCCGGGTTTGCAGGTGGCTCGCGGATCGAAACCGGCCACCATACGATCTGGCAGGTGCTTGCCGGAGCTATCGTCGCATTATTCTATGAACGCGCGTTTCGCCGGGGGAGCCGTGAAAGACAGGCCTTTGCGCGTTTTTGGGACCGTACGCACCCCTTTCGGGAAGCGGCATGGCGGCGCGTAAAGCGCGGGTTTTCCGTCCGCTACATGGCGCTACATGGCCGGATCGCACGTGTTTCCAGGAATACGAACGGAACAGTCCGGGATAAATCGGATCGCAAGCAAAGGTGACGGGTTCGAGCGAAAGGAAAGTCAGCGGGCCGCCTTTTCGTCGATCCGGGACTTGAATTTCTCAGCCGTGACCACCACGCGCGTATGTGTCCCCTCGCCCACCAGTTCCTCAGCATCGACGACTTTGACCGAAAACTCGACGCGGCGGCCGTCAATGCCCGTGACTTCGGCTGTTGCGACGACCTCCATCCCGGTAGGCGTGGCCGCGACGTGTGAAACATCAAGGTGAGTCCCAAGCGATTGCTGCCCTTCGGCAAGGTCCGCCTCGATGGCGTCAAGAGCCGCTTCCTCGATCAGGTTAATCATCACCGGCGTCGCAAGAACCGCGATTCGGCCCGATCCAACCCGGGGTGCCGTGTCATTCGTGCCGACGATCATCCGGGCCGTCCCCGTCTGGCCGGTCTTGATCTTGTCCATCAACTCGTTCCCTTCGGCGGTTTGCGCATGAACGTGGCGAGAGATTTTAGTTCGCTTCCGACACCCTCTACAACGGCATCGGCGGCCCTGAGGCGCACGTCATCGTCCTTGTTCTGGTTTAGCTTCCACGTTCCGTCGATGGTTTCAACCGCCAAGCGAAAAGGCAGGATCGAACGCATCATCCGCTCTTTCACGCCATCGCTCATCTTGGCGCTGGTCCAGGGCGGTTTCGGCGCAAGTCTCTCCTCAAACAAGGCAGACTGGCGGTCGATCAGATCGCCAAGAGAATCAAGTGGCAGAGGCTCCAGCACACCCCGCAAATGCACGGCAATGTAGTTCCACGTCGGCACCTGATCGGGCACTTCATACCAATCGGGCGAGACATAACCATCCGGCCCTGTGACCGCGATCACCGCTGGCCCTGATCCAATGCGCGCAATCGGGTTCGACCGGACCAGATGCAGATCGGCGTATGTCCCGTCATCGGACAATAGAAACGGCACATGCGAAAGCAGGGGTTCGGTGCCGCCAAGCGCCAGGGTGCCAAAACTCCTTTGGCGAGCAAACTCGATGTTGCGGGCGTCGGAAACGTGCCGAAAGGCCGGGTTTGGGTGCATCGCCTATGTCCGGTTCAACCAGAAGGCCGTGTAGCCTGCATCGAGGGACGCGCGGCGAAGCTTTCGAACCATTCCGCCAAGGCCGGTCGCCCATTCCGCCAATCCCGATCCCCGAGGCGGAAATCGATATATCCAAGCGCGCACCCCACGGCGATTTGACCGACGGTCAGGGTGCCGGAAAGCTCATCCGCGCGATTGTTCAGCGCGTTCAGAGAGCGATCCACTTTGGACCACTGCGCTTCCACGCTTTCCGCATCGTATTTGTCTTTGGGCCGCGTCCTGCCTTCGTAAACCATCAAGAGTGCGGCATCAGCGATCCCGTCAGCCGTTGCCTCAAGCGTCAACTCGGTGAAAAGACGTTCTTCGGGATAAAGACCAAGGTCGAACTCTTGATCCAGATACCGCGAAATCACCCGGCTGTCGAAAATGGCCGTGCCGTCCTCCAGCTCCAAAGTCGGGATCTTGCCAATCGGGTTGACAGAAACCGGCATCGTTCCCGGCGCCTTTGCATGACCGGCAACCCCGATCATCTCGACCGCATCGCCCTGCCCGGCTTCGTGCAAAAGCACTTCGATCTTGCGGCAAAAGGGTGACGCCGGATTCGTATAGAGCTTCATTTTCACCTCAAGCGCACAATTGGCGGCCATCATGCCCGGTAATCCGGGCGTCAACCAGCGTACCTTCGGGCTGATCCTTAGCAAAGGCAACCTCGGCGAAATGCTCGGTCCGCCCCATGCGCGGACCCTCGGTTAGAACCGTCAGGGTCTTGCCCGTCTGCCCGGCCAGATGGGCCTTCGCGCGCGCCTCGCCCTTTTCGCGCAGTCGCGCCGCGCGCTCGCGGATGTCTGGCCCCCTGACTTGCGGCATTTTCGAAGCTGGCGTACCGGGGCGCGGGGAATACGGGAAGACATGCAGCCACGTGAGATTGCAGTCATCGACCAGACGAAGCGAATTTTCAAACATCGCCTCGGTCTCGGTCGGAAAGCCCGCGATGATGTCCGCACCAAAGGTCATGTCGGGGCGCAGTTGGATCGCTTCTTGGCAAAAGGCGATAGCGTCATCGCGCAGGTGCCGTCGCTTCATACGCTTCAGGATCATGTCATCGCCGGCTTGCAACGACAGATGAAGGTGGGGCATCAACCGAGGCTCGGTCGCAATCGCCTCCATCAGGGCTTCGTCGGCTTCAATCGAGTCGATGGACGAAATCCGCAGACGCGGCAGATCGGGCACCAGTTTCAGGATGCGCCGGACAAGATCGCCAAGACGCGGTGCGCCGGGAAGGTCCGCGCCCCAGGACGTCAGATCGACACCGGTCAGAACCACCTCGTTGAACCCCCGGTCGACCAGCCGCTTGATCTGGTCCACCACGACCCCGGCAGGCACCGAGCGAGAGTTTCCCCGGCCATAGGGGATAATGCAGAAAGTGCAGCGATGATCGCAGCCGTTCTGAACCTGCACATAAGCGCGGTGCCGACCGAAACCGTCGATCAGGTGGCCCGCGGTTTCCGTGACCGACATGATGTCGTCGACCATAACAGGCTCGGTCTCGCCGATGGCGATCCGCGCCCAGCTTTCCGGCGCCATCTTTTCGGTGTTGCCCAGGACAAGACTCACTTCGTCCATGTTTGCGAACCGTTCCGGCTCGGTCTGCGCCGCGCAACCGGTGACGATCACCTTTGCCCCCGGGGTTTCGCGCGCCAAGCGCCGGATCTCTTTCTGGCTTTTGCGCACCGCTTCTGCCGTAACGGCACAGGTGTTCACGATGATCGCATCGGACAGCCCTGCAGCCTCGGCCATCTCGCGCATGGCCTCGCTTTCATAGGCGTTCAGGCGACAACCGAAGGTGGCGATCTTTGGAACCGACATCAGAGCGCCTCGGGGAAAAAGACGCCGTCAAACACATGCGCAGTCGGACCGGTCATCCAGACGCCGTCATCGCGCCAATCAATTTCGATCCGCCCGCCGTCAAGGTCGATACTCACACGCCGACCGGTCAATCCGCGACGCACCGCAGCGACCGCCACGGCGCAGGATGACGACCCCGAGGCAAGGGTTATCCCCACGCCCCGCTCCCAGACCCGCATCCTCAGGTGCGCGTCGCCCACCACCTGAACGAACTGCACATTCGTGCGCTCCGGGAACAAGGGGTGATGCTCGATCTCGGCCCCGCGCAGGGCAAGGTCGATGGTTTCGATGTCCTCGATGAAAAAGGTGCAATGGGGGTTCCCCATGGAGGTCGCCACCGGCGCACCCTCGATCGGCAAATGCAGGGTGTCGACCGCCTTGGCCAGCGGAATGTCCTGCCAGTCGGTCATTGGCGCACCCATGTTCACCCGCGTTAGCCCGCCGCCCGCGTCCTTACAATCCAGAAGCCCGCGCTCGGTACGCAGTTGCAAAGCCCCCGTGCCCAGTTCGTCCATCAGATGCCGCGCCACACAGCGGGTTGCATTCCCGCAAGCCGCCGAAAGCGACCCGTCGGCATTATAGAATGTCAAAGCCGCCGCCGCCTGCGGATCGCTTTCGATCACGGCAAGCTGATCGAATCCAACGCCACGATGCCTGTCGCCGATCGCCCGCGCGAGTTCAGGCGTCATCGTCCGCCTCCCGTCGCGGGAGTCGATGACGACGAAGTCGTTCCCAAGACCGTGCATTTTCATGAACGGCAGGCCGGAGGATGGCATAACGGACATCCGCCGCGATATAGCTCTTGAAGCCTGACACGGCAACGCCTGCAATTGTATCGAAGCGCAGGTGGGACCCCATGTTGGCAATTTCGTTGTCACCAACAAGGCAAGCGTTGCGACACCTTTGCAAACCATGCAGATTCCGGCGCGATTTCCACTTGACGCCTCCCGCGCCTCACATTACCTCGGGCGCTCGAGTGGGCCGTTAGCTCAGTTGGTAGAGCAACTGACTTTTAATCAGTGGGTCGCAGGTTCGAATCCTGCACGGCTCACCACTTTAACCAAGCAAAAACAGCAGCTTAGTGAGGGTGGTGCCCGCCCGGTGAGGTGGTGCTTTTCGCCAATGTAGCGCATGTCCAGCACATTGGTTAGCCGCGCCGCTTTGTCTGCTACTCTTTGGCAACCTTCAGTTCTGGAATTGATTATGGCGCAATCGTCCCTATATGAGAGGGAAAAGTAGGAGTTACTGCCATGCCAGCGTTTAAATTCAAACTAGCGGTTAGTATGTAGCTGGGCTTTGGAAGTCAGCAGGTGACTGCTGGGAATCCGTGTAAGACCCGGTGACTAAAGCGCCCCGTGCCACATGGCCCCGGGGCGCTACCGTTGCGAGCGACAAGGAGAAGTCGCTGACGGCTGCGGTCGTTACGTTTTACGAGCGACGCACCGCTATGGCTCGCCCGGTTGGCAAGACCGGGTGCGACGTGCACTGCCACTCCTAGGCACGTCGCTGACTACTTCCTTTTTCGTCCCTTGCCCCCGCGTTGTCCCAAGGGCGGCAGTTTGCATCCGTCACACATCCTCACCCTGACCACATCCTGCGACCAGAAGGGTGAGCTGCATTTCATACAGCGGTGCCACCCGACGCGGCGGATGACGCGCGGCGGGTCGTGGTCATGGTCCAGCACTGGCTCACGCCGCTGCCCGCCATCGTACCGCCAAGCCTCATGTTTCGGCTCGACAATACCAGCGCCAAGCAGCGGCGCAGGTGGGCCGCGCTTGCCCTTGGGTGTGTTGTCCCCTTGGCTGGGTGCTGACTCCGGCTGCACGCTCGGCTGTGCCTGGGCTGGGTTAGCGGCCCGCCAGTTCAGTAACCACGCTGGCTCGCTCATACCAATCCCTCGCGTTCCCATCGCGCGAGGTGGACAAGAGGGAAGTCAGCGTCCAGCGCACCGGCCTCGATCTCGGCACGTATTTTCTCCTCGAAGGCTTCGAAGCTGCCGTAGTGCTTCGCGAAGAACGAGCGGTGGGGTGCCCGCAGGTCTTCGAGCCGTTGCACACGGCTCAGCAATCCCCGCACCGCCGTCACCGTCAGCCCTCGCCCGCCAGCACCTTAAGCGCGGCGCCGAGGCGCAGCGCAGCGGCGAAGTTCGCATTCGAGCGGGCTTGCCGTTCGTCGGCAGCTTCAAGGCGGCGCTGTCGCAGAACACGCTGCTCTGCGCTCGTGATCGTGTTGTCGGGATCGTGACGCGAAGTCTCGCGGCGATAGGCACGACCGTAGGCGTAGGTAATGTCGCCGTCGCATCTGTGGTCATATACGACAGGTCGTGCGTTCGAGTACGGCAAGTCAGGTTCTTCACGGCGCAAAGGTCACTCCCAGCTTGTTGAGCAGCGCTTCGACCTCGGGCCAGAACGCGCGGTTGGTCTCGTCGTCGCGCAGCGCCAGCAGCACGGCGCGGTCACGGTCAACCTGAGCGCATATCTGCTCGGGGGTGGCACCTTCATGGTACATCGCGTCCAAGCGCTCAAAGATCGCTTTGTCGAACAGGCGCACGAACTCGGCTCCGGTGTAATCCATGACATAGGGCGTGCCGTGCTCGGGCACGTTACTGAGCAGGGTGTTGACTACATCGCGGTAGAGTTCGCTTGAGGTGCAGCAGATGACGCGCCCGTTTATCAGCACCATCACGAACGCGGCGTCGGGACGAGGCGCGGCAATGCCGGCGTGCCGACCCTCGCCTGTGGAAACGATCTCCATCATGATGCTTTGCCCTCCAAAGTGATGATTCTTGCTTCGAGTTGCTCGATGGCGCGGATGTTGCCTAGCGTCCCGATGGCTTCGATAATCTGCCGCCCCACGTCAGGGGCGATCTGCCCGCCAGCGATAGCGGCCAGCACCTGCTCGACCTGAGCGGCCAGCGGCAGGGAGGGATCGAGGTCGAACTGGACCTTCTCGCCCTGGGCTTTGAGCACTGGAATGATGCGGCTGAGGACGAGGCTCGCACAGGCGGGATCACCCTCCTTCGCTTTCTCAAGCACCGCGTCCAGCACAGCGGGGCCTTCCTCAAGCATCCGCTTCTGGAGCAGCGCCATCGGGGTGCGGCCAGCAGGGCGACCCGCCGGGTTCGGGGACTTCATCCCCGGATACCACCCCTTCGGTTCTGGTGTGGATGCATCGGTCATATGGCGCGGTCCTCTGATCTTTCAGACGGGATCAGCCTGCGTGCTTCCGATACACGGCTTGGCTCGCGTTCCGCTTGGCGCGGACCTCGTGCGGCGTGATCTTCCCGACGATGCGTGTGATGCCCGCCTTGTCCTGAATGGTGACAGGGATGGTGCCGACCGCCTTCACCATCTCGCGCAGAACGAGCGGTCCCCGGTTGTCGATGTGCTCGCGAGCGGCGGTCAGGGCCTTCAGCCTCTTGGCGGTCTCCGGTTTCACCATCTCGTTGTACCGGATGGTGAAGAACTCGTGCATCTCCTTGGTGATGCCCGAAAGCATGGGCGGCGCACCGCAGACGGCGGACAGGACCTCGGTGTCCTTGTCGGCCACCGCCTGCTCAAGGAGCTTGATGCGGTCGGGGCCAGCGGCCTTGATGTGCGCCCGAACCTCGCCGCTCACCATCTTGCTTCCCTCTTCCTTGACGGCGCTCGTCAGGTCTTTCTGAAGCGCGTTGATGGTCGTCGTGAAGCGCTTGCTGGTGCCGTCCAGCATTGTGGTCACCGCCGTCAACTTGCTGTTCGCGTAGTCGTCGGCCTTCAGCAGCGCGGCCTCGGGGGTCAGCGTCGGATCGGCAAACGCGGCATCGCGTATGTCGTGAATGCTGCCGATGAACTTGTAGGCGGCGTCGAAGCATTCCACCGCACCTCTGACGAAGACCTCGGTGTCGCTGTCCACGCCGTCGAGGCTGCTGATGAATTGCGGGTGAAGGTCCGCGCTGACGCGGGTGTCGATTTCTGTGCTCATGTCGTCCTCTGATGTCCTGATGAAAGCCGGTCACGGCTACCCATAGGCTGGGACGGTACGGCTCCGCCGTAGTTCACAGCAAGCGAAACATTATTTGTATCAATGTGTTAGGTCTGATTTGCGTTCGGTCGACCCACTTATTGCATGTATGCGGGGCGAAGTGATGCGGGCTCGGCGAATTGACTGGAGTAAAGAAAAGGGGTCGCCTATTCAGGCGACCCCAAAAGCCTTAAGGCCCGAAATACCTCAGCAGCCAGCCAAGACCATACAGGTCTAGCGAGGTCTGCATGCGGTAAACCGCACCGTCCGACTTGCTGGCTTCGAGGATGAATGTAGCGCGCATGGCGTAACTCCATCTCCGTGTGTGAGGGTCCCTTACGGTAGCAGCCATCACACATTGGGCCAGTTGCCAGACTTCCATTTCAGCATGTTGGGACTGGCGACCGCTGCTATTCCACGTCTGCAGATAGGAAGCGCCCCGGCCAGCCGCAAGAGGCGAAGACCGTTCTTCTCTTCAAATCCATTAAGCTGAGGCAGGCGCAGGGAAGTCATCGTCGCCCCCGGTCTACGCTGCCAAGGGCAACGAGCCGGGCACCACTCCAGCCTAAGCGCTTCAGCTAGGCTGCGGTGACGCACCAACTGGTTGATCGTTGAGGAGGGTTGTGTCATCATCTTGTGGTCGGTCGCCGGATGGCGGCACGGCGTAACATCATGAGCAGTCGGAGACTGCATCAATATAGGAGACTTGGTATGACCAATACCAACACGGCGACGATTGTCGCCCCACTTGCACGTCGCATCCCCGATCCCAACTTCAAAGACGAGCATGGTCTCGAACGGCACATCTTAGTCGTGCCGGTTAAGAACATGCCCAAGGGTATTCCGCTCGATCCGAATGCCCGCCGTCCCAAGACCAGCAAGCGTGTCTATCAGAAGGTTAAGGCGAGCCTGTTTAATCAGGACTGCGAGCCGGGAACCTTTCACCTCAAGAACAAGGGCATCACGATCGTAGCGCAAAGCGTCAACATCAAGACGAAAGACACCTACGAGATTGCAATGGTGAATGGCGTACATGGCATCGTCGACGGAGGCCACACATATACTTTGATCACCGAAGCTCAGGCGAGTTCTGAATTGCCTGACGACCAGTATGTCACCGTAGAGGTGCGGGTAGGGGTACCGGAGGTTTGGATCCCGGAGATTGCTGGTGTGAACCGCGCCGGGTTTACCGGAGGCTCCAACTCATGAGTAGGATGGAGCATCATGACAAAGACGACGAACAAGTATTCACCAGAAGTGCGCGAACGCGCCGTACGGATGGTTTTGGACAATCAAAGTCAGCATGAAAGCCGTTGGGCGGCGATCGTGTCGATTTCTTCGAAGATTGGCTGCGCACCGCAAACGCTGAACGAATGGGTCAAGAAGGTTGAGGTCGATACCGGCCAGCGCGGCGGCATCACCACCGAACAGGCCGAGAAGATGAAGGCCCTGGAACGTGAGGTGCGCGAGCTAAAGCAGGCCAACGAGATCCTGCGCAAAGCGTCTGCATATTTTGCTCAGGCGGAGCTCGACCGCCCACTGAAACGATGATCCGGTTCATAGAAGATCACCGCGCGGATCATGGGGTCGAGCCAATCTGCCGTGTGCTGCCGATTGCCCCTTCCACGTTCTATGACCACATGGCCAGACTCGCGAACCCTGACCTTCTGTCAGAGCGGGCAAAGCGTGACGAAGAACTGAAGCCCGAGATCAAGCGCGTCTTTGAGGAAAACCTCAGTGTCTATGGTGTTCGCAAAGTTTGGCATCAGATGCGTCGCGAAGGATTTGATATAGCGCGCTGCACAGTCGCCAGATTGATGAAAGACTTGGGTCTGGAGGGCGTTGTGCGTGGCAAGAAGCCGAAGACAACGATCCCTGACAAGGCATTGCCGTGTCCGTTGGACAAGGTGAACCGGCAATTCCATGCGCCAGCACCAAATGTGCTGTGGGTGAGCGACTTCACCTATGTCGCGACGTGGCAGGGGTTTGTGTATGTGGCCTTCGTCATTGATGTCTTTGCGCGCCGCATCGTTGGCTGGCGTGTCAGCCGCACGGCGACTGCCGGGTTTGTCCTCGACGCTTTGGAACAAGCGGTGCATCAGCGCCAACCCGGGTCTGGCCTGACACACCATTCCGATCGCGGATCGCAATACCTGTCCATTCGTTACACCGAGCGCTTGGCCGAGGCTGGGATCGAACCTTCAGTGGGAAGCGTCGGCGACAGCTACGACAATGCGCTTGCCGAGACGATCAATGGCCTGTTCAAGGCCGAGGTCATTCACAGACGTGGGCCATGGCGCAGCTTCGATGCCGTGGAATACGCCACCTTGGAATGGGTGGATTGGTTCAACAATCGTCGCCTTCTGGAACCCATCGGGAATATCCCGCCAGAAGAAGCCGAAGCGAACTTCTACGCGGCTCTGGAAAGATCAGACATGGCCGCGTAGCTAAGACTAATCAGCCTCCGGCAAACCCGGCGCGGTTCAGTGGCTTGAATACGTCTGTTCAGGTGCAGGACATGAGCTTGGACAACCTCGCGAACGCATTCCAATGGATCAAGGAAGAGATCAAGGCTGCGCCCTACTTCGGGAAGATTGCCTGGTCTGAGAACGATCCGGGCGAGTATGACGCACGTGACCTCGTCAGCCTCATGTCCATGTTCAACGTCGAGCTTCATCCTAATGATGAGGACGACCACCCGGTCTACGGCTACGAGAAGAAGTCTGTCGCCCTGAAGTCGTTTGAGGACAAGTCTGCCAGCTACAAGCGGATGCGTCCGATTCTCAAGGACATTCTGCGTCTGCATGACATCATCCGGCGTGACTATTACCACATCTGGAACGACAAGACTGAGGGAGGCAAAGCGGGTCACCTCGCGTTCTCGGAGAAGAAGTCAAAGGGTGTGTGGGAGTTCCCGTTCACCGGCCAGAAGGCGGAGTACCGTATGGTGAACGGTGCTCTATACCCGATTCTTGCTTCCTTCCGTTGGTTCGTCGTGAGCGACAAATACAATGGCGAAATGAGCTGGCGTGATGGTTTCGACGGAGTGCTCGCTGCATGGGAGGATGATGCGGTCACGTTGCTCAAGTCTACCCATGAGATGAGCAATCAGCTCGGCCGCAACCCGCAGTCGATCGGCAAGAGCCGCCCGCACTGGGCGAACCTCCACAACATTGTGGCGAAGCGCGACCTGCAACGCCAAGCATCCGCTGCATGAACGAAACTGGCCGCTACCGCAACTTTTCGGTAGCGGTCATCCGCGAGCGGCTAGCACTCTGCTGGACGGCTCAGGATAACCACATGCCGACCCGACCAATTCCCGCCTGTTTAGGCCCGTTTAGCAAACGCTGGCGGGCATATACGGAATAAGCGGGTCTGAGCCTTACGCCACCGGCTCGGGGTGAGCTTACGCGGGGGGGAGACCACCCCAGCATTATGGCTTTAAGAAATTAAGTCGCCCCCCCCTCCCAATACCCAACAGCACTCCGCAACATACAAAGGAGGGGGTGCATTATTGTCTTAATATTCTTAATGTTACGTGTAACACCCTGTTTTTACTGCGCACTTCGGTATAAGAGGCGGCTCCTAAAATAAGACGGCACATCGGTCAGTTCAGTCCGGGAGCCTTAGGATGCGGTACGCGACGCCGTGGAAGCTGTAGGCCTCGATCAGTGAATGCGACTTAACCTCAGTGACATACCCGTTCGCAATGAGGCTTCGCATGGTGTCGTCCAATGCGCGAACTGCCCCGAACTTGTGGTTATTGAAGGCGGGCAGGCTGGCGCTTCGCATCTGTAGAAACGAGCGCGGCACGATGCCGTTCTGACGCATGTCGTCTGGGACCTTGTAGCTTTTCGGGACAGGCTTCAGGAGGTAGTCGCGCATGAAGGTAATTAGCTTCCGCTGGCGTGCGTCGTCGTCAACGCCAATATCGCCGCCGCGTTTCTTGGACTGGAACAGTTCAATGTCCCGACGAACCAAGGTCAGCGCCCATGCGACATGTTCGATCCGAACCAGCGGGACGAACGGGTTGTCCATGACCGCCAGTAGGGAGGCAACCTTCAATGCCTTGAGATGCGCGCGGCTCCAGACCTGTCGTTCCGACTCGTCGTCGGTCGCGTTCAACTGGTCGATGCATTCCATTTCAAACCGCTCTAGCTTCTCCTGAGCGTCGTTGTTTGGCAGGACCGAGCATGGCGACTTGACGTTGATCGGCATCAGAAAGTCGACGAGATTGGCGACCATGCCTTGCCACACCTTCAGCACATCGTCGTCCAGAGGGATATTGCGTTCGCGGTTTGGCGGCGGTCGGTCGCCCTCGTAGGTGATGCAGAGGAAACGCGAAAGGAACCCATCCCCCATCATGTCTGGCGTGAGGCATTCGAGGAATGTGGATGGCGTCGTCTCCCCGAGGAAGGACAACGCTGGCCAGTCCACCCCGAGCAGGGTGTTGTCGGCGTTGCTGTAGCTTTTGCCTTCGAGGAACTGTTTGCCGTAGGCGTTCGTCATCACAGTCCGCAAGCTCTGCATCGGGGTATCGGTCGGGTTGGACATGCGTTTCAACTTCCGCCCAAACTCGCCCTGCAACGCGAGGAAGCCCGGTTCCCTCAACAGTTCCTTATGAAGCGCCTCGCCACTAACAAAGTCCTGCGCACGCGCGAACCGGTCGGCGAAGTGGACGTTGGAGAGTTTGAGCATCGCGGGGATGCCCTCGTGGGTGCTGTCCTTGCCGATGCCGCTCTTGGCGACGAGGATGATAAAGAGCGCCAGGTCCTTTCCCGTGTAGGTTCGATAACCTCGTCCGCAAACGCCCGCCAACAAGCCGAGGGTCGCCGCCACCGACACCTCGCGGACTGGTGAATAACTGTTGTCGAAGATGAAACGCGCGACGACCCCTGTATTCCCCGGCGGCCAATGCAACAGCGGACCAGCCTCAGCACCTGCCGCCTTTGCCCAGCCGTCGCCACTCATCCCTTGGCTGGGGCGACGGTCGCTCTGTTGGGGCATCAGCACGGTTTGTGCACGGCGAAACATACGAAGTGCTGCCTCGGGGTTGTTTCCCGCCTCCAGCGCGCATTCCATGATGTACCAATCGTCGTCGTCTGGATCGAACTGATCCAAGTGCAGCTCGCCGTTGCCGGTCGTACCGTCATTTCGTACCCTATTCATGGGCATTTCTCCATCTGGGGGTTTTGTTCTGTCCTGATGATTTGGGTCGGGGGTCTTGTCCGCCTCCGACCCGTTTCTTTAGCGTGGCTATGACTGCGCTGGATTGCAGGCGTGCACGATCTGGGCGCACCTTACAGGGTTCCGCGCGTTGGCGGTTTGCGGGCTTCTGTGTCATTAGTGGGTCGGCTCAGGCAGCGGTTTCGCTGGTGCTGTGCCTCATGCCCCGCGTCAGCCACGCGAGCACGTCGCGTTCCGAATACATTACGCGGCGGGTGCCCTCGGGCTGGAAGTAGCGCGGACCAACGCCACGCACTCGGTCACCTTCAACCGTGCGTTTGCTGACGCCTCGCAATTCGGCGAGTTCCTCGGTGGACATTGGGCGACCCTTGGGCGTGTAGTTGAACAGCTCACATTGCTGATCGAAGGTCATATCGGTCATGATCTGGCTCCCGTTCAAATGGTGCCAGCGGGATCGCAATCCTGGCTTTCGCGGGTGCCCAACTCCACTTTGACGGAGCTGCTGTTGTCACTGCCCCACGGTAACGGGGGCGCAATAAGTCGTGCAAGGGCGTCACACCCTTGCACATTCTGCAGTGTTCTCTTGGGTTACTTCAGGAGTCGGAGCAGCGGGCGCTCGTAGAGGATTTGATAGGTGTCTTCGCAGCTATCGCAACCGCAAATATCGCTCCAATCATCCCGCTCATCCATTTCAAGGATGGTCCGGGTCATTTTCATAACATCATCGACTTCGACTGCAATTTGGCTGAGGTCGATGCTTTTGACCCGTGCCCGCGCCTCAATTTTGTCGGCAGTCCGACGAAGAGCTTCGATTGCGACGACACCCCGGATCGGGAGTTCACGTTCAGGATTCATATTATTCTCCTTTGCCATCCGCAGGGCGCACCATGACGGATGAACGTTGTTGAAACGGTCATCTGCCTGCCCATGCACCGCAGATATGTAAGGAAGATGCGAGGTTCCGGCCCATGCCCTGAGAACTCGCCTGATCTTGATACGCCGCGATTCGATTCTGGTCAAGTATTTGTTTTGGAAGAGAAATGGGGGCTAGACCCCAAAACAGAGTAACGCGGCTACAGCCGCGATCCCGCGCCGGGAGCCACCCTACTCCCGGCAAACTCCGATCACCGGCTACAGCCGGCAATTTTCGGAGTGCTATGCGGTGACAGGGAGCGCCACAACGTTGGCACCGGCAGCTTTCGCGGCTTCAAGCTCGATCCAGTCAGATACCTTCTGCGTTTCGGGCCGCAGCCAGTCGAGCTTGGTCAGATCGAGATAGTTACGGCTGGTAACGTCCGCAGCGGCGGGAACGTGGCCGGTGAGCAGGTCGGTCTCAAACTTCCCGAGGCGGCATTCGCGCATGGCGATGTTCGTGTAGCTGCGCCGCAGGTCGTGAAGGCTCAGATGACGGCCAACGGTATCGCTGACAACCTGCATGGCGGCGCGCGGGTCGGTGATGTGCTTGCTGTTACCACGCTGCGAGGGGAACACGTAGGCTGACCCCTTCACCCGCTCGACCTGCTCAAGCAATTCGACCGCTTGCGTGCTAAGCGGCAGGAACACCTCGCGCCCGTTCTTCGGGTCGGGCAAGTGGAACAGGCCAGCGTCGAGGTCCACCCGGTCCCACGTCAACCCCGCTATCTCAGACCGACGCGCACCCGTCAGAAACAGCAAGCAAACGAGGTCTACGCTATGACGGTCGGCGCGGTTCTTGGCATCGGCCCGAGCTGTGGTCAGCGCATTCCACACCTCGCCTACCTTGTCGCGCTCGATGTAGCGCTGCGTCCGATTGCCGAGCTTTGCCCAGTGGTCGTGCAGTGCGTCGGTCGGGTTGTAGAGGATGAGCGGCGACCCGTCGGCTTGCCGATACTGGCGGCTCGCGAACTTGATGAGCAGACGCAGCACGGTCATGGCCGAGTTGGCGCTGGCCGGTGCCCCGCGTTTACCGTCTAGACCTCGCTGAGCAATCTCGCGGTGACGCTTGACCACCATATCGGCGGTGATGCTGGCGATGGGCAGGTCCTTCCATTCTGCGAGGCTCTTATCGACGTGCCGCTGGTATTCGTCCTTCGTCTTCTGCTTCAGCTTTCCGGGCCGGTCGAGATACGCCGTGCAGACCTGAGCCAGTGTCACCCCTGCCGCTTCTTCGGCCTTGGCCGCTTCCACCGCAGCCTTCTTCTCAGCGTTCGGGTTGATACCGTCACGCATCTGCTGGAGCGCGCTAAGCGCTCGCTTGCGGGCTTGGTCCTCGGTGAACAGGCCAAAGCGACCGATGGTGACGTTCACGACCTTCCCGTTCACCCGCCCTTGGGCCATGAACGACTTCACCCCTGTCGCGGTGACCTTCAATCCGTATCCCGGCACCCTGTCGTCCCAGTGAATCTTGTAGCCATCAGCGGGTTGTTCGATCCCTTTCGCAAATGTGTTCGTAAGCTTCGGCATGTGGTTCTCCTTGACCAAATGTAGCGCAAATGTAGCGCGCTAAACTGGTCTAGGACGTTCTCTCACGTCCTTGCAGGTAGGTCAAGTTACTGAAATCAGTAGATAAAACGTGCTTGTGCGTAGTTGCGCGTAGTAGGCCGTAGTCCGCAGGTGCACACTTTTAATCAGTGGGTCGCAGGTTCGAATCCTGCACGGCTCACCACTGAACCTCCTGAAAAGTCGAAAGCGGCTCCGAAAATTCGTGGCCGAGGGTTAGAAACTTCGTGCCGTTGCCAGACCCATCGGATTGCCATTGGCTGACGTGCTGTTGAAACCCGCTCTATTCGTGCGAGTATTGAAGTCGCGATCAGCCAATGACGCGCGAGGCAAACCGATGCACGGCAAAATCCTGAACGATTCGACCGCGACGGAAACGTTCCGAAGGGAAAAGACGGTTTGGCCGTGAGTGCATCGTCGACCTTCTCGTTAAATGCATATCTCGACCGGATTGCCCTGACAGATGTGCCCTCGGGCGCGCGGGGGCTTGTCGCGCTTCAGGCTGCGCACATGCGTGCGATTCCGTTTGAAAACATCGACCCGCTTTTGGGGATTGTGCCGAAACTTTCGCTGGAGGCAGTCGCCGCAAAGCTGATCGAACGCGGCAGAGGCGGCTATTGTTTCGAACATAACGCGCTGTTTGGCGAAGCGCTGCGCGCACTTGGATATCAAACGTGCGCCCATCTTGCGCGGGTTCGCAATGGCGCGGGTCAGGGCGGTGCGCGGACCCATCACACCTTCACCGTGAGCGCAGAAGGTGATACCTGGCTTTGTGATACCGGGTTTGGCGGGCACGCATCGCTTCATCCCTTACGGCTGTCGCAGTCCGGGCCACAGGAAACACCGAACGGCACCTTCCGGGTCAGGCTGGATCAAGCGGAAACACTGGTGGAGCGACAGGGAAACGATAAATGGATCCCGCTTTACGGTTTCGACGGCCTCGCCGTGCGCGAGATTGATTTGGAAGCGGCGAATTTTCTGTGCGCGAGATGGGAAGGCGCGCCGTTCTCGACCAATTTGATGGTTGCCTTTCATTCCCGGGAAGGTCGTGTGGCCCTGTTCAATCGCGCGCTGACACTTGGCCAACCACCCGATGCGGTCAAAAGCCAACTCGGTTCGTGCCGCGAGCTTGATGACGTGTTGCGCGGCCGCTGCGGACTGAACATCACCACCGACGTCATTGATCGGATTTGGGCACGTGTCGAGCACATCCCACCCGGGTCATGAAATCGGGCGCGTGCCGAAAGCGTCAAAGCAGTCCGGGCAACAACAGAACGATGACCGGGAAAGCGATAATCAGGGCGACGACGAAAAAGTCTGCGATGATGAACGGAACGACGCCTTTGAACACCTGTGCGGTGGTCACGTGATTGGCCGCGACGTTTCGGATCACGAAAACGTTTAAACCGACCGGCGGCGTGATCATCCCGATCTCCAAAAGCTTAACCACAAGAACCCCGAACCAGACAAGCGACACCCCTTCGCCCGCCACCACGGGCAGGAACACGGGCAGTGTGACCAGCATTGCACCGAAAGGTTCCATGAAGGTGCCCAGCACCAGATAGATCGCGACGATGACCAGCATCAGCCCGATATATCCAAGATCGGCACCGGCGACGGCCTGCGCGATGAAATTCTGCAAACCCGACAATCCGAGAAAGCGCGTGAACATCGTCGCACCCACCCCGATGATCAAAAGCGATCCGGTCGTGGTGACGGTTTCGATCAGCGAGCGCGATACGACATCCCGGGTCAGCTTGCCGGTGACCAACGCAAGAAGGACCGTGCCAAAGGCCCCCACGGCTCCGGCTTCGGTCGCGGTGAAAAGGCCGGAAAACAAGCCGCCGAACACCAGAACAACCAGTCCGATGATGGGCAACAGCTGGACAAGGATGCGCCCGCCCGCGCCAGGTTCCACCTCGGCGCGAGGCGGGATCACATCAGGCCGCGCAAGGCTGATGACAAGTACGACGAGCGCATAGGAAACAGCGGTCAGAATGCCGATGCTTAGCCCACCCAAGAAAACCTTCGTCACCGAGGTTTCGGCGATGATGCCGTAGATGATCATCAGGATCGACGGCGGGATCAGCGCCCCGATGGTGCCCCCCGCCGCGATGGAGCCTGCGGCAATCGAAGGTCGATAACCCGCTTTGACCATTTCCGGGATCGCGATCCGCCCCATTGCGGCGGCCGTGGCGACGGAGGAACCGGAAACACTGGCAAAGGCGGAACAGGCAAAGATCGACGATATCGCCAGCCCGCCGGGAAGCCGCGCAAGCAGGATCTTTGCGGCATCGAACAAGCCGCTCGTCATACCGGTATGAAATGCGACGAACCCCATCAAGAGGAACATCGGCACGGCCGACATCGTCCAGCTTGCAACGAAGGAGTAAGGTGTATTCTCAAGGATACCGAGCGCAGGTCTCAGCCCGATCATCGCCCATATCCCGGAAAAGGAGACAAGGATCAGGGCAAGGGCCACGGGCAGGCGCAGCACCAGTAGGAAGCCAAGCGCGACAACGCCCCAGATGCCGATTTCAACGCTCATCGGCGGCCTCATCAAGCGGTGCGCCAAGCGCAGGCCAGACGCGGCCAAGTGTCAGCAAGGCGGCGATTGCTGCGGCGAAAGTGAAACCGATGGCGGGGAACCAGAAGGAATGCCAAACGGGCATTTTCCACGTCGCAATCTCGACAAGCGTGCCGACACGGGTTTCCGAAATCGCCTTGTCCCAGTTCGTCCAGGCCAGAAGCCCATAGATCACCGTTGCAACGGTCATGACCAGCGCATCCGACCAGCGCCGTGCCCCGTCGCTGAGAGTGAAGTCCAGCAGTTCGACCGAGATCATGTCCCGGCGAATCTCAAGCCAGGCCAGAGGCAGGAAAGCCAGCGCTGTCATGTAATACCGCGCCACGATCTCGGGCACGGTATCAAGCGAGATCCGGAAAAGGTTGCGCAGTGCGACATCGAGGGTGATGTGCAGCATCATCGCGACCACGGCGATGGCACCGACATAGCCCAACAGCTTGGCCGCGCTGGCAGCAAGGGTCACGAGACGAGTCATGGAATGCTTTTCCAAATGGGATGGCCCGCCCCGGACAGGGCGGGCCGAGATAGATCACATCCCGTAGGTCTCGAAATCGACACTCGCCCAGATTTCGTCCCAGGCGCGGGCGGCCAGGGCGTCCTGATCGTCACCAACCTCTTCGACGATGGCGGTCCACTTTTCAACGAGGGCCGCAAAGTCCGCCGACAATTCATTCTCTGCCGCTTTTGCTGCTGCGTCCTCGGCGGCAAAGGCGTTCGAGGCATCGATGAAGTCAGCACCCGGTTCGATCATCTCGATGTCGGTTCCTTCGACAGCCGCCATCGCATCAGCCGGAAGCTGGTAACCCCAACGGTCGGTGAACGACAGGCTGCCACGGTTGGCGGCACGCACGACCTGCGCACGCTGTTCGGCGCTCATCCCGCTCCAGACGTCATTGGCGACGGTGTAGTTCGACGTCACGTGATAGGTGCCAAGCGGGACATTGGTGACGTATTTGGCGATATCGACAAGACGGTAGGACAGCATGTCGACGATCGACGCCATCGTGCCGTCGATCGTGCCTTGGCTCATCGCCTCAAAGGTATCACCCACGGGCAGGTTCACTGGGGTCGCGCCGAAATTCTCGGCCCAGCGCGAATAGGGCGCACCACCCGAACGCAGGCGCATCCCTTGCAGATCGTCAAGCGAACGCACCGGCTTTGTCGTGATCAGCACGTAAACGTTGGACGACCCGGAGCCAGTGAAGACTGCACCGAATTTCTTGTATTCGTCCTGGCAGACACCGCAATTCACGCTGAACTCGGTCATTGCAAGGCCCATGGCATAGGAATTGCGGCCCAGTAGTGCGAGGTCGCCCGCGACACCGGTCTGGGGAAAATCGGCGGCAAAATAGAGCGGCAGCGCGTTGCCCACGTTGGCAAGCCCGGTCTGCAGCGCATCTTTCATCTGGGGAAGCGAAACGACTTCCGGTCCGAGGATCGTGCCGGTGAATGCCCCGCCGGTTTCTTCCTCCAGGAAGCCTGCGAACTTGTCGTACATGTAATAGGCCGGGTGTACCGGAGGGGCCGCGGGGGCCAGCAAGAGGTCTTCGGCCTCGGCCGCATTCCAGGCCATCGTGGCCGCAAGGGCCAGTCCGGCAGTCTTCAGTGTCTTGTTCATGGTTCTCTCTCCCTGTGTTTCGCCCATCAGAGGTTCAGCAACTTCTGAGCGTTTTCTTTCAGGATGAGAGGGCGAACCTCATCCCGGAACGGCGCATTTTCGAAATCGGCCAACCAGCGATCGGGCGTGATCGCCGGCCAGTCCGAGCCGAAAAGAATTTTCTTTTTCAGGATAGAATTCGAATAGCGCACCAGCACTTCGGGGAAGTACTTCGGCGACCAACCCGAAAGGTCGATATAGACGTTCGGCTTGTGTTGCGCGACCGACAGCGCCTCTTCTTGCCAAGGGAAAGAGGGATGCGCCATGATGATCCTGAGATCGGGAAAATCCACGGCAACATCGTCAATCGCCATCGGGTTGGAATACTTCAATCGCATCCCCATGCCCCCCGGCATCCCCGAACCGACCCCTGTCTGCCCCGTATGGAACAGGGCGACGACACCTTCTTCCTCAAGCACCTCGTAGAACGGATAGGCCATCCGGTCGTTCGGCCAGAAGCCTTGAAACGTGGGATGGAACTTGAACCCACGAACACCGAAATCCCGGACCAGCCGCCGCGCTTCCCGCGCAGCCATCTTCCCCTTCCAGGGGTCAATCGATGCGAAGGGAATAAGAATATCGTCATTCGCTGTCGCGATTTCGGCCACCTCTTCGTTCGAATAGCGCCGGAACCCGGTTTCGCGCTCGGCGTCCACAGGAAAGATCACCGCGCCGATCTTGCGTTCACGGTAATAGGCGGCGGTCTGTTCGACCGTCGGCAGCATTCCATCCATTCCGGCGGGATTCTTGAAGTATGCCGCCATCCCTGCCTGGAACTCGTTGTAGCCATCGTCGCGCGCGTGATTGCACGGTTCTTCGGCATGGGTGTGCACGTCGATGGCGACAAGTTTCTCCATGTTCAATGGCATGGCGTCTCTCCGTCGAGGTCCGCATAGCGGCGCAACAGCCGGATCAAGGCCGCCGCCTCTTCGTCGGTCAGGTCGTCGCGCTCCGCGAGGTGGAGATGCAGGAAGTCATCGCGATAGCGTTCGACGAACGCCTCCCCCTCCGCGCTTAACGACAGCCGGACGGAACGGCGATCATCCTCAGGTACGGAACGGTCGATCAGCCCCTGATCGACAAGCCGCGCCACGAGCTTGGTCATATGCGCGGGCTTGATCCTGAGGCACCGGGCAATCGAGCCCTGCTTCATTTCCGGGTTCAGGCTGATCACCCAAAGCACGGTAAATTCGCCGGGGCGCAAATCCTCACCGTCGAGAATGCGGAAAAAGAAGTCGAAAGCCTTCAATTGCGCCATCCGAAGCAGGAACCCGACAGACCCCGTGATCTCGCCAAGTTCGACCTCTTCGTCTTCAAAAGATGGCTTCAAATCGTTCATCACTCGCCGCCGTCCGGCCGCTCGACCTTGCCGGCTTTCTTTTGCAGAAAGGCGTTCAGCCGCTCCTCGGCCTCTGGGCTGGTGGCAGTGAAGGACGCGATGAAACTCTCAACGAACAAACCGTCGTCCGCCCCCATGTCCTGTATGCGGGGCAGCGCATGGATAATGGCATAGGTGGAAATCTCGGCGTTCGTGGCAGCCTGGGTGGCAAGCTCGATGGCCTTGTCCAGTGCGGCACCTTCATCGACCACGTATTGAACCACATTCCAGTTTTCAGCAGTCTCGACGTCGATTGCACGCCCCGTCAGCATCATGTCGGTCATCCGGGCCACACCCATCAGACGCGCCGTCCGGACCGAGGCACCACCACCGACAAAGATGCCGCGCTGACCCTCGGGCAAGGCGAAAAAGGCCGAACGGTCGGCGACCCGTACATGGGTGGACGAGGCCAACTCCAGCCCGCCACCGACGACAGCGCCGTGAAGGGCGGAAAACCAGGGCAGCTTGCCGCGCTGGATCCAGCTGAAAACCTCGTGCCACCTGCGCGAGCCATGGACGCCTTCGAACGGGGTCTTCTTCACATGCTCGGCAAGGTCGAGCCCGGCACAGAAATGCGGGCCATGCCCATGCAGCACGCCAGCCTTTGCTTCGCGCTCTGCCTGCCGAATTGCATCGGCCAATTCCTCGACAAAAGCATCCGAGATGGCGTTGCGCTTGTCGGAACGGTTTAGCCCGATGACAGCCACATCGCCTTTCAACTCGTAAGTCAGGTAGTCCAAACCTTCCTCCCCCGCGAACTCCACGAAACTACTATCTTCGGAAATTGTTTCCACGTAAACTAATTTCTGGAGACTCTTCGCGGCGGCATGTTTGCGGCCCGAAGGATGGGAGGAAAAATGACGACACCGCCAATGAGACCCGTAAAGCTATGGGACGCCGATGTCGTGAGCGAAACACGCGAAGACGGCAGCTTGATCGTACGCCAGTCGGGCGAACTCGGCACCTACCCGGCCACAATGTCAGAGCGTGTCGAACACTGGGCTGAGCAAACGCCCGAGCGGACCTGGATGGCGGAACGCACCGCGAGTGGCGACGATTGGTGCCGGGTAAGCTACGGTGAATTGCTGGACCGAATACGCAGTGTCGCACAAGCACTATTGGACCTGCGTCTATCAACCGAGCGACCGTTGGTCATCCTCTCCGGCAACTCTATCCCGCACGGACTTATGGCACTGGCGGCACAATATGTCGGTATCCCCTCCGCCGCCCTTGCCCCCGCTTATTCGCTTGCATCGAAAGACCATGCCAAGCTTCACGATATTAACCGCCAGATCACGCCCGGCGCGGTTTTCGCAGACGATTTGGATCGTTTCGCACCGGCGTTGGATGCCGCCTTCCCCGGCCTGCCCCGCCTGGGTGTCTCGGGCGCCGGTGCCGATTGGGCGGGCCTTATTGCAACGAAACCGACGGCAGCGGTGGATGAAGCCCGCGCCGCCACGGGGCCGGACACGATCGCGAAGTTCCTGTTTACCTCCGGCACCACGGGAAGCCCCAAAGCGGTGATCCAGACGCAACGAATGCTCTGTTCCAACATGGAGCAGATGACGGATTGCTATGCCTATCTGCGGGACGAACCGCCCGTGATCCTGGACTGGGCGCCCTGGAACCATGTCGCGGCAGGGAATCTGATGTTCAACACCGCAATCTTTAACGGCGGCACCTTTTACATCGACAGTGGACGCCCTACCCCGGACGGCATGGAAGAGACCATTCGCAACCTCAGCGAGATACGCACCAACTGGTATTTCAACGTCCCCGCAGGTTTCGAGATGCTGCTGGAAGCGATGGAGGGCGACGCGGAACTCGCCAAGACGTTCTTCGCCGACCTGAAACTCATGTACTACGCCGGTGCCGCCATGGCCCAGCATACCTGGGACGACTTGAAGGCAGCTGCCCTGCGCGCAACCGACGAGGAAATCCTTCTCGCAACCGGACTTGGCGCAACCGAAACAGCCCCCTTCGTCCTGTTCCAGACCGACCCCCAGCCAAGCCCCGGCAACATCGGTATCCCGGCGAAGGGGATTGATCTGAAACTGGTGCCGAGCGAAGGGAAATGGGAGGTTCGCGTAAAGGGGCCGAACGTCACACCGGGCTATTGGCGAAACCCCGAGATGACGGCAGCCGCCTTTGATGACGAGGGATTCTACAAACTGGGCGACGCCCTGCGATTTGCCGAACCCGGAAATGCCGCCAAGGGGTTCTTTTTCGACGGCAGAACGGCTGAGAATTTCAAGATGTCGACCGGCACATGGGTGGCCGTTGGTGCGCTCCGCGCGAAATTGACCGACTCTCTTGAGGGTCTTGCCCGAGACGCGGTTATTGTCGGAGAAGGCCGGAGCGAACTTGGCGCGCTCCTCGTTCCTTTCCGCCCGGCCTGCGAGGCACTTGTTCCCGATGGAAAGTCGATGTCGGATGATGAACTTTACGCGAACCCCGCCCTGCTCGACGCCATCGCCGCAAGGCTTGCCGCCTACAACGAGAAAGCAACCGGGGCGTCGCTCAGGGTGACCCGCGCTATCATCATGCTGACCCCGCTCGACCTCGACCGGGGCGAAGTGACCGACAAGGGGTCGGTCAATCAACGGGCCGTTCGCAACCACCGCCCGCATCTGATCGAGATGCTATATGAGGGCGGCACTCGCGTGATTGGCGGCTGAACTTCAGCAATGGCAATCCGTGAGACCCAATGTATACATATGGATGTATACACGGAGCCGACAGATGTCGAAACAACCCGCACGCACGCACACGAAACGCGCCACTTACGAACTGCGCCAGCGGATTGTGCATGGCGACCTCGCTGGTGGCGCACGGCTTTACGAGGTGGCGCTGGCCGAAGAGATGAATATCTCACGCACCCCCGTTCGCGAAGCCATGTCGCGCCTTGCCGAAGAAGGCTTGTTGCAACGCGCACCCGGCGGAGGATTTCTGGTAAGGTCATTCACCTATAGCGATGTCGTCGATGCCATCGAACTGCGCGGCGTTCTGGAAGGCACCGCAGCACGATTGGCCGCCGAGCGCGGAGCCGACTCAAGTAAAGTTAGCGAAATCAATGCAATCGTTGACGAAATCGACTCATTTGTCTGGACAGCCACCGACCGCGCCGCCTTCGACCGCTACAGCGAGCTTAACGCCGTTTTCCACAATCTGCTTGCTGAACTCTGCGGTAGCGAGATCATCGCGACCGAGTTGGAGCGGGTCAAATCCCTGCCCTTCGCCTCGCCCTCGGCTTTCGTTCTGGGCCGCGCAGACAGCGCCAAGGCACACCAGGCCATGATCATTGGACAGGCGCAACATCGCGCCCTGATGGAAGCCATCGAAAACCGCGAAGGCGCACGCGCCGAAGCCATCGCACGGGAACACGCACGCAACGCCCGAGGAAACCTGGAGGCCAGCAGATTGACTGACGAATCGTCCGAAGCCCTGCCCGGACTCTCTTTGATTGTTGACTGAATCGACACTGATGTATCCACAGCCAGCCAAAATTCGGTGGCAAATCAGGAAATTCGGCCCAACACGCCGATTTGTCTTGAAATCGCTGCGCAGTCCCGATTGATATGTATACATTGAGCGCCTTGGGAGGACAAAATGGCATCCAGTCTCGAAGACATCATCCAGCAATCAGGCAACATCGTCGAGGTGCTGCGCAATTCGAAGATCGGGATGTACGTCTATCCTGTCGTGGCACCGGAATTCACAAACTGGCGCTCGGAACAGGCCGCATGGCGCGACTCGGTCGTGCTTTACGACCAGACCCATCACATGGACGAAGTAACAGTCGAAGGCCCCGACGCCGAAGCGTTCCTTAGCCACGTCGGCATCAACAGCTTTGCCAATTTCGGCACCGACCGGGCCAAGCACTTTGTTCCCGTGACACCCTCAGGCCACGTGATCGGCGACCACATCATCTTTCGGCTGGAGCAAAACAAGTTCCTGACCGTGGGCCGCGCGCCGGTTTCCAATTGGATCATGTTCCAGGCCGCAATCGGCAAATGGAACGTGAAAGTCAGCCACGATCCACGCTCGGACTCCCGCCCCGACGGCAAGGCGATCTTCCGCACACACTACCGGTTCCAGCTTCAGGGCCCCGATGCCGACAAGATCTTCGAAAAGATCAACGGCGGCCCGGTGCCGGACGTGAAGTTCTTTCACTGCGATGTTATCAACGTCGGTTCGCGCCGCGTGAAAGTCCTGCGGCACGGTATGGCCGGTGCGCCCGGCCTCGAACTTTTCGGCCCCTACGCCGACAAGCACTATATCCAAAGCACCATCCAGCAGGCCGCACGCGACGTGGGCGTCGACATGCATCTCGTCGGCAGCCGCGCCTATTCGACCAACACGCTGGAATCCGGCTGGATCCCCTCGCCCCTGCCGGGCATCTATACCGGCGACGGCATGTTGAAGGACTATCGCGAGTGGCTGACCGACACCTCTTACGAGGCGGCAGGCTCCATCGGCGGCAGCTTTGTATCGGACAACATCGAAGATTATTACGTCAACCCGTTCGAACTGGGCTACGGATTCTACATCGGTTGGAAAAAGGACGACTTCATCGGCAAGGACGCCCTTGCCGCGATGAAAGACGGAACCAACCGCAAGAAAGTCACTTTCGAATGGAATGCCGAGGATGTGGTCAAGGTGATCGCCTCCAGCTTCAAACCGGGCGAAGAGAACTACAAGTGGATCGACTTTCCACAACCGAACTACGCCTCAAGCACCGCCGACATGGTGATGAAGGGCGACAAGATGGTCGGCATGTCGATGTTCAACGGCTATTCCTTCAACGAACGCTGCATGTTGTCGCTTGGCGTGGTCGACGAAAGTGTCGAGGTCGGCGACGTGCTTGAAATGGTCTGGGGCGAGCCAGACGGCGGGTCAGGAAAGACAAGTGTGGAACCGCATCAGCAGACCACCATTCGCGTCCGCGTTTCGCCCACGCCCTATTCGACCGAAGCGCGCGAGAACTATGCCGACAGCTGGCGGACAAGCTGATCTTGGCGGTGCAGACTTGCAAAAAGCGGTGGGCAATCGATCCAAGTCGCGCCTAAACTGACCTTAAAATCCGATCCGGCCCGCCAAAGGGCCGGACGATCAAACGGGAGGAAGACCATGAACATCAGAACGATCCTTGCAACAGCGGCAGCAAGCCTTGTCGTGACCACGGCGCAGGCCGACGAGTTGAAATTCGCCAACTTCACGCCGCCGTTTCACACCATCAATGCCTCGGTGATCGAAAAGTTGAATGCCGATGTCTCGGCGGCCACGGGCGGCGAAGTGACCGTGCGCGGCTATCACGGCGGCGAATTGGGCGCAGGCCCGGTCGAACAATACGTGCGCGTGCTTCAGGGCGCCGCCGACATGGCCTGGGGCCTGCCCGGCTATACCTCATCGCAGTTCGGCAAGACCATGATCGCCGAACTGCCCGGCGCGATTGCCGAGGACAAGCCCGGGTACGAGGCGCTTTGGGCCGCCTTCGACGATCACCTCGCGTCGGAATTCCCCGGCACAAAAGCGCTTGCGCTCTGGACTTCGGAACCCAACATTTTCATCATGCGTGACAAGGTCATCCGCACACCTGCCGACCTCGCTGGCCTGAAAGTGCGGGTCGCCGGTGCGACCGCCGCCGATGTGGCGACGGCCCTTGGCGCAACGCCGGTGCAAATGCCGATCAGCCAGGTCTACAACGCCTTGCAAACCGGCCTGATCGACGGCGTCATCACCGGCGCTTCGACCCTTACCGACTTCAAACTGGACGAAGTGGCCGATGCGCTGACGCTTGGCGCGCCCCTGGGACGCCTGACGTTCTACACGGTCATGAACGAAGGTGCCTACAACGGGCTGACTGACGACCAGAAGGCCGCGCTTGACGAAGCAAGCGGGGCAAGCCTTTCCAAAAGCGCCGAAGACGCATGGCTTGTCACCGCGAACGCCGCGATGGAAGCGGCCCGCGCAGACAGCGCAAACACCGTCGTCGACCTGAGTGCAGAGGAAGCGGCAGCATTTGCAGATGCCGTGTCGGGCGTTGTCGACTCCTACGTTGCCGGTGTCGGTGGTGACGCTGCACTGGCTGCGATGCGCGGCGAATAGGAACTTGCTGTCAGGACTGAGAAAAGCGGCGGATGGGCTGATCGGCTTGTCCGCCGCAATTGGTGCCCTTGGCCTGATCGTCGAGGTTATCGTGATATTGATCGACGTTATCGGTCGCGCCCTCGGTTCACCTCTTTTCGGCTCGCAAGACCTGATTACCATGACGATGGTCATCGTCGTCTTTGGTGGCATGGCGATTTGCGACAGGCGCGGCGGCCACATCGCCGTCGATCTTTTTGAACGCTACTATCCAGCCCCGATGAACCGGTTGATCGACATCTGCGCGGCGCTCGTGGGGGCCGTGATCTTTGCCGGTATCGCCTACGCGGTCTACGACAGCGCAAAAATCTCGGTCATGCTGAACCTTTCAACCAACCTCCTGAAGCTGCCCAAGGCCTGGTTTCAGTACGCACTGACGTTCTTCTCTCTGCTGACCGCCTTGGGTCTGTTACTGCGCGCCATCGAACTCACCATTTCAAGCCGGGATGTCCGCGAGGAGTACAAGGCATGAGCGGCGCCACCGTCGGGTTTATCGGCATTGCCGCGCTCTTTGTCCTGCTTGCCCTGCGCATCCCCGTGGCCTTTGCCATGTTCGTCGTCGGCTTCCTTGGCATCATCGCGTTGGACACCACGAACGCGGCTATGAGCCTTCTCGCCTCCGAGGCCTTCACCCTTGCTTCGTCGCCCGAACTTGTGGTGATCCCGCTGTTCATCCTGATGGGCAACGTCGCCTCGATCACCGGGATGAGCCGTCGGCTCTATGACGCGGCCTATGCCTTGATCGGCCAGTTCCGCGGAGGGCTTGCATCGGCGACCGTGATCGGATGCGGTGGCTTTGCAGCACTTTCGGGGTCGTCAGTTGCCTCGGCGCTGACCATGGGCAAAGTCGCCCTGGGCGAAATGGAGCGTTTCAACTACGATCAAAGACTTTCGACGGGCGTTGTCGCTGCTGGCGGCACGCTTGGCATTCTGATCCCGCCCTCGACCGGTTTCGTGATCTACGCGATCCTCACGGAACAAAGCATCGGGCGTCTATTCCTTGCCGGAGTCCTGCCGGGTCTTCTGCTTTTGGCGCTTTTCGTCGTGATGGTCATGCTCATCGCTTGGCTGCGCCCCGGTGCCGGTCCCGCTGGCCCGGCGACCAGCATGTCGGAAAAGCTCCGCGCCCTTGCCGGGGCCGGCCCGATTGTTGGCGTGATCCTTTTAACCATCGGCGGCATCTACGGCGGGCTGTTTTCCCCGGTCGAAGCTGCGGCGGTCGGTGCGGGCATCGTTATCCTGGTCGGCGCGGTCAGCCGAACGCTCAACCTTGCCGACCTCTGGTCTGCCTCGAAAGACGCGGTCGTCACGACCGCGACCGTAATGCTGATCCTGATTGCTGCGCATATGATCAACCCCTTCCTTGCCCTCAGCCACATTCCCACGGCAGTCGGTGAAATCCTCACGAGTCTCGGCCTTGGCGCGACCGGAACGCTGATCCTGATCCTTGTGATCTATCTGGTGCTTGGCTGTTTCCTGGAAGGATTCGCGATGCTGGTCCTGACGCTTCCGATCTTCTTTCCGATCATCACCGCACTTGGCATCGACCCGATCTGGTTCGGCGTTCTGACGGTGCTGACGCTGGAAATGGGGCTGATCTCACCGCCCGTCGGTATCAACGTCTTCATCGTCAGATCCGTAGCGCCGAACGTCCCGCTTGGCGAGATTTTCCGGGGTGTCCTGCCCTTCTGGCTGATGATGATCCTGACGGTGGCGATCCTGATCTTCTTCCCTCAAATCGCACTTTACCTGCCCAACACGATGATCCGATGACGCGGATCGTCCTGATCCCCGGCCTTCTTTGCGATGAAACCGTCTGGCGTCCAATGCTTAACGCCCTTGGGAACAACGCCACGGTCGCCGATCTTTCGACGCAGGATTCGATCACCCGTATGGCCGAGGATTGCCTTGGACTGTCGGATGACCCCTTGAGAATCGCGGGCCACTCCATGGGGGCCCGCGTTGCCATGGAAATGGCGCACCTCGCGCCCGAACGGATCGAGCGTCTCGCGCTACTGGACACCGGGTGCCACCCGTTGAAACCGGGCGAACCGGAAAAACGCGCAAGCATCGTGGCCCTTGCCCACGAAAAGGGGATGGAGGTTCTGGCAGACCAATGGCTGCCGCCAATGGTTTATGCCCCCAACCAAAAGAACCACGCCCTGATGGAAAGCCTGAAAGAGATGGTGCTGGGCAAGGATGCCGCTTTGCACGAACGCCAGATCACCGCCCTTGTAAATCGCCCCGACGCATCCGCCTATCTTGGCGACATCCACTGTCCGACACTTTTGGTCGTCGGCGAAAACGATGCCTGGAGCCCGGTTGCACAACACGAGGAAATGCAAAACCTCCTGCCCGATGCCCAGCTGGAAGTGATCCCCGAAGCAGGCCATTTCGCACCGGTCGAACAACCCGAAGCGGTGATACGTGTGCTACGCCCGTTTCTGCTTGAAGACTAGGAAAGCGGGACGTTCCAACACTCTACATTTATTGAGCGCCACCGCAAAAATCTGCACCTTTGAAAAGCGCCAGCGCGGCCCGCGACTTCCAGAGTTGCAACCGTTGCGAAATTTTCATGGGACAATTCCAGCGCGGTCCCCTAACATCCCGGTCGAGAAGCTCGGTACGAAGCTTCCGGAATTGCCACAGTGCAGGGAGAATATCACCATGAGAACACGCGTAATTGTGGGGCTCGCCGTATCGGCGTCGCTTCTGGCGTCCACGGCCTATGCCGAAACGCTCCGCCTTCTGACCTGGGGGTCATATGCACCCGAAGAACTGATTCAGAAGTTCGAGGAAAAGTACCCCGACATCGAAGTCGAGGTCACATTTTCCAACAACGAGGAAATGATCGCCAAGCTGCGTGCGACCGGCGGCGCAGGTTTCGACCTTGCCCAGCCGAGCCACGACCGGATCTACGCACCGCAGATCGAATACGAAATCTACAAGCCCCTCGACCTGTCACAGATCAACACCGATGCCATGTCGAAGGTTCATCTGGATGCGGTGATGGGCAACACCACCATCGACGGCGCAACCTACGCCGTACCGCACCAGTGGGGCACGTCGGGCCTGATGGCAGATGTCAGCAAGGCACCCGACGTCAAAGGCTGGGGCGATCTCTGCGATCCGGCCTATCAGGGTCAGACCTCGATGCGCCTGCGCCGGACGATCCTTCTGGGAACGGCCTATGCCATGGGTGAAGATCCCTTTGCGGCCTATGCCGACCTGGATCAATATCAGGACCTGCTTGATCGCGTGGCCGACAAGCTGATCGAGTGCAAGGCCAACATCAAGGCATACTGGCAGGGCGGCGACGACCTGTCCGCGATGATGCTGTCGGGTGAAATCGTGGCTTCGGAAACCTGGGATTCGACGGCTTACAAACTGTTCAACGAAAACGAGAATATCGTCTTCATCCCGCCGGAAACCGGTGCCCTGACCTGGATCGACACCTTCGCGATCCCCGCCAAGGGACAGGCGGACGATGCCGCCTACAAGTGGATCAACTTCGTGCTTGAGCCCGAGAATGTTGCGCTGATGTCGGCAAGCACGGGCGCGATCGCAGCCGTGCCGAACGGCAAGGACCTCTTGCCCGAGGACAAGAAGGCAGCCGTCAACGCGGCATTCGACGATGCGGATATCGAGAACCTGAAGTTCTTCGCCAACATCCCCCCGGGTGTCGAAGACATGGAAGGCAAGACGCTTGAAAAGATCAAGGCCGCAACCGGCGGCTGATCTGTTCTGAACCAAAGTGGCGGCGCCAATCGGCGCCGCCTTTTCGATAAGAAAAAGAAGACGCATCGCACATGCCTGACACCGCAACCACGGCCTTTGACCTTGAGTGCGAGAACCTCACCAAGAAATTCGACAGCTTTCTTGCCGTGGACGACGTCTCGTTCAGCATTCCGAACGGCACGTTCTTTTCGATCCTGGGTCCTTCGGGCTGTGGCAAGACCACCCTGATGCGCATGATCGCTGGCTTCGAAGACCCGACCGAAGGCAACATCCGGATCAAGGGCAGATCCGTCCTCTCGGTTCCGCCGAACAAGCGGAACGTCAAGATGGTGTTCCAGCACCTGGCGCTTTTCCCGATGATGGATGTCTACGAGAATATTGCCTACGGGTTGCGCTGCGCCGGTGCGTCCAAACCCGAAATCGCCGACCGCGTCGCAAACGTGCTGGAGCGCGTCTCGCTTCCTGATCTTGCCCGGCGTCAGATTCACCAACTTTCTGGCGGCCAGAAACAAAGGATTGCCATTGCCCGTTGCATGGCTCTGAACCCCGACGTTCTGCTGCTGGACGAACCGCTTGGCGCGCTTGATCTGAAGCTGCGCGAAGCGATGAAGATCGAGTTGAAGCTGTTGCAGCACCAGTTCGACACAACCTTCGTCTATATCACCCACGACCAGTCCGAGGCGCTGGTCATGTCGGACTATGTCGCCGTCATGAACGCGGGCCGTTTCGAACAGATCGGTCGCCCGGAAGAGCTTTACCACGCTCCCGAAACGGCTTTCGTCGCCGGGTTCGTCGGCGATTCAAACCGTTGGAGTGGTCGGGCCGTGATCTCCGATGGTACGGGCGTGAAGGTCGAAACTGACGTGGGACTGACGGTTCAGGGCACGCCTTGCGGAAAGACGAGCATCGAAGAAGGCATCAAGGTCGAGGTTTTCATCAGGCCCGAGTTCATCACGGCGACCCGCGCCGAGGGTGCAGGTGCGAGTGGCGCGAATTCCTACGAAGGCACAATCGACAGCGTGCTGTTCAATGGCGCAAACAGTCGGGTGCTGGTCCGCGGACCGAAAGGTGACCTGATCGAGGCGGATGTCGTCCTGACCGGCGGAGGGGCGGATCTGCGCAACGGCGACCGGGTATTGTTGAACTGGGAAAGCGCGCAAACCATGGTCTTTGCGGCATGACCCGCGACGCGAAACGCCTTTCGCTGATCCTTCTGTTCGCACCCTTCGCGCTCTGGATCCTTTTGCTGATCGTCCTGCCCCACATCGGCATCCTCTACCTGTCGCTTCGCGAAAAGGTGGCCCCGCGCGTTTATGAGTTCGGCCTCGGCAACTATGCCGAATTCGCTTATGAGCCGATCTACTGGAACACCCTTCTGCGCACCGGCAGCATGTCGCTTCTGGTGACCTTCCTCGCGCTCGTCATCGGATTTCCGATCGCCTACTACATCGCAAAGATTGCCGGACGGCGGTCGCGCGGGGCGCTGTTCCTGATGTGCCTGATCCCGCTTTGGGTCAGCGACCTGATCCGCGCTTTCGGCTGGATTCTCCTCCTACGCGAAAGCGGCGTTATCTCAAGCGTGCTGATCTGGTCGGGCCTGACGTCGGAAGGCATCGAGTTCCTTTACAACGACGTCGCGGTGATCGTCGGGCTGGTCTACACCGTGATCCTTTTCATGATCGTACCACTCGTTTCCACCCTCGACGGCATGGGCGACGACATGGTCGAAGCGGGGTACAATCTTGGCGGCAACGGTTTAACGGTGCTGAGGCGCATCATCGTCCCCTACGCAATGCCGGGGATCGTGGCCGGTTGCATCGTCGTCTTCATGATGACGGCGGGAAGCTACCTGACCCCGATCCTGCTTGGCGGCAAGAACTCAAGCTGGTTCACCGAACAGATCTACAACCAGTTCATATCCCGCTTCAATTGGGAAGGGGGTGCCGCCTTCGGTGTACTCCTCCTGCTCTTCACTTCCGTCGTCGTCTGGATCGGGCTTCGGCTCTCGGGTCAGTCGCTGGCCAACACCGTGGCGAAAACCTGATGGCTGGATCAACGAAAAACCGAACGTTGATGTGGGGCTACAGGCTCTATGTGCTGGCATTCTTCGTTTTCCTTGCGGCTCCTCTTTTCGCCGCCGGGATCTTCGCCTTCAATGACTCGCTCTTTCCAGCCCTGCCCTGGCAGGGGTTCACGCTGGACTGGTTCTTCAACGACACCGAGCCAAAACTTGGCATGTTCCATGACCGGCGACTGCTCAGTGGACTTTACTATTCTTTCGTGATCGCTCTCCTCGTTTCCACATTGTCGGTCTTTGTCGGAACGACAAACGCTTTCCTTTTCGTGCGTCGCGAATTCCCGTTCAAAAACGCGCTTTATATCGTCATGATCGTGCCGCTGGTCATTCCCGGAGTCATCCTCGGCATCTCGATCCTTGTTTTCGCCAGCAACGTCGCCAATTCGATCTGGGACAGCTATGAGGTCGAACTTTCCTTCCTGCGTCCCGGCCTTCTTCTGGTGGTCCTTGGCCAGTTTTCATTCATCGTGACGATCACCTCGCTTGTCATCACGGCTCGGTTGCGGAAATTCGATATGTCGCTGGAAGAGGCCGCGCTGAATCTCGGCGCGACACGTGCGCGGGTTCTCTACACCGTTACACTGCCTTTCCTGAAGCCTGCTATGATCGCGGCCTGGATCGTGGCCTTCCTTGTTTCGTTCGAGAATTTCAACACCACGCTATTCCTCGTCGGATCGGAAAGCCCGCTGACCATCACCATGTACGACCGGATGGCCAAGGTCGGATCGACCCCGGTTCTGAATGCAGTGTCCTTCTTCCTGATGATCGGCTCGGGGTTGTTGGCGCTGATCTCGGTCGTGGTCCAACGTCCCCCGGCCTCTGACTGATCGACATGGCACGCGGGGCCGACTTTGCCGACGATTATATCGCCCGACCCTATTGGTGGGACGGCACCCCGCCTGAGGACGATCCCGACACAACGCTCCCTTCCGAAGCAGATGTCGCCGTCATCGGCGCGGGCTACACCGGTCTACATGCGGCACTTGTCACGGCCCGCGCGGGTTTATCCACTGTCGTGATCGAGGCAGAAACACCCGGCTTTGGGTGCAGCACGCGCAATGGCGGGCAGATGTCGACCAGCATCAAGCCATCCTTCGCCAAACTTGCCGCGCGATACGGCAACGACCTTGCCACCCGGATCCTGAAAGAGGGTCAGGCGTCTTATGACTTCACGCGGGATTTCATTGCAGGCGAAGGGATCGACGCCGAATTCCGCACCGTCGGGCGGTTTCACGGGGCCCACCATCCCCGAGCGCTGAAACATCTTGAAAACGCCATCGCGGCGCCGAATCCCGCCTTTGACAGTGGCGCTTACATGGTCGCGCAAGACGAGATGTCGGGCGAGCTTGGCACCGATGCCTATCTCGGCGGCGCGGTCTTTCCATACCACGCCAGCATCGAACCCGCGAAATACCACGCCGGTTTGCTAAGGCTTTGTCGCGACGCAGGTATCGCAATCGTCGGCAATGCACGGGCGACGGAGTTGGATCGCAAAGAGCCGGGCTTTAGAATTGCGACTGAAAAGGGTGCCCTGCGTGCCAGCAAGGTCGTCCTCGCCACGAACGGCTACAGCGGCCCTTTGCAACCCTGGCACCAACGGCGCGTCATTCCAATTGGGTCCTACATGATCGCGACCGAGACACTGCCGCGTGACTTGATGGACCAGCTTATGCCGACCGACCGCGTGCTGTCGGACACGCGCCGAATCGTGACCTACTATCGCCCCTCGCCCGACCGCACGCGCATCCTCTTTGGCGGCCGGGTCTCTCTGTCGGAAAGTGATCCCGACAAGACCGGGCCACGCCTTCTGGCCGATCTGCGGCGGATATTTCCCGAGTTGCACCGGACCCGGATCAGCCGGTCATGGTGCGGCACCGTGGGCTACAGCTTTGACACATTGATGCACGCGGGCGAGGATCGCGGGTTGTACTTTGCAATGGGATACTGCGGCTCGGGCACCGGGATGGCGGGCTACCTTGGCATGAAGTTGGGCCGAAAGGCGGCCGGGCTGGACGAGGCAACAACCGCCTTCGAAGAGATCCCCTTCCCCACCCGGCCTTTCTACACCGGTTCGCCCTGGTTCCTGGCACCCTCGGTCCTTGTCTATCGCATCCGCGACCGCTTCGGCTGGTAGCCGGTCACGTATACCGCACGCCCTGCCGGCCCAATTCTGCCTGCACGGCATTAATATCCGCATTCGCCACATCCCGGTTCGACTTCACGGCCAGCGCCGCCGCCACCCCTGCGCCCTGCCCCATCACCGCACAACAGGACATGTTGCGCGTTGCCGCATGGGCGATCCGGTCGCCGCCACTGGAACGTCCAGCAATGACCAGGTTCTTGACCTTCTTCGGCAAAAGCGACCGGAATGGAAGCTGCATGTAACGCCCGGTGGTCGGCAGGATCAGGATGCCGTAACCGTCGATGAACTCCGGGTAAATCCCGATGGAATCCTCGAACCGACCTTGTTCGCGCACGTCCGCTTCGGTCATGTCATAAAGTGCATCAATCTTGCGCGTATCGCGGATACCGATGGTCATGCCGAAATTCCGCAGCCGCGCCTTTTCGCATCCGGGCATGTAACGGCGAAGCGCCTCGATGGCGTGACCAACCTGCCGCCGCCCCTCGATCTCTCCCCGGGTCAGCGAGTCGGGGTCGGTCCCGTCGATCTCGTCGAGGTGGATCAGGTTCATATAGGTCAACTCGCCCGTGTCGTGCATCGCCCCCCAGGTTCCGGCAACCGTGGTCAGGTCCGCGGGAATAACCCCTTCCTTGATCGCCTGCTCGAAGGGCTTTTTGATGAAGGGCGAAAACATCGCGTCTTCCTTGCCCGAAGTCTCGATCTGCCATTCGCCGCCGCCACCCCAATCCTTGTAGGTCTGCGGATCGTTGCGAACACCCTCCATGAAAGCCCGTTTGTCGACCCCGGCAAGATGGAACATGACCGAGGCGGCCATCATCTTTTCGCGCGGTGTGCGGCGCGTCGGCGCACCGGCCCGATGCGCAACGTCAGCGTCACCGGTGGCGTCGATCACGACTTTCCCCAGGATCGCCTCGCGCCCTGCTTTGGATTCGGTGATAACGCCGATGATTGCATCACCATCCATGATCGGGGCCACGAATTGGCGGTGCATCATCGGGTGAACGCCCGCTTCCTCGACAAGACGGTCGGCGACGATCTTGAACCCCTCGCTGTCCAACTCGTAGCTCAGCGACTGGCTTTCCGGCACGGCGGCACCCATCTCCTTTGCACGGTCCTCGAACTCCCGTGCGATCCCGCCCGCCTCGATCGTTTCCTCGTGACGATACCAGGCGAACCCCTCGACACCGACAACGGTGATGTTGCCACCCATGCAGCCGAACCGTTCCACCAAAGCAACGTCGACTCCCGCGCGCGCGGCGGCAAGGGCCGCCGCCAACCCGCCGGGGCCGGAGCCAACCACGACAACATCGGTTTCGAGAATAACGTCAATCTGACGTTCCGGTTCAGTGATACGACGCATTTCAAACCTTTCGAATGCCCGGTCCTTCGACCTGACGAAACTCTGTTGAACCTCTTCAAAGATCACGGGGGACTTTCGCGCTCACCCGCTCCTCTTCCCGACGACTTCGGCACCGTTGACTGTTTATTCACCATCAATCAAGGCCTCGTCCGCTCATCGCAAGAACTCTTCTGCCGGCACATCCCTTCACGTGATCAACACCCGAAACCACCTGCTCTACATATCCTTGCGGAAAATCCGCGTGGCCTTGAACATATCTTCCAACGCCTCGACCCGGTCCTTCGCCGTTTCCCACCTGCGGCGCTGGACCTCGGCGACCAGCGCCTCGATCACCAGGTTGATCGCAATCGTCGAATCCCAGTTCGACGGCACCTCGACCATGGCGTTCACCACATGATCCGCCTGCCGCGACACCGGCGAACCCCATTGATCCGTGAACAGAACGATGGTCGCCCCGCGCTCTTTTGCCAGCGTCACAAGACGCTCCAGATCACGCTCGTACCGGCGAATGTCAAAGACGATGAGTACGGCGTTCTTGTCCATATCCAGCAGGAACTGCGGCCAGACGTTCGGCGAATGACTAAGAAGCGTGACGCCCGGCCGGATGATCTGCAGGTGGTTGAAGAAATAATCCGCGTTCGAGCGCGTGATCCTTCCGCCGGAAAAATAAAGTCGCTTCTTCGGAGACGACAAGAGCTTTGCGATGGCGTCGAAAGTCTTCGGCTCCAGCCGCTCGATCGTGTGGTTGAGGTTGTCGAACACAGCTTCGGCGAACTCGCGAAACGCCGGAGAGCCGCGCCGTGCCGCCGACCATCCATCGCCCTTCAGCATCGGGCGTTTGATCTGCGCCGCCGCTTCTTCGCGCAGGGCGTTCTGCATGTCGGAAAAGCCCTCGAACCCCAATTTTCTGGCCAGACGAATGACGGTCGGCGTCGAAACCTCTGCGGCCTCGGCCAGCCGCGTCACCGACTGCAGCCCCGCAACGGGATAATCACGCATCAGAACGCTAGTAACCTGACGTTCGGCAAGGGTGAGGTCGGACCTCAGATCCTCGATACGGTCTTTGACGAATGCGTGTTTCAAGAGGTTCGGCGCAATCCTGAAGCGATCTCTACAAGATACTCGCACTTTGTAGCGTCGTCTACACATTTCCCTTGACAGTCACAGCGTGCGACGTAGCAATTGTTGCCGTGAACACCGTTGAACCTGACACCAAAACCTCTCTGACGGACGGCCTCAGACCCTTTGAGGTGACCGGGGCCGAACGGCCGGGTCCGGCCATCGTCGTATGCGAACACGCATCATCCTGGATTCCGGAATCGCTCTCTGACCTCGGCCTTGCACCGGAACACCGTCTCAGTCACGCGGCTTGGGACATCGGCGCGGCGGTGCTTGCGAAGACCGTCGCGGAACGGCTGAACGCCCCGCTCCTGACCGGAGGTACGTCTCGTCTGGTGATCGACCTCAACCGCCCGCCCGAGGCCGCCGACGCCATGCCCGGAATGGTTGAGGTTATTGAAGTTCCCGGCAACCGCGACCTCTCACCGACAGAACGGCAATCCCGGATCGATTCCTGCTATCGTCCGTTCCATGCAAAACTGGGCGAGATGCTTGACAGGGCGGCAGCCCCGACCCTGATCACAGTTCACAGCTTCACGCCGACATGGAAAGGCACGGATCGCCCGACAAGGATCGGCCTCCTGCACGACGCAGATGCCCGGCTTGCCATGGCGATGCTCGAACATGCCGAACAACCCGGCACGGAACTGAACAAGCCTTATTCAGCCGCCGACGGCGTAACTCATCTGTTGAAACGGCACGCAACCTCTCGCGGCATCCCCAATGTGATGATTGAGGTCCGGAACGATCTTCTGTCGGATGATGCCGCAATCGAAGCCATGGCCGATGAACTGCTTGCCTTGCTGGTTCCAGCGCTGGAGCAGGTCACATGACCGGCCTCATGACGCGATACGTCCGCATCGTCGACCCCCTGAACCGCTGGATCGGGCGGGTCGTCATGTACGGCATTTTCGTGATGATGGGCATCCTGCTCTGGTCCTCGATCTCGAAAACCATCTTCCTGCCCTCGCTCTGGACCCTCGAAATGGCCCAGTTCGCGATGGTCGCCTATTACATCCTTGGCGGGCCTTACGCGATCCAGATGGGCTCGAACGTGCGGATGGACCTGATCTATGGCGAATGGTCCGACCGAAAGAAGGCGCAGATCGACGTCCTGACGGTGCTGTTTCTCATCACCTACCTCGTCTTCCTTCTCTGGGGCGGCTGGGACAGTCTGATGTATTCCTTCCAATACGGCGGCGAGCGTAGTCCGACCGCATGGCGCCCCTATCTCTGGCCGATCAAGTCGATCATGGTTGCCGGTATTTTCCTCATGCTGATTCAGGCGATTTCCGAGCTTTTCAAGGACATCCTGCGCGTTTGCGGCCACGACATGGGGCCGAAGGACATCGACGTCGAGGATCTGGCCTGATGTCCTACGAAGTCATCGCCACCCTGATGTTCGCATCCATGATGCTGATGCTTCTGACCGGGCAGCGCGTGTTCGGAGCCATCGGTTTCGTTGCCGTTATCGCCGCCTTCTTCCTTTGGGGAGACCGGGGCGGCTATGACCTCGGCTTTGCCGCCGCCATGAAGCTGATGAAGTGGTATCCGCTGCTGACCCTGCCGATGTTCATCTTCATGGGCTACGTCTTGTCGGAAAGCCGGATCGCAGACGATCTGTACAAGATGTTCCATGTCTGGATGGGGGGCCTGCACGGCGGGCTCGCCGTTGGTACGATCCTGTTGATGGTGCTGATCTCCGCGATGAACGGGCTATCGGTCGCGGGCATGGCCATCGGGGCCACCATCGCCCTGCCCGAGCTTTTGAAACGCGCCTATGACAAACGCATGGTGACGGGGGTGATACAGGCGGGATCATCGCTTGGAATCCTGGTGCCTCCTTCCGTTGTCCTTGTCCTTTACGCCATGATCGCTCGCCAACCGGTCGGCCAGCTTTGGCTGGCTGGCGTCGTGCCGGGGCTGATGATGGCGGGGATGTTCATCCTCTACATCGTGATCCGCTGCCGCTTGAACCCTGCCCTTGGCCCCATCCTGCCGAAGGAAGAGCGCGACATGCCACGCGGCGAAAAGCTTCGATTGCTGACGGCGGGTCTGCTTCCCTTGGGCATTTTCTTCGTGATGATGGTGCCCTTTGTGAACGGCTGGACATCCCTTGTCGAAAGCTCGGCCATCGGCGCACTCGCTGCCTTTGCCGCCGCTGTCCTAAAAGGCCGGATGACACGGCAGGTCTTTGAAAACTCAATCCGGAAGACCCTCGGCATCACCTGCATGTTCATGTGGATCATCCTTGCCGCTCTTGCCTTCGGGTCGGTCTTCGACGGCCTTGGCGCGGTCAAGGCCATCGAAAGCCTGTTTACCGAAAAACTCGGCCTATCGCCCTGGATGATTCTGATCCTGATGCAACTCAGCTTCATCCTGATGGGAACCTTTCTTGACGACACTGCAATGCTGGTGATCGTCGCGCCGCTTTATGTCCCGCTGGTCGCCGCACTGGGTTTCGACCTGATCTGGTACGGCGTGCTGTACACGATCACGACCCAGATCGCCTATATGACGCCGCCGTTCGGCTATAACCTCTTCCTGATGCGCGCCATGGCACCGCCGGAAATCAGCCTTCGCGACATCTATGCCTCGATCCTGCCCTTCGTGCTGGTCATGGTGCTGGCACTGGCCATCATAATGACCTTCCCGGAACTGGCCCTTTGGCTGCCCCACTACGTCTACGGAATTCAATGAGATAAGACCCGATCAACGGGCGCTTCCACAAACCCCGAGCACTCAACAGAGAGGAATATGAAATGACCACAAGACGCAAGTTCCTGACCACCGCCGCCGCGGGTGCAGCTGCGGCACCGCTGGCTGCACCAGCCATCGCACAATCGACCATCACCTGGCGGCTGCAAACCTATGCCGGCCCCGCACTGGCCGAACACGTCCTTGACCCCGCCATCGCGATGTTCAACACGATCGCAGGCGACCGGATGCAGATCGAAACCTTCTACGCCGACCAGATCGTGCCCACGGGCGAATTGTTCCAGGCGCTTCAGCGCGGCACCATCGACGCCGTGCAGTCAGACGACGACTCGATGGCCTCACCGACCGAGGTCACCGTTTTCGGCGGCTACTTCCCCTTCGGTTCGCGCTATTCGCTCGACGTACCCGTTCTGTTCAACCGCTATGGCCTGAAGGAAATCTGGGACGAGGAATACGCCAAGGTCGGCGTCAAGCACATCAGCGCAGGCGCATGGGATCCCTGCCACTTTGCCACGAAAGACCCGATCAACTCGCTTGCCGATCTTCAGGGCAAGCGCGTCTTCACCTTCCCGACTGCCGGTCGCTTCCTCAGCCAGTTCGGCGTCGTGCCGGTCACCCTACCCTGGGAAGACATCGAAGTCGCCGTCCAGACGGGCGAGCTTGACGGCATTGCATGGTCCGGCATCACCGAGGATTACACCGTGGGTTGGGCCGACGTGACGAACTATTTCCTCACCAACAACATCTCGGGCGCCTGGATCGGCCACTTCTTTGCCAACAACGAACGTTGGGAAGAACTGCCGGAAGACCTGAAGACGCTCTTCACAGTCTGCTGCGAGCAATCGCACTACTACCGCCAGTACTGGTACTGGGGTGGTGAAGCCGACCTTCGCGTCAACGGAACCAAGATGGAACTGACCACGATCCCGGACGAGGAATGGGCGACGGTAGAAGCCGCCGCCAAGGTCTTCTGGGACGAAATCGCAGCCGAAAGCGAAACCAAGGCCAAGGTTGTCGAGATCTTCAAGAAGTACAATTCCGACATGGAAGCGGCAGGCCGACCCTACCGCTATACCTGATCCCAGTTGCGCCCGGGCCATCCCGGGCGCACCCTACACCACGACGACTTTCGAAATGAGGACGCACATGCTTACGATGGATGCCCTGAAAAAGGTCGCCAAATCGGGCGAGATCGACACGGTTCTTGTATGCGGCATCGACATGCAGGGCCGGCTGTTCGGCAAACGCTTCCACGTTTCGAACTTCCTTGAAAGCGCGCACGAGGAAACCCACTGCTGCAACTACCTTCTGGCGACCGACCTCGAAATGGCCACGCCCGATGGCTACGCTGCGACCAGTTGGGAAAAGGGCTATGGCGACTACGTCATGAAAGCCGACCTTTCCACGTTGCGTCCCGTGCCATGGCTGGAAGGAACGGCACTGGTCCTTTGCGACCTGATCGACCACGACACGCACAAGCCCGTGCCTCACAGTCCCCGCCAGATGCTGAAAACACAAATCCAACGCGCCAAGGACATGGGCTTCACGCCGATGATGGCGACCGAGTTGGAGTTCTTCCTCTTCGAACATTCCTTCGACGACATCCGGCGCGGAGGATTCCGCGACCTCGCCCCCATCAGCGGCTATAACGAGGATTACAACATCCTTCAGACCACTCGCGAAGAGCACGTGATGCGCCCAATCCGCAATCACCTTGTCGCCGCAGGCGTCCCGGTCGAAAACTCCAAGGGCGAAGCCGAAACCGGTCAGGAAGAGTTGAACATCCGCTACGCCGACGCGCTTCTGGCCTGCGATCACCACCTGATCGCCAAACAGGCGGTGAAAGAAATCGCCCAGATGAACGGCCACGCCGCCAGCTTCATGGCCAAGTGGCAAGCCGACAAGGTAGGCAGTGCCGCCCACATCCACCAGTCGCTTTTCAAGGGCAAGACCAACGCGTTTTACAGCGCGAAGGGCGACCATGCCATGTCCGACACCATGCGATCCTACGTCGCCGGTCTGCTGAAATACTCCGCCGAACAGGCGTTTTTCCTCGCGCCCTATATCAACAGCTACAAACGATTCCTGCCCGGCACCTTCGCCCCGACCAAGATCGCCTGGAGCATCGACAACCGCACCGCTGGTTACCGCCTTGTTGGCGAGGGCACCAAGGGCGTGCGCATCGAATGCCGCATCCCCGGTTCTGACATCAACCCGTACCTCGCCTGCGCCGCACAGCTTGCCGCCGGGCTTCAGGGGATCGAGGAAGGACTGGAACTCGCCGCCCCGGTCAAAGGCGACGTCTACGGCATGAAACGCGTTGCCGACATCCCTCACACGCTGCGCAGCGCGACCGAGAAACTCCGCCGTTCCAGAATGTTGCGCGCCACCATGGGCGATGAAGTCATCGACCACTACACCCGCTGCGCCGAGGTCGAACAGGAAGATTTTGACGCCGCCGTAACCGACTATGAAGTGAAACGCGGCTTCGAAAGGGCGTAATGGCACGACTGCATGACATTACTCCGCTTGCGCCGGTGACCGACATGATCGACGCGGTGGCTTTCTTTCGTGACGTGCTGGAGTTCGAAACCCATGTCGTGAACACAGATTTCGGATATGCCTATCTGAAGCGCGACGATGCAGCGATCCGGTTGATCCGTGCCAAGGGCGATATGACATCGCCGGAGCGTCAACAGGGCTACTACATCGACGTGGACGACGTCGATGCGCTGCATTCCGAACTGAAGAAGAACCTGTCGGCACTGCCGGAAACCCACCACCAACCTCCGTCCGATACCGACTATGGACAACGCGAATTCGTAGTCGTCTACGAGGCGCTGATGTTGGTGTTCGGCCAAACGATCGAAAAGACATCATGACAACGCTCAACCTTATCTCCCCCATCGACGGATCGGTCTATCTGACCCGAGACATCCTGCCCCGCGAAGGGGCCATCAACGCGACCCTTGCCGCCCGGAAAGCGCAGGCCGACTGGGCTGCGCGCCCGCTGGAAGACCGGATCGCGCTGGTCCTGAAGGCGGGCGAGATCGTCGGTCAGACGACTGATCGGATGGCACAGGAGCTTGCCCACCAGATGGGCCGCCCGATCCGTTATGGCGGCGAATACGGTGGCTTCGACGAACGGCTTCGCTACATGGCCGAGGTCGCGCCGAAGTGCCTTGCCCCGGATGTGATCGAGGACAGCGACGCCTTCCGCCGCCTCATCAAGCGCGAGGCGCATGGCGTGGTCCTTGTCGTCGCGCCCTGGAACTACCCCTACATGACCGCGATCAACACGGTTGCCCCGGCCCTGATCGCAGGCAACGCGGTCATCCTGAAACATGCCACGCAAACGCTACAGGTCGGCGAACGGCTGGCCGAGGCTTTTCACGAGGCGGGTGTGCCGAAGGACGTCTTTCAGAATGTCGTGATCGATCACGACACGACCTCTTCCCTCATTGCGGGACGCCATGTCGATTTCGTGAACTTCACCGGATCGGTCGGTGGCGGACAGGCAATGGAACGCGCGGCAGCGGGCACCTTCATCCCGGTCTCCACCGAACTCGGCGGCAAGGATCCGGGCTATGTCCGCGCCGATGCCGATCTGGATGCCGCCGTCGATACACTGATGGACGGCGCGATCTTCAATTCCGGGCAATGCTGTTGCGGTGTGGAACGCATCTATGTCGCCGAACCGCTGTTTGACGAGTTCGTCGCCAAGGCCACCGCCTGGGCCGAGGCGCAGGTCCTTGGCAACCCACTGGATCCCGAAACCACCCTTGGCCCCATGGCCAACATCCGTTTCGCCCGCGAGGTTCGCGCGCAGGTCTCCGAAGCCTTGGCCGATGGCGCGACCGCCCATGTCAAAACCATGGACGCCGACGACGGTGCAAACACCTACGTCACACCCCAGGTGCTGACCAATGTCACCCACGACATGCGCGTCATGCGCGATGAAACCTTCGGCCCTGTCGTCGGCATCATGCCGGTCAAGGACGACGACGAAGCGATTCGCCTGATGAACGACAGCCGCTTTGGCCTGACCGCTTCGATCTGGACCAGTGACGCCGAGGCCGCCGAGGCGCTTGGCGCCCGCATCGAAACCGGCACCGTCTTTATGAACCGCTGCGATTATCTCGACCCCGCGCTCTGCTGGACCGGCTGCAAGGACACCGGGCGCGGACAGGGGCTGTCGAAACTTGCCTACAACGCGCTCACGCGACCGAAATCCTATCATCTCCGGAAAACCTGACATGACCACCACCGCCAATTGGTCCTATCCCAATGCAATCCGCTTCGGCGCAGGGCGCATCGCCGAAATCGGCGGCGCCTGCATGGCCGCCGGTATCACACGCCCGCTTCTGGTCACCGACCGTGGGCTGGCCGAAATGGACATCACCAAGCGAACCCTCGACATCCTGGATGCCGAAGGCATGGGGCGTGCAATCTTTGCGCGCGTCGATGCCAATCCGACCGGCGAGAACCTTGCCGACGGTCTGACGCTTTACCGCGAAGGCGGGTTCGACGGTGTGATCGCTTTCGGCGGCGGCTCAGCACTCGACCTTGGCAAATGCATCGCCTTCATGGCAGGCCAAACGCGCCCGGTCTGGGATTTCGAAGACATCGGCGACTGGTGGACCCGCGCGGACCCGGACGGTATCCATCCGATCATCGCGGTTCCCACAACCGCCGGGACCGGTTCCGAAGTCGGCCGCGCGGGGGTGCTGACCCATACGGAACTGGGCGAGAAAAAGATCATCTTTCATCCCAAGATGCTCCCTTCCATCGTCCTCGCCGATCCCGAATTGACCGTGGGTATGCCCAAATTCATTACGGCTGGCACGGGCCTAGATGCCTTTGCCCATTGCGTCGAAGCCTATTCCAGCCCGCACTATCACCCGATGAGCCAGGGGATCGCCCTGGAAGGTATGCGTTTGGTGATCGAGAATCTGCCCCGCGCCTACGCTGACGGCACCGACATCGAAGCCCGCGGCAACATGATGAGTGCCGCCGCCATGGGCGCTGTCGCCTTCCAGAAGGGCCTTGGCGCCATCCACGCCCTGTCCCATCCGATTGGCGCGGTGCACCACACCCATCACGGAACCACCAACGCGGTCTGTATGCCCGCAGTTCTCGACTTCAACGCCCCGGCCATCACCGAACGCTTTGACCGCGCCGCGCCCTACCTCGGGATCGACGGTGGTTTCGAAGGCTTCCGGGCCTTCGTCGACCAGTTCAACCAAAGCTTCGGCATTCCCGAACGACTCTCAGGCCTTGGCGTCGAAAACCCGGACATCGACGCCCTGACTGCCGCCGCCCTGCGAGACCCGTCCTGTGGCGGCAACCCGGTGCCCCTGACCGCTGACGCCCTGAAGGAACTTTTCGAAAAGGTAATCTGAATCTTTCAGGTGCCGGTGCAGAGTGACCGTTCTTTTGCAGTCTCTCCGCCCGTGCCTCAGCCGGTGACGCCAATGGGCATCGTGTCTGCAATGCCTGTCGCGTCCGATCCCCTTGTGAACCTGTCCCTGGCGCTGGTGCTCATCGCCAGTACAGGTGACAGGTTCCGCCTGCTTTTCAGAGAATATCCACTGTTCGTATGTCCACCAAAGCAAAGTCTATCAACGCCCTGACCTTTCGGGGAAGCGCACGCCCCTCAAGGTATACGGCACTGACCGGCCCTGTCTCACCACGATAGCCCTCGATCACCTGAACAAGTGCACCACTTTCCAGCGCGTCGCAAAGAGCGAACTTCGGGGTATATGCAATGCCCAGCCCCGCGATCGCCAATTCGACCGAAGCGCGCGCCGAGTTGACCCTGAAACGACCATCGACATTGGCAACGATTTCGTCTTTCCCCTTTCGCAGCATCCAGCGCGTCGGCGTGCGACGGTTCGTGTCAAGGATACAGGAATGCTTTTGCAGATCCTCCGGCGTCCCGGGCGCGCCATGTTTCGCGATGTAATCGGGGCTGGCCACGACAACGGAATGAAACTCGCCAAGTTTGCGGGTTTTCAGCGATAGCATGTCCGACCGGCCAATCCGGAATGCAAGGTCGATACCCTCGCTTGCCAGATCGGCATAGTGGTCGGTCAAGCGCAAGTCGATCACGAGGTCCGGATGCGCCGTGGCAAAACGGCCAAGCATTGCGCCAACATAGATCTCGCCAAAAGTCAGCGGTGCCGAGATGCGGATCACCCCCGACAGCCCGCGCGACCCTTCGGCAACCCCTGACAACAATTCATCCAGGTCATCGAGTAGCGCTGGCGCACGCGCCAACAAGTCTTCTCCCGCAGGCGTCAGACCCACCCGGCGCGTTGTGCGCTGAAACAGCCGCACACCGAGACGCGCCTCAAGCTCGGCCACGTACTTTGATGTCAGCCGGTTCGAAACGCCCAACTGATTGGCGGCAGCTGTGAAAGAACCGGTCTGTGCCGTCGCCACGAAGGCCCTGAGTTCGTCGGTGATGTCCATTGCACATCCTATTAAGAACAAATCAAGGAAAGTAATTCAACAAAGTCTCCATTTCATGGAGTGAACGCAAGCCCTAAGTTGGCGGCAGTCAAACGAACAGCCGCGGGAATGCGGCACGAAAGGAAAACCTGACATGACCACTCAAACCAATGCCGATCTCGCCGCCTTCGCACTTCGCGTCAGCACCGGGGCGCTTTTTGTCGCCCACGGACTAATGAAGGTCTTCGTCTTCACCATCCCCGGCACCGTCGGATTTTTCGAAAGCCTCGGATTGCCCGCCATCCTGGCCTATCTCACGATCCTTGCCGAAGTCGGCGGCGGACTGGCCCTGATCCTGGGTGTCGCAACGCGGCTGGTCTCGCTTGCCTTGATCCCCGTCCTTCTGGGAGCGACCTGGGTCCACTGGGGCAACGGCTGGAGCTTTTCTGCCGAAGGTGGCGGCTGGGAATACCCGCTTTTCTGGGCCATCGTGCAAGCCTCTGTCGTGTTGTTGGGCGCCGGCGCCTACGCTGTGCGCATCCCCGCGCTGAACGGCGCACTCGGCAAATTCGCCTGACACAGGTGGCCGCCTTGCACCAAGGCGGCCTCCCTCACCACCGAGATCGGAGGAAAATGACATGAGTATCGCGACCGACCTGCAGAACCTGCGTGACAGGCTGACACCATCCGACCGGATGCCCCTGGTCTTCCTTGGTCACGGCAGCCCGATGAACGCGATCGAAGACACGGCCTTCGGCCGCGCCTGGACCGAACTTGGCAAAAGCCTGCCACGTCCAAAGGCGATCCTTGTCGTGTCGGCCCACTGGATGACCCGTGGCACAACGCTGGTCGACGTCTCGGCCATGCCCCGCACGATCCACGATTTCTACGGCTTCCCACAAGAACTCTATGAACAGACCTACCCCGCCAAGGGCGACCCCGAACTTGCCCGCGCCGTCGCCACACTTCTGGCAAGTCACCATGCCGAAGAGGACGACACCTGGGGGCTGGACCACGGGGCGTGGACGGTCCTTAAATATCTCTACCCCGAAGCGGATGTCCCGGTGTTCCAGGTTTCCATCGACATGGGTCGCGATCTTGACCACCAGCTCGAGATCGGACGCGCCCTTTCGGACCTAAGGGATCGCGGAGTGCTGATCCTTGGCTCGGGCAACGTGGTTCACAACCTGCGCGCGGTGGATTGGGAAAGGGACGCCAAGCCACAAGACTTCGCAATCGAATTCGACACGCTTTTCGCCGACCGCATGACCGACCGCGATTTCGCACCTCTCGCAGACCGCAAAAAATTGGGAAGCCTTTTGACAATGGCGCATCCAAGCGTCGATCACTACATGCCTGCGCTGACCGTGGCCGGAGCATCGGATGAACGCGATGACCTGACCTTCATGACCGATGCGATCGACCTCGGGTCGATTTCCATGCGGTCCTACGTTTTCCACGCAGCCTGAGGAGTCAGAAATTGCTCGTGGATGGCAAATGGCAGGAAAACTGGCAACCGGTTCAGAAAGCGGACAAGAAAGGGCGGTTCGTCCGACAGGTCTCGTCGTTTCGCAACTGGATCACCCCCGACGGTAGCGCGGGACCAACCGGCGAAGGTGGCTTTGCAGCCGAAGCGGGGCGCTACAGGCTCTACGTCGCCTATATCTGCCCCTGGGCCTCGCGCACGTTGATGGCACGCAAGCTGAAAGGCCTCGACCGGTTGATCCCGATCACCGTGGTCAACCCGACGCTCGGCGACCAGGGCTGGCAGTTCGGCGGTTACCCCGGTGCGGACGAAGACCCGTTGTTCGATGCGCGCTACATGCACGAGCTTTACACCCGCGCCGATCCGACCTTCACAGGTCGGGCGACGGTGCCGGTGCTTTGGGACATGAAACGCGACGTCATGGTGAACAACGAAAGCGCCGATATCCTGCGCATGTTCGACACAGCCTTCGAGGCGCTGTTGCCCTCTGACCTGCGCCTTTATCCCAAGCACCTCGCCGCCGAGATCGACGCGCTCAATCCGCGCATCTACGACCTGCTTAACAACGGTGTTTACAAGGCGGGCTTTGCGTCGTCACAGGAAGCCTATGACGAGGCGGTCAATGGCGTCTTTGCGATGCTCGACGAACTTGAAGACCGGTTGAGCGGCGATTTCCTGTTCGGCGACCAGATGACGGAGACCGATATACGCCTTTTCGTCACGCTCATCAGGTTCGACGCCGCCTATCATGGTGTGTTCAAGACCAACCGCCGCCAGATCCTGTCTTATCCCCGGCTTTCGCGCTACATCGAACGCATCCTCGACCTGCCGGGCGTCCACGAAACGGTCAACATGGACCACATCACGCGGGGCTACTACTCGATCAAGGCGTTGAATCCGCTCGGCATCCGTCCGACCGGCCCGGCGCATATCGAAGCACTGCTCCACGCAGCGGGCACCGCGGTCTGACCATCTGTTCCGTGATGCGTCACTCCGTCACCGCCCGCGCGTCTTCGATCGACTCGCTCAGCAGATTTTCCATCAACTGGCACGCCGCTTCGGGGTCCCCATCACGGATCGCATCGGCAACCATTTCATGCTGCCTGATACGGTGATCCTTGATCAACTCCGCACCGCGCCAGGACATCTCGAATACCGAAAGCATCGCCGCCCGGATGAGGGAGGAAAACGCATTGATGAAGGGGTTCTTCGTGGCCGTCAGAATTGCGACATGGAACCCGAAATCCGCCTCGACCAAGGCCGCTTCCTCTTTGGCGTTTGCCTTCATTTCTTCTAGCGCGGCATAGATGGCCGCGACATCGGCCTCGGACCTGGCCGTGGCCGCAAGACCCGCCGCCGCAGGCTCGATCATTTGACGCAAGGCATAGAGATCGGTTGCGATCTCGGCAGCCGGGACCGTCTGAAGGTGCCAGGCAAGCACGTCGTGGTCCAGCATGTTCCAACTCGCTCGTGGCCGCACGGATGTACCGACCCGAGGCCGCGCCTGAACCAATCCCTTGGCCGTCAGCTTGGAATAGGCTTCGCGAAGGGCCGTGCGCGAGATGCCGAAACGGTCAAGCATCTCGGACTCGGCTGGCAAGACCGCATTCTCCGGGAAAACCCCGGCCACGATTTCCCGCCCAAGTGAATTCACAAGGTTCGTGCGCGAAGACTCGCTACCAAAGAAGACCGTGGCACCTTCATTTGCACGCCGACCCCGATGTATCGTAGCGGATTTCTTCATTCACCCATCAACCCTTTATCCCGAATGTTCCAACAAGGAACCTGTGCATCACGATGAAAACGAAAAGCAGAATGCCGCTGCTGATCAGGATCCATGCCGAGTTCAGTGACCCGTTAAAGATGATCAGTGTCGAGATCAATCCAAGGATCATGCCCCCGAACAAAGTGCCCGCGACCGTGCCAACGCCGCCTGTCAGAAGTGTGCCCCCCAACACCACTGCCGCGATGGCGGAAAGTTCCAGCGTGGAACCTGCAAGCGGATAACCCGATTTCGTGTAGAGAGCATAGACCACCCCTGCAAGTGCGGAGTAGAAACCAGCGGTGGCGTAGATCAGCACCGTGGTCTTGCGGATATTCACCCCCATCAAACGCGCGGATTCCTTGTCGCCGCCAATGGCATAAACGTTGGCGCCGAAACGGGTGAAATGCGCAATAAAAATCGCAACGGCCAGGCTGATCAGCATCACCATGGCGGAGGATCGCAGCCGCCCCTTGCCGGGCAGATCAATACGGATGTCCGAGTAGAAATCCGCCCACTCGTGGGTGATCGGGACCGAGTTGATGGTCACCATGAAACACATTCCCCGCAACAGGAAGAGCCCCGCCAGGGTGATGATAAATGGCTGTATGTCCAGCGCATCTATGACCCAGCCCTGAAAGGAACCGAATGCAAAACCGAAGACAAGCATCAGAAGGCTGGTCGTCACGGGATCGAAACCCATGCTGTCCAGTACGGCCATGCAGACACCGACAAATCCGATCATGGATCCGATCGACAGGTCGATCCCGCCAGACAGGATCACGAATGTCGCCCCGATGGCCGCGATGATGATGAACGAATTATCGGCCAGGATATTGCCCAGCACCCTGCTCGAAAGGAAATTCTTGTACATGCTGCCGCCGATCAGAAAAATCGCGACGAACACGAAGACGGTCGCAAAGAAGGGCAGGTATTTCCTGTTCAGGATGGCTGACATCATGCGCTCCTCTTTAGTCGCGTCATGACGCCGCGACGCGCGTTTTCGGACTGCAAGACAAGCACCAGCAACACGACAAGCGCCTTGATAATCAGATTGTATTCAGGCGGAAGGCCCGAGATCAGGATAGAGGTGGTCAGCGCCTGGATGACCAGCGCACCAATCACGGTCATGCCCAGGTAGATGCGCCCCCCGGCCAAAGATCCTCCGCCGATGACCACCGCCAGAATGGCGTCAAGTTCGATATAAAGCGCGACCGAGACAGGATCGGATGTATGCGTATCCGCCGTCAGGATCACGCCAGCCCATCCAGCCATCAACCCGCAGATTACATAGGCGGTGAACGTGATCAGTCGCGCATTGACCCCGGCAAGGTTCGATGCCGAGGCATTCCCTCCGGTGGATTCAATGAACAACCCAAGCGCGGTACGTCGCACAAGAAACCAGAGCACGAAAAAGATGAACCCGAATACGAAAAGCCGCGTCGGGATATAGGCGATTGACCCCGTCGACATGCCTTGCAGGAAAGCGCTTTGGAAACTGGGATCGGTGCCGCCGTAGATCGAATTGATCAACATCCCGATGCCACGACCGGAAACCATCAGGATCAGGGTGGCGATGATCGGCTGAATGCCAAGGATCGCGACCAATGTCCCGTTCCAGATCCCGCACAGGACACCGGCACCCAGGGCGTAGAATAGCACCAGCACATGCGCATCACCCGCCTGTATGCGCCAGGCGATCACCGCGCCCACAATCGCCGCGATGGATCCGACAGACAGGTCGATGCCCTTGGTCCCGATAACCAGGGCCATGCCAAGCGCCACCAGCGCCGTGGGCACCGCTCGGTACAGAATGTCGATCAGGTTTCCAAAAAGGCGTCCCTCGACGATACGGATGTCATAGAACCCGGGCGAAATGAAACCGTCGACGACAAGGATCAAAGCCAGCGCCACCAGCGGCCAGACTGCGCGCCCGCCAAGAAACCGACGCAAGGCTGTCTCATTCGTTCGTTCAGCCATCGTCACCAACAATCATTCCAACGATCCTATCACGGGTGATGTCGTCCCCCGCCAATTCGCCGATCTTTCTGCGGTCGCGCATCACGGCAACCCTGTCGGAGGAAGAGACGACCTCGTCGATCTCGGACGATGCCACCAGGAGAGCAAGCCCGTCTTGGCACAACTTACGGATCAGGGTCAGAATCTCGGCATGGGCACCCACGTCGATCCCGCGTGTCGGTTCATCCAGCAACAGGATACGCGGCGACGAGGCCAGTGCACGGGCCAGGACAACCTTTTGCTGATTCCCCCCCGACAACTGCCGCACCGGCTTTTCCGCGTCGGGCGTTGCAATCGACAGCGCCTTGATCATCTCATCCGCAACCCGCGCCTGCTCGGCACCGCTGATCTGACGCAACCACCCGCGCTTGGATTGCATCGAAAGAATGATGTTCTCGCGGATCGACAATTCGCCGACCAGCCCTTCGGACTTTCGATCTTCGGGACAAAGCGCAATACCGGCGTGCAGTGAATGCCGAGGCGACGTACCGGCGCTGCCAGCGTCCACCTTGATCGCACCGCTATCCGGGGCAATGGCCCCGAAGATCAGCTTTACGAGCTCGGTCCGACCGGAACCGAGAAGGCCGGAAAGGCCCACAACCTCGCCAGCACGCAACGTGAGGTCGAAAGGGGCCAGAACCCGTTTGCACCCGATGCCGTTGGCTTCAAGAACGACTTCACCGTCCGCTCCCTGCTGCCGGCGGTGGAACGAGGCTTCGACTTCGCTCAACTCCCGTCCGATCATCATCGCGATCAGGTCCTGTCGTGGGACATCGCCGATCAGACCTGTGCCGACCTTGCGGCCGTTTCGCAAAACGGTGATGCGGTCCGAAATCTCGTACACCTGGTCAAGGAAGTGGGTGATGAAGACGACGGCGATCCCTTTCGCCTTCAGACTGCGAACCACCGCAAACAGCGCCGCGGTTTCATCGGAATCGAGCGAGGCCGTCGGCTCGTCAAGCACCAGCACGCTCGTGTCTTCATCCAGGGCCCGTGCTATGGCGACCATCTGTTGAATGGCGACCGAATAACTCCCGACAGCCCGATCAAGATCCAGTTCCAGGTTGAGCCGCTGGAGCTTGTTAAACGCCTCTTCGCGCGCCTTGCGCCAATTTAATACGCCAAAACGTCCATAGGTCTTTTCAAGGGTCAGGTTCTGCATCACCGACATTGCGGGGATCAGGTTCACCTCCTGATAGACAGTAGAGATACCGGCAGCCTGCGCATCACCTGTCACGGCGAAAGAAACGGACTTGCCATCAAGCGTGATGTCTCCGCCGTCACGGGGAAGGGCCCCGGTCAACACCTTGATCAGTGTCGACTTGCCAGCACCGTTTTCTCCCAAAAGCGCATGTACCTCGCCGGGGAACAGATCAAGATCGACGTCATCCAGGGCCAGCACACCCGGATACGCCTTCCGCAGACCGCGAATTTCTACCTTTGCCAAACCTGTCGACACGACGCGCACTTCAGCTTTCTGTCTGATGCGGGGTGACCGCAATATGCATGACCTTGCGCCCTGCCCAAAGGGCAGAGCGACTGAGTTTGCCAAAACCGTCTTGGTTTTGAGACCTACGCCCTATTCGGCGACGTGCAGGTCCGACGGGATCACGATCCACTTGTCCAGATCGGACGGATTGTCGATGTAGGCCGTCACGACCGGATAGATGAATTCTGCCACAGCCGAACGAAGCTCGACCGATGCGTTGGCGTCACCGGCATTCATCGCATCGACAATGGCAGGCACGTAATCGACCGACACCATAAGCACGTCCTTGCCCGGCGTCAGTCCTGCCTCTTTCATCGCCTGGATCGCACCAAGCTGCATGTTGTCGTTATGTGCGAAGGCCGCACAGATACCATCAAGATTGTTGGTCGACTTGATGAAGGCTTCCATGACGCGCTTGCCGCCTTCGGTGGTAAAATCGCCGGACTGCGTCGCGACGATTTCCATTGCCGGGAACTGGTCGATCACCGCTTCGAAACCGCCCTTGCGTTCAATCGCGGGGGCCGAGCCGGTCGTGCCCTGCATTTCGACAACCTTGCAGTTGCCAAGCGACTCGGTCGCCAGCCAGGATCCGGCCAGCTTTCCTTCAAGGTTGAAGTCGGCAGAAATGCGGGTCACGTAAAGCGACTTGTCTTCGACATCCACGTCACGATCGACAAGGAAAACCGGAATCTCGGCGTCCTTGGCTTCTTCCAGCACGTCTTCCCAGCCGGTCACGACAACCGGCGCGATGATGATCGCATCGACGCCCTGCGCAACAAAGGCGCGCACGGCGCGAAGCTGTTCTTCCTGCTTGCCCTGGGCGTTGGCAAATTTCAGATCGACGCCGAATTTCGCGGCCTCTTCCTGCATGTTGCGAGAAAACGCCGGGCGCCAGTCGCCCTCTGACCCGACCTGGCTGAAGCCGATCGTATAGTCCTGCGCAAACGTCGCGCTGGACATCAGGCACGCCGTAGCAGCCCCTGCGAACAAGGTTTTGGTGGTAATCACGGTATTCCTCCCATTGTTTTTTACGACACGTCGTTTTGAGCGCATCTGCAAAAAGTAATACTATATGATTATATCAAATTCATTCCGTCAAGCCCCATGCGTCGTGCCGTGAAGTGACGGTCTATCATGTTGAAATCGCAATCGGATAACCCGCCTCAAGCATCAACGGGAAATACGGTCGCCGATCACACAAGGCACGGGAAGCAAAGAGATGATTCCTAATTATGGGGCGCGGCCCATTTGACAGATATCGAGCGTCATTGTCCTCCGTCGGGCTCCACCTGATGCCCTGTCTCGCTTCGCGCCCGAGCGAATGCGTCGGTTGATTTCTGGCCACATGTGGCGTGAGAATGCCGCTAAGAAAAAGCAAATGACCGATGTCAGCCCTGACAGAACACGCAACGGACGACGTTCCGCAAGGTGCGGTCATAGGGGAGGAATGAAGTGATGAAAGTTGCCCTGATCGGCTGCGGATTCTTTGCGATGAACCAGTTGCACGCCTGGCGTGGAATCGAAGGCGTGGAAGTCGTGGCACTTTGCGACCGCGACCCTGATCGGCTGAAAATGGCTGCAACGGAATTTGGCGTCGACCGAACTTTCGTCGATGCCGCCGAAATGTTTGCCGCTGGCGGGTTCGACACGGTGGACATTGCAACAACCGTCGGCTCTCACCGCGCCTTGGTCGAGATGGCCGCACAGCACAATGTGAACGTCATCTGCCAGAAACCCTTCGCCAGCAACATGGAAGATGCGCGCGCCATGGTTGCCGCCGTAAAGGCGACCGGCAAGGTCCTCATGGTCCACGAAAATTTCCGCTGGCAATCCGCAGTTCGCAGCGCCATCGACCTTTTGCGCGAAGGCGCCATCGGCACGCCGTTCTTTGGTCGCGTTTCCTTTCGGTCGGGTTACGACGTCTATGCGGGCCAACCCTATCTCGCGGAAGGCGAGCGTTTCATCATCGAGGATCTGGGGATCCATATACTTGACATATCGCGCGCACTTTTTGGCGACGTGGAACGGATGACCGCAACCACCCGACGCATCAACCCACGCATCAAGGGAGAGGACGTGGCCTCCATGCTTCTTCAGCATGACTGCGGCGTGACCTCGGTTGTCGATTGCTCCTACGCCACGCGACGTCATCCGGAAACCTTTCCCGAAAGCCTTTTGGAGATCGACGGCGATGCGGGCACCCTGCGACTTGATGCGGGGTACAAGTTGAGCCTCCAACGCGATGGCGGGTCAGAGGTCCGGGACGTCAGCCCGCCCGTCCTGCCCTGGGCTTCGCGACCATGGCATAACATCCAGGAAAGCGTGCAGATCATCCAACAACACTTCGTGGATTGCCTTGCCTCGGGACATGAGCCGGAAACCAGCGGGCGCGACAACCTGCAAACGCTGGCTTTGGTCGAGGCCGCGTATATTTCTGCCGCCGAAAGCCGCAGCGTAGAGATGAGCGAGATATGAACCGCGCACAGGAACTCTTTGGGACAGATCTGCCCGATACAGCCGCGACGCGCGTTGTTGTCGGCGCGCTGTCGTTCACGCTTCAGGGGCAACGCTGCGCCACATCCGCCTTGGCGAAAAAGAGTTGGTCCGCTCAATCGCCTTTCTGGTGCGCGACCGTGACTGGGGCACGCTGGAGCCGGAGCTAGTCGAAATTTCCCGCGATCATGGCGAAAATTTCGCCGTCTCGTTTCGAGCGACATACCACAATGGAAAGTCAAAGCTCCTGGTCAATTTTCACATCTCGGCAGGTACTGACGGAATCAAGGTTGCCGCGACGGGGGCTGCCGATGGCGACTTCGAAACCAACCGGGCCGGGTTCACGGTGCTGCACCCCGCTTCCGTGGCAGGTCGCAGCGCGACCGTCCACCATTCTGACGGCAGCGTCGAAGAATCAGCTTTCCCGGACCGGATCGACCCCTGGCAGCCTTTTATGGACATCACCGCCTTGACCCATGACGCAGATGGCCTTGCCGTAACTTGCGCATTTCAGGGCGACACTTTTGAGATGGAAGACCAACGGCAGTGGGGCGATGCATCGTTCAAGACCTACAATCGCCCGCTGGCCCTGTCCTGGCCCTACCAACTGGGCAGCGGCGTACCGTTCTCGCAAGAAGTATCGCTGTCGTGGAAAGAGACACGCACCGGGCCGACTGTTCGCGAACCCGCCCTTGCGACCGAATCCACCTTCCCCGAAATGGCTCTTGTCTTGACAGCCGACGAAGCAACGCGACTGGCCGCCAACCCTGACGACCTGGCTGTCGTCGGCCCGCAAAGACTGCTCTGCCATTTGGATGCTTCACTGGGGGCGACCGCCGACAAGATCGTAGCCTTCGCCAATCTCCAAAAAGTATTGCCCGAAATCATCTATGATCTGGAACTTGTCTGCCCTTTCGAGTCTGCGCCACAGCAGGAACTGAACACCTTTGCCCAACAGATACGCGATGCCGGGTTCACGCCCGAAAGTGTGCTGGTCTGCCCCTCGGTTGATCGCCAATCGACACCGCCGGGTTCGGACTGGCCGGACTGCCCTCCTCTGAAAGACATCCACGCGGCAAGCGCCAAGGCATTCCCCGATCAGACCCGCGGTGGAGGGATGGTCAGCTTCTTCCCGGAACTCAATCGCAAACGCCCCCCGGTTGAAATGCTCGACTTCGTCAGTCACGGGCTTTGCCCCATCGTCCACGCCGCCGACGATGTCTCGGTTATGGAGACCCTTGAGGCGATACCGCATATCACCCGGTCCGCCCGCGCGATCTGCGGTGAAACGGATTACCGCATCGGACCTTGCACCATCGCCATGCGACAGAACCCCTACGGTCAAAGCACGATACCGAATGCGAACAACGGGCGCGTCTGCATGACCGACAACGATCCAAGGCATCGCGCCGCCTTCGGTGCGGCCTATGCCCTGGGCCTTGCCGTCCAACTGGCGGGTGCCGGGGTAACGGTCTGGACACCAAGCGGCCTTTATGGCCCCCGTGGCCTATTCGGTACAGACAGCCCCTGGCCAATCGCCGCGTTACTCAGGGAACTCGCCGGTTGCGCCGGTCAGGCGGTGCTTTCGGCTGGCATCACCGATGGAATTGCCACCCTGACCTTCCCCGAAGTGTCCTTTCGCGCCAACCTGGCGGACACAGAAAATCAGGGGCTAGGTCCATACGCCTGGGAACGGTTAGAAGCGCTTAGCACCGATCGTTCTTCCGCCTGAAGCGACAAAAGAGTTCGCTATTCCGCCTGGGTGTTTTCAACAATCACCGCGATCCCCTGACCGCCACCAATGCACATGGTGACCAGGCCGAACCGCCCGCCGATCCGTTTGAGCTCATAGATCAGTTTCACGAACAAGATTGCCCCGGAAGCACCAATCGGGTGACCAAGCGCGATTGCACCGCCGTTCGGGTTGGTCTTCTGCTCCGGGAAACCCAGTTCATTGGCCACCGCACAGGCCTGCACCGCGAATGCCTCGTTGGACTCGATGACATCCATGTCGGCAACGCTGAGGCCGGAACGTTCCAACGCCTGTCGTACTGCGGGGATTGGGCCCAGCCCCATCACTTCCGGTGCCACACCGCCCAACCCATAGGAAACGATCCGCCCCATCGGGACGATCCCGCGCTCTGTGGCACTTTCCTTCTCCATCAGAACGATCGCCGCCGCGCCGTCATTGATGCCCGATGCGTTGCCCGCCGTGACCGAACCTTCTCGATCGAAGGCCGGTCTGAGCTTGGCCATATCATCCATCGTCGCGCTCACCCGCACGTGTTCATCGGTGTCGAACTCAACTTCGGCTCGCCCCCTTTTCACACTGATCGGCACAATCTGTTCCCGGAACCGCCCTTCGGCGATGGCCGTCGCGGCCCGCTGATGCGATTCTACCGCAAAGCGGTCCTGCGTATCCCTGTCGATCCCATGTTTCTTGGCAATGTTTTCCGCCGTGACGCCCATATGGCCATTGCCGAACGGATCGGTCAGCGCACCGATCATCATGTCCGTCGCGCTGGCGTCGCCCATCTTCTGTCCAAACCGCGCCTGCTTCAAGAGATGGCCCGCCCGGCTCATGTTTTCCGCACCACCCGCAAGCGCGATCCCGGCATTTCCAAGAAGGATCGCTTCCGCCGCCGTGACGACTGCTTGCAACCCCGATCCGCACAACCGGTTCAAGGCCAAGGCCGGAGATGCCTCGGGCACGCCGGCGCGGATCGCCGCAACCCGCGACAGGTACATGTCTTCGGGTGCGGTATGGATCACGTTGCCGAACACCGTCTGACCGATGTCGTTCGCAGGGACTCCGGACCGCGCGATGGCTTCGCCCGCTACGCGCGCCGCAAGTTCACAGGGCGCAACCCCGGCAAGAGATCCCCCAAAGGTGCCGATGGCGGTACGAACGCCAGATGCAATGACCACTTCCTTGCTCATCTCAATCCTTTCAAAGATTTGCCCCGCTTCAGGTCCAGCGTATCTTGGGCGATCCAAATCTCGACAATGATACACTTAGACAGCATGCGCGCGACCCTCGACGATTTCCAACGCCCGTTCAGCAAACCGTTTTGCAAGCGGGCCGACATCGGCAGCATTATCCGCCACCGCACTGCCCGCCCTAGCCCGGTCGGCGATCCCCACGAATATCACCGCGAAACGGAAAAGCGCGAAAACCTTGTGGAACCCAAGAAGCGGCCCGCTCTCGGGGGCGCTTTTCAGGTAGCGGTCCACGAACTCACCCTCGGAGGGTATACCAAGTGCGCCCAGGTCGCGCCCCAGCAATCCGCCATACTCTTCGGGTAAGCTGTGCCAGGGCATCACGCAGAAACCAAGGTCCGCCAGCGGGTGACCAAGCGTCGACAATTCCCAATCGAGGATCGCCACAACCCTTGGTTCGGTTGGATGGAACAGCATGTTTCCCATGCGAAAATCACCATGTGCCAAGCGCACCATTCCGTCGTCTTCGGGAAGGTTCAAAGGCAGCCACTCGGCCAATTTGTCCAGCGCGGGGATCGGATCGCTTTCAGACTGTCGCCACTGCTTTGTCCAGCGGCGGATCTGACGTTCGAAATAATTGCCCGGCCTGCCAAAGTCGCTCAACCCGACATCCTCGGGGCGAACCGAGTGCATTTGCGCCATCGCATCGGCCAGTGCCATCCAGATGTCGCGTCGCTCTTCAACCGGCAACTCAGGCAGGGAACAGTCTTCAAAGACGCGACCGTCGACGCGCTCCATCAGGTAAAAGGGTGTGCCCAGCAGTTCAGGGTCTTCGTGGATGAGAACCGGCCTCGGCACCGGAACACCGGTAGGGTTCAAGGCCGAGATAACCCTGTACTCGCGCTCGATCGAATGGGCACCGGGCAAGATCGGCCCTGCGGGCTTCTTGCGCAGCACTAACCTCTGGTCTCCATGCGTGACAAAGTAGGTCGGGTTGGACTGCCCGCCGGAGATCTTTTCGATTTCGAGATGCCTGCTCTCTCCGAACTCGCCATTCATGAAGTCATGCAGCGCCCCATACGCGAAGTCGGTTCCGGGCGTGTTCACCGCGCTCCCTCCGCATCGCGAAGTCTCTGACGCAACTCGAACTTCATGATCTTTCCCGTCGCAGTCTTGGGCAACTCGCCAAAGACGAATTCTCTCGGCACCTTGAAATGCGCCAGATGGTCCCGACAGAAAAGCTGCAGCGCCTCGGCATTCACGGACTGCCCGGATCTGATCTCGACAAAGGCGCAAGGGACCTCGCCCCATTTGGCATCCGGCTTCGCAACGACCGCCGCCAGCAGAACCTCCGGGTGAAGATGCAAGACGCTTTCGACTTCGAGGCTCGAAATGTTCTCACCGCCCGAGATAATGACGTCCTTGGCACGATCCTTGATCTCGATCTCTCCTTCCGGGTGCATCACCGCCAGATCCGCGGTGTGAAACACCCCGTCACGAAAGGCTTCGGCGGTCGTCTCAGGGTCTTTCAGGTATCCCGCCATGAGCGTATTGCCCTCCAACACGATCTCACCAACGGTCGTACCATCGCGCGGCACGTCGCCCATATTGTCGTTCACGACGCGAATACGGTTGGCCATGGCGTGGCGGATACCCTGACGGGCCAACAGCGTCGCGCGTTCGCTCGTCTCAAGCGACACCTCGGATTCTTCCAACTCGCGAAGCGACGCCGGGCCATAGCACTCGGTCAGGCCATAAAGATGGATGAACTCAAACCCCATCTCGTCCATCTGCGAGATCAGTGCGCTTGTGGGTGCTGCCCCGCCCGTTGCGACAGTCACAGGTTTCGATGGATCACGCTGGCTGCGTGCGTCGTCGTTCAGCAGCATGTAAAGAACCACAGGCGCACAAGCCATATGGGTGACACCTGCGGCTTCTATGAGGCGGAAAATCTCTGCCGGGTCCACGCGGTCAAGGCAAACATGCGTCCCCCCCGCAGCCGTGATCGCCCAGGTGTGGCACCAGCCGTTGCAGTGAAACATCGGCAGGGTCCAAAGATAGACGGTGCGTGGATTGAACCCCAGCATCATGACGTTGCCCAGCGCATTGAGATAGGCACCGCGATGATGCAGCACGACCCCTTTTGGTTGGCTGGTCGTTCCCGACGTGTAGTTAAGCGCAAGAGGCTGCCACTCGTCTTTCACCTGAAGCGTCGTATCAAGCGCCGAGGCGGGTTCCGCACCGAGAAACGCCAGCCCCCCCGCCGCGTCAATACCATCCGCTGCCAGCGCATGGACCGGCACACCCGCCTTTTCCGCAGCTTCGTCCGCCACCGCAAGACAGTCGGGATCGGAGACCAGCAAACTGCTTTCCGAGTGACCGAGGATATATTCGACGGTTTCGACATCAAGCCGGGTATTGATCGAGTTAAGCGTGGCACCCAGCATCGGCACCGCGTAATGCGCCGCCAGCATTTCGGGCCGGTTCGTACACATCACCGAAACGACATCGCCGGGGCCGATCCCCTGCCCTTCAAGCCAGGCGGCGAAATCCTGCACGATGCCGCCTAGCTCGCCATAACTCCAGTCCCGTTCATGCCAGATCACAGCCCTTCGGTGCGGATGGCAGGAAACAGCACGCTCAAGGAAATCCAGTGGTGTGAGAGGTTTGAAATTCGCCTCCCGCCGCCCCAGGTGTTCCTCCTCCGGCATGTCCGCCCCTCCTCAGTCCACGTCCCAGTGCCAAAAGTTCCGCCCCTCGGCTTCGACATTGCGGTGCAGCACCATCTTGTGAACTTCGTCCGCGCCATCGACCAGCCGCGCCTGCCGGGCATAGCGATAAATCCACTCCAGCGGCGTATCCTTGGAATAGCCCCGTGCGCCGTTTATCTGAATGGCGGTGTCCGCGGCCTTGTGCAGAACATTGGCCACATGAACCTTCGCCATCGAGACCTCTTTGCGGGCATAACCGCCACGATCAAGTTCCCAGGCGGCTTTCATGACCAGCAGACGACCGACCTCGATCTGCATCGCCAGATCGCCAAGCATCATCTGCACGCTTTCGCGCTCTGACAATCGTTCGCCGAATGCAAAGCGGTTCTGCGCATATTCGCTGGCAATCTCGACGCACCGCTTGGCAAGACCCAGCCAGCGCATACAATGGGTCAGTCGCGCTGGCCCAAGACGGATTTGCGTCATCTTCAACCCGTCGCCTTCGTTCATCAGCAGGTTCTCGGCGGGAATCTCCATGTCCTCGTAGACGACTTCGCAATGGCCGCCGTGCTCTTCCGGCCCCATGATCGCAATCCTTCGCTCGATCCGGAAACCCGGCGCATCGGCGCTGTGCAGGAAGGCCGTCAAACCCTTACGCGGATCGTCCGAGGTGCGCGCGACAAGGATGAAGTGATCGGCCTCCGCCGCCCCCGTGATAAACCATTTGCGGCCGCGGATGATGTAACGATCATTTTCCTTCCTGGCAGTGGTCAACATCATGCCACCGGGATCAGAACCCGAGCCGGGCTGCGGTTCGGTCATCACGAAAGCCGACCGGACGTCACCCCTGACGATAGGTTGCAGCCAACGCTCTTTCTGGGCGTCGGTTGCGACCTTCTCCAACATCTGCATGTTGCCGTCATCAGGCGCGGCTGCATTGAAAACCACGGGACCGAAAATCGAACGGTTCATCTCTTCATAGCAAACGGCGATGCCCACCTTGCCCAGGCCCTGCCCGCCGGTCTCTTCCTTCAACTGAAGGCACCACAACCCCGCCCCCCGCGCCTTGTCGCGAAGATGTTCCAGCACATCGGCCCGGATGTTTTCATGCCCGTCGTAATTCGCTCGGTCCTGCTCCAAAGGCAAAACCTCGTCGTCCACGAACCGCGCTATTCGGTCGCGAAAATCTTCGATCCGGGGTGAAATCCTGAAATCCATGCTACGCCCTAGAGAGTTGAAACCAGGTGGCCACCATCCACCGCGATGACAGAACCGCTCATGTAGCGGGCACCATCCGAAAGCAACAAACCAAGCGGCGCGTCCAGATCGGAAAGCTGACCCAGACGGCGCTGCGGTATGCGTCGGATCAACGCCCGTCCCGCGTCGGTCTTGAAGAAATCGGCATTGAGCGGCGTCTCGATGTAGCCGGGGCAAAGCGCATTCACGCGAATATCGAAACGCGCCCATTCCAGCGCCAACGCCTTGGTCAGTTGAACCACCGCCGCCTTCGATGCCGCATAAGCTGCCACGTGACCGGCAACGCGCAGCCCGAGGATCGAGCCAATGTTGACGATCGAACCGCCGGTTCCGGCATCCCGCATTTGACGCGCAGCCGCACGCGCGACCGTATAGACACCGGTAAGGTTCGTGGCGATCACGCCTTCGAAATCCGCGACAGACTGGTCGATGGCAGCAGCCGATTGACTTGTGCCCGCGTTGTTCACGACGCCGTCCAGCGGACGCGACATCAAATCGAAAGCAGCATTTACGGATGCCGTATCCGTGACGTCCATCTCGACCGTTTCTGCCGACCATCCGGAAGATGCGATCTGTGCCGCAATCTCTTCGATCCTGTCCAGCCTCCGTGCGGCAAGGACAACATGGTGCCCGGCCTCCGCGAGCGTTCGCGAAAAATGCGCCCCAAGCCCGCTCGAGGCGCCGGTGACCAAAATTGCCCGCTGTCGTGCCGACACTTATCGCTCCCTTGACTTTGGTCCACACGTTGTCCGACAATCGGACGCACCTGTCAACAATACGCGACTGAACAGGAACGCTCTTTGCAACACAAGTCGGATCGCCCTGGAATGTTTGACCCTGACAGACCACACACCAGCGCTACAAATTTGCGAATAATAACAATAAGTTCACCTCGTTCACGCCCAATGTTTAGATGTTGCAGATCATGACGGCTTCTTCTGCGAAACATACGAACGCAGTAACCCTGCCCTCAGTAAAGACGACGCCCGGCTACAAGAGAGTCGCCGACCTGATCGAGGCGGAAATCTTTGCCGGACGCCTGCCAGTCGGTGAATTGCTGCCGACCGAGCATGAAATGTCCAAACAACTGGGCGTCAATCGTTCGACCGTGCGAGAGGGAATACGCGCACTCGAAAACTCGGGTCTTCTAAGGCGAGTGGGCGGCAAGCGGCTGGAGGTTGTCGTGCCGGAAAGCGCCTCCGTGGCGCGCGCAAACACGCGCGCATTGGGAATGCGTGCCGTCAGCTTCAAACAGCTTTGGGACGTCCAGATGCAGTTGGAACCATTCTCTGCCCGTCGCGCTGCCGAAAACAGCAACGCTGACGCCAAGGGAAGACTGGGCGAAAACATCTACGCTCTCCAAGAGCATCTCGCTGAAAATGCCGTCATTATCCGAAACGACATCGAGTTTCACGAGATTGTCGCGGAACTGGCGGACAACGAAGCCTTGTCGATGGCGCTTGCCCCCGTCACCGCGCTCATCTTTTCGGCGACCGTTCAGCTTTACAGGGCAGTGCCGGCCGCACGGCACCGACTGTTGAGCGCACATCAGGCAATCGGCAAAGCAATCATCTCCGGTGACGCCGACGAAGCAGAACGCTGGATGACCAGGCACATTCAGGATTTCAGACGGGGATATGAAATAGGCAACCTCGACATGGATGCGCCCATTAAGCCCGTGTTTGACGACACTTAGAATTTTTTTCAAAGGCTGCGAAGTTAGAGCGACCTGCCCGCAAGACTTTGAAAGCGCGCCACTAATCGCGGCACACTTCAAACCGCCTGAATTCGCCGACATGTCTGGCTGGGGAGGCCGTCTTGAGCAATCGGGTCGCCGGTACCCTCTCCCTCCGTACCCTCCAAACAGAAGACAACTGCCGTCCCTTCAGCCAAAAAGCCGATGTATTTCCTTCCTTTCGACACAAACTCCCGACAAGCAGTTCTTTAAGGAAAATAGCGGCATCGGATAAAAAAAAATGGGCAAGTTACATCGCGCAATGGAAGGCTTCAGGCAGTTCCTTACGACCAACCAAGACATTGAAGAGCCGAAGAAGCCGCAACCAACCAAAGCCGTTAAGGGCGTCATGTACGTCTCAAAGCCGCGGGGCGCAAAGGACGATGTCGTCCGCACTGCGGAAACGCGCGAAGAGGCGCAGAAACTCGCAAAGCTGACCGCTTTGATCGTGAGTAACAAAAGCAAGTTTCTCCCGCGGTCCGGTGTCTCGGTGAGATCAAGGCGACACGTTATCTTTGACTTCGAATACGACAAGATCACGATCCAAATGTCGCTTACCTCAGAAGGGGATTCCCTCGATTTCCGGATCACGCGCTCAATCCTCGGAATTGGCAAGATCCACATCAACGTCGCTGCGGCCCGGGGTGACATGACCGCAAAAAAACGTGCCGAGCATATCGAAACCCTGCGGGACGCTATCGAAAGCTTGTCGCTGCTCGACATGAAAGAAACGGCCTTTGTGGACGGTACGAAAATTCTGCAAGGCCATTCGGAAAGATTGCTAGAAGCGGCGCGTGAAAAGATTGATGAGCGTCAGCGGCCATTTGAAGACGAGGTTGCAAAGACGGAAGCGTTTCAGAAACACCTCGATCAACTGCCCAAAGGATCCTTTGTCGTCAGAAGAGGGCGCGGATTCAACGTCGGTCGGAACACCGGGATTGTCAGCATTCACGATGGCCTGGAAAAGCTGAAGCGAGGCGAGCGGGCATATGCTCTGACACGGCAACATGCGGAAAAACTCTCAGAGGCCCTGAGTGAAAGCAGTGCGCACGCGCGTCTGACAGCCATGCGCCTGTTGGATAAGGTGCCTGAAGATCATCCCATCGCCCTCCCTCCCGAAATCGAAGCAGAGTTCGCCGAGTTGAAAGCGGCTGGCGATTTGTTTGCCCGTCTTGAGACACTCGAAGAGATGACAGACGAGGAAAAAATCGGCGAGGTCTTCATCGTCAACCCCAAGATGATCGATACATATAGCAGCTACGGACTGCCCTATGGCTACAATTACAAAACGCGGTGGGACGAGAGGCTCTTGAGCAACCCGTTGGTTCTCTCCAGACAGCGGAAGTCGCTGCCAAAGCGTCCAGCGGCGGATCTCATCACATTGGACGGTGTTCTATGCGTGTCTGAAAAGGCAAAAACCGTTCTTGAAACCCTGAACATGAGCAGTTCGAAGTTTCACTACATCGACGAGACAGATGATTACTGGGCCTTGGAAATCACCGAGGCAAAAGACGGACCACTTCCCGACGATGGCCTGTACGAGTTGGCAAAAGGCAGCCAAAGACGACCGCTCAAAGAGGACGGAATGACGTTCTATGCCGATCCTAAAAACCTCGATACCTTTTCCAAACGCGCACGTTTCGGAGCGGATGCCCTAAAGGGCCCCGACGTCTGGATCTGCGAAGATTTGACTCTGGACTATCGCGACAGCGGCACAATCGTCGTGTCTGAGGCAGCAGTGAAGGCCCTGAAGAAAGCGAAGTGCAAGTGGTATAAGCGCGTCTACTCCGTCCGTGTCGTCGATCAGTAGTCAGCCGCGTCGTCGCCCTCGCAAACGTCCGGTGTGTTTCACCTACCCGCGGAAAAGAGCCAGAATATATGACAGTCAACGCAACGAACATCAGCGCCGGTCAGGCGCTTGCCATGCTCAAGGAAGGATGGACGGCGCAAACGCGCGGCGAGTTGATCTCATCGTGGATGATGCACGGCAAGCCGGGCATCGGAAAAACGCAGATCGCCGAAGGGCTCGCGGATTTTGTCGGGGGCAAACTTTACGATGTACGCCTGACGACGATCGACCCGTCCGACTTGCGCGGGCTGCCCTATTACGACCACGATGAGAATCTTACGAAATGGTATCGACCTGAAGACCTTCCAAGAGACGCCTGCCCCGCCGTTCTCTTTCTGGATGAATTGTCGGCTGCACCTGAGCACATTCAGCCAACCGTTTACGGGCTGCTTCAAGAACGGCGGGTGGGTCAGCATGTCATTCCTGACAACGTCATGATTGTCGCTGCCGGAAATCGCGTGGAGGATGGCGCCGTCGCCTATGAAATGGGGACGGCCATCTCAGATCGACTGATTCACCTGAATATCGAGCCTGACCTCAACGACTGGATCGACAACTATGCCGTCAAGAAAGGCCTGCATCCGGCGGTGCCGGCTTTCCTCAAGGTGCGGCCCGACTTTTTTGAAACGACGGTGCAGTCCATGGAGCAAGATCACATGATCGCAGCGACCCCACGATCCTGGGATCGGGTGTCTTCGATCATGACGTCAATTTCCGATCCAAAACTGCGTCGCGTTGCGGTCGCCGGTACGATCGGAGCGCATATCGCGGCCGAGTTCTTCGTCGTCGCCGACGACGTCGAGGCGACCGTCGCCGTGACCGAGATGGTCGCGAGACCGCGTCGCGAGCGGTTGGAGATGTATCCGACGACAATGCACGGCCTCCAGGCGATGGTGTTCGGCCTCGTGGGAATTGCTGACCGAACCAATATGGACGCCGTCTTTGAAATTCTGCTCGATACGTTGGACCTCGCGCGCCTGCGTCGGAAGGAAGAAAACTACGCCCTTCTGCCACTTGCCGAGTTGGCAACGTACGGATTCGAGAGCGTTCTCAGCAAACTGCTCGAAAAAGGCGTCGGGGCCGAAATCCTGGAGAATCCGATCTACAAGGAATACAGCGCGAAACGGCAAGACCTTGGCTTGGAAGTCGCATGATGAATGCGAAGTATTCTCCCATGAAAATCACTTTCTGACTTAAAAGATGGCGCGGACTGGCACCAATACGCATTCCCAGAGAGCAACCTTGGCGCTGCGTGTTCTGGCAGAAAAAGACCCCTGCTTTGCGTCCTTGGCGCTGTTTTGCCATCACCGCGACAGTCAAGAAACCTTCGCCCCTGCATGGACGGACGGCAAGACAGTTTTCTACGGCAAGTCTTTCGAGCAATGGAAGCAAGCTCAGCGGGTCGCGGTCTGCGCACACGAGATCATGCACGTTGCCTTCGGTCATATCCAACGTGGAAAGCGCCTTCGGCAGCGATTTGGGCACCGTTACCATCCCAGGCTTTTCAATATCGTCACCGATGCAATCATCAATGAGACGCTCAAACAATCCGGCTACCGCGTTCCAAGGGAAAGCGTCTTCCTCTGCGAACTTCTTGAAGTCGTATTCGATCAGAAAGTTGCAGCCAAAGACGCGCTTTCGAAATGGACGGCCGAAACTCTCTACGCCTTGATCGTCACTTTCGCAAAAACGCTCCCTCCTTCCGCAATCGCCCTTTGTTCGATTGGCGAGGCCGTGCAGGACGGTTCTTCCGACGCAAGCAACGAAGCCAGCCAATCCGATGGCGACGCCGGTTCAGACGCCGAGGACCCTGCGAAAGCAACGGCTTTGAACGCGGTGTATGCCTATGCCGCGTCCAAAGGTTTCCGGGACGATATCGACCATACCGCAGCGACTGCCCCACTTACCCCGGAAGAGGAGCAAGAGGAAACGGAATGGCAGGAGCGCACGGAACGCGCCATGACCGCTGCCCAAGCCGCGGGCCGTGGCATTGGGGCGCTAGGCTACAAGCTGGCCGACCTGCCGAAGTCCACAACGCCTTGGGAAGTGATCCTGCGTACAGTGGTGCGAAAGGCGGTTTCCCGGCACCGACGTATAAGCTTCAGCAAGCCAACACGGCGTTGGCTGGCAATGGAATCTGACGCCAGAGCGCGTGGACTTTCACAGCCCGCTTACGAACCGGGCCTAAATTCCGAACGGCATATTCCCAGAGTTGCGGTCGGCATTGATGTTTCGGGCTCGATCAGTGACGTCGTGCTGGACAAATTTGCCGCAGAAATCGTCGCGATTGGAAAGCGCACCGGATCAGAGATTCACGTTCTCGTCTTCGACACCCAGGTTTTGTCACACACGAAGATGAAACATGGCAACTGGCAAGGACAGATCACCGAAGTAGACTTCGCAAGAGGGGGCGGAACAGATTTCCGCGACATGCTGCTGAAAGCCGAAGAGCTCCGCCCGTCGATTATCGTCGTGTTGACCGACCTCTACGGCCCGACGGGAGATGCCCCACCTGTGGCACCCGTTCTATGGGCGTGCCCCAACTCCGATGCTCCAGAGCCCAAATTTGGGAAGGTGCTTTCTCTGTCGGCTTAAGTGAACTCGTCACACAAATCCTGACCAATACAGGAGGCTGATTGAGCACCTGGCAACCAGGAACGGCAATAAAAGCCCTTTGGCGACGCTTACTTATTCGTCCTCATCTTGTGTCGTTGCTGACACTCATTACTGGGCAATTGCTCCCGCGTTGAGCCACGGGCCCTCTGGAGCACATAGGCTGGCGAAGCCGCTTTCGAGAACAACATGGGCGGCACTCCGAAGTCTCTTCGAAGTCCCGCCCGCCGATTTGCTTGATGCGCCCGGACTTGCCGGGCGCAAGTTCATCTATTCTGCAGGAACGGGCTTTGGCGCATCTGGGGCATCATCGTCGCTGCTGTCAGCTGGCGCAGGCGCATTTGCCGTTTCAGACGCGTCCAAAAGGCCCTCGGCCAGACCGGCGACGCCATTATCCATGGACACACCCAACTCCTCGCCAATCTTCTTGAGCGCGGGCAGTTGCACCGCCATGCCCATGATTGAATCCAGTGCTTGATTCACCGGGGGCTTTTCGCCGCCCGAGCCACCGGCGCTGCCGCCTATGCCGTTCAGGCCGGTGACCTGATGGATGCGGATAGTGTCGATCTTTTCGGCCGGTTTGACCATCTGGGCCACCACCTCGGGCAGCTTTTCGAGCCGCGCCAACGCGACCTTCATGTTAACGATCTCCTCGGCGATAGCGTTCTCCGCCTCGACGATGGCGCGGCGGCCTTCGGCTTCTGCCAGAAGGTCGGTCTTCTTCGCCTCCGCCCTAATCGACAATGCGTCGGCATCGGCACGCGCCTCTTCGCGCAAGGCTTCAGCGCGGTCCTGGGCGGCGTCCTTTTCCGCCGTTGCCTCGATGGTGACGCGGGTCGCGGCACGCTCGGCCTCGCGCTGCGCCTCGATCAACACAATCTGCTTTTCTCGCTCGGCAGTTGCGACGGACCGGGCCGTCTCGATGGCTTCCTGAGCCTTGATCGCCTCGGCGCGGGCGGTGTCGGCGGAGGCGCGGGCCTGGCTTTCTTCTTCAGACTTCTTGTTGATGATGATCTGGCGCTCCTGGTCGGCCACTTCGATCTCGCGGTCGCGGCTGATCTCTGCTTCGCGGATCGCCTTTTCACGGGCGATATCTGATGAACGGATGGCCTCTTCCCGCTTGATCCGGGCCTGCTCCTTTTCCTTCTCGGCTTCTTCCTGGCGGCGGGCGATCTCGGCCTGCTGCGCGGCTTCCAGCGTTGCGATTTCCTGACGCTGAGCGATGGCGGCCTGCTGTTCGTCCTGCTCGATCTTCAGCTTCAGGCGCTCTGCCTCCATCGCGGCCCGGCGGACCGAGACATCGGCGTCTGCGTCGATCTCGGCGCGCTCTTTCTTCGACGTCGCGATGACTTCGGCCAGTTTGCGCATACCGACTGCGTTAAAGGCGTTGTTCTCGTCCAGCGCCTCAAACGGGGTCTGGTCGAGCGCGGTCAGCGAGACCGATTCCAGTTCCAGACCGTTCTTCAGCAGATCTTCCGAAACAGCGTTCTGCACCTCTTGCACGAACTCGGCGCGGTTCTCGTGCAACTCGTCCATCGTCATCTGGGCAGCCACGGCGCGCAGGCCATCAACCAGCTTGCCTTCGATCAACTCGCGCAACTGATCGACGAAAAACGTCCGATCACCCAGCGTTTGCGCGGCGCGGCTGATGCCTTCCTCGGTCGCGTTGACAGAGACATAGAATTCGACACCCACGTCCACGCGCATCCGGTCCTTGGTGATCAGGGCGCCTTCGCCTGAACGTTGAACTTCCAGGCGTAGCGTCTTCATGTTGACCGGGCTGATCTCGTGCAGCAGAGGCACGACAATCGTGCCGCCGTCCATGATGACGCGCTTGCCGCCCGCACCAGTTTTCACCAGCGAGACCTCACGCGTTGCGCGGCGATAAAGGCGACCTAGAACCAGCCCCACGAAGACGAGGAAGCCGATGACGGCACCCACGATGATGGCAAGAGATACAAAATCCATGAAGAAACTCCCTTCTCGTCAATCAGGTTGCAGGTCCGAGCGGCACCAGGCGGTAGCCCTGCTCGAGACGGTGGCGGAGGACCAGCACCTCGGTGCCAGCCGGTATTTCGTCGTTGTCCTTCAGAGGCTCGCCCCGAAGGTAGTGGATGTTGCCGTAGCGGTCGGTGACCTTGACCTCGGTCGGCTTGCCGCGCTTGGCGGTGCCTTGCGTGATCACGCCCGTGCGGCGGCCCAGATTTCGGTTCGAAAGGGCGGTGGTTTCGGTCTTGGGAAGCATTCGGGCGAAGACCGTGCCGAACTGCTTTGCGAACCAGATGCCGCTCAATGCAGCAGGAATAGCGGCCAGAGCGGCGGGTAGTGTCGTCCCCAGCAGAAGGGTTGTCAGGTTCTGCAGGATAACTCCGGTCACGCCGAACCCCAGCAGAACCGCTGCGATCCAGATCAGCGTCGGCACCTTGCCGATGCCCAGCCACGAGGCAGGCCCGGGCGGGATGTCCCCGGTCGAAGGCGCTTCGACTTCGATCTCGGCGTCGAGTTCAGGCTCTGCGAAGTCGAAAAGATGTGGATCGGCATCGCCAAAGTCGATATCGAATTCGCCGATGTCCGGCACATCGATGTCCAGATCGACATCAAGGTCTGCATCAGCGCCAAGCCCGAGAAGCGTGCCGCCGATAAGGGCGAGCACGAGTTCCAGTGCAAGCAGCCCGAACAACAGGGCGAGCGCGATTGTGAACGGAACGAAAGGTTCCGTTAGATAGAGGTCGAACATGGTCCGGCCTTTCGATTGTATTCCGTGGTATACATTCTATATGGGGCGCTCACGGTTCCGTTACAAGAGATCCCGGCGGTAAATTCGCGGGGTTTTCCTCGCGGAAACAATCAGATGAATGGGACAGGATTGTGTCAGGTCGATGTGGATTTCGGGAAAGAAATCCCTGATCTAATGACTCGCCGCAATGCGGATAAGCGGACCTTCTCCTGACATCATTCGGGATGTGCTCGACGGCAAGCAGCCCGTTGGCTTCACGTCGGAGTGGTATCTCCGCCACAAGCTACCCGCGGACTGGACAAAACAGCGCAAGCTGATGGCGACTCTCTGACCCTCAGAATCTCAACCGCGTATGGCTAAAATGGCAAACGCAGACTTTGCCCGTTCAGGCCTGGTGTTTCCGGTTGGAATCCAGTCTGCGGCAGTATGGCCCACGCGCAAAGCTTTGCTATTGCGGCACTATACCCGAAGCACCTTGCATGGCCTCGATTGCGGGAAGCGCGTGGCTGGGGAGGCAGGACTCGAACCTGCAACCTGCAGTACCAAAAACTGTTGCGCTACCATTGCGCCACTCCCCAACAGGCTGGCGTTATGTACGCAAGCCGGGCCTGTCGTGCAACCCCTTCAATCGCGAAAAATCTAGGACGAAACCTGTTCGCGCAGAATGGCCGCCGTGACCGATACCAACAGGTAGATCGCACCGAAAATCAGGAAGGCAATCAAGGTGTTCTCGAACACGCGCGGATAGGTCGGCTCGTCCGGGGGAACCGGTGTCACGCCGACCGAAAGGAACCGCACCTGGCGGCTGGCCTCGATCCGCGCGGCCTCAAGCTGTTGCAGCGATTCCTGCATCATCATGGTGCGCGTTTCCAGGTCGACCTCGGCCATCCGAAGCCGGGCCGTGACCGATGCCAGCGACCCGTCGGAAGATCCCTCATTGGTCAGTTGCGCCCGAAGTTGCCCGATCAGATCTTGCAGCCGTTCGATATCGCCCTCAACACCGGCCACGCGGGCGGCGTTCGGTTGCAGGTTGTCCTGAAGCTGGCTGAGTTGCAGCCGTTTCTCGGTCAACTGGGTCTCGAAATTGGTGATCTGGGTCATCAAAGACGAGGACTCCGACGCCGGGTCCAGAACGCCCATCTGCTCTTGCAGGGTCAGCACCTTTTCCTGCGCGGCAATCATGTTGCTTTCGGCTTCCTTGAAACTTTCGTTCGCACCCCGCATCTGGTCGGCGCGTTTGCGTTCCGTGATCCGGTCGACCCGCTCTTCGGCATATCCGATCAGGGCCTCGGAAAAGATACGGCTCATGTCCGGCGTCATCGCCGTCACTTCCATCCGCAGCACGCCCTCGGTCGGGTCGAACCCGACCTTCACGGACTTCTGGTAATGCTTGTATAGCGTCTCGTTCGACGCATCCGGCGCGATTTTCTGAAGCGAGTCGATGGACTCGTCGCTGAAATGTTCGCGAAAGCCGTATTCCTCGTCCAAACGCTGCATCGCTCCGCGCGATGTCAGGAAATCCTGCACCAGGATCGAATCCTGGTTCGCCGCCAGCGGTGTACCCCCCAAGAGACCTGAGGTCGACGAGGCGACTTCTGCCTGCTGCACGATGAACTCGGACTTGGTGGAATAGCTGGGCGTCGCCACGAAGGCGAAATAGTAGAAACACAGCAATGTCGGGATCAGAACGAACACCGACAGTCGCGCGCCAAGCATGATCAGCTTGCGGCGGCGGCGGCGCGCGATGTCGCGCTGGATCCGCTCGATCTCGTGCATCCCCATCGGGCCGCCCGGCTGTTGCGGGATATGCTCCCCCGGCAGGTTTCTCTTGGGCTGTTCGATCGTCTGGGGCAGACCGGCCTTGCGCGGCGGCTTGCTGCCACCGCCTCCATCGGCCTGGGTCTGCGGCGCCTCGGCCTTGGGCGCTTCGTCCTTCTTGACCAACTCGATCATGTTCGACCGGTCGAAGGGGTCGATCCCGCGCTCGCGCAGCAGGCGCACGGCGTCGAAATCCGACTTGGGGTTCATCTCGTGGCGCTGCGCCAGCCGCCGCGCCATACGCAACTGACGACCGGTCAGCCCCTCGGCCCGGATACCCGCGATGGCTTCTTCGGCGCTCGCATTGCTTTCCGCCTTGGCCGAACCGGGGAAAGCCGCATCGCCGAACCCGTCCTCGGTCGGCGGCTGCAACGACGTTCCGTCCCCCCCGCCCGAAGGCTTGGCAGAGTTGCGTCGAATGCGGAACTTAGGCGCTTTGGGGTTCGTAGTCATAAAGAGCTTTCGCCTCGTCAAGAGTGTCGAACATATGAAGCTGCCCATTGCGCAGAACAGCCGCCGACCGACAGAATTTTTCCAAAGTGGCCGCCTGGTGCGACACGATGATAACGGTCGCGGTCTTCAGGCGCTCGAACAGGATGTGGCCCGCTTTCCGGTTGAACTCGGCATCCGTTGTGGTCGGCATGCCCTCGTCGATCAGGTACACGTCGAAATCCAGCGCCAGCAACAGCGCAAAGGAAAACCGTGCCGCCATGCCGGAACTATAGGTGCCGACCGGCATGTCGAAATATTCGTCCAACCCACAGACCCAGCGGCAAAAAGCCTCCAGGTAATCCGGATCCTTGTCATAGATTCGCGCGATGAACCGGCAATTCTCCATGGCCGAAAGTCGCGGCACCACACCGCCCATGAAGCCAAGCGGAAAGGAAATCCGCGCCTTGCGGATGATCTCGCCCTCGTCCGGCTTTTCCAGCCCGGCCATCATGTTGACGATGGTGGTCTTGCCGGTGCCGTTCGGGGCCAGGATGCCAAGGGAATTGCCCAACTCAACCTTGAACGAGGCGTTATCAAGGATCACCTTGCGCCTTTCACCGGTCCAGAAGGACTTGCTGACATTTCGGAACTCGATCATCCAAGCAACTTTGCGACCATGCCTGTGGGTGCCGGGTTTTCCCGGTCATTCGGGGGTATAAGGAACTTCTAAGGCGTTTTGGCCGGAAAACCAACGCTCTTGCACCCGGAAAATGGGCACATTCCTGCGACATGGCGGCATTTTCCGCCGGATTCGACAAGAAACGGCGGGGATATGCCACCCCGCCGCCAGATCTCGGCACAGAATGTACGTCAAACAATCGCGGAATAGATCAGCCCGGCAATCAGCGATCCTGCCATGCCGAAAACGATATAGGCCCCGAAAACGCGCGGCTTCACCAGCGCCCAGACAGCGATGGCGGCAGGAATACAGCTCACCCCGCCCGCGATCACAAAGGCCATCGCCGCGCCGGGCGCCATCCCCTGCTCCAGCAAACCGCCCAAGAGGCCAACGGCGGCATAGCCGTTCAGATAGGCTGGCATCCCGATCAGCGTGGCCAGGAAAATCGTGCCGATCCCCTCGCCGCCCAGAACGCTTGCCACCCAATCGGTCGAGTCATAGGCCACCATCAGCGCCTCGAACAGGTAAGCAATGGTCAGCCACTTCACCAGGAACAGCGCATTGTCGATCCAGGTACTGCGGAAACTCTCGCGCCGCTCTGCCTCGGTCCAGAACTTCCACACGGGCTTGCCCTGAAACGGCTGTTTCGAACCGCAGCACCCGCCCACATGGGGTTTCTCGCGCAAGGGGTCGGCAAAGACCGGGCTTTTGGCAAAGATCATCGTCAGATAGCCCCCCGCCATCCCCAAGGCGACCGCCGCCACGGTCTTGGCAATGGCGAACCCCAATCCAAGCTCGGCCCAGGTAATCGTGAACATCGCCGGGTCCATCAGGGGTGAGGCCAGCCAAAGCGCCATGACCGCCGCCAATGGCGCGCCAACAGCCAGAAGGGCCGCGATAAAGGGGATGACTTCGCAGGAACAAAACGGCGCAAGCCCGCCCACCAGGGCCGCCAACGCCACCATGCGTACCTGGTTTCCCTCGAACGCCTTGGCGATCAGGCTCTCTGCACCGGACGCCTTGATATAGGCCACCGCCGTGATCGCAACGACGATGAAAACGCCCGTATGAGCAATCGCGTTTGCCGCAAAGCTGACCACCGGCCAGAACTTCGCCGCATCCACGACTAGGACGACCAGCGGAATGACGACGACCGCAAGCCAAGCCTTGTCGATCCGCTGCCAGACCTCGGGCAGGCCCGGTGTTTTCTGTGTCAGATCAGCCATGATTGTGCCCTCCGTCCGGCGCATCCGCGCAACATTCCTTCAACAGGAAATTCGAAATCGCCTGCATCCGCTCATAGGCGGCGCCGATACAGATGATCTTTCGGCCTTCCTTGACCTGCTGAACCAGCCCGGCGGCGGCAAGCAGCTTCATGTGATGGGTCAGGGTCGACCCGGCCACGCCCGAGCGTTCGCCAAGTTCCCCGATGGAAAGCCCCTCAGGCCCCGCGCGCACAAGTACGCGCAGCACCGCAAGGCGCTGCTCGGACCCGAGGGCGGCGAAACAGGTCGCGGCCTCGGTCAGATCTGGGATCGAATCTATCGCTGTCGTTTTCATATTTCTATATTTATAGAAATGTCGAAACGAGTCAACCGTGGAAGTACCGCGCAATTCGCTCTAGGACTCTCCCGATGACCGCCGCGCTTGCCAAAGACCTTGCCGCCTGCACCCTGTGCAAGGACCGTTTCGCCCTGACCGAAACGCGCCATGCCCCGCGCCCGGTGGCATGGTTCGACGCCCGCGCCCGGCTCCTGATCGCGGGGCAGGCACCGGGAATGCGCGTCCACGAAACCGGCATCCCCTTCAACGATCCCTCCGGCGACCGCCTACGCGACTGGATGGGAGTGTCGCGCGACACCTTCTATGACAGGACCCGCATCGCCATCGTCCCGATGGCCTTCTGCTTTCCGGGCTATAACGCAAAAGGTGCCGACCTGCCGCCGCCGCCGATCTGCGCCGACACATGGCGCGACAAGGTGATGAAGGCCCTGCCACACATCGAACTCACGCTCCTGATCGGCGGCTACGCCCAAAGCTGGCACCTTGGCCTGCCCCGGTCCTCCCGCGTCACCGAAACCGTGCGGAACTGGCAAATGCACCTGCCAAACGCCCTGCCCCTGCCGCATCCCTCATGGCGCAACACCGGCTGGTTGAAGAAGAACCCATGGTTCGAAACCGACCTCCTGCCCGTTCTGCGCTCCCGTATCGCCAAGGCCCTGACATGACCGACACCTCCCTCGACACCGCTCACCGCGCCATGACCGACGCCCCCGAAGACGACGCCCTGCGCCTGAAATTCTTCGAACGCCTCGCTGACAGCGAACTTTTCCTGTTACTCGAAGACGCCGGCGACGCCGCCCCCGATACACCCCGCCTGTTCGAAATCACCGAAGGCAGTTTCGTCCTCGCCTTCGATACCGAAGACCGGATGGCCCGTTTTGCCGGAGCGCCCGCGCCCTATGCGGCCCTCTCCGGGCGCGCCACGGCTGTCATGCTGGCCGGTCAGGGCGTGGGAATGGCGCTCAACCCCGAGGTCGCGCCATCCTCGATGCTGATCCCGGCGGATGCGATGAACTGGCTGGCCACCCTCCTGGCCGAGGCACCGACCACCGGCGAAGCCATGCCGGTCGAGTTCCGCGCGCCCTCATCCCCGGCCCGCCTGATCGAGACGCTGGATGCCAAGCTGGCTTCTGCCGAAGGCCTCGCCAGTCACGCCTTCCTCGCCGACGTCACCTACAATGACGGCAGCCAGAACCCCTTCCTTGCCATCGTCGCCCCCGCCCCCGGCGCAGAAACCGCGCTGGCAAAATCCGTGTCCGAGGCGCTGGTCTTCTCCGGATTAGAGCAAAGCGCGCTCGACGTCGCATTCTTCGATGCCAGGGATCCCGTCACGAAAAAGCTGGAACGCGTCGGCTTTCGCATCGACCTGCCCGTGCCGGAAACACCCGAACCGCCAAAGCCCGATCCCAACACGCCACCCCGCCTGCGCTAGTTCAGTACCCCTGCGCCCGGTCGACAAGGTAAAGCAAAGGCTCCCCCGCCTCACTCCGGCGGATATTCTCGGCAATCACGCCAACCGCCGTCGAAGGCCGCGTCGCGGATGCGACATGCGGCGTCACCGTCACGCGGGGATGCGCCCAGAACGGATGGGTCTCCGGCAAGGGTTCCTCGCGAAAGACATCCAGCGTCGCATGGCCGACCTGCCCCGCATCCAGCGCCGCGATCAAGGCCACGTCGTCGATCAATGGCCCCCGCCCCGGATTGATGACCACCGCCCCTTCGGGCAAAAGCGCCAGCCGCCCGGCATTCAAAAGGTTCTCCGTCGCCCCGGTCAGCGGCAACAGCAGAACAAGGATTTCGGCCAAACCAAGCGCCACCGGCAATCCCTCGTCCCCTGAAAGGCAGGTCACGCCCGGCACATCCTTTTGCGACCGGCTCCACCCTGTGACGCGAAAATTCCGCCCCGCCAGAACCTGCGCCACTTCGGAGCCCAACTCGCCAAGCCCCAGCACCGTCACCGAACGCTCCCGCGCCAGCTTCGGCACATAGTAATCCCAGACCGCATCGCTGCGGCAGACATCCCGGTCAAACCCCAGATGGTGGCGCATCACATGACCCAAGCACCATTCAACCATGCCCTCGGTCAGCCCCGGATCAACCATCCGCGTCAAAGGCTGCACCAGTGTGTCGTTCGTCACCAGCCCCTCGACCCCGGCCCAAAGGTTCAACACCGCCTTCGCCCCGGTGTAGGGCGTGAAATCCTTCATCGAGCTCGACGGCGCATAGATGATGTAGTCGATCGTCTCGGGGCGATCGGGCGTCAGATCAAAGATCAACTCCGCCTCGATCCCCTTGGCGGCAAAAGCCTCCGGCAACAACTCGCGGTAATCGTCCCAATCCTCGCGCGGGGCGGAAAACAATATCCTCATCGACCGCGCGGCCTGTGGATATGCGCAGATTGCACCAACCCGAAGGCGGCAAGAAGAACCAGCATGGCAGACCCCCCGTAACTGACCAACGGCAGGGGCACGCCCACGACCGGAATAAGCCCCATGACCATCGACATGTTCACCGCAAAGTACAAGAACAGCGTCGCCGCGATCCCGACCGTCAAAAGCGAACCGAACCTGTCCTTGTTGCCCATGGCCGACAACACGCAGAAAAAGATGATCAACCCATAGATCACCAACAGGGAAAACGCGCCCACGAACCCGAATTCCTCGGCCAGCGTCGTGAAGATGAAATCGGTATGTTTCTCGGGCAGAAAGTTCAGCCGCGACTGTGTGCCCTGCATGAACCCTTTCCCGGAAAACCCGCCCGAGCCTAGGGCGATCTTGGCCTGCGTGATGTTATAGCCGGTACCAAGCGGATCGCTTGAGGGATCAAGAAACGTATCAATCCGGTCGTACTGATAGCTTTTCAAAAGCTGCCAGTCGGTGCCGCGCGAATAGAACACCGCCGTCACCGCGCCGACGACCATCAGGATCACGGCGATAAAATACCACCAGGACACGCCCGCGCAGAACATCACCAGGCCACCGCCCGCAACCAGAAGGATCGACGTGCCAAGGTCGGGCTGTTTCAAAACCAGCGCGGTCGGGATCAAGGTCATCACCACCGGCACGATCACCCAGAAGGGGCGCGATACCTTGCTCATCGGCAACCAGTCGTAATAGGCCGCCAGAACCATCACCAAACTGACCTTCATCAGTTCCGAGGGTTGCAGCAACATGAACCGCAAATCCAGCCAGCGCTGCGCCCCGCCCCGCACCTCGCCGAACAACTCGACGGCGATCAACAGGACCAGGCCGAACAGATAGGCCAGCCCCGACATCGACCGCCAGAACCAGATCGGCACCATCCCGACGATCATCATGATGACAAGACCAAGGAAGAACCGCTTGGCCTGCGGCTCGGCCCAGCGCGACGGATCACCGCCCGCGACACTGGTCAGCATCAAAAACCCGAAACAGGCCACCGCCGCCAGCAACAGAACCACCGGCCAGTTGGCAAATAGGATCTTGCGCGCGCCCGTCGGAACGGTCTGAACCTTGTACTCAAGATAACTCACGCCCGCGTGGCCTTTTTCTCGGGCTTCAGACGGGGGCGCAGCACCATTTCCTCGTGCTGCACCTTGATGCGTTCGCGCTGTTCGCGCGGATAGGCCTCAAGCGGTGGAACGTCACCGTAAAGCGCATAAAGCAGGATGTCGCGCGAAGGCGGCGCTGCCGCCGTCGACCCGCCGCCGCCATGTTCCACGATGGTGGCAATCGCGTATTTCGGTTTGTCGAACGGCGCAAAGGCCACGAACAATCCGTGGTCGCGCCGCTCCCACGGCAGTTGGTCGTTGCGCGTCACGCCGCGCGCACGCTCGGTCGCCGTGATGTTCCTGACCTGGGATGTGCCGGTCTTGCCCGCCATCTCCATCCCCTCGGCCACGATCCGCGACCGCCGCGCCGTGCCGCGCGAACCGTTCGACACGTTGTACATCGCCCGGCGCGCGAGGTTCATCAAATTCTCGGGCACGTTCATCGCCGGGGCCTCGGCAATCGGCACCTCCACCCCGTCGATCGACTTTACAAGGCGCGGCACCACCGCGCGTCCGCTGGCAATCCGCGCCGTCATCACCGCCAGTTGCAGCGGCGACGCCAGAACGTCGCCCTGCCCGATGGCCGTGTTCAGCGTCTCGCCCGGGTTCCAGCGTTCGCCCCGAACCTGCGCCTTCCACTTGGTCGAGGGCACGATCCCCTCGCGGATGGCCGACATCGGCAACTCGTGCCGCGTGCCAAGCCCGAACTCGAAACAAAGCTCGGCCAGCCGATCGACGCCCAGCCGGTTCGCAGCCTCGTAGAAATAGACGTCGCAGGACTGCGTGATCGCGTCGTTGAAATCCATCCAGCCGTGACCGCCCCGCTTCCAGCAATGAAAGCGCCGCCCGCCAAAGGACATGTGGCCGGGGCAATACACCCGCTCGCCCGGCGAAATCGCCCCGCCGCGCATCGCCGCCAGCCCCGTCATCATCTTGAAGGTCGACCCCGGCGGATAAAGCCCCTGCACCGTCTTGTTGAACAGGGGCTTGTAGATGTTGTCGCGAAGCGCGTTGTAGTTCTTCGACGAGATGCCACGGACGAACAAATTCGGATCAAACGACGGGGCCGAGGCCATTGCCAGAAGATCGCCGGTCTCGACGTCGATCACGACCGACCCGGCACTTTCCTCGGCCAACCTTGCCTGCGCGTAATTCTGAAGCCCATGGTCGATGGTCAGTTGCAAATCGTTGCCGGGGGTGAATTCGTCCCGGCTCAACTCGCGCATGACACGGCCACCGGCATTCACCTCGATCCGGCGCGTGCCCGCACGCCCCCGCAGATCGCCCTCAAGCCGGGTTTCCACCCCGATCTTGCCGATCTGGAACTTGGGGATCTGCAACAGCGGATCGGGGTTCTCCAGCTTTGACAGATCGTAGTCGCTGACCGGCCCCACGTACCCCACGATATGCGCGAAATCGGCCCCAAGCGGATATTCCCGGCTCAGGCCCACATCCGGCGTGATCCCCGGCAAGGCGGGGGCGTTGATCGCCACTTCGGCGATGTCTTCCCACTTCAACTGGTCCGCCACGGTGATCGGCACGAAAGGACTGCGCCGGTAAATCTCTTTCAGCGCCCGTTCCACATCGTCGTCGTCCAGGTTCACCAGCCGGCGCACCCGCGCAATCGCCTCTTCCACGTCCCCGGCATCCTCGCGCACGATGACGATGCGGTAATTCTGCGCATTCTGGGCAATCGGTATCCCGAACCGGTCATAGATGATGCCGCGCGACGGCGGGATCAAACGCACGTTGATCCGGTTCTCTTCGGCCAGCAGGCGATAATCCTCGGCCTCGGTCACCTGCATCTGGCGCATCCGGAACCCCAGAACGCCCATGAAGACCAGCATCGAGCCGCCCAGAACGACACTCCGGCGCGTAACCAACCCGGCGGCTTCCTCGGTTTCCTTCGGCGTGCGTCTCATGATCTCATTCCGATCCGATCCTGATCCCCCGCCCGAACCTTTCTAAGCCCAAAGGCCCGGCCCGCAAGGATAACCACCAGAGGATAACAGAGAATTGTGAAAACCATCCGCAGAACGACCAGACCCGGCGCAGGCTGCGTCACGCCAAAGATGCCAAGGATCAACGCATTGCCAACGTTCATCGCCACGATCAACCCCGCGATCAGCGCCCATTCGGTGATGAACGGCGTTGCGCGCAATTGAAGCTGCCTGTTCCGCAGGAACTCGCCCGCCAGAACCGCCAGCGCGGTCCACAACCCCGGCGGGCGCATCAACAACAGATCGGTCAACAGGAACACGAAGGCCAGCAAAAGGACCGGCACGTAATCCGGACGCATCACGATCCACGAGAGCGCGATCAAAAGGATGATGTCCGGCCCCGGCAACCGCCCCGGACCGGGGTGAAGCGGCAAAAGCTGCACAAAGACCACCAGCGCCACCAACAGAACGAAGGTCGCGCGATAGGTCCAGACCTGCCCGGCACGATCAGCCATCCGCCGCCTCCGCCGTTTCTTCCGCGCCTGGCAGAACCGGCCCGATCAGCCCCGCAGGCGCGTCGATCCGCTCCGACGGCGGGCTGCGCAGAACCCGCAGAAACTCAAGCCGCTCGTAATCCGCCGCCAGCCGCAACCGCAACCGCCCGTCCCGCGCCATGACGACGCTGCCCACCAGCAGCCCGGCGGGGAAAACCCCGCCATCGCCCGATGAAATCACCCGGTCGCCGGGGCGCACCTCTTCGGGGGCCTCGATGAAATCCAGCACCGGCAGGGCGGAATTGTCGCCCGCCAGCATCGCCCGCTGACCCGAAGGCTGGATCGTCACCGGCACCCGGCTGGCACTGTCGGTCAGCAACAGTACCCGGCTCGACCGCTCGCCCACACCCGAAACCCGGCCCACCAGCCCCAGACCATCGGTCACCGCCCAGCCGTCCTTGATCCCGTCGCGCGCGCCGCCGACGTTCAACAGAACCGACTGGCGAAAGGGCGAACCGGAATCCGCCAGCACCTGCCCCGTCACCACGGTCAGCGCCGGATCCAGCCGCACCTTGTTCAGATCCAACAGCTTGGCATTCTCCTGCCCCAGTTGCAGGGCCGCCTCTTTCCAGGCCTTCATCCGCTGCAACTCGTCGCGCAACTCGCGGTTCTGCCGTTGCAGCGCCGCATAGGACTGGAACCCGCGCACAAGGTTCACAGTCTCGGTCACCGGCACCATGGCCCAATCCATGTTGGGCACCACCCAATCAACCAGTTGCGCACGCAGCCGTTCCGCACGCGGGCTGTCGATCCGCCAGAAAATGAAGATGGCAATCAGGAACAGCACCAGGCAACCGACCGCAAGACGCCGGATCGGGCGAACGAAATCTTCCTGGTTGGTCCCTTGCTTTGCCAAAAAGCACCCTTGAGCAAGTGTTGCCGCGCCCCGCTTCAAGGAAAGCAGAAATTACCCATTTTCTGCAACGATTTCTGTTTCAGAAATCGACCCCTAACTGTCGTAGTCGATCACGTGCCGCAGCTGTTTTTCATACTCCAGCGCCTTGCCGGTGCCCATCGCGACACAATTCAGCGATTCATCGGCCACGCTGATCGCCAGCCCCGTCTGCTCGCGCAGCGCCAGATCCAGCTCGCCCAGCAAGGCCCCGCCACCGGTCAGCATTACGCCCCGGTCGACGATGTCGGCCGCCAGGTCCGGCGGCGTCGCCTCAAGTGCCGTCATCACCGCTTCGCAAATCTGCTGCACGGGTTCGGCCAGCGCCTCGGCCACCTGGGCCTGGTTGATCTCGGTTTCCTTCGGGACACCGTTCAACAGGTCGCGCCCGCGAATTTCCATCGACTGGCCGCGCCCGTCGTCGGGCATCCGCGCCGTGCCGATGGTGGTCTTGATCCGTTCAGCCGTCGAATCGCCGATCAACAGGTTGTGCTGGCGACGCAGGTAGCTGACGATCGCCTCGTCCATCCGGTCGCCGCCCACACGCACCGAACGCGCATAAACGATGTCGCCCAGGGACAGAACCGCAACCTCGGTCGTACCGCCACCGATATCGACCACCATGTTGCCCGTGGGATCAGTGATCGGCATTCCGGCCCCGATGGCCGCCGCAATCGGCTCGGCGATCAGACCCACCTTCTTGGCACCCGCCATCTGGACCGAGGTGCGGATCGCGCGTTTCTCCACCGGAGTCGCACCATGGGGTACACAGACGATCACATGGGGCTTCGACAGGAAGCCGCGCTTGTGAACCTTGTTGATGAATTCCTTGATCATGGCCTCGGCCACGTCGAAATCGGCGATCACGCCTTCGCGCATGGGCCGGATCGCCTCGATGCTGCCGGGCGTGCGGCCCAGCATCAGCTTTGCATCCTCGCCCACGGCCAGAACTTTCTTCTGCCCGTCCTTCACATGGTACGCCACGACCGAAGGCTCGTTCAGGATCACGCCCTTGCCCTTTACGTAGACAAGCGTGTTCGCCGTTCCGAGATCAATCGCCATATCCGTCGAAAACAATCCGCCGAAGGCCATTCGTATCTGCCTCAAATTCTTTGGCCCGGTCTGCCTCGGGCTCGTTGACATATAGGCCTGCTCCACTTCCAGCGAAAGGCGAATCCTCGCGGAAAACAGGCACAAAACCGCCGTCCACACACCATGGGCATTAACGACCTTACCCTATCAAAACGCTAAAAACGGCATGATTGTGGCCAAACGGCAAACAATCGCGGTTTCTGGTTCTATTCTGCCACGAGAGCCTGCCAATGCTGGGCAATCACGAAGATTTCGGCCAGCGAAGCCGCCACGAAAGCCGATTCCTCGCCGATCTCGACAAAGAACATGGATTCACCGCCACTGCCCCGTGGCCCGATCACCGTGCCACACGCCACTGCATCGGCAGGGAAAAGCGAATCGAACTTGGCAAAATACCCATCCAGGAAAATCGCCGCCTGCTCGCCCAGGGCAGCGACACGATCTTCCGCACCGCCCTGATCCGTCACCTCTTCGCCATTGATCCGCAGCCAGGCTGCCCCCCGGTCGGCAAGGCCCGAAAGGAAACTGGTCATCAATTCGTCCGGCGGCAAGGCTGCTTGCGGCACGACTTCGGCAACGCCCCAGGCCCGGCCCAAAAGGTTCGCCGGAACGCCAATGTCAGAATTGAACGTCACGTCCAGCCGTCTTGACGAAACCCCGACCGAGCCGAGGTTGGCAAAGGCCCGCAACAGAACCTCGCGCAGCGTGGCAACCTCGGGCACTTCGGCATCGGGCAGGTTCTTGCCTTCAAGGGCCGCCGCCCCCTCGACTTCCGGCAAGGGCGACAAAAGCGCCTGCAACCGGCGGTTCGCGACCGCCAGATGGATCACATGCCGACCCGCATTCAGCGTCAGACGGCGCGGCAGGATGGTCTCGTCGATCTCGACAACCAGCCCCGCCAACAACGTCTCGGCCCCGTCGCCCTTCAGCTTGCGGCCTTCTCCGGGGGTGCGTTCGCGGGCCGAAAGCTTGGCCAGAAGCGCGTTCAGGCGCTGAAAGTCGCTCGCACCCGCCGCCTTCGTCATGACGCCGCTTCCTCGATCCGTTTCAAGGCCGCGCGTCCCTCGACCACCACGCGGGCAAGATCGCTGTCAGGGGCACAGAAACAGATCAGCACTTCGGGGGCATCGCCATGGGCGCGCAGGAAAACCCGCGCATCGGTCGCACTCAAAAGCATCGCCACATCGGCGGGCGCCTCCGCCTGAGCCTCGGCCCAGACCGTCGCGGCGCCCTCGGCAACCTGGCCATCCAGAACCAGTTGCGCCGCCGACGACAGGCGATCCAGCTCTTCCTGGCCACGATGCGCCGCCGAACTTGTGCTCAGAACCAGCTTCGACTTCAGATCCGCATAGGCGACAAGGGCGCACCCCGGCAGCTCGGAGCGCAAGGCATCCAAAGCATCGGTTACACTCATTGCCGTTCTTTCTCCCGCGTGACCCCGCCCGTGCCTTTAATGGGCTTGCACGCACCAAGGCGCAAGCCCCCCGGCAACATAAGCCGACAAACTGTGTCGGTCTTTACGCTTGCAGATGAAAAAGTCGTCAGGAGCCAAGCGGACGCGGGCGCACCCGCGTCGGCATCACGATCCGCTGCGGCTTGGCCCTCGGCGCGCTAATCGCATCGGGCGCGGCCTCGGAAACGGGGCGGCCTGCCCCGGCAGGTGCCGCCTCGGAAACCGGGCGTCGGCGCACCTCGCCACTTGCCACTTCGGCCACCAGATCGCCCAGTTCGGCCATCAACTCGGTCGCACCGCTGTCGTCCCAGGCTGCGCTGCCTTCCTCGGTCTCAAGGGCGCGGATCAACGACACGGGCAGAACCCTACGGAACTTGCCCTTCGTTTCGCTTTCCACCCGCTTGATGACACGCATCCGGTCACGCTCCGACAGGATCTTGTCCATCCGGGTCAGCAACAACAGGCTGCGTTCGTGCAATTCGGCAGGCATGGTCGACCAGACCGCCGCTTCGCTCTGACGCCAGGCTTGCGTCGCATGGCTGCACCAGATCACCACGTCGGCGTGATGGATCATCCGCTGCCAGACATCGGCGGCCATGTTGGGATCGGAAATCCCCGGCATGTCGATCAGGTCGAACTCGCCCAGACGCGCGGCCTCGTGGAAAATGCGGATGTGATTGGTGTCCTTCACCGACACCGCTTCAAGATCGTGCAAATCAACCGGATGCTCCTGCCCTTCCAGATCGACCGCAAAAGGCGCATCCGACCCCTGGCTGATCCAGACCGGCGGCAATTGCGTTGCGGTGACGTGAACCGGCAGCGCGGCATTGCCCAGCAACAGGTTCGACAGCGTGGACTTGCCCGCGCTGAACTCGCCCATCAGCGCCACGCATGGGCGCTTCGGACCCTCTGCCGCCGCCGCTGCACGCGGGGCTTCGGCCAATGCGGCCTCTTCCGGCGCCGCTGCCGGGGTTTCAGGTTCAATCCGCTGGAGATACTCTGGTTGACCGCTCATCTGTCACTCTTTCCGCTTTCGCCTCAGGCTGCAAATCCTGAAAGACTATCAATAGCTTGCTTCAACTGCGACCGCTTCACCGCCGCAGAGTTTTCGTCCAGCATCGAACCGACGCCATCGGGTGCCCGCATGGCCTGCTCGGCGATACGGGTCAGGATGGCGCGCTGTTCGGTCAGGAAATCCTCCATCGCGTCCATGGAATTCTCGCGGATCGATTCCGCATGGGGCCCGCGCAGGGCATCCACGATCGGATCGGTCTCGGCCTTGATGATCTCGGCAAATTCCGTGGCAAAGTTCCGATAGCCCCGGCGCTTGTGCCACCAGCGCGTCCACCAGGTGCCCTTCAGATCCAGCGCAATCGTCTGGCCCAGCAGCACCGGCGAAGGAATGCGCGGCGCGGCGGGGGCCTCGATGCCGAAACCATCTTCGTCGCTCAGATCGAACAACCGGTGATACAGGGCGGCGTAATCTTCCGCCGTCTTGACCAGCACCTTCTTCGTGCCCGACTGCGCATTGCGCCCGAACACCTGGTAGGCGGTGCGCATCAGGATGCGCAGACCCGTGGGATCGTATTCCCAGATCTCGTCTTCGCCGTTGACGTCCAGATGCTGCAACAGGGAACCCGTCGCACGCTCAAGGAAACTCCGGTGCGACCGTTCCAGCCGCTTGTCGAAATCCGCGATCGCCTGATCGAAAGTTTCCGACATCGCGGCCATCGCGCCGTGTTCCAGCTTTTTCAGCGCGGCTTCAAGCTCGCCAATTTCCAAAGGCGGCAAATCCTGATCGCCGTCACGGCGCGACACGACCTGTTGCTGCGCGCTCAGACCATTGGCCAGGTTCATCGCCGACTTGGCGACCCGGTCCAGCAACTCCTGCCCCATGCCCTCGGCAATCCGCTCGCTGAGCGCAGCATAGATCGACGGCACGCCCGACAGACGCCAAAGCAGCTCTTCCTTGCTGCGCACCTGATCGGGCAACAGGCCCTCGCCCTTGGCCCAGGAGGCCATGGCTTGAAGCGTCTTGTCATCCACCGCATCGGTCTGACCGGTCAGCGCGGCGGTGGCACAATAGGCCGAGGTAAAGATGATCTGCGCATCCTTCGGCCCGTCATGATCGACCAGCGTCTTGCGGATGCTGTCGCGAATCTCGGGGATCTGCGCCTCGGGGTCCGACAATTCATCGACCCGGTTGACCACGATGATGACCTCGCGCGACTTCACGTTGGAAATCATCCGGATCAGGGCAAGGTCGACCGACGACAAGGCCTGGTGCGCGGCCAGAACCACCACGCAAAGACGGCTTTCGCGGATCGCGCGAATGGTGATCTGCTCGCGGATCATGAAGGTATCGTTCACGCCCGGCGTGTCGCGAATGCACAGGGGCATCGGCAGTTCAGGGCGGCTGACGAACAATTCGGCAGACTTGGTGATATCGGCAAACCGGCCCTGGCTCTGGCTGGTTTCCGTGTCATCCTCGAAATCGTCGCCAAGGCAGACATAGCGTTCGATCAGATCGCCATCGAGGTAATTGTAATCGTGCTGCTGGCCCAGAAGCATCTCGAACTTGTCGCCAAGCCGGGCGCGAGACTTCTCGCGCATTTCCAGAACCTGCTCGCGGACCTTTTCCAATTCGTCCTCGGCCCCGGCACGGGCGGCCAATTCGCCGATCCGTCCGCCGCGATCCAGAAGCCGCGCCCATTCTTCCATGTCGAAGAACTTGAAACGCGCCTTGTTCTCGTCCGGCGTGGTGTGGGGGTTGAGGTGCAGGGACGTGACAACGCTCGTCCAGGGGTTCACATCGGCAGGCAGCAAATCCGGCAGACCCACCATCGAGTTGACCAGCGACGTCTTGCCCGCCTTCACCTGCCCGATCATCGTGATCGAGGGTTCGGCGTGTTTCAACTGGTGGTGCAGCTTTCGCGCGGCACGGTTGGTCGCCTTGTCACCGATCTTGCCAAGACGCACCAGCGTCTGGCGCAATTCCTTCGACTTCCGGGTAAACGGCGTCAGCCCCTCAAAGCCAAGGCCCATAAGCCCGGCGTTATCGGCCTCAGATACCGTCCCGGCCGAAATATTCGCATCAACATTCATCGCAGTCCTGCCAAAAGCCGACCAATCACTGTAATCAAGACGGTTTTCATCCCGTCAGCATGAACAATCCCGGCTTAACATGGCCTTTTTGTGGCGCGTTTCCGGTCAATCGTGGTTGTTTTGGGCGATTTGTTGCGTGTCGCTGACCGTCTAGGCCGCAAGCTGCATTTCCATATCGCGCCGCAGTTGCAGCAACAGTGTCACCGCATCCGCAGCGGGCGCATCGCCCTCTTCAACCTGCATCAGAACCATCATGTCGGACGCCTCGGACAACTCGTCGATAAAGGCATCCGTGGCCTCGCAGCCGGTTTCATCCTGGCTGAACAGATCGACAAGATGCTCGACAGCATCCACGCATTGCTCGACCAGGGGTTTCACCTGGCCTTCGCCCATCTCTTTCGCGGCCTCGCTCAAGGCATCGCCCCGGCGCTTCAGATATTTCACCGAATCCAGGAAAAGCTCGACATTCCCGACCTTTGGCAAGGCAGGCAGCGTGGGCGCAACTGAGGCCGGAGCCTCTGCAACCGGCTCGGGCGTCGGTGCCTCGACAGGTTGCGGCGCGGGTTCGGCCACAACGGGCTGCGGCGCGGGTTCGGCGACAACGGGTTCCGGCGCAGGTTCGGCAACAACGGGCCGAGGCGCGGGTTCCGATACAGGGCGCGGCGCGGGCTGGGAAACCGGCGCAGGACGTGACGACACCCGACGCGCAGATTCCGAACCGCCCTTGCCGTGATAACGTGCCAGGAACATATGGGCCGAGTCGAAATCCGCCCGGCGGCCGCGTTCGGCATGGCGCAGGATCTCCGAAGACAAGGCCCCGCCGCCCGAGGCATGGAACATCGCCTCGTCGATGGCCGGCCCTTCGGTGGCCCGCACCGCCTGAAGCGTTGCGACGGCAAACAGCGAATGAAACTCCTCGGCCACGATGGATTCCAACTCGGACACCCGCGCCGAAAGTTTCTTTTCCGCCGACAGCACATCGGCCTTGGTCAGCACGAGAAAAGCATGATCCTTCAGGCTGTCAGGCACCCGCGACCAGACCGATTGCTCATCCGCATCGAAGGCCTGGCTGCACCACAAGGCGATGTCGGTCCGCCGCACCGCCCAGTCGATGGCGCTTTCGATCTCTTCGTGCGCACCATTCGTCACCACTTCCAACAGATTGATTCTCTTTAGAATATCCGCCGGAAGCTCCAGCTTCAGAAAGGCCGCGCTCCCGTCTGCAAGCGATGCCAGATCAATCGTGTTGAACCGCTGGACGGATCCGTCCGCGCCGGTCACGGTCATCGCTTCACTGTCGCTATAGACGAACTCGGTGGTTGGCAGAACGGCATCCTTGGGGATCAGCCGACGCCCGACGAACATGTTGACCAGCTCCGACTTGCCCGACCCCGGCGTGCCAAGGATCGAAACCCGCACCGGCTGCGACAACCGCTTCAACAGGTGAAGCGCATAGTCCTGGGCAGCCTTCGGCATGGTGTCGCCGTCAAGCGCCTCCTTCAGACGATCAATCACCGTGTCGTCGGCAGCGTTGTCCTTCATGCGTTGCTATCCGTTGCAAGCCAGCGTCGGCGCAGGAAAATCGGTGTCGTGTCACTGTCCGAACCGGGCTTGCCCTGCACATTCGCGGGCTTGGCCTCCGCCTCGGTACTTTCTTTCGCCGCACTGCCGTTCGACGCGCCATTGGCATGACCATTCCCATTGGCATGACCATTGCCATTCGCGTGACCGTTCGCGGCCGTCTCGCCCACCTTTTCAGGCTCGGGCGCGTCCTGCGGCCGAATCGGCCGGGTCGTGGCCCGCTGGCCCCGCTTCCTCGGCTCGAACTCGGGCGCGAAAAGATTGCTTTCCTCGCCGTTTACCGTGGGCATGTCCACGCGAATGACGGAAAAACAGACGTTATCCTGTTCGGGGTCGTCCACTTCGCGCAATTCATCCAAAAGTGCTTCGGCAATCGCCGCACTGCCCTTGTCCGCCTGCTCTTCGATACAGCGCGTGATCTGGCCGTTCGACAGGAACTGGATGCCGTCGCTTGCCACGACCAGGATATCGCCGTTGCGCAACCGGAACGGGCGTTCCGGGCAGTCGATCCGCTCGATCGTCTCGCCGATCAACACGCTTGTCAGGGCGTTGCGATCCGGGTGGTTGCGCCCCATGTCCTCGGTCATCATGCCGGAACGCACCATGTAATCAATATGCGGACCCAGCGAATGGTCCTCGTTCAACTGGCGCAAACGGCCATTGCGCATCAGGAACAGCGGAGAATCCCCGATCGAAATCCAGAACAGGTTGTCGCGGATGAACACCGGCGCGACAAGCGTTGCCCCCATCCCCGCCGTCTGGGGGTTGGAACTGGCGTGCGCCGCCATGCACTCGTTCGCCGAAACCGCGGCACTCTTCAGCACCGGCCCCATGTTGCTTTCCAAACCTTCGATGTCCGAGCTTTGGAACTTCAACTCGCTAAAGACCTCGGTCACGACGATTTTCGACGCAACATCGCCTGCCGCGTGCCCGCCCATGCCGTCCGACAGGACCGCATAGCCGAAATCCGCACCCAGCGGGAAATCCGTCGCGATTGCGTCTTCCTGGTAATCGCGACACCCGCGATTGAGGACCGACGCCACGTCGTACCTTATGTCAGGCACACCATTCATTCTGCCGCCGTGTCTCCCGCAGCGGCCCAGGTGAACTCGTCACCGCAAAGGGCCATGAACTTCAATGTGGTTTCACCGATACGGATCTCGTCTCCGCTGGTCAGTTCCTCGGTCGACAGCACCGGCATTCCGTTCAGGCGCACCAGGTTCGACTTGCCACCGTGACCCAGGAAAAACTTGCCCTGCTCGTCGTCATAGGCGACGGCGGCATGGTTGTTCCGGCTGATCGAGGTGTCGCCAAAGTCCAGGCGCACCGCCTGATCCTCGCCGCGCCCGATCTGGCTGACGCCCATGTGCAGCGTAAAGCAACCGCCGCGACCGGGGCCGTCGATCACGACGATCCAGCCTGCGGGGAACATCACCGGCGCATTGGCCGAGCTTTCCTTGGCTTCCGCAAAGACATCTTTGGCCACGTCCTCATGCGCCTGGAAGCCCAGAAGACGGGTCTTCACACGACCGGCACTGCGACCGGCACGCCCGGCGATGGCCGCCGACGACATCTCGCCCAGGGCATCGACGTCCGGTGCTGGCGCGGCGGGCTCTTCTTTCGAAGCCGCCATTTCCGCATCAAGGTCAAAGATGGGTTCTTCTTCACCTTCATCTTCGTCATGGTCTTCGTCCGCGTCTTCACCCTGTCCGACCTCGGCTGCCACTTCTTCGGCCATTTCCCAGATCTTCTTGCGCACCTCGGTTTCCGGCGGCGTCGTATCCACCACCTCTTCGGGCGCATTGGCAAAGGCAACGGCTTCGGACACCACGCGGCTCGGGCGCGGTGCGAAATCGTCCTCTTCGTCCTCGAAGTCGTCTTCGAAATCGTCGTCGTCCGAGGCAAAGCGCGAAGCGCCGAAGCCTTCGTCGTCCGCCTCGTCGTCCGAAGCAAAACGCGATGCGCCAAAGCCCTCGTCGTCCGCGTCGTCATCCTCGAAATCGTCCTCGCCCAGGTCGCCAAAGGCGTTCTTCGGCTCGGACGCAGGCTCCGAGGCCTGGCGCGCAAAGGGGCTGGACGGGAAGGCGGATTTCACCGCCTCGCGTTCGCCTGACTTGTCGTCGGAAAAGTCTTCTTCGCTCATGTCAACCGGAGCGCGTGCGATCCGCTCGGCCTCGGCAGCCGAAAGCTCGTCCGTCACTCTCTCCTCCATGTCATCTGCAAATCCGTCTTCTGCTGCGGCATACATCGCCGCGTCCTCGTCTCCCTCGCCCTGATCCCAGATCGGCGTGCGGGTATTGGCACTTGTCACGGCGCGGCTGATCGGGCGGCTCGTCGAATGCGGGCGCACCACCTTGGCCAGGTCGTCGCGATAGGGGCTCTGCTCTTCCGGATCCGCCGAAGGGTCGCGGCTGACCACGTGACGCAGCACGCGGTCGGCCTTGGTGGCGGCAGCGGCGGCCTTAAGGTGTGCCATCGCCGAGCGGCGGCGGCTCGTGCCCTCTTCGGTCATTGCGCTTTCGGTCTTTTCAAGGATGCGGTCCTCGTTCGACCCCATGACCAACTCGCTGCGCGCCTTGGCCTTCCGTCCGAATTCCTCGTCTTCCGAGAAATCCGGCGCACCGCCCGAAACCGGGCGCGGCGGCTCGGCCGAGGTCGGGCGCAAATGGCTGACCGAGGTCATGGCGTCGCGAATCTCGCTGACCAACTGCTGCTTGTCGGTGGTGCGGCGACGCAACTCGATGTCCATGTCATCGTCGCCCCAATCGTCGTCATCGTCCCAATCGTCGTCGTTCCATTCGGAATCGCCCCAGCCGCTGCCGGCCACTTCGGGTTCTTCGGCCTTGGCCACGACCGGCTTGTCGAAATCCGCCGCGGGGGGGCGAACACTCCGAACACGGGTCGGGTTGATCTTGCCGCTGTCATCAGCTTCGGGCATGCGAGCTTCCTCTTCCATATCCATGCGCGTCGGCGCCGGATTTTCCGGGTCGATCTTCTTGGACAACATTCTCGACAGGATTTTCATCGTCTTGCCTTTCAGAGATAATCCGACCGTCCGCCGCTGCGGAACGTACCCCGCAACAGTCCGAACGGCAGAACTCGACTAAGGAGGGACCTCTTCTTGGGCCGTCCTCCGTTACCTTCACCATGCGCCATCGCTGCCGAGCGTTCCGCCGACATCTGATGGGCGCGTTCCTGTTCTTCGTAAAACGTCTGGTCATCCAGCATCGCCAGTTCATCCAGCGTCTTCTTGCGCTGGCGCTGCTGTTCCTGGACCAGTTTCTGCAACCGCTGCGCTTCCTTGCGCTCGGCGGCCTGTTTCACGGATTGTGCTTTCAGGTCGGCTTCGACCTGGGCGTTGGTTTCCTGCACCAGCTTCGAGATCGAAAGCTCGATCTGCCGGTCCAGCTCCGCCTGCTGCAAGGCGGCCGAGCGGCGGCGTTCCGTATCGACAAGTTCGATCCACTCGCGGGCCGACTGGATACGGTCCGGCGGGAACACCGACAGCGCCTTGTCGATGGCGTGCAGAAAGCTGTCCTCGAACTGCGGAAAAGCGCCCGAGACAGGGCGGTAAGGATCGGGCCGGTCGGCGGCAATGGCGCTCACCCGCGCCTGGCTGTCCGGCGGCGCTTCGCCCGTCAGCACATGATAGAACGTCGCCCCCAGCGAATAGAGATCCGACGAGGCATCCTGCGTCGACCCGGCAATATAGAATTCATGCGGGGAATACCCGTCCTTCACCACATGCAGCGCCGACAGGGCACGCGACGCCCGCGTCGCCTCTTCCTTGGCCGCGCCAAAGTCGATCAGCACGGGGTTGCCCTTGCCGTCGATCAGGATGTTGTCGGGGCTGATGTCCCGGTGCAGAACGTCATTCGTGTGAATATAGTGAACCGCTTCGAGACAGCGCAGCAGGATACCCTTCACGTCCCGCGGATGCAGCTTCATCTTGGGGTCTTCGATCGTGTCCAGCAGATCGCGGCCCCGGACGAAATCCAACGCCATATAGGCCGTCAGGTTGTCCTCGAACACCTGGTGGATGCCGACGATATGCGGATGATCCAGCTTGGACAACCGCCGCGCTTCCGCACCGAAATGCTTCACCACCGCGTCGAATTCCGCCTGGTGCTGGCGCGACCGCGCCATGACGTTGCCGTTGTTGCGGCAGCACATCGAAGACGGGAAACATTCCTTGATGACGACAATCCGGTCCAGGCTGTCGCGGGCAAGATAGGTCATGCCGAAACCACCGGCGTTCAGGAACTTCTCGATCCTGAACTGCCCGTGCAGAAGCTCGGTGCCAGGCTTCAGCGCGTCTGCGAAGCTATCCGAGTGTCCTGCATCCAATTGTTGTGGCCCTGCGTTCATTGCTCACCCAAATCCGTGCCACCTTGAACATGCCGCGACCGGAAACATCCATTTTTCAACAGGATACGCCCGATTTGTCGCCACGATGCCTTTTGTGACAGGCTTGGGTCTATCGGCAGAATTGGCCCATATTGTGGCGTGATCGGGCCATAAGGTATCCAATCCTGCGGCATTTTTAGAATTGTCTAAGGATTGGAATTTCCGCCCAAAGCCCGCCCTTGCCCCCGCATCGGTGCCGCGATAGGCCCCGACCCATGGCAAAACTCTACTTTCATTACTCCACCATGAACGCGGGCAAATCGACCCTGCTGTTGCAGGCGTCCTACAACTACCGCGAACGGGGGATGGAAACCTATCTTCTGACCGCCGCCATCGACGGGCGCGCGGGCAAGGGCCGGATCGGCAGCCGCATCGGCATCGACGCCGCCGCCGATACCTTCGACGCCGACAGCGATCTCTTTGCCATGCTCGAAAAACGCAAACGAAAAGGGCCCGTCGCCTGCGTCTTCGTCGACGAGGCACAATTCCTGTCGCGCGATCAGGTCTGGCAACTGGCCCGAGCGGTCGACGATCTTGGCCTGCCGGTGATGTGCTACGGGTTGCGCGTCGATTTCCGGGGCGAGTTGTTCCCCGGTTCCGCCGCCCTCCTCGCACTCGCCGATGAAATGCGCGAAGCCCGCACCATCTGCTTTTGCGGGAAAAAGGCGACGATGGTCGTGCGCCAGGATGCGGACGGCAACCCTGTGAAAGACGGTGCGCAAATCCAGATCGGCGGCAATGAAACCTACGTCAGCCTCTGTCGCAAACACTGGCGCGAGGCGACGGGCGACGGGAACTGAGATTTTATTTCGCCTCCTGTCGGAGGCGACCGATTGGGGGTTTCACCCCCAAACCCCCAACATATTTATAGACCGATGAAAGACATGCGACCCGCCTTTATAAAGACGGGCCGCTCGGTTTTCACCGGTCACGGTCATCAGCATGTCTGCCTGTACCGTGCGCCAGAGCTAGCTTTCCTTGGTTAACAAAGTGTTATCATCGGTCCTGAAATATGTTGGGGGTCCGGGGGCAAAGCCCCCGGCCGACGTTGAAACCCGCGACAGGTTTCGCTATTTCATCCCCCATGGACTGACACCCGACCACGCGAAACCGAAAAACCCTGCCGTCCCGGCGGGGTTCGGTCACGTGGAAAGTCCAATCATGAAGCATCACCGAAACGAAGAAACCCGCCGCGCCGCGAAACGCGCCCATGTCATCCGCACCGCGGAATGGGTGCTGAGCCGGGCCTTCCGGCACTCCAGCCTGAAGGAAATGCAGGACAGCCAGTTCCGCATTCGCAAATCCATCGTGCGGGAAATGCGCCGAAGGGCGAAATAACCGTCACGCGCGGGGCCCGATCAAACCAAAGGATCCGGCCCCGCCATCCGGCACCAAAAGGCCCGCGCAGTGACCGATTTGAAACTTTTTCACAAATACAATAAGATAAGAAAAAAGAACGAGCGGTTTCATAATGAACATGATGCTACAAAAAGCATGGCAAGATTACATTTCCCCGATGCTGCAACGCCCGAAACACCTTCAGGTGGCGGCTCTCTGTCACCGGGGCGACGGTGATGATCGGCAATTTCTCCTCATCACCAGCCGGGGCACCGGGCGCTGGATCATCCCCAAGGGCTGGCCCATTCGCGGCATGAAATCGAACGAGGCCGCGCTACAGGAAGCCTGGGAAGAGGCCGGCGTGCGTTCGGGCGACGTCAGCGCCAAACCAATCGGCACCTACACCTACGAAAAGAAACAGGACACGGGATGGACCATTCCCGTCGAAACGCTTGTCTTTTCCATCGACGTCCGCGACATGGCCGACACATTCCCCGAAGACAGCGAACGCACCCGAAAATGGGTCACGGCAGCCGAAGCCGCGGAAATGGTCGACGAGGATGAACTGCAGATGATCTTCCTCGACCATAACGACCTGACCGACTGATTGATTTGCCAAAAGGCCACCGCTAGACAGGTTAGACCGAAGGGGGGCAGCATGACAGACCAACAGGGCGATCCGCGTCATCTTGAGACATTGGACCGCGATCTTGCGCGGTACTCCAACCTCGAACTCGCCACCGCCTATGTCGCAAAGCCCATGGTCGGCCCCGGCATCGCGCTGGTTTTCGTCGTGCTTGCCGGTCTCGCGGCGCTTCTGTTCTTCGGGCAGGCCAACAATGCCGTGGTTGTCGTCATCGCCGCCTGCCTCGGGGCCTACATGGCGCTGAACATCGGGGCCAACGACGTGGCCAACAACATGGGGCCGGCGGTCGGGGCCAATGCCCTCACCATGGGCGGGGCCATCGCCATCGCCGTGGTCTTTGAAAGCGCCGGTGCGCTGATCGCGGGCGGCGACGTTGTGTCGACCATCGCAAAAGGCATCATCGCACCCGAAAGCATGGGCAACGCGAATACCTTCATCTGGGCCATGATGGCCGCCCTCCTGTCGGCGGCACTCTGGGTCAACCTCGCCACATGGGTCGGCGCACCCGTTTCCACCACCCATAGCGTCGTCGGCGGTGTCATGGGTGCCGGGATCGCCGCGGCAGGTTTCGCCGCCGTAAGCTGGCCGACCATGAGCGCGATTGCTGCAAGCTGGGTGATCTCGCCGGTCCTCGGCGGTGCCATCGCCGCACTGTTCCTTGCCCTGATCAAGTCCCGCATCATCTACCGCGAAGACAAGATCGCCGCCGCCCGCACCTGGGTGCCCGTGCTTGTCGGCATCATGGCAGGGGCCTTTGCCTCCTACCTCGCCCTGAAGGGGTTGAAGAAACTCATCAAGATCGACATGCCCACGGCGATTTTGATCGGGCTGGCCATCGGCGTGATCGTCTGGGTCGTCATGATCCCCCTGATCCGCAAACAATCCGAGGGGCTGGAAAACCGCAACAAGTCCCTCAAGGTGCTTTTCGGCATCCCCCTCGTCGTCTCCGCCGCACTCCTCAGCTTTGCGCATGGGGCCAACGATGTCGCCAATGCCGTCGGCCCCCTGGCCGCCATCGTGCAGGCCTCGCAATCGGGGAACTTCACCGATGCGGTCAGCATCCCCTTCTGGGTCATGGTGATCGGCGCATTCGGCATTTCCTTCGGGTTGTTCCTGTTCGGACCGAAACTCATCCGCATGGTCGGCAACCAGATCACCAAGCTGAACCCGATGCGCGCCTATTGCGTCGCCCTTTCCGCCGCCATCACCGTGATCGTCGCCTCCTGGCTGGGCCTGCCGGTCAGCTCCACCCATATCGCCGTCGGCGGCGTCTTCGGCGTCGGCTTCTTTCGCGAATGGGACACCGAGCGCAGGATGCGCAAGGCGCGCCTTACCATGCCCGACCGCCCCGCCTACGCGCCCGAGGAACGCCGCCGCCGCAAGCTGGTGCGCCGCTCGCACTTCCTGACGATCATCGCCGCATGGGTCATCACTGTGCCCGCCGCAGCACTTCTTTCCGCCCTGATCTTCTTCCTCATCTCCTCCACCGTCGGCGCGGTCTGACCTGCCCCGGCCCCCGGCGGAATAGTCCATTTCCCGCCGAAGCCTCACAAATTTCTGGCAAAACCGCCCGCGATCTTGAATAATTCCAACATTGAAGACGGTCCCAACCATTTCACCTGGGCCGAAGAAACACATTTGAAACACCTGACGACGCACCGAAAAATTTGAACTCCGGGATCGCGCGGTGCGCTGATTTCGCCTTCCCGACAACCCCGCGGAACCCTCCGCGACACATTTAAAAAAGTCTTTGTACTGGAGTATTTGTTATGAAACTTCCATTTTCCGAACCCCTGCCCGCAGGCTCCGACCGCGCACAGCAGGCCAAGACATACCGCGATCTCGCCACCGAGATCTCGCGCCTGCAACCCCAGGCCCTGACCCGTGCCAACGGCGAAGAAGACGACCACGGGACGTCCCGATCCACCACCGTCGAAAACGACGGCTGCCTTGAAACCGTCACCACCGATCCGGTCTACCCGGCCAATTTCACCAAGGGCCTTGCCCATGACGACTGCGGCCTCTTGCAGGAACCGGGCGACTACCGCTCTTTCGTCGAGGCGATCAACTCCCCCGACCCCTCCGAGTTCGAAAAAGAGGTCTGTTCCTACGACGACCGGGTGAAAAACGGCACGGCGGCGGTCGCCGACTTTGCCTGCAAGGGCAAGACCAAACCCGACAAGAAGGGCAAGGCGCTCAAGATCAAGACCGCGTGGCGCGGCTGGGAAAGCCCCCGTGCAGGCAAGGTCTATGAACTCGAAGGCCCCGACGCCGGCTCCGTCGGCATGGCACCCGCGCCGCGCGTCGGCTCTTCCGAACTGGCCGTCGAAATGGCCGAGGTCTATGGCCTCGCCCTTTTGCGCGACGTCTCCTTCACCAATATCTGCGCGGGCAAGGGCGACATCTTCGGCAAGAAGGGCAAGACGGCCCAGCTTTCCGCCACCGACATCACCAAACTCATCGCGGGGATGGAATTCTTTGGCAAATCGCCCCATTCCTCGACCCCGCACACGGTCAACACCAGCGGCCTCAACGGGTTCGAACAGAACCGGCGCGATGCCCGCCAACTGACAGGCCCCCTCAGCCCCGACACGATCTTTCGCGGCTCGACCAAGGGTGCCATGACCGGCCCCTATGTCTCGCAATTCATGCTGATCGGGGCCAATTCGCTGAACGCGGCCAACCCCGATGACGGCATGTCGAACTTCCCCGGCACAAGCGCGGTCTGGGATTTCCGCGACGGCTTCATACCTTACGGCAGCATCGCCATCGACCAGCGCACGATCACCGGCAAGGCCTGCCTTGACTACATGACCGACTGGGCAAGCTGGCTCGACGTGCAGAACGGCGCGAACTTCAAGGGCCTCGACGTGTTCGAGGGCGACCGCCGCTTCATCACCACCCCGCGCGATCTGGCCACCTATGTCCACTTCGACGCGCTGTACGAGGCCTACCTCAACGCCGCCCTCGTCATGCTCGGCATGGGCATCCCGGCCTCCAAGGGTTTCCCCGAAGCCTCGCCCTCGGGGCGGCGCGACGCCTTCGCGACCTTCGGCGGGCCTCACGTCCTCAGCCTCGTGACCGAGGTTGCAACCCGCTGCCTCAAGGCCGTGCGGCGGCAGAAATTCAACTACCACCGCCGCGCCCGGCCCGAGGCCATGGGCGGTCGCATCTCGATCCTTTGCGACAAGAAGAACAAGGGCAAACTGGGCTGCGCCGAGGCCTCGTTCGAAAAACTGCTGGCGCAACTTCCCGCGAAACTGCTGAAGGCGGTCGATGCCCATAACGAGGCGCAGAACGCAAAGGCGATGACCGACATGCGCCGCCTCCATTGCGACAAGGCGAACTGGGTGCCGCCCAAGGGCAAGAACTTCCTTCTGCCCATGGCCTTTCCCGAAGGCTCGCCCATGCACCCCGCCTACGGCGCCGGTCATGCCACGGTCGCGGGCGGCTGCGTCACCATGCTGAAAGCCTTCTTCGAGATGTTCGAAGACTGCGACAGCCGGAACGAACGGCTGCTCTGCGCGCCCGACGGCACCCCCATCGCGTTCGAGCCGAACGCCGACGGCACCAGGCTCACCACCTCGGCCAAGTTCAAGGGCAAGCTGACGGTGCAGGGCGAGCTGGACAAACTCGCCGCCAATATCTCGATCGGGCGCAACATGGCGGGCGTTCACTATTACTCCGACTATTACGACAGCCTCAGGATGGGCGAACGCATCGCGGTCGGCATCCTGATGGAACAGGCCCCGAGTTACGGCGAGACCATGCAGATGACCTTCAAGTCCTTCGACGGCGATCTCGTCACGATCTCGGGCCAGTCGGCAAGCTGCCCTTCGCTTTCGGTGATCGACAAGACCGGCCAGCGCGTCTCGCCCGAAAACTGGTGGCTCCGCCACGTCCCGGGCCGCGAAACCAGCCTCGATCTCTAGAAGAAATACGCTACAGCCTGTCGCGCCAACCGGTGCGGCAGGTCAAACGCAGGCACTTTGTGAGACCTGAATTAACAGTTCCTCAGGACATCTTACCGTACGCAGCCAAACTGGCCGACCCCGTGCTGTCGCCAGACGATGCACCGACGCAATACCGACGTGATACCGACGTAATACCGACGTGATACCGACGTTGGATTTTCACCCCATTTTACGGGGAAACGGGGTTAACGTGCGCGCCAGGTTGGCGCAACGCTCAGAACATCCGCCCGCCAAGCGGCACGTCCTTGTCAGGCGTCAAAAGCACCACTTCGCCCGCCTCGTCCGGCACGCCAAGCACCAGCACCTCCGACATCACCGGGCCAATCTGGCGCGGTGGAAAATTGACCACGGCCAAGACCTTACGCCCCGGAAGGCTCTCTACATCGTAGTGCACCGTGATCTGGGCCGAGCTTTTCTTGACCCCGATCTCCTCCCCGAAATCCACCCAGAGCTTGATCGCGGGCTTCCTTGCCTCAGGGAAAGATTCGGCCTTGGTGATGACGCCGACGCGAATGTCCACGGCCATGAAATCATCAAAGGAAATAGTCACTTACCCAACTCCCGGCTCCGATCCGCCGCCGCCTTCACCGCCCGCTTTAACAGGGGCGGAAAGCCGTCTTTTTCGTCCATCAGGACCTCAAGCGCCGCCTGCGTCGTGCCATTGGGCGAGGTGACGTTGATGCGCAACTGCGTCGGGTCTTCCTCTGCCGCTTCCGCCAAAGCACCCGCCCCCGCAACCGTCGCCTTGGCCAGCGCCATGGAAAGCTCTGCCGACAGACCCTCCGCCTCGCCCGCCTGCGCCAAAGTTTCAATCAAATGAAAGACATAGGCCGGACCGGACCCGGACACCGCCGTCACCGCATCCATCTCGGATTCCGCGCTCAATCGCACCACCTGCCCGACCGCCGCCAACAGGCTCTCGGCCATCGAAAGTTGCCCCTCGCCGACCAAGGCATTGCCGATCACCGCCGTGATCCCGCGCCCGACCGCCGCCGGCGTGTTCGGCATGGCCCTGACGATCGGCGTCCCTGCCCCGAAAACCTCTTCAAAAACAGCGATCTGCGTACCAGCGGCAATCGAAACAACCAGCGTGCTTCCACCCCCGAATCCCGCCACCTGCGACAGCGCCTCGCCCATCATCTGCGGCTTGACCGCAAGGATCAGCACCGCCGGATCTTCCGGCAAATCGGCGTTCACCTGCACGCCCATTTCGCGCAACCGCTCGGACGGTTTCGGGTCGATCACCCAGACCGCCCCCGGTGCCAGCCCCCCGGCCAGCCAGCCCTCCAGCATGGCACCACCCATCTTGCCGCAACCCAGCAAAACAAGGCCCTTTTCACCGATCTCAGAAAGTCCCATGGCACGCCCCCTTTTCCCATTCGCTAACGCACTTGGACGCCAAAGGAAAACCCCAAAGCCAACAAAAAACCGGGCCGCCAATACTGCGACCCGGTTTCTGCTACATCCGCGTGGTCGGGGGGACCTGATGTGCGGATGCTACCCCTTTTGATTCAGGCGCGCCCGTAGGCCTCGGTCATCGCCACATCCATTGCGCGTTCCGGGCTCTCGTTGCCCCAGACACAAAGCTGGAACGCCGGGTAAAACCGCTCGGCCGAAAGAACGGCCGCCCGGATCATCGTGTCGATCTGCTCCGGCGAAGCCGCCTGCCCACCGCTCAGCACAAGCCCGTAACGCCAGACCATCAGCTTCTGCGCTTCCCAATAGGCAAAGGCCCCGGCCCAGCACATATCGTTCGTGCGGTTCAAAACGTCATGCAGGTCGCTCATCCGCTCCTTCGGCGGGTCCATGTCGAAGGTGCAGATCAACCGCAGGGTCTCGTCCTGTTCGGACCAGGCCAGGGTGATCGAATACATCCGCCACTGGCCTTCCACGGCCATTGCGATCTGATCGTCCGCCACCCGGTCGAAATCCCAATCGTGATGACTGGCGATATGTTCGACGATGTCGATCGGGTGAAGGTCTTCTGTCGAGAATTGCTCTGATAGCGACATGCGCTGCCTCATGGATTCTGTCGTGGTCTTAGACGTCCACCACGACTTGATGCCTGCTCTAGGGGAAGTGTTTCTTTGACGCTTCCCTCACGAGATATGGTGTTCGAAAGCCCCCAACCTGTAAAGGGCGAATTTCGGTCTATCCACAGAAAAGCGAAAAACATCCCACGTTCGCCCAGTTAACGGGCAGACAGGAAATCCCGGTCATCCTGCGCCGCGAACGTTCCCTGCGTCTTTCGGCGCTTGATCCAATCTCCGCCTCGAAGACACCCGAGGCCGACGAATCGACCGATGCCCCGACAGGGGTTGTCACTACGGAGACGCCAATTTGGCGGGCCCGTCATACCGAAGATCGTCATACCGAAGATCAAAGCTGGTCTTTTGCAAGCCGCGACTGTTCGATGGCACCATGCAAACCAGGCCGCCCTTGCAAGAATGGTCCGTCTCGGCCCGGCTGGCACCGCTGGCCGGGGGCGCACGCGCAACCGTCTGGCGCACGTGGGGCCTCAGCCCCGACCTCGTGTTCAAGTCGACCACGCGCAGTGAGGAATCGGTCACGTGGCTACTGCCCGTTCATGACGCCGCCCGCGCCGCGGGCTTCGCCGTCCCCGAATTGGTGCCAACACGTTCAGGAGCCCTCATCGCCGATGGCTGGACCTGCGAGACCTTTCTGAAAGGCACGCCGCTCAAACCCGACGAGATGCCTGAACTCAAGGGCCCGCTGGAGCGTTTCCACCACGCCACACGCACCTTCGACCAACGCCCCGGCTTCCTGTCGTCGCAAGAGCTTGGACCACGCTCTTCGGGCGGCGACATCGACTTTACCGCCATGCCCGACAGCCTTGTCACGCAGATCCTGACCGCCTTCGCCGCTCTGCCCGAAACGCCCCCCTGCATCGTCCACGGCGACATAACGCCCGCAAATACCCTGCGTCTCAGAGATGGAAAGTTCGCCCTTCTGGACTGGGACGAAGCCCGCCGCGATCTGCCGCTATTCGACCTAAAGGCGGTGCGGCAACTCTCTGCCCACGAATCCCGCGCTTGCCTCGCCTGGGAAATCGCCTGCTGCTGGCAGTGCGAGCCGGACCGTGCCCGAAGACTCGCCGAAAGGTTCTAGCCTTTCTTCTCCAGCGCCTCGATCCGCGCCTTCAACTCTTCATTCTCGGCCCGTGCTTTTTCGGCCATGCCGCGCACCGCGTCGAACTCTTCCCGCGTGACGAAATCGCGATCCGCCAGCCAGCGGTCGATCATGCCCTTCATCGCCGTCTCGGCCTCGTCCTTCGCGCCCTGTGCCACGCCCATGGCGTTGGTCATCAATTGCGAAATGTCGTCGAAAATCCGGTTGCGTGTCTGCATGTCATGTCCCTGGCCAAGCGTTCCCTTTCTATATGGCGCATTTCCCGCGACCCGCAACCTTGACGCCCCCCCGATCCGCTGGCACCAGATGCGACAAATGATGCTCGCCATTCCCTTTCCCGACATTTCGCCCGTTCTGGTCGAGATACCGCTTGGCTTCACAACGCTGCCGATCCGCTGGTACGCGCTGGCCTATATCGTCGGTTTCGTCGTCGGCTACCGGTTGTTTCGCGCCGCCATCGACCGGCCGCACCTGTGGAAAGGCGACACCCCGCCGATGGAGCGCGCCCGGCTCGAAGACCTGCTGACCTGGATGATCTTCGGCGTGATCCTCGGCGGTCGCCTGGGCTACGTCCTGTTCTACGGCGAAGGCCAGTTCTTCGAAGACCCCATGTCGATCCTGCGCGTCTGGGAAGGCGGCATGTCCTTTCACGGCGGCTTCATCGGCGTGATCCTGGCCGGGGCGCTCTTTGCCCGCCGCAACAGCGTCCCGCCCGCGAAACTCGCCGACGGCATGGCCATCGCCACACCCGTGGGCCTGTTCCTCGGACGCATCGCCAACTTCATCAATGCCGAGCTTTGGGGCAGACCGACCGACGCGCCCTGGGGCGTGATCTTCCCCGGCACGGCGGCCCAGAACTGCCCCGACGTGACAGGTCCCTGCGCCCGCCACCCCTCGCAACTCTACGAAGCCTGTCTCGAAGGCCTGCTTCTCGGCGCGATCATCCTGACCCTCGCCTTCACACGCGGCTGGCTCAAAACACCGGGCGCACTGGCCGGTGTCTTCATCGCAGGCTACGGCGCGTCGCGCTTCATCGTGGAATTCTTCCGCCAGGCCGACCCGCAGTTCATCACCCCCGACAACCCCATGGGCCATGTGATCGGCCTCGGCCCTCTCGGCCTCACTATGGGCCAGACGCTCTCTCTTCCCATGGCACTCCTCGGCCTTGCCGTCGTGATCTACGCCCGCCGCAAATCGCCATGACGGTCCCTTCATCGCTTTCCAAGTACGCCCGCCGGAGGCACAAAATTTTTCCAAAAAATTTTGCCACCGCGACGTCCAACGGAAGGCGCAAAACCCGAAAAACCATATGACCCCCCTCGCCGATCTCCTTGCCAGAAAGATCCGCGAAACCGGCCCGCTTACCCTGGCCGACTACATGACCGAATGCCTGTCGCACCCCCGGCACGGCTATTACACCACCCGCGATCCCTTTGGCGCCAATGGCGACTTCACCACCGCCCCCGAGATCAGCCAGATGTTTGGCGAACTCCTTGGCCTCGCCCTTGCCCAAAGCTGGCTGGACCAGGGCGCGCCCAAAGCCTTCACGCTGGCCGAGCTTGGCCCCGGTCGCGGCACGCTCATGGCCGACATCCTGCGCGCCACCGCTAAAGTGCCGGGCTTCCAGGCGTCCCTCACGCTCCACCTCGTCGAATCCTCGCCGACCTTGCGCGCCAAACAGGCGACCGCCATCGCGCATCCCCTGACCCATCACGACACGGTCGACACCCTTCCGGAAAACCGCCCCCTCTTCCTTGTCGCCAATGAATTCTTCGACGCCCTTCCCATCCGCCAGTTCCGCCGCGACGGACCTGCGTGGCGCGAGGTACTCGTCGGTCTGGAAGGCGACAGGCTTGCCTTTGGCCTCTCCGACAGAACCGCCCCCGAGTTTCTCGACCAACGCCTGGCCGACACGAAGCACGGCGACATCGTCGAAACCTCGCCAGCCAGCCAGACCATCGCCCGACGCATCGGCCAACAGATCGCAACGAACGGCGGCACCGCCCTCATCATCGACTACGGCAATTGGCGCTCGCGCGGCGACACCTTCCAGGCATTGGAGTCCCACCAGAGCGTCAACCCGCTTGCCCGCCCCGGCAAAGCCGACCTCACAGCCCATGTCGATTTCGAAGCCCTCGCCCGTGCAGCCGCGCCCGCCGCCCATTCCGACATGATCCCGCAAGGTGTCTTCCTCGAACGCCTCGGCATTTCGCACCGCGCCCGCACCTTGGCCGAAAAGCTGACCGGCGATGCGCTCGACTCCCACATCGCCGCATATCACCGCTTGACGCAGGGCGACGAAATGGGAACCCTCTTCAAGGTGATGGCGCTTTATCCCGAAGCCGCCCCCCTGCCGCCCGGATTCGCTCCATGACGCTGGAAGTCCTGACATCCGACCTGCTTTCGCCCGTTGCACACGGGTTCTTCACGCGCAAAGGCGGTGCCTCTTCGGGTATTTTCCAGGGGCTGAACTGCGGGCACGGCTCTTCCGACCAGCGCGAAAGCGTCAGCATCAACCGCGCCCGCGTCGCCGAGGCGCTTGGGGCCGACGCGGACCAGCTTGCCTCGGTCCATCAGACCCATTCGGCCCGCGCCCTTGTTGTCACCGAACCCTTCGAAACACCCCCCGAAGCCGACGCGATGGTCACCGCTACACCGGGCCTTGTCCTGGGCATCCTGACCGCCGACTGCCAGCCCGTGCTCTTTTCTGACGAAAAGGCCGGCGTCATCGGGGCGGCACATGCGGGCTGGAAAGGTGCGCTCGACGGCGTGTTGGAAGCCACGCTGGATGCGATGGAAACCCTTGGCGCAAACCGCGCCGACACCCATGCCGTGATCGGTCCCTCAATCAGCCAAAGCGCCTATGAGGTCGGCCCGGAGTTCCTGGAACGTTTCACCGACGAAGATCCGGACTACGCCCGCTTCTTTGCCAATGGAAACGACGACCGCTATCAATTCGACCTGATCGGTTTTGGCCTTTATCGTCTGCGCACCGCGGGCGTCGGGAAGGCGGAATGGACCGGCCATTGCACCTATTCCGACCCCTCCCGCTTTTATTCCTACAGACGCTCCTGCCACGAAAAACAGGCCGACTACGGCCGCCTGATTTCTGCCATCCGTCTCTGAATTTCTGCGCATTCAGTCCCGAAAGCGTGCGTTAATTTCCCCGAAACCGTCACGCCCTTGCCCCAATGATCGGCGAAAACTTGCTTATCCGAGGCGCTGCTGCCCGCGCCGCGGTAAACGGTAAAAGGATAGCCCATGAAGTCGAAGCCACGCTGGATGATCGAAGTCATCAAGACCGCCAAGGCCGAGGTCGAGGCACAGCCCGCAACCGTTCTGAAGTTCATTCGCCCGTCGTCCGACAAGGACGATACCGGCGCTTGCGCGTGATTGCCGCCCGGACAGCGAGAACCGTAACAAGTAAAGGCCCGATTTGATGAGTTTTGCCCCTTCGCATTCCAGATCCGAACTGTCGCCCGGTCTTTCCCGGCCGACCGGCCAGGCCTGGACCGCCCGCAAAAGCCGCCCCGTTACGACGCCTGCCGCACCCAAGGCGCGGGTGTCCCGGCGATTCGAATCCGAGTGGCTGGAAGATGGCCAGGTTCTGTCGACGGTCACTTCGGCGCCGGCTCTGCCCGCCTTCGAACAGGCCTTCACCGCCTTCACCCATGGTGCCCTGATCCAGACCACGACCGGCCCTGTCGCCATCGAGGATCTGGAACCCGGAATGCATCTGGAATGCGGCGAAGGCCGGGTCTCTCGCTTGATGTGGAAAGGCGCGATCACCATCGTTCCGGGTGCGCCGACGCTGAATGACGAACCGGACAAGCTGTACCGCGTGATGCCCGACAGCTTTGGCCTTGGCCGCCCGACCCAGGATCAGACCTTCGGCCCCGGTGCCCGCCGTCTGGACCGCGACGCCAAACTTCGTATGGCCATCGGATCCGATGCCGCCCTCGTACCACTATCGGCGATGGCCGACGGACATGCGGTGATCGAGGTGACGCCAGTGTCGCCGACCCGCGTCTATCACCTTGCCTGCGAGGAACACGTCACGCTGCGCGCGGCAGGGCTTGAGGTGGAAAGTTTCCATCCCGGTCCGGAAACGCCGATCTCGCTGCCCGAGGAAATGATGCGCCTGTTCATGGGGTTCTTCCCGCACCTGCGCGACATGCGCGATTTCGGGCGCTTGATGGCACCCCGGATCACGGCGGACGAGTTCTTCGCGATCCGCTAAGGCCGGGTCAGGCCATCTGGCTCAACCGTTCTTCCAGCACCTCGAAGGGGACGCCGGGATCATCCTTGGCGCCCCTGATGACAAGCGAGGTCTTCACGCTGATGACGTTCTGCGCGGCGGTCAATTCCTCGGTCAGGAAACGCTGAAAGGTCGAAAGATCGGGCGCGACACATTTCAGGATGAAATCCACCTCGCCGTTCAGCATGTGGCACTCGCGCACTAGCGGCCATCCCTTGCAACGGTCTTCAAAGGCGGAAAGGTCGACCTCGGCCTGGCTTTGCAACCCGACCATTGCAAAGACCTGCACCTCGAACCCAAGCGAGCGAGCATCGACGGCGGCGTGATAGCCGCCGATGAACCCTTGTTCTTCCAACGCACGGACGCGCCGCAGGCAGGGCGGCGCCGAGATTCCCACGCGACCCGCCAGTTCGACATTCGTCATGCGCCCGTCCGCCTGAAGCTCGGCAAGGATTTTCCTGTCGATGGCGTCCAGCTTGTGATTTGCCATGAAATGCGCTTCCCCTAAATGTCGTTCAAAATCTTACAATGAGCATCCAGCCTGCGCAATAATGTTTCACGTTTGCGCAAGAAAAGAAAACGAAGTCGGTCGCGTCCGGCAATCACCGTCCCGCTAAAGCGATAGCGGGTATGAGCCTCTTCAAATCCCGGCCCGCCCGGTTTATCTGTCCTGAACGCCTTTTCTGCCCAAGGGATTCCCCCATGTCCGACACCCGCCACACCCGCGTCCTGATCATCGGCTCCGGCCCCGCCGGCTACACCGCCGCCGTCTATGCCAGTCGCGCGATGCTGGAACCCCTGCTGGTGCAGGGCATTCAACCTGGCGGACAGTTGACCATCACCACCGAGGTCGAGAACTGGCCGGGCATCGTTGAAACCCAGGGGCCCGAGTTGATGGTCAAGATGGAAGAACACGCCCGCGCCGTCGGCACCGAAATCGTGTCAGATCACATCCAGTCACTGGACCTGTCGCACCGCCCCTTCACGGCAGTTGGCGACAGCGGCTCCACCTACACGGCAGATGCGGTGATCCTTGCGACGGGCGCTCAGGCGAAATGGCTGGGACTGCCAACCGAAGAGGCCTTCAAGGGCTTTGGCGTTTCGGCCTGTGCCACCTGCGACGGGTTCTTCTATCGCGGACAAGAGGTCGTCGTCGTGGGCGGCGGCAACACCGCTGTCGAAGAGGCGCTGTTCCTGACGAACTTTGCCTCCAAGGTCACGCTGATCCACCGCCGCGACGAATTGCGCGCCGAGAAGATCCTGCAACACCGTCTGTTCAACCACGAAAAGGTCGAAATCCTCTGGGATCACAACCTTGACGAGGTCTTCGGCGCCGACACGCCGAAAGGCGTCGAGGGCGTGCGTGTGAAGAACGTCAAGACGGGTGCTGTCACCGAGATTCCCTGCAAGGGCGTCTTCATCGCCATCGGCCACGCACCGTCGAACGAACTGGTGAAAGACACGCTGGAACTCCACTCGGGCGGCTATGTCGTGACCGCGCCCGACTCGACCGCCACCTCGATCCCCGGCGTCTTTGCCGCTGGCGACATCACCGACCACGTCTATCGCCAGGCCGTCACCTCGGCGGGCATGGGCTGCATGGCAGCGCTTGAGGCGGAACGCTTCCTTGCCGAACAGGGCATGGACGCCGACATCGCGGCAGAGTGAGCACCACTCATTGACTGTGGTCCGGCGTGCGGACAAAGTTGCCGTTCGCATAACTCGCGACAGTCACCAACATGCACAACCGCCCGGCGCAGTCCGGGCATCGCCCGACCTCCCCCCGGAGGGCGATTTTGGAAGGATTGCCAAGGGAATGACGGAGATCGACTTGGCAACGTATTGCCTCACGCAGCCGTTGCAAACGCCCTCCAGGTCGGTCGACGCCCGGACTGCACGTGATGTCTGCCAAGAGCTCAATCCCGCCATTCGTTCCAGAAACACGTCTCCTAGACCAACACCGGTCGGATCGCGTTTCGAAAACAAACCACCCCCATCACCCGCCCCTGTTTCCACACCCGCAACCAACCCGTGACATAACCATCACACACACAGTCACGTGCTGCACCGCCGCAATCTGGCCTTCCAAAATCGCTATCTTCATATATGTGTTCATGCGTGAACATATATCGAGTCGCCACAGTATGAATGCCCAAGCCACCCAGCCGATCACGGACGACGAGACAGAGCTTTTCCGTCTTCTGCGCCAGCTTGACGATGCGCCCGACGCTTCGCAACGGGCCACCGCTTCGGCACTGGGCGTGTCCCTTGGCCTTTTGAACGCGCGCCTCAAGTCTGCCGAAAAGGCGGGGTTCATCACCATCAGCCACCGCGCCGGCCCCGACAAGCGCCAGCGTTTCGCTTATGCGCTGACCACGCGCGGGGCGGCCGAAAAGAACCGTCTGACCGACCGGTTCCTCGCCCGAAAGTTCGCCGAGTTCAACGCGCTCCACGCCGAACTCACCGGATCATCCAGTAAACTCGTCCCAAATCTCTCAAGGACCATTTCCATGCAAATTCCGAACCATGCCCCCATCCCCGAGCTCTACGTTTCCTACGAAAGCGCCCAGAAGCTCAAGAAAGAAGCCGCCGACCTGCAAAGCTGGGATCTCTCCCCGCGCCAGATCTGCGACCTTGAGCTTTTGATGAACGGTGGTTTCAACCCGCTGAAGGGCTTTCTGAGCGAAGAAGACTACAACGGCGTCGTCGAAAACATGCGCCTTGCCGACGGCTCGCTCTGGCCGATGCCGATCACCCTGGACGTGTCCGAGGATTTTGCCGACAGCATCGAACTGGGCCAGGACATCGCGCTTCGCGACCAGGAAGGCGTGATCCTTGGCACGATGACCGTTACCGACCGCTGGACGCCCGACAAATCGCGCGAAGCGGAAAAGGTCTTCGGTGCGGATGACGACGCGCACCCCGCCGTCAACTACCTGCACAACACCGCTGGCAAGGTTTACCTCGGCGGCCCGGTCACTGGCATCCAGACGCCCGTGCACTACGACTTCAAGATGCGCCGCGACACGCCGAACGAACTCCGCGCCTATTTCCGCAAGCTGGGCTGGCGCAAGATCGTCGCCTTCCAGACCCGCAACCCCCTGCACCGCGCGCACCAGGAACTGACCTTCCGCGCCGCCAAGGATGCCGCCGCCAACCTTCTGATCCACCCCGTTGTCGGCCTGACAAAACCCGGCGACGTCGATCACTTCACCCGCGTGCGCTGCTACGAAGCCGTCTTGGACAAATACCCCGCCTCGACCACCACGATGAGCCTTCTGAACCTTGCCATGCGCATGGCCGGCCCGCGCGAGGCGGTCTGGCACGGGCTGATCCGCAAGAACCACGGCTGCACCCACATGATCGTCGGGCGCGATCATGCTGGCCCCGGCTCAAACTCGAAGGGCGAGGATTTCTACGGCCCCTATGACGCCCAGGAACTCTTCCGCGCCCATGCCGAGGAAATCGGCATCGAAATGGTCGATTTCAAACACATGGTCTACGTGCAGGAACGCGCCGAATACCAGCCCGCCGACGAGGTGGAAGAAGGCGCAACCGTGCTGAACATTTCGGGCACGGAACTGCGGCGTCGTCTGCGCGAAGGTCTGGAAATCCCCGAGTGGTTCTCGTTCCCCGAGGTTGTGACGGAACTGCGCCGCCGCTATCCGCCACGGGCCAAGCAGGGCTTTACCGTTTTCTTCACCGGCTTCTCGGGTTCGGGAAAATCCACCATCGCCAACGCCCTCATGGTCAAGCTGATGGAAATGGGCGGCCGCCCCGTCACCCTTCTGGACGGTGATATCGTGCGCAAGAACCTGTCGTCGGAACTGGGCTTCTCCAAGGAGCACCGCGACTTGAACATCCGCCGCATCGGCTATGTCGCCTCCGAGATCACAAAGAACGGCGGCATCGCCATCTGTGCGCCCATTGCGCCCTATGCCACGACCCGCCGCGCGGTCCGCGAAGACATCGAGGCTTTCGGCGCCTTCGTCGAAGTCCACGTCGCCACCACAATCGAGGAATGCGAACGCCGCGACCGCAAGGGTCTCTACAAACTGGCCCGCGAAGGCAAGATCAAGGAATTCACGGGGATTTCCGACCCTTACGATGTGCCGGAAAACCCCGAGCTGCGCCTTGATACCGAGAATGTCGAAGTCGACCACTGCGCCCACCAAGTGCTGTTGCAACTGGAACAGATGGGTCTGGTCGCGGGCTGATAGGCTTGCAGGACTGACGATTTCAACAGGTTTTCAACGGGCGGCACCCTCTGGCGTCGCCCGTTTCATTGTCCCGAAAATACGGGACATGTCATCAATATCCGACAAAAACGCTTAAGAATCGAGGGGCTTGACCTATCGCCGATTCTTCTCCCAGAGTTGAATTTGTGACTTGGGACAACACGTTTAACGCGAGAATCGTTCGCCGGGTTCAGCTTGTCTTCGATGCCGAACTTGCCGTTCTCAACCGATTGAACGACCGACGGGATCGGGTTTCGTTTCTCTTGGCTCTGCGCGGCACCAACGACATCGAAACGCTTTCCATGCCGCGGAACCGCAACGGATTTGCCGAGATCGTTTTTCGAACCGGCGAGTTGCTGGCCGTGGACGCCTTGAGTTCCTACTCGGACGCAATCTTCTGCTCGGTCATGAAAGCCGAAGGCTACGAGGCCTATCTTGGCGCCCCGATAAAAATTGGCGGGCTGACCGTCGCCATCCTTGAGGTCATTCGCCGCGAACCGCACAGGTGGCGCGCGGACGAAAAGACCATGCTTGCCGATTTCGCCAGCGAGATCCGCTCGTCTCTCGAACTCAGCTTCCTGCAGCCACCGAAAGGCGGAACAAGACTGCACAGCTGAACCGATGTGGCGATGTCCGACCGCCAGGATCGCCGACCCGGCCCTCTGGCCCCAGGTTTCCAACTGCATCAGCACCCCGCCGGGCCCGGGATCGGGCCTGTGCAGGTCGACAAGCGCGGTGCTTTTACGCACCACGCCAAGACCGGCCTCGGGCGAAAGGGCAATCCGGTCCGACCGGGACGGCGCACCTCCGGACAAGAAAAAGCCCGGGCGCCTATGCGCCCGGGCAGGTAGCTAACCAGGAAGGTAAGGTCAGCCTTTCGAGAAGTCCGGATAGGCTTCCATGCCAAGCTCTGAGGTATCCAGACCGTTGATCTCGGCCTCTTCGCTGACGCGGATACCCATCACACCCTTCAGGATGAACCAGAGCACCAGCGAGGCAACGAAGGTGAAGACACCGTAGGCGATGATACCCGTGATCTGCGCACCGATCGTGGCGCTGCCCGAGAAGGCAACCGCGATCGTGCCCCAGATACCTGCGAACAGGTGAACCGGGATGGCACCGACAACGTCGTCGATCTTCAGCTTGTCCAGAAGCGGAACCGTGAAGACCACGATCACACCACCGACGGCACCGATCAGAAGCGAACCGAACATGGACGGGGCCAGCGGCTCGGCGGTGATCGACACCAGACCGGCCAGTGCGCCGTTCAGCACCATGGTCAGGTCGACCTTCTTGTACAGAACCTGCGTCAGGATCAGCGCGGCAACGGCACCCGAAGCAGCGGCCATGTTGGTGTTGGCAAAGATGCGCGACACGTCGGTGATGTCACCAACCGTACCGGCAGCAAGCTGCGAACCGCCGTTGAAGCCGAACCAACCCAGCCACAGGATGAACGTACCAAGCGTGGCAAGGGCGAGGTTCGAACCGGGCATCGGGTTGACCTTGCCGTCCTTGTACTTGCCAAGGCGCGGCCCCAGCACGATGGCACCGGCCAAAGCTGCCCAGCCGCCGACCGAGTGAACGATGGTCGAACCGGCGAAGTCCGAGAAGCCCAGCTCGGACAGCCAACCGCCGCCCCACTGCCAGGAACCCGAGATCGGGTACAGGATACCGGTCAGAACGATCACGAAGATCAGGAAGGGCCAAAGCTTGATCCGCTCGGCCAGTGCACCCGAAACGATCGAGGCGGTGGCGGCGACGAACATCAACTGGAAGAAGAAGTCCGAACCGACCGAGGCGTAGTCCAGCGATGCGTCTTCGGCGGCCAGGCCCACGGGCTCAAGCACCGTCGGCACGAAGTTCGGCGCGAAGTAGCCGTTGAAATCGCCGGGGTACATCAGGTTGAAACCAACCAGCCAGTACATGATCGACGCAATCGAGAACAACGCGATGTTTTTGGTCAGCTGCATTGTCACGTTCTTGGAACGCACAAGCCCGGCTTCGAGCATGGCAAAGCCCGCCGCCATCCAGAACACCAGGAAACCACCCACAAGGAACAACAGCGTCGTAAAGATATAGGGTTGGATGTCGGGTGCCGCGTCCTGCGCCGCGGCTAGCGTCGGCAGGACGGCAGAGGCCCCGGCGACGGTAAGTAGAGTCTTGAGTTTCATTGATTTGCCCCTTCGCTCAAATCGCGTCTTCGTTGGTTTCACCCGTCCGGACACGCACGGCAGAGGCCACGTCCAGGACGAAAATCTTGCCGTCGCCGATCTTGTCGGTCTTGGCGGTTGTGGCGATGGTCTCGACCACCTGATCGGCCATTGACGCCGGAACCACGATTTCAAGCTTTACTTTCGGTACGAAATTCACCGCGTACTCTGCGCCGCGATAGATTTCGGTGTGACCGGACTGCGAGCCGAAGCCCTTGATTTCTGTGACCATCATTCCGCGCACGCCGATCGAGGTCAGCGCTTCGCGGACCTCTTCCAGCTTGAACGGTTTGATCGCTGCAATGACAAGTTTCATGGCAACCTTTCCCCTTGTTCAGAGCGCGACTGCGCCCCCTCGTCTCGGGCAAGGTCTTTTGCGAGCGCAGCAAAGTGAAGAATTCAGGCCGCTCAAAATGCCCGAATTCCAGCCTTCTGGCGCGTTTGCTGCTTAATTAATAGGCTTTGCACATTTTTTGTGCGGTATTTGAACGCGAAATTTGGCGAAATTGTGATTTTCGAACGCGGGAATCCGTCTGACGTCAGTTCAGTTCCGCCCGATACAACCGATAGGCTGCCTGAACCAGGGGGCGATACGCGGTACTTTCAAACGCCTCATCTAGGGCGCGAACCATCGCGGACCGGGTCAGTTCCGCATCGCCCAACTGCTGGCCAGTCCGCACGAGAATGTCGAAAAAGAAGCTTTGCGAGACCGGATCGCGCGGGGCCGCGCCACTCAGTAGATGCCGGGCCAGTTCGGCCGCTTCGCGTTTTTCCGCGTCGGTTCTACCGTCACGCGAAAGGCTCTGTGCCAGATAGGCCCTTACCGAAAGCATCTCGTCATCCGAAAGCGCGGATTCCGCCGCCCGCAAGAGCGCCTCGCGGGCCTCGCGCGTCTTTCCGTTCGAGACGAACCACTCCCAGGCGCGCCGATCCCGCCCGGTGCTGCGGAACAGGCGCAGTGCTGCCCGCTCATCCCCAAACGACAGGTAAAGCCGAGCTACTTTTTCAGTCGCGTCCCCCTTAAGCGTATCGTTTTCCATTGCCGCGATCCGCCGCTCGACCTCTTGCAGACTGTCGCGCACTTCGGCTTCGGGCGCATTCACGACAAGCTGCGCGTCGGCAAGTTCCATGAAATGGCCCGCCGTTGCAGTGCTGTCTTGCGCAACACTTTCCGCCAACCGCCTCAGGGCCAGTTCGGCAACCTCACCCTGACCGATTTCCATCGCATCACGAACCACCACGCGCCACTTGGTCGGGCGCATATCCGGTGCCATCGTTTCGATGTGATCAAGCGCCTGCATTAGAAACACCCGCGCGCGCGCCGGGTCCGGCTCGTTCAGCGCAAGGGTGCGGTAGTACCAGTCCCATGGCAGATCTGCGCCCATGCTCTGATAGATTTCCAGCGCCCGCGCTGTGCCGACCAAGCGGATCAGGTTGTCCGGCAGATGCTCGCCGCGTGATGTGTCGACCGGAAGCGCGTCAAGGACTTGCCGCGCCGCACCGTCTTCGCCCAACTCGGCCAGAACGCTGGCCGCGGAAAGCTGCGAGGACCGGTCGTCGTCAAAGTGCGTAACAGCGTTGCGGATCACGGCGATGCGCTCGGGATCGCGCGTGGCCTCTGGCCCCAAAAGCGTGCCCGATGTCATCAGGCCCGACAAATGAAACACTGCGCCTTGAAATTTGAACAGACCGATGTCGGCTTTGACCACCCCCGGATCTTCGCCCGACAACAACCGTTCTGTCGCGATGTAGTTGCCAAGTTGCCAATCGGCCCGCGCCTCGGCCTCGGCCTGTGTCGATCCGTTCAGAGTTGCGCCCTTGACCACGAGAACGCGCGCCTCGGCCAGCATTCCCATGGTCGCCAACAGATCGGCCGATTGGTCGATTGCCGGCAGGCTTTCGGCCTCCATCGCTGCAGCAAAACCCAACTCGGCAAGGCAAGTCACACTTGGTTCGGCGCGGCATGTCGCACGCTCGTCGGCAGTTGCGACCGGCGGGAGTGCAAGCGCAAAAGCGGTGGCGATACAAAGAGGTTTGAGGGCACGGAACATATCCATTCCCCCTCTATCACCCTGAAATGTGGCCAAATTCGACCGATCAAGGGAAAGTTCTGTCAGGCCTCGCCCGGTTCCAGAACCGCGCCAAGCCCGGTCATCAGGTCATGGAAGATCGGGAAAGACGTCGCGATTGGGGCTGCGTCATCCACCGTCACCGTACCCTTCGCCGCCATCCCAAGGCAGAGGAACGACATGGCGATCCGGTGATCCAGCCGCGCTTCGACGCGGGCATTGCCGGGCACGCCCTTCGGGCCAAGCCCCTCGACCGCCCACCAATCCTCGCCCTCGTCCACGCTGACACCGGCCGCCCGCAGGCCGACCGCCATCGCGTCGATCCGGTCGCTTTCCTTGACGCGAAGCTCGTTCACCCCCGCCATCATCGTGCGCCCTTCGGCAAAAGACGCCACCACCGACAGGATCGGGTATTCGTCGATCATGCTGGCAGCACGCTCGGGCGGCACCTCGATCCCCTTCATCTCGGGCGAGAACCGCGCGCGCAGGTCTGCCACAGGCTCACCGCCCTCTTCCCGCTCGTTTTCAAACGTCAGATCCGCGCCCATCTCTTGCAGCGTCGTGAACAGCCCCGCCCGTGTCGGGTTCATCCCGATGTTGGGCACCAGAACGTCCGAGCCTTCCACGATCAGCGCCGCCGCCACCGGGAAAGCCGCCGAGGATGGATCGCGCGGCACGGCAATGGTCTGAGGCTGCAACTCGGGCTGACCCTTCAGCGTGATGACCCGCGCACCACCATCCATTCCGACGGAAAGGTCCGCACCAAAGCCCCGCAACATCCGCTCGGTATGGTCGCGCGTCGCCTCGGGTTCGATCACCACGGTTTCGCCCGGCGCATTGAGCCCCGCCAGCAGCACCGCCGATTTCACCTGCGCCGAGGGCACCGGCAGCGTGAAGCGCACCGGTACGGGATCGGCAGCGCCCGTCACCGTCATCGGCAATCGCCCGCCCGCGCGTCCGACCGCCGTTGTGCCGAATCCCGCCAGAGGTTCCGTCACACGGCTCATGGGGCGCGACCGCAGGCTGGCGTCGCCGGTAAAGGTCACGGTGATCGGCGTCGTCGCTATGGCCCCCATCAACAACCGCACGCCGGTTCCGGCATTGCCGCAGTCGATCACGTCTTCGGGTTCGCCAAAGCCGCCGACGCCCACGCCATGCACCGACCAACTGCCGCCGCCAAGGTCCTGAACCTCCGCGCCAAAGGCCCGCATCGCGGCCCCCGTCGCCAGCACATCCTCGCCCTCCAACAGGCCCGAGATGCGGGTCTCCCCCACGGCCATCGCCCCAAGGATCAGCGATCGGTGCGACACCGACTTGTCGCCCGGCACCTGCACCTCGCCCCTCAACGGCCCCGAGGCGCGGGCGGTCATCGGTTGCGGCTCTCCATGTGAAGACATGCGAAACTCCCTTTCCCGCCTCCCTTAGCCCAGCCCCCGAACAGGGTCCAGCAACAGGATCAATCGGGTTTCCTGAAGGTCAGGTAGGTTGGCACGCGCCCCTCGCGCAGGGCCTTTTGTTCGTACCGCGTCGACAACCAGTCATCCCAAGGGGTACGCCAGTCCTCGGCCCGCTCGGCCTGCCAGACGAACCCCACTTTCGGCACCTCTTCCAGCGCCTGACGGACATAATCCTTGATGTCGGTCGCGATCCGGAACTCCGCCCCCGGCCGCAGGCGATCAAACAACGGCTCAAGGTGTTCCGCCGTCACAAACCGCCGCCGGTGATGGCGCTTTTTCGGCCAGGGGTCGGGGTAGAGAAGGAAGGCCTTGGCAATCGAACCCGAAGGCAACACATCCATCAAATCCCGCGCATCGCCCGGATGCACCCGGATGTTGTCCGCCCCCGCCCCCCGGATCTTGCCCAAAAGCATGGCAACCCCGTTGATGTAAGGCTCGGCCCCGATCAGCCCGACCTGCGGGTTCTTCACGGCCTGATGCACCAGGTGTTCGCCACCGCCAAAGCCGACCTCCAGCCAGACGGGTCTGCCGCCGAACAGAGCCCCAAGATCCAACGGAAGGCGCTCGGGATTGCCCTCCCAATCGACACCCTCCAGCCCGATCTCTTCGAGATCCCGCATGTAACCCTTCTGACTGTCGCGCAGGCTCTTGCCTTTCAGACGGCCATAGAAATTGCGCCAGGGCGCACCGGAGGGGGAAGTCTTTTCCATGGTCGTGCATGTCGCAACCCCGACGCTGGCCGTCAAGCCTTGCAGCGCCCCTGAAACCACCCTAAGAACGAAGCATGAACGCGCGTGACTTTCCCTTTTGCGGCGAAACGCTGACGGCCCTGGCTTCGGGCGCGCTTTACTGGGCGGACGAAGACCTCCTGACTGTCTCCGACCTGCACCTGGGAAAATCCGAACGGATCGCCCGGCGCGGTGGCACGCTTTTGCCGCCCTATGACACCGAGGAAACACTGGAACGTCTGGCCGCCGACATCCGGTCCCTCGCCCCAAAGACCGTGCTTTGCCTTGGCGACAGCTTCGACGACCTTGCCGCCGCGCAGGCTCTCGACGACAACCATCGCACAACGATCGGCATGTTGCAGGCCGGGCGCACCTGGCTCTGGCTCGAAGGCAACCACGACCCGGGGCCGGTGGACCTTGGCGGGGCGCATCTGGACGAGTATCGCAAAGGCCCCCTGACATTCCGCCATATCGCCGAGGCCGAGACCGCCCCCGGCGAAATCTCGGGCCATTACCACCCCAAGGCCCGCGTCAAACGGACCTCCCGCCCCTGTTTCATGGTCGACGCCACCCGCCTGATCCTGCCCGCCTATGGCTGTTACACCGGCGGGCTGGACTGGATGACGCCCGTCTTGCGCGGCTTGTTCGCCGATCAGGCGGTGGCCTATCTGACCGGACGCCAGGTTCTGGCCGTCCCGGTCCCGCGTGCCGCATGAGCCTTGATCTCGACACCGACGCCAAGGTCCGCGCCTCCTTCGCGCGCCAGACCATGATGGAAACGCTTGGTGCGGAACTGACCCTGCTCGATGAAGGCAGGACCGAGATCACCGCCCCGATCCTGCCCGGCAGCCTGCAACAGCACGGCGCGGCCCACGCCGCCCTGACCTTTGCCATCGGCGACAGCGCGGCGGGCTATTCCGCGCTTACCCTGATGGGTGGCGACACCGAAGTGATGACGGCGGAAATGAAGATCAACCTGTTGCGCCCCGCCGTCGGCGACCGGTTGATCGCCGAAGGCAGTGTCATCAAACCCGGTCGCCGCCTGACCGTGGTGCAGGCCCGCGTCTTTGCCGAAACCGGCGAGATGCGAAAGGAAATCGCCATCCTGCAAGGCACGATGGTCCCGGTCTGAAACACAGCCTCAGCTTTCCGGCACCTCGAAACCCGCCGTCTTGTGACTGCCATCGCAGAACGGCTTGTTCTTCGACTGCCCGCACCGGCACAGGAACGCCCGCGTGCCGCGATGCAGACGAAGCCCGCTGGCCGCAGTGATCTCCAACGCCCCCTTCGCCTCCAACGGGCCGTTCTCATGGCCCTTCAACTCCAGCACCTCGCCCGGATCATCCCCCGGCGCATCCTTGCCGGACGGCTCCGGCTCGCCGGTCGCGACAAACCCCGCCTTCGCGTGGCTGCCATCGCAAAACGGCGGGTTCGCCGTCTGACCACACCGACAAAGCGTCGCGCGCACCTCATCCTTGCCGCCGACCTTCAAATGCCCATGAAAGACCAACGGACCATTCTCGCTCAACGCCGCGCGATTGATCCCCGGCGCCGCCTCGCCCGCCCCACCCTTGCGAAACCCAAGCGCGCCCGATGGACAGGTCCGGATCATCGCCGTGATCTCCTCGGCGGGGGCGGCGTCGGGCGACACCCAGGGTCGCCGCTCGGGATCGAACACCTGCGGCAACTTCAGATAGCAGTTCCGCGCATGGATACAGCGCGACATGTCAAAGGTGATCTCGATGTCTTTTCCGGCATAGGTCTTTGGCATGGCTGGCTCCCTCGGCTGGCATAGGCTTCCCCGAAATTCTAACCCATTCACCGCCAGTGCAAAGTCACCCTTTCCTGGGCCCTCTTCATCGCTTTAAAAATACGCCCGCCGGAGGCACGATTTTTCGAAGAAAAATCGCCCCCCGCGACGGCTGAAAGGCCGGCGCAAATCCTCAGGCGGTCAGCCCTTCGGGTTCCTCCAGTGCGTTCGCACGGCAACAGGCCGTCACCGTGTTGGCCAGAAGGCAGGCGATGGTCATCGGCCCCACGCCGCCCGGCACCGGCGTGATGGCCCCGGCAACCTCGGCGGCGCTGGCGAAATCCACATCGCCCACCAGCCGCGTCTTGCCCTCGCCCTTTTCCGGGGCGTCGATCCGGTTGATGCCCACGTCGATCACCGTGGCCCCCGGCTTGATCCAATCCCCCGGCACCATCTCAGGACGGCCCACGGCGGCCACCACGATGTCGGCGCGGCGCACCACCTCGGGCAGGTCCTTCGTGCGCGAATGGGCAATCGTCACCGTGCAGCTGTCGCCCAGCAACAATTGCGCCATCGGCTTGCCCACGATGTTCGAACGGCCCACGACCACCGCATCGAGGCCCGAAAGGCTGCCCAGATGATCGCGCAGCATCATCAGGCAGCCAAGCGGCGTGCAGGGCACCATGCTTTTCTGCCCGGTCCCCAAAAGCCCGACGTTCGAGATATGGAACCCGTCCACATCCTTGGCCGGGTCAATCGAGTTGATCACCAGATCCTCGTTCAGATGCCCCGGCAAGGGAAGCTGCACCAGGATGCCGTGAATGCTTTCGTCACTGTTCAACTGGTCGATCAGCGCCAGAAGATCGGCTTCGGAGGTATCCGCCGCCAGCTTGTGCTCGACGCTTTTCATCCCCGCCTCAAGTGTCGCTTTACCCTTCGAGCGAACGTAAACCTCGCTTGCCGGATCCTCGCCCACCAGCACCACGGCCAATCCCGGCGTGATGCCGTGATCGCCAACCAGACGTGTCACGTGATCTTTGACCTTGCCGCGCACGGTGGCGGCAAAGGCTTTCCCGTCGATGATGGTGGCTGACATGGGCGCTCTCCTGTTCAGAATTGCCCTTCGGATGCCGCGACTTGGCTGCAAAGGCAAGTCCGGAAACGCCCATTCGCCCCCTGGAAGCGGCCTCAGCCCGGCTGCCACACCCTTTGGTCGGGGATGTGCAGGCGCATGGTTTCGCCCAAGCACAGGGTGCCTTCACGCTCGACCCATGCGGTCACACCGCGCAACCCGTTGGCCGCCGCCTTGAACGCCTTGCCGTGACCGGGGTGCGCCGCCTCGATCGTCTTGGCGGGATAGATGCAGGGGCGGTTTTGCATGTCGACCACCAGTGTCGCACCGTTTTCACCCTGAAGTCGCGCCGAGGGCGGGACGTGGGAAAAATCCGGGATACCTTCAAGAAGGATCGAAACACCCAGCCAGGCCGGGTCGATCCGGGGCAAGTCAATCGCCTTGGCAATCTGCGCCAATTCCTCCGCCGACAGAACCGAAACCTGCCGTGTGTTGCGGATTTCCGTGCCCCTTGGATACTGCGCGGTCACGCGCGAACAGGAGGGTCGGGTCAGTCCCGCGTGATGCTCGCCTTCAAGCCCCGCGAAGGTCAGCGGCATTTCCTCGATCCGCTCGCCCACGATCAGGTTTTCGTCGTCGCGATGCGGCACGCGGCCCAGCCATATGACCTTTGCGATAAACTCAGTGGGAACAAGCGCCGGCATGGTCGAACCTCGAACAAATTTCCGTTTTGAATCAGATGGAACAGCACGTGGATAAGCGCAAGTCGATTGGCCCTGAAACGCGAACAATTCGCCGATTCCCGCCGCCTCACCTTTGCCCCAATTCAACAATAATCTCGCCGAAGAACCGAGGCACGTATGGTGTGCTGAATTAGGGTGCAAACGTTGACGTATCTGTCTGTCGTCATTCCATGTTTCAACGAAGAAGACGCTTTGGGCGAGCTTCTTCGCCGCGTTGATGCGGCCACGTCCGATTGGGCGCACTCGCGCGAGGTGATCCTTGTCGACGACGGCTCGACCGATGGCACTTGGGAAGGTCTGAAACAGGCGGCAGAAACCTATCCCGGCTTTCGCGCCCTCAGGCTTTCGGCCAACTTCGGGCACCAGATGGCGCTTTCGGCGGGTCTTCAGGCCGCGCGAGGCGAGCGAATCCTGATGCTGGACGCGGATTTGCAAGATCCGCCCGAGCTTTTGTCCGACATGATGCCGCTGATGGATCAGGGCTATGACGTGGTGTATGGCCGCCGCGCCGAACGTCAGGGCGAAACGGGTTTCAAAAAGGCCAGCGCCTATCTGTTCTACCGGGTGCTGAACGCCCTGTCGGACGTGGAAATTCCAAGCGATGTGGGCGATTTCCGCCTGGTCAGTCGCAAGGCGCTGGATGCGGTTCTTGCCATGCCCGAACGCTCGCGTTTCCTGCGCGGCATGTTTTCATGGGTCGGCTTTCGCCAGATTGGCCTGGAATACCGCCGGGAAAAACGCGTTGCGGGCGAAACCAGTTATTCGATGAAGAAGATGCTGAACTTCGGCGTCGATGCGATCACCAGCTTTTCAACACGGCCCCTCAGATGGGCAACACGGCTCGCCTTTGCTTCCATCGCCTTTACCGGGGTCTTGCTGATCTATGTCGCGCATTCGCTGATCTTCTATGCCACCGCGCCCGGCTGGGCTTCGGTCCTTTTGGCGATCAGCTTTTTCTCGGCGATCCAGCTTCTGGTACTTGGCATCCTTGGCGAATACCTCGGGCGGCTTTTCGTCGAGATGAAGCAAAGGCCGCTTTATTTCTGCGAGGAAGAATTGGGCCAAAGCAGCGACGCCAAGGACCAGAAAGACCCGATCAAGGTCGTCGCGTCATGACCATCGACCGCGCACATTTCATCCGTTTCGGCGTCTCGGGTTTCGTGGTGGCGGTCACCTATGTCGCCCTCTTCGCCCTGTTGATCCGCACCGGCATGGCGGCGGTCATCGCCAACACCCTGTCGTTCTGCACCGCCATCGTCGTGCAATACCTGTTGCAGACCAAATGGACCTTTCGTCAGGAACCGGACGCCAAACAGGGCGCAAAATTCCTGACCGTCATCGGTTTCGGGCTGTTGTATTCGACCGTCGTCGTCACATGGATCGGCCCGGCCCTTCTTTGGCAGGACTGGTTCTCGGCCAGTTTCACCGCCGTCACCCTTCCGATCTTCAACTACATATCCTTCCGTTTGTGGGTCTATCGGCCCAAGGCGCTCGGAGACAGCACATGAGCCACGTCTATTCCAACCAGTTCTTCGACTATATCGACAAGGGGGCCCGATCCTCGGCACAAGGGTTGATTTCGCATCTTCACCCCTGGGTGAAGGCCAAAAGCGTGGTCGATTTCGGCTCGGGCCGGGGTGTCTGGCTGGACGAATGGAAAAATGCCGGTGTGGCGGAGGTCTGCGGTCTGGACGGCGCTTACGTCGATCAGAACACGCTGGCCATCGCGGCCACGGAATTTCGCGCCGTCGATCTGACGCAACCAGTTGATCTTGGGCGGCGATTCGATCTTGCGCAATCATTGGAAGTGGGCGAGCACTTGCCGGTCAATGCCGCCGACACACTGGTTTCCGGCCTTGTCGCCCATGCCGATTGCGTCCTGTTCTCCGCCGCCGTCAAGGGTCAGGGCGGCGAGTTTCACGTCAACGAACAGCCCCTGTCGTTCTGGCAGGCCAAATTCGAGGCTCACGGCTATGCTGCCTATGACTGCCTGCGCCCGGCCTTGCGCGGCAATACAGAGATCGAGCCGTGGTATCGTTACAACTCGGTCCTTTACGCGAATGCCGCCGGGGCGCTTCGATTGCCCGAAGAGGTGCTGGCGACCGTGGTGGAGGGCGACCTGCAAGACGCGGGCGATATGGCCTGGAGGATGCGCAAGGCCGTGGTTTCCACCCTGCCGCAGGGCATCGTGACGACGATCGCCCGGCAACGCGCCGCGATCATCGCACGCCGTGCGCAAAAGGCCTGAGGCCCCTTGTCGTGTCCGTCGGTCGTCTTCTGCCCCTGACGGCGCTTTGTTTTGCCGCCCTCCTTCTGATCCATGCCCCGCAACTGGCCGATCCGCTGATCGAGTGGGATGACTACCCCGCCTATTTCGGCAATGAAGAGGCGTTTTATGAAAAGACCCTCTCGGAAGGGCGCTGGATCAACTATTGGTGGATCGCACGGCCCTACCTGTGGCCCGCGCCGGTCAATTTCCTGATCTATCAACTGGGCTGGGCGGTCTTTGCGGCAGCGGCTGCGCTGAATGCCCTTGGCAACACCGGGTTCCGACGCACCGCACTCCTTGGCCTGTTTATCGCCCTTTGCCCCCATGCCTTCCTGATCTCGGGCTGGTTCAACACGCTGGTGCCGGGCGTCTGGATCGTGGCGATCTACAGCCTTTTCGTCCTGTTCCTGCCGTTCCGCCTGTCACTCGCGCTGTACCTTGTCTTAGCGCCCCTCAGCATGTTGGCCTACTCCACCTATCCCTTCCTCATGCTGGCCCTGCTTTTGACACGGCACGATGTCGACAAATCCTTTGCAAGGCTGGTGGGTTTCGTCGTTCTTCTGGGCATCGGCATTGCCCTTGGAATGGGGTTGATGTTCGGGCTGAATTATCTTGAACACGGCATTTTCGGGATCGAACTGGCCGACTGGCGGCGCCAGCAGGCCGAAGCGGCGACGCTGGCCGCCATGATCGAGAACGCGAAATTCATCCTGCCCGGATTTGCGGTGAATCTCTTTCACTCCATGGCCTTCGGATCACCCGTGATCGGGGCGGTAAACCTTTCGCTGATCGCGCTCGCTTTGCTGATCCTCTTCCGCCGGAACCGGACAGAGGCGCTTTATCCCCTGACCGCCTGCCTTGTCTTTGCCGCCCTCCTGCTGGTGATCGCCATCAAGGAAGGCGCACCGGTTCCCCTGCGCTCGCTCGCCGCCGTCTGGATGCTGTTTTCCGTCGCATTGTTCCGTGCCTTCGACCACCTGGGCCAAGACCGCCAGCGCCTTGGCGAGGTGGCCTTCGTTGTCTTGCTGCTGCTCTTTGCCGGTCAGCTCTTCTCGACAACGGCGGGCTATGGCCCCTGGTCCGACGCCACGCGCGCCATTGCCGCTGCGACACCCGAAGGCGAAACCGAGGTCTATGTCATCGGGAACGCCAGTGCCGTGCCGGGTGTCGAAAACGCCCACAACTTCCACCCCTGGGCGCTCGGACCCCGCCTTCACATGCTGACGGGGGCAAGGATCCACCGGTGCGGCGAGACAGGTGTCGCGCAATGCAACGGCATTGCCACCCCCACCCCGGCCGACAGCGCCGGCTTCTTCCGCGCCGCGCCTATGCCGCAGGGCATGTTCATCTTCCTGCCAGAGTGACACCCAAAAAGAAAACCCCGCTCTAAGCGGGGTTTCCATCGGTTCAGCTTGACGGCTCCGGTTCCAACTCCGGACCCTCGCCCGCGCCGGGCTTCTTGCGCGGCTTGGTCTTCGGGATCGCCGTGATCGAGGCGGTGCCACCGGTGTCCGGCGTGTCGTCCTCGTCATCGTCGCCCCGGTTCAAAGGCTCGCCCGCGATCACCTTGGTGATCTCGCTGCCGGTCAGCGTTTCGTATTCCAGAAGTCCCTGCGCCAGGTTCTCCAGATCCTCGGACCGTTCCGTCAGGATGCGCTTGGCCGTCTCGTACCCCTCATCCACCAGCTCTTTCACCTTCTGGTCGATGCGCTTCTGCATCTCTTCAGAATGCTCCTTGCCGCCCGAATAGGCACCCAGATGCGACTGCTGTTCGTTGGCATAGTCGATGAAGCCCAACTCCTCGGCATAGCCGAACTGGGTCACCATGGCGCGCGCAATCCGCGTCACCTGCTGGATGTCGGAGGCAGCCCCCGAAGTCACGTTTTCCGGGCCAAAGATCAATTCCTCGGCCACCCGGCCACCCATGGCCATGGCGATCTTGGACTTGTACTTGGTCAGCGTCACGCTCAACTGATCCCGCTCGGGCAGGCTCAACACCAAACCAAGCGCACGGCCACGCGGAATGATCGTCGCCTTGTGGATCGGATCGTGCTGCGGAACGTTCAGACCAACAACGGCGTGACCGGCTTCGTGATAGGCGGTCAGCTTTTTCTCTTCTTCGGTCATGACCATGGATCGTCGCTCCGACCCCATCATCACCTTGTCCTTGGCGTTCTCGAAATCCTCCATCGTGACAAAGCGCCGACCCACGCGGGCCGCCATCAGGGCGGATTCGTTCACAAGGTTCGCCAGATCGGCACCCGAAAACCCGGGCGTGCCGCGCGCGATGATCCGCAGGTCCACATCGGGGCCAAGCGGCACCTTCCGCGCATGAACGCCAAGGATCTTCTCGCGGCCCTTGATGTCGGGGTTCGGCACCTGCACCTGACGGTCGAAACGACCGGGGCGCAACAAGGCGGGATCCAGAACGTCCGGGCGGTTCGTCGCGGCAACGATGATGATGCCCTCGTTCGCCTCGAACCCGTCCATCTCGACCAGCAACTGGTTCAGCGTCTGCTCACGCTCGTCATTGCCGCCGCCATAGCCGACACCCCGGCTGCGGCCGACCGCGTCGATCTCGTCGATAAACACGATGCAGGGTGCGTTCTTCTTGGCCTGTTCGAACATGTCGCGCACACGGCTTGCACCGACACCGACGAACATTTCCACGAAGTCCGAACCCGAAATGGTAAAGAACGGCACGCCCGCCTCACCCGCAATCGCACGAGCCAGCAGCGTCTTACCGGTGCCCGGAGGACCGACAAGCAGCGCGCCTTTCGGTATCTTCCCGCCAAGACGCGAAAACTTCTGCGGATTGCGCAGGAATTCCACGATCTCTTCAAGTTCTTCCTTCGCCTCGTCGATGCCCGCAACATCGTCAAAGGTCACGCGCCCATGCTTTTCGGTCAGCAATTTCGCCCGGCTCTTGCCAAAACCCATGGCCCCGCCACGTCCGCCGCCCTGCATCCGGTTCATGAAGTAGATCCAGACGCCGATCAGCAGAAGGAACGGCAGGAAGGTCATCAGGATCGTGACGAACCCGGATTGTTCCTGCGGCTTGGCGCTGAAGGTGACGTCGTTGCTCACCAAAAGCTCGGTCGTCTCGGCCCCTTCGGGCTGGATCGTCACGAAATCACGACCATCGCCGCCCCGGAACACGATCTTTTCGCCGTCGATGGTGGCCGAGGTCACGTCGCCATCGTTCACGCGATCCACGAATTCCGAATAGCTGACGGTCGAGCTGTTCATGGTCGATTGACCGCCCGAAATCAGGTTGAAAAGCGCCAGGATCAACAGAAACAGGACGACCCAAAAAGCGATGTTACGCGCGTTGTTCAAAGGAAGCTCCTTCGGGAAACTCTTGGGCAAACGCGAAAGCGCCGCCCGGCTGATAGATTAAATAGCGATTGGGGCGGATTCTTCAACGCCGTAAGAGGAAATCCGCGAATTTACCGCACCCTGTGGCATCCGCGGTCCAACCGTTGGAAAAACCTGCAACGGGGGCTGCGATCAAATCCTCCCCGCGCCAGACGGCGGGCGAAGCCAGAAGGCTCTGTCGCGGAAGGCCCGTGTCGCGCCAGGGCGTGTCTTTCACGGCTTCGCCCAGGGCACGGATTTCCAGGTCGGGGGCGTGCGGACCATCAAGATGCCAGCGTGTATCCCAGGGCTTGTCCGTCCGTTCCGACACCCGCTCCACCGCCTTCCATTCGCGGGTCAGACGCAGGGTCATTTCGCTGACCAGCATCAGACACCCGTGCAAGCTATGGTTTTTACCGGAAAAAATGGCGGATTCCGCATCCCACATTGCCTCGCGACGGGGCGGATAGGGCTCGGATGACACGAACATCAGCGCCCTGGACAGCAACCGGTGCTGCATTTCGGGGTTCAACCGGCGCAATCCGGCCCGGTCAAAGATCACATCGCCCGCAACCTCTTTGCAGATCTTCCCGGCAATCTCGCGCGCCCGGTCGCGCAATTCCAGTGCCGCAAGGCTCAGATGGGTCATCGACCAGGTGATCTCTTCCGGCCCCAGCCCCAATTCTTCCAGATGCAACAGGGCCTTGCGCGCCTTCACCCGGTCGAACCGTTCATCCTCGTTCGACGGATCGTCAACCCAATCCACGCCGCGATCTTTCAGGTAATCCTGCAAATCCGCCCGGCGCACCGACAACAAAGGCCGGTCAAACCGCTGATCCTGCCGCCAGATCCGTGCTTCCATGCCCGAAAGCCCGTCGATCCCGGAAGACCGCGCCAGCCTCATCAGGAAGGTCTCGGCCTGGTCGTCCATCGTGTGACCAAGCGCCACCGTCTCGCACCCTTCGTCCCGCGCCCAATCCGCCAATAGGGAATAGCGGTTCTGCCGGGCATGATCCTGAAGGTTGCCCTTGCCGTCCCAGCCTTGCCACTTCAACGCCCGGTGCGGAATGCCCAGATCGTCGCAGACCGCCGCGACCAGTTCCACCTCGCCCTGGGCCTCTTCACGCAAGCCGTGGTTCACACTCGCCGCCGCAAGGGGCACCTGCCCCCAATCGTGCAAAAGAAACAATAGCGCCAGACTGTCCGAACCACCCGACACCGCGACGCCGATCTTCTTCGGCCGCTTGTCGCCACCAAAGGCCCGGTCGATCGCGTCAATCAGAACGGCTCCCTTGCTCACGCCCGGGTCTTCACTGCTTTGAAAATACGCCCGCCGGAGGCACGATTTTTCGCAGAAAAATCGCTTCCCGCGACGGCAAGGCCGGCGCAATCCCCGATCACGAACAGCCCATGCCAGCCCGTGCCGCCTGCGCCTCGATCGAGGCATCCGACGACGGAAAGCGCGTCGACACCTCTCCAAGGGTGATACAGGCCTCGGACTTCTGCCCCAGCCCGTCCAGCGACACGCCCAGCTTCAACAGGGCAGTCGGCGCGGTCGGCCCGTTCGGCGTGCCGGAATAGCTTTCCAGATAGGCCCGCGCCGCACTCGACGTCCGCCCCAGCTTGGTCAGCGCCTCGCCTCGCATCAAATGGGCCAACCCCGTCAGGGGTCCGCCCTGATAGGTGTCGGTAAAGGCCTGCAACTGGTCCGCCGCCCCCTGGAAATCGCCCGCGTCGTAACTGGCCTTGGCCCGGTCGAAATCGTCCCGCTCGGCCACGGCCAGTTCCATGCCCCCGGTGTCCAGCATACCCGTGGCCACATCGCCCGCCCCGATCGGTGCGTCGCTCGCAGGCGCTCCCGTCACCGAAGGCGCGGTCGCAGCAGGCAGGGCCCCGCCGCCAAGGGTCGTCGTCTCGCCCAGGCTGCCAATGTCACAGCCGGTTTCCAACTCGCACAGCCGGAATTCCAGATCGCCGACCCGGTTCGTTCCGTCCCGCACCACCGAATCAACCCGGTTGGTCAACTGCTCGGTCGCCGCTGTCAGCCGCGACAACTCGCTCTCCATCGAGTTCAGCCGGTCCAGCGCATTGGTGCCGGACAGGTTGCTTCCCGCCCCACCCGTCGTCGAAAGCTCGCGCTTCAGGCGCTGCATTTCGACATAGAGCACGGACAACTCCTGCCGGATATCGGCCAGCGTCTGCTGACGATCCTGGGCCGCCACCGGGGCGGCCATCAGGGCAAGAAGGATGACAAAAACCCGCATCCCGCGTCCTCCGTTAAAGCCCGGCACCCGCCGTCAGCACGGTGACCGCGCGGCGGTTCTGGGAATAGCAGGATTCGGTCGAGCAAATCTCGATCGGGCGTTCCTTTCCATAGCTGATCGTGCGCAGACGTCCCAGCGCAACCCCTTGGGAAATCAGATAGTTCTGCACCGCCGAAGCCCGCCGCGCCCCAAGGGCAAGGTTATAGGCCTGGGTGCCCTGCTCGTCCGCATGACCTTCGATCAGCGCGGTATATTCGCCGTTCGCCATCAGCCACTGCGCCTGACCGGCCAGCACGTCCTGTGCGCCCGCACTCAGCGTCGACTGATCGACCGCGAACAAGACGCGATCCCCGATGTTGGCGTTGAAATAGGCGGGCGATGTCGGATCGCTGATCGATCCAAGCCCACCATCCGCCCCCGCGCCATTGCCCGAGCCGGGACCGAAACGATCGGGGTTGGTACATGCGCCAAGCGCAAGCGCGGCAATCAAAACGCCGGTCTTCAGAATATTCATGGGTTCACCTGTGGTGTGTTTTTCTGCTCTTGCCGCACTTTTACCATTGTCCAAAGGATAAGAAAACGGCCCTTTGCACGCAGGGGTGCCACGGGCAAAACCATGCCGCCCGGGGGATTGATAGACAATAACAAGCGCGGTTAGCGTGGCCGCAACGAAGCGAAGGAGGAAGCGACCATGAGCATCGAGGCCATTAAACCCGGAAACACCGCGCTCATTACTGGCGGCGGCGCGGGGATCGGGCTCGCCGCCGCACACCGTTTTGCCGAAAAGGGCATGAACATCGTCCTCGTCGACCGCCGCGATGACGCCCTTGCCAAGGCCGGGGAAAGCCTGCGCAAGGTGGGTGCGGGCGACGTCCTCGCCCAAAACCTCGATGTCTCCGACCGCTCCGCCCTCGAAACCCTCCAGAGGGACATCGCCGAGCGGTTCGGTGGCGTGGATGTGCTGATGGCCAACGCCGGCATCCAGCCCGGCAGCGACATCTTCGATAGCACCGGCACCTGGGCCGACGTCCTCGCTGTCAACCTCGGCGGCGTGGTCAACACCGTCCAGACCTTCGCCCCCGCCATGATCGAACGTGGCCACCCCGGCCTGATCATCAACACCGGCTCGAAACAGGGCATCACCACACCCCCGGGCGACCCCGCCTACAACGTCGCCAAGGCGGGCGTGAAGGTCTTTACCGAAGCCCTGCAACACCACCTGCGCGAGGAAAGCACAAAGATCTCCGCCCACCTCCTGGTGCCGGGCTTCGTCTACACCGACCTCACCCGCCGCGACCGAACGGAAAAACCAGCAGGCGCTTGGACCCCGGAACAGACGGCGGATTTCATGATGGAACGGTTGGAAGCCGGAGATTTCTACATCATCTGCCCCGACAACGACGTGACCCGCGACATGGACGAAAAACGCATGACCTGGGCCATGGGCGACATTGTCGAAAACCGCCCGCCCCTGTCGCGCTGGCACAAGGATTGGGCGGCTGTTTTCGACGATTTCCTGAAAGGCTGAAAGGAGACCGACATGGTGGATCACGTCACGGCCAACCGCGATTTCTGGAACGCCGACGCCGACAATTGGGTCGAACTCGGCCAAAGGCTCTGGGCAAGGGAAACACCCGTTTGGGGCGTCTGGAGCATCCCCGACGCCAAAGCCCCCCTCTTGCCCGCCGAGATGATCGGCATGAGCGCCGTCGAGCTTGGCTGCGGCACCGCCTATGTCTCGGGCTGGATGGCCAGGCGCGGCGCAAGGGTCACCGCCATCGACGTCTCCGCCAACCAACTCGCCACCGCAAAACGCCTCGCCGCCCAACACAAGGCGACCATCACCTTTATCGAAGGCAACGCCGAAACCACCGGCCTGCCCGACGCCGGCTTCGACTTCGCGGTGTCCGAATACGGGGCCGCCATCTGGTGCGAACCGGAAAAATGGCTGACCGAGGCGCACCGCATCCTGAAACCGCACGGCACCCTTTCCTTCCTCGGCAACCACCCCCTTGCACGGATCACCGCCCCCCTGAACGGCGCGATGTGCGACCGCACCCTCCATCGCCCCTACAAGGGCCTTGGGCGGATCGACTGGTCGGATGTCGAAATCGAACCCGGCGGTGTGGATTTCAACCTGACCTTCGCCGACTGGCTGGCGCTGTTTCGAAAGATCGGTTTCACCGTCACCGACTACCGCGAGCTTTACGCCCCCGACGACATGACCGAAGACCGCTTCCCGGTCACCGCGGAATGGGCCAAGGATTATCCCGCGGAACAGGTCTGGTGGCTGGAAAAATCCAACCCGGCCACATGAACGGTAATAGGGACAATTCGACTAAAATTGCCCCTTCACCGCTTCGACAAATACGCATTTCCCGACAGCGCCGCCCTCGCCTCATCAAGGCAAAAGAGGTGACCACGCCGGGTCCGAGGCCGCCGTGCCGGTGACCACGCGCTTGAGGTTCCGCCCCGAAATATCGACCGAGAACAGGGCGGGCTGGCCTTCCGCCCCGGCACTTTCACGGGTGAACATCAAGACACGACCGTTCGGCGCCCAGGTCGGCCCCTCGTCCAGAAAGGACGCCGTCAACAGACGTTCCGCCGAACCGTCCGTGCGCATCACCCCGATATGGAATCGCCCGGCGTTCTGCTTGGTAAAGGCGATGTAATCGCCGCGCGGCGACCAGACCGGTGTGCCGTAACGGCCCTGCCCGAAACTGATCCGCTTCGGCTCGCCCCCGCCCGCGGGCATCACGTAAAGCTGCTGGTTCCCCGACCGGTCGCTTTCAAAGACGATCTGGCTGCCATCGGGCGAAAAGTCCGGCGCGGTCTCGATCGACGGGGCCGAGGTCAGGCGCTGCCGCTGCCCGCTGCCAAGGTCCAGAAGATAGAGATCGGTGTTCCCGTCCCGTGCCTCGGAATAGACCACGCGCCGCCCGTCGGGGGCATAGCGCGGGGCGAAGGTCATGCTTTCTGTGTCGAGGCCAAGCGCGCGTTTCTGGGTCGCCCCCACGGCGATCTCGTAAATCTGCGGAAAGCCCGATTCATAGCTGGTGAACAGCACCCGGTCGCCCGTGGGCGAAAAACGCGGGGCCAGCACGATGGACGACGCATCCGACAGATACTGCACATTCGCCCCGTCGTAATCCATGATCGCCAGCCGCCGCTGGCGGGCATCCTTCGGCCCCGTGGTTTCCACGTAGACGACGCGGCTGTCGAAATAGCCGCCCTCGCCGGTGATCCTTGAATAGACCTGGTCGGCCACCTTATGGGCCACCCGCCGCCAGGAATTGGTATTGCCCGCGAATTGCAGCCCCTCGCCCAGGGGCGCCCCGGTGAAGATGTCGAACAGGCGGAACTTCACGAGCAACCGGTTGTCCGACGACAAGGTGACGGCCCCGACGACCAGCGCCTCGGCATTGATCGCCTTCCAGTCGGCATAGGCCACCGGCGCATCGAACCCCGCCACTTGGCTGATATAGGCCGATTGCGGGATATTGCGGAACAGCCCGGTGCCCGTCAGATCCGAGGCGACAACCTCGGTGATGCGCTGCGCATATTCGCCCGCCGCCGCGTTTTCCGCAATGAAGGGGGCCACCGCGATCGGCACCGGTTCGATCACACCCTCGGTGATCTCGACCCGCAAGGGGCCGGATCGTTCCTGCGCCGCCATGGGCGTGGCCAGTGTCAGGGCGAGAGCGAGGGACAGAAGAAATTTCATCATCGGAACTGCATTCCTTGCGGGTTGAAGGTTGCTTCGATTTCACGCCATTGGTCGTATTTTTCAGCCGGAAGGTCAAAGCCGCGCGCGCCACAGCGGATGATTGCGCGGCGCGCCGCCTCGAAGGCCTGCCTTGCACCGCCCTCGGATCCCCCCGAGAACGACACCATGCGGATCGAATTGGTCACCGGTTGCCCGGTCTGCTGCATGTCAAAGGCGACGATCACCGTGGTGCCAAGCGCCTCGGTCGACAGACTGCCGACGTTCCAGCAGGAACTGACCGCCAGGACGAAAGCCTCTTTCTCGCCCCCGGTCAGAGGCGGGCCGCTTGGCACCGGGGCCGGGGCCGGGGCCGGGGCGGGCTGATCGTTTCTCAGGGCATCCGCCACCGCGTCGTTCGTATTCGGGGCGGCGCGAGGTGTTTCCGGGCTCGGCGTCTCGGGCGGGTCTTCGGCCACCCGGACGGGCCGTGCGGGCCGCGCGCGGGGACGGCGCGAGCTTGCAGGGGCGTAATTCTGTTCTTCCTCCGCCTCGGTCACGATCCGGTCGCTGGCCGCCTCGGGTGCAACCGGCGTGTCCTCTTCCACCGGCTCCTCCGGCGGGGCCTCGGGGTCGGGCGCGGTGTCTTCCACCAGTTCCGGCCCGGTCTCCGCGTCGGGTGGCGGGGCGACTTGCGGTACCGGGGCGACGCGCGGCGCAGGCGCGGCCACCGCGTCAGGCTCGCTGACCGTGCCGTCCAGATCCGAAGGCGGGGCCTGCACCTCGGGTGCATCGTCGACGACCACGGCTTCCGGCACGGGCTGCTCCACTTCAAACTCCGGCTCGTCAGGGGTCTCTGGCGCTTCCACCGGTTCGGGCGCTGCAACCACGGGCGCGCTGTCGGGCGTGGGTGCCGCGGGCGTCTCCGAGCTATCCTCTTCCGGCACAGCCACGTCCGGCGCATCGCTTTGCGTCTCGGGCGCAACCTCCGGTGCGCTCAACGCGGCGAATTCCTCCTCCGACAAGATCGACACCTCGGACAGCACCACCGCCTCGGGGATGCGGTCACCCGCGAACAGCCCGCCGAACAGGACCAGCAGGATCAGGGCCAGATGGCCCGCCCCCGAGATGTACCAGCCAAGCCGCATCGCGCCTCACTCGGACCCCAGTTTCGGACCGCCCTGATCGGTCACCAGCCCGATGTCGGTAATCCCGGCCCCGTTCAACGCGCCCATCACCTGCACGACACGCGCATAGGGAATGGAACCATCCGCCCGCAGGAACACCTTGTTCGAGGTCCGCTCGCTCAGGATCGCCTGCAAACGCGGCACGATCTGGTCGTCGGTCACCTCGGTCGTCTGGATCATCGTCAGACCGTCTGCCGTCAGCGTCACCGACAGGGGTTCCTCCTGCTCGCTCGGCAGGCTCTGCGCGGCGGTCTTCGGCAATTCCACGGGCACGCCCACGGTGGTCAGCGGGGCCGCCACCATGAAGATGATAAGCAAAACCATCATCACGTCCACAAAGGGCGTGACGTTGATCTCGCCCATGGGCCGGGCGCGGCGTCTCCGCCGCCTGCGCGAGGCGTTGACGCGCTCGGATTGCGTAACCGTCGCGCCCATCAGCCCTGGTCCAACTGCCTGGACAGAAGCGTGGCGAATTCATCCGCGAAACTTTCATAGTTCGAGATGATCCGGTCACTGTCCGACGACAGCTTGTTGTAAAAGATCACCGCCGGGATCGCCGCCAACAGCCCCAGACCGGTGGCCAGCAAGGCCTCGGCAATGCCCGGAGCCACCACCGCAAGGTTGGTCGACTGCTGCTGCCCGATCTCGATAAAGGCGTTCATGATGCCCCAGACCGTGCCGAACAAACCGACGAAAGGCGCGGTCGACCCGATCGTCGCCAAAAGCGGCAGACCCTTCTGCAAGGCCTCCGCCTCTTTCTGGATCGCCACGTCCATCGACCGGTCGATGCGCACATCCGCCCCCCGGATCGCGCCGCCGTCTTCGCGGTGCGAGCGTCGCCACTCGGTCATCCCGGCCGCGAACACCCGCTCGGTCCGCCCCGAGGGTGCCGGGCCGATTTCGTCGAACAGGGTGTCCAATGGCTCGCCCGACCAGAACGAGGCTTCGAACCTCTTTGTGTCGCGGCGCGCGCGGGCATATTGACGGTGCTTGTTTATGATGACCGCCCATCCCCAGAACGAGGCGGCGATCAAAAGGATCATGACGAATTTCACGATCAGCGTGGCACGCGCAAACAGCGACCACATCGAAAAATCCGTCTCAGCGGCAAGCTGAAGGGCTTCGGTTTCCATACTACTGCTCTCTTGTCGACCCTGTTTTGTTGGTTTCTGGGTCCCTCGTTTGAGCGCCAATCTATCGAAAGGCAGGCGGATATGGAATATCAACTATGTCGGCTCGGCCTTTCTGCACTCAACTTTCCAGACTTCGGCGCAAATCCGCCGGAAGCCGCGTGGGCCGCCCCTCGTCCGAAAGCGCCACCAGTGTCACTTCGGATCGGAACAGGATATCCCCGCCCCGCCGCACATCCTGCGCCAGCACGATCCGCGCCCCGCTCAGACCGACAAGCCTTGTCTCGACGTTCAACTCATCGTCGAACCTTGCCGGCGACAGGTAATCCGCCTCGACCCGCCGAACCGCGAAAACGATCCCCGCCTCGGCCTTCAACCGGGTCTGGTCGATGCCGATACTGCGCACCCATTCGGTGCGGGCGCGCTCGATGAATTTTAGGTAATTGGCGTAATAGACGATCCCGGCAAGATCGGTGTCTTCGTAATAGACGCGGACAGGAAAGCTGTGGGTCATGGAAGTCCGTTGTCGGGGATCGGGCGTATGGGGCAAACCCGAACGCCCGGAACGCTTCAACTGTCGTAGGAACAAAACGGAAGGTTGCAATCCACTTCGAACGGAAGCCGCAACGCCTGCCCGTTGATCTCGACCACAAAGGCCGAGGCCGCCAGCCACCACTTCCCGGTTCCCCCGCCCTTCCGGGCCGCGTCGCAATTGTTGCCAAGGTAATAAACCGTGCCATCCGCCAGCGTCACGACCGCGCCGTGTTCGTTGCAAAGCGTCGAGCCCTGGGCATGGGCCGCCGTGACCGACAACATGGCGACGAGAGTCAGAAATTTCCGCATGAATGCTTATCCTTCGTATTTGATACGTCCACCGGGCTGGGCACGCCCCGGTGACCCTACCGGGGGTTCCGCCGCATTGGCAATGCCGGGGTTTGGCGTTCAGGTCGTGGGGCGGGTATGTGGAGCATTGCGGACCGACCCTCTCCCCCATCCCCTCTCCTGGTGGGAGAGGGGGGGCGCTGACCTCAAAGTTGCCGCCTCCCCCTCCGTTTCAGAGGGGGATCGAGGGGGAGGGCGTCGCAATGGCCCCTGACCCGAAACGCGCCAAACTCGAAACATCAGCCGCGGGCCTGCACACCGCTCCCTCCCTTCACGAAAACCCAACACTCCTTAACAACACCTGCCGCCCATCGGCGCCCATTCCGCACCACCGCCCCATCCACCGATGCAATACCGACGTGATACCGACGCAATACCGACGTAATACCGACGTTGCGTTTCCGGCCCCTGCGGGTCGTTTCACCGCATTAACCTTCAGCCGTCAGACCCGGTCCGCATTGATCCGCGCCGCCAGCCTCAGCGCATGGCTCGCATCTTCGGCCACGTCGGGCATCACCGGATCATAGGCCGCCCGGATCAGGTCCGCCACGTCCGGACGCAGCATCACCTTGTCCCCGACCAGGCCCAAAGGCCCATTGTTATCAAAGGCTTCCTCGGCCCACAAAAGGCTCGCCAAAACCGCCTCGGACAGGGCCAGATCCTCGGCTGGCACTTCGGAAAGGGCCGCATCCATCCTCAGAAACGAAAAAACCGCCTTGATCGCGCCCCCTTCGTCAAAGCGGAACAACCGATACCGGTTGGCCCCTTCCGCCTCCAGCCGCCCGACCAGCACCCGCAAGTCAGGCACCAGCTTGTCCAGGTCCGGAGTCTCCAGCAACTCGTTCCAATCATTGAAGAAAAACAGCAGAAGGTTAGCCCCCAACTCGGGATCCATATCCGACATCTTGTGCCCGGCCATCCCCACAACCGCCTCGATCGCCCCCTTGACCACCGACAGCGTCGCATCGTCTACGCCAAAGACCACCGGCACGATCGGCCGCCCCCATCTGGCAAACAGATAGCCCCCGTCATGCCGGGTGAACATGCGCTGCACCTCAGCCGGTTCCATTGGCCCGCACCTCCTTCATCTCTTTGAAACTACGCCCGAATTGCCCCTCAGAGCAAGACACCCTGCCCCGGCCCTTCGGGCGCGGCCATCCCCAGATGCGCCCAGGCCTTGGCCGCCAGCATCCGCCCGCGCGGTGTCCGCTGGATCAGCCCTTGCTGCAAAAGGTAAGGCTCGATCACCTCTTCAATGGCGTCCCGGCTTTCCGACAAGGCCGCCGAAAGGGTTTCGACGCCGACCGGGCCGCCCTGATAATTCTCTGCAATCAGAGTGAGATAGCGCCGATCAGCCCCATCAAGACCAAGCCCGTCCACCCCCAGCCGGGTCAGTGCGCTATCGGCAAGGTCGCGCGTCAACCGCCCATCACCCTCGACTAGGGCAAAATCCACCACCCGGCGAAGCAGCCTTCCTGCAATCCGGGGCGTGCCCCGCGCCCTGCGGGCAATTTCGCGCGCACCGCCCTCGCCGGTTTCGATCCCGAGAAGCCGCGCCCCGCGCGTGACGATCTCGTGCAGTTCATCCTCGGTATAGAATTGCAATCGCGTCGGAATTCCGAACCGGTCGCGCAGTGGTGTCGTCAATAGCCCCAGCCGCGTCGTCGCTCCGACCAGCGTGAAAGGCTGCAACTCGATCCGCACCGTCCGCGCCGCGGGGCCTTCGCCGATCACGAGATCCAGCTCGAAATCCTCCAGCGCCGGGTAAAGTACCTCTTCCACAACCGGGTTCAGCCGGTGAATCTCGTCGATGAACAGCACGTCCCGCGCTTCGAGGTTGGTCAGGATCGCCGCCAGATCGCCCGCCTTGGCCAGCACCGGGCCAGAGGTCATCCGGAAATTCACACCCAATTCGCGGGCGATGATCTGGGCCAGCGTCGTCTTGCCAAGGCCGGGGGGCCCGTGGAACAGCGTGTGATCCATCGCCTCGCCGCGCTGGCGGGCACTATCAATGAAAACACGCAGGTTCGCGCGCGCCTCGGCCTGCCCGATGAAAGCCTCCAGCGTCTGGGGGCGAAGGGCGCGGTCGGCATCCTCGGGGCGCTGCTCGGGACGCAGGACGGGATCAGGCTCGCTCATCGAAAACCCCTTCGAAGGCCCGAACCGGTCCCTTCATCGCTTTCCAAATACGCAATCCAGCGCTCTCGGCCACGCGACATCGGGGGTAAAGCCGACCCGCTCACGCCGGTGCCAATCGTTTCAGGGCTTCACGGATCAGGACGGAAACCTCGGCCCCTTCGTTCGCGCCTGCCGCTTCGGCCACTGCCGCCGCCGCTTCGCCCGGCCCATAGCCAAGGTTCTGCAAGGCGGAAAGCGCTTCGGCCTGCCCCGAAGACGCGGCAGGAGAAATGGCAACGGGTTCGATCACCTCGACGTTTTCGCCGGATGTCACCGCTTCGGCAAGGCTTTCCCCCGGCAAGGCCATCATCGCGGGGGCCTTGCCCTTCAACTCGTTGACGACGCGCTGCGCGATCTTCGGCCCCACGCCGGGGGCCGCCTTGACCGCCGCGTGGTCGCCAAGGGCAATCGCGCGGGCCACGCCGTCGGGACCAAGCGTGCCAAGGATCGCCATCGAGGCTTTCGCCCCGATCCCCTGCACGCCCATCAACAGACGATGCCATTCCTTTTCCGCCATCGTCGGAAAGCCGAACAACTGCAAAAGATCCTCGCGCACCAGAAGGTCGGTGAAAAGCGACGTCGCCTCGCCCACGCCCGGCAGACCCGCCAACGTCCGCTCGCTGACATAGACGACATAGCCGACGCCGCCCACGTCCAGCAGAACGTGGTCCGTTCCGCGATAGCCGATCCGCCCGGAAAGACGTCCGATCATACCGCGATCCTTGCCCGGGTCTGGGACATATGCGCATGGCATATCGCAATCGCCAGCGCATCGGCCGCATCCGGTCCCGCAATGTTCGCGCCGGGAAGCTGCATCCGCACCATGTGATCCACCTGCCGCTTGTCCGCATGGCCAACACCGACCACCGCTTTCTTGACCGCGTTCGGCGCATATTCACCAACCACGATCCCGGCTTGCGAGGGCACGAGCATGGCGATCCCCCGCGCCTGGCCCAGTTTCAGGGTCGCGACACCGTCCTTGTTGACGAACGTCTGTTCGACGGCGGCCTCGTCTGGCAGATATTCAGCCCAGATCGCGCGAAGGGAGTCGTAAAGCGACACCAGCCTCGGACCAAGCGCGCCGGTGTCTGTCCGGCAAATCCCGTTGGCCACGTGAACCAGCTTGGAGCCGGACACGTCCACGATGCCCCATCCAAGAGCCCTCAGCCCCGGGTCCAGCCCCATTACACGCATGTTTCCGACCTGCTCTTTGCCTTTTGAAGTTCAGTAGCACGAAACGCGAACATTCGCCAAGTTCTTTGCGTAGAGCGCTCGTTTCCGGACGCCGGACCCGGCCCGATCTCGCCCGGCTCGGACCGGCAAGCGAGGCCGCGCTGCAACACTCCTAAAAACGTGAAAAATGCGACAGATTTATTGCACATCAGGGGCGTTCGACGCGCGACACATATGCGGTCGAAAAACGCCATCGCGCGGTCTGATTGCGACACTTTCAAAGGCGTTTTTCTGCTTTTTCTAAAGAGGGTTAGCGGAACCTGAACGCTATGCACAAATTGCATATGAGCCATGCAATTTTCCACCTTGCTCTGACGATTTTCGCCGACTACGTGGCGCGGACTTCGAAACCGAGATTGAAACTCGAAACCAAGACTAAAGGAGACCAGCCATGGCCATCACCTTCACCCGCGCCCGCCCTGCCAATGTTGCAGATCGCGCTATTCTGTCGTTGTCCGGGCTTGTTTCCGGCGTTGTTCACTGGAACGAAGCCCGCCGCACCCGCGCTGTCCTGTCCAAGCTGACCGCACACGAGCTTGAAGACATCGGCCTTTCGCGTGGCGACATCGACGCGATCGGGCTGAACCGGTAACGCTCTGCTGTCCGGACAGACCGCTCTCGTCCGACACAGGTGAAGGGTCGATCCTCCGGGATCGGCCTTTTTCGTTTCTGCACCCCCAGAAGTCGGGATTTGCAAAGCCGGTGCTTGTCAGGGCATGTGACACTGCAAACAATCCGGAAAAGAAAGAACGAAGATCCATGTCCTATGATCCCCAACCCACGGCCAGCCACTTTGTCGACGGGGCGTATATCGAGGATGCAAGCGGTACGGTGATCCTGGTGGTCTATCCGGCGACGGGAGAGACCATCGCGAAGGTCCATAGCGCGACGGACAGGATCGTCGAAGCGGCACTGACGGCGGCCCTTCGTGCACAGAAGGAATGGGCGGGCTTGACGGGTCGCGAACGCGGTCGCGTGTTGACCGATGCCGCGCGGATCATGCGTGAACGCAACCGCGAACTTTCGGAGCTGGAAACGCTCGACACCGGCAAGCCCTTGCAGGAAACGCTTGTCGCCGATGCCACGAGTGCGGCAGACGCTCTGGAGTATTTCGGCGGGATGGCGGGATCCTTGACCGGCGAGCATATCCAACTGGGCGACGATTGGGTCTATACCATCCGCGAACCGCTTGGTGTTTGCATCGGTCTTGGGGCCTGGAACTATCCGACGCAGATTGCCTGCTGGAAAGGTGCCCCGGCGTTGGCCTGCGGCAATGCCATGATCTTCAAACCGTCTGAAACCACGCCTCTTTCAGCCCTGAAGGTTGCCGAAATCCTGATCGAGGCGGGCGCACCTGCGGGGATATTCAACGTCGTGCAGGGCCTTGGCGATGTGGGCGCGAAACTGGTCACCGACCCGCGCGTCGCCAAGGTTTCGCTGACCGGTTCCGTTCCCACGGGTCGCAAGGTCTATGCCGCCGCCGCCGATGGCATGAAGCACGTCACGATGGAGTTGGGTGGCAAGTCGCCCTTGTTGATCTTTGACGACGCCGACCTCGACAATGCGGTCGGCGGCGCGATCCTCGGCAACTTCTATTCTTCGGGTCAGGTCTGCTCCAACGGCACCCGCGTCTTTGTCCAAAAGGGGATCAAGGAGGCGTTCCTTGCCCGGCTGAGCGAACGTGTTGGCAATGCCAAAATCGGCGATCCGATGGACGAAGAGGTCAGCTTTGGCCCGATGGTCAGTGCGCGACAATTGGAGATCGTCGAAGGCTTCATCGCGAAAGGCATCGAGGAGGGCGCGCGGTTGGTCACGGGAGGCAAGCGGATCGAACGTGATGGTTTTTACCTTGAACCCACTGTTTTCGCAGATGTTTCCGACAACATGACCATCGCGAAGGAAGAAATATTCGGCCCCGTGATGGCCGTGCTGGACTTCGACACCGAGGAAGAAGCCATCGCCCGCGCAAATGCCACGCCCTATGGCCTGTCCGCCGGTGTCTTTACGCGCGACCTTTCGCGCGGCCACCGGGTGATCCGCGCGTTGGAGGCAGGAAGCTGTTTCATCAACTCTTATAACGACGCCCCTGTCGAAGCCCCCTTTGGCGGTCACAAGATGTCGGGCGTGGGCCGCGAAAACGCGCGTAACGCCATCGAACACTACAGCCAGCCCAAGTCGGTCTATGTCCGCATGGGCGACGTGGAGGCTCCCTATTGAGCCAGGCCGATTACGTCATCGTCGGCGCAGGCAGCGCCGGTTGCGCCATGGCCTATCGTCTGGCCGAAGCCGGGCGGTCGGTCATCGTGATCGAACACGGCGGCTCGGACTGGGGCCCGTTCATCAACATGCCGGGCGCGCTGTCGTTTCCGATGAACATGAAGCGGTATGACTGGGGGTATAAAACCGAACCTGAACCACACCTTGGCGGACGCCGCCTGGCCTGCCCGCGCGGCAAGGTGATCGGCGGATCAAGCTCGATCAACGGGATGGTCTATGTGCGCGGTCACGCCCGCGACTTTGACCACTGGCGCGACCAGGGCGCCGACGGTTGGGGGTATGCTGATGTGCTGCCCTACTTCCGCCGGATGGAAGATTGGCACGCGGGCGGCCACGGCGGCGATGCCGACTGGCGCGGCCAAGGCGGACCTTTGCACGTCACACGCGGCCAACGTGACAACCCGCTTGTGAAGGCCTTTGTCGAAGCGGGGCAACAAGCGGGCTATCCCCTGACCGCCGACTACAACGGCGAACAGCAGGAAGGTTTCGGCCCCTTCGAGATGACAGTCTGGAAGGGCGCGCGGTGGTCTGCGGCAAAGGCTTACCTGACCCCCGCTTTGAAATCCGGCAACTGTACCCTTCTACGTGGCATGGCCAACAAAGTTGTCATCAAGGAAGGCCGCGCAACGGGCGTCGAGATCACGCGCGGCGGCAAAACGGAGGTGATCCGTGCGAATGCCGAGGTGATCCTTGCCGCCTCTTCGATCAACTCGCCAAAACTTCTGATGCTGTCCGGGATCGGCCCCGCCGCGCATCTGGCCGAACACGGGATCGCGGTCGTCGCGGACCGCGCAGGCGTGGGCCAGAACCTCCAGGATCATCTGGAGCTTTACGTGCAAGCCGCCGCCTCCCAGCCCGTCAGCCTATACAAGTACTGGAACCTGTTCGGCAAAGCCTATGTCGGCGCGCGTTGGCTGTTCACCAAGACCGGCCCCGGTGCCTCGAACCAGTTCGAAAGCACCGGGTTCATCCGATCGCGGGCAGGTATCGATTATCCCGACATCCAGTTCCACTTTTTACCCATTGCCGTGCGCTATGACGGTCAGGCTGCCGCCGAAGGCCACGGGTTCCAGGCCCACGTCGGCCCCATGCGCAGCGTCTCGCGCGGCGAAGTCACCCTGCGCTCGTCCGACCCGAAGGACGATCCGCGCATTCTGTTCAACTACATGAGCGACGAAAGCGACTGGCGAGATTTCCGCCGCTGCATCCGCCTGACGCGCGAGATTTTCAGCCAACCCGCCTTCGCCCCGTTCTACAAGCGCGAACTTGTCCCCGGCGAAGACGTGCAATCCGACGAGGCCCTGAACGAAGCGATCCGCGAACACGTCGAAAGCGCCTATCACCCCTGCGGCACGGCAAAGATGGGACGGCGAGGCGATCCCATGGCCGTGGTCGACCCCGAGGCGCGTGTGATCGGCGTGGACGCCCTGCGCGTCGCCGACAGTTCGATCTTTCCGCGCATCACCAACGGCAATCTCAACGCACCTTCGATCATGGTGGGGGAAAAGGTGGCCGACGCCGTTCTGGGCAAAACGCCCCTGCCCCCGGACAACCGAGCGCCCTGGCTTCACCCGGATTGGGAAACGATGCAGCGGTAAGCACGCGGCAGGCTAGCGAAAATATTCTTGCGCAATCGGCGCGCGACCAAATTCCAGAAAGAAATCATCCAGTTGCGGCGGCGCGATCCCCGCATCCCCGACCTGGGTATGGGCCTGCCCACGGTGGTGTACCTGGTGCTGAAAAAGATGGGGCAGGATCGCTCCGATCTTCTCTCGCGTCATCTCATCCTTTCGCTCGACGTTCACCGAATGCCCAAGATCAATCTCGCCCTGACAGAACATCGCCAATCGCATGTCCGCCTCGGCCTGCGCCTTTGCCAGCGTCGCCACATCCTCGATGTCGTCGCGATAGAACAGAGCGCGGCCCTGCCCGCCCTCTTCCAGTGCGTCGATATAGTAAAGATCGACCTCGTAGATATGGTTCAACGTGCGTGACAACGACGGAAAGAACCCCGGGCGCTTCGCGGTGAAAGCCGCGTGATCCATCCCCGAAATCGCACCGTAAAGCACCCGGTTGGCATAGGTGTTGTTCAGGGCCATCTCCGCATAGGGGCTCATCCCTGCAACGCCTCCCACATCTGCAGGTCCCGCTCGGCGGTCCAGATACGCGGCGTGTCGATGTCCAGAGCCTCGTCATAGGCGCGAGCGACATTGAAGGGCAGGCAATGTTCATAGATCGCGTAATCGGAAAACTTCGGATCGCATTCGGCGCGCACGGCATCCCAGGCCTCTTTCAAGGATCCACCCCTGAGGGCGACCTTCGCGGCGGGCCGATAGGTCGAGCGCACGAAATCCTTCGTCGAATCAAGGGCCGCATTCACCATGTCCCGCCCGACCAGCGCATCGCCCCGCCCCGGCGCGATGGCGTCCAGATCCCAGCCACGGATGTTTTCCAGCGTGCCGGGCCAGTCGTGGAAATGCCCGTCACCACAGTAGCAGGCGGATTTGTATTCCACGATATCGCCGGTGAACATCACGTTCTGATCCGGCACATAGATCACCGCATCGCCCGCCGTGTGCGCCCGGCCCATCTGCATGATATCGACGCGCCGCTTCCCGAGATAGACACTCATTCGCCCGTGAAACGTGGTCGTCGGCCAGGTCAGGCCCGGAATGCTCTCATGCCCCTCGAACAGGCGCGGGAACCGCTGAAACTCGCTGTCCCAGTCTTCCTGCCCGCGCTCGGCCACCATGGAACGGGCCTTCTCGGTCATGATGATCTGGGGCGCGCCATAGGCACTGGCACCAAGCACCCGCACGGCGTGGTAATGGGTCAACACCAGGTGCGTGATCGGCTTGTCCGTCACCTCGCGCACCTTTTCGATCACCTTGTTCGCCAGGCGCGGTGTCGCCTGAGCCTCGACGATCATCACGCTGTCGTCGCCGATGATGACACCCGAGTTGGGATCGCCCTCGGCGGTAAAGGCCCAAAGCCCCTCACCGATCTCGTCGAAGGTGATCTTCTTTTCGCTCATATCGCCTTGCGAGGCGAAAGCCTTGGCCATGTCTTTACCTTTCGAATGGATCATCAAGTGCGGGCAGAACCCGACCCGTGCAATCGCCGAACCCGATGGTGAAACCGGCCCCTTTTGCAGCACCCTTCAGGGTCAGCCGGTCGCCGTCCTCGATGAAACTGCGCGTTCCGCCCTGGGTCAGTTCCAGGGGCTCTTTCCCGCCCCAGGACAGTTCAAGAAGCGAACCGCGATTGCCCCGCTCCGGCCCCGAGATCGTGCCAGACCCCAAAAGATCACCGACCCGCATGGGGCAACCCGAGGTCGAATGATGCGCCAACTGCTGGGCGCTGGAATAATACATCTCGCAATAGTTGGTGCGCGAGATTACCTCTTCACTGCCGCCTTCCGGTTCGATTGTCACTTCGAGACCAATGTCATAAAGCATCGGTCCGGCATCGGCGAGATGCGGCAAAAGCGGCACCTCGCGTTCAGGCGTCGAAACGCGGAAACCCTCCAAGGCGGCTTTCGTCACGACCCATGGGCTGATCGAGGTGGCGGTGGCCTTCGACTGGAACGGCCCCAAAGGCTGATACTCCCAGGCCTGGATGTCGCGGGCCGACCAGTCGTTCAACAGGACATAGCCAAAGATCATCTCGTCGGCGCGGGACACGCTCACCGGCCCGTCCGAGGGCTGGCCGACGACCGCGCCCATCTCCAACTCGATGTCGAACCGGCGCGAGGGCGCAAAGACCGGCGCGTCAGCGTCCGGGCTTTTCAACTGGCCCCAGGGGCGGCGGACATCGGTGCCGGACACCACGACGGACGAGGCCCGCCCGTTATAGCCGATCGGGATATGAAGCCAGTTCGGCGGCAGCGCATTCTCGGCCCCGCGAAACATCGTGCCGACGTTGGTTGCGTGATGCTGCCCCGCATAGAAATCCGTATACTCCGTCACCCGGAAGGGCAGTTTCATCGTGACCAGCGATTGCGGATAGAGAAGAGCCTGCACCTGCGCCTCGGCGGCGGAACCTTCTGCCAGTAGCCCCGTCAATGTGTTGCGCACCCGCGCCCAGGCGGCAGGCCCCTCGGCCATGAAGGTGTTCAGCGCGCCGTCCCGGAAACCGGCGGCGGTGACCATGCTGAGCGCCTCCATCCCGCCAAGGTCCAGTACCATGTCACCTATGGCCACGCCGGCCCGCGCCCCACGCCCGTCGTCGAATACACCAAAGGGCAGGTTGTTCAGCGGAAACGCCCCTTCGGGATCGTTCGCTGTTTCCACCCAACTTTTCATCAAGGGCACCGGGTATCTCCTTCATCGCTTTACAAATACGCGCGCCGCAGGCCAAAATTTTCCTCGAAAATTTTGCCCGCCGCACCGATTGCCGTCAGTTCGATTTCACTCTCTGTCGGCTGTGGCGTCAAACGACTTTTCCTTCAGGTTGCACCTTTCCCCTCCGCGCGACCCCGCGTATGCCTTGGCAAAGCCCCGAGAGTTGACCGCGATGTTCACCCTTGATGAAATCGAAGACGCGCACCGGATCGTCAAATCCGCGATGCCGGAAACGCCGCAGTATCATTGGCCGGCCCTGTCCGAACGCCTTGGAACCGAGGTCTGGGTCAAGCACGAGAACCATACGCCGACCGGATCGTTCAAGCTGCGCGGCGCGATCACTTTCATGGACTGGCTCAGACGCGAACATCCCGAAAGCCCCGGCATCATCACCGCGACACGCGGCAATCACGGCCAGGGCCAGGCACGGGCCGCCACGGCGGCGGGCCTGCGTGCGGTCGTTTACGTCCCGCGCGGTAACTCGGTGGAAAAGAACGCCGCCATGCGGGCCTTCGGGGCGGAACTGGTCGAATTCGGCGATGACTTCGACGCGGCGAAGGACGAGGTACTGCGCGTTGCCAAGGCCGAGGGTCTGACCTTCGTGCCGCCGTTTCATCGCGAACTGGTGCGCGGAGTCGCCACCTATGCCTATGAGCTTTTGAACGCCGTTCCCGATCTTCACACGCTTTACGTGCCGATCGGCTGCGGTTCGGGCATCTGCGGCTGCATCGCCGCACGCGACGCCCTTGGGCGGGACACGCGCATCGTCGGCGTCGTCAGCAAAGGGGCAGAGACCGCCAAACTGTCGGTCGAGGCGGGTCGCCCGGTGGAAACGCCAACGGCACGAACCTTTGCCGACGGGATGGCCGTGCGCGTGCCGGTGCCCGAAGCACTGGCGATCTATTCCAAGGGGGCCGAGCGGATCGTATCGGTCAGCGACGACGCTGTTGCCGAGGCCATCCGCACCTATTACCGCGACACGCACAACCTTGCCGAAGGGGCCGGGGCCGCCCCTCTCGCGGCCCTGATGCAGGAACAGGATGCAACGAGCGGACAGAAAGTGGCTGTCATCCTCTGTGGCGGCAATATCGACCGCGACTGGTTCCTGACCGTGATGCAGGGTGGCACGCCAGAGGTCTAGCCATGCCTGGCCGTTTCAATGGACGGTGGCGGTCGCCCCGTTCCGCATGGCCGCTTCGAACCCCGGAGCCGCCGTGATCCACCGGTCACCGCGCTGAAACCAGATCGCATCGCCTGCATCGGCATGGACAACGATTCTACCTTCCGTTCGCGTGATGCGATCAGCGGGAAGCAGGCTCAGGAAATATTCCAGCGAAGGCGTCGCAAGCGACATGAGGGCGGGGGTATGGGTCATGGCGTCACATTAGCAGACATGGACCCGAAACATAAAGAAAGGCGCGCCCCATGCGGGACGCGCCTGACAAAAACATTTGCAGACGAGCTTATTCTTCGGTCGCCTCTTCGGAGGTTTCTTCGGTGCTTTCTTCTGCTGCTGCCTCTTCGCCCTCGTCTTCATCGTCCGAGGCGCTGGCCAGTGCCGACGGTGCCGAGATATTCGCGATCACGAAGTCACGGTCGATGGTCGGTTTCGCGCCTTCCGGCAGGGTCACGTCGGAAATGGTGATCGTGTCACCAATGTCGAGACCCGCAACGCTGATCGTGATGTGATCGGGGATATCGCCCGCGGTCACGACCAGTTCGACTTCCGGGCGGATCATGGTCAAAAGGCCACCCTGGCGAATGCCGGGGCAATCCTCTTCGCCTTCCACTTCGACGGGAATGAACAGGTTGATCTTGGTGGTCCGCTTCAGGCGCATGAAGTCCACATGCGTCGGAAGGTCCTTGACCACGTCGCGCTGGACGTTCCGGCAGATGACGCGGACATCGTCCTGGCCTTCGACCTTCATGTTGTAAAGCGTCGACAGGAAACGCCCGTCTTTCAGCTTTTTGAACAGCACGTTGTAGGGGATGTTGATTGCAACGGGGTCGGTGCCGCCGCCATAAACGATGCCTGGTACGAGGCCCTCTCTACGAGCCTGACGGGCGGCCCCCTTGCCTGTCCCCGTCCGCACCAGGGCTTCAAGATCAGGGATCTCGCCAGCCATGGGTCTTCTCCAAATTGTATCGAGGGGCAGCCTCCAAGGGTGTCCGCCCCATGTGAAGCGCTGCCTATAGCGGGGAAGTTCCCGGTTGGGAAGAGGTTTTTTAAGCCCCGAGCCCAAACCCGGGGTCAGCCGTCTCAGCCCAGGGGATCGAAGAAAGCGAAATTGGCGTCAATGGCCCCGAAGGCACAGTTCGCCTCAAGCAGGGTTTCATGCACCTCTGCCGGGCTGGCCCCCTTCAAATCATCCATGTCGACAAAGTTCGCGACAACCCTGTCCAGTTCGATCGAGGACGCATCGCTGACGTCCCAGATCACGTAGCCACAGACCAGATTGCGTTTGCCATCCCAGGTGCCCATGAAATCGACCGAGCCAAGGAAGCGGTCGGTCGGATACCAGTCGATCCGATAACCGGTCAGATGTTGCAGTGGGCCGTTCCGCTTCAACGGATCGGTGCCTGCCTTGGACACGACGCTTGCCTTCCTGGCCAGTTTCGGCGCCCGGATCACGGGGGCGCGAACGGCTGGTGCCTGTTCGACCCGCTCAAGGCTGTCGAAAAGCTCGGCAGTCGCCCTGACGATGGCTTCAGCCTCGACCGGGAATTCCTGCTCTGCGAAAACGCCATTGCCACCGGCAATAGAGTTCTGTGCGGTGAAAGCCCCCATCCCGGCCACCGCAGCAAAAAGAAAAACTCGAATACACTTACTCATCATGCCGAACATTATGCAGCCTCGCAGGAATACGGCAAGAAAATGGCGCAACCACGGCCAAATTTCGATCCGAACCGCGTCTTCTGTGCACCGGTAGGCGACAAAGCCTTCTGAGGCGTTAATTGTTTCCGGTCTACACGCGGATTTCAGGCAAATCGACCGGAAAAGCCTTCGGGCACCAGAAGGATGTCGCGATCCACCTCGTTGATGTCGCGCCGCCCGCAAAGGGCCATCGAGGTGTCCAACTCCTTGCGGATCACATCCAGCGCGGTGGTCACCCCCTTTTCCCCCATGGCACCAAGACCATAGACAAAGGATCGGCCAATCATGACGCCCTTGGCCCCAAGGGCGACCGCCTTCAGGACGTCCTGCCCGGACCTGATACCGCTGTCCATCCAGACTTCGCAGCGGTCACCGACCGCCTTGACGATCGGTTCCAGCATCCGGATCGAAGACATGGCCCCGTCCAATTGTCGTCCGCCATGGTTGGACACGACAATGGCGTCGGCCCCCACCTCGACGGCTTTCAAGGCGTCTTCGACATCCAGAATACCCTTCAGGATCACCTTGCCGCCCCACATGTCCATCAACTGCCTGATCCGGTCCCAGTCCAGCGAGGGGTCGAACGCCTCGGCCGTCCATGCCGACAGCGAGGCGGGATTGGACACGCCAGACGCATGACCGACGATATTGCCAAAGAAACGCCGCTTGGTGCCCAGCATCTGAAGTCCCCAGGGCACCTTTGTCATCATGTTGGCAATCGACGCCGGGGTCAGTTTGGGCGGGGCGGAAAGACCGTTCTTCAGGTCCTTGTGGCGCTGCCCCATGATCTGAAGGTCGACGGTGATGACCAGGGCCGAACATTCCGCCGCGCGGGCACGCTGCATCAGGCGCGTCATGAAATCATCGTCTTTCAGGGTATAGACCTGAAACCAGAAGGGTTTGTCGGTATTCTCGGCCACATCCTCGATCGAGCAGATCGACATGGTGGACAGGGTAAACGGCACACCGGCCTTGGCCGCGGCCCGTGCCGCCTTGATCTCGCCATCGGCACTTTGCATCCCCAAGAGCCCGACGGGGGCCAGGGCGACGGGCATCGAGACATTCTGGCCGACCATCTCGGTCGCGGTCGTGCGCCCCGCCATATCGACAGCGATCCGCTGGCGCAGCCGGATTTCGTTGAAATCGCTCGTGTTTTCGCGAAAGGTCTGCTCGCTCCACGACCCGCTTTCGGCGTAGTCATAGAACATCTTCGGCACGCGGCGGCGGTAAATGCGTTTCAGGTCTTCGATTTCGGTGATGACGGGCATTGAAGGGCTCGGCGGCATTGGATTGGTCAAAAGCTTGTACCAATCCCCACTTGGGCCGCCAAGCGGAGTTTGACGCAAACTCCGCATCGAAGTCCATGGCGGACTTCGGGACGCGAAAACGCGACGTTTTCGGATGCAAACTCCGCGACGGAGTTTGCCCCAACTTTTTTCCAAGGATTGACCTTTGAGGCGCGTCATAGGGTAGTGATGCGCATGGAAACCTCGGACGAAGCCCTGGCACGGGCAGCGGCGGATGGCGATGCCAAGGCCTTTTCCGCCCTGGTCACCCGGCACTATGACCGGGTGTTCCGGCTGGCGTTCCGCCTGACCGGTGCGCGGGCCGAGGCCGAGGATCTGACACAGGACGTCTGCACCGATTTGCCGGGCAAGATCGAGAAGTTCGGGGGCAATGCGCGTTTCACCACCTGGCTTTACCGCGTGGTGGTCAACGCCGCCCATGATCGCCGCCGCCGCCGCGCGACCTATGTGAAGGCAACGACAGGCTGGGGTGACTGGGAAGTGGCACGGCGGGCCGAGGCCGAAGAAACCACCGAGGCGCTCGACTGGCTGACAACCGCCATGCGCGCCCTGCCCGAGGATCTGCGCGACACGCTCGCCCTTGTCCTCGACGACATGACCCACGCCGAAGCGGCACAGATTCTGGACGTCAGCGAAGGTACGATCAGCTGGCGCATATCCGAGGCCAAGAAGCGCCTCAGGGAATTGAAGGAGCAAGTCGCATGACCGACGAGCTTGACGATCTGAAACGGGCCTTTGACGCCCAGACCCCCGCGCCGGATGACACCCGGAAACGCGAAAACATCGCGCAGGCGGAAAAAAATTTCGCCCTTCGCCAAGGATCGCGCAGCGGGGCGCGTCAGACCATTCAGACAGGCCTAATGGGCCGCTTTCTGAATGGAGTTGGAAGAATGCATAGAACCAGAAATGCCCTTGCAGGCCTTACCGCCACGACCGCGCTTATCGCAGTCGGCTTTGTCGTGTTTCCCCCGGGTAGCGGATTTGAACCGCTGGTTTTGCCAGATGACATCAAAATCAGGGAAAGGCGCGCTGTCGAAAGTTCCTCAACCAACGACCTCGTGGTCATGGAAGAACGCTTTCTGCCCGAACCGACTGAATCCGACGAAACCGCCAGCATGGAAAGTCTGCCCTTTGATGGCAACGATCCTCTCGACGGCGAGGTGATGTTTGAAGAACCCGTCATGGAAGAACCCGCCATCGGTCTCGCCGATGCCGACACCGCCGCCCCGACACGGGCCGCGAAGGCGAACCAGAGCGTGGCCGCGCAACCCCAGACAAGATCCCTGATTGGCCGCGAGTCCATCATGCGCGCCCACCCGGCCCCTCGCCTGAATGACCGGATCGTTGTCCCGCCCGTCGTTACCCCCGAAAGCGACACCGAGGCATTCGCCAACGCTCCGACAAATCCCTTGAAGGTCACGTCCGAAGACCCCGTTTCGACCTTCTCTATCGACGTCGACACGGCCTCTTACAGCGTCGTGCGCTCGTCACTCATGTCGGGCCACCTGCCGCCGCGCGAGGCCGTCCGCGTGGAAGAGATCATCAACTATTTCCCCTATGCCTACCCGGCCCCGGACGGCGCGCACCCCTTCCAGCCGACGATCAGCGTGACGCCGACGCCGTGGAACGACGGCACGAACCTTGTCCATATCGGCATCCAGGGCGAACTGCCTGCCATCGAAGACCGTGCGCCCCTGAACCTTGTCTTCCTGATCGACACCTCGGGAAGTATGCAATACGCCAACAAGCTGCCGCTTTTGAAACAGAGCTTCCGTCTGATGCTGTCGGAACTGCGCCCCGAAGACGAGATCTCCATCGTCACCTATGCAGGCTCGGCCGGGCAGGTTTTGGAGCCCACCCCCGCCGGTGAACGCCAGACCATCCTTGCCGCCTTGGATCGGCTGGAGGCGGGAGGTTCCACCGCGGGCCAGGCCGGGTTGCAGCAAGCCTACCAGGTGGCCGAGGGCATGGCCGGTGACGGCGAGGTGACCCGCGTGATCCTTGCCACCGACGGGGATTTCAATGTCGGCCTGTCCGACCCCCAGGCCCTGAAGGATTTCATCGCCGACAAGCGCGACACGGGCACCTACCTTTCCGTCCTTGGCTTTGGGCGCGGCAACCTTGACGACGCCACGATGCAGGCGCTGGCCCAGAACGGCAACGGTCAGGCGGCTTACATCGACACCCTGTCCGAGGCGCGCAAGGTGCTGGTCGATCAACTGACCGGCGCACTCTTCCCGATTGCCAATGATGTGAAAATCCAGGTGGAGTTCAACCCGGCGCAGATCGCCGAATACCGGCTGATCGGCTATGAAACCCGGGCGCTGAACCGCGAGGATTTCAACAACGACCGGGTGGATGCAGGCGACATCGGGGCGGGCCATAGGGTGACGGCACTTTACGAAGTGACCCCTGTCGGCTCGGACGCGATCCGCAACGGGCCCCTGCGCTACAGCGCCGAGGAGGTGGCCCAGGCCACAACGGCATCCGAAGAACTGGGGTTCTTCAAGCTCCGCTACAAGCGCCCCGGCGAGGATACCAGCATCCTGATCGAAACGCCGATCGGGGCCGAGGCGACGACAGCAGACCCCGAGGTGCGGTTCTCCATCGCCATGGCCGGGTTCGGAGAGCTTCTGCGCGGCGGGACGTTCCTCAACGGCTGGGAATGGGACGACGCCATCGCGCTGGCCCAGGACGCCAAGGGCGACGATCCTTTCGGCTATCGCGCCGAGGCCGTGACATTGATGCGTCTGGCCGACAGCCTTTCGCGCTGACCATCGGATCGAGCAGTAGGTGTAAAGAGTGACATGTTTGTCGCCCCGCTTTCGCGGGGCGACCCGTCGGGAGGGTTCTACCCTCCCGGACCCACCCGGGATATTTTTGGGTCAATGGAGGTGCAGGGTCAGGGCTGACGGCGGGTGTCCATTGCGTCAACCTCAGCATTCCAGTCCTCTGCCGAACGCCCCTCATCCAGGAATTGTTGCATCAATTCGGCCTGGCTGAGCGGGATCAACCCGCCGACGGGCGGGTCTCGGTCAAGGTTCGTCGGGAAAGCATAACCTTCTGCCGAAGCCGCGATGACGTTCGAAACGCCGCCCGCGCCGAGTGTCCCGTCGCCATCGGCCAGCACCGGATAAAGCGCCTTTGCCATCTTCGACCGGTTCACGCTTTCAAGTGACCGTCCGAAGGCGGAACTGACCTGCAACAGGTTCGCCATGCGCTGGATCGCCTGGGAATGATTTGTCCCCGCCCCGTGCATCACCGCCGGGCTGAAGAACAAGACGTCCCCTTTCTCAAGCGGCAATTGAACGTGATGTTCAGCGAAATAGGCCTGAAACTCCGGACGGTTGAAGGCGACATAGCCTTCAAGGAAAGTCTGCGAATAGGGCAAGAGCATCGTCGGCCCGCTTTCCAGAGGCATGTCGCAGTGGGCGACCGCCCCTTGCAATGTCAGCCCCGGCGAGAACCGGTGCGCCTGAACCGGATAGGTCTGAAGCTGATCCGCGTTCATGAACCCGAGGTGATAGTCGCGGTGCGCGGTCTGCGCCGCCCCGCCGGGGTTCACCCGGTTGACCTGGGCCGTCAGTTGATAGCCCCGCCCCAGCCAGGCGCGGGAGGCCAGAGCGATGGCGTCGCTGGCGTAGTAAGCCGCGAAATTGCTCGGCTCCGCGATGCAGTGCTTTTCGGCGGCGTTCCACACCCGGTCATTCGCACCCGGTTTGGCAAAGTGATCTCCCCCGCCGGACCCTTCTGCGCGCTCGGCTTCGATGATGCGGTCGAAAATCGCCGTGGCATCATCGACAACGCCCGTGTCCGCCATGCCGCCCTTGATCACGATAATCCCTGGCCCGCTTTCGAACACCGTGTTCCACTCGGACAAGAGGTCTTGCGGGTTTTCCGCCTCGCGCCGCACGAAATCGCCGTCATAAACCGGGACGTTCTCGGCAATCGCAGCGGCCAGGGGCCAGTCCGAGGCGCGAGTCTCCTTACCCACAAGTGATTGAAACGCATCGAAATCACCCGCCGAACCGTCCAGCCAGACGGTTGATCGACGTTGGCTTGTCAAGCTTTGTGCATCCATTGGAACCTCCCTTGGTTTCAAACCGACACTACCCCGGCCCAAGCTGCGATTTGACTGGAAAATACCTCAAAAACACCTCAGAATACCGCCATGAGTTATCCGTTCCCGATGAAGGAAGTCGCCTTTCAGGCCGGTCTCAGCCTGGCCACAATCGACCGCGTACTGAACGACCGACCCGGCGTGCGTGCCACCACCCGTGCCCGCGTCAAGGCCGCGATCCGCGAGTTGGAACGGCAATATGGTGCGGCAAGCATTTCCGGAAAACGTCTGTCGCTGGACGTGGTCATGGAAGCGCCCGCGCGCTTTGCCGAGGCCGTGCGCCGCGCCTTCGAGGCCGAATTGCCCGCCCTTCGCCCCGCAAATGTCACCGTCCGGTTTCACATGACCGAACGCTGGAACGAGGCCGACCTCTGTCGTCTTCTCTCCACGATCCGCAGGCGCGGCAGCCACGGCGTGATCCTGAAGGCCCCCGCAACAGCTGACATTGCCGAAGCCGCGCGCACCCTGATGGCCAACAACATTCCGGTTGCCACCTTTGTCACCGATCAACCACCCGACACCCGCCTTGCCTATATCGGCATCGACAACCGCAAGGCGGGTGCCACTGCCGCCGGTCTGCTCGCCCCGATGCTGTCGGGGCATAGCTGCGACGTGTTGATTACCCTCTCCAGCACGCGGTTCGCAGGAGAGGCCGACCGCGCGAAGGGGTTCGAGGCCGAGTTCGCAACCCTTGCCCCCGCCATCGCGGTCCATCGTTCCGCCGAAGGCATGGGCGTCAACGCCAGTACGCGCGGCATCGTCGAAGAGACCCTGGCGCGTCACCCCCGGATCGAGGCCGTCTATTCCCCGGGCGGGGCAAACAAGGCTGTTATCGAAGCCTTCAGGAACGCCGCCCGCCCCTTGCGATTCTTCGCCGCCCACGATTTGGACCGGACCAACCGTCGCCTTCTGGAACAAGGAAAACTCACCTTCGTGATCGACCACGACCTCAGGCAGGATGCCCGCACCGCCGCCCAGATCATGCTGCACCACCACCGCATGTTACCCGACGAAATCGAAACCGCCCCCAGCCGGTTCACCGTCGTTACCCCGCAAAGTCTCTGATCCGGCGCAATCGCACTTTCCGCCCTGACAAGGGCGTGCTAGCGAAAGCCCATGTGGGAAATCTTCCTGAAAACCCTGCCCTTCTTTGCGCTGATCGGTCTTGGCTACTGGGCGGGTCGCACCCGTTTCTTTACCGAGGAAGCCACCGCTTATCTGACAAAGTTCGTCTTCTACTTCGCGCTGTCGGCGATGATCTTTCGCTTTGCCGCCACGCTGGAACTGGGCGACGTTCTGGATTGGACCTTCGTAAAGGCCTATCTCGCCGCGACCGTCACCGTCTATGTCTTTGCAACCGCCGTCGCCATGTTCCGCCGCGTCCCCGTGGCCGAAGCGGCGGTCGAGGCGCAATGCGCGGTCATCGGCAACATCGGTTTTCTTGGCATTCCCATGCTTGCCCTGTTGTTCGGACCCGACGCGGTTGCCCCGATCATCATGATGCTGTCGGTCGACCTGATCGTGTTTTCCAGCCTGATCGTGATCCTCATCACCGGGTCGCGCGGAGGGGGGCTGTCGCCCGCGATCGTCGGCACCGTGCTGATGGGCCTTGTGAAAAACCCGATGATTGTCGCGATCGTCCTTGGCCTGATCTGGTCATCCTTTTCGCTGCCCATGCCGACACCGGCGAACGAATTCCTGACCATGCTGGGCGCGGCGGCGACCCCCGGCGCACTCTTCGCCATCGGCGCATCGCTGGCGTCGAAATCCGCCGAGCGCATGTCCGTCGCACTCTGGATATCCGTCTGCAAACTGTTCCTCCATCCCGCCGCCGTGGCCATCGCGGCCCTGTTGATCTGGCCGGTGGAACCCTTCGCCGCCAAGGTGATGATCGCCTCTGCCGCCCTGCCGGTCGCGGGCAACATCTTCATCCTTGCACAACACTACAAAGTCGCCCCCACGCGGGTCTCGGCCTCGATCCTGGTCTCCACCACGCTTTCCGTGGTCACCGTCGCCGCCGTGATCGCCTGGATCGAAACCCTTTAAGGAGCCGTCATGGAAACCGTCAGCGAAAACAGATGTTTTGGAGGCACCCAAGGCGTTTACGCCCACGAAAGCGCCGCCACAGGCACCGACATGACCTTCGGCCTGTTCCTGCCTGAAGAGGCGACAGACGGCCAGGTTCCCCTGCTTTGGTATCTTTCGGGCCTGACCTGCACCCACGAAAACGCCATGACCAAGGCGGGCGCACAGGCCTGGGCGGCGGAACAGGGGATCGCGCTGGTCTTCCCCGACACCTCACCGCGCGGCGAAGGTGTCGCCGATGACGAGGCTTATGACCTCGGGCAAGGCGCCGGGTTCTATATAGACGCCACGGAAGCGCCCTGGGCCGATCACTTCAAGATGGAAAGCTACATCCTGAAGGACCTGACCGAATTGCTGTTTGCCGAGTTCGCCCTCGATCCCACCCGCCAGTCGATCACCGGCCATTCCATGGGTGGCCACGGTGCGCTGACCCTTGCCGCCAAATCGCCGGGACGTTTCCGTTCCGTGTCCGCCTTCGCGCCGATCTGCAACCCGACGGCCAGCGACTGGGGGCAGAAACAGTTCACCGCCTACCTTGGCTCGGTCGAGGCAGGCGCGGACCACGACGCGACCGAGCTTGTTGCCAAAGGCGCGCTCGACCTTCCCATCCTGATCGACACCGGCACCGATGACCAGTTCGGCGATCTGCTGAAGACCGAAAGCCTCGCCGCAGCCCTCGCCACCCGGCGCAGCGAAGCCACGCTTCGCCTGCAAAAGGGTTATGACCACAGCTATTTCTTCGTCTCCACCTTCATGGAAGACCACGTCGCCTTCCATGCCGAGGCGCTCTGGTCGTGATCTACGTCGATGCCGACGCCTGCCCGGTCAAGGCCGAGGTGGAAACCGTCGCCACCCGTCGCAAGGTGACGGTGAAGATGGTCTCGAACGGCGGCATCCGGCCCTCGCCCAATCCCCTGATCGAAAGCGTCTTCGTCGCCGAAGGCCCCGACGAGGCCGACAAGTGGATCGCCGAACAGGCCGGTGACGGCGACGTGGTCGTCACCAACGACATTCCGCTCGCAGCCAAATGCGTCGAAGCCGGTGCCAAGGTCCTGAAACCGAACGGCGAGGCGCTGAGCCCGCGCAACATCGGCGAAACGCTGGCCATGCGCGATCTCGCCGCCGACCTCCGCGCCGCCGATCCCTTCCGCCAAGGGGGCGGCAAGGCCTTTTCAAAGGCGGACAGGTCGCGTTTCCTTTCCGCCCTCGACCGCGCTCTGGCATCTACAGAACAACACTGAGGGCCTTCACCGTTTCGAAAATACGCCCCAGGGGGTGAATGGGCCATACGCCCAGAGGGGGAGCGGCGCTCCCCCTGCCCCGGCGACGCCGGAGGCGGCGCAAGGATTTCCCCTTTCCCGCCCGCCACGCAGGCACTAGGACGGTGACAAAGGAAAGCCCCGAAAGATGTATACCGACAACGCCCCCCTGATAGGAGCCTTCTGGGCCATGTTCGCCTCGGTCTGCTTCTCGGCGGTCGATGTCATCATCAAATTCCTCTCGGGCGGCTATCCGCTGTACCAGATCACCTTCTTCAGAACCCTCGTGGCGCTGGCCGTCATTCTTTTGGTCATCACGCCCCTGACCGGCGGGTTTTCTACGCTCCGGACGAAGAACGCAAAGATGCACATCCTGCGCGGCCTTTTCGTGGTCGCCGCCAATTTCCTCTTCTTCCTTGGCCTTGCCGCCCTCCCCCTGGCCGAGGCGGTCGCCATCTTCTTCGTCAGCCCCCTGATGATCGCCGCCTTCTCGGTCTTTTTCCTGGGCGAAACGGTCGGCCCTCGCAGGTGGGCGGCGATCGCGCTTGGCATGGTCGGCGTGCTGGTCGTCTTGCGCCCCGGCACCGCGGCCTTCCAACTGGCAGCCCTACTGCCCATAGGCGCTGCGGCCTGTTATGCCATGCTCCATGTGCTGACCCGTCGGATCGGGGCGACCGACAGCGCCGCCGCCCTTGTCCTCTACGTCCAGTTCACCATGCTGGCCGTCAGCATCGCCGCGGGCCTTGCCTTCGGCCACGGCGCCTTTGACCGGTTCGACCACCCCTCTGCCGCCTTCCTCCTGCGGGCCTGGACCTGGCCAAGTGCCGCCGATGCCGCACTGATCGTTCTGCTTGGCGCGTCGATTGCCCTCGGCGGCTACGCCATCAGCGCCGCCTACAGAAGCTCTCCGGCGGCCTTCATCGCACCTTTCGAATACATCAACATGCCCATTGCCGTCATATTCGGCGTCCTGATCTTCGACGAGTTTCCCGATGGCATCGCGCTGGCCGGGATCGCGCTGATTGTCGGTTCGGGGCTTGTCCTGATCTGGCGCGAGGCGGTCGCGCGGCGTAAAGAAACCCTGCTGGCCGCAAAACGGCTTTGACGAATGAGAAAACGGCCCCGATGACCTTTCTTGCCTATTGCCTACTTGGCGTCACCATTCTGGCAGCACTTCCCTTTCTGGCCGAAGCCCTGCGCAGACCGGTGACGAAACGGATGCAGGACTCGGCGCCGGGCGCGATGGCCGATCTGCCCCAGGGCCGGACACATTACCACTGGCACGGGCCGGAAAATGGCCCGGTCGTGGTCTGCATCCACGGGCTGTCCACGCCGTCTTATGTCTTTGCCGCGACCGAGCGCAGCCTGGCCGCCCTTGGCTATCGCGTGCTGAGGTACGACCTTTACGGGCGTGGCCTGTCGGACCGGGTCGGGGGAAAGCAGGACGCGGCGTTCTTTCTCACCCAGCTTCGCGATTTGCTTGCAGACCAGAAGGTCACCGACAAACTTACGGTCATCGGGTTTTCCATGGGGGCCCAGATCGCTGCCGCCTTTGCCGCCGAAGATGGTGCGCGGATCGACGCCCTGATCCTCGCCGCCCCCGCCGGGGTGGTGCCCATTTCGGACGACAGCAAAAGTGCCCTTTGGTACAGACCCGTGATCGGCGACTGGCTGACCCGCGTGGCGGGCGGCTGGGCGCTTCGGCGCGAGTTGGTGGAACACCGCACGACGCCCACCATCATCCCCGACCTCGAAGACAGGCAGGCGGCTGAGACACGGATGCGCGGGTTTCTTCCCGCGCTCTTGTCGTCGCGCCGGAACATCCTGAAGACGTCGCTCTTGCCCGATCTTCTTCGCGTTGCGCGGCTGGACATCCCGGTGCTTGCCATCTGGGGCAACGAAGACCCGGTCGTGCCCCTGAGCGCCATGGGCATCCTCGCCCGCAACGCCCCCGACACGCACCACGCACAAATCAGCGGCGCCGGGCACAACCTGTTGCAGACCCATCCCGCCCAGGTCGCCGACCAACTGACAAAATTCCTGCGCTCCTGACGTGATTCTCAGGCGGGCACCGGCGCGGGGCGGTTCTCCTTGATCGGCAGGTGCACGATGGCGCTGAACGCCCCGACCGCCACGCCGATCCACCAGACCAGAGTATAGTCGCCGGTCAGGTCATACATCCGCCCGCCCAACCAGACACCGACGAATGACCCAAGCTGGTGGCTGAAAAAGACCAGCCCGTAAAGCGTGCCCATATAGCGCAGCCCGTAAAGATGCGCGACCAGCCCGCTGGTCAGTGGCACCGTCGCGAGCCAAAGCGATCCCATAAGGGCGGAAAACACCAGCACCGTGACAGGCGTGATCGGGAACAGGATGAACAGTGCGGCGACGATCGTTCGGCCGGTGTAGATCCCCGCCAGAAGGTATTTCTTGGGGAAGTGATTGCCCAGATACCCCGCCAGCAACGTACCGCCGATGTTGAAGACGCCGATCACCGAAATCGCCACCGCCCCCAGGGCCGAGGTCGTCGTGATCCCCATGGAATGCAACATACTGCCCGGCGCGATCTGCCCGCATTGCTCGGTCACCATGGCCGGGAAATGCGCGGTGACAAAGGCCAGTTGATAGCCACAGGAAAAGAAGCCAAGGAAGATCAGTGTAAAGGACGGATCCTTGAACGCCCGCATCAACACCGTCCCCATGCTTTCCTGCAATTCGGTCTTCGAGGCCGCAGGCGCCTGCATCATCGGCAGAACCAAAAGCACCGCGATGATCGCCGCCGCAAAGACCATGAAAACCATCTGCCATGACATGACCGCCAGCAAGGCTTCGGCCACGGGCGGGCCAACGACCTGCCCCGCCGAACCGGCAGCCGTTGCAATCGCCAGCGACATCGACCGGTTCCTGTCGGACGAGGCGCGTCCCACCACCGCCAGGATCACCCCGAACCCGGTGCCCGCGACACCCAAGCCGACCAGCACTTCCAGGCTTTGCATCACGAAGGGCGAGGTCGCGAAGGTGGAAAGGACCAGCCCTTGCGCATAAAGGACCGCACCCAGGATGATGGCCTTCCTGTCGCCGATCTTCTCGGCCATGGCACCGAAAATCGGCTGGCCGATCCCCCAGAACAGGTTCTGAATCGCAATCGCCAGCGAAAAATCCGCCCGCGCCCAGAAGAATTCTTCGGCAATCGGAATCTGGAACACGCCAAAGGACGCCCGGATCGCGAAAGACACAAGGATGATGGCGCAACCCGCAATCAACACGGGCGACATGATCGAGTCGGATTTGTTCATGAGCGAAAGTATTTTGCCAATTTGCAGGCGGGGTCAAATGCCCATTGGTGATGGGCCGCGCCACAGATGGTGAAACCAGGCGAATTCAGCCCGTCAACAGCCGCAGCCCCTTGGTCACATCGGTCCTGACCGCGATCCTCAACCCCGGTTCGTCTCCAGCCCGCAGGGCCGCCAGGATCAGGCGATGGCTTTCCGGCGGCGTGCCCTGCCGCATCCGGCCATAAAGCTTTCTCATGGTCGGCCCGAGTTGCAGCCAGACCGTTTCCGCCATCGCCAGCATGGCAGGTGCCTGAGCGCGCAGATAAAGCGTGCGGTGAAACTCAAGATTGCGCCGGATGTATGTCACCGCATCGCCCTTGGCGACGGCCTCGGACACGGTGCTGTTGATCGAGGTCAGCCGTTCGATCAGGGCAAGGTGGGCACGCGGCAAGGCGCGCGTTGCCAATTCGGTTTCGATCAGGGCGCGAAGGGCCGCCAGTTCCTCGATCCGCTCGTTGGTCAATTCCGGCGTGGCAACGCGCCCCGAGGATGACAGGGTCAGCGCCCCTTCCGCCACCAACCGGCGCACCGCCTCGCGCGCCGGGGTCATTGACACGTCGTATTCCTTGCCGATCCCGCGCAGGGTCAGCGCCACGGCGGGTTCTATTTCGCCGTGCATGATCCGGGTCCGCAACGAGCGGTATACCCGATCATGGGCGGCAATCGGCGGATCGTTCGGTCGGGTCAACATGGTTTGAACGTGATCACATATTGGCCCTCTGTCAATCGTTCGACGAGAACCGATAGCCATGCAATCCGGCCCCTTCCCGGCGCAGCCACATCCGGGGGGCGGCGTATTCTGGGCAGAGCGCCTCGACCGTGCCCCAGAACGCCTTGCTATGATCCATGTGCGCCAGATGGGCCACCTCGTGGGCGGCAACGTAATCCAGCACCTCGGCAGGGGCGAGGATCAGCCGCCAGGAATACATCAGGTTGCCCTCGTGCGAACAGCTTCCCCATCTTGAGCGTGTATCGCGCAGGGTGATCCGCCCAAAGCCGCGCCCGAGTTCCGATGCGTATTTCTCCGACGCCGCAACAAGCCTTGTTCGCGCAAGATCCTTCAACAGCGCCTGGACCGCTGGCCCCTCGCGGCCCTCTGGCGCCTCGATCCCGTCCTCCGTCAGACGCGCACGCCGCCCCCGCCCAAGTGATACCCGCCGTAGCCGACCCTCGACCGGCACATCCGACCCGATCGCCACAGGCACGACCGGCCTCTGTTTTTCCAGCGCCTTGCGAATCCATGCCGATTTTTCTTCGGCAAAGCCGCGTGCTTCGTCCAGGGCCACGAAAGGCGGCACCGTCAGCGTCACGCGGCCGTCCAGCGTCGACACGCGCAGGGAAATCCGCCGCGCCCGCGCCGAGCGGCGCATCTCGACCACCAGATCGCTGTCGTTGCCAAGCCTGATCTGCCCCATTTCCGCTCCCTGCTCTCGCCCAAATCGTAAAACACTTCGCGACAGACCACCACAGCACCAAAAGCCTTTGACAGCGCCCCCGCGTTGTGGCAAGTGCCGCCCACTTCGAAGCACAGACAGGAAAGTGACGGACATGCCCAAGGAAGAATGGGGCACAAAACGCGTTTGCCCGACAACCGGCCAACGGTTTTATGACCTGAACAAGGATCCCATCGTCAGCCCTTACACAGGCGAAGTTGTCGTGCTGGAAAACGGCAAAGGCAAACGCAGCCTTCAGGCCGACAAGGCGGACGCCGCCTCGAAGAAGGAAGAGGACAAGTTCGAGGACGAGGATATCGTTCTTGAAGACGACGATGATGATGCAGACGTCGACCTGGGCGATGATGTCCTGGACGACGACGATGATGATGACGACGTTTCGCTGGACGACATCGCGGATGTCGCATCGGACGACGACGATTGACGTTTTCGCTTGCGCGACAGGGCGCAAGCGATTAGGTCACCCGGGCGCAGAGAAATCCGCGCCCACCCGGATGGGGCCATAGCTCAGTTGGGAGAGCGCTTGCATGGCATGCAAGAGGTCAGGGGTTCGACTCCCCTTGGCTCCACCAAATCCTTTCCATTGAATCAAGCGCTTGAACACCGCCGGATTCCCTGGCGCCATGCCGCTATCCCCCGCATGACGAAACTCGTTGAAACAGGCATCGTGTCGCCTCGCGGCCGTGACCTCTCCCGAGATCCTGGCCCATTTCCGCTTCGATAATCCAAATTTAGCTTTTTGGTGTTTGTTGTCGCGCCGGAACCAGGAGACGACGCCATGCGGATCAATCGTTTCATAATGCACAGCCTGAAGCGCGGAATGCTCTTGTCCGTCGCGGTGCCGTTACTTGTGGCGGCTCTGACGGCGATCTTCATGTTGGCATCCCAGTTCCAGAACTACTGGTCCGTCAAGCGCACGGCCAACATGAAAGACATCATCGCTTCGATGAGTGCCCTGATCCACGAACAACAAAAGGAACGCGGTGCCACCAGCGTTTTTCTCAGCAGCGGCGGGCAGCTTTTCAAATCGGAACTGGCAGCACAACGCGAGTTGACGGATCGGGCCGCCGCCTCCCTTGCACATGTGCTTGAGCGGGACGGGCACAATGCTGACACCAAGGTCTCCGAGCATTTTCAAGCCATTACGACAGGTCTTTCTGAACGGGCGGGCATTCGCCAATCGGTGGATTCCCTCGACATCGCAACGCCCACGGCCCTTGGACATTATACGGCGCATAATGCTGAACTCCTGGCGACCATCGCAAGTGTTGGCGCATTTTCCGACAATTCCCGTGTCTCCTTGCAGGTCGCCAGTCTCGAAGCCCTTCTTTCGGCCAAAGAGTATTCGGGCATCGAACGCGCGATCGGTTCGGGCGGGTTCGCAGCGGGCGAATTCAGTCTCGAAAGGCTTCTGCTGCTCGAACGACTGATCACCAGACAGAATGACAACCTCACCCGCTTTGCCGCCGTCGCTCTGGAAAGGTTCAGAACCGAGGCGGACGCCATCGCGGAACTCGAAGAAACTCAAGACCTTCTTCGGATGCGAAAGGTGGCCTTTGCATCGCTGGAAAGCGGCGATCTGCAAGATATTGCCGCTGCGGACTTTTTCAGCGCCACGACGGTCAGGATCAATGGGTTCAAGGACCTCGAAGACCGATTGGTTGCCGCCGTGGCCGACACTGCGGAAAGCGTCGCCGGATCGACGCTTTCCGTGATCATCGTATTGTTCGCAGGCCTGCTCGTGGCTTCTGCTGCGGCGGTCGCCACGACGACCTATGTCATTCGGAACATGCTGAAAGAAGTGCGCCGCATCTCGGACGCTGGCGACCGCCTGGCAAGAGGGGACGAAACTGCAAAACTGCCGGACGACAGCCCCAAGGAACTGGGCCGAATCGTTTGGTCGATCAATTTCTTCAAAGAAAGTGTCGCCGAAGCGAAACTGCGCGAAGCCAGGGAACTGGCCGAAAAACAGGAGGCAGAACAAGCGGCGCGCGCCAGAGAACAGGCACGCCAGGATGAAGACAGAAAACGTGCGGAAACCGAAGCCTCAAAAGCGCGGGAAGAGCAAAAGCAGGTTCAGCAATATGTTACAGAGGTTTCTGCCGTGGTGACCGCCTGTGCCCAGGGCGATTTCGGCAGACATATCGACCTCACCGGCAGAACCGGCGTTTTTGCCAAGATCGGTGAAAGTCTGAACACACTTATCCGAAGCGTCGACCAGGGTCTTTCAGCCGCAGGTGTCGCGCTTGAGCGGGTTTCCAAAGGGGATTTTACCAAGCCCATGGACGGCGAGTTCGCCGGTGCTTTCGGTAAGCTGAAGCATGACACGAACGCAATGATGGAATCCCTGAGGTCGCTCATTGGCGACATCAATGACAGCACGGCAAACTTGGCGGGGTCTTCCAGGGAATTGCGCGATACCTCCGACGATCTTTCTCGGCAGGCAGAGCAGAACGCGGCTTCGCTGGAAGAAACCTCTGCCGCGATCGAGGAGCTTTCGGCCAACATTTCCGAGGTCGACAAGAACGTTGGCGAAGCCAACAGGAATGCGCAGGTTGCCAAGGAAACGGCCGAAGCAAGCGGCATGGCCGCAGCCGATGCGGCCCTTTCGATGAACCGGATCTCGGATGCGTCAAAGGAAATCGCCAACGTCGTCACAACGATCGACGACATTTCGTTCCAGATCAATCTGCTGGCCCTCAACGCAGGTGTCGAGGCCGCACGCGCCGGCGACGCGGGCCGGGGTTTCGCCGTCGTCGCGTCCGAGGTTAGGCAACTTGCCCAGAAGGCCGGAGAGGCGGCAACCGAAATCGAAGACGTGATCGGGCGCAGCAATCAAGCCATTTCGGAAGGCGTCGACAAGGTCCAGAACGCCGAGCGGTCGTTCAGCCAGATTTCAGAAAGCGTGATCGGCGTGTCGCAGCGAATCGCGGAGGTTTCCAGCGCGATTTCGGAACAGGTCACCAGCGTTGGCGAAATCAGGAACGCGGTCTCGCTGATTGATCGGAACACACAACAGCAAGCGGCGGCATTCGAGGAAGTGACAGCCACCAGCAGCGTGCTTTCCGACGAGGCGGACGGCTTGAGCAAATCGACCTCGCGCTTCCGCACAGGAACGGCATCTCAAACTGATACCACCCGCAACAAAAAGGAACGCCCGCAAAGGGATCGTACCGCCGCCTAAAGCGATGCGAGGAAATCGGCGACGGTTTCCGGCATCCGGACATTCACCGTCATAGACCACGGTCACATCAATCTGTCATATGGTCCGGTGCAAGCAAGATGCACCGCGCCGACTGTATCGTTGCGGAATCAGCGCGCCGACAGGGGGATTTCGATTGTTTCCAGCAGCATGTCCCTGCACCCTGCTATGTCGGGCACGTAACCCAGACCATGGGCATCGGGGATCAGGAAACGGCCGTCAACCAGAACCGCGTCATGCGCCGAGAGTCCGCTGCTCAGGGGATTTTCCGACGCATCGACCTCAAGCAAACCCGGACCACCAACCGCCGCCAAAAGATGCGCCGAAGCCATAAGTCCGACGCCGCCGCCAAGGTAGTGCGGGCAATAAGACAGACCTGCCGCCAAAGCGTCGCGCGCCACCTTTGCCGCCCCGCTCAGCCCGCCCCATTTGCAGACATCCGGTTGGACAATGCGGATCGCGCCCGAACCAATGGCGTCGCTGAAGTCCCTGTCGCGGCGCAGGTTCTCGCCCGCAGCCATCGGGATGCGTGTTGCCTCCGCCAGTCGTTGCCATTCCTGCCAACTTGCATCGGCAGGCAGAGGTTCCTCCAGCCAGTCCAGTTCGAAGTCGTCCAGAACCGCCACCCGCCGAAGCACGGTATCAAGCGCCCACGACTGGTTGGCATCGACACGCAGTCGCTCACCGGGTTGCAAGGCAGCGCACATGCGGTCGACTTCGGGCAGGCTGTCTTCGACGCCAAACCCGATCCGAAGTTTGAAATGCTGATAACCGCGGGCGCGCATCCGCTCCAGTTGCTCGGGCCACATGTCCGGACTGATGCCACTTGCATAAGCGGAAACAGACCCCAGCCGTTCCGCACCGAGATGGATGGCAAGTGGGACGCCCGCGCGTCGTGCAGCAAGGTCGGTCAGCGCAATATCGACGCCAGCAGCGATCTGCGCCAAGGGGCCCGGTTCGCCCGCTTGAAGCGACAGGTTGTGAAACCGCCGTGCCAGTTGAAAATACGTTGTTTCAAACCCGGCCACCAAGCTTCGCAGGGCCTCGGGCAGGCTATTGCGCGCGAGGTTCAATCGGTGCAGATCTCCGTCAGGCGGGAAGTTGCACCAGATCTCGCCATAGCCGACCGCACCCTCGCTATCTTCGATCTTCAGGATCAATGCCGGGCGGACCGTGACCGGACCCATGATCGTCGAAATCGGCCGCAATGCACCGGCGAAACATGGGGATCCGGACCAGAATGAAAAAGACGATCAGCATCAAAAGACCCGTCGCAATGGGACGGTTGAATATTTCAGTCAGGTCACCCTGGCTGATCACCAGCGCATTGCGCAGATACTCGTCCAGTGGACGACCCAGAACGATGCCAAGCGTCAATGGTGCCAGAGAGAAACCGAAAGAGCGCATGGCAAGCCCGATGGCCCCGAAACAGAGCATCATCCAAAGATCGTTGAACTGCAGCTTGGAGGCATAGGCACCGATGGCCGCCAAGGCGATGACCACCGCCATGATATGCTCACGCGGAACGCGCAGAATGTTGATCATGCCGCGCGCCAACGTCAGCCCGACGACAACCAACAGAACAGCTCCGATCAGCAGGGACGCGACCAGGTAATTGAACAGATCAAGGTTGTCGATCAGGAAGGTCGGGCCGGGTTTAAGGCTTTGGGTCACAAAGCGCTGGCCACTTTCGCGTGGGCCCATCGAAATAACAACCTGGCTGATGCCGAACAATCCGACGATGGCAGCGATCAATCCGATCCCGCCCGCCAGATAGGATGAATCGAAGGTGAAGCGCGGCACCGAGTGAAGATCGTCGAAACCTACCATGGCGATCAGCAGACCGATAAAGCCGGAAATCCAGCCATTTATCGGATCCTCGGCCGCCAGCGAACCTGCGATGATGATGCCGAAAAGAACCAGGAACAGCAATTCCCACGAGGCGAACTGAAGCGAAAACTTGACCAGCCACGGCGTCAGAAGGGCCATCAGGACCGCGCCCATGAATGAGCCAACGCCCGACGATACGGTACAAAGGCCGATGACCTCGCCGGCACGACCTCGCTGTGCCAAAGGATGCCCGTCCAGCGCTGTTGCCGCCGACGCGGGTGCGCCCGGAATGTTCAACACGATCGCCGACATCGAACCACCGTAGACCCCGCCGATAAAGATCATCACCATGGCAACGATCGAGACATCGGTCGGCAAGGTATAGACGAACCCCAGCAGCAGGGCCATCGCCATCGGCGCAGTCAGCCCTGGAAGCGCGCCCATCAGGATACCGAAGGCCATCGACAGCACCGAGATCCCAGTCGCGGCTTAGTATTGAATAGATCTATACTAAAAAGGTTTTTTGAACTTCTGACCTTTTGCCAAGGCAAATAGCATGGCCCGAACTCGGCATAAGAAACCAGAATAGGATTTGGGGGAGAACACGCTTGATCAAGGCACATTCTGAAAACATCGGCGCGATCAAGATCGGCATGACCCGGGAATTCATCGATACCGGAGCGCAGATCTGGAACAAGGACGTGTTCGCGCGCATCTCGGCCCTTCCAAACGTCAACGTCTCTCCGGTTCATTCCGACGAAACCGGCATCACAGACCAAGATCTTGCGGAATTCGACATCCTTGTCGTTCGCAAGACCGGCGTGCCCGAATCTGCGTTCAGCAATCCCGACAGCATCAGGACGCGGCTGATCGCACGTTTCGGTGTCAACTACGATCACATCGCGATGGATGCCTGCACCCGCAACTTAAACGCAGTGACAATTTCGCCGGAAGGCGTTCGCAGGCCCGTCGCGGGCAGCATCGTGACACTGGTCATGGCCCTGTCGCATCGGCTGCGCGAAAAGGATCTGCTCATTCGGCGCGGCGATTGGGCAGATGGCCTGGCCTTGGCATAGAGTTGAAACTCCCAGACTCAGTCAAGCTCGTGGATACTCTGAGCAGCGCGCTTCAGCATTGACAGAAGGCGACGGAATGGATCGGTAAGCGTCAGCGTATCGCGATAGGCAATTCCCGATTGTATCTCGCGCAGATCGAGATCGACGTTCAGGATTTTCAAATCCGCGCTGCGGTACTTTTCGACAAAGGGTCGGCTCAGGCAGGTCACGAACTGTCCGGTCGCGACCATGTCCAGCGCGGCATGGGGCGACCGGGTGCGCAAGACGATCTTCGGTGCCTGGCTGGAACTGAACCCCAAAGCGGTCAGGCCCGAGTCCTGACCGTCGATATCCGGCTCGTAGGCCACAAAGCCGTATTGCTGCAAATCCCGGCGGCGCACGACCGAAAGCGAAGCCAGCGGATGTTCGACGGAACAGACCAGCACGAACCGGATCCTGGCCAATGGAACCACGGCAATACCATTGCCCGGCTCGAAATCGGCTTCAATCTTGCCGATGATCGCATCGACCTCGCCCGCCGAAAGCTGTGGGTAGGCTTCGTCGGTATTGCCGATGTTGAAAAGGATCTCGATGCTCGGGAACTCGCTTTGAAGATCCGCGACGATCTGCGGCAAGAAGCAGTGGCCCCACGAAGAGCCGGCCCGGATATGGAACCGCCCCATCCTGCCGCCAGTCAGGTCAGAGATCTCGCGCCGCGCCATCGACCCTTCCGCGAGGATGGTGCGCGAACGGGCATAGTGAATGCGACCGGCGTCGGTCAATTCAACGACCCGTCGACCGCGTTCGAACAGCCTGGTGCCAAAGCCTTCCTCGATCTTCGAAATTGCAAGTGTCAGCGAGGGTTGCGAAAGGTTCAGCGTGCGCGCAGCACCCTGGATCGAGCCTGCCTCGACCACGGCCGCGAACCTTTCGACAGGGCGCAGAAAATCGTTCTTCATGCAGCAAGGTTATCCGGGTTTCCGATCAGAAAAACCGAAATCTTGCCTTTGCAACTCGCTCCCCCCCATTCCGCCAATTTCGCGCGACAGGTTCGCAGTCCTCTCGGTCGCTGTTTTGCGATCAAACCACAAACCGTCAATCCACGCCCCGCTTCGCTGCCCTGTACCAGGCGACAATCGTTGCGCGGTTCTCTTGCGTCATCGTGGCAATCGCGTTTGGCGGCGGCATCGCATGGCTAAGACCTGCCTGAAGGTAAATCGCCTGCGCATGGCGCGCCACGTCGCTTTCGGTTTCCAGTACCACCCTTTTTGGCGGCCAGCGCATACCTTCCCACAAAGGCTCACGCGCATGGCACATCGAGCAATTCCCAAGAACGACGCCATAGGCATCGTCAAACCCCGCGGCAGAGGCAAAGCGTTCCTCGTAAGGCGTCAACGCCCGCGCCTCGGCTTCCTCGATGGTTTCGATCCCCGGCACCGTCGACAGCCAGGCGATAAAGATCATCAGGATCACTGTTACCGCCCATGTCCAATGCGGCCCCTTGCCGGTCGAATGCATGGTGTTGAAGTAGTGGCGGATCGTGACGCCCGTCAGGAAGATCAGACAGGCGATGATCCAGGCATATTCCGTGCCGAACGACAACGGATAGTGGTTCGACAACATCAGGAAGATGACCGGCAGGGTAAGATAGTTGTTGTGGGTCGACCGCAGCTTGGCGATCTTGCCGTACTTGGCATCCGGCGTGCGCCCCTCTTTCAGATCGTTCACCACGATGCGCTGGTTCGGCATGATGATGAAGAACACGTTCGCCGTCATGATCGTCGCGGTGAAGGCCCCCAGATGCAACAAGGCGGCGCGGCCCGTGAACACCTGGTTCAGCCCCCAGGACATCACCACGATAATCCCGAAGAGAACCAGCATCATCGCGGTCGGAAAATCCCCCAGCTTTGACTTACACAGGAAATCATAGAGCACCCAGCCCACGCCGATCGAGGCCGCCGAAATCACCACACCCTGCCAAAGCGACAGATCCGCCTTGTTGGGGTCCAGAAGGTACAACTCGCCCCCGATCCAGTAGATGATCATCAACAACGCGGCACCCGACAGCCAGGTCGAATAGCTCTGCCACTTGTGCCAGGTCAGATGCTCGGGCATCCGGTCGGGGGCGACCATGTACTTCGTCGTATGATAGAACCCGCCGCCGTGAACCTCCCATTCCTCGCCCGAGGCACCTTCGGGCATGTCGGGCGCAGGTTTCAACATCAGGTCCAGCGCGATGAAGTAGAAACTCGCCCCGATCCACGCCATCGCGGTGATGACATGCAGCCACCTTACCGAGAAGGCGATCCAATCCCACATCACGGCCAGATCGTACATCCCATCACTCCCTCTTGCATTCGGCGCCAAGACTATCCGGAAAGTGGTCTTTCTGATAATTCCTGATTGAGCCGAGGACTTTCAAAAGAAACCAGACAATATGCAAGTCAACAACATCAACAACATCCGCATGTTCGTCCGGGTCTACGAGTTGGAGAATATGTCAGCGGCTGCGCGGGATTTGCGCGTTTCTGCGGCAGTTGCATCAAGCCGGGTCGGCGAATTGGAGAAACAGCTCGGCGTGCGGCTGTTCACCCGCACCACCCGGTCGATCCAGCCCACCGAACAGGGGCGCATCTTTTACGACAAGGCCGTCGCCATTCTGGACGCCGTGGAAGAAGCCGAAGCGGCGGTGCACGAAGTCACCCAGGTGCCGCGCGGCTCGCTGTTCGTCTCGGCCCCCCTTGGGGTCGGCCGCCGCCTGATCGCGCCGCATATCGCTGATTTCCAAAAGGAATATCCCGAGGTTCACGTCCGGCTCAGGCTGTCGGACCGCAAGCTCGATTTGACCAACGAAGGGCTCGATGTGGCTTTCGTCCTCGGCAACCCACCGGATTCGGCGCACCGCATCCGGGTGATCTCGGAATGCCCAAGGGTGCTTTGCGCCGCGCCCGACTATATCGCACGTCGCGGCAAACCCTCGCACGGCGCCGACCTCATCAACGACAATCACGACTGCCTGCTCTTGCGCTTCCCCGGCTCGACAGAGTTTCGCTGGACGCTGGAAACCACCGATGGCCAGCAATCCTTTGCCGTCGCCGGCCCCGTCAGTTGCGACGATGGTGACGTGTTGACCGAATGGGCGCTCGCGGGGCGTGGTATCGTCAACAAGCCGGTCTTCGACGTGGCGGAACAACTCGGCGCGGGGCTTCTGGTGCCGGTCTGCGAGAAAAACCCGCCCCCCGGCGCACAACTGGCCGTCATGTTCCCGCACAAACGCAACCAGGCCCCCAAGGTGCGGTTGTTCATCGACTTCATGGTCGACCGCATCAAGACGACTCTCAGGAAATCCGAAAAGGTCGCCTAGCTGCCGCGATAGGTGGAATAGCCGAAAGGGGAAAGCAAAAGTGGAACGTGATAATGCACCGCCTCGCTCATCCGAAACCGCAGCGGAATGACGCCTAGAAAGGCGTCGCTGGCCCCTTCTGCGCGCAAGTAAGACCCGGCCTGAAACTCAAGCTCGTATTCCCCCGTCGCAAAAGCCGCCTCAGACAGGATCGGCTCATCCGTCCGCCCATCCGCGTTCGTCACCGCTTCGCCAATCCGTTCCCGCCCCGCAGGGCCGATGCGATACAGAACTATATGCAAACCGGGCGCAGGCACGCCTTTCGCGGTATCCAGAACATGGGTCGTCAGGTATCCGGGCATCCGATCCTCCTTTTCCTGACGGCTTTCCTGCCTTAAGCGGATAGGCAATCAAACGCAGAACCGACGCGAAACTCTTTCAAGAATTCCTTGAAAGACCAAATTATAAGCACGGTTTATACGTAAGATCATCGAAGGAGCTTCACGGTGTCATACTATCCACGCGATTTGCGGGGCTACGGGCCGCGCCCGCCACAGGCGAACTGGCCGAACGGGGCCAGGATCGCCGTGCAATTCGTGGTGAACTATGAAGAAGGCGGCGAAAACTGCGTGCTCCACGGCGATCCCGCCTCCGAAGCTTTCCTGTCCGAAATCGTCGGCGCTGCCGCCTGGCCGAACCAACGCCACTGGAACATGGAATCGATTTACGAATACGGCGCGCGCGCCGGGTTCTGGCGGCTTCACCGGTTGTTCACCGAACGCGGCCTGCCGGTCACCGTCTACGGCGTCGCCAGCGCCCTTGCCCGCAGCCCCGATCAGGTGACCGCCATGAAGGACGCAGGCTGGGAAATCGCCAGCCACGGCCTGAAATGGATCGAACACAAGGACATGTCCGAAGCAGAAGAACGCGCCCAGATCGCCGAGGCCAAACGCCTGCACACCGCCGTCACCGGCGAAGCCCCGCGCGGCTGGTATACGGGGCGCTGCTCCGACAACACCGTCCGCCTGATCGCCGAGGAAGGCAGCTTTGACTATGTCTCTGACAGCTACGCCGACGACCTGCCCTATTGGGTCGCGGAGGGCGAACGCGACCAGCTTGTGATCCCCTACACACTGGACGCCAACGACATGCGCTTTGCCACGCCCCAGGGTTTCAACGCGGGCGAGCAGTTCGAAGCCTACCTGAAGGACAGTTTCGACACGCTGTACGACGAAGGCGCGAATGGCGCGCCCAGGATGATGTCCATCGGCCTGCATTGCCGGTTGATCGGACGCCCCGGTCGCATCGCGGCCCTTCGCCGTTTCCTCGATTACATCGCGGGGTTCGAAGGTGTCTGGGTCGCACGCCGCATCGACATTGCCGACCACTGGCGGAAGGAACATCCAGCCGTTCGCCCCGCGCTCTGCCCCTCGACCATGCCCGAAGACGCCTTTGTCGACCGCTTCGGCGGCATCTTCGAACATTCGCCCTGGATCGCCAAAGCCGCCTTTGCCGCAGGGCTTGGTGCCGCCAACGACACCGCAACCGGCCTGCACGCCGCCATGACGCGCGAGTTTCGCCTGGCGGACGAGGACGCCCGCCTCGGCGTGCTGACCGCCCACCCCGACCTTGCCGGAAAACTCGCCGCCGCCAAACAACTGACCGCGGAATCCACCTCCGAACAGGCCAGCGCGGGCCTCGATGCCCTGACCGACGACGAACGCACGACCTTCACAAGCCTCAACACCCGCTACGTCGAAACCTTCGGCTTTCCCTTCATCATCGCGGTGCGCGACCACGACAAGGCGTCGATCCTGGCCGCCTTCAAAACCCGCCTTGAAAACACCCGCAATCAAGAATTTGCCCAGGCCTGCCACCAGGTGGAACGGATCGCGCTCCACCGTCTTCAGGACATCCTGCCATGAACGCCCGTTCCGATCAGCTATTCACCTGGGGTGGCCAAGAGGCCCTCTCGACCAGCGGATACGCCTTCCCGCCCGGCGGGATGCCCTCGCCCGACGACAGCCCCGAATGCAGCGCGATCTTCACCGACGCCTATGCGGTCATCCCCGCGAAAACGCAGCGCGACATCGTCACCAGCATGTTCCCCGGCTGGATCGGGCACCGCGCCTGGATCCTTGCCCGTCCGATGACCGGCTTTGCCGAAACCTTCGCACAATACGCCGTCGAACTGCGCCCCGGCGGCGGCACCGACGCCCCCGAACCGGACCGCCGCGCCCAGGCCGCGCTCTTTGTCGCCAAGGGCACGCTTCGCCTCAGCATCGGTGCGGAAAACCACGAATTGCGCCCCGGCTCCTTCGCCTATCTGCCCGCCGGCATCCCCTGGAAGGTCTGGAACACCGGCAACGACATCTGCGGCTTTCACTGGATCAGAAAACGGTTCATCGACGCCGCCGGAACGAACCCGCCCCAGCCCCTTGTCACCCACGAATCCGAGATCACAGCCAGCCCCATGCCGGGGGCCGAAGACACTTGGGCAACGCAACGCTTCTTTGATCCGCTCAATCTCGACTACGACTTCCACATCACCCTCGTCACCTTCAAACCCGGCGGGCGCATTCCCTTTGCCGAAACCCACGTGATGGAACACGGGCTTTACGTGCTGCAAGGCACCGCCAAGTACCTGTTGAACAAGGATTGGGTCGATGTCGGCCCCGGCGATTTCATGTGGCTGCGCGCCTTCTGCCCGCAAGCCTGCGTAGCCACGGGCGACGAACCGTTTCGCTACCTGCTCTACAAGGACGTCAACCGCCACGTCTCGCTGGAGCTTGGCAAATGAGCACCCCGATCAAGGCAGTGCCGATAAGCGCAGAGGCCTTCGCCCCCTTCGGCAGCCTGATCGAACCCGGCACGACCCCGGAAAAACTCATCAACGAGGGGCTGTGCAAACGCTTCTCCGATCTGGCCGGTTTCGACGTGATTGACGGCCATCTCGGCCTCAGCCTCTTTGACGCCGACCTGCGCCCCCTGCCCCACAAACATGATCTGATGGAGCGTCACCCGCTTGGGTCGCAGTGCTTCATCCCGCTTGGAAATTCATCATACCTCGTGATCGTTGCTCACGACGCAGGCGGTCGTCCCGGCGCACCGCTCGCTTTCGTCGCCGGTCCCGAACAACCGGTTAATATCGCACGAAACGTCTGGCACGGTGTTCTTGCCCCGATCTCGGGGACCGGACTCTTCGCCGTTCTGGATCGTATTGGCCCCGGCCAAAACCTTGAAGAGCACCGGATGGAAGACCCGCTGCTCGTCACAATCCCCGACTAACCGGGGGGGACAGTCAGACAGGAGGGAACGAGGATGGCTGACGCAACGATCGGGACACCGGAGCAACTCCGCGACCCGAACTACACTCCGGCGCTGCACCGCGCCATACCATTGGGTATCCAGCACGTGCTGGCGATGTTCGTTTCGAACGTGACACCGGCGATCATCATCGCGGGTGCCGCCGGTTTCGGCTTTGGCTCGGACGCGGGCGCACAAGGCTTCCCGGACATGACCTACATGATCCAGATGTCGATGCTGTTCGCCGGTATCGCAACCCTGTTCCAATCCATCGGCCTTGGCCCCATTGGTGCGCGACTGCCGATCGTGCAAGGCACCAGTTTCGCCTTCATCCCGATCATGATCCCGCTTGTTGCAGGCAAGGGCGTCGATGCCCTGCCCGTGCTGTTCGGCGGCGTGCTGATCGGCGGGTTGTTCCATGCCCTGCTCGGCACGGTGATCGGCAAGATCCGCTTTGCCCTGCCGCCACTGGTCACAGGGCTGGTCGTCACCATGATCGGTCTCGCCCTCGTCAAGGTCGGCATCCAGTACGCCGCGGGCGGCGTGCCCGCCATCGACCAGCCGGAATACGGATCGCTCCTGAACTGGTCCATCGCGCTTGTCGTCATCCTCGTGACCCTGGGCCTGAAGTTCTTTACCAAGGGGATGCTTTCGGTCTCGGCCGTCTTCATCGGCATCATCGCAGGCTATGTCGTCGCCCTTCTGTTCACCGACATGGTGACCTTCGAAGGCATCGCCACCTCGATGAGCCGCGCGGCCCCCTTCCAGGTGCCGACACCCTTTGCCTATGGGTTCGAGTTCAGCCTCGCCGCCGTCATCGGCTTTTGCCTGATGGCCTTCGTCTCGGCTGTGGAAACCGTGGGCGACGTGTCAGGGATCACCAAGGGCGGTGCGGGCCGCGAAGCGACAGAAGAGGAAATCCAGGGCGCAACCTACGCCGACGGTGTCGGCACGGCCATCGCGGGTATCTTCGGCGGTCTGCCCAACACCTCGTTTAGCCAGAACGTGGGCCTGATCGCCTTGACCGGCGTGATGAGCCGCCACGTCGTCACCATCGGCGCGATCTTCCTGATCATCTGCGGCCTTGTCCCGAAAGTGGGTGCCCTGATCCGCACCATCCCGATCGAGGTGCTGGGCGGCGGCGTGATCGTCATGTTCGGCATGGTCGTGGCCGCCGGTGTGTCGATGCTGTCGGACGTGAACTGGAACCGCCGCAACATGGTGATCTTCGCGATTGCCCTGTCGGTCGGCCTGGGCCTGCAACTCGATCCGAAAGCAGTGCAATACCTGCCCGACACCCTGCGCATCCTGATGACCTCGGGCCTCTTGCCCGCAGCCCTCATCGCCATCGTGCTGAACCTGATCTTGCCGGAAGAACTCACCGGCGAATCCACCGACGAAGTCTCGGGCGGGATGACCGGCCACGGCGAAGGCTCGCTCGGCAACGGCTAAATCAAGCCCATCGGAAAACACGACCCTCGCAGGAAACTGCGGGGGCGAAGCATGGGAGGATTCTAAACATGCGACACTACCTTTATGCCGCGGTCGCGTTATGTCTGACCGGCAACCAGAATCTGGCACAAACACCTCCGACGCCCGGCGAAATCGCGGACTTTTCGCCCCTCTTCGCCGCCGCACACGACGGAACCGGCACCGAGATCCGCGCCATTCTGGACACGGGTGCGGACTTGTCGGAGCGCGATGGCAAGGAACGGCTGGCGACACATATCGCCGGATTTGCCTCCAACGAGGACGCGCTGCGGGAACTGGCGTCCGCCGGGGCCGACATGAATGCGCTTGAGTACCAGCTTTACGATGTCGTGACGATCGCAGCGGTGGCCAACGACCCCGAGATGGTGCGAACGGCCATCGCACTTGGCAACCGGGCCGACCTCATTACAAGCATCTACGTGGGAACGGCCCTGATTGCCGCCGCGCATCTCGGACATCACGAGGTCGTGGCGATCCTGATAGAAGCAGGCGCGCCGCTGGATCACGTCAACAACCTCGGCTGGACCGCCTTGATGGAATCCGTGGTGCTTGGCGACGGCGGTCCGGACCACGTGGAAACCGCGCGGCTTTTGGTCGAAGCGGGCGCCGACATCTCGATCCCGGACCGGGCCGGCGCAACACCACTGGATCACGCCAGACGCCGCGGTTACGACGACATGGTGTCCCTGCTGGGCGGTTAAAGAAAGGTGCCGGGGCGATCCCGGCACCGATCAATTCACCTCACGCGGCAGACTTGCGGTTTGCCTCAAGTCGGGCGTCCACCGTGGCGACGATCTCGTCCACCTCGGCGTTCTCCATGCCCTGCCCCCGCGCCAGCCCCTGCACCAGCCGGTCAACCCGTTCGATGTTCTCTGCCCCGGCCTCGATGGCGCGGGCGGCGGAACTGGGCTTCAACAGGTTCTCTGCGGCAGCGGCATATTTCTCGAAGGGCACAAGGTCATCCTTCGACCCGCCAATCGCGACGATCACGTCTTCGACCCAGTGATAGATCGCCCGCGACCGCTCCAGGTCTCCATGCACCGCATCTCGGATCGACTGAGCACCGTCGCGCATGACAGCCCGGTAATTCCCGGTCAGCAGCATCGGCCACTTCGCAAGCGGCACGAAGATCGACGGGTGAACCCGCAGCTTCACCGGCACGTCCTTGCCATCCAGCGTGACCGCCGCGATGTCGGCTTCCAGCTTTTCCAGGATCGCCGTGTGCTCGGGCGCAGCGAATGCCGCCGCCTTGAAGTTCGTCGGCAGACCCACGTGCAGGAAATTCAACGCCTCCTCCGGCGGACGGAACGCCTGCGGGTCGGGGCTGCAAAGCGTGATCTGATCGGGCGACAAGGCATCCCAGACCGAGGCTTCGGCATAGGCGTGCTGCACATCCGCCTTGCCGATCCCCTCGATCCGCAAAAGATAGGAAAGCGGCGGCATGTTCATGATCGACATGACCGGCTTGCCCGTCTCGCCGATCCGGCCCAACAACGCACGAATTTCCGGCGCGGCATACTGCGGTTCCTGCATCGCAAGTGCGACAAGATCATACTCGCCGGGCGCTGCATCCGCCGGCGTCACCGCGTCCAGCCGCCCCGGCAAGGCGGGCGAATGGATCAGGCGCGGCGCATCTTCACCGCGCAGCGTCAGGCGCACAGTGGTGCCCTTGTCGTTGATCAACTCGGCCTCGGCGGGCATGCAGACCAGCGTCACATCATGCCCCGCCATCAACAGCTTGGTAGAAAGAAGCGATCCGTAAGACGCCCCGAGGATCAGGATTTTCATGCTGGAACTCCATTGCATTCAGGCTTGTACACGTCAGCATACATTGAAAGCGCGCCCGGGATTACTCGGAAAATCCGTAAGCACCTAAAGGTGAAGACGGGAAGTGCGGCGAAGAAAACCCCGGCACCTGGCCGGGCCTTCGAACCCCACCCGCGCGGGTCGAAAGCTCAGAAATCCACCTCGATGGCGATCCCCTTTTCAACGGCCAGGTCCACGACAGCCGCCGCCACCGCAAGGTCCTGCAAACCAACGCCGGTGCCATCGAACAGGGTGATCTCATCCGCCGATCCACGGCCCGGATGGCTGCCGTTGATGACTGCGCCGATCTGGTTGACGTCGCTTTCAGCGATCAGCCCCTCTGCCACCGCGTGCTGTGCTTCGCCAATTGTAACTGACTGCGCCACCTCGTCGGTAAAGACAGTCGCCCGCGCCAGTAACGCCGCCTCCACCTCTTGCTTGCCCTTGGTGTCGGTGCCCATGCAGGCGATATGCGTTCCCGGCGAGACATGATCGGCCATAAGCGACGGCGCAAAGGCCGAGGTGATCGAGATGATGACATCCGCCTCGCCCATTCCGTCCAACTCCACCGCCTCGAACGGCACCCCTGCTTCGGCGGCGACCTTCTCGATATTGGGCAGCATCTCCGGGTGATAGTTCCAGCCAATCACCTTTTCGAAATCGCGCTGCTCAAGCGCGGCGCGAAGCTGGAAGGTCGCCTGGTGCCCCGCCCCGATCATCCCCATGACTTTGGCATCGCCACGCGCAAGATGCTTGATCGAAACGGAAGAGGCTGCGGCGGTGCGCAAGGCCGTCAACAGGTTGCCGCCCACCATCGCCTTGGCCTTGCCGGTATCGGGATCGAACAGGAACACGGTCGACTGGTGATTGATCAGCCCGCGCTTTTCCAGGTTGTTCGGCCAATACCCCCCCGCCTTCAGCCCAAGCGTCAGCCCCGCACGATCGAACCCGCCCTTGAAACCGTAAAGCGCCTCTTCATGGCCAATCGCCTCGCGCACCACCGGAAAATTATAGGCATCCCCCGAGGCCATGGCGGCAAAGACGCTTTCGACCGCCTGAAAGGCCGCCTCCCGCGTCATCAGGTCTGCAATGTCACGCTCAGGCACGATCCACATGGGTCTTCTTCCTGTTAAAAATACCTCGGAGGGGTCCGGGGAGGCAGAGCCTCCCCGGTGGCTCGGCGCGGGGGTTTGTCCCCCGCGTCGAAATCAATAAGCCTTGCCGCGCGCCGACACCGGCCAGACCGTTTCGACCTTGCCGTTCCGGACACCGACATACCAATCATGGACGTTCGCGGTCGGGTCGCAATGGCCGGGCACAAGCCGCAGCTTGTCACCGACCTTCAACGCGCCGGAGGGGTCGGCCACGACGCCGTGTTCGTCCGAGCATTTGACGTATTCCACATCATCGCGCCCGAACACCGTGGGCAGGCCGGAATCGACCGATTGCGCCTTCAGCCCGGCATCCACGATGGCCTTGTCGGCCTTCGCATGGCTCATCACCTGGGTCAGGATGAAAAATGCGTTTTCCCATTCGCCCTGGTCGATCCGCTTGCCCTCCTTGTCGAGGATCCGGCCATAATCGGCGTCCATGAAAGCGTAGGATCCACACTGCAATTCATTGTAAACACCTGAATTGCTTTCGAAATAATAGCTGCCAGTGCCACCTCCCGAAACCAGCTCGCATTCGATCCCCTCGGCCTCCAACCCCGCCACGGCGTCCTTGACCTGGGCAATCGCGATGTCCAGCTTCGCCTCGCGATCCTCGTAACTATCCAGATGCTGCATCGCGCCCTGATAGGCCTGGATGCCGGTGAACGTCAGACCCGGCGCCGCCTCGATGGCCTTGGCGATTTCGACCACCGCCCCGGTGGTGGTCACACCGCAGCGGCCCGCACCGCAGTCGATCTCGACAAAGCACTCCAGCGCCGTACCATGCTTTTCCGCCGCCGCGCTCAACTCGACCACGTTGTCCAGATCATCGACACAGACGATGGTGCGCGCGCCCAGCTTCGGCAGCCGCGCCAGCCGGTCGATCTTGGCCGGATCGCGCACCTGGTTCGACACCAGCACATCCTTGATGCCGCCACGGGCAAAGACCTCGGCCTCCGACACCTTCTGACAACAGACACCGACCGCGCCGCCAAGGCTTTCCTGCAACTTGGCCACATCGACCGACTTGTGCATCTTGCCATGCACCCGGTGGCGCATCCCGTGCGCACGGGCGTAATCGCCCATCTTCCTGATGTTGCGCTCCAGAGCATCCAGGTCCAGCACCAGCGCCGGCGTCTGGATGTCGGCCTCGTCCATGCCCGGCAAGGCAGGCACGTCGTAACCGACTTCAAGGTCTTTCAGATCAGCATGTGCGTTCATTGTCTCTCTCCCTTCAGACGGTCCAGGGCAGCTTGTCCAGATCGACATTGCCGCCGGTGATGATGACGCCGACACGCTTGCCGGCAAAATGGTCCCTGTTCTTCAGAATGGTCGCCAGCGGCACCGCGCTCGATGGCTCCATCACGACGCGCAAGTGCTTCCACGTCAGCTTCATCGCCTCGATGATTTCCGCATCCGAGGCGGTGAAAATCTCGGAAACATGGTTCGACACGAAATGCCATGTCAAATCCTTCAACGGCACAAGCAAACCGTCGGCAATCGTCTTCGGCGCATCGTCGGCGATGATGTGACCCGCCTTGAAACTGCGATAGGCGTCGTCGGCCTGTTCCGGCTCGGCGGCGATCACTTGGGTTTCCGGCGCCAAGGTCGACAGCGTCAGGCAAGTGCCCGAGATCATGCCGCCCCCGCCAATCGGGGCCACCACCATGTCCAGACCGTCCACCTGTTCGATGAACTCCTTCGAACAGGTGCCCTGCCCCGCGATCACGCGCGCATCGTTATAGGGATGCACGAAATCACCCCCGGTTTCCGCCTGCACGCTTGCGAATGTCTCTTCGCGCGAAGACGTGGACGGCTCGCATTCGGTGATCCGGCCGCCATAGCGACGCACCGTGTCCTTCTTGGCCTGCGGCGCCGTCTTCGGCATCACCACGTTGCAGGGAATGCCGCGTAGCATCGCCGCATAGGACAAGCACGACGCATGGTTGCCCGAAGAATGGGTCGCCACCCCCTTTTCGACCTGCGCATCGTCCAGCCCGAAAACCGCATTCGCCGCGCCGCGCACCTTGAAGGCCCCCGGCTCCTGCAGGTTCTCGCACTTGAAATAGAGATCGGCCCCGGTCAACTCGTTCAGGTAATCCGAGGTCCGCACGGGCGTGCGCCGGATATGGGGCTTGATCCGTTCATGCGCGGCCAGCATGTCGTCGTAAGACGGGATGATCATATCGCTCAAGTCCTTCATCACGCGGCACTTTTCTCCATGGCAGCGGGACTGGCGCGATAGAAATCCTGCGCGGCGGCCACACCCGACCCAAGCACGATGTCCAGGCCCAGATCCACCATGCACATCTCGGCGGTCGCAATTCCCGACAGCGTCATCACATCCGTCAGACTGCCCAGATGGCCGATGCGGAACACCTTGCCCGCCACCTCGCCCAGCCCGACACCGAAGGCTACGCCATAGGTCTCGGCGGCATGGCTGACGATGCTGGTGGCATCAAAACCTTCCGGCGTGCGAATGGCGCTGACCGTGTCTGAATAGACTTCCGGACTGGCAGCGCAAAGCTCCAGCCCCCAGGCCGAAACGGCGCGGCGCACCCCCTCGGCAATTCGGGCGTGACGGGCAAAGACATTCTCCAACCCCTCGGCCAGCAACATCCCGCACGCCTCGTTCAGCCCGTTCATCAACCCGACGACCGGCGTGTAAGGATAAGCATTGTTCGCGTAACCCTTCACCATGTCATGCACATCGAAAAAGGTGCGCGGCAACCCGGCGGTTTTCGTCGCCGCGATCGCCTTTGCACTGAAACCGACGATGGCCAGACCGGCAGGCAGCATGAACCCCTTCTGCGATCCGGTCACGGCAACATCGACGCCCCATTCATCGAACCGGAAATCCATCGACCCGATCGAGGACACGCCATCGACGAACAGCATCGCCGGATGCCCCGCATCGTCCAGCGACTTGCGGACGGCGGCAATGTCCGACCGCACGCCGGTCGCGGTCTCGTTGTGCGTGGCCAGAACCACCTTGATTTCGTGCGCCTTGTCGGCGGCCAGGATCTCGGCGTAGCGGTCAGCGGGCAGACCGTGACCCCAGGGGGTCTCGACGATCTCTACATCCAGCCCATGACGCTGACACATGTCGATCCAGCGATGGCTGAACATCCCGTTGCGCGCGGCCAGCACCCTGTCACCGGCGCTAAGCGTATTGGAAAGCGCGGTTTCCCAGCCTCCGGTGCCGGTGGACGGGAAAATGAAAACCTCAGCATCCGCCGACTTCAACACCTTCCGCACACCGTCCCGCGCCGGGTGCAGAATGCTGCCGAACAGAGGCGAACGGTGGTCGATCGTCGGCATGTCGCAGGCCTTGCGCAATGCCTCGGGAATATTCGTCGGGCCGGGTATGAAAACCGGGTTCTGAAAGCTCATCTTTGCCTCCTCCAAGGGTCACGGCCCTGTTTAAGGCAGGCTTTGCGCAAGGGAAATTTTTGCAAAAAACAACAATCACGTGCAAACGAAAGGGTAATTTCCTTTATTGTCAGTTACTTGATTTTTTCATATCATGAATACGACTTTCACAATTTCTCAGAGACTCTCTATGGAAACCACGAACAAACCCCGTCGCGCCCGTGGTCGGCCCCGGGGATGGGACGACAAGACGGCGCAGAACATCATCAAGTCCCTCGACCGGGCGATGGAGATTTTCGAATACCTCAGCACCTCTCAGGGCAGGCCGCTTTCCGCCCTTGCCGCCGAACTCGACCAATCCCCGGCAACCGTCTACCGCGTGCTTGTCACCCTCGAAACGCGCGGCCTTGTCGAGTTCGACCCCGAGGAACAACTCTGGTTCGTCGGCGCACACGCCTTCGTCGTCGGCTCCAGCTTCCTGCGCCGCACAAGCCTTGTCGACCGCGCCCGCCCGATCCTGCGCCGCTTGATGGAGGCGACCGGCGAAACCGCGAACCTTGGCGTCGAACGTGGTGGCAAGGTGCTCTTCCTGAACCAGGTCGAAACCCACGAAAACATCCGCGCCTTCTTTCCCCCCGGCACCCTTTCGGACATGCACGCCTCGGGCATCGGCAAGGCCCTTCTGGCCCATATGTCGGCGGACCGTCTGAAAGGCTGGACAAAGGGGCGAAGGCTCGAAACCTTTACGCCGCATACCATCGCCGACGCCGCCGCCCTTGGCAGCGAACTCGCCGCCATAAGATCACGCGGCTACGCCATCGACGGCGAGGAACGCAACCTCGGCATGTACTGCATCGCCGCCCCCGTCTTCGATCTGAACAGCGAAGCCGTCGCGGGCCTGTCGATCTCGGGGCCGACAAGCCGCATCCGCGCCGAGGATACGACCGCCATCGCCGAAAAAGTCGTCGCCGCCGCGCAAGAGTTGACCGACGCAATCGGCGGTCGCCTGCCGGAAGGGGACCAGACCCACTTGTAGATTGTTACTTTATAAAATACCAAAATTCCTGAAAGCGAGGGTTCACACATGCGCAAGCCGGCTGCCATCCGACAGGCCGACATCCTTGGCCTCCTCAGCGCCTCTGACGCGCCCATGACCGCCTATCAAATCCTTGGCCAGCTCCAAAAAAACGAACCCGACATCGCGCCGCCAACCGTCTATCGCGCCCTCACCGCGCTCACCGATCAGGGCCGCGCGCACCGGCTTGAATCGCTCAAGGCCTTCGTGCCCTGCCGTTGCGACCACGCCGACAACCCGCCGGTCCTGGCCATCTGCGAAGATTGCGGGCTGGTCGAGGAACACGACGGCGGCACCATTCATGCGAACCTGACCGCCCTGATCGCTGACAGCAACTTCGTGCCCGCTCGGCACATCGTCGAACTTCACGGCCAATGCAGCACCTGCGCTGCCTGACACCTTGAACCCCGAAAGGTCATTCATGAAACGCACCCTTACCGCCCTTCTCGCCCTTGCCGCCGCACCGGCCCTTGCCGACGAAACGCGCGAACTCGACGCCCACGAACACGGCGTCGGCGAGTTGAACATCGCCTTTGACGGCGACACCGTCGCCATGGAACTCCACGCGCCAGGGGCCGACATCGTGGGCTTCGAACACGCCGCCGGAAGCAACGAAGACCGCGCCGCCATCGACGCCGCCGTTGCCATCCTCGCCAAGCCGCTCGACCTCTTCCTCCTGCCCGCCGCCGCCGAGTGCAGCGTGACCAAGGCCAGCGCGGGACTGGAAAGCGCGTTCGATCACGACGATCATGACGACCACGCCGAGGCCGAGGACCATCACGACCACGAAGAAGAACACGCCCACGATGATCACCACGACGATGAAACCCACTCGGAATTCCACGCCGAATACGAACTGACCTGCGGCAATCCCGGCGCACTTTCGGGCATCGACTTCGCCTATTTCAACACCTTCGAAAACGCGCTGGAACTCGACGTGCAGATCGTCACCGCCTCGGGCGCGCAGGCCTTCGAAGTCGAACGCGACGCCCCAAGCCTTGACCTGCGCGGCATGTTCTAAGTGACTGACCCCGAACCGATAATCAGCCTGAAAGACACCCGCTTCCGCTGGCCGGGGCGGGCGTCCTTCACCCTTTCGGTTCCTCAGTTATCGGTGTCTCCGGGCGAAGCACTGCTACTCCTGGGCGAAAGCGGGTCGGGCAAATCCACGCTTTTGTCGCTGATCTGCGGCACGGTGACGGCGGACCAAGGCAGCGTCACACTCGCGGGGACGGACCTTGCGCAGCTATCGGGCCCGGAACGTGACCGGTTCCGCGCCGAACAGATCGGCATGATCTTTCAGCAGTTCAACCTCCTGCCCTTCGGCTCGGTCCTCGATAACATCCTTTTGCCCCTTCGCTTTGCCCCCGCCCGAAGGAACCGCGCCGGAAACGGGCGCGCCGCCGCCGCCGACCTTTGCCGCGCCCTGATCCTTCCCGACATTCTGCACGCAAAGGCCGCGACCCTCAGCGTTGGCCAGCAACAGCGCGTTGCCGTCGCCCGCGCCCTGATCGGCCGCCCGCCAATCGTCATCGCCGACGAACCCACCTCGGCGCTGGACGCCGACAGCCAATCCGCCTTTCTCGACCTTCTGTTCGAACAGGTCCGCAGCCACGGCCTGACCCTTTTGATGGTCAGCCACGACGCCCGCCTTGGCGCGAATTTCGACCGCGTCGTCAGGCTGGAAGACATCGCGCAAACGCAAAGGCAGGCCGCATGATCCTGCGCCTTGCCCTCGGCTCGCTTGCCGCGCGCGCCCTGACTGTCGCCATGACGGTGCTGGCCATCGCGCTTTCGGTCGCCCTGTTCCTTGGCGTCGAAAAGGTCCGCACCGGTGCCAAATCCAGCTTTGCCGACACGATTTCCGGCACCGACCTGATCGTCGGCGCGCGCTCGGGGTCGGTCCAGCTTCTGCTCTACTCGGTCTTCCGCATCGGCAATGCGACGAACAACGTCACTTGGCAAAGCTACCTCGACATCGCCGCCCGGCCCGAGGTCGACTGGATCGTGCCAATCTCGCTTGGCGACAGCCACCGCCAGTTCCGCGTCATGGGCACCAGCGCCGAATTCTTCGACCGCTACAAATACCGCCAGGATCGCGTACTGACCGTGCGGGACGGCGCGATCATGTCCGATCTGTTCGACACGGTGATCGGCGCGGATGTGGCGGCAACCCTTGGCTACGATGTGGGCGACCCGATCGTCGTCTCCCATGGCATCGCGTCGTTTTCGGATCACAAGGATCAGCCCTTCCGCATCTCGGGCATCCTTGAAAAGACCGGCACCCCGGTCGACCGCACCGTCATCGTCAGCCTCGAGGCGATCGAGGCGATCCACGTCGACTGGCAGAACGGCGCACAGATCCCCGGCCAAGCCACCCCCGCCGACGTGATCCGCCAGATGGACCTCACGCCGGGGGCCGTCACCGCCGCCCTTGTCGGCATCGAAAGCCCGCTTCAGACCTTCGCCCTGCAACGCGCGATCAACACCTACCCCCAGGAACCCCTGCTGGCCATCCTGCCTGGCGTGGCTTTGCAAGAGCTCTGGGGGATCGTCGGCATCGCCGAAACCGCGCTTCTGGCCGTCTCTGCGATGGTCGTTGTCACCGCCCTCATCGGGCTGATGGCCACGATCTTTTCCAGCCTGAACGAACGCCGCCGCGAAATGGCGATCTTTCGCGCCATGGGCGCACGCCCCCGCACGATCATGGGGCTTTTGGTGATCGAGGCCATGCTGACCAGCGCCATCGGCGCAATCCTCGGCATTCTGATCCTCTATCTTGCCCTGATCGTCGCCCAGCCGATGATCGACAGCGCCTTCGGCCTCTGGATCCCGATCGAAACCCCTTCGATCCGCGAACTTCTGGTCCTGATCGGCGTCGTCCTCGCTGGCGCAATCGTGAGCCTTGTTCCGGCCCTTCGGGCCTATCGCCTGTCACTCGCCGACGGTATGATGGTGCGCACATGACCCTGACCCGCAGACATATGATCGCCGGCACGTTGGCCGGTTCGCTCCTCGCCACGCGCGCCCGGGCCGCCAAGCCGCTCGAAATCGGCTGGGATGACCTGATCCCGCCCGGCGTTCCCTATGCCGAAATCATCGGCGAAGGCGACATGGACGAAGCGAACGACACCTGGGCGCCGGTCTTCGACGCCAATGCCACCAAGCTGAACGAAAGGCTGAACGGTGAACTGGTACGATTGCCGGGTTTTATCATCCCCCTTGAAACCAGCGCAAAAGGTGTGACCGAGTTCATGCTGGTTCCCTACGTCGGAGCCTGCATCCACGTCCCACCCCCGCCACCGAACCAGTTGATCCTTGCCACCTCGAAAAACCCCTGGCCAAGCGATCAGCTTTGGGATCCCGTCTGGGCGGTCGGCACGATGCATACGCGGCTTCAGGAAACCGAACTGGCCCTGACCGGCTATGCTCTGACCATCCAGTCGCTGGAGCTTTACGAATGGGAAGAAACAAACTGACCCGCCGACAGGCGCTGGCCCTTCTGGCCAGTGCGACGGCCCTGCCCCAGGCGGCAAGGGCCGAAGAGGTGATCGACCTCGCCTGGAGCGACCTTCTCCCCCAAGGCACCGTTCAGGTGCCCCCCGCCCTCAGCGCCCTGATCGACCACGACGGCCCGGACCTGTCGCAACAGCAACCCGCCTCCACCGGGGTCCGCAGCGACTGGAACGGCAGGATCGTCCGCCTGCCGGGCTTTATCGTCCCGATGGAATATTCCGGCACCGCCGTGACGGCCTTCATCCTTGTTCCCTTCGTCGGGGCCTGCATCCACGTCCCGCCCCCGCCCGCCAACCAGCTTGTCTTCGTGACAACCCCCGACCCTTACGAAAGCGATGGCCTCTATGCCCCCGTCCGGGTGACCGGCATGTTCGGCGTCTCGGCCATGTCCACCCACCTCGCCCAGATCGGCTATGCCCTTTCGGCCGAAAAGATCGAACCCTTCGAAACCTGACCCGGCCCCGGGCAGGCCCGATACGCCTTTCATGTCCATAGTCCCGCTCTTTATGTCAAAGCCCGACTATGCACTGGACCCCCGATGGCGAAACGGCTAAGTGCCGCGCGACACCACCCCGGAGACACCAATGGACCTTCGCAACATCGCGATCATCGCGCACGTCGACCATGGCAAAACCACACTCGTGGACGCCATGCTCGCCCAATCCGGCACCTTCCGGGAAGGCCAGGCCGTCTCTGAACGCGCGATGGATTCCAACGATCTTGAACGCGAACGCGGCATCACCATCCTTGCCAAGGCCACCTCGGTCGAATGGAAAGGCACCCGCATCAACATCGTCGACACCCCCGGCCACGCCGATTTCGGCGGCGAGGTGGAACGGATCCTGTCGATGGTGGATGGCGTTGTCCTTCTGGTGGACGCCGCCGAAGGCCCGATGCCGCAGACCAAGTTCGTCACCTCCAAGGCACTCGCCCTTGGCCTGAGGCCCATTGTCGTTCTGAACAAGGTCGACAAGCCCGACGCCGAACCCGACCGCGCCCTCGACGAAGTCTTCGACCTCTTCGCCGCCCTCGACGCTTCCGAAGAACAGCTCGACTTCCCGCACCTCTACGCCAGCGGCAGAAGCGGCTGGGCCGACGCCGAAGAAGACGGCCCCCAGAAAGACCTCTCGGCCCTCTTCAACCTCGTCGTCAACCACGTCCCCGCCCCCCGCCAGGTCAAGGACATCGCCGACGACTTCCGCATGTTGGCCACCACGCTTTCCTCCGACCCCTTCGTCGGGCGGATGCTGACGGGCCGCGTCGAAAGCGGCACGCTCAAGGTCGGCGCAACCGTCCAGGCCCTCACCCGCATGGGGCAAAAGATCGAACAGTTCCGCGTCACCAAGATCCAGGCCTTCCGCGGCCTCTCGCAACAGGACATCGAAAGCGCCACGGCAGGCGACATCGTTTCCCTTGCGGGCATGTCGAAAGCCACCGTCTCCGACACCATCTGCGCCCTCGCCGTCGACGAACCGCTCGAAGCGCAACCCATTGATCCCCCAACCATCAGCGTCACCTTCGGCATCAACGACAGCCCCCTTGCAGGCCGCGACGGCAAAAAGGTGCAATCCCGCGTCATCCGCGAACGGCTGTTGAAAGAGGCCGAAGGCAACGTCGCCATCCGCGTCGAGGACACGCCGGGCGGCGAAGCCTTCATCGTCTCGGGGCGCGGCGAACTCCAGATGGGCGTGCTGATCGAAAACATGCGCCGAGAAGGCTTTGAGCTGTCCATCTCGCGCCCCCAGGTCCTGACCCGCGAAATCGACGGCGCCCGCCACGAACCGGTCGAAGAAGTCACCATCGACGTCGACGACGAATACTCCGGTGCCGTGATCGAAAAGATCACCGGTGCCCGCAAGGGCGACTTGGTCGAGATGAAAGCGGCAGGTGCAGGCAAGACCCGCATCGTCGCCCATGTCCCGTCACGCGGGCTGATCGGTTATCACGGTGAATTTCTGACCGACACGCGCGGCACCGGCGTGTTGAACCGAGTGTTCCACGACTGGCAACCGTGGAAAGGCGCGATCCCCGGCCGCCACGCGGGCGTGCTGATCTCCATGGAAGCGGGCAAATCCGTGCCCTTCGCGCTGTTCAACCTCGAAGACCGCGGCAAGATGTTCATCGGTGCGCAAGAAGACGTCTATGGCGGCATGATCATCGGCGAACACTCGCGCGACAATGACCTGGAAGTGAACCCGCTGAAGGGTAAAAAACTGACCAACATCCGCGCCTCGGGCACGGACGAGGCTGTCCGCCTGACGACGCCAACCCGCCTGACGCTGGAACAGGCCATCGCCTATATCAATGACGACGAACTGGTCGAAGTCACACCGAACGCGATCCGCCTGAGGAAACGCTACCTCGACCCGCACGAGCGTAAACGGCAGGCCCGCGCGGCCGAGTAACCCTCACGCCACGGGGGCCTTTCCGCCCGCGCCTTGTTCAAGCCACGCCCGCGCATCCGCATCCAGGTGCGCCTCCATCATGGCATCGTAAGCGGCCAGTTCCGCCTCGCTCAGCTTGCCCTGCCACTGCCCGCTTGTCCCTTTGTTAAAAAACGCCCGGTCCGACTTGAAAAACCCCTTCCCGCCCGACGGCGCAAAGCGTTCAGCGTTTGCCTTCATGTTGTCGAACCCCGCCGCCGCGACCAGCCGTGCCATGACGGCATCGGAATGCACCACCCCGATCAGTTGCGCGACCCGCGCGAAAACACCCGCCAGATCCCCGCACATGTCCGCATAGTGAAACAAGGTCACGTTCGCCCGATCCGAAACCGCCCTTGCCGCCTTGTAGTGTTGCAGGATATGCGCCAGCGGCATCGCGTCGGTGTCAAACCCCTCGGCCCCGCCATCCAGGAACCGGCGAAACGCCACACCCTCAACATCATCCTCGGGATACCAGTGATCGAACCAGCGCATCGGCAGGTTGCGCACGTGATTGCGAAACGAAAAATGCGCATCCAGCGGATGGCGAAAGACACAGATGTACTGCGCATGATCGTCCAGCGGCAGACCGTCCATCGGCGTGTGGCTTTTCATGCTGCGACGATGCCCCATGGCCTCCAGCCGTTCCGCCACCTCGGACATGTCACGCACCCGGATATCCACCCAGGGCATCTTGACCGAAAGCTCCGGCTCGACCTCCGGATCGCCCGACAGTAACAGGGCAATGATGGTCTGCATCCATGTCGTACCGCACTTGGGCGGGGTGATGACGAAAACGTCATCGGGACGGATCTTCACCATGTCCCACCGCCGGTTGTCGGTCAGCGGACCAAGGTAAAGCTTTCGGTTGGTCATCCTCGGCACCTCGCGCTTTGTCAAACCGAAGGGAGAGCACCCCGACCCTAACGCCCGATGGCAAATCCGACCAGAGCCGCCGGGTCCGCGTCCCCCAGTCCCGCCGCGATGGCCTCTTCCAGAAATTTGCGCATATGCGTCACCGCAGGCACCTCCACGTCGAAGGCCCGCGCCGTGTCCAGGAACAATGTGTTGTCCTTCAACACAGCATCCAGCGCGAAGCCGACCGTCGCGTCCTCGCCCAGCATCTTCGGGATGCGCGCGCGGAACATCGGCGTCATCGCCGGGCTGTCCTTCAGGAAATCCAGCATCACCTCCAGCGACAGCCCCATGGCATCGCCCAGCCGGATCGAATCCGTGATCGCCTGGAACGCACCGGCAAGGGCGACGTTGTTCACGATCTTTGCCGCTGCCCCCGCACCCAACTCGCCAACCGGAACGATCCGGTCGGACAGGTGTTCGCCGACCGGCATGAACCGCGCACAGTCGCCCTCCGCACCGCCGATGTAGATCCCCGCCGTTCCGGCAGCCAGCATCTCCGGGCCGCCCGAGATCGGCGCGTCGATGATCCGCCCGCCCGCGGCCTCGATCCCGCCGGCCATCTCGCGCGACACTTCGGGCGACACCGTGCTGGTCTCGACGACCAGCTTGCCGCCCAGGTCCAGCCCCGCCATCTGCCCCAGCACATCGCGCACCGCGCCATCGTCCAGCAGCGACAGGATCAGGACGTCCGAGGCGGCCACCGCCTCGCCCAAGGTCGCCGCCACACGAAAGTGCTCCGAGGCGCCGCCGCTGCGCGTCCAGCCCGTCACCGCGCAACCGTCCCGCGCCAGTTTTTCCGCCATCGCCGATCCCATTCGGCCAAGGCCCAGAATGGCCACATGTTCCGTCATTGCCGCTCCCCTTAGGGTTTCCTGATCGCCCGACATCTACCACGCGGACCGCGGCGTGCCAGAGGGCGCAACCAATTCTTAACCTGTCTGAACCGCCCCTGCCGCCAAGCGGCTTCCGTTTGCCCATGCCGTAATTTCCACCGACGCAATACCGACGTGATACCGACGTAATACCGACGTGATACCGACGTTGCGATTTTGGCCCTTTCGCCCCGTTTTCCCCCGTTAACAATTGGCGTGTCAGCCTCCGTTCCGGTGGCAACACGGCCCGGAATCGAAAAGGCCGTGTCCGGGGACACGGCCTTTCTTGTGCGACCGAAACTCGGTGCCGGACGCCTCCGGCGGAAACTATCGCACGAGGGAACTGACGTGGCCTGAAATAATGACCGTAAGGGGGTCCGCTGCCATGATCCACGCGCCCGCCTGCTCTACCGCCGTCCCGGCGGACAAGGCATCAATGCGGGCCTGGTAATCATCGGCACCAAGACGCGCATGTAGCACGCCTTTGAAAACAATCATGACAATCGCCAGCAGAATCAACGACTTCAACGTGCCGCCGCGCGACTTGCGCTTGGGCTTGGCCACGACCATCCCGTCGTCGGAAACCGTGGTGACATAGCCATGGGACAACTTCGTCTGACGCCGGCTGATCCGGCGGACGCGACGATCGAATTCATCAAACTGCGAGGCAGACATCTCAGCAAACTCCACAAAACCGGTGTTGACCGGTAAGGCCAAACTTAAAAATGATTATGGCAGTATTATGGCCTAAGCAGCGGAAAACACGAGGTTTCGTTAGAAATTGAGGTGATTTCGCGTCAATGTAAGCGTGCTCCAGTCGACAATATCCTCGCGATTGACCAGATTGAAGCCAGTCTCGGAATAATGCGCCGCCACAGTTTCGGCCTGTTCGACAAGGATCCCGCTCAGAATCGCCGTCCCACCCGGCCGTAAAGCCGCCGCCATCGGCGCGGCCAACTCGATCAGCGGCCCCTTCAGGATGTTCGCCAGAACCAGATCGAAAGGCCCCCGAAGTTCCGCATGATCGAAACCAACCGCCTCGATCACCTTCACCTTCCCCGTCAGGCCATTGGCCGCCAGGTTCGCCTCGGCCACCTCGACCGCCACCGGATCAATGTCGGACGCAACGATTTCGCCATCCCAGACCCGCGCCGCTGCCATCGCCAGCACCGCCGTACCGCAGCCGACATCGGCAATCTTTTCAATCGCTTCGCCCGTCTCGGCCAGCCGGTCAAGCGCGCGCAGACATCCCAGAGTCGTGCCGTGATGCCCCGTGCCAAAGGCCATCGCGGCCTCGATCAAAAGGGCGATCCGCCCCTCGGGAACCTTGTCGGCATCGTGGGATCCATAGACGAAAAACCGCCCCGCCTCGACCGGCGTCAACTCGCGCCGTACATGGGCAACCCAGTCGGTTTCCGGCACCTCGGAAACAACGAAATCCGCCGCCTGATGCGCCGCCGCCAAAAGCGCCAGGGCGATCTCGTCAGGCGCTTCGATGAAGTATCCGCCGACCTCCCAGGTGCCGGTACCATCCTCCACCTCGAACACCCCTACCCCGGTCGGCGCGGGCTCAAGATCTTCCAACGACTCGCCCAATGCCTCGGCACGGGCGCGGTCTTTCAAAGTGGTCAATGCGGTCCAGGTCGTCATGCCAGCGGGCTACGCCCTCGACAGACCAAGGTCAACTGCTCTCGGATCAGGCTCAGGCCGTGACACCGGTGCCAATCGGACAACTCACACCGGTCCCGCCAATCCCGCAATATCCGCCCGGATTCTTGGCCAGATACTGCTGGTGATAATCCTCGGCGAAATAGAAGGTCGGCGCGGGCAAAATCTCTGTCGTTACAGCATCATAGCCCGCATCCGCCAGACGCGGCCCAAACACAGATTGTGACGCCTCAGCCGCCTCTTTCTGAGCCTCCGTGGTCCAATAGATGCCCGAGCGATACTGCGTTCCCACGTCATTGCCCTGCCGCATTCCTTGCGTCGGATCATGGCCTTCCCAGAAGACGCGCAACAGGTCGTCATAGCTCACCACCGCAGGGTCATAGACGACCCGCACAACCTCGTTATGCCCTGTCTTGCCCGTGCAGACCTCCTGGTAGGTCGGGTTGGGCGTATGGCCCCCCGCATAGCCCACCATGGTCAGCCAGACGCCGTCCAGCTTCCAGAACATGCGCTCCACACCCCAGAAACAACCCATGCCAAAGATCGCAACCTCAAGCCCCTCGGGCACATCGGCACTCAGACCGCGACCGTTGACGAAATGCCGATCCGCCGTCGGGATCGCGGCATCCCGCCCCGGCAGGGCCTCGGCCTCGCTCACCATTTCGACGCTTTTTCTGAAAACCTGGAACATGGACGCTCTCCTTTTCTCCCTTACGAATATGGAGGGACAGCCGCGAAATTCCAACTCAAGAGCGATCACATCGCGATGTAGCGATCATTCCGGTGATTGACCCCGACGATCAGGTTCACAACCACCGCCCCCAAAAGCGACCAGCCGACAAGTGTGATGTCAGGCAAGATAAAGGCCGCCACCACGAAAAGCACCGCATCGAACCCAAGCTGCACCCAGCCCGCCTGAATGCCCGCCTTGTCCTGCAACCAAAGGCCCAGAACACCGATCCCACCAAGCGATGCGCCATGCCGGAACAAGACGATCAACCCCATCCCAGCCGTGGCACCCCCCAGAAAAGAGGCAAGACCCGGGTGCAGGATGTCGAAGGTCATGAACGCCGGAAAGGTATCCGCCATCACCGACAAAAGGGCGACGGCGATAAAGCTCTTGATCGTAAAGAGCGGCCCCATCCTCAACCACGCCAGCACATAGAACGGCAGGTTCACGATGAAAAACACCACCCCGAAACTTACCCCCGTCACATAGGACAACAGCACACCAAGCCCTGCCGTCTGCCCCGTGATCAACCCGGCCTCGGTCAGGAACAGCATCGCAAGCGCACAAAGTGCTGCGCCCGTGACAAAGGCCATGGCGTCTTCCCACGGCTTGTGGGCAAGGCTCTTGTGCGGTTCGTTCTTCATCTCATCCCCGGCCAGGCACCGGCAAACCCTTGGAAAATATCGTCTCGTTGCCCTTTTCCGGGTGTCGCGGGATCATGCAGGCCAACAGAAAAGACCCTGCTGACATGGCCGCCGCCAGAGCAAAGACCGCCCCCGGCGACACGATCCAGAGATACCCCAGCAAGGCAGGCAGGAACACCGCCGCGATGTGGTTGATCGTGAAAGACACCGCCGCCGTCGGTGCCATATCGCCCGGATCGGCGATCTTCTGGAAATAGGTCTTCAATGCAAAGGCCAGGGCAAAGAACAGGTGATCCAGTACGTAAAGCGCGGCGGCCAGCACAACGCCCCAGCCAAAGTAATAGATACCGCCATAGGCCAGGAACACGCCGGTCAATCCGATGTATTCAAATGCCAGCGCGTTGCGTTCCCCAAACCGACCCACGGCACGACCCATGAAGGGGGCAAAGATCATGTTGGCCACGAAGTTTATCAGGAAAAGCGCCGTGATTTCATGCACCTCGAACCCAAAACGCTCGACCATCATGAAGGCGGCGAACACCACGAAAATCTGACGCCGCGCCCCGCGCATGAACATCAGCGCGTAGTACAACCAGTACCGCCGCCGCAACACCATCTTCTTGACCTGCAACTCGCCCTCGAACGTCGGGAAAGCCACCATGCAGTAGACGGCGATCAAGGCGCAGGCCCCGCCCGAAATCAGGTAAATGGTGTTGTAGCTGAGGTTGAACAGATCCCATGTGGCCACCAACAGCCCATATGACAGAAGCGAAGCGGCCGAACCGACCGCGACCAACCAGCCCAGCACCTGGGGCGCCTTGTCCTTTGGCAGCCATTGCAGCTGGAGCGATTGGCTGACTGCCTCGAAGTAATGAAATCCGATGGACGAGATCATCGTCACTATCAGGATCCCGCCAAAGCTGGGGAACCAGGCGGTCACCGCCGTCGCAGCGCCCAGCATCAAAAGAGAGATGAGGGCAAGGAACTGTTCGCGCACGAACAGGATGACGAAGATGATCCCGAAGGCCAGAAAGCCGGGGATCTCGCGCACCGTGTGCAGCCAGCCGATCTCGACCCCGGTGAACCCGGCCTGTTCGATGACGAAATTGTTCAAAAGGGCCGACCAGGTGGCAAAGGCCAGCGGCATTGCTGCGGACATCAGCACCAAAAGCGTGATCGGACGCCGCCACCGGGGCAGGTCGCCTGCCGAGTTCAAATCCACGATTGCCATGCCTTCGCTCTACGCTTGTCTTGCAGATTTGGAAAGCTCTCCGAAGGCGCGGGCAAAGGCGTCAGTAGAAACTCTGCGGATCAATGTCGATGGACAGGCGCAGATTGTTCGGCAGGCGTATCTGGGCCACCCAGGCCGCGAGGGCGGGTTGCAGAGGCGCGGTCTTGTCCGCCTTCACCAACAGGCGCACCCGATGCCGTCCCCGCACGCGGGCAATCGGCGCAGCGGCGGGGCCGAAGACCTGCGCACCGATACGGTGCAGCGGCTCGGCCCGGTTCGCAAGCGCCTTGCCCACATCGAACACCGCCTGCACGTCTGGCGACGACAGGATTATCCCGGCCATCCGCCCATAGGGCGGCACCCCGGCGGCACGGCGCTCGGCAGCCTCTGCCCGCCAGAAATCCTCTTCGTCGCCCGAAAGGATGGCCCGGATCACCGGATGCTCGGGCTGATAGGTCTGCATCAGGGCGACACCGGGCTTCTCGGCCCGACCCGCACGCCCCGCGACCTGCCGCATCAACTGGAACGTGCGTTCCGCCGCCCGCAGGTCTGAGCCTTGCAATCCAAGGTCGGCATCAATCACGCCAACCAGTGTAAGATGCGGAAAATTATGCCCTTTCGCGACGATCTGCGTGCCGATGATGATGTCCGCCGCCCCGTCCGCGATCTCCTCGATCTGCGCCTTCAACGCGCGGGCCGAACCGAACAGATCAGATGAAAGCACCGCCACACGCGCATCCGGGAACAGCGCAGTCACCTCTTCCGCCAACCGTTCCACCCCCGGACCGACAGGTGCCATCCGGTCCTCTGCCTCGCAAGAAGGACACTTTGTCGGCATCGGCTTGGTCTCGCCGCACTGGTGGCACATCAGGCGCTTCTGGAACCGGTGCTCGACCATCCGTGCATCGCAATGATCGCAGCCCACCTGATGCCCGCAGGCCCGGCAGATCGTCACCGGCGCATAGCCGCGACGGTTGAGGAACAACAAGGCCTGTTCGCCCGCATCGACCCGAGCCTGCACCGCCCGCGCCAGCCTGTCCGACACCCACCTGTTCGATGGCAAATCCTCGGACCGCATGTCGATCGCACGCATCTCGGGCATAACTGCCTCGCCAAACCGAGACGTCAGGGTCAGACGCTTGTACTTGCCCGCCTCGACATTGGCCCAGCTTTCCAGGGACGGCGTGGCCGAGGCCAGCACCACCTGTGCAGCGTTCATCGACCCGCGCAGAACCGCCATGTCGCGGGCGTTGTAAAGAACGCCGTCCTCCTGCTTGTAGGACGTGTCGTGTTCCTCATCGACGACGATCAGCCCAAGCGATTGAAACGGCAGGAACAACGCGGACCGCGCCCCGACCACCAGTTGCGCCCCGCCTTCCGAGACCATCTTCCACACCCGCCGCCGCTCGGTCATCGTGACACCGGAATGCCACTCGGCCGGACGCGCCCCGAACCGCGCTTCGACGCGGGTCAGAAACTCGCTGGTCAGGGCGATCTCGGGCAGCAGAACAAGCGCCTGACGACCGGCCTTGAGACAAGCGGCCACAGCCTCAAGATACACTTCGGTCTTGCCCGAGCCTGTCACGCCCTTCAGCAAGGTGGCCCCAAACGCGCCCGAGGCGACACCTTCGCTCAGGGCTGCGCTGGCCTCGGCCTGTTCCTCGGTCAGGGCGACCTGCGCCTCGCCCGGTTCCAGCCGTGGAAAGGGCAAGTCGCGGGGGCTTTCCTCTTCCGCGACCACACCTTGCGTCACCAACCCCTTGACCACGCTGGTCGATACCCCGGCATGATCCGCCAGTTCCTTCAGCGTGAAAGCCAAGCCACCGTAATCGTCCAGCACCGCAATCACCTTGCGCCGCGCATCGGTCCAGCGGTCGGGTTCCTCCACGGTTCCACGCCGGTAAACCCTGCGCATCGACGGCGGATCGCCAAGGCCCGGCGAGCGTGTCGCCAGCCGCAACATCGCGGGCGTCGGGGTCAGGGTGTAATCGGCGGCGCGACTCAGAAAGCTGCGCATCTCGTCCCGCATCGGCACCGCGTCCAGCACCCGGATCACCGAACGAATTTTGGATGCATCGAAACCGCCCTCGCCCGCCCCCCAGACCACACCCAGGACCTTCCTCGGACCAAGCGGCACTTCGACGAAGGCCCCTTCGAACACGCCGCCCTCGGGCGCCTTGTAGTCCAGCATTCGGTCCAGGGGTTGCGTCGTCAGAACCGCGATCAATTCGCCTTCGTGAAAGTGCCGCTGCATCGCCCTAGCTGGCGGCGCGACGCAGTGTGGCGGTGGCCACACCCATGGCGATCAGCGCCGCCCCTCCGGCCCGCGTCAGCCAGGCAATCACGGCCGGGCGCTTGATCGCCAAACGCATCCGGTCGGCCAGCACCGCGTAGGCCAGGGCGTTGAAGGCGGCAAGACCGACGAAGGTCGCGATCAGGATCGCCGACTGGCCGAACAGCGGCGCGTCGGGCGACAGGAATTGCGGCACAAAGGCAATGAAGAACGCGATGGACTTGGGGTTGAGCGCAGTGACGGTGGCGGCATTCACGAATGCCGCCTTCGGGCTGACATCGCCGGATTGCCGCGCAAGCTCTGGCGCCGCACTGCCCGCACTTCGTATCATCCGCAGCCCCAGCCAGATCAGATAGATAGCACCCGCCCATTTGATCGCCGCAAACAGCGTCGCCGAGGCCAGAATCAGCGCTCCAAGGCCCAAAAGCGAGGCGCTCATGGCGATCAAGTCACCAGCCGCCACTCCGAGCGCGGTCGGCACCGCGATCCGCTTGCCCTGCCCGATGGCATAGGCCAGCACCAACAACACGGTCGGCCCGGGAATCAGCAAGAGTGCCGTGGAAGCGGCGACAAAGGCCAGCCAAAGCGAGAAATCCATGAGAGCGGCTCCGTCTATCTGGTGTCAATCAGGGGTTCAGCATACCCGCAGCTTGGGCTATCAGTGCCACGAAACCCGAACCATCCGCCAGAGGGAAGACCCATGAAATTCTTCGTCGATACCGCCGACACCGCCGCCATCTCGGAATTGAACGAGTTGGGCATGGTCGATGGCGTGACCACCAACCCGTCGCTGATCCACAAGTCAGGCCGTGACATCAAGGAAGTCATCGCCGAAATCGCCGCCATGGTCGAAGGCCCGGTCAGCGCCGAAACCGTGGCCACCGATTACGAGACCATGGTGAAAGAGGGTCACGAGGTCGCCAAGCTGGGCAGCAACATCGCGATCAAGGTGCCGCTGACCTGGGACGGGTTGAAAGCCTGCAAATACCTCTCGGGCGAAGGCCACATGGTCAACGTCACGCTTTGTTTCTCCGCCAACCAGGCCCTTCTGGCCGCCAAGGCCGGGGCGACCTTCATCTCGCCCTTCATCGGCCGCCTGGACGATCTGAACCTCGATGGCATGGACCTCATTGCCGACATTCGCGAGATCTATGACAACTACGGCTTCGAAACCCAGATCCTCGCCGCTTCGATCCGTTCCGCCAACCACATGTCCGAGGCCGCCAAGATCGGTGCCGACGTGGCCACCGCGCCGCCCGACGTCATCAAGAAGATGGCCAACCACGTGTTGACCGACAAGGGCCTTGCCGCCTTCCTTGACGATTGGGCCAAGACCGGCCAGTCGATCCTCTGACTTGAAACGGGTTGGGGGCTCTGCCCCCGGCCCATTCGGGCCTCCCCCGAGGTATTTTGGACGGGAAGAAAATCAGGGGTCGTTCAGAACCCGCTGCACTGTATCGACAAAATCCTCGCCGCGTTCCTCGAAATTGTTGTACTGATCGAAGCTCGCGGCCGCCGGGGCCAGAAGAACGGTGTCGCCCGGCTCGGCCTCTTTCGCCGCCTGCGCCACCGCATCGGCCATCGTCGTGCAGATGGCGTGATCCAGCCCTTTGAGGTCCAGAGCGATATCCGCCGCCGCCCGCCCGATCACATAGGCCTTGGCGACATTGCTCCAATGCGCTTCCAGCGCGCCCAGGCCCCCATCCTTTACCTGCCCGCCGACAATCCAGCGAATACGCTTGAACGCCTGCAAGGCATGGGCGGCGGCATCGACGTTGGTCGCTTTTGAATCGTTTACGAAGGTTACACCGTCCTTCTCGCCGACCAACTGGCTGCGATGCGGCAGGCCCTCGAAGCTGTGGAAGCCCTGTTCGATCAGTTTAGGCGGCACCTGAAGGGCACGGAGCGCGGCGAAGGCGGCGCAGGCGTTCTGGTGGTTGTGCGCACCGGGCAGGCCCTTCACGTTGCGCAGATCGACCGAGGCGATCTGGCGGCCCTTGCGCATCTCCGACAGGAACCCTTTTCGCGCGGCAACCCACCACCCGGCACCGGCTGGCTTCGCGCCGACCGTCACCCGGATCACGCGATCATCGGCAGGCCCCTCGGCCAGTTGGTTGGCCAGAAAACGCCCCTCGGGTTCGTCCACACCGATGACCGCACGGTCCGGGCCACCAAGGGAAAACAACCGCCGCTTGGCCGCGAAATAGCCGCCGTAGCCGCCGTGCCGGTCCAGGTGATCCGGACTGAGGTTGGTGAAGACCGCAACATCCGGGGTCAATGCGCGGGCCAGCTCGGTCTGATAGGACGACAGTTCCAGCACCACGACACCGCCGTCCCCCGGCGGGTCGATGTCCAGCACTCCGCGCCCGATGTTGCCCGCCAATTGGCTTTCGCGCCCCGCCACCTGCAGGATGTGATGGATCAGCGCCGAGGTGGTGGACTTGCCGTTCGACCCGGTCACCGCCACCACGCGCGGCGGGGTGTCGAACCGATCCCACTCTGGCAGAGAAAGTGAGCGGAAAAACAACCCGATGTCGTTGTCCACGGGCACGCCCGCCGCCATGGCGGAGGCGACATGCGCATTCAGCTCGGGGTAGAGATGCGGAATGCCGGGGCTGACGATCAGCGAAGCGACCCCTTCCCAGGCATCGCGACGCGAGGGGTCGTGCAGCGTCAGTCCCTCGGCCTCGGCCCTGTCCCGCGCTTCGGCATTGTCGTCCCAGCAGAGCGGCTCGGCCCCGCCCACCCGCAATGCCCGCGCGGCGGAAATCCCGCTGCGCCCAAGGCCCAGAACGGCAATGCGTGCACCTGTTACCCCACGTACCGGGATCACCACTCGATCCTTTCGCGGCGGCGGAAGAAACCGCCCGTCGGTCCGTCGTCGTCAAGGGTTGCCAACCAGATCGCGGTATCGGCGCCTTCCTCAGGCGTGCGCGGTGCGTCCGGTCCGCCCATATCCGTATGGACCCAACCGGGGCACATGGAATTGATCTTTACGCCCGCGCCCGCCTCACGCGCCGTGGCAACCGTCAGGGCATTCAACGCGGCCTTTGCAACACCATATGCCCCCGGCCCGCCCATGCCTTCCGCGAAGCTGCCCCAGCCGGATGACAGATTGACGACCCGCCCGTACCTGCGAGCGGACATGCCGGGCAGAAAAGCCCGCATCAGGTCGAACGGCCCACGCACCATCACGGCCATGGCCGCATCGAAATCGCTATGCTGACCCAAAAGTTCGACCCGGTTCAGAATGCCCGCGTTGTTGACCAGCACGTCGATGTCGCCCACCTCGCCAACCGCCTTGGCGATGCTGCCCCGATCCGCCACGTCCAGCGCCACGGTGCTGCCTCCGATAGCGTCGGCGACCATCCGGCCCGCTTCCACGTCCCGAGCACCGACGATCACCTCAAGCCCGGCCCTCGCCAGCCCCTCGCAAATCGCCTTGCCGATCCCGCGATTGCCGCCGGTGACAAGGGCGCGACGCATCACAACTCGCCTTCGTTGTCGACCTCAAGCTGCCCGGATAGACGCCGCCAGAGGATGCCCCAGTACATGCCAAGCGCCAGCACCACCGACATAGCCACCAGCGCCACCCAGGTATTCGACGTCGGGTTCTGCAGGTTCAGCCAGCCGATGTCCGACAAGACCCACACCAGGGCACCGATCACCGCAAGGATCAGAACCACGCCAAGGGCACCGATCCCACGAAGGACCGCAGTGAAAAACAGGACGTAAGCGATCAAGAGAACAAGCCCGATCAACACCGCGATCGGCAGGTTTTCCTGCCAGTTCGCCATCGCCCATCTGACAAAGGACCACTCGGTCGGATTATAGGTCGCAGCCAGAAGAACAAAGGCCGCCAGCCAGCGTAAGAGAAATCCCATGAGCTTTACTCCTTTTCCAATTGGCTAACCGCTCGGGCTCCGTTTGAAAAGCGCTCTAGCGCACCTTCAGCGTCGCCAGACCGACCAGTGCAAGGATCAACGAGATGATCCAGAACCGGATCACAATCTGCGGCTCGGCCCAACCCAGTTTCTCGAAATGGTGGTGGATCGGGGCCATCAGGAACACCCGCTTGCCGGTCATCTTGAAATAGGCCACCTGGATGATCACCGAAAGTGCTTCGACCACGAACAACCCGCCGATGATGCTTAGGACGATCTCGTGCTTGGTGGCGACGGCAATAGCACCGAGCGCGCCGCCAAGAGCCAGCGATCCGGTATCGCCCATGAAAACGGCAGCCGGTGGTGCGTTGTACCAGAGGAATCCAAGCCCGCCGCCGATGAGCCCCGCGGTAAAGATCAGGATCTCGCCCGTTCCCGGCACGTAGTTGATGCCAAGGTATTCGGTAAAGTCGGTTCGGCCCACGGCATAGGCGATCACGCCAAGCGATCCGGCGGCGATCATCACCGGCATGATGGCCAGCCCGTCCAGACCATCAGTCAGGTTCACCGCGTTTGCCGCCCCGACGATCACGATCATGGCGAAGGGAATGAACAGAATTCCAAGGTTCAGCAACATGCTGACCACTGGGATGGCCAACTGCCCCTGCAACGGCTCGGGATGCATCCAAGTCGCCCAATACCCCGCAATCCCCGCGATCAGGAATCCAAGCGCCAGACGGAAACGCCCCGACAGCCCCGCGTGACTGTTGCGGGTCACCTTGTGGTAATCGTCGGTAAAACCAATCGCGCCAAAGGCAATCGTGACGAACAGCACAAGCCAGACATAACCAATATCCAGCCGCGCCCACAAAAGCGTCGAGGTGATCAGCGCCCCAAGGATCAGAACCCCACCCATGGTCGGCGTACCCGCCTTGCTTTTCAGATGGCTTTCGGGGCCATCGTCGCGGATCGGCTGGCCGTGTTTCTGTTTGGCCCTCAGAAGGTTGATCAGGGGTCTGCCAAACAGGAAGCCAAAGACCAGCGCCGTAAAAAAAGCCCCGCCCGCCCGAAAGGTGATATATCTGAAAAGGTTGAAGAAATCACCGCCGTCAGAGAATACGGTCAACCAATAAAGCATTACACTGCCCCTTTTTCACGTGCCTTCTTCAACGCTTTGATCGCGTCGACCACAAGGCTTATCCTTGACCCCTTCGACCCTTTGACCAGCACGACATCCCCGGCACCGACCAGCCGATAGGTCTTTCGGGCCAGTTCCTCTGCCGTTTCGCTCCACTGCCCCTGTTGTTCAGGGGGCAAGGCTTCGTGCAAGGCCCGCATCCTTGGCCCGGCACTATGGACCAGACCGATCGCATCCATCGCCGGATGCTCGGCAAGATCGGCGTGCAATTCGGCCTCGTCAGACCCCAGTTCCAGCATGTCGCCCAGAATGGCCACGCGCCGCCCCCGGCCTTCAGGTTTCACGGCGGCCAGCACCTCAAAGGCCGCCGCCATCGACGCCGGGTTGGCATTGAAGGCATCGTCGATCAACTGCACGGTCTTGTCCTCAACCGGATCAATCTGAACACGCGCGCGCAAGCCGCGCCCTTCCGGCGCGTGCCATGCTCCGATGTCGAGCGCAGCAACAGCCGCATCGGCCCCGGCCAGTTGTACGGCCCCGAAAACGGCAAGCGCATTCATCGCGAAATGCCGACCCGGAGCGCCGACCTTGAAGAGAAACGGATTGCCGTCGAACCAGCCTTCCACAACGCTTGTGTCAGCCTCAAGCGTGATCCGGTTCGCCCGCAGGCTGGCATCCGCGCTTTCGCCGAACCCGATCCTTCGCGCGGCGTGCAGTTTCGCTTCGGCGTTCAGGATCGGGGCGGTTTCGACATCCGCGTTGAACAAGGCCGCCCCACCCGGCTCAAGCCCCTGAAAGATCGCCGCCTTTTCAACCGCGATCCCCTCGATGTTCTCGAATGCCTCAAGGTGTGCTTCGGCCACCGTTGTGACTATCGCGATATGGGGGCGGGCAAGCCCCGCCAACGGCGCGATCTCACCGGGGTGGTTCATCCCGATTTCGATCACGGCAAACTCGGTCTCGCGCGGCATCCGCGCCAGGGTCAGTGGCACGCCCCAATGGTTGTTATAGCTCGCTTCGGCCGCGTGAGTCCGGCCTTGCTTCGACAGAACATGCAGCAGCATTTCCTTGGTCGAGGTCTTGCCGGCCGAGCCTGTCACGGCGATCACCTGCGCTTTGGTGCGCGCGCGCGCCGCCCGGCCAAGCCGTTCCAATGCCGGCAGAACCTCGTCAACGACCAACAGGTTCGCGCCTTCCTCCACACCCTCGGGCCGATGCGTGACCAACGCCGCCGCCGCGCCTTTTTCCAGAGCAGCCGCGACGAACTCGTGCCCGTCGCGCACGTCCTTCAGGGCCACGAAGATGTCACCCGGCTTCAAGGTCCGCGTGTCGATGGACACACCCGTCGCCGCCCAATCCGCCCCTTCGGCTTGACCACCCGTGGCGGCCACGGCCTCGTCGCGGGTCCAGAGCGCGCTCATGCGCCCTTCCCGTCCAGCGCCGCCACGGCAACACTCGCCTGTTCCACATCGTCAAACGGCAGAACCGCATCGCCGACGATCTGCCCGGTTTCGTGCCCCTTGCCCGCGATCAGCAACGTGTCGCCTGGACCAAGGGCATCAACCGCCCGCAGGATGGCCTCTGCACGATCACCAACCTCGGACACCTCCGCGACACCCTCTCGCGCCCCCTGCATCACTGCCAGCCGGATCAAAGCCGGATCCTCGCTGCGCGGGTTGTCGTCGGTCACGAAAGCCACATCGGCGTGCGCCGCCGCCGCCTGCCCCATCAGGGGGCGTTTGCCAGTGTCGCGATCCCCACCCGCGCCAAACACAACGATCAGGCGGCCAAGAACATGCGGGCGCACCGCCTTCAGCGCGGTCACCAAAGCCTCGGGCGTATGCGCGTAATCGACGAAGACGCTCGCGCCATTTTCGCGTCGTGCCGCAAACTGCATCCGCCCGCGCACCGTCTGAAGGGTGTGCATCGTGTCAAAAGTTTCTTCCGCATCTGCCCCGGTCGCGATGCAAAGCCCGGCGGCCATCAGCGCGTTCTCGGCCTGGAACCCGCCGATCAAGCCCATCCGCACCTGGTGAATCCGCCCTGACCATTCAAACCGAAGCTCCTGCCCCGTCGCATCGAACCGCTGGCCAAGGATTTGCAAGGCCGCGCGACTGTCGCGCCCGATGGTCAGAACATCCTGCCCCCGCGCATCCGCCACGTCGGCCATGCGCGGGCCCCACTTGTCGTCAATGTTGATGACGGCGGTGCCATCTTCCGGCAGAACACGATCGAAAAGCCCCGCCTTGGCGCTGAAATAGTCTTCGAAATCAGCGTGATAGTCCAGATGATCCTGGGACAGATTGGTGAACCCCGCCGCCCTCAACCGAACCCCGTCGATCCGCCGCTGCGCCAAGCCATGTGACGAGGCTTCCATCGCCGCATGGGTGATCCCCTCGTCCGCGATCCGCGCAAGGGCGCGGTGCAGCGTAATCGGCTCGGGTGTCGTATGGCCAAGGGGCGCGGTATAGGCTCCCTCGATCCCGGTCGTGCCAAGGCTAACCGCCTCGGCCCCCATTTCCGTCCAAAGCTGGCGCGTGAAACTGGCGACACTGGTCTTGCCGTTCGTGCCGGTGACGGCCACCTGCACCTCGGGCTGCGCCTCGAACCAAAGGGCGGCGGTAAAGGCCAGCACCTCGCGCGGATCTTCGACAATGACCAGTGGCACGTCGCTGCCTTGCAGCACATCGCGGGCCACCACAGCGCCCTCGCGGTCTGTCAGGACCGCTCCCGCCTTCATCCGCAAGGCATATTGTATGAACTCGGCCCCATGCACCCTGGTGCCGGGAAGGGCGGCAAACAGATGGCCCTCTTTCACATCGCGGCTGTCCACGGACAAACCGGTGATCCGCGTGTCGCCCGCGTCCCGCGCTGTCAGCCCAAGCTCGGCCAAGGTCTTTGTCTTTGCCCGGGTCTGCATCGCCTTGCCTTTGTCAGTTCTGCGCCAGTGTTACACCCTGAGCGCTTTGATATTCAATGTCGGGCGCCATACCCAACAGGGGCGCGGTCCGCCGTATGATTTGTGCCGCCACTGGCACCGCCGTCCAGCCCGCCGTCCGGCGCGGCTTTTCGCCTGCGCGATCCTCGGCTTCGTCCATCGTGACGACCAGCACATATTTAGGATCGTTCGCCGGAAAGACGCTGGCGAAGGTCGCGATCACCTTGTCTTCGTAATATCCGCCCTGAGGGCGCGGTTTGTCCGCCGTGCCGGTCTTGCCGCCCACATGATAGCCTTCGACCTCGCCCATGCTGGCCGTGCCGTGGGTAACAACCTTGCGCAGGAAGTCCCGCATCTGCTTGCTGGTATTTTCGCTGATCACCTGTGGTCCCAAAGGCTTGCCACCCTTGATCAGGCTCGGCGTCACAAGTCGGCCGCCGTTCACGATGGTGGAATAGGCCGTCGCAAGGTGCAAAGGCGTTGCTGAAATGCCGTGACCGTAAGACGCCGTCATCGTGTGAATCTCGACCCATTTTTCCTTGGGCAAAAGCGGTTTCGATCCCGACGCCTCGACCAGTTCAACGGACAAGGGCTTTAACAAACCCAACTTCCCAAAGAACTCCAGTTGAGGTTCCACCCCCACCATCAAGGCCATCCGCGCCGTTCCGACGTTCGAGCTTTCGACGATCACGTCTTCCACCGTCAAGGCAGGACCATGATAGCGATAATCGCTGATCGAATGCTTGCCCCACTTCAACGGGCTTGTCGTTTCAATCCAGGTGGTGCGACTGACAAGACGCTCTTCAATGGCTTGAGCAGCCGTGAAAATCTTGTAGGTCGAACCAAGCTCGTAAAGCCCCTGCACCGCGCGATTGAACAGCGGACTGTCGGCCTGATCGCCCGTGGTCAAGGGTTTCGGACGGTCGTTCGGGTCGAAATCCGGCAGGCTGGCAAGGCTCAGGATCTCGCCCGTATGAACATCCATAAGGACCGCCGCAGCCCCTTTCGCGTCGAACAGGTTGATCCCGAACCCCAGCACTTCTTCAACCGCGGCCTGAACCGTCAGGTCCAGCGACAGAGTAAGCGGCACGTCGCCGCGCCCCGGATCGCGCAACGCATCGTCCATTGCGTGTTCAACCCCGGCAACACCGACAAGTTCGGCCGCATTCACCGCCTCGCGCCCGAAACCGGCCCCGCCCAGCACATGCGCCATCAGTTTGCCGTTCGGGTAAAGCCGCATCTCGCGCGGGCCGAACAAAAGCCCCGGCTCGCCGATGTCGAAAACCGCCTGCTGCTGTTCGGGACTGATCCGTTTCTTGATCCACAGAAAGGTGCGTTTGCCCGTGAATTGCTCGAACAGCTTCTTGTCGTCGAGATCGGGAAAGATCTTTGCCAGTTCTCGCGCCGCGCGGTCCGGATCGATCATCTGATCGGGTTCGGCATAAAGCGAATGCGTCGTGAGGTTGGTCGCAAGGATGCGCCCGTTGCGGTCGGTGATATCTGCACGCGCCGCCACGATCTGCGCCCCCGAAGCGGCCGATTTCGGCTCGACCGGGTCGGACCCGGCCATGACCGACATTTTCAACCCGACCATCGCAAAGGCCGAAAGGAACGCGATGCCGAGCACCAAAAGCCGCCCTTCTGCCCGCTCGCGCTGGCGGTCGCGGTCGGCTTCGTGACGCGCGGCCAGGTTTTCGCGTTCGATACTGTCGGGGTTCTCGCCGTCCCGACGCGCGGCAAGGATCCGGGCCAGTGGGCGAAGCGGAGTGCGGGTCATTCCTGCACCCCCTGCAACAGAACACCACTCACGTTTTCAAGGGGATAGGGGATCTGATCAATATGCCGGAAATGGGCGGGCCCAAGCTCCAAAAGGCCCAGTTGATCGAAATTGAGGTTGGCCAGATCCGCCAGACGCTCGGGCCGGTTCAGATAGGCCCATTCGGCACGCAGCACGCTGGCCCGTTCCCGCAGGTCGGCGATCTCGCTTCTCAACTGGTCCACTTCGCGCAGCTTGGCCTGGGTTTCGTAATTCTGCCGATAGGCCCAGACGGCCAGGGCCATCACGGCCATCGCGGTGACAAGAAAGAAAAGCGACCTCATGACAACACCTCTTTCGGCAATCCCAACCTTGAACGATCAACAGCCCCCGAAGGCGCTTCCGTTCGCCGCCCGACGCGCAGTTTCGCGGATCGTGCGCGGGGGTTCCGCGCAACCTCGTCGGCACTCGGGGCAATGGCCTTGTTGCGCGCCTCGAACCGGGGGGCGTCGGCGGCCACCTCGGGCCGATACCGGCTGACGCCGCCCATCTTGCCCGACCGTGCCTGGAAAAATCTTTTGACGATGCGGTCTTCCAGCGAATGAAAGCTGACAACCGCCAGCCAGCCGCCCGGCTTCAACGCGCGTTCTGCCGCCTCAAGACCCGCCGCCAATTGTCCGAACTCGTCGTTAACCGCAATCCGAAGCGCCTGGAACGTGCGTGTCGCGGGGTGCGAAGCGCCCGGTTTCGGGCGCGGCAGGACGGCTTCGACGATCCGCACGAGGGCCCCGGTCGTCTCGATCGGCGCGTCCTGCCGCGTTCTCACGATGGCTCGCGCGATTGATCTTGCCGCCCGCTCCTCACCATAGTGAAACAGAATATCCGCCAGCATCGCTTCGCTGGCCTCGGCCACAACATCGGCCGCACTCGTTCCCGCACCTGACATTCGCATGTCCAACGGACCGTCCGACATGAAGGAAAATCCGCGCTCGGCCTGATCCAACTGCATGGACGACACACCAAGGTCCAGAACCACCCCGTCCAGATCACAACCCGCCAGTTCATCGAGGTCGGAAAAGGTTCCTTCAACTAACTCCAGCCGGTCACCGTACTGATCGGCCCACTCTCCGGCCATCTCGAACACCATCGGATCCCGGTCCACCCCGATCACCCGATCCGCCCCCGCCTGAAGCAACCCGCGCGCATAGCCGCCCGCCCCGAAGGTGCCGTCCAGCCATGTGCCCCTTATCGGCGCGCAGGCCTCAAGGATGGCGTCCAGCAGAACAGGGATATGCGGTGCGTCTTGGGGTGCGCGGGCAGCGGCGGCCATTGTCTATGCAACCTCCTCGTCTTCGAGAAGTGTCCAGATATCCGCACCTTTCGGCAGGTCGTCTAGCAGCGCATCAACATCGCTTTCGGCGTCATCAAAGCCTTCGGGCTTCCAGATCTGGAAGGTATCACCCATGGCGATGAAATAGGCTTCGCCGTCGATCCCGATCTTCTGGCGCAGCTTGGCGGGCAGGACGATCCGGCCAGTGTCGTCGACCGTCGCAGGCAGGGATTGACCGTTGAAAAGACGCTCCAGCGCGCGGCGTTTGGTCGATCCGCGCGGCAGGCGTGCGATTTTCTCGTCCATCTCGTTGGCGGCGTCGATGGTAAAGCACTCCAGGAAATCCCGGCGCTCGTCGCCATAGACAATGATGAATTCCGGCAGCTTGCCTTCGGACCACTCGGGGTCACCGTCGCGAAGCACAGCGCGATAATTGGCCGGGATGGACACCCGACCCTTGGCATCCACCTTCTGGACGCCCTCGCCTCTGAACCTCCGAACCACTGTCCCGCAGTCCCTTCAAAATTTGCCCCCAAAATGGAAAACGGCGGATCGGACTGCTGCCACTGTCCGATCCGCCGCCCTCGTCCCGTTTCCGGGATAGTCCAGCTGCGCGCGCCACCTGGGGGGATGTCTGCTCGCCCGCGCGCCGGATCTCAGATCGAAAAGAGGGAAGCCTGTATGAAACCTGCTTTTTTTGGTTTGGCCGGGGTCGTTTGCTGCCCCGAATGCTGATCCGCTCGTTCTCGATGAAAGAGTAGTGACATGGGAAAGCATGGGAAGCAACAGTATTTTTTGGGAAATTATGGGATGATGTCCTTCAGGCAAAACTCGCAGGTCGACATATTGCGTCCATATTTTGATCCGGGCGCACAAAAATACTACATATAGTGTTCTGGCAAAAATGCACTTTTGAGCATGGAAAAGACCCTCCGACTTGTCCCGGAATGGGAGTTTGCGGGAATCGGCCGGATCTCGAGAGAAAATTGCCCGTGGTCCCATGAGACCCCAAACGGAATCAAATGCGCCGATCAGCGGGGCCGGGGCAATCAGGCAGAGGCGTGCAGGCGTTCGGCGATCTGACGCAAAAGGTCCAGGGAAAGGGGCTTGTTGAAGAAGTCGCGAACCGGTTTGTAGGAAAGTGCCCGCTCCACGTCCTTCGGCAAAAGTGATGTCGTCAGCATCAGGACGACGATGCCGGCGAAGTCGTCACCGAACTCCGCCGTGGCCGCATCGAGGAACTCGAAGCCATCCATCACCGGCATGTTGATATCCAGAAGAATCGCATCGACCCGGGGCCGGTCGGTCTGTCGCAGATACGCCAAAGCCTCGGTCGCATCGAGGAACGTGCGGAAGTCATCGACCATGCCGGATCGCTCGACGAGGCGGGCGTTGGCCATTTGGTCAAACTCGCTGTCGTCGATAGCGACAAGGTGCCCTATGCGGCCCGTTTCGACCATTCCACTTCCCTTTCTTTTGGCAGGACGACTGTGAATGTGCTGCCTTTGCCCGGCTCCGACGTCACGGTCAGGTCGCCGCCCATGTTCCGTACCACGCGCTTGCAAACCGAAAGGCCAAGGCCGGTGCCGGGAATCTGGTCCTGCCTGTGCAGGCGTTTGAACAAGCCAAAGACGGCATCCTGGTGTTTGTCCGCGATGCCCAGCCCGTTGTCGGTGACGTGAATGCTGAGATACCTGCCATCCGCGCTGTCCTCGGCATGGATTCGCACGACCGGCACGACATCCGGCTTTCTGTACTTGATCGCATTCTCGATCAGGTTCTGAAAAAGGATACCGATCTGGGCAGAGCCTGCCCGGATCGCGGGAAGTTCGCCAATCTCGCAAGTACCGCCGCTTTCCTCGAAAGCAGCGCTAAGATCCGCCTTGATGGAGGCAATCTCTGCGCCAAGATCGATCACCTCATCATCCTCCGCACCGCCTTCGACAAGACCCGCGAACGACATGAGAGCCTCGATCTGGCCCTGCGCGCGCCCGATCGTCTCCAGCGATTGACCGATAAGGTCATTCTGTTCCTTTGAAAGCCGCCGACCATCCAACCCCTCCTGCACCTCGTGCAGCAGCCGGTGGACCGTGTTCATCGGCGATTTCAGATCATGCGACACCGCATAGGAAAAGTCGCGCAATTCGTCATTCCCGGCCTTTTCACGACCAAGCGCTTCCCGCGCTTCGGAATAGGCGATACCGGCAAGGCGATGTTCGTTCAGGACGACCAGCAACATCACCGAACCGCCCGCCAGGGAAAGGGCAAACGTCGCGATGCCCAAAAGCTGCAAAAGCTGCAACCGCCTGGAAACTTCGCCTTCGATTCGGGCCCGAAAGACCGCCACCTCGCGCAAAGCCTGGGAATCGTCGTAGCGGACGACGGCGTCAATCTCGCGCGCACTGGCCCCGGCGGCGTGCATTTCTGCCACCGTGTCAATCCGGCTTTCGTAAACGCGAACGGCCTCTCGCGCGGCGCCAAGGTGGGCGTCGATCGAAAAGGCATCCAGGTCTCGTTCAAGTTGATCGAAAAGCACCAGCGCGTCTTTTGATGCCTGCCGTGCGGCGTCGGCATATTGCGCCTCGTCCGGGCGCAGGACGTAGTTCTTGAAACTGTGAATCAGCCCGCCATAGCCGATGGTCTGTTCCAGCGTGCCGATCTGCAAGGGCAGCACCGCCGCCGATCTGGCGATCCTGTGTTCCAGGATCGAACCTGCCGCAAACAGGCTGACCGCGATCAGTACTGCGGCCACGGCAAGCCTGATACTGAGGCGTTTCAGCAGGAAAAACTTGTTCAGGATGACAAGGTATTCGGGAATGGACTTCATCGCGCCGCCCGGTCGTAAGTGCTGATACCTCGTCTTTAGCCCGGCATCCTTACCCAAAGATGAACCGCATCAGAAATCCCGATTTTCATAGGCCTCAAGCGCCCGCGCCCGCCCTTCGGACAGGCTCATTACCGGCTCGGGATACTCCGCACCGGCATCCAGCCCCCAGCTTTCCGGCACAGCGTCGAAATAGGAAAGCGCCGTTGCTGTCGGATTTGTCGCACATTCAGCCAGCCAGCGGCGCTGATAATCGCCATCGGCGTCGAATTTCTCCAACTGGCCATCCGGATTGAAGATACGGAAATAAGGCGCGGCATCGGGGCCGGAGCCTGCCACCCACTGCCACCCCATTGCGTTCGAGGCGGGATCCCAGTCGATCAGGCAATCCTCGAACCATTTCTGGCCGACGCGCCAATGGGTCATCAGGTGCTTTGTCAGATAACTTGCCACGATCATCCGTGCGCGGTTGTGCATTGTCCCGGTCACATACATCTCGCGCATGGCGGCATCGACGAAGCGCACACCGGTCATCCCGCGTTTCCAGCGGCGCACCCTGGCCAGACGTTCGTCATCGTTCCAGGGGAAACCGTCCCAGCCTTCGCGCCAATTGTCGGTCAGGATATGCGGCGTGTGCCAGACCAGGTGATAGGCAAACTCGCGCCAGACAAGTTCCTTGAGGAAATGCTCGGCCCCCTGTTTGCCCTCTTCCACCGCCCGCCGCGCCGCGTGCCAGCAGGTGGCGGGGCTGATCTCGCCCCAGGCCAGATTTTCCGACAGGCGCGACGTCGCCTCCTCCGCCGGATAATCCCGCCGGGCCTTGTAGTCGCCGATCTTCTTCGCGATGAAGGCCCCCAGCTTGCCGCTGGCCGCCTTTTCCCCGACCGAGACATGACGCGCCACCACATCCGCCCCGCGACGCATCCCGGCACCAAGCGCCCAATCCTTGACATCCTCACTCTCGGGCCAGTCCTCCGGCGATGGAATGCTGTCCGGCCTCTTGACCGGTTCGCGCACATCGCGCCCCGCAACCGCCCGCCAGAACGGGGAATAGACCCGGTAGAAGCCGCCGTCCTTGGTCTCAACCGACCATGGCTCGAACATCAAATGGCCCTTGTGGCTTTCCGCCGTGATGCCCTTGTCCCGAAGCGCGGCCTTCACGGCCTTGTCCCGCTCCACCTGATCGGGATCGTAAGCGCGGCTCCAATGCATTGCCCCGGCCCCTGTTTCTTCGACGAGCGCAGGCAAGACATCAACCGCCCTGCCCCGCCTGCAAATCAAGCGCGAACCAGATTTTTGTAACGTCTCGGCCAGCTTTTCCACGCCAAGCCCGAACCGCCAGAGTGGCGCAGTGCCGTAACCTTCAAAAACCTCGTCCAGGATGAACACCGGGATCACCGGACCACCTGCCTCAACCGCCGCAACAAGGGCCGGGTTATCACTCAACCGCAGGTCCTTGCGCACCCACCAGATCACAGGTTTCGACATTTGCGGACCTCTTGCATTCACACCGCTTGGGGAACGATCTAAAGGGAATGCAGAGGTTATCAATGGCACCAGACAGAATCGAACATATCATCGGCATCGACGGCGGCGGATCGGGCTGCCGTGTGGCGATCACCGAACGCAACGGCAACACCCTTGGCAAAGGCAAGTCGGGGCCAGCCAACGCGACTTCCGACATGGAGGCCACGATCCGCCACATCCGCGAAGCGCTGGAACTGGCCGCTGACGAGGCGGGCCTTGCCGATCCGGTTCTGGCAAAGGCACGGGCGCACGCGGGCATTGCCGGGGCGCTGACCCGCGACCAGTTCGATGAAATCGCCAAAGCCCTGCCCATGCCGACCAAGGTGACCGAGGACAAGGTCACCGCGCTGAAAGGCGCACTTGGCGACCGCGACGGCATTCTTCTGGCCATCGGTACGGGCTCGCTGATCGGGGCGGCGCGAAAGGGCAAGCAACGGTTCATGGGCGGTTACGGGTTGATCCTTTCGGATCAGGCCTCGGGTGCCTGGCTTGGGCGCGGCCTTCTGACCGAGACGCTTTTGTGCCACGACGGGCTGACGCCCCCCTCCGACCTCACGCGCAAAACTCTGGAAAGCTTCGACGACGACGCCAATGCCATCGTCGCCTTTGCCGCCACAGCCTCCCCGCGCGACTTTGCCACCCTTGCGCCCAAAGTCCTGAAAGCCGCCGGTGATGGTGATCCGGTCGCGCTTACCCTCGTGCAGGCCGGTTCGATCTATCTGACCAACGCCATCGACACCCTCGGGCTGGGCCGCAACGAAGTCCTCTGCCTCGCCGGCGGCGTCGGGCCATCCTACGCCGACTGGCTGATGCCGAACCACAAATCACGCCTCGCCCCCGCCGAGGGCACGCCGCTCGACGGCGCACTGGCCCTTGCCCGGGAAGCGGCCAGCTAAAGCACCCGCTCCAGCGCCTCGATCAGTCGTTCCACCTCGGCTTCGCTGGTGTAATGGGTGAAACTCACCCGCAGAACGCCTTTCTCGGGATCGACCCCCATGGCCTCCAACGGGCGCACCGCGTAGAAATCACCGCCGCCTGCGTTGATGTCATGGGCCGCCAGTTGCATTGCGATCTCGGCCCCCGGACGATCCGCCTCGATGGCCACCGTGGGGGCCCGCGCTGCGGCCTCGACCGGCCCCAGAAGACGCAGCGAATTCTTCGACGACAGAAACGCCATCAGGGGGGCCAGCAAGGACACTTCGCGCGCGCGCATCGCATCGTGGACCGCAGCGCCCCTTTCGCACGGTTCCAGATGCGGACCGCCCAGGTTGGCATAAAGCGCATCGACGTAATCCGCCATGCCCGCACAGGCCGCGATCTGCGCATGGTCCGGCCCCGCCGGGGTGAACCGCTTGTAAAGCGCATCGCCGTTGAAGTAATGCCCTTGGTTCGGCAGTTTTTCCCCAAGATCCCGCCGGATCACCATCAAGCCCTGGTGCGGTCCATAGGTTTTATAAGCGGAAAACAGGTAGATATCCGCCCCAAGCTTGCCCACGTCGACAAACCCGTGCGGCGCATAGGACACCCCGTCAACGCAGACCACCGCGCCCGCCTCGTGCGCCATCGCGGTAATGGCCGCCACATCGTTGATTTCGCCCACGACGTTCGAGCAATGGGGGAAACACAACAGCGCCGCCCCGTCCAGCAAGGGGGCCAGATCACCCGGATCCAGATGCCCCGTGCCCGGATCCACCTTCCATTCTCGCACCTCTACGCCCGCAGCCTCCAACCGCCGCCACGCACCGGAGTTCGCCTCGTGATCCTGGTTCGTCACGACGATGGCCGATCCCTCCGGCAGATACTGACGAAACGCCTCGGCCAGGACATAGGTGTTCTGTGTCGTCGACGGCCCGAAGCTCAACTCGTCGGGCTCGACCCCAAGGATCGCCGCCATCCGCGTTCGCGCTTCGTCCATCTCTTCGCCCGCCACGCGGCTGGCATCGAACGGGCCATAAGGCTGCACCTTCCGCTCGCGATAGAACCGCATCAACCGGTCGACCACGAATTGGCAGGGATAGGAACCGCCCGCGTTCTCAAAGAACGCCTGGCCCTCCAGCGATGGTTCGGAAAAGGCAGGAAACTGCCCGCGTACAAAGTCGATGTCCAACATGGGGCGGAGAGAACGCGCCCCGGCGCGAAAGGTCAAGCGCGTCTGTACTTCAGCATTTCCCAATGCAGCCGCACCGAGGGCAGAAAGAACAGAACCACGCCGATGTTCATGAACATCACGATCATCAACGGGATCCACAGGATCGCCAGAACCAGCCCCAATCCCGCTGAAATCGTCGTTGCGACCTGTGGGTGCAGGAACCTGTGCAGGAACAACTCGAACAGCTTGCCCCCGTCCAGCGGATGCACCGGCAACATGTTCAGGATGAACAAAAATCCGTTGACCCAGGCAATGGTCCGGAACACCCAGTTGATCTCGGGATCCGAGATCATCGGCGCAATCAGCCCCGCACTCGCCCAGAGAAACAAGTTCACGATCGGCCCCATGGCCACGACCAACTCGCGCTCGTACCTGGTGGCTGACCGGGACGGTTCGCAGAACCCGCCCCCGCCATAAAGCATGACACGGCGCACGGGGATGCCTTGAATCAGGTTGCCCCAGGCATGGCCCAACTCGTGCAGGTAGATACTGCCCAGCAATATCGCGACGAACATCAGATCAAACGCGACAAGGCGAGGTGTGGCCGAGAAATCGACAAGGATCAGGATCAACAGAAAGATCGACGCGCCGATCTGCACGGGAACGCCCCAGGGGCCGCGGAACTCGAAAATGGGTGTCGAATCTCTGAACATGGGTAAGACCATGCGCCGCAAAAACGGCGAAACCGGGGGAATCGCGTGACATTAACGGTCAATTCAAAAGAAAAAGGCGCGCCACGGGGACGCGCCTTTCTTTGATTTTATGGCTGATGCCTCAGCGCGGTTCCGAGGTCAGGCCCTTCCAGATCGCCCAGCACATCAGCAACAGGATGATCGTGAACGGCAAGCCGGTCGAAATCACCATCGCCTGAAGCGAGGTCAACCCGCCGCCAAGCAAAAGCGCAATTGCGACCAGCCCCTCAAAGGTACACCAGAACACCCGCTGCGGCACCGGCGCGTCAATCTTGCCGCCCGCGGTGATCGTGTCGATCACCAGCGAACCGGAATCCGACGACGTCACGAAGAACACGATGACCAGCACGATGCCGATGGTCGAGGTGATCGCCGTCAGAGGCAGCCCCTCAAGCATTGCAAAAAGCGACAGTTCGGGCTTGTAGGCGTCGATCACATTGGCCTTCACGGCACTGGTTTCGGGGTTGGCCACCATGTCGGCAATTGCCGAGCCACCAAACGTCGCCATCCAGAAGACACAGACAAGGCTGGGGATGATCAGCACGCAGGTCACGAATTCGCGCACCGTGCGGCCCCGGCTGACGCGGGCAATGAACATGCCGACGAAGGGTGACCAGGAGATCCACCACGCCCAGTAGAACGCGGTCCAGCCTTCGCGATACCCGTCATCCTCGCGCCCGAAGGGGTTGGACAGCGGGATCACCTCTTGCGCATAGGCACCAAGGCCCATCACGAAGTCACCGGCAATCCGTCCTGCCCCGGCGGCAAAGAAGACGAACAGCAATAGCAAGGCCGCGATCACCATGTTGATCTCGGACAAGACCTTCACGCCGCCATCCAGGCCACGCAGGACCGAAATCAGGGCGATGGCCGTGATGATGATGATCAGGATCACCTGCACCGTCACGCTGCTTGGAATGCCATAGACAAACTCAAGCCCCGCGTTCGCCTGCTGCGCACCGATCCCAAGCGAGGTCGCAAGGCCGAAAAGCGTCGCAAAAACCGCCAGGATGTCGATGATGTGGCCCCACCAACCCCAGACCTTTTCGCCCAGAATTGGATAAAAAGCCGAGCGGATCGAAAGCGGCAAGCCTTTGTTATAGCTGAACAAGGCCAACGCCAGCGCCACAATGGCATAGATCGCCCAGGGGTGAAGCGCCCAGTGGTAAGACGTTGCGGCCAACGCCATCCGGCGCGCTTCGTCGACGTTCTCGGCAATCAGCGCCCCGTCTTCGGTGAAGGGCCGTACCACGCCAAGCGGCTCGTCGCCCCAGGGTGTGCCAAAGTAATAGGCCGGCTCAAGCACGCCAAAGAACATCAGCCCGATGCCCATGCCGGCGGCGAAAAGCATCGCGAACCAGCCGGGATAGCCGTAATCGGGCTTTGCCTCTGCCCCGCCAAGCCGAACGCTGCCCATGGGCGTCACGATCAGCAAAAGACAGAAGATGACGAAGATATTGGCGGCCAGCAGGAAGAACCAGTCAAACGTGCTGGTCAGCGCAGGACGCAGCCAGCCAAAAAAGCTGCTGGCCCCTTCCGGGAAGATCAACGCGCCGAAGACGAAAGCAACGACGGCGAGCCCCGAAACAAGGAAGACCGGGTTGTGAATATCCAGCCCGAACGGTCCCACATTGGTGTTGATATTGTCCTGACCGATCTCATAGTCGGTCTGAATGATATCCGCAGCCCCTTCCGGCTCCGGGATACCCTGGTTTGTCGTTTCATCGGCCATCCACGGCCCCCCTCTTTTCCTTTGATTTTTCTTGAGACATCACGCCCTTGAACCCTCTGGCCCAAAGCAGGGAACTGCGTATCGCTCCCCGCTAGACGTGAACTCGTCTTGGCTTTTCTTGAGTATCTGTCCCCTTGCTCCAGCGTGTTCGGTCAGCGTGCGCGACTGCTGGAATGCCAGGATGTTCTTGATTTTCTTGTCCGGCGTCTGACGCACACAAACGGTTTTATTGGCAACCACCCTAATGTGCGCACCATAGCGGAACAGGCGTAAACCGGCAAATCGGCGCCACAAACCGACAGGTTTGCGACGGCATTACACCTTTAGGGATGTTTGGGTTTCAGGCCGCGCTTCTGGCCATCTTCGCCGCCAGACGCTCGGCCGGGGGTGTGACGTAATTGTCCATCTTCTCGCGGATCGCGCGAATTTCGCTTTCGATCCCCGTGGCCAGGCGCAGGGGTTTCTTGCCGTCGATCAGGTAGATCAGGCAATGACAATCCCCCGTCGTCATCGACCGCGTGATCCCGACGCCGATGATCTGGTGCAAATCCACCGTCGCAAGGATCTGCCCCCGACCGCGCGGATTGCGCGACACAAAACGGATTTCCTGGCGCACCCGGTCCACCTGGACCTCGGGCCGGAACCCACGCGCCGAAACGCTGAAGCAAAGGCCGCCCAGAAGCCCCAGAACACAGGTCAGGATGAACTTCAGCATCAGCGCATCGCCGGAAAAGATCGCCCCCGGCAAAAGCCACTGCGCGAAAGCCGCCAGAACGAAAGCCGCACCCAAAAGCGTCAGCCCCCATTCGATGATGAAATCGCTCGCACTTTCCTGCATGTCGGCAGGACGCAGCCGAAACCCCCAGGGCATTTCGATCTGCTCCAGCAAAGGCTCTGTCGCCTCATGTCGTGATGTGGGTCGCAGCGTGCTCATACCGCCTTCAACATGGCCCTCTTTCGGCCTGTTCTAGAAAGCAAAAAAGGCCAGAATAAGACGGGGTTGATCTAAATAGAGACATCTGTATAAGCCACCCGTTCGCCGCGAAACGATTGACCGGCGCATCCTCTCGTGGACAGACGCGGCAAGAACCCTGTCCTTTGAAGTGCGCCCTGAACAGAACTGGAGAGATCATGCCTCTTTACGAGCATGTGATGATTGCGCGTCAGGACCTGTCCAACGCGCAAGCAGAAGGCCTCATCGAACATTTTGGCACCGTGCTTTCGGACAACGAAGGCAAACTCGTTGAGAGCGAGTACTGGGGCGTCAAGACGATGGCCTACAAGATCAACAAGAACCGCAAGGGCCACTATGCCTTCCTGAAAACCGATGCACCGGCACCGGCCATTCAGGAAATGGAACGCCTCATGCGCCTGCATGACGACGTGATGCGCGTGTTGACCATCAAGGTCGACGAGCACGAGGAAGGCCCCTCGATCCAGATGCAAAAGCGTGACGACCGTGATCGTGGCCCCCGCGGCGGCGACCGTGGTGACCGCCCTCAGCGTGAAAGGAGCTAACCCATGGCTGCAAAACCGTTTTTCCGCCGCCGCAAGGTCTGCCCCTTCTCGGGCGACAATGCACCCAAGATCGACTACAAGGACACGAAACTGCTTCAGCGCTACATCTCTGAGCGTGGCAAGATCGTCCCGTCCCGTATCACCGCCGTATCGGCCAAGAAGCAGCGTGAACTGGCCCGCGCAATCAAGCGCGCCCGCTTCCTCGCCCTTCTGCCCTACGCGGTCAAATAAGGAGAACTGACATGCAGGTTATCCTTCTCGAACGTGTCGCAAAGCTGGGTCAGATGGGTGACGTCGTCACCGTCAAGGACGGCTATGCGCGCAACTACCTTCTGCCGCAGAAAAAGGCGCTTTGGGCTTCTGATGCCAACATCGCCTCTTTCGAAGCTGACAAGGCGCAACTCGAAGCACGCAACCTGGAAACCAAGAAAGAGGCCGAAGCATTGGCCGAAAAACTCGGTGGCCAGCAGTTTATCGTGATTCGCCAGGCGTCCGACGGTGGTTCGCTTTATGGTTCCGTCACGCCCCGTGACGCCGCCGATGTGGCGACCGAGGCTGGCTTTTCCATCGACAAGCGCCAGATCGTCATTCCGATGCCGATCAAGGAACTCGGCGTTCACAAGGTCGACGTCACGCTTCACCCCGAAGTTGAAACCCAGATCGAACTGAACGTCGCCCGCTCGGAAGAAGAAGCCGAACTTCAGGCCCAGGGCATCAACATCGCCGACCAGGCCGCCGAAGAAGAGGCCCAGGCCGAAATCGAAATCGCCGAACTCTTCGACGAAATCGGTGCCGCCGAACTCGACGAACTTGAGACCCTTGGCGACGACGACGAAGCCCCTGCCGCGGAAGAGGCTTCGGATGATGTCGAGGCTGACGAAAGCAACGACGAAGAAAACAACTGAACAATCGTTCAATTGCACAAAAAAGGCCGTCCTTCCGGGCGGCCTTTTCTTTTGTCTGCGGGGAATTTGGTTAATCTGCGCGAACCAACCGAAGGACCATTGATGAAACTCTTGTTCGCCGCACTGCCCCTCGCCCTTCTCACCGCCTGCGCCATGCCGCGATACACGCCACCCGAAGACTCCGGCCTGATCGCCGTTCGCCCCTATCCCGGCCCGGACGGCGTCTGCCAGGTGATCGGCGAAAACGATCTGACCAACCAGCATCTCGATCACACCGCAACGCTGGTCGGCTGCCCCATCAACGAATCCGGCGCGATTGAAGACCGTACTGCCGAAGGTGGAGCGATCGTGGACGTGGTGGGGGATTGGGTGCTGATCTCGATCCCGACTGGGTCGTGATGGGTTAACCTTTCAGTCATTCGGGCGTGCGCTTTTCTGTACGTTTCGGAAAACACGCGTCGTCAACCGCGTACAATTTGCCAAAAAGCTGCGCGTCACCGGGCGCTTTGGTCGGCTGCGCTTAACTTTTGGCGAAGGATCGTTCTAAGGTTTTCCCATGTGTGGACGCTTCGCCCTGACCCTGCCCGACGATGCGATGGCCTCGCTTTTCGAGGCCACGCTTGCCAACGATCTGGCACCCCTGCCGAACTACAACATCTGCCCGACAAATCAGATACATACGGTGACGTCAGAAGACGGTAATCGCCGACTGCGGCCCATGCGATGGGGCTTTCTGCCCCATTGGTACAAGACCCCGACCGACGGTCCCCTCCTGATCAATGCCCGCGCCGAAACCGTTGCCGAAAAACCCGCGTTTTCAAAGGCTTGCCGCGAACGTCGCTGCCTGATCCCGGCGAGTGGTTTCTACGAATGGACCAAGGACGCCGACGGCAACCGCCTGCCATGGTATATCTATCCGGAATCAAACGACTTTATCGCTTTCGCCGGGATCTGGCAGACATGGGACAAGGGGGACGACCCCCTGACGACCTGCGCCATCGTGACCACCCAAGCCAATGAAAACATGTCGAAAATTCACCACCGGATGCCTGTCATACTCGAACGGAAAGACTGGCCCCTCTGGCTTGGCGAGAACGGCAAGGGTGCCGCGACACTGATGACCGCCGCACCCGAAAATCTGCTTGAATTTCATCGTGTTGACCCAAAGGTCAATTCAAACCGCGCCCACGGAGAAGATCTGATCGAACCGCTCTGATCTTCACCGCTTTTTCAAATACGCATGGCGCCCGGCCAACAAGTTGCGTGACCGACAGAAACTCACCAATGCTTTGAAATATCAGGTCTTTCTCAGCCGGATAACGACATCGACCTTGGCAATCTCGGTCCCTTCGGGCGCGCCCGGAAGCCGCTCGATGCTCAACTCGTCGGCGGGCGCGTCGGTCAGGCGCGCGTCTTCCTCCCAGTAGAAATGCGGGTGATCGTCGGTGCGGGTGTCGAAATAGCTTTTCGAACCGTCCACCGTGATTTCCTGGATCAGCCCCGCGTCGCAAAAGGCGCGAAGGGTGTTGTACACTGTCGCCAGCGAAACGGACTCTCCGGCCGATGCCGCCGACATGTGCAGGCTTTCGGCCGTGACATGGCGATGCTGACCATCCCCGACCAGAAGTCCGGCCAGCGCCATGCGCTGTCGCGTGGGGCGCAGATCCGCCTTCGCCAACCAGTTCGCCGTCAACTTCTCGTCCATCACCTTCACCGAATTCATGTGGGTACATCTTATATATGAGCGATTTTGCCTTGTGTTCAATGGATTTTCCCTGATTTTGCCCGATCGCGCCGAACTGTCGCCCCTTGCGCCACAATCCTCGCCCCTGCTATGGGCGGATGACCGAGCAGCAACAAAACCGGAAACCGACGCAAATGGCCGATTATCCTACATCTTTCGACAAAGAAGGTCTTCTGGCCTGCGCCCGTGGCGAGCTTTTCGGACCCGGCAACGCCCAGCTTCCGGCACCGCCGATGCTGATGATGGATCGGATCACCTCGATTTCCGAGGATGGGGGCGAGCATGGCAAGGGGCATGTGACGGCGGAATTCGATATCACGCCGGACCTGTGGTTCTTTGATTGCCACTTTCCCGGCAACCCGATCATGCCCGGCTGCCTTGGCCTGGACGGGCTTTGGCAACTCACCGGCTTCAACCTTGGCTGGCGCGGCTGGCAGGGGCGTGGCTATGCGCTTGGCGTGGGCGAGGTAAAGCTGACCGGCATGGTGCGGCCTAACCGCAAGATGTTGACCTATCAGGTTGATTTCACGAAAGCAGTGCAGACCCGCCGCCTGACCATGGGCGTCGCCGATGGCCGTGTCGAAGCCGATGGCGAGGTGATCTATCTGGTCAAGGACATGAAAGTCGCGTTGAGCGAGAACTAAGGCAGCCTGCCCGGCACATCCTGACAACAAATCTTAGCGGTTCGAACTGCACCAACTGGCTCTCGCAATGGAGAAGTGCGCTTACGCCATGAGTTCCAGGGAAAACAGGCCGCGTCGACACGTCTGTACTGCGTCGGTATCGCGTCGGGGCGGTCAAGAATGAGGTCTTTACTGCCTGACCACGCATTTACCGCGGGCGCCAGGCGTTTGCGCATAATTGCCGGTTGTTACCAGCCTCTGGGTATAGACGGAGGTCTTTGGAATGAAAGTGACCTGCACATCGGTGCGCACGTTGGTAGAACTTGCGGAGACAAATGTGATCCTCTTACGCCCTTTGTCGTCCTCCACCGTGCCAAGCCCGTAGACATTTGAGCGCGCCTCGTTTCCCCGGATTTCGATGGCAAATTCCTTCACGAACCAGGATTGCGCGGCGGCGATACTGTTGAAGCCCGATGACGAAATACTGCTTTGCTTGCAAACCAGTACTTCGGCAGACGCACCGGACGCGGCGAAGCAAAGCGCTGCTGCAAAGAGATATCTTGAGATCATGTCCGGACTCCGTTCACTTACTTCTTTCGTCACTCACTGTCATCTTTCCCCCCAGACTTTGCTCAGAAACGCAAACATTTGCGGGTGAGACTTGCGAATGGTGTCTCGGTTGTAGGGATAGCTGCACGTTTTCGCAAAGAAGGCTTCGGTGAAGGTCGCGAAAAACTCGCTGTGGGAATGCAGGGCATAGGCTCTCTGCGGCACGCCGCAACGGTCCTTTGCCGTGGGCATCGAGGCCCTGAACCCCTCGTAAAGACGCTCGATGCGCCTGTCCTGAAATCCCAGGCCACGGTCGTGATAGACATGGGCCAGTTCGTGCAACAGAAGCGTGGGGTGCCTCAGTTTCGCGAAGCGTCCAAAGATTTCTATGTCGCGGTATTTTGCGACGTTGAGCCCCTCTTGATAGATTTCGGCTTTCGAGACGTGGTGGCGGGCGAGCGCCCGCCAATGGCTGTCCGGTTCGACCCAGATATCCGCCTTGCGCATGACCCGGACCTGCTTTGCGGGCAGCGTTTTCACGATGAAAGCGGTCTGCGCTTGAATTTTGCGAAGAATGGCCTGCTGTTCGCGCGGCTGATTGGCGAACCGCGAAGAAACGAGAACGGTCCAGCCATTGATGTTGAACTTGGCATACTGACCGGTTGGCTCGAACGCGAAAGCCGGAGTTGACAGGAGCGCCCAAACCGTAAGAGCCGCAAGGAGAAACGCACTGACCGCTCTTGACTGGATACGGGAAAGGGCTGCAGCACCCAGCCCGTTGCAACTAATTTTGCCAAGTGTTTTTTGCGTCCGCATCAACGTAAGCCTGTTTCCAATAGTCGGCATTCAATCCAACCCAAATCAGCCTTTCAATGGTCGTAACAGCGCCCGGAATTCAAAGAATGACCGTAATCGGGCATCAATCTGTCTTTGTCAAACACGGACCAAGCCGTCTGACTTGTTTCGCCCCTAACCGCTTGCCGCAACCCGAACCCTGCCCTAGATAGGCGGGAACCGAAGGACAGGAGAACCCATGCGTCGCGTCGTCATCACTGGTATCGGAATCGTCTGCCCGATTGGCAACAATGTCTCTGAAACCGAAGCCAGCCTGCGCGCCGGCAAGTCGGGCATCACCTTCCAGCAGGACTATGCCGACAAGGGTTTTCGCAGCCAGGTCGCCGGTGTCCCCGACATCGACCTGGCCGAGCATATCGACAAGCGGCAGTTGCGCTTCATGGGCCCGACCGCCTCTTACGCCTATCTTGCAATGGAACAGGCCATCGCCGATGCGGGGCTTGAGGAAAGCGACATCTCGAACGAGAAAACCGGGCTGGTGGCCGGTTCGGGCGGGCCTTCGACCTCGAACTTCTTTACCGCCCACCAGACTGTGATCGAGAAAGGCGCGCCCAAACGTATGGGCCCTTTCATGGTGACGCGCTGCATGTCCTCGACCGTTTCGGCCTGTCTGGCGACGCCGTTCAAGATCAAGGGGATCAACTATTCGATCACCTCTGCCTGTTCGACCACACTGCATTGCATGGGCAACGGGACAGAACAGATCCAGATGGGCAAGCAGGACATCGTTTTCGCCGGTGGCGGCGAGGAAGTGGACTGGACGCTTTCCTGCCTCTTCGACGCCATGGGCGCGATGTCATCCAAGTACAACGATGCGCCCGAAACCGCGGCCCGCGCCTTTGACGAAACCCGCGACGGTTTCGTGATCGGCGGCGGCGGCGGCATGGTGGTGCTGGAAGAACTGGAGCACGCCAAGGCGCGCGGGGCCAAGATCTATGCCGAAGTCACCGGCTATGGCGCGACGTCGGACGGTTACGACATGGTGGCCCCTTCTGGCGAAGGCGGCGAGCGGTCGATGCGGCTGGCGGCCAGCACCCTTGGCGACCGCAAGGTGGATTACATCAACGCCCACGGCACCTCGACCCCCGTTGGCGACGTGACCGAGATAGAGGCCGTGCGCCGCGTCTTTGGCGACGACCACGCGCCGATTTCTTCGACCAAGTCGATGACCGGCCATTCGCTTGGCGCCGCGGGGGTGCACGAGGCGATCTATTCGCTGATCATGATGCAGGGCGGCTTCATGGCGCCCTCGATCAACGTCAACACGCTGGACCCCGCCATCCGACCAGAAGAGATCGTGACCAAGACCACCGATGCGGAGTTGGACACGGTTCTATCGAACAGCTTTGGCTTTGGCGGGACGAATGCGACGGTCGCGATGAGCAAGTATCACGGGTGAAACCAGAGTCTCTTTGATTTGCCGCGATGTCCGGACCGGAAATCGTTGCCGATTTCCTCGCCATCGCTCTAGAGCTTGATCTCAAGCCCGTCCTTACCTTGGAGCGGCGCGGTATCCGCGCCCGTTGCCCCTGTCAGATCCAGCCTGCGCAGGCGCGGCAGACCGGCCAGCGCCGACAGGTCGGTGACGCCGGTTTCCTTCAGGTCCAGCCAGCTGAGGCTCGTCATCCCCGCCAGCGGCGAGACATCGGTGATGGCCGTCCGGTCAACCTCGAGCCGGGTGATCCGGGTCAGACCCGCAAGGGGTGTCAGATCGGAAATCTGCGTGCTGTCGAGGATCAGCGTGCTGAGGTTGGAAAGCCCCGCAAGGGGTGTGACATCGGCGACTTCGGTGTCGAACAGCGCCAGTTCGGCTAATCCGGTGAGGTCTTTCAGCGGGGAAAGGTCGTAGAGCGCGGTTTCATTGGCCGAGAGCGAGCGGAGCGACGGAACGCTGGAAAGTGGCGACAGGTCGACAACCGGCGTGCGATCAAGGCTGAGGCGCTGCAAGGCGAGGTGCCCGGCAAGCGGCGACAGGTCGGACACGCGGGTTTCACCGATGGCGAGGGACGTGAGACCAGACAGATCGCGAACGAAGGCCAGATCGGAGAGATCGCAGTCGTAAAGGACCAGATCGTTGAGCCGCGTCATCTGTGACAGGGCGGAATAGTCGCCGATCTGGCAGCCGACGAGCACCAGCTTTTCAAGGTTGGGCAGCGCCGCAAAGCCCTTGAGATCGCTGGCCTTCAAAAAGCGGGCCTCGACGGTTTTCAGGCCTGGGTGACCGGCCAGGTGATCGAGCCAGGCGACCTCGGCCGGGCGGAGCGACAGGTAGGCCGTCGCCGGGGTCACGCAGGCGGAGGCGAATTGCAGCCCTTCTGTACCGTCCATGATGCAGGCCTCGGGGGCTGCGGCGACTTCGGCGGCCAACTCGCGGGCCTTGTCGCGAATGAAACTTGTCGTGTTGGGGGCCGCCTTGGCCTCGGGCCTTGCGGCAAGGTCTTCGATCTTGTTGACCAGTTCTGCGCCCTCGTCGCTGAGTGACGCGGTGCGCCCGGGCGGTTCCGACAGGGTCACCGCCGTCATTGCACCGGCGAGTGCGATCAACAGGACGCCGGCACCAAGAACGCCTATTAAAACAACCTTTTGCATGGGCCAACCCCGTTTTCCAAGTCGCTTGGAATCGGGGGTATTCGTCAAACGTGACGATAGTTTGGCGCTTCAGAGCGGAATCCGCGCTCGATCCTTTGCCATCTTGAATTACCTTTCGTTGCGCGGCATGACCGAAGGAAGGAAGCGAATGAGGAATGTCAAATGGGCCTGATGACTGGAAAACGTGGGCTGGTGATGGGTGTCGCCAACGAACGTTCGATCGCCTGGGGGATTGCCAAGGCCCTGGCCGACGAGGGCGCGGAACTGGCGTTTTCCTATCAGGGCGAGGCGTTCGGGAAACGGGTCGGGCCGCTGGCGGCCAGTGTCGGATCGGACTTTCTGGTCGATGTGGACGTGACTGATGCGGCCTCGGTCGAGGGGCTGTTTGCCGCCCTGAAGGAGCGTTGGGGCAAGCTGGACTTCGTGGTCCACGCCATCGCCTTTTCCGACAAGACCGAACTGACCGGGCGCTTCGTCAATACATCGCGCGACAACTTCCTGAACTCGCTCAATATCTCTTGCTATTCCTTCATCGACATCGCGCGTCATGCCGAACCCTTGATGAGCGACGGCGGCACGCTGATCACGCTGACCTACATGGGCTCGAACCGGGTGCAGCCGAACTACAACGTCATGGGCGTGGCCAAGGCCGCCCTTGAAAGTGCGGTGCGCTATCTGGCCAACGATCTGGGGCCGGGGGGCATTCGCGTCAACGCCATCTCGCCGGGGCCGATGAAGACCCTGGCGGGTGCCGCCATCGGCGGGGCGCGAAAGACCTACAAGACCACCGAGATGAACGCCCCCCTGCGCGCGAATGCAACGCTGGAGGCCGTGGGCGGCACGGCGGTGTACCTCTGTTCCGATCACGGAGCCTGCACCACGGGCGAGATCATCCGCGTGGACGGCGGCTATCACGTCTTGGGCATGATGCAGCAGGAGAACCTGTGACCTCTTGTTGATCCGCATCAAGGCGCGGTTCGTTCGATCCAGCTAGACTAGGGCCGGATCACAACGACGGAGCCGCCCATGCCCAAGGATCAGACCGGAAACCAGGCCGCCATCTTCGACAATGGCCGTTATCCCTATGCCGAGCGTCTTGACCGCAAGACCTATGAAACGGAAAAGGCCGAGCTTCAGGCCGAGCTTTTGAAGGTGCAGCTTTGGGCGCAGGACACCGGGCAGAAGTTCGTGCTGTTGTTCGAAGGTCGCGACGCCGCCGGCAAGGGCGGGACGATCAAGCGGTTCATGGAACACCTCAACCCCCGCGCGGCCCGTGTCGTGGCGCTGAACAAGCCGACCGAAGAAGAGCGCGGACAATGGTTCTTTCAACGCTACATCAGCCAGTTGCCCACCACCGGCGAAATGGTTTTCTATGACCGGTCCTGGTACAATCGCGCAGGCGTTGAACGGGTCATGGGGTTTTGCGAGCCTTCCGAATACCTGGAGTTCATGCGCCAGACGCCCGAGTTCGAGCGGATGCTGACCCGGTCGGACATCCGGCTTTACAAGTACTGGTTCTCGGTCACCCGTGACGAACAGCGCCGACGCTTCGACTCTCGCGAGACCGACCCCTTGAAACGCTGGAAACTCTCGCCGATCGACAAGGCCAGCCTCGACAAATGGGATGACTATACCGAGGCGAAAGAGGCGATGCTGTTTTACACCGACACCGCCGACGCGCCCTGGACGATCATCAAATCCGACGACAAGAAACGCGCCCGACTGAACTGCATGCGCCACTTTCTTTCGACACTGGATTATCCCGGCAAGGATCCGGCAATCGCCACGCCGCCCGACCCACAGATCGTCGGGCAGGCCAACCACGTCTTGCACCAGACAGACCACATCCTTGCCACGGCGCTTCACCCCGAGACGCGCAAAAGCCGCACCCAGTAGGGGGCTCTGCCCCCCGCGCTTCGCGCTCCCCCCGAAGTTTTTTCGACAGAAGAAGCGAAATTTTAATCAAATTGGGTAAAACCGGGCCTCACGGTACAGGGGAAGCCCGATGGCCGTGACAGGAGAAGCCCCCGGTCTCGATCTGATCGCACCGGGGGTGGACCTGCCTTTCCTTCTTCTGTCCGAATACTTCGGGGAGCGCGAGGGGTAGACCCCTCGCATGGGTCGACGCGCGACAGCGCGGCGAAACAAGGGGTGACGTGCGCGTGACCTTGGGCTAGACAGCGCCGGTCGACGTCAGGGAATACGACTTATGGACCGCATCCTCATCACCAGCGCGATCCCCTATATCAACGGGATCAAACACCTCGGCAATCTTGTCGGCAGCCAGTTGCCCGCTGACCTCTACGCTCGTTACATGCGGGCAAAGGGTCACGAGGTGCTGTTTCTCTGCGCGACCGATGAACATGGTACGCCCGCTGAGCTGGCCGCGGCCAAGGCCGGAAAGCCGGTCGCGGAGTATTGCGCCGAGATGTGGCAGGTGCAAAAGGATCTGGCCGACGGCTTCCGCCTGTCGTTTGACAAGTACGGCCGGTCGTCCAGCCCTCAGAACCATGCTCTGACCCAGCATTTCGCCGGACGTCTGGCCGAAGCCGGGTTGATCGACGAGGTGGTCGAGAAACAGGTGTACTCGAACGCCGACGGTCGGTTCCTGCCGGATCGTTACATCGAAGGCATCTGCCCGAACTGCGGTTATGACAAGGCGCGTGGCGACCAATGCGAGAATTGCACCAAGCAATTGGACCCGACCGACTTGATCGAGCCGCGCAGCGCGATCTCGGGGTCCACGGACCTTGAGGTGCGCGAGACCAAGCATCTTTACCTGAAGCAGCGGTCCCTGCGTGGCCAGCTTTCAGACTGGATCGATTCAAAGAAGGATTGGCCGATCCTGACGACCTCGATCGCGAAGAAGTGGCTGAACGATGGCGACGGGTTGCAGGACCGGGGGATCACGCGCGACCTGGACTGGGGCATTCCGGTCAGGAAGGGCACCGAGGACTGGCCGGGCATGGAGGGCAAGGTCTTTTACGTCTGGTTCGACGCGCCGATCGAATACATCGCCTGCGCAAAGGAGTGGTCGGACGCGCGCGGCGCGGGAGATGCGGAATGGGAACGCTGGTGGCGCACCGACAGGGGGGCCGATGACGTGCGCTATGTTCAGTTCATGGGCAAGGATAACGTGCCGTTCCACACCCTGTCCTTCCCCGCGACGATTATCGGGTCGGGCGAGCCTTGGAAGCTGGTCGATTACATCAAGTCGTTCAACTACCTGAATTACGACGGTGGCCAGTTCAGCACGTCCCAGGGGCGCGGTGTCTTCATGGACCAGGCGCTGGAAATCCTGCCCGCCGATTACTGGCGCTGGTGGTTGTTGTCCCATGCACCCGAAAGCAGTGACAGCGAGTTTACCTGGGAGAATTTCCAGGCCTCGGTCAACAAGGATCTGGCCGACGTGCTGGGCAACTTTGTCAGTCGCGTCACCAAGTTCTGCCGTTCGAAATTCGGCGAAGAGGTGCCGGCGGGTGGCGAATGGGGCGCAGAAGAACAGGCGTTGATCGACAAGCTCAACGCGGGATTGCAGGCCTATCAAACCCAGATGGAGGCGATCGAGATCCGCAAGGCGGCGGGCGAGTTGCGGGCACTCTGGGTGCTGGGCAACGAGTATCTGCAATCGGCGGCACCCTGGTCTGTGTTCAAGGAAAATCCCGAGCAGGCGGCGGCGCAAATCCGGCTGGCCCTGAACCTGATCCGTGTCTATGCGGTGATCTCTTCGCCGTTCATCCCCGACGCCTCGGCCAAATTGCTGAGTGCGATGAACACGCTGGACACCGAATGGCCCGCCGAAATGGGTGAGGCGTTGAGCGCCCTGCCCGCCGGGCACGCATTCACGGTGCCGGATGTTCTGTTTGCCAAGATCGCGGATGAAGAACGCGAGGCATGGCAGGCGCGGTTTTCCGGGGTGCGCGACTGAGGAGCGTCAGACCGGGATTTCGGTGGTGTCCTTGATCTCTTCCATCACGAAGCTGGCCGAGATGTCGGCCGCTTTGATCCTGCCGATCAGGCGTTGGTAGAAGCGGTCGTAGTCCGCCACGCTGCCGACTTGCACCTTCAACAGGTAGTCGAGATCGCCGCTCATCCGGAAGGCGCCGGTGACTTCGGGCATGTCCTTGACCGCGCGACGGAAGGCGGAAAGCCAATCGCCGGAATGTTCGGTCGCGCGCACCATCACGAAGACGCTGAGACCGACGCCTAGGCGGTCGGGATCAAGCACCGCGACACGCTTGGTGATGAAGCCGGACTCTTCCAGCCGTTTGATCCGCCGCCAGCAGGCGTTGCGGGACAGGTGGATCTTTTCGGCAAGGGAATCGACGGATTGCGTGGCGTCTTTTTGCAATTCGCGCAGCAGGTGCTTGTCGGTTTCGTCGATTTGATCGCTCATCTTGGGATTTTTTCCCAAATTTTTGCCAATCGTCAATGAGATTTGGGCGGAGTTTGCATGGAAATTCGGCAAGAATGCCCCATGAGCAGCACAGGAGAGACCATGCAAAACCTCATCACCGCGTTCCGCGATCATCCCGCCTCGGTCGGGGAAAGCTATGGCGAACACATGCGATTTGCTCTCGGGTTCAGCGGCGCCCTGTTCGGCGCGGCCCTCGCGGCGCTGGTTCACGCCTTTCTGCCCTGCTTTTTTGAAAAGACCGCCAGCCGCCGGATTCGCCAGTTGAACGACCGTTTGGGCAATCGTTAGCGCATTCGTGCCCCCCGCGACATCGCGCCCCCTGTCCCGTGCCGGGAATCGGCGTAACACTCGCCCCCATGAGTAAGATCGACCCTCATTTCGAGGATGTCTCGGTCGGGATTCCCGACGTCAAGACACCCCTTCCCGAGCGCGAATTGCGCCCGGCGCTTCTTCGTGGCTGGCGGCGGCGATGCCCGAACTGTGGCCAGGGACCGATGCTTAAAAGCTATCTGAAGGTGCGCGACACCTGCCCTGTCTGTGACGAGGATCTGCACCACCATCGCGCCGATGATGGCCCGGCCTATCTGACCATCCTGATCGTCGGGCATATCATGGCTCCGGCGATCATCTGGGCCTTTACCACCTTTCGGCCCGAGCCGATGGTTCTGGCCACCAGCTTTACCATCGGCTGTGTTGCGCTTTCGCTTTACCTTTTGCCTCGGTTGAAAGGCGCGATCGTGGCGTTCCAATGGGCCAAACGGATGCACGGTTTTGGCGACGACTGAAACAGCCGTACCGGTCCGGGATGCTGCAACGATCATCCTTGTCAGAAATCCGAAAGACGACCCGCATGTCCTGATGGGGCAGCGCGGCAAGACGGCGGCCTTCATGCCGGACAAGTTCGTCTTTCCCGGCGGCGCGGTGGATGTCGGGGATGCCGGCGTTGCGGTTTCCGGCCTGAACGCCGGATGCGCGGCGCGGTTGGCCCAACAGGGCGACGGCGATGCAGGGGCCCTTGCGACGGCCGCGATCCGGGAGTTGTGGGAAGAAACCGGTCAGTGCCTGGGGCGGGTCGGCGATTGGCAGGCGGCGACGGGCTGGGACGGCTTCGTGCGGCGAGGGCTGGCACCGGATGCCGCCGCTTTGCGCTATTTCTTTCGCGCCCTCACCCCGCCCGGGCGGCCAAGGCGGTTCGATGCGCGTTTCTTTCTGGCAGATGCGGCAGCCCTTGCCACGGACCCGGACGATTTTTCCGAGGCCGAAGACGAGTTGAGCCACCTGCACTGGGTGTCGATGCGCGATGTGCGCAAGCTGAACCTGCCCTTCATCACGCAGCTTGTGCTGGGCGAATTGGACAAGCACCTGCCGCGCATAGATGCGCCGGACGCCGTGCCTTTCGTGCGAAACGACGACATGGAAAGCCAGGTGATCTGGATTTCCTGAGCAGTTTTTAGCCAAACAGGAACGCCACAGCGACGATGGAAGTGGTCAGTATACCCATGCCGATGACTTCTCGCACCGCCAGCTTTTCCTTGAACCACAAGGCACCGACCAGAAGCGAAAAGATCAACTCGATCTGGCCGACGGCAAAGACGAAAGCGGCGTTCATCAGGGAAAAGGCGGCGAACCAGCTCCAGCTTCCGATCAGGGAAAAGACGCTGACGATCGAAGTTTGCCGCCAGGCGCGCAGGGTCGCGCCGATCTGATCCGGCTCTTTCCACCAGAGCCAGACGCCTAGTGCGACGGTCTGCCAAAGGGCGACGACGGCCAGGGTGACACCGCCGGTTAGAACAGGATCGCCGGTGTTGAGCGCGAGCGTCGCCCCCCGGTAGGTGACGGCGGAGAGGGCGAAGAGGACGCCGGACAGAATGCCGATCCCGGCGGCCTTGTTGAAAAGGCTGCCGCCCTCGGGCGGGTCGGACAGCAAAATCACGCCGACGAAGCCAAGCGCGATGGCCGCCGCGCCAAGGGGCGAAATCGCATCGCCCAGGATGACGAAGCCGACAAGGGCGGTCAGCATCACCTCGGTTTTCTTGAAGGTGATCCCCACGGCAAAGACCCGCATGGAAAAGAGGCTGACGGTACAGATGGTGGCGAGGATCTGAAAGACGCCGCCCAGCATCCCCCAGACGAAAAAGGCGGGCGTCAGCTCGGGCCATGCCGCCCCCGTGGCCGAGCCATAGGCCAGCGCCAGCAGCGCGGCAAACGGCCATGACCAGAGAAACCGCGCCCAGGTCGCCGCCGCCGGGGTCAGCTTGCCGCCGGCAAGCACCTTTTGCACGGCAAAGCGCACGGTCTGCGCGCCCGCTGCAAGTACGGCAAAGAATACCCAGGGTTCCATGATTGCGCTCTGCCCGCCCGAACCGGGAAAGGCAAGTGCGACGTCACTCGCGACGCCAGAGAGGATGCGCGACGGGGTCTTTCCGGCTTAGAAAGTACTTTCGGAACACTTCGCCGTAAGAGCGATAACGATAGCCCTCGTTCGCTTTCAGGAACCTGTCACGCTCGGCCCTCAGAAGTGCTGGCAGCTTGTACCAGGGCACGCCGGGGTGCATGTGATGAACGACATGCAGGTTGTTGTTCAGGAACAAGAGCGCAAGGGGCCCGCAATCTTCGACCAGGACAGAGCGCGCGCGGGAAAGTTCGTGCGCGCGGTGTTCAAGGAAGGTGCGGATCCGCAGGATCGACAGGGCGAGGTAGCAGGCCACAAGGTAGGCCCAGATTGGAATGGGCGAGGCGGCTATGACTGCCAGCACTGCTGCTGACGCCGGAAGATGCCATAGCCAGCCTCGCCACACCACACGCTGGTGGCGTAGACCCCAGTCTGATCGCATGAAGTGAACCGTCCCGATCAACGGTCCCACGATCAGCCGCCCAGCCAGCGTGTTGTTCCACGACAAAAGCGCCTGATACCATCGGGGCAGGCTTTCCCACTCTCCCGCGTCCAGGAAATTGCTTTCCGGATCGTCGTAAGGATCGGTCAGACGGCTATCCATATGGTGCGCCAGATGCGTGTCGCGAAATCTGAGGTAGGGAATCACAAGGGTGAAGGGCGGACAGACGAGAAGGGTGTTTAACGTGTGATTGGTCGTCGGGTGCCCGTGGATCACCTCGTGCTGGAGCGAGGAATGCTGCGTGATGGCAAGTGCGGCGACTATCACCGCCGCCCATAGCGCAACCTCTGCCAGCCAGAAAATCGCCAACACCCAAATCACGTAGGTGGCCGCCAACAACAGGAGCGTTGGCCATTCAATTCTTGCTGTCATTCCGTGTCCCCGGCCCCGTCCCCCGGGAACCTCACGATTTTGTGACATTCTTCTGCGCGGCGATCCATCTGGTGTATGCGCAACAATTATCCTACAATGTTTAATAAATTCACCAACTGGGATGACCTGCCAGAAACATGGACAAGCGAGACCGCGCCCTACTGTTCCGCCAGCGGCTGGCCCAGGCGATGCAGCACGGAAACGAGACCCGCGCCGGGCTGGCGCGTCGGGTGGGCGTTGACCGTTCCACGATTTCGCAGCTTTTGTCGGGCGACAGCCCACGTTTGCCGAATGCCCAGGTCGTCGCCGAATGCGCCTCCGCCCTTGGGGTGTCGGGCGATTGGCTGTTGGGCCTGTCCGATCTGCCCGAGCGGGCGTCCGAGGTTTTGGCGGCCTCGCTTCAGGTCAGCGAAGCGAACCGCGCCCCCTTCGACGAACAGATCTTCAACTGGCACCGCGAGGCGACGGGTTACAAGATCCGCCACGTGCCCGCGACCCTGCCCGACATCCTGAAAACCGAAGCCTTGCTCCGGTGGGAATACGCCCCGCACCTTGGCAAGACGATCGACCAGGCCATCGGGGCCAGCAAGGACCGGCTGGAATGGATGCGCCACTCGCTGTCGGACTATGAAATCGCCATGCCGATCTTTGCCGTCGACAGCCTTGTCACCGCGACGGGGTATTATCGGGGCCTGCCGCCGGAAATCCGCGACGGTCAGGTTCAGCACATGCTGGCGCTGCACGATCAGCTTTACCCGTCGCTGCGCATGTTCCTGTTCGATGCAAGGCGGCTCTGGTCATCCTCGCTGACGATCTTTGGTCCGCTTGTCGGGGTCATCTACCTTGGCCAGCAATACCTGGCTTTTCGCGACCGGGCGCGAGTGCGGCATCTGACAAGGGATTTCGACGGGCTGGTTCGCGAGGCCTCTGTCTCCGCGCGGGACTGGCCGGACTATCTGACGGAGCAGGCGCAACGGCTGGCCTAGAGCGATGGCGAGGAAATCGCGGCAAATCAAAGAGTGTGAGCGTTGTCCTTGATTCAGAAATCATGGACGGCGCTTTAGGCTTCGCGGCTTTCGGGCAGTTCGGGCGCGACTGGAATGGCGTCCAACCGGACCGAGGCCGCCGCGCTCAACTCGGCCACGGCATTGGTCGCGCGGTCGCGGATGTCGCTGTTGTTCTGACTGCTGACGTCAAGGGCGAGGTCGCCGCCCTCGCCTTCCAGCAGGCGCACCACCTGGGTCGGGCGCATGGCACAGCCCTGCACGGCGTCGATGTCGTGAATGTCGCTGGCCACCGCGATCATGGCGTCGTTGTCGGCGGCGGCCTGGGCACGCTGCAAGACGGTGCGCACCAACTCCAGACGCTCAGGCAGACAACAGATCACCAGTTCTGCCCCGGAAACGGCACCCGAAATGGTGGTTTCGCGCCGCCAGGACGCGCCTTTGGAAATCTCGTGCCCGGCCCGGTCGTCGGGATCGAACCCCTGCACGTCCCAACCGGCGGCCAGACAGGCCTCGGCCCAACGTGTGCCCCGGGTGCCGAGACCCAGTATCGCGGCGCGGCCCTTCATCGGCCCCCCTGCGGTGTCATGCGCAATTCGGACAGGTCATAGCCGTTGAAGGCCAGCACCTCGCGTGCGGCGCGAAGCCGGTCCGCCGGGATGTCGGGGGTGCGGTTCAGGATCCATCCTGCCCTGCCCGAGGGGACGCCGACAACGGCGGTGCGATAGCCCTCGTCGACCCAAAGCACCCAATAGGAGGCCGCGACAGGCACGCCCTCAAGGCGCACCGACAACCGGCCCGGCCCGACAACCTCGGCCCGGCCTTCGATCACGCTTTGCTGGCCGTCGCGAAGGCAGGTGTTCGTCACCGACAGGCTGTTGTCCGGCAAAACCACATATTCGGCGCGGGTGTCGCTGCAACCTGCCTGGAAGGGCGTCGGGTACGAAGCGACTTCGTACCAGAGCCCTGCGTATCGTTCGGGATCGAATACCGCCATCGAGGACATGCCGACGCCCTTGTCGCGATAGCCAGACCCGCAGCCGACCAGCACAAGCGCCAGCAAGATCGACAGAGCCACCCTCATTCGACGCAGACCGTTTGCGGCAGGCCACCGGCGGACAGCACCTCGTGACAGCCAAAGAACGGCTCGACCGGGGAACAGGTGCGCGAGCGTGCAAGGCAAAAACCTTCGCAGTCGGTCTCGGCGCGACAGCCTTTATGGGCGTCCGGCAGGTTGCGATAGCAGATGAAGATGGCCCCGTTCGCCGCCGGGCTCCAGCGTCCGCCGCTTTTCTCGCAGGACGCGCGACGTTCGGCCATGATGTCGGGAAAGATGCTGTCGGACGCAGGCGTATCGGACGCCTCGTCGTCGCAGGCAACCAATACACCTCCCAAAAGCGCAGCCGCAATGATGCGACAGATCGCAGACATCCTTGTCTCCCCGGTCTTCCCTGGCGGCAACCCTAGGTGGCACCCGCCGTTCGGGCAAGCCTGACGGCCGTTTGCCCCCGCTTTATCCACAGATTTCGGGTGTTGTGGCGGTTGGGGGACAGTTTTTCACTCTTGAGAACAAATCGGGAACACATATACTGCCCCCATGCCCGAAGTTGCCCATCTTCTGAACCGGAAAAGCCATCGCCGCCGTTCGTCGGAAGGGGTGCGGTTCCTCGACGATCTGGCGCTGGCACCGGGCCGGGTGCACGAGGCTTGCGGCATCGCGCGGCGGCGGCTGGCGCTGATGGTGGCGGGGGCCTTGCAGGGGCCGGTCTTCTGGATCAGACCCGCCTGGACGCCCGACCGGCTGAACCCCGACGGCATGACCCGGCTGGCCGATCCGGCGCGGTTCCTGTTCGCGACGCCCAAGCGGCCCGAGGATTTGCTTTGGACGATGGAAGAGGTGCTGCGCGCAGGCCTTGTGCCGCTTGTGGTGGCCGATCTGCCCCAACCGCCCGGGCTGACCGCGGTGCGGCGTCTGCATCTCGCTGCGGAAACCGGCGCGGCGGAAGGAACCTGCGTGCCCCTTGGCCTGCTTCTGACCCCCGGAACGGGCGGTGCCCCCGGCGTGGAAACCCGGTGGAGCCTGACGCCCGCCCACGGCACGGCCCGGCAGGACGCCTGGGAGTTGGCCCGCCTTCGCGCCCGGATGCAGCCCGAAAAGACATGGCGTCTGAAAGGCACAGGGGCCGGGGCGAAAATCGACCCGGCCCCTGCCCCGATAAACTAGATTTCAGATCACTACTCGGCTGGCGGTTTGCTGAGTTCGACCAGCGCGCTCCAGCCCGCCGTAAAGCCCGAAAGCGAGGCCTGAAGCACCACGGTCTGATCCGGCGCCGCAGCAGGCACGATGGTCACACGGGCCGCACTGCCCGCCTTGAACCGGTCGATCTCGCCCTGCGACAGGCCAAGGCGCGAAAAGCACCCGATCGTGCGACAGAAGGAAAACGGATAAACCTGTGCTTCGCCACTATCGACGGCCAGACGCAGGTTGCTGGTCAGCAGGGTTTCCAGAGGCGTCACGATGGTGGCCCCCCCGGCGATCTGTTCGTTGCCGTTGACGACGAACAGGTTGATCTCGGCCACCGAGTTGCCGTTGCCATCGACCAGCAACTGATACAGCTGACAGGGATCGTTGCCGCTTTCGGTACGAATGCAGCGAATGGTCCAATCGCCGTGTTCTTCCTTGGAATAGGTCTGACCGATGCCCTGGTTGTCGGGCTGGCCGACTGCAAGGTCGGTTCCGGGCACGGTGGTGCCTTCGGTTGCGTCCGGAGCTTCCTCGGCAGGTTCAGAAGTCTGCGCCAGCACAGAGACGGGCAGGATCGCCAGGCACGTAGCGGCGATGATGGTTTTGAAAGTCAGGGTCATTTCCACCTCGAGATGACTTGTTTGACGGGCATCTAACACGCGAACCAAGGCTTGTCAGGGGGCGTTTCCGCTTGCGGCAAACCCCTGCCCAAATAAAGAAAAGGGCCCTGTTTGGACCCTTTTCTCTTCACTCCCTGTCGGACTGGCCGACTTATTTTGACCGGACGTTATGCCCAGAAAATTCATGCGTCAACAGTGTTTGCATCACAATTTGGGCAAATCCGGACGGAACTGACCAAAGGCAAATAAAAAAGCCGCGCCCAAAGGCGCGGCCAGTCAACAGGGAGGAAATGTCCAACACGTTCCAACATCGGATATGTGGACAATCTTGAGACTGGCACAGAATAGTTAACAAGGTATGTTCATCGTAATTAATGCGGAAACAAAGGGGCCTTGCGGTGTCAGACAATATCTTCGTAGGCGGCGGGGGGCCGGATTATGGCGTCAAGCAGGGATTGCTTCTGAAATACGCCAACCGTCACGGATTGGTCGCCGGGGCGACCGGCACGGGCAAGACGGTTACGTTGCAGATTCTGGCCGAGGGCTTTTCATCGGTTGGTGTGCCGGTCTTTCTGTCCGACGTGAAGGGCGACCTTTCCGGGCTGGCCGCTTCGGGAAGCGAAACCTTCAAGCTGCACGATGCGTTCACGAAACGCGCCGGTACCATCGGGTTCGACGACTATGGATATGACGCCTTCCCGGTCACCTTTTGGGATCTCTTCGGTGAACAGGGCCATCCGGTGCGCACCACGGTCAGCGAGATGGGCCCCTTGTTGCTGGCGCGTCTTCTGGAATTGACCGAAGCGCAGGAAGGCGTTTTGAACATCGCCTTTCGTGTCGCCGACGAAGAGGGTCTGCCGCTTCTGGATCTGAAGGACCTGCAATCCATGCTGGTCTGGCTTGGCGAGAACCGCGAGACGGTTTCGCTGCGCTACGGCAATATCTCGACCGCCAGCGTCGGCGCGATCCAGCGTCAGCTTCTGGTGCTGGAGAACCAGGGTGCGACCCAGTTTTTTGGCGAACCGGCCCTTGAATTGTCCGACATCATGCGCACCGACACCGACGGGCGCGGCCGCATCAACATCCTGGCCGCCGACAAGCTGATGTCTTCGCCCCGGCTTTATGCGACCTCGCTTTTGTGGCTGTTGTCGGAATTGTTCGAGGAACTGCCCGAGGTGGGCGACCCGGACAAGCCCCGTCTTGTCTTCTTCTTCGACGAAGCGCATCTTTTGTTCGACGACGCCCCGAAGGCGCTGATCGACAAGGTGGAACAGGTGGCGCGGCTGATCCGATCGAAAGGTGTCGGGGTCTATTTCGTCACCCAGAACCCTGCTGACGTGCCCGAAGACATCCTGGGCCAGCTTGGCAACCGGGTGCAACACGCGCTGCGTGCCTTTACCCCGAAAGACCAGAAAGGGCTGAAGGCGGCGGCTGAGACCTATCGGTCGAACCCGAGGTTTTCGACCGAGGACGCGATCAAGGAGGTCGGCGTGGGCGAAGCCGTCACCTCGATGCTGGAGGCCAAGGGCGCACCAGGGATCGTGGAACGCACGCTGATCCGCCCGCCCTCGTCCCAGCTTGGCCCGATCGAGGTGGGTGAACGCCGCGATGTCATCGCCGGCTCGCCGATTGCCGGGAAATACGAAACCCTGAAGGACCGCGAAAGCGCCTATGAAGTGCTGACCGCGCGCGCCGAAAAGGCCGCCGCCGAGGCGGAAGAGGCTGAACGCCTGGAAGAAGAGGCCGAGGAAAAGGAACGCGAGTTCCGCAAGGCCCGGCGATACGACGGCAAGGACGTGGGCCGGTCGACCTCGCGCCGGTCTTCGGGCACCAGTATGGGCGAGAAATTCACAAAGATGGTGGTGAAGGAATTGACCGGCACCACGGGCCGTCGCCTCGTGCGGGGCATTCTGGGCGGGTTGTTCAAGGGGCGGTAGCAAAACCTGTCGCAGGTTTTGCGCCGATTTCCGACGCGGAAATCGCCCCCCCGCCTCGGGGAAAAGGAAAATGCGACATTTTCCGATGCGAAGTCCGCGGCGGACTTCGCATCGCGTCTCGCAAACCGCGCACCGTTGATATATCCCGGCACGGAATGGAACGAAGGGGCACGCCATGGCATTCGGCAAAGGACATCACCTCAGTCTGATCGACGGCTCGGCCTTCATCTTTCGCGCTTATCACGCCCTGCCTCCGCTGACGCGCAAATCCGACGGCGCCCCTGTCGGCGCCGTCTCGGGCTTTGTCAACATGCTGTGGAAGATGGTCGAGGATAACAAAGGCGCGGATGCCCCCACCCATGTGGCCGTCGTCTTCGACAAGGGCAGCCACACCTTCCGCAACGATCTTTACGACCAGTACAAGGCCAACCGCGAGGCGATGCCCGAAGATCTGCGCCCGCAGATTCCGCTGACCCGCGACGCCACCCGCGCCTTCAACATCGCCTGCCTGGAAACCGAGGGGTTCGAGGCCGACGACATCATAGCCACCCTGGCGCGACAAGCGCGCGAAGCGGGCGGGCGCGTGACGATCATTTCCTCGGACAAGGACCTGATGCAGCTTGTCGGCGGCGGGGTCGAGATGTTTGACGCCATGAAGAACGCCCGGATCGGTGTCGAAGGTGTCGAAGCCAAGTTCGGCGTCGGCCCGGACAAGGTGATCGACGTGCAGGCTCTTGCCGGTGACAGCGTCGACAATATCCCCGGCGCCCCCGGCATCGGGGTAAAGACCGCCGCCCTCTTGATCAACGAATACGGCGATCTGGAAACCCTGTTGGAACGGGCCGAGGAGATCAAGCAGCCCAAGCGCCGCCAGACCCTGATCGACAACGCCGACCAGATTCGCCTGTCAAAGCAATTGGTGACGCTGGATCAGAACATGGACCTGCCCTACGATCTGGACAGCCTTGAAGCCAAGGACGCCGAGCCTTATGCGCTGTTGGATTTCCTGGCCCAAATGGAGTTTCGCACGATCACCCGGCGGGTGGCCGAGACGCTTGGCGTCGAAGCCCCGACCATTCAGGAGACGGCTGCCGACAACGAAGGCGAGGCAGAGCCGGAAACCCACACCTTTGACGCTGATGCCTATCAGCGCATCACGACGCCCGAAGAACTGGAAAGCTGGATCGCCAAGGCCTGCGCCCTGGGCCATGTGGCCGTCGACACGGAAACCACCGGGCTGGACGAGATGGTGGCCGACCTTGTTGGCGTGTCGCTGTGCTGCGTCGCGGGCGAGGCCGCCTATATCCCGCTGACCCACAAGGCGACGGGATCGGACGACCTGTTCGGCAGCGACGATCTTGTCGAGGGGCAGATGCCGCTGGATCAGGCCATCGCGCTTTTGAAGCCGCTTCTGGAAGATGCGAGTGTCATCAAGATCGGCCAGAACATGAAGTACGACGCCAAGATCTTTGCCCGCTACGGCGTCGATGTCGCCCCGATCGACGACACGCTTTTGATGTCCTACGCGATGAATGCCGGGATTCACAACCACGGGATGGACCTGTTGTCGGAGCGATACCTTGGCCACCATCCCATAGAAATCAAATCGCTTCTGGGCACCGGAAAATCCCAGATCACCTTTGATCGGGTACCGGTGGACGATGCGGTGAAATACGCCGCCGAGGATGCGGACATCACCCTGCGCCTGTGGAAGACTTTCAAGCCGGAGTTGCACAAAAACAAGGTCACCACGGTTTACGAGACACTGGAACGGCCGCTGGTGCCGGTTCTGGCCGCGATGGAAATGGCGGGGATCAAGGTGGATCGCGATACGCTGTCGCGCATGTCCAACGCCTTTGCCCAGAAGATGGCGGGGCTGGAGGACGAGATCCACGAGTTGGCCGGGCGCAAGTTCAACGTCGGCTCGCCCAAGCAGTTGGGCGAGATCATGTTTGACGAAATGGGCCTGAGCCTGCCCGACGGCAAGGAACCCAAAAAGGGCAAGACCGGGGCCTATTCCACCGGGGCCGATGTGCTGGAGGACATGGCGACGATCCATGACCTGCCGCGTCGTATTCTCGACTGGCGGCAGTTGTCGAAGCTGAAGTCCACCTATACCGATGCCTTGCAGGATCACATCAACCCCGACACGGGCCGGGTGCATACCTCTTATTCCATCGCGGGTGCCAACACGGGGCGATTGGCCTCGACCGACCCAAACCTGCAGAACATCCCGGTGCGCACCGAGGAAGGCCGCCGCATTCGCGAGGCCTTTGTCGCCACCTCGGGCCACAGGCTGGTCAGTCTTGATTATTCGCAGATCGAGTTGCGCATCCTCGCCCATATCGCCGACATCGAAGCCCTGAAGGAAGCCTTTCGCGACGGCCAGGACATCCACGCCGCCACCGCATCCGAGATGTTCAACGTGCCGCTGGACGAGATGACACCCGATGTGCGCCGACAGGCCAAGGCGATCAACTTCGGGGTGATCTATGGCATTTCGGGGTTCGGCCTTGCCCGCAACCTGCGCATTCCCCGCGCCGAGGCCCAGGGGTTTATCGACCGGTACTTTGAGCGGTTCCCGGGCATCCGCACTTACATGGACGACACTGTCGCCTTTGCAAAAGAACACGGGCATGTGGAAACCCTGTTCGGCCGCAAGATCCACACGCCCGAGATCAACAACCGTGGCCCGCACGCCGGGTTCGCCAAGCGTGCGGCGATCAACGCGCCGATCCAGGGCACGGCGGCGGATGTGATCCGTCGCGCCATGATCCGTATGCCCGAGGCTATCGCCAAACTGCCTGCGAAGATGTTGTTGCAGGTGCATGACGAATTGCTGTTCGAAGTGGAAAACGCGGCGGTGGACGACCTGATCGGCACGGCGCGCGAGGTGATGGAGAAGGCCTCGCTGCCCGCGGTCAAACTTGACGTCCCGCTTGTTGTCGATGCGGGTCAGGGCGAGAATTGGTCGGTCGCGCATTGAGCCTGCCCCTCACTTTCTGAAAGAGCCTTGAAAGAAACGGCAGCAGCGGCAGACCGTTTCGGGCGGCCAGCCGGTGTCTCGCCAGTTCCTCGGCAACTTCGGCGTTTCGGAACAATTCGGGGTGGGAGTAACGCAACTCCGTGTCGTGCAGGGTCATCGCTGGTCCTTTCGTCAGTGACCCTGGAATAGCCTTTCCTTCACCTCATTGTTTCGGTATACACCGAAATATGTTCAGTTCGGCGCATATGGCGTCCATCGCCTCGGCCATCGGTGACCCGGTGCGTGTCAACATGCTGATGGCGCTGAGGCTGGAGGGCGCGTTGACGGCGGGCGAACTGGCCAAGGTGGGCAACGTCGCGCCCAGCACCGCCAGCGAACATCTGTCAAAGATGATGGCTGCCCGGCTGATCGTTCAGCAGAAACTGGGGCGAAAGCGGCTTTACACGATGGCCGACGATGAATCCTGCGCCCTGCTCGACGGGGTCGAAGCAATGGCCAAAAAGCAGTCCGACGCGCATGTAAACGTTCCGCGCCTTGATAAAAGCCTTGTCCATTCGCGCCTGTGTTATCACCACATCGCCGGAAAACTGGGCTGCGGCCTGACAGACGCAATGTTTGCCGAAGGTATTCTGACGCATACCCGTGCCGGTCCGGCATTGTCAGATCGGGGCAAGACCTGGGCCAGACGGTTCGACATCGACACCGAGGCGCTTGACGACAGCCCTCGCATGACAGTTCGGCTTTGCCTTGACTGGACCGAAGAGCGCCCGCACCTTGGTGGCGCCCTTGGCTCGGCCCTTCTGGACGCGCTGATCGCACGCGATTGGGTGCGCAGTTTCCGCGGGAAACCTGAAATCCTTGTGACGCCCAGGGGGTTTTCCGGTTTCCGACAGGATTTCGGCTTCGATCTGAAGTCAGTTCCCCTTCAAACGACTGCGTGAATGTCCGCTTGGTGTCCAGTAAAACCGAATCCACCCGCCCTGTTTGCACGTGCAGAATGTGCAGATTTCCCGCAGGTTCTCGCTCAGGTTGTTTTGTGCGCAGTGAATTCGGGCGATAATTTCCTTATATTTCAACGATGATTAACAAAGTTTGGCCACATTCTTGATGTGTTCTTGACAAAATCTGCACATTTGGTGCACATTCAAAGGGTGATGAGTGACTGGGTGGGTAACGAGTTTTGTGACACACCGCGTATTTGTTTCTTGACGGCCTGCATTCGTGCGGGCCGTCGTTTTATTTGGGACGCCTTCCCGGTCTTGCCAATCTCTTGCAAACAGCCAAACTGTGCTGTGTCGGCAGGAGAAAGCAATGGAAAGCGGCACGCGCCCGGTCAAGGGAACCCGCAAGATGATCGCGAACATGACCCCGGTGCTTCAACCGGGTCTTTTCGTGTTCTGTTCGGTTCTGAACAATGATGATGCCAAGTCCGCGATGTCCGTCGCCCTGGGCAGTTTCGCCGAGGACGAGGGCCTTTCGCTGATCCTGCCAAAGGGCGAAGCCGACCGGATCGGCCTGTCTTACGATACACCGATGCGCCAGATCACCCTGATGGTGTTTTCGTCGATCACCGGCGTCGGGCTGACGGCCGCTGTGGCCTCGGGGCTGGCGCGGGAAAAGATCCCCGCCAATGTCGTGGCCGCCAGCCAGCACGATCATATCTTCGTGCCCGCAAGGCAGGCCGACGCGGCAATGGACACGCTGCGCGCGCTTCAATCCCGCGCCCAATCCGGCGACGAATCCGCCGAGGATTGATCGAGTTGCCCTCCCACGGGCAAACTGCCGCGCCGATCCGCCTGAATGCCCCTTTCCCCCCTCGCCGCAACCTTTTAAGAAACCGGCAGAGACGGGGGACTTGATGTCAGAGCCAGAAATTACCGAAGACCTGATCGCTGCCCACGGATTTACGCCGGATGAGTATCAGGAAGTCCTGAACATCCTCGGGCGCGAACCGACCTTCACCGAGTTCGGCATCTTTTCGGCCATGTGGAACGAACATTGTTCCTACAAGTCGTCCAAGAAATGGCTGCGCACCCTGCCGACCGAAGGCCCGCAGGTGATCTGCGGGCCCGGCGAGAACGCCGGTATCGTCGATATCGGCGATGGGCAGGCCGTTGTCTTCAAGATGGAAAGCCACAATCACCCGTCCTACATCGAGCCCTACCAGGGGGCCGCAACCGGCGTTGGCGGCATCCTGCGCGACGTCTTCACCATGGGGGCAAGGCCCATTGCCGCGATGAACGCCCTGTCTTTTGGCGAGGTCGATCATCCAAAGACCAAGCGGCTAGTTGCAGGCGTGGTCGAAGGCATCGGCGGCTATGGCAACGCTTTTGGCGTGCCGACCATCGGGGGCGAGGTGCGTTTTGACGCGGCTTACAACGGCAATTGCCTTGTGAACGCATTTGCCGCCGGTCTGATCGACAGCGACAAGATCTTCTATTCGGCGGCTTCGGGCGTGGGAATGCCTGTCGTCTATCTTGGGGCCAAGACAGGCCGCGACGGCGTCGGCGGGGCCACGATGGCAAGTGCCGAATTCGATGACACCATCGAAGAAAAACGCCCCACGGTTCAGGTGGGCGATCCGTTCACCGAAAAGCGTCTGCTGGAAGCCTGTCTGGAACTGATGAAGACCGGCGCCGTCATCTCGATCCAGGATATGGGGGCGGCGGGCCTGACCTGCTCTGCCGTCGAAATGGGCGACAAGGGCGGGCTGGGCGTGCAGTTGAACCTCGACGCCGTGCCGCAGCGCGAAGAGAACATGACCGCCTACGAGATGATGCTTTCGGAAAGCCAGGAGCGCATGTTGATGGTCCTGCGCCCCGAGAAAGAGGCCGAGGCCAAGGCGATCTTTGACAAGTGGGATCTGGATTTTGCGATCGTCGGCGAAACCCTGGCAGAAGACCGGTTTCTTGTGATCCACGGCAACCAGACGATGGCCGACCTGCCGCTTTCGAAACTGTCGTCCACCGCGCCCGAATACGACCGGCCCTGGGTCGAAACACCTGCCGCCGCGCCGCTGGAAAACGCACCCGAGATCGACCCGATCGAGGGGCTGCGCACGCTGATCGGTTCGCCCAACTATGCCCGCAAGCACTGGGTCTGGGAACAATACGACAGCCAGGTCATGGCCGACACCGTGCGTGCCCCCGGCATCGGTGCCGGGTTGGTACGTGTTCACGGCAGCGACAAGGTGCTGGCCTTCACATCGGACGTCACCCCGCGCTATGTCGCCGCGAACCCATTCGAGGGCGGCAAGCAGGCGGTCGCCGAGGCCTATCGCAACTTGACCGCCGCCGGAGCCAAACCCTTGGCAACAACAGACAATCTGAATTTCGGCAACCCCGAAAAGCCCGAAATCATGGGCCAGTTCGTGGGCGCGATCAAGGGTATCGGCGCCGCCTGTTCGGCGCTGGACATGCCGATCGTTTCCGGCAACGTGTCGCTTTACAACGAAACCGACGGCCAACCGATCCTGCCCACGCCCACCATCGGCGCGGTCGGGCTGATCGACAGGGCCGAGGATATGATCGCCGGTCTGGCGCAGGAGGGAGATTATGCCCTTCTGATCGGCGAAACCGCCGGTCACCTTGGCCAATCCGCCCTGCTACTGGAAGCCTTCGACCGCCGCGACGGCGATGCGCCGGGTGTCGATCTGGAGGCCGAACGCCGGAATGGCGAGTTCCTGCGCACCCAGGCCCATTGCATCAATGCCGCAAGCGATCTTTCTGACGGTGGCCTTGCCCTTGCCGCCTTTGAAATGGCCGACGCCGCCGGGATCGGTGTCGCGCTTGAGGCGTCCGACACCGCCCAGCTTTTCGGCGAGGATCAGGCGCGTTACCTCGTCGCCTGTTCCTTCGACGCCGCCGAGGCACTTTTCGTTGCCGCCGGACAGGCGGGCGTTCTGATTGCCCAGGTCGGCCGCTTTGGCGGTGACGCGGTCACATTCGGTGCCTCCTCCGCTCCGCTCGACAACCTTTCCGGCGTCTTCCGCACAGCCTTTGCCGAGGCCATCGGATGACAGGCACCCCGGTCGAACTGGACACCTGGGACCGCGCGGAACAATTCCGCTTTTTCCGCACCTACGACCGGCCCCATTACGCAACCACCGTACGGATGGACGTGACCGAACTGATGGCGCGGCGCAAGGCCGACAACCTGTCGCCGTTCCGTCATACGCTTTGGTCCATCGGGGCGGGTCTTCATGCCGTGCCCGAGCTTTGCATGCGGTTCCGTGGCGACAGCGTGACGCAATATTCGCGCCTGCTGCTGTCGCCGACCATTCCCCTCGACAACGGCGATTTCCGTTACACCTACATGGCGTGGAACCCGGCGCGGGATCATTTCGACACCCACGCACGCGACAAGATCGCCGAGGTTCGCGCGGGCGTGCCGCTCAATGCCAATGACGGCACGATCGAGGATGTGGCCTATCTCTCCTGCTTGCCCTGGCTGGATTACACCGCGCTCGACAACGCCCTGCCCCATGCGGATGACTGCATTCCGCGCATTTCCTGGGGCAAGATCGTCCCGAAGGGCGACGGTTTCGACATGGCCATGACGATTCAGGTCCATCATGCCCTTGTCGATGGCCTTCAGGTCGCGCGTTTTTTCGAAGAGACGGGCAAGGCTCTTTCCACCTTGGCTTGAAGACCGCCCCGCGCTGGCTTACCTTTTCACCTGAAATCACGACGCGAGTTTGCCCATGCCGATGCAGGCCCACGATATCGAAACGCTTCTGCGCGAGACCTTTCCGAACGCCACGATCCAGGTCGGCGGCGATGACGGCGTGCATATGTCCGCCATGGTCATCGACGAAAGCTTTCGCGGCATGAACCGCGTCCAGCAACAACGCGCCGTCTATGCCGCCCTGAAAGGCAAGATGGACGGCCCGGACGGCGAATTGCACGCGCTGGCACTGACCACGCGCGCGCCTGAATAGATGGATGCAATCGGGCTCTTGGCAGGTGTCGCATGGAACATCTTGATTGGGCTATTGAACATTGGATACGCGATAGGCATCCTATTCTGCGAGTTTCCGAGGCTGATCAGATACGGACCAAGATATTGGCGCGTTGAACGAAAGCTTCGCTTCAGAAAGTGGAAAAGAGAAAACAGATGACCGCTGAAACCCAAATCAAGGAAACCGTCGATGCCAATGACGTGGTGCTTTTCATGAAAGGCACCAAGGAAATGCCGCAATGCGGGTTCTCCTCGCGCGTGGCTGGTGTCCTGAATTTCATGGGCGTCGACTATCAGGACGTGAACGTTCTGAGCGACGACGAAATCCGCCAGGGCATCAAGGACTTTTCCGACTGGCCGACGATCCCCCAGCTTTACGTGAAGGGCGAGTTCATCGGCGGCTGCGACATCGTCACCGAGATGACCCTGTCGGGCGAGCTGGACACCCTGTTCGAAGACAAGGGCGTCGCGTTTAACAAGGACGCCGCAGACCAGATCCGCGAACACAACGCCTGACGCCGGGCAAATCCTTGCCGGTATTCATGAAGACGCCTCGCCCCGGACTTGATCCGGGGCCCCGCCGTCAAGCGAGGAGGTCCCGGATCAAGTCCGGGACAGTCCAGAGCCTCATTGATTTGCCGCGATGTCCGAGCCGGAAATCGTTTCCGATTTCCTCGCTATCGCTCTAACCCGCCGCCGCCAGCTTCTCTTCGGCGGCTTCGGCGATGGCCTCGGCGCGGGCAGCCAGTTCGGCAAGGCTTTCGCTTACGTGATCGGGGATTACCGCGACTTCCATGCGTTCGGGTTCCGGCGCGGGGCGGCTTTGCAACTCTTCGATCCAGGCTTCCTGCTGGGCGACCTTGTCTTCCATCTGCTTCATCTGGTCTTCGGTGCCCGCGTGTTTGTCCGCCAGCATCAGCCCGGCCATCAGCAACATCCGCGATTCCGGCAGACGACCGATCTGGTCCATCAGCGCCTTGGCCTCGTTGTCCAACAGGCTCGCGGCGGAATGCAGGAAATGCTCTTCGCCTTCCTGGCAGGCCACGTTGAAGGTCCGGCCGCCGATCTGAATGGGTACTTCGGGCATTTCAGGCCTCCTTCAACACGGGCTCGAGGGTTGCAAGGATCGATTCGATCTCGGCGCGGTCAGCCTCGCGCGCAGTCCGCAGGCTCTCCAGTTCCGTCACCATCGCCGCGTTCACAAGATCGGGTTCCGCCACCCCTTTGGCATTGGCCTTGCGCAGGGTCTCGTTCGAGCCGCGCAATGCCTCGTTCACCTGGCGCATCGACTGCACCTCGGAATCCCGCGTCTTCAGCGCCTCTTTCAACCGCGCGACCTCGGCTTCCAGCCCCGCGACCGTGGTTTCCTGTTTTTCCTTGATCGCGCGCACCCGCTCTTCCAACTGCTGGTTGGCGACGCGCTCGGCCTCCAATTCGGCCGTCAGGGCGGCGGTGTCCCCGCTCTCGCCCGCGCTCAACTGCTCCAAAGCCTGCTGCGCCCGGTCGAGTGCGGCGGTTATGCGCCGTTCATAGTCTGCTATTTCGCTCATTATCGTCCCTAGCTGCGGCGGAAACCGTTTCAAAACGACGAATCGCTGTCCGGCCCCTCATGATTACCAGAAGCATAACGGATGCACCCCGCGTTTCGACCCCTTTCAACGTCGCATGTCGGCCAGCCGTCTTGCGCTCGGGGAAGGGGGTGCTAAGAACCGGCAAACGGTCGCGCCAGGCAGGGGGACAGACGCTATGGACATCGCCACTTTGAAAGAGCTTCACCCGGATCATTTCGCACGCGCCAACGCGATCCGCGTCCTTGCCATGGACGCCGTGCAGGCTGCCAACTCGGGTCACCCCGGTATGCCCATGGGCATGGCGGATGTTGCGACGGTCCTGTTTGAAAAACACCTGAAATTCGACGCCTCGGCCCCCGACTGGGCAGACCGCGACCGTTTCGTCCTGTCCGCCGGTCACGGCTCCATGCTGCTTTACGCGCTGCTGCACTTGACCGGTTACGAAGACATGACGATGGATCAGATCAAGAACTTCCGTCAGCTTGGCTCGAAAACAGCCGGTCACCCGGAGTACGGCCACGCCAAGGGCATCGAAACCACCACCGGCCCGCTTGGCCAGGGGATCGCCAATGCCGTCGGATTTGCCATTGCCGAGGAATCGCTGCGCGCCCGCTTTGGCAAGAAGGTCGTCGATCACCACACCTATGTCATCGCCGGGGACGGCTGCTTGATGGAGGGCATCAGCCAGGAGGCCATCGGCCTTGCCGGGATGCAGAAACTGTCGAAACTGATCGTGCTTTGGGACGACAACAACATCTCGATTGACGGCGAAATTTCGCTTTCGGACATCACCGATCAAAAGAAACGTTTCCAGGCTTCGGGCTGGCAGGTGCTGGAATGTGACGGCCACGATCCCGAGGATATCGACCGCGCCATTTCGCAGGCCCGCGTATCGAAGAAACCCTCGATGATTGCCTGCAAGACGCATATCGGATTTGGCTCGGGCAAGCAGGACACGGCCAAGGCCCATGGTTCGCCGCTTGGTCCCGAAGAAATCGAAAAAACCCGCGCCGTCTATGGCTGGACCGCCGCGCCGTTTGAAATCCCCGCCGACATCCTGAACGCCTGGCGGGCCACCGGCAGTCGCGGTGGCGAAGAACGCGCGGCGTGGAACGAACGCTTTGAAAACCTGTCCGCCTCGCGCCAGGGTGAGTTCACCCGCGTGATGGAAGGCACCGCGCACAAGCGGCTTGCTTCGACCATCCGCGCCTTCAAGAAACAGGTGAGCGAGGAACAGCCAAAAGTTGCCACGCGCAAAGCCTCGGAAATGGCGCTGGCCGCCCTGAACCCGGTGATGGGCGAGACCCTTGGCGGCTCTGCCGACCTGACCGGTTCGAACAACACGCTGACGCCTGATCTGGGCATCTTCGATCCCGGCAACCGCAAGGGCCGTTACATCCATTACGGCATCCGCGAACACGGCATGGCGGCGGCGATGAACGGGATGGCGCTGCACGGCGGTGTGAAACCTTACGGCGGCACGTTCATGTGCTTCACCGATTATGCGCGGGGTGCGATGCGGCTGTCGGCGCTGATGGGCGTGCCGGTGACCTATGTCATGACCCACGATTCGATCGGTCTGGGCGAAGATGGCCCCACCCACCAGCCGGTAGAACACCTTGCGATCCTGCGTGCGACGCCGAACATCAACGTGTTCCGCCCTGCCGATGTGGTCGAAACCGCCGAGGCCTGGGAACTGGCTTTCGGATCGGAAAGCACGCCTTCGGTGCTGGCACTGTCACGCCAGGGCCTGCCGACAGTACGGACAGCGCACAAGACCAAGAACCTGTCTGCCCAAGGTGCCTATGTTCTGGCCGATGCCGAAGCAGGACGTCGCCAGGTGATCCTGATGGCAACCGGTTCGGAAGTCTCGGTCGCGATGGAGGCCCGCGCGATCCTCGAAGCCGCAGGCGTTGGCACGCGCGTGGTGTCCATGCCCTGTGCCGAACTTTTTGCCCAGCAGGATGAAAAGTACCGTCGCAAGGTCCTGCCGGCCGGGGCTGTTCGTGTCGCCGTCGAAGCAGGCGTGAGGCAAGGCTGGGATCGCTGGCTGCTGGATGAGCGCGGACGCGCGGGCAAGGCCGCCTTTGTCGGGATGGACAGCTTTGGTGCATCCGCCCCTGCTGGCGATCTTTACAAGCACTTTGGCATCACCGCCGACAACGTGGCTAAAGTGGCGCAAGACCTGCTCTGATCAAGGGACGACCTGTCCAATAGCCCGCCGTCGTCACGACCGGCGGGCTTTTTGTTACTGGTGCGGCCCTTCCCGATCGGTATCCGCGTTCCAGAGCTTGCCCCAACGTTCGCCGTAGCGCCGCTCCGCATCCTCGCGCCGGGCGGGTTGTCGGCCCGTCTGATCGGACAGATCCGCTTTCAGCGCACGTAATTCGCGAACCATCCCGGCCAACTGCGGGCGCACCGTTGCGGACGTGCTGGACACCAGCTTAAGCGTCTGGTTCAACTTTGGCCTTGTTTGACAAGGGTTCTCAGCAAGCCCCAGATGCGCCTCCTGAATAGCCTCTTTCAACCGTGACGGCGACAAACCGCTTTTGGGCAGGTAGTCGACGCATCCCCGCTTCATGGCCTGAACCGCGATCTCGGTCTGCTCGTCCCCGGTGATCATGATTGGCACCGGCATCTTGCCACCAAAGGACTGAAGGATTTCAAGCGCTTCGAACCCGGTCGCCCCGGTCAGGTAAAAGTCGATCAACACCAGATCAAAGTCCTGCGCACGCAAGGCGGCTTCCATCGCGTCAAGCGTTTCCGCTTCGACCACGTCGAAAGACAACCCGGCCTCTTCGATCAGGCGGCGCATTCGCAACCGATCAAAGGTGCAATCATCCAGAATCAGAACCTTCCGCCCAAAGTGGTTGTACGGGCCATCCGGGTTCGGCAGGGCTTCGGCCAGGGCAGCAGACATCGGGAACCTCTTACACTTCGTGATGCGACAAGGGTGAGGCGCCACGCGTTAACGCAGTCTTAAATTCCCGATTCCGTTTAGCTAGACTTTGTTAGAACTTTTGCCCTGCATCCCTTTGATCGGACGCAAGACTTCAGAGTGCGCGGCGCATCAGGATCGCCGGGAAATCTATTCCGGGGCGCAAGCTCAACGAAACAGGCCCGACCTCGACAAACCCGCAGGCCGCGTAGAAGGGCACCGCCATCAGTGTCGAAAAACAGTCGAGCTGTGTCATGCCCGCCGCCTTGGCCGTGTCGAAAACATGCGCCATCAGCACCTTGCCGACACCGCGCCGTACCGCCCGATGATCGGTCACGACATGCCGGATATGGCCCGTCCTGGCGTCAAGAATTTCACCCGTGCCGGGAGCAACCGCCGTCCAGCCCCCTGCGCCGACAAGAGCGCCCGTTTCGTCCTCGACCACGAAATAAGTGCCCGACGCCAACAACTTGGGTTGCGCCTTCGAGATCAGCGGAATCGCGGTCACAAGAAGCGATGGCGGATAGTGATCCTTGAGCAAAGCGGGATAACTTCGTCCCAGCAAGGCATCAATCTCGGCCAGGTCGCCTGCCTTGGCCTGCCGGACTGTCAGTGTTTTTCCCATGGGCCAATCCTATTGGGCTGTCTTCGAGTGGCAATCCGGGAATTGCCAGCCTCTTTGGAAATTCCGACTTGTGCTACACTGAACTGGCGTTCCAGACCCGACGCTCAGCACAAAAGCCAGAAACACGGAAATCCGATCAATGCCCCTATTTCGCAAAGACAGCATCGACTTTCAGCAATTCGACAGCAAATTCGGCAAGGCCAAGGTCGCCGCACTTGGTGATCTTGGCCAGTTGAGCCAGTTCGGCGTCGTGCTTGAAATCCTCGACCCCGGCGCATGGTCTTCGATCAAGCACTGGCACGCCAACGAAGACGAGCTTGTCTACGTCCTCGACGGCACGATCACGCTCCACGAGGGCGGCACATCCAGCGAGCTTGGGTCAGGCGATGTGGCGGCCTTCCGCGCCGGTGATCCCGTGGGGCATACCTTTGAAAATCAGAGCGACGGCCCCGCAACACTGCTTGTTGTGGGAACGCGGGCGGAAACGGACGTGGTCACCTATCCCGACCATGAACGCATCCTCCATCGCGGGGGTGGAAAGGGCGAATGGACCGATCTTCAGGGCAATCCTGCCTCGAATCCCTATGCGTGAACGAAAAAGGCCGCGCAAACCGCGCGGCCCTGTTCCGTAGAGGCAGGCAGATTACTTGATCTTGCCTTCCTTGTACTCGACGTGCTTGCGGGCAACCGGATCGTACTTACGCACGCTCATCTTCTCGGTCATCGTGCGGGCGTTCTTTTTCGTCACGTAAAAGTGGCCCGTGTCCGCGGTCGAGTTCAGACGAATTTTGATCGTCGTCGGTTTCGCCATGGGTCGTCTCCTGCTTGGCCGAAGCCAAAAGGCCCGACCCGAAAATCCTGAAGCTCGCCTTCTAAAGGCTTGGCCCTGCCTGTCAAGGGTGAAATGGCGGTTAACTGATCCCCATGGCCCCGTGAATGCGGGCCTTGGTTTCATCGGACAGCCCAAGTCCCTTTGCCAGATCATTCAGATAGTTGGCTTCGGACAGGCTGTCGACGCGCACGGTCATCAATGCGGTGGCATAGACCTGGGCCGCCAATTGCTGCGAGGTGTCGCGGGCAAGGGCCATCGCATCCAACGGCGCGTCCATTTCCGCTTCGATAAAGGCGCGCTCCGCCTTGTCCAGATCGCCAAGCTGATCGAAGATTTTCGCACGTTCCTCGGCGTCGATCTCACCATCGGCGCGGGCGGCCTGGATCATGGCGCGGATCATCAGCTTGGCGTTCTCCTCCATCGTGTCGGTGGCAACCGTGGTGCCCGTCATGGCGTCGATCATGGATGACGTCTGTTCGGCCCCGCCTGCCATGCCGCCACCAAGGGCCGCCATCAACCCGCTGACACCGGCCATGGCATTCGCATCCGCACCCGGCATCTGGCCCAGGAAATTGTCCCGCATGGATTTCAACTGATCCGTCGGCAGGCCCATCTTTTCCATCATGTCGAAGGCCTGATCGCTCATCTGTGCGACCTGGGGATTGCCCCGCATGGCGTCCTTCACGCCATCCATTCCGCCCATTTCCTTGTATTTCGAGTGGCCCTTGGCAGCCGCGAAACCCATGGCAAGGGTGGCAAGCGTCTTGACGAAACTCATGGCAATCTCCTTCAAGCAATAACTTCAGGGTCGTTTTGGACCCTCGATTGCAAGATTGGCACGAAAACAAAGACGTTGAAAGTTGCGGATGGCCTGTAAGCCGGATTCTGTTCGCCCCGGACCTTGATCCGGGGTCTGACGACCATTCATCTGGCCCTGCCGTTGCCAACAGGGTCTAGCTGCCAACCCGGGTCTCGGGGCCGAAGCTGCCCGCGAATGAGACCCCTATTCGGCATTGCTCCCGGTGGGGCTTGCCTTGCCGGTCCGGTTGCCCGTCCCGCGGTGCGCTCTTACCGCACCGTTTCACCCTTACCCCCGAAGGGGCGGTCTGTTCTCTGTGGCGCTGATCCCTCGGGTTACCCCGGCCGGGCGTTACCCGGCACCGCCGCTTCGTGGAGTCCGGACTTTCCTCGCCTAACACGCGGTCATCCGGCCATCCGCAGCGCTTGCAATAGCCAATGGGAACCCATCGGTAAAGTCCAAGTTTTCCGGGGTCTCAAATCGGACGAAAGTGTTCCTTGGCGTCATGAACCCCAATAAATGCGGACTCTATGATGTCCACCATCGAGATTGCCAACCGGGACTCCCTGGTTTCGAGAAAACGCCGGCACTTCGCTTCGCGCACCATGTTTCCCGCGCTGTCAAAGAACCGGATATCGACATCGTACGAGATCGTTTCCAAGTTCTCCTGCTCCGGCAAAAGGGTTATCTTCTCCCGCGCTTCGACGACACTGAAACGCCGAACGGCCGCCATCACTTCCGACACCCCACGCTCAAGCTCTTCGGAAGTGACATCAACTTTGATACCGTCCTTGGTGTAAATCGCCACGGGAAGGTGAAACATCTCCTTCAATCCCGGTACATCACCAGAAATCATGAGATCCCAAAAACGCGCCTCAAAGGCTTCGATTTCCTTCTGCATCTGTCGTTCCCTACTCGCAGGCTGCAATGGAAAGTCGTGCAAAGGTAAAATTTATTCGGTCATACTAGTATAGTAGTTTATTTTCGCGCGTTCGGGCAAGGCCGGTGATTCAGAGCGAGTGCAGCGGGCGCGATGCGATGCGTCTGGCCGTACTTTCGGTAACATCCGCAGGGTGTTGCCGTGCAAGTCCGGCCATCATGGCCTCGTCCGCAGCCGACAGGGGGCCGGTTGCATCGGGGCGGAACCTTTGGCGGAAAGCCTCCAGAACCAGCGCCTCTCCGACCTCAATTGGATAGCCGAACCGGGCGGCATCGCTCAGGAAATCCGTGGGAATGGCCGGATCGGGCCAGATCGAAAGCCCTGCCTCGACCAGGCGTTGCCAATCGAACCGCCGTCCCGGATCCTGTTTGCGGTCCGGGGCCATGTCGGAATGGCCGATCACGGCCTTTTCCGGCAACTCGTGCCGTTCGAGGATGTCGGACAAAAGCGCTTCGAGCGTGGTCATCAAAGGCTCTTCAAAGGGCGAGGCACCGTCATTGTCCAACTCGATCCCGATGGAGCGCGCATTCACACCATCACGCCCAGCCCAGGCCCCGGCGCCTGCGTGCCAGGCCCGTTTGCCTTCGTCGACCAGGCGATAAAGCGTGCCGTCACGGGCAATCAGGTAATGCGCCGAAACCTCGCATTCAGGGTCGCAAAGCCGCTCTGCGGCTTCTTCGCAACCGGCCATCGCGGTGTAATGCAGCACGACAAGTTCGACAGTCGCACCGACCGGCCGCTCGTCAAAATTGGGAGAGGGGCGGTCGATGATCTCCATGCCTATCCCCCGTTCCGCGCATTGCGGAAGGGTGTCGGGTCCCACCTGCAGGCGAAACCGTCACCGTCCGGGTCAAGCCCCTCGCGGTCGTTGTTCGGCCCGCCCTTTTCAAGGAATGCCGCCTGCGCCTGATCGCTTGAGCCGTACTTGGCGCAGGCCCGGCGATAGCGATCCTCGTTGAAACGACCCGACCGGGTGTAAACCCCCTGCCCGACCGCATTCGACGTCGACAAGGCATAGGCCACGATATTGGGGCCGGTGCCGCGAGGACGGTCGGGAATGGCTTCGGGCGAAGCAACTTCCAGCGCGGCGCGCTGGCGTGCCAGCCGATCCCGGTCGCTTTCGATGGTTTCCCGTCCGCTGACGGCATCAAAGCTCTGTTCGTCCGAGATCGAAGGGTTGTCGGCCAGCATCGTTGTTCCCGCCAGGGGCTGACCCGGCGCGGGTTGCGCTTGGGGCGTCCCGGTCGTGCCCGCCGTGGTGTTCAGAACGGCCAGGGTTTCCTGGGCAATGGCGCGATCGTCCAGAGCAGGGGTGCCCGTTTCAAGCTCCCGGTCGCGGGCGGCGCGTTGTGCGGCAAAATCATCGGGCGTGCCGAAACCGACGCCACGGTTCGCATTGGGATTGCTGTCGGGAATGGGGCTGGAACAGGCCGTCATCGCACCAATTGCGACAACCGCCACCGTACGGAACATCATCTCTGCTCTGCCTTTGTTCTTTGGCTTTTGCCAAAGACTACCACCATTTCTCGGGTTTTGCCACAAATCCTGCGCGGTCTTCCAAGGCATAGGCAAAGTTCAGCAATTCGCCCTCTTCCCAGGGTTTGCCGATCAATTGCAAGCCAAGCGGCAAGCCATCGCCGTCCAGACCCGCAGGCACCGCGATCCCCGGCAGACCGGCAAGGTTCACCGTGACCGTGAAGACGTCATTCAGGTACATCTGCACGGGATCATTGAACTTTTTGCCCAAGGGGAAGGCCGCCGTCGGCGTCGCGGGTGTCAGGATGGCATCGACGCCATCGTTGAAGACATCCTCAAAATCCTTCTTGATCAGCGCCCTGACCCGCCGTGCGCGGTTGTAATAGGCGTCATAGAACCCGGCCGAAAGCACATAGGTGCCGACCATCACACGGCGCTTGACCTCGTCGCCGAAACCTTCGGCGCGGGTCTTTTCGTACATCTCGGTAATGCCGTCGCCCTGCGCCAGCTTGGCGCGGTGGCCATAGCGCACGCCGTCGTAGCGGGCGAGGTTCGAAGACGCCTCGGCGGGCGCCACCACGTAATAGGCGGGCAACGCGTATTTCGTGTGCGGCAGCGAGATGTCGACGGTCTTCGCGCCCGCGTCTTCCAGCATCGCGCGGCCCTCGGCCCAGAGCGTTTCAATCTCGGGCAACATCCCGTCCATCCGGTATTCCTTTGGAATCCCGATGGTTTTTCCCTTGATGTCACCGGTCAGCATGGCCTCGAAATTCGGGACGGGGATGTCCGCACTGGTCGAATCCTTGGGGTCGTGCCCGCTCATCGCCTCCAACATGATCGCCGCATCGCGCACCGATTTCGTCATCGGCCCCGCCTGATCCAGCGACGAGGCGAAGGCGATGATACCCCATCGGCTGACGCGGCCATAGGTCGGCTTGATGCCCGTGATACCGGCAAAAGCCGCGGGCTGGCGGATCGAACCGCCCGTGTCGGTTCCGGTGGCCGCAAGGCAGAGATCGGCCGCCACGGCGCTGGCTGACCCGCCCGAAGACCCGCCCGGCGTCAATTCCGTGCCGTTCAGGTTCCAGGGGTTCACCGCATTGCCGTAAACGCTGGTTTCATTCGACGAACCCATTGCGAATTCGTCCATGTTCAGCTTGCCGGTCATCACCGCGCCCGCCTCGAACAATTGGGTCGTGACGGTGCTTTCGTATTCCGGTTTGAACCCGTTCAGAATGCCGCTGGCCGCCTGGCTGGGAACACCCTTTGTGCAGAACAAATCCTTGATCCCCAAGGGAATACCACACAAGTCCGGCGCATCGCCCTTGGCGATCCGCACATCCGCTGCTTTCGCCTGCTCGCGGGCCAGATCGGCCGTGGAATGCACCACCGCGTTCAACGCTTTCGCCGCCTCGGTGGCCTGCAAACAGGCCTCGGTCAGTTCCACGCTGGTGATCTCGCCCGCGCGCAGCTTGTCGCGCGCCTCGGCAATGGTCAGCTTGTTAAGATCGCTCATCTTTGCTCCCCAAAATCTCTTGAAAAGAGATTTGACGGTTTCTTTTCAGGAAACCGGCTACTCCACTACCTTCGGCACCGCGAAAAATCCTTCGCGCGCATCGGGCGCATTGGCCAGGATCTTGTCCTGCTGGTCGCCGTCGGTCACCACGTCTTCGCGCCGCTTCAGCCGCATCGGCGTGACGCTGGTCATCGGCTCTACCCCTTCGACATCGACCTCGTTCAACTGCTCGACAAACCCGAGGATCGCGTTGAATTCCCCTGCAAGCGCAGACAGGTCTTCTTCCTCGACCTTGATCCGGGCCAGTTTTGCCACCCGGCGGGCAGTCTCTTTGTCGATCGACATGGGTGCTCTCTTTTCACAAGTTCGCGCTGATTTACCCTGCACGGCAGGCGATGTGAAGCCTCTCGCCGCCTCAATTGCCCCGGAAGTCTGCTTGCCTCCGCCCCACCCTGACGCTACTTCAAAAAAAGTCTTCAGGAGGCGTCACACATGGCCAACGATCTTTTCAACAGCTTCATGACCGGACCCGACGAAAACGGCCGTTTCGGCGATTTCGGCGGGCGTTTCGTGTCCGAAACCCTGATGCCGCTGATCCTTGACCTTGAAGCCGAGTACGAGAACGCCAAAACCGATGAAACCTTCTGGGCCGAGATGAATGATCTCTGGACCCACTACGTCGGTCGTCCCTCGCCCTTGTATTTTGCCGAACGGCTGACCGAGCGGCTGGGCGGTGCGAAGATCTATCTGAAGCGCGACGAGCTGAACCACACCGGTGCGCACAAGATCAACAACGTCCTGGGTCAGATCATCCTTGCCCGCCGCATGGGCAAAACCCGGATCATCGCCGAAACGGGTGCCGGGCAGCATGGCGTGGCCACTGCCACCGTCTGTGCGAAATTCGGGTTGAAATGCGTCGTCTACATGGGCGCACATGACGTCGAACGCCAGAAACCGAACGTCTTCCGCATGAAGCTGCTTGGGGCCGAGGTCGTGCCGGTGACCAGCGGGCGTGGCACGCTGAAAGACGCGATGAACGACGCCCTGCGCGACTGGGTGACCAATGTGCGCGATACCTTCTATTGCATCGGCACGGTCGCCGGGCCGCACCCCTATCCCGCCATGGTCCGCGATTTCCAGGCGATCATCGGCAAGGAAGCCAAGGCACAGATGCACGAGGCAGAAGGCCGTTTGCCCGACACGATCATCGCCGCCATCGGGGGTGGATCGAACGCCATGGGGCTGTTCTTTCCCTTCCTCGACGACAAAAGCGTCGAGATCATCGGCGTCGAAGCGGGCGGCAAGGGTGTGAATGAAAAGATGGAGCATTGCGCCTCGCTCACCGGCGGGCGTCCCGGCGTGCTGCACGGCAACCGCACATACCTGTTGCAGGACGACGACGGGCAAATCCTCGAAGGTTTCTCGATTTCGGCAGGCCTCGATTACCCCGGCATCGGCCCCGAGCATTCCTGGCTGCACGAGATCGGGCGCGCGAAATACGTCTCGATCACGGATGTCGAAGCGCTCGAAGCCTTCCAGCTTTCCTGCGAAACCGAGGGCATCATCCCCGCGCTCGAACCCTCCCACGCACTGGCCCATGTTGCCAAGATCGCGCCCGACCTGCCGAAAGATCACATCATCTGCATGAACATGTGCGGACGCGGCGACAAGGACATCTTCACCGTGGCCAAGGCACTGGGGTGGGAGATGGCCGAGGCGGACTAGGCCCACGCCCCTTTCCAAAGCTGGGCGGGGCTGTCACATTCGGCGCATGTCCACCACTGCGCTCGATCTCAAATACGACGCAGCGGCCCCCGGCTGGGCCGACAAGATGCGGCTGTTGGGCTATCACGACGCCTACCTCGGGTTCCTGGCCTCGGAAACATATCGCGCAAGTCCGGGAAACCGCGTTGTCGATATCGGCTGCGGCACCGGGGCCTTTGCCGATGGTTGGGTCGCGATCCATGGGCCAGAGCAGGAAATAACCCTACTCGACCCCTCGCGCGAGATGCTGTCCCGCGCCCATGCCAGCCTGGTGCGGCGCGGTGTCGATGCTGTCGTGACCGATGTGCCGCTTGAAGGTTTCACCCCCGAATCGCCGTTCGATTGCCTGCTCGCCGCACATGTGATCGAGCACCTGCCCGATCCGCAGCCAGCCCTTGCCCGGATGCGAGACCTTGTCGAAACGGGCGCCCGGCTCTGGCTTGTCGTGTCCAAGCCCCATTGGTGCAACGCGATCATCTGGCTGCAATGGCGACACCGGGCCTATACCCGGAAAGAGGTGGCCGAGGCGCTGGACGCCAGCGGTTGGGCGCTCGAATCGGAATACGCATTTCCATCGGGGCCACCGTCGCGCACCTCGCGCGGCTATATCGCCCGCGCAGTTTGACAAAGGCCCCGAAAGTACCGGAAACGGCGTTCCCATCACGCCTCACGCTTCTGCCCGCCGATCTGTTCCGACCCATCTGCCCGGCGCACACGCCACCGCGCCGCATGTAGCTGATACCGCCGCACCGGCATGTCGTTCTGGTCGAAGACCAGCCGCACCCGCCAGACACCTTCGACATATAGCGGACAGCGCAGCGACGATGCGTTTGGCACTTGCCCGTCGGCCGCCGCACTTCTTGCACGGGCGGTTTTCAACAATTGGGTCAATTGGGTCAAAAGCGGGCGAATCGCCTCGTCCCGCTTAAAGACAACTTCGACTTCGGTTTCGCCGAGAAACCCCAAAAGGATGATGTTGCCGTCTTCGGTGAACTTCTTTTGCGGGGTGACGGCGACCTGAACCGAAACCACCGGCCCCCGCTGCGGTGCAGGTGCGGGAAGGTGATAAGGTGCGACAGCACCGAGTTTGCTTTGGGTTGCCATGGGCGTTCTGACCTCGCACTTTCTGTGCTCTGGCCACACACCTAGCCCCGAAGGTCTGAAGAAAGTCCAAAGAAGCGCGATTTTTCAGCGTCGCCCTTCCCAAAGCCAGGCCCCGACCGCAAAAAGCGACGCAAGAACCAGCATCGCCCAGGCCGGTAACAAGGGTGACACGCGGATGTCGGCGGTCAGGTACGCCTCGCGCGGTGTTATCCCGATCCACCCGCGCCCCGTGGCCGCACGCCCCTCGCGCACCCGCCGGATGTCGGGCACACCCGCACTGACAGGATGCACGCCACCGCGCGTGGCCTCGACGCCGGGCGCAAGAACCGCATCACTGGCAATGGTCGTTTCGAATTCCTTCGGTGCCGCCGGACCAAGCGCCACCACGCTTTCCAGATCGCCCTGTTTCAGACGGTAAAGTCCCATCTCGGCCCCGGTCCATTCGGCGGCGAACCGACCTGGCGAAACCTCTTCCAGCGGCACGACACTCACAACGCCGTCCGGCCCTGTCACCTCGACCTCCTCGGCGCTTTCTTCAAGCGTGCGCCGGGTGATCGTCATGGTCTGCCCCTCGGCAAGGGCGGTCAGCGCCTCTTCCTCAAGATCGGGTTCCTTCATCATCCAATGGGCCAGACGACGCAAAAGTTCCAACTGCGGACCGCCGCCCTCGAACCCCCGCGACCAGAGCCAGGCATGGTCGGAGGCCAGAAGCGCCACGCGCCCCTCGCCCACCCGGTCGAGCATCAAGAGGGGTGCACCATCAAGGCCGGTCATAATCGCATCGCCCGTGTCGCCGGGGCGCACATCCACCAGCCGAAGCCACCGCCCCCAGGGCGCTTCACCTTCGGTATCGGACGTGACTGCCGGCATGAAGCCTTCGGTCACCGGATGACGCTGGCCAAGCTCCGACACCTCGGGCAGGTACAATTCCTCGCGCACGACACCCGTCGGCTCACCGGGCAGGATCTCGGACAGGGGCGAGCGATATATGGACTCCGCCGAGGCATAATCCGGCCCCGCCGCCACCAGCACCGCGCCGCCGTCTTCGACATACTGGCGCACGTTATCAAGATAGATCGACGGCAGGATGCCGCGCCGCTTGTAACGGTCAAAGATGATCAGGTCGAATTCGTCGATCTTGTCGAGGAACAATTCCCGCGTCGGAAAGGCGATCAGCGAAAGCTCGTTCACCGGCACGCCGTCCTGTTTCTCGGGCGGACGCAGGATGGTGAAATGCACAAGGTCGACGCTGGCATCCGACTTCAGAAGGTTGCGCCAGGTCCGCTCGCCCGCGTGCGGCTCGCCCGAGACCAGCAGCACCCGCAGCCGGTCGCGCACCCCGTTGATCTGCACGACGGCGGCATTGTTGCGCGTGGTCAATTCGCCGGGCTGTTCGGGCAGGTTGAACTGGATCACGTTCATCCCCCCATGGCGCAGGGTCACCGGCAGCTCCAGATCCTCACCGACCGGCACCTCAAAGCTCTGCGGCTCGCCCCCGTCCACCGCGATCTCGATCTCGGCCAACGCAGGCAGATCGGCGGGCACCGCGCCCTGATCCTCGATCCTCAAGGTCAGGGTCACCGGCTCGTCGATGATCGCAAAGGCGGGCGCGTTTTGAACCAGAAGCCGCCGGTCCCAGTCGTCTTCCTCGCCGGTCAGCAGCAAGTGCAAAGGCGCGGGCATCTCGGGCAGCGCCTCGATATCGTGCAACTGGCCATCGCTCAGCAGGATCGCGCCCGCAAGCCGCGCGCGCGGTTCCTCGGCCATGGCGTCCGACAGCGCCTGCATCAACAGTGTGCCACGGTTGCCATCGGCATCGCCCATGGTCACCACGCGCAATTCGGTATTCGCCAAACCGGCGATCTGCGCCTCTACCCCGGCCACCGCGCTGGCGATCTGTTCGGGCCTCACGTCGATCCCCTGGCTGGCGCTTTCGTCGACCACCAGAAGAACGATATCGCTCAACGGCTCGCGGTCTTCCAACTGCAACGAGGGGTTCGCCACCGCCAGGATCAGCACCGCCAACGCCATGGCCCGAAGCCACCAGCCCTTCAATCCCCGCCAAAGCGCGACACCCACGAAGACAACTGCCAGTGCCATCGCAATCCAGAGCACCACCCAAGGCAAAAGCGGGTCGAATATGATGCGACCGGCATCCATCAAAAGGCACCTTCATCGCTTTCCAAATACGCCAGGGGGGGCGAGCAACGCGAGCGGGGGACAGCGTCCCCCACCGGGGCGACATCGAAGATGGCGCAAACCCCGATCATTGGCCCAACCTGTCCAGAAGGGCCGGCACATGCACCTGGTCGGACTTATAATTCCCGGTCAGCACATGCATGATCAGGTTCACGCCGAACCGATAGGCGATCTCGCGCTGCCGTTCGCCGGAAAAGCCCCGGCCCACGGGGAACATCGGTCGGCCACGCGCATCGGTCGCCCAGGCCGCCGCCCAGTCGTTGCCGCCGATCACCACCGGCGTCACGTTGTCGTTCAGGTTGCGAAACGGCATCCCCTCTGCCTGTTCGGCATCCGCCGGAGCAGCCTCGACCCAGACCTCGCGGCTGATGTATCGGCCGGGGAAATCCTGCAACAGGTAGAAGGTGCGCGTCAGCACATGATCGGTCGGGATCGGCTCCAGTGGTGGCACATCCAGCGGCAGCGCAAGCTGCTGCAACTTCCGCCCGTTCGGGCTGCTTGTGGTGAACCCGGAGGTGCCCGCATCGCGGGTGTCAAACAGGATCATGCCGCCAGTGCGCAGGTAACGGTTCAGCCGGGCATAGGCCTCGGAGGATGGTCGCGGCTGCGCCTCGGTGATCGGCCAGTACAGAAAGGGATAGACCGAAAGCTCGTCGCTTTCGAGGTTCACGGCGACCGGTTCGGCCGGTTCGATCGAGGTGCGGCGGAACAAGACCTCGGACAGCGCCCTGAGGCCTGCATGCGCCACCTCGTCCACGCGGGCATCGCCCGTCATCACATGGGCCAGCGTCACCTCGGTCGCGGCGGCAAGGATACGCTCGATGTCCTGATCCTCTTGCGCATTCACCGATCCTTGCGGCACCAGCGCCAACGCCAGAACCACGGCCGCCGTCGCCGCAGCCCCGCGCGACAACCGGCCCGACAGCCAGAGCGTTGCCAGAACATCCACCATCAGCGCCAATAATCCGAAGGACAGCAAAAGCCCCATCAGCGGCGTTTCCCGCGCCACGGCAAAGCCTTCCACGGCCACGTCGGCGGGCCAAACCGTGGGGGACAGTTCTGCCTCCGCGTCCAACACATTGAGGGCGATCCGCCGCTTTTCACCCACGTAAAGCCCCGGCGGCAGATCCGGCCCCGGCGCTTCTTCCGCCAATCGTTCGCCCGCCACTCCGGGCAGTTCTCCGGCCGTCACAACCTCTCCGAAACCGGTCAGCGCCTGGTCCAGTGCCCAGATCGTGCTTTGCAAATCTTCCGCCTCCAGCGCCGAAAGCCGGGACGACACCGCCAGCCGTTCCAGCATCTGCACGAACAGCCCCGACAGCGGCAGCGTCGACCAATCGGCGTTGGCCGTGACATGGAACAGGACGACCTGCCCCTGTTCCAGCCGTTTGCGCGTGACCAGGGGCGTGCCGTCGGCCAGCGTCGCGATGGTGCGTTCCGCCAGCGTCGGGTCGGGCTGCGCCATCACCTGGCTTGAAACGGTCACGTCTTCGGGAATGGCCAGACCGAAGAACGGGCTTTCCGGCGAAAATGCCCTCAGCGCCTTCGGTTCGCCCCAGGACATCGCACCGCCAACGGTGCGCCCCCCGGCGCGCAAACGGACCGGCATCAAGGTGTCTTCGGCATCGCGCCCAAGGTCCGAGGCCGCCAATCGCGGCCCGGCAAAGCGCAACAACATGCCACCGCCCCGCACCCAGTCGGCCAGGGCATCGGCATCGTTGCCCGCCAGCGAAACCACATCGGCCAGTATGATGACATCGGGGTTCGCCAGCACGATATCCGTCACCGCGCCGTCGATCAGGTCGGCGTTCTCGATCAAAGCCTGTTCCAGGTAATGGGTCGGCGACAAAAGCTGCAATCCCTCGCGGCTTTCGGTCGGCGCGATGATCGCCACCTCGCGGCGGCGCAGACTGTCGTCGGTCAGGGTCACGGCACCCGCGCTGCGCAGACCCTCGATTTCGAACCGCGTAACACGGTTGCGCATCTCGGCCGGCAGCGTCAACACAACGTCGGACGTGACTTCGCCAGCCGGGAAATCCGCTCGCGCCGTCGCCAGTTGGCGCGGCGTGCCCGCCGGGTCCAGCCCGTGGGCCGACACGGTGACCTCGCCGTCCGAGCCACCCCGGCTGCGCAAGACCGGCACGCGGATCGTGCCATCCTCGAACACGGCGGGCTTCAGGCCAAGGACGGGCCGCGCAGCCTCGAACACCGTGACACCGCCGCGTGCCTGCAAATCCGCCAGAACATCTTCGCGCCAGGGCCGCGCGACGGCGTCCGAGAACCAGAAGGTGTCAAAGCTGCCCTCCAGCCCCGCCGCCCAGTCGCGCACCGCGCTGCCGTCGACGCTCCAGGCCATGGGCTGGAACCCCGGCAGCAGCGCCGCCCAGCTTCCCGCCGCCCGCCAGGGCAGCTCCGCATCGGCTGGCAGATCGGTCAGGGACACGACGGCCGTTTCCCGCCCTTCCTGCGCCGCTTCGCCCAAAAGCGCGTCGATCCGTTCGATCCGGCGATTCCAGTCGGGCGCTTCGGCCCAGCTTCCGTCGATCAGGACCAGCAGGGGACCATCCCCCGCGTTTTCCGGCTTTGGGTTCAGGACAGGCCCCGCGAACCCGATGATCGCGGCGGCAATGGCAAGGGTGCGCAACAACAGCAACCACCAGGGCGTGCGATCCGTCTGGCTTTCATCGTCGGTCAGCCCCAGCATCAGCGCCACCGCCGGGAACATGCGTCGGATCGGCGCGGGTGGCACGGCGCGCAGCAAAATCCAAAGGATCGGCAAGGCGATCAGCCCCAGCAACAGCCAGGGCGATGCAAATCCTATCGGGCCGATCGACCACATCAGGTGCGATCCCCTTTCTGCCTGTCAGCCAGGCTCAATGCACGCGCTCCAGCGCACCATACATCCACAACAGGGCAGATGTCGCGGGTTTATCCGTGTGATGCACATGATATTGCCAGCCCGTCGCCCGGGCGAGCGCCTTCAACTCGTCCTTCCGCTCGGCCAGGCGGTTGAGGTAGCGATCGCGCAAATCGCCCGCTTTCAGCGTCTCATGGCTGATCGTGCCGCCGACAGATTCGAAAATCGTGCGGCCATCGAAGGGAAAGGCCTCTTCCTGAGGGTCGAGCACCTGCAACAGGACACCGTCGATGCCCCGGTCCGAGGCCCCCGTCAGCGCCTTGCGGATCTTGCCGATATCGCCCAGAAAATCCGACACGAAAACCGCCCGCGACCGCGGCGGCGCGCCGACCAGCCTGGGTGCTGCGTAGTCCGGTTCGTCCGCGCCGTAAGCCATCGACTGGGTGATCCGCATCAGTTGCACCTTGCCCGTGCGCGGCGGCAGGCCCGCGTTCGACAACCCGACACGCTCGCCCCCCCGGATCAAAAGGATCGCCAGCGCCAGCGCCAACCGCCGCGCGACAGCGCCCTTTTCCTGCAATCCCTTGGCCGAGGCGAAATCCATCGACCGCCCGGTGTCCAGCCAGATCATTACCGATTGCGCCGCCTGCCATTCCTTTTCACGCACGAAAAGCGAATCCTCGGCCCGGGCCGAACGCCGCCAGTCGATCATCCGCGCCTCGTCACCCGCATGGCCGGGGCGGTACTGCCAGAATTCATCCCCCTGCCCCGAGCGCCTGCGCCCATGCTCGCCCAGCATGACGCTTGAGGCCAGATGCTCCGCTGCCGCCAGCAAAGGCGGCAAGGCGCCCGCAAGCGACTCGGCATCGCGGCGCAGCCCCATGGGCCAGTTGGAGGCAGGCGTTTCGCTCAAGCCGCGACCTCGATCCGCGTCACATCGCGGCTGACCGCGTCGATCACGTCACCCAGAACCATGCCCTGCGCCCGTGCGGCAAAACTGAGCGCCATCCGGTGGCTCAGAACCGGTGTCGCCAATGCCGCGACATCTTCGCTGGAGGGGGCCAGACGCCCTTCCAGAAGGGCACGCGCGCGCACCGTCAACATCAGCGCCTGCGCCGCACGCGGCCCCGGCCCCCAACCCACATGCTCGCGCACGACATCGAGGGCACCCGTCTCTTCGGGACGACAGGCGCGGACAAGATCAAGGATCAGTTCCATCACCCCCTCGCCCACGGGCATCCGCCGCACGATCTGCTGCGCGGCGATCAACTCTTCAGGCGTGAAGACCTGCACCGACTGGGCCTCTTCCACGCCCGTCGTTGCCAAAAGGATGTCGCGTTCCGTGTCGCGATCCGGGTAAGGCACGTCGATCTGCACGATGAACCGGTCCAACTGCGCTTCGGGCAAGGGATAGGTGCCCTCTTGCTCGATCGGGTTCTGGGTCGCCAGCACATGGAACGGGGCGGGCAAGGCCCGCTCGGCCCCGGCAATCGTCACATGCTTTTCCTGCATCGCCTGCAACAGCGCCGATTGCGTCCGGGGGCTGGCACGGTTGATTTCATCCGCCAACAACAACTGACAAAAGATCGGGCCTTCAATGAACTTGAACGCACGGCCCCCGTCCGCCCCGGTTTCCAGCACCTCGGATCCCAGAATGTCGGCGGGCATCAGGTCCGGCGTGAACTGCACGCGCTTGCCATCCAGCCCCAGAACCGTCGAAAGCGTGTCGACCAGCCGCGTCTTACCCAGCCCCGGCAGCCCGACCAAAAGCCCATGCCCCCCGCAAAGGATCGAGGACAGAACAAGGTCGACAACCCGCTCCTGGCCGATGAACCGTCTGGTGATGCTGGCCTTGGCCTCGGCCAGTTTTTCCCCCAGACCTTCGATCTCGGCCACAAGCTCGGGCATATCGGACATGGCAATCGCTCCTGTTCAGACTATGATCCCATAAGAACGAACTATTGCGTCCGGTACAAATGGCAAAACGGCAGACAGGTCAAAACAATGTGAAACCGTCGGCAGAAAGCCTTGCTTCCGGCGCGCGCGCCGCATCGAAAGGCGGTTTGCCGCCGGTTCACAAATGGAATCCGCCCGATTGCGGCGATCTGGACATCCGCATCGCCCGCGACGGCACGTGGTTCTACCTTGGCACACCGATTGGCCGGCCCGAGCTTGTGCGGCTGTTTTCCACGATTCTTCGCAAGGACGATGACCGATACGTCCTTGTCACCCCGGTTGAAAAAGTCGGCATCAAGGTGGACGACGCCCCTTTCGTCGCCGTGGATTTCTCGCCCACTGGCGAGGGCGAGGCGCAGGTTCTGACCTTTGAAACCAACGTCGGCGATCAAGCCACTGCAGGCCCAGATCACCCGATCCGCGTGGAACGCGACGCCGAAACCGGCGAACCTTCGCCCTACGTCCTGGTGCGCGACCGGCTGGAAGCTCTGATCGACCGCAAGAGTTTCTATCGCCTTGTGGAAATCGGGGCGCATCACGACGGCTGGTTCGGGTTGTGGTCCTCCGGCACCTTCTTTCCGATTATCCCTTCGGACGAATTGCCCTGAGCGCCGATCACGTTCCCGTGCGGGAATTGACCTCCCGCGCCCCTGCCCCCCATATCAGCCCCATGAAAACCGACCGCCGCACCGTGATAACGGGCCTTGCCGCAGGCATCGCCGCCCCCGCCATCCTTCACGCACAAACCCGGCCCGGTCTGGCCGAGGTGTCCGAACAGGCCCAGGCCTTCGGGCGGCTTCACAGCCTGATCGTCATGAAAGACGGCGAGGAACTTCTGGCCGAAACATACGGCGGCGGCGGGCTGGACCGCCCCGCGAATGTCAAATCGGTCTCGAAAACCATCGTCGCCGCGATCCTTGGGGCGGCCATCGACCATGGCAAGGTTCCGGGCATCACCGCGCGGATCGGCGATCTTGCACCCAACCTCATCCCCGCCGGTGCCGACCCCGCCGTCGCCGACATCACGCTGGAAGACCTCGTCACGCTCCGCGCCGGACTGGAACGCACCTCGGGTGGAAACTACGGCGAATGGGTGTCCAGCGGGAACTGGGTGGCCAATGCGCTGGCCCGCCCGATGGTGGCACGCCCCGGTGGCAGGATGCTTTACTCCACCGGATCGACCCATATCCTCGGTGCCGTCCTTGCGCGGGCGACAGGCCAGTCGCTGCTTGACCTTGCCCGCGCCTGGCTTGGCCGACCCCTGAGCATCGAGATCCCGGCCTGGACGCGCGATCCCCAAGGGTTCTACCTCGGTGGCAACGAAATGGCGCTCAGCCCCCGCGCTATGGCACGTTTCGGCGAAATGGTGCGGCTTGGCGGGGCGCTGGACGGCCAGACGATCCTCAGCCCCGGCTGGATCGAAGCTTCGCTGGAACGTCGCACCCGCTCGCCCTACTCCGGCCTTGCCTATGGCTATGGCTGGTTCCTTGGCCGCGCTGCCGGGTCGGACTACGCCCTTGCACGCGGCTACGGCGGACAGGTGATCGCGGTGTCCCGTGATCTGGGCGTGACCGTCGCCATAACCTCGGATCCCACGCAACCCGCCCGCTCTGGCGGTTACTTCGGCGACCTGCGCGACCTGATCGAAGACAAAATCCTCGCATCCGTCTGAAAACTGAAACCTCCTGACATAAGGCTGTCAGGAGGGGTGTGTCAGTAAGAGGCATCAACTCAACAAAGGATGCCTCTGATGACCTTCACCCCTGACAATGCCGTCGTCTGGACCGAAATCCCGGTACGTGACATCGACCGCGGAATCACCTTTTATTCGCAGGTCTTCGACTATGCGATGACCAAGGACGAAAGCGGACCGAACCCCATGTCGATGTTTCCCGTCAAGGACACCGCGACCGGCACCGCCGGGCATATCTATCCGGGCGAACCCGCCGCCCCCGGCACCGGCCCAACCGTGCATCTTCAGGTGCCCGACACGCTGGAAGCCGCCGTCGACCGTTTCTGGAAGGCCGGCGGAACCATCGTGACCGAGGTGGTGTCGATGCCCTTCGGCCGGTTCCAGTACGGCACCGATCCCGATGGCAATTCCGTCGGCCTGTTCGAACCCGCGAAAGGGTAAGACATGCGCCGCGCCGACCGCCTGTTCCAGATCGTCCAGCATCTTCGGGGCGGTCGGCTGACCACGGCTGCCGCACTTGCCGAACGGCTCGAAGTGTCGGAACGCACGATCTATCGCGACATCGCCGACCTGATCGGATCGGGCGTGCCGATCGAGGGCGAAGCGGGCGTCGGCTACATCATGCGCGCAGGCTTCGACCTGCCGCCCTTGATGTTCAACCGCGACGAAATCGTCGCCCTGGTCGCGGGCGCCCGCCTGATCCGCGCCTGGGGCGGCACCGCGATGGCCGCTGCGGCTGAAGAGGCGCTGGTCAAGATCAGCGCCGTCCTGCCCGAAGCCGAACGCGACCGCGCCGGATCGGTGCAGGTCCACGCCTTCCAGATGCCGGTGCTGGACGACGCCACGCGCTGCCGCCTGGACGAATTGGAAGCCGCAACCGAGGCCCGCACAAGGCTCGACATCACCTATCGCACCGAAGACGGCACCGAATCCGAGCGTGTCATCCGCCCCCTTGGCCTGTGGTTCTGGGGCAAGGTCTGGACGCTGGTGGCCTGGTGCGAATTGCGCGACGATTTCCGCATGTTCCGGGTCGACCGCATCAGCGGGATGGAAGACTGCGGCACCTTCAAACCGGTGCCGGAACAAAGCCTGAAAGCCTTTTACGCCATGCGCCAGCATGGGGACAGGTGCTGAACCCTACCCGGGCACCTTGCCGCGCCGGTCCCCGCGCAGATTGGCGTATAACACATGGTTCCGCCACCGCCCGTTGATCTGAAGGTAACTCTGCGCGACACCTTCATACTTGTACCCGCAGCTTTCCAACAACGCCCGCGACGCCTTGTTTTCCGGCAGGCAGGCACTTTCGATCCGGCTGAGGCTCAGAACCTCGAAGGCATGATGCACCATCGCCGTCAGCGCCTCTCGCATATAGCCCTGCCGCGCGAATTCCTCGCCGGTCCAATACCCGATGGTGCCCGCCTGGCTTGGCCCGCGCCGGATGTTGTCCAGCGTGATCGCCCCCAGGATCCGCCCGTCGCTGCGCCGGGTCAGGAACAATGGCACCGCCGAGCCCTGCTGGATCGACCGGTTGGCCCAATAGACCCGGTTCACGAACCCCTTGCGCGTCAGGTGATCGGTCGACCACGACGGCTCCCAGGGTTGCAGGAATTCGGCACTGGAACGGCGCAGGTCGGACCATGGGCGAAAATCGGTGTGCTGCGGCGGACGCAGGATCATGCGCTCGGTGTCGATCCGGACCCGTCCGCGAAACCGAAGCATCAGGCCGCCAGCTTGCCCGTGATCTCTTCGACCGACGGCGCTGCCGCGACAGGGCCATACATGGCAAGTGCCGCCGCCCCCGACGTGGCAAGCGAGGCCGCATAGGCACGAACCACCGCCACATCCACTGCTTCCAGCTTGGCCACGGTTTCCTCGATCCCCGGCACGCGATCCCAGATCGCCATCAGCCGCGCCAGACGCTCGGCCCGGCTGGCCGGGCTTTCCAGCCCCATCAGCAGACCGGCCTTCAACTGGGTGCGGGCGCGATCCACTTCGGCGGCACTCATGTCATCCGCCGCGCGGCGCAACTCGTCCACGGTAAGCCCCAGAAGATCGGGCAACTCCTCACCGCTTGTGCCCGCATAGATCGTCAACAACCCGGCATCGGCATAGGCCCCGGTCTGGGCAAAGATCGTATAGCAAAGCCCGCGCTTTTCACGCGCCTCCTGGAACAGGCGCGAAGACATGCCGCCACCCAGAGCCGAGGCGAATATCTGAGCCGCGTAAACGGACTTGTCGCGATAGTCCGGCGCATCGAAGGCCAAGGCGACATGGGCCTGTTCCAGCCCCTTTTCGACCCGGCATTCACCACCGCCAAATAACCCCGGAGCCGTCTCGGTTTCGACACCGGCGGGCATGGCCCCAAAGCGTTCTTCGGCAGCTCTGACGATGGCATCGTGATCGACACTGCCCGCCGCCGAGATAATCAGGTTCGACGGCGCATAGCGTTCCCGCACAAACCCTTGCAGGTCCGAGGCCGAAAACCGTTCGACCTTCGAGGCCGGTCCAAGGATCGGACGACCAAGCGGCTGATCGGGAAAGGCGGTTTCCTGCAACCAGTCGAAAATGATGTCGTCGGGTGTGTCCAGCGCCTGGCCGATTTCCTGAAGGATCACGTGCCGTTCGATCTCGATCTCGCGCGGATCGAAGACCGGGTTCAGCACGATGTCGGACAAGACATCCAATGCCAGCCCCGTGTCGTCTTCCAGAACGCGGGCGTAATAGGCCGTCATCTCGCGCGATGTATAGGCGTTGATATAACCGCCCACGTCCTCGATTGCTTCGGCGATCTGCAAGGCACTGCGCGTCTTGGTGCCCTTGAACGCCATGTGTTCCAGGAAATGCGCCACACCGTTCTGTTCAGGCCTTTCGTGGCGCCCCCCGGCCTTGACCCATATTCCAAGCGAGGCGGATTGCAGACCCGGCATGTTCTCGGTCACGACCGTGACGCCATTGGCCATACGGTGGATTTCGACAGTCACCTTGCGCGATTCTCCCGGATCAGCGTTTCCAGCGCGCCAAGGTCGTTTGCGACCCGCGTAACGCGCTCTGAACGTTCATAAAGATCCGCCATCCTCTTGGGAAGGGGGGGATGGATTCCCGTGGCATCTTCAACCGCAGCGGGAAACTTGGCCGGATGGGCGGTGGCCAGCAGTACAGTGGGGATTTTTCCACCGCCAAAGTCGATGGCGTTATCAAGCCCGACGGCCGTATGCGGACAGATCAACTCGCCCGTCCACTCCAGCGCCTTGCCGATGTAATCCTTCGTCCACTCCTCCGAGGTCGATCCCGCCTTGAAATGCTCTCGGATCATCTGAAGCGCACCCTGCGAGATCTTGAAACCGCCGTCATGGCGCAATTCGTCCATCAGTTTCGTGACCGCTGCCCCGTCGCGCCCATAGGCATCGAACAGCAGCCGTTCAAAGTTGGAACTGACCTGGATGTCCATCGACGGGCTCATCGACGGTTTGACCGTTCCGACCCGGTATTCGCCCTTGTTGATCGCCCGCACCAGGATGTCGTTCTGGTTCGTCGCAACGATCAGATCCTCGATCGGCAGCCCCATGCGCTTGGCGATGAAGCCGGCATAGACGTCTCCGAAATTCCCCGTCGGAACCGCGAACCGCACCTCGCGTTCTGGAGCGCCAAGCGCGCAGGCCGAGGTGAAGTAATAGACCACCTGCGCCATCACCCGCGCCCAGTTGATCGAATTGACCGCCGCCAGCCGCACCTCGTCGCGAAATGCGTGATCGGCGAACATGTCCTTCAGATGCCGCTGGCAATCGTCAAAGGTGCCGTCCACCGCCAGCGCATGAACGTTCGCCTCACCCGGCGTCGTCATCTGGCGGCGCTGCACCTCGGAAACGCGGCCGTGGGGATAAAGGATAAAGACATCCACGTTGTCCAATCCCTTGAATGCCTCGATCGCCGCCGACCCCGTATCGCCCGAGGTCGCGCCCACGATCGTCACCCGCTCGCCCCGGCGCGCCAGCACATGCTGGAACATCTGGCCGATCAACTGCATGGCGAAATCCTTGAACGCCAGCGTCGGCCCGTGGAACAACTCGCACAGCCACAGGTTATGGGCGATCTGCTTCAGGGGCGCACGCGCCAGATGGTCGAACCCGTCATAGGCCCGCTCGATGATCTCCTTGAACTCCGCGTCGGTGAAAGTGTCGCCCGTGAAAGGCCGCATGACCTTGAAGGCCGTATTCTCGTAGCTCGCCCCCGAAAGGTCGAAAATCTCCTGCGCGCTGAACACCGGCACCTCTTCAGGCACGTAAAGCCCCCCGTCGGGCGCCAGCCCCGTTAGCATGGTCTCTTCAAAGGTAAGCGCGGGCGATTGCCCCCGGGTCGAGATATATTTCATGGGCCTCTGCCTCAGTCGTTCCGCCTTCGGATACGCCACAGGAAAAAGATTGTCATCCCCGCCCAGACCGCCGCCAGCCCGAACCACTGCACCGCATAGCCCAGATGGTTGTTCGGAATACCGCTTGTCGTCACCGGCAAAGGCGTCGCGGGGGGCGTGTTTTCCGACACGTTGCGCGCCACCACCAATACAGGCTCGGTCCCCAGAACCTCGGCCATCGCCTGGATGTCACGCCCGAAAAACACCCCTTCCGCGTCCCTCTCTGGCGTCCAATTGTCCACCTCGTCGGGCCAATGAAGGTTGCCCAGCACGGTCACCCCCTGCGCCGCAGTGGTCCGCCGCGCATCGCTCAACGGCTCCAACGCCGAAATCGCACCCCGATCCACCATGATCCGCCGCCCGCCTTCGGTCTCGAACGCCGCCACCAGCCGATAGATCGGACCGCCCGAATGCGACAGGAACACCGGCACATCCGCACCATCGAAGCGCCCCACCACCTCGACCGGCTGGAACTGGTCGCGCCCCTCCTCGGGCACCTCCGGCAAAGCCTCCACCTCCCCCGCGATCCGCGCTTCCCGCGCCGCCAGAACACCCTCTTTCCAGGCCAGCCGCTGCACCTGCCAGACCCCAAGCGAACAAAGAACGGCAAAGCCGACCAGACCGAAAACCAGTGGGATCAGATAGCGACGCATATTCCCAACCTACTCTGCCTTGCCCGTGACGAACCGCGTCAAAGCGTCCAAAGCCCGCCGCACCGGCACATCGTGCCGCGCCTCGTGGTGGGTCACCAGCCATTCCTCGTGCGACAAGACCTCTATCGGCTCCGAAAGCCGGGACAACCCCGAAATCCCCTCTGCGGCAAAAACCGGCAGCACCACGCGCGCAACACCCGCCCGCGCAAGCTCCACCGCCAAACGCATGTCGGACACCGTCGTCACGATCTCGCCCGACCGCTCGGCATGGACCCACCTCGTCGAAGGCGTGCCCACCGCGCCGACCGACTGTGTGACATACCCCCGGACCGCATCATCACGCCCGAATTCGGCATAGTCGATCCGCCGCAAACGCCGCCCGGCCAGCCAGCCCTGCTCGGGCCGCCGGTTGCGAAACCCGATGTCGGCCTCCCGCCGCGAGATGTCCAGAACCACATTCGAACTCACGAACTCCGGCACCCAGCCCGCACCGCTCTGCCAGAAGCCATCAATGTGCCGCGCCAGCCACGCCGAAGTCCAGGTGCCCGCCGTGATCCGAACCCGCGTCATCTCGCCCGTCTCACGCCACCGCGACAGGCGCCGCGAGATCCCCGTCAACGCCTCTGCCTCGGCCTTCAGATCGCGCCCCTCAGCCGTCAGCGCGAACCCCTGATTGCCGCGCAGGAATAGGCGCCGCCCCGTCTGTCGCTCCAACCCGGTCATTTTGCGGCTCAGCGTGGGGGCACTCTGCCCGGTGGTCACCACGGCCCCGGCCAGCCCGCCCGCCTCGCAAACGGCCAGGAACAGCAAAAGATCGTCCAGCGACAGTTCATCTTTCATTTTTGAAAGATTAGTTCCGATTTCCGCTGATTTCCAGAGTGCGAATCTCAGATACCCTGAAACGCAGAACGAAAACTGAAAGGAAAGCCCATGATGCCCCTCTTGCCTTGCCGCTTTCCGGAAAAACAGCCGGAAACCCGCGCCCAAAGGGAAAAACGCCACTTTCAAAAGGCCGCCCGACAAGCCGCGCGACAACATCGCCGGAATCTCGCCAAGCAGTTTTGTCGCCTGCCCCGTCACCTCGCCTTGGTCGCATCAAGAAGGATCACCATGATGCGCGGAACTCTCCCTGTTTCGAAAGGGTCTTCATCGCTTTGATAAATAAGCAAAAAAGGGCCGCTGCGAATGCAGCGGCCCGTCGCGACGCCCGAAGGGCGGCGCAAATATGATAATTCCTCAGCCGCCCCAGATATAGACAGCGGCAAAGAGGAACAGCCAGACAACGTCCACGAAGTGCCAATACCAGGCCGCGGCCTCGAAACCGACGTGCTTTTCAGGCGTAAAGTGACCGGCCCGCAGGCGCAGGTAGCACACGAACAAAAAGATCGTGCCGACAATCACGTGGAACCCGTGGAAACCCGTCGCCATGAAGAAGGTCGCGCCATAGATGTTGCCCGAGAACCCGAAGGCCGCGTGGCTGTACTCATAGGCCTGGAACACGGTAAAGACGAGGCCCAGCAGAACCGCGATGATCAGGCCCGTGGCCATGTCCTTGCGGTTGTTCTCATGGGCCAGCGCATGGTGCGCCCAGGTGCAGGCCGCGCCCGAGCACAAAAGGATCAGCGTGTTGATCAAGGGCAGGTGCCAGGGGTCGAAAGTCTCGATCCTCGCAGGCGGCCAGACACCGTCCACCATCGGGCTTTCCGGGCCCATCGGATAGATCGCGTTCTTGAAAAAGGCCCAGAACCAGGCGGCAAAGAACATGACTTCCGACATGATGAACATGACAAAGCCATAGCGCAGGCCGATCCGCACCACCGGTGTGTGGTCGCCGATGTTGGATTCTTTCACCACCTCGGACCACCAGGCGAACATGACGTACAGCACGCCAACAAAGCCGATCAGGAACATCCAGGGCTGTTTGATGCTTTCGGGCGTGTTCTGACCGAAGGCCAGCACAAAGCCGAACAGCATGATGAACCCCGAAACCGCGCCAAGAAACGGCCAGATCGAGGGATGCAGGATGTGATAGTCGTGGTTTTTTTCGTGCGCCATTTTGGTGGTCCCTCGGGCGGTTAGTTAAGTGACGTATCCGCGTCGTCCGTCTTCAATGCCGCCTGATCCTGAAGATATTCTTCAGGCAAGTCGGTTTCATGAAAGGTGTAGGACAACGTGATGGTTTTGACAAATCGGGCATCGGGATCGTCCAGGATCTCGGGCTCGACGAAAAAGGTGACGGGCATCGACACGGTCTGCCCCGGTTCCAGCACCTGCATCTCGAAACAGAAACAGTCGATCTTCGAGAAATAGGCCCCCGCCGAATAGGGCGAGACGTTGAAACTGGCCGTTCCGGCGATGCGCCGGTCGGTCGGGTTGTGCGCTTCGTAAAAGGCCAGGCCCTCCTGGCCGATCCGCAGCTTCACCTTGACCTGCTCGGGCTTGAAATCCCAGGGCATTCCGGCGGCCTTGGAGGCGTCGAAACGCACCGTGATCGTCTCGTCCAGCGGGTTTTCCATCGCGGCATCGGCCACATCGGTCGCCCCACCCCAGCCGGTCACCCGGCAGAACAGATCGTAAAGCGGCACCGAGGCCCAGGCGAGCGATCCCATCACAAGGATCACGCCCACCAGCCGGAACACCGTTTTGCGCTTGTTGTCCTCAAGGCTCATTCCTGAACCTCCATGGCGGGGCGCACCACGTGATCGAACCGCTCGTTCAATTCACCGCGCGTCACCTTCACCACCGTCAGACCAAAGACGATGGCCACAAGGACCAATAGTGTCAGCCCGACGCCAAGGTTCCGCGAAAAGCGGCGCTCGTGCAATTCATGGGTGGCCTTCAACTCGCTCATGCCAGCCCCCGGATCACCGCATCGGCGACAAGCGCACCGAAGTGCAGGAACAGGTAGTAAAGCGAGAACTTGAAGAACTTCCGCTCGGTCAGATAGGCATCGCCCTTCGCCGCATCCTCGTCACGCCGCCATATGTCGACGGCCCGCTTGATGAACCAGGCGTTCAGCGCGATGGCCGCGAACAAAGTCACCGGCCCGCCCACGCTGGTCAGCGCCAGCCACACCGGCACCGGCGCCAGCAACAGCGTATAGACAAGGATGTGCTTGCGGGTCGACTTGCGCCCGTGCGTCACCGTCAGCATCGGCACGCCCGCATCGTCATAGTCGGTCTTCATGAACAGGCACAGCGCCCAGAAATGGGGTGGGGTCCACATGAAGATCAGCGCGAACATCAGGCAGGATTCCAGCGAAACGCCACCCGTCGCCGCCGCCCATCCCACCATCGGGGGGAAGGCCCCCGCGGCCCCGCCGATCACGATGTTCTGCGGCGTCCAGCGCTTCAGCCACATCGTGTAGACGACCGCATAGAAAAAGATCGTGAAGGCCAGCAGGGCCGCCGCGAAAAGGTTCGTCGCCAGCCCCAGCATGACAACCGAAAGGCCCGACAGCCCGACACCGATCGCCAGCGCCTCGCCCGGCTCCACCCGGCCCGAGGGCACGGGGCGGTTTGCCGTCCGCCGCATCACCGCGTCGATGTCCGCGTCGTACCACATGTTCAGCGCCCCCGAGGCCCCTGCCCCAAGCGCGATGAACAGGATCGCCGCAAAACCCTCGAACGGATGCAACGGCACCGGTGCAACGATCAACCCGACCAACGCCGTGAAAACCACGAGCGACATCACCCGTGGCTTCAACAGCGCGACATAGTCACCGAATGTCGGCTCGTACTCGCGCGTGGCGTTGACCGAAAGATCAGCCATCAGTTGGCCGCGATCACTGCAGGCTCGGGATCGACATATTCACCGGCTTCCTGCACCGCTGCGACCCATGCGTCGTAATCGGCCTGGCTGACCGCCTTTACCGTGATCGGCATATAGGCATGGCTCAACCCGCAAAGTTCGGAACACTGGCCAAAGTAGACGCCTTCCTGGCCCTCTTCCACTTCGAACCACAACTCGGCCAGACGACCGGGAACCGCGTCCTGCTTCACACCGAAGGCCGGAACGGTCCAGGCGTGAATCACGTCCGCACCGGTCACCTGCACGACGACAACCTTGCCCGTCGGGATCACGACCGACGTGTCGGTGGCAAGCGTAAAGTGCTGATCGGTATAGCCCAGATCGGCCAACTGCTGCGAGGTCTCGGGGGTCAACTCATTGCCCGAATCGACGCCGACCATATAGCCCTCGAACTCGATCTCGTGGTCGGGATACTCATACCCCCAATACCACTGATAACCGGTCGCCTTGATAAAGACTTCGGGTTCCGGGATTTCCTGCTGCTTGAACAGCACCGGAAGCGAAAACGCACCGATGAAGACAAGGATGACAATCGGGATGATCGTCCAGGCCACCTCGATCGGGGTGTTATGCGTGAACGTCGCCGGCTCCGTGTTCCTGCGTTCGTTGAACTTAACGATACAGATGATCAACAGGGCCATGACGAAAAGCGTGATCGCGGTGATGATGATCAGGATCATCCCGTCCAGCCAGTGAATGTCGCGGGCAACCTCGGTCACGGCGGGCTGAAAGCCCATCTTGCCATCGACCGGCTGGCCAATGATCGGCAGCCCCTGGGCGGTGGCGGCACCGCCAGCCAGCATCGCAAGCAGAGCGGTAAGGAAAGTTCTAATGCGCATCAGATATGGATCCTGTTGGCGTGTTCAGATCGGTATGCACAGTGCCCCCGCGCATCCCGGTTGTTCTCCCGCTGCTAAAAACCATATTAGGTGCTTAGGAACAAGGCATCAGATTGCGGCATTCAGCCGCTTTTTGACGCGCATCAAGGACGACGCACATGACCGCACAGGCCCCCTTTCGACCCTTTGAAACCATGCTGGACGAAGGCACGGCCCTTGATTTGCTGCGTCAGGCGGTCCAGGGCGCGGACGATGGCGAATTGTTCCTCGAACGCCGACGCTCGGAAATGCTGTCTTTCGACGACGGGCGCGTGCGCAATGCCAGCTATGACGCGGCCCAGGGCTTTGGCCTGCGTGCCGTGCGCGGCGAAACCGCCGGATACGCCCATTCCACGGAAATCAGCGAATCTGCCCTGAAACGCGCCGTCGAGACCGCCCGCCTTGCCGTCGGCGACGGTGGCGGAACGCTGGCCGATGCACCTCAGGCGACCAATCTGAAACTCTACGGCGACGCCGATCCGATGGCCGATGCGGAATTTCCGGTCAAGATCGAAACATTGAAGGAAATCGACAGTTTCGCCCGCGACCTTGATTCGCGCGTCGTACAGGTTTCGGCCTCTCTTGCAGCGTCCCTGCAAGAGGTGGTGATCCTTCGCCCCGAAGGACACGTAGTCACCGACACCCGCCCCATGACCCGCCTGAACGTCAGTGTCATCGTCGAAGAAAACGGCCGCCGCGAATCCGGCATGGCCGGCGGCGGCGGTCGCCATGCCCTGACCGGGCTGATCGAGGCCGACCACTGGCAGGGCCTTGCCCGCGAGGCGCTCCGCATCGCGCTGGTCAATCTCGAAGCCGTCCCCGCGCCTGCGGGTGTGATGGATGTTGCCCTTGGCCCCGGCTGGCCCGGCATCCTTCTGCACGAGGCAATTGGCCACGGGTTGGAAGGCGACTTCAACCGCAAGAAAACCTCGGCCTTTGCAGGGCTAATGGGCCAGCAGATCGCCGCAAAAGGCGTCACCGTGCTGGATGACGGCACGATTCCCGACCGGCGCGGCTCGATCACCGTCGACGACGAAGGCACGCCCGGTGGCAAGAACACCCTGATCGAGGACGGCGTGCTTGTCGGCTATATGCAGGATCGTCAGAACGCCCGCCTGATGGGCGTGAAACCCACGGGCAACGGGCGGCGCGAATCCCACGCCCATGCCCCGATGCCCCGGATGACCAATACCTATATGCTGTCCGGTGACGCCGACCCTCGATCCATCGTCGCCGACCTGAAAGACGGCATCTATGCGGTCGGGTTCGGCGGCGGTCAGGTCGACATCACCAACGGCAAATTCGTGTTTTCCTGTACCGAGGCCTATCGCGTCCAGAACGGCAAGGTCGGCGCGCCCGTCAAGGGCGCAACCCTTATCGGCGACGGTGCCACGGCCCTGAAACAGATCCGCGCCATCGGAAACGACATGAAACTCGACCCCGGCATCGGCAATTGCGGCAAGGCGGGCCAATGGGTGCCCGTGGGCGTCGGCCAGCCCACCCTGTTGATTGGCGGTCTGACTGTCGGCGGGTCGGCAGCATGAAAACGGCGGCTCAAACGAGCCGCCGGTTTCATAATTTCAGACGTGGCCTTTGTCAGAGGCCGATCAGGCCGCTTGCTCCATGTGGCCTTCGCGCAGCGACACCAACAGACGCGACATCAGAACACCCACCAGTCCTACCGTGGCGAACAGGCTGATTTCGGCCTCAAGTGCGGAAAGCTCTTCATCATCCAGGCTCTCTGCTGCCGACAGGATGATATCATACGTCAGTTCCGAGCCGAACTCGCTCAGCTGGTATGCTGGAACTGAATGGCGGGGGTCAATACTGATAGCCATATCAACTTACCTACTCTACTTTCTACTGATCAGAGCCAAATCGACCCAAGTGGCCCTGACCTATTTCCCGTTTACTGTGAAGCAGCCAAACACCCGGCTGCTCACGTGTCCCTAGACTCACTTAAATGCGTCTAATGGAATATTAACCATACTAATGTGGCGAAAGTATGCCTGATTGGGGCCTAAATGTGGCACTTTGCGTAGTCGAAGTGCAGATAGGTCGGGAAAAACACCCTGAAATCAAACTGGTATGTCAGTTCGCGGCTCTACACCCCTCTCCGTCCCGGCCGTCCTGGCTCCACCCCGAAAATTCACACTTCGTACACCACAGCGTTCGCATCGACGTACAAAACGGAAAAACGGCCTCTGGGAACCTGTACAAATTGCAAAAAAGCACCGCGCGAAGCGACCGCCGGGGTCACTTGGCGTTAAGCACCGAAGGGCAAAACCCTGCAATTTCCACAGAAATGCCCCTAGACTGTTCATAATTCAGAAACAACTTCATATTATCGCCCCATTCTGTCGATACTTCAGAGACAGTGGCGCGAAAAGCCACGCCAAACATTCCCCCTCGTGTACCCAACGCCGCGACCCTCGTCGCGGCGTTGACCCTTTGGAACAAGGCTTTCAGAGCAAACGAACGCCCCGGCGACGACTATATATACAGTCCACGCAAAGCCAGCCCCTGCCCCCGCTACCAAACGAGACAACGCGCGCACTATATACACAGTCCCTCTTCAGGACGTACATCCAGGAAACCGGCAGGAAGTGTAAACCTAGTTGCTATTCAACGCACTGCGCGCATTGAACACACAGCCATCACTCACAAGAACCGGAGGCGTCAGGCACAACTGTCGGGCAACGTTCCACGCGGCCAGGACTTTCGGAACATAGCCACGGGTTTCCTTATAGGGTGGAACGCCACCATGTTCGGTCACGGCCCCTTCGCCTGCATTGTATCCTGCGAGCGCCAGAACGGGATCGCCGCCAAACTCCTGCAGCAACCAATCCAGATAGGTCACACCGCCCTTGATGTTCTGTGTGGTGTTCATGCTGTCCGTAACGCCAAATCGTTCGGCCGTCGCGGGCATCAACTGCATCAGCCCCTGTGCCCCAGCGTGGCTGACCGCCTCGGACTGTCCCGCGCTTTCGACCGAGATCACGGCCAGGACCAGCGCGGGAGACACTTTCGTGCCAATCGTCGCGGTCAGGATATCGACGCCGTGGTGCTCGACGATACTCAGCAAGGTATCAAGTCGCGGCGTCGAAAGCTTCTCGGCATTCTTCTGAAGCGTGTCCATCGCCAGGACAAAGCGCGTCGCCGGATCGACATTCAACGCAGGCGATACCGCCGTCCAGTACCACTCATACCCGGAAGGCCCGGACGGAATAAGCCCGGGCGGCAACTGCGTCGCAGCCTCCGGCCGCGGATCTCCGGGGCGTCGAGGGTCGGAGCCGGGCGTGATCCTGTAGATTTCCGCAGTCGGGTCGATCTGCACGGTGATCCGCTTTGCCCCTACGCTTTTCGGCGGCCCGATACGTTTGAAAGTAAAATCGCCACCAATCCGCTCGTCATTCTGCGCCGAAACAGGACCCGCAGCCGCCAAAGCGGCCACGCATGTAGCAACAAGTCCGATTCTGCCCGACCGCATCCCGTTATTCTTTCACGGTTCTTTAATGTTCGTGGCTGAATTTTCGCAGAATCCACACAAGACGGCCAGCCTGATTGCGGCACATTGTTTACTGAATCGTAAAAGTGCAGCTTTTTCACGACCATTGGCGCGCTTCCGCCAACAAGTGAAAACATTTTTTTCTTTTAATTTCAATGTCTTAGATGTTTTTTCAAGCCTGCGGACCATGGCTGAAAAATTGTACGACCGCTGCCAAACTCTCGCCCAGATTAAAGGGCCATATAGGCTCATCCAACGGCGGGCAATGATCGGATGTGAGAGGCCGGTTACCGCTGAGGGTAGATTGACATGAGCGTGCTAATGGAGGGACATATGAAACTGTTCAACGCTTTTCTTAAAGACGAATCTGGCGCAGTCACGGTTGACTGGGTTGTTCTGACCGCTGCCATCGTTGGCCTCGGCATTGCTGTTCTGACCTCGGTCGGTGGTGGTACCACCTCGCTGGCCAACAAGGTTTCCAGCCACATGGCTTCGCAGTCGGTGACGACCGCCTACAGCGGCTAAGTCTTTGCGATCCGGTTTCGACCGGATCGAACGTGAAAAGGGCCGTGCGCTGCACGGCCCTTTTTCATGTGGAAGACCCTGAAATACCAAACCGATACCTGTTTTTCGGAAGGAATACGCCGCAGTTAGGCCATAATTTTCTGGAAAACTCATTCATGTAAGTAACCCGGGGGAAACCTTGGAATCTGGAGATACGCGGAGGGGAATATGCGCGTTTACATTAATAAATTCCTGGCGTCGGAAGACGGCGCCGTAACCGTTGACTGGGTTGTTCTGACCGCGGCCATCGTCGGCCTCGGTGTTATCGTCATCACGACGATCGCCAACGGCGCCCTGGATCATTCGTCGGGTCTGAACAGCCACCTGCTCGCCGCGGACGTGACAACCTCCTACTAGGTTTTTCGTTCGCATTTGGCGGCTCGTTCAACATTGCACGACTATTCCGCGTTCAATCCACGGTTTCGCCACAATCCCTTGCCATAGCGGATGAGATAATCACGGGTGGTGAGGGCTGACTTCGCCAGGATCCGAAACCAGAAAGGGAACGTCATGCGTTTGGTGTTTGGATTAGTCATGTTGATCGGCCTCGGACTTGCAGGCGCGGCCGTCTATCTCGCAAGGGACTACATTGGTCAGCAGCAGGCCATGCTTGCCGAAGCTGAAGCAGCCAAAAGCGCGATCGTTCCGACCGTCGAGGTCTTCGTCGTGAACAAGCGCAAGCGCTACGGTCAGGCCCTGCTTCGCGAAGACGTCAAAAAGGTTCGCTGGCCCGAGGCCGCGATACCCGAAGGCGCGTTTACTTCGGAAGAAGACCTTTTTCCCAAGGGCACGGAGCTTACCCGTTCCGTACTCCGCACGCTTGAACCGGATGAAGCTGTCCTGAAAGTCAAGGTGACCGAACCGGGCCAGGATGCCGGCGTTTCGGCACGGCTATCCCCGGGACTGCGCGCCTTTGCCATCAGAACCGACGTGACTTCGGGTGTTTCCGGCTTCCTGCGCCCTGGCGACCGCGTCGATGTCTATTGGACCGGCGGCACGCAATCGGGCAACGTGACCAAGCTGATCGAAGCCAATGTGCGTCTTGTCGCCATCAACCAGTCGGCGGACGAAGATCGCAACGCCCCCGTCGTGGCGCGCACCGTTACGGTCGAGGCAACCCCGGCCCAGGTGGCCGCACTTGCACAGGCCCAATCCACCGGCCGCCTGTCCCTGTCGCTTGTCGGCGCAGACGACCAGGTGGTCAGTGAGGCCGTCGAAGTTGACCAACGCCAGCTTCTTGGAATACAGGCCGCCGTCAAACAGGAAGTGGTCAGAAAGTGCTTCGTGAAAAAGCGCGTGAACGGCGAACTTGTCGATACGCCGGTCCAGACGGAATGCACAAACTAGACCTTCCGCTTACATAAATCGAACATCAAATCACGCCACCACATCCGGTGGCGTGATTTTTTGTTGACGCAAGCGGTGGTCGTGTGTTGCCCTTCATCCACATCACATTCGGCATTTAATCCGTTGATTGTTGAAAAAATATCAACATTGGCGCATCGTCGCGCACATACGGGCCAAGACCCGGCAACTGAGGCGTGATCGGAAAGGCAGGTCACATGACATTTAAGAAACTTATGAAGGCGGCTCTTCTTGGCGTTGCCATCACAGCGACAGGGGTCTCCCAATCGGGCGCCCAGACGCTGACTATCATGCAGGGAGAAGTCTCTTCGTCGCTCGCAGTTCCGATGAACCGCGCGGTGGTTGTTGAGGCTGAGAATCCTTTTGCGGAACTGAGTATCGCGAACCCCGGTATCGCGGATATCTCGACATTGTCGGACCGCACGATTTACGTGCTGGGCAAGGCACCCGGTCGCACCACGCTGACCCTCCTTGGCCCCGACGGACGTCTGATCACCAATGTTGAAGTACAGGTGACCCCGGACGTCGCAGAGTTCAAAGAGCGGCTGCGCCAGATCCTTCCCGGTGAAGGCATCGAAGTGCGGACCGCGAACGACGGTATCGTTCTTTCGGGCGTCGTTTCGTCGATCGAGAAACTGGACAGGGCTCTCGACCTGGCGCAGCGCTATGCACCCGAGCGTGTTTCGAACCTGATGGTCGTCGGCGGCACCCAGCAAGTCATGCTGAAAGTGCGCTTTGCCGAAGTTCAGCGTTCGGTGATGAAATCGCTGTCTTCCAGCGTCGGATTGCTGAATGCCGGTGAATTCTCGCTTGGTACGGGCAGCACCAATGTTGGCGGACCCTTCCCGGCAGGTAGCCTGACGACAGCTCCGACCGGAGCGAACCAAGGCCAGCTTGCAGTTGGCGGCTCGATCAGCGGCGTGACCGTGGGTGTCTTGCTCGAAGCCCTTGAATCCAAGGACCTCGTGCGCACCCTGGCCGAACCTAACTTGGTGGCCCTCAGCGGACAGGAAGCCAGCTTCCTTGCCGGTGGCGAATACCCGGTTCCTTCGGTCGATGAAGACGGCAACGTCTCGATCGAGTTCAAGCCCTTCGGCATCCAGCTGAACTTCATCCCGCGCGTTGTCGATGGTCGCCGGATCAACCTGGAACTGAACGCGGCCGTGTCGCAGCCGGATCCGGAAGCGTCCTTCACCAACGGCACGATCACGGTCGTCGGCTTCAACCGCCGCGAAACGGAAACCACCGTGGAAATGCTGGACGGACAAAGCTTTGCCGTCTCGGGTCTTCTGCAGGATGACTTCCGCGACGCAGTTAGCCAGGTCCCGTGGTTGGGCGACGTTCCGATCCTTGGCGCCCTGTTCCGCAGCACAAGCTACGAACGTGACCAGTCTGAACTTGTTGTCATCGTCACGCCACACCTTGTGACACCGACACGCGGCGAAGCCCTTGCATTGCCGACAGACCGCATTCGTCCCCCGACGGAAGCCGAACTGTTCCTCTTCGGTCAGACGGCGCGTCCTGCGGGTGCTCCGCGGTCCGGTCCTGCGGCCGAGGTGGCCAAGCAAGACTTCACCGGTTCCTACGGCTACGTGATGGAGTGAGACAGATGAACCTCAAGACCAAAACCGCAATGGCTGGGGCTGCACTTGTCGCTCTCGCCGGATGTGCAGGCCCGATCGGCCACACATGGCACTCGGAAGCCGGAGCTTTCATCGACGAAGGTGGGTTCGGAAACCCGACCATGCAGAACATGATGGCGCAGATGTGCTCGGGCCAGGCCAAGGGCTATATCGTACCTGACCCGGTCGTGGTCGCGTCGCCGAACGCCAAGGGCGGCATGGACTACCGCCGCGGGCATGTCATGTGCTCGGGTCACCTGAACGGCAAATACGCTCAGGTCATCTTCACCGGCTATCGCGAAAGCGCCCAACCCGCCACGATCCTTCAGGGCGGACTGGAAACTATCGACGCTGGAGGCGGGTAACACCTCGCAAACGCATAAAAATCATGAAAACAAGGGCGGCCACTGGCCGCCCTTCTTGTTTCTGATCGTTGTTGAATACCGAATAATTACGATCTTTTAGCCTCAATGTCGCCAATATTGCCCGCCAGCTTAGAACCAACGGGTGAATTGCGTCGATTGCCGCAAGACGCCCGTCTGAACGATTTGTCCCCGTTCCAAGCGGGGGGGCCCAGAACGGAAGGACGTGAGGGTATGACGAGCAACGCGGCATTGCAGGACGATCCGGCACCGATCGTGGCCTGCACGATCAGCAGGGAAGTTCAGAACTTCGACCTTCTGATCGAGGATATGGAAAACGTCTGCGGCGAGAATTGGGGCGATCTTTCACTTCAGGACGCCAGTGTTTTCTTTGACCAACCCGAGGCGGACACGCTGGAGTTCGTCGTCCTGGCCGTCGACCAGGAGGACGAAGGCGAGGTTGACCTGATAGCCGACCTTGTGAAACGCGCATCTGCTCAGAAAATCAAGGTCTTGATCGTCGCCGAAGAAGTCAGCCCCATTGTCCTTCACAAGCTGCTCAAGATCGGGGCGGAGGAGTTTATCCCCTACCCTCTTCCCGACGGTGCGCTCAGCGATGCCATCGACCGGATGCGCAAACGTGTCGAAGAAGCGGCCATGGTCGCGGCCAACATCCAGAACAACCTCAAGGCCACCGGCGACCGCGACGGCGTTGTCATTCCCGTTCACGGCCTTGCCGGCGGCACCGGTTCGACGACCTTTGCCGTCAATCTCGCCTGGGAACTTGCCAACGTCGATGCCGGGGACGAAGCCCTGCGCGTTTGCCTGCTGGACCTCGACCTTCAGTTCGGTTCGGCTGCGACCTACCTCGACCTGCCGCGCCGCGAAGCCGTGTTCGAGATGCTGCAGGACACCGATTCGATGGACAGCGATAGTTTCATGCAGGCGCTGTTGACCTTCAACGAAAAGCTCCACGTTCTGACCGCCCCCGGCGATCTGATCCCGCTCGACATCCTTGGACAGGAAGACGTGCAAAAGATCATCGACATGGCCCGCCGCAACTTCGACTACGTCGTCATCGACATGCCGTCGACCGTGGTCATGTGGACCGAAACGGTTCTGAACGCCGCCCACGTCTATTTCGCGACGACTGAACTCGACATGCGCTCGGCCCAGAACACGCTGAGGATGATCCGCGCCCTCAAGGGCGAGGATCTGCCCTTCAACAAGCTGCGTTATGTCCTGAACCGTGCCCCCGGCTTTACCGATCTGAACGGCAAGAGCCGCGTCAAGCGGATGGCCGAAAGCCTCGACATCAAGATCGAGGTTCTGATGCCCGATGGCGGCAAGCAGGTCGTCCAGTCGAACGACCACGGCGTGCCGCTTTCGGATGTCGCCGCCAAGAATCCCCTTCGCAAGGAAATTCAGAAACTTGCGGAATCGATCCACGAAACGAACCTTGAAGCCGCTGAAGGCGCCTGAGTGACGAAGGAGCAGTCCGTTGTTTTCCAAATATAAAAAGGGCGATGAGGCGCAGAAGTCGCCCGACCTCAAGTCCATCCCGGGCGGAGCCGATGCTCAGGCCACGCCGAACGTTCCGGTTCCGACCGAAACCCAGGTTCAGGTCAAGCGCCGTGCCCAAAGCCGCACCCCGGCCCAGGTTGCCCCGGTGGACAAGGAAAAAAAGCGCAAGGAACGTCTTGGCGAGATCAAGCTCGAACTGCACAAGCGCCTTCTCGACAACCTGAACCTTTCCGCGCTTGAAAACGCCTCGGAAAGCGATTTGCGTTCCGAAATCGTGGCCATCTCGGGCGAGGCGCTCGACGAAATGGGCGTGGTCCTGAACCGCGAGGAACGCCAGACCCTCAACCAGGATCTCTATGACGAGGTGACGGGCCTTGGCCCGCTCGAACCCTTGCTGAAAGACGACTCGGTCAACGATATTCTGGTCAACGGTCCGCAACAGGTCTTCGTCGAACGCGCCGGTAAGCTCGAGCTGACCGACACCACCTTCAAGGACGAACGTCACCTGCTTCGCATCATCGACAAGATCGTGTCGGCCGTGGGTCGTCGCGTCGATGAATCGAACCCCTATGTTGACGCCCGTCTTGCCGATGGTTCGCGTTTCAACGCCATGGTCCCGCCGATCGCGGTTGACGGCTCTCTGGTCTCTATTCGTAAGTTTAAAAAGGAAAAACTTGCGGTGGACGACCTGGTGAACTTCGGTGCCTTCACCGAGGAAATGGCCGCCTATCTGCAAGCCGCCGTGGCGACCCGCCTGAACGTCATCGTCTCGGGCGGTACCGGTTCCGGTAAAACCACGACACTCAACGCCCTTTCATCCTTCATCGACGACAGCGAGCGCATCCTGACGATTGAGGATACGGCGGAACTTCAGCTTCAACAGACCCACGTGGGCCGGATGGAAAGCCGCCCGCCAAACGTCGAAGGCAAGGGTGCCGTGACACAGCGCGACTGTTTGCGCAACGCGCTTCGTATGCGTCCTGACCGCATCATCGTGGGTGAGACCCGTGGTGAAGAGGTCATCGACATGCTCCAGGCCATGAACACCGGCCACGACGGTTCGATGACCACGATCCACGCCAACTCTGCCCGCGACGGTGTTTCGCGTCTGGAAAACATGATCGCCATGGCCGGTATCGAAATGCCGCTGAAGGCGACGCGCTCGCAAATCTCCTCGGCTGTGAACCTGATCGTGCAGGCCTCGCGTCTACAGGATGGTTCGCGCCGCATGGTCTCGATCACCGAGGTGACGGGCATGGAAGGCGAGGTCATCTCGATGCAGGAGGTCTTCCGCTATCAGCGCGTGGGTCTAACGCCCGACAACAAGATCATCGGTCACTTTACCGCCACCGGCGTGCGTTCGGCCTTTTCCGAGCGTTTCAAGATGTGGGGCTACGACCTGCCCAGCCAGATTTTCGAACCCTTCGCGGCGGAGTAAGCCCAGATGGTCATCTCAGCAGAACCCCTAATTTACGGTCTGATCTTCCTGGCTGTCCTGGCGCTTGTTCAGGGTATCTATCTGACAGTCTTCGGAAAATCCATTTCGCTCAACAACCGGGTCAACCGCCGCCTCGACATGCTCGAAAAAGGTGCCGGGCGCGAACAGGTGCTGGAACAACTCCGCAAGGAAATGTCCCAGCACATGCGGTCGAAAAGCATCCCGCTTTACGCGATCCTTGCCGACAAGGCCCAGAAGGCGAACATCGCCTTCACGCCCAGCCAGTTGGTCATGGTCATGGGGGTGCTGACGGTTGTCGCCTTCTTCCTTCTCAGCTTCGGCACCGGTGCTTCGCTTCCCATCCGGATCATCATCTCGCTTGTCATGGGCGTTGGCGCGGTTTTCGTCTGGGTCAACCGGACGGCCAAGAAGCGCCTTGGCATGATCGAGGAACAACTGCCCGACGCAGTGGAACTGATGGTGCGCTCGCTGCGCGTGGGGCACCCCTTCTCTTCCGCCCTGCAGATCGTGGCGAAAGAAGTGCCCGACCCGCTTGGCTCGGAAATGGGCGTGATCTCGGACGAGGCGTCTTACGGTCGCGACGTGGGCGAAGCGCTCAAATCCATGGCCGAACGCCTGGACATGCAGGATTTGCGCTTCCTCGCCGTGGCCGTGACCATCCAGCAGACCTCAGGTGGTAACCTTGCGGAAATCCTCGACGGTCTGGCCAAGGTTGTGCGCTCGCGCTTCCGCCTGTTCCGCCGGGTGAAAGCAATCACCGCCGAGGCGAAGTGGTCCGGCATGTTCCTGTCGCTCTTCCCGATCGTGGCGCTGGTGATGATCAACGTGATCCAGCCGAACTACTATGACGACGTGAAAGAAACCGCGGCCTTCATTCCCGCCTGTCTTGTCGTCGCAGCCTTCCTTGTCGTGAACATCTTCGTGATGCGCATGCTTGTGAACATCAAGGTATGAGCCCATGGAAAAAGTGATGTCTCTCTTCGACCAGGCGAACACCCTTCTGACCGAACAATTCGGCGAATTGGGTCCGCTTCTGGTGATCGGCGTTCTGGGCATGTTCCTGATCCTGCTGACGCTGCCGATCCTTTTGAAGAAGGAAAAAGACCCCTTCGATCAGCTGAAGGCCGCCGCACGGGGCGAAACCGTCACCGACGCCGACGGCAAGGCCAAGCTGCGCCGCGGGCGCGGCAAGGGCGGCGACAAGCTGGACAAATACGCCAGCTTCCTCGAACCGCAGGACGAACAGCAATACTCCGACATCAAGCTGAAGCTGATGCAGGCCGGCTACCGCTCCAAGGATGCGGTCCGCACCTACCACTTTCTTCAGTTCCTTCTGGGTATCCTGTTCCTGTGCATCGGCATCATCTACGCCATCTACAACAGCGTCACGGGCGAACCATCCACCCAATCCATGATCATTTCGGTGATCGTGCCGGGTGCGGTCGGATACATGCTGCCCAAGTACTGGGTGACCAAAAGGCAACAGACGCGTCAGACCGAAATCATGAACGGCTTTCCCGACAGCCTTGACATGATGCTCGTCTGCGTCGAAGCGGGTCAGTCGCTTGACCAGGCCATCGTCCGGGTGTCCAAGGAAATCCGCGCAGGTTTCCCTGCCCTTGCCGACGAATTCGAACAGGTTGCCAACGAAATGAAGGCCGGTAAGGACCGCATAACGGTCCTGCGCGACATGTCCGAACGTGCCGGTGTGCCGGACGTTGCCAGCTTCGTCACCGTGCTGATCCAGTCGGCCAGCTTCGGTACCTCGATTTCCGAAGCGCTCCGCGTCTTCTCGGCGGAAATGCGCGATAAACGCATCATGCGCGCCGAAGAAAAGGCAAACACCTTGCCCACGAAGATGACCCTTGCCACAATGATGCTGACAGTGCCGCCGCTTCTGATCATCCTGATCGGGCCGTCGGTGTATCGCGTCATACAAACGTTGAGCCAGGCAAACTTCTAAAGGTCTGAATGGGCTGGAAAAATCTGATCTGGGCAGGATCTGCCCTGTTGGCCTTGGCCGCCTGTGACAACACGGGCGGCCTTCGTCCGTCCGAGGGGGGCGCCTTGGCTCCCGCCGGCCGCCCGGCCTTTGAACAATCGGTCGACGGGCTGACTGTCGGTCACCGCCTGATGGCCTCGGGCGAATACGAACTGGCGCTGAAGGCCTATCTGCGCGCCGCATCCGAACAGGGCGTCAACGTCGATGTGCTCTCGGCTATTGGCTCGGCCAACCTTGCCCTCGGCCGCCTTGGACAGGCCGAAGAAATCCTGCGCCGAGCCACCGAAGAAGACGAAACCTTCCCGCCCGCCTGGAACAACCTCGGCGTTGTCCTGATGGAGCAGGGCAATTACGGCGAAGCCAGCCGGGTTTTCCGGCTCGCCTTTGCGCTGGATAGTGGCCAATCTGCTGAAATCCGCGAAAATCTGACCAAAGCTCTCGCTAAACTTGAAAATCCTGAGTATCCTGACGACGAAAAGTTCCGCCTGGTGCGGCGAGGGCGTGGTGTCTACCAGCTTCTCGAAACACCAGAGACCCAATAATCGGGCAAAGGGCGGACGCGAGCAGTAAGGGAAAAACAAGATGCGGTACGCCGGAGTAATTACGCTTTGTCTCGTCAGCACCTTTGGACTGGCAGGCTGTGGCGGCGGGGGAATGTCCGATGAAGAAGTCGAAAAGGCCATCAAGGACGTCAACGTTATCGACGAAACCAACCTCAATGACGTGATGCTGACATCGGCTGATCCGAACGAAGCGGTCACCTACTTCCAGACAGCATCCGCCAACAACCCGGACCGGATCGACCTGAAGCGCGGTCTTGCGATTTCGCTCGTCCGGGCCAAGAAACCCACCGCCGCTGCCAGTGCGTGGGGCGAAGTTCTGGCGATGCCGCAGTCGACCAGTGATGACCGCGTCGAATACGCCGATGCGCTGATCCGGGCAAACGATTGGGACGGGGCCGCTGCGCAGTTGAACCAGGTGCCCCCGACCCACGAAACCTACAAGCGTTACCGGCTTGAAGCGATGATCGCCGACAGCAAGAAACAGTGGGACAAGGCCGACAGTTTCTACGAAATCGCCGTGGGCCTGACGACAACGCCTTCCGGCACGCTGAACAACTGGGGTTACTCCAAGCTGACGCGCGGCAAATACCAGGACGCCGAACGCCTTTTCGCCGAGGCGCTGACCTACGACGCCAATATGTTCACGGCCAAGAACAACCTTGTTCTGGCCCGTGCGGCGCAGCGCAAATACGACATGCCGGTCGTCCAGATGACACAGCGCGAACGTGCCGAGCTTCTTTACACAGCGGCCCTTTCAGCCGTCAAACAGGGCGACGTCAACACAGGCAAGGCGCTCTTGTCCGAAGCGATCGAGACCCACCCTCAACATTTCGATGCCGCGGTCCGCAGTCTTGAAGCGCTTGATAACGCAGCCTGACGGAGCCCTGCAATGGTAACCGACTGGACCACCGCGGCGTGGTTCCTGCCCTTCGTGATCCCGATCACGGTCTGGGTGTCCTGGAGCGACATGGCCTCGATGAAAATCCCCAACAAGGCCGTTCTGGCCCTGTTGGCGGTCTTCGCCGTGATCGGCCTTGTCGCCCTGCCCAGCTTTTCGGAATACCTCTGGCGCTGGTCGCATTTCGGGGTGATCCTCGTGATTGGCTTCATCCTTTCCGCCGTCGGCGCCGTCGGCGCGGGTGACGCGAAATACGCCGCAGCGATGGCCCCTTTCGTGGCTTTGGGCGATGCGGGCAAGTTCTGCTTCCTGCTGGCGGCCACCATCATCGCCGCCTTCATCCTGCACCGCATGGCTAGGGCGTCTTCTATCGCCAAACGCTATGAACACTGGGAAAGCTGGACGCACCGCGCCTTCCCAATGGGGTTCGCGCTGGCTCCTGCCCTGATGTTCTACCTGCTGATCGCGCTGTTTTCGGGTTAGCTTTCCGGATCGTAATTCACTGAAAACAGTGCATAAAGCGCGTTGTCTCGCACAAGATCGAACCCCGCGCCCGAGGCCTGCAGATCCTCGATCATGATACCGCGCACCCGCGAGACGAAACTGCACTTCGGGATCACCACATAATCGGCGTTTTCCAACCCGGTCAGCCCGCCGTAATACCAGGGCGCACCGCCCTCCAACACATCGAAATCGCCAAACAGCCAGAAGGCCGACAGGATGTCGCTGACGAAAAGCTGACTGCCCGGCACAACGCCGTCCGCCTTCAACTCAGTGCTCAACCTCTCGAAATAGGCCCGCGACCCCGCCATCCACTCGCACTGCGGAATGGTGACGCCCTCGAACTCGTAAAGCGGCGCACGCTCGACCACCTCTTGATAAGCCGCCCATTCCTCCAACTCACGGTCCAGATCGACCTGCGCCGTCATCATGTAGGCCCGGTCAATGCGTATATAGATGTCGGGATGCCCCATCTCTACCGGCAGCATGGGGATGAACCGCTCCTTGGCAAAGGCCGCATGGTTGGTCGTCGACGTGGCATTGACCAGCAGCGACGGGAAATTCACCGCAAGCGCCAGCCAGGCCGCCCCGCCCATCACCAGCCTCAGATCATGCCCCGCCACAACGCCAACCCCCGGCATGGGGCGAAGCGCGAAGACAAGCACGCCCAAAAGCCATATCCATTGGGGATCATTGCCGAAATTCTGATAGGTCACATAGATGCACCCCGGCACCAGCAGCAATAGCGCCAGCCCAGACGCCTCGTGCCCCGCGCGGCGCACCAACAGGGCAATCGCCACACCAAGAAGGGTGATACCCAGAAAACTGGTCCCCGAAATGATCGTGTTCAGCGGCACGCCTACAAAGGGCCGCACCTCGGAGCGGGACACGGCAACAAGATCGCCGATGTAAGCACCCCAGAAAGACACCCCGAAACTTGTGGTCGCAATCGCCGCCACGGCAAGGCCACCCGCAATCGCCGAAAGCGTCCCCGCCCCGCGCCACCGCATCACCACGGCGACCAGAACACCGGGGCCAAGGGCGACGAAATAGGTCGCCTTCAACAGCGCCAGGATGCCGCCCAGAACACCGACCAACGCGCCATCAAGACCCGGGCGTTCGCGCCCCCTCGCAGGCAGGATCGCAAGGGCAATCGCCACGAAGGCCACCGCCCAGGCCCACCTGTTGTAGTGCATCGAAATCGACGCCCCCGCAGCGGGCCCGCCATAGCTCATCGAAACCGCCAGCCCAAGCGTCAGAACCCCGAAAATCCATGCCATGGGCCGCGACAGGCGCGTCACCCCGACGTAAACTGCCAAAGGCAACAGGAATATCGCGACCGACATCTGCCCCAGAATGATCGCCCGCCCTGCCGTCTGTCCCGCTTCCAGAAACACCGTGACCGGTAAAAAAGCCATTATTCCCAAAGGGGTGGGAAAATCGACATGGGGCCGAAGCCCGCTGTCGATCCTCAGAAGAATGTCCAGGAAATGATAGGAATCGCCCTCGTGCGAATCCAGGAAAAGCCCGCCTTTCAACAGGGGCATCCCGCCGAACACGGCGACAAACAGCAGCAATCCGACTGCCAGAACAAGGGGGTTTGGCCTGCTCATTCCCCATCCTTTTCCATTTTTTGGCCACATTAGCCGGTCATCTTCGCACTCGCAAAGGTGTGTCAGGTGTTATTGTCCGGAATTGGGCAACGGCGCGACACACCCCAAATTTTATTGTGAGGCAGGGTCCACCCATGAATATGGAAACACAGAACGTCGTCGCGCCCCCGGCGCCGCGCTCGATCGAGGGGATGAAACTTCCCGTCGTCATGATGCGCGACATTCTTCTGAAGACGATCTTCCGCATGAACGTCGAAACCTGTGGGGAACTGTCCCGCAACATCTGCCTGCCGATCCCGGTAACGCAGGAACTGATCGACCTCGCACGCGAACAAAAGCTCTTGCAATCCACAGGTACGCTTCACGCGAACTCGGGCGGCGAAATGGGCTACCAACTCACCGATGCCGGCAAGCAGCGTGCACTCGATGCGCTGGCGCAGTCGGAATACTATGGCGCCATGCCCGTGCCGCTTGAAGTCTATGCCGAACAGGTCAAGCGCCAGTCGATCCGCAACATCCATGTCTCGCGCGATCAGCTTCTGGGCGCCATGGGCCACCTGATCCTGCCCAACGAACTTCTTGATCATTTGGGGCCTGCGGTTGGTGCGGGTCGGTCGATCCTGATGTACGGCCCTCCGGGCAACGGTAAATCCTCGATCTCGAACGGTATCCGCGACGCCCTTGGCGACAAGATCTACATTCCCCGCGCCATCGAATATTCGGGCCAGGTGATCACGGTATATGACCCGATCGTACACTCTGCCGCCGAAGTGCAGGAAGACGATCCCAATTCGCTACGGCGCACATCGAACCGCTATGACACGCGCTATGTGCTCTGCGAACGCCCGACGGTGATCACCGGTGGTGAACTGTCGCTCTCGATGCTCGATCTGGTCTACAACCCCACGGCGCGGACCTATCAGGCCCCGCTTCAGTTGAAATCCACCGGCGGCATCTTCATCGTGGACGACCTTGGTCGTCAGGAAGAACCGCCCCAGGCCCTGGTCAACCGCTGGATCGTGCCGCTGGAAGAAAACAAGGACATCCTTGCCCTGCAATCGGGCGAGAAATTCGAAGTGCCCTTCGACACCCTCGTGATCTTCTCGACCAACTTCCACCCGAACGAAATCTTCGACAAAGCGGCCCTGCGCCGGATCTTCTTCAAGATCAAGATCGACGGGCCGGACCAGGAAGACTACCTGAAAATCTTTGCCATGGTCGCGCGCAAGCGCAAGATGCCGCTGGACGAAGATACCTTGGTCTATCTCATCAAGAACAAGTATCCGACCATCGACAATATCTACGCGAACTATCAGCCGATCTTCCTGGTCGACCAGATGATCTCCATCTGCGAATTCGAAGGCATCCCCTACCAGATGTCCCCCGAATTGATCGACCGCGCCTGGGCGAACATGTTCGTGAAGGAAGAAAAGATCGTCCACTGACCCCTGTCAGCCGGACCGAGAGATCAGAGCGCGGAGCAACCTCCGCGCTCTTTTCATTCCGGGCTTGCGTCACCCGGCAGTTCCGTCGCCAAGGGCAGTTCCTTCAACAGGCACGAGATGGCGCAGGCCAACGCGGAAAGTGCGCCCGCGATCCAGAAAACTGGATGCAGGGCTTGCGAGAAGCCGTCCAGCACCTGGGCTTGCAATGCCGGTTCAAGGTCATGCACCAATGCAGGGCTGAGCGAGGCGAATCCCGCGCCGGGCAGCAACGATCCCAACTCCCGCGTCATGCCGATTGCAAAGATCGCACCGAATGCCGCCGTGCCGATCGCACCGCCAATCAGACGGAACATGTTGCACGACGCCGTCCCGACGCCGATCATCCCGACCGGCACCGCGTTCTGCATGGCCGAGACGCCAACCGCGAACACCGGCCCCAACCCGATCCCGACACCGGCCAGCGACAGGGCAATGCTCCAAACCGGCGTTTCGGCCGAAACCTGCGTCAGGGAAAACATCGCCACGGCCAACAGACCCGTCGACAAGATTGGCAGCGCCTTGTAACGCCCCGTGGCCGACATCACCTGCCCCGCCACGGTCGAGGTCACGATCAACCCGCCCATCATCGGCAACAGCAATAGCCCCGACGCCGTGGGCGACACGTGTTTCACCACCTGCAGGAACAACGGCATGAAGGTCAGCGTGCCAAACATCGCCGTGCCGACAAGAAAGCCAACCGCGTTCACCACCAGGAAGGTGTTATTGCGAAACAGCGACATCGGCAGGATCGGTTCGACCGCGCGGCGCTCGACCGCGACAAACCCGACAACGGCAGCAGCCGACAACAGCCCCAGCCCCGCCATCTCGAAACTTGCCCAGGGCAACAGGCTTCCGCCCGTGTTCGACACGATCACCGACAGGGACAGGATCAGCGCCAGCAGGGCGCCCCCGGCATAGTCGATCTTTTTCCGCTCGGTCTTCCGGCTTTCCAGTGCGATCCCCAGAACGACAAAGGCCAGCAGCCCCACGGGCAGGTTCACGAAAAAGATCCAGTGCCAACTAAGCGCCTCGACAAGAAACCCGCCAAGAAGCGGACCGATAACCGTCGATACACCAAAGGCGGCCCCCAAAATCCCCTGGGCCCGGCCTCGCTCTCGCGCAGGCAGCAAATCCGCGACAACCGCCATCGACAGAACGATCAGGCTCCCGCCCCCAAGACCCTGCACAAGACGGCCAAGGATCAGCACGTCCATGCTCTGGGCCAGCCCGCCGATCACCGCGCCAACGGTGAACACCAGTATCGCGCCCTGCATGACAACCTTGCGCCCGTACATATCGCCCAACTTGCCCGCAATCGGCGCACCAACGGTCGACGCCAGCAGATAAGCCGTCATAACCCATGTGATGTGATCCAGCCCCCCAAGCTCGGCCACGATCACCGGCAGGGCGGGCGAAATGCTGGTCTGGCCAAGCGAGGCGAACAGCAGCGTGATCCCGACCGCCGCCAACCCAAGCCCGACCGCCACATTCTGCTCGGAAACAACAGGGGCGTCGGATACAGGATCGGTCGTCAGCGTGGCCATGGTCAGGTCTTTCAATCGGATCCCTGCGCAAAGGTGGTACCGCGCCACGGATCGGGTAAAATATTGTCAGATGACAAATATGTGCGATTTGCATATATTTGCATTCAGCATATAAAGGGGCGATACGGCTTTGGCAAGCAGAAACGAAGAATTGAAGCGCGAACTGGCGGCGGCAGGGATCGGCGCGGACGTGGTGGAAACCGCCTTTCAGGTCGATGCGATCCTGCAACGCTGGCGTCGGCGCTTCGTCAAACGCGAGCTTGGACAGCGCGCCATTGCCGAGCTTGGCCTGCCCGTCGATCTCTTGCAACTCGATGCGCTTTCGGTGATCTGGTCGCCCTCGAACGAGATGCGCGATGCGGATCAGGAAAGCGAAATCATGGTCGGCACCGTGGCCCAAAGGCTGGCCATCGACCCCTCGCGCGCCAGCCGCACCGTGGGGTCGCTGATCCAGCTTGGCCTTGTGCGCCGCGCGCCCAGCCAGCAGGACGCCCGCCGCGCCATCCTGGAATTGACCGGCGACGGAGAAGCCCTTGTCGCCGCAGTCCGGCACTACAAATTCCTCATGCTCGGGGCCTACTTCAACGGCTGGACCGACGAAGAACGCGCCGCCTTCCTTCCCCTGCTCGACCGTTTCTCCGACTGGTCGACCAACACGCGCGACCCGGACGGCAAGGTGGCCCTGGAAATCGAAGCCCTGCGCAAGGAAGTCGCCACGCATTTCCCCGCCACCGACAAACACAAGGGCTAGAGCCAACGCGCCCGAAATGCTAGGTTTGGGTCCGAGCAGCCCGGAGCACCAACTTGCCCGCCCCAACCCTTCTGACCTTCACCGTCATGAAAAACGAAGGCCCCTTCATCCTTGAATGGCTGGCCTGGCAACGCCTTATGGGAGTGGATCGCGCTCTGGTCCTGACGAACGACTGCGACGACGGCACCGACCACCTGCTGGATGCGCTGGATCGCGAAGGGGTGCTGCGGCACCTGCCCAACCCCGTCGTCGCCCTGCCCCCCGGAACCGAGGTTCAGCCCCACACCGCCGGCATCGCCTATGCAAAGAAACTCCGCGACTGGCAGGAAGCCGACTACGTCTTTCTGTCCGACGTCGACGAGTTTCCCGTGATCCGAAACGGCACCGTTACCCTGAAGACCCTGCTTGCGGAACTCGACCACCCCGATGTCCTCAGCCTGTCCGAAACTGTCTTCGGCACCGGCGATGTTCACGGCTTCGAAGACCGACCCGTCACCGCACAATTCCTGAAAAGCACCAGCACCAGGCCCGGCAAATGGCGGTCGCGGCGCGGGTTCAAGTCGATCACCCGAAACGATCCCCGTCTGGTCATCCGCAACCACCGCCCGATCGCCCGCGAAAAAGTCGCGGGGCAACTCAGGTGGCTTGACGGCTCGGGCCGCGATTTCCCGACCGAATTGCGCCACATCCACCAGAAAGGCGGCGATGCACGCGGCACTTTCGATCTGGCGATGATCCATCACTACGCGCTGCGCTCGCTGGAAAGTTTCCTTGTCAAACACGCCCGAGGCGACGCCGTGGTGGCAGGCCGCGTTGATGCGACCTATTTCAAAAGGCGCAACCAACTGGTCGAGGAAAACAAAGACATGCTGGCCCATCAGCCCGCTCTTGAAGCGGAAATCACCCGACTGAAATCGCTGCCCGGCATTGCCGAACGCCACGAGGCCGCCGTCGCTGCACACCGCGCCAAGATCGACCAACTGAAAACGACCCCGCTTTACGAACAGCTTTTGCAACTGGCGAAAGGCAAAGACGCCGCCATGGGCGATGCCTGACAGCCTGCCGTCGCGCTTCGCCGACTGGTTCGCCTCGCGCGGCTGGTCGGCCCATCCCCACCAGATCGACCTCTTGGAACGGGCCGGGGCACCCGCCCAGCTTCTGATCGCCCCGACCGGCGGCGGCAAGACCCTCGCCGGTTTCCTACCCTCGCTGGTCGAACTGGCCGATGGTGCGCACAGCGGGATGCACACGCTCTATGTCTCGCCCCTGAAGGCGCTCGCCGCCGACATCAAGCGCAACCTCGGCACCCCGATCACCGACATGGCCCTGCCAATCCGCGTCGAAGACCGCACCGGCGACACCACCCAAACGATGAAGAAACGCCAAAGGGTCGATCCGCCGCACATCCTTCTGACCACGCCGGAAAGCCTTGCCCTGCTGCTCAGCTACGAAGACGCCCCGCGCATCTTCGCCGGTCTGTCCCGCGTCATCGTCGATGAAATCCACGCCCTGGCGGAATCGAAACGCGGCGATCAGCTGATGCTGGGGCTTGCCGAACTTCAATCGCTTTGCCCGAACCTCCGCCGCGTCGGGTTGTCGGCCACAGTCGAAGACCCCGAAGCGATTGCCCGCTTCCTCGCACGCCACCCCGACCCCTGCCCGATCCTTCATGCCGATCCCGGCCCCGAGCCCGACATCGCCATGCTCGAAACCGAGACACTTCCCCCCTGGTCGGGCGGCGGCGGCAAATACGCGATCCCCCGCGTGCTGGACGAGGTGCGAAAGCACAAGACAACCCTGATCTTCCACAACACCCGCGCCCAGGCCGAGATCTTCTTTCACGAACTTTGGCTCGCCAACCACGAAGACCTGCCCATCGGTATCCACCACGGCTCGCTCGCCAAGGCACAAAGGACCAGGGTCGAAGCCGCGATGGTCGCAGGCGAGTTGCGCGCCATCGTCTGCACCGGCACGCTGGACCTCGGCATCGACTGGGGCGATGTCGACCTCATCATCCAGGTCGGCGCACCGAAGAACGTCAAACGCCTTGTCCAACGGATCGGCCGCGCCAAGCACCGCTACAACGCACCATCAAAGGCGCTGATCGTTCCCGCCAACCGGTTCGAAGTGGTCGAATGCGTCGCCGCCCTCGATGCCGTGCGCGAACGCGACCTTGACGGCGATCCGCGCGGCCCAGGCCCCCGCGACGTTCTGTGCCAGCACATCCTGATCCACGCCTGCCGTGGCCCCTTCGACGCGGACGCTCTGTTCGACATTTTCCGCAGCGCCGGCCCCTATACCGGTCTTTCCCGCGCCGAATTCGACGAATGCCTCGACCTCATGGCGACCGGCGGCTACGCCCTGCGCGCCTACGACCGCTGGCAAAGGCTGAAACAGGACGGGAACGGCCACTGGCACCTGCGCGACCCGCGCAGCCCCGCCCTGATCCGCCGCAACCTCGGCACCATCCAGGACACCGAAACCCTGAAGGTGCGGATGCGGAACCGACGCGGCGGCAAACCCTTGGGCGAAATCGAAGAAGGCTTCGCCGCCAGCCTCACCCCCGGCGACACTTTCCTGATCGGCGGGCGGATCGTCCGTTACGAGGGCTTGCGCGAAATGACGGTGGAGGTCTCGCCCCGCGCCGACAAGGCCCCCAAGATCGCCACCTTCAACGGCACCAAGTTCGCCACCTCAACTCAACTCAGCCAGCGCATCCTGGCGATGTTCCACGGCAAGGACTGGTCCCGCCTGCCTCGTCACACCGCCGACTGGCTGCGGCTTCAGGCCGACCACTCGAAACTGCCCGAAGCCGGTCGCATCCTGATCGAAAGTTTCCCCCACGACGGCAAGCAGAACACCTGCATCTATGGGTTCGCTGGCCGCAACGCCATGCAGACCCTCGGACTTCTCATCACCCACCAGATGGAAGACCAGGGCCTCGGCCCCCTCGGCTTTGTCGCCTCGGATTACGCCGTGCTGATCTGGGGGCTGGATCGCATCCCCGATCCCGAACCGATGTTCGACGCCGCCTCCCTCCGCAGCGCCTTCGAAACCTGGATGTCCGGCAACGCGGTGATGAAACGCACCTTCCGCGCCACCGCCACCACAGCGATGATGCTGGAACGGAACTACGGCGGAGACCGCCGTTCCGGACGGCAAGCGACCTTTTCCTCGGACATCCTCTACGACACGCTCCAGAAATACGACCCCGACCACCTGATGCTGACCATCACCCGCGAAGAGGCGATGCGCGGCCTTGTCGATTTCGGCCGGATCGAAGAGATGCTGAATCGCACAAGGGGCCGGGTCGATCACGTGATCCTCGACCGCGTCACCCCGCTTGCCGCACCCCTTTTCCTCGAACCCAGCCGCATCCCCATCGCGGGTGAAGGCCGCGAACGCCTTCTGGCCGTCGAATCCGAACGGCTCATGCAAGCCGCCGGCCTTTCCTGATCCCTTCACCGTTTCGAAAAATACGCCCGCCGGAGGCACCGCGATTGCCAGAGGCAAGCGCAAACATCACGCGCGCCGCAGGCGCTCATTTCTAACGACAAAGGCTCTCGACAACCCGCGCCAGGAAAGCCTCGCCCGCCTGCATCTGTTCGATCGTGATGAACTCGTCGGCCTGGTGCGCCTGAACAATATCGCCCGGCCCGCAAACCACGGCGGAATAACCCGCCGCCTGGAAATGCCCGGCCTCGGTCCCGTAGCTGACCACATGAGTACCATTGTCGCCCGTGATCCCGCGCACCAGACGCTCCGCCGAACCGTCGTCTTCAGGCTTCAGTCCCGGCAGGTCGAAGAACGGGCGCAACTCGATCCCGGCTCCGGTCGCGATCGTCTTCATCCCGGCTTCGACCCTGGCGACCTCGTCAAGAAACGCCTGCAACCGCGCTTGTGCGTCATCGTCTGGCGTAAACCGCCAGTCGATGGCGAAATGGCAGTCCCCCGCCGTGATGTTATGCGCCGTTCCGCCCGAGATCTGTCCCACGTGAACCGTCGTGAAAGGCGGCGTGAAAATCGCCGCCATCGCGCTCGGCTCCGCCGCCCAGATCCGCGCATTCTCGCCATTGGCCCAATCGATCAGCCTGGCCGCTTCCATGATCGCGTTGACGCCTTCGTGCATCAGCGAAGAATGCACCTCGTGCCCCCTGATAAACACGTCAAAGCCCGAGCCCCCCTTGTGGCCGGTCACGCAGCGCATCATCGACGGCTCGCCGATGATCGCCAGTTCCGCCTTCGGCAACCCGGCCGCCTGCATCGCCTCGATCAGGGGCGGTGCACCTGCACAGCCGATTTCCTCGTCAAAGGACAGCGCTACCTGCAACGGCCGCTTCAAATCCACCTTCAGCGCAACCTGCAAGGCGTGCAACGCCAGCGCGTCGAACCCCTTCATGTCGCAGGTGCCCCGCCCGTAAAGCCTGCCGTCCCGCTCGGTCACGACCCAGGGGTCGGTTGCCCAATCCTGCCCGTCCACCGGCACCACATCCGTATGCCCCGATAACAGGACACCCCCCGGCACATCCGGGCCAACGCTGCAAAACAACGCCTCTTTCGAAGGATCACCCTCTTTCGGCATCCGGTGCGCCACAACGCCGATGTCACTCAGATAATCCGCGATCCAGTCGATCAGCGGCAGGTTCGTGTCGCGGCTGACCGTGGGAAATCCGACAAGGCTTTCCATGATCTCCCGCGCGGAAAGACCGGCACTCATTCCCCGAATCCGCCCCAGTTCCCCTGCAAGACGAAATGGCCCGGCGATACCTCGTCATAGGTCGACGGCTCCGGCACATGGTCGACCGGGAAAATCGGCGACGGAATCGGCCTGAAATTCAAGTCCCGTTCGGACTTTTTCTGGCGCGGGTCCGCCACAGGAACCGCCGACATGAGCGATCTTGTGTAGGCATGGCGCGGATCCTCGAAAATCGCCGACCTCGGCCCGATTTCCACGATGCGGCCCAGGTACATCACGCCAACCTGGTGACTGACCCGTTCCACCACCGCCATGTCATGGCTGATGAACAACATCGAAATCCCCAATTCCGCCTGCAATTCCATCAAGAGGTTCAGAACCTGCGCCTGCACGCTGACGTCCAAAGCACTCACCGCCTCGTCCGCGATGATCAGCTTGGGGTTCAGCGACAGGGCGCGCGCAATGGCGATGCGCTGCCGCTGGCCACCGGACAACTCATGGGGAAACCGGTTCATGAAACTGCGCGGCAGTTCCACCCGGTCAAACAGCTTGGCCACCCGGTCATGCCGCTCGCTGGCATTCGCGATCCCGTAATTCAACAGTGGCTCGGCCACCTGGTCGGACAGCCGCATCTGCGGATTGAGCGAGGCAAAGGGATCCTGAAAGATCATCTGCATGTCCCGCCGCGCGCGCCGCAATTCCTGCGCGCCGAAATCCAGCACATTCTTGCCATCCAGCCAGACCTCGCCCGAAGTCGGCTCGACCAGCCGAAGAACCGAACGCCCGCAAGACGACTTGCCGCAACCGGATTCACCCACAAGGCTCAGGGTCTGCCCGGTCCTGACCTGGAACGACACATCCTCGACCGCATGAACATTGGCCACGGTGCGGCGGAAAAATCCGCCCTTCACGGGAAACCGCGTCGTCAGGTTCTTGACGTCCAGCAGCACCTTGTCCTCAACCGGCACCACGGCTTCGACCCGCTCGTGATCGTCGTTCATCAGGCGCATTGGCTCGGGCGCGGGCTTGCCCGTCATCTCGCCCAGCTTCGGAACAGCCGCAAGCAGGGCCTTGGTATAATCGTGCGTCGGGTTCTCGAAAATCTGTTCGACGGGGCCTTCTTCCACCTTGTTGCCCCGGAACATGACGACCACCCGGTCGGCCATCTGCGCGACCACGGCCATGTCATGGGTGATGAACAGAACCGCCGTTCCCGTCTCGCGCTTCAAACGGTCGATCAACGCCAGGATCTCGGCCTGGATCGTCACGTCCAGCGCCGTGGTCGGCTCGTCGGCGATCAACAGGCGCGGTTCGCAGGCCAGTGCCATGGCGATCACCACCCGCTGGCGCATACCCCCGGACAATTCGTGCGGATATTGCTTCAGCCGCCGCTCCGGTTCCGGGATACGCACCTGTCGCAACAGATCCAGCGCCCGCTCCTTCGCCTGCTCCTTCGACATCCCCTTGTGAACGCGCAAGCCCTCGGTCAACTGCCGCCCGATGGTGAACACCGGGTTGAGCGAGGTCATCGGCTCCTGAAAGATCATCCCGATCTCGTTGCCGCGAATCGTGCGCATCACGTCATCCCCGGCCTTGGCCACGTCGATCACGCCGCCCTCGTCCCGGTTGAACAGCAACTCGCCACCGGCAATCTGACCACCGCCAAATTCAACTAGCCGCATCAGCGAAAGACTGGAAACCGACTTCCCCGAGCCTGATTCGCCCACGATGCACACGGTTTCGCCCGCATGGACGTCAAAGCTGACGTCCTCGACCCCCACGACCGGGCCATCCTTGGTTTGAAACTCCACACGCAGTTTGCGCAATGACGCGAGCGGCTGGTCCAGCATGTATTCCCTCAAGCCCTGTGGTTTTGCGACGCTAGACCCGGCCAAGCCGAGGTGTCAAATAGATCGCCGCAAATTTGTGCGCGCGCGTAAAGTTTCCGCAAAAATCCCGGATTTCCCCGGCGGCAATGCTTGCATTCCGCGCAAAAATCGTCCGAAGTTGCCGCATTCGTGCCGTGGGTGGGACGAAAGCAACAACAAGTTGGACGCAGAACGCATTGACGCAACCTGCACAAACTCAACCCCAACCCTGCTCGCCCAATGGCGGGTCAACAAGCACGCACAATACCAACAAGGAGTGAAGAGCATGAGACTCATGAAAGCCCTGCTCGGGGCAACAGCAGCCGTTGGCATCGCGCACACGGCCTTCGCTGCCGGTCACGAAGGCGAACGCGGGCGTGACGGCGAAGTGAAGATCATCTACTGGCAAGCGCCCTCGATCCTGAACGCCTATCTTTCCGGCGGCACCAAGGACATCGAAAGTGCTTCGCTGGTGATCGAACCGCTTGCCCGCTACGACGAAAACGGCAACCTCGTCGCCTGGCTGGTCGACGAAATCCCCACCGTCGAAAACGGTGGCGTTTCCGAAGACCTGACCTCGATCACCTGGAAAATCTCCGACGGAATCCTCTGGTCCGACGGCACGCCCTTCACCTCGGCGGATGCGAAGTTCACCTATGAATATTGCACCCACCCCGAAGGCGGCTGCGCCGCGTCCACCAAGTACGAAGGTGTCACCAGCGTCGAAACCCCCGACGCGCAAACCGTTGTCGTGACCTTCGGCAAGCCGACGCCGAACCCCTATGGTCCCTTCGTCGGCGGCGAAGCCCCGATCCTGCAAGCGGCGCAGTTCGCCGACTGCATGGGCGCGAAAGCCCCCGAATGCACCGAGGCGAACTTCAACCCGATCGGCACCGGCCCCTTCAAGGTGGTCGAGTTCAAGCCGAACGACGTTATCACCTTCGAAGCGAATGAAAACTACCGCGTCGAAGGCAAACCGGCCTTTGCAACCGTCACCTTCAAGGGCGGCGGCGACGCAACGGCAGCAGGCCGCGCCGTGATGGAAACCGGCGAATTCGACTACGCCTGGAACCTTCAGCTTGCCCCCGACGTCATCGCTAAGTTGGAAGAAGGCGGCAAGGGTGTGCCTGTCGCAGGCTTTGGCCCGCTGGTCGAGCGCATCATGCTGAACAATACCAACCCCGACCCGGCCCTTGGCCCGGACGAACGCGCCGTGGTGCGTCCGCACCCGTTCCTGTCGGACCCGGCGGTCTACAAGGCCATGTCGATGGCCATCGACCGCCCGCTTCTGGTTGAAGTGGGCTATGGCCAGGCCGGTAAGGTCACCTGCAACTGGGTGCCGGTGCCGAATGTCTATGCCTCGACCACCTTCGATTGCTCCACCCAGGACATCGAAGGCGCCAACGCGATGCTCGATGCCGCCGGGATCGTGGACAGCGACGGCGACGGCGTGCGCGAAAAAGACGGCGTGCCCTTGAAGATCCTCTACCAGACCTCGACCAACGCCGTCCGTCAGGACTTCCAGGCGCTGATCAAGCAGTGGTGGACTGAAATCGGCATCGAAACCGAGCTTCGCAACGTCGACGCCTCGGTCTTCTTCGGCGGTGACCCGGGTTCGCCCGACACCTTCCAGAAATTCTATGCCGACGTTGAAATGTATGCCAACACCTTCAACGGCACCGACCCGCAGGCCTATCTGGGCAACGGCCTGTGCGACAAGGTTCCGTCGCCGGCAACCCAGTGGCAGGGTGAAAACGTCTCGCGCTTCTGCATGGAAGAGTACGACGCCCTTCACGCCGAACTGTCCAACACCGCAGACATCGCCAAGCGCGGCGAAATCGCGGCCAAGCTGAACGACATGATCGTTGAAAACGGCGGCATGATCCCGCTCGTCCACCGCGGTCGTCTCTCGGCCCACGCCACCACCCTTGGCGGCGTGAAGCTCAACGTCTGGGACAGCGAGCTTTGGAACATCGCCGACTGGTACCGGACCGAGTGATCCGCTCTCTGGCGCGCCCTCATTGGGCGCGCCATTCTTCATCCGGGGGACGGGATGAGCACAATCGATGCCGCAACGAAACTGCGCACAGCGGATATGCCCGCTCCCAATTTCCGGGGCAGGGCAGAATCGCTCAATGCAGTGGCCAAGCTGGGCCGCGTCCAGCTTTCCCGGCACTTCTTTCTGCGTGATTTCCTTTACAGCGAAATTGGCGCTGTCCACGGTCTTCCAAACCTGCCCCACGATCCAAATCTTGCGATCAAGGCGGGACGGAAGCTGGCCGAAAACCTGCTTGAACCGCTGGTCGAAACATTCGGGCCGATTGTCATTCGGTCGGCTTATCGCTCACCCGAAGTCAACGGCTTCGGTTCCGAAAACAATCTTGGGTGTTCCTCAAACGAAAGGAACCGCGCTGCCCATATCTGGGACATGCGCGACACCGAAGGACGCATGGGCGCGACGGTGTCCGTGGTGATCCCCTGGTTCGCAAGACGGTATGATAAGGGCCGCAATTGGCAAGACCTGGCCTGGTGGCTGTACGACCACCTCGATTTCAATTCCATCCAGTTCTTTCCAACACGCGCGGCCTTCAACCTGAACTGGCGCGAAGCCCCCAGGAAACGCATTTACTCCTACATCTCTCCGAAGGGTTGGCTTCTCGCAGAGACCGAGGAGCCAACGTTGAACTCCGCCTCACGTGCAGAGCGGTACGCCGACTTCCCGCCATATCGCGGCATCGTGTTTCCGGAGTGAAAAATACATGCTGACCTACACCATAAGACGGCTGATCCTGAGCGTTCCGACGCTTCTGTTCATCAGCCTTGTGATCTTCCTTTTGCTGAAACTGGCCCCGGGCGATCCGATGGCACAGGTACCGCTGACGGTGCCCCCCGAAGTCAAGGAGGCCATGCGCAAGGCGCTGGGCGTCGGTCAGCCATGGTACATCGCCTTTCCGAAATGGCTCTACCAGTTCTTCGTGGTCGAACCGATGTATTTCTTCGATGCCGTCTTCGGAACGTCATTCTCGGAAGGCAAGCAGCGCGTGATCTCGTGGCAGACCCGTTCGCCCATCATGGACATCGTGATCCAGCGTCTGCCCCAGACCCTCTGGGTGGTCGGTGTCGCCTATGTTGTGGCCATCGCCATCGCCTTGCCGATCGGCATCTACTCGGCCTATCGCCAGTACTCCTGGTTCGACAACGCCGGCACCTTCATCACCATGGTCGGCTTTTCCGTTCCGCCGTTCTTTTCCGGCGTCGTCGTGATCGTCGTCTTTTCCGTCTGGTTGGGATGGTTCCCGTCGATCTATGACACGACCCACAAGGTCACCGACTGGGACAGCTTCGTCAAACAATTGCAGCAAATGGTGATGCCGGTGATGGTTCTGGCCCTGCAAATCACCTCGCAGCTTTCGCGTTTCATGCGCGCCTCCATGCTGGACAACCTGAACCAGGATTACGTCCGCACCGCCCGCGCAAAAGGCTTGGGCGAAAAGACTGTCATCATGGTCCATGTCCTTCGGAATTCCCTGATCCCCGTCGTCACCGTGATCGCCATCGGTATCCCCGCCATCTTTGGCGGCGCGATCATCACCGAACAGGTCTTCAAGGTGAATGGCATCGGCCAACTGCTCATCACCGCCATCCAGGCCAGTGACCTGCCAATGGTGCAGACGCTGACCTTCATCTTCGCCGTGCTGATCGTGCTCTTCAACCTGATCGCCGACATCCTCTACGGCATTCTCGACCCGAGGATCCGCTATGACTGAACCGCTGACCATGGAAGCCGTCGAACCAACGGCCCCGCCCCGCTCGCAATGGGCCGACGTCTGGGCACAGTTCCGCCACCACCGGGGCGCCATGATTGCCTGCGCGCTCTTTGTCCTGATCGTTCTTGCTGTCCTCGTCGGCCCCACGCTCTGGGGCATCGACCCGACCAAGCTCGACATCCGCGCAAAAGACATGCGCCCCATCTATACCGCGCTATGGGACAGCGACGCCAAGGTCGGCTGGGGCCATCCCCTCGGCACCGACAACCTCGGGCGCGACCTTCTCGCGCGGCTCTTGTCTGGCGGTCAGATATCGCTGGCCGTCGGCATGGCCGCCATGGTTCTCTCGGTCGTGCTTGGCGCCCTGATCGGGGTTATCGCCGGGTATTTCAGGGCAATGGATGGCATTCTGATGCGCCTGACCGACCTGTTCCTTGCCCTGCCGCTCTTGCCGCTCTTGCTGGTCGCAGTCCTGTTGTTCCGCGACCGGCTCGCCGAATTGTTCGGCCCCGAGGGTGGCACATTCGTCCTGATCGTCACCCTCGTCGGCGTCACCTCCTGGATGCAGACCGCGCGCATCGTGCGCGGCGACGTCCTGGCCCTGAAGGAACGCGAGTTCATCCTCGCCGCCCGCTCCATCGGCACCTCGCCGACCAAGATGATCACCCGCCACCTTTTGCCGAACGTCATGTCCCCGATCATGGTCTCGGCCACGCTCGGCATCGCCACCGCGATCATCACCGAAAGCGCGCTGTCCTTCCTCGGCTTCGGCTTCCCGCCCGATTTCCCGACCTGGGGCAAACTGTTGTTCGACAGCGTCGACCGCATGGAGCTTTACCCCGAGCGTGTCATCTGGCCCGGCCTCATGATCTCGCTTACCGTGCTCAGCGTGAACTACGTCGGCGACGGTCTGCGCGATGCGCTCGACCCAAGGATCCGGGGGCGCTAGGCTAGCCCATGCCGCCGGCGATCAACCCACGCGCAAGCTGTCCGTAGGCTTCGGCCACCGGCCCGTCGCCCAGGGCCACCGGCACCCCGCCGTCGCCCGCCAGTCGCACATCCAGCGACAGGGGCAACTCGCCCAGGAACGGCACGCCCAGCCGCTCGGACTCCTGTCGGACACCGCCGTGGCCGAACAGATGCGCTTCGCTCCCGCAGGTCGGACAGACATAGGTCGACATGTTCTCGATCAGCCCAAGGATCGGCGTCTTCAACGTCTTGAACATGTCAATCGCCCGCCGCGCATCCAGCAACGCCACATCCTGCGGCGTCGAAACGATCAGAGCCCCCGTCACCTCGGTTCGCTGGCAGAGGGTCAACTGCACGTCCCCCGTGCCAGGCGGCAGATCAATGATCAGCACATCCAACTCGCCCCATTGCACCTGCCCCAGCATCTGCTGCAAGGCCCCCATCAGCATCGGCCCCCGCCAGACGACGGCCTTGTCGGCCTCCAGCATGAAACCGATCGACATCAGCGTCACACCATGGGCGTGCAAGGGAAGGATGGTCTTGCCATCGGGCGAGGCGGGGCGCTGGTTCACGCCCATCATGCGCGGCTGCGACGGGCCATATATATCGGCATCCAGCAGCCCCACGCGCCGCCCCTCCCGGGCCAGGGCAACCGCCAGGTTCGACGACACGGTGGATTTCCCCACCCCCCCCTTGCCCGAGGCGACCGCGATGATCCGGTCCACGCCCGACAGTTTCTGCGGCCCGCCTTGCTGAGGCGTCGGATGCCCCCCGATTTTCAGCGACGGCGGCTTCGGCGCCGCCTTTGCCGGCCCATGGGCGGTCAAAACGGCCGAAACCGATTCCACACCGGGCAATTGCCCGACGGCCTCCTTCGCAGCCGCCAAAACCGGCTCAAGAACCTTTGCCTGTTCCGGATTCGCCGCCTCGATCACGAAATGAACGGCCCCGCTTTCGATTCTGAGGGCCCGCACCAGATCAAGTGAAACCAGGTTTTCTCCACCCGGCAGACGCACCCTTGATAAAGCGCCCAGAATTTCATCGTTCTCCAGCGTCATCGCCTACCCTCTCATCAGCTTCCGTTAGCGCAAACTGAAGCGCCTTTTTTTCAAGGCCCGTTCGACGCCAGGATAATTTTTTTCACAACGTTTCCACATGGTTAACGTGACGTTACCTATGCCAATGCTGCATAGCGGCATTGCCGAAACGCGGATTGCGCGGCAGCGCAGAATGTCTATCTTCAGTCTCAACAAGGAACACAGCCTCACCGGCTGAAAAAGGAACGAAACCATGAGTGACATGACGATTTCCCCCGTCGCCCGCAATGGCCGATTTGCCGCCGCCCTTCAGAACGTTTCTGAACGGTTCGCGCGCTACCGCCTCTACCGGGCGACCTACAACGAACTGAACGAACTCGGCAATCGCGAGTTGGCCGACCTCGGCCTGAACCGCAGTATGCTGCGCTCGGTCGCCTACAAGACCGCTTACGAAGCGTAAGCACAAGAACAGAATCCAAGGCCTGTCTTCCTCCCTTTGGCCTTAGATAGAGTGGCGGCGCCTTCCTCCTCCCTGGCGTCGCCACCAAAAACCCCCTCCCGAAAAATTCGATCGAGTTAGCGGCAAGCCAAGGCTTGGGCAAAGCTGTCACGGCCACGATGTGCGGCCAGCTTTCGCGCCGAAAGCACCTGTCCGTCAAACCTGACCGCCAGAATGTCGCGCCATGCCGCATCCGCGACGATGATCTCCGGTGCGCCCCCGCAATCGCGAATTCCGCCCGCAATGTTCCGCTCACCAATCCGGTGGTTCGTGACCCCCGGCAAACCGGCGACAGGCACCAGGCTTCCCCGCTGAAACCGGAAAATCCTCAACGTTTTCAATAGGTGCGGCCGATCCACATAGGCCAGTTCGACGAACCCGTCTTCATCAAGATCCGCCGCACCGACTCCCGTGGGCGCAAGCCAGCGGTTTGCCTGACCGATGAAATCCGTCGCCGCGACGATCCCATCGCCATCATAGACCGCAAGCCGCGCACCGCGCGCCACGTCACTTTCCACGACGATCACCTCGCGTTCGCCATCGCCGTCGACGTCGAACAGGCGCGGTTCGGTGTCTTCGAACACCCGGTTTTCCGGCAGGATCAGACGTTTACGTTTGCCCGAGGCAAGACTGATGACCAACTCGCCATGCTCGATTGCATCCCCAAGAACACCATGGGCATAGCGGGTCGTCGGCCCGTCATAACGTGCTGACGTGATGTCCTGTGCCTGGGCTGGCGTCACCCCGACAAGGGCAAGGGCGATTGAAATCGCCCGCAGCATCAGATCTGTTTTTCGGGCATCTGCACGACCAGCCCGTCCAGCGCATCCGTGACTTTCAACTGGCAGGTCAGGCGCGACAGGCCGGGTTTCGGCTCAAAGGCGAAATCCAGCATGTCCTCTTCCATCGCGTCGATCTCGGGCAGCTTTTCTGCCCAGTCAGGATGCACGTAGACATGACAGGTCGAACAGGCACAGGCGCCGCCGCAATCGGCCTCGATCCCCGGTATCGCATTGTCGCGCGCGCCCTCCATGACGGTCAGCCCGTTCGCAACATCCACGACGTGTTCCGTGCCGCCGTGTTCGATATAGGTAATCTTCGCCATCTGGCCCTCACTCGATTCTTCGCAGCCCTACCTAAGCCGCTTCCCGCCCTCGTTCCAGCCCCCGGTCGCATGAAACCGATAACATTGCATTTTTCGGCAAATGTTCTATCTTTGTTCGCATGACTGAGCCCCTGACAAGACCCCCGGAATGGCCACGCCCCCCGGCCTGCCTGCCGCACGATCAGCTTGATCTGCCGCCCAATGGGGCGCGGATCGCCGTGGCAGGGCTTGTGCTGGTGCGTCAGCGGCCCGGAACGGCCAAGGGCGTGATCTTCATCACGCTCGAGGATGAGACCGGCATTTCCAACGTGATCGTCTGGCGCAAGATGTATGAAAAGTTCCGCCGCGCCGTCATCGCGGGCCGCGCCCTGCGCGTTACGGGTCGGGTGCAGCGCGAAGGCGGCGTCACCCATGTCGTCGCGGAACGGATCGAGGATATTTCGCACATGCTCGACGAACTGGTCCGCCCCGCCGAAACGCCCTAACCCGCCTTTTTCAGAACCGCCATCGACGGATAGAAGGTCAGCGAATGAATGACGTTCGACCCGATGGCCACCTGGTCAACCAGTTGTTTCAAAACACCAATCATCCCCACGTCGTAGCTCGGAAACCGGTCGCCCTGATCCGCCAACTCCTCCATCGGTGAAAAGTCGGGCCAGTCCGGCAACTTGGCCGAGGCGGCGATATCCTCAAAGATATACAAGCCCCCCGGCTTCAGATGGGCGATCAGGTGCAGGTAGGACGCCTTGGTCAAACGTCCCACGTGACTGGCATCGTCAAAGATCAGATCGAACGGCCCATGCTGCCGGGCAACCCCGTCCAGCAGCGCCGCATCCTCTTGCCGGCCATGGATAAATGTCACGTTATCAAGACCCTGTACGTTCTCAGGCTCCGCCCGCAAGTCCAGCCCGGCAATCCGCGCATCCGGCAGGAACTCCCGCCACAGCAACAGCGAATGCCCCGAATGCACCCCAAGTTCCAAAAGCGAGATCGCCCGCCCCTGAAATGGCGCCAGAAGCCCCTGATAAACCTCAAGATAGCTGGGCGGTTTCCGCGTGTGCTGATGTTCGGGGTACACGCGATCCGCGATGTCATGCAATGAATGTGCCAAGTCAACTCCTGCGACCCCTCGCAGCCTGACTACCCCGAAACCCTCAACAACGCCTAAACGCCCCCAAGTCTCGCCCCCGTGTTTCCGGTTTTTCGCCACATTCTGCGGTCACACTTTGCTAAGCAAAACAAGGCTAGAGTGGGCACATGTTCTTTCGCGACCTGAAACCGAAACCCAAGACGACCCTCCGCGTCGTCCTGGCCGAGGCTCATCTGCCCGTCAAACTCGGTCACCGCGACGCGGAAAAGGTATTTGGCGAACCGCTCAAGGCGCAACTGGCCGCCGCGGGCCTCGGGTCGGTCACGGCCTGCACCCTGCGCAAACGCACGTCCGGCACGGTTTCCGGTGTCGACATTGCCCTGGCTCTGACCGACGGGCGCGATTCCGCCCTGCAAACCGTTGCCGCCATGCTGGAAAGCCTCTCTGCCCCCTGCGGTTCCTCGATCCGGCTGACCGATGGCGTCGGCGATCCCGTTCTCTTTGGCCTGACCGAAGGGCTGGAACTTGCCATAGAAACACCCCTTGCCCCCGACGCCGACAGCCGCCGCGACATCACCCATGCCTGCAAGGCCGCGCTGGATCACGAAGGCGTCTCACGCGGATGGGATCATGCCCGCGACAAGACCGTTTTCTATTTCTATGGCGAAAGCTACGGCGAAATGCGCGCGCGACTTGCCCGCATCCTGAAAGCCGCCGATCTTGAAAGCGACGTCACGATCCGCCGCATGGCCTGACCCAAAACCAAAAAGTCGCGGAAACCCGCGATTTACTCGCCCCCGGCCACGGGCTAAAACCTGCCGCAACCCCGATCCTGATTTTCAAAGGTTGCACAGCATGACCGAGACCCGCACCGAAACCGACAGCTTTGGCCCCCTTGAGGTTCCCACGAACAAATACTGGGGCGCTCAGACACAGCGCAGCCTGATGAACTTTCCCATCGGCTGGGAAAAGCAACCCGTCGCCGTGGTCCGCGCTCTTGGCGTCATCAAGCAGGCCTGTGCGGAGGCGAACAAGGCCGCCGGCAAACTGCCCGCCGAACTGGCCGACGCCATGATCGAAGCGGCCGGCGAAGTCGTCGCAGGCAAACTTGACGATCACTTCCCGCTTGTGGTCTGGCAAACCGGCTCGGGCACCCAATCCAACATGAACGCGAATGAGGTGGTGTCGAACCGCGCGATCGAGATCCTGGGCGGCGAGCTTGGCTCAAAAACCCCCGTTCACCCGAACGATCATTGCAACATGGGCCAGTCGTCGAACGACACTTTCCCAACCGCCATGCACGTGGCCACCGCCATGACGGCCCGTGACGTGCTGTTGCCCGGGTTGAAGAAACTCCACGCCACGCTGGAAGCCAAGGTCAAGGAATTCGACGGCATCATCAAGATCGGCCGCACCCACACGATGGACGCCACGCCCCTGACGCTCGCCCAGGAATTCGGCGGCTATGCCCATCAGGTGGCAAAATCCATCGAACGGATCGAGGCTTCGCTGGCCGACATCTACGAACTGGCGCAAGGCGGCACCGCCGTCGGCACCGGCCTCAACACCCGCCCCGGCTGGGGCGAGGAAGTCGCCGCCAACATGGCCCGGATCACTGGCCTGCCCTTCGTCACCGCGCCGAACAAGTTCGAAGCCCTCGCCGCCCATGACGCCATGGTCGCCATGTCGGGTGCATTGAAGGCCACCGCCGCGTCGCTCTTCAAGATCGCCAACGACATCCGCCTCTTGGGTTCCGGCCCCCGCTGCGGCCTCTACGAACTGCTCCTGCCCGAAAACGAACCCGGCTCGTCCATCATGCCCGGCAAGGTCAACCCGACCCAGTGCGAGGCGATGACCCAGGTCGCCGCCCATGTCATCGGCAACGACGCCGCCGTCGGTTTCGCAGGCTCGCAGGGCCATTTCGAACTGAACGTCTACAAGCCCATGATCGCCTACAACGTGCTGCAATCCATGCAGCTTCTGGGCGACGCTGCCTCGGCCTTCAACGACAACTGCGTCGCGGGCATCAAGGCGAACGAAAAGCGCATCGACCAATTGATGCGTGAATCCCTGATGCTCGTTACAGCACTTGCCCCGACCATCGGCTATGACAACGCAACCACCGTCGCCAAGACCGCGCACAAGAACGGCACGACCCTCAAGGAAGAGGCCATCGCGCTTGGCTTCGTCGACGAAGAAACCTTCGACAAGGTTGTCCGCCCCGAACAGATGATCGGCCCCAAGGCGTGACGATCGTCAATCTCAACAAGGCGCGAAAATCCCGCGCCCGTGCCAAGGCGAAAAAGACCGCCGATGAAAACGCGGTGAAGTTCGGGCGCACCCGCGCCGAAAAGAGCCGCGACAAGGCCGATGTTGAAAATACGAACCGCACCCTTGACGGTGCCAAACGCGAAACCTGATGGGTCGGCCCGTCAAACGCTCGCTCACACTCCAGCGTCACCGAACCTCGGTGACGCTGGAGGATGAATTCTGGGCCGCCTTCCGCGAGATCGCGCGCGCGCAAGGCCGCGCCCTCAATGACCTCGCCGCCGAAATCGACGCCGCCCGCGATCCCGAAACCGGGCTTGCCTCGGCCATCCGGGTTTTCGTCCTGAAAGACGCGATGCGCGATGACCCGCCCCGGTCTTGAACCGGGGCCTCCAGCTTCAAGGGCGAGGTCCCGGATCAAGTCCGGGACAAGTTTTCAAAACAATGGACTGGAAATGATCTAACCAGGCCACCCGGCGCACTTGCACTTACCGCTTTTTCAAGACCTCCATTGGCCTTTCAGAAAATCCGGATCCCGCCCGGACAGTTCCACCGACGCGATACCGACGTAATACCGACGTCAAACCGACGTGATACCGACGTTCGGATTTGCACATGTCTCCATAAGCCGCCTTCGATTAGCGCGAAATCACACAGACTTACTGCCCCTCAACGTGACGACACCCGCAATCGGATCCCATCCCTTGAGCGCACCGTCAGATGCGCCACCGGCACCGGTTCGTCCATCACTTCAAAGCGAAAACGCGCCATCACGGCCGCCAGTAACACCGCCGCTTCGGCCATGGCAAACCCTGCGCCGGGACACACTCGCGCGCCGGTCGAGAACGGCAAAAATGCTTCACGAACAGCGGGTTGCCCCCCTTCCCACCGGGCAGGATCGAAACTGTCGGGCTCGTCCCACAGTTCCTCGTGGCGGCCCAGATGCCAGGGTGAAACGACCACCTGCGCCCCCCGCTTCACCGCCCGTTTGCGAAAGGTCTCGGCCCGCGTCGCCTCGCGCACGAACATCGGAACGGGGGGGTACAGCGGCAGGGTCTCACGCAGCACGTTGCGCGTCACCCGCATCCTGGAAAGTGAGGCAAATTCAGAGGCTTCCGCGAAATCCGCGGCCTCTTCCGCAACCCTCTCACCCCACTCCGGCGCCGCCGCCAGGCACCACAAGGCCCACCCCAAAAGCGCCGCACTCGTCTCATGCCCCGCCAGGAAAAAGATCGCCACCTGGTCCACCATCTCGGCTTCTGAAAAAGTCTCTCCTGTCTCGGGATCCGGCGTCGTCATGATCTTCGTCGCCAGATCATCCGCCGCCTCTCCCCGGTCGATCTCCACCTGACGCGCCGCCACCAATCCTTCGATCAGTCCGCGCAACTCCCTTGCGGCCTCACGCGCTGCACGGCTGGGTCGAGACGGAAGCCAGGGGACAAGCGCCGATAACCCCGCAACGGGTTGTTCCCGTTGAAAATTCCGAAACGCGCGATAGGTCGCCTGAGCCGTTTCGTCCTCTATCGGAATGGAAAACAACGTCCGGAAAATCACGTCCGCTGTCGCATGGCTGGCCCATGCTTCGACGTCCAGATCGCCCGGTTCTACCCTCTCCGCAGCGGCTCTTGCCGCCGCCAGCATCGCGGCGAAACTCTGCGACAAACGCCCGCCTTCAAAGGCCGGATCAATGATCCGCCGCTGATGCTCCCACTCCGCCCCGTTGGTGACGAACACCGAGCGGCCCAACAAGGGCCGAAGCCCCCGCGTCACACGGTTAGACTTTGGAAAATCCCTTGCCTTTTCAACAAGAACGCGCCGCACCAGCCCCGGTTCATTCACCAGGAAAGACCGGAAAAACGGCGTGCGAAACTCGGCCATCTTGGCGCGATAGAGTTTTTCTGGCTGTGCAGACAGGATGTCCTGGCGGAACATCCGCCAGTACCGCCAAAGCGAAACACGCTCTGCCCTCGCCCCCGGCTTCGGTGGCTTCATGTCATCGTGGAAGTGAAGCGAGACGCGGGCACATCAATCCTGCTTTGCGAAGACCGCCTGTCCTGGAATCTCTGGCGCAGCGTGCGCGGCCCGGCGGTGATGCGGAAATAGTCGAAATCTCCGGGCATGTCGAAGGCGCAAAGGTACTGAAAATGCAGCCGGAAATAACGGTGTTTCAAAGACTTGAGCGTTTCCTTGGTCAGGGTCTTGGTAAAGGCCGCCGAGATGATGATCGGCCATTTCTGCCCCGACTTTGGCGCGACGCCGGACACCGAAACCGGATCGGACAGTGCGAAACAACAGCCATCACCGGGGGCGGAAACGTCCAGCCAGGTAATGTCTTCCTCCGTCGACAATAGCCTCAGGTCGCGCCGCAACCGCCGTGCTTCAGGCAGGAACGACACCATCGGGATCACCTGACCCAGTGTCATCAGGCCAAGTTCCGGCCCGGTCTGCTGAAACCGGTTGGAACGCATGATATCCGCCACCACGGAAACCGCCAGTTGCGCGCCCGACGAATGGCCGACGATCAGAACCTCATCGACGTTTTCGCGCAAAGCCGCCTCGATCCGATGTCGCCATTCATGGATTCTCGCTTCGATTTCATCGGGATAGGCACCCCGCCCCTTCGCAGTATAGGCGTAGTCGTGCATCAGGTAATAGGCGAATGTCTTGTCGTCGTGTGACTTGAACCAACGCAAGGCCGCGACCGTCACGGGCAGGAAAACAACCCAAAACACGCTGGTTCCCGCGATCGTGGCAAGCGTCGCTCCGCTGCTACCAAATAGATAGGCAATTCCAGAAACCAGTCGCGCAACAAGGTAACCCGCGAAACTCGCCAAAAGCGAAGCTCCAATGACCGAGACCAGCAATTGACCCAAAAGCATCAGAACCGGATAAAGTGCTGCCAGAACAGGGCCTTTCGACAACCACGACAGCCGCCGAAGCGTACCCGTCGCCAGATAAATCCAGGCCGTTTTCAGCAGTGCCAGATAGGTGCCGGGAATCCCGCCCCGCATCGAATTTTGTACGAGGTCATGCCAGACCAGTACATCGACCTTGGTCTGAACCTGTGCACCGTCCATTTCCGCGCGTACGATCCAGCCGGTATCACTCCGGTCGGACTTCTGAGCAATCCGATACCCCGAGATCTGTGCCTGCTTCTTGCCTTCCTTACGATAAAGCTCGCGATATCGGCGCGGCGGATAGGGATCGTAGCCGGGGATGTAGAACACCCGGCGACGCGCCACATGTGTCTTACCCCTGTGCAACATGGTAGGAAGACTAGCGAAACTGCCTAACACCGGAAAGCCGGAAAATTCAGCAGATTATCCGCAAATCCCGGTTCTTTGGGAAACAGTGTTTTGGGCAATCAGCCGAATGTTTGCAGAACCGGGAAGGTTTCGTTCAACCACCAGCTGAAATCCGTGAACTTCCCCGTCAGCATCAACAACCCCACGGTCCACAGCAAAAGGCCCATCACACGCTCGATACGTTCCATGTGGCGCCGCATCCATCCCATAAGGCCCGTCAGGCGTGGGAAGAAGGCCGCGACCAGCAAGAACGGTATCCCAAGACCGGCGGCGTAAAAGGCCAAAAGCGTAGTTCCACGCACGACGTCCGCCTCGCTCGCGGCAATCGACAGGATCGCCCCAAGGATCGGCCCGATGCAGGGCGTCCAACCAAACGCGAAGGCAAGCCCCAGAACATAGGCCCCAAAGGCCGAACCGCCCCGGTCGCCCGCGTCGATCCTCATTTCACGATCCATGAAGGAAATCCGGTAGACGCCAAGGAAATGCGCCCCGAACACCATGATCACGATTCCCGCAGCCGTAACAAACCAGTCCTGGTTCGACAGGAAAAAACGCCCGAAAGCGCTGGCCGTGAATCCGAGGAACAAGAAGACGGTCGAAAGGCCAAGGACAAAGAACGCCGCCGCCCCAAGGGCACGTCGACTGGCCGCACGTTCGCCACCTGCCATGTCACTGACCGACACACCGCCCATATAGGCCAGATAGGGCGGCACGATCGGCAAGACGCAGGGGCTGAGGAACGACAGAAGGCCCGCCGCCATGGCAACGGCCAGGGCAGGCAAAAGGCTCATGTCGAAAATGTCGATGCCAAACATGGCTGCTCCTTGGCCCCAAAGCGCACTTTAGGCCAGACAAAGGTCGAAAGCCTAGAGACGCCATCATCAAATATCCGTGGACAAATGTAACCTTGCCGGGCAAACCGCAAGGCATGTCTGAGGGTGAAACACTTGATGCGCGTGGGCTTTTGTGCCCCTTGCCGGTCTTGAAGGTTCAAAAACGTATGCGATCCCTGAACAAGGACGCCGTATTGACCGTTTTGACCGACGACCCGGCGGCCGAGATTGACGTGCCGCACTACTGCTCGGAATCGGGAAACGCTCTGGTAGAGGCTGTGGAACACGAAGGCGGCCATCTGTTCCGCATTCGGAAAGCCTGATCGAATGCACGTCCTGATCGACATCGTGCATCCGGCGGATGTCCTGTTTTTTCGTCGCCCCATCGCGACGTTTGAGGCGCGGGGCGACCGCGTGACGGTCGTATCAAGAAAGAAGGACGTTGCAACGGACCTTCTCGACGCCTTCGGTATCGAACACCAGGTGATTTCCACGCAGGGTTCGGGCAACCTCTTTTCACTGGCACGCGAGCTGTTGCAACGGGATTTCGCGCTTTGGCGTCAGGTTCGCCGGGACCGTCCCGATGTCATGCTTGGTTTCGGCGGCGTGGCCATTGCCCATGTCGGCAAGTTGACAGGTGTTCCCTCTGTGGCCTTCTACGATCACGAAGCTGCCACGCTACAAACCCGCATCACCTACCCTTTGGTAAGCCGGTTGGTGGTTCCCGACAGCTACAACGGACCCATCCCGCAAACCCGCACGACGCACTTGCCCGGAACCAAGGACCTTTCCTTTTTCCACCCCAATGCGTTCCGTCCCGATCGTGAAAAGGCGATCGTGGCCGGATTGGATCCTGATCGCAGAAACGTCTTTCTGCGCATCGTCAAATGGGGCGCAAACCACGACATCGGCAAAAGCGGCTGGACCAACGAAATTGCGGCAGATCTTCTCTCGGCCTTCGATGGAGCGGCCAAGCTGCACGTTTCAGCCGAAGACAATGTGCCCGAAGTCCTTGAACCGCACCTGTGGCGCGGTAGTCCCGAGGACGTCCACCATCTGCTTGGACACGCGGACCTTTACGTGGGTGAAAGCCCGACGATGGCCTGCGAGGCAGTGACCATGGGAACGCCCGCGATCTATGCCGGTCATGACGTACTGGGCTATACGCGCGGGCTGGAACAGGCAGGGCTTTTGAAAATCGTCAGGCCCGATGACCGTGCAGGTCTGCCCCCGCTTGCACAATCCTTGCTGAGGGATCGAAGCGGTTTCGACAGTGCGCGGCGGGATTGGTTGGTTACCTGCCCGGACTGGGCAGAAAGCATCGTGAACATTGCCGACGAAATGGCCGGGCGCAGTTAAGCGGCCCGGCCGTTTGTCATTCTTTGCTGGCGCGGTTCAGCGCCCCATTGACCACCAGCCACGTTTGCGGGGCTTGGGTGGTTCGGCCTCTGCCGATGCTTCGGCCATTGCGGGCTCTGACTCGGGCGACGGCGCAGTTTCCGGTTCGGGCGCTTCGGGTTGCTCAGGCTCAACGGCCTGTTCTGCCACCGGCTCGGGTGCTGTTTCTTCGGCAACCACTTCAGCCGGAGCCTCTTTCTTTTTGCGGGTCCGTCTGCGCTTTGGCTTTTCTTCCTTGGCCTCTTCCTCAGCAGCAGCCTTTTCGCTTTCAGCTTCGGCAGGTGCTTCAGAGGCTTCCGCCTCGGTCGCTTCGACCGGGGTGTCGTCCTTTTTCTTACGGCTCCGACGGCGACGCTTGGGCTTTTCTTCCTGAGCCTCTTCGCCGCCTTCAGCTTCGGCCGGTGCATCCGCCGCAGCATTAACTTCGCTCGACGTCTCTTCGCTGCCCTGTTGCTGCGCAGCCTCTTCGCCCTGGCCTTCACCGCCGCCCTTGCCGCGCCGCCGACGACGACGCCGACGCTTTTTGCGTGGCTGTTCTTCGCCCTCAGAGGTTTCGGGCGTATTGTCCTGCACCTCTTCGCTTTCGGCCATGTCTTCTTCGACCTCGGCCATCAAGGACGCATCGACGGAAACGACCGGTGCCGTTGCTTCGACCTTGCGGGTGGCGGTCTTGAACTTCTCGATCGAGAAATCGGGCGACACCAGATGCGGGTCGGCTTCAAGCCGAACTGCCATGCCGTAACGTGCCTCGACCTGAGCAATATGTTCCCGCTTCATGTTCATCAGGAAGTTGATGATGCTGACGGGCGCTTTCACGAGCACCTCGCGCGACCGGCGCCGCACGCCTTCTTCTTCCAACTGGCGCAGGATCGTCAGACCGACACTGTCGTCCGAGCGGATCAGGCCTGTGCCGTGACACGAAGGACAGGGTTGCGTCGAAGCCTCCAACATGCCGGGGCGAAGACGCTGGCGCGACATCTCCAACAAACCAAAGCCGGAAATCCGGCCCACCTGGATGCGGGCGCGATCGGTTTTCAGCTTTTCCTTGAAGCGTTTCTCGACCGACGCGTTGTTGCGACGCTCTTCCATGTCGATGAAGTCGATCACGATCAGGCCGGCAAGGTCGCGCAGACGCAACTGACGCGCCACTTCCTCGGCGGCCTCAAGGTTGGTCTTGAGTGCAGTATCCTCGATCGAGCCTTCCTTGGTGGCCTTGCCGGAGTTCACGTCGATGGCAACCAGCGCCTCGGTCACGCCGATGACGATGTAACCGCCTGATTTCAATTGCACAGTCGGGTTGAACATGCCCGCCAGGTAGCTTTCCACCTGATAGCGGGCGAAAAGCGGCATCGGGTCCGTGTAATGCTTCACGTTCTTGGCGTGGGACGGCATGATCATCTTCATGAAGTCCTTGGCGGTGCGGAAGCCCACATCGCCTTCGACCAGAACCTCTTCGATCTCACGGCTGTAAAGATCGCGGATCGAGCGTTTGATCAAATTCCCTTCTTCATAGATTTTTGCGGGCGCAATGGACTGCAAGGTAAGCTCGCGGATCTGTTCCCAGAGGCGTTGCAAGTATTCGTAATCGCGCTTGATTTCCGACTTTGTACGTTTTGCACCGGCCGTGCGCACGATCAGACCGGCGCCTTTCGGCACTTCGATCTCGGCTGCGATGGCCTTCAGTTTCTTGCGATCGGCGGCGTTGGTGATCTTGCGGCTGATCCCTCCGCCACGGGCGGTGTTGGGCATCAGGACGCAGTAGCGGCCAGCCAGCGAAAGATAAGTTGTAAGAGCCGCGCCCTTGTTGCCCCGCTCTTCTTTGACGACTTGCACCAGAAGGATCTGGCGGACCTTGATAACCTCTTGAATCTTATAGCGACGCTGGCGCTGACGGCGGGGGCGACGAATTTCCTCGGTGGTGTCGTCGTCTGCGACAGCCTCGATCGTTTCGTCCTTTTCGGCGGCGGTATCAGCGGCGACATAGGGCTGTTCATCGCCCTCTTCGGGTTCCTCTAGGTCGACGACATCCATGCCAGGAATGGACGCTTCGGCCTCTTCGGGCTTTGCGTCTTCTGCGGCAGCTTCTTCCGGCGCGGGGGGTTCCGCAGCTTCGGTTTCCGCGCTTTCCCCTTCAGCTTCACCATCGGAATTGTCTTCCGATTCAGGGGCTTCGACCTCTTTCGTCGCGGTTTCGTCTTCGCTGACGGCGGCTTCGGCCTTCGGCTTGCGACGACGCCGGCGCTTGGGCTTTTCTTCTTCCTCGGCCTCGGCCTGGGCGATGGCCATTTCTTCGGCGATGAGCGCTTCGCGGTCGGCAACCGGGATCTGGTAGTAGTCAGGGTGGATTTCGGAAAAAGCCAGGAATCCGTGACGGTTACCGCCGTAATCGACAAAGGCGGCCTGAAGCGAGGGTTCGACCCGCGTGACCTTGGCTAGATAGATATTTCCCGAAAGCTGGCGTTTGTTTTCGGACTCAAAATCAAACTCTTCGACCTTGTTTCCGTCGACGACCACGACGCGGGTTTCCTCCGCGTGGGTGGCATCGATAAGCATCTTTTTTGACATTTTGACTTTCTCAACGCCACCAGCCCGCCTGGTGGGGCGAGCGGGTCTAAGGCGTTGTTATTTAGGGCGAAAAGACGCTGGTGATCCATGGCAAAAGCGCCCGTCAGTGACGGGTCCGCCTGAATGCTGTCCCACGCGCGCGTCATCGCGGTTCTTCTCCGACACCTCTGAAGGGTGCCCGTTCAAGGCCCGGGGGCGCGGCTTTGCCTGCCCGCCCGGGCAATTCCAATGTGGCCACCTGTGGCCGATTTTTTCCGGACCAGCGGCCAACAAACATTGGCTAACAGGCTGGAACGGCGAAACTTTTTGGGGAGGCTTCTACCTGTGTCAGGCAAAACTCCTTAAGCTCAACATAAGGGCAGCATGGTCCCCATTACAATGGCCAATGTGCCAAGTCGGGGATTTTCGCGACCGAGGGACGTTAACAGAGTGCGACCGGTACGTTCGGCGAACCGTGGTTTCGTGGCAAAATGTACATGGTTCGAAAACCCGAATTTCCGTTTTGTACGTCCCCGCGATCCGCCCTTTCATGGTTTGGCAATCAAGCGGCACGCAGGAATGTCCAAATCCTTAACGCCCCCTAGTGGCCTCGCGGCGTGAACAAGAGCTTTACATAACTTCTGAGCAAGAGCACCTGATCGCCCGCCGCCCGAGGATCGTCGAGCGACCGCGCCATGACGATGCCACCTTCGACGACCGTACTGACGAAATCGGCCAGCGCGTCGAAATCGACCTTGTCGTTAGGCGGATAGGTTTCGGCGATTTCATCGAACATGTCGCGAAACCTTTTGCGCCAGCCCAGGACGGCCTGCCGGTTCGCTTCGCGGACTTTCTTGTCGAACAGTCTTTCCTGATAGGCGGCGGTGGCGATGATACAGCCCGGATGACCGCCCGGCATGTCGTGCAAAAGTTCCGCAAGCAGCTTCAGGGCAATCAGCGCGGCGTGCAGGGGGTCGTCGCTGAGATCCTGCGCACGAGCAAAGAGATCATCGAATATCGCGTCTTCGACTTCGACATGGCGTTCGATCAACGCCAGCGCGAGGGCGCTTTTATCCTGGAAGTGGTAAAAGAACCCGCCTTTCGTGATTTCAGCGCCCGCGACGATTTCCTCGATGGAGGTGCCATCGAAGCCTTTGGTCAGGATCGCATCCTGCGCCACGTCCATGATCCGAGTTCGCGTATCCGTTGCCATTTCCCACCCCATGAAGCTGGCCGCGCGTTCATCAGCGCCAAGTCTGACTGTACCGAGAGTCTAGTTTGTTGCTGGCCCGAAAGATACCAAGCAATATGCGCGGCACGCAAGGTGATGGTAAGATTGCGGAATTTCGAAATCCCGACGACTATACCGCGAGACAACTATCAAATTTTCAAGCGATACTTCAGTTTCCCGGCATTCGATCAAGGAGACTGAACAATGAAAACATCAAGCACCAATGCGCTCCTGAACGCTGACCGTCCCTGGTTGGCGGACGGTGGGTTGGAAACCTGCATCATTTTTCACGAGGGCATCGACCTGCCGCACTTTGCGTCTTTCCAGGCGTTGGAGACCGAGGCGGGGCTGGCCGCGCTGACCCGGTATTTCGAGCGTTACATCGCGCTGGCCGAAGAGGCCGGCACCGGCTTTGTGCTGGATACGGCCACATGGCGTTCCGGGGCCTTTTGGGCCGAAACCGTCGGCCGTGACGAGGTCGCGATGGAACTCGCGACACGCGCGGCGACGGCCTATGCCGTGAACCTGAAAAGCAAATATCAGACCGACGATTTGCCGATCATCGTCAACGGTGCCGTTGGCCCGGCGGGTGACGGTTATGCGCCGGACCGGCTTTGGTCGGCAGAGGATGCAGAGGCGATCCACGCCAAGCAGATCCGTTGGATGGCCGAGGAAGGTGCCGAGATGATCAGCGCCGTCACGATGACCCACACGGGCGAGGCCATCGGCATTGTTCGGGCCGCCGTGGATCAGGGATTGCCAGTCGTGGTGAGCTTTACGACAGAGACCGACGGGTATCTGCCGAACGGTCAGAGCCTTCCCGACGCAATCGCCGAGACCGATGCGGCGACGGAAAATGCGCCCCTGTTCTACATGGTGAACTGTGCGCATCCCGATCACTTCTCGGGCAAATTGCGGGGTGATTGGACGGCGCGGATCGGCGGCATCCGCGCGAATGCCTCGCGCATGAGCCATGCGGAACTGGATGAGGCGGAGGAACTGGACGACGGCAATCCGGATGAATTCGGAACGCTTTACCGCGACCTTGCAGGGATGTTGCCGAACCTGCGGCTGATCGGCGGATGCTGCGGCAGCGATCACCGTCATATCGGCTGCGCGGCGCATCACGTGGCGCAGCCTGCAGCGGCGTGAAATCGGGAACCCGGCGGGGAAATCTCTCCGCCGGGTTTCGTTTTTCAGAGATAATCCGAGCGTTGCAGCCCGTATTTCGCCATCTTTTCGTTCAGGGTCCGGCGGGGCAGGCAAAGTTCGTCCATCACGTTGACGATGGAACCGCGATGGCGGCGCATGGTGTTGTCGATCAACATCCGCTCGAAGGCTTCCACGTATTCCTTCAGGGGCTTGCCCTCGGTCGTCACCGTCATGTCGGCGGCTTCTTCGTTATCGGCCATCAAAAGCGACGCGATGGTGCCCGAGCCGCGCCGGGATTGCAGCACCGCGCGTTCGGCGATGTTGATCAACTGGCGGATGTTGCCGGGCCACGGGGCCTGCAAAAGTTGGGCGGCTTCCTGCGCCGAGACCTCGGGCGTTTCGCAGCCGTATTCATCTGCGTATTGGTCCGAGAATTGCTGGAACAGCATCAGGATGTCTTCGCCGCGCTGGCGCAGCGGTGGCAGCGTGATCTTCATCGCGGCAAGGCGGTAGAACAGATCGGGGCGCAGGGCATCTTCGCAGGTGCGACCGGCCTCTTGCAGGTTGCAGATCGCGACAATGCGGGTTTCGGCGGGCGTTCCCTGGTCGTTCATCCAGGTCAGAAGCCGCGCTTGCAGAGTCTGCGGCAGGGCTTCGATGTCTTCCAGCACCAGCGTGCCGCCGCGGGCCTCTTCCAGAAGGGGGAGTTGACCGCCCTCTTCCATCGGGCCGAACAGGCGGGCGGCGAGCGTGCTTTCCTCGTGCGCGGCACAGGAGAACAGGACGAATTTCTTGCCGGCCTTCGCGCCGACCGCGTGGAGCGCATGGGCCACCAACGTCTTGCCGGTGCCGGTTTCGCCTTCGATCAGCACGTGACCGTCGGCCTGGCCCAGATCAAGGATGTCTTCGCGCAGACGTTCCATCACGGGCGAGGCGCCGATCAGTTTCTGCATCAGACCGGTGCCGTCGGAAAGTTCGCGGCGCAGCGCGCGGTTGTCCAGCGTCAGGCGGCGGGCATTGGCGGCCTTTTTCGCCAGTTCGGTCATCTTGTCGGGGTTGAAGGGCTTTTCAAGGAAATCGAACGCCCCAACCTGCATCGCTTCGACCGCCATCGGCACATCGCCGTGACCAGTTATCATGATGACCGGAAGAGCGCTGTCGACGCTCATCAGACGTTTCAGAAAGCCCATGCCATCCATGCCGGGCATCTTGATGTCGCTGACCACCACGCCCGGAAAATCCGGCGTCAGGGCCTTCAGCGCGTCCTCGGCGCTGCCGTAGGTTTCGGTGTCGAATCCCGAAAGCGCCAGCCACTGGCTGATCGACTGGCGCATGTCCTGTTCATCATCGACGATCGCGACTTTCATTGCCTGCGTCATCTTACCAACTCCATCTGTCATTCCGCGGCCCTGGTCTTTGCCGGTGCCAGCGGCAGGATGATTTCAAAAACTGCCCCCCCGTCGCTGCTGTTCCTCGCAGTCAGACGGCCGCCAAGGTCGTTCACGATACCGGAGGAAATGGCAAGCCCCAGACCGACACCGTCACCAGGCGCTTTCGTAGTATAGAACGGCTCGAACAAATTCTCGAGATCTTCGATGCCGGCACCATTGTCGCGCACCGTTATCAGCACTTCGTCGCCGACGGTCAAAAGCAGTTTCACCTTGGGGTCAGGCGTGGCCCTGGTGGCGTCGATGGCGTTGCGCAAAAGGTTGACCAGAACCTGTTCAAGTCGGATGCGGTCGGCCTCGATCATCACCGGATCGCGCGGCAAAGAGGCGTCGATTTCGATGTCGCCACGGCGCAATTGCGGCTCCATCATCGAAAGGGCCGAAGATACGCTTTTCCTAACGTCTACAGGCTCGAATGCGTCTCCGCCCTTGCGCGCATAGGACTTCAATTGGCGGGTAATCGCCCCCATCCGTTCGATCAGATCGTCGATCCGCTGGAAGGAGGACAAGGCTTCGTCCGAGCGGTGGCGTTGCAAGAGGAGCTTGGCCCCGGCAAGGTATGTCTTCATCGCCGCAAGGGGCTGGTTCAACTCGTGGCTGACGGCGGCCGACATCTCGCCCAGGGCGGCCAGTTTCGACGACTGCTGGAGCGTCTGTTCAGCCACCTCAAGGTGCCTCTCGGCCTTTTCCCGTTCGGCGATTTCCCGCTGCAAGGCAGCGTTAAGCTGGCGGAGTTCAGCCGATTCGCGCTGGAAGAATCGCAGGCGCGACGTGGCCTTCCGGCTGGCGGCGTAAAAGACCAGCGTCATCAGAATCGCGATCGCCATGATCTCGAGCGCAAGCACCGCATTCACCCTTTCGCGCACCCCGGCATAGGTCGTGAACGAGGTGATCCGCCACCCCTGGAACCCGATCCGGGTTTCCTGGCGCATCACCGCTTCGCCCTGAAGGTAGGCATCTGCGGGCAAGGCCCCCCATCTGGCCGTCGCATGGAAGGCGCGTTCTATGGCCGATTGCGCAGGCCGGACTGAAAGCGCCTCTTCCTCGGTCAGGCCGCGCCAACGTGCTTCGGTCGCCAGAATGATCTGCGCTTCGCTGTCCGCGACGATCACCGCATCGGTGAACCCGGCCCAGGAGCTTTCGAATTTCTTCAGGTCAACCTCGACCATGATGACACCGATCAACGTGCCCTGGGCTTCGATCTTGCGCGAATAGGCAAAGACGCGGGCGCCGGATTCCAGCACGCTGGTGGTGAAAACGGTGTCGTTCGAGCGGGTTGCTTCGACATAGTAAGGCTCGGCCCGGTGGATCGAGCCGATCAGCGCACGGTCCGTGGCCGCGACGGCGCGTCCCTCACCGTCCATCAGCAACATGCCCTCGGCGGCGATCTCGTCGCGGTACTCGATCAGGCGTTGCGAGGATTGCGAGAAATCGCCCGAGTTCAAGGCCCCGATCAGCGTCGGATCGCGGGCCAGAAGCTGTGGCACGATCTGGTTGCGCTGAAGCTCGGACAGGATGTTTCCGGAATAAAGCGCCAGCCGCACCTCGGCCCGCGACCGTGTCGTTTCGGTGAAACGCTCGGTCAAATAGTGGTTCGTCCACCAGACCAGTCCCGCTCCAATCGCGATCAAGACGACCATCGCCAGCCGCAAAGACCAGGGCTGGCCGCCGGATTTATCGGGAAGGTCGCTCATACACCAAGCCTAGAGGCTGGAACGTCGCCGCTCAAGCGTCCACAACGGCACCGGCGAGCGAGCGGAACATTGCCACGCCATCGGTCATGCCGGTTGCGGGATCGGCGGCCCGTTCGGGGTGCGGCATAAGGCCAAGAACGCGGCGGTTCTCCGAAAGGATGCCGGCGATCCGGTCGGTGGACCCATTCAGATCGTCGCCGTAACGGAAGGCAATCCGATCTTCGGCCTGGAGGGCTGTGCGAATTTCGTCGGTCGCCTGGTAGTTGCCATCGTGATGGGCGACGGGGAATGTGACGGTTGCATCGCCACCATAGCCCGCGGTGAAATCGGAGGCGGTTGTCGCCACTTCGAGTTCAACCGGCTTGCAGATGAATTTCAGTCCCGCATTGCGCATCAGGGCACCGGGCAAAAGGCCGGTTTCCAGAAGCACCTGGAAGCCGTTGCAGATGCCGATGGCATAGCCGCCCGCCTGGACGTGTTGGCGCAAGGCCGCGACAATCGGCGAGCGGGCCGCGATGGCCCCGCAGCGGAGGTAATCGCCAAAGGAAAACCCGCCGGGCACGCCGACGATATCGACGCCTTTCGGCAATTCGGTGTCCTTGTGCCAGACCATGTCGACGTCAAAACCGGCGGCGCGGAAGGCCACGGCAAGATCGCGGTCGCAGTTGGAACCGGGGAAGACGAGAACGGCGGCTTTCATGGCGCAAAGCTCCTAAATCTGGTGTGTCGTTTCCTTGGGGCAAACCCCGCGAAAACTCAAGAGTGCGCCGCATTTTGGCCCGAAAGTTAAGCGAGTTTCGGCTGAGGAAAGGAGCGGCACATGGAAATGCGTTACAACCCCTTCTGGGCCTTCGTGATGGTCTTTGTTGCCGGGCTGCTATTGATGCTGGCCTGTCTGGTGGTGCTGGCCCTGGTGGCTCGCCCCGTGTTTCGTGACGTGACCGCATCCGGATTCCTGATCTACGTGCCGTTCATCCTGACGTTCTTTGCCGCGCAGCAGGCCTGCAAGGGCAATGGCCCGCCCTTCATACACATGCTTCACGACGATCTGGAGGCCCACCGCAAACGGTTCAAAAATTGGCACCTTGTCTATACCGTGATCTTTGCCAGTCTGGCCTCTGCCATCATGTTCGCCGTGGCGGTACCCTCGTGGCTGCTGGCAGACGGCGCATCCCCCTTTGCAGATCCGATCATGGCTGCGGCCACAATCATCATCAATATAGTCGTTTGTTTTCAGGCGATAAAGTACGGGTTGGCACCACCCAAGCCGTTCCGCCCCGACTCGGATGCGGTGGAAGCCAACCCGGCTGCACTGGCCGCCTGGGCCGTGCGCCGGATGCAAAAGAAGATGAACGCGCCGGTTTCTAAGCGGTGAAATCGGTGATGACCGCAACGCCGGGTGGTGTCGGCCCGTTGAAAGCGGCGAGTTCGGCGCTGGCATCCGAAAGCGCCACTTCGCGGGCAACAATCGGGGAAAGATCGACCAGCCCGCCCTCGATCAGGTTCAACAACGATGGGTAGCGGTGTGCGGGCATTCCGCGCGTGCCGTAAAGGGCAAGGTTGCCCATGTAGACGGTGTTCAGGTTGACCTCTTGCACCGCGTGATGGCCGATTGGCATGCCGACCTGAACGTGACGGCCAAGGGGCCGGAGGCAGGCAAGGCTGGCGGCGACGGTTGCAGGGAAACCAAGGGCCTCGACAGAGACATGCGCGCCGCCGCCGGTGATTTCGCGGATCATCTCGGCACTGTCGCCGGATGCGGCATTGACGGTCTCATCGGCGCCGAGTTGTTTCGCATGGGCGAGTTTTTCATCCACGATGTCGGTGACGATGACACGGGCGCCCAGGGCGCGGCCCAGAAGCATCGCGGCGAGGCCGATGCCGCCGGTGCCATGCACGGCCAGCCATTCGCCGGGTTGGAGAGCGGCGCGGCCCGTCAGGGCGTGCCATGCGGTGGTCACGCGGCAACCAAGCGCGGCGGCCAGCGTGGGCGACATGTCTTCAGGCAAACGGGCCAGGTTGTGATCGCGCGGCACCGCGACGAATTCGGCAAAGGCACCCGGTTCGATGAAGCCCGGCAGGCGCTGGTCAAGGCAGGTGTTGCTTGCGCCCGAACGGCATTGCGGGCAGGTGCCGCAGGCAAGGATGAAAGGCGCGATCACGCGATCACCGACGGCAAAGGTTGCATTCGGGCCAGCCGAGACCACTTCGCCGCAGTATTCATGACCACCGATCTGGCCGGGTTTCACACGGGGATGCTCGCCGACCCAGCCGTGCCAGTCGCTGCGGCAGACGCCGCATGCCAGAACCTTCAGGACGACACCGTCGTCGGGGCAGTCAGGCTCGGCAATGTTTTCGATGGAGAGCGGGGCGTTGTATTCCCTCAGAACCGCTGCGCGCATCAGACCAACTCCACCGCGTAGCTTTCGATGACAGTGTTGGCCAGAAGCGCCTCGCACATTCTGGTTACTTCCGCCTCGGCCCTGGCGGCGTCGGTTTCGGCCAGATCAAGCTCGATCACCTTGCCCTGACGCACGCCATCGACACCCTCGAAACCAAGCGAGCCAAGCGCGTGGCGCACCGCCTCGCCCTGCGGGTCGAGGACACCGTTTTTCAGCATGATGTGAACGCGCGCTTTCATGGTCCGCTCCCTTGTGGCCTTGAGGCTTTAAAACCGGATTCGCAGGCCTTGTCCAACCCGCGCGCGTCAGTTGATCAGCGTCGGCTTTGTCGTGTGGGTGACGTTCGATGGCAGGACGCCAAGGCGGCGGGCCACTTCGGTATAGGCGTCGGCGAGGTTGCCCAGATCGCGGCGGAACACGTCCTTGTCGAGCTTCTGGCCCGTTTCCATATCCCAAAGGCGGCAGGAATCCGGGCTGATCTCGTCGGCGACGATCAGGCGCTGGAAATCGCCGTCCCAGACGCGGCCGATCTCGATCTTGAAATCGACCAGCTTGATGCCGACCGCCAGCATGCAGCCCGACATGAAATCGTTTACGCGGAGCGCGAGGGCGACCATGTCATCCAGATCCTGCTGGGTGGCCCAGCCGAAGGCGATGATGTGTTCTTCCGACACGAGAGGATCGCCAAGGGCGTCGTCCTTGAGGCAGAATTCGACGATGGGGCGCGGCAGAAGCGTGCCTTCTTCGAGGCCGAGGCGCTGCGAGAGCGTACCTGCGGCATAATTGCGCACGATGACTTCCAGCGGGATGATCTCGACCGAGCGGATTAACTGCTCGCGCATGTTGATACGCTTGATGAAGTGCGTCGGCACACCGATCTGCGCCAGACCCTTCATGAAAAACTCCGATAGGCGGTTGTTCAGCACGCCCTTGCCGTCGATCACGTCTTTTTTCTGGGCGTTGAACGCGGTGGCGTCGTCCTTGAAATACTGGACAAGCGTGCCGGGTTCGGGGCCTTCATAAAGAATCTTGGCCTTGCCTTCGTAAACTTTCTTGCGACGTGCCATCTGGACCTCGGGAAATTGCCCGCATTCAGGGAGTTTTTGCGGAATGCCGGTCTCTTTAGGCCAAACCCCGCGCCCCGGCAAGCGAAGCCTGTCGCTTTCCTGCCTCTTGCGGGATGCGCGGCTGAGAGGCATATGAAAGGAAACAACCCGTCCAACGGAAGAGAGCCTGTCCATGTCCACCTTCGACGACCGCGAAAACGCCTTTGAAAACAAGTTCGCCCATGACGCAGAAATGCAGTTCAAGGCAGAAGCCCGGCGCAACAAGCTTTTGGGGCTCTGGGCAGCCGAGCTTTTGGGCAAGGTTGGGGACGACGCCAGCGCTTATGCCACCGAGGTCGTGAAATCGGACTTTGAAGAAGCCGGTGACGAAGACGTTTACCGCAAGGTTTCGGGCGACCTGGGCGACAAGGCCAGCGAAGCGGAAATCCGTGCCAAGATGGCCGAATTCCTGGCCCAGGCCAAAGCCCAGTTGATGGACGAAATCTGATCCAAGGCCGCTTAAATTAAGATCGCGTCAACACCTCGCCCATAGGTTCCGGCATTCGGGGGCCCTTGGCGGGGTGAGTAATGAGTTACGGTTCGCGCACGCGCCGATCCCTGTGGTCGTTGCGATGGCTGAACAAACGGCTTTTGCCGTTTTCCGTCGCGATTGCGTGCCTGTCGCTGGTTGTGAGCAAGCTCGACGGCATTCGACTGACGGACATCGGCTCGGCCATCAGTGATGTCACGCCCGGACAATGGATTCTGGCCCTTGTCGCAACCGCCCTCAGCTTTGCCGCAGTCGGCCAGTACGACGCGCTTTTCCACCGTTGGCTGCGCACCGGGGTTTCTGCGCGTCGTGCTGTCGTCTCGGGGGCTGGTGCGATCGCCCTGGCCCAGGCGCTTGGCTTCGGGCTGGCCACCGGCACCCTGGCCCGCTGGCGGCTTTTGCCCGAGATCACCATCCCAACCGCCTTAAAGGTCACGAACTATGTTTCGTTCAGCTTCATGGCCGGGCTTGGCCTGTTGTCGGTTTTTGTACTGGTGCTTCCCGGTACGGGCCTGCCTGCCGATGGAACCTGGGCCTTTTGTGCTTTTGCCCTCGGCCTCGGCTTCGTGATCCTGTCGCTTTTGCAGCCCCGCTGGCTTCCGTTCCCGCTGCCGCCCTTGCGCATGGCGTTCCGGCTGATGGGGTTGATAACGCTTGACGTGATCTGCGCGGGCATCGCGCTTTGGGTCCTTTTGCCTGTCGAGCTTCAACCGACCTTCCCACAGATGATCGCGATTTTCACGCTGTCGCTTGGGGCCGGGCTGATTTCGGCCACACCCGGCGGCGTCGGGCCTTTTGAACTTTGCCTGATTTCGCTGTTGCCGTCGGTGCCCGAACCGGATCTGGTTGCCGCGATCCTTGGTTATCGGTTGATCTATCATGCCCTGCCCGCCTGCCTTGCCGTGGTGCTCTTGGCGCAGCCAAGGTCGCCACGGGACCGGGCAGAACCCGCTTTGCAGGTTCCAGGTCCAGCGCAGTTTGCACGTGCCGAATCGCGATTGAGCGATCAGCCGGGTCATAGGCTTGTGCCATGCGCGGATGGAACCTGTCTTCACGTCGCCGAAGCCAGCCAAAGCCTTGTCGCGATTGGGGACAGTGTCACAGGTGGTGCGTTGACGCAGACATCGTTGAAAAGGCTGGAAAATGCAGCAAGCGACGGTTCGCGGTGGCCGGTGCTTTACAAGTGCTCGGCCCAGACCGCGGGGATGGCGCGTATGCACGGCTGGTCTGTCCTGGCGATTTCCGAGGAAGCCCCGCTGGACGTTGCTGTTTTCACCCTGGACACCCCGAAGCGTCGCCAGTTGCGGCGCAAACTAAAGTCGGCGGATCGGGAGGGAGTCGTGGTGACCCTGGCCGACGACCTGCCCTTTGACGAAATGTCCGAAGTTGCCGAAGAATGGGTCAGGCGTACAGGCGGCGAACGCGGGTTTTCCATGGGTCGTTTTTGTCCCGAGCACCTCGCCCGCCAGCGCTGTTACCTTGCGCATGTGGAGAACCGTCTTGTCGCCTTTGCGACCTTTCACTGCGCGCATTCGGAGTGGACGCTTGACCTCATGCGCAGCCGCGACGACATGCCGAACGGGACGATGCACGCCCTGGTCAATGCGGCGATCAGGGATGCGAAACTGATTGGCGTTCCACGCTTGTCACTGGCCGCCGTGCCCTTGGACGACGGACATAAACTATTGAAACCCATATGGTCTTCGGGGTCGGCAAACGGCCTCAGACGTTTCAAGGACAGTTTCGCGACCGAACGACAAACACTCTATGCCGCCGCGCCGAACCCTGCGATTTTGGCGTTGGCGGGGATCGATATCCTTTTGCGCATCAATGGTTCGGCACGCCCGATGCCAGTTTCGCCCCGACGAAAGCGACCGGCCTAACCGGTGGACGTCTTGAACTTTTCCAGCAGTTTCACATTCACCTCGGGCGTGATGAATTTGGAAACGTCGCCGCCCAGCCGCGCGATCTCTTTCACAAGTTTCGAGGCGATCGCCTGATGCTCGGCCTCGGCCATAAGGAACACGGTCTCGATACTGTCGTCCAGCACCCGGTTCATGCCAACCATTTGATATTCGTACTCAAAATCCGCCACGGCCCGCAAGCCACGGATGATGATCTGCGCCCCCACGTCGTGCGCGCAGTCGATCAGCAGGTTCTCGAATGGATGGGGAACGATCTGGCAGCCCGTCCGCTCGGATATCTTGGCGCATTCGGCTTCGATCATCTCGACCCGCTCTTCCAGCGTGAACAGCGGACCCTTGTCGCGGTTGATGGCAACGCCGATCACCAGCTTGTCGACCAGAGCCGTCGCCCGTTCGATGATGTCCATGTGCCCAAGTGTGACCGGATCGAAAGTGCCTGGGTAAAGTCCGGTGCGCATGGAAACCTCTCTGCCGCTACGTCAGCTATTGCTGCCACGGTCCAGCCACCGCCACAAGTGCAGCGCCTGTGACAGAATATCCGTCAACCGGGGATCAAAACCCCTTGATCATGTCTTCCAGGGCGTTCTTTTCCATCGAAAGCTCGGAGAGCCGGGCCTTGACCACGTCACCGATCGAGATCAGCCCGATCATGGCATCGCCGTCCATGACCGGCATGTGACGGAACCGACCGTCGGTCATCTTGGTCAGCACGTGGTCGGTAGTGTCGTTGGTGGTGCAGGACACAAGATCACGTGTCATCAGGTCGGACACGGTGTCTTTCAGGCAGGCTTCGCCGCGCCGCCCCAATTCGCGCACGACGTCGCGTTCCGACAGGATGCCTTCGGGCCTGCCTCCGTTGGAAACGACCAATGCACCGATGCGTTTTTCCGACAAAAGCCGCGTTGCCTCGGCAATCGTGGCTTCGGGGGCAATGGTGACAACATCCGTGCCGCCTTTCATTCCAAGGATTTGGCGCACTAGCATTGGGTTCCTCCGGGTACCTTGTCTTGCCTCTCAGCGTTCCATTCGCACCCCTGCCCTGTCAAGTATCCTGGCGTATCGCCAGCTCCCGGCGCATTCCTTCGGTCAGCTCTTGCGCAAACCGGTTAAGACGTTCCACCCGGACGTCATCGGCGTGCCGCATCAACCAGAAAGAGCGTTTTAGTTCAATATCCTGGGGCAAAACCCGCTCTAACTCAGGTGCATCTTTCAAGGCAAAATCATGCACCACGCCAATCCCTGCCCCGGCCCTCAGAAGCCCAAGTTGCACCGAGACGAGGTTCGATGCGATTGCCACGGTCTCAAGCCCGAGTTCAGCCAGGTAATCAAGCTCGCGGTCAAAGATCATGTCGGGGATGTAGCCAACCACCGGATGATCGGCGAGCGCGGCGCGATCCTTGATCCCGCCGACTTTCTGAAGATAGTCGCGCGACGCGGCCAGACCCAACCGGTAATCCGCGATTTTCTGGATCCGCAGCCGACCCGTCTGGGGCCGCGATACGCCGATGGCCATGTCCGCCTCGCGTTTCGACAGGTTGAAGACGCGCGGCAGGGCAACGATCTGCACCTCAAGCCCCGGATTATTGGTGACAATTCCGGCGATGACATCGGGCAGCAGGAAGGTCGCGCAGCCGTCGGGTGCGCCCAGCCGAATGGTGCCGGTCAGCCGCCTGTCGCCCTGTCGCACCTCGGACAGCGCGCCATTCATGGCCTGTTCGCCCGCCTCGGCGTGGGCCAGCAAATTCTCGCCTTCGGTCGTCAGAACATAGCCCTGGGGCGATTTCACGAAGAGAACACTGTCGCAATCGCGCTCCAGCCGGGCAATCCGCCGACCCACGGTCGCCGGATCAAGCCGCAAGGCCTTGGCGGCACCCGTCAGGCTTTCTTCCCGTGCCACAGACAGGAAAATTCGCATGTCATCCCAATTCATCGGAATTTCATCCTTGCATTTTTGCAAAACTTTTTTGGCAAACTGCCGCTTTTCCGACGCCCGCGCCAGCCATATTGTGCGCACAACGCATTTTGGGAGGATTCCATGGAAGAACTGAGCCACTTTATCAACGGATCGCTTGTCAAAGGCACTTCGGGCCGCTTTGCCGACGTCTACAACCCCGCGACGGGCGAGGTGCAGGCGAAGGTTCCGCTGGCCTCGGTCGAGGAAATGAGCGCCGCCGTCGACGCCGCTGCCGAAGCACAGATCGGCTGGGGCGCCACCAATCCGCAGCGCCGTGCCCGCGTCATGATGAAATTCGGCGCCCTGATCAACGAACACATGGACGAACTGGCCGAACTGGTCAGCCGCGAACACGGCAAGACCCTTCCGGACGGTCGTGGCGACGTTCAGCGCGGGCTTGAAGTGGTCGAGGTCTGCATGGGCGCGCCTTCGCTTCTGAAGGGCGAATTCACCAACGACGGCGGCCCCGGCATCGACCTTTATTCGATGCGCCAGCCGCTTGGCGTGGTGGCGGGCATTACGCCCTTCAACTTTCCCGCCATGATCCCCCTGTGGAAGATGGCCCCCGCCCTTGCGTCCGGCAACGCGATGATCCTGAAACCTTCGGAACGCTGCCCGTCCACCTCGCTGAGGCTGGCGGAACTGATGAAGGAAGCCGGCTTGCCTGACGGCGTGTTGCAGGTGGTCAATGGCGACAAGGAAGCGGTCGACGCAATCCTCGACAATGAAACGATCCAGGCCGTGGGCTTTGTCGGCTCGACCCCGATCGCGCAATATATATATGGCCGCGCTGCGACCAACGGCAAGCGCGCGCAATGCTTTGGCGGCGCAAAGAACCACATGATCATCATGCCGGATGCCGACATGGACAAGGCCGCCGACGCACTGGTCGGGGCCGGGTTCGGCGCAGCAGGCGAACGCTGCATGGCAATCTCGGTGGCCGTGCCGGTTGGCGAAAAGACCGCAGACGCGCTGGTCGAACGCCTTGTGCCCCGGATCGAGGCACTGAAGGTCGGCCCCTATACCGCGGGCGACGACGTGGATTTCGGCCCGGTCATCACCAAGGCCAGCCAGGAGCGGATCAACGGTCTGGTCGAAAGCGGCGTCGCACAGGGTGCGGACCTGGTCGTCGATGGCCGGAATTTCAGCCTTCAGGGCTATGAAAACGGGTTCTTCGTCGGCCCAAGCTTTTTCGACAAGGTCACGCCCGAGATGGACATCTACAAGGAAGAAATCTTTGGACCCGTCCTGTCCCAGGTGCGCACCGAAACCTACGAAGACGCGCTGAAGCTGACCATGGACAACCCCTACGGCAACGGCACCGCGATTTTCACCGCCGATGGCGATACTGCACGGGATTTCGCCAATCGCGTCAATGTCGGCATGGTGGGGATCAACTTCCCGATCCCGGTGCCTTTGTCCTATCACACCTTTGGCGGCTGGAAGAAATCGGCCTTCGGGGATCTGAACCAGTACGGGCCCGATGCTTTCCGGTTCTACACCAAGACCAAGACGGTCACGGCGCGCTGGTTCTCGGGCATCAAGGAAGGCGGAGAGTTCGCCTTCAAAGCGATGGATTGACGCGAAACGGGCGGTTCGGGCCAGTTTGTCCTTCACCGCTTTGAAAATACGCAAATGGACGCCGCCTGCCACGGGCGGCGTCTTTCGTTGCAAAGGACTGGCACGCCCCTCATTGCCCGGCTAAACACGGCGGACCATGACGGATATGATCTCTCCCAAACCGGGCGTTGACCGGATCGCGCTCTACCAGGGTGGCGCAAGCACCTTGGACGGGCGCACGGACGTCTTGAAACTGTCGTCCAACGAAAACCCCTTTGGCGTGCCAGAGGCGGCCAGGGCCGCCATCCTCGCAAGTGCCGACAAGTTGCACCGCTATCCGCCCACGGATCACGCGGACCTGCGCGCGGCGATTGCCGAGGTGCATGGGCTGGACGCCGAGCGCATCATTTGTGGGGCGGGGTCGGACGAAGTGATCGAATTCCTGTGCCAGGCCTATGCGGGCGAAGGCACCGAGGTGATCTATACCCAGCACGGGTTTTCCATGTACCGGATTTCCGCCCATGCTTCGGGTGCCGTGCCGGTCGAAGTGCCCGAGCGGGATCGCCGGGTGGATGTCGACGCCATTCTGAACGGTGTGACGGATCGCACGCGGCTGGTCTTTATCGCCAACCCCGCGAACCCGACCGGCACGATGATCGGCAGCAACGAAGTGGCGCGCCTTGCCGGGGAACTGCCGCCCCATGTGATCCTTGTGCTGGACGGGGCCTATGCCGAGTTCGTCGACGGTTTCGACGGTGGCGCGGCGCTGGTGGAATCGCGCGACAACGTCGTGATGACCCGCACCTTTTCCAAGCTCTACGGGCTGGGCGGGCTGCGGATCGGCTGGGGCTATGGGCCTAAGGCGATCATCGACAACCTCAACCGCGTGCGCGGGCCGTTCAACCTGTCGAACACCCAGCTTGCCGCCGCCGAGGCCGCAATCAGGGATCGGGACTGGGCGGCGCATTGTCTGGCCGAAAACACGAAGAACCGGCACGTCCTGGCGCAGGCGTTGGCCGAATTGGGCATCAACTCGGACGCCTCTTCGGCCAATTTCATCCTTGCACGGTTCGCCAACGAGGCTGAGGCAAATGCTTGTGAGACAGCGTTCCGCGAGGACGGCATCCTTGTGCGCAAAGTCGCTGGCTATGGCCTGCCGAATTGTCTGCGGATCACCGTGGGCAGCGAAGAGGATTGCAAGCGGGTCATCGCCTCGGTCCGCCGGTTCAAGGGGGCGCGGGCATGAGTGTGGTCTACAACCGTGTCGCTCTGATCGGGCTTGGCCTCATCGCCGGGTCGATGTCTCTCGCACTCCGCCGCGCGGGGTTCGAAGGCGAAATCACCGGCTATGCCCGCACCGCCGAGACACGCCAGATCGCCCGTGACATCAATCTCGTGGACCGCGTTTGCGAAACCGCCGCCGATGCCGCGCGGGATGCCGACCTTGTTGTGCTTTGCGTGCCGGTCGGGGCCATGGGGGCGGTGGCCAGCGAAATCGCGCCGGTTCTGAAACCGGGTGCCACCGTCAGCGATGTCGGCTCGGTCAAAGCGGACGTGATCGAGGCCGTGGCCCCTTACCTGCCCGAAACCGTTCACTTCGTTCCCACCCACCCGATGGCGGGAACCGAACACTCCGGCCCGCGCTCGGGCTTTGCCGATCTTTTCGACAACCGCTGGACCCTGATCGTTCCGCCCGAAGGCACCGATCCCGAGGCCACCGCGAACCTCGTGGCGATGTGGGAGGCACTTGGCGCAAACACGGAAGTCATGGACGTCGAACACCACGACCTTGTCTGTGCAATCGTCAGCCATATCCCGCACCTGATCGCCTATACGATGGTGGGCGTCGCAGATGATTTCCGTCGTGTGACCGAACAGGAAGTCGTCAAGTTCTCTGCCGCCGGTTTCCGCGACTTCACCCGGATCGCGGCAAGTGACCCGACCATGTGGCGCGACGTATTCTTGCACAACAAGGAAGCGACGCTGGAGATCCTCGGACGGTTTACCGAGGAACTGTTTGCCTTGCAGCGTGCGATCCGAACCGGGGACGGCGATCACCTGCATGACTATTTCACACGGACACGCGCCATTCGGCGCGGCATCATCGAGGCCGGACAAGACACCGATGCGCCGGACTTTGGCCGAGGGAAAGCGAAATGAAAAACACACTTGTCGCAATCGCACTGATCCTGCCCCTGGCCGCCTGTGGCGGCGGCGGCGATCTGGACCGGAGTGGATTTCAGGCCGAGCGGATCGGCAATGTTCCCGGTCCCGGTGCCTGTGGCGTGAAGGACGCCTATCGAGTCACCTCTGTCGCCGGTGTGCGCCTATCGCAACCCGCCACGATCAACCGCAAGACGCTTGCCACGCTGGAACGTTGGATGCGCCAACACGCGATTCCGATCATCGGCAGGAAGGGCGGCGGCTTGGTCGGGATCTCGGTGCCCGCGCATTACGCCTGCCGCACAAGGAACAGCCGCCCCGGTGCGCGTCTGTCGGAGCATGCCAAGGGCAATGCCATCGACATTTCGGCCTTCAAACTGGCGGATGGAACGGTCTTGAGCGTTCTGAGCGACTGGAATGGCAGCAACAGTGCGACCATGCGCCGTTTGCACGCCAGCGCCTGTGGGCCGTTCGGCACGGTGCTTGGGCCGAACAGCGACCGCCATCACCAGGACCATTTTCACTTTGACACGGCGGACTATCGCAGCGGTTCCTACTGCCGCTGATCCCTCAGCGTAGCACCAGACGCGGCGCCTGCCCCAGGGGGATAAGGCCAAGACTGACGCCACCGTTCGAGAATGTCAGGGGCGCGTCCAGCACGTCGCCCGGCCCGGCCATGAGACCGAGGGCGGTTTCCACGGTCGGACGCATTCCAAGCGGCAACCATCCCACGGATTCGGCCATGTCCAGAATCTTGCGCCAATCCTCGGCACGAAGGGTGATCTGGCCTGTCGGCACGCCTGCGGTATCCACGTCAAGCTCGCCCGCAGCGCGGAAGTCTACCGTGCCCCAACGGGCGGTCAGGTCATCAAGCTTGATCCGCGTGAACTGGGGCCGGGCGTCTTCTATCGCGAAACGGTCCCATGGTGCGGTGAAGGTCAAGGCGGCATCAAGGCGGATTTGCGAAACGCGCCTGGGCAAGAGCCCGCCCGGATCAAGCGCCCGCCGCACTTCTTCCGTGGGGACGAGGCCCAAAAGCTCGGTTCCCACGCGATAGGTGTTTTCGCCCTCGGGCATGGCTTCGGCCGCCATCCGCCCCTCGACCAGCGACATCTCAGAGCCAAGCGACGAGACGGCCTTGAGGTCGGACGCAACAAGCACCGCGCTATCCAGCCCCAGCCGGGTGGACGGCTGAAGGAACAGGGATGCGCGGGCGTCTTCGTGCGTGATGGTCACGGTCTGGAACGGGGTCGAAAAGCGGTGCTGCTCGGGCAAAACGGCGATGACCTGGTGGGGCTTGTAGGCCAGCGACAGGAATTGAACGAAAGGGGCGGACCAGGCCACGCCGGTTGCGGGGTCGGCAAGGGCCACATCGGTGATCGTTGTGTCAAACCGGTTTGGAAAGCCGCGTGTTTCCAGCGTCGCATAGTCCGCCGCCCAGCCTTCGCCGCGTCGGTCCTTGACCCAGGCCGCAAGACCCTGCTCGTAAGCGCCCTGCCCGATGGCCCACCAGACCATCCAGATCAGCGCTCCGAAAAGAAAGATGACAACAAGGCGCAGCATCCGGCTCTTCCCTTGACCCCCGAGGGCTGTTTTAAGGCGCGCATGACGGAAGAGAAAGCACTAGATCAGCGCCCGCTTTGGGTCTTCGGATACGCCTCCTTGCTGTGGAACCCGGGGTTTCCGATTGCGGAAAGCCGGCTTGCGGTGATGCAGGGGTATCACCGGTCGTTTTCCATGCGGTCGATCCACCATCGCGGCACCGAAGAGCATCCGGGGTTGGTGCTGGCACTGGACGCGGAGGAAGGTGCGAGTTGCGAAGGTCTTGCGTTACGTGTCGAAGACGGGGCCGAGGTGGAAACCGTGGCCTATCTGCGCGAGCGCGAATTGATTTCCTCGGCCTATCTTGAACGGCTTTTGCCTGTTTCGCTGGAGGACGGCACCGAGGTTCTGACACTGGCCTATGTGATCGACCCCGATCACGTGCAATACGCCGCGCACCTCAGCCTTGAGGAACAGGCCCAGATCATCACCCATGCCGTGGGCGGGCGCGGGCCGAACACGGAGTACCTTTGGAACACCGCCGCGCATCTGAAAGACATGGGTGTCGTGGACGAGGATCTGGAATGGCTTGCCACGCGCGTTCGGGATCTGAGCAACGCCAAAGTTTGAGGCGATTTCGGTGCTGAAGGCAGCTTTGTTGCGGGCCTGAGAGCGCGCAATCCTCTCATTGAGTTATTGCGGTTGGCACGCCCCGCTCTATTAACTATTGTCCCGAAAAAGAGCAGCATGGGACCGGGGCCTGATGGACCAACCGGAACGAGGGGCGGAGCGTCATTTCGCGCAACCTTATCGTCAGATCGTGACGATGTTGTTGGTATTGGGTCTTGTGGGAGGCGGGGCCTATCTGGCCTATCCGCAGGTCGCGCCGGTCTTTCTGGCCAACCCCTATCTGAACGGTTTCATCGCCTTTGTCTTCGTGATCGGCGTCCTGGCCTGTTTCTGGCAGGTGTTCCAGCTTGTCTCGTCGGTCAGCTGGATCGAAGGTTTCGCCCATGACCGCCCCGGCCATCAATTCACCAAGGCACCGCGCCTTGTCGCCTCGCTTGCGGCCCTGTTGCGCAAGAAAGGCGCGCGCAGCCAGTTGGGGGCCTCGTCGTCTCGGTCGATCCTCGATTCCGTTGCAACCCGGATCGACGAAGCCCGCGACATCACCCGATATATCGTCAACCTTCTGATTTTCCTTGGCCTTCTTGGCACCTTCTACGGGCTGGCAACGACCGTTCCGGCGGTTGTCGACACGATCCGGTCGCTTGCCCCCACGGAAGGCGACAGCGGCATGGCGGTGTTCGAACGCCTGATGGCGGGGCTTGAGGACCAGTTGGAGGGCATGGGCATCGCCTTTGCCTCGTCCCTTTTGGGCCTCGCCGGATCGCTGGTTGTCGGGCTTTTGGAATTGTTCGCCAGCCACGGTCAAAACCGGTTCTACCGCGAATTGGAAGAATGGCTGTCGACCATCACCCGCGTCGGCTTCACCGGCGATGAAGGTGCAGGCGCCGATCAGGGTGCCTTGGCGCAATTGGCCGAGCATATGGCCGAGCGGCTGGACCAGATGCAAAGCTTCTACGCCAAGTCCGCCGAAAAGCGCGATGCCGCGAATGACCAGATGGAGCTTTTGGCCGAGGCCGTGGGGAACTTGTCGGCCCAGGTCGGTGGTGGCGGCGGTGCAGAGATGACCCGTCTGGCAGAAAGCCAGGAGCGGCTTTCCGCTGCCTTGGAGAACATGGCCAGCGAAGGGGCGGGCAACTTTGACGCCGAAAGCCGGATGCGTTTGCGCTCGATGGATGTTCAGATGCTGCGGATCCTCGAAGAGATTTCCGCAGGCCGACAGGAAAGCATCGGGGAGTTGCGGGCCGACATCGCGCAACTGACCAAGGCCGTGCGCCTGATGGGGCGGCGCGGCTCGGACGGGCATTGATCCATGGCGCTGACCCGTCGCTCTGTCCAACGGATGTCGGGGTCGATCTGGCCCGGCTTCGTGGACGCGATGACGGCACTTCTTCTGGTGCTGATGTTCGTTCTGACGATCTTCATGATCGTGCAAGGCGTCTTGCGCGAACAGATCACCGGCCAGGAAAGCGAGTTGGATCAGCTTGCCGCCGAAGTCACGTCACTCAGCCAGGCGCTTGGATTGTCGCAGCAGGAAAGCGCGCGGTTGGAAGACGATCTGGCCGACCTGCAAACGGAAAGCGCCCGCCAGTCGAGCCTGATTGCCAACCTGACCGGCCAATTGGATGCGCAAGCCCGCACGATTGCCGAGCGCGACGCCTCGATCGCGAGTTTTGAAGAACAGGTCGCAACCTTATTGACCGAACGGGATGCCGCCCTAGCCGAAGGTGTGGAACTGGCCGCAACCATCGACGATCTGGAAGCTGCCCGCGCGGAACTGATCACGGAACAGGAGGCCATGCAACTGGCCCTTGCGCAGGCCCGCGACGAGATCGACGAACAGGCCGAAGCGGCCCGTCTGGCCGCCGCACAAGCCGAGGCGCTGGAAGCCATGACGGCTGAACTGCGGGCCGAGGCGGAACAGCGCGAAACATCTTTGGCCGAGACCCTTGCGGCATTGAGCGAAGCGCAAAGCGATGACGCCACGCAAGCCGCCCTTCTGGCCGAGTTGGAAGCACAGGCCGAACGGATCACCGCCGAGTTGGACGCCACCGAAGCCGCCCGTCTGGCCGAAGCCGCTGCCGCTGCTGCACTGCGAGAACGGTTGAACGACGCCGAAGCCGCGCTGAGCGAGGAAGAACAGGCGAGACTGGCGCAAAGTGCCGCCGCCGAGGCCCTGCGCGAACGCTTGGAAAACGCCGATGCGGAACTGACGGCGATGTCGCTGGCCCTGGAAGAACAACGCAAGCAGGCGGAAGACACGCTGACGCTGTTGGCCGCCGCCAACTCGATTGAAGAGGAACTGGACGCAAGGCTGGCCGACGCGTTGATCCGACTGGAACAGGCCGAAGGCTCGCTGGACAACAATGCGGAACTGGCGGACCGCCTGTCACTTGCCGAATCCGACCGCGATCTGGCGCTTGCCGAATTGCTGACCGCCCGCAACGCGCTGTCCGAAGCCGAAGCGCAGTTGGAGAACCTTGGGGCAACCGCCGAGGAGCGCGACGCTGAACTGTCGCGGTTGAGCGCCGAGCGCGATGCGTTGAGCGTGGAACTTGAGGCGTTGAAGTCGGCCTCCACCGACAGTGCAACCCTGCGCGAACAGCTTGCTGCCGCCCTTGCCGCCAAGATTGCCGCCGAAAACGCCAGTGCCGCCCAAATGTCTGAAAGCGAACGACAGGCGACGCTTTTGGCCACCGCGCGGGATCAACTGGCCGAGGAAGAGGCCGAGAGTGCCGCCGCGCAACGCGAGGTCGCGCTTTTGAACGAGCAGGTCTCGACCCTGCGCGCCGAGTTGAACAACTTGCAGGGATTGCTGGACAGCGCCGCCGAACGTGACAGCGCCGCGCAGGTCCGAATTGAGTCCCTTGGCAGCGAATTGAACCAGGCCCTTGCCCGTGCTGCCGCGGAGGAACGCAAACGCGCCGAACTTGAAGCCGCCGAAGCCGAGCGTCTTCGCCTTGAGGCCGAACGCCTGAACGCCGAGGTCACTGACCTTGCCGACTATCGCTCGGAATTTTTCGGCACGCTTCGCCGTGTCTTGGGCGACCGCGAAGGCATCCAGGTCGTCGGCGACCGTTTCGTCTTTTCATCCGAAGTGTTGTTCGAAAGCGCCTCGGCCACCCTTTCGGCGGAAGGGCAGGCGCAGATCGCGCAGGTCGCGGGGATCCTCTCGGATGTTTCGGGGCAAATTCCGAACGCCATCGACTGGATCATTCGCGTCGACGGACACACCGACAATGTGCCGCTGTCGGGCACCGGCGAATTCGCCGACAACTGGGAACTGAGCCAGGGGCGCGCCTTGTCGGTGGTGAAATTCATGACCGACCAGTTGGGCTTTCCGCCCGAACGGCTGGCCGCCACCGGGTTTGGCGAATTCAGGCCGGTCAACACGGCGGACACGAATGAAGCCCGCGCGCAGAACCGTCGGATCGAATTGAAGCTGACCGAGCGATGAACGCGCCGGGGGCCATCCACCCGATTGCGGCTTTCGATGTCATCGAGGGGCGTAGCATGGGGATCGACGATCCCTGGCCGAACCTTTCACCGTCCGAAGGCTATCGTTGGCTTCATCTGGATCTGAAGGACGATCTGGAGGGTTGGGCGAATGCCCATCTGCCCGCCATTGCCGCACGCGCCTTGTTGCAAAGCGAAACGCGCCCGCGCTGTGAAAGGCTGGGCGACGGGCTGATCCTGAATTTGCGGGGCGTGAACCTGAACCCGGAATCCGATCCCGAAGACATGGTGTCGCTCAGAATGTGGATCACGAAGGACGCGGTGGTTTCGGCCCGAATGCGCAAGGTCTGGGCGGTGGACGCGATGCGCGAGGCGGCTGTCGAAGGCAGTGCGCCCGCAAGTATCGGACGATTTTTGGCTGATCTGACCCTTGGGCTGACAACAAGGATCGAAGCCATTTCGATTGGCCTTGAGGATGAAACCGACGGGCTGGAAGAAACCGTCTTGTCGGGCGGTCATCTGGATCAACGGCGGCTGGGAAACCTGCGCCAGGCCGTCATCAAGATGCGGCGCTTCATCAATCCACAGCGCGAGGCCATCGCACATCTGGCAACGCTGGAAGACTGGATCATCGCGCCCGACGACACCGCCCTTCTGCGCGAAGTCAGCAACCGCACCCGGCGCGTGGTCGAAGAACTGGACGCCACCCGCGACCGGCTTTCGGCGCTTCAGGAACATCTGGACGCGCAAGGGGCCAGTGCGCTCAGCCACAACAGCTATGTGCTGTCGGTGGTCGCCGCGATCTTTCTGCCGCTTGGGTTCCTGACCGGATTGTTCGGCGTGAACGTGGGCGGAATGCCCGGAATTGACTCGCCCTCGGCCTTCTGGATTCTCACGGGCGTTTCCGCCATTTCGGGCGTGGCGCTCTTCCTGATCTTCAAATTCTCGAAATGGCTCTGACGCCTTTCGGTCAAAGTTTGCGGATTTTCAGGCCCGTGATGCGGTTGTCCTGACGCTCCATAATCTCGAAGCGGAAACCGTGGAAGGAAAACACCTGGCCCTGGACCGGGATCGTCTGAGCCTCGTGGATCACAAGCCCCGCAATCGTCACCGCCTCTTCGTCGGGCAGGTTCCAGTCGGTCGCGCGGTTCAGATCGCGGATCGTCATGCCACCGTCGACGACGACATCCCCCGCCTCGGTCCGCTTCAGCGGCACGTCTTCGTCGGTGTCGAATTCGTCCGTAATCTCGCCGACGATTTCCTCAAGGATGTCTTCCAGCGTGATCAGCCCCTCTAGCGCGCCGTATTCATCGACGACCAGTGCAAAATGCGTGGCCCGGCGCAGAAACTGGCGCATCTGCTCGTCCAGCGTCGTGGTTTCCGGAACGAAGTAGGGTTCCATCGCCACGTCCATGACGTTGAAATCATCGAAGAGATCGGCGCCGGTGCGGCCCTCGATGTAGCGGGCGTGGGTGGCGCGCAAGAGGTCTTTGGCGTGCAGGACACCGATGATGTTTTCCTGCTCGCCCCGGAAGATCGGAAGGCGCGTGTGCGCGGAGTTGAGGCAGAGTTCCAGGATGTCTTCCGCCGGCAGATCCACGTCGATCATCTCGATCTGGCTGCGGTGAAGCATGATTTCCTCGACCGTGCGTTCCTCGAGGTCCAAAGCGCCAAGGATACGGTCGCGGTGTTCTTTCTCGACAACGCCTTCGGAGTGGCCGAGTTGCAGCGCACCCGCCACCTCTTCGCGCACCGACATGACGTGGCTGTCGGGGTCGATCCGCACGCCGAACAGGTAAAGCACGCCGCGCACGATGGCGCGGACGGCCCGCACGACCGGATCCAGCAGAAGCACCACAACCCCGATCGGGCCGGCAACACGCGCCGCCGCCGATTCCGAGTTCGAGATTGCGTAGGTCTTGGGCAGCACTTCGGCAAAGATCAGCACCAGAAGCGTCATCACCAGCGTCGCAAGTGCGACGCCGCTTTCGCCAAAGGCCCGCGTGAACATGGCGGTGGCAAGCGAGGTGGCCAGAATGTTGACGAGGTTGTTGCCCAGAAGGATCGAACCGATCAGCCTTTCGCTGTCCTCGGTCAGTTCCAGCGCGCGTTCCGCCCCCTTCTGGCCTTTCTCGGCCTGGGATTTCAGCTTGCCGCGCGACGAAGCGGTCAGGGCCGTTTCGCTGCCCGAAAAGAAAGCCGACAGGACAAGAAGCAACAGGATCGCGCCACTGGTAAGCCAGAAGGCTGCATCAATCATTGAAGGGGCGCTTTCCATTTTTCCTTGTCTGCACGGTGGTTTTTCATCTTATGGGGTGCCGACAGGTTTGGTTCAAGGGAGACCGGCGATGCGCGTTCAGGATTTCGGGGCTTTCGACGGCGGTGTCACACTCTTTGGCGGCCCCTATTCGAACCTTCAGGCGCTTAAGGCGCTGGCGGATCGGGTCGAAGGCCCGGCGATCTGCACGGGCGACGTGGTGGCCTATGGCGGTGATCCGGCGGCGACCGTGCAGTTGATCCGCGATCTGGGCTGGCCGGTCATCGCGGGGAATTGCGAACGCCAGATTGCCGGGGATGCGCCGGATTGCGGCTGCGGGTTCGATGAAGGCACGACTTGCGATCTGTTGTCGCGCGGCTGGTATCCCTTGGCCAAGGCGGCGGTGGATGGCGAAGCGCGGCACTGGATGGCTGATTTGCCGGACATCGGAGTTTTCACCCAGAACGGGCGACGTTACGCGGTGCTGCATGGCGGAGCGAGCGAGGTCAGCCGGTTTCTTTGGCCGGTGACGGCGCAAGCGGATTTCGAATTTGAGATCAATGCGTTGGAGGCGGCTGTCGGCCCCGTTGACGGGATCGTCGCCGGGCATTCGGGCATCCCGTTTCATCGCTGGATCGGGCGGCATCACTGGATCAACGCGGGCGTGATCGGCCTGCCGCCCCATGACGGGCAGCCGGAAACGCGGTTTGCCGTGTTGAATGACAACGATGTGACCTTCCATCGCCTTGGCTACGATCATTCCGCCGCGCGGGCCGCGATGGAGGCCGCGAGCCTGACACAGGGCTATCACGAAACCCTGACCAGCGGCATCTGGCCGTCAGAGGAGGTTTTGCCCCCTGCCTTGCGCCGCTAGGCCCTGGCCAATGGGTGGTGTTCCAGCACCAGTTCCTTCAACCGATCTTCCAGAACATGGGTGTAAATCTCGGTCGTGGCGACATCGGCATGGCCCAGAAGCGTCTGGATCGCACGCAGATCCGCGCCGTGTGACAGAAGATGCGTTGCAAAGGCATGGCGCAGGGTGTGAGGCGTAACCTTGGCGGGCGAAACACCTGCCTCGACGGCCAACTCCTTGATCAGAAGGTAAAAGCGGTGGCGTGTGAGGAAGCCGGCCTTGCTATGTGACGGGAATAGGAACTTGGACGGTTGGCGGCCCTTTTCCCGCTCGGCCAAATCCTCGACTGCGTCGCGGTGTTCCAGCCAGTCGGCCAAGGCCTCTCGCGCAGGGGCCGAAAGGGGCACCATGCGTTCCTTACCGCCCTTGCCGCGCACCAGAAGAACGCGGGGGTCGCCGCGTGCGGCCATCACTGGCAAGGAAACAAGCTCGGTCACGCGCAACCCGGTCGCATAGAGAACCTCCATCAGGCAGGTGTTGCGCAGCCGATCAGAGGGACGCCCCTTGTCTCGCGCGGCCTGAAGAAGACGGTCCACCTCTTCCTCGCTGAGGGTTTTCGGCAGACGCTTTTCCCGTGCAGGCCCCTTGATGCGCACCGCCGGATTGTCGCTGCGCCAGCCTTCTTCGAAGGCGAAACGAAAGAACTGCCGGATTGCCGATAGCCGTCGTGCGCGGGTCGCGCGCGCCATCCCGGCGGCGTCCAACTCGATCAGGTAGCTTTCGATCTGATCCTGCGAAGCCTCGACCAATGCGTCGCCCTGACGGTCCTGCCAATGGGCAAAGTCCTTCAGATCGCGCCCGTAGGCAAGGCGCGTGTTTTCCGAGGCGTCAAGCTCGGCCGCCTGCGCTTCGAGGAAGGTCTGGATGCGCTGACCGGTGTTCATGCGGCACCATCCATCAGCACCAATTCCAGGGCGACCCGCTGTGCAAGATCGCCAAGGCCGATCTTTTTCAACAGCGCCAGCGCGTTCTGCGTCGCTTGCGGATTTCCCCCGGCGTCGCTTTTCAGGTGCGCGAGAGCCCGAAACAGGGCTTCGCCCGCGCGTTTGTCCTCGATCAACGCCTCGTAGGCTGGTCCGGTATCTATCGAGGCAAGACCACGCGCCACGGCCTGCTTCAACTGGTCGGTCCCGCGGAACGGGCGGGCGTTGCCTTGTGCCAGGGCCAGCAGGAACTTGTCTTCTTCACTGTCGTTCGCAAAGGCCTCGGCGGTTTTCTGATCTCCTGCCAGAAGCGCCATTTCGAATGCCAGATGTCGCGCCGGGCCTCCAAGGTTCACCCCATCAAGACGCGGCACCGCCCATTCGGCAAAAGGCAGGGCGTATCCCCCCTGCCCCGCTGCGATCCAGGCTGCCGAAAGCGTGCTGTTGATCGTTTTCTCGCGCCCCGCGTCAAGGGCAGCCACAAGCGCCTGAACCGCCGCGACACGTTCCCAGATACCGCCCGATGCGGCGGGCTTTCTTTCGGAAAAGACCGCGATCAGATCGTCGAAGCTCATGACATCCGCCGCCACAAGGCGTTCGGTTGCATGAAGCCGCGCTTTCCATCCCTGCGTGCCGTCGAGATCGCTGAAGGCAAAGGCGACCGGAAGTTGATCCGTCGGAATGCGCTCGCCCACAGCCTCGAACAGCCGGTACAGCAAGGGGGTCGGCAGGCGCGGAGCCTTTGGCAGCGGCTCGCCTTCGAACGGCTCGGGGTCGAGAAAGTGCAGCAACAGCGTGTCTTCGTCCGGCGTGAGAATGCCAAGAGCCTCGGCATTGCCAAGGGTCAGCGCCGCCACCTCCCATTCGCCCAAACGGGCAAGACAGAAAATGCGTGCAGGGTAAGTGGGCGAAAGATCCGGCGTGTCCTCGATCACCCCACAGGCCTCGGTCTCGGTGCCGGTCAGAAGGGCGATGTCGAAGGCGCGGCGAAATCGTTCGGCCTCAGTCGTGCCCGCCGCGTCCAGAAGCGCCTTCGCATCGGTAAGATGCCCCATTGCAAGCAGGCGATCGACACGTGCAAGGAAGAAACTATCGTCAATCGCGGCGTCGACAGGTGGATCGAAACGGGCGGTCAGAAGTCGGCGCAGAAAGCGTTGTACGCTAGGCGGCGCTTCGGAGGTATCCGGCAAGTCCATCATCGTTGCGACAAGGTCGCCCGCCGAACTGCGTCCCCAAAGCCCGCCCGCGAGTCCCATGTCGGAGGCGTCTTGAAGCCCCACATGATCCGGCAAAGGGGTGTCGAGCGGCATCACCGTCACATCCGTCGGCAGGCTGGCGGGGGCCGCGTCGGCCTGGTTCGGGCCAACGTCCAGAGTGTCCGCGACCGAATCAGACAGCCAGTCGATCGCGGAAAGCGGGGCGTTTTCGTCCGCCATCGCGTGACCTGTGGGAAACGCCAAAAGGGCGACCGAGGCGGCCAGAAAATGGATCGTTCGCCTATTGACCATTCAGTTGCACCGGAGTGCTGACATCGGACTGTTCAGGAGAAAGATCGCCGATATAGGCGTACCCAAGCACCGCCGCCCCAACAAGGACAGCCAGAACGAACAACAGCTTCAGAAGTCGCATCATCTCAATAACCTCTTGCCTCAGCCCTTGTTTTTCGGGGTTTCCCCCGGGCGTGCGCCGCGCTTTCACGGGTCTTTTTTGAATTATAACTGGTCTTTTGCGGAAGATCACGCCATTGACAAGCGGGGTTTTGAAAGTGATGCGGGACGCGGCGGATTTGCCATTCAAGCTGAAAAAGACCGTGGCGATGATCGGCATGATGGGGGCCGGGAAAACAGCCATCGGAACGGCGCTTGCCCGCTGTTTGAACGTGCCCTTTTTGGACAGTGACAGCGAGATCGAACTGGCCGCCAATTCCTCGATCGCCGAGATTTTCGAACGCGACGGTGAAGCCTTTTTCCGTGACCGGGAAAGCCAGGTGATCGCACGTCTTCTGGATGGCACGCCCAGCATTCTGTCGACCGGCGGCGGGGCCTTCCTGCGCGCCGAAAACCGCCAGTTGATCCACGACAAGGGCATTTCGGTCTGGCTGAGGGCCGATCTTGAGTTGTTGTGGAACCGCGTGAAACACAAGACGACGCGCCCGCTTTTGCTGACGCCCGATCCACGCGCCACGCTGGCCGAGCTTCAGTCGAAACGCGATCCCGTTTATGCGCAGGCCGATCTGATTGTGGACGCCGATTCCACCTTTTCGATCGACGAGATGACCGAACGAGTGGCCACGGCATTGGCGACCCGCCCCGACGTTCTGGAGGAGACCTGATGACAACCGAAACCATCCGCGTTTCCCTTGGCGAGCGCAGCTATGACGTGCGCGTCGGACTGGGCCTGATTGAGAATGCCGCAAGTGAAATCGCGCCGCTTTTGCATCGACCGCGCGTTGCCATCCTGACCGATGAAACCGTGGCGGGCGCTCATCTTGAGCGGCTGACCTCGGCGCTGGCCAGTGACGGCATCGGGGCGAGTTCGCTGTCCCTGCCCGCCGGAGAGGCGACCAAAAGCTGGGCGCATCTGGAAAAAACCGTCGAATGGCTGCTTTCGGAAAAGATCGAACGGCGCGACGTGATGATTGCCCTTGGCGGTGGCGTGATCGGCGATCTGGGCGGTTTCGCCGCCGCCATCCTGCGCCGAGGCATCCGTTTCGTGCAGGTGCCGACGTCGCTGCTGGCGCAGGTCGACAGTTCCGTCGGAGGCAAGACGGCAATCAATTCCGCAGCGGGCAAGAACCTGATCGGAGCCTTCCACCAGCCAAGCCTTGTTCTGGCCGACATCGGCGTACTCGACACGCTAACGCCGCGTGATTTCCTCGCGGGCTATGGCGAAGTGGTGAAATACGGGATGCTTGGCGATACCGCGTTTTTCGAATGGCTTGAGGTCAACGGCCCTGCGCTTGCCAGTGGTGACCGCGAACGTCGCGCCTACGCCGTCCGGCGCTCGGTCGAGATGAAGGCCGAGATCGTCGCCCGTGACGAGACCGAGCAAGGCGACCGCGCGCTCTTGAATCTCGGGCACACCTTCTGCCATGCGCTGGAGGCCGCCACCGGATACTCCGACCGCTTGCTGCACGGCGAAGGCGTGGCCATCGGCTGTGCGCTGGCCTTCGAGATGTCGTCGCGGATGGGGCTTTGCGCACAGGAAGAGCCCAGCCGGGTGCGTGCGCATCTGAAAGCCATGGGCATGAAGACCGATCTTTCGGACATCCCCGGCGATCTTCCGAATGCCGAGGCGCTGATTTCCCTTATGGGACAGGACAAAAAGGTGATCGACGGCGCCCTTCGCATGATCCTTGTGCGCGGGATCGGCGAGGCGTTCGTGACCAGTGACGTTCCGCTGGACCTGTTGCGGGGCGTATTGGCGGACGCGCTGGCCTAACAGTTGAATGGCTTTGCCGGGATGATCGGCACACGATCCTTAACAGTCGGCTCTGCATCCAGGATCGGATCGGACGGCGTCGGACCTGCCAGCGGCAATCTATTCGCAGCAAGTGTCACGACTTTGCCAGCCTTGCGAACCGGAACGCCTTTCGGCTTGATGACCAGTTGACGCGCCCAGGGCAGAGCCTTGTCCAGGAACCCCGCGACAAGCGTCAGGCCGGCGGCGTTCAATAGCACGGCAATCATCGGCCATGTCGGCTCAAGCCAGTCTGCCCAACCTTTTGCCGCGGCTATCGCATCGTCGCGCATAGCCTCTCCGGCAATACGATAGGATCCCGGCCACTGCGCTGCTTCATCAAGACGCATCTGGATTCCGAACTCGATCGCACCGGCAACAAATACCGCGAACACCATCATGGCGCCAGCAACGCCGCAAACCACGAATCTGCGAGCCATCCAGAAATAGATGACGAAATACAGCATCGGAGTAAGAACGATCAGATCAAGGTTGTCCGCCAGCTTTGCCCAAATCCAGACCATGCTGGCCAGCGGATGTTCGAACACCAATTGAAGAACCGGCCAGACGAGCCAAAAGAATATCCCGACCAGAACTGCGCAGAAAAAAGCTCCGATCAAAACCGACAATACAGGATTGGATTTTCGCCAGTCGTGGGTTTTGTCCACCAGTGTTTGCCAGAGCGACTTGGGCTTGGGCGTATGCCGTTTTATCTTCAACTCACGCACCAGAAAACGCCCGATCAGGCTGGACGAAACCGAAAGCACGTCGAACTCGCGAAGCTCCAGGTCTGTTTTTTCATCATCGACGCTCAGTGAGTCACTGTCGTGCCTGACAAGGATGTTCAGCCTGGAAGCATCCAGGATATCCTTGTGCACCCAATGGACATCGCTGATGGGCTTGCCGTCGGTGTTGGTGAACCGGACCGGAATGCAACAACAGCTCATCCCACTCGCCGCTTCATTTTAGAACGGGATCTCGTCGTCCAGTTCCTGGCTCGGGGCAGATTGCGATCCGCCACCACCGCCACCACCGCCGCCGCCGCCAAAGCTGCCGCGGTCGTCGTAACCGCCGCCACCGCCGCCCTGGTTGTCGCCGCGCCCATCCAGAAGCGTCAACTCACCACGATAGGGGCGCAGGACAACTTCGGTCGAGTAACGGTCGTTGCCGGACTGGTCCTGCCACTTGCGGGTTTCCAACTGGCCTTCGATGTAAACCTTCGAACCCTTTTTCAGGTATTGCTCGGCGATCCGGGCAAGAGGTTCCGAAAAGATGGCGACCGAATGCCACTCTGTCCGCTCACGGCGTTCGCCGGTGTTGCGGTCTTTCCAGTTTTCAGACGTCGCAATGCGCAGGTTGCACACCTTGCCGCCGTTCTGGAACGTGCGCGTTTCCGGGTCGCGCCCCAGGTTGCCTACCAGAATGACCTTGTTGACCGAGCCTGCCATGTCGTCCTCCACCGAATCTGTTTTGGTGAACTTACACTCACCAGATCTTGCTTAACAGGGCATGAATGCCCCTTCACAGGTCAATATCCACCGAAACCGGAAAATGATCCGAGGCCGTCAGGAGCGCTGCCTGCAATTCCGGCACTTTGGCACAAAGCGGTTCATCGAACGGATGCCAGATGCACCAGCGGCCCGCCTTTTCGCGAAGATCCGGCGACACCATGACGTAGTCCAGGAGCGCCTGCATCCAGCGATCCTTGACCCAGAACCTTGCCGTCGTCGGAGCAACGCCCCCCACTCGGCGATTAAGCGCGACCTTCGCATGGGGGTCGTAAAGCTGCATCTCGCCTTCATCGCCGATCACGATTTCGACGCCAGAACGCCCGAAAAGCCGTTCGTACTCGTCCAGACCCGGGCCATCGTTGAAATCGCCAAGGACGATCAAGGAGTCGCCCGCGTCCAGATGGTCTTCGACCCTTTCGCGCAGCCAGATGCACTGGGCCAGTTGCTTGCGGCGGTTGGCGATGCCAAGACGCATGATTTCGTCGGCACGTCTTGCCCCATGCGGGGCCTTCGACTTGGCGTGGACCCCGATCATGCGCAGCCTGTTGCCATTCACCGTTTCGACGGCAAGCTCAAGCGGCGGCTTTGACCACCGCACGCGGTCGAGTTTCGCATCCACGTCGAGGTCAATTTGATAGTCCGAATCGAACCGGGGATGGCCTTGCGGATCGTGACGGGCCGTCAGGGCATCGGGATCGTAAAGCAGCGAGATTTCCTGCTGCGTGTCATTGACGAAACCCTGAACCGCCTTTCGTGTCCGCAGCCCCATGAGTTCGGCAAAATTCTCCAGCGCCTTGACCCCGTCCCGCCGCGCATGGCTGTCGGGGGCTTCGATGATCATCACGGCATCCGCGTTCATGGCCGTAAAGACGATGCCGAGCGCTTCGAGTTGCTCAAACCGTTTCACATCGCGCCGCCCGGACCAGCCGCGATCGTCAAGAATATTGCCCTTGTCGTCGAACAGGTTGGAAAACCATTCGACGTTATAGGTCGCAATCCGCATCAGGCCTGGCCTGCGCTGATCGTTTCCCAGGCCCGGTTGATCGCGATCAGGCGTTTTTCGGCCATGCGCACGGCTTCTTCCGGAACACCCCTTGCGATCATGCGGTCCGGATGGCTTTCGCGCACATGCTGACGCCAGGCCTTGCGCACCTCGTTGACCGGCGTGCCGGGGGTGACTCCAAGCACCTCCCATGGGTCAGGGTCGCAGTCGGGCACGAAACGGGCGCGAAGGCTGCGGAACTGACTGTCGGACAGGCCGAAGATGCGGGCAACGCGGGCAAGGAAGGTATTCTCAAGCTCGTTGTAATGGCCATCGGCCACCGCGATATAGAAGAGACCTTCCATCAGATCGCAGAGCGTACCGTCGGCAGCGGTGAACATGCCAGCGACCTGTTTGGCGTATTCCTCGAACCCCGCCACGTCTTGGCGCGCAAGGTTATAGACACGGGCCGCACTTGCTTCGTCCTCGGGCGGGATATGGAACACCTCGCGAAAGGCGGCCACCTCGTCGCGGGTGACCCTGCCGTCCGCCTTGGCCATCTTTGCGCCAAGGGCGATCACGGCGATGGTGAAGCCTATGGATTTTTCGGGCGGGCTGCGCAGTTTTTCGAAAACCGTCGCCAGGCTTTCGCCGGCGGCCAGTGCCTGAAGAGCTTCGGATATGCGTGTCCAGATCGACATGGGCGGCACCCTATGCGCTGGCGTCGTCGGCGTCACCCAGCCATTTGCGCATCAGCACAAGATCCATCCAGCGATCGAACTTGAATCCGACTTTCGGCAAGACCGCCACGGTTTCAAAGCCAAGCCGCGCGTGAAACTGTATGCCACCGGGATTTTCGCCACTGACCCCGGCCCAGATCGACCCGATGCCTTGCGCCCGGGCCCGATCCTCGGCGGCCGCCATCAGGCGCCGCCCGACGCCCCTGCCCCGCGCGCCCTCGGCCAGAACGATGGTGTGTTCCACGGCGCGCGCATAACCAACACCTGCGCGAAACTGGTCATAGGAGACGAAGCCCAGCACCTTGCCCGCCTCTTCCGCGACCAGGAAACAGGGCAATTCGCGAAACGCCTTGTGGTAGTCCGCCTCGGTCTTTTCGATCGAATTGAAGGTGATCGCCGTGTCGCGGATCACCGGGTTCTGGATCGCCATCAGGGCGGCGGCGTCGTCGTCACGCGCATCCCGAAGGATCATGCGATCACCCGCATCCCTTCCGGGGTCGAGACCGAGGCGATCAAGCGCTTTTCGGGGCCAGGCAGCACCGAAACCTGTGGAAGGCTGTAAAGCGCGGGAAACGCTGCAAGCAGGGCTTCGGCCTTGGGGTGGAACACGTCCAGACGCGCAAGGCGCAAGCCGTGATCCGGCAGGCGCTTGTTGGGATGCATCTCGGTTTCCCATTCGATCAGGGCGGGCATGGCCCCGTCAAAGGGCAGCTTGCCATCCACGGGAACGGCCATCGCCCAGGACATGTCGCCCCGCGCCAGCCCCATGGGTTCACCTGACCCGTCTGGAGCGGCATCAAGTGCCGTGTCCAGATCGTCGGTCGCGCAGATCCAATTCATGATCCGGGGCGGTCCATTATAGGAATCAAGGTCGAACCAGCGGGGAAAACCGGGTGCAGGCGCATCGGGATCAATCGCGATGACCTCAAGGTAAGCCCCCGGCCCCAGTGACACGAGCGTGTTGTGCGTGCCCATGTGCGGATGCTTTCCACCCGGCGACATTTTTGCGCCAAGCACGGCCTCGACATAGGACGTTCCTTCATCGAGAGAGCGGCACACGACCGCAAGGTGGTCCAGTGAGAGATCAAATCGCATGTCTTGGCATCGCGGAACCGCCCTTCAACCGCAAGGGGAAACCACTTTCGATCACGGAAATTCGATGGATTGACCAAGCGGGTGGCTAGCCCCGCGCATCCTTTGGCGATCCCATCACCACATAGGTCGTCAGCGCGTTCACCTGTGTCAGCGTGCCAAGCCGATCCATGTGAAACGCCTTGTAGGCCGCCAGATCCGCGACCTCGACCCGCAAGAGGTATTCCACTGTTCCGGTGATGTTATGACACTCCAGCACCTCGGGCATGGCCGCGACCGCCGTTTCGAAATCTTCCTGCACTGCTTTCGTATGCACGTTCAACCCGACCGCCACATAGGCGATGAACTCCCGCCCCATGGCCACGCGATTGACCACGGCCCGGTATCCAAGGATCACGCCGGAACGCTCAAGCTCCTGCACGCGCCTGAGGCACGCCGAGGGCGAAAGCCCCACCCGCTCGGCCAGGTCGACGTTCGAGATTCGACCGTCGCGCTCAAGTTCAAGCAATATTCGGCTGTCAATTCTGTCCATGGCGCATTTTTGTTGTGATGTTTTTGTTGTTCACTGCGTATCAGGCGAGAAATTGCAGATCAATCGCCGTATTGTTGCGTCATGACACTTGAAATGATCCTTGCCCTTGCCGGCTTTGCCTTTGCCACCTCGATCACACCGGGGCCGAACAACCTGATGCTGATGGCCTCGGGCGCGAATTTCGGCGTCAGCCGCAGTGTGCCGCACATGCTGGGCATCAGCCTTGGCCACGCCTTCATGCTGGTGATGATCGGCCTAGGCCTGATCCAGCTTTTCGAGGCTTTCCCGCTGCTGCACACCGCGATGAAGGTGCTGAGCGTGGCTTACCTGTTGTTCCTTGCCTGGAAGATCGCGCGGTCTGCCTCTCCTGCCGAGGGCAAGACAGCCGGAAAGCCGTTCACCTTTCTGCAGGCCGCGGGGTTTCAGTGGGTGAACCCCAAGGGCTGGTTCATGGCCCTGACAGCGATCACCGTCTATTCGCCTTCGGAAAGCCTGGCCGCCATCGTGACGGTCGCGACGATCTTTGCGCTGGTCAACCTGCCGTCGATCCTGATCTGGACCTGCCTTGGCCAATCGCTGCGACGGTTTCTGACCACCGCCAGCCGATTGCGCATGTTCAACTGGACGATGGCTGCCCTGCTGGTTGCCTCGCTGGCGCTGATCTTTCAGCCGATCTCGAGTCACTGACCCGAACAGACGATCTCCGCCCCGGTCTCTGAAAGCCCACGTGCCCCGAAACCTCTTGCTCAGGCGCGCGCCTCGCGCACCAGCCGCAGAATATCAGCCGCCGCCTCGGGAATGTTGGTTCCGGGTCCGAAGATCGCCTTGACCCCTGCCTTCTTCAAGAAGTCATAATCCTGCTGCGGAATGACGCCGCCGCAGATCACGATGATGTCCTCGGCATCGGCATCCTTCAGCGCGTTAATCAACTTGGGCGCCAGCGTCTTGTGGCCTGCCGCCTGTGACGAAATGCCGACCACATGCACATCGTTGTCGACCGCATCCTGCGCCGCTTCCTCGGGCGTCTGGAACAGGGGGCCGACATCCACATCGAACCCGATGTCGGCAAAGGCGGTCGCGATCACCTTGGCGCCACGGTCGTGACCGTCCTGGCCCATCTTGACCACCAGCATACGCGGACGACGCCCCTCTTCCTCGGCAAAGGCATCGACGTCCTTCTGGATCTGCTGGAACCCTTCGTCGCCTTCGTAGGCCGCGCCATAGACGCCCGCGAGCGTCTTCACTTCGGCCCGGTGCCGACCAAACACCTTTTCCATCGCCATGCTGATCTCTCCTACCGATGCGCGGGCGCGCGCGGCTTCGACCGCTGCCGCCAACAAGTTACCGTCACCCTTCGCTGCGTCTTCCAACGCCGCGAGCGCCGCTTCGCAGGCCGCCGCATCACGGGTTTCGCGAATGCGTTCCAGTCGCGCGATCTGTGCTGCACGCACCGCGTCGTTGTCGACTTCAAGAATGTCGATCGGGTCTTCCTTGTCCTTGCGGTACTTGTTGACCCCGACGATGACCTCTTCGCCCCGGTCAATCATGGCCTGACGGCGAGCAGCAGACTCCTCAATCCGAAGTTTGGGCATTCCCGAGGCGACGGCGCGCGTCATGCCGCCCATCTCCTCGACCTCCTCCATGAGGGCCCAAGCCTTCTCTGCCAGCTCAGCCGTCAGACTCTCAACATAGTACGATCCGGCCAATGGATCGACTACATTTGTCACGCCGGTTTCTTCCTGCAAAATCAACTGGGTATTCCGCGCAATCCGAGCGCTGAAATCCGTCGGCAAGGCAATCGCCTCGTCCAGCGCGTTGGTGTGGAGGCTCTGCGTACCGCCCAAAACCGCGCTCATCGCCTCGTAAGCCGTGCGTATCACGTTGTTGTAGGGGTCCTGCTCTTGCAGACTGACGCCCGAGGTCTGGCAGTGAGTGCGCAGCATCGAAGATCGCGGATTCTTCGGCTCGAACTCCTCCATCACACGCGACCACAACAGCCGCGCCGCGCGAAGTTTGGCGGCCTCCATGAAAAAGTTCATGCCGATGGCAAAGAAGAACGACAGCCGACCGGCAAACTTGTCCACGTCCATGCCGCGTTCGATGGCAGTGCGCACATACTCTCGCCCGTCGGCCAGGGTATAGGCCAGCTCTTGCACAAGGTTCGCGCCCGCTTCCTGCATGTGGTAGCCGGAGATCGAGATCGAGTTGAACTTGGGCATCTCTTCGGATGTGTACTGGATGATGTCCGCGACGATCCGCATCGAGGGCTCGGGCGGATAGACGTAAGTGTTCCGCACCATGAATTCCTTCAGGATGTCGTTCTGGATCGTGCCCGACAAAAGCGCCTTGTCATGGCCTTGTTCCTCGCCCGCGACGATGAAGCTGGCCAGGATCGGGATCACCGCGCCGTTCATCGTCATCGAGACACTGACCTGATCCAGGGGGATGCCGTCGAAGAGGATCTTCATGTCTTCGACGCTGTCGATCGCAACACCGGCCTTGCCCACGTCGCCGACGACGCGGGGGTGATCGCTGTCGTAACCCCGGTGCGTGGCCAGGTCGAAGGCCACGGAAACGCCCTGCTGACCAGCCGCCAGGTTGCGCCGGTAGAAGGCGTTTGATTCCTCGGCGGTGGAAAATCCTGCATACTGCCGGATGGTCCAGGGCCGGCCAGCATACATCGTCGCCTTCACGCCACGGGTAAAGGGCGCATAGCCCGGCGTGCCGCCCATATGGCCCAGGTTTTCGGTGTCTTCGGCGGTGTAAAGTGGCTTTACGCGGATACCTTCAAGGGTGTCCCATTCGATATCCGAGACTGCGCGCCCCCGAAGCTCTTTCTCGGCCAGTGTCTTCCAATCGCTCATCTTACGCCCTCTTTTCGGCAAATCGCCCGGAAACCCTTCGTTTTCCCGGAACACGGCTTATATTCATGGCAGAAGGAGACGAAATGACACGCCCCATTGCCCTTGTTTTCATGATGTTGCTTGCGGCGACCTCGGCCCGGGCCACGGATGGGGCCGAAGGTGAAATGTCGGTGATCGAAACATGGCAGACCGCGCCCGAGACGGTTTTCGACGCTGACCGGGTTGATCTCGCGACCCTGAAATGGGTGGCGCGCCCCGTGGTGGTTCTGGCCGACACGCCGGAAGATCCGGCCTTCAAACAACAGATGTCCCTTTTAACGGCGCGGGCGGGCGAATTGGCCCTGCGCGATGTGATCGTCATCACCGATACGGACCCCGAAGCGCGAAGCGACTTGCGCCAGAAGCTACGCCCGCGCGGCTTCATGCTGGTTCTGATCGGAAAGGATGGCGGCGTGAAACTGCGCAAACCCTTCCCCTGGGACGTGCGCGAACTGTCACGCCAGATCGACAAGATGCCCATACGGCAGCAAGAAATCAGAGGCTCTTTCGCGGAATAGCCCCAATCATCCACACTCATGTAAATCTTGCATTTTCCCGCATTTTGCACTAAGTATTGTACAGAAACGAAGCGGAGCACCAAATGCGCTACAAATCTAACAAGCCAAAAGACTATGGCGGCCGTCGGGGTCCTCGTTTCGGCTATTAGCACGTTTTTCGCTGCCTCAGTCATGGGGCGGCTTCCCGTTACCGTCTACCATCCAAGCCGGAATTCCATCCAGTGATCGCGTGAGATTGAGCACCGCGTCGTTGGCGATTTCTTCCGTGGTCGTCAACAGATCCGTCAAATCCTTGTAGCCGACGACCCGACGTGAGCGCTCCAGGCGCCTGAAATCCTCGGAATTAACATCTTCGATGAAAAGCCGCAGGTCAGATAGCGTGCTGTAAAATTGGATCACTGAATCGATGACGTTTTCGGGAAGAAGAGAGACATCATCGGCAATCCGGTTGAAAATCACCGGTTCGCTGATCCGGGCAAAATAGGGGAAGAACGCGTCTTCGAGTGTATAGCCTCCCTTCATGACATCCTGCTCAACGCTTGTTTTCCAATACCTCGGATCATCGACGTGCAGCGTGGCGGCATAGTCACTTATCTCGGCGGCAAGTGCCTTTTGAAGATCGCGGCTTTTTCGTTCGCGCGAGATACTGTCGCTTAGCTCTCGCAATAGAAAAGTCATGATCCAACCACCGGCGACAACCGAACCCGCGATGGTTGCCTGCTGGACACCGGTTTGTTCGAAGTCGAGCGGCAAAACGCGCAATCCAACGGCAAAAGCCAGAAGCAAGAGTGCAATCAGAAAGATTGGCACCGCCATTGGCATCATTCGAACTCCAAGATCACGTCGTCTACCGCCAGGCTGTCACCGGGCGCAGCGTTGATCTTCTTGACGATGCCCTTCTTCTCGGCCCGAAGGATGTTTTCCATCTTCATGGCCTCAACGGTGCAAAGCGCCTGTCCATCCTGCACCTCGTCGCCTTCTTCGACGTCGATCTTCACGATCAGACCGGGCATGGGGCACAAGAGCATCTTCGACGTGTCGGGCGGGGTTTTTTCCGGCATCCGTGCCGCCAGTTCGGCCTGGCGCGGGGTCCGCAAGGTGACATCCATGTCAGCCCCGCGATAACGTATGCGGAAGCCGCTGGAGTGGCTTTCGACCTTCAGGATCAGGTCCTGGTTTCCGACCGCGACCCGCGCAAGCGTCTGCCCCGGTGTCCAGTTGCTTTCCACGCGCAGCGCCTCGCCATCCTCGAAACGGATGGTGGCCCCGCCGTGGTCCGCATCGACCGTGACGGGAATTGACGTGCCTTGCAGGGAAACCACCCAATCCGCACCCACGTGGCGCGTGTGATTGTCCATCCGTCCGGATATCCGCGTGCGCCGGATTTCAGCCACCCGGTGCATTGCCGCCGTCGCCGCCGCCACACGTCGCAAGGCGTCATCGGACAGGGTCACGCCCTCGAATCCTTCGGGGTATTCCTCTTCGATGAAGGCGGTCGTCATGTCGCCGTCGATGAATTTCTGATGATCCATCACGGCGGACAGGAACGGGATGTTGTGCCCGATACCCTCAAGCTCAAAGGCGTCCAGCGCCTTGCGCATTTCCTCGATGGAGCGCAAACGATCCGGCGCCCAGGTACACAGCTTGGCGATCATCGGGTCGTAATACATCGAGATTTCGCCGCCTTCGTAGACGCCGGTATCGTTGCGGACAGCGCGTTCGTCCTCGGCCACTTCGGCGGGCGGACGATACATGGTCAGACGCCCGATCGAGGGCAGGAACCCGCGATAGGGATCTTCGGCGTAAAGGCGGCTTTCCATCGCCCAGCCGTTGATGCCGATGTCCGATTGCTGAAGCGACAATTTCTCGCCGTATGCAACCCGGATCATCTGTTCCACAAGGTCGACACCCGTGATCAGTTCCGTCACCGGGTGTTCGACCTGAAGGCGGGTGTTCATCTCAAGGAAATAGAAATTCTTGTCGCCATCGACGATGAATTCCACCGTGCCCGCACTTGAGTAATTCACCGCATGGGCCAGGGCGAGCGATTGTTCGCCCATGGCTTTGCGCGTTGCCTCGTCCAGAAACGGCGACGGCGCCTCCTCGATCACCTTCTGGTTCCGGCGCTGGATCGAACATTCTCGCTCGTTCAGATAGACGCCGTTGCCGTGACTGTCGCAAAGCACCTGGATCTCGATGTGCCGGGGTTGCGTGACGAATTTTTCGATGAAGATCCGGTCATCGCCAAAGCTGTTCGCCGCCTCGTTCTTCGACGATTGAAAGCCCTCGCGCGCCTCTTCGTCACTCCAGGCGATCCGCATCCCCTTGCCGCCGCCGCCGGCGCTTGCCTTGATCATGACGGGATAGCCGATCTCGTTCGAGATTTTCACCGCCTCGTCCGCATCCTCGATCAAGCCCATGTAGCCGGGCACTGTCGAAACCTCGGCCTCCTGGGCGATCTTCTTCGATGTGATCTTGTCGCCCATGGCTTCGATGGCACCCTTCGGCGGGCCGATGAAGGCGACGCCCTCGGCCTCGAGCGCCTCGGCGAACTTGGGGTTTTCCGAGAGGAACCCATAGCCCGGATGCACAGCTTCGGCCCCGGTCTGGCGGATGGCATCCATCACCTTGTCGATGACGATGTAAGACTGGTTCGCGGGCGGCGGGCCGATGTGGACCGCTTCGTCGGCCATCTTGACGTGCAACGCCTCGGCATCGGCATCCGAGTACAGCGCCACCGTCTGGATACCCATTTTGCGGGCCGTCTTGATGACGCGGCAGGCAATCTCGCCCCGGTTTGCGATCAGGATCTTCTTGAACATCTCGGCTCCTCGTCTGGCCGTCCTATGGCCACCGCAGCAAAAAGGGCCCCCCGGGAAATACCCGGACGGCCCTTGATCGTTGAAATTGAAACGGGGCTTGCCCCGCTGGTGTTACAGGTTGATGTCGTCCGCAAGCGCACCGATACCGGCACCAAGGATGCCGCCCTTGATGCAGCTTCCGGAATCGATCGCGTCACCGACCACACAGCCGGCGAGACCACCAATGGCTGCGCGTTCGACGTCTGTACCTTGCGAACAGGCCGACAATCCGAGAGCGGCTGCGATGAGAGCGAATGAGAGTTTCTTTTGCATTGTGTGTTGCCTCTGAAGTTGTGGAGCTTGTCACTCCTTGCCTCCAGAAGCGCCGTTTTGCCTTGATAGGCAATAACAATGCAGGAATACCCGTCAAAACAGGCAATCGACCGCCCATTTCGACCAAACCACGTTGATCCGGTCAGAAAATTCTGACCGGACCGACGTGAAGGGGAAGGGTAACGGTTTTGACATTTCGAGGCGCGTCGCGTTCTGGAGGGAAGCGCCTCAAATGTCAGCTTGCACCCGCTCGATGGTCCAAGAAAGAGATTCGTTGCGGTTGGTTCAAAACCGGCAAGACTCTGCCAAGTGGCTATTTTCCCGCGCGAAATCATGCCACCCACGTCCCGTCGAATGCATCCGGGAAAGAGGCACGCGCACGCGCTTCGTCGATGACCAAAAGCGCATCATAGCTTGCAGGATCAAAGGGATCCTCTGCAGGCAGCACTTCGCGACCGAACACCCATGACAGGCGACCCGCATCAAGGTTGCCACGTTCGAAGGCTTCGGCCCCGAAATAATCCCAAAGGCAGGCCACGAAAGCGGCGTCGGCGCGGCGATCTGCCGGTTTCCGGTCGGCAAACCGCTCGCGGGCGACAAGTGGCGTCACCCCTTTCGGGTTCGCACGCCGTATCGTGAATTGGAAATCGGTCCCGGGAAAACGACCCGGGAAACCCTTGTGCTTCAGCATGGCTGTCCCCTTTCGGGGCCAGCCACGAAACTTAGCAGACTTGGCGCGTCAGTTGATCGGACCGCCCGTGGGGTTGTTGCCACCCTGCGTACTGCTGTCGTCGTCACCCTCGCGTCTCGGAGGAGGCGGTGGGCAAGGCGCGACAGAGTTGCCGTTGGCATCGGTGTAGCCGCCGTCGGTGCAGACGTCATCACATGGCGGGAAGCTGTCGAAGTTCGCGCCGGGGACGTAAACGGTCTGACCATTGCCGCCAACGCAGCCGCCGTTGCCGTACTTGTCGAAGACCGGTGGCGATACGACGAAGGTTTCTTCCTGCTGGCAGGCAGCAAGGAACAGGATACCGCCGAAGAAAACAGAAGTGGTAAGTCTGGAGCCCATGAGAGCCTCCCTTTCGCAACTATCCGAACTTTGGGAAAATCGTGCCGAGAGAGAACTCTCTGGCAAACTTTTACAAAATGATCAGTCCCTCGCGGGACCGGGTATTGGAACCGGACGCCACTGACGCCCGGTTCCAAAGAAGCATTAGTACTTCGTGGAAGTCGGCTCTTCCATGACAGGCTCGACCATGACGGCTTCTTCCTGCTGGCAAGCTGCAACGATGGTGAGCAGGCCAAAGGCCACGAGTGCTTTGATAGTAGTGGACATAACTGTCTCCCGCTTGTAGTGGGCCGGTTTGAGGCCGACCCGAATTCTATTTTAGTACTTTTCCATGGTGGGTTCTTCCATGACCATGGGTTCTTCCATGGGCTCTTCCTGCTGGCAAGCTGCGAACAGGGTGAAAAGGCCAAGGGCCACCAGGGTTTTAGCTGTAAGCGACATTTCTGTCTCCTTCGATCCGTCAAGGCCGTTTCAGCTGCCCGGCCTTTGTATGTGTGCCGCATACCCGTATGAGCATGCGAAGCGAAGCTAACCGACCGAAAACGCGAACCCAATGCCTGGCCACGCGCAACGGCGGATAGATGCTGATTAACGCATTTTAGACTGGGGTTTCCAGCCCTTCTATAATGCGCCGCATTTCTGGGAATTATGTGGCAGGAAAGCTTCATACGCGGATTTTTGACTATAGCGGGATGTTGTCGTGCTTCTTCCAGGGGTTCTGCAGCTTCTTGTTGCGAAGCGATGCAAAAGCCCGGCAGACGCGACGGCGCGTCGAATGAGGCAGGATGACCTCGTCGATGAAGCCGCGTTCCGCCGCACGGAAGGGATTCGCGAAGTTGGTTTCATACTCTGCGGTACGCTCGGCGATCTTGTCGGGGTCTCCCAACTCGGACCGATAGAGAATCTCGGTCGCCCCCTTCGCGCCCATCACCGCGATCTGGGCCGTTGGCCAGGCATAGTTGAAGTCCCCGCGCAGGTGCTTCGATGCCATCACGTCGTAGGCTCCACCGTAAGCTTTTCGTGTAATAACAGTGACTTTCGGAACTGTCGCCTCACCAAACGCAAACAGAAGTTTTGCGCCATGCTTGATGACACCGCCGTATTCCTGAGCCGTTCCAGGAAGGAACCCCGGCACATCGACAAGCGTCAGGATCGGGATTTCAAACGCATCGCAGAACCGCACGAAACGCGCGGCCTTGCGACTGGAATCGATGTCCAGAACCCCGGCCAGAACCATCGGCTGGTTGGCGACAACTCCCACGGTTTGACCTTCGAGACGGATGAAACCGGTGATGATATTGGCCGCGAAATCCGCCTGCGTTTCGAAAAAATCGCTCTCGTCGGCGATCTTCAGGATCAGCTCTTTCATGTCGTAGGGCTGGTTCGGATTGGCCGGGATAAGCGTGTCAAGGCTGTCTTCCACACGAGCCGGGTCGTCAAAAAATGGCCGGGTGGGCGCTTTGTCGCGGTTGTTCAGCGGCAGGAAATCGAAGAACCGCCGGATCTCGGCCAGGGTCTCTACATCGTCCTTGAAGGCGCCGTCGGCGACCGAGCTTTTCTTGGTATGGGTCGATGCACCCCCCAGCTCTTCGGCCGTGACCACTTCGTTCGTCACGGTCTTCACAACGTCGGGACCGGTGACGAACATGTAGGAACTGTCCTGCACCATGAAGATGAAATCGGTCATGGCCGGGCTGTAGACCGCACCGCCTGCGCAGGGCCCCATGATCACGCTGATCTGCGGCACGACACCGGATGCTTCGATGTTGCGCTGAAAGACGTCGGCATAGCCGGCAAGGCTGGCGACACCTTCCTGGATCCGCGCACCGCCCGAGTCGTTCAATCCGATCACGGGCGCGCCATTCTGCATCGCCATATCCATGATCTTGCAAATCTTCTGCGCATGGGTTTCGGACAAGGAACCACCGAATACGGTGAAATCCTGGCTGAACAAGTAGACCATGCGCCCGTTGATCGTGCCCCACCCCGTGACCACGCCGTCGCCTGCGGGCTTTTGCTTGTCCATGCCGAAATCGGTGGTTCGGTGCGTGACGAACATGTCGAATTCTTCAAATGAACCGTCGTCCAGCAAAAGCTCGACCCGTTCGCGCGCCGTCAGCTTGCCCTTCGCGTGTTGAGCCGCCACCCGCTTTTCGCCACCACCCGCCGCAGCTTCGGCGCGGCGGCGCTTTAGTTCTTCCAGAATATCGGACATGTATTTTCCCCGCTGATTGAGACGTGATTATCGCCCGCCAAGGATTCGAGGAAGCAAAATCTTGGATATTTGCAAAGTCTGCGAAACATGTCCCGTGCTTATTGCAAATCCGCAAACTCAATTCGGGCCATGGACAGTCTAAACTGTCCGGTTTAGATCCATCCCATGAGCGACCACCCCAAGGCCCGGTTTCTTGACCGGACCACCCCCCCGAATGTGATGACGTTGGTGCTGGTCGCTGGACTTGGCGCGATGGCGATGTCGGCCTTTCTGCCCTCGCTTCCCAATATGACGCGGGATCTGAACACCAGTTACGACGTCATGCAGCTTTCGGTCTCGGGTTACCTGGCTGTGACCGCAGTCTTGCAACTGCTGGTCGGGCCGATGGCCGACAGATACGGACGCCGTGTCGTGCTGCTGGCCTGCACCGCGATTTTCATCGTCGCGACCGTGGGATGCGCCCTTGCCACGACTGTCGAGACATTTCTTGCCTTCCGGATGCTGCAGGGCGCAGTCGCGGTCGGCATCGTCCTGTCGCGCGCCGTCGTGCGCGATATGTACGAGCGGGACGAGGCCGCCGCCATGATCGGCTATGTCACCATGGGCATGGCACTGGTCCCGATGATTGCCCCCTCAATCGGCGGAGCGGTGGACGAAGCCTTTGGCTGGCGTGCGGTTTTCTGGTGTCTCTTCGTTGCGGGCGTATTGGTCTATCTGCTTTGCTGGTTCGACCTTGGCGAAACCTCAAAGGGCGGCGGAGTCAGCTTTTCCCAGCAATTGCGGGATTACCCCGAGCTTCTGACCTCGCCACGCTTCTGGGGCTATGTCTTTTCAGCCGCCTTCGCCTCGGGATCGTTCTTTGCCTTCCTGGGCGGCGCACCCTACATCGCCTCGACATTCTATGGCTTGTCGTCCTTCTGGACTGGCATCTGCCTTGGAGCCCCCGCCATCGGCTATGCGCTCGGCAATTTCCTGTCGGCCCGCTACACGGTGCGGAAGGGGATCAACTGGATGATCCTGACTGGCAGCATCCTGGCCTGCGTCGGCCTGGGTGCTGCGGCCCCCCTGCCCTTTTTCGGCATCGATTCCGCCTTTATCTTTTTCGGCGCCTGCACTTTTGTCGGGCTTGGAAACGGCCTTGTCATGCCGAATGCCGGGGCCGGTATGCTGTCGGTGCGCCCGCATCTTGCCGGGACCGCATCGGGCCTTGGGGCCGCCATCATGATCGGGGGCGGCGCAGCGCTTTCGGTCTTGTCCGGCATCATGATCCAAAAGGGCGGCGGCAGCACCACGTTGTTGTTCATCATGTTTGCATCGCTTTTCTGCGGGCTACTGGCGATCCTTTACGTGATGCGACGTGAGCGGATCATCGACACGCAGACTTGAAAGATTTGCAGCTTCGCGCAACGATGTTTGCAAGTTTTCAATAGCGGCGCGGACCGATGGCAACCCAAAAACTCTATGCTGGCGCAAAGCTGCGCGAGACCCGCACGCGCCTTGGCCTGACGCAAAAGGCATTTGCCGAACGGCTTGGGGTGTCGCTGCCTTACCTGAACCAGATGGAAAACAATCACCGCCCCGTTTCTTCGGCGGTGATCTTGGCGCTGGTGCAGGAATTCGATTTTGACGTCAGCGAACTGGCCGTGGGTGAAGGCGAGCGTATGGTCACCGACCTGAACGAAGCCTTTGCCGACCCTCTGTTCCAGAACGACACCCCACCCCAGGTCGATCTGCGTCTTGTTGCCTCGAACGCCCCGCAGGTGGCACGCGCCTTTCTCATGCTGCACCACGCCTATGCGCGTGCGAACGAACGGCTTGCCTCGCTGGATGCAGCACTCGACCAGGACGAGATGCGCCCCGGCGCCTCGCCCTGGGACGAGGTGCGCGACTTCTTCCACTATTGCGACAACTATATCGACGCGGTGGATCGCGCGGCCGAGCGCTTTACCCAGAACCTCAGCGCCGATGGCGCGATCCGAAAGGCCTGCGCCGAACTGGGCATCGACATCAGGAATACCGAAGACCCGCGCATCACGCGTCGCTATGATCCCGAAGCAAGGACGCTCTCGCTGTCCCCTCTCGCCTCGGAGGCAACACGGCGATTCCAGGCCCTGCACCAGATCGCGTTGATCTCGCAGAACGAGTTGATCGAGGCGACGCTGGACCTGGCGCGGTTCCATTCCGACACCGCTCGCAGCATCGCCAAGATCGGCCTTGCGAACTATTTCGCCGGTGCCGCGCTATTGCCTTACGAAAGGTTCCAACAGGCCGCGCGCGACACCCGTCACGATCTTGAACGGCTGGCCCGCCGGTTCGGAGCCTCACTGGAACAGGTCGCGCACCGGCTTTCGACCTTGCAGCGGCAGGGTGCGAAGGGTGTGCCGTTTTTCTTCGTGCGCGTGGATCAGGCCGGAACGATCACCAAAAGACATTCCGCGACGCGCCTGCAATTCGCCCGTTTCGGCGGTGCCTGCCCCCTTTGGAACGTTCACGCCGCTTTCGAGACACCGGGCCGGTTCCTGCGACAACTGGCCGAAACCCCCGATGGCGTGCGCTACCTGAGTGTTGCGCGCGAGATCTCATCCAGCGCCGCCGCTTTCCGCGCCCCCGTTCGCCGTTTCGCCATCGCCCTTGGCTGCGAGGTCAGCCACGCCTCGGAAATCGTCTATTCCGACGGTCTGGACATGACCCAACATGAGAATTTTGAGCCAATCGGGATTTCGTGTAGGATATGCGCGCGTCGCAACTGTCATCAACGCTCTGTCCCGCCATTGGAAAGCGCGTTGACGATACATCCGGATCGGCGCGGGATATTGCCCTATGAGGTTGATGGATAGATGCTGACATCCGCGTTGTTCGTTCTGACCACAAGCTATGTTGCCTGGTATTTCGAACATCATGAACGCAGCGCGGTCTATCCTTTCGACGCCACCTACGTCACGCCGGACACAGCGGGCGAACCGCGCCTGAGCGAGGTTTCCCACACCACGGACGACGGCGAACGGCTGGTGGTCTGGACCGCCGAAGCGGCCCCCGGCAAGCCGACCGTGCTTTATTTCTCGGGCAATGCCGGCGGGTTGCAGCAACGGTCCGACAGGTTCAGGGATTTCATTGACCAGGGGTTCGGGATCGTGGCCCCGGCCTATCGCGGTTCATCGGGGTCAACCGGCCTGCCCGAAGAAGAAAGGCTTGTCGCCGATGCCCGTGCCATCGCGCAGGATGTGTCGTCAGAACCCCTCGTGATCTATGGTGAAAGCCTTGGTTCCGCCGTGGCGATCCGGCTGGCGTCGGAAAACATTGGATCGCGTATCGTGCTGGAAGCGCCCTTCACCTCGATCCCTGCGTTGATCCTTGCCCAACATCCTGCAGAAACTCTGGATCACCTGATCACGCAGCGGTGGGATAGCCAGCAATATATCGCAGCGGTGACGCAGCCCTTGCTGGTGGTCCATGGCGAACGCGACCGGTTGGTGCCGCTTGAGATGGGTGAAGCGATTTTCGACAAGGCCAGTTCACCCGACAAACGCATATTGACCGTCGCTGACACCGGGCACGCGGGGCTCTGGACACCGGAAATCCGGGCCGAAGTCTTCGGGTTTCTGGCCGCGAACTAGCCGGGCGTCGCGTTTTCGGAAACCTCGTCCAGCGCCCGGCGGATCAGCGCCAGGCATTCGGGATCGGAGAACCTGTGATCGGCACCCTTCACCAGTGTCAGACGCATGTCCACGCCCTTGGCATGGTTCAAAAGCCGCGTTGCGGTCTGCGTCGACACCGCCGTGTCCTCTGTCCCCTGAAGAAAACGCACCGGAAAGGGCAATGTCAGCGGAGAGCGCAGAACCAGTTGATTGCGCCCCTCTTCGATCAGACGCTTGGTGATGATGTAGGGCTCGTCGGAGTATTCTGATGGCAGGGCAACCTGGCCATCACGCTCCAACTCGGCCTTTTGGGCATCGTCGAACCCGGACCAATAGCCGTCCTCGGTGAAATCGGGCGCTGCCGCGATGGTGACCAGCCCCGCGATCCTTTTCGGCATACGCCGGGCCATCAAGAGCGAAATCCACCCGCCCATGGAAGACCCGACAAGGATCTGCGGGCCTTCGGTCAAGCCCTTGATGATCGCCTCGGCATCATCCGCCCAATCCCCGATACTTCCCTGAAGAAAATCCCCCGAGGATGACCCATGCCCGGAATAATCGAACCGCAGAAAGGCGCGCCCGCGCTCCTTGGCCCAGGTCTCAAGGTCCAGCGCCTTGGTGCCTTCCTTGTCCGACCGGAACCCGCCCAGGAACACCACGCCCGGCCCGGAGCCGGAGGTCTGGTTGTAGGCAAGCTGGCGAATGTCGTTCTGAAAGGTCTGGGTCATTTCCGTCTCTTAACTTTCTGCCAAGGCTAACCGATCACAAGCCATGTGCAATCCGACGTTTTCAGCGATTGAGGCGTTGACAGCGATGCCCGGCTGGTTCATCTCGGCGAAACATAACCCGCAACCGGGCGTTCCGTGGGCGCCAAACTGACGAGGAGAAAGGCCGATGGCCCAGATTTTCCTGACTTTCCCCGATGGCAATGCACGTTCATTCGAGGCTGGCGTAACCGCCGCCGAGGTGGCTGCCGACATTTCGAACTCGCTGGCGAAGAAGGCGATCAGCGCGACGGTGAACGGCGAACACTGGGACCTTGCCTGGCCGATCACGGCCGATTCCGAGATTGCCATTCACACGATGAAGGACGAGGCGCAGGCGCTGGAATTGATCCGGCACGACTTTGCCCATGTGATGGCGCGTGCCGTTCAGGCGATCTGGCCGGATGTGAAAGTGACTATCGGTCCGGTCACGGAACACGGCTGGTTCTATGATTTCGATCGAAACGACCCCTTCACGCCCGAAGATCTCGGTGTGATCGAAGCCAAGATGAAGGAAATCATCAACGCCCGCGACGAGGTCCGCACCGAGATCTGGGATCGTGACCGCGCGCGCGCGTTTTACGAAGACAGCGGCGAACCCTACAAGGTTGACCTTGTGGACCGCATTCCGGAAGGTGCCGAAATCCGCATGTACTGGCATGGCGAATGGCAGGATCTCTGCCGTGGCCCGCATCTTCAGCACACCGGTCAACTGCCGGCGGATTCTTTCAAGCTGATGGGCGTTTCCGGCTCGCACTGGTTTGGCGACACCTCGAAGAACCTGCAACGGATAACGGGCGTCGGCTTTCGCAACCGCGACGAGTTGAAGAAACACATGACCTTCCTCGAAGAGGCCGAAAAGCGCGATCACCGCCGCCTGGGCCGTGAGATGGACCTGTTCCACATGCAGGAAGAAGCGCCGGGGCAGGTGTTTTGGCATCCGAACGGCTGGACGATCTATACCGCGCTACAGGACTACATGCGCCGCAAACAACGTGCGGGCGGCTATAACGAGATCAACACGCCGCAGGTCGTGGACCGCAAGCTGTGGGAAGCCTCGGGCCACTGGGAAAAGTACCAACACCACATGTTCCTGGTCGAGGTCGATGAAAGTCGCGACGGTGAGAATGACGACGCCTCGAAATCCAAGAACCGCGAACATACGCGGATCAATGCGCTGAAACCGATGAACTGCCCCTGTCACGTGCAGGTCTTCAACCAGGGTTTGAAATCCTATCGCGACCTGCCACTCCGGCTGGCAGAGTTCGGCTCTTGCGCGCGGTTCGAACCTTCGGGGGCGCTGCACGGCATCATGCGGGTGCGCGGCTTCACTCAGGACGATGCACATATCTTCTGCACCGAAGATCAAATTCAGGACGAATGCGCGCGCTTCATCGACTTTCTTGCCGATATCTACCGCGAGCTTGGCTTCCCCGATTTCGAAATCCGTTTCGCAACCCGACCCGAAAAGCGTGTCGGCACCGAGGAAAGCTGGGATTACGTGGAAGGCGCGCTGGAAAACGCGATCAAGGCGGTTGGGCGCGACTACGTGCTGGAGCCGGGCGATGGTGCGTTCTACGGGCCCAAGCTGGACTTTTATCTGACCGATGCGATCGGGCGGGTCTGGCAATGTGGCACCTTTCAGGTCGATCCGAACCTGCCCGAGCGGCTGGGTGCAAGCTATATCGCCGCCGATGGCGACAAGCACCGGCCCTTCATGCTGCACCGCGCAACGCTAGGATCGTTCGAGCGTTTCATCGGCATTCTGATCGAAGAGCATTCGGGCAAGCTGCCCTTCTGGCTGGCCCCGAGGCAGGTGGTCGTGGCCGCGATCACGTCGGAATCAAATGACTATGCCGAGGCGGTTGTCGCCAGGCTGCGCGACGCCGGGGTCCGGGCGGAAAGCGACACGCGGAACGAAAAGATCAACTACAAGATCCGCGAACATTCGGTCGGCAAGGTTCCCGCAATCCTGGCCGTGGGCGGTCGCGAGGTCGAGGAACAGACCGTCAGCTTGCGCCGGTTGGGCAGCAAGGCAACGGAAACCCTGGGACTAGATGACGTCGTCGCCATAATGGCAGAAGATGCCTTGCCGCCCGACCTCCGATAGCCCGGGACCGGCACGGGGCGTAGCGTGCCCGATCCTTGAACCGTTCCGGGGCCGGGTCTTTTTCCGGTGGCGCGATCCAATCACGCCACCTCAGGCGGCAGGCTGTTCCCCGGATGGGCCATAGGTGGCATCGGCCAGCCAGTCGAGCGCGGGACGCGGGTGACCGAACAGGAACCCCTGACCGAAACGGCAGCCCATCTCGACCAGCAGTTCCGATTGCGCCTCATCCTCGACACCTTCGGCCACCACTTCCATTTCCAGCCTTTCAGCAAGGAAAAGAACGGCTTCGAGGATGTGCCGCGCCTCGCTGCTTTTCAAAAGCTCGGACACAAGCAACCGGTCGATCTTGATTTCATCGGCAGGCAAGGCGCGAAGTCGCGCAAGAGAGGCGTATCCGGTGCCAAAGTCGTCAATCGCGATGCGGCATCCGGCGTCACGTAAACCGAACAACCCCTTGACCTGTTGCAACACGGCCAGGTTCGCGGTTTCGGTCACTTCCACGGTCAGCAACTCTGGCGGCAAGCGGTGCCGCCTGAGACAATCCAGGATGAACTCCACACCCTTGTCGACACGAAAATGCAGAGCGCTGAGATTGACCGAAACGGGAAAGCGCGTCTTTCTTCGCCGGTTCCAATCCGCGAGGGTTTGAATGGATCTGTCGATCATGTAACGATCCAACTCGAAGATCAGGCCTGTTTCTTCGGCCATCCTGATCAAATCTTCCGCCGGGACATATTCGCCGTTGCGCTTCCAGCGAACGAGGGATTCAAAACCGATCAACGCACCATCGCCCAACTGGCAACGGGGTTGCAGAAACACTTCCAACTGCCCGTTGCGCAGGGCGTCGGGCAGTTCCACGGCCATTGCGTCGAGATCGACGAACTCTTTCTCCAGCGCCTCGTTGTAAATTCGATAAGCGCCGCTGCCCTCAGTTTTTGCGGAAGACAATGCAAATTTGCAGACACTCATGACCGCGTCATATCCAAACTCTCGCAGGTCACCCAGGCTTGCGCTGTCAACGGCACCGATACTGACCTGCGGTTCGACGACATCCCCCCCCTTGATCACCGGTTCGTCGCACAGCTTGACGAGTTCGCCGCACATGCGGTCCAGGTCCGCCTGCCCCGTGTTCGGCAGGAACACGCCAAAGCTGTCCCCGCTGAGCCTTGCGGCAATGCCCTCTGCCCCCTCTGCCCAGTGGCGCAACCTCCTGCCGGTCTCCTTGATGACCACGTCGCCAAAGGCCCGACCGCGCCGATCGTTTACCTTTGAAAAGTCGGCGAGATCCAAGACGATGATGGACCCGCCCTGATCGGACGAAAGCATTGCTGCGATCTTGTCCTGAAAATAGAGTCTGTTCGGCATCCCCGTCATCGTGTCGAAAAAGGACAGCGGTAACCCGGAATAGTCCCTGCGCCTGGACGACGATCTGCGGCAGCTGTCGCGCCAGAATGACACAAGAACAAGAGAAACCAGTCCGGCGGCGGCCAGACCCGCCAGGGGCACGAATCGCACTTCGCCTGATGCCGAACCAAGGACGTAAGTGCCCAGGAAAAGGACCGCCGACAATGCCATGTAGCCGAGAACAAGCGCTGAGCAGACCTGCGACCCCATGATCTCGGATAACTTGCGCACGTCCAGGACAGCCTTCGATTGAGCGATTGAGCCGTCAGTTAGCCCACTTTTCCCTAATTTTCGGTGTAATGGAGCGCAGATTGTTTCAACTTTTAACGTCCCCGTCAGCACACGCACCCGTGAGTAGCAGTTGATTCCGAATTCCGTTTTGAATGCCGCCAGTCGCCCAGAGCGACAGGACAACACTTGAGTGAGGACAACCTGATGTCGAAAACAACCAAAACCCTTGCCGCCGCTGGCGCCGTCGCCGCTGCTCTCTCCGCTACCCTGGCCGTTCCGGCCCAAGCGCAAGCCAAAGAAAAATGCTATGGCGTTTCGCTGGCTGGCAAGAACGATTGCGCCGCCGGCCCCGGCACGAGCTGTGCCGGCACCTCGACCGTCGACTACCAGGGCAACGCCTGGACGCTGGTTGACGCCGGCACCTGCGCCGAGATCGAACTGCCCGACGAGCGCATGGGTTCGCTTGAGCCGCTTGAGCGCGATCTGCCCGCAGGCTGAATCAAACGACTTCTTGCGGAGCCTTCGTTTGCCCGGAGGCTCCGCTTGGCTTAGGATTTCCCCATGCTTGATGCCAGTTCCCATAACTTTGACAGGCTTCCGAACACGCCCGGCGTCGGCTACAAGCCGCAGCATTTCACGACGATCATGGACGCGCCCGGTTCTGTCGGGTGGCTGGAAATCCACGCAGAGAATTACATGGGGGCGGGCGGGCGCCCGATTTCCCAGCTTCGCCATTTGGCCGAGCGTTTTGCCTTTTCCGTTCATGGGGTTGGCTTGTCCATCGGCGGCGAAGGCCCATTGGACAAAGACCACCTTCAGCGGCTGAAACATCTGGTCGGCTGGCTGAACCCTGCCAGCTTTTCCGAGCACCTGGCCTGGTCCACCCATGAAAGCGCCTTTCTGAACGATCTTCTGCCCCTGCCCTATACCAAGGACACGCTGGCCCGCGTCGCCGACCATATCGACGAGGTGCAAGAGGTGGTTGGACGTCGGATGTTGCTGGAAAACCCGTCGTCCTATCTGGCGTTCGACGAAAGCACGCTGGAAGAAACCGAATTCCTGAAGGAAATCGCCACCCGTACCGGCTGTGGCCTTCTGCTGGACGTCAACAACGTCTTTGTCAGCGCGACGAATCTCGACAGCGATCCGATCAGCTATATCGACGCCTTCCCCCTTGATCTGGTTGGCGAAATTCACCTTGCCGGCCATGACGAAGACCACGACGACCACGGCAAGCCCCTGTTGATCGACAGCCACGGGCGCGAAGTGGCCGAACCGGTCTGGACGCTGTTCGAACATGTCATCAGAAAGGGCGGCCCACGGCCCAGCCTGATCGAATGGGACAACGATGTGCCCGACTGGCCGGTGCTGGAAGCCGAAGCGGCCCGCGCTGCCGACATCCTGACCACGGCACCCGCATGATTGTCGATCAGACGACATTTCGCGCCGCGCTTCTGAACCCGGAGGCCGAGCGCCCGACCGGCCTCAGCGACGGCAACGGCCAGCCTGCTGGCCGCCGTTTCGATGTATATCGCAACAATGTCACCGTTTCCCTGAGCGAGGCGCTGGAGTCCGCCTTTCCGGTGATCCGGAAGCTGGTCGGAGCCGAGAATTTCAAGGTTCTGGCACGCGCCTTTTTGCACCGCCACCCGCCCACATCGCCGTTGATGATGTTCTATGGCGCTGAAATGCCCGGGTTTTTGCGCGATTTCGAACCGACGGGCAAGACCGGCTATCTGCCCGATGTTGCCCGACTCGAACTCTTGATCCGCGAAAGTTATCACGCGGCCGATGCTGAGGTCGCCGATCCCAACAGATTGCAGGAACTGTCGCCCGACGCGCTTATGGAAACGCCGATCACGCTTGCGCCTTCGATCAGGCTTTTGCGGTCGCCGTGGCCTGTATTTTCGATCTGGCGCTTCAACATGGAAAACGGGGCACCCAAGCCCGAGATGAAGGTCGAAGACGTTCTGGTCGCGCGCCCCGATCTGGATCCTGCGCCCTATCTTCTGCCCCCCGGCGGGGGGGCCTTCGTCGAGGCGTTGCTGGCCGGAAAAACCTTTGGCGCAGCGATAGATGCAGCCACCGAAGACTTTGATCTGAGCGCTACACTCGGCCTCTTGATCGAGACGAACGCCATGACAAGGATCGGAGGTTGAACAGATGATCCGCACGCTTTTTCAACTGCCCGACCGCGCCCTTTCCTGGCTGGAACCCATGTCCACGCCTGTCTTGACGACGCTGGCACGGTTCTTCTTTGCAGCCGTGCTGTTCATGTATTTCTGGAACTCGGGATTCACCAAGATCCCGGACGGCATCAGCAACCTTTTCTCGCCCAGTTTCAACGCCTTCGCACAGATCTTCCCGAAAGGCGCCGAAGCCGCAAGCTTTGACATCACGCAGGCCAGCGCCTTTCAGAAACTGGTGATCCTTGCGGGCACCTGGGCCGAGTTCATCCTGCCGCTACTGGTCGTGATCGGCCTTTTTACCCGAGCCGCGGCGCTTGGCATGATCGGCTTTGTCATCGTCCAAAGCCTGACCGACATCTATGGCCATGGCGCGGAACTGGGGGCCTGGTTCGATGCCGCTTCGGATTCAGCCATGGACCAGCGTGCGCTTTGGGTGCTGCTGCTGCTTGTCCTTGTTTTCCGTGGCGGCGGCCCCTTGGCGCTGGACCGATTGTTCAGAAGTGAGCCTTCTCTTCATCCGGACGCCCCGCTGCGATAGCCAGAAGGCCCGCAAGGCCGCACATGGCGGCGGGGAAGATAGCAAAGAAGCTTGAAAACGTTGTGTAAATCGCGGCGGCAGCGACGATTAGAAGGATGCCCGCCCACAAGGCCCGATACCGTGCCATTCCGGCACCTGCGATGGCAAGCAAGGGGGCGATCACGCTCATCGCGCGCAACATCTCGGGGTTTTCCAGCATGGGCAAAAGGCCGAAATCCCGCACTTCTTCGCGGGCGGTGAATTCCGCATAGCCGAACGTGATGATCCCCATGATCAGGGCCAGAATGCCGCCGATCATTCCAAGGGCGGTTGCCGCGTTGCGCATGGTTGCCTCCTTCCGCTGTTCCTGGGCAGAAACTATGTCTCTTTCCTTGCCGTTCCAAGATGTTGGGCTTGTACTTCGGGCGACCAACCTAGCGTCAATTGGCCGTTCTCTTCGATAACGGGGCGTTTCATGACTGTGGGATGACGCGCAATAAGGGTCTGAATATCCAGGTTTCGTTCGGATTCCGACAGGTCGCGCCAGGTTGTTGAACGCCTATTTACCAACGTTTCGCCGAATTTTTCAGCAAACTCCGCGATCTGGCCTTCCGACAAAGGCGTGTCGCGCACATCGACGAATTCCACCTTTTTCCCCTGCTTTTCAATCGCTTGACGCGCCTTCCTGCAGGTATCGCACGCCTTCAAACCATAGAGTTTCACCCGGCCCCACTCCTTTGTCGTCACAGAGGTTTCACTTGATATTTCGATGATTTGCCTCAGAGTCTATCGCGCAAGTGACGTCAAGTCGTCTGCCGAAACAAGGCATTCCTCCTGATTTTTGCTGCGAAAGTTCCGTTCGGACGACCTGGACGGGGAGACTACGAAGGAAGAAAGTCATGCCTACTGGCACCGTAAAATGGTTCAATACGACAAAGGGTTACGGGTTTATTGCTCCTGATGACGGGGGCAAGGATATTTTCGTGCATATTTCTGCGGTCGAGCGCGCCGGGATGACGGGCCTCGCCGATAACCAGAAGATCGAGTTCGAGATGATCGAGGGCCGCGATGGCCGTCAATCCGCGGGGGAGCTTAAGGCTCTCTGAATGAAGAGTGCGCCCCATTAGTTGCCATTTGTACGGGCGTACGGTGGGGCGGATTCAGAAATGTACGTTTTGTACGTACTGTCTGGGCGCACATTCACGATGTGACGCCACTGTTTTCCTGACAAAAATTCACAAGACCTCCGGCTCAAGAAACGGTGCCGGATCGCGTCGCCCGGTGGTGCCGCAGGTCAGTCGCAACTGCTCACCGCCACCGAGTGTCACACGTTCCGTCACCTCGCCCCCCGGCGTGAAGGCGGTGATCGCCCAGGTGCCGTCGGGCACGCGGATCAGGGTCGGTTCGTCGGCGGCGCAAAGACCGATTTCGCGCGCTTCGAGGAAGAGGACCGGCGCATCCCCATTCGAGTCCCGCTCTGCCCGCGTGATCAGGATTTCGTTGCGCACCAGGGCGGCCTCCTCGATCTGAGGGGCATCGGTGAAGCAACCGGCCAAGAGAAGGGGCAGAAGAAACGCACGCATGGGGCGAGGTTAGCATTGGTTTGGCGGTGTGGGTAGGGTTGGCGACGCCCCTACGCTTCTTCCTGCGTGGCGCGGATCAGGAAGACGAAGGCCAGGATGATGCCCGCCGAGAACAGGAAGATCGAGGTCACCTCGGTGCCGTAACGCTCGGTCGTGGCGTTGATGACGCTGCCAAGCGCACGGGCCTTGCCGGTGTAGCCAACCTGGTAGCTTTCGGTCCAGACGGTATAGCCAAGCCAGCCGAACAGGCCGCAGGAAATATATGCGAGGACGGTGTTCATGGCCGCACTCCGGTTTTCGCCCCCGTTGCGAGGGATAAGGGGGGTATGTGGCGGGAATGTGGCGCGGTTCGCGCGCAGCGCGGGGTGTGTTTTTTGACAAGAACGGCGGGGTGAACCCCGCCCTACCCCGGCTTTGCCAGTTAAGCGATGAGGATAGGGCAGCGCCCGGCCCGTCGGGGCGGGGTTGCTCTCTTCGGTGCGGGTGACGCACAACCGACGCTTGTTCTTCTGGCAGCGGTGGAGAAGCGCCCGCCCCGAGGGGGGCGGGTCGGGCGCTGCCCGGTGTTTCACACCGGGCGGGACGTTTGGTTGAGGTGCGGTGTAGGGTGGGTGATTTTGGGCGCCGGTGTTGGGCGGGAGTCGGAGGCGGTGCGTGCGAGTCCAATCTCAACCGAGCCACTATCAGTCTCCTAGCGAAGACCTAAGGTAAGACCGAAGTTCCGCAGAAATGCGCTGCACCTGTGGCGAGCACTTTTCTTCAAGCTCCTTCCACGCCTCATGACTCATTTTCAGATCTTTGGATTCACTTGAAACATTCTTATTAATTATCGCCGATCTGATTAATCTCGCCACCTCTTTGAAGTCTTTGGCAGTTTGATCGGACATGAAGATTTCATGCTTGTTTACCGCGTTGTGAAACTCTGCATGTGCTTTGCTGGCCTCATTTCCTTTTTGTCTATCTAGCTCTCTAACCAAGGCATCAGTTGGGTTGGAATCGTCAGCAATTTCCTTCTTCTGAAATTCGAATAGATCCAAAGAGTCGAGATATTCCCGTCTGGCATCATCCGGCATCCGGCTGATGTCAGGGTATTGCTTAAATAATGCAGTATGAGACTGAGCTGCTCCAAACGCAATGTTCATTAGATCCCAACATTCGGAGAGGACGTCGAATTCCTTTTCTTGAACTCGCAGGCGCACGCTTAACGTACCGTCTATCTGAGCGCGCAAAGATTGTAACTCTTTCGCGTTCTCATGCCTGAAAGCCTCAAGATTTTTATCGAATTTTGATTGAAGCCATTTCTCCGAGAAAAACCTAAATGCTCCAAATGCAATTGCTACACTGCCTCCCCCGTATAAGACCAACTGACCTATCCAGCTAAGAAGTTCCACTTGGTCAATCAATTTGGTTATCCTCCAACAACTCCCCGAAACTCCCGCCATTCCCCCTTGCTCATCCCTGACGTCTCCTGCGTCACCTCTTCTCCTGCCAGCATCCTCCGCACACACTCCAGCGCCTTCCCTGACAGGGTCGCGCCGCCCAGGCGGTAGTCCTCGAAGGCGGCGTAGGCGAAGGGGACCCAGTCTTTGACAAGGCGGCACATTTCTTCGGCGTAGACGCGGATCTCGTATTGGGCGTGGGCGTCGGCGCGCAGGCGCAGGAAGTGGAAGAGGTTGTGGAGGTCCACCTTCCAGTACCATTGGGTGTAGACATTGGCGGGCAGGTTCATGCGGGCGAGTTCGCGGGCAAGGCCCTGTTGGCCGTCCTGAGAGATCATTTCCTCGTAATGGTCATAGGCGCGCATGGCGTCGTCCTTGAGGTAGGACAGCACGCGGTCGGCTTCGGCACCGGTGAGGGCTTCGCCCCGGCCCTGGTTGTTGGTGACGGATTGGGCGGCAAGGTCTTCGGCGCGGGGGATGTAGAATTCGCGGTCGAGGATCGAGTAGCGGGCGGAGTATTCGTTCACGTTGGCGGTGCGGTGGCGGATCCACTGGCGGGCGACGAAGACTGGGAGTTTGACGTGGAATTTGACCTCGCACATTTCAAACGGGGTCGAGTGCCAGTGGCGCATGAGATAGCGGATCAGGCCTTCGTCGTTGGACACCGCCTTGGTGCCGCGGCCGTAGGACACGCGGGCGGCCTGGGTGATGGCGGCATCGTCGCCCATGTAGTCGATCACGCGGACAAAGCCGTGATCCAGCACCGGGTTGATCGTGTAGAGGTGTTTTTCCATGCCCGGGGCCACGGCGCGCAACGTGGGTTGCGGGTTCGCGCGCATTTCGGCGATTTCCTGTTCCGGGGTCTGGGGGGTGTCGTTTTCCATGTTCATGCCTGCCTCCGCGCGATTCTTGTGCGCACCCATCATAGTGGGGAAAAGGGGTGGCTCAACACCAGATGTTGGGTCTGTGGATAAGTTCGGGCCTTGCGTATTTGTCAAAGCGGTGAAGGACAATTTGATTTGAATTTTCGGGGTTTGGGATTGGCATTCCGGACCTGCTTGTTAGGGTCTGGCCAGCGAAGAGGAGGCCGATATGGGCATTGAATATCTACACACGATGGTGCGGGTCGCCGACCTTGAGACTTCGAAGGCGTTTTACGAGCTTTTGGGGTTGGAAGAGACACGGCGGATCGACAACGAGGGCGGGCGGTTCACGCTGGTGTTCATGTCGCCGCCGGGACAGGAAAACGCATCCGTCGAATTGACCTACAACTGGGATGGTGACGAGGGCTTGCCGTCGGACAGTCGCCATTTCGGGCACCTGGCCTATCGCGTCGATAATATCTACGAGATGTGCCAGCACCTGATGGACAATGGCGTGACGATCAACCGGCCGCCGCGCGACGGGCATATGGCTTTTGTGCGCTCGCCCGACAATGTGTCGGTCGAACTGCTGCAACGCGGTGACAACCTGCCACCGGCAGAGCCGTGGTCGAGCATGGAGAATACGGGCCACTGGTGATGTGACGCCGTTTCTGACGGATACTGAGGCCCGTCCCCTTGGGGCGGGCTGACGTGTTCGTCAGTAGATGTAGCGGATCTGATCGCTCCAGAACCGTTCGACGCGACCGAGTTGTTCGTTCAGAGCCACGATCTTGTCGCCGCCAAGCATCGCATCCTGCATCAGGGCATCTGAATGGCGCTGGAACAGGTCGGACACCACGTGATGCACGTTGCGGCCCTTTTCGGTCAGGCGCACGCGGACCGAGCGGCGATCAATCTCGCACCGCTGGTGGTGCATGAACCCCATGTCGACCAGTTTCTTCAGATTGTAGGATACGTTCGACCCCTGGTAGTAGCCGCGCGAGCGAAGTTCACCCGCCGTCACCTCGTTATCCGCGATATTGAACAGAAGAAGCGCCTGGACGGCATTGATTTCCAAGACCCCGAGACGTTCGAATTCATCCTTGATGACATCGAGAAGAAGGCGGTGAAGCCGTTCGATCATGGACAGGCTGTCCAGATAGTGCCTTGTGTAGTCCTGCCCCCCTTGGACGGGCACGGCCTGGTGCATGCTCATACCGAAACTCCGGCTTTTGTTACTGCTCAAGTGGCAGCTTTCGCCGGAATTTCCCAAGATTGGGTTAAAAGATGAGTTTTATTTTCCCAGTCGCAAAATCAGGGGAACAAAATGCGGCGGCGGCGGAACCTGGCCGCTGACCCACTTGTAGATTTCCTGGTCGTTCTCGTTCAAAAGCGCTTCGTAGAGGTCAAGCTCGTCGCCGGACAGCATTGCCCCCTCATCCGCCCAGAAGCGGCTGAGGATCAGGTCCATTTCCTTCATGCCGCGCCGCATCGACCGCATGTGCAGCCGCTTCAGGCGCGTGGCGTGGTCTTCGCTCATACGGTTTCGCTGACAGCCTTTTTCAGCCGCTTTTCAAGGACGCCAAGGCGCTCTGCCCCGCGCTGCATATCCGTGCGCAACGCGCGGATTTCACCAAGGAGTTCAGCCATTTCGGGGGTTTCCGATTCCGCCTCCGGCTCCACGCCCTGACCTTCTCCGGTCAAAAGCCACGACATCGAGACGTTCAAAAGGCCCGACATCATCTGGAGCTTGTTCGCGCGCGGTTCGCGCATGTCGTTTTCCCACCCTTCGACGGTCTTCAAGGCCACGCCGAGGCGGCGCGCGAAGGCTTTCTGGTTCATGCCCTTGGCGTCGCGGGCGGCGGCAAGGCGGTCACCGAAAGTGGCAGCGTCTTCGGCGTACCAGTTGCGGTCGTCATTATCGTCCATCTGGGGTCCAATCGGCTTGCGGGTTACGGGCTCAACTTCTATCAGACTATAGACTTCATCCATCCCGGGGACGACCATGCCCTTCCTTTCTGCGACACTCGACCGCGTCAAACCTTCACCGACTGTCGCCCTGACGGGGCTGGTCGAAGAGTTGAAGGCAAGCGGGCGCGACATCATCGGCCTTGGCGCGGGCGAGCCTGATTTCGACACCCCCGAGCATATCCGCGAGGCGGGCAAGAGGGCCATCGACAGCGGCAAGACGCGCTATACCGCCGTTGACGGGATCATGGAGTTAAAAGAGGCGATCTGCGCCAAGTTCGCCCGCGACAACAGCCTGTCTTACGCGCCGTCACAGATCATCGTCAGCACGGGCGGCAAGCAGGTGTTGTACAACGCACTGATGGCCACGCTGAACCCCGGCGACGAGGTGATCATTCCCGCCCCTTACTGGGTAAGCTATCCCGACATGGTGCTTTTGGCGGGCGGCACGCCGGTGGTCGTGGAAGGCGCGATGGACAACGGGTTTCGCATCACGCCCGAGCAACTTGAGGCGGCGATCACGCCGAAGACCAAATGGCTGATCTTCAACTCGCCCTCGAACCCCACGGGTGCGGGGTATCCGCGTGAGGCGTTGAAAGCCCTGACCGATGTGCTTGAGCGGCATCCCCATGTCTGGGTGATGAGCGATGACATGTATGAACACATCGCCTTTCCCGGCTTTGAATTCTCGTCACCCGCCGAGGTGGCCCCGGCGTTGTACGACCGGACGTTGACGGTCAACGGCGTGTCGAAAGCCTATGCCATGACGGGCTGGCGGATCGGCTATGCGGGGGGACCGGTGGAGTTGATCGCGGCCATGCGGAAGGTGCAGTCGCAGTCGACGTCGAACCCCTGTTCGGTCAGCCAATGGGCGGCCTTGGAGGCGCTGAACGGCACCCATGACTTTCTGCCTGCTGCAATCGAAACCTTCCTGCGGCGGCGCGACCTTGTGGTCGCGGGGTTGAACGCGGCCGAGGGCATCTATTGCCCGGTGCCGGAGGGGGCTTTTTATGTCTATCCCTCGATCAAAGGCTGCATCGGCAAGGCCTCGGCCGGTGGCGCGCGCATCGAGACCGACGAGGATTTCTGCAAGGCGTTGCTGGAGGAAACCGGGGTTGCGGTTGTCTTTGGCGCGGCCTTCGGCCTCAGCCCCGCTTTTCGGGTGAGCTATGCGACCTCGGACGCGGTGCTGGAAGACGCGCTGGCGCGGATACAGAAATTCTGTGCAGGGCTGGAATGACCGAGGGCCTTCCCGAGTACTATTTCCGCATTCGCGAGAACGGCGCGATGGTGTTTCGCGTCGATGCGGAAAACCGGATGAAGCGGATCGAGATGGAGCAGATCGCCGTCGTCAACGTCAAGAACGGCGAGGTGAAGCCTCAGGGCGGGCGCGAATTGAGCGATGCGGACCTCGCGGCCATCGAGGGCTGGAAAGCCGAGCGGCAGGCGCTTTTGGCCGCGCGCGAGGTGGATGACATCCTGCGGACCGTGGATCGGCTGAACCTGACCGCCGCCTGGGCGCAGCAACGCGCGACGGCGGAAGAATTGGAGCAGGTCAGCGATGCGCTGCTTCTGGCGATGCACGATCTGCGCATGGTCCTGGTGCGCAAGAAGTCGGATCGCGCAAAAGGCGGCAAGGATTAGGGGGCGCTGCCCCCGTCGCCCCTTCGGGGCGACTCCCCCGGGATATTTCAGGGTCAATGGAGGTGCGATCACGCCTTGGCGTCGGGCCAGCGGGTGACGTCGCCGGTGATGTTGTCCCAGGCGTTTGGTTTGAGGGCGCGGCCAAGGATACGGTCTGGGTTGGTGGGCGGTGGCATGGTGACCTTGCCGAGGCGTTGGAACCCGAAGCGGCTGTAATAGGGGGCGTCGCCGACGAGCATTACCCTGTCCCATTCCGTGGCGCGATGGAGTGCGCCCTCGATCAACAGGCGCCCGAGGCCTTCACCCTGGCGTGTCGGATGGACCGCGACTGGCCCAAGAAGCAGCGTGGGTGCATCGCCCACCAGCACCGGCCAGAAGCGGATGGCGCCGCCGAGGATGCCGTCTTCGTCGCGGGCAGTGAGGCAGAGGTCGGCCACCGGGGTCACGCTATCGCGCAGCCGGTAGGACGACAGCGCCTCGCGCCCCGGCGCAAAGCAGAGATCGAAGAGCGCTTCGACCTCCCACCAATCCGCGTCCTGTTCCTTTTGAAGCTTCACGCCCCGCCCTGCCCGTTTTGCGCTGGAGCGGCGTTAGCACATGAGTTAGCCCCGAGACAAACATGAAGGAGTGCGCATGTTCTACAGACCCCAAGACGGGCATGGGCTGGCCCACAACCCGTTCAAGGCCATCGTGACGCCACGGCCCATCGGCTGGATTTCGACGCGGGGCGCGGGCGGGGTGAACAACCTTGCCCCCTATTCGTTTTTCAACGCCGTGGCCGATGCGCCGCCGCAGGTGATGTTTTCCTCGACCGGGGCCAAGGCGGATCGTGACGGCACCAAGGACAGTGTTGCGAATATCCGCGAAACCGGGGTGTTCTGCGTCAATATCGTTTCGTTCGCGCTGCGCGATGCGATGAACGTGACCTCGGGCGGTTACGGCGCGGATGTGGACGAGTTCGCGCAGGCCGGGCTGACGGCGGTGCCCTGCGAAACGATCGACTGCGCCCGCGTGGGTGAGGCCCCGGCTTCGCTGGAATGTCGGATGATTGACGTTATCGCGTTGAAGGGTGCGGCGAACGTGATGGTTTTGGGCGAAGTCATGGGTGTCCACATGGCCGAGACCTGCATCCGCGACGGGCGGTTCGATGTTCTGAGCTACAAACCCCTCAGCCGGTTGGGGTATCGCGATTACACGACGGTCAGCGAGGTGTTTTCCCTGGCGCGGCCCGACGATTGAGTGCGATTTTCGCGCGGGCTAGTTGGTTTTCTGCTTGGGGATGAAGGGCAGCGGCAGGGCCGGAACGCCGTCTTCGATCAGTTTTTTCGCCTCGTCCGGACGCGCCTCGCCATGGATCGAGCGTTGTGGCGCGTCGCCTTCGTGCATGGCGCGGGCTTCGGCGGCGAAGTTGTCGCCCACGTAATCGGAGTTTTTCTCGACATGGTCGCGGATCGCCTTGATCGCCTCGACCACCTCCGGGTCCGGGCTGGCGGCCATGGGTTGGGGTTTGGCGGGTGACTTGGCGGATTTGCGCGAAGCCCGGACCGGGGGGGCCATCAGGGCTTTTTCGACCTTGGGACTGCTACATTTCGGACACAGTACGTGCCCGGCAGCCTTCAACTCGTCGAAGGTCGCATTCGACGAGAACCAGCTTTCAAAGGCGTGCCCTTCGGCACATTCGAGAGAAAATCGTATCATCGGTGTCACCTCGCCCAGAGGCTTAGCTATGTTCCTTGATAAGTGATTTCAATCAGCACGATAGCTAAAGATGCGCGGGATCGAAACGGGCAAGAAGTGTCGCAAGTTCCGGTTCTGCCACCAATTCAGCGGCTTTCTTGAGCGGAAACCACTTGCGCCGCCGTTCCTTCCGTTCCGGGTAGCGGGCGCGCAGTTTCTTGACGCGCACCGGGAAAACGGCGACGACACAGGGGATCGCGGCACCTGCTATCAACTCTTTGTTATAGCTGTAAATTCCCAGGCAAATCGGTTTGACCTTGCCTTCGACGCCGGCCTCTTCCCAGGCTTCGGTCAAGGCGGCCTGGGCCGGGGTCGATTTGTCCTGCGGCCAGCCCTTGGGAATGATCCAGCGCTTACGACCGCGGGATGTGACCAGAAGAACCTGAATTTCGTCATTGCGTCGCCGCCAGCAAATTGCACCGAACTGGGTGCGCACACCGCGCTTGCCCTCTTCCGAGAGGTCAAGTTTGCGCTGTTTTGCGACGGCAATCGTCATTTTTTCCTTCATTTCATGGTCCTGGCCGCACTTTACCCAAGGGTAGCATTGGCCAGACAGGATGCAAAGTCAGCGAAAAAAGCGAACAAATCCCTAACCGTGTTAACGGCAACACGTGCAATCTTTACGACGGTCGATCCGAATGATCCGCGTTTCGCCGAAAAGCGCGTCATAGATCAGCATCCGGCCCAAGAGGGTTTCACCCGTCCCGGCAAGGTGCTTGATCGCCTCAACCGCCATCATCGTGCCGATGACGCCCGGCAATGGACCAAGAACACCGCCTTCGGCGCAGGAGGGCGCAAGGCCATCGGCAGCTTTTTCGGGAAAAATACATTCGTAACAAGGTCCACCGCGCGAGGGATCGAACAGCGAAATTTGCCCCTCCCACTGGGTGATCGCCCCTGAAACAAGGGGGATTTCAGCGCGAACGGCCGTTTGATTGACCAGATAGCGGGTGTCGGCGTCGTCAGTGCCATCAAGGATCAGATCGTATTCGGCGAACAACTCGGGCGCGATGTCGGCTGTCAGACGGCGGTTGTAGGGGCGGATGGTGACGAAGGGATTTTGCGCCTTCATCGCCTCTTCGGCGGAAAACACCTTTGGCATCCCGATCCGCGCGTCGGTGTGGATGACCTGCCGTCCGAGGTTCGAATTTTCCACCACATCGTCGTCGATCACGCCAATGGTGCCGACACCGGCGGCGGCAAGGTATTGCAACACCGGCGAGCCAAGACCGCCCGCGCCGACGACCAGAACCCGCGCGTCTTTCAGCCGCTTCTGGCCGGGCCCGCCGATTTCGCGCAACACGATGTGGCGGGCGTTGCGGTCAAGCTCGGTGGCAGAGGGCCTCGCGGCACCGGCGGGGGCCGCGCGGTTTTCGGCACGAACGCGGGATTTCAGCGCCTTCAGGCCTTTTGCGTAGACCCAGATCGCCGCCCCGACGACACCGATCGCCAGCCATTCGCCCGGCGAGCCGCCGGTTGCGCTGCGTAGGGGATTACTTTCGGGCAAGAGGATCTGAACGATCATCACCCCGACATAAAGCAGCGCGATCATCAGGAACCGCGCCGAATAGGGCGCACGGATCAGCGCGCCAAGCCCCCAGAGACATGCGGCAAGGGCAAGGACAACGGCCATTAACCGGTTCCCGTTGAGCCGAAACCTCCGGTGCCGCGATCGGTGTCGGAGAGGCTTTCGGCGATTTCGAAGCTGGCCTGTACGACCGGCGCGATCACGGCCTGGGCGATCCGCTGGCCGTGGGTCACCGTGACCGGTTCCTGTCCGTGATTGATGACGATGATGCCAAGCGCGCCCCGGTAGTCGCTGTCGATGGTGCCGGGGGTGTTCACCAGTGTCAGGCCCTGTTTCAGGGCAAGGCCGGACCGGGGGCGGATCTGCATTTCATAGCCTTCGGGGATTTCGACGCAAAGGCCCGTGGGCACAAGGGCGCGTTCACCGGGCTGGATCACAAGGCCGGGGCGGTCCGATATCAGGAAATTGGCGCGGAGGTCGGCACCGGCGGCACCCTTGGTTTCGTAAGTGGGCAGCCCGACACTTTCATCAGCCCCCTCGATCCAGATCACGCGAACGTTCGGGGTCATGACAGGGCTTCGGCGATGCGTTGTGCAAGACGTCTTGCCACATCGCCTTTCGACGCGCGCGGCCAGCTTTCGGCACCCTTGTCGTCGATCACGGTCACGGCGTTTTCGGCCCCGCCCATGATGCCGGTTTCCGGCGAAACGTCATTGGCGACGATCCAGTCGCACCGCTTGCGTTTCCGCTTGGCGGTGGCATTGGCGATGACGTCGTCGGTTTCGGCGGCAAAACCCACGACAAGCGCGGGTCGGTTTTTCCTCAGGCGCGAGATGGTCGCAAGGATGTCGGGGTTTTCGTCCAGTTTCAGCGCGGGTGGTTTGCCGGACTTGTCTTTCTTGATCTTGCTGCTCGCCTCACTCGTCACGCGCCAATCCGCGACGGCGGCGGCGAAAACGGCGGCATCGGCGGGAAGAGCGGCTTTCACGGCCTTCAGCATCTGGTCGGCTGTCTGAACGGGCACCACGTCAACGCCTTCGGGTGGCGGCACGTCCGCCGGGCCGGTGACGAAAGTCACCTTTGCACCCAACCGGGAAAGCGCGGCGGCGATGGCCGTGCCCTGTGCACCCGAGGATCGGTTGGCAATGTAGCGCACCGGGTCGATCGGCTCGTGCGTCGGCCCGGAGGTGACAAGGACATGCTTGCCGGACAAAGGCCCCTTGCCCAGACGCGCGATGATCGTTTCAAGAATTTCCTGGGGTTCGGACATGCGGCCGGGTCCGTATTCGCCGCAAGCCATGTCGCCCTCCTCCGGGCCGATGCGTTCGATGCCGTCGCTTTCCAACGTGGCGATGTTTCGCTGGTTTGCCGGGTGCAGCCACATGCGCACGTTCATCGCGGGCGCGACAAGCACCGGCGTATCGGTCGCCATCAAAAGGGTCGATGCCAGGTCGTCGGCGTGCCCGCCTGCCATCTTGGCCATGAGGTCTGCCGTCGCCGGGGCAACGACCACCAGATCGGCCGAACGGGACAACTCGATATGCCCCATCTCGGCTTCGTCGGTCAGATCGAAAAGGTCCGTGTAAACCTTGTCAGCGGCAAGGGCCGAGGCCGACAGAGGTGTCACGAATTCCTGCGCAGCACGGGTCAGGACGGGGCTAACATGACCGCCCGCCTTGCGGATCGCGCGGATCAGTTCCAACGACTTGAAGGCGGCGATACCGCCACCGACGATCAGAAGAATGCGTTTGCCGTTCAACATCTTCCTAGAGGTAAGCCGCTTGCCCCCGCGCGGCAAGCGCCTTCCGGCAATAGAAGGGCGGTGCAAGGCTGTACCTGTGCCCTGCCTTGAACAGCCGCGACCGGGACTGAAGGCAGGTCAGCTTGCCCGGAACGGTCAGAACCTGCCGGTCCGTGGTGCGCAGGACCCGGGGTGAATCGTCGATCTCGACGGTGACCATCCGATCCCACGACCGCCCCGTCACAGGCTGAACCATAAGAACCGGGGCGACGGAGTAAGACACCTCGACCGTAATGCCATAGCGGAACACGCCCACGACGGCGATGAGGGCAACCACGGTGAGTGTTGCCAGCCAATTCGGCAGACGTTTGAAATCCTCGGGCGTCATGGGGCCAGATTAGCGCCCGAACCGGCCAAAAAACGGCGATTCGGTGGATTTTCAGCGAAACGCCTCGCAAGGATCATCGCGGTTGGCGGCGGATGTGACGACCCAATGAGTGACCTTCGGCTGTTCTGGAGCTGCCTCTTCGTACTGGCCCAAGGTCACGATCCGCGCCGCTTCCCCGGATTTCTCAAGGTAGACCCGCAAAGCCTGCGGAACGCCCCAGTCTTCGCGCACATGCCCGTTCCCGGCGATCACGACGACCGGCCCCTCACCCCCCTGCCCAAGGGCGCTGACCACCGCGCGGGCCAGGGCGGCATCGCGCAGGCGCTGCGCCTCGACCATGCCGGGCAGCATTTCCAATGGAAGCGCGTCGCAATGGGCCGCCATTTGCAAGGCCTCGCGTGCCTCTTGCTCCTGATCGGACAAGGGCTGATCGAGGCCGAAAAGCATAGCGGCCTCGCCGAAAACTTGCGCAGCCCCCTCTGATACAGCCGACCTGACGGTTTCACGCGGCAAGGCACCGCCAAAGATACCTGCTTCGGGAGCTGCGGCAAAAATCGGATAGTACATGGCGAAGTCGGGCCAACCGCGCGCTTCCCACTCCAACGCCGCTTCCAATTGCAGGGCATTGGCGCGGAAGTCATCGGTGAGGGCCAAAGCGTGGTCCGGCTCGACCATCTCGAACACAATGGCCGAGGGTTCGAGTGCGGCGACGATCCGTGCCTGGGCGGCGTGGTGCAGAGGGTTGTCGTGAACCTCGCCCAGAAAGACGACATCGCCGTCGCGAAAGGCGTCGATGAACTGGTCGGACGCGGGGTTCAATTCTGCCGAGGACAGCGGCAGGGCGAGAAAAGACAGCAGAACGGCTAGACGAAAAATTCGTGCACTTCCTTCGATTGCTTCTCCAGCATCTTGCGCATCTTGGCAAACGCCGCGGCTTCAAGCTGACGGACACGCTCTTTCGAAAGGTTCAATTCGTCACCAAGCGATTCGAGCGTCCGGGGCTTGTCGCGCAGCTTACGCTCTTTCACGATGAAACGCTCGCGTTCGTTCAGGTTGGACATGGCCTCTGCCAGCCAGATGCGGAGCGTGTCTACATCCTTGGCATGTTCCACCTTGGCCGAGGCGTCCGCGTTTTCATCCTCAAGCGTGTCGATCCACTCGCGCCCTTCGTCGTCGCTGGATTGTGTGGCATTCAGTGAAAAGTCCGAACCCGAAAGACGGCCTTCCATCATTTCGACGTCTTTCAGCGGAACGCCCAATTCCTTTGCGATTGCATTCCTGAGTTCGTTGCGATCAGGCATCTGATCCCCGTCCTGCGCCTCGCGCTCAAGCCGCGCCTGCACCCGGCGCAGGTTGAAGAACAGCGATTTCTGGGAAGAGGTCGATCCGGTGCGCACCATCGACCAGTTGCGCATCACGTAATCCTGGATCGAAGCCTTGATCCACCAAACCGCATAGGTCGAAAACCGAACGCCCCGGTCAGGATCGAATTTGTCTGCAGCTTTCATGAGGCCAAGGCTCGCCTCCTGAATAAGGTCGTTCATCGGAGCGCCATAGCGGCGGAACTTGGACGCCATGGAAATCGCAAGACGCATGTAGGCGGTAATCAGTCGGTGAAGCGCCTGTTCGTCGCGGTGGTCGCGCCAAGCATAGGCCAGGTCAAGCTCGGTTTCGGCGTCCAGCAACTCGGCCTTCATGGCCTTTCGCGAAAAGCTCCGGTCGTGATTTACGTCGAGCGCCATTAGCCAATCTCCCTGCTGGTTTTTACTTTTTTACGGAAGGTCAACGGATTTGGATCAATTCGGTTGCGATAAAAGTTTACTTTTGTTCTCGGTATCCTAGGTCTTCTACCTTCCTCCAATTTCCGCATCAGGGTTAACCGCCTGTTAACAAAGGTTTCGCAAGAGTGCGGAAACCTGAGCGGGGGGTCATGGTCGCCCATACCTACACTGTCGCATTCGAAGGCATCGAGGGCCGTCTGGTGGACGTGCAATGTGCCCTGTCGCCGGGAATGCCGCATTTCCTTATCGTGGGTCTGCCGGACAAGGCCGTAAGCGAAGCGCGCGAACGTGTGCGGGCAGCGTTGAACGCGCTTTCGATCAGCCTGCCGTCGCGCCGGATCACCGTGAATCTCTCGCCCGCCGATCTTCCCAAGGAAGGATCTCACTTCGATCTGCCTATCGCGCTGGCGCTTCTGGCGGCCATCGACATCCTGCCGAAGGACGCGGTCGAAGGGTTGGTTTCCCTGGGTGAGTTGTCGCTGGACGGTGCCCTTGTCGCGGTGACGGGTGCCTTGCCCGCCGCGCTGACGGCCAGCGAGGCGGAACGCAGCCTGATGTGCCCAGCCGCCTCGGGTGCCGAAGCGGCCTGGGTTGGTGACACACCGGTCATTGCGCCTTCCGGTCTTGGCGAGGCCATCCAGCACCTGACCGGGGCGCGGCCGATCGAGGTCAGCGCACCGGGCGAAGTGGCCCGCGCGGCGGGTGGGCCGGACCTTTTGGAGGTGAAGGGGCAGGAACGCGCCAAGCGCGCTCTGGAAATCGCGGCGGCAGGGCGGCATCACCTGTTGATGGTCGGCGCGCCGGGATCGGGCAAATCCATGCTGGCGGCCCGTCTGCCCGGCATCCTGCCGCCGCTGGCCCCGGAAGAGGCGCTGGAAACCTCGATGGTGCATTCGCTGGCGGGCATGATCAAGGACGGTGGCATCTCGCGCGACAGGCCGTTTCGCGCACCGCATCACACGGCCTCGATGGCGGCCATCGTGGGTGGCGGCAAGGGGGCGAAACCGGGCGAGATTTCACTGGCGCACAACGGCGTTCTGTTCATGGACGAATTCCCCGAGTATGCGTCCAACGTCCTCGAAACCCTGCGCCAGCCGATCGAAACCGGCGATGTGACCGTGGCCCGCGCCAATGCCCACGTCCGTTATCCCTGCCGGTTCCTGCTGATTGCGGCGGCGAACCCCTGCAAATGCGGCTACCTCGCCGATGCGAACCGGGCCTGCGCCCGCGTGCCGGCCTGTGGGGCGGACTACATGGGCCGTATCTCGGGGCCCTTGATGGATCGCTTCGATTTGCGCGTTGAAGTGCCGCCGGTGGATTTCCAGGATCTCGACCTGCCCCCGTCGGGGGCCAGTTCAGGGGAAGTGGCGCAAAGCGTGGCGAATGCCCGTGTCATTCAGGCGGCACGCTACCGCGATTGCAAGGGTGTAACGGTGAACGCCGACGCCTCTGGTTCGCTGCTGGACGAAGTGGCCGCCCCCGATGATGCGGGGCGAGACCTGCTTTCACAGGCCGCGAACCGCATTGGTCTGTCGGCGCGTGGCTATCACAGGGTGCTGCGCGTGGCCCGCACGATTGCCGATCTTGAAGGGCGCGAGCGCGTCGAAGCGCCTGACATCGCCGAGGCGCTCAGTTTTCGGATCGTCGCGGGGGCGGCCTAGCGGGCCTTCAACCGATCTTCGATGGCGTCCCAAATGGCGCCCGCAACATTTACACCGTCGAATCGTTCCAACTCTTGGATGCCCGTCGGTGAGGTCAGGTTGATCTCGGTCAGATAGTCACCGATCACGTCGATGCCGACGAAAACCTGCCCCTTCTCTTTCAAGAGGGGTCCGATCGCCGCGCAAATCTCTTGGTCGCGCTCGGTCAGGCCAATCTTTTCGGCGGTGCCGCCCACATGCAGGTTCGAGCGGGTTTCACCCTCGGGCGGGACGCGGTTGATCGCGCCGACCGGTTCGCCATCGACAAGGATGATGCGCTTGTCGCCGTTCGAGACGTCGGGCAGGAATTTCTGCGCAATCAGGGGTTCGTTGTTGATGCCCGTGAACATTTCATGGAGCGACACGAGGTTCTTGTCTTCCGGGGTGAGGCGGAACACCCCGGCCCCGCCGTTGCCGTAGAGCGGTTTGACGATGATGTCGCCGTGGCGAGTGCGAAACTCCCGCAAGGCGTCCAGATCGCGTGCGATCATCGTGGGCGGCGTGAGGTCGGGGAATTGCAGGACAAGTAGCTTTTCAGGGTAGTTGCGCACCCAGAAAGGCTGATTGACCACGAGTGCAGATTTCAACTGGTCCAGAAGATGCGTCGTGGTGATATAGCCCATGTCGAAGGGCGGATCCTGGCGCAGCCAGACCACGTCGAAATCGTCGAGATTGACCAGTGTCTCTGCTCCAAGCGTGAAGTGATCGCCCTTGATCCGCCGAACGCTCAGAGGCCATCCCCGCGCGGTCACGCGGCCTTCGTCCCAGGCCAGCTTGTCCGGATGATAATAGAACAGCTCTGCCCCCCGCGCTTGCGCTTCCTCGGCCAAACGGAAGGTCGAATCCGCCTGGATATCGACCGAGGCAATCGGATCCATCTGGATGGCAACTTTCATAGGCGACTCCTTTTCCCATGCGTTTCTGACGCAAGGGGCGCGGCGCTGCAATGTGCGAAAGTTGGGATGTCGCTGTCAGATTATCGAGATGTTTTCGAGGACGTCGATGCGACCCTGGCCATCCACCATCGCAAGATCCACGCGCATGTTGACCAGTTCACCGGGGTGTTCCCGCCCGCAATAGTCTTCGGCAGATGCGCAAATACGCTGCAACTGGCGCATGGATAGACGTTCGGCGGCATAGGCGTGGCACTTCGCCTTTTTCACTTCGACAAAGACCAGACCGTCATGGCCCGAAAGGACAAGATCAATTTCGCCGCCACGCCCGCGCCAACGTCGGGCAAGGACACGGTGACCCGAAGCGATGTAGTGGTTTTCAACGGAATCTTCGGCAGCAAGACCGTCGTGGTATGCAACGAGACCCTTGAGGGAAAGATCGTCGGATGGGGCGAAATCGAAAGGCATGGTGGATGTGTAAAGGAGAGATGTTAAAAAATCCTAGTCGTCGAAGGTCAGGCCCAGTTGATAGAGGTCGCGTTGCGACACACCATAGACTTGCGCCACCTCGCGCGCGGCATCCTTCAGCCTCTGCGTTTCCATCGCCTTTCTGAGGGCTGTCTCGATTTCCGCTGGATCGGTGGACGTCTCGCCGGGGCCGATCACCAGGACGATTTCACCCTTGGGGGTCGCCTCGGCATAGTCATCGGCCAAGGAACCAAGGGCGCCGCGCCGGGATTCCTCGAACTTCTTGGTCAATTCGCGGCAGACGGTGGCCTTGCGATCAGCGCCCAGAATGCGCGCCGCCTCGGCCAGTGTCGCGCCCAGACGTTTCGGGCTTTCATAAAGAACAATCGTGCCGCCTTGCCCGGCGAGGTCTTCGAGGAAACGCGCACGCGCCGCCTTCTGCGCAGGCGGAAAGCCGGCAAACATGAATCGGTCGCTTGGCAGGCCCGCCACCGTGATTGCCGCCGTCAGTGCCGAAGGCCCCGGCACGGGAATCACGGGCGAGCCCGCCTCCAGCGCCTCTTGCACCAGTTGATAGCCCGGATCGGCCACAAGCGGAGTGCCCGCCTCGGAGGCATAGGCCACCGATGCCCCATCCCGCAAAGCTGCAAGAACCGCGCCCCGGTCGCGGGCGCTGGAGTGATCGTGATAGGCCAGCATCCGCCGACCTGAAAGCGCGACCCCGTGGATCTCCATCAAATGCCGCAACGTGCGTGTATCCTCGGCCGCCAGCACATCCGCATCCCCCAGCACGTCAAGGGCACGCAGGGTGATGTCGCGGGCATTGCCAAGCGGCGTGGACACAAGGTAAAGCCCCCCATCCAGCTTGCCGCGCTCGGGGGCTTTGCGCATCCCCGGCTTCGGTGATTTACTAGTGCCACGTTTCTGCATAGGGTCGCGCCGACTTATCCGAGGAGATACCAATGCTCGCTGTTTTATCGTTCCGCCGCAAGGCCATGAACTGGGTCGCGGCCGGATGTGCCGCCTTGGCCCTTGCAGCCTGCGACATGTCCTTCCCCACGGGCGGGCCGAGCCTCAACACCGGGGGATCGGTGGATGTGGCGCTTCTGGTGCCGAAATCCTCGACCAATGGCGCGACTTTGGCGCAATCCCTTGAAAACGCCGCGCGTCTGGCGGTGCAGGATCTGGACGGTGTGCGCGTGAACCTCCGGGTCTATGACACCGGCGGGACGCCACAGGGGGCGACGGCGGCGGCACAACGTGCCCTTTCCGATGGCAACAAGATTTTCCTTGGCCCGCTGTTTGCAGAAAGCGCGAATGCCGCGGGACAGGTCGCGGCCTCGCGCGGTGTGAACGTGCTGACCTTTTCGAACAACCCGACCGTTGCCGGTGGCAACGTCTTTCTTCTGGGAAACACCTTTCAGACCACCGCCGACCGGCTGGTCGGCTATGCCGCCCGTCAGGGCAAGGGCAATATCTTCATCGTCCACGCCAATGACCCGGCCGAAAGCCTTGGTGCCGAGGCGATCCAGCGGGCTGCTGCCTCGAACGGGGCAAGCATCGCGGGCGTTCAATCTTTCGCCTTGTCGCAACAGGGTGTGATCGACGCAATCCCCGGCATCGCGAGCAATTTCCGTGCTTCCGGTGCCAATTCGGTCTTCGTGACCTCCGGTTCCGCCGGCGCGCTGCCCTTCTTGGCGGAGCTTTTGCCGGAAAACGGTGTGGACCGCACCAATTCGCAATTCATCGGCTTGCAGCGCCTCGACGTGCCGTCGAGTGCCCTGTCACTCAAGGGCCTGCAAGGGGCCTGGTTCGCAACCCCGTCGCCCGCACTGGTCCAGCAGTTCAACAACCGCTACGCCTCGGTCTATGGTACGCAACCCAACCCGGTGGCCGGGCTGGCCTATGACGGGATTGCCGCGATCGGAGCCCTGGTTGCGCGTGGAGGCTCCAACCCGCTTGGCACCGAGGCGCTGACGCAGGGGGCCGGTTTTGCCGGCGTCAACGGACCCTTCAGGTTCTTCCGCAATGGTACGAACGAGCGCGGCCTTGCGATTGCGCAGATCGAGAACAACAAGGTGATCGTGATTGACCCCGCACCAAGAAGTTTTGGTGGCTTCGGCCTCTGACGCGCCGGACCAGACAACAGACATCGCGTTTGACGACCTTCGCCTGACCGGGGCGGAGGTCTTTGACGCGTCGGACGTCATCGCCCGGATCAACAATGTCGCCGCAAAAGGCAATGATGCCGCAAGCCTGCGCAATGTCACCGTCAAACAGGTGAAAACAGCGATGGACGCGGGGCGCGCGACCATTGCGGACGCATTGAAAGAGCATCCCCTTGCCGCGCGCGATGCCCACCGCGCCTATTGCCACCTGACCGACGGCATCGTCACCACAGTGTTCGAGGTTGCCACCCGCTGGCTGCACCCCAACCCGAACCCGACCGAGGGAGAACGGCTCGCCATCCTGGCCGTCGGCGGCTATGGCCGGGGCGAGATGGCACCGCATTCGGACGTCGATCTTCTGTTCCTGATGCCCTGGAAGGTCACCCCCTGGGCCGAAAGCCTGATCGAGAGTATGCTCTACATCTTCTGGGACCTGCACCTGAAGGTGGGCCATGCCTCGCGCAGCGTGAAGGAATGCCTTCGCCTGGGCCGCGAAGATTACACGATCCGCACAGCGCTTCTTGAGCACCGGACGCTGATCGGGAACACGGAACTGGCGGATGAACTTTCCGACAAGCTCCAGAAGGATCTGTTCAAGGGCACCGCGTCGGAATTCGTGGAAGCCAAGCTTGCCGAACGCGCAACGCGCCACCTGAAACAGGGTGGCCAGCGCTACATGGTCGAACCCAACGTGAAGGAGGGCAAGGGCGGCTTGCGTGATCTGCAAACGCTGTTCTGGATCGGCAAGTATACCCACCGTGTGACGAAGGCTGCCGAACTTGTCGGCAAGAAGCTTCTGAGCGAGGAGGAATACCAGGTCTTCCGCCGCGCCGAAACCTTCCTGATGGCGGTGCGCTGTCATCTCCATCTGGCCGCCGGTCGCGCGATGGATCAACTCACATTCGACATGCAGGTCGAGGTGGCCGAGCGCATGGGCTATATCGACAAGGCCGGGCGTCGCGCGGTCGAGCATTTCATGCAGGATTATTTCCGCCACGCCACCGAAGTGGGCGAGATCACTCGCATCTTCCTGACGGCCCTTGAATCCAAACATGTCAAGACCGCACCGTCGCTTGTCGCCATGTTCAAGCGTCGCAAGAAACTGAAGCCCGATTACAAGCTGGTCAACAATCGCCTGGCCATTGTCAGTCCTTCGCGGTTCCTGAAAGACAAGCTGAACATGTTGCGCATCTTTGAAGAGGCCTTGCGCACCGGATATCTGTTGCACCCCGACGCCATGCGGCTGGTCCGCGCCAACCTGGAATTGATCGACGACGACCTGCGCTCAAGGCCCGAGGCGAACCGGATCTTCTTTGACACGCTGTTAAAGCACGGCAACCCCGAACGCGCCCTTCGCCGGATGAACGAGCTTGGCGTCCTCGCCGCCTTCATCCCCGAGTTCGAGCCGATCGTCGCGATGATGCAGTTCAACATGTACCACCACTACACGGTGGACGAACACACCATCCAGTGCATCTCGACCCTGGCCCAGATCGAGCGCGGCGAACTTGTCGAGCAATTGCCCGTTGCCAGCGGCATCCTGAAACGCGGTGTGAACCGCAAGGTGCTTTATACCGCCCTGTTCCTTCATGACATCGGCAAGGGACGACCCGAAGATCATTCGATCCTCGGGGCCAAGATCGCACGGCAAGTCGCCCCGCGCCTTGGCCTGAAAAAGGGCGAATGCGAAACCGTCGAGTGGCTGGTGCGGTTTCACCTTCTGATGTCCGACGTCGCCCAGAAACGCGACCTGTCCGAGCCCAGAACCCTGCGTGGTTTCGCCAACCAGGTGAAATCGAAGGAACGTCTGGACCTTCTGACCGTGCTGACCGTCTGCGACATTCGCGGCGTCGGCCCCGGCACCTGGAACAACTGGAAAGCGCAGTTGTTACGCGATCTCCACCGGCAGACCGCTGCCGCGCTCGAACATGGGCTGGAAGACATCAACCGCGACAGTGCGGAGGCCGAAGCCAAGAAAGCCCTGCGCGCCGCCCTGTCCGATTGGGGAAAAAAGGCGCTGCGCCACGAAACCAAGCGTCATTACGGCCCCTACTGGCAGGGATTGCCGCTGGATGCCCATGTCGTGTTCGCGAAACTGCTGGACGGTATCGAAGACAGCGACATCCGCATGGACCTGATGCCCGACGAAGCCCGCGATGCAACCCGCGTCTGTTTCGCCCTGGCCGATCACCCCGGAATCTTTGCACGTCTTGCCGGTGCCCTTGCCCTTGTCGGCGCAAACGTGGTGGATGCCCGCACCTATACCTCGTCGGACGGCTATGCCACGCCGGTCTTCTGGATACAGGACAGCGACGGTCATCCTTACGACGCCGACCGCCTGCCCCGCCTGCGCAGCATGATCGAAAAGACCCTTCTGGGCGAGGTACAGCCAAGGAAATCTCTGGCCGACAAGGACAAGCTCAGGAAACGCGACCGCGCCTTCCGCGTGCCGACACAGATCACCTTCGACAACGACGGTTCGGAAATCTACACCATCATCGAGGTCGACACCCGCGACCGCCCCGGGCTTTTGTACGATCTGGCCCGCACCTTGTCGGAATCCAACGTCTATATCGCCAGCGCAGTCATCGCGACCTATGGTGAACAGGTGGTCGATACCTTCTACGTCAAGGACATGTTCGGGCTGAAGTACAACTCGGAATCAAAACAGGCGACGCTGGAGAAACGCCTGCGGCAGGCGATCACCGACGGCAGCGAGCGGGCGGAAAACAAATGACCGCCTGCTGCTTGGGACACCCCACGGCATGAGCGGCATAAGGCTGATCACGGGGGTGTTGACCGTGGGGGTCTGGACGCTTCTGTCGCGCGTCCTCGGCTTCGTGCGCGACATCCTGATCGCCGCATGGCTGGGCACCGGCCCCGTGGCCGAGGCCTTCATCGTCGCCTTCGCGCTTCCCAACATGTTCCGCCGGTTCTTTGCCGAAGGTGCGTTCAACATGGCCTTCGTGCCGATGTTTTCCAAAAGGCTGGAAAAGGGCGACGACGCCACCGGCTTCGCGCGCCAGGCCATGGCGGGACTTGCCACGGTGCTGGTGATTTTGACGGTGCTGGCGACGATATTCATGCCATGGCTGGTTCTTGCCATGGCCAGCGGGTTCGCGGGCGACGAACGGCTGGACATGGCGGTGACACTGGGACGGATCGTCTTTATCTATATCCTGTTCATTTCGCTCGCCGCACTTGTCTCGGGCGTGCTGAACGCCTCGGGCCGCTTTGCCGCCGCCGCCGCCGCGCCGGTCTTGCTGAACATCATCCTGATCACGATCCTCGTTCTTGCCGAAGCCGGATTGTTCGGATCTTTCATCGGGGAATACGACGGCGCGCGCCACGGATCGGCCATGGCCATCGGCGTCGTCCTTGCGGGCATCGCGCAACTGGCGCTGGTCTGGATCGCGGCAAAGCGCGCGGGGTTCCACCTGACACCGACGCTGCCGCGCCTGTCGCCCGAGATCAGACGCCTGGCGATCATCGCGGCCCCGGCGATGCTCGCGGGCGGCGTGGTGCAGATCAATCTTCTGATCGGACGGCAAGTCGCCAGCTATTTCGACGGCGCCATCGTCTGGCTGTCCTTTGCCGACCGGTTGTATCAACTGCCCCTTGGCGTGGTCGGCATCGCCATCGGCATCGTCCTTTTGCCCGATCTATCGCGCCGCCTTGCAGCCGAAGACACCGCCGGTGGCCAACACGCCCTGTCGCGCGCCGCCGAGATGTCGCTGGCCCTTGCCATCCCTGCCGCCGTCGCGCTGCTGGTCATCCCCGGCGCACTGGTCGCCGCCCTTTTCGAACGCGGTGCCTTCGTGGCGGAAGACACCCGCGCCACCGCCCTTGTCACGGCCATCTACGGCCTCGGCCTGCCCGCCTTCGTGATGCAAAAGGTGCTGCAACCGCTCTACTTCGCGCGCGAAGACACCAAACGCCCCTTCTATTTCGCCGCCGCCGCCATGGTCATCAACGCGGTTCTGGCCGTGGGCCTTGCGCCCCTGATCGGCTATCTCGCCGCCGCCCTCGGCACCACGATCGCGGGGTGGGGAATGCTGTTCCTGCTTTGGCGCGGTGCAAGAGGCATGGGCGATGCCGCACGCTTCGACGACCGCTTCCGCGACAGGCTCTGGCGGATGATCGTCGCGGCTGTCCTGATGGGCGCGGCACTTTTTCTCCTTCAACGCCTGCTCGCACCGCTGGCCGCCTCGGGCGACCTGGTCCGCTTTATCGGCGTGATCCTGCTCTGTCTTGGAGGCGTCGCTGCCTATGCCGCTGCCGGCCTGGCCCTCAAGGCCTTTACCCTGTCGGACCTGCGCACGACCTTCCGGCGCTGAGTGCTGCCGGGGCCTTCATCGCTTCATAAATACGCCCGCCGGAGGCGACAAATTTTCTTCGAAAATTTGTCCCCCGCTTACCTCTGACGCATCCGCTCCAGGAACCGCCGGAACGCCCCCGGCGCCAGCGCAGGTGTTATCAGAAACCCCAGCGCGAACCCGGCCACCTCGGCCACCCAATCGTTGGACGATCCGAAAAGCACCCCGAAAATCAACTGGATGCCCATAAGGAACCCGATCAATGTGAAAGCCCTGTACTGGCTTTCCCCGACCGCCCCATAGCTGACCCAGAGGATGAACGTATAAGCCCCGATCAGCCCGTAAACCGAAGGGAAACCGCCCACAAGCGGGCGGTCGTCTCCGGTCAGTCCGGCATAGACAAGAGCTCCGAAAACACCGCAGGCAAAGAACAGGACCAGCACGGCAATATTGCCAAAGGCCCGGCCCACAAGGTTGCCCAAAGCCAACAGGAAAACGACCACAAAGATCGCATGGGTGAATCCCCAGTGGATCAACGGATAGGTCACGAACCGCGCCAGTTCCGGCGTCGTCCAGTTGCCCGTCTCGATCACCCAGACCAGAAGTTGCGAGAAAAATGCGTGGTCGCGCACCGCCTCGACCCGCCATCCAAGGCCCGCATCGCCGCCCAGAACGCCGCGCGCACCGGCCCAGAACAGCACCTCGATCACCAGGATCACCAGCGCCAGCGCCACCACGGCGGGCGGCAGACTGTTGAACACCGGCTGCGCATAATCCTCGTCCTGCATATCGTCCCTTTCGCGAAGCTTTGTTGACGCCAAGCACGGCTCTCGGTAAGCCCCGGCGACGCGAAACGCCAGAGGAACCAGACAATGACGGCCCCCGCATTCACACCGCGCGTGTTCTCGGGCATCCAGCCATCGGGCGGATTGACCCTTGGAAACTACCTTGGCGCCCTGAGGCGCTTTGCTGAAATGCAGAACGCAGGCACCCACGAATGCATCTATTGCATGGTGGACATGCATGCGATCACCGTCTGGCAAAACCCCGAGGATCTGCGCCGCAACACCCGCGAGGCCGCCGCCGCCTTCATCGCAAGCGGCGTGGACCCGGATCGCTCGATCCTGTTCAACCAAAGCCAGGTTGCCGCCCATGCACAACTGGCCTGGGCCTTCAACTGCGTGGCCCGCATGGGCTGGATGGGCCGGATGACCCAATGGAAGGACAAGGCGGGCAAGAACTCGGAAAACGCCTCGCTCGGCCTGTTTGCCTATCCTGCCCTGATGGCCGCCGACATCCTTGTCTATCACGCCACCCATGTGCCCGTGGGCGACGACCAGAAGCAGCACCTTGAGCTGACCCGCGACATCGCGGCCAAGTTCAACCACGACTTCGGCGTCGATTTCTTCCCGATCACCGAACCGGTGATCGAAGGCCCCGCTACCCGGGTGATGAGCCTGCGCGACGGCACGAAGAAGATGTCGAAAAGCGATCCCTCGGACATGAGCCGGATCAACCTTTCCGACGATGCCGACACCATCGCGCAGAAATTCCGCAAGGCCCGCACCGACCCCGAGCCCTTGCCCGACAGTTATGACGGGCTGAAGGACCGGCCCGAGGCGCGCAACCTGATCGACATCTACGCCGCCCTCACGGGCAAGACGACCGAGGCGGTGATGGCAGATGTCGCGGGCCAGGGCTGGGGCCAGTTCAAACCCCATCTGGCCGATGTGGCGGTCGAGGTTCTGTCGCCCATCACCGGCGAAATGGCGCGGCTGATGAACGATCCGGGCGAGATCGACCGCATCCTTGGCAAAGGCGCCGAAAAGGCCCGCGCCGTGGCGGAACCGATCCGTGCGAAAGCCTATGACATCATCGGCATGGTCGGTGCCTAGGCGAGTCCACCAGGCAGTATGCGAAGCGGCGGCCACGGGCCGCCGTTTTCACATCCGCCCCGCCCGCCTGTGGCGCAACCAGACCTCGATCATCCAGCCCAGCATGACGGCGTTCAGAACGTGCCACAGGAAATGCGTGCCCAGGGGGAATCCCGCGCACACTCCATGATCCAGCGACCGCGCCGTTAGCGATAGGCACAACAGCCCCGCCCCGATCGCCAGCCCCCGCGATACCTCTGGCAAACGCCCCCGCAACGCCAGCGCGTATGTCCCGATTAGCAAAGGCAGCGGCCAATAGAAGCTTGAAACTTGGAAGAACGGCAAAGCCTCGAACAGCGGCGTCAACAAGGCGGTGTAGGGCAGATAGGCCAATGTTCCCAATGCGGCCAGCCAGAGCGGCAGACCCCAGTAATCCCGGTTGGCCAGAAAGATATAGATCAGCGTGAACCCCATGATCGGCGCGGTATCCGCCGCTGCCGCCCAGGGCGTGGCAAAGGTGTGAAACAGGAACGACCCCAGACCGATCAGGAACAACACCGCCGACAAGGCGCGCCCCGGCACCTGCCCTTCGGACCTTCGCCACATCACAAGGGCCGCGACAATGAAGGCCAGGTTCGTCACCGCATTCACCGGCTCTGACCAGAATGCCGCATCGGTCCTTTCGCAATAGGCGTCGATTGCTCTTGTCCAGTCCATGTCCCATCCTGCACTGTCTGACCACAGACATAGGAGACCGCGACATGAAAATCACCTGGCTTGGCCATGCCAGCTTTCGCATCGAGATCGGCGATCAGATCCTTCTGCTTGATCCCTGGTTCACCGGCAACCCGGTCTTCCCCGAAGATCGCCGCGCCGAGGTCATCGCCGGTGCCACCCATATCCTTTTGACCCACGGCCACGGCGACCACTCGGGCGATGCCCCGGCCCTGTCGCGCGAAACCGGCGCGCCCATCGTCGGCATCTATGACCTGATGAGCTTTTGGGAAACAAGCGAAGGCGTTTCGACCGTCGGGTTCAACAAGGGCGGCACGGTCATGCTGGGCGACGTGGCGGTCACCATGGTCGCCGCCGTCCATTCCTCGTCCATCGGGTCGGACAAGGGGCCGGCCTATGCGGGGGCCGAGGCGGGATTCATCATCAAGGGCGAAGGCCGCACCATCTATGTCTCGGGCGACACCGACATCATGGCCGACATGGGCTGGATCGGCGAATACCACGCCCCCGACATCGGCATCCTATGTGCCGGCGGGCATTTCACCATGGACATGAAGGCGGCCGCCTGGGCGGCCAAGAAATACTTCGACTTCGAGGTGGTGATCCCCTGCCACTACAAGACCTTCCCGCTTCTGGAGCAATCCGCCGAGGCACTCATCGCGGGCCTGCCGGGGGTCGACGTGAAAACACCCGAGGTGATGGAGGTCGTGGAACTCTAGCGCCGCGCGGCGAAAAACGCCTTCAACAGCGCCGAGGCCTCTTCGGCGGCGATCCCATCATAAACCTCGGGCGCATGATGCGCCTGAGGATGGGAAAACACCCGCGCCCCATGGGCCACACCGCCCGACTTCGGATCGCCCGCCCCGTAATAAAGCCGTGCCACCCGTGCTGCGGAAATCGCGGCGGCACACATGGCACAGGGTTCCAGCGTCACGTATAGGTCGCAACCGGTCAGCCGCTCTGACCCAAGTACCGCCGCCCCTTCCCGGATCACCAGCATCTCGGCATGGGCCGTGGGATCGGACAATTCCCGTGTCCGGTTCCCCGCCCGCGCCAGGACCGCCCGGTCCGGGCCGACCAGAACCGCGCCCACCGGAACCTCGCCCCGCTCCGCTGCCCCCTGCGCCTCGTCCAGCGCGACCCCCATGAAACTTTCAAATGCCATGCCTTGAAGTGCCTCATCGGGGTAAAAAGCGCAATTCTCCTTCACCGCTTTGACAAATACGCCCGCCGGAGGCCAAAATTTTTCCCTTAAAAAATTTTGCCACCGCGACGACCGCAGGTCGGCGCAAATGCTTTCCCTCGCCCCCGCTTCCCGCTAAGGCAGATCCCATGACCGAGTTTCCCGGAGACCGCATCGCCAAAGTCCTGGCCCGCCACGGCGTCGCATCGCGCCGCGGGGCCGAGGCGCTGATCGCCGAGGGCAAGGTCGCGGTGAACGGCAAGGTGATCGACAGCCCCGCGCTGAACGTGAAAGACAGCGACAGGATCACCGTCAACGGCCAACCGCTCGCTGAAAAACAGGCCCCGCGCATCTGGCTCTATCACAAGCCCCTGGGCCTCGTGACCACGACGAAGGATGAAAAGGGCCGCGACACGGTCTTCGACAACCTGCCCGAAACCCTGCCCCGCGTGATGTCGATCGGGCGGCTCGACCTCAATTCCGAGGGGCTCTTGCTTTTGACAAACGACGGCGAGGTCAAGCGCCGCCTCGAACTCCCCTCAACCGGCTGGACGCGAAAGTACCGCGTCCGCATCCACGGCGAACCGAAAGACGAAGATTTCGCCCCCCTGCGCAGGGGCATCGAGGTTGAAGGCCAAAGGTTCCGCCCCATGACCGTCACCTTGGATCGCCAGCAAGGCAGGAACGCCTGGATCACCGTGGGTCTGACCGAGGGCAAGAACCGCGAAATCCGCCGCGCGATGGAGGCGATCGACCTGCCGGTGAACCGCCTGATCCGCATCAGCTATGGCCCTTTCCGCCTGGGCGATCTGAAGCCCGGCGCGGTGGAAGAGGTCCGCGCCCGCATCGTGCGCGACCAACTGGGTCTGGGCGAGCCGGAAGGGGGAAAAAATCCGAAACCGCGTCAGGCGCCGGGACGAAGCAAGCCAAAGATCAACCGAAGGCGAAAATAAGCACCTGTTTTAAAGCGATTATTCACCTACTGACGCAAAAATGCGCGATTTGGCACGGTCAGTGACGTAATTTCTCGATTCTCTCCACACCCCCGCTCTGCCACTGGCAAGCACGGCGGATACCTCTTATGTTAACCTCACGAAAAGGAGAGCCGATCCGATGCAGCGCCTGGCGCTTGCGATACTTGCAGTGTCTGTTGCCATCACGCTGATTGCCTTTCTGGTGCGCGGTGTGACACGTCGGGTCGAACAAAGGGGTGGCCTTTCGGCCGTCACAACCGGGGGAATGATGCAGAGGATCGCCTTCTTCATGCTGTTGTGCCTGATCGTCTATGTTTCGGTCAGCGGGGCTGGCTGATGGCCGAACGTTACGGCGGAAAACACAGCCCCGGTTCCAAGGCGCAACACCCAAGCGGCGTGTCCACGATGCGGCGTTCCCGTGCGGGCGCACGCGCGAATTTCCTGTTCATTGCACCGATCGTCCTTCTGCTGGTCGCCTTTCAACTGCCGCCCGTCGGCATGTTCCTGAAGATCACGGCCTTTGCCGACCTGATGCTGGCCGCCTGGCTGACCCGCGAAGGATTGATCGCCCATGATGCCTACGACGCCCGCCGCGTGGCCAAGCGCCCGGCGATCCCCAGGAAAATCTTCGGCAGCATCTTGACCGGAACCGGCCTTGCCATCGCCGGGCTTGATCCCGAAACCTTCAGCCTGCTCAATCCCATCCTCTATTTCATCTTGGGTACCGCGCTGCACTTCGCCGCCTTTGGTCCCGATCCGCTTGCCGACAAGGGCACCGAAGGTATGGATGAATTCCAGACCGACCGTGTGGCCCGCGCGGTGGACGAGGCCGAAAAGCACCTGTCCGCCATGCGCGACGCGATCCGCCGCGCCCAGACCCCCGCCCTCGACCGCCGCGTCGAAGCCTTCATCGCAACGGCCCGCGACATGTTCCGCGTGGTCGAAGAAGACCCGGGCGACCTGACCAGCGCCCGCCGTTACCTTGGCGTCTACCTTCTGGGGGCCCGCGACGCGACGGTGCAATTTGCCGACCTTTACGCCCGGTCGCAGAACGCCGAGGCCCGCGCGGACTACGAAACGCTGCTGGACGACCTGGAAACATCCTTTACCCAGAAAACCCAGAAACTGCTTCGCAACGACAAGTCCATGCTGGATGTCGAGATCGAAGTGCTGCGCGAACGATTGGAACGCGAAGGCGTCCGAAGTGAAATTTAGAGCTGCCAACAGGAGAGACCCGATGGAATCCGAAATTTACAAAAAGGCCAAGGAAGCCGAAGCCATGGTGAAAGAAGTCGTCGACTTCCAACTGCCCGTTCCCGCCGCCGCCGAAGAGGTGGTGGCGCTTTCCTCGGCCGACGCACCGACCAGCGAAGAGATCGAAAAGCGCATCGGTGAGATCGACATGAGCGATACGAATTCCATCGTGTCCTTCGGTTCGTCCGCACAGGTCGAACTTCAGGAAATCAGCCAAGCCATGCTGGCCGACGTCAAGAACAAGGATGTCGGACCTGCGGGCGACAGCCTGCGCGACATCGTTTCGACGATCCGGGGGTTCTCGGTTTCCGAACTGGACGTGCGCCGGAAACGCTCGTGGTGGGAATGGCTGTTGGGCAAGGCCGCGCCTGCCCACAACTTCCTTGCCCGCTACGAAGAGGTGCAGGGCCAGATCGACAAGGTGACGGCCAACCTCGAACACCACGAGCACAAGCTCTTGAAGGACATCAAGTCGCTGGATCAGCTTTACGACAAGACGCTGAATTTCTACGACGAACTCGCGCTTTATATCGCCGCAGGCGAGGAAAAGCTGAACCGACTGGATACCGTCGACATCCCGGCCAAGGAACAGGCCGTTGCCGACGCGCCCGAGGAACAGGGCGTCATGGCCGCGCAGGAACTGCGCGACCTGCGCGCCGCCCGCGACGATCTGGAACGCCGGGTGCACGACCTGAAACTGACGCGCCAGGTGACGATGCAGTCCTTGCCCTCGATCCGTCTTGTGCAGGAAAACGACAAGTCGCTGGTCACCAAGATCAACTCGACCCTGGTCAACACCGTTCCGCTTTGGGAAACCCAACTGGCCCAGGCCGTGACCATCCAGCGGTCGTCGGAAGCCGCCGACGCGGTGCGCGACGCCAATGACCTGACCAACGAGCTTTTGACCAAGAACGCCGAGAACCTGCGCCAGGCCAACAAGAAAATCCGCGAGGAAATGGAGCGCGGCGTCTTCGACATCGAGGCAGTGAAGAAGGCCAATTCCGATCTCATCGCCACGATCGAGGAAAGCCTACAGATCGCCGACGAAGGCAAGGCCAAGCGTGCCGCCGCCGAAGAGGAACTCCAGAAAATGGAGCAGGAGCTGAAGGAAACACTCGCCTCGGCCAAGGCTCGCAAGGACGGCGTCGGCACCAACACCGGCGAAAGCGTGCCTGCCTGAGGGACGATGCGCAACGCACTGGCTCTGGCAACGATTGGCCTTGTGATGATGGGCTGCGATCAGTTGGACGGCTTTCGCACCGAACCCGGTGCGAAAGCGGCGCCTGTCGTGATCGACCCGGTGCCGCCATCGGCCGAAAGCCTTGCCCTGGCGGCCTATTACGCGCGGGTCGAAGCGGGGCACCGCACGCGCGGGCTGTTGCGCACCGACGGCGGCGGGCCGGACACGCCATATGACGCCGACCGGCTTGCCAAAGCCTTCTCTGCCATCGCCTTTGCGCGCGAGTTTTCCGACCGGGGCAGCGCCCTTGTCCAAAGCGAAAGCGCCAGCGTGCTGCACCGCTGGAACGGCCCGGTGCGGATCGAACCCGTCTTCGGGGCCAGCGTGCCGGACATGCAACGCGCCGACGACCGCGCCACTGTCAAACGCTACGCCGAGCGCCTGCAACGTGCCACACAGCACCCGATCCAGCACGTTGAACAGGGCGGCAATTTCCAGGTGGTCTTCGTCAGCGAGGAAGAACGCCGCGTCATCGGCCCCCTGCTCAGCCGCCTTGTCCCCTCGATCCGGCAGCGCGAAATCGACTTGGTTCAGGATCTGGCCCGCGAGAATTATTGCATCATGATCTCGTCGGATTCGAAAAATGACGGCGAAATCACCCGTGCCGTCGCCGTTATCCGCGCCGAACTGCCCCCCATCCTGCGCCTGTCCTGCATTCACGAAGAAATCGCGCAAGGGCTGGGGCTGGCCAACGACAGCGGCAAGGCCCGGCCTTCGATCTTCAACGACGACGACGAATTCGCGCGGCTTACGGGAATGGACGAAAAGCTGTTGCAGATGCTCTATGATGTAAGGCTGAGACCGGGGATGGACGCGAAAAGCGCCGTGCCGGTAGTCACGACGCTGGCGCGCGATCTGACCGCGCGCGGGTTCTGAGGAGGCAAAGAATGACGCATTCTTTGCACCGATTTCTGACGCAGAAATCGCACCCCATCCCGGGTGCGGAAAAAGCGTCTTTTTCCGAACCGTTTTCTGCGTCAGAAAACGGTTACGTGTTCAAAAGGAGAGACCATGGGTATTCTTGATTTCCTCACCGGCGAATTCATCGACGTCATCCACTGGACGGATGACACCCGCGACACCATGGTCTGGCGCTTCGAGCGCGAGGATCACGAAATCAAATACGGCGCCAAGCTGACCGTGCGCGAAGGCCAGGCCGCCGTCTTTGTCCACGAAGGGCAGTTGGCCGATACCTTCATGCCCGGTCTCTACATGCTTGAGACCAACAACATGCCGATCCTGACAACGCTTCAGCACTGGGATCATGGATTCAAGTCGCCCTTCAAGTCCGAAGTCTATTTCGTTTCGACCCGGCGCTTCACAGACCTGAAGTGGGGCACCAAGAACCCGATCATGCTGCGCGACCCTGAATTCGGGCCGACCCGCCTGCGCGCTTTCGGCACCTACACGGTCAAGGTCAGCGATCCGGCAAAGTTCCTGTTGGAAATCGTCGGCACCGATGGCGAATTCACGATGGACGAGATCAGCTATCAGATCCGCAACATCATCGTTCAGGAATTCTCGCGCCAGATCGCCGGTTCGGGCATCCCGGTGCTGGACATGGCCGCCAATACCGCCGATCTGGGCAAGCTGGTCGCCGAACGCATATCGGACACCATCGCAGGCTATGGCCTGACCCTGCCCGAGCTTTACATCGAAAACATTTCGCTTCCCCCGGCTGTCGAAAAGGCGCTGGACGAACGCACCTCGCGCGGGTTGACCGGATCGCTGGAAGAACACTTCCGCTACAAGGCCGCCGAAAGCCTGGATCAGCCGGGATCAGCCGCGGGCCAGGCCATGGGCATGGGAATGGGTGCCGGCATGGGCATGCAGATGGCCGGAGGCGCAGGCCCCTGGGGTGCCGCGCCCGCCGTCCCCGTTCCGCCGCCCCCGCCGGTCGAACACGTCTGGCACGTCGCCAAGAACGGCAAGACTTCGGGCCCGTTCTCCAAGGCTGACCTTGGCAAGATGGTCGCCGACGGCACGCTGGAGCGCGAAACCCACGTCTGGACGCCCGGACAAGACGGCTGGCAACACGCCGAGGATACCGAGCTTGCCGAATTGTTCACTGTAATGCCGCCGCCACCGCCGGAAAGCTGAGGCCCGCCCGTTCAAGGGAGACCCCCGGAACAGGAATCCACAATGGCCAGCCACTACACCCGCCAACAGATCGCGCTTCACTGGAGCGTCGCCGGCCTGGTGACCCTTGCCTGGTTCACCTCTGACGATATGGGCAAGGCCCTGCGCGCCCGCGTGGATCAGGGCCTTTCGGGCTTTGAAACCGCGACGCTCCATACCATCGCGGGCAGCCTCCTTCTTGCCGTCGCGCTTTGGCGGCTTGCGGTGCGGCTCCGCCTGGGCGCTCCGGATCCGAAAGGCACGCCCATCGTCCAGGCCGCCGCCACACTGGGCCATTGGGCGCTTTACGGGCTGATGATCGCGGTTCCCGCGACCGGCGCCGCTATCTGGTACGGCGGCCTGCGCAGCCTGCACGACGCCCATGAAACCCTGGCTCCGCTTTTCATGATCCTGATCCTCGGCCATGTCGCGGCAGCACTCTGGCACGGGGTGATAAAACGTGACGGAACCCTTGCCCGTATGGTACGCAGCCGATGACACCCGCCCAGACCGAACACCGCTTCCCCTGCGATACCTGCGGTGCCGACATGCGGTTCGACCCGGGCGACGACCGGCTGGTCTGCGACCATTGCGGTGCGACCGAGCCGATTGACCACGGGCCATGGAGCCGGGCCTCTGCCGTGCGCGAACAGGATTTCCAACGCGCCATTTCCGCAGGCCTCGGCAGCGCGGAAATGGAGGAAAACCGCGTTTCGACCTGCCCGAACTGTGCCGCCCGGTTCGAATTCGACCCATCCGTTCACGCCGCCGAATGCCCGTTCTGCGCCACTCCCGTCGTCACCGACACGGGCGCCTCGCGCCAGATCAAGCCCGCCGCCGTCATCCCCTTTGCACTGGAAGAATCCGACGCGCGCGGCAAGATGACAAGCTGGCTCGGCTCGCTCTGGTTCGCACCGAACGGGTTGATGGAATACGCCCGCAAGGGCCGCCGGATGAGCGGCGTCTACACCCCGTGCTGGACCTTCGATGCCGACACGAAAAGCAGGTATCGCGGCCAGCGCGGCACCATCTACTATGAAACCCGGACCGTCACACGCAACGGAAAACGCGAGACCGTCCAGGTCCCAAAGGTGCGCTGGACCCCGGTCCGGGGTCGCGTTGCCCGTTTCTTCGACGATGTTCTGATCGTCGCCTCCACCGCTCTGCCCGAAAAATTCCGCCTTGCCCTGATCCATTGGGATCTAACGCGGCTTGAGCCCTACAATCCCGAATACCTCGCCGGGTTCCGGTCCGAAGCCTATACCATCGAACTGACCGATGCCCACGGCGAAGCGCGCCAGATCATGGACCGCCAGATCCTGCGCGATGTGCGTTTCGACATCGGTGGCGACAAGCAGCGCGTCGAACATATCGACACGGATGTCAGCGACGTGACGTTCAAACATATCCTCGTGCCCGTCTGGATCGCCGCCTATCGCTATCGCGGCAAATCCTTCCGCTTTGTCGTCAATGGCCAGACCGGGCAGGTGATCGGCGAACGGCCCTGGTCGGCATGGAAAATATTCTTTGCCGTCCTCCTTGGCCTGATCTTCGCCGCCATCGCGGGCTATACTTACGGGGCAGGTTAAACGGGGGCAAAACCTTGTCAGCGCGACCCCAAGTCATTAGAGCCACCGGAACAACGGGAGTGAGACCATGATCCTCTGTTCGGGCGAAGCCCTGATCGACATGCTGCCTCGGGAAACCACCGACGGCGACAGCGCCTTTGCCCCCTTCGTCGGCGGCTCGGTCTTCAACACCGCCAGCGCCATTGGCCGTCTCGGCCAACCGGTCGGCTTCTTCAGTGGCATTTCCACGGATTTCTTCGGTGACATGCTGATGGAACGGCTGGAAAGCTCGGGTGTGGACACCAGCTTTGTCACCCGCCCCGACCGCCCCACGACGCTGGCCTTCGTGCGGCTGACCGACGGGCAGGCAAGTTACCTGTTCTACGACGAAAACTCCGCCTGCCGGATGATTTCCGAGGCCGATATTCCAACGCTCGACGACAGCATCACCACGCTTTTCTTCGGCTGCATTTCCCTGGTGGTCGAACCGATCGCCGCCACGCTGGAAACGCTTTTGATGCGCGAGGGCGCAACCCGCGTCACCATGCTCGACACCAACATCCGCGAAAGTTTCATCCAGGACGAATCCACCTATCGCGCCCGTCTTGACCGGATGCTGGCCAAATCCGACCTCGTGAAATTCTCTGACGAAGACCTGCATTGGTACAAGGGCGCGGGCGACCAGGCAAAGCTTGCCCAGGAGGTCGTCGCGAAGGGAACGCGCGTGGTTTTCGTCACCGAAGGTGCAAAAGGTGTGACCGCCTATACCGCAAAAGGCGCGCATTTCGTGCCCGCGAAAAAGGTCAAGGTCGTCGATACCGTCGGCGCGGGCGATACCTTCAACGCGGGCCTTCTGGCGGGTCTGGGCGAACGCGGACTTCTGGAAAAATCGGCACTCCACGCGATTTCAGACGCGGACCTGACAGCCGCCATGGAACTTGGGGCCGCCGCCGCCGCCGTGACGGTCAGCCGCGCGGGCGCCAACCCGCCCACCCGCGACGAAATCTGAGAAACCTCAGGCCGCCCCGCGGTTCAACAGCCGCAACAACGTGACCAATCCGACCGGCGCGTCGCCCTCAAGAACAAAGGCCGCCGAGATCCTCCGCCCCTGCAGGATTGAAAGCGCCTCGCCCGCGATCATCGTCGGCTTCAGCGTGACGGACCCCTCCGTCATGATCGCCCCCGCCGCCGTTTCGTGCAAAGCGCCCTGCATGGTGGCACTCGCGTTCCGCTCAAGGTAACGCCGCACATCGCCATCGGTGATGACGCCCTTCAGCGCCCCGCCCTCGGTCACGCCGACGATGCCGAACCCCTTGGCCGACAACTCCGAAATCGCCGCGATCACGGGTGTTTCCACATCGACCAGCGGCAGGGCGTCGGCCGCGTGCATCACCTCGTCGACATGCTTCAACGCCGCGCCAAGCGATCCGCCCGGATGGAACCCGTGGAAACTTTCCGCGCCGAACCCTTTCTTCTGCAACAGGGCCACGGCCAGGGCATCGCCCATCGCCAGTTGCAACAGGGTCGAAGTCGTCGGGGCCAGGTTATGCGGGCAGGCCTCGCGCACCTTGGGCAGAACCAGCGAGACGCTCGCCGCCCGTGCCAGCGTACTTTCTGCCGCCCCGGTCAGCGCGATCAGAGGCACCGAACGCCGCTTGGCATAACCGATCACATCCGACAGTTCCGTCGTCTCGCCCGACCAGGACAGGGCAAGGATCACATCGTCAGGCTGCACCATCCCCAGGTCGCCATGGCTCGCTTCGGCGGGATGCAGGAAATAGGCGGGCGTGCCGGTCGAGGCAAAGGTCGCCGCCAGTTTCGCCCCGATATGCCCCGACTTGCCAAGGCCGGTCACGATCAACCGCCCCTCCATCCCGGCGATCAGATCCAGCGCAGCGCCAATTTCACCGGCCATCGCCGGCACCGCATCGCGCAGCGCCTGAAACCCAAGACTATCCGTCTCAAGCGCGGCGCTGACGAAATCGGCACTCATCCCTTCACCAGCCGGTCGATGTCGCGCAACCGGGTCATCAGGGCCCCCATCTCGGCCAATGGCACCATGTTCGGCCCATCGGATGGCGAGCGCGCCGGTTCCTCGTGCGTTTCGATAAAGACTGCCGAAACGCCGACAGCCACCGCCGCCCGCGCCAGGGGCGGCACGAATTCGGCCTGCCCGCCGGATGACGTTCCGTGCCCGCCCGGCAATTGCACCGAATGGGTGGCATCGAACACCACGGGACAGCCGGTCTCGGCCATGATCGGCAGGGCGCGCATGTCGGACACCAGCATGTTATAGCCGAAACTCGCCCCCCGTTCGGTCAGAATCACCCGCTCGTTCCCGACCGATGCGATTTTGTCGACGATATTGCCCACGTCCCAGGGGGCCAGGAACTGCCCCTTCTTGACGTTGATCGCCGCCCCCGTCTCGCCAGCGGCCAGCATCAGGTCGGTCTGACGACACAGAAAGGCGGGGATCTGCAAAATATCCACCGCCTCGGCTGCAACACCGCATTGCCCCGCATCATGCACATCGGTCAGCACCGGACAGCCGAACTCCGCCCCGATCTTCGACAGGATCGTCAAACCTTCGTCCAGCCCCACACCGCGCCTGCCTTTCAGGCTCGACCGGTTCGCCTTGTCGAAACTCGCCTTGAAGACATAACCGATGCCAAGCCCGTCGCAGATGCCAGCAAGGGTCTCCGCCAGCATCCGCGCATGATCCAGCGTTTCCAACTGGCACGGGCCGGAAATCAGAACCAGCGGGCGGTTCTGCGAAAACGTCACCTTGCCGACGACAACATCCCTCATGCGATCCCCTCCCGCGCCATGATGGCCTCGATCAGGGGAATATCCTCGGGGTTGTTCAACTCCCAGAACGCCCGGCCACGCGCCTCGACCTCGACACAGCGCACCGGAATACCGTTTTCAAGGAACCGCAACTGCTCCAACCCCTCGGCCCCCTCCAACGGGCCTTGCGGCATTTCGGAATATTGCGCCAGAGCATCCGGGCGATAGGCGTAACAACCCACGTGATGAAACACCGTCAACCCGATCTCGCGCGCACGGTCCGCAAAGGGCAGAACCTCTTTCGAAAAGTAAAGCGCATCGCCATGGGCGTTGAACACCGCCGTCGTTGCCCCGACCCGGCCCGCTTTCCGGTCCGCCTGCAAGGCCTCAAGATGCTCGGCCTCTGTCCGCAAAACGGGGGTTGCCATATGCACGCCCGGATCCGCCATCGCCGACAACAGCGCCTCGACGTAGTGGGGCGGCGTCAGGGGCGCATCACCTTGCAGGTTCACGATCACCTCTGGCACCTCGTCCAGCAGGGCAACCGCCTCGGCACAACGCTCGGTCCCGTTGCGGGGGCGCTCGCTGGTCATCAGCACATCGGCCCCGAAGGCACGGCCCGCCTCGGCAATCCGGTCGTCATCGGTCAGGATATGCACCGCCGAGACGCCATCGACCGCCATCGCCGCCTCCCAGGATCGCTGGATCAGGGATTTCGCCGCGCCACCGGCCCCTTTCAGCATGGCGAGAGGCTTGCCGGGAAACCGCACCGACGGGTAACGCGCGGGAATGAAAATGACAGATCGCAAAGGCTCCCCCCTCTCGTTTATCTGGGGTTACGGAATATCCCGCAGCACTGCAACGGGCTTCATCGCTTCATAAATACGCATATGCCGAAGGCCGCTCACCCCGCGCTGGCCTCTCATGTGGCTCACCCGCGAAACCCGGTGGCCACGACGAACTTCTCCGATGAATCCGACCGGCTCGCGGGCGGCTTGACGTTCGCCACCTTGTCGAACCGCTGTTTCAGCGTCGCTTGCAACCCGGATTCAGCGCCCCCGGCAAGCACCTTCGCAACGAAAGTGCCCCCGACCTCAAGCACGTCGAACGCCAGTTCCGCCGCCGCTTCGCAAAGTGCGATGATCCGCAAGTGATCGGTCTGCTTGTGCCCGGACGACGCCGCCGCCATGTCCGACATCACCACGTCCGCAGGACCGCCCAGCCAGTCCTTGATCTTGTCGTCGGCACCTTCTTCCAGGAAATCCAGCACGTGGATTTCCGCCCCCGGCACCGGCTCGACCTCCTGCAAATCCACGCCCAGCACGCGGCCCTCGGCCTTGCCGGGACGATCGCCAAGCGCGTTCACCCGCCGCACGGCCACCTGCGCCCAACCACCGGGGGCCGACCCAAGATCGACCACCCGCGCCCCCGGCACCAGAAATCGGAATTTGTCGTCCAACTCCAGAATCTTGAATGCCGCCCGCCCGCGATAGCCTTCGGCCTTGGCGCGGCGCACGTAAGGGTCGTTCAACTGCCGTTCCAGCCAGCGCGTCGAAGACGCCTTGCGCCCCCGCGCGGTTTTCACCCGCACGCGCAAATCCCTTTGTCCGCGACCGCTTGTTTTCTTTGCCATGTGGGTTCAATGCCGAAAGGCGAGGCTTACCGCAAGACTAAGCGCCAAGTTCACCCCTGCCCCAGGATGGCCTTCACGTAACCGCGCGTCTCGCGGTAAGGCGGGATGCCGCCGTGCTTCTTCACCGCTTCCGGGCCCGCATTATAGGCCGCAAGCGCCAGCCGCCAGGACCGGAACGTCCGGTATTGCTCGGCCAGGTAACGCGCGCCGCCTTCCAGATTCTGCAAAGGATCATGGGGATCGACCCGCAGAACACGCGCCGTTCCCGGCATCAGTTGCGCCAGCCCGATGGCCCCCTTGTGCGACAATGCGGTGGAATTCCAGCCGGATTCCTGGGTGATCAGCCGCAAGAAAAGGTCTTCCGGCACCCCGTGACGCCGCGCCGCCTCACGTGCGGCAGGCAGGAACCGGCTGTTGGTTCTGCGGGTAAAGGCCGGGATACGTTCGGATCCGGGCGCACCGGGAACACGCACTTCATCGGGCTGCAGGCGAATCGAATTCGAATATTGCTGCGCCGCGCGTTTATCCAGAATCGCCGACTGACGTTCGAACAATTTCCGCTGTGCCTTCGAAGAAAAAGGGTCCGCCGATGCAGGCAGGCCAAGACAGACACACAGACAAAAGACCAGGTACGCGCGAAACACGTTCATTTCCCCAAGTGGCAGTACCGGCGCAAAATACGCCAAAACGCCCCTTTCGGCAACAGATCCTGCATTGACCCCCGCCGCCGGATTGGCCAAGGGAAGATCATGACGAAGATTGCATTGATTACAGGTGCCTCGCGCGGGCTGGGTGAGGCGCTGGCACGCGCCCTCGCCGCCGACCATCACATCGTGGCCGTGGCCCGCACCGTGGGCGGGCTGGAGGAGTTGGACGACGCTATCAAGGCCGCCGGCGGCAGCGCCACGCTGGCCCCGATGGACATCACGAAACCCGAGGCCATGGCCGAGCTTTGTCGCGGCATCCACGACCGCTGGGGGCATGTGGACATCTGGGCGCATACCGCCATCCACGCAACGGCCCTTACCCCGGCGCCGCATCTTGCCACCAAGGATCTGGAGAGGTGCCTCCAGACCAACGTCACCGCCACGGCCACCCTCATCGCCTATGTCGCGCCACTTCTCGACGCTGCCGAGGATGGGCAGGCGATCTTCTTCGACGACCCGCGCGGGGGCGAAAAATTCTTTTCCGCCTATGGCGCAACCAAGGCCGCCCAGATCGCGCTGGCCAAAAGCTGGGCCAGTGAAACCGAAAAGACCGGCCCGCGGGTGCATATCGCAACGCCGCCCCCGATGCCGACCGCCACGCGCGCCCGGTTTTTCCCCGGCGAGGATCGAACGGCGCTCACCGCCCCCGATGCAGCAGCAAGCGACATCCTTGCACGGCTGTCCTGACCCCAGGGCATCTTGCCCGCCCCCCAAGGCTGTCCTAAACGATGGGAATGCGCATTCTCATCACCAATGACGACGGGATCAACGCCCCCGGCCTGAAAACCCTCGAAGCCATCGCCGCCGAAGTGGCAGGCCCCGGCGGCGAGGTCTGGATCGTCGCCCCGGCGTTTGAACAATCCGGCGTCGGCCATTGCATCAGCTATTCGCGACCAACGCTGTTGTCGGCATTCGGCGAACGGCGCTTTGCCTCCGAAGGCTACCCCGCCGACTGCGTGCTTGCCGGGCTTTACGAAGTGATGAAGGATCGCGCCCCCGACCTGGTGCTGTCAGGCGTGAACCGGGGCAACAACGCCGCCGAGAATGTGCTTTACTCCGGCACCATCGGCGCCACCATCGAAGCCGCGCTTCAGGGCATTCCCGCCATCGCCCTTTCGCAGTTCTTTGGCCCCGACAACGCCAACCTCGACGACCCGTTCGAGGCCGCCGCCACGCATGGCGCTGATTGTATCAAACGCCTTTTGAAAGACGCCATTTGGGACGACACCGCTTACCGCTTGTTCTACAACGTCAATTTTCCCCCTGTCCCGGCCAGCGACGTGAAGGGCACCAAGGTCACCACCCAGGGCTGGCGCAAGGAAACCAACTTCGGCGTCGAACCGCAAAACTCCCCCACGGGACGGATGTTCCTCTGGATCAAGGGTGGCCCGCAGCACCATCCGACGGGGCCGGGCACCGATGTCACCGCCAACCTCGACGGATATATCTCGGTTACGCCCCTGCGTGCGGACCTGACGGCCCATGACACCATCGAAACCCTGAAAAGCAGGCTTGAGGGATGACCCCCGGCGACGAACAGCGGATGCGGTTCGTCTTCGCCCTGCGTCAGCGCGGCGTGATGGACGCCCGCGTGCTGGAAGCCATGGAAAAGATCGACCGGGGCGCTTTCGTCAAGGGCATCTTCGCCGACCGCGCCTACGAAGACATGCCGCTTCCCATCGCCTGCGGCCAGACGATCAGCCAACCTTCGGTCGTCGGCCTGATGACCCAGGCGCTCCAGATCGAACCGCGCCACAAGATCCTCGAAATCGGCACCGGCTCGGGCTATCAGGCGGCAATCCTCAGCCAGTTGGCCCGTCGCGTATACACCGTCGACCGGCACAAACGGCTGGTGCAGGAAGCGCAAGAGGTCTTCGACCTTCTGGGCCTGTCCAACATCACCGCTCTCGCCACCGACGGCACGCGGGGATATCCCGAACAGGCCCCCTTCGACCGCATCATCGTCACCGCCGCCGCCGAAGACCCCCCCGGCCCCTTGCTGGCCGAGTTGAAACCGGGCGGCATCATGGTGGTGCCGGTCGGCCAGTCGGACGCGGTGCAATCCTTGGTCAAGGTCACCCGCACCGAAACCGGCTTTGACTATGACGAGTTGCGGCAGGTGCGCTTCGTCCCCCTTGTCGAAGGCATGGGCAAGGACTGAACGCGCGAGTCTTCGCCCAAAGAAACGGCATTGCCCGGGCGGGACGCAAGAAACCTCTTTTTCTATTGGCGAAGCTCCGGGAATAAGTGCTATAATTGGCCAAATTACCGGGCGCAGGCAGACAAGACCCCGGATGTTACCGCAAGACCCTCACCAAGAAGGGCGCGAAACAGTGATGAGGAACGAGCATATGACAAAAAAGGCTTTCCCGATCCGACTGGCGGCTATTCTGACCGGAACGCTGGCGCTTGGCGCTTGTGGCGACGGCGGGCTTGGCAATCTTGGCGGGTTTGACCTCGACCTGCGCGGGGCCGCCGGGCAGTTCGACACCTCGGACGCAGCACAGGGCTCCACCGGTTCTGCCCCCGTTCCCGACGCGCGCGGCGTGGTCTCCTATCCTGGCTACCAGGTGGCGATCGCACGACGCGGCGATACGGTTCAGACCGTTGCCTCGCGGATCGGCCTGCCCGCGAACGAACTGGCCAGCCACAACGCGATCCCGGCGAACGTGCCTTTGCGCGACGGCGAAATCCTGGCCCTGCCACGGCGCGTCAGCGAACCCGGCCCCGGCGGGCCCGGCGCGCTTGACGTGATTGACGTCGCCTCAAGCGCCATCGACCGCGCCGATGGCGTACCCGGCCTTCCTGCGGGCGACGAGCCCAACCGCCACCGCGTCGCCTCGGGCGAAACCGCCTTTTCCATCGCGCGGCGCTACGGCGTCTCGGTCGAGTCTCTGGCCGACTGGAACGGGCTTGGCTCGAACCTGAACCTGCGGGTCGGACAATACCTGCTGATCCCGACGGTTTCGGCGAATGACAGCATCCAGGTTGCCAGCGTGGAATCCCCCGGCGCGGGTTCGGCCACACCGGTTCCCCCGTCCTCGACCCGGCCCCTGCCGACCGAAGACGTGAAACCCGCCGCCGCAACACCCGCACCCAAGCCCGAACCGTTGCAAGACACACAGACCGTCGCATCCGACAGCTCCAAGCTCATGATGCCCGTTCAGGGCCGGATCGTGCGACCGTTCGAAAAAGGCCGCAACGAAGGCATCGGGATCGCCGCCAACGCGGGCGCCCGCGTGATCGCCGCCGATGGCGGCACCGTCGCCGCCATCACGCGCGACACCGACCAGGTGCCGATCCTTGTTCTGCGCCACGACAACAACCTTCTGACGGTCTATGCGGGCGTCGACGAGGTCGAGGTCGAAAAGGGCGACACGGTAAAACGCGGCGACAAGATCGCCGTCGTCCGGTCGGCGACCCCGCCGTTCCTGCATTTCGAGGTGCGCGAAGGCTTCGACAGCGTGGACCCCGCGCCCTACCTCAACTGAACCCAAAAACCACACCAAAGCCAGCATCGGGGCCGCCTCTTTCGCAGAAGCGGCCCCTTGTCTTGAGCGGCAAGACAGGCAAGGCTGGCACCAATGTTTGAAACCGTCGCCATCCCGGTCTGGGTCCTTGTTCTGATCGGGCTTTTCGCGGCCCTGTCGATCCTTGAACGGATCATCGGCCCGTCCATCCGCTGGTTCTTCCGCAAGCGCGCCGAACGGGTCGTGGCCGAGTTGAACAAGCGCCTCGAACGCCCCATCCAGCCGTTCAAGCTGGCCCGGCGCTTCGACATGATCCAGCGCCTGATCCACGACACCGAGGTCGCCCGCGCCATCGTTGAACACGCCCGCGAACAAAACGTTCCCGAACAGGTCGCCCGCGAAAAGGCCGAACGCTATGCGCGCGAAATCGTGCCTCGTTTCAGCGCCACCGCCTATTTCGGCTTTGGCACACGTGCCGCGAAATGGGTCTCGGATGCGATGTTCCACGTCCATGTGGGCGACGGCAAACAGGCGAAACTCCCCGAAATCGACGCCGACGCCACGGTCGTCTTCGTGATGAACCACCGCTCGAACATGGATTACCTTCTGGTGACTTGGCTGGTCGCCCCCTCTTCCGCCCTGTCCTATGCGGTGGGCGAATGGGCGCGTATCTGGCCCCTGTCCGGTCTGATCCGCACGATGGGCGCCTACTTCATCCGTCGCCGGGCGTTGAACCCGCTCTACCGCAAGGTGCTGGCCCGTTACGTGCAACTGGCCACCGAAGGCGGCGTGACCCAGGCGGTGTTCCCCGAGGGCGGCCTGTCGCTCGATGGGCGCCTGCAACCCCTGAAACTGGGGCTAATCAGCTATATCGTCGCCGGCCACGACCGCGAGGGGCGCGACGTGGTTTTTGTACCCGTCGCGCTGAACTACGACCGCGTGCTGGAAGACCGCGTGCTTGTCGCCGCCGACGCCGCAGGCACCCGGAAGTTCCGCGCCTCGGTGCCAAGTTCCGCCCGCTTCGCCTTCCGCCAACTGGTCCACCGCTTGCGCGGGCGGCTCTACCGCTTCGGCCACGCCGCCGTCGCTTATGGCGAGCCGCTGTCACTTCGCGAATTTGCCAAGGCACACCCCAAGGACACGACCGAGGCCCTCGGCGAAGAACTCCGCCTGCGCCTGTCGCAAACCATCCCGGTTCTGACCGTCCCGCTGATTGCCTGGGCGCTTGAGGACGCGGAAACGCCACTCACCGAGGCCACCCTGGCCGATCAGGTCGGACACCGGCTGAACGCTCTCCGCGAAAACGGCGCGCGCATCCACGTGACCGAGGCCGATCTTTCAGCCGCCGTCACCCAAGCGTTGAAGATGCTGCGCCTGCGCCGCCTGATCCAGGACAGCGACCACGGCATCTCCATCGCGAAAGGGCGCGAACGGATGATGGCATTCTACGCCAACTCGATCCGTCACTTACAAGTCAGTGACCAGCGCCAAGCTGACCAACCCTGACACCGTAATCCACCGCGATCTGGTAATCGGGGTCGTCGTCGCTGTCGACGATCAGGCTCCCGGCCTTGGTCAAAAGCGAATGGCAATCGCGGCTGAGATGGCGCAACTGCAACCGCTTGCCCGCCGCCTCGAACTTGGACGCGACAGACTCGATCGCGGTCAGCGCGGATTGGTCGACCACCCGGCTTTCGGCGAAATCGACGATCACGACGCTCGGGTCGCTCGCCGGGTCGAACAATTCGGTAAACCCGTCTGCCGAGCCAAAGAACAAAGGCCCCTGCAGCTTGTAAACCTTGGCCCCTTCCGGCGTGGTGTGAACATGGGCGTGAATGCGCGTCGCGTTGTTCCAGGCATAGGTCAGCGCCGAGACGATCACGCCGACGAACACCGCCGTCGCAAGGTCATAGGCCACAGTCACCGCCGTCACCAACAGGATCACGAAAGCATCCGACAAGGGCACTTTCCGCAGGATCATCAGCGAGTTCCAGGCAAACGTCCCGATCACCACCATGAACATCACGCCGACAAGGGCTGCCAGCGGGATCAACTCGATCACCCGGCTGGCGACCAGAATGAACAACAAAAGGAACAACGCCGCCGCGATGCCCGCGATCCGCGTGCGACCGCCCGATTTCACGTTGATCATGGATTGTCCGATCATCGCGCAGCCGCCCATGCCGCCGAAAAAGCCGGTCACGGTATTGGCCACGCCCTGGGCCACACATTCCTGAGACGCACCACCCCGCTTGCCGGTCATGTCGCCGACAAGGTTCAGGGTCAGAAGGCTTTCGATCAGCCCGATGGCCGCAAGGATAAAGGCATAGGGCAGAATGATTTCAAAGGTGTCCATGTTCAGCGGCACCATCGGCACATGGAAACTCGGCAAGCCCCCCGCGACCGAGGCCATGTCTCGCACGCGCGGCACGTCAAGATCGAACAGGATCACGATCAGCGCAACGATGCCGATCCCCGCCAAGGGCGCGGGGATAATCTTGGTCAGACGCGGCATGATCCAGATAATCGCCATGGTCAGCACCACCAGCGCTAGCATCAGGTAAAGCGAACCGCCCGAAAGCCATTCGCCCCCGCTCATCCCGTGGCCCGAAACCTCCGCCGTGCCGGGTACCTTGAATTGTGTCAACTGCGCCAGGAAAATCACGATGGCCAACCCGTTGACGAACCCCAGCATGACGGGATGCGGCACCAGGCGGATAAACTTGCCAAACCGCAGCACCCCCGCCGCGATCTGGATCACCCCCATCAGGACCACGGTGGCGAAAAGGTATTCAACGCCGTGACTTGCAACAAGGCTGACCATGACAACGGCCAAGGCCCCGGTCGCCCCGGAAATCATGCCCGGCCGCCCGCCGATCAGCGCCGTAATCAACCCCACGATAAAGGCCGCATAAAGCCCGACCAGCGGATCGACACCCGCGACAAAGGCAAAGGCGACAGCCTCGGGTACAAGGGCAAGGGCCACGGTCAGCCCCGAAAGAAGCTCGATCCTGATCCGAGACGGCGTAAGAGCCTCGCTGGCTTTTTCAGAGGACAAAACCCCTCCGAAAACGGCTGCTAGGGCGCGTTCCATATATTTATCGTCCTGTTCGCGATGAATTAGGCGCGTCTAACCTGCCCGGGCCAGAAAAGCACGGGCTCTGGGCGCATAGCAGCTATGCGTTAAGAACAAGTCACGATTGCACGACACGGGAAATCAGCGGTTTCCACCGAATCGTTAGCGCCAACCGCCGGATCCCGCCTCAGGCGCGTTCGGTGTATTCCATCGTTTCCGTGTTCACGACAATCGCCTCGCCTTCGCCAACAAAGGGGGGAATCATCACACGAACGCCGTTGTCCAGAACCGCAGGCTTGAAACTGTTCGCCGCTGTCTGACCTTTCACAACCGGTTCCGTCTCGGTCACCGTGCAGGTCACCTTTTGCGGCAGCGCGGCACTCAGCGCCTCGTTCTCGTAATACTCGATCTGGATCGTCATCCCGTCCTGAAGGAACGGCCGCCGCTCGCCCAGAATATCGGCAGGAAGCTCGATCTGTTCAAAGGTCTCGCTATCCATGAACACCAGCATACCGTCGCTTTCATACAGAAATTGCTGGTCTTTTTGCTCCAGCCGCACGCGCTCGACCTTGTCGGCGGACCGGAACCGCTCGTTCAGTTTCGACCCGTTCCGAAGGTTCTTCAGCTCGACCTGCGCAAAGGCCCCGCCCTTGCCGGGCTTCACGTGATCCACCTTCACAGCGGCCCACAACCCGTCGTTGTGCTCAAGCACATTTCCGGGCCGAATTTCGTTTCCATTGATCTTTGGCATGAACGTAACCGCATGTTTTTGTTGATTCAGAACGTGAACTGCCTATATTCCAGCCTAGCCCCATCGGCAAGACGGGGAACCTGGGGTGGAAGAGCACGGTATGCAAAAAACGCATAGCAGCTATTCCAAAATAGAAAAACAAAAGTGGCGCAAATCCCTGCATAAGGGTCGGCACGCCACCGACTTGCGGTAAGAGCAAAAAAACAAAAGGAAGAAGCATGGCTGATTTTGTGGACGGCACGGCATTCAATCACGAGCAGGGCAATCGCGCGCGGAAGCTTTTCGCAGCCGTTGTTCTGGCTGCACTCGATGACGCCATTGCCGACGACAAAAAGTACGGCAACGGCCCCGAGCAGATCGCCCGCTGGGCCCGCTCGCGCGATGGCCGCGAAGTGCTGAGCTGCGCCGGGATCGACCCGAACGAACGTGTCGTGAAGGGCCTTATGGAATTCGTGGGCAAGGGTGTCCGCACCTCGGTCGCCCTCTCGCGCGAGGAAAGCGAACGCCGCCACGCCGCCGAAGCGGCCGCTGCCGAGGACGCCAAGCGCGCCGCTTAACGGCCCTGACAACCGAAATTCGAAACGCGCCCCGATACGGGGCGCGTTTTTTGTTGGGTGGTGTTCTGGGTTGCTTGGAAAGGACGGAGGAGCGCCACCTGTTCCGTACTTCACAACGGGCGGCATGTCCGGTTCGAGCCCTTGGCAGACATCGGTTGCGGCGCGCACCCCCGCGCGGAATCAAGGCGAAGCCGCCGCGCCAGAGCATGGCCGTCCCGGCGGCCAGGCTCTGGCGCGGCTCGTGTTCCGAGGTCGCGAAGGTCTGCTTCTTCCGCAAACCCGACATCCCGAAATTTCTCCCACCTCCCCCACTTCCGCCCGCCTCCATCCGCGCTATAACCCCCAAAGCACAACCGGAGCCGCCAAATGCCCGAAACCCTCCCCTTCGACACGAACCTTCTCGACCGTCTGGCGAAAACCATCGTCACCACCGGCCTCAACCTCGCCCCCGGCCAGGACCTGATCATCACCGCCTCCGCCGAAGCCCTGCCCTTGGTGCGCCGCGTCACCGTCGAGGCCTACAAGGCCGGCGCGGGCCTCGTGACCCCGATCCTCTCGGACGAGGAAATCACCCGTGCCCGTTATCAGCATGGCACCGACGGCAGTTTCGACGCCGCCCCTGCATGGCTCTACGGCGGCATGGCCGAAGCCTATGCCAACAACGCCGCCCGCCTCCACATTGCTGCCGACAACCCGATGGCGCTGGCCAAGGAAGACCCCGAAAAGGTCGGACAGGCCGCCAAGGCCAACGCGGCCGCCTATAAACCCGCGTTGGAAAAGATCGCCGGGTTCGAGATCAACTGGAACATCGCCGCCTACCCGGGCCGCGCCTGGGCCGAACTGGTCTATCCCGACCTGTCCGGCGAGGCCGCGCAAGCCGCGCTGGCCGACGCGATCTTTGCTGCCTCCCGCGTGAACCAGCCTGACCCGGTTCAGGCCTGGGCCGATCACAACGCCAACCTCGCCGCCCGGCGCGACTGGCTCAACGAACAGGATTTCGCCGCCCTCCACTTCGAAAGCGACGGCACCGACCTGACCGTGGGCCTTGCTGACGGTCACCTCTGGATGGGGGGTGCCAGCCGCGCCAAGAACGGCATCACCTGCAACCCCAACATCCCGACCGAAGAGGTGTTCAGCACCCCGCACCGCGCCCGCGTCAACGGCCACGTCCGCGCCACCAAGCCGCTCGCCCACCAGGGCACGCTGATCGAGGACATCGCCGTCACGTTTGAGGATGGTCGCATCACCAAGGCCAGCGCCAGCCGGGGCGAGGAGGTCTTTCTGAAACTCCTCGACACTGACGAGGGCGCCCGCCACATCGGCGAGGTCGCCCTTGTTCCCTATGCCTCGCCCATCTCGGAAAGCGGTGTGCTGTTCTACAACACCCTGTTCGACGAAAACGCCGCCTGCCACATCGCCTTGGGCCAGTGCTACAAGGACTGCATGAAAGACACCGATGGCCTCACCGACGAAGACATCGCTGCCCGCGGCGGCAACGCCAGCCTGATCCACGTCGACTGGATGATTGGCGGGGCGGATACGAAAATCGATGGCATTACCCAGTCGGGCGACCGTGTTCCGGTCTTCGAAGGCGGCAACTGGGCGGATTGAGCTTCTCCACCTCTCAGCGATGCGCCCAGGGTCCGTTCAACGGGAAGAAAGCGAAAGGACGCCCACAAGGGCGGGCGCCCTTTCCAGAAAAGGCAACGGCCTTCTCCCCGTGCGGTCATCGGCACCTCTGCCTGTACCGCGACTACAATTTAATTCGAAATGTCTTTCTCCCCGGTTAAAGTACCTCGGGGTGAGCGCTGAAGGCGCGAGGGGCAGAGCCCCTTTTGTCAAAACGGCACGTCGCCCGCCGCTTCGGCCCCGGTGACGAACTTCGCCACCACCTTTTTCGCCCCCGCCTTGTCGAAGGCGATGTCCAGCTTGTCGCCCTCGATCCCGGTCACGACGCCATAGCCGAACTTCTGGTGGAACACCCGTTCGCCCTCGGTAAAGCTCGACACCGCATCAAGGTCGATCACCATGTTGCGGGCTTCCTTCGGCTGGGCGACGCCGCGCCGGTCCGAGCGGGCCTGAAGGCGCTTCCAGCCCGGCGAGTTGTAGACATCCGCCTTCGCCACCCGCTCCCCCAGGTCCGAAGCCGGTGCCGCCTGCCCGCCGCCGTAAAGACCGGGCGCGGTCAGCACCTCGACCGTTTCGGGCGGGATTTCGTCGATGAACCGCGACGGCAACTGCGACTGCCATTGCCCGAACACCAACCGGTTGCCGGCAAAGCTGACATAGGCGATTTCCTCGGCCCGCGTCAGGCCAACGTAAGCCAGCCGCCGCTCCTCCTCCAACCCCTTCAAGCCGCTTTCATCCATCGACCGTTGCGAGGGGAACAGCCCGTCTTCCCAACCCGGCAGGAACACGGCGGGAAACTCCAGCCCCTTGGCCGCGTGCAGGGTCATGATCGAAACCTTGTCTTCGCTCTCGTCGCTTTCGTTGTCCATGATCAGCGACACATGCTCCAGGAACCCTTGCAGATTATCAAAGTTTTCCAGTGCCTTGACCAGTTCTTTCAGGTTCTCCAGCCGCCCCGGTGCCTCGGGCGTCTTGTCGTTCTGCCACATCTCCATATAGCCGGATTCTTCCAGGATCCGTTCCGCCAGCCCGATATGCGCCTGCTCCAACAGGGTCAGTTCCTTGCGGGCTTCGTCGATTGCCTTCTGGCGCGATTTGGCCAGATCGCGGGCGTCGCCCTCGTCACTTTCGTCGATCACGCTGTCGGGGTCGGTCAGCGCCTTCAGAATGGCGCGCAGATCCTCCTTGCGCATCTCGGCGGCGAACAGATCGCGTTTCCAGGCGTCCAGATGATCGACCAACGCGCCAAGGCTCTTACCGCCCTTGCCGCCGACCAATCCTTCGTTCACGACGACCCGCGCCCCTTCCAGCATTGACACGCCATTGTCGCGCGCCGCACGGTGGATGGTCTGCACCGCCTTTTCGCCCAAGCCCCGTTTCGGCGTGTTCACGATCCGCTCGAAAGCCAGATCGTCGTCCTGCGACACCGCCAGCCGGAAATAGGCCATGGCATCGCGAATTTCGCGCCGTTCATAGAAACGCGGGCCCCCGATGACACGATAGGGCAGACCAATCGACAGGAACCGATCCTCAAACGCGCGCATCTGGTGCGACGCCCGCACAAGGATCGCCATGTCATTCAGACCGACGGTGCGCATCCCCCGCGTGCCGGCCTGCAACGACTCGATCTCTTCACCGATCCAACGCGCCTCTTCCTCGCCGTCCCAATGGCCGATCAGCCGCACCTTTTCGCCCTCGGGCGCATCGGTGAACAACTCTTTCCCCAACCGGCCCGCGTTCTCGGCAATCACCCCCGAAGCGGCGGCCAGGATATGCGGGGTCGAGCGGTAATTCTGCTCCAACCGCACCACCTTGGCACCGGGAAAATCCTTTTCGAACCGCAGGATGTTGCCCACCTCGGCGCCCCGCCAGCCATAAATCGACTGGTCGTCGTCGCCCACGCAACAGATGTTCTTGTGCTTCGCCGCCAGAAGCCGCAGCCACATGTACTGCGCGACGTTCGTGTCCTGGTATTCGTCCACAAGGATATAGCGGAACCACCGCTGGTACTGCTCCAGCACGTCCGCGTGGGTCTGGAAAATCACCACCATATGCAGCAACAGGTCGCCGAAATCGACCGCGTTCAGCGTCTTCAGCCGGTCCTGGTACTGGGCATAAAGCTCTACCCCGCGATGATTGAACACGCCTGCATCGGCGACCGGCACCTTGTCGGGCGTCAGCGCCTTGTTCTTCCAGCCATCGATCACATGGGCCAGTTGACGCGCGGGCCAGCGCTTTTCGTCGATCCCCTCGGCCAGGATCAATTGTTTCAACAGCCGCACCTGATCGTCGGTATCGAGGATGGTGAAGTTCGTCTTCAGCCCCACCAGTTCCGCATGACGCCTGAGCAGCTTCACACAAACCGAATGGAACGTCCCCAGCCAGGGCATCCCCTCGATCGCCTGCCCCAACAGACCGGCCACGCGGTTCTTCATCTCGCGCGCGGCCTTGTTGGTAAACGTCACCGCAAGGATCTCGTTCGGTCGCGCCGTCCCGGTGTTCAACAGATGCGCAATCCGCGTCGTCAGCGCCTTGGTCTTGCCCGTGCCAGCCCCCGCCAGCATCAGGACCGGGCCTTCCAGCGCCTCGACCGCCTCGCGCTGCGCGGGGTTCAACCCGTCCAGGTAAGGCGCACCCCGCGCCGCCATCGCCTGCTGCGACAGGGGCACGCGGTCGGGAAAATCGTCTTCTTCGAAGATGCTGCTCATGGGCAAAACCCTACCGCGCGGATCGGCGAAGATAAAGAGGGTGTTCGCGCTCTGTTCCCGCCACCGAAATCTGCCGCTTGCACGCCACCTGCAAGCCGCTTAATCCCATGGCATGGACCTCAACACCCGCTTCCCGGCGATCTCGGATCTGCGCGCCCAAGCCAAGCGCCGCGTGCCCCATTTCGTGTTCGAATACCTCGACAGTTCCACCGGGATCGAAGACCAGACCCGCCGCAACCAGGGCGACTTCCACAACATCCACTTCTGGCCCGCGATCCTGAAGGGCCGCTTCCAGCCGGACCTGAAAACCAGCTTCCTCGGGCGCGACTACCCCGTACCTTTCGGCTGCTCTCCGGTCGGCATGTCGGGCATCATGTGGCCCCGGGCCGAGAAAATCCTCGCCGCCGCCTGCGCCAAGGCGGGCATCCCCTATGGCATGTCCACCGTCGCAACGCTGGTGCCGGAAAATCTTGCCCCCTACATCGGCGATCAGGGCTGGTTCCAGATGTATATGCCGTCTAACCCCGAGTTTCGCACCGACATGCTGAAACGCGCAAAGGACTGCGGCTTTCACACCCTGATCCTGACCGTCGACACACCCTTCGAATCCAGTCGCGAACGCCAGCGCCGCGCCAATCTGACCATTCCGCCAAAGGTCAATCTGGCGATGATCTGGTCGATGATGCTGCACCCGCAATGGACCCTCGGCACCCTGAAAGAAGGCATCCCCAGCCTCAAACTGGTCGAGGAATACGCGGCTAGGGCGCAGACCAACCCAAGTGCGGCCCACTCGCTGGCCCATGCCGGTCACATCATCCGGGGCCAACCGGGATGGGACGACATCGCGGCACTGCGCGATCTCTGGGACGGGCCTTTCCTTGTCAAAGGCGTGCAGAAACCCGAAGACGCGAAACGCCTTGCCGAAATGGGCGTCGACGCGATCTGGGTCTCCAACCACTCGGGCCGCCAGTTCGACGGCGGACCGTCCTCGATCTCATGCCTGCCCGCGATCCGGGCCGCGATCCCCGACACGCCCATCGTCTTCGATTCCGGCATCACCGGCGGGCTCGACATCCTGCGCGCCCTGGCGCTCGGGGCCGATTTCGTCATGCTTGGCCGGGCCTTCCACTACGCGGTCGGCGCCCTTGGCGAAAAGGGCCCGCCCCACCTGATCAACCTCTTGAAGGCCGACATGGTCACCAACATGGGCCAGATCGGCGCTGCCACGCTTGCCGACCTGCCCGGCTGCCTGATGGACCGCGAAACGCCTTAAAACCGCCTGATTTTCCGGCAATGCCTTCCCCCATATCCTGAGAAAGGACCGGGAATGGCCGACGAAAACACCGACAAGATGAGCCCCGACCAGGGCCTCGCCGCCATCATGAACATCGTCCAGAAAGTCAGCGAAGCTGGCGCTTCGGGCGACAGTCAGGCACTGGATTCGCTGATCGGCGACCTTGGCAGCATCGTCGAGGCCACCGGAGTCGACATGCCCGGTATCGAGCAGGATCTGGCCAACCTGATGGGCGAAAACGCCAAGATCGGCATTCATGCCCACAAGGTCGATGCCGCTCTCTGGGTCGGCGACATGGAACGCGCCCGGCTGTTGATCGACGCAGGCGTGCCTCTGGATCACAGCAAGATCGCCGGCGTTCCCTCGCCCGAAGACATCGAAGCCTTCAACGACGATGACGATTTCGAGTTCGCCGACGATGAAGACTACGTTGCAGACATCGACGCCAACGATCCCGAGATGATCGAGCTTATTGCCGCACTTGGCCTCAAGGGCGATCAGCAACCGGCCCTGCCCGACCCCTATGCGGAAATCGCCAAGGGCACGCCCGGTGCCATCGGCCAGTTCATCGCATCCGGCGAAGACCTGAACACGCCAAGCGGCGAAAGCGCCCATACCGCGCTTCTCGCCGCGCTCGACGCACCCGGTCGCACCGCCGAAAAGATCGAACGACTGATCAAGGCCGGTGCCGACGTGCGCGTGATCCATTTCCAGGGCGACAACGCCCTGTCATGGGCCATGGGCTATCACCACCCCGAGACGGTGACGCCGGAATCCGAGGTGGAACTCATGACGCTTCTGGCAAGTCACCGCGTCGATCCGCACCACGTAACACCCCACAGCAACTGGATGCCGATCCACCGCGCCGTGATCCAGGGCGATGCGGCGCGCGTTGCCGGTATCATAGCCGCCGGTGGCGACATCACCGCCCCGATCCTTCCGGATTTCGAGCCTGAGAAACTCGCCGGTTTCACCCCGCTCATGCTGGCCGCCCCGAAACCCGACGTCGTGCGCCTGCTGCTCGAAAAGGGGGCCAACCCGTCTCAGAAAGACGCCCACGGCCGTTTGCCCCTTGATGTCATCGGGGCCGCGGCGAAAGCCGCCCGCGAGGTTGCGACCGAAGACGATCCCTGGATGATGGATCACGTCAGGGCGCTGGAGGAAACCTGCAAGATCCTCGCCGCCGCGATCACCACCTGAGAGCCGAAAGCACCAAACTTTCCGCGCTGAAAGCTGCGTAAGCCGACAGGGTTGCGCAGCCTCGTCCGGTGCCTGCCGCCTCAGATCCCCATTGCTCAATACGCCTGCGACCGCTAACATTTTCTGCAACTGCGAAAAGAAGGTGCGACCATGGCCGAGTTCAAGAAAATCCTCATTGCCAACCGGGGCGAAATCGCCATCCGCGTCATGCGGGCCGCGAACGAACTGGGAAAACGCACCGTCGCGGTTTATGCAGAAGAGGACAAACTTTGCCTGCACCGCTTCAAGGCGGACGAGGCCTACCTGATCGGCAAGGGCCTTGGCCCCGTCGCCGCCTATCTTTCAATCGACGAGATCATTCGCGTCGCGCTGCAATGCGGCGCAGATGCCATCCATCCCGGCTATGGCCTTCTGTCGGAAAACCCCGATCTGGTCGAAGCCTGCGCCGCGAACGGCATCACCTTCATCGGCCCCAAGGCCGAAACCATGCGTGCCCTCGGCGACAAGGCCTCGGCCCGCAAAGTCGCCATCAAGGCCGGCGTGCCGGTGATCCCGGCGACCGAAGTCCTTGGCGACGACATGAAGAAGATTCGGAAACAGGCCGCCGAGGTTGGCTATCCGATGATGCTCAAGGCCTCCTGGGGCGGCGGCGGGCGCGGGATGCGCCCGATCCTTTCCGAAGACGAGCTTGAAGAAAAAGTGCTGGAAGGCCGCCGCGAGGCCGAGGCCGCCTTCGGCAATGGCGAAGGCTATCTTGAAAAGATGATCCAGCGCGCCCGCCACGTCGAGGTTCAGATCCTCGGCGACAAGAACGGGAACATCTATCACCTTTGGGAACGCGATTGTTCCGTCCAGCGCCGCAACCAGAAGGTCGTCGAACGCGCCCCCGCGCCCTATCTGTCCGAAGCGCAACGCGAAAAGATCTGCGGCTTGGGCAAAAGGATCGCCGAACAGGTGAACTACGAATGCGCCGGAACCATCGAATTCCTGATGGATATGGATTCGGGCGAATTCTACTTCATCGAGGTGAACCCCCGCGTACAGGTCGAACACACCGTGACCGAAGAGGTCACCGGCATCGACATCGTGCAGGCCCAGATCAAGATCGCCGAGGGCAAATCGCTGGTCGAAGCCACCGGCACCGCCTCGCAATACGACGTGCAGTTGAATGGTCACGCCATCCAGTGCCGCATCACCACCGAAGATCCGACGAACAACTTCATCCCCGACTATGGCCGCATCACCGCCTATCGGGGTGCCACCGGCATGGGCATCCGGCTGGACGGCGGCACCGCCTATTCGGGCGCCGTCATCACCCGCTATTACGACTCCCTTCTGGAAAAGGTCACCGCCTGGGCCCCCACGCCCGAAGCCGCCATCGCCCGGATGGACCGTGCTTTGCGTGAATTCCGCATCCGGGGCGTTTCAACGAACATCGCCTTCGTCGAAAACCTGCTGAAGCACCCGACCTTCCTCAACTACGAATACCACACCAAGTTCATCGACGAGACGCCCGAGCTGTTCGAATTCAAGGCCAATCGCGACCGCGCCACGCGCATCCTGAACTATCTTGCCGACGTCACCGTCAACGGCCATCCCGAAACCAAGGGCCGCCCGCGCCCGCCCGCCGAAGCCCGCATTCCGACCGCACCCGATCTTCGCGCCAAGGTGCCGGCACCCGGCGTCCGCGACATCCTGGTCGACAAGGGGCCTGAGGCCGTCGCCAAGTGGATGCTCGACCAGAAACAGCTTCTGATCACCGACACCACCATGCGCGACGCGCCGCAGTCCCTCCTGGCCACCCGGATGCGCTCGATCGACATGATAAACGTCGCCCCCGCCTATGCCGCCAACCTTCCGGGCCTCTTCAGCGTCGAATGCTGGGGCGGGGCCACATTCGACGTCGCCTACCGGTTCCTTCAGGAATGCCCCTGGCAACGACTGCGCGACCTCCGCCGCGCCATGCCCAACCTGATGACCCAGATGCTACTGCGCGGATCGAACGGCGTCGGCTACACCAATTACCCCGACAACGTGGTCCAGGGCTTCGTCAAACAGGCCGCCGAAACCGGCGTCGACGTCTTCCGCGTCTTCGATCCCCTGAACTGGACCGAGAACATGCGCGTCTCGATGGATGCCGTCCTTGAAAGCGGCAAGCTCCTCGAAGGCGCGATCTGCTACACCGGCGACATCCACGATCCGAACCGGGCCAAATACGACCTGAAATACTACGTCGACATGGCCAAGGAACTGCAAAAGGCCGGCACACACGTCCTTGGCCTGAAAGACATGGGCGGCCTCGTCAAACCGAAAGCCGCCAAGGTGCTGGTGAAGGCGCTGAAGGAAGAAACCGGCCTGCCCGTCCACTTCCACACCCACGACACCGCCGGCATCGCCTGCGCCTCGATCCTCGCCGCCGCCGAGGCGGGCGTCGACGCCGTCGACTGCGCGATGGACGCGCTCTCCGGCAACACCTCGCAAGCCACCGTCGGCACAGTCGTCGAATCCCTCAAGGGCGAAGACCGCGACACCGGCCTCGACATCTCGGCCATCCGCGAGATCTCGAACTACTGGGAGGCGGTTCGCACCCACTACGTCGCCTTCGAATCCGGGATGCAGTCGCCATCGTCCGAGGTCTACCTCCACGAAATGCCCGGCGGCCAGTTCACCAACCTCAAGGCCCAGGCCCGTTCCATGGGCCTCGAAGAACGCTGGCACGAAGTCGCCCGCGCCTATGCCGACGTCAACCAGATGTTCGGCGACGTCATCAAGGTGACCCCAATCGCCAAGACCGTCGGCGACCTTGCCCTCATGCTGGTCAGCCAGGGCATGACCACCGAAGAGCTTTTGAAACCGGAAACCGATTTCTCATTCCCCGACAGCGTCATCACCCTGATGAAAGGCCATGTTGGCCAGGCCCCCGGCGGCTTCCCGCCCGCCATCGTCAAGAAGGTGCTGAAAGACGAGGAACCGATAACCGTGCGCCCCGGCTCGCTTCTAAAAGCCGCCGACCTTGAAAAGGAACGCACGAGCCTTGCCCAGAAGTTCGACCAGGACATCGACGACGAAGACCTGATGGGATACATGATGTACCCCAAGGTTTTCGAGGATTATCTTGAGCGCCACGCCACCTACGGCCCCGTGCGCACCCTGCCGACCCACACCTATTTCTACGGCATGAAACCAAGCCAGGAGATCTCGGTCGAGATCGACCCGGGCGTGACCCTTGAAATCCGGATGCAGGCGATCTCGGACACCAACGAAGAGGGCGAGGTCAAGGTCTTCTTCGAGTTGAACGGCCAGCCCCGCCAGATCCGCGTGCCGGACCGCTCGGTCTCGGGTGCCGCCGCCGCGCGTGCCAAGGCCGACCCCGGCAACGAAAACCACATCGGCGCCCCCATGCCCGGCGTCATCGCCACCGTCGCCGTGCAGGACGGTGCCGAGATCAAGGCGGGCGATCTTCTGGTGACCATCGAAGCGATGAAGATGGAAACCGGCATCCACGCCGACCGCGACGCCAAAGTGAAAGCGGTGCATGTGACACCGGGCGCCCAGATCGACGCGAAGGATTTGCTGGTCGAGTTGGAGTGACGGCCGGGTCCAGGGGACGTTCCCGACCTTCTCGCCAAGCCGTGCCAGCTACGCGAGACGAAGCGGACCTCCCCTCTCCCGGTGGGAGAGGGGAGGCGCTGACCTCAAAGGTGCCGCCTCCCCCTCCGTTTCGGTGGGGGATCGAGGGGGAGGCCGTCGTAATGGGCACAAAGCAGAAGTCCAGTTCCCACAGCGACCGATGCCCCCACTCCACCACCGCCAATCCTCCCCCGCAACGGACCGCCCCGATCAACGCTCCCTTAACACCCCCTAACGCCGCCCCGGCATTTCCTGCATCCCGATCCGCGCCAATTCGGGCACCGACGTCATACCGACGCAATACCGACGCGATACCGACGTAATACCGACGTTGGATTTTCGGCGATCCGGCAACGAACGGCAGGTTCATCTTTCATGCCCTGGCAGCCTGCGCCAGACTTGCATCAAGCCTTGGAAAGGATCCCGAATGCCGCACCGCCTCGCCCTCGTTTCGCTGATCGTGCCCGACTATGACACGGCCATCGCCTTCTTCACCGGCATCGGCTTCGACCTTCTCGAAGACAGCGATCTCGGCGGTGGCAAACGCTGGGTCCGCGTCGCACCCCCCGGTGCCGAAACCGCCATCCTCCTTGCCCGCGCCGCCACGCCCGAACAGGAAAGAACCATCGGCACACAGGGTGGCGGGCGCGTCTGGCTGTTCCTTGAAACCTTGGATTTCAATCGTGATTACAAACGCTTGTCCGAAAACGGCGTAACTTTCGAGGAAACCCCGCGCATTGAGCCCTACGGCCGCGTTGCCGTCTGGCGCGACCCTTTTGGCAACCGTTGGGATCTGATCCAGTTCGCCGATCCGGCCCCCGAATAGCCCACGCACCGGGCCAAACTCGCCACATTTCCAAGGCCTTAGTGAACCGTGTCTTAAACAGGGGTTCACCATGAATTCGCAACTCATCAAGCTGGTCTTCTTCGGCGGCTGTGCCGCTTTCGGCTGGTTCGCCTCGGATTTTTCAGGAAATGCCGCCGGTTCCGACAATGTCATCGAGTACGGCCAGGGCGACATGACGATGAACGACGCCCAGTCCGAAGCGCAGAAACACCTGCCGACGTTCTTTGCAAATGTGCTTGATGAACAAGGGGTTGCAGCCGAAGGCGCGATGGTCAAGGTCGCTTTTCCGGTCACCATCGACGGCGTCAGCGGGCACGAGGTGATCTGGGTCGGCCCCTTCGGACGTGACGGCAACGAATTCAAGGGGCTTCTGGCCAACCGCCCCCGCGACATGGACGCTCAGGCGGGCGACCTGGTCGAGTTCACGGAACCCATGATCCGCGACTGGATGCTGCGCGGCCCCGATGGGCGGCTTTACGGCAGCTACACCACCCGTGTGATGCTGGCCGATCTGGACAAGGAAACCGCCGCCCAGATCGCGGCCTCCCTCTCGGAACACCCGGTTCCGGCCAACTGGTAAGGCTCTGGCCGGGGTTAACGCTTTGCTTACCCCCGGCCCCTACTCAACGCCCATGCCCAAGGCAAACCCCACCCGCCCCCGCCTCGCCGGACTGGCCATATTCGCAGTGCTGGTCGCCTCGGCCAACACAAACGCCTTGGCCCGAACGGGTCATGCAAGTGCCTACGATAATGGCGTTTTCCCGAACCCTTCGGCAGCGCATGCTGCCGCGCAGACGCATCTTGACCATGTGCTGGCCCTGATCCCGGAAGGCGACACGGCGGTCAGCTCCACGGTCGTTCTGCGCATCAGAAACAGCGATGGTACCCTCGTCTGGTTAACCGATCCGCGCAGGATTCCTGGCGCTTTCTACGGTCGCCGCGAAGGCCAGGGATCCGGCGCATCCCAACACTTCACCCGCGCTGAAGTCGTCGACTGGTCCTTCACGGCCCCCGATGGACGGCTCTTCGGCAACTTCGCAGCCCGGCAGCACCTTGAAACCCTGCCCCCGGAACAGGCCGCCAGCATAGCCCGCACCCTGACCGAAAACCCGACCCCGGAAGAATGGGTGAAATAAGTGCATTTTTCGCTTGCAGTGACCGCGCAGAGGAATTACCTCCTGCTCACCCAAATGGACGCGGGCGTAGCTCAGGGGTAGAGCATAACCTTGCCAAGGTTAGGGTCGTGAGTTCGAATCTCATCGCCCGCTCCAATAAAATCAAACAATATCAGTTGGTTACGACAAGGGCCTCCCACCGGGAGGCCTTTCGTTTTCATGCAACTTGCATGATAATCATGCGAAACCTATGGTTTTGGCATGGCAAGACCACAAAATCTGACAGAGAATTTTCGGCTTCGAACGCGACGGGATGGCATCTGGGAAGTCGCATGGACAGACATCAATGATCCGAAACGTCCGGCCCGAAGACGGTCAACCAACACGCGGGACCGTGCGGAAGCTGAGGCCTTATTTCCGCAGATCGTTGCCGACGCGAAGCTGATAAAACCTCCCAGCACACTGACGGTTGGTTGGATCATTGAAACATACCTCGAAGACAAACGGGCCGAGAAGTCACCTCACCAGCATACAGTCCTTCGCTCGCAAACTATGAGACCGAAAGAAAAGCTTGGTCCCCTTCGCCCAGATCAAATATTGCAGCCCGTCATTGACGACTATGTAGTGTGGCGGCGGATGCATAACCGATGGGAAACCCACCCGACTTTGAAACCCAAGGTGAACAAACCGATTGCTGACTCCACCATCAAGAAAGAACTTGGATTGTTGCGGGCGGCGATGACTCATGTCGAAGAGACCTATGGGACGCCCTGCGAACCCAAGTTCAAAATCAAAGTCAGCGACGGTCTACCGCGTGATGAATATCTGACCCGCGACGAAGTGCAGCGCATGCTTGATTGTTGCTCCAAAGGCCGACGCGATCACGTCGAACTGTTCTTGCTGATATCCGTTGCAACTGGTGCGCGGAAAGAGGCTGTCCTGTCTCTGACGTGGGATCAGGTTCACGTTGGTGCGTTGAAGGCTGGAACACGGGCTTCTGGTGAATATGTGGAAGGAACGTGGATTGATTTCGGTGTCGGTTCCGGCAACAAGCTAAGGCCCAAGATTCCGATCCCCGGAAACTTTCGACTGTGGACGCTTCTTACACTTCCTAAAGCGCACTCGGAATATGTCATCACATATCGCGGCGAACCCATTGACGATATCAAGGCCGGGTTTCGGAATGTTCTTGAAGAAGCAAAGATCAAGAAGCGTGTTACACCGCACAATATGAAACACACAGCGATTACGCTTATGCTTCAAAGGGGCATCGACCCGGACACCGTGTCGCGTTGGACGAATACGTCGCTCAAGACAATTTATAAGGTCTACAGTCACCACATTCCCGACCACCAAGATGCGCTTGGCGACGCGGTCGGTTTTTAACAAAAGACTCAATTCCAATCCTCAAAATACGAATGACCCGTTTTGGGCGAATTATTGATTTGTTAACCCAAATTGCTTATAAAGAAATTATCGGTAAAGCTTGCCGCCCTCCCCTCAATTAAGTTGCATCTCCTGTGCTTTCGTAATTGGGGGGAGTCTTTAACTCTCATAATAAATCGAGGCAATTAAATGCAGGACCTAGATAATTTCAAAAACATTGTTAGCAGCAGCGATATTCTGCGAGAAAGGTGGCTCACCATCTCTTCGCAGGTAATCGAAGAAATTCATCAGCGGTATGGAGAATTGCTGGACCGTGAGGCCGTCATGCAGCTTTCAAATGTCCGCATCTCAGTCCTGACGGGCGATGAAATGGACTGGCGACCAGAAGCGCTTGCCAACTTGCCGCAACTCCGCCGCGCAACTGAATTGGCAGAGATCAAGGCCAAAATCGAAAGCGAAGATGCGGCGGAAGCTGTCGCCGCAGAGTTTGACGGACTCAGCCCTACTGAGCGCATGGCACGCTCGCGCGAACTGGGGTTGGAGAAGCGCGAAGAACCGACACGGTTGACGGTGGAAGAGCAGGCTAAGGAAGTCGCCCGCATCAACGCGCTTCCGCTGTCTGGCGCAGCAAAGCTCGCTGAGGCGCGTAAGGCCGGTTTGTCTTTCTAATGCGGTACGTTACGCACCATGATATGGCGACTTCCCTGCGCCTCCCGATCCAGACTTTTCGCAAGTTTTTCAAAGTCTGTGATCCCCAAATCCAGACGGCGCGTGTGGCGTCGTCGTCCACAGAGCGCAGCATGAAAGGCTACGAGATTGAACCAACTGTTGCGTTCCTGCGCAGCACGGTGCGAGCCTTTGACTCCGAAGCTGAGGCGGTCTTGCGATCTCTTGCGCGGAAGAGCATTCGGGCATGACTCAGGACGGCTCAGCGCCTCTTGAGAACCCGCGCCATGAGGCCATGGCGGGCCTGATGGCAGATGGTGCCTCGCAAACTCGGGCGTACTGTTTGACCTCCCCCGGCGGGCCTGCGCCAGAGACAGCGGGGCGTCAAGTTTCGGCGTCTCGCCTATTGTCTCGGAATCCGCAAATCTTGGAGCGTGTCGCGTTCCTAAAAAGGGAACGCGCGGAGAATGAACAGCCCGAAGAAATTTCACGCGAATACATTTCGGATTTAATGGAACAGACGACCGAGCGTCTTTCCTCAATCGCCGAATATGCGAAATCAATTGGCGAAGATTCATTGACGACACGGATCAACCGAATTCTCACAGTTTCGGCGGGGAGGTCGCGCCGCCTACATGAGAAAGTAGGGCACGTTGAAAAGCGTGTTGCCAGTTGTCCGATCAAGTTAATCCCGATTTGTGAATGTAAATGATGGAATACGCAGTCAAAAGTTTGGTCGGCGTTGTTCGCCGTGAAAAGCATAGGCTTGATTCACTCGAACGCCGGTTGCGAAATTCCCCGGCGATTATGCAGGCGGACTTGATCCGTGAAATCGCGGAGTCGTCGGATGCGCTGAGCGCTGCGCTCACGCGCCTCTCTTCATATGTCCGTGAATTGCCCGCCGAAGATGGCGAAGCCCGACGACCGCCCGAGCCGACGCCGGATAAAGAGTTGCTTGAAGGCGCGATGCGTGCCTTTGCGGCAATCGAGTTTGGCCTTTGCGAATGTGGGTGTCTGCGGCAGGGCGATCTGGAACGGTATTTGGCAATTGTCAACGCGCCTGAATATGGCCCGGATGTTTATTGAATTTGCGTGACCCGAAGCGCAATCGACTGCCCCCGTCAGGGGGGCGCAATCCCACCTTCTGACCCCCGACACAGGAGACACCAAAATGGAACCATAGTTATGCTCACACCAAACCTCAGTAAACCTGAACAATCCCACATTTTTCTCTCCATCCTGAAAGCTTTTGACGCACCGGTCGATAGGCGTCCCTCCACTTCTGAGGAAGCCTGTCGCGCCGCCCTAGCGGAGTGCATCGCGTTCAACGCTGATTGGAACTTCGGGCTTCACGAAGCATTCAATTTGGCTGTCCGCGTCCTTCTGTATCGCGACTCCGTCTGCGAGGAAGGGGAACCTGCGATTTATGACGTGAAAGCACTCGCGCGGGGTGTGGGCGATTACACTCTCGCTCTGACCGCCTGCAAGCTTGTCGGCGCATACGTCGATGACGATGGCGCGTGGCGGGACGATGGCGCAGATGAATTCAAACATCCCGTCCTTCTTTCCTTTTCTGACGACTGGGGGGAACAAAATTGACTCAACTTTTTTACTGGCAAAACGGCACTTTTCGCACGCCGGACGGTGCGCCCGTTTCATCCCTGCCACCGCCCGTCGAGGGCGGTTCCTGCGTGCTTCTGGCCCCTGATGGTTGGGGGCGTCCGTATGAGAACTTGTCTGATCTTCGTGCCGTTCTTTACCGCGCTGTTTTGGGCGACGACATGCCCTTGGATGTGCCGCTTCAAACTGACTTGTGGAGTGCCGGATGACCGAGAGAATCGCCATCGAACATTTGACCGATACCGGTTGTAAGACTCTGCTATTGCCGGACCGAGTTACGCTGACAAGCGCCCGCGTTTCACCTTTCAATTTCGACCGCGCCGACCGCGATTTGCCGGTGAAACTAACCGCATGGTTGCGACAGCACTTCGCCGGGTGGCCTGAAAGCGAAATCGAATTTTGGGTGGAGTATCTGATGGATACCGACTTCCCGTCCCACGCGGATGGGAGGGGGCCTAACCAGCGGCGAGGCGGTGACGCATTTTACGACTGGTTGGGCGTTGGCGAAGGTTTCTGAAAAGCTAACTCGCCGTACGCTCAAATGTTAGGTGGCGGTAAATTTCTTTTTTTAAATCAGATACCTAGATCGGTTCGTTAGCGCTTAGTTAACATCATTGAGCTAGACAAAAAAATGCCTGCCGCCCCGATGAGAAAGGGCGACAGGCTGATTTCAAACACCCATGCAGGTTAGGCGAAATGGCTTAACAGGCAGTTAACGATGAGGCCCACACCTTGAACAAAAGTCACGAATCCGTCGACTTTCCGGTTATCGAAGTCGAACCCGAAAAAATGTACGCTGCCGAAGTTCTCGGCGAAGATCACCCAGACATGGCGGCGGCGCTTGAGCGTCCGACCGTCTTTATGACCGGCGACGTTTATCCCGGCGATCTGCGCCGCAGCACGAAGGCGGGTAAGTGGAAGCGGGTCGAGATGTCATTTTTCGATTGGCTTCGCGGCGGCGCAAACGAAGCAGACTGGGGACTGTTGCATCACCCGGTGAACGCGACCAAGGAAGGCGCGTCCATCGTTCCGTCTGATAATATCGACGGGGAACGTACCGACCGTGCTACGAAAACGATGTATGCTATCGGAATCGACATCGATACAGGCAACCAACTTGAACATGTGAAAGGCAAGTTGGTTGAACACGGGATTTTCTCGGTTCTTTACACGACGCACAGCCACTTGAAAGACACGATGCTTCTTAAGACGGAGGACATCGTACGGAAGATGCACCTTGAGGCTGCCCCCACTACTATGCAGGTTAAGGAATACTTGCGTCTGTACAGTGGGAAAAATCTCGACCGGGAATTCATCGATCAAATCGAAATCATCGACGCGAAGCACCACACTAAGGATGGATTGCACGTCCTTATCAGTACGCCGCCGGTCGAGAAATTTCGCGTCATCATTCCGTTGGCAGCGCCTGTGGAGTTGTCGGACCTCGCCCCGAGTATGACGCAGTATAAAGAGAAATGGGCGGATATTGTCTGCGGCGTTTGCGTGAACATGCTGGAATGTGAGTTCGACACCGCGTCTTGTGACATCAATCGGCTTTTCTATACTCCCCGCCACCCGGAAGGCGCGGAGTGGTTTAGCGCGATCATTCAAGGCAAGCCTCTCCACATCGACGACATCAAGCCGTACTCCAAAGACAAGTACGTCAAAGCCCGCCGCGCGCCGGGTGATCCGTTTGAGGCGGGCACCGAAAGCATGGGGTCGGTTGATCGATACACAATGCCGAAGTCGGGGCGGAGCCTCAACGATTGGCATAAGCAAACCAAAGACCGCTTCCTGATTGCGGACGTTCTTGAAACTCACTGCGACGACAAACTCCGCACCGCAGGCGGAGAAAAAGTCGGAACCGTTCATATCGAATGTCCTTTTGAACACATGCATTCGACCGGTGGCGGCACCGCCACAATGGCGATGAACCCGGATGCCAACAGTGAGGGATATTGGACTGTTTTTTGTCGCCACGATTCTTGTGCCGGGCGACACAAGCTTGAGTTTCTTCAACAGATGCTTGAAGACGAATGGTTCCCGGAAGAGGTTCTGTTTGATGATGCGTTTGTCTTGCCGCCGGACGACAGCGCCTTTGATGGCAGTGACGAAAACGACCCGCTGAACAATCTCGAAAGGTTTGAATCAACAGACGACTGGCTTCCCGCCGGATATGTCGCCGGAAAAGACATGATCTTCTTTGAAGAATCTGATGGTGACGAAACGATCAAAATCCCGGTCTGTGGCCGTTTCGATGTGGTTGGGCGAACCGCCGACACGAACGCTGAGACAGGCGCAGGACGCATCATTTCATTCGTGAACGAAAATGGCGTCCGTGTGGAACTGACGCTTGAGCGTGCGGCGCTTTATGCAGATGGGCGCGACGTGATCCGAGTGTTGGCGGACCGTGGTCTTCAAATGGAAGGCGGCACCACGAAGGCCAATGAGCGGCTGTTGAATCTCTTCCGGCGAATGGCACCAAAGCGACTGGTTCCCACGCTCCACAGGCCCGGCAAACACGGCGACAGTTTCATGTTGCCCACGGGTGAAGTCATTGGAACCGATGTGGCGCGTCTCCACGAAACTGCGACGTTGATCGACAAAGACACTCGGGGAGACCTTGAAGGCTGGAAGGGTGCTGCTAACGCAGCCCTCTCAATGTCAGAAGGTAACCCATACTGGGCAACCACAATCTGCGGAGGCTTTGCCGGTGTCCTTCTCGACATCATGGAATGGCAACCTATCGGCCTCGTTCTGTCTGGTGAAACCTCAAAGGGTAAAAGCATTGGCGAAGAAGTCGGAGCGGCCATTTGGGGCAATCCGAAAGACGGCAAGGGTGTCTTCTGGACCGCGTCTTCAACGCCGAACGCGTACGAAGACCTTGCCACCTATGGATCTGGTACCTGTCTCATGATGGACGAACTTGGCGCGGTTACCGACAAACGCCAATTGGCCCCGCTCTTGTTTGTTCTGCATACCGGACGCGGAAAGGCGCGGAAGAGCGGTCCGGGACCGGGCCTCTCGCGCACGGTTGAGTTTCGACCGTTTGTCGTTCTGTCTTCCGAGACAAACATCAAGCAGGAAATCGAAGCCGCAGGCATCCCTTACCGGGGCGGCATGGCGGTGCGGTTCCCGGACGTGGACGTTGGCGGCGGTAAGGCCCGCACCCCGGAAGAGATCGCCAAACTGGAAGCGTGTCGGAAGAACTACGGGCACGCCGGACGGGCCTTCGTTCAATACCTGCGGGACTCTGGCGTGTTTCACGACCCGGACCAGCTTGAGAAAGACGTGAACGCGATTGTCGCCGAACTTGCCAACGGCAAGTCACCGGGCATCCGGCGAGCGGCGCGTCCGTTTGCGGTCGCACAGAAGGCGGGCGAACTGGCGATTGAAGCCGGTTTGATTGGTAAAGACAAAGAAGATGCCCGACGCCGCGTGAGCGGCGCTGTAAAAGCTTGCTGGGAGGCCTTCCTGTCGTCTGACGAAGCCGCTTCTGCGAACGGCAGTGAGTCACTCTTTGAATCCTTCAAGTCTTGGCTTGCCAGCGAGATGGATCGCACCATTTTGCGTGCTGGTGAAGAAGACAGGGAGGCCGAACAAGGCATCTACCACAATAACCACGATGCGCGAGGGCGCGTTATCGGCTGGTATACACATGATAGGATTTATCTCGACTGGAAGCAGCTTGAGACGCTTCAAATTCCGGGTAGCTTTGGGAAACGGTCTGCGCTAGTGAAAGCGCTGGATGAGAAGGGTGTGCTGGAGGCAAGTTCCGGTTCACAAGCCGCCTTCACCACGTTGCCCGCGCATGTGGCGTCTCTGACGGTTGACGACGAAGTTGTTGGCAAGAATATCCGCAATCTGAGGCTCAAGCGTGGTGAGATTGGAATTTAGGTGCTGGACGGCGTTAGCCGTCGCCTTTCAATCTTCTGTCGTGGGTCCGTGGTTCTGTTAATGTATAATTAACGTTTCCACCCGTTTTCATGATTTGCGGCAACTTGCGGCAACTTTGCGGCAACTTTTTTTGGCCGAAAATCGTCGTTTTTCAGTTATGCGGCAACTGCGGCACTTTCGGCAACAAGTATATAGTGTTCTTTTAAAAAGGCACATGCATTCACCCCCTCCGCAAGAATTACGCGGGCACCCCCGAAAAAAGTTGCCGAAAGTGCCGCAGTTGCCGCAACAGTTATAAATCGCGTTTTTTGGGGTGTTTCGGGTTGCCGCAAACCTGCCGCAAGTTGCCGCAAGAAAAAATAATACACTTCTGACCGTACTCAAAAATATAATACGTTTCTTACCGACCTTTCTTCCCTGTTCGCAATTCGCCCTATCCAGCCCCTTCAAACGTTAAAGGCAGGTTAAAAAATATGGCATAGCTGCTGACCTATTTTGCGGTACTCCGAAACCCTTTGTTTCCGACTAAACCATTGATTGGACTCCACGAATCGGAATTTGACACGTACAATTTGGCGCAACGCTCGAAACGCCAATTTGGAAGGACCGGAACAAATGAAGATCGTCGCATACATTCGTGTTTCTACGCAGCGACAGGGGCAAAGTGGCCTTGGTATTGAAGCGCAACAGGCGGAGATTTTGGCCTTCGCAAACGCGCAGGGCGGCGAGATCGAAGCGCAATATATTGAGATCGAAAGCGGCAAAAAGAATGACCGCCCGGAACTCGAAAAGGCCCTCAAACACGCCCGCGTTACCGGCAGTCGGCTGGTCATTGCCCGCCTCAATCGACTGTCCAGAAACGCTGCCTTTCTTCTGACCTTGAGAGACAGCGGCGTGGACTTCGTTGCCGCTGACATGCCGACCGCAAACGCAATGACAATCGGTGTTATGGCGCTGGTCGCACAAGAGGAAAGGGAGTCCATCAGTCGCAACACGAAAGCCGCGCTAGCCGCCGCCAAAGCAAGGGGCGTGAAGCTAGGAAACCCCAACGGTGCAAGGGCTTTGCGGCGTGCTGGCAAAGGTAACAAGGCCTCTCGCATTGCCATGACACAACGGGCTAACGCCCGCGCACTCGACCTCTCAGACGTGTTAAACCACATCGCCTCAGAAGGTCACACAACCCTTGCCGCCCAAGCGCATCAACTCAACGCACGGGGCATTAAAACAGCACGTGGCGGGCGCTGGCATCCATCATCTGTAGCGAACCTCAGACGGCGCATAGAAGGCCTGCAAGACGCGTGCTAACGCACGCTTCAACCATCAAAGAAGACCACATGAACAGCCCGCCTGACGGCGGCGCAAACCCCTCTCCCATCCCTCAAACCACCAAACTCCCCGAGGTCCGCGAGGCCGTTGGTCTGGTGAACAAACAATGTAGAGAACGCCGCCGTCAGGCGGTCCAACCGTCTGTCCAATTACATTCTATTTGAAAACAATGAGGGACCCAAGGTGGGGATTGTCCCTCCCCCCAAAACACCCGCCGGTAGCCTCATATAGGTCGATTTTCCACTTTTCAGAGCCTTACCCGCCCCAAAATTTTATTAATGAACTATTAAGATTTACCATATCCCTAACATTTCGACCCCGCATAGCATTTTGCAACTCACCCATAGCCTCCGCGCACATTTCTCAGATTTATAGCGGCGCATTTTCGCAATTCTTAGCGCCGAAATTCTCCAATACTTAGCTCGCCCAAATGGCCCGCACCCATTAGACGGCGATGCACTTCCGTGGTATAATGCGCGGGTAATTCGATCCAAGCCGAATTGCAATTGTGGGCATCGGCGCACGCGGTTTTCTCTTCTTCCCCGCGTGCGCCGAATTTTCCCACACCCCCCACAAAAATACAGGCCCGCCAAAATGGCTGAAACCCACGAATTACGTTTGAAGATCAACGCCGCCGCCGCGAAAACTGGCAGTCGCGAATTCGTCGGCGCGATTCAATCAATCAAGAACGCAGTCGCAACGTTGGACCGCGACACCGACGGAACCTTTTCGAAACTGCGCAAAGGCACAAAGGTTCGCGTCGATACCAAGGCCATCAAAGGCGCATCTGTCGATCTCGACAAGGCCTCCGCAGGCGTAAAGCGGTTCAAGGACGCAGCGACACGGGCTTCACTGAGCGCCGCACAAGCTCTTCGCACGTCAACCGGCGAAGCGAACCGGCTTGCCATGGCCCTCACCGATATCGGCGACACCAGCGGCGTGGAGCGTATCAATGCCAGCCTCACCGATCTCCAACGCCAGTTGCAGCGTGCATCCACGCCCTTGGATGTGCGAGTCGCCCGCAACGACTTTAAACAGGTCGAAGCACAACTGCGCGATTTGGAACAAACCCAACGCCGCGCCGCGACCGCCGCCCAAAGCCACGCCGACCGATTGGACAGCCTGCGTTCGAAGTATAACCCGGTGTACGCCGCGTCCAAAACGTATGAGCGCGCCCTAGAAGAAATCGCCGAAGCCGAACGCCTGTCCGCCATTTCGTCAGCGCAGGCCGCAGATGCACGTCAACGCGCAGCGCAGCAACTTTCCGGTGCCAGCGCCGCCGCCAATCAATACGCCAGCGCCATGCAACGCAGCGCCGCGACCACGCAACAAGGCGTGATGGTCGGTCACCAACTCAGCGACGTTCTCATCACCAGCCAAATGGGATTCCAAAGCGTCGGCATGATCGCCCTCCAACAGGGTAGCCAACTTGCCGCGCAGATGAACGCCTTGAAGGCGAGCGGCGGCAATGTCTTCCGCACGCTTCTGGCCGGTATGACCAGCCTCATCAATCCTTTGTCGCTAATCACCATTGGTTCAGTCGCAGCGGGCGCTGCAATCGCGAAATGGTTCTTCGCCGCCGGACAAGAGGCGGAAACCCTTAAGGACCGCCTCAAATCTCTCAACGACATTCAGTCGTCGCTGACGGCAAGCACCGACATTTTGAAGATGAGCGTGTCCGACCTTGCCGCAGAATATGGCACCGCCGCGCCTCGCGTTCGCGACTTCGCGGCATTTCAGGCGACGTTGAAACTGGCGGAATTGACCGACCAGTTGTCAAAACAGACAAGTGTTCTGCAAGACGTGTCGAAAGGCTACATCACCACGGCAACGGCAGGCGGACAGTTCCGAGACACCATCCTGAAATTGCAATCCGATTTCGGATTCACGCGTGCCGCCGCTATCGAGTTTGAGTCTGCACTGCAACAAGCGGCGACGGCGGCAACGTTCGAAGAACAAGTGTCGGCCCTTCAACAAGTGAAGGCACTGTTGAATGAGTCGGGAATCGAAGCCGGGAGCATTCCGCCCGAACTTGCGGCAGCACTCCGCGAAATGCTGGAACTGTCCAACGAAACGGACGCTACGCGAAAGCTTATGTCCGATCTTGATGCAATCATTGCGGGCAACACTTCCCAAACAGATGATTGGGCCAACCGCATGGCAGGCGTCCGCGCGGAAATTTCCGCCATCGGAAGCGCCCTCGCCAACATCGGCGGCACCGCAATCAACAATGCTGCGATGAACGCGGAGCTTACAGCCCTGAACGAAGGCCGCTCAATCCGTGACGCGGAAATCGCCCGTCGCCGTTTTGAGGCGGAATCGGAATTTGCGGCGCGTGAGGCTGGCGCAGGTTCCGGCGTCGGCGGATTCATTCAACGCCAAATCATCGGGTTCGACCGTGCCCAATTCGAAGAACAGATTCGACTAGAAAACGAGTTGGAAGCGGCTCGCGAACGCGCCCGCGAAAACGAACGCGCGGCAGGTGGCGGGGGACGCGTCAAGCGCCTTAAGGATCAAGAGGACGCGTTGAAATCATTGACTCAACAGTGGGTTGAAGCCGTGCCGACGATGAAAGAGGCGGGCGACATTATTGAGCGTGACGTGCTCGATTCTTTGGCTGGATCAATCGAAAAATTCGCGATGACCGGTCAACTTTCGTTTGAGGATTTCGCAAGTTCGGTATTGGCGACGATGACGCGCCTTGCCTCTGAACTCGCCGTTCTTGAGATTTTCAATGCCTTCGGCATTGACGCAGGCAGCGACGGCGGCGGGATTGCCGATATCATCGGGGGCTTTTTGGGGTTCGAGCACGGCGGCACCACATCCGCCCCCGCGAACATCAACGCCGGTTACTCCGCCCCTCTGTCGGCATTCCGTCATGCACCATCGTATGCGGTCGGGACGCCCAACACGTCCGGCATTCCGGCGATCCTTCATGACAATGAGGCGGTTGTTCCTCTTAGCGGTAACCGGAAGATTCCGGTCGAGATGAACAGCGAGTTCATGGCGAGGGGCGGTGGAACGATTCAGACGATCAACATGACCGTGAACACGCCGGACGCCGATTCATTTCGGAAGAGTCAGACACAAATCGAAAGCGAATTGGCAGCAAGCGGCCAACGCAGCTTGTCAAAGAACGGCTAAACAGACGACTGGCAGGCCGCTAACGCGGCCATGGATACACTTTATGCTTCCTTACCCGCAGCGTCCCTCCGATCCCGCCTGCTCCAAATCGACCAAGCAGTCATTTCGCAATAAGAGACCGCAAGTTCATCTTGCGTCATCGTTCTAAGTTGTTCGATGTTGTCGCTATCTTTCATGAACTCCAACAAGCGCTCTTTGTCAGTGTGCCTGTAAGACCTGTAAAAAAACTCTGCCAACTCGATCCAATTTTCTGGCTCTTTCTGTTTCTCTTTGTAGCTACCAAAAAACGTTTCAGGGTGCCTCTTCCACGCTCGCCACTCACGGTCTGTCAACTCATGGGATACTCGCACACTTCGCCCGTCTTCTAGCTCGTAAATTGCTTGCGCATTGCCCCACGCCTCCATAACAATGGCTTGCCTTAAAGTGCCAACAACACTGTTTCCTTTACCATCTGGAATCAGATATTGGTTTCCAACAACTAACCGTGGAAACTTGTCGTCTTTTTCAAAAGCAAATTCGGGGATTTCGCCGTCAAATGTAGTCGGAATGGTGCTGTGCTGTTTGAGTGAATCGAAGAGTTGTAGTATTTCTTTATGCTCTTCTAGGTTTTCAAGATACTTGTGAAGTCTATTGACCTGCGCCCTGACTCCAAAGTTCGCTATGCGAAAACCTTCTGCAATCGCTTGTATCCCGATGTTTGTAGACGACAGATGATTGTGAAACGCATGGTTGGTCACGCAGACGTAAGAAGGAGGGTAGAGTTTCCCTTCGCGGTCTCTGTAACTCTCCGCCTCCCAAATTTGCTGCAATGCACTCTCCATCCAAGTTCCCTTGTAACCATCGGTGATGACGTCAGGGACATTAACTTCGATGAAAACGACCCGCATGTGCTTTGCACGCTTTCGCAAAGCGCGAGTCAGCTTTGAACCAACGCGTAGTCTTCGGATATCGTCAACGGGACCGTCTTTACTAGCTTGCGGGTTGCGAGTTTTCACCTCGACTGAAAACTTCTTTTTGGATTCTGGGTATGTTGCGACAAACTCGACGTGACTCTCAAGACCGTCACGCTCATTCTCATATTCGATCTCGAATCCGGCTTTCAGAAACACTGCTGAGGTATAGGTTTCAAATAGCTTACCTAAAAAATCATCTTTTCGTGCACTCTTTAGCCTCCAAATAAAGCTATCCACGATCTTTTCAGACTTTTGTGGATCCGAATGATGGGCGATTAGATAAATGTTGTATGCCAGATTCAGAAACGCTCTCTGCGCACCAGTCATTGGTCCTGTCACCAGCCCATTTTCGGATTGCTCGTGCAACTCACGCGCATCTTCCAAAGACTGCATATACCAATTCACAACCGTATGGCGCTTGCTTTCTTCTGCGTCTATTTGCTCTTTAAACCATTCACGGCCAAGTGTACCGATTAGAAAATCTCGGAGGAAGTCGTGAAACGTCCTCCATTTTTCAGAGAAGTACATCCGGTTGCCGACAGCAACCAGTCGGTGTCCGTCACCCACGTCCGATATTATTGGCTTACCCAGACCTTGCTGTTGTTTTCGCTGAATCTCGCTCGCGTCGAGTCTTTGGAATGCGAGCGCCATCGCATCGCGTTCGAGCGGGTTAGTCAGCTTGCCGTGGCAGCGCTTGAATTTCTTCCCACTTCCGCAAGGGCAGGGTTTATTTCTTCCAACCTTGGACACGGGCGGCTCATTCTTAGTCTAGCTCTCTTATCGTGGACCGGTCACGTTTCGCGTGGTGTGCTGCACAGGTGGAACAACGCCGCTATCAACAACCTTAAGTGTGGCAATCTCTGCCGCTAGCGTCTCGACACTTCGGCGAAGTGCTTCAGCTTCCCGGTCAGGAAACAGGAATGGCGACACCGACTGCCAAAGTGTTATCACAACAGCGGCAACAGCCACCCAAATAGCAATGCGACTGCTCTTACTTGTCTCGTCGGCGGCACTCTTGAAGTCCTGAATAAACTCCGCCGCAGAGGCCTGTAGCTCAGTTGCTACTTGCGCCGAGTTTTCAAAATGATCTTCAATGCGAGCGAGGCGTCGGTTCGTTTCAATAATCGGGTTTTCCGGCACACTCAGATGTTCCACCCGAGGAACGTAGCTTTCTCGCTCTGCCATTAGGCCATCAATGGACCGCTGCTGTCTGGCTATCCCCTCCGCCGCTCGCGCAAGTGTCGAACCTTCACCGGCAATCGTCTTGAGATTATGCATCCGTTCCAAAAGGTCAGAAGTGTTGATAGCGTCAGTCGCGCGACGTGCGGAATTCGCAGCTTCTACAAATGACTCGATAGGTAGAGGCTTCAAAGTGTCTCGGAAGTTCTCTGCTATCTGCGTTGCCGTTTCGAACATCTTGTTGTTTTTGAAATTGCTGACCGCTTCTTCCGCTGCACGTATCTGTGGTCGTGCCGCTTTCAAAGCTTCCACAGCCTCCGACATTGATCGCATTGAGCTACCGACATCGTAGTTGAGTTTCGCGACATCTACCGCGCTTTTTCCGACGCTATCGTTGTCATGTTCCATACTAAACCTTGAGGCTAAAGCTTGGCTTGCCGGAAGATATAGTCAGCGAAGCATCCGAATTCTAGGGCTGTTAGTCTTTGACTTCATCTTGGCCCCGTCAGGGGCCAGCATTCACGAAGCTGTGGGTGTGGCCCGCTCTGAGCCAACCCTCAGCATTTATTTTCGTGCAAGTTGCACGGAAACTGCCTTAGGTAATGCCTATTTTTTGAGATTTCTGGTGAGTCGTGCTAGTTAACTTATTGAAATTAAATAGTTAAATTCAAGCCCCGTTCCTTGCCAAGGTTAGGGTCGTGAGTTCGAATCTCATCGCCCGCTCCAATTTTTCTCTAAAAGACTGTGGTACACGCTCAGACCGAGCGTGTGATGCCGCCGTCGACGCGGATGTTCTGCCCGGTGATATAGGCCCCGGCTTCGGACGCGAGGAACGCGACGGTCCCACCGATCTCGGTCTTAGAACTTCCGTAACGCCCCATCGGTATCGTTGCCCGAAACTCGTCCTTCTCGGGCCGACTGTCGATAAACCCCGGCAAAACATTGTTCATGCGGATATTTTCGGCGGCGTATTTGTCCGCGAACAGCTTGCAGAAACTGGCAAGCCCCGCCCGCATCACGCCAGATGTCGGGAAAACAGGGTTCGGCTCGAAGGCGGCGAAGGTCGAGATATTGATGATCGCGCCCCCGCCCTGTTTCTGCATGATCGGCGTCACAAGGCGCGTCGGTCTGACGGCACTCAGGAAATAGACCTCCATCCCCTCGTGCCAATCCTCGTCGCTCAACTCCAGCACGGGCGCGCGTGGCCCGTGCCCGGCGGAGTTCACCAGAACATCGACGCGCCCCCATTCGGCCATCGCGGCGTCAACCAGCCTTTTCAGGTCGCCGTCAGACCGGTTGGTCCCGGTCACCCCGACACCGCACAATTCCTTGGCCAGCGCCTCCCCTTTGCCAGAAGAGGACAGGATACCGACCTTGAACCCCGCTTCGGCAAGCGCACGGGCGCTGTCGGCCCCCATTCCACTTCCGCCTGCGGTGATAAGCGCCACCTTGGTCATAAGCTTGCTCCCCGCCTTCAGTCGTCTTTGTTGAGGTTCAGGAAGGCCACGCCGCTTTCGCCCAGTTCCACAAAGGCGAAAGGCCCACCATGATGGGTGTTGCCGGGATCTTGCGGGTCAAGCGGGCCGGCTTCGGCAAAGATCTTTTCGGCGAATTGTTCGGCATTGTCCTTTGGCCGATACCCAAGGTGCTGGGCCTTGGAGTTATCCACAGGCGCACGGTCGTTGTTCGACACGCCATAGATCACCGAGAAACCAGTGATCGGCGTGTCGATGGCGCGGACCACAAGCTGCACCAGGTCGTCATAACTCAGCCAGCTTCCGACAGCGCGCGGGTTGGTCACATCCGCGCAGGACAGGATACGCAGGCAGACCGCTTCGATCCCGCGCTTGTCCCAGTAAAGGCTGGCCAGATTTTCGGCGAAACACTTGGCCAGGCCGTAAAAGGTATCGGGTTTCAACGGGGCGTCGATACCGATGAAGTCGGTTTTCTTGTGCATCCCGACCGCATGGATCGACGAAGCATAGACAACCCGGCGCACGCCGTTGATGTGCGCCGCCTCCCAGACGTTGTAGGCGCCAAGAAAATTCGGTTTCAGCAGGACGTCAAAGGGTCGTTCATCCGCGATGGCCCCGAAATGCACGATCATGTCAGCACCCTTGGAGATCTCGACCATCGCGTCCAGATCACCCAGGTCGGCCTGCACGAAGCTCTCACCCGGGAAAAGGCTGTCTGGCGCGGCCTCGATGTCGGTCGAAACCAGTTCGTCGCAAAGCTTGCTCAGGGGTTCCCGAAGGCATGTCCCAAGGCGGCCACAAGCGCCCGTCAGCACGAGTTTTTTCATTTCCTGTTCCCTTTCGAACCTTAACTTGTCTTGTTTTTCACTTGGGCCAGCAAGGCGTCAGCCCCCCGCGCAAGGATCGCGCTGTCCACACCCACGGCCACGAAGGCAAAGCCGTCGTTGATCAACTCGCTGGCAAAATCGGCATCCAGCACCAGTGTCCCCACGGGCACGCCCTTGGCAATCAGCCGTTTTGCGGCGGGGCGGATCAGGTCCCAGACTGCCGGATCCATCGGTTTTCCCAGGCACCCAAGGTCGGCGGCGATGTCGGCGGGGCCGAAGAAAACCCCGTCCACGCCATCAACGTCCGCGATGGCCTCGGCCTGTTCGACCGCGGCCCGCGTTTCAAGCTGAAGCAAGACGCTGGTCTCGTCCTCCACGCGGTCGACGTAATCACCAAGCCGTCCGAACCGGGTGGCCCGCGTCGACCCGGCAACGCCGCGAATGCCGCGCGGCGGATAGCGCGTGGCGGCAACCGCCCTTTCGGCCTCCTCCACCGATTGGATCATCGGAAACAAGAGGCCCGGCGCCCCAAGGTCCAGCACCCGCTTGACCGCCACGGGATCGTTCCATTCGACGCGCACAATCGGCGTGGTGCCGGTTCCGCTGAACGCCTGCAACTGCCCGAGGATCGTCGCATAATCGTTCGGCGAATGCTCCATGTCCAAAAGCACCCAGTCATAACCGGCGGGCGAAATCACCTCGGCGACAAAGTTGCTCGACAAGGTTACCCACAGCCCGATCTGCGACCGGCCCTCCGCCAGGGCCCGCTTGAATGGGTTGCTCTCCATCTGCATCAGATCACCGCTCTTTCGATTATGGGTTTGTTAGCGGGGATACGATCATACTGAAACGGCGAAAGGTCCAGTGTCCGAAACTCGCCATAGGTCAGCCACTCCGCCGTCCCGCGCCCCATGGCGGGTGATTGCTGCAGGCCGTGTCCTGAAAAACCGTTCAAGAACAAAAAGTTACGGACTTCGTTGTGGGGGCCGACAATGGCGTTCTGATCGAGAGTGTTAAAGGCATAATGCCCGGCCCATTCGGTGATGACCTTCAGGGATTCGAACTGGGGGATGCGTGCGGCGATGGTGGGCCAGACGTGGTTTTCCCAGATGTCGAAGTCCATCGCGAAGTCGTCGAATGCCACCGCCGGGTCCGGGTTGGCGGGGCATCCGGCCAGATAGGTGGTCGGACCGTCCTGGCGAACATGTACGCCCGAAGGATTGATCGTCAGCGGCAGGTCCTGGTCCAACGGCTCTGCCGCGCTGAAGACCCAGGAAAACCGCTTGCGCGGCTCGACCGGGATTTCCAGCCCCGCCATCGCGGCGGTGCGGTTCGCCCTTGGCCCGGAGGCATTGACGATCTGGCCGCAGGCGATCACCTCGCCCGAGGCCAAAGTCACGCTGTCCACACGGCTGCCCAAGGCGTTCTTGGTCATCGAGACGACTTCGTTCGCGATATACTCCACGCCACGCTCCTTGGCCGACCGCCGCCACCAGTCAAAAACCGTGCCGCCATCCCAATAGCCTTCGTCCTTGCGATTGATCGAGCCAAGGATGATGTCGTCGAGGTTGTAAAACGGATACCTCGCCTTGATCTCATCTGCCGTCAGGATCTCGGTTTCCGCCCCCGCCTCGCGCTGGATCTTCTGGTTCTGGCGCAGCGTTTCGGAAAACCCCTCGTTATCGGCAAGGTAAAGATAGCCATAGTCCTGGATCACCACATCCTGAACCCGGTCGTCGCCGATATTCTCGCGCAGGTTCTTGACGAAATCGGCTGTGAACTGGCTGACATTGACGTTCAGGGGATCCGAGAATTGCTGCCGGATACAACTGTTGGTGTGGGCCGTCGAACACATCTGGTAGCTCGGATCGCGTTCGACCACCAGCACGCGCCCGTCGAAATCGGGTGTGTTCGTCAGAAACCAGGCAGTAGAGGATCCCATGATCGCGCCACCAACGATAACAACGTCATAGCTTGCGTGTTTCGGAGCCTGCCCGCCCATCAAACCACCTCGCCCTTCGTGACCGCGTCCTCGACCGCCGCAATGTCATCGGCGGAAAGCCCGTACACCTGCATCGCCACATCTGGTGAGATGTAGCCGCGCGCAAGATCGCGTTTGACCAGGACTGGATCGCGATCCGCCGGGTCGCCGTAGCCCGCGCCCCCCGGAAAGGCCATCACGACCTTTCGGCCATGGGGCACGAACTGCTTGCCCTTGACCCGCATCGCGGTGCCGTCGTCCCGCGCGATCGTCGTTGCAGCCCCATCTTTGCCGCCGCGCCTGCCCCGTGCGGGGTGGTCGCCCCGGTCGAACATGGCCTGCATGTCGAACTCGTGGCCCTCCATCGCGCTGACCTCCATGAACTGGCCAAGACCGCCGCGCGTTTTGCCGGCGCCACCTGAATCCGGACGAAGCTCCTTGCGCCAGATGATCACCGGGCCTGCGTGTTCGGTCGCCTCGATCGGCATGGTCATCACGCCCGAGGGAAAGGCCGTAGCGTTCAGCCCGTCGTGTTCCGGCCTGGCACCTGAGCCGCCGGAGTTGAAAGTCAGCACCTCGGCACGCCGCGCGTCCGCCGGGGCGGCAGCGTCTGTCCGGGGCCTGAGTGACATCTGGAAGTTGCACAGACACCCGGCCCCCTCGGCAGGCACGACACCCGGCACGATCTTGTCAAAGGCATCGAAGACCACATCCGGCACGAAATGCCCCACGATATGACGCAGCGCCACGGGCGCAGGGTGCACCGCATTCACGATGGTATGCTCTGGCGCGGTCACTTCGAACGGCGCAAGAGAGGCCGCGTTGTTCGGAATTTCCGGCGCGATCGCCACCTTCAGCGCATAGCAGGCATAGGCCTTGGTATAAACCAGCGGGCAGTTGATCCCCTTCTTGTCGACGCCCGAGGTGCCTGCAAAATCGGTGACGATCCGGTCTTCCTCGACCGAGACTTTCACCTTCAGTGTGATCGGCACATCAAACCCATCCACGGTCATTTCGCCCGATGCCTCTTTCCGGGGCAAGGCGTTGATCCGCTCCAGCGTCGCGCGGCGCGAGTTGTCGAGGATGAAGGCAGCGATCCCGTCCAGATCATCCAGCCTGAATTCCTCCATCATGTCGATCAGGCGGCGGTGTCCGATTTCATTGCAGGTAGCCAGCGCATAAATATCGCCGATCAACTGGTCCGGTTCACGCACATTGCCCCGAATGATCCGCACAAGCGATTGATCGACCTCTCCGCGAACGGCGAATTTCATGATCGGGATATACAGCCCCTCTTCATAAACCGAATGGGCATCGGCACCGAACCCACGCCCCCCAATGTCGACAACATGTGCCGTGCAGGCGAAAAACCCGACCAGGACGCCCTTGTGAAAACTGGGCGAGACCATCGTGATGTCATGCAGATGCCCCGTGCCTTCCCAGGGATCGTTGGTGATATAGACATCGCCTTCAAACATGTTCTGCCGCCCGATGCGGCGAATGAAATGGGCCACCGCGTCAGCCATCGCGTTGACGTGGCCGGGCGTTCCGGTGACGGCCTGCGCCAGCATTCGCCCTTGCGGATCATAGACCCCGGCAGACAAATCACCGGCTTCGCGCACCGAGGTTGAAAAGGCGGTGCGGACCAGCGCCTGGGCCTGTTCTTCCACGACCGAGATCAGGCGATTCCACATGACCTGATAGGCGACGTTCGAGGGTTCCTGCGTCATGCCCTAGCCTTTCTTCTGAATGTCGATGCAACCGTCGGCCTGGCAAATCGCGCTGCAGCCCGTCGGCACGATGATCGTCGTTTCGTCCTCGGTAATCGCGGCAGGGCCTGAAACGGCCTGACCTGCGGTCATAGTTGCGCGATCCACGACCACCGCCTCGGCAAAGGCATTGGCGGCGGGATCGAACAAATACCGTGTGCCAACCACCTCTGCTGGATCGTTCGTTGCGACCTCGCCGACTGGATCGACTGGCTGCAAGGGCGTGGTCGCGTTTACTGACCAAACGGTGATTTCCACGTCCATACCGGCGACCGCACGTCCGAACAGCTTGGTGTATTCCTCTTCGAACCGGGACTGAAAGGCATCTGCGTCCGGGTTCATAGCCTGGTCTTCGGAAAGGGAAATCGGGATCTCCCACCCCTGCCCGGTATAGCGCATGTAGACCTTGAACTCGGCCAGGATCTCGCTTTCGGCATCGCAGGTCCGCACGAAAGACGTCGCTTCGCTTTGCAATTCGGCTAAAAGCCCGCGCACAGCTTCGCCATGAAAATCGCTCAGCTTCATATAGACCGAACGATTGGCCTCGAAACTGAACGGCGCGCGCAGAAATCCAATGGCAGAGCCGACACCAGCACCGGGCGGCACGATCAGCCGGTCGATACCCAGCTTTTCGCAAAGCCGCCCGGCGTGAAGCGGGGCCGCGCCGCCGAAAGCGATCATCGTGTAACCCGAAAGGTCTTCGCCATTTTCGACCGCGTGAACGCGGGCGGCGTTGGCCATGTTTTCGTCCACCACCTCGGCGACACCGAAGGCGGCTTCCTCCGCGCCCATCCCGAGTTGTTCGCCCACATGCGACGAAAGCGCCGCCTTCGAACTTTCCGGCAACAGCTTGATCGAACCGCCCGCGAAGTTTTCGGGATCGAGCTTGCCCAGCACCAGGTCGGCGTCGGTCACGCCCGGCCTTTCTCCGCCGCGCCCATAACACGCCGGCCCCGGCTCAGAACCCGCACTTTCCGGGCCGACCCGGATCTGGCGCATGGCGTCCACGTGGGCAAGGCTGCCGCCACCGGCGCCGATCTCCACCATGTCGATCACCGGGATCGAAATCGGCATCCCGGACCCTTTCTTGAACCGATAGGACCGCGCCACCTCGAAAACGCGCGATGTCTTGGGCGTCTGGTTCTTGATCAAACAGATCTTCGCTGTCGTCCCCCCCATGTCGAAGGACAGAACCTTGTCCAACCCGTAACGTGCAGCGATGTGCGCCGCGAATACAGCCCCGCCAGCAGGCCCGGATTCAACCAGTCGAACGGGAAACTCGGCGGCGTTCTGGATCGAGATGATCCCGCCACCGGAGTGCATCAGGAAAATTCGGCAATCCACCCCTTCGCTGCGCAACCGGCCCTCCAACCGACCAAGGTAGGACGCCATGAGGGGCTTGATATAGGCGTTGGCAACGACCGTATTGAAACGCTCGTACTCGCGCATCTGGGGGCTGACTTCGGAGGAGATCGAAACCGAAACGTCGGGGAGCCTTTCCTGAAGGATGTCGCGGATCATCTTTTCATGCGCGGGGTTCAGGTAGGAATGGATCAGCCCCACGGCGACGGACTGAAACCCCGCCGCGGCAATCCTTTCGGCAAGGGCTTCGACCTCGGCATGGTCAAGGGGAACCAGCACCTCGCCTTTCGAACTGATCCTCTCGGAAACCGTGAACCGCATCTGGCGAGGCAAAAGGGGTTCGGGCAGTTTCAGGTTCAGATCGTATTGTTCAAAGCGCGACTCGGTGCGCATCTCGATCACATCGCGAAAACCTTCCGTGGTGATCAGCGCGGTCTTTGCTCCGCGTCGTTCGATCAGCGCATTGGTGGCCAGCGTTGTGCCGTGAATGATCTGCCCGATCGCCGAAGGCTTGATCCCCGCCTTGGCACAAACCTGCTGCAAACCGTCGATGATCGCATCCTCGGGCGCGGTATAGGTTGTCAGCACTTTCGTCGAATGGCTGACGCCCCCCGCCTCCAGAACGACATCCGTGAACGTCCCCCCGATATCCACGCCCAACCGAACCGAAGCCACCGTCATTCCACTGCCCTTTTAAACTGGATCAGCGAATTGTCACGGACCGCAGCGGAACAATCAAATTGATAATTTTTTGGCCTTCAATAGATTTCATTTATCCTTTGCCGCAATGCCCAGAGACAGTTTCGCTGCGAAATCCACAAACCCTGCCGTACGCGCTTTGTCGTAGCGCGCGAACACTTCCAACGGGCTTGGCAACCAAGGACAATCCAGCGTGACAAGTTCCCCTGCCGACACGGCATCGCGCACCGCATGATGCGGCAACACAGCCAACCCCATGCCGTCGGCGGCCATGGTCTGACAGGCCACAAGGGAACTGATCGTGCCGATCTGCTCCAAGGGTAGTTTTCTGGACTTGGCCTCGGCCAACAACTCGGAAGTCGCCGTACCGGATTTGGCGTGGCTCAGGATCGGGTGATGGAACAACTCGGCAAGGCTCGGTGCGTTTCCCAAGCGTTTGCGAACCTCCGGCGCACAGACCCAGACATAGGGATAGGTTCCAAGGGGCAACGTGTCGGGCATGTTCGCCTTGAACGGACCGGTCTGAAACGCAAGATCCAGCTGATTTGCCGTCAGGCGTCGCTCGATCTCGCGCGAAAGATCGACGTCCAACTCGACGCTGATCGACGGGTATTCGCCCTTGAAGGCACGCAGGAAATCATGGAGCCAGGTGCAGGCGATCAGTTCGGTCACGCCAAGCCGCAAGCGTTCGGTGATCAGATCCTTCCGCTCGGCAGCTTCAAGGAAACCTTCTGCCGTGCGCAGGGTTTCCCTGGCCGGTGCCAGAAGACGCTCACCCGCCTCGGTCAGTCGCACCGAGCCTGCATCCCGCTGCATCAGCACGCAATCGAGCATTTTCTCCAAAGCGGAAATGCGTGCCGAGACATTGGGTTGCGTCGTTCCCAGTGCATCAGCCGCCGCGCGAAACGAGCCAAGGTCCACGACAAAGACGAAGGCTTCGAGTTGTTTGAGGGTGAATCGGCTTTTGATCATCCTCGCGAGGATGGATCAAGAAACCTTATCACGTCCAGAGGCACTATACGCCAATCGCCGCCATCAAGCCGCCATCAACGAGGTAGTCGCCGCCGGTACAGAACCCTGCGCGATCACTGCAAAGAAAGGCGATCAGGGCGCTTGTTTCCTCGACCGTGCCGACCCGGCCCAGGGGATGCGCGGCCCCAAAGCCAGCGATGACATCTTCGATGGGGTTGCCCTTGCCCGCCACAGTTTCGGCGGCAAACTCCAAAAGCGGTGTCCGCACAGAACCGGGGCTGATCGAGTTCACGCGGATTCCGTCCTTTGCCGCATCCACCGCTTGCGCGCGGGTCAGGGCGTGAACGCCCCCCTTGCTTGTCGCATAGGCCAGCACCTCGTTCTGGTTGGCGTGCCCCTGAACCGAGGAGACATGCACGATCGCGCCGCCGCCTTTAGCCTTCATGAAAGGATAGGCGAAATGCGATGTCAGGTAACAGGATGTCAGGTTGATCCCGATCACACGGGTCCAGTGTGCCGGGTCTGTCGTTTCCGTCGTGCCATAGGTTTGGACGGCAGCGGCGTTGACAAGAATGTCGATGCCCTGCTTCGCACCGATCCCCATTATCCATTGCTCCACCTGCCGCGCGTCCGAGACATCCACTTCGGCCACATCGAAGGCCAGCCCGGCACCGTCTTGTCGTGCCTTTTCGTTCAATCCGGGGTCGATACCGCAAAGGTAAACCTGCGCCCCTGCCCGCGCGAAATACAAGGCGGCCCCCAAGCCGATCCCGCTGGAGCCTGTCACCACCGCCACCTTGCCGCTGAAATCATCCATCGCGCGCGCTCCTCTCGATACCCGAATGGGCTTTAAGGGCATTGCCACCCATAGTCACCACGCGACAGCTTCCAGAGGTGCTGGTGAGCATCATTTCGCATGACTCCCTTGTACAAGACCGCACCGACCCGGAACAGAATCGGCGAGTCAGGTTCTAGCCTTCGTCTTTCAATACGAAGGCCAGCACGCACTCTGCCGGGCAATGGCAAGTGCTTTCGGACATGGAAGGCAAGGCTCCATCCGCGCTGGTGTCGATGGACAACCACCAGGCCTTTCCGTCAGGGGTTTCCGGCAAAGTGACACTGAGCGACGCCCCGGCATTGAAGACGAGAAAAAGCGCGTCTTCCCGTTCTGCATAGGGCGGTGTTCCTTGGGCCATGCGCAATTCGGCGCAAAGCACAGGCGTCTCAGGGTCGCCCCAGTCATCCTTTGTCATCGGCGTACCGTCCGGACGCCGCCAAAACAGATCCTCGATCCCGTCCGTCAGCCTTTCCCGCGCGTGGAGGAACAGCTTTTGCCGCAGAACCGGGTGTGCCTTTCGGAAGGCGATAACCTGGCGCGTGAATGTCAGAAAGCCCTCATCGACATCCGACCAGTTCAGCCAGGTGGTTTCGTTGTCCTGATTGTAGGCGTTGTTGTTGCCGCCTTGGCTGTGGCCCAACTCGTCACCTGCAAGGATCATCGGCGTGCCTTGCGACAGCAGAAGCGTCGCCATCAGGTTGCGCCGGCGACGTGCCCGCGCCGCAGTCAGGTCCGCGTCATCGCTCGGCCCTTCCCGGCCCATGTTGTCGCTGTAGTTTTCGCCGTGGCCATCGCGGTTGTGCTCGCCGTTGGCTGCGTTGTGCTTGCGGCTGTAAGACACGACATCCTGAAGCGTGAAGCCATCGTGCGCGGTCAGGAAATTCACGGAACTCGTCGCGTCACGACCCGAATGATCGAATTGAAGCGCCGAACCGCTGACTCGTTCGGCCAGACGACGCACCATGTCTCCGTCGCCGCGCCAATACTGGCGCGTCACATCGCGAAACCGGTCGTTCCATTCCAGGAACGGCGGCGGAAAGGCCCCAAGTTGATAGCCACCGGGCCCGATGTCCCACGGCTCGGCGATCAGCTTAACCCGCGAAAGAACCGGATCCTGCAGAACCGCCTGAAAGAACGCCGAGTTTCTGTCGAACCCCGCACTTGTCCGCCCAAGGGTCGCGCAAAGATCAAAGCGGAAGCCATCGACATGCATCACCTCGACCCAATAGCGCAACGAGTCCATCACCATTCGAAGGACCATCGGATGTTCGAGATTGAGCGTATTACCGGTGCCGGTGTCGTTGATGTAGTGGCGCGGGTTTTCCGCAAGGCGATAGTAACTGGCGTTGTCGAACCCGCGAAACGACAGGGTCGGTCCAAGTTCGCTGCCCTCGCAGGTGTGGTTGTAGACCACGTCCATGATCACTTCGATACCGGCGGCATGAAACCGGGCGACCATCGTCTGGAACTCGTGAATTTGGTCTTGGCTGAGGTAACGCGGTTCGGGCGCGAAGAAACCAAGCGTCTGGTAGCCCCAGTAATTCACAAGCCCCAGGCGATCGAGGAATTGATCGTCAAGAAAGGCTTGCGACGGAAGCAGTTCAATGGCGGTCACACCAAGACTATTCAGGTGCTCAAGGATGGGATCGGACGCCATCCCGAGGAACGTGCCGGGCTCGGCAACGGCGGGATGCCGCTTGGTCAGCCCCTTCACATGCGCTTCGTAGATGATCGTATCCGTCAGGGCTGTTGCAGGCGGTCGATCATCGCCCCAGTCGAAGCCCGGCACCTCCACACTCGCCTTGGGCACGTAGGGTGCGCTGTCGCGGGTATCGAAACTCAGGTCTTTCTTGCGTGACTTCGCTTCATACCCCTTAAGCGCGTCATCCCAATACACCTTTCCCACGACGCGCTTGGCATAGGGATCAAGCAACAGCTTGTGCGGGTTGAACCGGTGGCCCTTTTCAGGCTCGTAAGGTCCGTGAACGCGGTATCCATACAACTGCCCCGGCTTCAGACCGGCGACACAGCCGTGCCAGATGTCCCCGTCGCGCTCCAAGAGCCGCAGACGGGCCATTTCGGTTCCGCCATCACCCGAGAAAAGGCAGAGTTCGACCCGGCTTGCATGGGCCGAAAACACGGCAAAGTTGACCCCTTCGCCATCAAAAGTGGCCCCGAGCGGATAGGCTCGTGACGCAGAAACCGCGTATGACTCTGACATGTCGCTCAGGCAATCTCATCGTAGAGGGCCGCATAGCTTTGTGCAGATGCGTCCCAATTCACTGGATGCTTCATGGCATTGCGTTGCAGGCGAGTCCATTCCTGACCGTTACGGTACAAATCGCACAGTTTCAGCAGGCAATGGGCCAGCGCATCGGTCGTCACGGGGAAGAATTGCAATCCGGTTGCCACGCCATCCTTCAATGCTGCGGCATTGGCCGGTATCACCGTGTCAGCCAATCCCCCGGTCATCGCAACGACCGGAACCGCACCGTATCTGAGCCCAAACAATTGCGTCAGGCCGCAAGGTTCGAACCTTGAAGGCACAAGCACCGCATCGGCACCGGCGAACATGCGATGCGACAGATCCTCATCATAGCCGATCTTGACCGAGACATGGGGATGTTCCGCCGCCGCCTTCAACCATGCATTTTCAAGGCTGCGGTCGCCCGTCCCCAAAAGCGCCAGCCGCCCGCCCCTGTCAAGCAGGGCCGGGAGGGCGTCCAGCAGCATGTCCAACCCCTTTTGCTGGGTCAGCCGCGAAACCACTATGCAAAGAGGGCCGTCGGACTGGGGAAGATCGAACTCCTTTTCCAGGCGAGCCTTTGCGCGCGCCTTGCCTCGGGGCGTCTTGAATGGAGACGACAAGGCAGGATCTGCGGTCGGGTCCCAAGCTTCGGTGTCGATGCCGTTCAGGATTCCTGTCAAATCAGCCCGACGACCGGCCAAAACGCCATCCAGCCCCATGCCGAATTCAGGCGTCGTCAACTCTTGCGCATAGGTCGGGCTGACCGTGTTTATCTTGTCGGCCGCGACGATCCCCGCCTTAAGCATGTTGATCTGGCCCCAGAATTCAAAGCCGTCACTGGAAAACCCATCTGCGGGCAGGCGCAGCGCATCAAGACGCGAAGCGGGAGCAAGTCCGTGGAAGGCGACGTTGTGGATGGTCAGAAGCGTGCCGACCTTGCCGCCCATGCGGCGCAGATACCAGGGCGTCAGGGCAGCCTGCCAATCATGCAGATGGACGACCTCGGGTTTCCACTTACCGATCCCTTCGCTCGCCAATGCCGCCGCTGCCCAGGCCAGGGCGGAAAACCGTTCGGGGTTGTCAGGATAATCCTGACCGTCCGTCCCTAGATAGATCGCACCGGGGCGGTCGAAATGCTGAGGGGCGTCCAGCACCAGGACATCCAGCCCCTTGATTTCCTTTCGCAGCACGCGCGCTTTCGACCCCATCAGATCGCCTGTTGACCAGACCTCCTTTCCGCCACTGGCAGCCTCCATCACTGCCGGGTAACCCGGAAGCAGGGTCTTCAACGCCCAGCCCGCGCCCGACAAGGCACCGGGAAGTGCCCCGACCACATCGGCCAGACCGCCTGTTTTCACCAAGGGGACACATTCCGAAGCGACCGAAAGCGCTTGCCTCATTGAGCGGATTCCCAAGCATCAACCATGGGCTGGGTGATAAGCGACACGCCAGTATCGGTCACCCGAAAAAACTTTTTATCCTTATCGGGGTCTTCACCGACAACCAGGCCCTGAGGGATCGTCACGCCCCGGTCGATGACGACGTTCTTCAAACGCGCGTTCCGCTCAACCGTCACGTAAGGCAGGACGACCGCATGATCCAGAACCGAGTAACTGTTTGAATGTACTCCGGTAAACAACAGCGAATTTCGCACCTCGGTCCCCGAGATGATGCACCCCCCTGAGACCAGCGAGGAAATGGCGTGCCCCCGCCGCGGGCCTTCGTCGTGTATGAATTTTGCGGGTGGTGCGCTTTCCGAGTAGGACCAGATCGGCCAATCGTTGGACCAAAGATCCAAATCAGGCTCGAAATCGGTCAGGTTGATGTTCGCCGCATGAAAGGCATCCACCGTCCCGACGTCCCGCCAATACGCCGGCGCCTCAGTTGAAGAGCGGACGCAACTGTCGACAAAACGATGTGCCATGGCCTTGCCGTTCTTGACGATCTCGGGGATCAGGTCGCCGCCGAAATCATGGGAGGAGTGCTTGTCCTCGGCATCCTTCAACAAAAGCTCCCTCAGGAACTTCCAGTCGAAAACGTAAATCCCCATTGAGGCAAGCGCATTGCCCTCGTCCCCCGGGATGCCGGGCGGATCGGCGGGCTTTTCCAGGAAATCGGTGATCCTGTCGTCGCCATCGACGTGCATTACACCAAATGCAGACGCCTCCATGCGGGGAACCGTCAGACAACCGACGGTGACATCCGCGCCGGTTTCCACATGCTGACGGAGCATGATTTCATAGTCCATCTTGTAGATGTGGTCGCCCGCAAGGATCAGCACGTAATCCACATCATAGCTGTCGATGATGTCGATGTTCTGGGTCACGGCGTCGGCGGTTCCAAGATACCATTGCGCCTCGGAAACACGTTGTGACGCGGGCAAAATATCCAGGTACTCGTTCCGCTCGGCCCGGAAAAAGTTCCAGCCGCGCTGACAGTGCCGGATCAGTGAATGAGCTTTGTATTGGGTGGCAATGGCCATCTTGCGGATGCCCGAGTTCAACGCATTGGAAAGCGGAAAATCCACGATGCGTGACTTGCCACCGAAATAAACCGCAGGCTTTGCCCGCCTGTCAGTCAGTTCTTTCAAACGGCTGCCTCGACCACCGGCCAGTACGAAGGCCATCGCGCGATTTGTCAGTCTGTGTTCTGTTGTCGACATCTGTCTTCCCTCCAAATGCGGTCAATCCTCGTGAACCAGAAAAATCGTTGAAAGTGGCGGAAGCGTCAGTTCCGCCGAATGTTCCTGCCCGTGCCAGGCGGTCTTCTCGGCAATGACTTCGCCCAGATTTCCCCGATTTGCCCCGCCGTAAAGGCTGGCATCCGTGTTCAGTGCTTCGCGCCAGGTCCCACCCTTTGGCAGACCACAACGCCACCCGGTTCGCTCGACTGGGGTGAAATTGCTGACGACGACGACAGACGCATCCTTTGGTCCGCCATAGCGCGCCCAGGCAAAGACCGAGACGTCGGTCGCGCCGCCTTCGATCCACTGGAAACCATCATGTTCACAATCTTTCGCGTGAAGCGCAGGTTCTGCCCGGTAAAGCGTGTTCAGATCGCGGACCAGCCGTTGAACACCTGCATGCTCGGGCCGTGCTGCGGCGTTCCAGTTGATCTCTGCATCATGGTTCCATTCCTCGGGCTGGGCGAATTCGCAACCCATGAACAAAAGCTTCTTGCCCGGATGACCCCACATGAACCCGTAATAGGCCCGCAGGTTCGCCAGCTTTTCCCAATCAGGCCCCGGCATCTTGGACAGCATCGAGCCTTTGCCATGCACGACCTCGTCATGGCTGATCGGCAGAATGAAATTCTCGGAAAAGGCGTAGTCGATGCCGAAGGTCATAAGGTGGTGTTCGTACTTGCGATGCACCGGTTCCTTCTCGATGTAGCGCAGCGTGTCGTTCATCCAGCCCATGTTCCACTTGTAGCCGAACCCCAATCCGCCAGCATCGACAGGGCCGGACACCTTGGGAAAACTGGTGCTTTCTTCGGCCACGGTCATGATATCGGAAAATTCACCATAAACTTCCGTGTTCATCCGCTGCATCAGCGCGATGGCCTCCAGGTTTTCCCGACCACCATGAACGTTCGGTACCCATTCACCTTCCTTGCGCGAGTAGTCGCGATAAAGCATCGAAGCCACCGCATCCACGCGCAACCCGTCGACGTGGTATTCTTCAAGCCAATAAAGCGCGTTGGAAACCAGGAAGTTGGCGACTTCACGCCGCCCGAAGTTGTAGATCAGGGTGTTCCAGTCCTGGTGGAAACCTTCCTTGGGATCGGAGTGTTCGTAAAGCGCTGTCCCGTCGAACCGAGCCAGCCCGTGATCGTCCGTCGGAAAGTGCCCCGGCACCCAGTCAAGCAGAACCCCAAGACCCGCCCGGTGCGCGGCGTCGACAAGATCGCGGAACTCATGCGGAGGTCCGTGCCGGATCGTGGGCGCGAACAGACCGACGGGTTGATACCCCCATGAGCCATCGAAGGGATACTCGCTGATCGGCAAAAGCTCGATATGGGTGAAACCCATGTCAGCGGCGTAACCCACCAGTTCCTCGGCAGCTTCCTTGTAGGAAATCGGACGACCACCCTCTTTGCGTCGCCAGGATCCAAGATGCACCTCGTAAACCGAAATCGGCGCGGAACGTGCGTTACGCCCTGACCGCTCCTCCATCCAGCCGCCGTCTTTCCAGCCATAGCCCCCTATGTCCCTCACGATCGAGGCTTGTTTTGGCGGATGTTCGGATCCGAACCCGACCGGATCGGCCTTCAGCGGGCGCGGCAGGCCGTCCGGCCCCACGATGTGATACTTGTACGCAGCCCCGTCGCTTACACCCGGCAAAAAGATTTCCCAAACTCCGGAAGCCCCGCGTTGGCGCATCATGTGCCGCCGCGCGTCCCAGTGATTGAAATCGCCCAGAACGGAAACGCATTGCGCGTTCGGCGCCCAGACAGCGAAATGTACGCCGGGAACGCCCTGATGTTCGATCACATGCGCACCAAGCGCGTGCCAAAGCCTTCTATGCGTGCCCTCGCCCAAAAGGTATTCGTCAAGATCTCCCAAGACGGGTGCGAAACGGTAAGCGTCTTCGTAGCGAAAGCCGTGCCCTTCCGCCGTTTCTCCCTCAAGAACGTAGGGCCGCGTTCCGGTGATCTTTCCATGGAAAAGCCCCGGAAAATCCTTGACCGCCGAAAGCTGATGTCGCTTCGCCGGGTCAACCGCGACAAGCCTTGCAGCACCCGGATCGAAAGCCGTTACAAAGGTTGCGCGACCGTGTTTGTGCGGACCAAGGATCGAGAACGGATCGCCGTGGCGGCCAGCAACGATTTTTTCCAGCGCGTCATGCGATGCAAGGCCGGGGTAATCATCGTTGTTCTTCGCTCCCATACGGAAAGCGTAGCGCGGAAATCCGATATCGCAAATGAATTGCTAGGTTTTTTTCAGCGAAGTGAGGCTCCAGATATCCCGGTTGTAGCTTTCGATCGTCCGGTCGGAAGAAAACCAACCGGATCGTGACGTGTTCAAAGCCGCCTTGCGATTCCAGGTTGCCTTGTCGGCAAAAAGCAAATCCGCATCCCGCTGCGCCCGCCAATAGTCGTCGAAATCGGATGCCACGAGGAAATAGTCAGGCCCGCTGACGTTATCGACGATGCCGCGATACCTGTCAGGATCATCCGAAGAAAAGACACCGGACTTCACCGCTTCCAAGGCGGCTGCAAGCCGGGGCGATGCAGAGATGGCCTTTGCCGCGTGGTCGCTCATGGCCCGGCGCGTATCGACCTCGTCTGCCGTCATCCCGAAAAGAAGGAAATTCTCTTTGCCCACCCGCTCGCGAATTTCCACGTTGGCCCCATCAAGTGTTCCGATGGTCAGGGCACCGTTCAGCGCGAATTTCATGTTGCCGGTGCCGGAAGCCTCCTTCCCCGCCGTCGAGATCTGTTCACTGAGATCGGCGGCCGGGATCAGGCGCTCTGCCATAGTGACATTGTAGTTCGGCAGGAAATGCACATTCAGATAGCGCCGTGCCACGGGATCGGCGTTCAGCACGCTGGCCACGTCATTGATGAGCCGAATGATGTCCTTGGCAAAGAAATAACCCGGTGCGGCCTTGCCACCGAAGATCTTGACGCGAGGAGTCCAATCGCCGTTCGGATTTTCCCGGATTGCCTGCCACAGGGCAATCGTTTCAAGGATGTTCAGATGCTGGCGCTTGTATTCGTGGATACGCTTGATCTGCACATCGAACATCGCGTCGGGATCGGTGCGCAAGCCATGTTCGTCCGACAACCATTTCGCAAGTTCCACCTTGTTGTCGCGCTTGGCGGTTGCGAAATCTTCCATGAAACCGGCATCGTGCAGGTGGCTTTCCAGATCGCCAAGCCGTTCCAGATCGCCGACCCAGTCGGGACCGATCGCTTTGGTGATAAGTGCGCTTAACCTCGGGTTCGCCGAAAGCATCCAACGGCGCGGGGTGACGCCGTTCGTTTGGTTGACGATCCGGTCCGGATGGGCAGCGTGCAGGTCTTTGAAGACCGTCGACTTCATCAACTCGGTATGAAGCGCCGAAACCCCGTTCACCTTGTGCGCCATGACAAACGACAATTCGCCCATCTTGATCTCACCATGCTCTCTGATGCGCACCTTGCTTTTCGGGGTCTCCTTTGCGTGCAGGGCGTCGATCCGTTCGATCAGCGCAACATGACGCGGCAACAAGTGCGCCATCAACCCTTCCGACCACCGCTCCAACGCCTCGGGCAGAAGCGTGTGATTGGTATAGGACAGACAGGCGCGCGAGATTGCCACTGCCTCTTCAAAGTCGAGGCCATTTTCGTCGTGCAGGAGCCGAACCAGTTCGGGGCCGGCAATCGCCGGATGCGTGTCGTTCAACTGGATCGACACCAGCTTCGGCAGATCGGCAAGAGAGTGTCCATCGCTCTGATGTTGTTCAAGAATGTCGTGCAGGCTGGCCGCGGTAAAGAAATATTCCTGTTTCAGCCGCAGTTCCTTGCCGATGTCAGTCGTATCGTCGGGATACAGAAAGCGGCTGATGGTCCGCGCCAGTGTTTCGCTTTCGGCGGCACCAACAAAGTCTCCCCGGTTGAAGGCCGCCATGTCCAGACCCTCTGCCGATTTCGCGGCCCACAGGCGCAGCGTGTTTGCCCATTGCCTCTGCCAGCCGATGACGGGGGTATCATGGGCCTGGGCGATCACCCGGTCTGCCGGGGTCCAGACCATGCGTTTCGCCTTTTCGGACACCTCGCCGCCGAACCCGATTGCAAAAGACGTGCCAGATCGCGGAAACTCCCAGACATTGCCGTGATCCAACCAATTCTCTGCAACCTCGACCTGGGCACCATCGTCAAAGCTCTGCCTGAAAAGTCCGTGTTCATATCGGATCCCATAGCCAGTGGCGGGTAACCCGAGCGTCGAGAGCGATTCAAGGAAGCAGGCGGCCAACCGGCCAAGTCCACCGTTGCCAAGGGCCGCATCCGGCTCGTCATGGATGACGGCGCTGTAATCCAACCCCAGATCGCGAAGGGCTGAGACGGCCTGTTCTTCAAGCCGCAGGTTGACGATTGAGTCCTGCAATAGCCGCCCAATCAGAAATTCCATCGAGAGATAGCAAACACGCTTTGCACCGACAGCACGTGCCTCGGTTTGCGCCGCTAGCCAGCCATGAGCAATCCGATCCCGAACGGCAAGCGACAGTGCCATGCACCAATCGCGAAGGCTTGCGTCATCGCTTCGCTGCCCCAGTGAATTGGTCATGTGGCGCAAGATGTCGCTTTGCAACTCGTTCGAGGTTGCTGAGGAAGACGTGGTGTTTGTTCGGGCGTTCACTCGGTTTACCTTGCTCAATCTCAAAACATCGCGGCGGTTATCGTGGCATTGGCGCATTAGAGCAAGCGCCAGAGACAAAAAGGGGCGACACGGCTCTTCGCCGCACCGCCCCCCGGAATTTTTATACCCTTCCCGTTACGAAAGGATGTCGTTCAACGTCGAAGATGGCCGCATGACATGCGCGGTCTTATCACCATCGGTGTGATAGTAGCCGCCCGTATCGGCCGGGTTGCCCTTGTCGCCTGCGATCTCGGCAACGATCTTTTCCTCGTTCTCGGAAAGCGCCTTTGCAATCGGCGCAAAGGTCGCGGCCAGATCGGCGTCGTCGGTCTGATTTGCCAGGGCTTCGGCCCAGTATTTGGCGAAATAGAAATGGCTGTCCCGGTTGTCGGGCTGACCAACCTTGCGGCCCGGCGATTTGTCGTGGTCCAGGATGCCCTGGGTCGCCGCGTCGACAGCTTGGCCCAACACCTTGGCTTTCGCATTGCCTTTGACCTGGGCGAGGTGCTTCAGGCTTTCGCCAAGGGCACAGAACTCGCCCAGCGAGTCCCACCGCAGGTGGTTTTCGGCAACCAGCTGCTGAACATGCTTCGGAGCCGAACCGCCCGCACCGGTTTCGAACAGACCGCCGCCGTTCATCAGTTTCACGATCGACAGCATCTTGGCCGATGTCCCCAGTTCGAGGATCGGGAAAAGGTCGGTCAGATAATCACGCAGGACGTTGCCGGTGACGGCGATCGAGTTTTCGCCCTTGCGGATCGTATCGAAGCTGAGGCGCGTTGCCTCGCGCGGGGCAAGGATCTGAAACTTGTCCTCTGCACCGGCTTTCGCAAGCAACGGACGCACATAATTCAAAAGCTGCGCATCGTGGGCGCGGGTTTCGTCCAGCCAGAAGATCGCCTGGCAGCCTTCAAGCGCCTGACGGTCGATTGCCAGTTGCACCCAGTCTTCGATCGGGGCCCGACGGGTCGACGCAGACCGCCAGATGTCGCCCGCTTTGACCTCGTGCGTGTGCAGAACGTCGCCATTTGCCGCGATCATGCGAACTGTGCCGTCCGTGGGAATTTCAAATGTCGTCGGGTGTGAACCGTATTCCTCGGCCTTTTGCGCCATCAGGCCGATGTTCTGAACCGTGCCTGCCGTCGACGGATCAAGCGCACCGTTTTCCTTACAGTTGTTGATCGCCTCGTCGTAAACGGGTGCATAGGAACTGTCGGGAATGACACAATTCGTGTCCGCTTCTTTCCCGTCGGGCCCCCAGCCCTTGCCACCAGCGCGGATCAGCGCGGGCATCGACGCGTCGATGATGACATCCGACGGCACGTGCAGGTTGCTGATGCCCTTGTCCGAGTTCACCATGTACATCGGGGGACGCTCGCCCATCACCTTGTCTATGGCCGCGAGGATTTCGGAAGATTTCGGCGCTTCGGCCACGGCCTCCAAGAGCGTGCCAAGTCCCGAATTCGGGTTGACGCCTGCGGCGGCCAGATCTTCGCCATACTGCTCGAACACGGGCTTCAGGAAGGCCTTGACTGCATGGCCAAAGATGATCGGGTCCGAGACCTTCATCATTGTTGCCTTCATGTGCAGCGAGAACAGAACACCCTTGTCTTTCGTTGCCGCAATCTGGTTTTCAAGAAAGGAGGCCAGCGCCTTGGCCGACATGAAAGTCGCATCGACAACCGTACCCGCCGGAAAGTCGATCCCGTCTTTCAGAACTGTTTCTACCCCGTCCTTGCCGGTCAAAACGATCTTTGCCGGACCGGCCTGAGCTTCGCTCAACGTAACGGAAGTTTCATTGGAGCGGAAATCGTTCGCGCCCATCGTCGAGACATGAGTCTTGCTGTCCGCCGACCATGTTCCCATCGAATGCGGGTTCGCCTTGGCGTAGTTCTTTACGGCCACGGCCGCACGACGATCCGAGTTGCCTTCCCGCAGCACCGGGTTCACCGCCGAGCCCTTGATCGCATCGAAACGGGCGCGAATGTCCTTTTCTTCGGCACTTTCGGGGTTCTCAGGATAATCGGGGATGGCATAGCCCTGCGCCTGCAGTTCCTCAACTGCGGCCACAAGCTGCGGAACAGAGGCCGAGATGTTCGGAAGCTTGATCACATTGGCCTCGGGTGTCTTCACAAGGTCACCCAGGATGGCAAGATCGTCGGACTGGCGCTGAGCCTCGCTCAGCTTTTCGGGAAAGGCAGCGATGATGCGCCCTGCCAGCGAGATGTCTCGCGTTCCGACGGATACACCCGCGGCAGAGGCAAATTTCTGGATAATGGGCAAAAGAGAGGCCGAGGCCAATTCGGGGGCCTCGTCGACCTTGGTGTAGATAATATCGGGGTTGTCCATGCGGATCGGCTCCTCGGCTGTCGTGCGGAATTGCGCGTGTCTTATCAAACAATCGCGCGAGATCCACACGAACCCGACACTGACAGGCAAAAAAGGGGTTTCGCACGCTCTTCGCCCAATTCAGCGGCAATCCGCCAAGAGCGATTTCAGCCGCCCATCAGCCGGGGCAATGTGAGCGAAATGGCCGGGACGAAGGTAATCAGCATCAATGCAGTGAAAATTGCGATGTAGAACGGCCAGATCGTCCGGACGGCCTGTTCCATCGGCAATTTGCCGACCGCACACCCGACGAAAAGGCACGCGCCCACCGGCGGCGTACAAAGCCCCAGCCCGAGGTTGACCAGTAGGATCATGCCGAACTGCAAGGGGTCCAGCCCAAGACTTTGCGCCACCGGAAGGAAGATCGGTGTGCAGATCAGGATCAAAGCGGCCATGTCCATGATCATGCCAAGGATCAGCAGGACGGCATTGATCATCAACAGGATGAGGATCGGGTTTTCGGTGAGCCCTGTCATGAATTCCACGGTCTTGTTCGGAACCCGGTAGAACGTGAGCATGTAAGCGAAGGCACCGGCGCAGGCGATCAGGATCATCACCATCGCCGTGGTGCGAACTGCCGACACGACCGCGATGCGGAACTTTGCGAAGGTGATGCTGCGATAGACGATCAGCGTCACGAGGAAGGCATAGATCGCCCCGAATGCCCCGGACTCGGTCACCGTGAAGACACCTGACAGCACTCCACCAACGATAATGACCGCTGTCATCAATCCGGGGATTGCACCAAGGAAGGTGATGACCAATGCGTTCCATCCCGGGAAAACTTCCGCCCTGTACCCGCGCCGGACGGCAACGATATAGGCCGCGATTGCGAGGCACAGACACATCAGAACACCCGGAACGACGCCTGCAAGAAACAACTTGGAAATCGAGATTCCGCCGCCCGCGGCAATGGCGAAAATGATCATGTTGTGACTGGGCGGAATGATGATTCCCGCAATCGACGATGTGACCGTGACGTTCACGGCATAATCGGCATCGTAGCCCTTTTCTTTCATCACCGGCACAAGGATCGACCCCAATGCCGAAATATCAGCCACCGCCGATCCGGAAATTCCGCCGAACAGCATCGACGAAAAGACGTTCACGATACCAAGGCCCCCGCGAACGGCACCGACAGCGGCCGAGGCAAACTTGACCAACCGCATGGCAATCCCGCCATGGAACATCAACTCGCCTGCGAAGATGAAAAACGGGATTGCCATCAGCGAAAAAACGTTGATGCCCGAGACGATCCGCTGGAACCCGATCATGATGGGCAGGCCTTCGAACCAGAAGGCCGCGATCGCCGAAATGCCAAGCGCGAATGCCACCGGCACACCGATTGCCACGCAGACGGCAAACAGACCCAGAAGGAAAAGTAGCCCCATCAAACGCCCCTATTGAATGGTGTCCAGACGCTGGTCCCGCCCAAGAGCGAGCCGCATGAGGTGTCCCAGGGAAAACAACAGGATCAACGCACCGCCCACAGTCAGGGGCAAGGAACGCAGGCCCTCCGGCAATTGGATAAGGGGGATCATCGAGCCCCATTTGAAGATCGTGAGTTTTGCACCGTAGATCAGCATCAACGCACCGAACCCTGCGAGGGCAAGATCCGTAACTACGACAAAGACCGTTCTGACCCTTGGCGAAACCGCACTGCGGAACACGTTCACAGAAAGATGGCTGTGCTCATGGACACCGACAGCGGCCCCGAGGAAGGCGATGACCATGACAAGAAGTAGCGCGGCCTGCTCGACCCAGGTCGGCGTCGCGTTCAGAACATAGCGACCATAGACCAGCCATCCGAAAATTACCGTAAGGGTAACGAGCGACAGACCGGTCACAAGGCGGCAGAGCCAGGCAATGCCGTCCAGCAACCTGTCGATCGGCGTCATGAAATCCCAGGGCCTACCCTCTGGGTCCGGTTCTGTCATTAAATTGCCCCTCGTCAGATCACGCCCCCCGCATTCAGGGGGCGTGAACTTAGCTTACGATCACTCGGTCGTCTGGATCAACTCGACCAGCGGGCGCAGGTCCGGGTTGGCTTCCAGATACTTGTCATAGACCGGGGCCATGGCTTCCTGGAACGGCAGTTTGTTCTCGATCTCGTTGAACTTGACGCCGGCGGCGATCACCTTTTCGCGGCTCGACTCGGCCCGTGCAGCCCAAAGTTCGCGCTGAAGCTCGGACGATTCCATCGCTGCTTCTTTCAACGCCGCCTTATGGTCGTCGGAAAGACCGTTATAGACATCGGCGTTGATGCAGACGCACTCCGGGATGATAAGGTGTTGGCTGAGCGAGTAATAGCCCGCCACCTCGAAGTGGCCGGTCGACTCGTAAGATGGCCAGTTGTTCTCGGCCCCGTCGACCACGCCGGTCTTCAGCGACTGATAGACTTCGGAGAAGGCCATCGGCGACGGGTTGCCGCCAAGCTCTGCAATCATCCCTGAATAAAGATCGTTGTTCATGACCCGAACCTTCATGCCGGCCACGTCCTCGGGCGCATTAATCGGCTTCGTGCCATTGTAGAATGACCGCGCACCAGAGTCATACCAAGCCAGGGCGACAAGCCCCTTCTTGGCCATACCATCAGAAATTGCCTGACCACCTTCGCCGTTCATCACGCGGAACATGTGCGGCACGTCCTTGAAGATGAAAGGCAGCGAGACGACGTTGGCCTCGGGCGCGATCGGGCCGATGGGGCCGAGGTTGAAGTTGCCGATCTCAAGACCGCCAAGACGGACCTGTTCGATGGCGTCGGGCTGGCTGCCAAGCGTGCCGCCGTGGAACATCTGGAGCGTGATTTCGCCGCCGGTTTTCTCTTCCACAAGCTCGGCGAACTTATCCATCGCGACCGTATTCGGGTAGCCGTCGACGTGGATGTTCCACCCGCGCCAGTCAGCGGCAATCGCTGTCGTGCTTACAACCGACACGGCAACAGCCGCTCCGATCAACGTTTTTGAAATGCCATTGAGCATGGTTTCCTCCCTGGAATGGCTTGGCCTGTGACACAGGCTTCATTTGCTTCTTGTCGAACCGGGCCTCTTGCTCTCCCCCGACTCTGACCGATAGTATCAGGATGGTAGTATCCCAGTTTTGTCAACAGCGGATTTTGCAATCTGCGTGTTTCGATGCCCGGGGAATGTTGTTTCGAGTTTGAAGGGTATCAATCTTTGAAAAACAACGATAAACGGCGCCGATCCCAAGGGAGTGAGATGGAAAACAACCCAGAAAAGATCGCGCCGCGGACGACTGCTGACCTGGTCTTCGAGACACTTCACGAAGAGATTCTCTCGCTGAAACTCTTGCCAGGCACAAAGATTTCCGAAGCCGATGTCGCCAACCGTCTTGGCGTTTCGCGACAGCCGGCGCGCGACGCCTTCAACCGGCTTGCCAATCTCGACCTCTTGTCGATCCGCCCGCAAAGGGCAACCATCGTACGCCAGTTTTCGCTGGAACAGATCAACAATGCGCGTTTCGTTCGCATGGCCGTTGAATTGGAAGTCATGGCGAGGGCCTGCGAGGTGTGGGAGGACGAAAGCGCATCGATCCTCGACAAGAATATCGCCGAACAGCGCGCGGCCATCGACAAGGGTCAGATCAACCAGTTCCATGCACTGGACTATCATTTTCACAAGACGATCTGCGAACTTGGGGGCCACCCCCTTGCCTTTGAAACCGTCGCACGGTGCAAGCAACAGGTGGACCGACTTTGCGTGCTAAGCCTTGCGCGTGAAAACGAAGTTTCGGCTGTTCTCGCCGACCACGAGGAAATTGCCCAGGCGCTTAAGAACCGTGACGAGACCAAGCTCTTGTCCATCGTTCGCAGGCATCTCAGTCGGCTTGACGGTGCTATCGAAGAAATCTATGCGGCTCACTCCGAGTACTTTTCCTGACAGCCTTTCCCAAGTGCATTATCGATACCCCCTGCAAACAGCGCTTTGCAAACACGGGGCTTGTTTGCCGTGACGAAGCGACGCCCGATCAAAAAGTACCCAAAATTTTGTTGAAAGGGTGGCAATTCCCAGAGTTCGGTGGAATGAGACGCCTGCTAGCAGAATCGTTCGCGAAACCGGGGGTGCAAGCCTTGGGATTTCGCATTGGCAAGCGCCTGGACAGCCATCGCGCCTGAATGGCCGATAATCGGGGAACAGTATGGGCCTAACTTGCAGGGATGTCATGATCCCGACCGACAACCAACTGACAATACATCCCGACGAAACCGTCGCAAAAGCATTTGAAATCATGCGGGAAAGCCGGGCAAGGTTTCTTCCCGTTGTCGATCAGTCTGGCGGCTATGTGGGCGTGTTCACGGCACCGACATTGGTAAAGATGCTTCTACCGAGGGCGGCACTGATCGGGATGAGTTCGGAATCCACGCGCGTGCCCATCAGTAACCTGAGCTTCATGGAACTGACGAAAGAAGACTTCAAGGAACGGATTGCGCAACTCAATAAGGAACGGGTGGGCGATCACACCTCGAACCCGGCCAATATCCCCGTCACCGCCCCCGACACCCCGGTGATGGAAGGCATCTTCCTGATCCACAGATACAAGCGCCACGTCATCCTTGTCGAACCCTCTACGAACCGCTTCGTCGGCACCGTAAGCGCCAACTCTCTGTTGGACCACGCGCTGAGTTAACCACTAGTAACCGGACCACAAACTTGACCGATCATTCAGTATCGCATGGAGACCAAGTGTTCTCCGTCCCACAGCTTTTGGGCATCGACCCACTTTGGATCGCCACAGGAATTCTGGTCGCCGTCTACGCGGTGCTGGTCACCGAAAAGGTAAACCGCGCGATCCTTGCGATGCTTGGCGCGTCGCTGATGGTGCTTTTCGGCATTCTTAACCAAGAGCAGGCCGTCGATGGTGTGGACGCCAATACGCTTGCCTTGTTGATCGGCATGATGGTCATCGTGGCGATTACCAGCAAGTGCGGCCTGTTCCAGTATGTGGCAATCAAGGCCGCCAAGGTGGTCAAGGCCAATCCGACTGGCATACTGATCATGCTCACGCTGATCACCGCAGTCTTTTCCGCATTGCTCGACAACGTCACCACCGTCCTTCTCATCGCACCGATTACGCTTTTGATCACCGATGCCCTGGACACACCCGTGTTTCCATTCTTCTTTGCTGAAATCCTTGCCTCGAACGTCGGCGGGACGGCCACGCTGATCGGGGATCCGCCGAACATCATCATCGGCTCGGCGGCGAACCTCAGTTTCAACGACTTCGTCATGAACCTCGCGCCGATCTCCGCGATCTGCCTCGTCGTCCTGACATTCATCATCTACCTGATGAACCGCCGTGCGCTGTCGGCGATCCCGGCGTCGGCTTCCGCAAAAATCATGCGCTTCAACGAAAAAGAGGCGATCACCGACGTACGGTTGATGGTCAAATCCCTGTCCGTTCTGGCGTTGGTTCTTCTTGGTTTCACGCTTGGCCACGGCTATGGCATCCAACCCGGCACATCAGCGCTTGCGGGTGCTGCCTTGTTGATGCTTCTGGCCTATGGACATCAACATGGCGAGCAGCAGTCAGAGTCCGTTCACCACATTTTCGGTGAGGTCGAGTGGGTCACGATCTTCTTTTTCGGCGGCCTTTTTGTCATCGTTGCCGGTGTGGAGCATGTCGGCCTGTTGGAGTTCTTCGGCACCAAGGTGCTGGAAATCACCGAAGGCGACATGATGTGGACCGCGTTTTTCATCTTCTGGGCCTCGGGCATCCTGTCGGCGATCCTGGACAACATCCCCTTCGTTGCCACGATGATCCCGCTTATCGAGTCGACCTCGGATACCTTTGGTGGCGCTGACGCGATCGAGCCGCTTTGGTGGTCGCTTGCCCTGGGCGCATGTCTTGGCGGCAACGGCACACTTTTGGGCGCAAGCGCGAACCTGACCGTCGCCGCCTTCGCCGAGAAAGCCAAACAGCCGATAGGGTTTGTAAAATTCGCAATACTGGCCTTCCCGATCATGATCCTCACCCTCATGATCGCGAACGTTTATATCTGGTTGCGGTACTTTTATTGACCGCTTGATCGGCGCGTTTTCAACTCAGACCGTGTCGTGTTCGCCCATGCGCAACCGAGGGTCTGATCGTGCCGCGCTGATTGCTTCTGACAGAATGTTCCGGTCGCCAATGTGATTGGCCAACAAAAGAACAAGCCGGGCGTTCAGCGATGCGCTTTCATCGTCAGACAGGCCTTCGTGAGCCTCTAGCAACTCTGCATAAAACTCGTCCGGGTTGGCGATATTCGCGTTGGTATTCAACGACATGAGGCTCACTCCTTTCCACAGGCCTTGCGAAGAGAAGCCTTCACAGCGGCTTCGTCAAAGCTGCTCCAACGGGCGACTACGTGCTGATCTGGGCGGATCAGATAGACGGCGCTTTTTGCGGCCCCAAGATAACGTTCGGTCAAGGCACCCGACGCATCATCCCCGGTCGAGATCGCCATGCGTGTCGCGGTCACGCCGTCTTCGCGCACTTCGTCCGGGGCGTCGGCATCAACGGTCAGGATTTTGAAGCCGCCCCCCAGTGCGTCAAGAAGGAAGCCACCGCCGAATGGGGCGTCGGGGCATGGACTGCCGGGGCGAGTACGGGACGGGCCGCCCGGCAACGCGTCTTCACCGTTCAAGGAAAGGCCATCATAGGTACAGGGCACCGAAAGGCGCCCCGAGTTCACCAAGGGGCGGGCGAATTCATACTGTTGGGCAAGGCCGAGTACCGCATTGCGGAACACATGGCTCATCTTCGATTTGGGTGTGATGAAATCCGTGGAACGGGTCGAGTTCAGGATGTTCTCATCCGCCCCGAAGGCGCGTTCTTCGTGGTAACTGTTCATCAGGCTGTCTGGTGCCTCACCCCGGATCACCATCCCCAGTTTCCAGCCAAGGTTGTCGACATCCTGCATTCCCGAGTTCGCGCCGCGCGCACCGAAGGGGCTGACCTGGTGTGCCGAGTCGCCGGCAAAAATCACCCTTCCGTGGCGAAACTGTTCCATCCGCCGACATTGAAACGTGTAGATCGAGCTCCAGACCAGTTCGTATTCGATATCCGGCCCAAGCATCGCATCGAGACGCTTGCGGACGTTTTGCTCTTTCAGTTCCTCGTCGCGATCAATATCCCACCCGATCTGGAAATCGACACGCCAAACGCCGTCAGGCTGCTTGTGAAGCAGGGTCGAAGCCCCGGCCTTGTGCGAGGGTTCGAACCAGAACCAGCGCTCGGTCGGGAAGTCGTTCTTCAGCATCCTGATATCGGCGATGAGGAACCGGTCCTGAAAGACACGACCTTCAAAATTGAGGCCCATCATTCCGCGCAACGGCGAAGCTGCCCCGTCGGCCCCGATCAACCAATCTGCAAGGATCGTATATGGGCCGTCGGGCGTGGTGATGTTGATGCCAATATGGTCGTTTTTCACGTCGACGCTGTCGACACGGTTCTTGCCGCGCAGATCAATCGGGGCACCTGCGGCTTGCGCCTCCCGAACACGCTCGACCAGAAACTTTTCGAAATAAGGCTGCTGCAAGTTGATGAATGCCGGGAAACGGTGACCTTCTTCCGGCAGCAGGTTGAATTCATAGACCTTGCGGTCTTCGTGGAAAACCTTCCCGACGTTCCAGACCACGCCCTTGCTCAGCATCGGGTCTGCACATCCGAAACGGTTCGCAATCTCTAGCGAGCGTTTGGAAAAGCAAATCGCGCGCGAGCCCTGCCCGATGCCTTCGTGGTCATCCAGTACCACAACCGGGATTCCCTGCAGCCCAAGGTCAAGCGCAGTGGCCACCCCGATCGGCCCTCCCCCCATCACCACAACGGGATGGCGCACGGGTTTCTCGGCATCCTGATCGCCGGATCGCACGTAGGGGTAAAGCCGGAAGGCCAACCGGTAACGATCATCCAACGGCATAGGTTTCTCCTCCTAGAAAACCTGCGGCCAGAACCCAGTGAAACCTACTTCAATCCCGGTGTTCCATCGAACTTTTTCTCCAGGCTCTCCCAGCAATCAATATAGTCGTCCTGAAGTGGTGCCTCCTTGCCGGCGAATTCCGTCAGGTGCTGGGGAAAGCGGGTTTCGAACATGAAGGACATGGTGTTCTCCAGCTTGTCCGGCCCAAGGTTGGAGTTCGAAGCGCCTTCAAACGCCTGCTTGTCCGGGCCGTGCGGCAGCATCATGTTGTGAAGCGACATGCCCCCGGGAACGAACCCCTGCGGCTTGGCATCGTACTGGCCATGAATGTTGCCCATCAGCTCCGACATGATGTTCTTGTGATACCAGGGCGGACGAAAGGTGTTTTCGGCCACCATCCACCGGTCGCGGAACAGGACGAAGTCGATGTTCGCCGTTCCAGGCATGCCTGAAGGTGCGGTGAGCACGGTGAAGATCGACGGGTCCGGATGATCGAACAGGATCGCACCAACCGGGCAATAGGTCTTCAGGTCGTACTTGTAAGGCGCATAGTTGCCATGCCAGGCGACAACATCGAGCGGCGACTGGGCGATCCGGGTCTCATGAAACTGACCGCACCATTTGATAGTGAGCGTCGATGGTACTTCTCGATCCTCGAAGGCCGCGACGGGCGCCTTGAAGTCACGCGGGTTGGCAAGTGCGTTGGCACCAATGGGGCCGCGCGCGGGCATCTCGAACTTTTGTCCATAGTTTTCGCAGACGAAACCCCGGCACGGGCCATCCAGAACCTCGACCCGATAGACCAGACCGCGCGGGATGATCGCGATTTCCTGCGGTTCAATGTCGATGACTCCCAACTCGGTCGCGAACCGCAGTTTGCCCTGCTGCGGCACGACAAGCAACTCGCTGTCTGCCGAATAGAAATAGGCGTCTTGCATCGAGGTCGTCACAAGATAGATATGCGCCGCCATGCCGACCTGGGTGTTCACATCCCCCGTGGTCGTCATCGTTCGCATACCGGTCAGCCAGGTCAGTTCCGCGCCCGACGCTTCGACCGGATCCCAACGGTACTGGCCAAGGCTGGTGACGTTTTCGGGGGTGTGCGGCGCAGACTTCCAATACGGCAAGTCAATCCTTTCATATCGGGCGGAATGCTTTACGGAAGGGCGAATTCGATAGGTCCATGTCCGTTCTGGCGGATGCGCGGTAAAGGCCGTGCCGGACAACTGTTCACCGTAAAGGCCATAGTTGCACTTCTGGGGCGAATTCATGCCTTGCGGCAGTGCCCCGGGCAGCGCCTCGGTTTCAAAGTCGTTTCCAAAGCCGGGCATATAGCCCTCGTGCGTACCGGTGGTATCGGTAGCCCGGATCATGCCCTGGGGCAGTTCGTACTTTGTCATCGCGGTTCCTCCCGATTTTTCCTTGCCGACTGTCGCGATATTGGCCTGCGTCCCTGCGCAAGATAAACGTTGCATTCGCAACGACGTCAAGAAATTTGTTGCGATTGCTATGAAGTCTCTGCATTCCTAACGCCCAGGAAGGATACTGCAGGTTGCGAGAGGAAAAGCGATGAAAGACGAGCTTCCGGCCCTGCCTGCCTTCGATCTTTATGGCTTCACACCCTACAGACTTGCCGTCGCGGCCAAGAAGACAAGCGATGATCTGGCCCGCCTGTACCGGGAGCGATTTGGTATTTCGATTCCGGAATGGCGCGTGCTGGTTCACCTTGCGCATTCCGGCAAGGTCTCGGTGCGGGATATCGAGGCGAGAGTCGCCATGGAAAAATACGAGGTCAGCCGTGCCGCAAAACGCTTGCGCGAAGCGGGCTTGATCGAGCGACGCGAAAACCCCGACGACCGCCGCCTTGTCATCCTATCGCTGACTGCCGCAGGTCGCGCCATGATGACTGAGCTTCTGCCCTTGGCGAAAGCGCATCAGGAAGAATTAGAAGCGCGCCTTGGCAGCGCCTTTGCGCAGCTTGAGTCCGGGCTTGAAGAGCTTTTGAAGGATACGAAATGATCATGCTTTACGACTACTGGCGCTCATCCGCCAGTTATAGGGTTCGGATCGCCCTCGGGCTTGCAGGGCTGGAATGGACGACCATACCGGTCAACCTTCTGGAGGGCGAACACAAGGACGCAGCGCATCTTGGCCGCAACCCGCAAGGCCTTGTTCCAGCCATCGACATCGACGGGCATGTCTTCACCCAATCTCTTGCCATCATCGAGTACCTTGACGAAACGCGCGGCCTTGGCCTGCTGCCTGAAGAACCGGGCGCAAGGGCCAGAACCCGTGCAATTGCCCAGGCCATCGCAATCGACATACATCCGATCTGCAATCTAGCCACCGCACGCTACGCCGTGTCCCGCTCCAACGGCGGCATTACGATGGAAAGCTGGATGCACCATTTCATCGCCCCCGGTCTCAAGGCGGTGGAGCAGATGGTGGATGACGGTGACTTTTGTTGCGGCAACAGAGTGAGCCTTGCCGACGTCTGTCTGACACCGCAACTCTACAACGCCGAACGATGGGGCATTTCCCTCGACGCGATGCCGCGACTTCGCCGCATCAACGAGACACTTTCAAAGATCCCCGCCTTCGCCGCTGCGCATCCAGACAGGACAATTCAGTAACTCTGGCTCCGGCACGCCGGTCGCTTTCGCCCGGGAAATGGCCTAAAAACCACATGCGGCCACTTGAAGGCATACGCCATGATCTCTCTTGTCCGAAAAACGCTCAAGGCAATCGCGGCATTGGCGCTTCTCTTCGTCATTGTCGCCTGCGCCCAGATTTTCCGCAACTCCGGCAACGATCCGTTGCCAGCGGTCGACGAAAGCACCCTGCGCGTGGCCACTTACAATGTGCATTACATCTCGGTCCGACGCGCAACGGGCGATTGGTCACTTGCCGATTGGGAACGGCGAAAGGAACCGTTGGATCAAGCCTTCAAATTCATCGCCGCCGACCTTGTTGCGTTCCAAGAAATGGAAAGCCACTCGGGGCAGGAGGAAACCCAGGGCAATCTGACGCTCGACTTCCTGCTGGAAAACAATCCGGACTATGAGGCCGCCGCGTCAGGTGACCCTGTCGAATTTCCCAATACCCAGCCTATCCTGTTCCGCAAGGACCGGCTGGCGATGACAGAACAGGGCTGGTTCTTCTTCTCGGACACGCCCGATGTGATTTATTCCCGCACTTTCAACGGATCCTATCCGGCCTATGCGACTTGGGCCTCTTTTACTGACCTCCGAACGGAAAGCACCTTCCGGGTCGTGAATCTCCACACCGATTTTTCCAGCCGCAGCAACCGTTTGCAATCGGTAGAACTGGTGGCGGCGCGGATCAAACCCTGGATCGAGGCTGGCGAAACCATTTTGGTGATGGGCGACTTCAACGCCAGGCTGGGCGAACGGACGCTGGAGATCGTTGAAAATGTCGGCGTGACATTCGCGCCGGTAGAGGGGGCCACCTATCATTTCAATCGTGGATTAAACCTCTTTGGCGCGATCGACCACATTGGCTGGGCCGGAGACGTCAGTATGGCCAGCGCACCCACGGTAATCCGCAGGAGATTTTCCGGCGAATGGCCAACCGATCACTATCCCTATCTCATCGACCTAGTGTTGCCGTGAAGCACTGAGCTTTAGCACTTTTGCGTTCCGAAAATTCGCGCCTGACCTTCAATAGAGGTCAACGCGGAACTTGTTGTTTTCCCAATAGAGTTTCGCCAAGGCCAGAAGCCGGTCCCGACCATCGCCGGACAACGTCGCACCATAGGAAGATTCGATCTCGGCAAGGGCGGCACGGCTGCCGGGGCCAAAAGCACCGTCGACGGTAATGTCCGCGCCAAGCTGTACCATGATGGCCTGTGATCCCGCGTCGATTTCACGTTGTGGCATCTTGCTGAGTTGGTCGGTCGCCTGTTCCGCTGCACTGTCATCGTTCAATTGGAACGCCTTGGCGGCACGCTGCGCGGCATCACCCGGCTTCCCTTTTGCCCGCCCGGTCAGGAACATGAGTGCCCCGTTCGTGCCACCACGTGCATTGCCGCGCGACAGAGCAAGGTCAAACTGTTCCAGCGCAGCCTCGGCATTCTGCTCGGTGCCCTTGCCGGTCGCATAAGCGATGCCTAGACTGATCGGGGCGGCAGGATGGCCGCCATCGCTGGCCTTTTTGAAGAAATCGACGGCCAGGGCCGGGTCAGGCTCGATTCCACCCAGGCCGCGACTGTAGACCGTGCCCATATTGTTGAAACCGTAGATGTCGTTGCGTGCGGCGGACACCTTCCAGAACTCCAGCCCGCGCGCACCGTCGAAAGTCGTACGTTCGTCATCAAGGAAAAACTCTCCAAGGGCGTTCATGGCAAACGTGTGGCCCATGTCGGCGGCACGGGTCAAAAGGCGAAAACCATCCTCCTGACGGATCGGGTCGTCGGAAAAGAACAGGTACTGCCGGCCCAGCGCGTGCATGGCATAGGGATCCCCCCTTTCGGCGCCGGCCGCGTAGTAGGCCAAAACCTCCGCCGGGGCGAGTTCGAACAGCCGCCCGGAGACTTCCTGGATGCGGCCAAGTGCGGTGGTCCCAAGAGCATAATAGGCACGATCATGACCCAGCTTACGAGCCTCTTCAAAGGCGGCTTCGGCTTCGTCCAGCTTGCGCAGTGCCGTATATGCGCGACCCAGCTGATAGTGAAAGCGGCCGATATCCGGATTGACTTCCACGGCCTTCAGGCAGGCAGCCAGGGCGACTTCGGGCTGAAGCTCGTTTGGATAGCGCGATATGCCGACGCCACCCGGATCAAGATGATCCCCTGCTTCGAAGTCGCAATCATTGATCTCGGACGACATCTGGACTTCGACGACCTGATCCGCGACAGCGACGACGAAACGGTCATCTACCCGGGGCGCACCATCCCTTTGTGGCGTTTGCAGCGCGGGCAGACTGTCGATGCTGGGGCGATAAGCGACAAAGGCCTGCCCGGACATGCCGGTCGAGGCTTCGATTCTTCCCTGACTGGGCAATCCCAGGACTTCAACCTGAAGGTCAGGCGCGGTGCCAAGGGCATCGCTGATCGCCAATCCGATATCGACCGTCTTGTCGAGCGCGACGTCGATTTGAACCACCTTTTCCGGCGCAGGCTCGGAGTCCGCTTCCGCAATCACGACCAGCGGTTCGGCAAGCTCGGGGTTGGCCAGAAAGAACTCATCGACAAGCGAAGTGCTTTCCCACGGCACCTGGCGCTGACCGGTTGTTTCATAGACGCGGCGACGCACCTCTTGCATGATGGATTCGATCCGCTCTTCGCGATTTTCGCTCGCGACCGAAACCAAAGCTTCGGTGAACGGGCTGTTTTCGCCCGAGCCGTCTTCCGCGAACATACCCGGTGAGGTCGAAAACGACAGGAACGAGTTGATAGGCGCCTGTTGTGCGAAGAACCCGCCCTCGGCCTCGGTATCTGACCCATTCAGGTTTTGGCGCAACTGGCGCCCTTCGAAGGGGTTGTCGCGACAGCTGTCTAGAAATACGACCAGCGTCCGCGAACGGCTTTTGGCGATTTCCATGATGTTCGACAGGGCCACGGCCTGAAGCCCGACTTCAGAGGAATTTTCCAGGCGCGCATCCGTGGGGATCAGGTAATTCACCTCACCGATCTGAATACCGTGACCCGCAAAGTATATGACAACATTGGTGTTTTCGTCGGTCTCGCGGGCGATCTTGCGTAGCACGACCTCAAACTCTTCTTTGTCGATGCCGTAGTGCTCGCTGACGCTGTAACCTTCCGATCGGAAGAAATTCGCCATCAATCTGGCGTCCTTCTCGGCATTCTTCAGATCCGGTACGTGCTCATAGTCGTTGTTCCCGATCACGTAAGCCAATCGCCGCTGAATTGCCGGGTTTTCGGAGATCGGTGCGCCACCAATTTGAATGCCGCCTTCGCGGATCACCGAACGAAGGTCAATTTCGCGTTCGGCCTGCGCGGCTGTCGCAGCCAACACGCACAACCCTGTCAGGCTCAGTACAGAAGTCTTGATCATGAAATCTCTCCCGCGTCTAAAACGGTGCCCCGGCCAGTATAGCGTGCCCCGCGCCAATTCGGACGCAAGACACATTGATTTGATCTTTCAAACTTGCGGGCCGAGCTTACCAGCTTCCGCCACCGCCATCGCCGCCGCCCTGATCCGCAAAGGGATCAAAGTCGAGGTTCTGGAGCGCAGTGGGTTTCTGTTGGGTCGCCGGTGCGGGTGCCGGTGCCGCTTTCTTGGCAACCGGAGCCGCCGCAGGTGCCGGCGCCGGCTCTTCCTTGGCAGGAAGGTAAACACAGCCGGACAAGGCCGTGGCCAGAGCAAGTATCGAAATTTTTGCAATTTTCATCTTTTCCCCCAAAAAAAACTGCGTGTGAGTAGGATGTCTCCACTATAGGCGACTCGCAATCATTTGAACACATTGCGTATTTTATGCGAGAAACGTTAGGGCGCTTTGATGATTTCGTTTCGCAGCCATGTCATCGCAGTCACATACTGCTGCTCCAATACACCGGTGGATTCAACCAATACCCGCTTCTGGTCACCGTCGATCCGGGGATCCTCGCGTCGCACGATCAACCCCCCATACCTCAGATCTTCGATCAGCTTTTCGGTCGTCTTGGGTGACATCGTGTCGATCAGGAAATGGGCAATCTCGTAAATCGCGAAAACGGGGCGCGAAAACGTCTTGATCGTTCCGACAACCCGGTCTTTCCGAGCTTTTCTGAAAATCGCTTTCTTTGTTTCCGAGGCACTGCGCGAGAAGTTCGGGCTGGCCAGATCACTTTCCAATTTCTCGTTGTGAAGGTCGATGAACCGGCCGATGGAATCGGAATCGGAGCAATCCAGCGCCTTCAGGAAGAACAGGAATCGTGTGAATTCCAACAGATAGTCGGGGCCGTTCGGACTGGATATCGTTGGAAAATCGGACAGCGGGGCCTTTTTCTTCAGTTCTTCGCGCACAGCTTCGAAGAACATGTGATCGGCCATCAGCGTTGCTTGCACGGTCGTGAATGCGCTGATGAGATCGTCGTCCGAAGTAGGTTGTGCCATATAGGGATGAATACCCCAAAGCGCGGCATTTCCAAGCGGGAATTCAGAAAAACGGACCGCTCACCCATGCGACCAGAGTCGCGATTCCGAAGGCAGGCGCAAACGGAAGGCGGTCGTCGCTGCCGGTGACGACGACATGTGCGATTTGCGGAATCAACAGGAAAGCCGCAAGAACCAGCACATCGACCATCGCGAACGGCCCTAACCAAGCAAGCGCAATTCCCAGAAGAACGACATCGCCACCGCCAACCCCGCGACGCCATGCCGCCGCCGTGATGCTGGCGATCAATGCCAGTCCGAACAGAATGGCAATTGCCAGCACAGTCGGTGTCAGGGGCTCACTGTTCATCCATTGCTGCAAAAGACCCAGCAAAAGGAAAGGAACTGAAATCAGGTCGGGGATCTCATGGCGAAGTGCATCGGTGACGGCCAATGCGGTCCAGCCGCAGACCATGATCGCAAGCCAGAACATGAAAGCCAGATCGAAAGGTTGGGAAAGACCAAAAGCAAGAACCGCCGCCACGACGACACAGAGCGCTGAAGCGGTCAATCGGCCAAGCGCGGCATCGAATTGGCGCGCCAACCCCACACCCGCTGTGGCCGCTGCCACCACAACGACAAAGGTGGCAAGCGGGCCGATCAATTCGGTCAGCCCGAAGTGTGGAACGGGAAGACCGAGACTTCGACGTCACCTTCCGTTCCCGCGATCGCAAGGCCCAACTCATTCCAGACGGTCCTCACATTGGTCACGCCATCCAAGGCTTTCAATGCAGCCAGCAACCCCTTCGCGGCACCTTCCGTTTCGATGGCAAAGATGTGCTCGGCTCCGAAAGGGGGTACGATGGAAAGCGGCAGGCCAACCGGTTGGTCCGGCGATAGTTGTGCCGGATCGCCCTGGTCGACCAGGGGGTAAAGCATGTTCAGCGTTCCGTCAGAAGCGATGTTGAACAGAACAAGATGATCGCTTTTGCGACCATCGACAGAGACAACGATCTTTTCCCCGCCCTTATACAGCTTGTCGCCGTCGCTAAAGCGGATATCCAGGCTTCCCGAAGCATTGGCCTTGAATGCCTCGACCGCGCGCATCATGTCCAATGTTTTCTGCAACGCACCGACATCGTTTGCATTGTCGAGAACGCGAATGGTGTCGCCGATCGACGTGCGCAATTCGCCAGTTTCAGCGTCAAGCATCAATCCAGCCGGTTCATCAATGCCGACGACCTTCACGCCATCCAGAAGTTCTGTCTGTCCTGCGCCAAGGGCACTGGAAAGGCTAAGCTCGGGAAGTTCGTAAAACGGAATGCCAAGCGCCATTGCGGATACTTCCGACGACACCGAACGAACGCCAAGGATGGTGGTGTCGGGGTCAGAGCCAGGTTCGACCTGGGGTACCTGCAAGCCATTTGAAAGACTGCGGACAGATCTGCGGATGTGCAGCGCCACCTCGCCCGTGGTGATGGCTCCATCAGCATTGGTGTCGGCCTTGCCACGAATGGCTTCGGCAAACGAATAGCTGAGCGCACCACGCGGGCTACCGTCAATGTAGAGTTCCGGTACTTTCGAGGCATCATCAGCCGCAGCGACGAACAACATGGCCTGGCGGGTTTCGGGCACTTTGGCAGTTTGTTCCGGCGGCGGCGGAAGGGGATCTTCCTCCAGGTCCGTCGGCGGATAAAAGCGCCAGCCAAGCGTGGGCTGAACAGTGCGGGTCAGCGTGCCGGAATGGCAGGCGTCGGCGACAAAGATGGTGCTGCCAGCGGGCGTGAGTTCCAAAAGCTGGGCCAATTCGTTGTCGCGAATGCGCTCGCCCGCAAAGGTTCCATACGGCGCGAAACCACCAAGCAGAAGCGTTTCGTCGCGCCCGTCGGTTTCGCTACCGTCAAAGTACTCCGGTTCGTTGGAACCGTGACCGGCATAGGAGACGATCAACCGATCACCCTCCCCCACCTTGCCGGCAAGTTTGCGCCAGTTCGACAGGATCGCTTCGCGGTTCGCTTCGCCGTTCAACAGGACATGCACTTCGGCGTCGTCCGTGCTGCGAATGGCGTCGGCAATGTCGAGCGCATCGTTGACCGCACCTTTCAGCGAGTCGATGTGCTGATACTCGTCGATGCCGATGACCAGTGCGTAAGTCTTGGCAAGCGCCGGCCCGGTAGCAATGGCACAGGCAAAACCAACGATGGCAAGGGAAGGAAACCGCATTTCGATCAACCTTCCTTGAATGTCACGCGGCGCGCGATCTGATAATGCTCTTCCGAACCTTCTTCGTGACCTTCGGGCGGTGGGGGAAGTTGCGTCTCACCGAACCCACGCACGATGACCTCGCCTTCAAAACCATTTTCGGTCAGGAAAGATTTCACCGCTTCGGCGCGAGCGACCGAGAGATTGAGGTTGTATCCATCCGATCCTTTCGGGTCCGTGTGGCCGTCAAGCTCGATCTTGGCGGGCTGATTTGTAAGAACGTGTTCCAGGAGTTTCGTCGCAAAGCCCAGACCCTTTTCATCGAACTCGGTGCTGTTGAACTCGAAAGTGATCTGCGAGGGGACTTCCTCGACGACGAAGTTCCGAAAATTGCTGCGAAAGATGTTCTGTCCCTCGACGGCGGTCGATGCCAATGCAAGCGACTGCGTGTAAAGACCATGCAGCTTGCGGAATTCTTCCTCGGTGATCTCATGGCTGGGATCGCCTTCGGCGACCAAACCAAGAGCCACGTCAAGTGTGCGGGCAGCGTTCTCATAGTCTTCGGCGTCCCAATAAAGCTGACCGCTGATCGCGACGGTGCGCCAATGTTTCTGATAGGCAAAGGACTTTGCCAGTGCGTCCTGCCGTGCGCTCAACGAAAGGCCGTCTACAGCAGACTGGCTTTGATAGACACGGGCAAGGTAACCGCCGACCCAATCGCGAAACTCTTCGCTGCAGGTTGGGTCAAGTTCCATCTGTTCGTGCAGCGACTCGGCCAGAACGGCGTTCTTGGCGTCCACGGCCGCTTTCGCTGCATCGGCCTGTTCGCAGGCGAATGCGGGGCTGGTTGCGAACCCAAGGATGGCTCCAATCGCAAGGGACAGTCTTGTCATGGTCTCTCTCCTTTCCTGGGATTACGGTTTGATTTCATACGGCAGGTAGACCGCGGACCATTCGACGGTCGAGTTGCCGTCCGGCCCGGCCTGCATCTCCAAAAGTGCCTGGGTGATCTGGTAAAGATACTGGTTGGCATTGGGGATCGGCGAGCCGTCGCGGTTCGTCGGTAGAATGTCTTCGAGTGCGCTGAGTTCGCCTTCGACCAATAGCGCGATTAACACACCCTTTCCGTAGGGTTCCGTCACACGGATCTGAAGGGGGCGACCGGTTGAACCCATTGCTTCGGGAATGACACGCGGAGCGTCGGCTTCCAGCCACTCGGCATCCGGCAAGGACAGAACCGAGGGGAAAATCTGGATCAACTCGCCCTTCGGGTTGACGTCGAGCAGAACAAGCTGGCCCGAACGTTCGCTTTCGATCTGGAACTCGACCAGATCATCGACCGAAAGTTCCGTTGAAGGCGACAGATCAAGCGCGAGGTTCGCGGCGTTGTTCGGGGCCAGAAGGTCCGTCAGGAAGGCCATCGTATTTTCATAGTTGCCTTCGCTACCCGCTTCCGTTTCGGCGTCAACGGTTGGCACCGGAGGCGACACCACGGTTTCCGGTTTGGGCTGCGAAACGCGAGGTGAAATCTGGTCAATCTGATCCTCGACCAATTTGGCAAAGTCACTCAGATCGCCGGAAAAATCTGGGGAGAGGCCCTGCCCGCTTGCCTCGCAGGCTTCGTTTTCGGCGCACCAGGTCTCGGCGTTGTCGCGCAGGAAAACCAGCAGTTCAGAGTTCGAGATCGCCCCGTTGTTGTTGGTGTCTGCCGAAGCCTCGGCCATGCCCTTGAGGTAAAGATCGGTAAAAACACCACCCGCCGGAGTTTCCCAGGTGACTTGCGAGGGTGCAGCGGCCAGCCAGACATCGCGCGGCGCGTCGCCTGCGGCAAAGACCGGCTCGGCGAATGTCTTTTCACCCGGCGGCGGCAGGTCGGCCCGTTTGACCGAGCGGGTCTTGGGGTGAAACTGATCGTAGGATGCCGAACGCGGCAGGGCATCGGCGCCACTGCGCACCGAAACAGGAGGTGCCATCGAGGCGTCGATCACAAGGGTGACTTCGCGATCTGCAATCGAGTCAAAGATCTGAGACAGCGCGTTTTCAGGGATGGCACCGAACTCGCTTCCCGCATCGCTGGCCAAAAGCACCTCTTCATAGCCGTCGGCCTCTTGGCTTGTCTCAACGGGGACGCGACCGCCGCGACCGGCGAAATAGAAGAACGCGCGATCACCCGGTTCGGTCTCGGCAACCAGCTTGTCGATCAAGGCGTCGGTGATGTCCGAGGCCTTTGCCTTTTCATCGACAAGAACCGTGACAGCATCGGTCGGGAACCCCATGTTTTCCACAAGGTGGTATTGCATCCTGATGGCGTCGTTTCGCGCCCCGCTACCGCCCTGCGCGGTGTCACGCACCTCGGGATAGTAATCAATGCCCACCACGACCGCACGATCGGCAGCTCCGGCAGGAAGGCCCGCGGCAAGCGAGAGGGCAATCAGACAATTTCGAGCAATCATTTCCAAGCCTCCAGATCCTTGGCGCAACGGAAACCGAAATCGACACCGGGCGTACCTTCGTCGATCTCGAGCCGTGCAGCAATGCGCAGGTCGCCCGGGTCGGTGGTGTTCCAGGACCCGCCTTTGAGAACGGCCTTGCCATCGCTGCCCTTGACCCATTCGCGGGCGTTTCCGGCAAGACCGGCATGACCCTCGGGGGTTTCGCCGCTTGCGTTGGAAACTGCCTGCGGCAGACGTTTCGCGGCCTCGGGCGCACCGCGCCATGCGGCGGCACCGGCCAACCATTCGCTGCTCCAGGGGAAAACCCGGTCAGAGCCGCCGCGTGCCGCGTATTCCCACTCGGCTTCGGTCGGGACGCGCTTTCCGGCCCATGCACAATATGCCATTGCATCGTTCATGGTGGTCACAATAACCGGAAGATCGGGGTTGGTTTCATATGTCGTATTTAATCCGCGAGGGGTTGACCACGTGTACCCCGCGCCAAGGAATCGCGTGCCTGCGTTGGTCGTGATGGCCACGACGCGGGCATTGCGTTCGGCATCGCTGACATAGCCGGTTTCGGCGACGAACCTGGCAAACTCGGCCGCTGACACCTCGTTTTCGTCCAACTCGAAGGGGGAAACGGTGACCGTGCGCTGGCGCTCTGCGGGCGAGCGTTCTGCCGGACAGTTCTCGGCACCCGCCGGTGATTCCAACCTGCAAAGCGCGATTGCCCCGTTCATCTCGGCAACAGGCGCTCCGATGCTGACTTCGCGCGGGGCGTTCTGTTCGGCTTCTTGCGCGGCCGCTTCGGCGGCAAGCCTGTCCCGCTCCGCCTGCTCGGCGGCAAGCCGGTCCGCTTCTTCCTTGGCAAGCCGTTCCGCCTCGGCCTTGGCAGCAAGGAAACTTGTTGCGGCAAGGTCAAAGGCATCGACGGCACCGAGGAACTGACCTTCGCCAAAAGCCGCGTCGCCGGTTTCCATCTGAGCGACACCTTGTGCGTACTCTTCCGTATCGACCGCCTCGGCGGCGTCTTCCTTGCTGGTCAGCGCGGTTGCGCGCGCCTCGGTCGCCTGCGCCACGATCGCGGTGGTTGCGGCCTGGAATTCTTCGGACGCAGTGTTGAAAGTCGTGACGGCCTCTTCAAACCGTTTTTCGCGGAACGCGAGGTCGGCACCACCCAGCAACTCTAAGGCAGAAGCAATGTCCGCACCGGCCACTTCGGCGATGGCGCGTTGCTCAAGGGCCGCCTCTTCAGCGGCACCGACCTCGGCCAAAACAGCGGCAGTGAGATCAAGCGCGTTGCTGGAAGCGTTTAGCGCGGTGTCGATGTTCTGGGTAAAATCGGAAAGCTGCAATTCGCTAAAGGATTCCAAGGCGCTTTCCCTTGCGGTCGTGGCCTCGGCCAATGCAGCGGCAGCAGCCGCCGACGCGGTTTCGGCACCCGAAAATTCGGCGCTGCTTGTCTGTCGTTCGGCCTGCAAAAGCCGCGGAACATCGACCTTCAGATCGTCGAAGGCGCTGTTCGCGCGCTCCAACCGCGCGATATAGCCTTCTGCCCTTTCACGCTCTGCCTTGGCGTCGATGAAGAAATAGACGGCGGCACCGGCAGCGGCCAGAAACCCGGCCATGAGTGTGATGCCCAGCCCCGCAGAGATACCGCCACCTTTCGTGGAACCTTGCGTGGGCATTGCGGTCACGGGCTTTGGCGCGGTCTTAGATTGATCCAGAAGTTCCGGCAGTTCCTCACCGCCATCGATCACCGAACGCAGCGCGCGCTGCGCGATATCCGCCGAGGTATAGGGATTGTCGCTGGTCATCTTTTCAAGGACTCGCGCGATCTGATCCGCACCCGGATGGCCATCCGGGAACAGCATCTTTCCGTCGGGGGCCTTGCGCCCTTCGCTGGCCACCGCCGAGATCAATTGTTCGCTGCCGATCTCTTCCGCGTGTCCGGTCAGTACCTGCTCTGGGCCGTGTGGCCCCAAAAGCAGGCGATAGCCGATCATGCCCGCGGCATAGACATCATCCACCAGCCGGGGTGCCGAAGTGCTGATGACATGCTTTGACTGATAGGCGGCGGGCTGTGCGATGACAGCCGTTGCCCGTTCGCCGGACCAGGCGAAATCGCAAAGCTTCATATTGGCGGTCGGTTCTTCGCGGCGGAAGGCTCCGGGGTGGATGTTGCCATGCACCAGCTTGGCTTCGTGCAGCACGGCCACCGCTGCAAGGATTTGATCGAACAGCGCTAGGCGATAGTCGATCGCTTGCGCGTCAAGCTGACTGGTGAACGCCTCGTGCGGACAGGCCAGCATTGCGATGGCGGGCGCCTTCTTGAAATCACCGCGCACCAGCACACGCTCTGTCGACTGGATCAGGGGGTTGGTGATCTTTTCGACCTTTTGGAAGCTGTCGCCAATCGCCTCGCGAACCTTGTCATCCTGCGAAACCGCGTAGGTCGGTGTGTAGATGTCCACCGGGGCGCTGTTCTGCTTGCGAATGCCGGACAGCACGGTGCAATCGCCGATGGTGCCTTTCGGAGCCACGCCATTGAAGTACTGTTTCAGGGCATCGAGGATGCGTGCATCCACCGCGGTGTTGGTTGGTTCTGACATTTCTATTCCTCTTTGCCGTTCAGTTGGCCATCCGATCCAATACAGCCGAATCCCGCCGTGCCGCCGAGCGGATGGGACAGGGGCTGTTGTCGATCGGAAGAGCCAGTGAAATCTCTCTTAGTTTGTCTGCCGCTTTCTGGTGTTCATCCTGGCTGATCATCAGGTGCGCATCGACGATGGTTCGCCGCAGCATCCGACCGATCTGCAACCGCATCTCGGCCATCGTGTCGGTGTCGTCAGAGACGACGGCGGCGCTATAACGACGAAACATCGCATCGGGTGATCCGGCAGGCACCATTCGCGCGGTGTCTTCGCCCGCCGCCTCAAGGCAGATGTCCAACGAGCCGGCCAAATCCTGCGTCCGGTTATAGTATCCCGAGGTGGCCAGGCTTGAGCCGCTGCTGCCGGAGCCGCCCAGGAAAACGCTGATGAACACGCCGAATCCGACAACCAGCGCCAAAAGGATCACGATTGCGGTCGACAACGGAATCTCGGTGCTTTCCGCGCTTGCGGCCTCTTCACGCAGCTCTTCCGGCGCGGCAACCTGGCTGATCTTGATCTTGGTGTCGGTGCCAAGGGTCATCACCAACCCGGCACCCACTTTGCCCGAGCGCGGGTTGCCCCGGTTGGTTTCGACCAGCCCGGCACCGGACGTATAGTATTCCCACCCCTTCCCGTTCGAGCCGGGAACAAAGGTGACATGCTCAGCCACGATGCGGTCGCCCACCAGTGTCAGATCGTCGTTGCCGTGCGAACCGACAGTAATTTTGGACCCTTGAAGATACACATGCTCTTCAAGATCGACACCGTGGATCACATCGACCCGGAATATCTTGGGACCGAACAACGCCATTCCCCGCTCCCTCAGAAAAAGCCTTGGCTTGTGATGCTGACAATCGTCGGCGCCAAAGCTGCAATGATAATTCCCGACAGCATCAGAAACACCGGAAAGACGATGTTCGTACGCAGCCGTTCGGCTGTCCTGTTGGCCATCTCTTCGCGCAGGTAGCGAAGTTCCTCTGCCTGGGCAGTATAGAATTCTTCGGCCTCGCCGCTGCTTTTCTCGCCCTGCACGAGGTTTTTCAGGATCGTCTTGACCGAGGTTGGCTGGACGCGGTCGATGAGACGGTTCATGGCGTCCTCAAAGTTCGTGGCGTCGACGTCCTTGGCGGTGATCGCGATTTCCTTCGAAAGCGCGGTGCCGGGCGAAGCTTCGACATATTTGCCAAGCGCCTTGTAGGGCGTGCCGCCGGCCTGAACGACAAGAACGGCAAGGTCCAGGAAGAAAGGAAACTCACGCTCGATCTCTTCCGAGATTTCAGTGGCCTTGGTCTTGACGTCCAGCACCAGGTAGATGGCCACCAGCGGGGAAAGGATCAGCGCCCAGAGCAGGACGCGGTTGACCAGATCGGCCGCCTCGGCCCCGGTGACCGCCCCGGCAAGGGCAAAGAAGACGCCGACGCCGATCCCGACCAGGACCGAAAGGACCATGGTCGCGGCCAGGTAATCCTGACCCGTGATCCCGCCGTAGGGGCGACCAGCGTAGACCAGTTGTTGTTCCAGCCATTCGGCCCGCTGCCGGAACGGAATAGCGAGGCCGCGAAAGGTGCGCCCAAGGGCCCGGATGACGCGGCTGTCTGCCTGCGAGGTTTCGCGTTCGCCTAGAAGGTTGGCGTTGAAGCGGTTGACCGAGGCTTCGATCCAACCGCCCACCATGACGGCAAGCGAGAAGACACCGATGAAGATCAATGCGGCAACAATCAGGGGAGGTTCGATCAGTGTCATACTTTCACCTTCGTCAACCTGTGGCCGATGAAATGCGCCGCAATGAAAAAGATGATCGACACAGCGATCAGCAACTGGCCAAGGCTGTCATCCAGAAAATTTTGTTCGTGATCGACCGAGAATGCCGCGCCGAAAGCCACCAGCGGCCCGATGATCGACATCAGGTAGAGGTTGCGGCGACCGTTTTCCGAGGCGGTGCGGATCTTGCGGTTCAGCCGTTCGATCTCGATCAGGGTGCGCGACAGGGCCTTGATGGCCTCGACCAGTTTACCACCCGATGAGGTACCGACCCGAACGACTGCCGCCGTCAGCGCGAATGAACGAAGGTTCAACCGCTCGGCCATATCCGCAAAGGCGGCATCGACGCCCATTACATCCACGCGGCGTTGCAGGCGCGAGATTTCGATGTCGGCGGGCTTGGGCGCGGTCATTACAACCTTTTTCAAGGCAGTTTCCAAAGTCGCGCCCGCTGCCATTTCGTTTGCGACCTGCTGAAGCGCCAGGGGCAGGGCAAGTTCCAACTCGCGCTGGTGCTGGGTCGATGCACGAACATAAAGGACGATTGGGCCAAAGATGCCAAGGCAGACGGCGGCGATCACGAAGACCAGCGGAATGCCCAGAACCAGCAGCACGACGATCGACACGATATTGCCGAACAGAACAACAAGAATGGCATCCGTGGGCAGAACGTCCGGGCCGAACACAAATGCCAGAACCGAGGTTGCCCTTTCGCGTGCCATGTCCGACAGGCTGTTCCATAGTGCTTCGATCAACAGTATGGCAGAATGGATCCCTAGAAATGCGCCAAGCCCGCAAGCCCCCGCCATCAGGATGTTGCCAAGCATTCCGACTTCAAGCGGCATCCGAGGCCTCCTCGCGTGGGTCGAAAAAGTCTGATACGTCGATGTAGCCCTCTTCGACCATCTCCTGGAAAAAGCTTGGGATGTAGCCCGAGATTGTAAAGCTGGGGCGTTCGCCGCTTTCCACGACTTCGAAGATCGGGTTGACCGGAATGCCGCCTGTGTCGGGATCGAACTCTCCCAACTCGGCGATTTCGACGATGGTCCTCTGCTTTTCGCCCGGACGCGCGTTAGGGTTCATCGACGCCGTCTTGCGGACCTGGACGATGATGTCGATGGCCGCGCTGATCTGCTGGCGAATGGCATAGATCGGAAGGTCTTCGCCGGACTGCATCACCATGGTTTCAAGACGCAGGATCAGATCCTCGGGCGAGTTTGCGTGCGCGGTCGTCATAGACCCCGAGTGGCCGGTGTTCATCGCCTGCAACATGTCCAGCGTCTCACCGCCGCGACACTCACCCACGATGATCCGGTCGGGCCTCATCCGAAGCGCGTTCTTCACCAGATCGCGGATCGAGATCTCGCCCTTGCCGTCGGTGTTCGCACGACGCCCCTCCAACGTGACAAGGTTGCGATTTAGCAACCTCAGTTCCGCCGTGTCCTCGATCGTGACGATGCGCTCGTCCTTTGGCACATACATGGACAGCGCGTTCAACAACGTGGTCTTGCCCGACCCGGTGCCACCAGAAACGATTATGTTCTTGCGCGCCAAAACGCAGGCCGTCAGCAGTTTCTCCATTGGCAGGTTCAGGGTTCGGCCACCGCGCAGAATGGAAAGGTCGCGATGCTCGTTCCCGAATTTCCGGATGGTCAGAGAAATGCCGTTCAGCGCCGTCGGGGAGGCAACGATGTTCGACCGGCTGCCGTCGGGCAGACGCGCATCGGCCAGGGGACTGCCCTCGGTCAGTTGTTTGCCGTCCAGACCTGCGATCCGCGCGGCGACGGTGAACAACTCTCGCTCGGATGCGAATTGAAGCCCGGTCTCGAACATCGAACCCCATTTTTCGACGAACACCCGGTCATGCCCGCAGACCATGATTTCCGAAATAATCGGAATGTCGCAAAGAAACTGGATCGGCCCCAGGCGAAAGAACAGCCCCAGCACCTTTTCCCGTGCCGCGTCCCGGATCAGCGCCTTTTTCAGCGTCTCGGGGATCAGGGCCGAAACCTTGGCATAGGCCGCGTCGAACCCGGTTTGCAATTTCTTCAGGTCGTCTTCGGTGTGATGCGGCTCCATGCTCAGCTTCAGTTCCGAGCCCAACTCCTCGCGCATCTCCAGCGCCTGCGAACGCTGGTCGTTGTTCAACTGCGAATAGGCCAATTCCACGTCACCGCGCTGACCGCTCATCAGGCAGGACGAAATCAACTGACGCTTCAATGCTTCCGAGCAGAACCGGTTCAGCGTGGCCGCGTGGGCGCCGCCCGATGTCACGTCCAGTTCTTCCCCCAACAGGCGGTCCAACTCGTCCGACAACAGAACCTCGCGCTGCCGGGCACTGCCTTCAAACACGTCGCGGCGCCGGTCCTCGAATTCCAAAAGCGCCTCGTTCAGCATCATTTCAAGGTCGGCGAGTTCTGGCTGGTGCGCGACCCCAGTCACGCTTTCCGACACGTTCAAAAGCTGGATCAGGTTGCTGCCGATCCAAAGCTCGGTTCCGTGAGCCAGTTCATGCGTGCTGCCGCGTTCGATGTTCTGACGGCCAAGCTTCACCTCGCCGCCGCCTATGATCGTCACCTGCCAGGGATCGCCATTGCGCCGCCGCATGACGCGGGCGTGACGCGCCTCGGTTCCGGCACCTTCGAGATAGACATAGTCCGGCTCGTGCGAACGGGTGCGGTCGCCTCCGATCTCGTAGTAGTTCTTTTCAAGGGGGACGACCGTGCGACGTCCGCCGAATGCGTCAAAGACGCGAAGATGTGCCCGCGACGCGCTCATTGCGTTCTGTCTCCGACGCAGGCCGCCGGATCCTCGCAGGGGTTCAGCAGGGTCAGCACCGGATCGCCCGTCGTCAACTCGATCTCGGCAAGGAACCTCAACACATCCGCCGACGGTGCCTGAAGCGTTACCGTCGTGAAGTTCGGCTGTTCGGCCCGGCGATACTCGGCAGCCGACGAAAATTCTCCGACCGCCATGACCTCGACGTTTTGCAGGATGGGCCGTGTCACGCTGGCCCCCTGCCCTTCGTCATAAGTGCCCAACACGTCTACGCGCGATCCCGGCACGATGAAATTTTCCACTGCCGTACCGGAACTGACGCGCACGGGAAAGGCGCGGTTTCCGGGTTCGATCCGAAGCGAAAAGGCACTTTCCGGTGCGACGAAGAACTGCGTTCTTTCAAGGAAGCTGCCGCCGGCCACGTCACGGGTGAAAGTCTGATTGATCAGGTTCTGCCGGTCTGTCGGCGTGTCGGGAATGGCCCAGACGAATTCTTCCGCCAACGTCGCGGGGATCATCTGGCGGACGACGAAATCGTCCATGAAATCCTGGTCGATCAGCGTGCCTTCCTCGATGACCAACCCGTCCTCGGTCTTGAGCCGCAGCTTTGCGACGGCTTCGGTTTTGCTGTCGACTTCCTGGTAATAATAGAAGGCGGCCGCGAACGAGAATAGAGCGGCAAGGATATAGACTATGTTCCGCATTATTCCTCCAAATGCTGCAGGACCATGATCGAACCGCCGACGCGGTCAGGGTCATCTAGAAAAAACAGGTTTGCAAACAGGCCCTCACGATGTGCGATGACAAGCGCATTGCCATCCCTGTCTGAACGATCCACTTCAAAGCCTTCTTCTTCAAGCCATGTCGCGTAGGTTTCCGTCGCCGTGCCTCGATCCTGCGATAGGCCAATGACGATGTTACTGGGTGTGTCCGTAGAAGCCGCCTGGCTCACGTAGATCTCGGCGGATTGCGGGAAGGGCTGTCCAAAGATGGCTTTGTGTGCACGTTCGGCTTCGTCCTGGATGCCATGCGTCTTGGGCATCACAAGAACAAGCTGCACATTCGAACCCGGGGATCCCGTCGTGATCATCAGGCTGACATTCGTCGGAACGCCCGGTCGGAAGGCCGCGTCACGAATGTCCGGGAAGTTCTCTTTCAGGAAATCCGAAAACTGCCGGGGCGGATGAGAACCGACAAAGGACAGGGCGAACGTCCCCTCGCCCGCAGGAATCGGGGCGTTCACTTCCGGCAACATCCGGCCAAGCCGCCGCGCAAGTTTATCGGGGGTTTCAGCAACTTCAGCCGAAGTAATCCGCACCACCTGGTCGTCGCCGATGGCTGTTTGCGCCGGGGCCTGAGCCGCCCAGAACAGGGCGGCGATCATGAAAAGCGCCCGGATCATTGACCGCTCCTCGAAGGGAACAGGCGCGGGAACAGACGATAGGAACCCTTCTTGCGCAATTCGTCCCACACAACAGGATCATGCGCCGGATCCCACGGCTTGCCACCGTGATCGAACACCTCGTCCGTGGTCACCATGTGTTGGGAAAAGTTGTGAACCGTTCCCTTGTTTTCCAGAAACTCCGGATCCTTGAACGCGGTCGATCCGGCACCGGCAGAACGGTAATCGTTGAACGGGCCCTCGCCGCGAATGTCGCGCATGATCTGCCGCCAGGCCGAAGCACTGTCTTCCATCGCGCGCATGATCTTCTTTTCCTGCTGCAAGCCGCGTTCGCCATCGCGGGGCAGGCAACCGACCAGTTTGGATTTTTCGACGTCGTTGCGTTCGATGAACGAAGATTCGTGTCGGCAGTTCACGATCGTCTCGGCCGCCGCAGCGGCCACGGCGGAGCCGCGAACATGCACGGCGACCTCGTGACGGGTCATGGCGCTTTCAAAGATGAACCGGCCCAAGAGGATCATGATAATCGCGAACGGCAGGATCATCAGCGCTTCCATGCCCAGAGAACCCCGGCGTCTTTTGTCGAGATCAATGCGCATGGATACGCTCCCACCCCGAGGCATTTCCAATCTGTTCCAGCATCTCGATCAGGTCGTCGAAGTCCTGGTCTGCCTTGTTACGCAGATGGTTGGCCAGGGTCGTCGGCTTGTCCATCCGGTCGGCTTCCATCATCCGCTGCCGCCAGTTCTGGGAATAGAGACTTGCGCCGTCAGGGTTGTAGACACCGCTTTGCGAATAACCGACGTGGGCTTCGTCGCGGTTGGCGAAGATTGAATCGCCCAGGCGCTGGCTCTTGTCGCGCGAGGCGAAGGCAAGGATTTTGAAAGCGTCCGGCATCGCCTTGGGTTCTGTGACCGGTGCGCCAAGGATCGGGACGTCGATCAACTCCCACGACGTTGGAATGGGTGCTTCGAGCACGGGCAGAAAGCCCCAGACGTTCGGGATGTTCTGCGTTTCCAGCGCACAGATGGTCGCATACTTGGCATCATAGCGGCGAGTAAAGCTGTTCGGGCCGTCCTCTTCCTGCTCCAACTGAAGGTTGGCCCAGGACGGATGATCGGTGAACCCCGAGAACCAGTAACGCGGCAGATCACTCCAGTTGCTGTCGTAGAAATCCTTGAAGTCGTGCAGCATCTCTCCGACGCCGGTTTCCTCGTTAATAAATGGCTTCAGCACAGGCTCGCCGGAAGAACCGCCATAGCGCATCGGGCCACGGCCGATTGGGAAACCACGGGTGTAGAACGTGGTGCCTTTCAGCGTCATGCCGGTCATCATGAAGGTGCAACGCTCGATCCGGGCCTGAATGCTGCCCTTCTTGATCGGCAACGACATGCCGTCTTCAGTGCGCCCGTTCTCGCAGTTCTTGGAAAGGTTGCCCTCACATGGCTCGGTGAAATGAAACGCGTCGATGTCCAGAACGTCGGCGTATTCATTGCCGATCTCGTTCATCGAGCGGGGGAACCGTTCGATAATCGCGCGGTTCATCTGTTCCATCGCCTCCAGTCCCTTGCGGGCGACCTTGATACCGTGATCCGGATCGTACTTTGTCCAGATGCTGATCAGGCGCACCTCGGCGATGCCCGCAGGCACGGCAACGGCCGCGTGCCAGGGCGCGCAAATAGCCGGCCAGGGATCATAGGGAAAACGCGACTGGCATTCGCGCGCAGCGTGCGACGCGATATGGCCAAGGGCGGCGGCAACGGCGAGCTGTTGTTCGACAAGCGTGCCCATCAAGGATTCAGAACCAAGCGCGACGGTCAGAAGCTGGGTTGTCGAAACGCTGTTCATCGACAAAAGGTTCATCGACCGCGCCGTCCAGGTGCCATGCATCCGCGACAGGGCGTCCGAGGCGTCCTGGACCCGGCGGCGATCTTCGATCATCTGACCCGAGTTGATGCTGGCGGCCATCATGCCGGTCAGCGGCAACATCGTGGCGACGGCGAGCATCGCAACGGCCCCGCGACGACGGCGACCAAGCACCTTATGAAAAAGACCACTCATAGCAGCGTCACCGTGGCGCTACCTTCGCGCCAATACGTACCGTCTCCGCGCTTGCCGTCATGGATGAAGCGGCGGAAAGGCGTGGTCAGCGGATAGCGGAACGTCACGGTCGCGCGCATCGGCGGACGCGTGACGCCGACGATGGTCGCAAGACCGGTCACCCATTCGACCTCGACCTTCACGTTCTCGGGTTCGTAGGCATAGCAAATGCGGTTCAGCATCGCGTCGTTCAGTTTTTCGGGCAGCGACGTCGCCTCGACAAGGCGTTCGGCTGCGGGAATCGAGGGACAGGCCTTCCGATCCGTTGCAAATGCCGACGAGGGCGAGGCCGAGACCAGCGCCCATCGCGCCGCATCGTCCCACTTTTTGGGATTGTCCTGGCAGTTGGTGTTGTTGATCGCGCCGATGGGCGACTGCAGCAACTCGCCAAAGCTGAAGGGCGGGCACATGTGAACGATCGCGCTTCTCGCGGCGACATAGGCCGCCTGTTCCAGGTAGACCCTGTTTTGCGCAAGCAGCAACGTCTGGTTCACTGCGCTGAACAGGATAAGAAGGATCGGAAGCGAAAGCACGGCTTCCATTGTGATCGAAGCCTGTTCATCCCGAAGGAAATGTCCAAGCTTGCGGATCATTTTGCTTGCTCCACGATGTTGGTCAGTTCGTCCTTGTAGCCCGTGTAGGGCTCTTTCTGATCGTCGACCATGCGTGTCGCGGCGACGGTCAAAGCCGTGACGAGGGCAATCGCGAAACCGAAGATCAAGAGTTTTTCCAGTGTCATTGCTTGTCCTCCTCACAAGGTTGTTTCGGAATTGGCGGTCTGGCTGGCGCTTTTTTCTAAAAAGACGGTCCGGCCAGATCGCCGAGTTGGTTCTCAAATGACTGGGCTTCTTCGCCCTGTTCGCTGGTGATCTGCACACCCAGGATTGCAACCCCCACAAGGCCACAGATCGCCAGCCCGAAGACAAGAAGGAGTTCCAGAGAAATCATCCTTGCCTTCTTTTCCGCATCTCGTCCGACGAGCCCCCTAACACCCATGTTCTGGCCCCCGTTGACGAACCGGCATTAGAAGTTGCCGCCGGAGTCTTTCAGGCTGTTGGTTTCGTCGGTCAATTCCTGACCCTGTTCGGCGCGGGTTTCCATCATCGTGATGCCAACCGTGGTGATCGCGAAAAGAGCGGCGAGAGCGAAACCGAAGATAAGAAGCTTTTCGAGTGTCATGATTGTCTTCCTTTTTTAAAGTGTGTGAGTTTCAGTTAATCAGAGCCCGGACTTGGTCGACTACGAACTCGACGATGTCGGATCCCATGAAGGCCAGCGCGGTGGCGACCGCCAGTCCGAGGCCAAAGAGGAGCAGATATTCTAGCGACATTGTTCGTCTCCGTTTCCAGGTGCGGATTTCCTGTCCGCATTAATGTGATAGCACGTCGACGCGGCCTCAGTGCGATTGTCGTATTTCGTGCGACAAAGCTGTTTCTGCGGCATCATTGACATCGGCCCGGACAAGTGGTGCTTCGATATCTTCGCTGGCGCGCTTGAAAATCGGTCGGGTCAGATATGGCCCCACCTCGTTGTTCTCTTTGATAATCTCTGAAATCTCTGTGATACGGCGCTTGCTCTGCCGTCTTTCCACCTGCACCACGAGGTCAATCGCCTCGACCAGTTGGCGCCGAACGGCGACAAGCGGGACCTCGACATCCGACATCAGGCAAAGTGTTTCAAGTCGCGACATGGCGCGCGCAGGATCATCGGCATGAACGGTCGACAACGATCCCGCATGACCCGAGTTCATCGCCTGGATCATGTCCAGTGCCTCGCCGCCCCGGCACTCCCCGACGATCACGCGATCCGGGCGCATTCTGAGCGTGGCGCGGAACAATTCACGAATGTCGATCCCGCCGCGCCCCTTCGCATCGGGCATCTGAGCTTCAAGTGACACAACATGCGGCAGGCCAAGATCAAGCTCGGCGACGTCCTCGATGGTGATAATACGTTCGCGCGGGTCCATCATGCGAGACAAGACACCCAAAAGCGTCGTCTTGCCGGTACCCGTACCGCCCGAAACAATGAGATTGCGATGAGCCAGCACCTGGCTGCGCAGATACTCCAGCGCGTCTTCCGACAGGGAACCGCCATCAATCAGGTTCTGTTCGGTCAATGGAACCGGGCGAAATTGGCGGATGGCAATGCTGATTCCGGCCCGGCTGGCCGGATCCTGCACGATATGAACCCGCGACTTGTTGGGCAGCCGTGCTTCCAGGGACAACTCGTGTTCGTCCAGCCGCTTGCCGGAATATTGCAGGATCACCCGCGCCAAACCACGAAGCGCGGCGGCACTTTTCATGCCGACCTCGCTTTTTTCCATGCCATTGGCCCCGTCGATGAAAACATCGTCGGGACCGTTGATCATGATCTCGGAAACTGCTGGATCGCTGTAGTACTTTTCCAAAGGCCCCAGCAGATGCTTGATAAGAGCCTCGTATGCAGCGAGCGAAGGGCCTGCACTCATCCGAACGGCAACGTGAAGAATAAAGCCTCGATCTCGTGTGATGCCACCAATGCACGCATCAATAAAAAGGCTGTTCCGACAAATGCCACGATGACTACACCCATCGTCAGCAGGTATTCCATACTGGACATATGAAACCTCCCCGTTGGTTTCAGACGGTTATACCTTGCTTTGTAACAATCGGGCTTGTCCAGTATTTCATACGAAACCTTCCCAAATATCGGAATTTTGGCTTATCCTTGCCGCGGCGCATCAACTGCATGGGGGATTAATCCATGAAACTTATAGGTTTTCTCGGCCTGACGGCTTCGGTCACTCTTTTTTCCGTCGCTCCTGCAATGGTGTCGGCACAAGAAACGGGATGTGAAGCGCTGGAAGTGCCGAACCCCTATTTGAACGCCCAGTTCTGCGCCCGACTGAAAGCGCTAGCCGACAATCGCAACGTGCCACCAACGCGAAGCGTGGATTATCTCGACCCAGAAACGCGCAAACTGGTCGAAGGCGTCGGACTGATCCGCGAAGCCTATGAGGTGGACCCGGCCAAGGCGCTGGAGTTGATCAAGCGTATTCGCGACGCGGGCGGTCTGGCCAACTGATGCGATTCCGGGGGCGCGCCGGACAAGCCTGAGGTTGTCTGCGGCCCGCGCCGCCCCCGGCTACAAGGATGGCAACCACAGGACCAGCGCCGGAACCGCCAGCAAAAGCGCGACGTGCACTATGTCGGCAAGCACGAAAGGTGCAGTACCCCTGAAAATCGTCGTCAGCGGAATGTCCCTTGCGACACCACTCAGAATATAGACGTTCATCCCGACGGGAGGCGTAATCAGCGCGATCTCGGTCATGCGAACGACCAGAACACCGAACAGCACGGCGTCATAGCCAAGCCCGGTCACCAGCGGAAAGAACAGCGGCACGGTCAGGGTCATCATGGCCGAGGCGTCAAGGATCATTCCCAGGAAAAGATAAAGCGCCAGAATGATCAGCAGCACCGCCAGCGGCGACAGGTTGACCGAACTGACCCATCCGACAAGGTTCAACGGTATCGTCGTGACGGTCACGAAAGCGTTGAAGACAAGGGCTCCGAAAAGGATACCGAAAATCATGCCCGTGGTCCGCAACGTGTCGTAGACGGCCTTTCGTATAGCCTCGACACTCAGCTTGCCGCGAAATCCGGCGATGACCAATGCGCCGAAAGCACCCATGGCACCGGCCTCGGTCGGTGTGAACCAGCCCCAGATGATGCCGCCCATCACGAAGATAAACAGCACAATCACGTCGCCGGTACGCTTTAGCCCCTCAAGACGATCCGGCCAGCCAAAGCGAGGGCCAGCCGGCCCGGCCTCGGGGTTGATCCGACAACGGATGGCGATAACTGCCATGTAGAACAGCGCCAGAAGCACGCCGGGAATGATCCCGGCTGCAAACATGTCGCCAATCGAGGTTTCGGTGAGGATGCCGTAGATTATGAACATGCCCGATGGCGGGATCAGCGAACCGATGGTGCCACCTGCCGCAACCGACCCCGAGGCAAGCGACAAGGAATAACCGTAGCGGCGCATCTCGGGAAGCGCGACAAGGCCCATGGTGGCGGTGGTCGCAAGCGACGACGCATTGACTGAGGCAAAGCCCGCCGAGGCGCCGACCGTCGCCATGGCCAATCCGCCCCTTTTGTGGCCCAGCATCCGCGCCGCGAAATCGTAAAGGTCCTGTCCGATTCCGCTAGCGAAAAGGATATGCGCCATGAACAGGAACAAGGGCACCGTGCCGATGGCATAATTCGTGGCAAGGTCGAAAGCGATGACGCCAACCTTGATAACCGCGGCATGAAAACTGATGAGCAAGCCAAAGCCCACGGCACCGACCAGCCCCATGGCAAAACCGATGGGCATTCCGAAGGCGATGCAAAGGAACATCGCGCAAATGCCGACGACGCCTGCGGTGATCGGGGTCATGTCTTCGGCTCCCGTCCCGCAAGGTATTGCGCAGCGCGCAGAAGGCAGACGGCAATCATCAGGACAAGGGCACTGACCATCAGCCAACGAAAAGGCGCAACGGGGATGTCCAAAAGCGCAGTCGTCTCGCCCTGCTTTCCCCGTCTCAGCGCCTCTTCCACCCCGGCATAAAGCACGAAGCCCCAGAAGACCGTTCCAAGCAAAAGCATTGCCCCTTGGGAAATTCCTGAGACGCGGGGAGAGAAAGTCTGCACCAAAAGCTCGACCTTGGTATGCGCCCCGTCCCAGGCGGCAAAGGCAAGGGCGCAGGATACCGTGGGGATCAACAGCAATTCGGCCAGAACATAGGTGCCGGGAAACGCGATGCCGATTGCGCGGAAGACCACGGTCACCACAGTCAGCCCCATCAAGGCCACCAGCGACAACACACCAAGTGCCGCGGCTGCGCGAATGATCCAGCCAAGCAGCTTTTCGACGGATTGCATCACCCCCCCTTTCGGTGTGGCAGGGCGAAGACGCCCTGCCGTTCTCGCGTCACTGGCTGTAAGCCGCGCGAATCTTCTCAAGAACGTCGCTGCCGGGCTTGCCCATGGCGTCCAGTTCCTCGGCCACGGTCTTGATCGCAGGCGCAAAGGTCTCGGCGTATTCTGCCACGATCTCGGGCGCAACGCTGTTGAATTTAACGCCCTGCACTTCACCATAGGCCCGACCAGCGTCCTCGGCTTCCTGTGCCAGTTCAAGTGTGCGCAGGCTCAACCACTCCGTGTTGTCATCGAAAACCTTCTGGATTTCCTCCGGCAGACCTGCCCAGACATCGCCATTGATTCCGCGCGACGGATAGGCCCCCCGCGAATGGGGCAGTTCGGAATAATACCCGACCACCTCTGCGAAGCTGAGTGACTTCAACGCCTCGTAAGGCGCGATAACACCGTCAACCACGCCTTTTTCCAGGGCGGGATAGGTTTCGGTCATCGGCATGGTCACACCTTCAGCCCCGAAAGCGGCAAGCGGGCCAATGAAGTCACGCGCGGAACGGATGCGCAGGCCCTTCAGATCGTCAAGGCTTTCCACCGGCTTTTCGCGCAACAGCACGTGCATCGGCGTGCCGACGTTATAGCCAACGACGTGGACCCCATCCAATTCCTCGTTGAACACGGGGTAATCGGCGATCAGGTCCATGTAGACCCCCAGCACTTTTTCAGGGTCGGTGTAACCATAAAACATCCCCGGCACGAGCCGGTTCATGTCATAGCCCGACCGCGCATAGATCGGCGCGATATAGGCCATGTCGGCAACACCGGCGGAAAGCTCGTCCACACCTTCGCGAGACGTGACCAGGGTACGCCCCCAATAAGGCGTGATCTCTACGCGCCCGCCAGTTTGTTCCTCGATCCGGGCGATCCATTCGGCGTCTGCCGCGCCGTAGGGGTGCGCCTCGGTATAGGGCGAGGCATAGGTCAGGTTGATTTCCGCCGCCCAGCCGGGCAGCGCGGCAAGTGAAAGCGCAATGGCCAGTGTCTTCTTTAGCATGGTCGTCTCCTCCCTAAGGATTTGGTGAATGATTTGCCGGGGTTGATGGCCCGGTCTGGAGCGCGGGCTGTTGCGCCAGCGCGTTTATTTCGGTTTCCGAAAGCCCGATGCCGGCAAGGATCTCGGCGGTATTTGTCCCTGGCATCACGGCTGGTGAAGGTGGGGCAAAGGCATCAAGCCGCACGGGCGGTCCGGCTTGCCGCAATGCCCCACCCGGCGCATCCAGCGAAATCACCATGCCACGCGCCTTGAAGTGCGGTTCATCCAGCGCCTCGGCAAGCGAGTTCACCGGTGCAAACTGCGTGCCTGCTGCTTCGAGATGCGCCAGCCAATGCGTACGCGGTTCGGTTGCAAAGATCGCTTGCAGCCCCTCGCGGATCGTTTCTCGCCGTTCCGGGTCCATTTGCCATGCGGCAAACTCGGGCTTGCCCATGGCCATGCAAAACGACGCCCAATAACGCGGCTCCATATCCGTCGTCACAAGCCACTCGCCATCCTTGCAGCACCAAAGCCCAAGATCGGCACGACGCGCCCCACGCGGCGGGATCACTTCCGGATCCTCGTAGCGGGCAATCAGGTTCGCCAGAAGCACAAGCGAGCAATCCGTCATGGAAACATCCACATGCTGACCCCGCCCAGTGGCCCGTGCCGCCATCACCGCCGCCAAAGTCGCAAAAGCCGCGTGGGCCCCCGTCGCGACATCTGCGGCGGCAAATCCCGGCAGGCCCGGCGCATGGGGATCCTCTCCGGTACGGCTAAGCACACCTGCCAGCGCCAAGGCCACCGGATCATGCCCCGGCTTTTCGCGCAAAGGGCCACTTTGCCCGCAAAGGGTAAGCGACGTGTAGACCAGCCCCGGGCGAATCCCGGACAAGTCGCCATAACCAAGGTTCAGACTTTCCAGCACGCCAGGGCGATAATCCTCGACCACCAAATCCACCGTGGCCGCCAGTTTCTTCAACGCCGCCTGCGCACCCGGGTCACCCAGATCAAGGCAGATGGATTTCTTCCCACGCGCCAGCATGTCCCGCGCTCTTTGACGTGCGCGCCCGGCGTCATCCAGCCTGTCCCAACCGAAAACCTTCGCCTGCTTGGCCAACTCTCGCGGATGTTCCACCCGGATCACCTCGGCCCCCTGATCGGCCAACAACCAGGTGCAGTAGGGCCCCGGTAAAAGCCGCGAGAAATCCAGAACGCGCAATCCTTCCAAGGCCCTCATGTCGCGCCCCCCGTATGGACGGCAAACACGGGGCCGGGCAGTCCGCTTTCGTCAAAGACTCCACGGGCTTTCATCTGGGGGCTTTCGGGAACCTCTGAGAGACGGATGATCGGCGACAGCCCCCAACCGTGTTTCAAGGACCAATCGGCAAGCCGCGCACGATCATGACGCGCAAAAAACGCTCCGACGATCCCCTGCCAACGCTCGATCACCTCCTGATCGGTGTCGGCTACAAGGATCGCGTCCCAGTCGATTTCGGAAAGCTCGCCTGCCGCCGATTCCTCCTCCATAACGCGCACAAGCGCACGCATCATGCCGGGATTGTCGATCATCGACCAGGTGACATAGCCATCCGCGCAGGGCCAAACCTGGCGCACACCGGATTTCCCGCGCACAAGCATATTGCCCTGCCGCATACCGACGCGCCCGGTGTGTTCATACATCACCGCTTCGCGATAGTTCGCAAGCGCCGTCGCCTGCAAAGCCGAAAGCGTGATCCGCTGGCCCCTTCCCGTCAGCCGCCGCGCACGAAGACCCATCAACGCCGCGGTTGCCGCCTGAATGCCTGTCAGCGCATAGGCCTGCTCACCTGGCAGGCGAAGGGGCGGACGGTCAGGCTGACCGATGACATGCATCAGACCCGACTGCGCCATCAACGTCAGGTCCGTCACCGGACGATCCGAGCCCGGAAAGCCGGTGATGACGACATGCACAAGCCGCGTCAGCCCTTCGACCAGGGCATCCAGCCCTTCGCGCGAACCATGCCGCTGGTCGTCCAAAAGAACATCCGCCTCGCTCAGCAAGTCTTCCAAAGGTGTATCCGAACGGCGCATTCCCTTGTGCCACGCCCGCTCTCGCGCTGCGGCCATTGGCGCGGCATCCGCCAGCACGACATCTGCGCCAAGACGCGCCAGAATGCTGCCGCCGAAATCCGCCAGATGATCGGCCAGCACCACCACACGAATGCCCTGAAGCAGCGTCATACCAGCGCCCCTTCCGCCACCAGTGCCGCAACTTCGGTCTCGCTCAACCCGATCTCGGCAAACACTTCCGCGTTGTTCGCACCAAGACAGGGCGAGGGACCGACCGCACCTGGAGTGTCACTCATCACGTAGGGGGGCGCCGGCATCTTTGCGCGCCCGATAACAGGATGCTCGACCTCCACGAAATGCCCTGCTGCATTCAGGTCCAGGTGTTCCGAAAGCCCCTTGCCGTCCAGCACAACCGCCGCAGGCACGCCGCCCGCCACCAGCGCCGTCTCCAGCGTCCTTGCCTCCCATCCTGCCGTTGTCGTTTCCAGGTCACCATCACCCAACACATCATGCAATGCTGCACGCTGCGCATCATCCTCACAGGCAATCGCGATCCATTGGCCATCCCGGCACAGGAAAACCCCGTGAGGCGACATCGAGGGATCGTCGTTGGCAGGTTTCACTTCCGGCATCTCGGCAAACAGATCGCCTGCCACATGCACCATCGCCTCGATCTGGCTGACATCCACATGCACGCCTTCACCCGTCCGGTCACGATGCTCCAGTGCTGAAAGAATTGCCACGGTCAGCATCATGGGTGCGACCACATCGCCATAGGCAAATGGCGGCATATGCGGTTCGGATCCGGGCCAGCCGGTCATGTCGCAATGGCCCGACCAGGCGGCGGCGGAATTGCCATAGCCGCGGAACCCTGCCATCGGCCCGGTGCGCCCTGCGACAGAGACACTTGCCAGGATGATACCGGGTCGAATGGCCTGCAGTGTCGCCCAGTCCAACCCGATCCTTTCCATATAGCCGGGACCGAAATTCTCGACCACCACATCGGCCCAGGCGACCAGCTTTTTCGCAACCTCGACGCCGCGCGGATCGCCCAGATTGATGGTCACACTCTGTTTCGACGTGTTTGTCTGGGCAAAGAAGACTGAAGCATCCGGGTTCCGCCGGTCGCCACCCTTGAAAGGAGGAGACCGGCGGCCCAGGTCAAGGCGGCAGGAGGATTCCACCTTGACCACCCTCGCCCCATTGTCGGCGAGGTCCTTGGTCGAACGCGGTCCCGCGCCAACCCACGAAAAATCCGCAACCTTCAACCCGTCGAGCGCGCCCATTGGACCTCCCCCATCTCGTCCAGGGCGTCGCGCATCAGCGCCTCCATTGCGGTCTTGTCCCAGTCGCGCGGGTCCACCATGTCGGAATGGATTTCGACCACGCGCACACCCGCCGCCTTCAGCGCTTCCCGCGCGAAGTAAGAGCCGTAGCCGGAAAACCGGTCATGTTCGGGCACAAGAATAACAGCCAAATCAATGCGCCAGCGCCCGGCTTCCTTGACCAGCCATTCATTGACCCAGGGCGGCTGATGCAACTGTTCGTTCATCGCCGAAACCCGCGCGGCAAGTGCGCGCAGCGGATCGCCATGATCGGCGCGGATGTATCCGTCCGCCGCAAAGGGCAGATACATCGACCAGGCAAAAACCGCGCCGTGGCTATCCTCGAAAGACCGGTAAAACGACGTGTCGAACCAAAGCCCGGCACCGACCCACATCATGCGGATACGCTCGCCCCCACAGACGGCCTCGCCGCGCGAAATGCGCCCCGCCACCTCGTCGCGAAAGGCCCCAACATGGCTCAGCGCCCAGCCCGAGCCGCGATGCCATTGCGGGATCATGACGTTTGGCATCTGCTCGCCGATGCTCATGGGGCAATGCGGGGCTGCAGCGATCAGGTCGGCCACTTCGTCAAGAATCCGCTCCTGCTCGTCGATCCGCGCCATGTAAGAGGCGAACCCGGCAAGGTCGAAATCCCGCCCCGACAACCGTTCTAGCGCTTCGATCAAAACGCCCATCTCGGCCACCATCAGGTCAAGACGTGCCGTGCCGTAAAGGCCTTCCCAATCTTCACGCGCGCGCGCCCACCAGTCAGGTGCCGGATCGGGCGTGGCCGGTGCCGACAATAGGTGCAATTCGGCCCCGCTCAACTCGGCCCAGCGTTGAAAGATGCGCGGGTGTTCGTCCGAACTCGCCCGTGCGCAAAGAATGGACGGAGCGGGCAATCCACCCCAGGGCTGACGTTCGAAATCGCCCGCCATCTGGGCAATTAGCGGCAGGCTGGAGTAACGGGGTAGATGGGCATGAAAGCCCATGTCTGCCATCTTGTCGAAATAGTTCGGAGCAAGCTGCTTGGCCGAGATGAGCGCCGACCACCATTGATTGGTCACCATCGGCACGCCCATGAAGTGAAACAACTCGTGCGGCGTATCGGCGTTGACGAACGCATAGGGCTGGCCTTCTGCGATGCCTCCGCGCAGGCTTTTCAACCAGTTGCGCTGATATTCCGTCGCCGCCGAAGCACAGCTCATGCCAGGGCCTCCGCAACTCGGTCGTACGCTTTTTGCCGCCATTCGGCATTCGGGCGAAACGGACGGAATCCAAGGTCGAGGAACCTTGCACCCGCTGCTTCGGCCGCGCGACGCAGCCCTGGCAACTCCCACCCGAAGGAATCGTCGTTCCCATTCACGCTGGAAACCACAAGATCGGCCTCTGCAATCCTAGAATGCAGCGCGCTCGTGAATCGCTCGGGCGGAGCAGCACGCGGCGCAAGCGCGTCGTCGACCATCGTTTCAAGAAGTTTATGGGCAGAGGCGGCACAGGGTTGCACCCGCCCATAATCCTGAAGATCCGCAATGATCTTCCCATGTTTGGCACAGATCTCGTGCAAGACCGGAATGTCGCAGGACGTCCCCACCAATACGATTCTTGGCCCGGAGCTCTGAGGCAGGGTCTCAAGCAATTCGCAATGTTCCTCGGGCGTCATCCAGCGGCCCGCGTTTCGGGCGGCAAAGGCATCAACGCCACCGGATGGCAATGCCTGCAAGGCTTTTGTACGCCGCGCTTCGACCTCAACCGCATCATGTAGCAGGCCGTCGTCCAGGGTCTTCTCAAGCACTGCCGACAGATGAGCACCAAGACGGGCAAGCTCGGCCGCATTGAATTCCGCGGTTGCGGCGCTTTTCGTGTGCAACAGGTTCCAAAGGAACAGACGCGGCCCGGAATCGGCCAAACGCCTCTGCCGCCGTAATTCCAGGGCGTACTGATAGGCGGCAAGCCCGGCAACATCATCCCGCGCGAAAATCAACGTCGCGAACCGGTCAAAGCATCCGGCAGCGAATCGATGCAGAAATCGCGCCGTGAAGGAATCAAGGAAAGGTTCGGCCACGGCAGCAACGCAATCGACTTCCGGCCCGTCAACAGCATCGCAAAGCGGCGGTGCCTTCACATCGACCGCCAGCCCGCCAAGCGCGGAAACCAGAGGCACCGGCACGCCTTCACCAAAGACGCCGACCAAAGGCTTGCCATCGGCTTGGACACCGTCGGCGCGCTCCTCAAAGGCCCGCAGCAGATTGGCATGAACCGGCACCGCGCCCTCCCTTGCGATCTGGTGCTTCAACTTGGTTCATTTTGGAAACCTTTTGACGCCTCTGTCAACACCGATGTTTGACAAGCCCAAACGCCCGGACTAGCGAAGGAACGGCCTGAAGGGACAGAAGAGCGATGCAACGAAAGAAGGACACTGAATCTGCGCCGAACCTCGGCAACCTTTCGCAGGACATTTCCTTCGTCTCGCGGATTCTGCGCACCAGGATTCTTGAGCAAAACGAATCATTCTTTGTCGAACACAACGCTGCCGGGGGCCAGGTCGCCGTTCTTAATCTGATCGACCTCAATCCAGGTCTCACACAGAAGCAGCTCGCCAAAATCGTTGTATTAAAGAAGTCGGCGCTGACAAAAGTCGTCAACGAATTAGAGAACGCCGGGCTGATAGAACGACGCAAGGAAGGCGAAGACATGCGTCTGAACGCCTTGTACCTGACATCCGAAGGGGCCGAGCGCGTTGCGGAAATGCGCCCCGCGATGGCCCGACTTCAGGAGGAGCTGCTGGCTCCACTGTCCCCGGTTGAACGCGCCATGCTTTTTGAATTGTTGTGGCGATTGATCGACCCTCCGACATGAAGCGCGGCAAGTGACGCCTTGAAGAAGGCTTGACAGCCATCGACATTCAGTTTCATTTTGAAACTAATTTCGCGCTGCCCCGCCTTGTTCCGGGCCAAGGCGGAACAAGGAGGGAGCCATGGCAAAACCGCTGGACGGCATGCGCATCGCGGATTTCAGTCACGTGATCGCGGGGCCCCTTGCGACGCAGTTTCTCAACCTGCTCGGGGCCGAGGTGATAAAGATCGAACCTCCCGCAGGCGACCCAATGCGTTTCTACACAAAGGATCCCTCCCGGCGCGGCATGGCAGAACCCTTTGTCGGCGCGAATGCGGGAAAGCAGTCTGTCGTTCTCGATTTGAAGACCGACACTGGCAAGCGCCATGCCCACGCCCTGGTGGCGAGCGCCGATGTCGTGGTCGAGAACTTTCGACCCGGCGTAGCGGACCGGTTGGGCCTTGGATCAAAGGCGCTGACGGAAGAAAACCCCTCGCTGATCTACTGTTCCGTGTCCGGTTTCGGACAGGACGGCCCGATGCGCGATTTTCCGGCCATCGACCAGGTGATCCAAAGCGTTTCGGGGCTGATGCTCCTGTCTGGACAGGAAGGTGAACCGGCTGAACGGATCGGATTTCCCTTGGTCGACACCTACTCGGCCTTGATGGCGGCCTTCGCGATTCTTTCCGCCGTCCTTCAACGCGAGCGTGATCCGGATCGGCGCGGACAGGTGATCGACGTGTCGATGCTGGATGCCACCGTCGTCATGATGAGTTCTGTCGTGATGCCATTCCTGTTGTCCGCCCAAGCACCGGCGCGGGCCGGCAACCGGGGCTTCTCGGGCGCACCGACCGCCGACACTTTTGCGACCTCGGACGGCGAGATCACCATCGGCGCAGTGCAGCAAGTGCAAGTCGCGCGTCTGTTCCGCACATTGGGTTGTCCCGAACTGCTGGAGGACGACCGCTTTGCAACACCCGAGGCGCGTCTTGCCAACGACGCCGCGCTATCTTCGGTGTTGGCTAAACGCTTTGCGATGCGCTCGGCCCTTGAGTGGGAAACGGATCTTGCGGCGGCCGGGGTGCCAGCTGGCAAGGTCCGCCCATTGGCAGAGGCATTGGATATGGATCAACTTGGCGGGCGTGAATTGTTCATCGACCTGCCCGATGGATCGCGGGTTTTGAACGCGGGTTTTCGTTTTCATCGCGACGGTCCCGGGGTCGACGCTGTTGCACCGGCCCTTGGTGCTGACACCGAAACGATCCTTGCTCAGCTTGCCGCCTACGTGAAGGCGTAAGGCGCGCCATCCACCCGTCGACATCCGTATTTCAGGCCCATCCTCCAGTAGTATGGACCGTCCGCAAAGTCTCGCCTTGCAAGCCTTGATTGGTGTCCATCGGTAACGGTTCACGCGGCACCGCATCCATTAAAAAGAAACATTGACACAATTATGGTTTCCATTGGAAACTAAAATCAAGAACTCAAATGCATCAAAAATGGGAGGATAAGATGCAAAGACCCCAATGGCCGGTCGCGGCCCTTGCCGCCGTTGCGATGGCATTTCCGGTGACAACTCAGGCCCAGGATGACAACACGCTGGTTATCGCCCTGCCCACATTTTCCGAACAGACCATGACCCCGTGGAGCGGGTCTGGACAACGCAAGACATACCTCGACACGGTCTACGAATACCTTGTCTACTTGGACGGCGAGGGCAACACGGAACCCGGTCTGGCCGAAAGCTGGACAATCGAGAACGACGGCACCAGGTGGACCTTCACCTTGCGCGACGGCATCCCCTTTTCGGATGAAAGCTGCGGCACGGTCACGGCCGAAGACGTGAAATACTCCCTCGAACGTCTGATCGGTGAAGACAGCCGGGCGGGACCGGCCTCGACCATGCGACGCGTGATCGACTCGGTCGAAGCACCCGATGCACGCACCGTCGTCGTCAATCTCAAGGCACCGGATTTCCTGCTCGACGCCGGGTATTTCGGCGAGGCGCAGCAACTGGGCATCGTCTGCAAAAGCTATATCGAAGCGCAGGGCGACGCCGCCGATACCGCACCGCCGGTCGGAACCGGTGCCTATGTTCTGGAAACCTCGGTCGACGGTTCCGAAATCACCATGGCCCTGCGCGACGGCGACCATTGGCGGGTATCGCCGGAATGGGATCGCATCAGTTTCCGCGCCGTCCCGGAGGAAGCGACCCGCGTTGCCATGCTGCGTGCAGGCGAAGCCGACATCGCACCGGTCAGTTTCGACAGCATCGACGGATTGACCGAAGCGGGAATCAACATCGTGTCCGCCGAGAAGACCTGGTCGCCGGTCATCCGCCTGGGCGGCGTGGTCCAAACCGATGAAAAGCGGTTCAACCCGGACGTGCCCTGGGCCGACAAACGCGTGCGGCAAGCGATGAACTATGCCATCGACAAGCAGGCCATCATCGACGAGCTTTTCGCCGGCCAAGGCACCGTTGCCAACGGCGACACGCCGGTCACGGCATGGAACAGCGTCCAACCCTACCCCTACGACCCAGACAAGGCCCGCGAATTGCTGGCCGAAGCGGGCTATGGTGATGGCTTTGAAATGGTGCTCAAGACCTTCACAACCACACCCGGCGCGGAACTGCCCCTGATGGCCGAAGCCGCGGCACTGTTCCTCTCCGAAGTGGGGATCGACGTCACCATCCAGCCTGCCGATTGGCCCGCGATCCGCTCGGAATGGACAGGTGGCGAGAAACTGGATTTCGCCTTCACGCATCGCGGCTTCCCCTTTCCCAACCCGGAAAACGGAGTCGAGGCAGGGTTCTCGAACCGCTCGCTCTTCGCTTCCTTCACCTCGGAGGAACTGGAAGGAAAACTCGCAGCCCTTGGCGGAGAGACGGATCGGGCGGCAAGACGGGAGAAACTGACCGACATCGGCCAGTACATCCGTGATGAGGCCGGCGCGATCTTCATGGTCCTGGCGAACGAACCTTATGGCGTAGGCTCCGATGTCGGCGATTGGGCGATCGACACATCCTATGTCTATAACTTCGATCAGGTCGGCAAAGCCGAATGATCTCTCAGGGCGGGGCCACGCGCCCTGCCCGACCAACCTGGGAACATGACTGAATGACCCGCCTGATCCTGGGCCGCCTGCTTGAAGCGTTCTTTGCGCTTTTACTGATGAGCCTTGTCATCTTCTTTCTCAGCCGCGTGACCGGAGACCCGGTCGCCCTGCTTCTGGGCGACGGCGCGACTGCAGAAGACCGCGACCTTCTGATCGCGCAGTTGAAACTCGATCAACCGCTTTGGTCCCAATACCTGAACTTCCTTGGGAATGCCGTGACGGGCGACTTCGGGCAATCTGTGGCCGCCGGGCGACGGGACGCGCTGGAACTTGTTCTTGACCGACTGCCCGCGTCCCTCTCGCTGGCAGGCGTCGCGCTTGGGTTCACGCTGATAACCGGCATCGCCATGGGAGTGCTGGCCGCCGTGACACGCGGAAGTGCCGTGGATCTGATTGTTCGCATGGTGGCCTTGCTGGGCCAATCGGTGCCCGCCTTCTGGCTGGGCATCGTGCTGATTTATGTCGTTGCGGTGCAATGGGGCTGGTTGCCGACCTCGGGCTATGGAACGGCAGCGCATTACGTCCTTCCCGCGCTGACACTTGGAACTTTCACGCTGGCCGCCGTCACAAGGCTGGTCCGCGCGTCGATGCTCGACGCGCTTGCCTCGGAATACATCAAGCTTGCCCGGATCAAGGGACTGCCCGAGGCGACCGTGATCCTGAAACACGCGCTATCGAACAGCCTTATCCCGGTCGTCACCTTCATGGGCGCATTCTTTGCCACGATGATTACCGGCGCCGTCGTGGTCGAAACGGTTTTTGCCTGGCCCGGCATCGGGCGGCTGGCTTATGAATCCATCGTTGCCCGCGACTTTCCGGTGATTCAGACCGTCGTTCTGGTCATCACGGCCTGCTTCATCCTGGCCAACTTCTGCGTCGACATGCTGTACCTCTTGATCGACCCCAGGATGAGGGATCGCGGCTGATGCAACACTTTGCCTTCCGTGCAGCACTTATACTTCTTGGCCTTTTCGTGCTGACAGCCCTCATCGGGCCTTACCTCGTCGCACACGATCCGCTGAAAGGCAGTTTGCGAATGCGCCTGGAACCGCCGATCTGGGCAGGCGGCAGTGTCGAGCACCTTCTGGGCACCGATCGCCTGGGGCGCGACATGCTGGCCCGGATCGTGGAAGGCGCGCGTATTTCACTGACCGTCTGCCTTGTGGTCATCGCCATCGCCGGCAGCATCGGCACGGCCATCGGAACCCTTTCAGGTTATGTCGGCGGTTGGCTCGACCGGGTGTTGATGCGGTTGGTGGACATGGCATTGTCGTTGCCCGTCATACTTCTTGCCTTGCTGATCGGGGCGGTCTCGGGGCCGTCCTTCGGCAACATCGTCCTCGTCATCAGCCTTGTCCTCTGGTCGCAATATGCTCGAATGGCACGGGGCGAGACCCTTCGTGTGAAGAACGAAGACTACATCGACCTCGCCCGCACCTCCGGCCTTGGACACGCCCGCATCATCGCGCGGCACGTCCTGCCCAATATCGCGCCCGCATTGATCGTCGTGGCAACGCTGCAGGTTGGCGTTGTGATCGTGCTCGAAGCCTCGCTGTCCTTCCTCGGCGTGGGCGTGCCGCCGCCAAACCCTTCCTGGGGATCCATGGTGGCTGACGGGCGTTCCTATGTCGTGACCGCCTGGTGGGTCTCGCTGTTTCCTGGCATCGCGATCCTTTTGGTCGTCATGGCCGTGAACATCGTTGGCGACGCGCTCACCGACCGGATCAACCCGGGCCTCAGGGGCCGCACCGCATGAGCCTGTTGTCCGTTCAAAACCTCACCGTCCGCGTCGGGGATCAAGTGGATGCACCGGCGATCCTTGAAGACGTGTCACTTGACGTGATGCCCGGTGAAACCCTCGGGCTGGTTGGTGAAAGCGGCTCGGGCAAGTCAACGCTCGGAATGTCGGTCTTGCGCCTGACGCCACCGCTCCTTGCCAAGGGCACAAGTGGTCAAATTCTCTGGGAAGGCCGTGACATCCTGACGATGCCGAACAGGGAGTTGCGCGGCCTTCGCGGTGGCGAGATCTCGATGATCCTGCAAGATCCCATGGCCTCGCTGAACCCGGTCTTTTCCATCGGCTCGCAACTGACCGAGGCGCTCCGCCGCGCTGGTCGGTCGGATCTGGTTGCCGCCGCCCAGGCCGCATTGGCCGAGGTCAACATTCCCAGCCCCACCGAACGCTTGCGATCCTATCCACACCAACTGTCGGGCGGGATGCGGCAACGGGTAGTGTCGGCCATCGGGCTGGCGCAAGAACCAAGGCTGATTATCTGCGACGAGCCAACCACCGCACTCGACGCCACGATCCAGTTCCAATTTCTGGAGCTTCTGCGTGCCCTGCAGAAAGCCCATGGCATGGCGATGCTTTTCGTCACCCACGATTTCGGTGTGGTCGCGCGGATCTGTGACCGGGTCGCGGTGATGTACGCAGGCCGGATCGTGGAGACAGGCCCGGTGCGTGAGATTTTTCGCAACCCGCGCCATCCCTACACCCGGGCCTTGCTGGCAGCCGTGCCCTCGACGGCAACCGCACCCGACCGACTGCCCGTCATCGAAGGCGCACCACCGGCGGTCGGCAACCGCCCCGGCGGTTGCGCCTTTCATCCGCGCTGCGCGCTGGCGACCGAGACATGCCAGCACCACCCCTCGACCGAGACACTCGCTCCCGACCACCACGTCTCCTGCTGGCAGGCAAGAGAGGAAGCCCCGGCATGACAGCGATCCTCTCCACCCGTCAGCTTGGCCGGACCTTTCGCACCAGCGGCGGGCCTTTGCACGCGCTCAGTGATGTGACACTCGCTTGTTCCTCCGGACGGTCACTTGGCGTCGTAGGCGAATCCGGCTGCGGCAAGACCACGCTCAACCGGCTGGTCCTGAACCTTGACCAACCCACATCGGGCGAGGTGCGGTTCAAGGGCAAATCCCTGGCCGCCCTGACCGGGGCAGAACGCAAGGCCTACCGCCGCGCGGTTCAGCCCGTTTTCCAAAACCCCTATTCTTCGCTCAATCCGCGCCTTCGCGTGCGCCGCACCATCCGCGAACCACTGGCCGCGAGCACAAACCTTGGCCGCAAGGAAATCGACGCCCGCGTCGACGAAGTGCTCGAAGCCGTCGGCCTGACGGCGCGTGATGCAGACCGTTTCCCGAACGAGTTCTCGGGCGGTCAGCGTCAGCGCATCGCCATCGCTCGCGCTCTGGCGTCCAAACCCGAACTCATGCTGCTGGACGAACCCGTGTCATCGCAGGACATTTCCATTCGCGCGCAGATCCTGAACGTTCTGAAAGACCTGCGTGACGAATACGGGCTGGCAACTCTGTTCATCAGTCACGACCTGGCAACCGTCCGCTTCATGTGCGACGAGGTGGTGGTGATCTACCTTGGCCGGATCGTCGAACGCGGCCCGGCAGAACTGATCTGCACCGCGCCGCGCCATCCCTACACCCAGGCTCTGCTTGCGGCCACCCTGCCCGCCGACCCCGACGCGCCCGCCGCCGCCGTGCCGCCGAGAGGTGAAATTCCGTCACCGTTGTCGCCGCCGCCGGGGTGCGCCTTTCACACCCGCTGCCCCTTCGCCCGCGACATCTGCAAGGCCGAACGGCCCCAACACGTGAACGGCGCAGCCTGCCACATGGTACAAGAGGGAGGCTGGTAGGATGACGTGCCGCTTCATCGCCGTCGGCGACATTGCCCCAGACCGGGACGACCCCGCGACGATATTCACCCACGTGCGCGACCGCATTCGCGCCGCCGATCTGGGCTACTGCCAGTTAGAGGTGAACCTGACAGCGCGCGGCCAGCGCGTCCCCCAGGCGCGCCACACCGTGCGCGGCAACCCCAAGGTTGCCGATGCCCTCGTCGATACCGGGTTGAACATCGTCTCCTTCGCCGGCAACCATACGATGGACTGGGGTCCCGAAGGCATGTTCGACACGCTTGCCAACCTCGAAAAGGCAGGTGCGCGCCACATGGGGGCCGGTGCCAACATCGTCGAAGCCCGCGCACCCGTCATCGAAACACGCGGCGGCGTTACCGTGGGATTTCTTGCCGTCAATTCGATCCTGCCGCAAAACTACTGGGCCGACGAAGACAAGCCGGGATGCGCCCCGATGCGCGGCCATACGGTTTACGAACAGATCGAACACGACCAGCCCGGCACCCCTGCGCGGGTACACACCTTCCCTCATGCCGAAGACCTCACAGCATTGATCGCCTCGGTCACGGACCTGAAGGCCAGATGTGATGTGGTGATCCTGTCCCACCACGCGGGCATCCATTTCGTCCCCGCCGTGATCCCCGACTACCAACGCGCCGTGGGACGCGCCGCCATCGACGCAGGCGCGGATTTGGTGTTGGGCTGCCACGCCCACATCCTGAAAGGGATGGAGTTTCATCGCGGCAAGCCCATCGTTCACTCGCTTGCCAATTTCGCCCTCGATCTCTGGATGACACCGGAACACGCCGCCTCACGGGGTTTTCGCGAAATCCAGACACTCAGCCCAGGGTGGGAGCCTGATTTCACCTCCAGCTACAACTTTCCGCCTGACAGCCGGATGAGCATCGCAGTCGAAGCGGCGCTGACAACCGACGGTGTGGCGGACCTTGCCCTGCTCCCCGTTTGGATCGGTCCGGAATCCGCACCACGTTTCCTCACATCCGACACCGCTGAGTTTTCGCAAGTACTGGACTACCTGCGAAAGATAACCGCGATGGCCGGTCTTTCCACTAGCTATGAACAGGACGGCGATGTCATCCGCCCGGCTCCAACATGAGCCTGACCCTTGATATCGCCCAGAAGGCGCTGTCGCTGGAGTGGGACCACCTGCCGCCCGTCGTGCAACACACCGCGCGGCTTTGCCTCGCGGATGGGCTGGCGGTCATGTTGGGTGCTGTCCGACACGAACCGGCGGTTCAACCCTTTGCCGCGCAGGCCCGCAGCTATGGCCCTGGTCCGGCGACCCTCCTTGCTGGCGGCAGCGCACCGGCCCCGGCGGCGGCTCTGGCCAACGGCGCACTCTCCCACGCGCTCGATTTCGAAGACACGTTCGATGCAGCGGGCCTGCATGTGAATGCCGCAATCATCCCGGTGGTTCTTGCGCTGGCGGAAGCCAAAAAGAAGTCGCTCGGCGACGTCCTGATTGCGATGACATTGGGGGCGGATTTCGCCTGCCGCATCGGCCTTTCGCTGACCACCGATCCGGCATCGCGCGGCTGGTACCACCCGCCCATGATCGGAAGTTTTGGTGCGGCATTGGCTGGCGCGCGCCTTCTTGGCCTCTCGCCAGAAAAAACGGTCGCCGCGCTGTCCCTGACGCTGGTGCAACTCGCCCTGACCGATGCCTTGAAACGTGCCCCGGCCTCCGACCTGCGGGCGGTGCGGGATGGCTTTGCCGCCCGTGCAGCTTGCGAGGCCGTCCTACTCGCAAAGGGCGGCGTGACCGGAACGCCCGATCCCCTGGCGGAAAACGGCGGACTTGTGCCCCTGCTGACCGGAGCGCCGCCCGCACCGGAACCTTTCAATGACTTCGGCGAAAACTTCCACACCCCGGACCTCTCGCTCAAGACCTGGCCCTGTTGCCGAGGCACCCACCCCGCCATCGCGCTTGCCCTTGAGTTGCGCGATGCTGGCACCGCCCCGGAAGAACTGGCGGGCATCGCCTTCACGCTCAACCCACCCGACGACATGCTCTTCGAACCGCGCACAGACCGTATCCGCCCCGGCACCGCCATCGCGGCGAAATTCTCCATTCCCTATTGCTTTGCCCACACGATGCTTCACGGCCCCCCCGGCCTCGACGCATTCAACGACGACGCCCGGCGCGACACTGCGACACTGGCCCTGGCCAGTACCGTCACCCTTGAAAGTTGCACAGCAGGTGCGGAAAAAACGGCCCTACTGACTTTCAAAGACGGCAGCCGGTCGGATCACGTCCTGCCGGAACCGCCTACCCTTCTCGCGGCGACCTCGAGTTTCGACGAAATCACCGACAAGCTGCGCGATTGCCTTGGTCCGTCGGATGCAATCGACACGCTCTTGTCTCTGGAAACCGCCGATCCATCGCAGCCCATCCCGCACCTTATGACCAGCCTCGCCAACCGCGACGGCAAGTGAAGGAACCACCATGCGCCCGCAAGACATCCGCCCCCAGCCCCGTAACACCGAGAGTTTTTCCAAGGATCACGACTTCGACGCCACGGTCGACGACTTCGACGCGGTCCATGCACTGTTCGGCGATCTCAGGTCGCGTTGCCCGGTGGCTCATTCCAACGACCTTGGCGGTTTCTGGCTGTTCACCCGGTACCACGACGTGGAACATGCCATCTCGACGCCCTCCGAATACACCACGGCCGTCCAGAACGTCGTTCCGCGCGTCGCCACCACCGGGCGCCGACCGCCCCTGCATCTCGACCCGCCCGAGCACACGCCCTACCGCCGCGCCCTGACGCCCTTGTTCCGACGCGAACGCATGGAGTTCTGGAACATTAAGGTCCGGGAAATGGCCAACGAGATTTTCCAACCCTTGCTGGCCAAGGGCCACTTCGATGCCTGCCGCGATTTCGGCTACCCCCTTCCCGCGATGGTGCTGGCCGAATTCTTCGGCATCCCCGAAGAAGACGCAGACACCATTCGCAGCATCGGGAACGATTTCACCCGCGCTCTCGAAACCATGGACGCAGGGCTGATCCAGAAAAACTCGCTTGTGCTGTACGAAGCCGCCGCCCGGTTGATTGCCGACCGCAAGACCAGCCCGCGCGACCCCGGTGTCGATCCCGTCAGCGCGATGCTTGCCATGCGCCACGATGGCGCGCCCCTGCCGGATGACGGCGTGCTCGGAACCGTGCGCCAGCTTCTGGTCGTGGGTATTATCGCACCGACGACCTTCATCGGCTCGATGGTCCTGCACCTGGAACGCCACCCCGAACACCTGGCCCTGCTCCGCGATCAACCCGACAAGATTCCGGCCGCCGTGGATGAGTTGTTGCGGCTCTACACGCCCTATCGCGGCTTCGCCCGAACACCGGTGAACGAGGTCACCGTCTGCGGGCGCACCATCCGACAGGATGAACCCATTGCTCTGGCCTTCACCGCTGCCAATCGCGATCCCGAGGTGTTCCGCGATCCCGAGGAATTCCGCCTCGACCGCCACGACGAACCGCCCCACCTGGCCTTCGGTCGCGGGCCACACATGTGCGCCGGGCGCGGCATCGCCATCGTCATGATAACCGCCGCACTTGAGCTCTTCGTGCGCAACGTCGAACGGTTCAGGATCACCGGTCCTGTGACGATGACCACCTGGCCAGAATACGGACCGCTGAGCGTCCCGGTCGAAATCACGCGTAGCTGATCCACGCGGCGACGGGTCAAGTGGACGGCACCCGCCAGAACGCCTCAAGCACCTGCCGGTTTCAAATTGCTGGACGCGGCCCTTCTGTCGCGACGCTCACCAAGCATCAGCATGGCGGGCGTGACGATCAAGGTCAGCACCGTCGCGATCACCAACCCGCCCGCAATGGCGCTGGAAAGCTCGGTCCACCATTGGCTGGAAGGTGCGCCGTAGACAATATCTCGGGTAAAGAAGTTGACGTTCAACCCGATCACCATCGGCATCAACCCGAGGGCGGTTGTGATCGAGGTCAGAAGAACCGGCCTCAGACGCTGAGCACCTGTTCTGAGCGCGGCCTCAAGCGGAGACCGGCCTGCCGATTTCAACTCGTTGAACGTGTCGATCAGAACGATGTTGTTGTTCACGACGATACCCGCCAGCGCGATAACGCCGATACCGCCCATGACGATGCCGAATGGACGCCCCGTGACCATAAGACCGATCAACACCCCCGCCACCGAGAACACGATCGCGCTCATCACGACGAAGGCCTGGAAGAAACTGTTGAACTGAAGAAGCAGGATCATGAACATCAGCAGTATCGCCGAGATGAAGGCACCGATCAGAAAGACCATGGCTTCTTGCTGATCCTCCGCCTCGCCGCCAAAGGAATAGGTAAAGCCGTCAGGCAACAGGTTTCTTTCGAGTGCCGATGTCAGGGCTGTAACCTGATCTGCCACAAGCACACCAGGCGCGACATTCGATTCAAGCGTGACGACCCGCTCTTCGTCGATCCGGCGGATGGTGCCGACGCGCTCGGATGGTGAAAAACTGACGAAGTTCGCAATCGGAACCAGCCCGGTCGACGTCGGTACACGCAGGTTGCCAAGCTCTGCCAAAGACCGTTCCTGATAGGGAAAGCGAATGCGTATGTCGAGCGTGCCGTCGATGTCGTCGGGACGGTAACTGCCTATGTTTATGCCCTGCGTCAAAAGCTGCACAGCCTGTCCCAGAAGGCTCACATCGGCACCGAACCGGGCCGCTTCGACACGGTTCACATTGATGGACAGTTCCACCCCCGGCAAAGGCCTCGTGTCGGTAATGTCGGTGAAACCGCCGATCTCTGCCATTGCGCCCCGAACGGCTTCGACAGCTTCAGCCTGCTTGTCCGGATCGCGCCCGCGCAGTTGCAGATTGATCGGCTTTCCTTCGTTCGGCCCACCGCTCTCGGTCTGAACCTGTACGTCGATCCCGGCGAGGTCCGCGACGTCAGCACGAATTTCCTCGCCGATTTCAGCGGCGGTGCGCCGTTTGTCCCAGTCGATCAGGTCAAGTTGCAGGGTGCCGATGGTTTCTTCGTCGCCCTGCCCCGCGTTCATGACCGAGCGGGCATAAACGCTTTCTACCTCGTCGTAGCCAAGCACCCTGTTCTCGACAAGACGCACCAACCGGTCGCGTTCGTGGATCGACACATTGTCGCGCGCGCGCACCTGAACCTGCATGAATTCAGGCTCGACCGAGGGGAAGAACGTCACGCCCTTGCCCAGTTGGCCATAAAGACCGAACGCGCCCAGAAGCAGCGCAACAGCAAGAAGAACCGTCGTACCCGGACGCAGAATGGCCCATTCCAGCACCCGCACATAAGCGCCGGTCAATCCCCTCATCTGGCGCGGATCGCCTATCTCGGCCGCATGCAACGCGGCCTTTGCCTGTGCCGATTGCGGCTGGCGCTTGCCGATCACGCCGCCAATGACGGGAATGAAGATAAGCGCCATGAAGAGCGACGCAAAAAGCGTGAGAAGCACAGTGATCGGAAGGTACTTCATGAACTCGCCGATGATGCCCGACCAGAACAAAAGCGGGAAAAACACGCTCAACGTCGTGGCCGTTGACGCGATGATCGGCCAGGCCATCCTTTTCGCGGCATAGGAATAGGCCTCTTTGGCCGTGGACCCTTCCTGCAATCGTCGGTCAGCCAGTTCCGTCGTGACGATAGCGCCGTCCACCAACATACCGACGACAAGGATCAGTGAAAAAAGAACCACGATATTCATCGTGTAGCCCAGCACCCAGATCGCGGTAACGCCCGCCAGGAATGCACCGGGGATGGCAAGCCCCACCAGGATGGCCGACCGGGTGCCGAGGGCAAAAATGATCACGATCATGACAAGAATGACAGCCGTGATGACGTTCGCTTCAAGGTCGGACAAAAAGGTCTTCACATCTTCGGACTGGTCCTGAAGAAACGTGACCTCCACCGTGTCCGGCCAATCCGCGCTCAACACGGCCAGACGGTCTTTCACATCATCGACGGTTTCGATGATATTGGCGCCCGAGCGTTTCTTGACCTCAAGCGCCAATGCAGGCTGGCCGTTGATTCGCGCAAAGCTGGTCGGGTCATCGAAGGCACGCCGGATGATGGCCACATCGCTGAAGGTCACCACCGTTCCGTCGCGCACCTTGATGGGCATGGTCATCACATCGTCCAGATCCTCGATCAGACCCGGCACCTTCAGCACGACACGGCCCGAACCGTTCTCGATCGCGCCCGCCGCGATCAGCATGTTGTTGCGCTGGATTTGTCCGATGACCTCCTCGAACGAAAGGTTGTAGGTCTGGAACACCGTCGGGTCGATCAGCACTTCGAGAAACTCGTCGCGCTTGCCGCCGACATCGACTTCCAGAACACCGGGAAGCGCTTCGATCCCTTCCTGAACTTCGTCGGCAATCCGGTTCAGGGCTCGCTCGGGCACCGGCCCGGACAGGATGACCGTGACAATGGGAAAGAGCGCGGTGTTGATCTCGGTGATCGTGATCTCGCTTGCATCGTCGGGAAGCTCGCTTTCGGCACGGTCCGCCGCCTCGCGCACCTTGTCCAGCGCCTCGTCAATGTCGCCCCCGGCCTGAAACTCCAACTGTACGCTGGCAAACCCTTCGGCGGCGTGGCTTTCCATCTTGTCCAGCCCGGAGATCGCGGCGAACTCGGCTTCCAGAGGCTCGACCAGCAGGCGCTCGGCGTCCGTGGGGCTGATCCCGTCCACACTCGCCGAGACATAAACGAACGGCAACGGCACTTCCGGGTCGGATTCCTTGGGGATCGAGGTATAGGCCAGAACACCCACCGTCAGGATCATCAGCAACAGAAGAACCACAACGCGGCTGCGCGAAAAAGCGGCGTCAATTACTGTGTTCATCAGTTGGCGCCCCCGGATGCCGGGTCGGGCTGCGCGCGGACAGATTCGCCGTCGCTGACATACCCCTGCCCCACGGTGATGATCTGCACGGCCTCTGGCAGCCCCGTGACCCAGATACCCTCGATCTGTGCGCGCACGACTTCGACCGGGTAGAATCGGACGACACTTTCCTCATCCACCACCTTCACACCAAGCGCGCCCTCCTCGCTGAGCGACACGCTCGCAGGTGACAGAAAATGCGCTTCGACCTGCCCCACGGGTATCCGGATCTCGGCCGAAATGCCTGCGGGGATCACACCGTCCTTGTTCGGAACGTCGATCTCGGCAAGGAAAGTGCGCGTATCCTGCGCAGCCGAGGTTCCGACAAAGGTCACGGATCCGGCGCGTTCTTCGCCGGTGATGAACAGCACGCGCGCGGGCTGTCCGTTCTGAAGCTGCCTCAGTGCCTGTTGCGGCACCTGGATGGCCACCGTCAGCGGCGAATTGTCAACGATGCGCCCGACATCGCTGCCCGCCTGAATGAACTCTCCGCTGTCAAGGCTCAGCGTTTCGACCCGCCCCGCGAAAGGCGCGGTGATAAGCGTGTTGTTCAACGCCTCCTCGGCGGAAGTGACCTGCGCCCGGGCCGATGCAAGCGAAGCCTCGGTCTGTGCCACGCGGTCGGTCGTGGCCACACCGCGGTCTCGCAACGCGCTGGCATTGTCGAAATCGCGCTGCGCACGCTCCAGTTCGGCGCGGGCACGTTCCAGTTCGGCCTCCCGCTCCTTTGTCTCGAATCGCGCGATCGTTGCCCCCGCCTCGACATCTTCGCCTTTTCTCACGAAGACTTCGGCAATCTGCCCGGATGTTTCCGAACGGATCGCGGTATCCCTGTCCGGAAGCGCCTGCCCTTCGGCCTGAAAGAACTGTGTGACGGGCTTGGCTTTCGAGAGGGTGACGGCCACGGCAACCGGCAACGGCTCCGACTTCTCGGCAACGGTCTCTTCTTCTTCGGAAGGGAACACGAATCCGCTGCCCATCCACGCAACCAGCGCCGCTGTCAGAAACGCGGCACCCCAGACAGAACGAGAAGCCCCCTTGTCGGCTTCGAACTCAAGACGCTCCGGTTCGCTCGCCCGGTGTTGGTCATCGGCCATGATTTTGATCCTTTGCATAGAGCCCGAACACTTTCAGACTGACAAGTGTCACGGGTAGGCTGCGGCGGGGCATTCCGAGTTCGTTCCCGAATATTGACGGCACTTTACCGTTCATGAGCCAAAAACCAAAAGAGCTGACGTCCCGTCATTGGAAACTTCCGCGTCCTCCAACGTGCTTACGGCGGCGATTGCAAGAGACGAATTGAAATCTACTAAGTGATCGCCATAGTCCTCGGCGAGAAGAGAAACCGGACCATGAGAACTGCCTGAATCACTCAGTACGGAAACACGGCAGAGCATCAGGATAGAATTATGGAACGGAATCAACACACTGTCATTTATGTGGCGGTGGAGGCAGACTAGGCGTTTGATCCCACGGTTTGATGGTGTGATCCTTTCGTTGGAATTGAAGGAAGCATTATGGGACAGGTTCGTCACGGGAGCGCCACGACCACGCACGCCGTCCGAGCAGCGATACAGCGATCGCAAGCTTCGATCGCGGAGCTAAGCCGAGCATTGTCTCCGTCCAGACAAGCAATCTCAGAGGCCCAAGCCGCCTGCTCGAGCCGCAAAGCCTGGCTTCGGCCGGTGCATAGGCGGGTAAAGGCGTTTCGCCGTTTCGTAATTCTGCGCGCCCAGCTTGAAGATGTGGTTGACGCCCGACACCGCAAGTTGTGTCGGCAGCATGTCATCCACGACCGACCGGACACCGCGCAAGGACCGCTTTGAGATCACGTCGATAAACTCCACCACGGGCATTGTCAGGTTATTTTGACGAACCGCGGGAAAGGAGCCTCGTACTGATTTCACGCGACCAGCTCGTTTGAATGTTCGGTCCAAAGATCGAACGCATCGGTTCGTGCCTGGCGATAGGAACGGGCTGAAAGACGGTGGCGTTTTGGACGGAATAGGGTTGCGGTTTGATCGTGAACCGACAAGAACTGCAGCGCGTGACCAAGCGACTTGAAGCGGCCCAAGTTCTTCTCTCGCCGCCTCGTGTGCCGGTGCGAAGCCTCGGCGCGATTGTTCAATCCCTTGTGTTGGCGATGCTCAATCCCCGGTGCCAAGTCCGCCTTCGCAGCACCGTAGGAACGCAGTTTGTCCGATATGATCACACGCGGCTGACCCCAGATCTTGAACAATTTGCGAAAGAAACGCGGCGCCGCCGCCTTGTTACGAAGGGGCTGAACCAGGATATCAAGTACATCCCCGTTGGCATCGCCGGATCAACTCGGCGAAATCGAACCGGTAGAGCTGCGTACGACAAGGGGGCATTCGACCTTGATCTGATCGAGGCCAACGCTAAGACCACCGGCAACATCAAGCAGCATTTCTGCCGCCAGGGCCCCCATTTCGTAATGCGGGAGGACCAGTGTCGTCAGCGGCGGGCGCATGAACTGTGCAATTTCACGATCGTCAAAGCCGACCACCGCGACGTCTTCGGGAATGCGCAGGCCCAATTCCTTGAGCGCGTCGTAGCAGCCAAGTGCCATCATGTCGTTCGCGCAGAAGATACCATCCGGCGGGTTTTCCAACGACATCAGCTTCATGGTGCCTTCGTACCCCGCCGAGGGTTCCCAGTTGCCGGGATAGATAAGGTCGGGATCGTAATGAATGTCGGCGCTGGCCAGAACCTGTCGATATCCGCGCAAGCGATCCCGCGAGGCGTCTATCCCTTCCTGACCGTTGATAAGCGCGATCCGGTTGCACCCGGTGCGGACAAGGTGCTCGGTCGCCGTCCTGCCACCCAGAAGCTCGCCCGGCAGGATCGACGGGAGCTGCCTGCGCTTGTCGTAGCAGTTCACAAGGACGGACGGCGTTTCATAAAAAGCCTTGGGTGGCTGGACAAGGCGGGTCAGCATCGTTGCATAGATCAGGCCAAGGTGCGGCTTGTGCGATACCTGTTCGAGTATCTGGCTTTCAAGGTCTTTCCCGCCGCGCGCGACGGCCATCGTCATCGTCACGCCGAATTCCAGCGCTTTCGATCGAGCGCCCTCGAAGATCAGAGGCGTCCAGGGGTCGGTCGCAACTTCGTCGGCAAGGAACACGATCAGCTTTTCCGCCGACGGCGATTTCTTCTGACCACGACGGGCAAGTTTGTAGCCGAGCTCTTCCGCGACGTCCCGCACGCGCTTTTTGGTGGCGTCCGTCAGCCTTGCCCCCGCGCTGCCGTTCAGCACCAACGAGACCGTCGCCTGCGAGACCCCTGCCCGCGCCGCCACGTCCATCATCGTCGGTTTCAAGGCTCGTTTTCCTTCCTGACGGTCAGATGTATTCATTAACTCGGTAAATTCCTCAGGTTCTGGCGTGCCTTATGCGGTCAAACGAGACCGCGACGATGATGAATGTCCCAATAAACATTCCCTGCCAGAAAGTCGAGATGCCGAGCAATATCAGAGAGTTCCTTATGACCTCTATCAGCAGCGCGCCGACGACGGCGCCAAGTGCTGTGCCTTCGCCCCCGTTCAGGTTCGCCCCGCCGATGACGGCCGCTGCGATGACGGTCAGTTCCATCGCGGTGCCGAGGTTGGTCGTGACCGAGCCCAGCCAACCGGCCATCAGGATGCCCGCGATGCCGGCGGTAAAGGCCGAGAACATGTAGATCGTGACCTTGATCCGCTTGACCGGAATGCCGGTCAGCGTCGCGGCCTCCTCGTTCGAGCCAATTGCAAAGACATATTGTCCCCAGCGGCTCCAACGATAGACGAAGCTCATCACCAGCGTCAGCACGATCAGGGCGTAAAGCGGGTGTGGCAATCCGAAGGTCGAGCCGCCGCCGATCCAGAGCAGGAGGTCGTGATCCGGTCCGAACTCCCAAATCATCTTGTTGTTCGATAGTACCATCGCAGCCGACCGCGCCGCGGATAACATGCCAAGCGTCACCACGAAGGCCGGCATACCCGCATAGGCAATCAGCACGCCATTGATCGCGCCGACAAACAGGGCAACCCCAAGGGCAAGCAGCGCCGAAAGCCAGAATGGATTGCCCGCCTCCATCAGGACCGAAATCGTCATGGCCGAAAGCACGACGATAGAGCCGACCGAGAGGTCGATTCCCCCCGATGCGATGACGGTCGTCATCCCGATTGCGATGATCGCGACGAAAGCAAAGTTTCGCGCGACGTTGAAAAGGTTGCGTTCGGTCGCGAAGGCATCGGTCATGAAAGTAAGCGCGAGGCAGGCCAGAAGGGCCGCGATGAAAACCCAGAAGACCTGCAGATTTGCCATTCGCGAAAGCAAGTTCCGGTGCTGCGCCTGACCTATGACCTGTTCGAGTGTGTCCGACATCCTGTTGTTCCTCAGGCGTATTCAATGGCACCGGTGATAAGACCGGTGACTTCTTCGGGAGAGCTTTCCGATGCGCGTTTGCTGGCGACAAGTTCACCCCGACGCAGCACGGCAATCGTATCGGCAACGGCAAAAACGTCGGGCATCCGGTGGCTGATGAGAATGACGCTGATACCTTGATCACGCAGGTTCCGGATAAGTTCCAGCACCTCTGCCACCTGCCGCACCGAAATGGCTGCGGTCGGTTCGTCCAGCAGAACGATCTTTGGATGCGATAGCAGGGTGCGGGCAATCGCGACGGCCTGCCTTTGGCCCCCCGACATGCGGCGCACGACATCGCGCGGCCGGGTCTCGGATTTCAGGCGGGCGAAAAGCTGTGCCGAGGTTGTCCGCATTTTCTCGTAGTCGATGATCCCGATTGGCCCGATCTTTTTGACTGGTTCTCGTCCAAGAAAGACATTCGAAGCAGCGGTCAGATGATTGCAGAGCGCCAGGTCCTGGTGGACGATTTCAATTCCTGCGCGCTGCGCGTCGATCGGCTTGTGGAACTCGACCGGATCGTCGTCGACCCGGATTTCCCCGGCAGACGGTCGATAGTTTCCAGCGATGATCTTGACCAGTGTGGACTTGCCGGCGCCGTTGTCGCCCATCAACCCCATGACCTCGCCCGGAGCCAGTTCGAGCGAGACGTTATCGAGCGCCCGGATCGCTCCAAAGCTACGCGAAATGCCGGACAGCTTGAGCCGTGACATGCCGTTCCTCCCATTCTTCGGGCCCCGGTTATAGCCCCGGGTTTCCCGCAATGCCTTCAGCTTGGACTGGATTTCCTCCGCATTCCAGTCGGCCTGGCGATAATTATTACTTGACGTGCTAATATTAGTAAATGAACATTAGCACAAATAAGTGCCGACGAAGGCACCAACATGACAGGGAGGATTATGCGACTGCTGCTGACAGGCGTAACAGGGAAAGTCGGCCAGAATTTTCTGCCCGCGTTTCTTCAGACGGACCGGTTTCGCGACTGGACCGTTGCAGCTGTCTGCAACAAACGCACGATTCCAGAGACGGATCGAATCAGCGTGATTCGCGGTTCGCTCGGCGACCGGTCCACTGTTGACGCCGCGCTGGATGGCGTAACGCACGTTCTTCACATGGCGGCGGTCAAGGAATCCCCCGACCTTTGCATGGATGTCGCGGTGAAGGGCATGTTCCTGATGCTGGAAGCCTTCCGGCAATCTTCCACCGCAAAGCAGTTCATCCTGATCGGCGGGGATTGCTCGGTTGGCCATGCGTTCCAGTCCTATGACGGGCCGGTGACGGAAAGTTCCGAGCGCAAGGCCTACCCCGGTTGCTATGCGCTGACCAAGGTTCTCGAAGAGGTCATGCTGGAGCAATACCGTTTTCAGTACGGCTTGAACGGCACGATCCTGCGCGCACCCTGGATCATGGAAAAAGACGATTTCCGCTTCGCCCTCAGCTTCGGTGACGACCAGTTTGGCGGCCCGGCATGGAGCGAGTATCTGTCTGACGACGAGATTGCAGAAAGCGCAAGTGCCGACCTCGTGCCCCGTGTCATCGACCGGGATGGCAAGCCCCTGCGGCGCAATTTCGTCCATGTCGACGACCTTGTCGCCGCGATCCTCGCAGCCCTCGACAACCCGGCGGCAGAGGGTGAACTTTTCAACATCACGATGGACCGGCCCGTCGATTATGGCGAAGTCGCCGACCATCTGGAAGCAACGCGCGGGCTTGGTGCCAAGACCGTGGAAACCTTAATGATCAGCAACTGGCTGGACAACGCCAAGGCCCGCCTGAGGCTTGGCTGGCGTCCGAAAGTCGATCTCGAACAACTCATCGAAAGAGCATGGGGCTATCGGCGCAGCGCCGATGATCCGCGCAGGATTTGGTATCCGGGATAACCCGGAACCAACGACAGTGTCACGATAACTGGGAGGACTTAAAGTGACTTATTACAAAGCTTTACTTGCGACGACTGCTGCCGTCGCCGCGCTTGCCGCAACAACGGCGGGGGCGCAGGACAAGAAGACTCTGGCCATCGTGGTCAAGGGTCTCGACAACCCGTTTTTCGAGCAGATCAACCTTGGGTGCCAGGAATGGATGGCCAACAATGCCGACAGTGAATACGAGTGCCTTTACACTGGCCCCGCCTCGTCAGCCGACGAAGCAGGTGAAGTTCAGATCGTCGACGACCTTCTGACTTCGGGCGTGGCCGCCATCGCGATTTCGCCGTCGAATGCACCGGCGATGGCCAACCGCGTGCGGTCGATCGCACCGTCGGTTCCGGTGATGACGGTCGATGCCGACTTTCTTGAGCAGGACCGCGACATTCGCGCCACCTACCTTGGCACGGACAACTACCTGATGGGCGTCAAGATGGCCGAAGAAGCCGCCAAGCTGAAACCCGAAGGGGGCACGGTTTGCCTGCAACTCGGAAACGTCGCGGCGGACAACATCAATGCCCGCGCCCAGGGCTTCCGTGACACGGCGGCCGGTGCGGAAGGCGTGGACCGTCTGGCTGGCGAAGGCGGCTGGACCGAAATCGACGGTTGCCCGGTCTTCACCAACGACCAGGCAGACCTGGCGAACCAGCAGATGTCCGACGTCTTCACGGCGAACCCGGATCTTGATGCCTTCATCCTGATCGGTGGCTGGGCGCAGTTCGCACCGCAAGCCTACACGCAGGTAACCGACCAGGTGATGGACAAGCTCCAGTCGCAAGAGCTTATCATCATTGCCGGTGACACCCTTCCGCCGCAGACGAAAGCCTTCCGCGATGGCCGCAGCCACGCACAGGTCGGGCAGCGTCCGTTCGAGATGGGCCTGCGCGCACCTGACGTGATGATCCAACTCATCAATGGCGAAACGGTCGAAGACCCGCTTTTCACCGGGCTTGACGTTTGCAACCAGGACGATCCGGGCTTCTGCGCGGATAACTAACGACTCCCTGAGAGAATGCCTCCGGCCCTTCGGGGCCGGGGGCGCCCCCACATTCGTTTGGTAATATTAGCAAACAATTTCAACTGAGAGAGCGCCGAAGAGCGCACATGAACCTAGGGAGGAAGACATGAAACTCAGAACCACAGTGGCGCTTGCCACCATCGCTGCGGCCTTTGCGACGGGCGCAGTCGCGCAAGAGAAACAGAAGCTGGCGTTCGTTGTGAACGCGGCTTCGGATTTCTGGAAACTGGCCGAAGCCGGGGTGAAGGCCGCGCAGGCCGAATTGCCGGAATACGATCTTCAGTTCCGGTATCCCGCGCAGGGGACCGCCGCGCTTCAGAACGCCCTGATGGACGATCTTGTCGCCGCAGGCACCGATGCCGTCATGATCTCGTCGGTCGACCCGAAGACCTCGATCGACGCCTTCAACCGGATTGCCGGCCAGGTGCCGCTTTTCACCACGGACTCGGACGCGCCCGACAGCAATCGTATCGCCTATCTCGGCTCGTCCAACACCGCTGCGGGAATCCAGGCGGGGGAAATCGCGGTCGAAGCATTGCCCGACGGCGGCAAATGCATGGGCTTCGTCGGTTTCCTTGGCGCTGACAACGCCGTCGAGCGTATCGCGGGTTTCCGCGAGGCTGTCGAAGGTTCGGGCATCGAACTGGTCGACGTGCGTGGCGATGACGTGGATTTCGCACGCGCGCGTTCGAACGTCGACGATGTGCTGGCCGCGCAACCTGACATCACCTGCATGGTCGGCTTCTATTCCTACAACCCGCCGAAGATTTACGAGGCGCTTCAGGCCGCAGGCAAGCTGGGCGAAATCACGGTCATCGCCTTCGACGAGGATCCGGTGACGCTTGGGGCCGTTCGCGAAGGTTCCTTCGCAGGCACGGTCGTTCAGGATCCCTATCAATGGGGCTACCAGGGAATGCACCTCATGGCGGACTTCCTTGAAGGCGACAAATCGGGTGTCCCGGACGACGGCCTTATCATCGTTCCGACCAAGGTGATCGACGCGGAAAACGTCGACGACTTCGAAGCGGAACTGAAAGCCAGGATTTCCGGTTAAGCGGTATCCTCCCGCTTGAAACGGGCCACGCGGGGCGCTGCTCCAGCCTCGCGCGGCCCAACTCTTTCCAAACATTCCAAGTCGCCATGAAAAAGATCAATCTCGCGCTTAACGGTATTACAAAGGTGTATCCCGGTGTCATCGCGCTGGACGATGTCAGCCTCACCATGAACGGGGGCGAGATCGTTGGCCTGATCGGCGAGAACGGAGCCGGCAAGTCCACGTTGATGAAAGTGCTGGGTGGTACGATTTCGCCGAACCGGGGCACGATAACGATCGACGGCGAAAGTTTCGATACGATGACCCCGCGCGCGGCAACCGATCATGGCATTGCCTTCGTGCATCAGGAGTTGAACACCTTTTCCAACCTCGACGTGGCGGGCAACATCCTGCTTGGGCGCGAGCCGCGAAAGGGCCCGTTTTCGTCGCTCGACCACAAGTCGATGATGCGCGAAGTGCGCCCCATTCTGTCGATGCTTGGTACGCGCTTTGCCGCCGAAGATTCCGCCGCCGACCTGTCGCTTGCCGACCAGCAACTTATGGAGATTGCCAAGGCGCTTTCAACGAAAGCGCGGCTGGTGATCTTCGACGAACCGACCTCCAGCCTCACTTTGTCAGAGACCGAGCGTCTGCTGGACGTGATGAAGCAACTCAAGGCCGATGGCGTCGGCGTGCTGTTCATCAGTCACCGTCTGGCCGAGATCACCGATGTCGCCGACCGCGTCGTCGTTCTGCGCGACGGCCGGAACGCGGGTGATCTGGCGCGCAGTGAGATCACGAAAGATCGCATGGTCGAGATGATGATCGGCCGCAACATCGGGCGCGACGAAAACAGGATCGTCCGCGCACAGGGCGACCCTGTGCTTGAACTTCGGTCCGTGCGAACGGCAGCCTACCCTTCCGCGACGGTCGACCTGACCTTGCACAAGGGTGAAATCCTGGGCCTTGCCGGGCTTGTCGGAGCTGGCAGGTCCGAACTTGCACGGTCGGTTTTCGGTGTCGACACCCGGCAGGGCGGCGATGTGACGGTTGACGGGCAGCCCCTTGTCGCCAATTCGGTCGCTGCCGCGATCTCGGCGGGCCTTTGTCTTGTCCCGGAAAACCGCAAGGAGGAAGGGTTGGTCCTGGATTTCGCGATCCGGCACAACATCTCTTTGCCGAACCTCGACAAGTTGCGTCGCGCCTGGTTCGTCGACCGCAGGGCCGAAGAAACACTTGGCCGCGAATCCAGATCGAAACTCGGTATCAAGACCCCGTCGATAGAGGTTGCCGCCGCTTCGTTGTCGGGGGGCAATCAGCAGAAAGTCGTGCTTGCCAAATGGCTCGCCATGCAGCCGAGCGTCATCATCATGGACGAACCGACGCGCGGCATAGACGTCGGGGCCAAGGGCGAAGTCTACAGCCTGATGCGCGGACTGGCTGACGCGGGCGTCGGCATTCTGATGATCTCAAGCGACATGGAAGAGGTGATCGGCGTATCCGACCGCGTGGCCGTGATGAGTGCCGGGCGGATCACCGGCATCCTGCCGCACGAAGACCTGAGCGAAGAAAACATCCTGCATCTTGCCGTTGGATGATAAAACAAGGCCTCGGGGAGGGGCGAAGCAGTGCAAAAGAAAGATATCGGCCTCGGCATTCTCGTGCTTACCGTTTCCGCCGTGGTGGCGGTGCTGAACCCGCGATTCCTGTCGCCGATCAACCTTGCCAACACCGCCAATCTCATCGGGCTTTTCGGGCTTTTTTCCATCGCCGAGGCTTTCGTGATCGTCACGGCAGGGATCGAGTTGTCGGTCGGCTCGGTGATCGCACTTCTCGGGGTGCTTTTCGTCGACATGATCGTCAACCAGGGCATTCCCTGGCCAATTGCGATGGTGATCGTGCTTTTCCTTGGGGGTATCATCGGTCTGCTGCACGGGCTGCTGGTGACACGGTTAAAACTGCAACCCTTCGTCGTCACGCTCTGCGGACTTCTGATCTATCGCGGCATCGCGCGTTTCTACACCGCCGATGGCACGGCCGGGTTTTCCTTCGGCGATGAATTCCCGGTGCTTGAATGGCTGGTCTCGGGCCGCACGTCCGGCGTGCCCCACTCCATCGTCGCTTTCGGGATCATCGCTGTCCTGTCGTGGTTCCTTTTGCACCGCACCGTCTTCGGTCGGCATCTCTTCGCCGTCGGCAAGAACGAAGAAGCCGCGCGGTTCTCGGGGATCAATACGACGCGGGTCATCATCATGGCCTACGTGATCTGTGCGGTTCTCACCGGCATCTCCGCGATCTTCTTCGCAATGTATACGCGCTCGATCCACCCGGCCTCACATGGCAACTTCTACGAACTCTACGCCATCGCTGCTGCAGTTTTGGGGGGGTTCTCGCTTCGGGGCGGCGAAGGCTCGATCGTCGGTGTGGTCCTGGGGGTGATCTTGTTGCAGGTGCTTCAGAACCTGGTGAACCTGCTTGGCATTCCGTCATCGCTCAACTTTGCTGTCATGGGCGGGGTCATCCTGATCGGTGTCACCGCCGATACGCAGTTCGCCAGGTATCGTTCAGCCCGACGAGAGGCGGCGGCAATGGCATCGCTGAAGAACGCGCCGACGACGGGCAAGGAAACCGGGAAAGAATAGCGTTTCCTTGCAGAAAACCGCAAATCAAGGGAACGACTCATCCCAACCAAGCCTCTTCAACCAAATTCAGTCTAGAGCGCCCTCCTTGATTTCTGAATCAAGGACGTCGCTCTAACTCATTGATTTGCCGCGATGTCCGAGCCGGAAATCGTTTCCGATTTCCTCGCCATCGCTCTATCAATTCCGTTTGATCTCACAAAGCCCGCTAAGGGCTTCCGGGCTCAATCGACTCAGACGACCACCTTGATCGAACGTCGGTATCGGTGGTTGCGAGCCCGGGATTTGAACCTGCTACTCGCTTTTTTCTGCTGTGGTACGGAAGAAGAATAGTTCGGAGAGTGTACAGGCCATTTATAGCAGAGACAGGGGTTCGAACCATCGGCTTAGCCCATAGGTGGAGCAGTTGCAGACCCACCAATCCCAAATCAAAACTGCATCCTGTCCTCGCGTTTCGGCCTTTCGGGCCGACACAGTCCCATTCGCTCGCCAGTATCAGGGTCTGTGTCGAGATACACGCGCTGCAAGCGCCGCATATGCTCGGCGAACTGGGTCAGCGCATCGACCTGGTCATCATGCGTCGCATTCGGGAATTGCAAGAGTTCACGACGAAAGGTATCGAACCAGGGCCGATCTGTCGGGATTACCAATTGCCCGGACTTTAACCAGTCTGTCTGAGCAACGAACCGACCTACTTTGCCTTCTTTGGGTTGTACGGGGAGATAGACGCCGTAAATATTCTTGCGCATCGTTTGGAGGATTGCAGAACCCAGATTTGTGTCTTCGACAAGGACGCGATCCGCCCGCCAGAGTCGACGTGCCGCCCTAACACGGTCGAGAAGGTCCGGGAATTTCTGGCGTTCGCGGATGACATCCACAAGGTACCACCGCCGCTCACTTTCGTGCCATCCGAACGTCAGCCCCACAGAATAATCGCAACGGGGACCGTCCTTGACGGCAGTGTCCCGGCTCTGCACATGTCGGAGAACGCGTTCTGGCTCTGGAATCTCATCGACCAGATAGAGGTCGTCCATTCACAGGAATTCACTCGATCCCGGCGATGGATCCTGTTGATATTGGGCCTGGAAGGCGTAGCTTCCGATCTCGGCCTTGATGTGGTCTAGGACCTCTCTTGGCTCCCGGTCCGGGCTCAGGACGTCACCGATTTCTCTGACCCATCGACGCTGCCCGAATAGTTTGTGCTCTTGTCGAGTATCTGCGATGGACGGCAGGCAGAGATGGTGGAACGTGCCTTTCTCAAGAAGGTATGCCGCGAAGTCGTCTTCGTGGAGACGCTGCTGGATCGAGACGATCCGTGCGTCCCACTTGTTATCAATACGAGAGAACAGCGACTCGTCAAAGAAGACGCGCGCCTGCTCGCGGATCACCTCGGACTTTACGTCGGCTGCTTTCGCGAGATCATCGATAACGATGACCTCGGCACCAAAGCCGGTGACGGAACCACCGATGGAGACGGCATGACGACCGCCTCCCTTCGTGGTCTTCATGTGATCGACCCGCGCATTGCGCGGATCAATCCTCGTATCGGGGAAAAGGCGGCGAAAGAACGGACTTTCTATCAACCGACGGAACAAGACTGCGTGCTCGCGCGCCAGTTCGCCGCCATAGCTGACGACCATGATCTTCAATTCTGGATTATGGCCCAGCAAAAAACGCCGGAAAAAGCACCGAGCCGAAGACCGACTTCAGATGCCGTGGTGCGATCAAGATCATGAGGCGAGGAATTCGACCGTTGACGACCTCCTGAAGCGCGTAGCACATGGCTTCAAGATAAGGAGCAATGTGCAGCGTCTTGCCAGGATGCAGGACGCCGAACGCCTCCATCAAGATCAAGAACAGGAATAGATTCTGTCTGCACCCGGTATCGCGCAGTTCATTGGAAGAGTATTTGCAATCATAGTCCCAGACATTGGTTCGGTTTCGGCCATGTCGGCCACCGGCAAAAGCGGGCAACTGAGACCGGGCCGAAAATTGGCGTAGTTTCTCACTGTACGGGGTGTCTCAGTCGCAGATGCGCAGCTGCAAGTGCCCGGAATGTCGGGGGAATTCAGAACGAACTCTGCATAGGGAAATGAGACGGGGGTCTGTGGCGGAGCGGGCGCGACCGGTATCCAACGCTCTCCACTCATGCAATTGTCGGAAATTCGTCAGCATATCTCACGTACTGCCTTCGAAGCCGGAAGATTGCCAACCGCAGCGCATTGTCATCTCTCAGAGTTGGTCGATATTGCAGCGAGCTTCGCGCCAATCCTGTTACCCCTCACGTCCGCCGCTGGGACGTCACGAATTTCTGGCGTATATAGTATATAATTGACGACCCAACGGAGCTCATCTCTGGTCAGGCACTGAGCTGGTGCCGGAAGACAAATGCGAAGACATCTCCACACCTACAGTCTGACTGCCCTCTGTTCCGCGCAGACACACCGCCATTCGGCGAGAGCGGCGGCGCGTTTCAACTTCAATAGCATCACAGCAAGGAGGATGATCTCTGGGCTGATCGTGAAGTGCCTGAAGGGTGAGCAATCGGTCATCAGACGAGGCTCCGAAAGCTCTCTGCCCATCTCAACCCACGTTCCTCTGACAGAGCCTGGTAAGCAGCTGCCAGCCCAATTTTCACTGCAAATGAAACAAACCTGTCCGGTTGTCACCAAGAAAAGTTGATCTGGTCGCACGGAGACCGCATAGCATAGGTCTGTGTGCACATCTCAAACTACTCGAAAAAGCTTTCGATCATGGCAATCACTTGGCGCTTGACTTTCTCATCTTTTATTGACTGCAGCTTACGAGAGACCTCGAAAATTTCGACCTCATCCTGTTCAACAACCGGCATTTGGCTTTCGCTCAAACCTTGGAAAAAGTAGACGACATCTACTTCAAAGAAGCCACTCAAGCGCCAAAGATAGTTCGCTGCAATGCGATTTCTGCCTTGTTCGTACTTTTGGATTTGCTGCAGCGATAACCCAATTCCCTTTCCAACATCACTTTGGGTAAGGCCGCGCGAGTTTCGAAGGTAGCGCAGGCGTGCTCCGATGTGACGGTCTATTTCTTTGGTCGACAACATCTGATGTTAGACGACAAGCATGCTGGATTGCATTGCGAGAAAGATCATGAGCATTTCGCTGCTATTGAGAACGGAAATCAATGGGCCAAAGCATCGTGCCCAGCCGAACCATTGCCTTGTGGTGCTTCGACATGCTTCCCAGACTTCTTCCCCCTCGCTGAAACCACTCGTATCAAATGAAATGACCAAAAGCCACGTATCATATTTATCCCTCGCGGCGCAATTGTGACCAGCGTGACTAGTAAGCGCGTGACCCCAGTAAGCATATCTAATGATGGATGAGCAAGCCTTATGTGCCTCGCAATGAGAAAATTTATGCTAGATGCAAAAATTCGGCTGCCACTACTTCATTCCGCCGCGACCCGATCGATGACTTGAGGTCCACGACCGAAGACGTCATCAAGTCGTTCAATGTCATCTTCCTCCAAGTAGGCTCCGGTTTGGACTTCGATCAGCTCGAGATCGATCCTGCCGGGATTGGCCAGGCGATGAACCTCGCCAATTGGGATATAGACGGACTCGTTCTCGTGAAGTTTGCGACTGTTTTCGCCGACCGTTACCTCCGCGGTGCCGCGCACCATGACCCAGTGTTCGGCTCTGTGGTGATGCCGCTGGAGTGATAGTTTTGCTCCCGGCTTGACGCAGATTCTTTTCACGCGGAATCGGTCACCAAGATCCATCGTCTGGAACCATCCCCACGGACGGTAAGACCGGACATGCTCCAAAGCTTCTGTGCGACCATGCTTCTTCAGTTCTCCAACCAATGTCTTTATGTCTTGAGCGCAATCCATCGACAGAACAAGAACGGCGTCCGGTGTCTCGATTACTGCTACATTTTTCAGGCCGACGGTGCATACCATCTTGTGCGTGGCGTGAACTAGGCAATCGGATGAAGCGAGATTAACTACATCGCCACGGGCTGCGAAGCCGTTCTCGTCCTTTTCTGTAGCAGTCCATACCGATTTCCAGTCACCAACATCCGACCACTCCAATTTGGCTTGGAATACCAATGCGGAGTCGGTCTTCTCCAGAAAAGCATGATCGAATGAAATTGCACGGGCATCGCTGAAGCGTTCGCTTGGAACAATGAAGTTCAGATCGTACTTCGCTTCGATCACACTTTCCGACACCGCCGCAACAGTATTGGGATATAGCTTGCGCAGCTCGTCAATGAGCCAACCGGGGTTGAAACAGAATACGCCCGCGTTCCACAGGTGCTCAGAATTTTCGATCAATCGTTTGGCCAACTTCAGATCCGGTTTCTCTACGAATGTTTGGACTTTGTTGACACCGTCGGAAACCTCGTCTCCCGACTTAATATATCCATAAGCGGTAGAAGGGGACGTCGGCCTGACACCAATGAGAGCAATTCCAGCCTTCATGACTGAGGCAGCGGCGCTGCGAATTGCGTTTGAGAAATCTTCGCTAGACGGAATCAGGTGATCCGATGGGACCACTGCCACGACTGCGCCAGGATTGTCCCGTATTGCAATTTCAGCCGCCAGCAGAACAGCCGCCAAGGTGTCCCGGCGTCTCGGTTCGACGACGATGGACGCATCGCAGCCAATCTCTACAAGCTGATCGCGAATGAGAAACCGGTCATCATGACGACCAATCACGGTGGGAATGTCGAAGTCACGGGTTTCAGGAAATCGACCGACTGTCATCTGTAACAAGGTTTTCTCGCTGACAACAGGAACGAGCTGCTTGGCCATGCCAGTACGCGATACCGGCCAAAGCCTGGTCCCGGCACCGCCTGAGAGGACGAAAGGCGCGATACGCAGGTCTTTTTTGTCGAGACGTTGGTTCATTTGCAAACTCCAAACCAGCAAGAGATGGTACGCATCCGACTACCAACCAAAGTTGACGTAAGTTGGGCTCATGAAGGGCGATTTCATCGCATGGGTTGAATTTATCAACAATAGACAGATTACGACCACATTTTCGCCGATCTTGGAAAATACCACTGCTTCGAGCAGAGTTAAAGGCCAAGGAGCAGAAAGCATGTATGGCGAAAAGAACCATTCAAGCCACTATTATAAAACAGTTTATAACATTCGAGAGAAATTCATCTCGCGCTTGGATTCCGAAGTTCAGGCGATTGGCCTCGATTTGGAAATCGCGTCTGAAAAGACGGGAGGGGTGGCAATGGAAGCGTTGAAACGACTACACCATAGGTTGCATGAAATCACCGGCAGTGCGGGAATGCTGGGGATGGACGACATTCACTCCGTAGGGCGTACGGCCCTCGATCTCGTTGAACCCGCGGTCGATGGGGGGCGCCCACTTGATGATGGCGAGGGCAGAGCAATCAGCTCCTTCCTGTTAAAACTTTCCAAGCACATCCAGGACTCGATGGCTGAAAAATGACGTGCAAGAATTGCCTATCACCTTTAGCTGTCCTGGTGGTCACATTCTTAATGGCCAGCTCCGCCCCAGCAGAGTCGCCCGTAAATGACTCGCCGGAGATTGGGACCATTTTTCGGAGCATTGAAACTTCGGAGCGCGGCTTCACCGACGGGTGGAGTTTTTCGAGACTGACCGGCGAGGCTGAGGTATACTTTCCGGTTTCCGATGCATTGATCTCGGCGGAATTGGTCCTCGACATCGCTCAGAGCAAGGTGAGAGACAGCCAACGTTCACTGAGGATTCTTGCCGGCGACGTCGTAATTTATGCAACCGACCCCGATCTGCTTGGCACCCGTGATCAGCTGCGAATTCCCATAGACCCCACGATGGCCGAGGGCGACTTTCTGCGAATCCGTGTTCAGTATTCCGGCGCACTCAGTGACGATATCTGTGTTGATGAGCGCGCGTCAGGGGATTTCTTTCGAATCCTGCCTTCAAGTCGCCTCTTAATGGACATGGATGAAGAAGCCTTAGTTCGCACCGAAGAAGTCCTGCGGCTGCAACCGGAACCGATGACCGTTCTCCTTTCTGAAAAGGCGGAATATCCGGCTAACGTCCTGGCAGCGGCACTGCGCGCCGCGACAATCTTCGGAGCGGAGCGAGGCTTCGTCAACTACCGCGATTTCCTCGTCGAATCCGAGAAGTATTGGGAAAGCGGCATCATCTCCATCGACTCCGCTACCGAAAACGCCGCCAATGTTCGTTCGGCGCTGCGGGCGGAACTGTTCAGCGGCCTGCCCGGCGTCTCAATTTCCGGCCGCGAGCCGCAGGACGCACTAGAGCTGCTCAGAGGCAACTGGGCCCCCGTCGCAGGCAGCGATGCGGTTTCTATCAAAAAGTCTTCCCGCACTCCGCAAACAGAGGATAGCCTGTCGTTCGCCGAGCTCGGGTTCGACGTGCGTCCATTCATGTCTTCAGGAAACAGCCTGCACGACTTCAACTTCGACATCGCATCGGTGCCCGCGGGTCAGAGAATCGCATCGATCTCCCTAGTTTACACGATCGCCCAAGACGCTCGCGCCGAAGGCGCCACAATCGCAATGTATCTCAACGATAGACTTATCGGCAGCCAGCTGGTTCGCGACGGCGAGAGGAACCGATTCGAAGCCGAGCTGCCAGAAGGCCTCGTTGCGCGCAACAACCAGCTGCGGGTGCAAATTCTTCGGCCGGTGGTCGAAGGGAAATGTCTCGTCACCATGTTGCCCCTTCCCGCGCAGATTCACGGTGGTAGCCAACTCAATCTCACTCCGAAACCGTCTGGCGCAACAGACTTTCATGACCTGAGGCAACAAATGCAAGCCGAAGTCGAAGTTCTGGTTGCAGACATCGGCGCTTTCGACGCGGGTGATCTTCAGAGCATTGCTCCAATATTTGCGAGTGTCGTCCCACCATCCGCGCATATCAAAGTCGTCAGCGAAATCACCGCAGAAGCCTCTGCACCGTTCGTTCATATCGCTGATACGCCACTGATCGGCAGTGCACCGGCGCTCGTTTATAACGATGGGGATGTGGAACTCACGACCTTTGACGGCGAACTAGTGCTGGCGGGCGGATCGCTCCAAACGCTGACAAGTGCGCAGATTGTCCGGGTAGGAGACCGCGAGGGCCTCTGGATCCGCCCCGCCCAGGGATTTGAACTCCAGCCAGGGGAAGACCGCCCCGTCATGCTCGATCAGGGTGACGTCGCCCTTCTGGACAGCGACGGGGTAGTAGTTGTGACCTCCAGCTCGCGTTCCGACCTGATTGATATTCATTACAACGAGGGTCAGCACATTCTTGCGGTTCTGAATCGATACCGACTTTGGTTCATTGGTCTTGCCTGGATCGTTCTAAGCATTGTCACGCTGGAGGCGTTGCGCCGCACCTATGCTTCGCAACGGAAATCAGATGGCTCTAATTGACAAGCAAATCCCGCGCGCGCCCATAGGGAGCCTTGGCGAAAACGACACTCTGGGCCAAGTTTTCGCTGCTAGGCGGCTTCTGTCTGAGGAGCAGATTCTGGAAGCCTCAATGCTGGCGCGGGATTGGGGTACGTCCTTGGTGCAAGTCATGCTTGCACGCCGTTGGATCGACAGTCGCACACTTTATTCCGAGATTGCGAGCCACTACAGGTTGCCTTTCATCGACCTTGAAGCCCAGCGACCTGATCCCCGCCTGCTTTCAAAATTCGACGCAGTTACCATGGGTGTCCGGCAGTCCATCCCTTTAGGACACCAGGATGGGAACTATGTGGTCGCCACTGCCCGTCCTGGACCTGCCGCTCTCCTCGAAATCGAGGACATGTTCGGAAAAGGCACCCAGATCGTGGTCGCTGAAGCACATGCGATATCGCGAGCCCTGCAACATGGCTTTCGGGAGGAGCATTCTCACCGGGCTGTCTTCGCCCTCGCCGAACTCGATCCGGAAATGTCGGCGCAGCAGGTGTTTACACCACTGCAGGTCGTCATCATCTATGTGCTCGTTTGCGCTTTTCTTCTGGGAATAGCGCTTGCAGCGGCTAAGACACTCATCATTCTGAACGTCGCACTGACAGTCCTTTACCTCGGCAATTTCCTATTCAAAGCGTTGCTGGTCTGGGTCGGGGGTTCGGCGCAATTGGACTCGTCGGCCGCCATAGCAGCAGAGGCGCGTCTGCTCCAGGACGACGAACTGCCAATTTTTACAATACTCGTTCCGATGTTCAAGGAACCAGAGGTGCTACCTATTCTCGCGAACGCGCTGCGCAATCTGGATTATCCGCTCGGCAAGCTGGACATCAAGATCGTGTTGGAAGAGACGGACCACGAAACAATCGATGCCGCACTCTCGCTTGGACTAGAGGGGGTCTTCGAAGTCCTGCTGGTGCCGCAATCTCATCCGCAGACAAAGCCGAAGGCCTGCAACTACGCCCTTCATTACGCCCGCGGCGACTTCCTTGTCATCTTCGACGCGGAAGACAAACCTGAGCCGGATCAATTGAAGAAGGTCATCGCCGCTTTCCGACAGATGCCCCACAACACTGCCTGCATTCAATGTCGCCTTAACTACTACAACGCACGGGAGAACTGGCTGACACGAATGTTTACGCTGGACTACTCCCTTTGGTTTGACCTTATGCTGCCAGGGCTAGAACGATTGCGCATCCCGATCCCCCTTGGAGGCACTTCGAACCATTTCCGGATGTCCGTCCTGCGGGAACTCAACGCTTGGGACCCATTCAACGTGACCGAGGACGCCGATCTAGGTATTCGGTTGACCCAGAAAGGCTACCGCGTTGGGGTCATAGACTCCACTACCTACGAGGAAGCCAATGTCTCCATTCCCAACTGGATCCGACAGAGATCTCGTTGGGTGAAGGGCTATATGCAGACATTTCTCGTCCACACGCGCCGCCCGATCCACTTGTTTCGCACCATCGGGCCGCTCGGTGTCTTCGGGTTCGTCGCGTTCATAGGAGGAACGTTCCTAACCGGATTACTCAATCCGATATTCTGGGCCACGTTTTTGTTGTGGCTTGTCGTCGGATCGGAGGCGATCGCCTCCTATTTCCCTCCAGTCATTCTCTACCTGTCGCTTCTAAACCTTTTGGCAGGTAATGGTCTGTTAATCTACCTCTCAATGATAGCACCGTTTCGGAGACGATGGTCCGATCTCGCGCCTTGGAGCCTGACGATAGTGGGCTACTGGGTACTGATGACCATTGCATCCTACAAGGCGTTGGGACAGCTACTGTTCAACCCGTACTACTGGGAGAAGACGCAACACGGTCTTTCCAAACACACAGCGAACGAAGTCGCCGAAGCGACCAATCCATTCGGAATGGAAGGTTCGTGATGTCGGTAGTTTCCCGAATTTCACTAATCTGGGTCGCGGCCTTCGCCGTGTATCTTGCCTTGGCAGCATGGCTCCAGATCCATGGTTACCTTGCAAGTGGAGTTGTCGACCTTTGGAGTCGGGTCATCGTGCAGATCGACGGGCCGCCGGACTTCAAGCCGCCCGACCCGATTTATCCGCCGTTGCCTTTGGTCCTGGTGATGATGTCACACCTTGTCTTTGGCAGCGGAAATGTGCCGTTGCCAATCGCGGTGGCGGCTGCAATTGCGGCCTTGATGGCAGCGTCATGGTTTTCGAATTTTCGAAGTCAGGGCCGAATGAGCGTCAAGTTCGCAGGCATCTTAACACTTCTGCTGGCGACCCATCCCGCCCTGCTATTCACCGTGTCGCAAGGTCCGGAACTGGTGCTCCTCTGCCTGGGAGTCTGGGTCTTTACACGCGGCATGGTTCACTTGCGTCAGAGTGGAAATGCTCCTGACATGATGAAGGTTGCCGTCGGACTCATGCTGGTCGGGCTCTCCTCGGCGTTCGGGCTCCTGTTTACTCTGGCCACTGTGCCATTTTTGGCTGTGGCAGCTCGGCCGAGCCTTTTCTTGTCGTCGCCCACTGGTTACCTATTCGCCATCGTTTTCCCGATCGCCTGTGCAGTAGGGTCACTTTTGTTCGTCTCGTTTATTTTTGACATGCCACTGGTTGCTGAACCAAAGTCGACCCACCAGTCAACGTTCCTTTTGTCGGTCCTAGCTCCTGTCCTTACCTTGAGCCTGCCAATTCTGGCCTCCTGCTTCAGAATGAGACACGCGCCCACGCGTCTCGTTCCGCTCCTTGCAAGCGCCTCGTGCGTAGTTGTGGCAGCAATTTTCAATTACTATCTAGTGGGCTTCGCCGACCCGATGACTGCATGCACTCCGCTGGTCGCGGTTGCCGCCGTTGCGATCGGTTTTTGGCCTCCTGGGCTTTCCCGCAGTAATTTTGGCACCTCCTCGCTGGTGGCTTCCTGGTTGGCAAGTGCTGTGCTTTTAGGGCAGGCCGAAGGAACTGAGTCGGATCGCTGGCAGGCACATGTGCGCGGATTTTATTCGGCACCGAACTTATCGATGTTGTCCGTTGCGGAAATGCTTCGTGGCCGAGAAGGTATCCTTATTGACGTCGAGCGTAGCCCGGACCTCGTTGTCGAACTCGGCGGAACAAAGGGTATGGTCGTCGCCGGTACACCGAGTTTCGAACAAACGGTAATTGGAGGCCGTCTGGATGAATCCTTCATCGTCGCGCGTCGATCCACGAATTCCGCCGTAACCGAAGACCAGGTTCTTCGACGCTTTCCGAGCATCTCCGTCGAGCCGCCGCATGGCTACATATACAGGTTGCTAAGTGACGAGTGGATCGTTCTCGAAAGAGTAGAAGCATGATGGAGCCGTCGTTGGGTCAACAGCAATCCCCAATGCAAGGACCGCTCATCCTCGCGGTAGATGATAGCGAGATAGCGCTGGCAATGGTAAAGGCCATCCTCAGGGAATTTGGCCTGACCAATGTCGTCACATTCACCAATTCAGCTGAAGCGCTGGATCAATTGCGCCTCGGCGCGGTCGAACCCGATTTGATCCTTCTGGATGTTATGATGCCCGAGATCAACGGGATTGATCTCTGCGCCGAGATCCGGTGCACGGAAGGGAAAGAGGACGTGCCTATTATCATGCTCACAAGCTTGGAGGATAGGCGAACGCTGTCCCGGGCATTCCTTGCAGGAGCAAACGACTACGTGACCAAGCCCTTCGAACCCATCGAGCTGGAAGCCCGGATCAAGAACGGCCTGCGACTTGGTTCCGAGCTGCGTCGCCGCAAGTCGAGCGAGGCACGACTTATGGCCGAGAGCCACTCGCGCTCCGCCAGCGTGAACGAAGTTGGCGAAATAGCCAACGACCTGCTGGTCAGCCGGTCCATCTTCGAAACTGCAATTCGGGGGCTTTCTCTGGCCGACCTTGAGCGTGTGTGCTTTATTGTGTTGGCACTGCGCCGAAAGCGACAATCAACGGTCCGTGGCGTATTGGAAGAACCCAAGTTGCTCGCCAGAACACTGGGACGTGTAGATCTTCCCGCCAACAGTCTGCTAGCTCGAATCGATGCCAATCTCTACTGTATCCTTGCGATAGATATGTCGGAGGACACGGCGCGTCGCGTGGAGCACAAACTGTCGACGGCAGTCGAAGCGACCAGTTTCGCGGATCCCCTTGATCCATTGGGAAACCAGCTCATGTTGCGCGTCACAACCGTGCGGCCAGGGGTAAAATATCCTGCATCGGCGGCACTTGCCGATGGCATCAGGACGGTCGGTGCACCCGGTGAGAATTCATGAGGCAAATCTCGCAGCCACTCACACTGGGACTCGGCGATTTCATGAGGGCAGCCTCACAAAGTGACCTCCATGGCCGGATGTTTCTGCCACGGCGAGGCTATCTGTTTGTTGTCGCGTTTTTCGAAATTTTCGTAATCGTCGGTTTGGCTCTGTTGATCCGATTTGACTACAAGAACACGACCCATCAGTTGCATCTGGAGTTGCAGAGTTATGCATCTTTGGTGCGGCGTTCTGTCGACGCATCTCTAACCATCGCTGACCTGAAAATGGCACCTTTGCTAGGCCAACTCTCACTGCTCGTTCAGTTCGGCCAAGAGCAAGCAGTTTACAGCTTGGATCGCGAAATGCGTGATGTCGTTAGTGCCATTGATCAGATAGACTCGCTTCTTCTGATCGGAATGGATGGCGAGGTATTTTGGTCGACCGTACCGGCGCTTGACGGCGTCAATCTATCAGACCGCCAATACTTTCGAGAGTTAACGACGGAAAGCGATGCCATCCACTTTATCGGAGCGCCGGTTATCTCTCGCGGAACCGGTAGAGTTGTGGTGCCGATTGCGTGGCCCATCAAGACTAGTTCCGGGGAAGTGGTTGCCATTGCGGCAAGTTCGCTCGGCGAAAACTATTTCAATGATTTGTTACAATCGATTGAGGTAGGAGAGAATATCCGGCTCATGTTGCTCACGCAATCTGGAGAGATCGCGTTTTCGTCTCATGATGAGGCTAAAGAAACCACTTTCGCCGAAACTTTCGTGGTATCCAGTGGAAGCGAACCCAGTACCTTCGGTGTCATTGCGAGCCTGCCCGCGGCGATCGCGTTGTCGGAATTCAAAATGCGAACGGTCGGATTCGTCAGCCTTGCATCGATACTGATACTAGGAATTTTTGTAATTGGTAACGTCGTCCGACGACGCACGATTGAGCTGGAGCAAAATCTCAAAATTCTAGCTCGCGACAGGCAGAAGATTGCGGAGGCACGCCGAGAATTCGAAGCGATCTTCCAGAACGTGAATGACGGAATCGCGGTCTTGTCGCCCGAGAAACGACGGCAACGTGTGAACCCGCGTGCCAACGAGTTCTTCGGAACGGATGACCCGATGGTGACGATCGGTGCGTTGCGCGAAATCATCGAGAACGAGATTCAGTTTTCTCCGGATTTTGGACCAACTGACGCGATGGTCGAAATTGGCGAACAGGGCGATCCCGATTATAGGGCACTCCGATTGGGAGTGACGCAGGACCAGCGTGGCGACAATACGATATACGCGGTGATCGGCGACTATACCGAAGAGGTGAAGTTAATGTCGGAGAGACAGGCGTTTGTGGCAACCATCAACCACGAACTCCGTACGCCGTTGACTTCGCTGAAGGGGTCGCTCGAACTGCTTCTGGCTAGGTTTGGAGACCAACTTCCCGAGAAAGCTGTTCGGCTCATAGGAATGGCAGCACAGAATGCGGAGCGGCTTCTGCTGTTGGTGAACGACGTATTGACCGTTCAGGCGATCGACGCCGGTCGGCTCACCATTCACTGCGAGGTTCAGTCGGTAGGTGACATTCTGAACGAGGCGAGGTCGGCGATTGCAGGTATGGCGAGCGCCCGGTCCGTCCGCCTTGATATCGTTAACCAAACCAGGCCGACGGATTGTCTGTGGACCGATAGGTTGAGGATTCAGCAGGTTCTATCAAACGTCATCTCCAACGCGCTGAAATATTCGCCAGCGGATGGGCACGTGACCGTCAAAGCGGAATTGCGAAGCGACACCGTGGTGATCGAGATATGTGATGAAGGTCCCGGCATTCCCGAGGGCGCGTTGGAAAGCATCTTCCAGCGTTTCGCGCCTCCTGCACATGGATCGAATGTCCAAATCGCGGGTACGGGGCTGGGATTGTCGATTACAAGAGAACTTGTGGAGCGCATGGACGGTACGATCCGGATCACGAATCGCTACAACGCGGAAGGAAATCGTTGCGGCGTTCGCGTGACCCTGAGCTTTCCTCTAACCATCGAAACAGCGGAATTGGATGCAGTGCAATGAAAGTCTTAATCGTCGATGACGAAGCAGATATTCTGAGCCTCATCGAACTCGCGCTGGAGATCGAAGATGATATCGACGCGACGTATGAAAGCTCTGGCGCGTTTGCTAGTGACCGGATCATCTCGGAAGACTTTGATCTCTACGTGCTAGATTGGATGATGCCACCACCAGATGGGCGCCAACTGCTTGCGCTGATACGGTCGACTCCAGAACGGCAGTCAAAGCCGGTTCTCATTTGCACTGCACGAACAGGCAAGGAAGCAATCGACGAAATCAAGGAAGCAGGCGCGACGCGAGTCATAGAAAAGCCATTCAGCCCATTGTCCTTGGCCGATACTTTGCGCAACGTGGTGGCGTCATCCAGTTAATCTTAGGCTCCGCCAAGTGAACTGGAGCGCTGGGTCATCGAATCTTGTCGAATACACTGAGCTTTTTTCAGCTCCAGCGTCGCAACTGCGTGTTTCTCCGTTTAGACGAACTCGATCAGTTCGACACGGGGAGCTGTCCCGCTGCGCCTAACGTACAGCTTTGCAGACATGTTTGCTTTTTTGAAATCTCCCTCGCCCCGCAGTCGAACATCGACGAAGTAGCATTCCATTTCTTCGGTGTCTTGGTGGTACTCTCTAATTTCAGTGTTTAGATTCCAAGAACTAGAGCCTTGCGTCAAAGCTTTGAATTCGGAGAAAAAATCTGAGACTTTTCTGTTAGAATCCAAAAGAAACACGTGGTTCTTGGACAATATGAGCAATGGCACGTTGACCGCGCCATGTACCTCCTTCCATGCTCCTTGCAAAACTCCACGGAAGAACTTGGCAAAGTAATTTTTGGACAGCTTCTCTTTCATAATACGGTCTCAGAATGCTGAAGTAGGGCGTTCGAACGGTCGACGGGGAGCAGCGCGTCATCTCAACTCTTTTGAGTTTCCGGAAGTCCGTTACTGCGCACGTGGCGCGTCTTTTTCCCGAACAAACTGACCGAATATTGTCCCGTCTGAATCCGCCTTTTGTTGGCGAAGCGAGCCTTCGCAATCACGTCTGTCAGAATTTCGTAGATCAGGAATCCAAGCAGTGGAATCACCAAGACAACAAACAACCATCTTGGAGGTCGCTTGTGTGGGGTCAGACCCACATGTGTCGGAAAGACTGACGGATAGAGGCAATGTAAGTCGTGCAGCTCATCCCGTGTGGTATTGTCCACCTCTTGGGTCAATCTGGGGTTCCTCAAATTGAATTAACAACAATACTGAATGCAACCCTTACGAGTGCGTATACCATATTTTATCCATCCAGTGGAAATCAAGCTGCTTGGGAATGCAAGCTGTTTTTGTCGTCGTTTGGCCACGACCATAGATTCTTCACAGAAGTTTGGTGACCACACGGACCTTCTTGCTCACCAGCTATTCCGCGGAGCAGCTTCGACAGTCCGATTTCGAGCCAGCGGGTACGAGATGTGATAACTTCCCATAGAGACACGAGGAGCGCGCAACCACGGCCAGCCTGGGATGTGTCCTGTCGAACGGTGCGGGAGATTCAATAGGTTCACATAGCCATCGCAAGATAGCAGTTTTTTTGAGTACCCAGCAAAAACAGAGCGATCTGATTTCGCAGTGCATCCCTTTCTGATTGTGGAAACAAACTGTTTTCTACCAAGAGGAAAATCAGTCTTACTAATGCCACATTAGAAAGTTTAATTGTTCCCATAGCGAGTTGGAACGTGTGTGTAAACCAACGCGTACTGGATGAAAGAGAAAGTTATGTGTGTAGAATTCAAGTTGAGTGACTTCCAGGACGCATCCTGTACTGTTGCAGCACGGCTACCCGTCCTTGAAGATGGTTGCCGTGCTGCACAAAATTTCCGGGTTTTGTGGCTGTCGAGGAGCAAAGGAAACCAGTACTTGGTCGCAGGCGGGTTTGAGTGGAAACGCGTTCGCGTTCATAATTCAGTGTCGGCGATGCTCCAGGGTCGAGTGAGATCGGTATGTGGAGAGAACTACAGGGCGTGAGTGGCGTTCAAGGAAGATTGAATATCCGTCGTTGAGTCGTCGCCTGTCGAACGCATGTACTGCATCTCCCAATGTGAGGATTAGCGCTGATGTAATGGTGTCGGTTTGTGATTGCTGGCCGTCGCCCATATCGTCGCCAAGTCCAAAGAACTGTAATCAGACAGCGAACGCTTAGAGCTGAACGACATACAGCCAAACTTTGATCCCAAGAACTCACGCGAGGAAAATTGTCGATTGACTTCACGTCATGGCAATTGACCCGCGAATGATCTTTCCTCGCCGCCGATACGTCATTTTTGAGCCATGATCTCATGACGATAATAAAATACACACACTCAACCATAGGTAACGACCATGACATTTCAGTTCCTTAAGGCTCGCACCAAAGACGCAACCGTCGAAATGCGCTATCGAAAACTCTCAACCAAACTCACGGCCAGCAAACGCTCACAGATTGTGAAAGAATTCCGCTTCTTTGAATCTGTCAACGAAAACCGGAGAATCGCCTCCAGGATTGCCTGACCGTCGACAGTTCCTGTGCACGCAAGTCAGGCCGCCGCACGGTTTATCTAACATCCCGTGCGGCACCTGGCCACGATGCTCACCATAACCCACAACACCTCAACATCGGTCATAGTAAAACCAGCAGTGTGAGAAATTCGATCTTTGGATGTTGGAATGGCGGCTCACCAATGGTCCGCGGACCAAGCTTATGGTGCTATCTGATCATCGCACTTGTCTAGCCACCAAAGATTACGCAATTTCGTGACAGAGTCTCCGTCTTTCGTGGCGTGAAATGAGCGCTTATTGCGGCGATTGCATCTCATCTGGCCGGCATCTTGCCTCGACTCATCGTATGAGCGTCAGCAATGCACGCGACATAATTAGTCAATCGACTTGGTTGAATTCACAACTCCGAGAGAATGACGGCAAGTCATGGCGTTGGACCATCAAGTATGATCTGGTTGTTATGCCGCTCGTGGTATTCCCTTGACACAAGTGGCGCCAAGAACTGTAAACTGCTGACAATCCACCATTTCGATGACTGCCGAACCCTCAACTCTACGAACGAAAAATGTGCACTCCGCCCAGCCCCACGGATACAACTTACTATGAAAAAAGGCAAAATGTACAACGTAACTTTCCATTCCCGTTGCTTCTGCAACGTACTCCGTAATTTCGGATGAGACCTTCTTCACACCACAGCCAACGAGTCGTTTTTGTATTCTGAGCAGTTGGCGGGTGGCTTTTTCTTTGGAACCCAACACTACCATTCTATCACCCACGGAAAATACCAGCGGCGACCGGCACCTATCTGTTACAGCTTCAATATCGCCGCTCAAGATATTCATTGATAGCTCTTGAAAAAATTCAACATTCAGTTTCGAGTACATGCTCAATCTTTCAGAAAAATTGCAGAAATCTATTCTATTTAGTTATTACTAGCGAAGCGCGGTTACGCACCCAAAATTGTGAACTTAACACTTGCCATACGCCAATCGGCATATAATCGCTATAATCCGAGACTTTCTTTAGATGTTATCGATGCTATTCTTTTTCCGCGCGATTTCAAGAGACACCAACATAATTTCGGTCTGATGTAAGCGCCCAGGGTGGTCCTGTGAAAAAATTCATGGTAATTGCGAGCAATCGCATGGCGCCGGAACTCACTGGCTTCACAATGACTGCCATAGGCTTTGATCGTGTTCCTGGCAAGGTCACCGACATGAACGGCAGCCTTCGTCTCTTCAACTGGGCAAATCACCGGAACAGGATGCCAATGCAAAGTCACTTAGTGCACCTCGTGTCACTTGTTGCTCCTCGTCGCGCATAAACTCGTCGTTGCAATTGCATTTCCCAGTATCGGCGTAGAGAGCTAGTTTCCGAGGCGGGAAGACGTAAGTTACACTCAGCTAGATACCGTCTGCACAAAACAATTGCCGGTAGCTTGCGATCTTAGTGGAAGGTCGAATATTTCCTCTACACTAAAACCTGCATTCCCAGAAACCGCGCAACGGCACGATCAACTATACCACATACAGCAACGGGAAGTCATTTCGTCAGCAAACGACTGCTTTCGATGCTTCGCTGACAATGTTGCAAAGTGCAGCGTTTCGGACGTATCGGCTCGTTGCGTGACTCGGGGACGGCGCGGAAGCTCATCGATCGCGACCTGCCCGGATGTTTTCGTTCGACTCATAGCTGCCACTGGTTCTAGTGCAGAGCGATGCGACACGGCTCACCAGATTGGGTAGGCAGCTCGCAGCCCATACGAGACATTCGACTAATCCGTAGTGAAGTGCGGCATGGAGCCCATATTTCATTTCGTTTGCTTGAATTTCAAACGGGCCACTAATGAGTGGCGAACAGGGAATACTCCGCGTTCGTCGCTCCAGGTGAGTGAGTATGCTGTGCCAGTAATTTATGACAGTGATTCTACAACTATAAGGGGAATTAGTCAAAACTATGACAACCTAAGAAAGTTTCACCGAAGCATCGTTAACCATTTCTTAACCTGTTTACCCAATCCTCCGGTAATTCAACATGGGGATGCGAATGAAGCGAGATTTTCACCTGAATGCCATCAGTAGCAAGCAGCTGCTTGCCATTCTGAACGAAGAACGGGAGATGCAGCTTGGAAGAGCAAAACGAAACTACTTGCTGTGTAGGTCGGCACTCGAACGAAGACGGGCGGAACTTTCAAAACGAGAAAAGGCTGGCCAAGAAAGCTCCGCATTGGTGAGGATGATTAGGCGGCTTGAAGCGAGCCGGAGAGCGCACCACGCATTGATTAGAAAACTCGAACAAGGCTGACGACCTAACCAGGTCGCGCCGACCTTAGGAACATAACGATTTCCCCCTTAGCCTCACTATGGTTTTTTATGGGCCATGAGTCAGGGGCTACGGCGACTGACTGCAAGGAAGACCGGATGCGTGACAGCCTCGGATCTTTCCTAGGTTCAGAAATAGGAGCAAAGCGGAGTGAAAGCTCCTCTTCAATCGACTGACAAGAAAGGTGTCCGTATGTCCGGCTCACCGTGTCCGTAGTCGCATGACCGAGCTGTTTGGCAACGATAGCCAATGGCGTCCCGGCCTGTACGAGTTGGCTGGCATATGTGTGCCGCAGTCCGTGAAACACAAACGATTCAGGAAGTCCGGCATCACGCACAGCTGCTTTAAAAAGGTGCTTATGACCTCCTGACCAGGAGCGACCCGAATTCATGCGGAAGACAAGCTCTTCGTCGTCTTTTCCTTCGCACAGATCGAGAAATAACGTCATTCCCTCGTCAGGCAAATAGACATAGCGGCCCCGATAACTTTTGAGGGGCCGAATGTAGACGCCAAAGAAATGTCCACCTACATCTCGAACTCTCATTTTCGCGAGTTCTGACACACGACAACCGGTGTACAAGGCACCCAGAACAAGTCGCCGAAGGTCCGACTTGCACGCCTTTAGCAATGCCTGGCACTGTTGCCGCGTCAAGAAGTCTTTACGTGGTGTATCTGCGTGAGGGAGCCTTTTCAGGCACCGCCACGCGCGATCAGACTCAACCTCACCGTTTTCCCAAGACATTCGGAAGGCGGCCCTGAGAATACCGATTAGGGTGTTGAGCGTCTTCTTCCGCTTTCGCAGCGACTCATAATCAATTTTCTCCAAAGGAATCTTCGGCCCCCTTGGCTGCCGCCCTCGCTTCGGCGGGGTTTCGAGTACGTCCCGGCAAAAATCAGTAAACATTCTGCCTGTGAACTCTTCCAGGATGACATCCCCTATTCGAGGGATTAGGTGAAAATTGATAAGTGATAGATTGGTTTCGAAGTGCGTCTTCGCAGCCGAAATGCGCTTCCATTCAACATAATCTGAAAGGGCATCGCCTATCGTGAAACCTTCAACGGTCTTCTCGTAGCGAAGCGACTGACTGATACCAACTGGATACGAGGTGGTAGCACGAGCAGCTATCTCGGGGGATGAATACCAAGCCTTTGCTAGTGCGAGGGCATCAGCATATCCGATGCCGATTGGCCCACCAAAACCAACGGGCGCGAGACGCTTTTGCAAGTAATGCCCTCCACCTGAGACCCGGACCCTGGCGACCCAGAATGTACCAGTGGTCGGGTGTTTTTGAACGCCGATGTGGCGGCAGTACTCGAGCGTGTTCCAGTATGGTGCAATTCGTGGCTTCAATCCTTGAACGTTCTTTTGGTCGTTCAATGGAGGTGTCTTCGGATGTGCCAATCGTCAGTTCCTTTCATTCTTTTTCTCTTTTGTGAGAGTGAACGCGGGCGTCCCTTTCCATGCGATCATCGCGGATCATCGGAATCAGGAGACGCTCAAAATGAATCAGATGTTCAACCGCGAAGCAGAACGCCAAGAAACACTGGTAAAACTCGCCGCAGCACCGCAAGAACTAAGAGAAAGGCTTATTAAGGAATACAGCGAAAGGTCAGAGAAAGCTTATGCGCCAGAGACGCTCAGAAACTATAGACAGATTAACAGGGGTTTCGACGAATGGTGCGTCGAACGTGGTTACAGCTCCGAGCCTCCAGTTTCGCCGTCAGTAGTGGCTGAGTACGTAGACTGGCTCGGCAGTCGCATTAGACACACGACGATAGAAACGCGGCTTTGGGCTATCGGAGAGAAGCACCGAGCACATTTCCAAGTGTCCCCTTGTCGGCATCGACTTGTTGAATTGGCTTTGAAAGCTGTCAAACGAAAGTACGGGACTGCAATTCGGCAAGCCGCAGCCCTCGGGAAAGCCGAGGTGCTCAGTGTCATCGCCAAACTTGGTGATAGCCGCATTGATCTACGAGATGCCGCAATGCTGTGGATCGCGTCTGACAGTTGGTGCCGGGCGTCTGAAATTGTCGCCTTTCGTGTCCGAGACCTTTCTCGCCAAGATGACGGTTCTAGTCTTTTGTTCATTGCTAGATCAAAAACTGACCAGTACGGACAAGGAGCCTACGCGTTTCTGTCGGAGCGAGGAACTGAGGCGGTACTGCGTTGGATCGACCTGGCAGAACTTAAGCAGAATGACCCAATCATCACGAAATCTCAGCGGGGAGCATTGATTCAACCGCTTAACCCCTCAACGGTATCCAGAGTTTTAAAGAGGCGTTTTAAGCGTGACGATGTTTCCGCCCACAGCACTCGGGTTGGCGGCGTGCAGGATGCTTTCAGAATTGGGTGTGATGTTGCCTCGATTATGGTCGCAGGCCGCTGGACGTCACCTGCGATGCCCGCGCAGTACGGTCGAAAGATTCTGGCTTCCCAATCTGCTGCTGCTGAGGTTTCAAAGGCATTCAAAGACTTCCAAGCTCCCGAAAATAGCGCAGACTAATGGCTATCTGGTGGTAAGCCGCCATTCGTGCAAAACGCAGCAAGAATCAATGTGGGCTCGAAGCTGCCGTTCGCCGCATGTGCAGCGGCGTAGACACGGACCAAGGTCTTCTACGCGGCTGTGATGACTCGAACTGCTAACCGGAGAAATGATCGTCAGACGTCTGCGACGATCTCCCCCTTCATCTCTCCTGTCATCCGCGTGTGATCTTCCCTGTGAACTCTTTGGCGCACTTCGTCGATCTTCAACTCCGCATCATCACGCGTGGGTTTGTCGGGCCATTCCGTGATAGCGGCACAAGTCCTCTCGCTGGTCCGGATGACAGTGACCCGGCTTGCACCAAGATCTTTCAAAGCTGGCAGCCGCTTGGTTTCGACGGCTTCCATGAAGTGATGGAAGTTGGTTCTGTCATCGATCTCCCAAGTCGTGATTGTGACGTAGTGCATGTTCTCCCTCCCCGGTTCCGCACTTCTTAAAAAACCTTCCTGTGATCCGAATTCTCATGCTTTCACGGCCCGGCGGTAGAGATGCCACGTCGCGTGGCCCAAAACCGGAAGGACGATCACGAGACCGATGAACGCCGGAAATGAGCCGATAAAGAGAAGCGCCGCGACCACCAGCCCCCAGGACAATATGACTCTTGGATTGGTCCGAAAGACCTCCAGAGACGTTGAAACTGCCACCGGCACTCCAACATTGCGATCGAGAAGCATGGGAAAGCTCACCACGCTGATAGCAAGCACCGCAACGGCAAAACAGAAACCGACGGCCATGCCGATCACGATCATCGCCCAGCCCGCGCCGGTGGTGAAGACTTGCCCAAGGAATGCTGACACCGTCTCATGCTGATCTGGTCCAAGGGTCACGAGCCAGATCGAGTGTGCGACAACGATCCACACAAAGAAGATCGTCGCAAGGTAGAGACCAAGCACCAAGACCGCACCGAAATTCGGCGACCTGACGACCCCAAGTGCAGCGAGCCAGGACACGTCCTCTCCCTTCTCTCGTCGGCGACTGACTTCGTACAGACCGACGGCTGCAAGCGGTCCAATCAGCGCGAAACCGGCGGCCACTGGAAACACGACGGGAAGAAGGCTTGCGTTGAAGCCCACAGCAGCCAGCATGATCCCTATCACTGGATAGATGAGGCAGATGAACATCACATCAGCTCGAACCGCCGCAAAATCGGAATAGCCAAGTCGCAATGACTCGCGAATATCCTCCATAGTAAGTGGCAACACCTCGGGCGTAACGCCGCTCTCACCGCCAATCAATTCAACTGATCGGGTAAGATATTCGGCGGTTCCAGCCAAACTCTGCGCGGCCCAACTCAGCGGATTTCCGATAGTTTTGACCATAAAGCACCTCCATGTGTCCGGACACATTCGAGATGCGATACGATCACCCGGTCGGTCGGACACTGTCCTCCTACTCTGGTTTAATTTTAACACATTTCTCACGCGATGTCGCCAGACTGATGATCTCTAACTGAAATCCAGAAACTGCAGCTTCAGATGATCAATGCGCGACACGGCGTCCACCAAACCAGGATTGGGCTCAAATCGGACCTTCGTCGAATGAGCAGTGTTGCTGTTACGTCCCAACTGCGGCTTTTTGAGAAATGCGGCCGCGCCAGACAGTGCTGTGGTTGTCGCACCCAATGTCTTCGAAAAGGCTCTATTCGGACTTTCGTCTCGCGTGCAGCGTCCGTATCGGAAGAAAACGGCTGCAAGGTTCGATACTACGGCCGCCGAGTCAAACTGCTCGGCCTATATCCACACCGCGCATAGCCAAGAGCGCCTCAACGTGATCCTGGCCCTTGCCATCGTCCCGGATGATCTGCCTGCGAAGGGCTAAGAGCGCGTTGTCTATCGACTTGTCTTGCATTACGTTACCTAAGTCCCGCGTGTATGGGGACGACCCCACTTAGCCCCCGCGCCATCTTAGTCCGTTGGCGTGGGGGTTTTATTTTAGCGTATCGGGATTCACTTTGCTTGGTGCGTTTGATACATAAGCCCGCAAATCACCCACGCAGTTTGCCAGCCAATAGTCAATCAAGTCAGATGGGTCACTTGAGGCATCGGCAAGAATGAGCGTTATCTAGGAAATGCCCAATCAACCGCTTAGGCTCTGACGCTGATGGTGCTCAATTGACCAAGAGCCGATGGGCGCCTCCATTCACATAACTCCAATGCGCAGCATTGGGTCTGTGTAACCGAAAGGGCCAGCCATGCGAAACCGTGAGACAAAAGTGTCCGGATTTGAGCGGAGCATCGTCGAAACGATATCGGGTGAAGACACTTGGCATGCCCTGAAAGAATTCGCCGATGAAAAGGCGAGTGGACTTAAACCTTTAGAGGTGGAGGTGCTCAAACGGCGTGCAAGTGCGGCACGTAGGATTGCATATTGGAGCAAGAGGATAGAAGGCGTCATCAGCAAGGTCGATGAGGAAAGAAATTTCGAATTTTGGCGCATGCGGAATGGTGTCGAGAAAGAGGATTGGCGACGACAACGCGAGATGGAAGTTCGCCGCATATCCAAGTTCTTCGAGTGGGCGGACGGGAATGATCACAACGACTTCCCGCCTCCGAGTGTCTTCTCTGATGGAGGCTACGACCATCTGCTCGCTCGCTGGCTAGTCGACTATCGAGAACTGGAAAAGACCCTGGCAAGCGGCAAGACGAAGCGCGCCGCAGCCCTCGCATTCTCCCTTGGTGAAATGTCGGAACGCTTTAGATGGAGGTTTGGGAAAGATGGCGACACAGGAAAGAGAATTGAGTCCCTCGCACTAGGAAAGAGGAGTTCCGAAGGACGTTTGCCCGCGGCCAGAAAACGGCGTCACGACCCTGGCTACAAGCCTGATTGGGAGAGCGAGGCTTGGCAGTTAGCCGTGGAAATCTGGAAGAAGAATCCCTCACTCCGCAGCAGCGCCAGCGCAACTGCAAGGCTTGTTTCCGAAAAGATGGAACGCCCTAAGCCGAAGTGGGATACGATCCGAAAGAAACTCAAGAAAATGATGCAAGCTCCCTAATGCAAAAAAGTTGGCACTCTCTGAACAGAGTGCCAACCTGCCAGACATAGAGCTCCGGTCGCATGGAAAAGTGACGAGGAGCAGTCGTGAGCGATCAATTTGGCTTTCCGGCAAAGTGGCAGTTGGCACGCCATTGGACATTGGAGGACCCTGCTCTAACTCGGAGCGCACTCCGTGTTCTGATGATCCTCCTCGAGCACTGTAATCCGAGACACCTCAGGTGTGATCCTTCGATCGACCGCCTCGCCCAGGCCTTGAACTTGTCTCGAAAGAGCATCACGTCCGCAATCAACGAGCTCCGAGAAAGAGGAGCAATCAAAACCAGAAAAAGCGAGTTCACACGGAACAACCAATATGACTTCCTATGGCCATCGAGGGTCAATAGGCTTGGCCGCTCCAAGGTGAAGTCTGCTTCGCTAACGAGGGAAGCCAGCTTCCGACTGAACATGAAGCCCGCTTCCCCCAAAAAGGAAAAGGAAAAGAAAAAGAAAAGGGGACCACGGCATCCCGGATCCCTGCCTGTTGGACAGGTGGACCCATGCGGAGATACAGCTCACGGGCCCGGAACAGCGAAGCACCAAAAACATTTCCTGGACGAGATCACTAAGAAGCTGAGAGAGCACCGACTTCCCGAAGAGCTTCTTGTCGAGATCGACAGCAAAGTGCCAGATGAGGAATACCGGGCGTTCTGCGACGGGACGAAGACTCGAGAAGCGTCCATTGAAGCCATCTTCGAAGCCTGTCTAGAGATCGCTGGGTACTCGACATGACTTCGACATGGGTCGGCACCAAAAAAAAGCGCTTTCGGCACGGAGTCGCGAGGAAGCTAGACGATAACCGAGGCTCCGTGTTGTCCTGGGGGTGGGGGGGCCTTCGAAACCTGGGATCGCTGCTGTATGAAACCCGCCCCCCTCTCTTTCACACATTTTTTTTCGGCAATCGCGTTTTTTCGGGCCGGCGTGCGAGTTCAAAAGGGTTCCTTTTTCTCGTCGACGTGAATCAAGACTCAGAAATACGCAATGTTTTCTTCGCCTTACCGGAGAGCCGGGGCGAAGAGCGTTTCTTTACAGAGCGCCGTCGCCCTAAAAACAACTCCAAAATCAGCAATTGTTTTCGAGCCATCGACTTTCCTCGAGCCCGGCGTTCGCCGAACTCCTGCGATCTCGGCCATCTGGGCTGGCGAGGTATCACATGAACGGCCTCGATCCATGCCAATTGTCAGCAGGGGAACGCCGCCGTGAGCTCTGTTCGCTCCTTGCCCGCGGGCTGGTTCGCTTGAATTCCACCCAGTCAAGCGAAGTATTCGACGAAAAGGCAGATAGTTCGCTTGCGCAGCCGCCCGACGAGAGCGGTCATGCAACCTGCAAAAGGAGAAGCGCATGACCGATAGTATCCCTGCCCGCCTCGCAGAATTGAAATTGGCTTCGACTCCTGAACTGAAGTCCCAGTGGCGCGAACTGTTCGAGAGCGAGCCGCCACCGTTCAACCGACGCTTCCTGGAGAGCCGGCTGGCATATCGCGTTCAGGAACTGGCCTATGGCGGATTGAAACCGGCAACGGTCCGGCGACTGGAGAAGTTGGGCGAGGACCTGGACGGCGGCGACCGCAAGAGGAGCGGGATCAGGGCCGATCGCGACAGACCAATCATCGGGACACGCCTGGTCCGCGAATGGCAGGGCGTAGAGCATGTCGTCACCGTCACCGCCGACGGTTTCGAATGGCAGGGTCGCCCCTACAGATCGCTTTCGGCCATCGCCCGAGCCATCACCGGCACCCGCTGGAACGGCTGGGTATTTTTCGGGTTGAAGAACCGGAGGGCACGGGCATGACGAAACAGGAGGCCATCGTTCGAAAGCTTCGTTGTGCGATCTACACGCGGAAGTCCTCCGAGGAAGGGCTTGAGCAGGAGTTCAACAGCCTGCAGGCTCAACGGGAGGCCTGCGAGGCCTACATCGCCAGCCAGCGCTCCGAGGGCTGGGATCTACTTCGCGATCAGTACGATGACGGTGGTGTCTCCGGCGGCACCCTCGATCGACCTGCGCTCCAAAGGCTCTTGCAGGATATCGAGGACGGTCTGGTCGACGTCGTTGTGGTTTACAAGATCGACCGCCTCAGCCGATCGCTTGCGGACTTTGCGAAGTTGGTCGAGGTGTTCGACAGAAACAACATGACTTTCGTGTCGGTGACGCAATCGTTCAACACGACCACGTCGATGGGTCGGCTGACTTTGAACATCCTGCTCAGCTTCGCCCAGTTCGAGCGCGAAGTGACGGCTGAGCGCATCCGGGACAAGATCGCGGCCTCGAAGCGCAAGGGCATCTGGATGGGAGGCAACGTTCCGCTTGGCTATCGGGTCGAGGACCGGAAGCTGCTAATCGAAGAGACGGAGGCGAAGATAGTCCGGGACGTGTTTGCCCGCTTCGTCGAACTTGGTTCAGGAACGCTGCTCGCGAGAGAGCTCGATGAGGACGGTGTATGCAACCGGGCCGGACGTCCGATCGACAAGAAAGCCATCTACCGCATGCTCGGCAACCGACACTATCTCGGCGAGATTGTTCACAAGGGTGACAGCTATCCGGGTGAACATGACGCCATCATCGACCGTGCGACATGGGACCGGGTCCACGCCATTCTGAAAGAGAGCCCGCGCAAGCGCGCCGCCCGGACTAGGGCCGAGACACCGGCACTATTAAAAGGGTTGTTGTTCGGCCCAGACGGCGCAGCCTTCTCACCGACCCACACCCGGAAAGGCGGCAAGCTCTACCGCTATTACGTGAGCCAGACGGTGCTGAAACATGGTGCCGGTTCGTGCCCGGTCAGTCGCGTATCCGCGGGCGAAATCGAGGCAGCCGTCGTTGACCAACTGCGCGCCGTGTTCCGCCAGCCCGAAATCGTCGCTGGGACGTGGAAGGCAGCACGCGCCCACGACGGGAACATCACCGAAGCCGACGCCCGCGCAGCCCTCCAGCAGCTTGACCCGTTGTGGGACGAATTGTTCCCCGCCGAGCAGGCGCGCATCGTGGCCTTGTGTATCGAGAGGATCGACATCGGGCCGGAGGGGCTCGACCTCCGGTTACGGATCGATGGTCTGACCGGTCTTGCCAATGAGATGTTGGCCGACGGCAGCGAGGTGGCAGCATGAGCCGCGGCGCCATGGTTCCCAACACAGTGACGCTGCACGTCCCATTCCGCATCGTCAAACGCGGCGGGCGCAAGGAAATGCACCTACCAGAGGACGCTGCAAGACCGACCAGGACCGACAGCACCTTGATCAAGGCGTTGGCCCGCGCCTTCCGCTGGAAGCGGATGCTGGAGTCGGGCGAGTTCGCCACCATTGGGGAGCTGGCAAATCGCGAGGGCATCGCGCCATCGTACTTGACCCGCGTCCTGCGCCTCACGCTACTTGCGCCTGACCTTATCGAGGCGATGCTCGACGGCAGGCAGAGTTCAGAACTGACATTGAAGCAATTATTGGAGCCGTTTCCATTTGATTGGGAAGACCAAGCTGACCACTTCCCGTAGCGTCGCTCGCTGTTCTTATCGCGGGACTCTAACAAACATGCTAAAGAATTCAGCATCGGCCCTAACCTGCCGTTCGCATTGAATGAGATCGCTACAGTGCAGCTTCCCCAAAGCGAACGTCCGGCGCCAAGTACGGATACGATCGGTTCTAGGTAACGATAAGTGGGGGCCATTTTCATCACCGCTCCAACCGGCAAATACCTGCGCTACCACGGGCGTGCCAAACCACCTCCACCAGATTTCAGGCCGCTGGAATGGCACCCTTCTTGCGAGCCCGCTCGACCAAGTCCGCATAGCGCTGCCCGATACCAACTTCGGAGAAATGCCTGCACCAGGCAGCTAGGAAAGTCTTCTCGCGCTCAACTTCTTTGTGCTTCGAAAGGATCACAGCAATCCGGTAGGAATAGTACGGCGCGGGTGTCATGCCGGAGCGTTCCCATCCATCAAGTCCCTCGCTAACGATTTCCACCTGTTTGGCGAGGTCGTTGTCGTATTGTTTGATGCCGCCAGGGTCCTCGAGAACCGAAAGTGATCTGTCGGCCTCCAGTTCGGCCAACTTGCGCTGAATCGTAGCCTCGTCGTCCTCGATGAAATCGATCTTGTTCGTTTTCTGTCTCGCGGCCGCTTGCTTCGCGTTGAGGGCGGGCATCGCGTTCATCCGCTCGATCAATGCATCGAGCTTCTCGAGTGCTTTCTCGTCCACTCTGGTGACAGGTTTCGATGGCGCTTTCTCAAATCCCAGCTCCCGTCGCTGCTTGGCCGGTAGCCATAGACCTGCGCAGTTCAATATGACGTCGACCTCCCCGATCCGGGACTTCTTCAGTTCCACGGCAATTGGCATCCCCTCCGGAAAGCTTGCGACCTCAGCCGCCACATCGGCGGGCACATATCCCAAGAAGACCCTTGATGTCGGCGTTTCGTGCGGACCAAGGATGCCGATCACTTGCATGGCGTTCTTGTCAAACTTGTTGTCCGGCTCGGGGTTAAGCGATGCCCCGAAAGGCTCGCCCCGCTCGTCGGCTTGGGCTGCCAGTCGAAGAAACTCTCTTGCTGACTCCTTGCGATTGAAGAGTCCTTGAACTTCGAACCATCCGCTTCCAATCTTCCACTGTACCCAATCGCCCGCGGGCGCATTGTCGCCAAACTCATGGACATCCCAACCCATCGAAGCCGGAGCCCGCAATCCGCGTTGCTTGGCGCCGGAAGGCCCCTTGGGTTTTGCCGCTTCGGTTGAAGGCCGGGTCTCATCGTCATGCCGGTGTTGTCGGGTGGCCTTACTCGGCTTCCAGGCCCAGATTCCGAGAATGACGAGAACGACTCCGCCAACGATCCACCAAAACGAAAAGCTCACTTACTTCCTCCATCCGAGAAGCGTCTTTCGACGACGTCCTACATAATGACTGCCTAGCGCCATACTTGGTACTCCCCACCTCAGCGTTCGGGCTGTTCTTACATCAACGGACTGCATTCTCCATTGTCATTGTCGGCGCGAACCCATTTTCCGCACAAAGGCGAAATGAGCGGAGTGCGGCTTCGGCGCCGCCGGTCCATCAGGCAGTCCGGTCCGGCGACAAGTGGGGGGGTCAACCAAGAATTGAGGGCTCGGTTGGTCAGGCTGGCATATCTACAATGGCCACCCCCGGAACTGCGGTCTGGGCCATCTCAACCAGGTGCGCGTGGTGCGTGAAGAGGATTGCCTGTCCACTTGCCCCTATCTCGGCGCACAGTTGCAATGCGGCCCGGGCCCGAGTGTCGTCGAACGTTTCCATGATGTCGTCGAGGATCATCGGAAGGGGTCCGAGATCACGCGCAAAGCTGCGATACCCCGCAAGCCGCAAGGCGAAGTAGAGCTGGCCCATAGTCCCCGTCGACATCTTATCGACCGGAACCTTGTCCCCGTCGGCGTCGATGCCGACCAGCTTTTCGCCTTCGATCTGGCTCCAAACCTCGACGCCGCGCCACTTGGGTTTGGTCATTGTCACATAGGCCGCCTCGACATCGCGCAGCATGTCGCTGCGTCGTTCCTCCGCCAGACGACGAAGTGCGCCGCGGGCCGCCAGCACACCCAGCCGAGCAACGACCGCCTCGCGACCGCCATTGCGGAGCGCCTCCAGTAACGTCGCCTGTTCGGTGACCAGATCGCTACGGTCGGCGGCGTCGAATGCTTCGCGGTACAATCGCTCGGCCTCACGTGCTGCATCGCGCGCCGCGTCGCGGCTGTCTTGCGCGTCTTGCACCTGCTGTTCGAGAACAGGTCCGCGAGAGGCGTCCGGCATCAGGCCGAGTTCCTCGCCGAAGAGGTCCTCGTCGACGCCAACGATGGCCTGCTGCCTATCCCGATCCGCAGTCAGGTGCTCGGCGCGAAGCCGGTCCCGCTCAACGAACCGTGCTATCCGATCGCTCGGCGCAAGACTGTCGTCTCCCTGACCCTTGAAACGGTCATCTAGCTCGTTCCTTGCGGTCTCAAGATCGGTATTGTGGCGATGTCGTGCCGCCGTGAGCTTGTCCCTGCGCGACTCGGCGTCGCCACGTTTTTCGTCGGCGCGCGTTGCTGCCGCCACACGTATGCGCGCCTGGTCAATGGTCTGAATGGGTTCCCGCACGCCCTCATCCTCTGTCGCACCAAGAATCTTCGCCAGCCGTTCGGCCCCCTCTGACAAGGCCGAAATCGCCCGCTGCAGTGCCTCGATTCGCTCATCGAGACGCTGAAGATCGGTGTGCAGCCGAAGTAGGTGTCGCAAGTGTGGAAGAGCCGTCCGGACCCCCTCGACCGAGCGATCCGGTAGCGGTAGAGAGGAAGTCAACCGTTCGAACTCGAGCTCGGCCCGCTTTAGATCGTCCTTCTTGACCAGCGCGTCGTCGTCCAGTTTTTCGATGGCCTTCTGGCCGTCCCTCCATCTACTCCAGGCCTTGCGATCACTTTCTTCCAGCGTCAGAACCCTTTGCACCCGGGCCGCCATATCGCCCTTGCCCACGCCGAGATCCAAGGCGCGGGCCGCTTCCATCAAGTCGGTGCGCAATGCTTCCTCGCGGTGGTGGCGGGTATCCAACGCTGCTTGCGCGTTCAAGTGATCGGCAGCGGCGTTGGCCGCCGCTGAAAGTGTCTGGTGGCGTGGTCCGAAAGCCGCTGGAGTGGTGCCTGCTTCCAGACCGAGCCTTGCTGATAGCCTTGAATGAAACTCTGACAAACTCTCGCGGCGATCGATCAGGTCTGCCAGCCGCGCCTCAGCGGTTTCGAAGCGCGCCTTCGCTGTCTTTTCCCGCCTCTGCGCTTCAAGTCGCCGCTGGCGGATCTCCGCCCCCGCCACGAAATGGGCGCGTGCGCTGTCGTCCGCGCGCATCGCCGCCTCGAATTGGTCGGCGGAGGGATCGGACAGGTCGTCGCGGTGGCGTGTCCAAGCCAGGTCGCGGTGGCGGCGGGTTTCCTCGGTCGTTGCGACATCCACCGCTTCGGGCGCGGCCTGCAAAGCCGAGAGATCGGCTGTGGCATCCTCCAATTCCTTCGAGCGTTCCTCGACGTTGCTCTTGGCTGCGGCGATGTCCGAGGACAAGTCCGACCACTCCCGCGCGGCTTTCTCAAGCGTTTCGGGCGCGGGTAGGCCGGCGTCGACCAAGCCAGTCCAGTCCGCAGGTAAGTCGGCGGCAGCCTTGGTGAGGCGCGCGAGGGTTTGTTCCCGCTCTGTTTCGAACGTGGTCAGGTCCGAAACCGGCCTCCAGGCCTCGAATGCGTCGCGCAGGAGCGTCAGATCTTGCGGTTCGCTAGGCGCCTCGCCCTCTCGCGCTCTCGCTGCATCGGCGACGGCCTTCGCCGTGTTCAACGCCTCGCTGGCCATGCGGCACGCCTCGACAGCCTCGGCGATCTCTTCCAACTCCGCCGCGTCGAGGACGAGATCCGCCACCGCCGTGCCGGACACCGAAAGCCGCGCCTGCGCCGTCGACATCTCCATGGCGAGAGCATCCCGGTCTGCAGTGCGACGGTCGAGATCCGCGCGCGCCGTCGTGGCGCGGTCCATCAACGGGGCGCCATCGACCGTCATCTGATCCAGGCGTTCCAACTCGGCGTTCAGTGCCGGGGCGAGCGTGTCAGCGGGGTTCTCCTCAATGATCTGGTCCAAGCCGGCGACGTCATCGTCTGCCTCGGTGATCCTGGCCTCGAGCGAGGAGACTTTCTCCACCAATGCCGCCACGCGCTCGGCCGCATCCCGGGGCAGGTCCGGGCCACTCGGGTAGTCCTTCAGGGCCTCGGCGAGTCGTTCCATCTCCTGGGTTCGGTCGAACCACGTACTGGCCGCCGTAGCGGCAAGACGACGTTTCTGCGCGGTGACCAGCGCCGTGTTTTCCGCGTCGAACAGTGCGGCCTTCTGGTCACGGTCTTGACGAAGAGTTCGTTCCCGTTCCGAGGTCAGCCGATCCGCTCGAAGCTCGCGACCGATTTGTTTCAGGCGGTCACTCGCCAGTTTCAGCTCCGTGGCACGGCCATGTTTTTTGTGGAATTTGTCGGCGCGCTCCGAAAGCGTGTTCAGCGTCTCCGAAATGCCAGTCAGGCCCGATACGCCCGCATGCAAAAGTTGACCAAGTTCGCCCTTCGCACTGGCAATCCGTTCGCCGCCGTCCCGCAGGCCCCTTTCATCCAGCGAGAACCGCTCCTCGAATTCGTCCCGCGTTAACCCGTGCAACGCGCTAGCGAGGATCGCGTCGGCGACCGGCCGATTGTCCGTGTCCAGCAAGGATTGGGACCGCTTGCTGTTGCGCCTCAGGACAGTTGCCCCGCGGCCGGGCAGGTCAAGGTCCGCCCCCACAAGCAAGTCGCTTCGCTCGAACCGGAATGCGTAGGGATGCGCACCAGCCCGGAAGCCAAAGAAAATGTCTAGTAACGCATGAAACGCAGTCGACTTTCCGGCCTCGTTCGGCCCGTAAACGACGGTTACATCAGGGGTGTCACGCGCGGGCACCGGAAAGGCGATCTCAGCGTCTTCGAAATTGCCATAGCGGATCAGATGCAGCGCATTCAGCCTCATTCCGCGCGCTCCGCATGAAGCGCAAGCATCACCTCGGCGATGGCGTCTTCGAGCAATGCGTCCAGAGCGTGATCTTCCAGTTCTGCAGCGATTTCATTCGGCAGCGCGGTTCGGACATCATCGAGTTGTTGCAGGGCGGCTTGCCTAAAACCGTCTTCCGCCATTTCCGCACGCATCAGGCGAACAAGGTCATCTGTCTCGGTGTTGAGCGGGCGAGAGGGCGGCACGACCTCGACCTTATCCAAAAAGACCCGATCAATGTCGTCCAGCACTTGTGCGGCGAGCTCCGCGACAAACGCGCCGCTCTGCCTTGAGCTCGTTGCCCTCAGCCGGACGGCGGCATCCTTATTCGGGAGCTGCGCCGATAAGAACCCGTCTCTAAGGGTAGCAAACATATCCTGCTGATCGCCGGAGTCCTGGAGGTCCGATTCCAACTCGGCAAAGCCCAACTGCGCAACGTCGCGCCGCTCGACTATGGGTGCGCCTTCTCCCATTTCGACAAGCGTAACTGTCCCGCCTTGGCGCTCACCGAAATGGCGCGGTTGCGGAATACCCGGCATGACCGCCAAGACCGGGTCGTCCCAACGCTCGAAAGGCGCATGGATGTGACCGAGGCACCAAAGGTCGAAGCCATGCGCCATCAGGTCGGCCGCGGCACAGGGCGCATACGGGTCATGGCCGGGAGCACCATCGAGCGAGGTATGCATAAGGCCGACATTTCGCTTGTCCGGCACCGGTTTCGGGTAGTCGGGGAGGAAGCTCTTTCCGACATGAGCTGCATCGAACGAAAGCCCGTGAAAGGCGGCATCGCCGATTTCGACCGTTGGCATTTCCTTGTGCAGAAGATGGATGTTAGGGCCAAGCTCTCCGTGGGCACGGTGGTCGAGCAACGCGTCGTGGTTACCTCTGACCAAGACCGTTGGCACACCCGCCTCGGCGGCGCGAGATAACTGCGCTACCAGGAAAGCGCGAGATCGGAGATCTGGGTATCCGTTGTCGAAAATGTCTCCCGCCAATACGAGCGCGTCGACCTTCTCGGAGATAGCCAGGTCAATTATCCGTACGAACGTGTCGCGACTAGCCTGCCTCAATCGATCCCCAAGATCGGGGTTTCGCAGTGCGACCGACCTGATCGGAGATCCCAGGTGAATGTCAGCTGAAGCAAGGAGGCGCATTGTTCTCAGTCCGAACTGTCTGTCGAAGAAATCTCAATAGTCCCAAAACTTTTCATTTCATCTATCCAGTGACATCGGCGGCTGCCGGATAGCATCCGTGCAACCAGTCGGTTAACCCGCTCGGAAATCCTAGCGAAGAGCATTCTATGCGCCTGCACAGGCATTCACTTCCGCGAAGAGCGCCTTCAAATGGTGCCCTGACATGTCGAGAATCGGTTCAAACATGAAAGAGTTCAGGTGGATGTTTTCGGGGGTCATCAGCGCTACGCGCTTAACTGCCCGCAAAACTGCGGCATCACAGTTTCCTGATCTTTCGTACTTGCGGATCAGTTTGCCCGTCTGGTTTTTGCCGATCTTTTGTACGTAGCCGGGATCATTGATCTTGTCGATCAAGACTTCCTCCGCCACCAATCTGATCCCGACTGACAAAGCAATCTTCTGTTCAAGCGAAAGATCATCGTCTTCAATCTTACAGATATCCTCGCAAGCCGACATCACGAGTTCAAATACTGTGCCGGTCACGGTACTGAAATCGGAAAAACTCCCCGCAGCAAGCACCGACTGATACATCCCGTAGAGCTCACCGACAGTAAGCGCCTTGGTCTGATCCTTAATGTGCAGCAATGCCGTAAGCTGCGTGAAGGTCGCATCATTCCCGACGTACTCGGCAAGATTTCTTACAAACGGGATCGAAGCGACCAACACCACGGGATCGGTGAGGTTCTCCTTCCAGTCCGTAAAGGGATTGTCACTGAGTTTGTCTGGAATGAGCTGCAACGCACCATTGAGGCGATTGCTGAGCAACTTGTTGTCGCCGAACACTCCAAGACGGCCGCGAACTGTGCGGTAGAAATCGTAGTTGTGGGTCAGGATAACAAGATGGAAGCCATCATCCGACCTCATGTCATGCAGATATTCGACGATGGCGTACTTGTTCTTGTAGTCAAACGAGTCCGCAATATCGTCCAGTACCACAAGCGTCTCTATTCCGGCTTTTCTTCGCGCTTCGACCTCAAAGATGATATTCAGGATATATAGGGCGCGTTTTTCGCCGTTGCTAAGCCCTTTATCCAGAATCGCCCTGTCTGTTCTTCTTGCCGTGCCACCTTCCCGGTCTTCAATGTAAAAGGCAATTTGTGGCGCAGACACATTGAGAACGGCATCACCCTTGTTCTCAACTTGAACCTTGAACGGGACCGAAAACCGGTCGTTAAAGAGCGCAATGACGGCTTCCCATTGCGTCTGTTCTTTCTCAGCTTCTCCGATGATAGCTCTGATTTTTTCCTTACTGGCGTCGTACTCTTCTATCAGCTCGAAATACTCGCGGCTGTTCTGGACGAGATAGGAAATCCAAACCTTCTGCTTGAAGGTGTCTATGTCCGAAAGTTCCGCGACGACAAACGGATGTTCGATCAGATAGTCCCGAAAGCTCCTGAGCTCCGCAGTTGTCAGCGTCCCGTCCACCTTCTGGAACATTTCAGCGAGCTTCGGGTCGGTCAGGATCTTCTCCTTCTCTGTCTCGATAGCTGCGATCAGGTCGGCTTCTGTTGTTATCTCGCTGCGCTCTCCGGCGTGGTTAAGGTTGACCGAGTGCCCACCTTCAAACCAACCGTTTGATTTCAGATTCTTGGCGATGGTTTCGGCGTTGCTGTGGTTGAAGACGCCTTTCTTGAAATAGAGCGACTGGTCCAAAATCTGCTCGTAGATTTTGGTGTAGTCATCGATCAGCGCCTTGACGTCGGCGTTTTGAAGTAACTCGACAACCTTGTCGCTGAAAAGAACCTTGTATTTCAGTGTCGCATATTCCCCATGTGCTCCTTCTTTGACTTCGCGCTCCAGGCGCGCCAGTGCAACAAGGATATCCTCCTTCTTGAGCTTGAACGCGCTTGCAATTGCTACATCGATATCCCTTGAAAGCCCTGAAGGTTTTTTCAAGATCTTGAGAAGGCTTTCCTTCTTCTCAGCAATTGATCCAAATATCTCATCATATCGTGCCTTTAGCTCCTCACTGGCAAGCAAAGTCGAGATACGTGCTGACTGGTATTTTTCGTCGATGGAGTCGATTACGAATACGGCGTCGCGATCCAACGCTGCGCCTGTTTCGTCCGTAATGGCAAAGGTACTCTTTCGCTCGGGGAAAAAGATATCCTCGGGCTCCTTATTGTTCACATATTGACGGAGCGTTTTGGCCAATGACGTTTTCATTACACCGTTCGGTGCATAAACAAGCACTGGCATGTTATTGTTGGAAAAGTCGAAGGTATGAGTGAGGGCATCAATACCATAGCAATTTTTCAGTTCTACCGTAGCGGTCTTGGTCATATTCCTACCCGAGTGAATCCAGATAATTCTACCTATTGGTGGGTCTGATAATCAGAATGCGCCAAGTAAGATGCCACTTGGCATTCAATTCTGAGGCTTCGTATTCAATAGCCTTAGATATTCGCACAGGCACATAGCTTGAGGCTATGAATAATTATGATCTCAAGTAAAGCGCCCAGGCTAGCAAGAACCGCCGCAGCCTTAAGATTGAGTACGAAGTCACAAAAATGCAAATGCCTCCACCTTATCATTTCGTTGCTATCGGGTGACCCGCCATTACTCTTCAGTAACACTTTGGCGTGAGATCCTTTCCGCCTCCTACCAAGCGTTCCAAAGCGGATCGAACACCCTTTCAGGATGATAGTGTCCAACAATGCACTCTGGTGTGACATCAGTCCAGATCGACAATGCTGACCCGCTCCATGGTGAGAGCACTTCAGTCTCGATCTGTTCAACGAGACCGGCAAAGAGGTACTCCAGCATCATCCCAGCGAACTCCTCGAGCGTACCATCTCGAACTTGATCCATCGGGATATCACAAACAAACATAGTTGGCCGACCGATCCCGCTGAGGACTTTCTTTGCAGCCACCGTACCTGCAACTCTGATGGCAAGACAGTAGAGGTATTCGCTGCCGTAAACGAGATAGTGAACCGCGCCGGGTTTACCGGAGGCTCCAACTCATGAGTAGGATGGAGCATCATGACAAAGACGACGAACAAGTATTCACCAGAAGTGCGCGAACGCGCCGTACGGATGGTTTTGGACAATCAAAGTCAGCATGAAAGCCGTTGGGCGGCGATCGTGTCGATTTCTTCGAAGATTGGCTGCGCACCGCAAACGCTGAACGAATGGGTCAAGAAGGTTGAGGTCGATACCGGCCAGCGCGGCGGCATCACCACCGAACAGGCCGAGAAGATGAAGGCCCTGGAACGTGAGGTGCGCGAGCTAAAGCAGGCCAACGAGATCCTGCGCAAAGCGTCTGCATATTTTGCTCAGGCGGAGCTCGACCGCCCACTGAAACGATGATCCGGTTCATAGAAGATCACCGCGCGGATCATGGGGTCGAGCCAATCTGCCGTGTGCTGCCGATTGCCCCTTCCACGTTCTATGACCACATGGCCAGACTCGCGAACCCTGACCTTCTGTCAGAGCGGGCAAAGCGTGACGAAGAACTGAAGCCCGAGATCAAGCGCGTCTTTGAGGAAAACCTCAGTGTCTATGGTGTTCGCAAAGTTTGGCATCAGATGCGTCGCGAAGGATTTGATATAGCGCGCTGCACAGTCGCCAGATTGATGAAAGACTTGGGTCTGGAGGGCGTTGTGCGTGGCAAGAAGCCGAAGACAACGATCCCTGACAAGGCATTGCCGTGTCCGTTGGACAAGGTGAACCGGCAATTCCATGCGCCAGCACCAAATGTGCTGTGGGTGAGCGACTTCACCTATGTCGCGACGTGGCAGGGGTTTGTGTATGTGGCCTTCGTCATTGATGTCTTTGCGCGCCGCATCGTTGGCTGGCGTGTCAGCCGCACGGCGACTGCCGGGTTTGTCCTCGACGCTTTGGAACAAGCGGTGCATCAGCGCCAACCCGGGTCTGGCCTGACACACCATTCCGATCGCGGATCGCAATACCTGTCCATTCGTTACACCGAGCGCTTGGCCGAGGCTGGGATCGAACCTTCAGTGGGAAGCGTCGGCGACAGCTACGACAATGCGCTTGCCGAGACGATCAATGGCCTGTTCAAGGCCGAGGTCATTCACAGACGTGGGCCATGGCGCAGCTTCGATGCCGTGGAATACGCCACCTTGGAATGGGTGGATTGGTTCAACAATCGTCGCCTTCTGGAACCCATCGGGAATATCCCGCCAGAAGAAGCCGAAGCGAACTTCTACGCGGCTCTGGAAAGATCAGACATGGCCGCGTAGCTAAGACTAATCAGCCTCCGGCAAACCCGGCGCGGTTCAATAGTGTCCTGCAGACCCATCTTTAGTAAACAGGCTGTCTTCTTGAGCAGCGAAGTAAAGGTGGCCCTCTCGCGTGTCTTCTCCGACCTCCCTAATCGCCGCCTCTAGCTTGGTTTCCGACACGCCGCGAAACTGCCCATTCAAGAAAAGAAAGCGAACCTTATCCTGAACTTCTTCGGGCCGAAGAACTCGAAGCCCGCGCTCGTAGTAGGGAGTCAGATCATCTGTACGCGTTGCATGTCCTGCCCGGAAATAGCCGTACGCTTCCTTCAACCTTGCGCCGAGAAGCGCCTTGATGTCACTCGGTTCTCCGGAAACCGTCTCGATTATGTCATCCAGCCACCCAAGATCATCCGAAACAAGATACTTCGGCGGTGCTGCGCAGAATGCAGAGCGTACCTCGTCGGTTACTTGGTCGCTGAGGATGCGCCAAACGGCATCGCACCAGGTATCCGGCATGCTGAACGACAGGACGTCGGATGGAAGTGTAGCTCTATCATGAGGATTTTCCGAAATCTGACGCCCCTCGAGCGCGGGGCGCATTGTGCCCCAGTCTTTCTTTGTCTTGTACATCGTCAATTGATGCCTGCTTGCCCGTTTCTGCCTAAATGCTACTGCAATAAACCCAACGCCGAGTAGCCAAACTTGGATCGCTATGTGAGCTTGTAGCGGGACCTGGTCTGCTGCAGCAATCGACTGCGTTGTCCATTGTCGTGCATTCGTGCGCTCACCGTGTAAATAGAGGACTCAGTTTCGATTGTCCGACGGGTTCGCTAGCTTGGCACTCATGCATATCGACAACTTCGACCGCACGGAATGGATCAAACGGCTGACGGCTTGTCTCCACGACCTAGAAGCAGCGCAGCAGCCGTTTTTACAATGGTACTTCACTCCCAGTGGTTACCCTCGGATTTTCCGGAACGGTCGGGACGAAACGCCATATCCCAGCGAAGCAATTGCGAAGCTCTATGACGATGCGCTGTTCGAGGCTCGTGTTCGAAAGACCGAAGAGTTCAAAAAGCTGAAAGCTGCACTGGACCCCGTCCGTGGAGTCTTGCGAGACCATCCAACCTTGTCGCGCGCCATGGGCAGAGACCTCAAACGCGATGAATTCCAGGTCGGAATCCTGAATCACACCTCAATGGCGACGCTCAGTGAGCTGATTGTCGGCCTTATGGAGTGTCAAGACGAAGGGACCGCGGAACCCTTCCTCAAGCCAGCATCGGACTTGAGCACACTCTTGGAACTCTCATTGGTGCAAGCCGGCGCGCAAAAAGCTGAATCCTTGGAAACAGCGATCGATGTAGCAGTGTACTGCGGGGCGCGCTTTGACGAGGAAGTCGATCTCGGGGAAGAATATGCACTGCTCCCCTTCGAACATCTTGCTGACCACGTTGACATTGACTGGCTGACAGAGGTTGCCGCGGAACAAGTGAGCTGGCGGCGAATGGAGCAGGTTTTTGGTATCGTGCGGCGTTTTCCCTGGAGGCCCATCGTCGGGAACCTGCACTTTCCCCCTGAACCGCAAACAAGGAATCCACCACCGCTATTTCATCGCTGGACGGCCGAGTTTGCCAATCTGCTATCAGTGGTGATGAGCTATCGTGTGTCGTGGCTCGCCACCTTCGAGGGGTGCATTCCACGTCGCGCCGCAGGGCTCCTAGGCTCCAAGCATGACGCCGCTCAAACGTACAAAGGCCGTTCAATCAGCCACCTGTTCGCTCCTTTTGACAAAACCGATTTCGTTGCAGCTGAGCAGATCACGCTGGTCAAAGAGCTATTCGCCAAACGGCGCAACACTGAGTATCCGGAAATGGCCGCCATCATTCAAAGGCTCGCCGAAGCGCATAGACGTGACGGACGCTTTGCACTGGAGGACAGAGTTCTGGACTTAGCAATTGTGTTTGAGCGCTTATTCAAGCCTCGAGGACGGTCAATTGGTAGAGAACTTGAAAAATCCACAGCTGAGTTGTTAGCAGTCACTGACGAGGATAGAGCCTCGATCAAGGAACAATTGAGACACTTCTACAAGGTTCGATCTGCCATCATTCATGGTCCGAGCGATGAAAGAAGCAGACGCCTCATCAGTCAGTCCGGGAAGGCATGGCAGGGGTGCGAGCCAATTGCGCGGGCGGCATTGTTGAAAAAGATCAGTTGAACCAAACATGGCGCCAACTGCTTGGCAAAAAGTCGCTGCCTTGGTTCGCAATCTGATTGAGTAAACTGCGGCAAAGCCCATCCGCTGCATTGTTTGAACCGACGCAGAAGGCGGTCGTGCACCACGAGGCGGAGAATCGGCGACTGAAGCTCGAACTCGCACCGCTCTCATCGTCGGCAACTATGGATCGCCTGGGGACCCACCTGTGACCGTTGAAATCGTAGGTGAAGTCATGTCTCTCGACGGCGCTCTCAACTTCGTCGGAACGAGGGTACCCGTGCTCCTGCTGGCAGATGGTCCGAAAATCTCTCTCTCCGAAGGGGTTCCACCAAATTATTGGAGCTTTGGAGCGGAAGGCGGCTGTCCGAGACCGGGACCCCACGGCATTGTCCGTGCGGTCTTGGTCGGCGGGGATACGAAACCGGGCGGCGACGAGATCGATGAAACAGAGATGGCTCAGTACCGTGTATCTTTGCTCCAGCTGGTCTCCTGACGGACCTCAATGAGGACCTAAACCCGGATAGATCGATCTCCGTCTCGCCAGCGCAGGTCGGCTAAGCGTCCGCTGCGGTCACTGGCTGCAGTGCTAGGTCTCGACAAAACCGGTACGCGGCTGTGCGACGGCTTTCTTCCGCTGAACCGCCGTCGGTAACTGTGACAACGAACGACCGCTTTAGTCGGCGAACCGGTGGGTGTTTCGCCAGCGCAGCGAAGGCCAGCTTTCCGCCCAACTTTTCCAAGACGAGCATATGGCTGACGGTTCGTCTGCCGACGCATTTTCTCCTGAAAGGGCCCCAACGAGTGTTTGATTTCAGTTCCATCCGCCCAAGCGAGACTGGCTTCGAAGTCTTCAGCTGGCGTCACGCAAAACTCATACGACACAGCTACTTACAAATTCCGTACTAAAAAGACAAAGTCATCAGCTTTGGAGAATTTTGGCCGACAGAGACCAAAATCGGCAAACCATGGGCTGTGCAGGTGTTCAGCTGGCTCCGCATAACCCTCGAAAACAATGAGAAAATACCGTCGGAACCGGATCGGGAGAACGCTTTCGCAAGGGCAAGTGGCGGAGGAGGTGGGATTCGAACCCACGGTACGCTTTCACGCACGCCGGTTTTCAAGACCGGTGCATTCGACCACTCTGCCACTCCTCCGGTCGGCCCTACGTAACGGGCCAAGCGCGAATTTGAAAGACCCTCTTCGGCATTGCCTTGCCAGAGGCTGCCAAGCTCTCTTTTCTTACCGCGAACTAGACGATACACTCTGCCCCAAGAGCTCGAGCACGGGCCAAGCAAACATCCGCAAGCCCACGAGGCCGGAGGAGCAGAAAATGAATTTCCTGAAGCGAACGGCAGTATTTCTGTCCCTTTCCGCCTTGATCCTGACCGCCTGCGAGGACGGCCAAGGCTTCAGTTTCGGCAACAAGGAAACCACCGGCGAAGAAGGGGCGGAAACCGAAACCGCCCCTGCCGCCCGGACGGTCCTGAAGGATGTCGAACGCCCCGACATCTTCAACGTGACCGAAGCCGCCCTTTGGGACGGTCGTCCTTCGCTTGGCGGTGTCTGGGTTGCACATCCCGACATCTCCGAGCCCGAGCGCGTGATCCTCACCAATACCAAGAACGGCAAATCCGTGCCCGGTGCCCTGTTCCGCCGGGAACGCGACAACCCCGGCCCGCGCATCCAGGCGTCGTCCGATGCTGCCGCCGCCCTCGGGATGATCGCCGGGCAGCCGGTCGATCTGAAGGTTCTGGTGGTGCGCCAGGAAGAAGTCGTCATCGAACCCGAACCACAGCCCGAGCCGGACGAAACCCAAATTTCCGAAGAAGAACTCGCCGCTGCGGGCGTCGTTGCCGAGACCGAGGCGGGCGAAACGCCCGAGGTCGAAGAGCAGCCCAAGCGCCCCAATTTCTTCCAGCGTCTTTTCCGCAAGAAACCCGCAGCGAATACTGCCGGGGTGGCCGCGGCCGCCGCGACGGTGGATGACGCCTCCGCGCCTGCGGTCGAAACCTCGTCGCTTGACCCGGTCTCTACCGGAGCCGCAGCCGCAATTGCACGCGCCGAGTCCAGCCAGGCACCAAAAGCGCGCCCCGAACGGCCAGCCGCCGAAGCTGCAACGCCCGCCCCCGCACCGGCAAGCGACCTGAAAAATCCCTACATCCAGGTCGGCCAGTTCAGCGTCGAGGCAAACGCGGACTCCGCCGCCGCGAACCTGCGCCAATCGGGGATCGTGCCCACCATCTTTGAAACCGATGGCGGGGCCTGGCGTGTCGTCATCGGCCCGGTTTCAACCGCTGACGATCAAGCCGCCCTTCTTGCACAGGTCAAGAACCTCGGCTTTGCCGATGCTTTCCTCACCCCCAGGTAACCCAGAAAACCGGAGGCCCCGGCCATGCTCCGTCGTTTTGTTGTCTTTCTGACCGTCATCATCATTTCCGCCTGCAGCGTCTCGCCGAACCCGGCACGCGCGGCCTATGAAACGCAGTCCCGCGCAGCGATCCTCTACGACATCTCGACCGACACGATCTTGTTCGAAAAAGAGGCCGATACCGCCCTGCCGCCTGCGTCGATGTCGAAGCTGATGACGCTCTACATGCTGTTCGAAGCCCTGCGCGATGGCCGTGTGACTCTGGACACGACCTTCACCGTCTCGACGCGGGCGCGCCAGATGGGTGGGTCGACCATGTTTCTGGATGAAACCGACCGTCCGACCGTGGATGACCTCATCAAGGGCATCGTCGTCCAATCCGGCAACGACGCCTGCATCGTGGTGGCCGAAGGGCTGGCTGGCACCGAAGATGCCTTCGCCCGCCAGATGAACGCCCGCGCCGCCGAAATCGGCCTGCGCAACTCGACCTTCGCCAATGCCAGCGGCTGGCCGGACCCGAACCACCGCATGTCCGTGCGTGACCTGATGCGCCTCGCAACGCTCATCATCACCGAGTTTCCCGAATATTACGGCAACTTCGCTCTTGAAGAGTTCGACTACGACGGCCGCTCGCCCTCGAACCGGTTCAACCGCAACCCGGTCCTCGGCCTTGGCTTGGGCGCGGATGGCCTGAAAACGGGACACACCGAGGAAGCAGGCTACGGCCTTGTCGGTTCCGCCCGCCAGGGTGACCGCCGCATCGTCTTTGTCTTCACCGGCCTCAACAGCCAGGCCGAACGCCGCCAGGAAGCCGAAGCCATGATCAACTGGGGTTTTCGCCAGTTCATCCCCAAACAAATGGCATCGCGCGGGGATGTGGTTGCCGAGATCCCCGTCTGGCTGGGGGATCACCAGCGCGTCAACGCCATCGTCGCCGAAGACCTGAAACTGCTCGTTCCCGCCATCGGACAGGACAGCGTGGAAACCCGCGTCGAATACCGCACACCCTTGGAAGCGCCGATCGTCGAAGGCAGCCCCATTGCCGAACTGATCGTGACCGCGCCCGACATGCCGGAAAAACGCATCCAGCTTGTGTCGGACCGCGAAGTCACACGCGGTGGTTTCCTGCCCCGCGTCCGCGCCTCTACCTCGGTCCTGTTTGACAAGGCCATGGGACAGGTGCAAAGCCTCATGGAATGACGGCAGGGCGATTTATCACCTTCGAAGGCATCGACGGCTGCGGGAAATCCACGCAGTCCCGTCTTTTGGACGTCTATCTCAAGGGCCAGGGCATCGACGTCGTCCTGACCCGCGAACCCGGCGGCTCGCCGGGGGCCGAAGAAATCCGCCGCCTGCTTGTCGAAGGCGAACCCGACCGCTGGTCGGGCGAAACCGAGATCCTTCTGTTCACCGCCGCAAGGCGCGACCATCTGGAAAAAACCATCCGCCCGGCGCTGGAACGCGGTGCCACCGTGATCTCGGACCGTTTCGCCGACAGCACGCGCGTCTATCAGGGTGCCGCACGCGGTGAGTTGCGCGAAATCGTGGATACCTTGCACGACGCCGTCATCGGCATCGAACCCGATCTGACCTTCGTCATCGACATGGACCCGGGTCAGGCCCTGTCACGCGGCCTTGCCCGTCAAAGCGGTGAAGACCGGTTCGAAGACATGGGCCAGGCGTTTCAGGAACGTCTGCGCGAAGGCTTTCATGCGCTGGTCGCCGACAACCCCGGTCGATGCCACCTGATCGACGGGCACCGCGACCCCGACGCCATCGCCCATGACGTCGCCCTGATCCTGGAAATGTCGACGTGAGCGACGAAGCCCTGCCCGAAGCCGACCGCGCCGAGGGTGCCCCTCACCCCCGCGAAACCACGAAACTCTTTGGTCACGAAGGGATCGAGGCCGAAGTGCTTGCCGCCCTTACCGGTGACCGGATGCACCACGCCTGGCTTCTTACCGGCCCCAAGGGTATCGGCAAAGCCACGCTCGCCTGGCGCATGGCGCGGTTCCTGCTGGCCAACCCGCCAGCCTCCGGCCCCGACATGTTCGGCGACACGCCACCGCCGCCCGACACGCTCGACATCGACCCCGACCACCCCGTCGCCCACCGCATCGCGGCCCTCTCAGACCCCGGTTGCCTGCTGATCCGGCGGCCCTGGGACACCGACAAGAAGCGCCTGAAAGCCCAGATCACCGTCGAAGAGGTCCGCAAGCTCAACGCCTTTTTCGGCCTCAGCGCCACCGATGGCGGCCACCGCGTCGTGATCGTCGACGCCGCCGACGAGATGAACCCTTCCGCCGCCAACGCCCTGTTGAAAGTGCTGGAAGAACCCCCAAAGGACGCGATCCTGATCCTTGTCAGCCACCAGCCCGCGCGGCTTCTGCCGACGATCCGCTCGCGCTGCCGCGTGCTGCGCCTGGGCGAGTTGGACCAACCCGCCATGCAATCCGCCCTCCAGGGCGCTGGCATGGAAACCGACAACACACAGGCGCTTTTCGAACTGGCCCGCGGCTCGGTCGGGGCGGCCATCCGGATGCAGAACGAAGGCGGGCTTCAAATCTATGCCCAGATCCTCGCCGTCATCGCCACCGCCCCCAACATGGACCGCCCGCAACTGGCCAAACTCGTCGAACACCTCACGCAACGCGGCGCCGATACCCGGCTCGACCTTGCAGTCACCCTTCTCGACACCGCCCTGTCGCGCCTGGCGCGAAGTGCAGCCGGGATGCAACTCGCCGAAGCCGCGCCGGGCGAAGCAGAGACCCTTGCAAAACTTGGCCAGAACACCCGCCAGGCCCAGGCCTGGGCCAACCTCCAGCACGAACTCTCCGCCCGCATCGCCCATGGCCGCGCCGTCAACATCGACCCCGCCAGCCTCCTGACCGACGCATTCCTGCAAATCAACGAGGCCGCGCGCCAACCCGCCCCCGCTTGACCCTACCGGCGAACCTTCCCATAGAAGGGCCATGTCCACGCCCGCCCCGATCACCGACAGCCACTGCCACCTGGATTTCCCCCAGTTCGAGGGCGAAGTCGGCGACCTTCTGAACCGCGCCGCCCAGCGTGGCGTCCACCGCATGGTCACGATCTGCACCAAGCTCTGCGCCGAACCCACCGTTCGCGCCCTCGCCGAAGCCCACGCGCCCGTCTTCTACGCCGCCGGAACGCATCCGATGTCGGTCGCCGAAGAACCCATGGCCACCGTCGAACAACTCGTGGACCTCGCCAAACACCCGAAATTCGTCGGGATCGGCGAAACCGGGCTCGATTACCACTACACGGCCGAGTCCAAATCCGCCCAGCAGGAAAGCCTCCGCCTTCATATCGAGGCCGCGCGCCAGACCGCCCTGCCCCTCATCATCCACGCCCGCGACGCCGACGAAGACATGGCCCGCATCCTGACCGAAGAACACCGCGCCGCGCCCTATACCTGCGTGATGCACTGCTTTTCTTCCGGTGCCGCCCTCGCCGAAGCCGCACTCGACCTTGGTTTCTACCTGTCGATGTCCGGCATCGCCGCCTTCCCCAAAAGCACGAAACTGCGCGAAATCTTCGCAATGGCCCCCATCGACCGCATCCTTGTCGAAACCGACAGCCCCTACCTTGCCCCCCCACCCAACCGGGGCAAAAGGAACGAACCTGCCTTCGTCGCCGACACCACCGCCGTCGGGGCCGAGACATTCGGCATGGATTACGCCGCCTTCGCCGCCCAGACCGAACAGAACTTTGAAACGCTCTTTTCCAAGGTCACGCGATGGCAGAGCTGATCTTCACCATCCTGGGCTGTGGCTCTTCCGGCGGCGTGCCGCGGATCGGCGGGCTTTGGGGCGATTGCGATCCGAACAATCCAAAGAACACCCGCCGCCGCTGCTCGCTTCTGGTCGAACGGCTGGATGGCGACGGGCGCACCACCGTCCTGATCGACACGTCGCCCGACATGCGCCAGCAACTTCTGGACGCCAAGGTCACGAACCTTGACGCGGTGCTGTTTACCCACGGCCACGCCGATCACGTCCACGGGATCGACGACGTGCGCCCCATCGTCTTTGCCCGCCAGAAACGCATGACGGTCTGGGCCGACCCGCCCACGCAGGAACGCCTGCTGTCCGGCTTCGGCTATGCCTTCACCCAACCCGAAGGCTCGCCCTATCCGCCGATCCTCGATCTCAAGACCATCAAGGGCGACGTCACCATCGACGGTGCAGGCGGACCGATCACCTTCACCCCGTTCGAGGTGAACCACGGCTCCATCGACGCACTCGGCTTTCGCATCAAGGGCCTCGCCTATCTGCCGGATGTCGTCGAAATCCCCGAAGCCGCCTGGCCCGCCCTTGAAAACCTCGACATCTGGATCGTCGATGCCCTCCGCCGGACCCCGCACCCGACCCATGCGCATCTTGACCTGACGCTCGACTGGATCAAACGCGCCGCGCCGAAACACGCCGTCCTGACCAACATGCACATCGACCTCGATTACGACACCCTGTGCAATGAACTGCCCGACCACATCGAACCCGCTTTCGACGGCCTCCAACTGACCCTGCCCGACTGATGCAGGCGCTTCTGGATGTCATCCTTCCGGTCTTCCTGGTCATAGGTGCAGGCTATCTTGCGGTCTGGAAGGGGCTGTTCAGCGACGAGGGCGTCGATGCCCTGATGAAGTTCACCCAAAGTTTCGCCATCCCCTGCCTTCTGTTCAAGGCGCTGGCCAGCATCGACCTTGGCGCGGGATTCAATGTCCCCTTGCTGTTCAGCTTCTACATCGGAGCGACCTCTGGTTTCCTGCTCGGTATCCTAGGCGCACGCCTGATCTTTGGCCGCCCCTGGACCGACTCCATAGCGATCGGGTTTTGCTGCCTTTTTTCAAACTCGGTCCTGCTGGGCCTGCCCATCACCGAACGGGCCTACGGCACCGAAGCGCTTGTCGGGAACTTCGCCATCATCGCGATACACGCGCCGTTCTGCTACCTCCTTGGCATAACGACCATGGAACTGGTCAAAAGCGGCGGCAAGAATATCGCCGCCACGGCACGCAATGTCACCAACGCGATTTTCCACAACGCACTGATTATCGGCATCATCCTTGGCCTTGTGGTCAACGTCACGAACCTGCCCGTTCCCGGCGTCCTGAACGACGCGGTTGATCTGTTGTCGCGCGCAGCCCTTCCGGCGGCCCTGTTCGGGCTGGGCGGCGTCTTGGTGCGCTACAAGCCCGAAGGCGATCTGAAGGTGATCCTGATGGTCTGCGCCATCTCACTGGTGATTCACCCGGCAATTTCCTACACGGCGGCCTCGACTCTCGCACTCGACACCGATGCCTTCCGTTCGGTCGTCCTGACCGCCACGATGGCACCAGGGGTCAACACCTACATCTTCGCCAACATGTATGGGGTGGCCAAGCGTGTTGCCGCAACATCTGTCCTGATGTCCACCGCGCTTTCGGTCCTGACCATCTGGCTCTGGCTCTTGATCATTCCCTGATTGCCACAGAGTGCGCACCGTTAACCGAAAAGATACCCTGATTATGCCCATACTCGGTCACAATGAGAGGGCCTGATAGGGTCGTGGTATCGGAGTAAATTTTATGGACAACGTCATTGCATTCCCCCGGGCCGAGGAAAAACCGATCAAGTCGGTCAAGACCGGCAAGGCCATGACCTTGTTTTTTCACGTCAAGAACGCAACGCTGATCCTGCACCTTTCCGGTGCCGCGAACACCGCCGCGCAATCCGGACGCGCCGCCGAATCCTGATCTCAGGTCTGGCCCGTCACCCGGTTCACTAGGTTCTCCAGACGTTCCTGACGGCCTGAGCGCGGCTCGGGCCTTATGTCATCCGCCCGCACCTTTTCGGCAATCTCCGACAGATCACTCTGCATCATCGCCTTACCGAAATCGCCGTCCCATCCGGCATAGCGTTCGGCCCGCGCGGCCTCCAGACCGCCATCCTCCTGTAATGCCACCGCAGCCTTCAGCCCCTGCGCACAGACATCCATCGCGCCCACGTGGGCCAGCACAAGGTCTTCGGGATCAAGCGACTGCCGACGTAGCTTGGCATCGAAGTTGGTGCCACCCGTGGTGAACCCACCCGACTTCAGGATCTCGTGGTAAACCAGCGCCACCTCGGGCACCGAATTCGGGAACTGGTCCGTATCCCATCCCGACTGGTAATCGTTCCGGTTCATGTCGATCGACCCCAGCATCCCAAGCGATGCGGCAAGGGCAAGCTCGTGTTCAAACGAATGGCCCGCCAGGATCGCATGGCCCTGCTCGAGGTTCAGCTTGACCTCGTCTTCAAGCCCGTATCGCTTCAAAAACCCGTAACAGGTCGCCACGTCGAAATCATACTGGTGCTTCGTCGGCTCCTGCGGCTTCGGCTCCACCAGGATCGTGCCCTCGAACCCGATCTTGTGCTTGTAATCCACTACCAGCGTCAGCATCCGCGCCATCTGGTCCGCCTCGCGCCCCAGGTCGGTGTTCAAAAGAGTCTCATACCCCTCGCGCCCGCCCCAAAGCACATAGTTCTGACCGCCCAGCTTCTTGGTCGCATCCATATTCGCCTTGATGGTCGCGGCGGCATAGGCAAAGACCTCCGGGTCCGGGTTGGTCGCCGCCCCCGACATGAAACGACGGTGCGAAAACAGGTTTGCCGTGCCCCACAACAACCGCGTGCCGACCGCCTCCATCTTCTCGCCGAAGTAATCGGTGATCTCGTCCAGCCGTGCGGTGTTCTCGGCGTAACTTTCCGCCTCGGGGCGCACATCGGCATCGTGAAAACAGAAAAACGGCTGGCCCAGAATGCGGAACAGATCAAAGGCCGCATCGGCCTTGACTTTCGCATGTTCCATTTCGCCACCGAACCAGGGCCGCTCGAACGTCCGCCCGCCAAAAGGATCGCCACCTTCCCAGGCAAAACTGTGCCAATAGGCGACGGCAAACCGCAGATGTTCTTCCATCGTCTTGCCGGCAATCACCTCAGCCGGATCATAATGACGATAGGCAAACAGGTTCTCCGTCTCCGGACCTTCGTACTTGATTTCCGGAATCCCGGCGAAAAAACTCATGGCGTCCTCCTCAACCGGCCCTCACCAGGCCACGCGCCGCGTAAGTCTATCGCAGCACCCCGCGATGTCCAGCATTGCCACGCAACATTGGAAACTTCAGAAATCAATCCGGAACTTCGTGCCAACACCCTCGTCCGGCTCGACCAGCGCAATACGGCAACCATGCGCCAGCAGCAGCGTCTGCACGATGGCCAGCCCCATGCCCGTGCCGCCCGAATCCCGCCGCGTGGTAAAGAACGGCTCGAACACCTGACCGACGTTGCCCTTGGAAATCCCCGGCCCGTTGTCCGACACCGTCAACCAGGCGCCATTGTCATTGCGCCCCGAATCCAGCGTCACCACCGTCGCCCCCGCCTCTTCGGCGTTTTCCACGATATGTCCCAGAACCACATCCAGCCCCGATTGCGCCAGCGGCAAGGGTTCCTGAGCATTCAGAACCTCGATCTTCAGCGTCTTGACCCGCGATTGCAGCGGCGGCACACAATCGACCAGCCGCGTGCTGCCACGGTGTTCGGGCATCCGCGCCGCCGCGATGGATCGCGCCGCACCCAACAGTTTGACCGCCCGCTTTTCTGCCCCCGCAATCGTCGCGACCAGCTTTTGCGTGCCTTCAGGCAGGTTTTCCTCTACCTCCAACAGTTCCGCCGCCCCCCGGATCGCGGTCAGCGGCGTCTTCAACTCATGGGTGACGTGATCGGTATAGCCGCGCACCGCCATCTCGCGCGATTGCAAAACCTCGGCCATGTCCAGAACCGCCTGCGCCAGTTCTCCGATTTCCGGCGTGCCGTAATGCTCCAACTCGTCGGGGGCTGCGCCTGCGCGGATCGCCTCGGCCTTGGCCGCCAGCGCCTGCACCGGCGCCAGGATCAACCGCCACAACAGCCAGCCCAGCACCAGCGTGGCAAGGAACGAACCCGCCGCCACGATGAACACCGCGTTCCGGCGGCCTGTCAAAGGGGTCAGAATATCTGCGATCAGCGCGGCATAGATCGGCAGGACAAGGATCGCCAAAAGCGACCCGCCCAGCACCAGCATCAAAGGCGGTCGCCATTTCGGAGCTACGTACCTTGACACGGTCCCATCCTGAGCCCCACGCCATGCAGGGTCTCGATTGCGTCAGGGCATCCCGCCTCGGCCAGTTTCGAACGCAGGTTGCGCAAGTGACTGTCCAGGGTCCGGTCGCTCACCACCATCCCCGGCCCCCAGATCGCATCGACCAACGCGGGACGACTGAACACCTGTTTCGGTCGCGACATCAGCTTGCCAAGGATCGTGATTTCGGTCGAGGTCAGCGTGACGCCGGTATCGTCCACCTTGCAGACATGGCTCTCCGGCACCAGCGACAAGCGCCCGATTTGCAACTTTCCGGCCTCTTCCACCGGGGCCTGCGCAGGCCCGCCGACCCGTTTCAGGATCGCACGCACCCGTGCAACCAACTCGCGCGGGCTGAACGGCTTGGTGACGTAATCGTCACCGCCCAGTTCCAGCCCAAGAATGCGGTCAACCTCGTCATCGCGGGCCGTCAGGAAAACGATCGGCAGATCGCTGTCGCGCCGGATCGCCTTGCACAGTTCCAGCCCGTCCATCTCGGGCAGACCAATATCAAGCACGGCCAGCGAAGGATTGACCGCACGCGCCTGCGCCAGCCCTTCGGCGCCGTCGCGCGCAATCACGGCATCAAACCCGGCACGCTCAAGCGCCATGCTCAGGATGTCACGAATTTGGGGATCGTCGTCTACGACTAGGATTGTCTGGTTGCTCATATCTCTGTCGGTCGCTGGAAGGTGAAGAAGGGTACCAAGAACAAAAGTGAGAGGCGTGAGAGGGTATGAGCGTACCAGCCGGGGAACGAGGGGACAATGTTCCCCGGCGTGGAGATATGCGTGCCTTGATTAAAATAGACAACATTCAAGTGCAGATGGCTCGCTCTGGTTGTGCAGAGAAAGTGCAGACTCGCGTCGTAAAGTAAACCTCTGTTTTGCTTCGCGTAAATGCGCCCATATTGCGCTTCCCCGCGCCGCCCGCTAAGGCCACCCCATGCCCCGCTACGCGTTCAGGATAGAATATGACGGCCGCCCCTTCTCGGGCTGGCAGCGCCAGAATCACGTCCCGTCGGTCCAGGGCGCGGTCGAACAGGCCCTGTCGCGGCTGGAATCCGACGTTCCCTCCATCGCCGCAGCCGGTCGAACCGACGCTGGCGTCCATGCCATCGGGCAGGTCGCCCATTGCGACATGCAGCGCGAATGGGAGCCGTTCCGCCTCTCCGAAGCCCTCAATTTCCACCTGAAACCCGACCCCGTCGCCATCACGGCCTGCGTTCGCGTCGATGACGACTGGCACGCGCGTTTTTCTGCCATCGAACGGCGCTACCTCTTCCGCATGGTCGCCCGCCGCGCGCCGCTTGTGCATGACGCGGGGCAAATCTGGGCGGTTCGCCACGACCTTGATGTCACGGCCATGGCCGAGGCCGCGCAGCATCTCGTCGGCAAACATGATTTCACCACCTTCCGCTCTACCATGTGTCAGGCGAAAAGCCCGGTGAAGTCGATGGATGAAATCAGCTTTGAAACCCGGCCCTACCCCGCCGGCATCGAAATCCGCGCCACGCTCCGCGCCCGCAGTTTCCTGCACAACCAGGTCCGCTCGATCATCGGCACGCTGGAACGTGTCGGCGCAGGCACATGGTCAGAAGCGGATGTAAAATCCGCGCTAGAGGCAAAAGACCGCGCCGCCTGCGGCCCCGTCGCTCCGCCTGATGGGCTTTACTTGACCGGTGTGTCCTACGACCCCGAGGTTTTCGACTGACTATTCCGGAACTTCGAACGTCAGGTTCGCCCAGAGGCTTTCCCAGGCATAAGGCTCCCCGGACGACGGCTGCTCCAGCGGACGACGCAGAACCACCGAATCCAGCATGTACTGGTGCCCTGCCTTCACCCGCACATTGGCCACCCCGAACGAATTTGTCGCCACCGTGAAGATCCGCACGTCTCCCTGCGAAGACCGTTCGAACACCTCCACCTGCGCCGACGGGCGTACCTTGCCCTTGTAAAGCACCGCCACCTTGAACCCGTCCGACAAGTCATCGGTGTAAGGGTTTTCAAGTGCAACAATCTCGGTCGTCATTTGGGTAATCAGATCACTGCCCCTGCCATCGCCCACGGCCACCAGCGACTTCGCATAACGCGAATAGACCTCTCGCACCGAATCCTTGCTGTCACCCGCCGCCAGATGCTCATCGACCACCCAACCCGCATCCTTGTGCCGCACGAACCCCTCGAAATCCTCCCAGGAATCCCAGGTCAGGCTCAGATCCTTTGTCTGATGCACCAGCACCAGCAACCCTTCATCTTCGACCGCGAAATTCGCCGCCGGACGATCCCCGACAACGCCCGGCACCTCACTGACGACAGCCCCCTGCACATAATCGAACCGCTTGAAATTCCGCGGGATATAAGCCTGCTCCGACCCTTCGAATTCGGTCCCCACACGCAACCGCGCCACCACACTGTCGCCCGGCGCGATCCGGTAATCCTCGGAATCTATCCAGAATTCATGGCTCTTGGCGGAAATCGCAATACATGCCATGCAGGTGGCAATCAAAAGGGTGGTTCGCATGACAAGTCTTCTTTCAAGGTTATTCGCTTCAAGGGTGGTTCTGGCCGCCCTCCTGTCAACCCTGATGACCATCACGGCTGTGCGAGCGCACGAGATCAACCCGGCCATAATGGACATCGAGGTTCAGCCCGACACCATGGATGTCTACCTCGAATGGATGCTCGAAGCCCCCATCGCGGGCATCGACCTCGAAAACCTCGAAGACACCAACCTCTCCGACCGCGAAGACGAATACATGCGCCTGCGCGCCCTCCCCCCCGAGGAAATGGAGCAGGCCTTCCGCACCGCATGGCCCAACCTGTCGGAAAAACTCACCTTCCGGGCGGGCGAGACAGCCCTCGCCCCCGAACTGACCGACGTCTCGATCCCCGAGGTCGGCAATATCGAGCTTCCGCGCACCTCCACCATCACCCTCGCCGTTCCCCTTCCGGCAGATGACGCGCCGATCACCATCGGCTGGACCAGCGACCTCGGCGAATTGATCGTCCGCCAGCGCACCATTGAAAACGGCTATGCCGCCCTGCTGACCCCCGGCCAGATATCCGATCCGATCCCCCGCCAAGGCGGCGTCGAACAGGGTTTTGTCGCGGCCCTCGTCAGCTATGTCAGCGTCGGCTTCGACCATATCGTACCGCAGGGGCTGGATCACATCCTCTTTGTCCTCGGCCTTTTCTTCCTGGCACTCAGGATCGGCCCCCTTCTGTGGCAGGTCACCGCCTTCACCCTTGCCCATACCGTCACGCTCGCGCTCGGCGCGTTGGAAATCATCCAGCTGTCCCCCGACATCGTCGAACCCCTGATCGCCGCCTCGATCGTCTATGTCGGCATCGAAAACGTGTTTGCCCGCAAGCTGCCGCCCTGGCGGCCCGTCGTCGTCTTCTGCTTCGGCCTGCTGCACGGCCTGGGCTTTGCCAGCGTGCTGAGGGATTTCGGCCTTGGTGCCGACAACTTCGTCGCCAAGCTGATCGGCTTCAACATCGGCGTGGAAATCGGACAACTCGCCGTCATCGCCGCCGCCTTCCTGACCTTCGCCGTACTCTTCGGCCGCTACGACTGGTATCATCGCCGCATCGGCGCACCGGTTTCCATCGCCATCGCCGTCATCGCGGCCTTCTGGGTGCTGGAACGTACTGGCTCCATCGAACCGACCGGACCGTGGAGCCTGTTTTCCGCCCTCACCGAAGGCGGTTTCGCGCCGCTGACCGTGCTCATCGCCTCGGCGGTGATCGCGGGCATCCTCACCGCCATCGTCCTTGTCGCCATCACCGCCGACGGGTTCCGCGATGTCGCGGCGATGATCACCTCCTTCACCCTCTTCATGGCCCTTGTCGCCGCCTTCACATCCGGCGCTTGGATCATCAGCGTCATCATCACCGCCATCTGGGTCGCAGCCCTGCGCATCCAGTCCCTTGGCGGCCCCGAACCGGAAAGCGAACCTGCATGAAAACAGCCATCGTCACCGGTGCCGCCCGCGGCATCGGCCTTGCCACCACCAAGCTCTTTTTGGAAGAAGGCTGGCAAGTCGCCATGATCGACCGCGACAGTGAAGCACTGGCCGACGCCGTCACCTCGCTCGACAACGTCCACGGCATCGACTGTGACGTCTCCGATCCCGCCTCGGTTCACGGCATGGTGGAAGAAACGCTGAACCACTTCGGGCAGGTCGACGCCCTTGTGAACAACGCAGGCGTCGCCGATTTCGGCCCGATCGAGGAAACCACCTTCGAACGCTGGAAAACCGTCATGGAAACCAACCTTGACGGCCCGTTCCTCTGTACCCAGGCCGCCACGCCTGCGCTCAAGGAAACCAAAGGCGCCATCGTCAACATCGCCTCGATCTCAGGCCTCAGGGCATCGACCCTGCGCGTCGCCTATGGCACGTCAAAGGCCGGTGTCGTTCAATTGACCCTGCAACAGGCCGCCGAACTTGGCGAATACGGCATCCGCGCCAACGTCGTCGCCCCCGGCCCCGTGCGCACGAAACTCGCCATGGCCGTGCATTCGCAAGCGATCATCGACGCCTATCACGACGCCATCCCGCTCAACCGCTATGGCTCGGAACGCGAGATTGCCGAGGCCATCGTCTTTCTCTGCTCCGACCGCGCCAGTTACATCACCGGCCAGTGCATCGCCGCCGACGGCGGGTTCGAGGCAACCGGCATCGGCCTGCCCGCCCTTCGTAGTTGACGAAACGTAAACGGCTCGTTTCCTTGGGGATTTCCCCGAAGTCACTTATCGTGACGCCCGTAATTGTTTGGGGGAACAATATGCGTGGTGACAAGGATGCCGGGCCGATGGCCAAAGGCACAGTTGAACTCCGGCCGGAACGTCAACGCGGTCTGGCCAATCAGATCGCAGTCGCGAGGGCGCGCCGCGCCGAAGCACGAATTGGTCGCGAGGATTTCATGGAAAATGTGTCCGTCGAAACGCCGAAGATCCTGGAACCGTCCCACGACGGTTTGCGCGAAGAACTGCGCCGGATCATAGCAGACGACGCCGAACGCGCCGCGAACGAAGCGGAAGCCCCCGCAACAGCCCAGGCCGAACCCGAGGCGGCAGAGCCTGTCAAGGTGGCCGAGACACCCCGTCGCCGTCACAGCCGCGTAAAGGTCGCGACGTACTGGCTCGGCTGTTTCCTCGGAATTGGCGCGGTCGCCTATGGGCTGACCCGCACCAGTTAGGTCGTTTCGCCCTTTCGCACGTGCCTGCTGTCCCGGACTTGATCCGGGACCTCGACTCGCAAGAGAGGCCCCGGATCAAGTCCGGGGCAACATCCCGTTACGTGGGTGCGAACCGGATTGTCGCGTCACACCCACTTGGCCAACGGCGGCAGGCTCATCAGCACCGCATCGGCATTGTGTCCGGTCTCAAGCCCGAACTTGGTGCCCCGGTCGTAAACAAGGTTGTATTCCGCATAAAGCCCCCGGTGGACAAGCTGTGTGTTCTTGTCCACCGCGCTCCATTCCGTGTTCCGCCGCCGCTCGACCAGCGGCAGGTAAGCCTTGGAAAATGCGCGGCCCACGTCCTGGGTAAAAGCGAAATCCGCCTCCCAGTCGCCGGTGTTCCAATCGTCATAGAAAATCCCCCCGACGCCCCGCGCCCTGCCCCGGTGCGGCACAAAGAAATATTCGTCCGCCCAGGCCTTCAGCCGGGGATAGATCTCCGCGCCATGAACATCGCAATGGGCCTGCAACACGCCGTGAAAATCGCCCGTGTCCTCGTCATACTCAATGCAGGGGTTCAGATCCGACCCGCCGCCAAACCACCAGGCCCCCGGCGTCCAGAACATCCGCGTGTTCATATGAACGCTTGGAACATGGGGGTTCTGCATATGCGCCACCAGCGAAATCCCACTGGCCCAGAACCTCGGATCGCTTTCCATCCCCGGCACGCCCCGCGCCGCCATCGCCTTTTGCGCCCGCTCGCCCAGGGTGCCGTAAACCGCCGAGACGTTCACCCCGACCTTTTCGAACACGCGACCACCGCGCATCACGCTCATCAACCCGCCACCGGCGTCCGACCCATCGTCAGACGCCCGCTTCGTCTCGGTCACCTCGAACTTGCCCGGCGCAACGCCATCGCTGCCCGGCCCCTCATGCGCATCCTCGACAGCCTCGAACGCCTGAACGATCTCGTCCCGCAAGGCTCGAAACCAGGCACTGGCACGGTTTTTCTGGTCGTCAAACATGAAGGCCTCCAGTCATTCGCCCGCCACGAATGCCACATCGGATCAGAGCGCCACAAGGCCCGTTAACCCGACCTTCAAACAAATATGCGACGCGGAGCATGCAAGAGGTGCCGCGTGATTTCAGACGCCTTCAAATATGCCAGCGTGCAAATCCGCCTCGTTTTGGTCATCTCCAGACGGGATGCGCCCAAACGCGCCATCACAAGCACCCTGATCCTTTCGACCCTGGCTTTCTACGCCGGTCTGCAAAGCGCGCTGACCTGCCTCTTGCTGATCCTGTTCTACGAAACCTCCACTCATGTCCTGCGTCGGGCCACATCCGGCGAAGGTGTTGAAATCGGACACTTTCGCACCGCCGTCGTTGTGTGTCTCATCAGCACCTCCGTCGTGTCCTACGGCCTTCCCGGCACGCTCCTGATGCAACAGCCCAGCCAGGCCGCCCAGTTTTCCGGGTTCCTCTGGATGACCGGCATGGCAATCCACATCGTCGGCGCGCATTCCTCGATCGTAATGCTTGGCTGGGGCACGGCCATGGGCATCTCCATCCTGACGCTCATCGGCGTGGCAACGGCCCATCCCGGCCCGTTTCAACCCTATGCCACCGCCGACAAGGCAATCCTTGCCATCATCGGCCTGTTCTGGGCCGGCAACATGGTCGAGGTGCTGAAATCCAAGGAACACAATCGCAAGGCCTTCGGTCACGCCCGCTACATGGCCGAACAAAGGTTGAAACAACTTGATTTCCTTGCCAGCCACGACGCGCTGACCGGCCTCTTGAACCGCCGCGCCTTTAAGGAGGCACTGCTGGATTCCCTCGGCTTCGATCCGGCAACCGCGGTTCTGGCCATCGACCTTGACCGGTTCAAACCGATCAACGACCGCTACGGCCACCAGGCAGGGGACGCGGTTCTTGTCGAACAGGCCCGCCGGATCGAAGACATCGCTGGCAAGGGGGGTGTGGCGCGTCTTGGCGGCGATGAATTTGCCGTTCTGGTCCGCAACGCCACGAACGAAGTCGCGGTCGAAACCCTTGCCAGCGCCCTACGCGACCAGTTGCAGGTTCCGGTATGCCACGAAGGCCAGATGCTTGAGGTCGGTGCCTCCGTCGGCCTTGCCTTTGGCTCTGGCACCGACACAACGGCCGAAAAGCTCGCCGCGGCCGCGGATGCCGCCATGTACCGGCAAAAGGCCAAGGCCGGTGATCGGCGCGGGTCGCCCCGACCGTCCCCGGACAGACGCGAGCGCCACGCATAGGCACAAATACCCTCAGACCGGCACCAAACCTTGCCCTATGTCATGGAAGACAACCGCACCCCGTGCAATCCTGCCCCCATGGAAGAACACAGCCACGATCCCGCCGCCATCGCGTCGCGCATCAACGCGCCCGCCCGCCCCAACCACCTGCGCGATCTGGTCTACGGCGCGCTTGACGGCGCGGTCACGACCTTTGCCATTGTCGCAGGCGTCGTCGGCGCCGATCTCTCAACCCGCGTCATCATCGCCCTTGGCATCGCCAACGTCCTGGCCGACGGGTTTTCCATGGCCGCCGGGAACTACTCCGGCACCAAGGCCGAGCGTGACGACAAACGCCGCATCCGCGCAATCGAGGAACGCCACATCAACCTTGTCCCCGAAGGCGAAAAGGCCGAACTTCGCGCGATCCTCGCCGCAAAGGGCCTCAAGGGCGACGTGCTGGACGCCGCGACCGAGGCCATCGCGAAAGACCGCGAAAGCTGGATCAACATGATGCTGGTCGACGAATACGGGCTCTCCCCGGTCGACCCGCACCCCTTTCGCGCGGCCCTCGCAACCTTCGTCGCCTTCCTCGTCGCGGGGATGGCCCCCCTCGCGCCCTATATCCTCGGCCTCGATAACCCATTCCAGGTCTCGATCACCCTCACCGGCCTGACCTTCTTTGGCATCGGGGCGGCGAAATCCAAATGGTCGCTCGCCCCCTGGTGGCGCTCGGGGCTGGAAACCCTGGCCATCGGCGGGGCAGCGGCCACAATCGCCTATTTCGCCGGAACGTTATTTCGCGTCTAGAGCGATGGCGAGGAAATCGGAAACGATTTCCGGCTCGGACATCGCGGCAAATCAATGAGTTAGAGCGACGTCCTTGATTCAGAAATCAATGAAGGCGCTCTAATGCGCCTTGTCCTGCTGGGGGTGCGGACCTATAAGCGCCCAATGACTCGGATATGCGTCATCATTCGAATTACAGGCCCGGCGCTCTGAGACATGGGCCGCCGGGACAATGGCGTTGAGTTTCTCCGCCGCCCCTCACTGACACATCCATGACTTCCAAGGACACGTTCCATGTGTGCCGATACACCGAATACGCCCGACTATAAGAACACCCTGAAACTGCCCGTCACCGAGTTTCCCATGCGCGCCGGTCTGCCCAAGCGCGAACCCGCATGGCTGGAACACTGGCAGAACATCGGCGTCTATGACCGCCTGCGCGAAAAAGAGGGCCGTGCGCCCTTCACGCTCCACGATGGCCCGCCCTACGCCAACGGCCACCTCCACATCGGCCACGGGTTGAACAAGATCCTGAAAGACATGGTGGTGCGCAGCCAACAGATGATGGGCAAGGACGCCCGCTATATCCCCGGCTGGGATTGCCACGGCCTGCCCATCGAATGGAAGATCGAAGAAGAGTACAGAAAAAAGGGCAAGAACAAGGACGACGTGGATGTCGTCGAATTCCGCCAGGAATGCCGCGCCTTTGCAGAAGGTTGGGTCGACATCCAGCGCGAGGAATTCAAGCGCCTCGGCGTCACCGGCAACTGGGCCGATCCCTACCTGACGATGAATTTCCACGCCGAGCGTGTTATCGCCGAGGAATTCCAGAAATTCCTGATGAACGGCACCTTGTATCAAGGCTCCAAGCCCGTGATGTGGTCGCCTATCGAACAGACCGCACTGGCCGAGGCCGAGGTCGAATACCACGACAAGGAAAGTTTCACGGTCTGGGTGAAGTTCAGAGTTAGTGATTTCGACGACGAGCTTCTCGCGGCAAATGGCTATTCAGACAACCTTGACGACATCAAATCCAAGTTTGTCGATGCAAGCGTGGTGATCTGGACGACAACGCCCTGGACGATCCCGTCCAACAAGGCCGTCGTTTTCGGTGACGACTACACCTATACACTTGTAGAAGTCACGGAAACACCGGATGAGTGTTGGGCGAAGGTGGGCGACAAGTTCATCCTTGCCGACAAACTCGTCGAGGACGTGATGTCCAAAGCAAGAGTTATTGGCTTTGAAAGACTACTTCCAGTGCCGACGGATATGCTTGCTGGTTTCAAGCTATCGCACCCCCTCGCCAACACCGAAGGCGCCGAAGGCGAATGGGACGCCCCCCGCAAATTCCTTGCGGCCGACTTCGTCACCGACGAGGAAGGCACCGGCTTCGTCCACTGCGCCCCTTCCCACGGGATGGAAGAATACGAACTCTTCCGCGACCGGGGCGAGTTGGCCGAGGTCATCACCTACAACGTGATGGACGATGGCTCCTTCCGCGAAAACCTGCCCTTCTTCGGCGGCAAGTACATCCTTTCCCGCAAGGGCGGCGAAGGCGACGCCAACAAGGCCGTCATCGACAAGCTGGTCGAGGTGGGCGGCCTTCTCGCTCGCGGCAAGATCAAGCACAGCTATCCCCATAGCTGGCGCTCCAAGGCCCCGATCATCTACCGCAACACCCCTCAATGGTTCGCCGCCATCGACAAACCCGTCGGCGACGGTCAGGACCAGTTCGGCGAAACCATCCGCGAACGCGCCCTGACCGAGATCGACAACGTCAAATGGACGCCCAAGTCAGGCCGCAACCGCCTTTATTCCATGATGGAACAACGCCCCGACTGGGTGCTGTCGCGCCAACGCGCCTGGGGCGTCCCGCTGACCTGCTTCGTCAAGAAAGGTGCCCTGCCCACCGACGACGATTTCCTTTTGCGCAACGAAACCGTCAACGCCCGGATTCTCGAAGCCTTCGAGGCCGAAGGCGCCGACGCCTGGTACAAGGACGGGGCCAAGGAACGCTTCCTCGGAAATGACGTCAACCACGACGACTACGACCAGATCTTCGACATCCTCGACGTCTGGTTCGATTCAGGCTCCACCCACGCCTTCGTCCTGCGCGACCGCGAAGACGGCTCCGAAGACGGCATCGCCGACCTCTACCTCGAAGGCACCGACCAGCACCGCGGCTGGTTCCACTCGTCCCTTCTGCAATCCTGCGGCACCAACGGCCGCGCCCCCTATCGCGGCGTGCTGACCCACGGCTTCACGCTGGACGAAAAGGGCAACAAGATGTCGAAATCCCTCGGCAACACCATCGTCCCCGACGAGGTGGTCAAGCAATACGGCGCCGACATCCTGCGCCTCTGGGTCGCGCAAACCGACTATACCGGCGACCAGCGCATCGGCCCCGAGATCCTGAAAGGCGTCGCCGACAGCTACCGCCGCTTGCGCAACACCATGCGCTTCGTCCTCGGCAACCTCGCCGGCTTCTCCGACGACGAAAAAGTCGATCCCGACGACATGCCCGAGTTGGAACGCTGGGTCCTCCACCGCATGGCCGAAGTCGACCACAAGGTCCGGAAAGGCTACACCGCCTACGACTTCCAGGGCGTCTTCCGCGAGGTTTTCGACTTTGCCAACGCCGACCTCTCGTCTTTCTACTTCGACATCCGCAAGGACACACTCTACTGCGATGCCGAAAACAGCCCCGAACGCCGCGCCACCCGCACGGTGCTCGACCTTCTGTTCCATCGGCTGACCACCTGGCTCGCCCCGGTCCTTGTTTTCACGATGGAAGAAGTCTGGCTCGAACGCATGCCCGGCGAAAACAGTTCGGTCCACCTGACCGACATGCCCGTCACCCCCGCCGACTGGCTGGACGAACCGCTCGCCGCCAAATGGTCCGGCATCCGCCGCACCCGCCGCGTTGTCACGGCCGCACTTGAGGTACAGCGCCGCGACAAGGTGATCGGTGCCTCGCTCGAAGCTGCGCCTGTCGTGCATATCGAAGACAAGGACGTGATCGCCGCCCTGAAAACGGTCGATTTCGCCGACATCTGCATCACCAGCGCAATCGCGGTCACCGCCGATCCCGCCCCCGCCGAAGCCTTCCGCCTGCCGGAAACCGACGGCGTCGGCGTGGTCTTCGAAACCGCCGAGGGCGACAAATGCCAACGCTGCTGGAAAATTCTGCCCGACGTCGGCTCGCACAAACATCCGGGCACTTGTGCGCGTTGCAGCGAGGCGCTCGACCAGATCACACCAGCACTCTGAGCGACCAAATCACGCGGAAAGGCGCCGCATCCCGAACGGTGCCGCGCCTTTTCCTTTTGCCGCACCACACACCATCAAACCTGTTGCCAAGCCCTATTAATTCACTTATTCATGAATTATGGAATCAAGTGCACCAAACCGCCTCGCCACCCTCGGCCACCCGCAACGCCTCTCGGTGTTCCGCCTGCTGATGCGCCGCTACCCCGACAAGGTGCCCGCGACCGAGATTGCAACGGCGCTGTCCCTGAAACCCAACACGCTTTCCACCTATGTCTCGGCCCTGATGAAGGCCGATCTTGTCACGCAGGAACGGGCGGGAACCTCGCTCCGCTATTCCGCCAACGTCCAATCCATGAAAGACACGCTGGACTACTTGCTGATCGACTGCTGCCGTGGCCGCCCCGAGGTCTGCGGCACCCTCCCCCTCGCCCCGAAAACATCCAACAAATACAAGGTGCTGTTCCTCTGCACCGGCAATTCCGCCCGCTCGATCTTTGCCGAATCGATCCTGACGAAAGAGGCCGGCGACCGTTTCGAAGCCTACTCTGCAGGCACGACACCGGGGTCCGAACTCAACCCCTTCGCGCTCGATGTGCTGACCTCCAAGGGCTACGACACATCCTCCCTGCGCTCCAAAAACGTGACTGAATTTCAGGGCGACGATGCACTGGACTTCGATTTCGTCTTCACCGTCTGCAACCAGGCCGCCAACGAAGAATGCCCACCCTGGCCGGGCCAGCCGATCAGCGCCCATTGGGGCATGGTCGATCCGGTCAAGGCCGAAGGCTCTGACGCGGAAAAAAGCATCGCCTTCCAACAGGCCTACGGCGCATTGAGAAACCGCATCATCGCCTTCACTTCGCTGCCCTTCGCTGCGCTCGACCGCATGTCGCTGCAAAAGGCGCTGGACGACATCGGCGCAACCGAATGATGCCCCCTCGGGGCCATAACCCGCCGCCTCACGAAGCCGTGTCATGAACTTCGGGCGATCTTGCGCTAAACAGGGGCAAAGCGACTGTTCGATTGGATATTCCGATGACCCGCATCCTGCACACACGACGCACGCTTCTGACTGCCGGAACCGCCGCCCTTGTCACGGCGACCGGCCTTTTGCCCGCCCGCGCCGCCGGTCTCGACCCGACCCCCTCTATGCGCGGCGGGGCGAACAACTATCGCCCCGGCGCCCCCATCGTCGACCGGATCGGCGGCGGCGGCTTCTGGATGACGGGCACGGTCCGCCGCGCGGGCGATGGCGCGCCGCTGGCCAATCAGCGCATCCAGATCTGGGCACATACCACCGAAGGCCATGAACGCGACCCGCACAGTCACGGCGCAACCCTGACCAACGCCAAGGGCGAGTTCCGGCTGGAAATGCCACAGATCGTTCCGGCCCTGGGCCAGCCCCACGGCCACCTTGCCTATGACAGCGGCGATTTCAAAACCGTCTTCCTGCGCCCGCGCATGTCCAGCGCCCGCGACACCAGCCTCAGCGCCCATTTCGTGCTGCAACCCGCCTGACAGGATTGGCACCGCGCAAACGACCGAACCGGCGCACCGCCCTGATCTGGGCCGCGCTCCTGATCGCCATGACTGTCCCGGTGGTCGCCGCAGCCTTCAGCCCCTACCTCGCGTGGCGGCAACCCGTCTATATCCTCGCGGGCTTTGCGGGCATCGTCGCGATGGCGCTGCTCCTCCTGCAACCACTTCTTGCCGCCAACTTCCTGCCCGGCCTCGCGCCCCCGAGCGCCCGCCGCATCCACCAATGGACCGGCACCGCCATAGTCCTTGCCGTCCTCCTCCACGTGGCAGGTCTCTGGATCACCAGCCCGCCCGACATCATCGACGCCCTGACCTTCACCGCGCCCACACTCTTTTCCCCTTTCGGCGTCATCGCCATGTGGGCGCTCTTTGCCTCCGCACTCTGGGCGGCTTTGCGTCGAAGATTGCGCAGCAGGCCGCGCACATGGCGGGCCGCTCACGCTGCCTTGGCGGTCATCATCGTCATCGGCACTGCAGGCCATGCGCTTTTGATCGAAGGCACGATGGAACCGGTCACGAAAACCGCCCTCGCCGCGCTGATCGCCCTCGCCACCGCCACGGCGCTGATCTCGCTCAAACGACGCCGTTAACCCTTCCGCAGGAATGATGACCGAACGCCGGTTTCGACCTGCCGCCCGTTTCGTCGCCGGTGGCTTCACCGACGCGATACCGACGCGATACCGACGTGATACCGACGTGATACCGACGTTGCCTTTTCGCCTCGTTTCGTCGCAAAACAATGGTTAATGCCAGCACGCACCACCGACAGCCCCCTCGGCCCCCTGACGCTGACCGAAGAAAACGGCGCGATCACCGCGCTCTCTTGGGGCGGGCAAGCCACTGACAACACACCGCTTTTGCTGGAAGCGGAAAGCCAACTTGCCCGCTACTTCCAGCGCGACCTGACCCGCTTCACGCTCCCGCTTGCCCCGAAAGCCACCGCCAGCCAACAGCGATTCCTCGACGCGCTTCTCACCATTCCTTACGGTGAAACAAGGACTTACGGTGAAGTAGCCAAGACCCTCAAGATCTCTGCCCAGGCCGCCGGCCAGGCCTGCGGTGCCAACCCCATCGCCATCCTCATCCCCTGCCACCGCGTCACCGGAGCCACCAACCTCGGCGGTTTCTCCGCCCCCGACGGCATCGAGAAAAAGGTCGCTCTCCTGAAGCTCGAAGGCGCCGCCTCACTCCTGATCTGACACCATGGTCGTCAAAGCGGGATCATACTCGCCGACCTGCCGCGTCCCATCTGCAATCCGGTAGTAATCGCCCTTGTCATCGCAATAAATGTGGCCCGCCAGTTCCAACCCGGTCGCACCATCCAAGGTCCCGGAAAATATCGACAAATTCGCCCCGACCCCATCCCAGAACAGGTTCGAACCGCACCTGCCACAGAACCCGCGCCGCGCCGTCTCTGACGAGCGATACCAGGTCACCTCGCCCTCAATCTCGACTGCCCCGCGCGGTGCCGAGGTCGCCGCCACATGATGCCCGCTGGTCTTTCGACACTGGGTGCAATGACAGGCCACAACGGGCCGCATCGCCCCCGTCACCCGATAGGTCACGGCGCCACACAAACACCCCCCACGTCGCTCTTCCATCCCGCCCTCCTTCACCGCTTTTCAAATACGCACGGCCCGAACTTCCCCATCCTCGCCGAAGTTCTCAGAAAATTGACGCAAGGAAACGGCACTCCCGGAACAATCCACGCCGCCCAAACGTTGATAATCGCTCCACATCGCCAGCAAAGCCGTCTAGTCTGGCCTTCAGGCAGGAAAAATCGGACCGGATAAATGAGCGGGTCGAAAAACAAACGACCATCACTGGTCGCGGACAAACGTTCGCAGACCAAACCAAGGACAAAGGCGAAAACACGCGCCCGGAAACCGGCCCCCAAGGCTCGGTCGCGCAACCCGATTGTCTGGCTTTTCCGGCTGGTGACACGGTTGGTGTGGGGCATCGGCTGGCGCGTCACAGCCCTTGTAACATTGGCGATTGCCGGTGCCGTCCTGTTCTATACCGCCACCCTGCCCCCCGTCACGGCACTGCTGGACGGGCGCTCGCGCGGGTCGGTCACACTTCTGGACCGCGACGGTGCGGTCTTTGCCTGGCGGGGCGAACAATTCGGCGGCCAGATCACCGCTGAAACCGTTTCCCCGCACCTGAAAAACGCCGTCATCGCGACCGAGGACAAGCGATTCTACGGTCATTTCGGCATCTCGCCGCGTGGCATCGCCAGTGCCGTGCGTATCAACCTCTCCGAAGGCCGCGGCCCGCTTTCTGGCCACGGCGGCTCGACCATCACCCAGCAAACCGCCAAACTGCTTTGCCTCGGTAACAACTACAGCGCCGACAGTGGCATGACCGAGGCCGAGTTCGAGGCCGACTGCCGCCGCACCACGCTTGTCCGCAAGGTCAAGGAAGCGCTCTATGCGATGGCGATGGAGCTGCGGTATTCCAAGGACGACATTCTCACGATCTACCTGAACCGCGCCTATCTCGGCGCAGGCGCACGTGGGTTCGAAGCTGCCGCACAACGCTATTTCGGCCTTTCCGCAAACGAAGTCCTGCCCGCCGAGGCCGCAATGCTGGCCGGGCTTCTGAAAGCGCCCAGCCGTTATGCCCCGACCGCCGATCTGCAACGCAGCCGCGACCGTGCAGCAACGATCATCCGGCTGATGCAGGAACAGGGCTATCTTTCGACCGCCGAAGCCGCCGACGCCCAACAGAACCCCGCCCAGCTTTCCGCCGCCGCCGAGGCCCGCGCGGGCGGTTACTTTGCCGATTGGGTGATGGACCTTGGCCCCAACTTCCTGACCGGCGAAACCACCGAAGACGTCATCATCCGCACGACCTTCGACCAGAACATCCAGACTTCTGCCGAAGAGGCCCTGCAATACATCTTCGACAACAAGGTCAAGGAAGGGTCAAAAGCCCAGGCCGCCATCGTGGTGATGAGCGCTGACGGCGCGGTCCGCGCAATGGTCGGCGGGCGCAAGTTCAGGGGTGTTGCGGGGCAGTTCAACCGCGCGATCCAGGCAAAGCGTCAGACCGGTTCGGCCTTCAAGCCTTTCGTCTTTGGCGCAGCCCTCGATCTTGGATATGGCCCCAACACGCGGGTCACGGACGAACCCCTGTGCCTTGACGTTCCCGGCTCGGGCCAATGGTGCCCCGAGAATTATACCCGCGATTACAAAGGCGTAATGACCCTGACCCAGGCCCTGGCCCAATCGCGCAACATCCCCGCCGTCAAGGTTTTCGAACGGGTGGGCCGCGAGGCGGTGGTCAACATCGCCGCCGATTTCGGCCTTGAAAGCGACCTTGCCGTTGGCCCCGCCCTTGCCCTTGGAACCTCGGAATCGACACTGCTGGAAATGACAGGCGCCTATGCCGGCATCCTGAATGGTGGCTCTTCGGTCGAACCCTACGGGCTGATCGAACTGACCTTGAAAGGCGAACAGACGCCGCTTCTGGAACAGGAAGGCGGCATCGGCGAACGTGTCATCACCGAACCTGCCGCGCAACAACTGGTCTATATGATGAGCCAGGTCATCGAACGCGGCACCGGCACGCGCGCGCGCCTGAACGGTCGACCGGCCGCGGGCAAGACCGGCACGACACAGGCCGCCCGCGACGCCTGGTTCATCGGCTTTACCGCCGACTACGTGGCCGGTGTCTGGATGGGATACGACGACAACACGCCATTGACCGGCGTGACCGGTGGCGGCTTGCCCGCCGAAATCTGGCGCGAAACCATGCTGCGCCTTCACAAAGACCTGCCGGTCCGTCCATTGCCAATGGCTGTGCCGGAACAGGTGGCTGAACGGCAAGTGCAACAACAGCCGCAACGCCGCCGCAACTCAGGTGGCAACACCGCCGAGCGCGTGATCATCAACATTCTGGAAGAACTGTTCGGACGGTAGGTCTGAACCTGGGAAAGGTGCCTAAACCGCCCCCAGGAAGGCCCGGATGCGCGACACATCTTTCTCGCCCGGCGCGGATTCCACGCCCGACGAAACGTCCACCTGGCGCGCACCGGTCAGGGCAATCGCTTCGCCGACGTTCTCGGGCGTCAACCCTCCGGCCAGCATCCATGGCAAGCTCCAGCGACGGTTCGCGATCAGCCGCCAATCGAAAGCCACCCCGTTCCCTCCGGGCAAGGGGCCATCCTTGGGCGGCTTGGCGTCGATCAGCAGCATGTCGGCGACCCCGGCATATTCGTCGATCCTGCCGACATCCTCCGCACTTGCGATTCCGATGGCCTTCATCACCGGCAATCCGAATGCCGCGCGGACCTCTTTCACACGCTCCGGCGTTTCGCTGCCGTGCAACTGAATGATGTCCAGCGGAACCACGTCCAGGATCTCTTGCAACCGGGAGCCATCCGCATCGACCACAAGGCCCACCTTGGCAACCCCCGGCGGAACCTCCAGCGCAAGCTCTCGTGCAAGCTCGACAGGAACCGAACGCGGAGACTTCGGAAAGAAGTTGAACCCGACGTAAGCCGCCCCCGCCTCGGCAGCAGCGGCGATTGTCTCGGGCGTCTTCAGCCCGCAGATCTTGACTCGAATGTCCGTGGTCATGCGCCGGGTCTAGCGCGTTGCCGGGCTGCCCTCAAGCAATGCCAGCACATCGTCGCCCTTGTCTTCCGAAGGCGCGACCTTCTTCACTTCCCGCTCAAGCCGCCGCCGTTCCTTGCCCTCGGTCGCGGCGGTTGCGCGGTGCTTGTGCTCGCGCACCCATTCCCAGACAAACCCGAGGGCGACCCCGACGACGATTGCCCCAAGCAGAACGGCAAAGGCGGGCAGCGTGACTTCCCAGTTCACACCAACCAGACGCGCAAGTTCATCGGGCAGCATCCGGATTGTCAGCGGATCGCGGTTGGCCATGGCCACCACAAGAAGCACGATCGCGATGATGGCCAGAACAAGCAGTCGGATGAGACGCATCAGGATTTCCCGTTAAGTCGGTCCCGCAAGAGTTTGCCCGTCTTGAAGAACGGCACGTGCTTTTCGTCGACCTGAACGCTGGTGCCGGTGCGCGGATTGCGCCCGACACGGGCATCCCGCTTCTTCACCGAAAAGGCCCCAAAGCCACGCAGTTCCACGCGGTCGCCGCGAGACATGGCGTCGATGATTTCTTCGAAGATCGTGCCGACGATACGCTCGACATCTCGTTGGTACAGGTGGGGATTCTCATCTGCAATTTTCTGCACCAGTTCGGAACGTATCATCTCTCCCCCCGCATAAATTATTTATGTGCCGTTCTCGGCGTTTGCTGTCGGAGACTATAGGCTGAAAGACTGAACCACGGAACATCTATTAGGGGGGAAACTTGCTGTTTCTCGGCACTAATATGCTGAATTCGGATAACAAAAGTATCCACCCCTGTGGAAAACTCTTCCGACCGGACCTTTCCGGGCCATGCCGCACCGCAGCTAGAGGCGGCGATTCGCGAAAACGATTCTAGCTGCCCAGCTTCTTGTGGACCTCGTCCAGATCAATCTCTCCCACGGGGTTCGGATTGTCGGGGTTTTCAAAGTCATAGCGAAACAGTTCGAAGTCGCGTTTGTACATTTCGTAAATCAGGTGCTTGGACAGATCGTCGAAAAACGCGCCGACAGGATGCGCTCTTTTCGGCCCATGGCCTTCGCTTTCGTTGAACCTCGGGATGGCACCAAGATCGACCGGCACCTTGACCGGAACATGGGCCAGAACGTCGGCCATGCCTTCGTCGAACTTCTCGGTCCAAAGGATGCGATCATAACGCCCGCCATTGGCAATGAAGGTCGAGATATGACCCGACATGGACGACCAGTGAATGTCGGGATCCATCGGCTTGCGAAACCGGATCGTATCGCGGGCGAACAGCAAGAATCGTCGGAACATGGCGACCTGATCGAATTCGCTTTCAACGTCGATCCCATAGTTCTGCGCCAACTGCGGAATGAGGTTGCCGCGATACCTCTGACCGTTTCGCTGGATCCCACAAATCTTGTCAAAGAACGATGACAGGATTCGCGTGTAAGGATTACGCACGAAGGTGAAGGCAAAGGTGTCCTTGTTGCGCACATTTTCTTCGATCGGGCCGTGGCTGCGTTCCTGCGCCCACTTGTGCAGACCCTCCTTGGCGTCATGAATGTCGCCATCGTAAAAGCTGCCGTGATCCGAAAAATACATGATCTGACCGATCGTCGAGCAGGCGCATTTCGGCACCACGCGGTAAACGACGCTTTCGCTTTCAGTCATCCATGTGCCGGGAAACCCCATCTGGCGAAAACCTTTTCAAAAAATCGCCCTATCCGTGCAATCGGGCCTTGTGGCGAAAAAAGCAAACTTCAGAGGTTTCTTCAATCCTTCGCAGCGACTACACCTTTCCCGAGGCAATCGACAGCTTGGGGGCGGCGCTTGGCGCAGATCGCGTACATTCTTTTGTGTCACAAGAACGTCGAGTCCATCGTCGACCAGGCCCGACGATTGACCGCGACAGGTGACAAGATGGCGATTCACTTCGACGCCAGTGCGCCAAAGGCCGACTATGATCTTCTGCGCGCCGAGCTTGCCGACAACCCCGGCGTCACCTTCCCGAAGACCCGGATCAAATGCGGTTGGGGGGAATGGAGCCTTGTCGACGCCACGCTTAAGGCCGTGGAAGCCGCGGTCGAGGCTTTTCCCCGTGCCACCCATTTCTACATGCTGTCGGGCGATTGTATGCCCATCAAGACTGCCGAGCATACCCATGCTTTTCTGGAAAACCGAGACGTCGATCATATTGAAAGTTATGACTTCTTTGAAAGCGACTGGATCAAGACCGGCTTCAAGGAAGAACGTCTGATCTATCGCCACTGGTTCAACGAACGCAGCCAGGCCAAGTTGTTCTATGCATCTTTCGAGTTGCAAAAGCGTCTCGGGATCACCCGCAAGGTGCCCGAAGACATCCAGATGATGATCGGCAGCCAATGGTGGTGCCTGCGCCGCCCCACGGTGGAAGCGATCCTTGAATTCGTCGCCACCCGCCGTGACGTGGTGCGGTTCTTCCGCACGACCTGGATCCCGGACGAAACCTTCTTTCAGACGCTGGTCCGGCACCTTGTGCCGGAAAACGAGATCGACAATCGTACACTGACTTTCCTGATGTTTTCCGACTACGGAATGCCGGTGACTTTCTACAACGATCACTACGATCTGCTGTTGGCCCAGGACTATCTTTTTGCACGCAAGATCAGCCCCGAGGCGCTGGAGTTGAAGGAAAAGCTGGGCGACCTTTACCCCAAGCGCGGCGTCAAATTCCGCATCTCGGACGAAGGCCGGCGGTTGTTCACCTTCCTCACCGGGCAAGGTCGGATCGGGGAACGTTTTGCGCCCCGTTTCTGGGAGAAGGACTCGACCATCGGACGCGAGCGCCGATTGCTGATCGTCACCTGCAAGAAATGGCACGTCGCCAAGCGGCTTCTGGACCGCATCGGTTCGGTGTCGAACATGCCTTCTATCGAATATCTCTTCGACGAAGAAGCGACCCCACTACCCGACCTCGGCGGCATCCAGGCGACACTGGTCAAGCGTACGCGGCACAGGCGCGCGCTCATGCGGATGCTGTTCGACTATTACGACACGGACCAGCTGATGATCTGTCTCGATCCCGTAAACCTCGACCTTTTCAAGGATTTCTATTCCGACCGCAGCGAAACGCGGCTGTTGGAAATCGACTGTCAGTACACCGACGACTATCTTGCCGGGCACGCAAAGCGCGTCGGATTGGCCGGGGAACACACCGCACCCGAAACCTTCCGCACGCTTGTCCCCACCATACGGAACGACGTGTTCCGCGAAACCGAATTGATCCGCGACCAGAATTTCCCCGAGTTTCACCGCATCCGCGAAAAGGCAAACCCGGAAGAAAACGCTGGCCCGTTGGCCGAGTTTCTGGGATTGGATCGCGCGAAAGCCCTGGACGTGATGTCCACCGAATACCTCTTTGTCGACTGAGGAGTGACATGGCCTATACCTATGACGATCAGAACATCTTTGCGAAAATCCTGCGCGGCGAGATCCCGAACGACACCGTCGCCGAGACCGCGCACACGCTTGCCTTTCGCGACATCCAGCCCCAGGCCCCCCATCATGTGCTGGTGATCCCAAAAGGCGCTTATGTCACTGCCGACCATTTCGCGGCAGAAGCCAGCGATGCCGAAATCGCCGATTTCTGGCGTACCTTCGGGTCGATCTGCGCCGATCTGGGCGTGGGTCCCGACCAGGGCGCGGGCTATCGCATCATCTCGAATGCCGGACAGGACGGCGTTCAGGAAGTGCCGCACTTTCACCTTCACATCCTTGCCGGTCGCCCTCTTGGCAGAATGTTGAAATCTTAAACTATTGGCGCTACTGCGGATTTGTTAGATTGTCCGGAATCGCCCGATTTATGGAATGTGCCGATGACCACTGACAACGCCCAAACCCAGCCTCCGCCCGAGGTTGAAACTGTCACCCAGACGCGCATCGCCTGCGATGGTGGCGAAGGCGCTCTGGGCCATCCCCGCGTCTGGTTGTCGATTGACGACAAAACCGGCTGGGTCGAATGCGGTTACTGTGACAAACGCTTTGTGCTGACCAAGGACTAGGTGTTTTCCTCGGAACAGTGGCGGCGAAAGGCCCGTTTCAGAAGGTCAAGTTCAGCCCGCAGTAGGGCCATCTCGGCACGGGCGTCCTCGTCCAGCACTTCGCCCGCAATTACGGTCTCGTGGGCCAGTGCATCCCCGGTTTCCGCGTCCTCGATGACAAAGGTCTGAACGCCATCGGACAGGCGCTCGACAGGCAATTTGAAACGCACAAGCCAGTTGGCATTGCCCCCCTGCCCGGTTTTCGCCTCGATGGTTTCAGGTTCGCCAAGCAGTTCGTCCCGATGCCACAAGCGCAGACGCGGAGCAACGGCGGAAGGTGCAGAAAGCAACCCTTCCCAGACCCCTTCGGCCAGCCGCATTCGTGTGAGCGTCATGTGGGACAAGAAACAGGTTCTCCGTTCAGAATTCAGCGCGAGGACGACGGCTGAGCGTCACGTCCCTGAGGATGATCTGGTTCATCTCCGGACCTTCAAAGATGAGGTCCAGCCAAGCGCGTTCGACCCGGGATTCGTTCAACCGTGTGGCAGACAGATCGAACTCTACCATGAATTCACCGGATGAACCGGAAAACTCGCGCACCAACTGTTCCACGTTAGGCCCATGTCGAACGTTCATCCGGCCAAAGACCTCCAACGGTTTTTCGGTTTCGATACGGATTTCCAGCCGGATCAGATGGCGGCGCGAAAGGCCTTCGACACCTTCGCGTGGCACGTCGATCACAAGACTCAGGAACGAGCCGTCGAATTGGAAGACATCCATCCGCACGCCGTAGGGCGCGATATCCTCGGCACAGGTGTTACGAATCTGGCGGATGGACAATTCGCTTAGCGCACAGTCGTGAAACACCTTCGCTTCTCGCCCGACCGGTGTCTTCGTTTCGACCATCGCGTGGCCCACAGGTTTGACAGGCCCCGTCCAAAGCTCTGGCCGCCATGCCCAATCCGAGTGCATCGGGCGTCTGATGGCGGCGTGCCCGGCAAGTGGCAGAGCAAGCCGGCCTTCCGCGATATGCAAAACCCGATCCACCTGACGGCTAAGCGACCTTGCCCGCGAACGCAGGGCCTTCAACTCGCTCTGGCCCAGATCGTCGGCGCAATCCGCCGCCTCACGCCATCGCCGCAGCGTGCGTTTCTCGATCAGCCCTGAGAGAGGTCCGCCCATTTCGATGCCCACATGGTTTAGCAGGCACTCTAGCCGCCGCCACCATATCTAGGCAATACGCGGGACATCGCCCGCGCTTAACTTTCTGTGGATAACTGCCGCAATCAGCGGCGATTGGCGGCCATCAACTGATCGACTTGCGCTTCCAGCGCCGCCAATCCTTCTTCCGGCGCAATGGGTTCGTCCGACAACCCATAAAGCGAGACCGAAACAAATCGACCGCTCAGATTGAAAAGCGCACGCCAGGTTCTGGGCGAAGCACCGGGCAGCGCGCTTTGATCCATGGTGTGCAGAAAAAGACGTTCTTCGTCCGTGCGGGTTTCGAGGACCTGCAGACTTTCGGCCCGCCCGTCCTGTGCCAGCGCCGCCCGCCCCATGTCCGAAACAAAAAAGCTTTCAAGCTGGCCGGGCGAAGGTGTTCCCGCGCCGTCACGTTCGACCGATACGGTCACCACACCCGGAACATCCGGCTTGGGGGCAAGGGCGTTTTCGGCGATCGCCGCACAGCTTCCCAGCACGACAACGGCGGTTTCGTCCGCCAATCTGCTGCTTTTGGGGTCAACACACCAGCCACTTGCCCCGGCAACGACCATGCCATCGGGCAGTTCGATTGACGTCGGCGCCGCCCGAGACACTCCGAAAGGGTTGGAACATCCCGAAACAAGCGCCACCAGAAGGGCAGGTATCCAGACCCTAGAGGTCGGCATAGATGTGCTTTTCCTCTTTCGCGCCGGGATGGGTCACGGCACCAAGGCGCGTCGATCCGACAAGTTGGGCGTATTTCCACAAGGCGCCCGAGCTATAGATCGTTTCGCGCGGAATGTACTCGCGCGCTTCGATCTCTTCGTCGGTCAGATCGACGCTGATTTCGCCCGTGATTGCGTTGATAGTGATCACGTCACCATCGCGCAACTTGCCAATCGGCCCACCACGCGCACTTTCCGGACCGACGTGGCCGACACAGAAACCACGGGTTGCACCCGAGAAACGGCCATCGGTAATCAGGGCAACCTTCTTGCCCATGCCCTGCCCCGAAAGAGCGGCCGTCGTCGCAAGCATCTCGCGCATCCCCGGACCCGATGCAGGGCCTTCGTTGCGGATGACGATAACCTCGCCTTCCTTGTAGGACCGCTGTTTGACGGCCTCAAAGGCCTCTTCCTCGCATTCGAACACACGGGCCGGACCGGTGAAAACCTGCTCGTCCTCGGCCATGCCCGCGACCTTCACGATAGCGCCTTCGGGGGCAAGGTTGCCCTTCAGGCCAACGACCCCACCAGTTTTTGTGATCGGCTTTTCAATCGGATAGATCACCCGGCCATCGGCCCAGCCTTCAATCTTGTCCAGCGCCTCGCCGATGGTTTCGCCGCTCGCGGTCATGCAGTCTTCGTGGATCAGGCCGGCCTTGCGCAGTTCCTTCATGACGACAGGCACGCCGCCAACCTCGTAAAGATCCTTGGCAACATATTGCCCGCCCGGCTTCAGATCGACGAAATAGGGCGTATCGCGGAAGATTTCGCAGACGTCATCCAGATCAAAGTCGATCCCCGCCTCGTGGGCAATCGCGGGCAGGTGCAAACCCGCGTTAGTCGACCCGCCCGTGCAGGCCACGACGCGGGCAGCGTTTTCCAAGGACTTGCGCGTCACCACATCACGCGCACGGATGTTCTTTTCCAAAAGCTGCATCACGGCCAGGCCGGATGCGGTGGCGTAGGCATCGCGGGATTCGTAAGGCGCGGGTGCGCCGGACGAGTTCAGTAGTGCAAGGCCGATCGCTTCGGAAACACAGGCCATCGTGTTTGCCGTGAATTGCCCGCCACAGGCACCTGCCGAGGGGCAAGCGACTTTTTCAAGCGCACGCAGTTCTTCATCCGAGTTTTGCCCGGCCTGGTGCCGACCGACCGCTTCGAAGACATCTTGAACGGTAACATCCTTGCCGTTGAACCGACCCGGCATGATCGAACCGCCGTAGATGAAGACCGAGGGCACGTTCAGACGCACCATCGCCATCATCATCCCCGGCAGCGACTTGTCACAGCCAGCCAGCCCTACGATGGCGTCATAGCAGTGACCACGCATGGTCAATTCAACGGTATCCGCAATAGCCTCGCGCGACGCAAGCGACGACCGCATCCCTTCGTGTCCCATGGCGATTCCGTCAGTCACGGTAATCGTCGTGAATTCGCGGGGCGTGCCGAAGCCTTCTTTCACACCAAGTTTCACAGCCTGCGCCTGACGGTTCAACGCGATGTTGCAGGGTGCCGCCTCGTTCCAGCATGTGGCCACGCCGATAAAGGGTTGCGCGATCTCTTCTTCCGAGATTCCCATGGCATAGTAATAGGACCGGTGCGGCGCGCGTGCGGGCCCTTCGGTCACATGACGGCTTGGCAGGTTGGTTTTGTCGAACTTTTTCTTCAGCATGGCTGGCCTCCCGGACTTGCGGCTCTTGGCATAGACCTCGCGGGCAGTGGGAGCAAGAAGCGCGCACCACTTTTCCGACCCGAATTTCACATCCGCTTGGAGCGGCGCAGTATTCAGACTAGACAGGCCGGATGTCTTACCCCCGTTTCGCCGCCTTCGTCGCCCCGGCCCGGCCCTTTCCCGCACTCTGGCGTCTCTTCCTTGGGGTCGTCACGGTGTTTCTGGTCACCTTTATCTGGATGGCCGCCCTTTTCGTGATCTTCACATGGATGAGCGGGCTGCAACTGCGCGACTCAGCCATGTCGCTCATGATGCCACTCAGCCCCAGCCCTGCAGGAACGACCCTGTTCCTCTTGATGATCGGAGGATTCGGGCTTGGCTCGATCATCGCTGCAAGGTTCTGGCAGAAGCGCAAAGCGGGTAGCCTGTTTGGGCCGCGCGTTGCCACCCTGCGTAATTTCGCCGTGGCGGCCGGCACATCACTGGCTGTCATACTTTTGCTGGGCGCAGCGACCCTTCCCTTCATCGAAACACCGACGCCCAACCTTGATCCGATGCGCTGGCTGCTTTGGCTGCCGCTCGCGCTCTTCGCCCTCGCGATCCAGACCGGCTCGGAGGAAGTGTTTTTTCGCGGCTACCTGCAAAGCCAATTGGCCGCCCGGTTCAGAATGCCGGTGATCTGGCTGTTCCTGCCATCCCTGATCTTTGCACTTTTTCACATGCAGCCGGGGCTGACCCTGGCCCATACGCTGACAATCCTTGTCGTGACCTGCCTGTTCGGCACCCTGGCCGGTGACCTGACCGCCCGTACCGGAAACATCGGGGCGGCCTGGGGGTTTCACTTTACAAACAATGCCATGATCATCCTGATCGTCTCGAACGAACCTGCGCTTCAGGGCCTCAGCCTTTACAAAACCGACAACCTGCTGTCCGAGATCACGGGGTTTTCGCCCCTGATCGCTTTCGAGCTTGTCACTCTCATTGCCATCTGGGCCCTGATCCGCCGGATGCTTGCCGTCTGATTGCATTTCCGGCACGCTCGGCTTAACTGAGCCTAAATCAATCGGGCAGGCCCATGAACTGGATATCGAACTACGTCCGTCCCAAGATCAACTCGCTCTTCTCGCGTCGGGAAGTGCCCGAGAACCTTTGGACCAAGTGCCCCGAGTGCGGGACGATGCTGTTCCACCGTGAACTGACCGAAAATCTTGGCGTTTGCAGCTCTTGCGACCACCACATGCCGCTTTCCGCCCGCGACCGGCTGACCGCGCTGTTCGATCATGGCGTTTTCACCGAGGTCGAGGTTCCCCTGCCCCCCGCCGACCCGCTGCATTTTCGCGACCAGAAACGCTATCCCGACCGGCTGAGGACCGCACAGCGCGATACCGGTGAAAAAGAGGCGATGCTTGTGGCCGAAGGAGAGATCGGACGCACTCCGATTGTCGCGGCCTGCCAGGACTTCAGCTTCATGGGCGGGTCGATGAGCATCTATGTCGGCAATGCGATCATCGCGGCCGCCGAACGCGCCGTTGAACGCAAGCTGCCACTGATCCTGTTTTCCGCCGCCGGTGGTGCCCGTATGCAGGAAGGCATCCTGTCGCTGATGCAAATGCCCAGGACCACCATTGCCGTGGACATGCTGAAAGAGGCCGGGTTGCCCTATATCGTCGTGTTGACCCATCCCACGACCGGTGGAGTCACTGCCTCTTATGCCATGCTGGGCGACGTCCAGATTGCCGAACCGAATGCCCTGATCGGTTTTGCTGGCTCGCGCGTGATCGAACAGACGATCCGCGAAAAGCTGCCCGAAGGGTTTCAACGTGCGGAATACCTTCTGGATCACGGGATGCTGGACCGCGTGACGCATCGGCGCGACATGAAGGACGAACTTGTCAGCATCACGCGAATGCTGATGAACATGCCGCCCCCCGTGGCTGGCGATCTTCCCGCGCCCGAAGCAAGCGAAAACGACACGGCTGACAAGACTGACGCAGACGAAGCCCACGGCAAAGCTGACGAAAGCTGATCCCTGAACAAATGACCCGTTTCTCGTCCTCTGACGCCGTGCTTGAACGCATGATGCGCCTGCATCCGAAGGTGATCGACCTGACGCTGGACCGGATGGACCGCTGTCTTGCTGCGGTTGGAAACCCTCACCAGAAACTGCCGCCGGTCATTCACGTCGCGGGAACCAATGGCAAGGGATCGACCCAGGCGATGATCCGTGCCGGGGTCGAGGCAGCGGGGCAAAGCGCCCATGCATACACCTCACCGCACCTTGCCAGGTTCCACGAACGGATCCGCGTTGCGGGCGAATTGATCTCGGAAGACGATCTGACAGCACTTCTGGACAAGGTTTACGACGCCAATGGCGGCGAAACGATTACCTATTTCGAGATCACGACCGTTGCGGCCTTCCTTGCCTTTGCCGAAAACCGGGCAGACTGGACCTTGTTGGAAGTCGGGCTAGGCGGGCGGCACGACGCGACCAACGTCGTCGACGAACCGCGCCTGACGATCATCACCAAGGTCGATCTGGATCACCAGCAATTCCTGGGCGAAACCCTTGGGGAGATTGCCTATCAGAAGGCCGGCATCATCAAGCGCGGCGTGCCGGTCATCGTCGGTCCGCAGCATGACGAAAGCCTTGAGGTGATCGAGGCCGAAGCCCAAAAGTTCGACGCTCCGGTCATTGCCTGCGGCCAGCACTGGCACGCATGGGAAGAACGCGGACGCATGGTCTATCAGGATGAAAGCGGGCTTTTGGACCTGCCCCTGCCCAACCTGCGTGGCCCGCACCAGATCGGGAACGCGGGCATGGCCATTGCTGCCCTGCGACACCTTGGATTTGGCGAAGAGGCCGCCATCGGGGCGGTCACGCAGGCATTCTGGCCCGCGCGAATGCAGCGCCTGAAGTCAGGCCCGCTGATTGACGCCGCCCCTAGTGCAGAGCTTTGGCTTGACGGAGGTCACAACCCCGCCGCCGCCGAAGCGCTTGTCGCAACACTGGCCGACATGCCGAAACGCCCCACGCACCTGATCTGTGGGATGCTTTCCACCAAGGACGTGACCGGTTATCTCGCACCGCTTGCCGACATCGCCGAAACCCTGCACGCCGTCGCAATTCCGGGCGAGACCGCGACTCTTCCCGCCGAAGACACGGCCGAAGCGGCAAAAAGCGTCGGTTTGGAAGCGGTGATTGCACCTTCTGTCGCCGCCGCACTGGAAGACATCACAAAGTCCGACCCGACGGCGCGGGTATTGATCTGCGGATCACTTTACTTGGCGGGCGCGGTCCTACGGGAAAATGGCTGACACCTGATCCGCCGTCTGCCTCTGGCCATCGATTGAATGGCCAGACTCGAGATCATCAAACTCCAACGTCCACAATCGCCTGTGCCAGCAAGGGCACCGTCGTGGCGTTCAACCCGGCAATGTTCATCCGGCTGTCGCCCACCATATAGACACCGTGCTGCTTGCGCATCGCCATGACCTGTTCGGGCGTGGCACCGATGCGGCTGAACATACCCCTGTGATGGGCGATGAAATCGAACCGGTCCGAATTCGTGCGCTGCCGCAATTCCTGCGCCAACTGCTCGCGCAGGGCCAGCATCCCGACACGCACGTCTTCCAATTCGGCTTTCCAATCGGTGCGCAACTCGGCATCGTCCAGAATGGTCTGCACGACCCGCGCACCATGATCCGGTGGAAAGGAATAGTTCTGCCGGTTCAGGAACGCCAGCGTCGCCTGAGCCTCGCCTTGGGATTTCGTATCGGGCGCTAGCGCCATCAACATGCCTGCGCGTTCGCGATAGACACCGAAGTTCTTGGAACAGCTCGCGGCCACCAGCATTTCCGGCATTTGCGGCGCCAAAAGGCGTACGCCAAAGGCATCTTCTTCCAGCCCGTCGCCAAATCCCTGGTAGGCAATGTCGATGAATGGCACCGCCCCTTTCGACAAAAGAAGATCCGCAACAACCTGCCATTCTTCCTGCGAAAGGTTGGCCCCGGTCGGGTTGTGGCAGCAGCCATGCAGCAAGACCACGTCGCCCGCCTTCACCTCGGCCAGGTCCGCCTGCATTCCGGCAAAGTCGACCGCCCGCGTGGCATTGTCGAAGTACCGGTACTCCCGCATGGGAACGCCAAGGTACTTGATGATCGTCAGGTGGTTCGGCCAGGTCGGCGCCGACACCCAGACCGTCGCGCCCTTGTCGGCATATTGGATCAGCTCCAGCCCTTGCCGGATCGCCCCGGTCCCGCCGGGGGTTGCCGCAGCAGCCACGCGCGTAGCGTCGACACTATCGCCCAGGATCAGATTGCGCAGCGCAGCGGTATAAGCCGTGTCGCCCGAAAGACCAGTATAGCTTTTCGTCTCCTGAGTTTCGACCAGTCGCCGTTCTGCCGCCTTGACCGCGCGCATCACCGGCGTCACGCCCTCGGCATTCTTGTAGACCCCGACGCCCAGGTCGATCTTCTGGTCGCGCGGATCGTCGCGGAACAGTTTCATCAACTCCAGGATCTTGTCGGGCGGCTGCGGTGTCAGGTTGGTCAGCATGTCATGTCCTCAGGTCGGTATGCGCGAAAGATCCCGGTCGCGCGTCAGGATTCGCGTCTTGTCTTCGCGTCGAATGGGGGTGAACCCGTTTTTCTGATAAACTGCAAGGGCGCGGGGATGATCCAGGGTACAGGTGTTCACTGTCAATTTCTGGATGCCGTCGCGATCCCATGCGGTCAGAATGGCGGTCTTCAACAGCCAACCGCCCAACCCTTTGCCCACGGCCTCGGGGACCATGCCGAAGTAGGACAGATCGACGACACCTTCGCCGCTATCCTCAAGCATGAAAAACCCTTGCGGCCAGCCGTGATCGTAAAGCGTGTAAAGCGACATGGCATCCGCATTCAACCAGTCACGAATGCGCGCATGTTCCCAAGAATGGACGTCCTCCCAGGCATAATCCTTGCCAACCGCGTCATAGAGCGCGAGGAACCACCAGACCGGCGGCGCCTCGGCCTTTAACAATGCAGCCGTCGAACCCACAGGCAAATGCGGCCAGTCGTATGTGGGACAACTCTCCATTTCGAGGTAGGTCACCGTATAGGCGACCTCTGTGCCGGCCTTTTGTAAGGTCATCCCGTTTCAACCTTCAGATCGTCATACATGCCCCACTCCGACCACGACCCGTCATAAAGCGCGTGATGCCTGTGCCCGACACGTTCAAGCGCAAGGCTCAGGATCGCCGCCGTGACGCCCGATCCGCAACTGGTGATCGCAGGCTTTGACAGATCGACGCCAGCGCTTTCAAAGACGGCTTTCAACTCGGCTTCGGGTTTCATCGTCCCGTCGTCGTTCAATAGCGTTCGGTAGTGAACGCAGGTCGACCCCGGAATGTGGCCCGAGCGCAAACCCTTGCGCGGCTCCGGCTCTTCACCCCGGAACCGGGCGGGCGACCGGGCATCGAGGATCTGGTAATCGCCAAGCTTCGACGCTGCGGCGACCTGAGTGACGTCTTTCACCAGGTTGTTCTGCAGACTGACCGTGATGTGGCGGTCACGCATGATCGGCTCGACATCCTCAACCGGATGGCCCTCGGCCTTCCACTTGGCAAAACCACCATCCAGCACGGCGACATCCGTCTTGCCCATCAGGCGAAACAGCCACCAGACGCGCGCTGCTGAAAACAACCCTGCCCCGTCATAGACCACCACCTGGTGACCATCGCCCACACCCATGGCCCGCATCCGGCTGACAAATTTCTCGACCGGCGGCGCCATGTGCGGCAGTTCCGATCGCTGGTCGCTGATCTCGTCGATGTCGAAGAACCGCGCGCCGGGAATATGCCCCACTTCGTATTCCGCCCGCCCGTTCCGCTTCATGTCGGGCAAGTACCACGAGGCGTCAAAGACCCTCAGATCCGGGTCTTTCAGATGCTTCGCGAGCCATTCGGTCGAAACAAGGGTTTTTGGATCATCCGCCATGAATACACCTATTCAAACTCGCTCCCCTGCTATGCCTTCACGGCCATCGTGGCAAGCTTTGCACGCGATTGTCGGCTCACGGGTCATGGTCTAGAGTAGCTGAAACAAAGCGGGGAGAGCAGCGGGGCGTGACCGTTCTGGCGAAATACCAGCGGCTTGAGGCCGAAGCCCTGTGGCGTCCGCACCCCGAGGCACAGCGCAGGGATGTTATCGTCGCTATTGGCGATGCGACAATCACGATCGCCGCACCGAACGGCACCGCCCTTGCCCATTGGTCCCTTCCCGCAATCAAGCGTTTGAACGGCACCGAAATCCCGGCACTTTACAAACCCGGAGAGGAATCGCCCGAACTTCTTGAGATCTCCGAACCCGAGATGATCAATGCGGTCGACAAGGTTCTGCGATCCTTGTCCCGTGGTGCGCGTCGACAGGGCGGATTGCGTCGCCTGACAACCGTCGGGATCGGACTTGGCATCATCGCGGCCGCCGCGATCTGGCTGCCTGACGCAATCGTCCGCTATACCGCATCGCTGGTGCCCGATGTTGCGCGCGCTTCGATCGGTGCGTCGCTAATGCAGGAGTTGGATCGCGTGGCAGGTGTGCCTTGCGACGGTCCCGCAGGATTGTCCGCGCTCGACCGGCTGGAAACCCGACTGTTCCCCGAAAACCCGACCGACCTTGTGGTTCTCGGCTCGGCCCTTTCCGAAACGACCCATCTTCCCGGCGGCACGATCCTGATCGCGCATACCCTGGTCGAAGACTTTGAAACGCCTGAGGTGCTTGCCGGTTATCTTTTGGCCGAAGACTTGCGACGCCGGAAAGAGGATCCGCTTGCCCGACTGCTTGGCGTCGCGGGGCTTCGCTCTGCCCTGACATTGTTATTGCAGGGCCGCGTGCGCGAAGACGGCCTGCGCCAAATGGCAGAAGGCGTCGTCGCAGCAGAGCCGACGCCAGTATCCGACGCCGAGTTGATCGCCCGAATGGCTGCCGCGAATGTACCGACTGAACCCTACGCCTATGCCCGCGATTTCTCGGGCGACAGCACCTCTGCCCTGATTGCCGGAAGCCCAAGTGAAACTGCTCCGGTTCTGGATGACGGAAACTGGATCGCGCTCCAGCGTATCTGCGAAGACTGACTCTACTTCGTTCCGAACATCCGGTCGCCGGCATCGCCCAGACCGGGCACGATATAGCCCTTTTCGTTCAGCTTCTCGTCCAATGACGCGGTGACAATCGGCACATCGGGATGCGCTTCCTTCATGCGCGCGACACCCTCGGGCGCGGCCAGCAGGCACAGGAACCGGATGTCTTTCGCGCCATTTTCCTTGATGAGGTCAATCGCGGCAGCAGAACTGTTGCCTGTCGCCAGCATCGGATCAACGGCGATGACCAACCTGTCGGAAAGCTCACCCGGCAGTTTGCAGTAATACTGGACCGGCTTCAGCGTTTCTTCGTCCCGGTAAAGCCCGACAAACCCCACGCGCGCCGACGGAATGAGATCAAGCATACCGTCCAGCAACCCGTTCCCGGCCCGCAGAATCGACACAAGCGCCAGCTTGCGCCCGTCCAGCACCGGCGCGTTCATCGTGGTCAGCGGCGTCTCGATCTCGCGCGTGGTCATGGCGAGGTTGCGTGTCACCTCATAGGCCAAAAGCGTGCTGATCTCGCGCAGCAACTGGCGGAAGACGGCGGTCGGCGTTCCCACATCGCGCATCAGGGTCAGCTTGTGCTGCACAAGAGGGTGGTCGACGACGGTGAGATGCGCACTCATGCTTTATCCTTTTCTCTCATAGGAAACTCTTGCCCGGTCCTTCGGAGGCAACGCCCAGATGCGCCGCAACCGAAGCGCCCACATCCGCGAACGACACCTGCCCAATCGCTTTCGATCCGACGCCGAAGCCGACGACGGGCACCCGTTCGCGGGTGTGATCCGTGCCAACCCAGGTGGGATCGTTGCCGTGGTCTGCCGTGAACAGGATGAGGTCGCCGTCGCGAAGCTGGTCCAGCACCCGTGGCAGCTCCGCGTCGAACCACTCCAGCGCGCGGGCATAGCCGGATACGTCGCGCCGATGGCCATAGTTGGCGTCGAATTCGACGAAATTTGCGAATGTCAGGCTTCCGTCTTCGGCTTCCCCCGCCAAACGCACAAGATGTTCGAACAACGCGGCATCCGGGCCCTTCACGACATCCGCAATGCCCTGCATCGAAAAAATGTCGCCGATCTTTCCGATGGCATGAACCGCTCCGCCAGCCTTGCTGACCCAATAGCACAGGGTGGGCGAAGGCGGCTTGATCGCGAAGTCGCGCCGGTTCGATGTCCGTTGAAAGTGGCCCGGTTCACCCACAAAGGGGCGCGCGATGACCCGCCCGACGCGCATTTCGTGCAACATCGGAGCCAGTCCACGGCAGAGACCCAGCAAACGCTCAAGGCCGAAATGTTCTTCATGGGCAGCGATCTGAAACACGCTGTCGACCGAGGTGTAACAGATCGGCCAGCCTGTCCTGATGTGCTCTTCTCCCAGATCGTCGATGATCTTTGTGCCCGAAGCATGGCAATTCCCGAGTATCCCGTCCGTGTCTGCAAGACGCATTGCCTCGGCCGTCACCTCATCCGGGAAAGCGGGAACCTCTTGCGGGAAATAGTGCCAATCCCAGGGCACCGGCACACCCGCGAGTTCCCAATGGCCCGACGGCGTATCCTTGCCCTTGGAAACCTCCGTCGCTGCCCCCCAAAGGCCCGAGGGATTGGCCTCAAAACCCGGCATGGCAAGGTCGCCCGCGAGTTCGACGGCCTTTCCGAGCCCCAGGGCATCAAGGTTTGGCATCCGCAATGGGCCGCTGCGCCCCTCTTCCGCCTGTCCCGCCGCGCAAGCCTCGGCAATATGAGCCAGCGTGTTCGATCCGGTGTCCGGCGTGTCGCCATTAAAAAACTGATCCGCGTCTGGCGCGCCACCAGCACCGACGCTATCGAGAACGATGAGAAAAGCCCGCGCCATCAGCCAACCCTGTCCATGACAAGTGACGGCAGGTCGCGCGCCTCTCCGATCTCGACCGCCGCAAGGTACGCGCGTTCGGCTTGTATCGCCTTTTTTTCGTTCGCCGCATGAATCCGCGCCAGCGGCTGACCCTTCGCAACCTCAGCGCCCAGCCCCAGCATCTCGGAAAAACCGACCGAAGGCTCGATCCGGTCGCCTTCACGCATACGCCCGCCGCCCAGATGCACGACAGCCATGCCGATCGCGTGACCGTCCATCGCGCATATGGAACCGGCCTTGGGTGCTGCGACCTCGCGGATCACGTTCGCTTCGGGAAGCCTTGCACGCCAATCGCTGCTGAAATCCTTTGGCCCGCCAAGATCCGCTATCATCGCGTCGAATTTCGCCGCCGCTGCGCCCGATTGCAGCGCATCCCGCAACTTGACTGCCGCAACCTCGCGCGCCGTGTCGATCCCCGCCAGAACCAGCAGTTCGGCTCCAAGGGCCAGCGTCAGATCCACAAGCCGCGAATTCTTCGGCTCGGTCAGCGCCAACATGATTTCGGCCACCTCCAGCGCATTTCCCGCAGATGCCGCCAAGGGTTGATTCATGTCCGTGACAAGCGCCACTGTGGAACAGCCCGCCCCGTTCGCCGTCTTGACCAGGGACGACGCAAGCGCCTTCGCCTCGTCAGCGTTTGTCATGAACGCGCCGGAGCCGCATTTCACGTCCAGAACCAGCGCATCCAGACCTGCCGCCAGTTTCTTGGACAGGATCGACGCTGTAATCAGGTCGATGCTTTCCACCGTGCCGGTCACGTCGCGGACAGCGTATAGCCGTTTATCGGCGGGCGCGATTTTCTTGCTGGCCGAAACGATGGCCGCGCCCGTTGTGTCGATCATCTTGCGGAACGCAGCCTCGGAAACATCCGTCGAAACACCGGGGATCGATTCCAGCTTGTCCAGGGTGCCGCCGGTGTGGCCCAACCCGCGCCCCGAGATCATCGGGTTCGGAGCGCCGACCGCGGCCAGCATCGGGGCCAGCAACAACGACACACAATCCCCGATCCCGCCCGTCGAATGTTTGTCGACGACAGGAGCGCCCAAATCCCACGCCAGAACCTCGCCACTGTCCCGCATGGCAAGCGTCAGGGCGACACGCGCCTCTTCCGACAACCCGCGCAGGCAAACCGCCATGGCGAAGGCACCGGCCTGGGCGTCGGTAACCGCACCGCTGGCAAGACCTCTGGCAAACCAGTTCAACTGCGCCTGCGTCGGCTCGCCACCGTCACGCAGCGTTTCGATGATGGCGCGAGCGTCCATGCTCAGGCCCGATCCATCTGCGATTTCACGAAAGCGCCGGGCAAAAGGTCGGCCACCGCCATCGTCACGGCTTCCCCCGACACCGAGGCCATCGTGATTTTCGCATCTGGCGTGGCAAATTCGAACAGCTTCTGGCGGCACCCCCCGCAGGGCGACACGGGAACCGGGCTATCGGCAATTACCGCGATCTCGGTAAACTGCGTGTCACCGGCCGCCACCATCGCCGCAATCGCGCCCGCTTCGGCGCATGTCCCCTCCGGATAGGCGACATTTTCCACGTTACAACCCACGTGCACCCGCCCGGTGTCCGATTTCAACGCCGCGCCGACCTTGAAGTTCGAATATGGGACATAGGCGTTCTTGCGCACCTCCGTTGCGGCCTCAATCAAAGTCATCAGCGGCTCTCCTGTTTCGGCCAAACTGGCGCGACACTGCGGCGAAGGCAAGTGGCTCCGGGCTTGCCCCCGCGTTCACTTCACCCCAGAGTGGACAAACCCGCGAATGCGACGCAAAAGAGAATTCGGATTCGGCGGAAAGTAGTTTAACGTTAAACTACAATTGGGAGGAGACAGGAATGAAAGACGACCCGCGCGAAACAACGCTGCGGCAAGCGGCACTGGACTACCACGAGCATCCCAAGCCTGGAAAACTTGAAATTCGCGCGACCAAGCCTTTGGCGAACGGCCGCGACCTGGCCCGTGCCTATAGCCCCGGCGTTGCCGAAGCCTGTCTTGAAATCAAGGCCGACCCGATGAATGCCAGTCGCTTCACCTCGCGCGGGAACCTTGTGGCAGTCGTCACCAACGGCACGGCGGTTCTTGGCCTTGGCAACATCGGCGGCCTTGCGGCAAAGCCGGTGATGGAAGGAAAGGCGGTGCTTTTCAAGCAATTCGCCAACATCAACTGCTTTGACATTGAACTGAACGAATCCGATCCTGAAAAGCTGGCCGAGATCGTCTGCGCCCTGGAACCCACCTTCGGCGCCATCAACCTCGAAGACATCAAGGCCCCGGATTGCTTTGTGGTCGAACGGATCTGCCGCGAAAAAATGAACATCCCGGTGTTTCACGACGACCAGCACGGAACGGCCATCGTCGTGGGCGCAGCGGCCACCAACGCGCTTTACGTCGCCAAAAAGGACTTCTCCGACGTCAAGGTCGTGTCGACCGGCGGCGGCGCGGCGGGCATTGCCTGCCTTAACATGCTGCTGAAACTTGGCGTGAAACGCGAAAACGTCTGGCTGTGCGACCTGGAAGGCCTGGTCTACGAGGGCCGCGAAACCGAAATGACCCCGCAAAAGGCCGAGTTTGCCCAACCCGGCGGCGCGCGCGGTCTGGAAGATGTGATCAAGGATGCCGACCTTTTCCTTGGCCTGTCCGGCCCCGGCGTTCTGACACCCGAGATGGTCCGGAAAATGGCCTCGGCCCCGATCATCTTTGCCCTTGCCAACCCGAATCCCGAGATCGACCCGGAGGCTGCACGCGAAGCGGCACCCGACGCGATTATCGCAACCGGTCGGTCCGATGTGCCGAACCAGGTCAACAACGTGCTGTGCTTTCCCTTCATCTTTCGAGGCGCCATCGACGTTGGTGCGACAACGATCAACGACGAGATGAAGCTGGCCTGTGTCGATGCCATTGCCCGCCTGGCCCGTGCCACCACCAGCGCCGAAGCCGCCGCCGCCTACAAGGGCGAGGAAATGACCTTTGGGCGCAACTACCTGATCCCCAAGCCCTTCGACCCCCGCCTGATGGGGGTCATTGCGACTGCTGTCGCGGGGGCAGCCATGGAAACCGGGGTCGCAACACGCCCCGTGGAAGACATGGAGGCTTATCGTCACGCGCTGGACGCCTCTGTGTTCAAATCCTCTTTGGTGATGCGCCCGGTTTTCGATGCAGCCGCCTCGGCCAGTCGCCGCATTGTCTTTGCAGAAGGCGAAAACGAGCGCGTTCTGCGCGCGGCCACCGCCATCGTCGAGGAAATGACCGACAGCCCGATCCTGATCGGACGTCCCGACGTGGTGAATCGCAGGATCGAAAGCCTGGGCCTGCCGATCAAGGAAGGCAGGGACTTCCAGCTTGTGAACCCGGAGAACGACCCCCGTTACCGCGACTACTGGACCACCTATCACGAATTGATGGAACGGCGCGGCGTCACGCCCGAACTGTCCCGCGCCATCATGCGCACCAACACCACGGCAATCGGCGCGGTCATGGTCAACCGAGGCGAGGCCGACAGCCTGATCTGCGGAACCTTTGGTCAGTACCTCTGGCATCTGCGCTATGTCTGCGAGGTTCTTGCCACCGAAGGCCTGCACCCCGTCGGCGCCCTGAGCCTTCTGTTGCTGGAAGACGGCCCGCTTTTCGTGGCCGACACCCATGTCCACGCCGAACCCACCTCGGAACAGATCGCCGAAACCGTCATTGGGGCTGCCCGCCACGTGCGCCGGTTCGGTCATACGCCGAAGATCGCGCTTTGCAGCCACAGCCAGTTCGGCAACCTCGATTGTGACACGGGACGTCGGATGCGTGGGGCGTTGGAGATCCTCGACAGCGAACCACGCGACTTCCTTTATGAAGGCGAGATGCACACCGACACCGCATTGAATGTCGAAATCCGGGAAAGGATCATGCCAAACGCGCGGTTCGAAGGGCCAGCCAACGTTCTGGTCTTTGCCAACACCGACGCGGCATCGGCCGTGCGAAACATCCTCAAGATGAAGGCCGGCGGGCTGGAGGTCGGTCCGATCCTGATGGGCATGGGCAACCGTGCGCATATCGTCACACCCTCAATCACGGCACGCGGGCTTTTGAACATTTCGGCTCTGGCGGGAACACCGGTGGCACACTACGGATGAGGGCTTTGCAGATTTGCAAAACTGAGCGGCAATAGACAAGTTTCTTTAGGCGACACGCGACCTTTGCAAAGATTTGCAGCCTTCGCCCGCAAAGTTTGCGAATTTTCCGCGTCGTTCTGCCACTGATAGCGGCAACGGGGCTTGCAGGATTGGCGGGCAGTCTCCTAAACCTTGCCCGTCGGCTTTGGAGGAGGACGCAAGGATGGGATACAAAGAAGTCTACGATGCCTGGAAGGCGGACCCGGAGGCCTTCTGGATGGAAGCCGCCGAGGCCATCGACTGGGATAAAAAGCCGTCCCGCGCCCTGAATGACGACAACGCGCCGCTTTACGAATGGTTCACCGACGGCCTGGTCAATACCTGCTGGAACGCCGTTGACCGGCATGTGGAGGCCGGGCGCGGCGATCAGGTGGCCATTATCCACGACAGCCCGATCACCCATTCAAAGCACGAAATCACCTATTTGGAACTGCGCGACCGCGTTGCCTCGCTTGCCGGAGCACTTGTCGCCAAGGGGGTCGGCAAGGGTGATCGCGTCATCATCTACATGCCTATGGTCCCCGAGGCGGTCGAGGCCATGCTGGCCTGTGCGCGGATCGGCGCCATCCACTCGGTCGTCTTCGGTGGTTTCGCGGCCAACGAACTGGCCGTGCGCATCGACGACGCACAGCCCAAAGCCATCATCGCCGCGTCCTGCGGACTGGAGCCGGGGCGCGTCGTTCATTACAAGCCGCTTCTGGACGGCGCCATTGATCTTGCCACCCACAAGCCCGACTTCTGCGTGATCTTCCAGCGCGAACAGGAAGTGGCGCAACTGACCGAAGGCCGGGATGTGGACTGGCACGCATTCCAATACGGTGTCCCCGCCGCCGACTGCCTGCCGGTCGAAGGCAGCCATCCGCTTTACATCCTCTATACCTCGGGCACGACGGGCCAGCCAAAAGGCGTCGTGCGTGCCACGGGCGGGCACCTTGTTGCCCTCAATTGGACGATGAAAAACATCTACGACGTCAACCCGGGCGAAGTCTTCTGGGCCGCGTCGGATGTCGGCTGGGTCGTGGGTCACTCCTACATATGCTACGCGCCGCTCATCGCCGGGAACACCACGATTGTCTTCGAAGGCAAACCCGTCGGAACACCCGATGCAGGCACCTTCTGGCGTGTGATCGAAGAACACGACGTCAAGGCGCTGTTCACCGCACCGACCGCATTTCGTGCCATCAAGCGCGAGGATCCCAAGGGCGAGTTGATCAAGAAATACGACCTTTCCGGCCTGCGCACCTTGTTCCTGGCCGGTGAACGTGCCGACCCCGACACCATCGAATGGGCGCAAGATCACCTTGGCGTGCCGGTCATCGACCACTGGTGGCAAACCGAAACGGGCTTTGCCATCGCCGCCAACCCAATGGGGATCGAAGCACTTCCAGTGAAGATCGGATCACCATCGGTCGCGATGCCAGGCTACGACGTACAGATCCTCGACGAAGGCGGCCATCCGATGGCAACCGGCGAGTTGGGAGCGATTGCGGTCAAGCTTCCCCTGCCCCCTGGCACTCTGCCGACGCTTTGGAATGCCGAAGACCGGTTCAAGAAAAGCTACCTGCAACAGTTCCCCGGCTATTACGAAACCGGCGACGCGGGCTACATCGACGAAGATGGCTATCTTTACATCATGGCGCGCACCGATGACGTCATCAACGTTGCGGGCCACCGCCTGTCGACCGGCGCGATGGAAGAGGTTCTGGCAGGTCATCCCGATGTGGCGGAGTGCGCGGTAATCGGGGCAACGGATACGTTGAAAGGCCAGTTGCCGCTTGGATTCATCTGCACCAACACCGGCACCGATCGCCCGGCGGAGGAGATCATCGGCGAATGCGTCAAGCTGGTGCGTGAAAAGATTGGTCCTGTCGCGGCCTTCAAGCACGCGGTCGTCGTGGATCGCCTTCCCAAAACACGCTCCGGCAAAATCCTTCGCGCCACCATGGTCAAGATCGCCGACAACGAAGACTACAAGATGCCCGCCACCATCGACGATCCTGCCATCCTTGACGAAATCAGGGATGCGCTGAAAACGATCGGCTACGCCTCATAGGCGCAGCCGCTTCGGTGCGCGCAAATAGGTGATGAACGACAGGCTGTCCTGCCGCGCGGCCCCGTCCCTGTCAAAGGTGAGAGAGAAAGTCCGTCCGAATTGGTCGATGAAGTAACGGTCACAAAAATCGCCGGTCATTGACATGACAGCGCTGGAAATCTCGCGGAAAGCTTGCTGTTCGGCAGCAGTCAAATTGCCTTCGAACCGGATACGCGCGCCCTCTAGACTGCCGCAGTACCCCCCTTCCGTCAGCTCGAAATCGGAATCGATTGTCGCCCTCACGGTCTCGCCAACCGGGCCGACCAAAAGGAAATCGGTCGAGAAAAAGATCCGGTCCGAACGAACGCGAATACGATTGATCGCCTCGCAGCTATCCGTCACCTCGTCGTAGTTGACGCATTCAAAGGGCTTGCCCGAGTTCATCGACAGAAGGGTCTTCACGGCAACCGGCTTGGCCTGGACCACCTCGCCGGATGGTGCACAGGCGCTCATCCCGATCAGGATCGTGAACATCAGAACAAGGCGGCGCATTCCGTACTCCATCCGCCCCCACGGCTGGTTGTATATTTAGGGCCGATTACGGCGATTTAAACAAACTGCTCGCGGATCAGGCGTTCTTCCAACCCGTGACCGGGATCGAAAAGAATGCGGTGATGCACCGTTCGCTCGCTTGTTATCTCCACGGATACCACGTTTCGCACGGGTTTGCCGTCTGCGTCGGCCATGACGGGGCGTTTTTCCGGGTTCATGACGTCAAAACGCACCACCGCCGAACGCGGCAGCAAGGCGCCACGCCAGCGCCGCGGACGAAACGGTGCAACCGCGGTCAGCGCCAGCACCTCGGATCCAATCGGCAGAATCGGCCCGTGCGCCGAGTAATTGTATGCCGTCGAACCGGCAGGCGTGGCCACAAGGGCACCATCGCAGACCAGTTCCTCAAGGCGCGTCTTGCCGTCAATGCTGATCTTCAACTGTGCCGCCTGCGGACCTTCGCGCAATAATGAAACCTCGTTGATCGCAAGCCCTTCCTCGACCTCGCCGCTCGCGTTCACTGCACGCATTCGCAAAGGGTGGATGACCGCCTCTTCGGCATCGGCCAGACGGTCGGGCAAGTCATCGGCGCTGTATTCATTCATCATGAAACCGACGGTGCCCCGATTCATCCCGTAGACCGGCAGATCCAGCGGCTGAACCGCCTTCAGGGTTTCCAGCATGAAGCCGTCACCGCCAAGGGCAACGACGACGTCTGCGTCTTCCACCGCGATTTGCCCGTAGTGATCCGTCAATTCGGCAAGGGCCGTCTGAGCCACCGGCGCATCGCTGGCCAGAAAGGAAATCGCATTTGTCGGACGCATTGGCCCCTCCACTTGTCCGGCCACGATTGCCCGGAGTGCGGGGAAACTCAAGACCGGGTCGCTCGGTCGCGCCAAATAGACGATTTCAGCGCTTTTCGCGCCGCGCCAATGGGTCTAGAAACCCGCAACGCAAAATCAGGAGCCTGATATGAACGCCCCGCACCGCGACACCGGATTTTTCACCGAAGACCTTGCCGACCGTGACCCCGAACTGTTCGACGCCGTGACCAAGGAACTTGGCCGCCAGCGCGACGAGATCGAGTTGATCGCGTCGGAAAACATCGTCTCGAAAGCGGTTCTGGAGGCCCAAGGCTCGGTCCTGACGAACAAATACGCGGAAGGTTACCCCGGCAAAAGGTACTATGGCGGCTGCCAATATGTGGATATAGCCGAAACGCTGGCCATAGAACGGGCGAAAGAACTTTTCGGAGCAGGGTTCGCCAATGTGCAACCGAACTCGGGCAGCCAGATGAATCAGGCGGTTTTCCTGGCCCTTTTGCAGCCCGGCGACACCTTCATGGGGCTTGATCTGAACTCCGGCGGGCACCTGACACACGGCTCCCCCGTCAACATGTCCGGGAAGTGGTTCAACGTCGTCTCCTACGGCGTGCGCCAACAGGACAACCTTTTGGACATGGACGACGTGCGTTCAAAGGCACGCGAGCACAAGCCAAAGCTGATCCTTGCAGGTGGCACCGCCTATTCCCGCACCTGGGACTGGGCAGCCTTCCGCGAGATCGCTGACGAAGTTGGCGCCTATCTGCAAGTCGACATGGCCCATATTGCCGGGCTGGTCGCCGGTGGCGTGCACCCCTCCCCCATCCCGCACGCCCATGTCGTCACCACCACCACCCACAAGTCGCTTCGCGGCCCGCGTGGCGGCATGATCCTGACTAATGACGCCGATATTGCCAAAAAGGTGAACTCGGCCGTCTTCCCCGGCTTGCAAGGCGGCCCGCTGATGCACGCCATCGCCGCCAAGGCAGTGGCCTTTCACGAGGCCCTGCGCCCCGAGTTCAAGGATTACGCCGCGGCCGTCGTCGCCAATGCCCGCGCAATGGCTGACGAGTTAGTGAAGGGCGGCATCGACATCGTGTCAGGCGGCACCGACAACCACCTGATGCTGGCCGATCTGCGCCCCAAGGGCGTCACCGGCAAGGCGACCGAGGCGGCACTGGGTCGTGCCCATATCACCTGCAACAAGAACGGCGTTCCTTTCGACCCGGAAAAACCCTTTGTGACCAGCGGCATCCGCCTTGGCACCGCGGCCGGAACCACGCGCGGCTTCGGCGAACCCGAGTTCCGTCAGATCGCCCGCTGGATCGTCGAAGTGGTGGATGGGCTGGCTGCCAACGGTGAAGAAAACAACGCCGAAACCGAAGCCCGCGTCCGCGCCGAAGTGACCGCGCTCTGCGGTCAATTCCCGCTTTATCCGAACCTCTGAAACCGGTTTTCAGATCAATGACCTGGCCCGTGTCGGAGACCTCCGGCGCGGGCCTTTCAATTTGCAGATCGGAGCTTCAGGTCAAATCACCGCGCCACAACAAGAAAAAGAACACCGCCAGTATGACCACCACAAAGACGAAAGCGATCTTGGCGATCACATCCAGGATTTCGCCCCTGCGCACCGACCATGGATCCTGACGATCGAGATAGGCACGCAGCCTCTTTTCGGCTTTCTGCACAGCCCGTTCATCAATCACACGTTCAAGTTTTGGATGTTTCTGCATCTCTTCCGCCGCAACGATCGTCGCAACATCCGACTGCAATCTCTTCGGCAAACGACGGCCCGCCTTCGCCGCAACTTCGCCCAGCCCCTCGCCCCGCACCCGAAGCTGCGTTGCCATGTGACTGGCCAGCGTATCTGCCTTTTCCTTCACATCCATGACGCTCTGGCGATACCCAAAAGCGCGGGGTAAGAAAAGCCATGCTGAACACGATCACCTACGGAACCGCCACCGACAAACCGCCGCTTCTGATTGCGCATGGGTTGTTTGGCTCGGCGCGAAATTGGGGTGTGATTTCAAAGCGGTTGTCGGACGAACGCCGTGTCACCGCAATCGACATGCGCAATCACGGCGAAAGCTTTCGTGCGCCGACCAACAGCTATGCCGACATGGCGGATGATCTGGCGGAGGTGATCACGCAAGAGACTGATATCCTTGGGCATTCCATGGGCGGCAAGGCAGTGATGACCCTGGCCCTTCGGCACCCGGAAAAGCTGCGCCGCATTGTCGTCGCCGACATCGCGCCGGTGGCTTATGGCCATACGCAAAAGCATCTGATTGATTCCATGCGGAAAATTGATCTTTCTTCGATCAAGACGCGCCGCGATGCGGATGTACAATTGGCACAAACGGTCGATGAGCCGGGTGTTCGGGCGTTTCTTTTGCAATCCCTGGATGTGAAAGAGCGGAAGTGGCGTTTGAACCTGGATACGCTCGAATCCGAAATGGAAAAGATCATTGGATTTCAATCGGTTGACGGCAGGTTCGAGGGACCTGCGCTGTTCCTTTCGGGGGCAGAAAGCGACTATGTCCTGCCAGAACATCGCGAACGCATTAAGTCATTATTTCCAAAGGCAAAATTCGCCAAGATTCCGGGTGCTGGACATTGGTTGCACGCCGATCGGCCGCGGGAGTTCGAGATGGCGGTCCGCGTCTTTCTTAACGCCTGAAAAGAACGTACAACCGCCCGAACGCGCAACAATGCCGCTTGGCCTTCGTGGCCCGAAGGACCATAATCGCGGCAAAACACCGGAGACGACCCAATGCCCAAGCTGATCCTTGCCGCCGCACTTCTGCTCAGCGCATTTGCCACCTCGGGCTGCGTGCCTGTTGCCATCGGCGCGGGCGGCGCCATTGCCGCAGACACGATTGCCGAGGACAACGGCCGCGATCTGTTCTGATCGCGGAACGCCCCCAAGCCCTTAGGATATAATCCTTTTCGCCACGATCCATGAGACCGGGAAGGCGATCATGAACCCGATGCCTGCGAAGATCAGCAGCGGCACAAGCGTGCCCATGCCAAGGGTCAGCGCGACGATCACGCCAGCCCCCGCCAGGGTGGATCCGATGAAGATATGGATGATGAGAAAAAGCTGTAACATGGCGTTCTCCGGGTCGTGTTTCGCCAAGGCTAACACCGCGTCGAAATCCGCGCTTTGACCTCACGCAAATCCGCCCGGAAATTTCATGTCTTAATCCAGCGTTCGCCCATACGACGAATTCTTGCCGATTTGTACGCGATCCTCTGACCCGAAAAACCGTTTTGTACAGACAAGCGAACGCGAGGGTTAACAGATGATTAGCTATGAACACCACGAGGACAACATCCGCATCACCGGGATCTCGGTCACCGAGTTCCGCCGCCACATGGCCCATTACATCGCCATGGTCCGCTATGGCGACGATTGGGTGCGCATCAAGCGGAAGGGCATGGAACCGGTGTACCTGGTCAGCGAGGCCGATATGCGGCTGATCTGGAAAGCCTCGGACGAGTTCTATGAAGGCACATGGACCGGAAATCCGAAACTGCCCTTCAAGCGCGGCATCCTGTACTGGATCCGCGAAGCGTTTCGCCAGGATCGCGGCGGCTAGCCCTGTCGGAAAATCTGGCCGATGGCGCTGCCGATTAGGGCGCCCAATCCGACGGCAACCAGAAGGATGGGACCGATGAGGAACAGCATTCCTTCCATCCCGGTCAAGAAATCGCCGAAAAGCGCGTACCAGGCGAGATAGCCAATCACGGCAAGGCAGAGGGCAAGCCACAGGGACCAAACCACGCGCTTGCCAAGATAGATCGTAATCAAAAGCGCGGGCAGGATTGGCGCACCGACCAGCACCAAAGCCGCGACAAACACGCCATCAAGTTCCGGTGCCATGGCCCCGCCCTAACCCCCGGCCGCGTCCACGATCCCCTTGATCGCCGGTTTCGAGGCACTGGTATAGCCCGAGATGGCCGAGGAACCGGAGCCACCCGAAGAGAACCGGAGCGTGCCGGTGTCATCAAGGTAATAAAGCGCACCCGCAGCAAGGGCGGCGAAGGCGAGAAAGCGGGTCATGGGCGTAGCCTAAAAGGCAAATGTGGCGCAAATTTGCGCGCCAATGATCCCGGCGCCTATTCGTCCCGCTTCTTCAGCGTGCGCGAAATGACGAGGTAGAGCAAAACGGCTCCGCAAAGAAAGCCTGCAATGCCAAGCGGGGTGCCGAAGATGTTCGTGATCGTATCCATATCAGGTGGCCTTTGTTTCTGGGCCCAGCCCCGGGTTGATATGGGGGGATTGTGGCGGAAGTTGGGTGAGCGCCGGTCCGCCGAAGGTGGTGAAACCTCCGGTGCAGGTTCCAAGGTGCGAACGCGCGAAGTGCCGGGAATGCTTCAAGACCAGTTGCGTGAGTAGTTTTCGGGTGGATGGTGCGTGCAAGCACGCATCCTGCAACTACAACGCGGAGTACGCAGTCGGAATTTGCACACGAATATCCTGAATCAACTCCTCAAAGAGGTTCCAAGAGTTATCGGCCATTGAATCTGCCACTTTGCTTTCACTCATAAGCCGATCATACTCTTCTTCGGTGACGTGGTTTGTCGGTTTATAACCAATCATCCATTCACCACCGACTTTTTCCTCCGTTGTATCTGTTGCAATCTTCAAGCTCAAATCTTTAAGTGCGTGAACAAAGTTTGAAAGTCTAAGCTGAAGCCCCTTGTGGCTGAAGAAAAGTTTCCCCCGATCCCAATCTTCGATAAGTTCCCACATCTTCCGATAGATATCAGCTTCGACAAATGTCCAAAGGTGTGCATCGTGAAGTAGATATCTCAAGTCGTGCTGATGCAATTCCACCAAACGCCGCCCAACTCTGACGTCATGGTCCGTTGGTTCTAGCGCTCCTAAACCTTCGGGATTTTTGAACTCGATAGACACCCATACAACAAATGCCACTAGGAAGGTAAAAATAGGCTCTGGATCAAACCCACTCGGATCGAACCCGCCCCAAAGGAGCCAAGTCAAAGCTCCCATAACAGTGAGACCCGCACCAATGCGTGCAAGTGTTTGACTATACTTACCCATCCATCTTCAGCGCATTGATAAACGCTTCCTGCGGGATCTCCACCTTCCCGAACTGGCGCATCTTCTTCTTACCCGCTTTCTGCTTTTCCAACAACTTCCGCTTCCGGGTCGCGTCCCCGCCATAGCACTTGGCGGTCACGTCTTTCCGGAGCGCCGATAGCGTCTCGCGCGCGATGACCCGCCCGCCAATCGCCGCCTGGATCGGGATTTTGAACATGTGGCGGGGGATCAGGTCTTTCAGTTTCTCGCACATGGCGCGGCCCCGCATCTCGGCCCGGTCGCGGTGGACCATCATCGACAGGGCGTCAACCGGTTCGTCGTTGACGAGGATCTGCATTTTCACAAGGAAATCCTGACGATAGCCGGTCATCTGGTAATCGAAGCTGGCGTAACCCTTCGTTACCGATTTCAGCCTATCGTAGAAGTCGAACACCACCTCGTTCAGGGGCAGGTCATAGACGACCATGGCGCGTTGCCCGGCGTAGGTCAGGTCTTCCTGTATCCCCCGCCGGTCCTGGCAGAGTTTCAGCACGTCGCCCAGGTATTCGTCGGGCACAAGGATCGTCGCCTTGATGCGCGGTTCCTCGATATGGTCTACCAGCGACATGTCGGGCATGTCGGCGGGGTTGTGAAGCTCGATCATCTCGCCGTCGCGCTGGTAGACGTGGTAGATCACGCTTGGCGCGGTTGTGATCAGGTCGATACCGTATTCGCGTTCGATGCGGTCGCGGATCACTTCGAGGTGGAGAAGGCCGAGGAAGCCGCAGCGGAAGCCAAAGCCGAGGGCGGCGGAGGTTTCCATTTCATAGGAGAAGCTGGCGTCGTTCAGGGCGAGTTTCTCGATCGCCTCGCGCAGGTCTTCGAATTCGGCGTTGTCGACGGGGAAAAGGCCGCAGAAGACGACGGGTTGCGCGGGTTTGAAGCCCGGCAGCGGTTTGGCGGTCTGTTTCTTTTCATGGGTGATCGTGTCGCCCACGCGGGTGTCGCGGACCTGTTTGATCGAGGCGGTGAGGATGCCGATTTCGCCCGGGCCAAGTTCGGGGATGTCGCGCATTTCGGGCTTCAGGACGGCCAGCTTGTCGATCTTGTACTTGGCCCCCGTCTGCATCATCAGGATGTTGTCGCCCTTTTTGATGGTGCCGTCGATCACGCGGATCATGACGACGACGCCAAGGTAGGGATCGTACCAGCTGTCGACCAGCATGGCTTTCAGGGGGGCGTCGCGGTCGCCCTTAGGCGACGGCAGGCGCTGGACGATGGCCTCCAGCACATCCGGGATGCCAAGGCCGGTCTTGGCGCTGATCTGCACGGCGTCCGTCGCGTCGATGCCGATCACGTCCTCGATCTGTTCGGCCACCCGTTCGACGTCGGCGGCAGGCAGGTCGATCTTGTTCAGGACGGGCACGATTTCGTGGTCAGCGTCGATGGCCTGGTAGACGTTGGCGAGCGTCTGCGCCTCGACACCTTGCGAGGCATCGACCACCAGCAGCGAGCCTTCGACGGCCTGCATCGACCGCGAGACCTCATAGGCGAAGTCCACGTGGCCCGGCGTGTCGATCAGGTTCAGGATATAGGTCTGGCCGTCCTTGGCGGGGTATTCGATCCGAACGGTGTTGGCCTTGATGGTGATGCCACGTTCGCGCTCGATATCCATGGCATCCAGCATCTGGTCCTTCATGTCCCGCTCGGCCACAGTGCCGGTAAGCTGGATCAGCCGGTCAGCCAGCGTGGATTTCCCGTGGTCGATATGGGCGACGATGGAGAAATTGCGGATATGTGCGAGGTCGGTCATGGTGGGAGGATATGGTGTGAAACCGGGGGTTTGTCGAGGGGGCCTGTGCTCGATCAGCTAGTGCACCTCTGTCAGCCGGTCTCTTAGCTCTCCTCCCATGAGAGCTCAATCTTGGATCTTCTCTTTTCGAGATTCTTTCTGTCGAACATTTTACCTTGTACTTGAAATTCCTTGTCGACCTTGACGAGCAGAACCTTGTTGAAGTTTCCCTTCATTTTGATCCCCTTGGTGTCGCTCTTGCTTAGAGGTGATATGGTTTTGATCTCGACAAAATCGTCTCCCATGCGCCCGTCAGATCCTTCAGCATAGGGCTTGTGGAGCTTGATCCCGTACTTGATGGCACCGTAGAGTTCTCCGATGTCACCATAGGTATTCAGGTGAAGCCCGGTCTCCCAGTGGTAGTTCTTAGTCACTGCTAGAAGGTCACGAAAGGCTTCAACAATAGCAAGTTCGGCATTAGGGAATTCCCATCTGATCCTTGCTTCGTATTCCAATCGCTCCGCATGTGTCGTGAATTCATCATCGTCTTCGTCCGGGATGTCTTCCCAACGCAACCAATCGCCATCAATGTAGAATCCGTCGCATTCAAAATTCATTTGCCATCAAATCCTGTTTTAGCGAATTCAATATATTGGCCCAAAGGGTCAAAATTTGGGCGAGCCAGAGCTTCCGTTCTCTAAGTGGAGTTGAACTTCACGGTCCACTTGGAGCTTGGTCATCAAGGCGGCGAAGGCGTGGTTGGAGACGTTGTGAATGGTGGGCTGAAAGCCCACCCCACGTTTGGCCCTTAGGTATCAGCTTCAGATCCAAGGGCAGCGCCCGGCACGAGGGTGGGCGTGAAGCGCCCGCCCTGGGGGCGGGTCGGGGGCTGCCCGGCGGTGCCGCCGGGCGGGGCGGATGGGCAGTGTGCCACTTGAAATTTCACCGGGATCGGCGGGCTGAAGCCCGCCCTACGGCGCTCCGCCACGGGCCACTTGCAAAAACGCCGCCGGCCCCTGAAACTTACCGCACATTTCAGACGTGATTTCCCCATGACCAACCCGACAGGAGTTTCAACATGCGTATTCTGACCACGACCATTTTCGCGATCTTCCCCCTTGCCGCCACGGCTGGTGGGCACGGGACATTTTACACCTGCAAGGCTGACGGCATGAATGCCTTTGACATCGAGGTTGCCGCGCGGGATTGCCAGGTGGGGAGCGCCAAGGCGAAACGCTCGGGCGATACCTGCGATTTCGGCGGCAAGGCCCCCGGCAAGGTGACGCTGGCCGCCGACCAGAGCCTGACGGTGGAGATGGACGGCAAAACCTTCACCGGCATGTGCGATCGGAAATAACCTCTATTACGTCATGAACGCCAGGAACGGCGCGACCGCCTGATACTCGCGATTGTCGGGCATAAAAGGGACGATAGGTTTCAACAACCAACCCACCGGGCGATAGCGGCGGGCGCGGAGCGTTGCGGCCTTCCACACCGCTTTGTTGCCTGTTGCAAGATAGGCGTCGCGGGCGATTGTCATGGCGGCAGTATCGTTGCCGGTTTCGACGGCGGTGGAATAGATCAGAATCAGCACGTCCATCGCCCGACCGCCCGAGCCTGCCCTACCCGCGCGTTCGAAATCCAGAAAGGCGATGCGCCCCTCTGACCAGCAGATGTCCTTGAGGCTGGGCCTGCCATGGCTGAAGCCAGCCTCGTGGATGCGGGCCAGCGCCTTTGCGCCCTCGGCAAGGGCCGTTTCGAAGTCTGGCGCATTGTCGCGGAAAAGACGTTTGAGGTGGGTGCCGCAATCGCGGGTCACAAGATAGCTGTCCGACGCGATCACCACCGGAGCCACGGGCAACCCCCGTTCGGCATAGTCCCTATGGGCCGCGACCTCGGCGGCGAAGGCGCGGGTCGGGTCGCCCTTTTGCAGGCGCATTCTGAGCGAGAGGGTTTCGGGGCGCTTGATCCAGTAGGTCCTGCCATCGACCTCGATCCGCTGGACACGGGGGCCATCGGCCTCGGCAGCCGTGCGCAGCGTCTCGACGGGATCGGGGGTGGTCATGCGAAAGGACCGGGGCGGGCCTTGGCCCTGTCGCAATGGTTCAGCATGGGGGCAGTCTTAACGGGTTGGCTGCGCCTGTCCAGCCGTCAGGCGGCCTTGGGCGCCATCACGTTGACCAGCGCGTCGATCAGCGCGTCTTCGCGCGCGCGCATCGGGGCGTTCAGGGCATCGGCCATGGCCATGCGCAGGATCAGGCCCAGAAGGGCGGTGTGGATCGCCGCCGCCGCCCGTCGGGCATCGACCAGCCGGTCATAGCGCCCGCCCGCGACCAGCTTATCGGCCAGGGCATCGTACATTTCGGTTGTCGAGGGATGGATGCGCCCGAGGGTCGTCAGCATCTGTCCGTTGCGCCTTGGGCGCTGGCCGATCTGGGGCGTGACGTACATCAGGCGGAACCGTTCCAGGTCCGAGGAATGGAACACGGCGAGCGCAGAGATATAGGCGCGGATCGCGTCTCCGGCAGTGGTCTGCGGGGCGATTGCGGATCGTCCGGCGGCGCTTTCGCTTTCGAGGGCGGGGCGCACCAGCGCCTCGATCAGGCGGGCCTTGTTGGGGAACCAGTAGAGCACGGCCTGTTTCGACACACCGACTTCGGCGGCCACGGCATCGAAGGTGAGATGATCCGGTCCTTCGGCGCGCACGATGGCGCGCGCGGCCGTCAGAATACGGTCGGCGGTGTCTTTGCGTTTACTCGTCATGAGGTGCCCCCCAGCACTTACCATTGGTTAACTTTAAACTGGTGGGCAGCGGGAAGCGAATAATCATTGCGAAACAACGGGTTTCCCGTTCGGGAATAGTGAAAGGGCAGCCTGTGACGGCTGCCCTTTGCTTGTCGTATATACGCTCGCGTCAGTTGGTGGGCGCGATCAGCGGCGTGATGCGGCGCACCGCGGCGCGTCTGTTGGCGCGTTCGGCATCCAGCGTCAGCACCTGAAGGTCGCTTTCGCCGTAGCCCTGAACCACAAGGTTCTCGGGCGGCACGTCGAAGTACTCGGTCAGGGCGAGTGCGACAGACTCGGCACGTCGGTCCGACAGGGCCAGGTTCATCGCGGCGTTGCCGACGGCGTCGGTATGGCCTTCGATCAGGAAGACTTCGCCGGGGTTTTCGTCGACGAAATCGCGGATCAGGTTGCCGAGGTCCGAGAGTTCTTCGGCCTCTTGCGCCTCGATCACCGCGCTGCCGGTGCGGAAGTTGATGGCGTCGAGCGCGATGGCGGGGGCCAGTTTGCGCACCCGTTCGATGTTGCGCACCTGGTAGAGCGCAAAGCGGCGGTCGGCGCGATTGGCGTTTTGCAGCGCAAGGCGCAGGTCGTCGACATCGGCCCGCGCGGTGGTGTCAGGCGCTTCGACCGGGTCGGGCAGCGCCACCACATCCACGGGTTCCGCATCGAAGGTATCGTCGATCAACAGCGTTTCGGTGCCATCGGGTGCGATCCGCACGCGGCGCAGCACGCGCAGCTCGGCATCGCGGATGGTGACGATTTGCACGCCATTGTCGCGGGTCACGGTCGTGCGCGTCGAACCGTCGGCGAAGCGTTCGCGCTTCACGGCAGAACCGGGACGTTCGATCAACTCGTTGTCGTCGCGGATCACGCGGTAGCGGCCATCCTGCAGAACAACAACGCGGTCGTCGGATTTGCTGACCACCTGGGCGTTGTCATTGTCGCCAAGCGCCTTGCCGACAACCACCGCACCGAGGCCGAACAGCAGGGCTTTCTCCAGCTTGCTGAGGCCATCGTCGTCACCGCCACCGGAATCCGCGGCGCTGGCCGTGGTTTCCATCTGGCTTTGGAACTCTTCGGAGCTTGAGCGCGAGTCGTCCTCGGTCACGACGGTTTCTTCGACGTCTTCGGCCTCGGCTTCGCCGGTTGCGGCGGCGGCGGCCTGTTCGGGCGCTTCCTGTTCCGCTGCGGCGACCTGGGCTTCGGGGTCGGCTTCTTCGGCAGAGGCCGCTTCGATGGCTTCGGCCTCGGCTTCCATCTCGGCTTCGGCGGCTTCGGTTTCTTCGGTGGCCTCCGTTTCAGCTTCGGCGGTTTCTTCCACCTCGGCTTCTTCAGCGGCTTCGGCTTCTACCTCAGCGGTTTCTTCCGTGGCTTCCTCGGTAGCGCTTTCTACTTCGGCGGCTTCTGCGGTGGCTTCCTCGGTCTGATCGGCCTCGGTCTCAACCGCAGCCGTGTCCTGATCGGCTTCGGCTTCGGCTTCGGCTTCGGCTTCGGCTTCGGCTTCGGCTTCGGCTTCGGCTTCGGCTTCGGCTTCGGCTTCGGCTTCGGCTTCGGCTTCGGCTTCGGCTTCGGCTTCGGCTTCGGCTTCGGCTTCGGCTTCGGCTTCGGCTTCGGCTTCGGCTTCGGCTTCGGCTTCGGCTTCGGCTTCGGCTTCGGCTTCGGCTTCGGCTTCGGCTTCGGCTTCGGCTTCGGCTTCGGCTTCGGAAGCGTTCTCGGTCGCGGTGCTGTCGGCAAGTTCGATTGTCGGGGTAAAGGCGGCGATCTGGTCGTCAGTCACACCAAGGGCAATCAAGTCCTCGGGCGCGAAGCAAAGCGCGGGCTGACCATCAACGGCAACCATCGTCATCCCGTCGCCCGGCGTTTCGGTTTCAAGCGCGATGCTTACCTCTTCGCCAAGGTCGATGTTCAGATCCGACGCCATATCGGCGGTCACGGCGATTTCCTGCGGTTCGCATTGCTCGGCCGTTTCCTGGGCAAAGGCCATGGGCGGCAGGGCCATGGAGACGGCGGCGACCAGCGCGGTGCTGTTCTTGAAGTTGATACGCATAAGGGTTCCCTCCTCGGGCAGTTGTTGCGGGGACAATTCCGCAACGGGCATCGGGTTCCGGGGAAGTGGCGTCAATTTGATCCGGCACAACCCGGATCGACCAAGCAAGACCCTGATAAAAAAGAAAAACCCCGCCGAAGCGGGGTTTTCCGAAAAGTCTGTCAGAAGATCGACTTATTCGTCGTCTTTCTTCAGGGCCGCGCCCAGGATGTCGCCAAGCGAGGCGCCCGAGTCGGAGGAACCGAACTGTTCCACGGCCTCTTTTTCCTCGGCGATTTCGCGCGCCTTGATCGACAGGCCCAGACGACGGGTCTTGGCGTCGACGTTGGTGACGCGAACGTCCACCTTGTCGCCAACCGAGAACCGGTCGGGGCGCTGTTCGCCACGGTCGCGGGAAAGGTCGGAGCGGCGGATGAAGGATTTCATGCCTTCGTATTCCACCTCGATGCCGCCATCCTCGATCGAGGTCACGACAACGGTCACGATGGAACCGCGCTTCACGCCGTCAACAACATCCGAGAAGCTGTCGTCGAGCGCCTTGATCGAGAGCGAGATACGCTCTTTCTCGACGTCGATTTCGGTGACAACCGCCTTGACCTCGTCGCCCTTGCGGAAGTCCTGGATGGCGTCTTCGCCGCGCTGATCCCAGGAGATGTCCGAAAGGTGGACCATGCCGTCGATGTCGTTGTCGAGACCGACGAACAGACCGAATTCGGTGATGTTCTTGACTTCGCCTTCCACGTGGGTGCCCACGGGGAATTGCTCGGCAAAGACTTCCCAGGGGTTGCGCATGGTCTGCTTGAGGCCAAGGGAAACGCGGCGCTTGGCGCTGTCGATTTCCAGAACCATGACTTCGACTTCCTGAGAGGTCGAAACGATCTTGCCCGGGTGGACGTTCTTCTTGGTCCAGGACATTTCCGAAACGTGAACCAGGCCTTCGACACCGGCTTCGAGTTCGACGAACGCACCGTAGTCGGTGATGTTCGTGACGCGACCCATGTGGACCGATTCCAGCGGATAGTTCCGCTCGACCGCATCCCAGGGATCTTCCTGAAGCTGCTTCATGCCAAGCGAGATGCGGTGCGTTTCCTTGTTGATCTTGACGATCTGGACTTTCACCGTCTCACCGATGGACACGATTTCCGAAGGATGGTTGACGCGGCGCCAGGCCATGTCGGTGACGTGCAGCAGACCATCGACACCGCCGAGATCGACGAAGGCGCCGTATTCGGTGATGTTCTTGACCACGCCGTCCACGGCATCGCCTTCCTGGATTTTCGAGATGACCTCGGCGCGCTGTTCGGCGCGGGATTCTTCCAGGATGGCGCGGCGCGAGACAACGATGTTGCCACGGCGACGGTCCATTTTCAGGATCTGGAACGGCTGTTTCAGACCCATCAGCGGGCCGGCGTCGCGCACGGGGCGCACATCGACCTGAGAGCCGGGCAGGAACGCAACGGCACCGCCCAGATCGACGGTAAAGCCGCCTTTCACGCGACCGAAGATCGCGCCTTCGACGCGGGCGTCGTCGGCATAGGCTTTTTCCAGCTTGTCCCAGGCGGCTTCGCGGCGGGCCTTGTCGCGGCTGATGACCGCTTCGCCACGCGCGTTTTCCACGCGGTCAAGGTAAACCTCGACCTCGTCGCCCACTTCGATTTCGGGGGCTTCACCGGGATTTGCAAATTCTTTGAGTTCGACACGGCCTTCCATCTTGTAGCCGACGTCGATGATGGCTTGTCCCGCTTCGATCGCGATGACCTTGCCTTTGACAACAGACCCTTCGTCGGGCGTGTCGATTTCGAGGCTTTCGTTCAGGAGGGCCTCGAACTCCTCCATGGTTGCATTAGCCATGTGGCGTTACGTTTCCTTTTGTTTCGTTTCGCTGGCCGGGTGGTTGTCTCCACCGGTCTTTAAAGGGTTGGTCCTGACGGCACATCCGGAACGCAAATAAGAAGGGTCGGTGAATGACCGACCCTGCTCAAGTCTCTGCGTTCGCGACTGTCCCGCCGCTTCGACGGGCGCTTCATAGGGGGGAATGGGGCTTTTGGCAAGTGTTCAGTGGTCTGGAGCGTCCGACCTTCTATCTGACCCATCGAGTATCGTTTTTCGCGTTCGACCGAAGGGAGAGGCAGCGAACAAGCGATTCAAGATCAAGGTCGGATGCTATATGGGCGCAACCGTGGTGTGAATGGTGAAAACCACCGCATCGGTCCGGGGCAAGCGCCAGATCACCTGCTTTTCCGAGCGCTCATAGGCAACCACCGCGCTTTCGCGATCACGGGGCGCGTTTTCGCGGCGGGGCTGGTAAAGCGTGGGGTCTTCGTATGCAAGAAGGTTCGCGCGCCAGATCGGTCGTCCGGCCTTCACGCCATCAAACAGACGCTGCACCCTGCTGGCGATCATGGTGTCGTAACTGGCAACGGGTGCGTGAACGGCAAGAAGCGGTTTGCCGATCTTTTCGGCAAGCGTCCAACTGGCGGGGAAACACAGAAGCGCGGCGGTCAGGTTGTGGGCATCGCCGGATTTCTGGAGGATGCAGAGGTCTTCGGCCACCAGATGGCCAAGGGTGAACAGGGGATCGGCCCGGTCGATGGCGATTTTCGCACCGTCCGGGCGGGTGACGGTCCCGGCGCTGACGTCGAATTCGGGGCGCTGCGACAGAAGCTGAAGCACCTGGTCGAGTAGTTCGCGGGATGCCGCCTCTGCTTCGGGCAGGCAGGCTAACACATCTGAACGGCGTTCGGACAAAAGCCGGGCGCGTTCCGCCATTTGCGCACCGTAGGCGTCGTCGATTGTCAGCCAGTCGGTGCCATCAAGGGGCTGGATGCCGGGCAGCGGTCGCGCCGCAGCTTCGCGCCGCGCCGACGGGATCGCGGATTGCAGGATCGGTGGCCTGGCCCCGGCGCTCAGGACCGGGCCTCAATCGCCTTGGTCACAACGGCCACCGCTGCCGCGACGGCCTCCTCGATGGAAAGGTCCGAGGTGTCCAGTTCCACCGCATCGGTCGCGGCCACCATCGGGGCCGCGTCCCGACCGGCATCGCGGGCGTCGCGCTCGCGGATAGAGGTCAGCACCTCTTCTTCGCTGATTTCGTGCCCGCCCTCTTTTAGTTCCAGCCAGCGACGGTGCGCGCGGGCAGAGTCATTGGCGATCACGAACAGTTTCACCTCGGCATCGGGGCAGATCACCGTGCCGATGTCGCGCCCGTCCAGAACCGCGCCGCCCGCACGGCGGGCGAAATCGCGCTGAAAGGCGACAAGGGCATCGCGCACGTCCGGATCCGCGGCCACCTCGCTGGCCGAGGCGGCCACTTCTGGGGTGCGCAGATCAGTGCGGGCGATGTCGCGATGGCGCAGGGTCGAGGCCGCGATTAGTGCGGGCGTGCCGTCCAGCACCCGCCGCCCGACCGCGCGGTACAACAACCCAGTATCCAGATGCGCCATATTGAACCGTTCCGCGACAGCGCGGGCAATGGTGCCCTTGCCTGCCGCGGCGGGCCCGTCAATCGCAACGGTGAACACGAAATCCGACACTTTGCTTTTTCCCGATGAAAGGCGTTCCGGGACAACCCGAAACGCCGCCCCGCCGCATTATACGGCGGATTTCAACGCGTCGACCAGATCCGTCCGTTCCCAGGAAAATCCGCCGTCGGCTTCGGGCGCCCTGCCGAAATGCCCGTAGGCGGCGGTGCGCTGATAGATCGGACGGTTCATCGACAGTTTCTCGCGGATACCGCGCGGGCTGAGATCCATGACCGCGCCAACCGCCTGCTCGATGGCAGCATCGTCAACCTCGCCGGTGCCGTAGGTGTCGGCATAGATCGACAGGGGTTTCGGCACGCCGATGGCATAGGAAAGCTGGATCAGGCACCGTTTGGCCATGCCGGAGGCGACGACGTTCTTGGCAAGGTAGCGCGCCGCATAGGCCGCCGAGCGGTCCACCTTGGTCGGATCCTTGCCCGAGAACGCACCGCCGCCATGAGGGGCCGCACCGCCGTAGGTGTCGACGATGATTTTACGCCCTGTCAGACCCGCGTCCCCGTCAGGCCCGCCAATGACGAAGGTTCCGGTCGGGTTGACCCACCATTCGGTCTTGTCCGTCAACCATTCGGCGGGCAGGACTTCGCGAATGTAGGGTTCGACGATGGCGCGAATGTCGTCCGAAGTCTGATCTTCCTCGGCGTGCTGGGTGGACAGGACCACCGATGTCACCTCGACCGGCTGGCCGTCTTCGTAGCGAAGCGAGATCTGCGATTTCGCATCCGGGCGCAGGGTCGGCTGTTCGCCGCTTTTGCGCACCTCGGTCAGACGCTTGAGGATGGCATGGGAGTAATGGATCGGCGCCGGCATCAACTCGGGCGTTTCATCCACGGCATAGCCGAACATGATCCCCTGGTCGCCCGCACCTTCGTCCTTGTTCCCGGCGGCATCGACGCCCTGGGCGATGTGGGCGGATTGGGAATGCAGGTGGTTCGACACCTTCATGTTGGCCCAGTGAAAGCCCTTTTGTTCGTACCCGATGCCGCGCACGCAGTCGCGCGCGATCTCTTCGACCCGCTGGATCACCTCGCCCGGGCCGCGCACCTCGCCGCCGATGACAACGCGGTCAGTCGTCGCGAATGTTTCGCAGGCCACCCGCGCTTCGGGTTCTTCGGCGAGAAAGGCATCAAGGACGGCGTCCGAGATTTGATCGCAAACCTTGTCGGGATGCCCTTCGGAAACGCTTTCCGAAGTGAAGGTATAGTTCTTGCGGTTCATGGGAGGTGCTCCGTTAAAAATGAAACCGTCACGTCAGGAAGCCGTTGTGACAGTCAGACGCGGTTACGACGTTGTGCCCCCGTTTGCAATGGCGTTGCGTCGTTTCAGTGTAATGAGACCGCTCAGTGTTAGAAAAAGGATAACAAGTAGGGGAAGATCGCCGGTTTGGGCGTAGATCGTAGGTGAAAGCGGGGCTGGCACGGGGAGGTCCAGCACGCCAGCGCGCCCAAGTTCGAGATGATCCGACAGGTTCCCGGCGGGGTCGATGACGGTGGAAACGCCGGTATTCGCGGCGCGAACCAGCGACAGGCCCTGTTCGACGGCGCGGAACCTTGCCTGGTCAAGATGCTGAAAGGGGCCGGAAAATGTGCCGAACCATGCGTCGTTGGTCAGTTGCAAAAGGTAGTCAGGCCGTTCGTCGGCGCGAAAGATGTGGCCGGGGAAAATGCCCTCGTAACAGATCAGGGGCAGCGCGCGGCCCAAGGGCGTGCCTATGGCGCGAACTTCGGCGCCCGGCGTGAAGCCGAAGCCGGAGGTTGCGGCCATCGCGCGAAGGAACTCGATCCGGAAGGGGATGTATTCGCCAAAGGGAACAAGATGGACCTTGTCATAGGTTTCCTGCACGTCGGCACCGGGGCCGACGACGGCCAGCGCGTTGTACCAGTTGCCCGCCGCGTCACGCCGGTTGATCCCGGTGATCAGGCGCGTTTCGGACGTGGTGCCGGTGACGACGGCCCTTATAGCCTGGATCAAAGCTTCGCTTGCCAGATCAAGCGGCCAGACGACCGCCACCTCGGGCCAGATCACGAGGTCGGTTCGCGCATCGCTGACTGTCTTGGTGAGGTCCAGCATCCGGTTGAAATGTCCGGGGATTTTCTCGCGATCCCACTTTTCGGCTTGCGGGACATTGGGCTGCACGATGCGGACTGTGCCAAGGCTCGGGCGATCCGTGGCGGCGTTGTCGATTTGGTGATTGCCGAGCGCAAAAACGCCGCCAAACAGTGCCGCTGCCGCGATCATGCCCCCGCCACGACCAAAAGGCATCGCAAGGCAGGCGGCACCCAAAAACGTGAGGAAACTCAGACCATAGGACCCCACAAAGGCCGCCGCGCCGCGCATCGGGGTTTCGGCCCAGATATAGGCGGGCAGCGCCCAGGGAAAGCCGGTGAAGATATGCCCGCGCACCAGTTCGGCGATGGTCAGAGCGGCCCCGAACGCCATGGCGCGGGTTTGCGGCGTTGTACCAAGATAGGCAGCGCCCCTTGCAGCCGCACCCCAGAACAGCGCCAGCCCGCCCGCCAGCAGGATCAGCGCGAAAGGAGCCATCCAGCCGTGGGTCTGGATGTCGACAAGGAAGGGTTCGACGATCCAGTGCATCGCAACACCGAAATAGCCGACCGCCCCGAACCAGCCGGTCCAACCCGGCCTTGCCCCGTTCGCCACCAGCCAGACCAACCCGGCGAAACCCACAAGCGCCAGCGGCCAAAACCCGAAGGGCGCATGGCCAAGGGCGGCAAGTGCGCCGCAGAGCGTGGCAAGCGGGAAAAGTATGCGTTTGGCGGTCAAGTGTGGCCCAGCCTTCGAACTGTTTCGAACGGGTTTAGGCAACATCGGGGGCGGGCGTAACCCTTAACCTTTCCAGAACATCCAGAATGGGCTGGCCTGCAAGCCGCGATAAATGCGGTACGCCTCGGTATCTTTGCCCAATTCGCGCATTGGCTGTTTCAGACCCGAAAAGTAAAGCCCGACCTGGTGCTCGGCGATGTCATGCTTTCGCATGTCCTCCGTCACCTCCCGGATCACCTCGATCACGCGCCATTGCGCCCTTTCGCGTCCCTTTGGCGTTTTCGCGTTTCGGGCCGAGTTCCAGGCCTTGACCCGCGCCTGGTCCAGCGCGCGTTCCCACCTTTGCATGGCCCCCGCAAGTGTGGCGTATTCGGGATATTCCGCATCGCTGATGAAGATCCCGATGTCCGGTTCGACCCCCGCCTGTCGTGCCGCCGAGGGGTCGATGTCCGCCATATCGCTCGCCGCCTCGGGATCGTTGAACGGCAAGGGCACGTAATGCACCGATTGTGCGAAGTCGCGCCCAAAGAGCGACCGTTCGGGTTTAAGCCCAAGCTTTGCCGCATAGTCGAACATCAAGGCCCGGTCGTGGCGTTCCCAGATCCGCTTTTTCGCCAGGCGCATGGCATCTTCGAACGGCAGCGGCGCGCCTTCTTCGTCCCAATCCCAACCCCTGGCAGCAAAGCCGCGCGACAGGTAAGCGTGGCGCAGAAGAGTCGCCCCGATCCGAACCTGGAACCCTTGCATCTGCCGATGGCGGGTTTCCAAAACGCTGTCAAAAGTAATCAGCCGTGTCTGGGCCAACCGCTTGGCCAGAGATTTCGGCAGCCCTTCCGAGGAGACCCAATCAAGGGGATGCTCGATAACCGTCAGATGCGGCGCTTCGGCAGGGGAATAGACCAGCGCACCTTCAAAGAAAGGTTCATCCGCGTCAGACTTGGCCCGTTTTTCTTCCGAAACCATCATGGGCGGGCGGCGTTCGCCTAGCACCTTTCCTGACGGCCCCTGCCGCGCCCGGATCACGCCAGAGGCAACGGGTTCGACCGTGTCGAAAGGTAACTCGACGATGGTAAACGCGATCTGCGTTTCCCACCCTTCCAGCGTTTTTGGCTGATAGGCCATGCGGGGCGCACGAAATTGCCGCCCCGTCATGTTATTCTGCGGCTTTCGCCATGTTGGTGCGCACGCGCAATCGCTTGATGCGGCGCGGATCGGCGTCCACAACCTCGAAATCGAGACCCTCGGGGTGTTTCACCACCTCGCCACGGGCAGGCACGCGACCGGCCAGCATGAAGACCAGACCGCCAAGCGTGTCGATTTCCTCTTCATCCTCGCCGTAGACCAGCTTTTGGCCGATCTCTTTCTCGAAATCCTCGATCGGGGTGCGCGACTTGGCCAGGAAACATCCCGGCCCCTCTTGCACGAAGGAGTCACCCCCGTTGACGTCATGCTCGTCCTCGATCTCGCCGATCACCTGTTCGATCAGGTCTTCGATGGTGACAAGCCCGTCCACACCGCCGTATTCGTCGATCACCAGGGCCATGTGCATCCGGTCCGACTGCATCTTCTGCAAAAGAACGCCAATCGGCATCGAGGGCGGCGCATAAAGCAGGGGGCGCAACATGGTTTCCAGCGAGAACGTCTCGCCATCGCCATTGAACCCGTGCCGCAGCGCGAAATCCTTCAGATGGACCATGCCCTTGGGCGTGTCCAGCGTATCCTTGAATACCGGCAGACGGGTCAGCCCGCTCTCGCGAAACACCTCGACCAGCTTTTCCTTGGTGATGTCGGATGAAACCGCGACGACCTCGACCTTGGGGATCATCACGTCTTCGACGCGCAAGCGCGTCAGGTTGGCCAGACCGCCCGTTGGCCGGTCGCCATCATAGTCCAGGGTCGCAGGCGGCTCCGCCTCGTCCTGTTCGCCTTGTCCACCGAGGGCCCCGAACCATCTGGTCAGCAGGCCCTGCTTACTCTCGTCTTCCGATTGCGCGCCACGCGCTGCGCTAGAAGACGCCTCGCCGTTCTCTCCCATCAATCCTTTCCGTCACACAATTTGCCCGTTACGCCCCTACATATGGGTTCGCCAACCCGAGCTTGCCAAGTATCGCGATTTCCGTGCTTTCCATCAAGTCAGCATCACTGTCATTTTCATGATCGTATCCCAAAAGATGCAACACTCCATGAACGATCAGGTGCGTCACGTGGTCCTCAGGCGATTTATTGCCGTCTTTGGCCTCTTTCATGCAGGTTTCATAGGCAATGGCGACATCGCCCAATTCGGGGTCGCCTTCGGGCGGTTCGGGCAGTTTGCCGGGATTCGAACGCTCTTCGGACGGCCATGACAGCACGTTCGTAGGTGTCGGCTTGGCGCGGAAATCACCGTTCAGAACCGCGATACGGGCGTCATCGCAGGCCAGAAGTGAAACCTCCCACGCTTCGGGATCGAGGCTCAGGTGGGCAAGCACTGCCGACACAGCACGTTCGGCAAGGGATTCCAGGCCGATTCCCGTCCACCTTTCGTCTTCTATGATGACATCAACACTCATGGCGACGCATCTACACGGAAGGACAGAAAGAGGCTAGAATGCCGATATGTCCGGTTCATCCCAAACCTTCCGCAAGGCCCTTGCCACGATTTGCAACACCCTGCCCGGGGCCGAGGTTTCCGACCCCTGGGGCGGCGGCCACGATGCCTGGAAGGTGGGCGGCAAGATGTTTGCCTGTATCGGCGCGATGCAACCGGGCGTGGCGGTGAAAACTCCCGACATCGAAACCGCCACCATGCTGATCGACGCGGGCGTCGGCCAAAAAGCCCCCTATTTCCACAAATCCTGGGTGTTGTTGCCCGATGACGTTGACGCCGACGAATTGCGCCACCGCGTTCTGGCGTCCTATGACATCGTGCGCGGCGGGCTGACGAAAAAGCTGCAAGCGACGCTGCCCGAGCGACCGGCTTGATTTCCCCGGCCTTTTCGCGTCATTGCCAATGCCATGAGTGGTGAAAGCACATATGCCGACTGGATCGCCGTCGACTGGGGCACGTCGAACATGCGGGCCTGGGCGATCCGCGACGGAGTTGTTCTTGCCAAAGGGGCGTCCGACAAGGGCATGGGCGCGTTGACGCCCGACACATTCGAGGCCGCCCTGATCGAAGTGATCGACCCCTGGCTGGGCCAGAACCGCATCCCGCTGGTCGCCTGCGGCATGGTCGGCGCGAAGCAGGGCTGGTGCGAGGCGCCCTATGCCCAGGTCCCCTGCCCGCCCGTGGGCGAAGGTGCCGTGCGCCCCGAAGTTACGGACAAGCGGATCGACGTCGCCATCCTGCCCGGCCTGTCCCAGGACAATCCGGCGGATGTCATGCGGGGCGAGGAAACGCAGATCGCCGGGTTCCTTGCAAAAGCGCCCGACTTTGACGGCGTGCTGTGCTTGCCGGGGACGCACACGAAATGGGTGCAGGTCTCGGCCGGCGAGGTGGTGAGTTTCCGCACCTTCATGACCGGCGAGTTGTTCGCGCTTTTGTCCCGCCAATCCGTGTTGCGCCATTCGGTCGGCACGGGCTGGGACGATCAGGCGTTCGAAACTGCCGTGACCGAGGCTATGTCGCGCCCCGAGGCGCTGGCGAACCGGTTGTTCACGCTTCGCGCCGAAGGGTTGCTGCACGGTCTCGGGTCCGAGGCCGCCACCGCGCGTCTTTCGGGCCTTCTGATCGGTTCGGAACTCGCCGCCGCCCGTCCCTATTGGCTGGGCCAGCGGATTGCCCTGATCGGCGCGCCTTCGCTTTCGGCCCGCTACGCCGCCGCCCTTGCCTTGCAGGGCGCAACGGTCGAGACTGCGGACGCCACGGAATGCACGCTGGCGGGACTGACCACCGCCTATGTTCGACTGAAGGAAAGCTGATGAGCCGCCCCCTGATTGCCATCCTGCGCGGGATCGACCCCGAAGAGGCCGTGCCGGTCGCCGAAACCCTGCTGGAAACCGGGATCGACCGGATCGAAGTGCCTTTGAACTCACCCTCGCCCTTCGCGTCGATCGAGGCAATGGCAAAGGCGGTCGGCGACAAGGCCCTGATCGGGGCAGGCACGGTTCTGAGCGCCGAAGACGTGGGCCGGGTGAAGGACGCAGGCGGCGAACTGGTGGTTTCGCCCAATTGCGACGAAGCCGTGATCCGGGCGACGAAAGCGTCGGATATGCAAAGCTTTCCGGGCGTGCTGACCCCATCTGAATGCTTTGCCGCCCTGAAATATGGCGCGGACGGACTGAAGGTTTTTCCCGCCTTCCAGATGGGCACCGAGGGGCTTAAGGCGCTGAGGGCGGTGCTGCCTGCGGAAACCCAGGTCTATATGGTTGGCGGTGTCGGGCCGGAAAACTTCGGCGATTGGCTGCGGGCCGGGGCGAATGGCTTTGGGCTTGGATCGTCGCTTTACAAGCCGGGCATGGCATTGAGCGAGATCGCGACCAAGGCCAGGGCCGTGGTCAACGCCTGGGAAGCCTTTCAGCCGTGAGCGACATTTACGACGACACATCCTGCGAATTGGGCGAAGGCCCGCTTTGGCACCCGAAACGCGACCAGTTGTTCTGGTTCGACATCCTGAACCGGCGTCTATTGACCCGCGAAGGTGGCAAGACCCGACAGGTCGAATTCAACGAATACGTCTCGGCGGCGGGCTGGGTCAGCGAAAGCGAATTGCTGATCGCCAGCGAAAGCCGGTTCTTCCTGTTCGACGTGGACAGCGAGCGGCGCGAGGATGTCGAGGGGCTGGAGCCTGACGATAAAGGTACACGTTCCAATGACGGGCGAGCCGACCCCTGGGGCGGCTTCTGGATCGGGACCATGGCCAAGGACAAACGAGAAGGGGCGGGAACCATCTATCGGTTCTATCAGGGCGCGGTCACGCCGGTCGTGCCCTCGGTCACCATCCCGAACGCCATCTGTTTCGCGCCGGACCGCTCATGCGCCTATTATGCCGACACGGTGACGGGCAAGGTCATGCGCCAGGCGCTGGAACCCGAAAACGGCTGGCCCGAGGGCGAGGCAGAGGTCTTTCTTGATCTGAACGGTTCGGGGCTTCACCCCGATGGCGCGGTCGTGGACAGGGCGGGGAACTTCTGGAACGCGCAATGGGGCGCCTGGCGCGTGGCCTGCTATTCGCCCGAGGGCGAGCCGATCGGCAAGGTATCCTTCGACGCCGCGCATACCTCCTGCCCGGCGTTCGGCGGGCCGGGTCTGACGACGCTGTTCTGCACCTCCGCCCGCGAGGAACTGTCAGACACGGACGCGGCGAAGTCCGGAAACCACGGCAAGACCTTCGCCTTTCCCGAAACCGGGCACGGACAGGCGGAACACCAGGTCATCCTCTAGCCCGGATGCGCCCTGCCCTTGGGATCGACGGTATAGAAAAACGGCTGTGACGGATCGCGCGCGGCAACCTCGTCCGGGATCACGTCGGGGCCGTGATAGTGGACGTATGCGCCGAAATTCGTGGCCATGCGTGACAGGTTCTTCAGCCGGGGCGAGGTAATCTTTTCATAAAGTGCCGCATGATCCGGCTGGGCCAGCAGTTCGGCAATCCGCCCACGGTGCCAGTCCACGCTCGCCCCATGCGCCTCGGCCACACCCGGCAGCGCCAAAAGCCGCGCCTTCTCGGCCTCAACCCGGTCGGCATGGCGCAGGATCGAGGTTTCCGTCTCGGCGTTGTGGTTCATGCGAAACCAGTAGGCCGCCCCCTGGTCGCGGTCGACATGGTTGACGCGGCCCCGGTCGCGCTTGACCAGGAAACTCTCGGCAGACCGGACGGCATAGTGATTGAGCGTCACGAGGTCATAGCCCCAATTCGCCTTCGACATCCGCCAACACCCCCGCCAGGTGTTGGGCGAAAGTTCCCGTCCGGACCCGTCGACCCAGCAAATTCGCCCCTGCGTGGCAGGCACCAGCCCCTTGGGGCGATGAACACCAAGACGGCGAAACAGCCCCGCGTTCCGGTAAAGCGACTTGAACGCCCAGGCCTGTAGCGGGCGCGGCGCAAAGGCGGGGGCGGCTTCGGTGAATTGCCGCGTCACCGGTTCGTCTCGGAACCCTTCGCGATCCGCGTTCCCGAACAACCGCCATGGCATCGAAAAGACATGCGCCTCCGGCCTCGCCTCCAACAGATCGGCAATCCGCCCTTCGCCCGCGTGGATGTTGATGTATTCGTCCACGTCAAGCGTCAGCAGCCAATCGGCATCGTCGACCGCGCCTTCGCCTTCAGCCGCACGAAAGGCGGCGTGTTGCGGCACCTTGCCCATCTCCCGATAGGGATTGTCCCGCCGCGTGACCCCGGCCTCGGCCAATGCATCCAGAAGGGGTTCGGTGCCGTCGTCGCAATCGTTCGTGTAAACCAGGTGCCGGTCGATCCCGATACTGCGGTTATGCGCGATCCAGTCGAGGATGAACGGCCCCTCGTTCTTCATCGCCGTCACCACGGTCACCGAACCGCCCCTGGGCCTTGGCGCAATCGCCTCGGGCGCGGGCAGGCGGATCGGGTTGGCGTCGAAAGCCGCCTGCATCTCGGACAACAGCTCTGCGTCTTCCGCGAGGTCCGCCTTGCGCACCAGTTTGTTGACCGGCACCTCGGGGAAGGCGACGCCGACGGCACGGCGAAAGGGAATCGGTGCGGCGTCCAGCAGGGGCGCATCCGAGACGCGCACCGGTTTCCAGACCGAAGGCTCGGGCAATCCCCCCGGCACCGTGCCCCAGGATGACAGCCAGCGTCTTTCGTGACGGCGCAACGCGATATGGTCGCTGTGAGGTGCCGCCGCACCCTGCCGCAACCGCCAGGGGTACGTTTCCAATCCGTAGCTCAGAACAACCTGCCCGGCGGCAGCGCGGATCCGCGCGAACGCCGCGCCCTCGGGATCGGGTTGCAGAAGGTCCGGAATATCAAGCAGCAGGACCGCGGCGGCCTCGGCCAGAAAACGACGACGCAGCACTTCGTAAAGCACCAACTGACCAAGTGGCGCGTGCCAGGGATCAAGCGGCGGCATCTCGCGCTTTGGCGCGGCAGGGGCAAGACCGGGATGGCGGGCATCGGGCGCGTTGGCCAGCCCCATGGGAGTGTCCGCCTGCACCACGATGACGGGAAGGGTCGGCGACATTCCGGCCAGTTCCGCACCAAAGCTGCCGCCCGGCGGGTCGCGGTCAAAGATCAGCGCCGCTTCGGCCCCGTGGCGCGTTTCGTGATAGGCCAGCCAGTCGCAGGCGGCCTCGGCGGTTTCGCCGCTGCGAAAGGCGACAAGCGTGTTCAGACCCCGAAAGAGGGAAAGCTCGGCCGGGTCCGCGTCCAGCCGGAAATCCGAAGGCAAAACCACCAGCGCACTTTGCCCGGCACGGCGCACCTCGGCGTCCGCACCGAAACCATCGCGCAGGTCCTCGGCCGAAACACCGGCGGGAACGGCCGCGTACAGATGGGCGTCGTCGCGCACGGCCCCAAGCACCGGGATACGACCCTGCATCGCCTTGCGGATCGTCCGAAGTTCGACCGGCATCAGATCACCTCGGCACGCGGCAGACCGGCAATGGCGTCAAGGTTTTCCTGGAAACGATGTTCCAGAAGCGTGGCGGTGATCTTTTCAATGCCCAGCCGCTCTTCGATCTCGTCCAGCCCGGGACGAACCGCGAAGGACTCGTAAAGCTCGCGGATGGTCTCGGGCCCCGGTGTGCCTTGCTGAAGCAGACGGTCAAAAACGGCGTGGCCGGTTTCGGAAATCGCCTGGCGGAACAGCCAGAAGGGATCGCCGACGGTCAGGACGTCCGGGCCGAACAGGCGCTCCAGCACCTCGGGCGAGCGCAGCGCCATCCCGCGCGGCGTCAGAACCAACAGGCGGGCCGCTTTCATCTTTTCGTTGATGGCACGGGCCAGATCGGTCCAGCCCATCTCGTACAGCACTTCCCAGCCTGTCGCGCGCACCCGCGCCTCCAACCGCTCGGACTCCGGCGCAAGAAAGAACGCCGGCAGGCTGTCGATCACCAGCACCACCTCTGAATGACCCGCGATCTTGCCGATCGGGTTCAAAAGCGGTTCGACATTCGCAAAAAACCCGCCCTTGGCCAAAGCCGCCTCGGGCGGACCAAAGATATTCAGCGCCGAAAGCACGGCCGGGCGTGGCTCGACCTCGCGGTCGAAATTGGCCTTGCGTTCGCGATAAGGCCGTTCGGCATCAATCGACCGGCGCAACAGAGGTGCCGCCACCCGCGTCGGCAGCGCGCGCACCCCGTGCCTGGCCAGAACGCCGCCAGCCTGCCGCACAAATGTATTGAGCTGGAGCGCACCCTTGGATTGCGGACCAAGGATCAGTATCAGATCGTCCGCCATCAGCCCAAGGATGCGCCCATTGCCAAGGGGCGCTTTGCCAGATGTGTCATGTCGTTCGGCAAGTCGGTTGTCATGGCGCGCATCCTTGCGCGAATGGCCGAGAGCGTCCAGCCCGGTTCAGAAGGCCGGAACGCGCCAAATGCGCACGCCATTATCGTCCAACGTCAGGTGCTGGTCGGCGTCATCAACCCGATCGCGGCGCCACTGGCATCCTTTACGATGGAAATGCGCCCCACCTCGGGTATGTCGAAGGGCTCGCGAATGACCATGCCGCCCGCCCCGGCGGTCGCGCGGGTCGAGGCATCGACGTCATCAACCGCGAAATAGGTCAGCCAATGGGACGGCACATCCTCCATCCCCGGCATCACCGACATGTCAAAGATACCGCCGACCATCTGATCCCCCAGTTTGGCCACAACATATTCGCCACCGCCCTCCATCGGCATGGTGTCATAGGTCCAACCGCAGATCGCGGCGTAATACGCCTTGGCCGCCACAACGTCGCGCGTGTTCAACTCGTTCCAGAAAACCGTTCCGTGAATATCGGTCATGTCTCACCTCCCCCGGTAATGCCTCAGCCTATCACGACCGCGGGATTCGCCCCATACCCGCTTTCACCTTCCTCGCGCCCGTGCCAGATTGCGTCAAAGCGAAGGAGCCGACCATGCCCGTCACCACCTGCATATTCGACGCCTATGGCACCCTGTTCGACGTCGCCGCCGCCGCCCGTGTCGCGGCCGAGCAGCCGGGCCAGGAAAAGCTGGCCGAGGTCTGGCCGCGCCTTGCCGCCGACTGGCGCCTGAAGCAGTTGCAATATACTTGGCTGAGGGCGATCACCGGCGATCACGTCTCGTTCTGGCAGGTGACGCAAGACGGACTGGATTGGGCGATGGAAGCCAGCGGGCTGGTCGATCCCGTGCTGCGCGAAACGCTGCTGGCGCTTTATTGGGAATTGCCCGCCTACCCGGAAGTGCCCGAGATGCTGAGCACGCTTAAGGCGAACGGGTACAAGACCGGGATCCTGTCGAACGGCTCGCCCGACATGCTGGACGGGGCCGTCCAGTTTGCCGATGTCGGCGGGGTGCTGGACGCGGTGCTTTCGGTCGAAGACGTCGGCATCTTCAAACCGGCCCGCGCCGTCTATGACATGGTGGGCAACCACTTTGGCACCGATCCCGCCGAGGTGCTGTTCGTATCCTCCAACGGATGGGACGCGGCGGGTGCCGCGCAATACGGGTTCACCACCGTCTGGGTCAACCGCGCGGGCGAACCGATGGACCGCCTGCCAGCGCAACCAACGCATATGCTTTCCGATCTGACCAGCATTCCAAGCCTTGCAGGATCGCTCTGATGCCCAAGTTTTCCGCACCCGACGGCGCAAGCATCCACTATACCGACGAAGGCACCGGCACGCCCGTCCTTGCCCTCTCTGGCCTGTCGCGGAATGGCAGCGACTTTGACTACCTTGCCCCGCATCTGCCCGAAGGCGTGCGGTTCATCCGGATGGATTATCGCGGGCGCGGCCAATCGGAATGGACCGGTGCCGACACCTATACCATCCCGACCGAGGCGCAGGACGCCCTTGCCCTGCTGGATTACCTTGGCATCGAAAAGACCGCGATCCTCGGCACCTCGCGCGGCGGGTTGATCGCCATGGCGCTGGCCACCTTCGCCAAGCACCGCATGACCGGCGCTTGCCTCGTCGACATCGGCCCCGAACTGGCCCCGGCGGGGATCGAAACCATCCGCGACTATATCGGCAGGAACCCGGCGCAAAAGACCTATGCCGAGGCCAGCGCCATGCGCGCCTCGCTGATCGCCGGGTTCGAGGGCGTGCCGCCTGCGCGGTGGGACCAAGAGGTGCGGATGCACTATGTCGAAACGCCCGAGGGCCTGAAGATCAACTATGACCCCGCCCTGCGCGACGCCGTGCTGGCGACCGCCGATGCGCCCATGCCCGACCTCTGGCCCATGTTCGACGCGCTGGACGGACTGCCGCTGGCGCTGGTGCGCGGGGCCAATTCCGAGCTTCTCGCCCTTGAAACCGCCGACGAGATGAGCCGCCGCCGCCCCGACATGCTGCGCAGCGACGTGCCCGGTCGCGGCCATGTGCCCTTCCTTGATGAGCCCCAAGCCCTTGAGGTCATCCGAAACTGGATCGCGCAACTTCCATGACAATCGACCGGATCACCGCCGCCGCCGAACGCCTGTCGGGTCATGCCGTCCGTACCCCGCTTTTGAACGCGCCCCTGCTGGACGAAATGGCCGGGCGGCGCGTCTTCATCAAACCCGAATGCCTGCAAAAGACCGGGTCCTTCAAGTACCGGGGCGCAAGGTCGGCGATCTCGGCCCTCGCGCCGGACACCCGTGCCAAGGGCGTGATCGCCTTTTCCTCGGGGAACCACGCCCAGGGCATCGCCTGCGCAGCCCGCGAAATGGGTGCACCCGCCGTGATCGTCATGCCCGGGGATGCGCCCGAGATGAAGATCGCCAACACCCGCGCCTATGGGGCCGAGGTAGTGCTGTACGACCGCGAAACGGGCGACCGCGACGCCATCGGCGCAGAGCTTGCCGAAACGCGCGGTCTGACCCTCATCAAACCCTTCGACAATGAAGAGGTGATCGCGGGCCAGGGCACCATCGGGCTTGAAATCGCAGCCCAGGCCGCCGAAGCCGGGATCGAAAAAGCCGATGTCCTGATCCCCTGCGGCGGGGGCGGGTTGACCGCTGGCATTTCACTTGCGCTTGAGGCCAAGGCCCGCGGGTTGCGCCCGCGTCCGGTAGAACCCGAAGGCTTTGACGACGTGACACGCTCCCTCGCCGCCGGGGCGCGACAGGCGAACGACAGGATGTCCGGGTCGATCTGCGACGCCATCCTCACGCCGACACCGGGCCAGTTGACCTACCCCGTGATCCAGCGTCTTTGTGGCCCTGGCATCGTGGTCAGCGACGCCGAGGCCCTTCGCGCCATGGCCGCCGCCTTCGACCGATTGAAACTCGTTGCGGAACCGGGTGGTGCCGTGGCCCTTGCCGCCGCTCTGTTTCACCAAAAGGGCGACGGCGATGTCATCGCCGTGATCTCGGGCGGGAACGTGGACAGGGCGATGTTCCGCCGCGCCCTTGAAGACATAAGGAAGGAAAGCTGATGGAGATTTGCCAGCTTGAGAGCGTCGATCTGAATTACCGCACCGACGGCGACCCGAACGGCGCCCCCGTGGTCTTTGCCAATTCCCTTGGCACCGACCTGCGGCTTTGGGACAAGGTGATCCCCCTCTTGCCCACTGGCCTGCGCATGATCCGCTATGACAAGCGCGGTCACGGTCTGTCGTCCTGCCCCAAGGCTCCGTATTCAATGGGCGCATTGGTGTCGGACCTCGAAGGGCTGCTGGATCATCTGGAGGTGCGCGACGCGGTGATCGTGGGCTGTTCCATCGGCGGCATGATCGCACAAGGGATCGCGGTAAAGCGGCTGGACCAAATACGCGCGATGGTGCTGACCAACACCGCCGCCAAGATCGGGACCGAGGCGATCTGGGCCGACCGCATCGCCGCCGTCGAACAAGACGGGGTCGAGGCACTGGCCGACGCCACGATGGAGCGTTGGTTTTCCGACAGGTTCCGCGCAACGCCGGAACTGATCGCATGGCGCAATATGCTGACCCGCACTCCGGCAGACGGGTACGCGGGCTGTTCGGCGGCCATCTCGGGAACCGATTTCTATACCACCACCGCCAGCCTGACCCTGCCGACACTCGCCATCGCGGGCAGCGAAGACGGCTCCACCCCGCCCGATCTTGTCCGTGAAACCGCCGCCTTGGTCAAAGGCAGCCGGTTCGAGCTGATCCGCGGGGCCGGGCATCTGCCGATGGTCGAAAAACCGCAGGAATTTGCCAACCACCTGAGCGGCTTCCTCCGCGACATCGGCCACATCTGAACGGGGGAGTAACATGGCGCACTTCGTCCTTGTCCACGGGGCCTACCACGGCAGTTGGTGCTGGCGGCATGTGCTGCCCCGGCTTGATGTTCTGGGCCACAAGGCAACAACCGTCGATCTGCCGGGCCACGCGGCGGGCGATGCCCCGCGCCCAGACCTGACCCTTGACGAGGTGTGCGAAACCGTCATCGCCAAGCTCACTCCGGACTGCATCCTCGTCGGCCATTCCCTTGGCGGGCAGGCGATCACGCTGGCCGCCGCCGCGCGGCCCGATCTGGTCGGGCGTCTTGTCTCCCTCGCCGCCCATATCCCGATTTCCGGCACGCGCCTGCACGACATCCGCCAAAAGGTCGTCACCCCCGACGCCCTAAGCATCGCCAAGGGCACGGACGGCCTTGCCCACATCGTGGATCACGATCTGGCCGAGACGGTCTTTTACAACGACTGCAACCCAACTGACCGCGCCTTTGCGCGCGAACACCTCGTGCCGCAAACAATGTCGGTCCTTTTGGAAGTCATGGAGTTCGAGTTGGGCGATCTCGACCACCACTACATCATCTGCGAAGACGACCGCACTGTCCGCCCCGAATTCCAGATTGCAGTGACCGCCGACTGGCCCAAAGACAGGGTTCACCGCATGAACTCCGGCCACTCGCCCTTCTTCTCCGACCCCGATGGCCTTGTCGCCCTGCTTGATGCTATTGCGCGGCAAACCACCTGAAAGGCCCCGCCATGCCCGCCTCTCCGGCTGACAGCACGATCTATGGCAAACTCTTCGGCGACGCCGAAGTGGGTGCCCTGTTCACCGACAGCGCAGAGGTGCGCGCGATGATGCTGGTCGAAGGCGCTCTGGCCAAGGTGCAGGGAAGCCTTGGCCTGATCCCCGAAGTATCCGCTGCCGCCATCCACCGCGCTTCGATGGAGCTTCAGCTTGATCCCGGCGGATTGGGCGCTTCGGTTGCGACAAACGCCGTGCCCGTGCCGGGTCTGGTCGCCGCCTTTCGCGAGGCGATGCAGGCCCCCGAACACGCAAGCTGGCTCCACTGGGGCGCGACCAGCCAGGACATCGTCGACACCGCCCTCGCCCTCCGGCTGCGACAGGCCCTTGCGATCATCGCGACCCGGCTGGATCGGCTGACCCAAAGCCTCGCCACCCTGGCCGAGGCCGAGGCCGAACAACCGATCATCGCCCGCACCTTCGGTCAGGCCGCCGTCGTTACAAGTTTCGGTGCGATCGTCGCCGCATGGGGTCGCCCCCTGCTGCGCCACCGCGCGCGGCTGGACGCGGTGCGAAAGGACGTCGAATGCGTCAGCCTGTCCGGCGCGGCGGGCACGCTATCAGCTATGGGGGACAGCGGACCTGCGGTCCGCACTGCCCTTGCCAAGGCATTGGCCCTGAACGACCCCGGCGCAAGCTGGCACAACGGACGCGACGGCGTCGCCGCCCTTGCAGGCTGGCTGACCGGCATGACCGGATCGCTGGCCAAGATGGGCGAGGATCTGTTGATCCTGACCCAATCCGGGGTCGGCGAGGTCGCGCTTGGCGGGGGTGGAAGTTCCTCGACCATGCCGCAGAAATCCAATCCCGTCGCCCCCTCTGCCGTGGTTGCCATCGCGCGGCAGGTGAACGGGCTGAACTTGGTCATGCAATCGGCGCTGCCCCATCGCCAGGAACGCGACGGAGCCGCCTGGCTGTCGGAATGGCTGAGCTTGGCACAGATGGTCATCCTTTCTGCCCGCGCCACGGCCCTGGCCGAGGACATCGCGAAGAACCTCACCCCGAACCGCGAGGCGATGGCGGCGCACATCCGCTCTACGAAGGGCACGGTTTTTGCCGAGGCGCTGAGTTTCGCACTGACCGAGATCATGCCCCGCCCCGAGGCGCAGGCGGAAACCAAGGCGCTGATCGCCGGTGCAATTGAAACAGGTGCCGCCCTTTCGGACGTGGCGCGAACCGCCCATCCCGACCTGGATCTGGGTGATGTTTTCGATGAAAAGCAACAGCTTGGCACATCCTCTAAAGACGCAATCGCCTTTGCCCGCGCCGCGCGAGATCAAAAAGTGAACTAATCAGTTCACTTTTTTCTTCCCCTGCACCGATCTGCCGCATATGTAATCCGGCATGAATCGCACGCTGGTCTTTGTCATGGTCACGCTTGTGCTCGATGCCATGGGCATCGGGTTGATCATGCCCGTGATGCCCGCTCTCTTGCAGGAAATCGGTGACATTCCCCTTGCCGACGCGGCCCTCGTCGGTGGTCTGCTCTCGACCATCTTCGCCGTCATGCTGTTCCTCAGCGGCCCGTTGCTCGGATCGCTTTCGGACAGGTACGGGCGGCGGCCCGTCCTTCTGGGATCGCTTTTCGTGATGGTGATCGACTACATCATCATGGCGCTGGCACAGACCTTCTGGCTGTTGTTCATCGGCCGGATCATCGGCGGCATCACGGCGGCCACCCAATCGACCGCGACAGCCGTGATCGCAGACATTTCCAGCGCAGAAGAAAAGGCCGCCCGTTTCGGCCTTGTCGGCGCGGCCTTCGGGGTGGGCTTTGTTCTGGGGCCGATGATCGGTGGCATCCTGGCCGAATTGGGCACCCGCGCCCCCTTCTATGCCGCCGCGATCCTGGCCGCGCTGAATATGACATTCGGCTACTTCGTGATGCCCGAAACCGTGACCGAGCGGACGCGCCGCGACTTTTCGTGGGTCCGCGCCAACCCCCTTGGCGCCTTCGCCCATGTCAGCCTGAACCGCCACATCCGCCCGCTTTTGCTGATGTTCTTCGTCTACCAGGTCGCATTTTACGTCTATCCCGTGATCTGGGCCTACTTCACCACCGCCCGCTTTGGTTGGAGCGAAGGCACGATCGGTCTTTCGCTTGCCGCCTTCGGAATCTCGATGGCGCTGGTCCAGGGCGGGTTGATCCGGGTCTTCCTTCAATGGTTCGGCGACCGGGGGACGGTGCTTTACGGGCTGGTCTTCAACATCTTCGCCTTCGTTGTCCTTGCCCTTGTCACCCAAGGCTGGATGGCGCTTTTGTTCACACCCGTCACCGCCCTTGGCGCGGTCGTCGTTCCGGCCTTGCAAGGTATCCTGTCGAAACTCACCGCCGACGACAGCCAGGGAGAATTACAGGGCGTTCTGTCCTCGATCACGGCACTGGCGATGATCGTCTCTCCGCTATTGATGTCCTGGGTATTCGCCCGCTTTGCCGACGAAACGGCCACGGTCCATCTGCCCGGCGCCCCCTTCCTTGTTTCGGCGGTTCTGATGATCGTCTGCATCACCGTCTTCCTGCCGTCATTGCGCCCAAGACCGGCGTAATTTTCCGACCGCGTGTCGCATTCCGGCTTGCCGTGCCGGTCCCTCCGCCCCAGCCTGAACCGGGAAAGGAGACCGCCGATGAGCCGCATTCGTGCCGCCGTATGCCACGCATTCGCCGAACCCCTGGTGATCGAGGAACTGGACCTTGCCCCACCCGGGCCGGGCGAGGTTGAAGTCACGCTGAAGGCCTGCGCCATCTGCCACTCCGACATCGCCTTTGCAGACGGGGCCTGGGGCGGCGTCCTGCCTGCGGTTTACGGGCACGAAGCTTCAGGAGAAGTGACCGCGCTTGGCGAAGGCGCAGCAGGCTACGCTCTCGGTGACCGGGTGATCGTAACGCTGATCAAATCCTGTGGCACCTGCCCGACCTGCGGCGCGGGCCTGCCGGCGATCTGCCCCGAAGCCGGGGCCGCCACGCCCTTGAAAACCACGGGTGGCAGCGACGTGCATCGCGCGCTTTACTGCGGGGCCTTTGCCGAAAAGGTCGTCGTCGACACCAGCCAGATCGCCCGCATCCCCGCCGCCATTCCCTTCGACGCCGCTTCGCTTTTGTCCTGCGGCGTAATTACGGGTGTCGGTGCGGTGGTCAACGCCGCCCGTTTGCGCCCCGGCGAAGATGCGGTGGTGATCGGCGCGGGCGGCGTCGGGCTGAATGCCATCCAGGGCGCACGCCTTGCCGGTGCAGGGCGGATCGTGGCGGTCGACCTGACCGAAGCAAAGCTGGAAGACGCCAGGGAATTCGGCGCGACCGACGGCATCCTTGCAGGCGAAGGCGACCCGGCCGAAGCTGTCAAAACACTCTTGGGCAAAGGCGCGGACGCGGTGTTCGTGACGGTCGGTGCGACGCCGGTTTTCAATGCTGCCCCGAACTTCCTTGCCCCCGGCGGGCGCGTCGTCCTCGTCGGCATCCCGCCGTCCGGCCAACCCGCCACCTATGCCCCCGATGTGATTTCCAGCGCCGGGCAATCCCTGATCGGCACCAAGATGGGCAACACCGTGCTGGCCCGCGACATCCCATGGCTGACGGGCCTCTACCTGCAAGGCCGATTGAAACTGGACGAGCTGATTTCCAACCGCTGGAACCTTGACCAGATCAACGAAGCGATTGCCGACACGCGCACGGGGAAGGCACGGCGCAACGTGATCGTCTTCTGATCGCCACTTCCCAAGACAGCGCCTTCGTGCAAATCTCTGCCAAAAAAGGGGGGACGCGATGCTTGATCGACCGGCCATCCAGGAACTGCCAACTGACGAACTGGCGGAACTGGGACTGAAGACCCACACGCTTGACGACACCGACGTCATGCTGATCGGGTTCCAGCGCACCAAGCAGATTTCCAAGCAGGCACGCAAGGCATGGGAAGCCGGGGACACCGCCCCGATGGCGGCAGAGGTTGCCCAAAACCGCGACAGGATCATCGCCGGGGCATTGGCCGAGATCTGGCGCGAATACCTGCCCCTGCGCGATTACCTCAAGGCCGAGGGGCTGCGTCCGGCCCATGTGGCCGACATCGGTTGCGGCGCGGGCATCAACGATCTGTTCCTCGCGAGCGATTTCAACTGCGCTTTCACCCTGATCGACATCGAGGAAACGCCCGCCCAATACCACGGCTGGGCCGATAGCGGTTCGGGCTATGCCAGCCTTGCCTCTGCCACGGCGCTTCTTGGTGAAAACGGCATCAGCGACGTGACCGCCATCAACCCCGAAAAGACCCCGGACGCGGTCGCCGGTGTCACCGCCGACCTCGCCACCAGCCTTTATTCCTGCGGCTTTCACTATCCGGTCGATGGTTACCTCGACCTGTTCCAGCGCGTGATCTCCGGCGGCGGTGCCGTGATTCTTGATCTCAGGGGGCGCTACTATCGCCGCCGTCCCGACGGATTGGCCCGCCTGCTGGACAGCGGCAGGGTAAGCGAAATCTACCACGACGAACGCTCCGTCCGGGTCGCGGTGCGCGGGGGCTGAGGCTCAATCTTCGAAGGTATACATGACGATGCCTTCGGTCTCTGTCGCGCCCTCCTTGCGATAGAGACCCCGCGCGGGAACATTGTCTTCTTCCGTCGCCAGCCAGATTTCCTCGCACCCGCGATCGCGGGCCAGTTCCACCAGCCGCCGCAAGACCCGCCCGGCAATCCCCTGCCGCCGGAAATCATCTCCAACACCAACCTCGTTCACGAAGAACCCACGCGGCTTGTCGGGGTGCATCAGGACAGTCCCGCTGGCAAAGCCCACGACCTCACCTGCCGAAAGGGCCACGACGATCTCGTTCACCCGCGTCGCAAGGAAAGCATAGGCAAAGGACGGATCGACCGGATTGTCGAACACCCCCTTCGCCACGCGATCAAGGATATGCGCATCCTCTGGACCAAGGTTGCGAATAGTGATTGGCTGCCCCGACATGTCCCACCCTTTGTGCGAGGAGTTGTTTCGCGGTGAAACTCGCTGATCTTGACGTGATTGTCACGGCCCCTCCCGCACCCGGCTGGGGCGGGCGGTACTGGATACTGGTCAAGGTGACCACCGACACCGGCATCACCGGCTGGGGCGAATGCTATGCCTCGACCATCGGCCCCCGCGCGATGGAAGCGGTGATCCGCGATGTCTTTGAGCGCTATTTCGCGAACGAAGACCCTTGCAACATCGAACGCCTGTTCCGCCGCGTGTACTCCAGCGGCTTCACACAACGGCCCGACCTGACGGTGATGGGCGCGTTCTCGGGTCTCGAAATCGCCTGTTGGGACATTCTGGGCAAAGACCGCGACTGCCCGGTCTGGGCGCTGATCGGCGGCAAGATGAACGAGAGCGTGCGCGCCTATTCCTATCTCTACCCGATGGAGCGTCATCCCCTGCCCGCCTTCTGGGGGGATGCCGACATGGCCGCCGAGGCCGCGCTTTCCCTTGTCGAACAAGGCTATACGGCGGTGAAATTCGACCCCGCCGGTCCCTACACGATGCGCGGCGGGCACCAGCCCTCGCTTCATGACATCGAAACCTCTGCCCGGTTCTGCGCCCGTATCCGCGAAGCCGTCGGCCCCCGCGCCGATTTGCTGTTCGGCACCCACGGCCAGTTCACCCCCGCAGGCGCGATCCGCATGGCGAAGGCAATCGAACCTTACGATCCGCTCTGGTTCGAAGAACCCGTGCCGCCGGATGCCCCCGAAAGCCTGGCACAGGTCGCGCGCGCAACCTCGATCCCCGTAGCCACGGGCGAACGCCTGACCACCTGTACGGAATTCGCCGCCGCGCTGAACGCCGGGGCCGCGATCCTGCAACCGGCCCTGGGGCGCGCGGGCGGGATATGGGAGGGGCGCAAGATCGCGACCCTTGCCGAAGCGGCAGGCGCGCAGATGGCCCCGCACCTTTACGCCGGGCCGGTGGAATGGGCGGCCAACATCCAGCTTTCGGTCGCGATCCCGAACCTGTTGATCGCCGAGACCATTGAAACCCCGTTTCACACAGCCCTCATCAAGAACGGCATCCGTGTCGAAAACGGGTACATCCCCGCCCCGACCGCCCCCGGCCTTGGGATCGAGGTGGACGAAGCGCTCGCCCGCGCCCATCCCTATGAGGGCGACGACCTGCACCTCCAGATGCAGGACGATCCGCCACGATACGACGCCGTGCAATTGTTCGAAGGCGGCGCACCCACCAAGGACAATTAGATCCCCATGATCTGGCGGTGCCGCCGGATTGCGCCGCCAACATCGTCGAACCACGCCGCCTGCCCGTCTTCCATCACCACCGCGGCGTCGCAGACCCGTTTGAGGAACCCAAGCGAATGGGACACCACCACCGCCGAGCGGCCCGCCAGCCGATCGCTCAACGCCGCCTCGCATTTTTCGCGGAAGGCGGCATCGCCCACCGCCGTCACCTCGTCGATCAGATAGATGTCAAAGGCGATACCCATGGAAATCGCGAACCCCAACCGCGCCCGCATCCCCTGGCTGTAACTGCGCACAGGCTGGCGGAAATGCGCGCCCAACTCGGAGTATCCTTCAACGAAATCAGCCAGTTGGTCGCTGTCGACCCCATAGATGCGGGCGACAAAGCGCGTGTTCTGCAAACCCGTAAGATCCCCGTGGAATCCACCGGCAAAGCCGACCGGCCAGGACACCCGGCCATTCACCAGAACCTCGCCCGAGGTCGGACGCATGGTGCCCGCGATCATCTGCAAAAGGCTGGACTTCCCCGCCCCGTTCCGGCCCAGAAGACCCACGATCTTGCCCGGCGGAAAAGTCAGGTTGATCGCATCGGCCACGCGGGTTTCGACGCCTGCGTTGTAGAAACACTTGGTCAGTTCGATCAGCCGGATCATCGCCGATCCCGGACCGAGTAATAGATCAACACGCAAATGCCCCAGGCCGCCAGCAGAACAAAACCGGTGATCGCCAAAAGCTCTTCGATCTTCGGAAACTTCGACGCTTCGGCCAGCGTCGGGCGGATATAGGCCGCCAGATACCTGCTCTTGCGCCGCGCTTCGGCCAGCGCCTGATCATAGGTCGCAAGGGCGGCGGTATAGGCCTGTTCGGCAAACTGGCGATCCACGGCAAGCCGTTCGTATTCCGCCAGAAGGGTCGCGTAATCCTCGCCCGCGCCCGCACCGGCCCCGACCCCCAGCTTGCGGCGCTCATCCTCGATCCGCGCCTCGATCACCTCGATCCGACGTTCGGCCTGGGTGATGCGCGGATCGCTCGCCCGGGTGCTTTCGCGCAAGAGATCGGCACTTATCAGCGCCTCGGCCAACTGCTGTTCCAGCGTCGACAAAAGCCCCATCTGCCCTTGCAGATCGGCACTGGGATCGACGATCTGCGTGCGCGAACGGAACTCCGTCATCGCCTCGCGCGCGGATTTCAGACGCTCCACCGCCCGGTCAACCTCGTCCTTTGCGAAGGTGATCGTGTCGGCCTGGGCAATGGCCGACAACTCATCCACCAGCAATGCGCTTTCGTCGAAAATGGCTGTGGCTATGTCGCGCGCATCCTCCGGCGTGAAGGCCAGCACGCGCACCTCGATCAACTCGGTCGAGGTGTCATAGGAAATCCGCACCACACGCGACCAATATTCCAAAAGGTCTTCGATCGTGCCGGTCGGATCATAGGCAAAGACGGGATCAAAATCGGGTTTCGAGAATAACCCCGACAGGCCAAGCCGCGCCTCAAGGGCTGCGACCATTTCCTGGCTTTGGATGAACTCGTAAAGAATGTCGCTGTCCGACGATCCGGTACTGGCCACATCCGCGATGCCGCCGAACAACTCGATGGGCGATGCGACCTCTTCCTTGCGCACCGAGAACCCGACTGTCGAGGCATATTGCTCTACCGCCACCGCGAACAGATACCAGGCGGCCAGGGCAAAGGGCAGGACCACCCCCAAAAGGAAGGTTCCGAATACGCCCATGTGCCGCACCCTTGGGCGGGTTGGTTCGGCGGGCGGGCGCAGGACGGTCAGGCGGACCGAAGGTTCCGCCTCATGCGACAAGGCCATCGCAGCCTCCCCGTTGATGAAATTGCAATACCTTGGGCCTAGACCCCGCGCCATGCAGACACCTGCGGCCCCAAGTCTGGCGCCCGGCGCGCTTTCCCCGATGGTGCCCCGCCGTTACGGCACGGGCCGCGCGATCCTTGCCCTGATGCTGCGCGAAATGGTCACCAGCTATGGCCGGTCGCCGGGCGGCTATCTCTGGGCGCTGCTGGAACCGATTGCCGCCATCGCGCTCTTGTCCTTCGCCTTTTCGCTGGCGTTCCATTCGCCGACGCTCGGGATCAGCTTTCCCCTGTTCTACGCCACCGGCTATCTGCCCTATATGCTGTTTCACGATGTCTCGTTGAAAACCGCGACCGCCATCCGTTTTTCCCGCCCGCTTTTGAACTTTGGCGCCCTCACCCTGTTCGACATGATCGCCGCGCGGTTCCTGTTGAACCTTTTCACCCATCTCGTGATTGCGGCGATCGTTTTCGCAGGCCTGTTCCTTTGCTTTGAAACCCGCGCAAGCATCAGCGCGCCGGTCGTTGCACAGGCCCTCGCCCTTGCCGCGCTTCTGGCTGGCGGGATCGGGCTGTTGAACGCCTACCTCTTCCTGGCCTTCCCGGCCTGGGAACGGCTTTGGCAGGTGGCGACACGTCCGTTGTTCATCATGTCCGGCGTGTTTTTCGTGTTCGAGGATTTGCCGCAAGAGATCAGGGACTTTCTTTGGTTCAATCCGTTGTTTCACATCACCGGCGAGATGCGGCGCGGGTTCTACCCCACCTACGGGGCCGATTATGCCGCGCCGATCTATGTTGTAATGCTTGGGCTCGGTTTCGGGGTCTTCGGTCTGTTGTTGCTGGCACGTCACGCGGAAGGGTTGATCCACAAATGACGCGCAACATTGAGGATTTCGTTAACCACACTGCGGCGTCGCAGCTTGGCCCCATTCCCGGCGACATCGGCAAGGATCACGTCTGCATCCTTTTGGGGCTGTTCAACGGGGCCGCGACCCTGCCAGAGCAGTTGGAAAGCCTTGCGCACCAAAGCCACAAGGACTGGTCGCTGATCGTGTCGGACGACGGAAGCAGCGACGACTGGTTCGCCCCACTGGCCGCCTTCACCAGGAAACACGCCCCCGGGCGTATCTGGGTCACCCGCGGACCAGGGCGCGGTTTTGTTGCCAATTTCCTTTCCCTTGCCTGCCACGCCGGGCCGCTCGTACCCTATGCCGCCTTTTGCGATCAGGACGATGTCTGGCTGGAGCACAAGCTGGCGCGCGCCCTGTCTCATCTGAAAACCGTTGGCGAAGGCAAGCCCGCGATCTATGTCAGCCGAACCACGATCTGCGACAGCACGCTTGGCAAACGCAGGCACTCACTTCTGTTCCGGAAACCGCCCTCTTTTGCCAATGCGCTGGTCCAAAGCATCGGCGGCGGCAACACGATGGTCCTCAATCGCGCAGCCCTCGATATCCTTCAGGATTCCGCCCCTCGCGCGGCGGGGGTCGTGTCCCACGACTGGTGGGCCTATCAGTTGATTTCGGGTGCCGGGGGAACGATCCTCTATGACAGCACGCCAACGCTTCTCTATCGCCAGCACGCCGACAACATGATCGGCGCCAACGACACGCTTGCCGCGCAAGCCCTGCGCATCCGCCGCCTCTTCGAAGGCCAGTTCCGGCTCTGGAACCACCGCAATATTGCGGCACTCGACCGCGCAAGGCCCTGGCTGACAGAAGACGCAATGGCCACGCTGGATCACTTCAAACGCGCCCGAAACGGCCGCTTGTTCGAACGCCTCGCCGCGCTCAGAAAGTCTGGCGCCCTGCGGCAACGCAGGCGGGGCACGCTGGCGCTTTGGCTTGCCGCCGCGCTCAATCGGCTTTAGAGCCTCGTCCATGATTTCTGAAACGTGAACTCGGCTCTATCTTATTGATTTGCCGCGATATCCAAGCCGGAAATCGTTGCCGATTTCCTCGCCATCGCTCTAGGCCGCGTCGCGAAACACAGCGTCGGCGCTGGTTGGCGTCGGCTTGAATGTCCGGACATGCGGCTGCGCCACGGGCAGATCTGGCGGCACCACCCGACGCCCGTGCCGCCGTCGCACGGGCAACAGCCGCGACAGTGTCAACCACAGGATCAAGGCGTTCAGGCCCCAGCCCCGCCGCCGGCGATAAATCAGATCCAGCCGCGCCTTTATCCGGATGCACCGGCGACGATACACCCTGTCCGTCTCTGCCGAAGTCCGACATGCGGACAAAATCCGCTCCTCCCGCGCATGAAGAATAACGGTGGCCAGCCCGGTGATGCCGGGCAGCGTGTCTTCAAGAACGCGCGCATAGAGTTCGGGGTAAAGCGCCACGTAGCGACGAAGCGGCGGACGCGGGCCGATGAACCGAATGTCGCCACGCAAAACGTTTAAAATCTGAGGCAATTCATCCAACCGCGTGCGACGCAGCAAGCCACCGATTCGCGTCACCCGCCAACTCTGATCGCCACCCAGCGCCGATTGATCGACCGATGCATCGACCGGGTGCATCGTGCGCACCTTCAGCAGCAGAAACTCCCCGTCAATGCTACGCATTCGCCGCGAGGCAAAGAAAAAGGGGCGACCCTGAAGCGGTACGACAACCAGGTACAACAGCCCCAGCAAGACCAGGACAAAAGGCAAAAGCACCAATGCCATGACCTGATCCAGGGTAAACTGCCGTATCATTTTCGCCTCTGCCTTGTCCGCTCGGATTTTGCGGACAAACTGGCAGATACCCATGACGAAAGCCTTACCGGCCGATCATCCGTCCATGAAGAATACTTTAACCAAAAGCCCCTATAGCGTTCCCATGCTGCCCGCCCGCTTTGCCAAGGCGCCACGCCTTGCCCGCAACCTGATATCGCGCCTTCTCGATCAAAGGGCCGCCTGCACCTCCGCCAGCCGGGTTATCGGAGCGCCGGACGGGGCACTTGGCCGGGTCCACTCCGTCACGTGGAAGAAAGACAGTGTCGCGATCTCGGGCCAGCACATCGGCGACCGGGTGACGATTTCCATCGACACGCGCCCCGAACATGATGTCACCGCTTCGCCCTTCGACGTGACTCTGCCTCGCCCGAACGCAGAGGCCGCTGTCCACATCACCTGCATCTCTGACGGTGTGCGTGAAAGTGTCTACCTCAGACCGCCAAGTGAAAAGGACAGCAGGCGCGCGCGTCAGGCCGCCTTGCCGCATGTCCTGATACAAATCCTGGGCGAGTGGCGCGGCATCCTTGGCTACCTCCGCTCGCACGATCCGAACATCGCCCGCGACATCCGCAAACGGCTTGGCCTCACGCGCCAGATCGAAGGCACATATTTGCCCGCCGGGCTGTTCCAGGGCGAACCGGCGGCCCAGCCACGACATCCGCCTGCCATCGTCGTGCCGGTCTTCAATGCATTCGAAGATCTCGACAGGCTCTTGTCCACCTTCCACGTGCGAATCGGCTGCGCCCATCACCTCATTCTTGTCGATGACGGCTCGGACGATCCACGCATCACAGCGCGTTTGCAGGACCACCATGCCGCTTGTCCCGAGGCCACAACAATCCTGCAACTCCCTGTAAACACGGGCTTCGTCGCCGCCGCAAACGCCGGAATTGATGCCGCGCGACAGATCACGCGCGGCCATGTCATCCTGTTGAACACCGACACGGTTCCGCCCGAAAACTGGGTGCCGCGCCTCCTCGCCCCGATCGAGGCGGATCCGGGCGTGGCCAGCGCAACGCCCATGTCGAACGCGGCCGAGATCCTTTCGGTGCCGCGCTTTGGCGACAACCCGCTGCCCAGCCAACGGGCGATCGACCGGATCGACGCTGTCGCACGCGGCTTGTCGCCCCGCCACGCCCACGCCCAGCTACCAACCGGCGTCGGATTCTGCATGGCCATGAACCGGCTTTTTCTGGATCGCCTTGGCGGGTTCGACACCGCCTTCGGCCTCGGCTACGGGGAAGAGGTGGACTGGTGCCAAAAGGCAAAACGCGCCGGGGGCTGGAACATCGGTGTCGGCACTCTGTTCGTCGGCCATCGCGGCGCAGCAAGTTTCGGAAGTGAAAAGAAAAAGACCCGCATCCGCGCTGCCAGCGCCGAAATCGCCCGGCGCTATCCCACCTACGACAGTGACGTTCAGTCCTGGTGCAGCACCGATCCCCTCGCCGCCCCGCGCCTTGCCCTGTCCATCGCCAACATCGGGGCCGAAGATGGAACCGTGCCGATCTACCTTGGGCACAGCCTGGGCGGGGGGGCCGAAACCGCCCTCTTGCGCGAAGTCCAGGCTGATCTGGATGGCGGCTGCCCCGGCGTCGTCATCCTGCGCGTCGGGGGCCCGGCCGCCTGGCGGCTAGAACTTCGAACGCGCGACACGCTGCAAATCGGCGAAGTCGCGCACCCAAATCTCGTGATGCGCCTGCTTCAGCCCATTGGCAAGCGAAGGGTCATTTATTCCTGTGGCGTGGGCGCCGCCGAACCGGCGGCGGTGCCGCGCTTTCTTCTGCGGCTTCTCACCCCCGGCACACCGTTCGAGATGCGGTTGCACGACTTCTTCCCCATTTCCCCGTCCTGGAACCTTCTCGACAGCGATGGCCTGTTTCGCGGCGTGCCGGACCGGAACACGCGCGATCCGGCGCACCAGGTGGATGGGACAAACCCGCTTATCCATTCCGATTGGCGGCTCTTGTGGGGGGCGGTCATTGCCCGGGCCTCCGAGATCCGGGCATTCTCACAGTCAAGCGCAGACCTTTTCGCCTGCGCCTACCCGAAAGCGCGACACTGCATCTCGATCAGGCCGCACCAGACGGGCCATTTGCCCGAACCGCTTGAACCCGGCGGGCAGAACATCGGTGTCCTGGGAAGCATCAACGCGGCAAAAGGCGGCGCAGTTCTGGCGTCACTTTCCGCAAACCTTCGCAAACGCAGGCTCTTCATATTCGGTGAGATGGACGGCCAGTTCCGTCTGAATGCGCCGCACGCGGTCCTCGGCGGCTACCGGCAGGAAGACATCGCGGAGCTTGCGCGCACCCACGGCATCGGCGCCTGGCTGATCCCCTCTGTCTGTCCCGAGACTTTTTCCTTTGCGACGCATGAAGCACTGGCAACCGGCCTGCCGGTCATCGGCTTTGACATCGGCGCGCAGGGCGAAACCCTGACCGCGGCCCCGAACGGGCATGTGCTGCCCTATACGCCGCAGGACATTTCCGCGCTTCTGGCCACCATCGAAAAAGCCCTGTCGGATCAGGTCGACACCAGGTTCCGCGCCGCATCGTAATCTTGCAACAACAGCCAAAGCTCGGCCTTGGGGTTGATCATGTGCCGTCGAAGGTAACTGTAATAGGCCCCGCCCGCCTGATCGACCGGCCGCGCATGGGTGGCGGACACGTCGTCCAATACGGCGATGCGGCCACCGGCGTCGCGCACCACCTTGCCCCAGGCCAGGTCCAGCCCGAACCCGCTGACCGAACGCGAAAGGCTCTCCGCCACCCAGGCCAAAGCACGGCGCGAAAACACGGGCATCATGATCTCGACCGCGGAAACCTCGCGCACCCCCGCCGCCCCCTTCCGCGCGAACAGCGCGTCCCAGTTGCAAGACGATCCATCCGTCAGGGTCATCTGCGCAAGATCCAACCCGTTCGAACGACAGGAACGGAACAAACGGTTCAAATCCTCGCACGTCGTCTCGACATCGTCATCGAGGAAAAGCACATGATCGTACTGCTGAAGAACCTCGCGAAAATGCCGCCACAAGTTCCACATCGCGGTAAATTTCGTCCCCTTCTGGAACAGGACGTAATCCCCCAATCCCGGTCGGAAACCTGCGGCATCGTAATAATTCACCATCAGGTCCCATTCACGATGCGCGCAATCCCCCCACGGATCGCGCGGCAAACCGCGCCCGGCCTGAAGCACCACCAGCGCCCGTTTCGATTGCAGCGGCGGCGTGATTCTGTGCGCGACCAGTTCGATCGCGTCGCGAAAACTGTCCTGACAACGCTCCAAGTCCCGAGGGCTGTCATAGACACCAAGCGCCGGCGCATGTCGGCCGGCCCGGATCATGTCATAGACCGCAGATGGCGGCGCGCCGCTCACCTGGCGATACCGCGTCACATCGACAAAGGGCGAAGGATCGCGCCCCTCGCCGCGACCGACCTGAAGGTAGTGCACGTAAGGCGCAACAAAGGCCTCCCAATCCGGGTTCTGCCAGGCATACCAATCCGTCACGAAGAACGGCGTGGGATCAAGGCAACGGTGCAGACCCTGCGCCAGGTAGAAGGCAACCGGATCCCCGGCCATGTCCGGCGCCTGTCTGGCCAAATGGGCCACATCCAGATCGCCACGGGACAACCCGGCATCCGGTTTTGCCAACGCAGTCATGAGACCCTGTCGAGTTTTTCAGCCAGCGCGTAAACACATCGGGTCAGCATCGCGATATCGTCCGAGGTTTTCTGCGCCTCGGACAGGTCAAGCACATTCGCATCACCAGGTGGCCGAAAAAGCGGCGCATCGCCAAGCTGGGGCAGGAAACGTTCTTTCAGTGCCGCATTTTCCTCGTCATAGCGCGAAAGAATGCGGCGACGGACATCCAGCGGTAACAGCGACGAAGCAGAAGCCTTCTTCAACGCATCCTGCCCCAGAAGCCTGACCATGACCTCGTAAAACCGGTTGTCGTGAGGCCCCTCGAACACGTCCCTTACGCGATGGGCCAGGCGGGCAAGCGCTTCGTCGAACGACGGATTGGCGTCCCGCTTCAACGGCGAAAGCCCGTCGATCTCTATCCCGGCCACTTCGCAGAAATCCGCGACCACATCGCCGCCCTTCAACCGCTCGCGCACGAAGGGCCGCACGATAACATTCGCATCACCGAAAAGATCGGCCCAGGGCGTTATCATCGAATACCAGTTGGCGACGCGACCGACCCGGTCGGCCAGGTAAGCCTCAAGCGACGGGAACACCTTCAGGTGCCACTGCTGCCAACTGCTGATCAGGAAGTCGTCCTGACGCCGAACATAGAACACCACCCGGATCGCGCGATTGCCAACGGACCGGCGAAACGCCTCGGCCAGCGCGGAATGATTGCAGATATTCTCGGCGCTCAGAATGACGTTCTTCGCCGCTCTCTCGTCAGCCAAGGTGAGCAATTCGGATAAGCGCCGTTCCAAATCCTGCGTCCCGCCTCCGGCAGTCACAGCCTTCTCGAACGCCCAGATCTGTTCGCCGGTCACGTCGGACGCGAAATCAAGCCCCGTGCCCGGCAAGGCAATCCCGCGCGATCCAAGCGTTTCGGCGTTCTGGCGCAGAAAGGCCTGAATCGCCGAGCTCCCGCATTTGGCACCGCCGATGTGAACCGTCAGTTCGCACTCATCCAGTGGCATGCCGCCCCCCTTTCTGCAGAAGGTCGCGCAGGTCTTCCACTTCGGTGCGCAGGGCGGACAGTTCCTGTTTCGCGCTTGCCAGTTCCTCGGCCTGCGCCGCCTCGGCCGCACCGCGATGATCCAGCCGCGCCATGTCGTAGCGGCGCGAGAACAACTCCGCCGACATCGCCCCCTGCCGCTCGAAATGCTCCTGAAGCAGAGTTTTCAGCGCCGGATCGGCCCTGGTCGCCTCGGCAAGCGTCACGAGATCCGGCGATACATGCCTGCCAACACAAGCCACGCCCAACCCTTCGGAATGCCGAAAGCTCAACGTCGGGAACCGCGCCTGCAATTCGTCCCAGATGCGCCAGACCCCGAAATCGCCGCCATGGGCCTGGGTGTCGTGCAGCAACAGGACGCCGCGGTCGGATAGCTTGGCAAGCCAACCGTCAAGCGTGCGCTCCAATTCCTCGTAGGCGCAGAAACCGTCAAGGCTCAACAGATCGACCGAGCCATCCTCGAAACGGTGCAGCGCCTCCATTGGGGCCATCCGAAGATAGCTGGCAAAATCGTCGTACTTTCGCACAAGAAAAGTGAAGGCCTCGAACACATCCTGGAATTCCTCGGCGCGGTCGTCTTCCACGGCCCAGGGCGAAATCGCGATCGCCTCGGCCCGAAGATCATGCGCGCGCGCGGCTTGCGAAAAGGCCAGGAAACTTGCCCCACGCAAGGTTCCCAGTTCAACATAGCGGCGCGGCTGCAAAAGCCTTGCCAGCGAGAACATGAAAGGGATGTGACCCGACCAGTCCGACGGCACCAGATCCTCGATATCGCGGTAACCGGGCCTGAACAGCCTGCTCAGACTTTCCGTGACAGAGCACGCCTCCGACACCTCGGATGTCACCGGCAACCCTGCGTATTCGGCCGCCTTGTCGGTGCGCAGCAACCGGGTACCTTCGGTGACCAGTTGAACGACGCCCGGACAATCCGCTTCGACCAGGCCACTGAAGTCCCGTGCATGAACGCGCATCAAGACCTCGCCCAACCCGCGCCAAAGGAGGGTGGGAAGACTGTCGTCTTCCTGCCGCGCAAGCCGATAGGTCACGCGCTTGTATCCCATTTCTTCCAGCTTGCCGTGGTCAAGGGGCCGCAACCCGGGCTTGTCCTCGCTATATCTTTCGGCAACCGCGTTCAGGTGATCCGCGGTCAAGGCGGCGTCTTCGGTCGCCTTTTTCATCTGATACCAATGGGTGCCCTGGCTGGCGTCACGCGCGGCGCCGATCCTTTGATAGGCCAGAACGCCCTGGTTCAGTTTCAGCATAAGCTGATCGGCCGAACGCACAGGCAGGTGCAGCAGGGGAAAATCGGCTTCGAAGGCCGGGACCTCCAGCCCGTTCAGGGTCTGCAACAGCGCATGGTTGCCCTGGGCCACCACCACCCGGTCAAGCGCGACGCGCGCCGGTTGCAGGGCGATCTTGCGATAGGGGCTTGGCACCGGTGACACGAAGAACCGATCCTCCGGCCTGATTTCGACGTCGCCGTCCCGATAGGTTTCCGGGATCAGGTTCTGCCAGGCCATCGACACGACCGGACAGCCCGAAAACCGCGCGAGGGCGGCGTGAAACGCCGCGCGATCCTCGAACGGCAGGAACTCATCGGCATCCAGAAAGAACACCCAATCGGCCTCCCGCAACTGGGGGCGGTCGCGCAGAACATGGGTCATGGTGACGGATTGGATGTAGGCCGCTTCTTCCAGCCGCAGGACCTCGACCCGGCGGTTCACTTCGGCAAGGGCGGAAAGATATTCCGACGTGCCGTCGTCCGAGCCATGATCCACGATCACGATTTCGTCGAACAGCGCCAGCACATGTCGGGTGAAGGCGGCGATGATGTCCGCCTCGTTCTTGATCATCGCGACGGCAACGGTGCGTGGATTTTCCCTGGCCGCCGCAGCACCCGAAGCACGCCGGACGGATCGCGACACGGCGCGACCTTCCCGGCATCCCGTCAGCAGGAAATGCGAAAAGGGGTTCTCGCCCGACCGGGCGACATCGCCCTGGGTGCGCAGGTAATCGGCCACCGAGAACCAATGCGCCGGGTCCCGGCGCTGCCGCCAGCCGACCGTCATGAAATGCTGAAAAAGATCGGTATCCTCAGCCAGATCGGGGTTGGTGGCGCGATAGAAGTCAAGGTCGAACGCCTCTCTCAGGCGAGCCATTGCAGCGGGGGCCAAATCGGCAGTCGCAACGCCCGAGGGTTGACCGGCACCGTCGCGGATGCCGCGCCCCTCGTCGCGGCCAAAACGCAGGAAATGCAACAACGGGTTGGCACCCGCATCGCGAACGTCCGGGTTGTCGGCAAGATAGGCATTGCCCGAAAACCGGGGGCCCGGGTCGAACCCCATCTTCGCCCCGGCCTTCAGGTAATGGCTCAGCGCGTCTGCACCGTTCAGCGCATCACCGTAGGTCGCGCGATACCAGGCGTCGTCGAACAGACCCGAGGCGCGGATCAACCGCTCCTGGTCCAAAACACGGCGGCTTCCCTCGATCAGTTTTGACAGCATTCCTAGACCCCGAAGTCGAAATCGCTTGAATCCAGGGGGCCAGTATAATTCGTCAGAACGATGATCTCGGCCCCCGCCGTAATCGTGGTCGAGTCATCCGTGGCGATCACCAGATCGCCGAACCCCGACACACCGGTAATCGCGCTGACATCCAGCAGGTCGATCCCGTCTTCCCAGTCATTGATCGTGTCGATGCCCAGCCCATCGCCAAAGACGAAACGGTCGAACCCGGCGCCGCCCAGCATCACGTCATTACCACCGGGGCCGCCATTCAGCGTGTCGTTCCCGTCGCTACCGAAGATCAGGTCATCCCCAAGCGTCCCGATAAAACTATCGTTGCCTGCCGCCGCCCACATGAACAACCCGTCGGAATAGGCGCTGGCATCCACCACTTCGCCACCGGCGGCACCGTCGATCCGCTCGATCCCCGCCCAGGTGCCGTCGATCACCATCGAAAGCCCTGCCTTGATCAGGAACACGCGGTCATAGCCGCTGCCGCCGTCCGCCACCCGGTCGCCCGCGTCGCCAAGGTAAAAGAAATCGTCGCCGGCCCCGCCTTCATAAAGGTCGTTGCCATTGTCGCCCCAGATGAAATCGTCATCGTCGCCGCCCTGAAGCGTGTCGTCGCCTTCGTTGCCGAACAACAGGTCCGACCCCGAACCGCCGATCACCAGGTCGTCGCCAAGATTGCCGTTGATCGACATGCCGTTGCTGACCGGGCTGGCGTCGATCGTGTCGTTCCCGGACGAGGCGTTGAACCGTTCGACGCCGGTCCAGCCCGTCATCACCAGGTTGATCGAGCTGACGGTCGCATCGGTGCGCGCCCGGTCCAGCCCGCCGCCGCCATGCACCACGTCGCCGTTTTCCGAGATGAAGATCAGGTCGTCGCCCTCGCCGCCCGATGCCGTGTCCGCGCCTGCATCGCCGACCAGGATGTCGATGCCACCGTTGCCGACAAGGCTGTCGTTGCCCGCGTTGCCAAAGACCACGTCATCGCCCGCACCGCCGATCAGGGTGTCCGCCCCATCATCGCCCTGAAGCCGAAGAGCGATCGCCTGGCTGGCCCCGTCGATCCGGTCGTTCCCCGAGCCGCCATCGACACGTTCGACCCCGCTCCAGGCTGTCATGTCCACATCGACGCCGCCGTCTTCCAGCGTGACGCGATCAAACTCCGTGCCGCCATGCACCACGTCGCCGGAATCGTCGACATAGATGAAATCGTTGCCGTGACCGCCTTCAAAGTAATCCGCGCCACCGTTGCCGAACAGGAAATCCTTCTTGTTGCCGCCGATCAGCGTGTCGTCGCCGCTGCCGCCTTGCAGGGTGTCCTCCTCGGTCCCGCCGGTCAGGCTGTCGTTGCCGCCACTGCCGACAAGGTTCAGCGCGATGGAGTACCCGGCCCCGTTGATCGTGTCGTTGCCCGCATTGCCGTCAACCCGTTCGACCCCGATCCAACCGGCCAGCGTCACCTCAAGTGCCGAGGAAACGTTATAGACCACGCGATCGTAACCCGCCCCGCCATCCACGTAATCGCCCGGATTGTCGACATAGATGAAATCGTCGCCGTCCCCGGCGATCAGGCTGTCCGTTCCGCTGCCGCCGATCAGCGTGTCGTTCCCGGCACCGCTTTCGATCGTGTCATTGCCCAGAAGGCCGGAAAGAGAATCGTCGCCTGCGTCCGACCAGAGATAATTGGCGTCATTGCTGCCCACGGCCATCAGATCGAAATCACCGATCAACCGGTAGTTTTCAATCGAAGCCAGCGTATCGACGCCCTGCCCCGGCGTTTCGTTGATGTAATGCGTCCCGCTCGACAGGTTCACATGGATGGAAATCGACTGCGCGGTTTCGCCCGTCAGATCCTCGACCAGGCTGTCACTGCCCGAACCGCCTTCGATATTGTCGCTGCCGTCATTCGATCCGCTGGCCAGCCAGAAGACATCGTTGCCATCGTCGCCCGCGACCGTGTCGTCGCCAGCGCCGTCAAAAATAATGTCGTCTCCGGCACCACCCGACACCAGGTCGTTCCCGATCCCCGCAAAGATCGTGTCGTTGCCGCTGCCGCCGTTGATCGTATCGTTGCTCATACCCGTTCCAGGCCTGCTCTGCCCTCGGGTAGTCTTTGCCGATCTTCCTTAAGTTGCCGTTACTGCCTCTCCGATCAGGGCGCGTTGTTGCAAAAGACAGTCCTTCAATGCGTAACGCGCCTCGACCGTGGCGCGGGCGGCCTTGCGGATGTCGTCCACGTCGCCCCGCTGCGCCAGGGCCTCGGTCAACCGCATGGCCATCGCCTTGGTGTCGAAGAAATCCACAAGCCATCCGTTCTCGCCATCCCGGATCACTTCTTCCACCGGCGGCGTCGCAGAGCCGATGACAAAGGCCCCCGCCGCCATGGCTTCCAGCATCGACCAGCTCAGAACGAAAGGATAGGTCAGATAGACATGGGCCGAGCTCACCTGCATCAGCGACAGGAAATCGCCATAGGGAATGCGGCTCGTGAAGGTCACGCGCTCCGGCAAAGGCCCGATTTCGGCCAGCATCACCTCGCGCCATGTCTTGCCGTCCTTCGGTCGGCTGCCATAGCTCACCTCGTCACCGCCGACGATCACCACCTCGGCCTCGGGCCGCGCGGCTAGAACGGCGGGCAGGGCACGCATGAAGGAATGAAACCCCCGGTAAGGTTCCAGGTTGCGCGAGACATAGGTCAGCACCTCGTCCTTCCGCGTCAGAACCCGACCCGACGGCAGAGTGAAACGCGCCTCCGGATCGGGCTTGATGTGGTCCACGTCGATCCCGTCATGGATGACGCGGATCTTGTCATGGTAGGCGCTTGGAAACTGCGCCCTCTGCCACTCGGTCGGGCTATAGGCCAGGTCGGCGGCCTCCACCGCCAGAAGATGCGGACCGGACCGGGCACGTGCGCGCAAAACGCTGTCGGGTCCGACCGAGAATTCCGGATCGAAATTCACATCCGAGCCGATGCCGCGATAATAGAACTCACTCAACGAGATCAGAGGGCTGTCGGGCCAGACGTCCTTCAGGAACAGCGTCTCGCCCCAACCCGGATTGCCGATCATCGCATCGGGCCGAAACCCCTGCGCCTTCAGCTTGAACGCCAGCCGCGCCACCGCCTGCCCGTTCAGCACCGCCGCCTCGGAGGCCGCAAGATAGGGATGGATCTTCGGCGTCACCTTCCGATGCGCCTCGTATTCCAGCCGCTTCACACCCTTGGGCGTGAACTTGTCCTTTTGCCCGATGAACAGCACCTCGTGCCCCTCGGCGGCCAGCGCGGGGGCCAGATGCTTGAACTGGCCGGGGCAATTCTGATGGACGAAAAGAAACTTCAAAGGTGCTCCAAATGTCGTGGCGATCCGGGAAGGACTCGAACCCTCAACCTGCTGATTAGAAGTCAGCTGCTCTATCCAGTTGAGCTACCGGACCGCTGGCCACCTTATGGGCGAAGCCGTCGGCCCTTGGCAAGCGCATTGGCGGCGGCTATACCTTGAACGCTGTTCAAATAAAGGCGGACCGATGGCCAAGGACACCCCGAAACGCCGCGCGGAACTGCGCGAGAAACTGATCGACATCGCCGAGACCGAGGTGCGTGCCTCGGGCGTGCAATCCCTGCGCGCCCGCGCCCTTGCCGACAGGGCCGGTTGCGCGACCGGCGCGATCTACAACGTCTTCGACGACATGACGGGGCTGGTGCTGGCGGTGAACGGGCGCACCTTCGAACGCCTTGGCGCGCGTGTCTCGGGCGAGGTGGCGCAATCCGACGGCACCCCGGTCGAAAGGCTCATCCTCATGGGCCATGCCTACCTGGACTTCGCCGACGACGACCCGAATCTCTGGCGCGCCCTCTTCGATATCGAGATGTCCGCCGACAGCGCCGTGCCCGACTGGTACATGCAGGAACTGTCCCGCCTCTTCGCCATCATCGCCGCACCGCTTTCGGAAATGCACCCCAAGGCCACGCCCGACGACATCGACCTCATGACACGCACGCTGTTTTCCTCGGTCCACGGCATCGTCCTTCTGGGGCTGGAACACCGCATCTCGGGCGTGCCGCCCGCCCGCATCAAGGACAGGATCACCTTTCTTCTGACCCGCATCGGCAACAGCGCCTGATAAGCGGCACAAAAAAACGGCCCCCCGAGGGAGGCCGTTTTCAAGACTTGCAATCCCGCGTCACGCCGTCTCGTCGACGACCTTCGCATCGGGAGCGTTCTTGGCCACGGAAGCGATGCCGTTGTCACGGGCCTTTTCGCTTTCGTAGGATTCCGATACCCCGATCACCTGACCGTTGGTGGCGCGAAGGTTGAACCGCCACTTTCCCGCACGGGTCGACTTGCGCTCGAACCGCTCGTCGGACTGGCTGTTCTTGCGAACGGACTCGATGCCGTTCATGCAGCTTGCCTTCCGCTTGTAACCTTCGGATGCCAGGATGATCTGACCGTTCCCGGCCTTCAGACGAAACCGTGTCTCGCCCTTCTTGTCTTTGAAAACTTCGAACTTGCCCGCCATGGTGCCTTCTCTCTGCTTTGTTGGACTAGGGCAGGTATAGCCCGCGTCACTCATGACGCGACCCTTTTCTGAACAAATGCCCGGTATGATTCGCACCGGTTACTTTTTTCACACAGTCGAACTATTTCGCCTGCCCGGCATCGACTCCGACAAGCGGGTCGAAGGTCTCCTGAATGCGCGCCAGGGTCGCCGCCGACCGCGCCGTCACAAGGTAGCCGCCCTCGAACATCCCCGCGCGATAGGCACCGCCATCCAGCAACCCGACGGCGCCGCCCGCCTCCTCCACGGCCAGCGCACCGGCGGCATGGTCCCAGGGATTGAGCGACCCGCTCAGGCAGAAATCCGCATGACCCTGCGCCATCAGGCGATACTCATGACACGAACACCGGACCGACCAGACGCGCCGGAAACCGGGGATGGCACCGGCCAGCCGCATCCGCGTTTCGTACGGAAAGAGGAACAGCGGCACGAACCCGACGGCCTGATCCTGCGGCGCGTCGCCCTCGATCTGCAACCGCCGCGCCGGGGCGTCCGGTCGGCAGTACCAGGCCCCGCCACCGCGCCGCGCCATCACCCAGTCGTCCATCACCGGATCGTAAAGCAATCCGAAAACCGTCTCGCCCTTCTCGGCAACAGCAAGGATCACGCCAAAGGTCGCCAGCCCCTTGGCAAAGTTCCAGGTGCCGTCCACCGGGTCGATGATGACCGCGCAATCGGCAGCATCTATGCCCGCAACGATCGACGGATCCGCCGCGACCGCTTCCTCGCCGATCACCAACGCATCGGGCAGCAAGGCCCGCACCCCTTCGGTGATTGCCGCTTCACTTCTCAGGTCCGCTTCCGTCACCAGATCGTCGGGTGCGGACTTTGCGCGAATGTCATCCTCGGGCAGTGTCCGGAACCGGGGCATGATCTCGGCCTTGGCGACACGGCGCACCAGCGCGATCAATTCGTCTTCCAACTCGGGGGTCAGACTCATTTCAAAGAGTCCGGGTCATGAAGGTGGAATGCGGATCCTCGACATAGCCTTCAAACGGCGGACAGTCCGAAAACCCGTGTCGACGATAGAACGCCCGTGCCGCGTGAAACACCGGCTGCGATCCCGTCTCCAGCGACACCCGTTCCATGCCCGCCGCCCGCGCTTCGTCGATCAGCCGCGACAACACCGCATCGGCCAGCCCCTGCCCCCGCCGTTCCTCGATCACATGCATCGACTTCAACTCGCCATGTTCCCCGCCAAGGGACTTCAACGCCCCCATCGCCACCGGCTGCCCCTGATCGAAGGCCGCAAAGAACCGCACACCGGCCTCGGCCATGTCGCTGGCCTCCATCGCATGAACGGAACAGGCGGGTGACGAGGCCCGCATCAGCGTCAGATGTCGGTCAATCAGGAACGCCAGCGCCGGATCCGTCGGATCGACACTTCGTATCTCGGGCGTCAGTGTGTCCACGCGCCGCGTCGGTCGGTTGCGAAATTCTCGCCATAGCCCCGGGCGCGAACGTTGGGCTTGCGCACCTTGGGTTCGCTCACCACCGCCTCGATCCCGTGTTCCTCGGCGTATTCCAGCGCGGCTTCCTTTGTCGGAAACCGCATCCGCACCTGCGCCTGCGTGTCATCCGACGAAGTCCAGCCCATCAGGGGATCAACCTTGCGCGCCGTGTCGTTCACATACTCCAGAACCCAATCACGGGTCTTGGCCGTGCCGGAAGACATGGCGGATTTGGCGGGGCGATAGATACGAGCGGTCATGCCCTCACTCTATCGACAAAAACTAATATTGGATCAAGAGGGAAGAGTGAGAGCCGACCGAACAACGAGGAGCGAGGGGTGGGTGGGTCGCATTGTTCGGTCGGCACCCGTTCTGCTGCTTGCAAGGGCACCGTTGCACTAATAAGGGGCGTTTGCAACAAATTTTTCTATCTTAGGTTGTATTCGCGTTTAACGCTTTATTAACCAAATTCTCTCTTCGGACGCCCCGCTTGTGGCAGGAGACATCATCCCGATCCCCAATTCCCCCTTGAAGCGGAACAAAGAGGGATCAACTGTGTGTCACCCAAGGGAATCAGACATGCCAGAACCGATGCTCCATTCGCCCGCTCCGGACGTGAAAACACGCGAGAAACTGGAAGGCGGGCAAAAGATCGTCATGCACTCCGAGTTTCAGCCCGCCGGCGACCAGCCGACGGCCATCGCGGAACTTGTGACAGGCGTGAACGAAGGCGAACAGAACCAGGTGCTTCTTGGCGCGACCGGCACCGGCAAGACCTACACCATGGCCAAGGTGATCGAGGCCACGCAGCGCCCGGCCATCATCCTTGCCCCGAACAAGACCCTCGCCGCCCAGCTCTATGGCGAGATGAAGGGATTCTTCCCCGACAACGCCGTCGAATACTTCGTAAGCTTCTACGACTACTACCAGCCCGAGGCCTATGTTCCGCGCAGCGACACCTACATAGAAAAGGAAAGCCAGATCAACGACCAGATCGACAGGATGCGCCACTCGGCCACCCGCGCCCTTCTGGAACGCGACGACGTGATCATCGTCGCCTCGGTCTCCTGCATCTATGGCATCGGCTCGGTCGAAACCTATGGCGCCATGACGCTTGATCTGAAGGTCGGCGAAAACTACGACCAGCGCGCCGTCATGGCCGACCTCATCGCCCAGCAATACAAGCGCAACGACCAGGCCTTCCAGCGCGGCACTTTCCGCGTGCGCGGCGACAGCCTGGAGATCTGGCCCGCCCACCTGGAAGACCGCGCCTGGCGCCTGTCCTTCTTTGGCGAAGAACTGGAAAGCATCGGCGAATTCGACAGCCTTACGGGCGAAAAAACCGGGGCGATGGACAAGATCCGCGTCTACGCCAACTCCCACTACGTCACGCCGAAACCAACCCTCAAACAAGCCATCGTCGCCATTCGCGAAGAGCTGAAACAACGCCTCGCGCAGCTTGTCGACGAAGGCAAACTGCTCGAAGCCCAACGCCTTGAGCAACGCACCAATTTCGACCTCGAAATGCTCGAGGCGACAGGCCACTGCAACGGCATCGAAAACTATTCCCGCTATCTCACCGGCCGCAACCCCGGCGAACCGCCCCCGACCCTGTTCGAATTCATCCCCGACAACGCCATCGTCTTTGCCGATGAAAGCCACGTCTCGGTCCCCCAGATCGGCGGCATGTTCAAGGGCGACTTCAACCGCAAACGCACGCTGGCCGAACACGGCTTCCGCCTGCCGTCCTGCACCGACAACCGGCCTCTGAAGTTCGAGGAATGGGACGCCATGCGCCCCCAGTCCGTCTTCGTCTCCGCCACCCCCCAATCCTGGGAACTCGAACAATCCGGCGGCGTCTTTACCGAACAGGTCATCCGCCCCACCGGCCTTCTCGACCCCCCCGTCGAAATCCGCCCCGTGGAAATGCAGGTCGACGATTTGCTGGACGAGGTGCGCAAGGTCACCGCAAACGGCTATCGCACCCTTTGCACCACGCTCACCAAACGCATGGCCGAGGATTTGACCGAATACATGCACGAGCAGGGCATCAAGGTCCGCTACATGCACTCCGACATCGACACGCTGGAACGGATCGAGATCCTCCGCGACCTCCGCCTCGGCGCCTTCGACGTGCTGATCGGCATCAACCTGTTGCGCGAGGGCCTCGACATCCCCGAATGCGGGCTGGTGGCGATTTTGGATGCGGATAAAGAAGGCTTCCTGCGCTCCGAAACCTCCCTCGTCCAGACCATCGGCCGTGCGGCGCGAAACGCCGAGGGCCGCGTCATCATGTACGCCGACCGCATCACGGGTTCCATGGAGCGTGCGCTGGCCGAAACCAACCGCCGCCGCGAAAAGCAGGAGGCCTACAACCTGAAACACGGCATCACCCCCGAGACGGTGAAGAAAAACGTCGAAGACGTGTTGGCCGGCCTCTACCAGGGCGACACCGACATGGCCCGCGTCACCGCCAAGGTCGACAAACCCATGGTCGGCGCGAATTTGCAGGCCCACCTGGACGGCTTGCGCGACGCCATGAGAAAGGCCGCCGAGAACCTCGAATTCGAAGAAGCCGCCCGCCTGCGCGACGAGGTGAAACGATTGGAGACCGTGGAACTGACCGTGGCGGATGACCCGCTGGCGCGTCAATCAGCGGTAGAGGACGCGGTCGAGGCCGGGAAGAAGGCGAGCGGTCGGAGCACGGCGGGAAGGGCCGGGCAGAGAGGTGGGAATGTTAAGAGGCGTAGGTAGGGTGGGTAAAACTATCCTACCGTAAAAATGCCAATTCCCGGCACGCGACGGGCAAATCTTGCTTACACCACCCGACTAGTTATTAGTTGATTTCTATCTTCAGTTGCTTTTTTGTGAGCTGATAGACATCAATGGAATAGCAATTTGGATTGTAAGTTTGAGCTACGGTTTAGCGGCGCATTAGCCGATCGAAATCTCATACAGTTTTACGACGTTGCGCACGCGCTATGGGGTTTTGAGCGAGCAGTCTCGATCACAACCCACCTATTGATTAATGGCAAAGTAATCACACAATCGCCGAGCGCGAAAGGGTTCTCGCTGGTTGTCCCACCCCCTGAGGAAGGTAGCTGGAAGCTTCCAGTCATACTTGGCTTGGGTTCAACAATAGGGGCGTTCGGTCTCGCACCACCGGATACAATGTTCGGCTGGCTAGCGAAGTCCGCGGTTGAATATGTCATCGAAGAGACTCTTGGGTTTGAGCCGGACTTTGACGAGACACTCGGAAATCAGATTGAGCAATTTCGAGAAACCGAAAGTAGCTTGAGGCTGCCAGACGACCTATCCCAAAGTCGTTTCGATTCCGTTATTGAGAAATGCGAGAATGGGTTGCGTGCGATACACCGTCCGATTGTATACTCTTCAACGGCAGAAATAGCTACAGTTAACTGGAGAGTTGGCTCGTCAGAGGGGCAATTCGACGGATATTTCGATGAACAAACACACGAATACATTTCAAAGACCGTCACGCAAGACGACATTGAAGAGTTCCGTGGTTATGTTTCTAGCTACAACTCAAATACCTTTAGCGGGCGACTATATCTGCCACCCGAGAACAGAACTGTCCCATTCAAACTTAACAATGAAGCGGTATCTGTGCCCGCCATTCAGTTAATTACGACAAGCCTTCGGAGCAATGCAATTGCGCGAGGAAACAATACAGAAATCGGTGATGGCGACATCATACTTCGTGGGTTTCGAAATGCGAGCATAAATGGGCGGCTGAAGAGTATTGGCGTCGTGGAAGTATTAGCTTACTCGCTACTATAACTATAGTAAGTGCAAAGTGTGCAAGTATTGCCCACCCTACGGTTGCGCCCCCGCCCGGCGTTCACGCCCGCACCACACCGCCCCCGCCCTCGGGTCGGGCGCTACCCTCTCCAAGCCGCTCAGACGTCTCCGCCCCCCGCTTTCTTGAAAAGAAAGCGCCCCGAAATCTTTTCAAGATTTCACCTCCCAACTCGACGGTAGACGCCCCCATCAATCCCCGCCAAAATCCAGACCGCCGACCGCCGGACCTCCCGGCCAGCGCGGCGGAAGTTTTAGCGGAGTATTTGATGACCAAGTCCCCCCTCGCCCTCGCGGCCCTCGCCCTCACCGCCCTGCCCGCGCTCGCCGACACGACCGCCATGTGCCTTGAACGCAATTCGGAAGAGGTCTGCTCCTGCGCGACCGAGGCTCTGGCCACAGCCGTCAGCGAAGAAGACGCCGCCCATTACGACGCCATCGGAACGCTCTTCATCACCAACCGCGAAGCCGGACAGGGATGGGTCGATGCCTGGGACGCGGCGGTTGCCGGTGTCGCCGAACAGACCGGGATGCAGGCCAGCGCATTGCAACGCGCAATGAACCCGGTCGGCAAGGCGCACCAGGAGGCGATCAAGGGGTGTGAGTGAACCGACCAATCGACGGGGTCACCCATGAAAGTCACCTCTTCCACGCCCGACCGGCTTGTCCTCGAAGACAAACCCTGGGGCCTCGCCATCCCGCTTTACGGGGTCGGCGGCGGCACGGCTTTCGCGGCCCTCATCGGCCGGGTCGATGGCATCGGCGCCAGTCTCCTTGTCGGCGCCCTTGGCCTTGGGGCCATCTGGGTGGCCTGGCACTTCATGCCCTTCCAGCGCTTCACCTTCGACCGCCCGTCCGGCACCTTCACGCACCAGGTCCGCCGCATCACCGGCACCAGGACGTGGGAACGCCCCCTTGCCGACATCCGCCGCGCCGCCGACGAGGGCCAGTGGAGCGATGGCAACCGGCTGGAGCGCGTCACGCTCCTGACAAGCGATGGCAGCCATCCCCTGGAGTCCGGCTTTTCCGGCACGTCCCGCGATGCGGTCATCAAATCCATCAACGACTGGATCGGGGCGGGTGTGGTTCCGAACCCTTAACGTCCCATCAACCTTCCCTACCGCACGCAAGCCGCCTGTCTCGTCGCCCAACCCTCCACCGACGCAATACCGACGTGATACCGACGTAGTACCGACGTTGCGATTACCGACCATTTTGCCGGTTTGACGCCGTTAATCTTTACCCGGATGTCACGCAACAGATACCCGATTTTCAGAAAATCTCGACGACGTCATACATCACCGGCTCGAACCGCGAACACAGTTTGCCGATCTCGCGGTTCCGCTTGCGCATCTCGTCCGAGCGCAGCATCGCCTGGAAATCCTCGCGCCTATCCCATTGAGAATAATTGGCAATCCGGCATTGAGCGTCATTCACGTGCAACCCCGCCGCAATGAAACCGGGCTGTTTGGAAATGAACTCCGCATAGGCCGAGCGCAGCGCGTCCAGCAAATCGGCACAGGTACCGGGCGAGCATTCAAAGGTGGTCAAAACGGTCTGGCACGTCGTGCCTGGGTCAATCCTGGGCATGGGCGATCCTCCTGTCGGCCCAACCATAACACGACATGAACTTCACCAAAGCATCTCAATTGCACCCACCCTTGACGCCGCCGCAACACCCCGTCACCATTGAAGAAAATCCCGGAGGACACCATGCCCGATTTCCACCTTTTCGCCAAGGGCCCCCGCCCCGTCGCCCCTTTTTCCCACGCGGTCGAAGACGACGGCTGGGTCATCCTCACCGGCCAGATGCCCACCGATCCCAATGCCCCGGATGCCCCCTTGCCCGAAGGGATCGAGGCGCAGACGCGCCGCGTGATGGACAACCTTGCCCTGATCCTCGGTGAATTGGATCTCGACCTCTCGCACGTCCTGCAATGCCGCTGCTTCCTGACTGAATTCGAGCGCGACTACGCCCTTTTCAACGAAACCTACCAGACCTACTTTCCCGAAGATCGCCGCCCCGCCCGCACCACGATCGGCGTCACTGCCCTTGCCGTCGGCGCACTTGTCGAGATCGACTGCATCGCCCGCCGCCCCTGATCCATGGCCAAGGATCCGATCCGCCCCACCGATGACGAGGCCCGCGCCCTTGCCCGCACCCTCATCGGCAACGCCCGCTTCGGAGCCCTCGCCACACTCCAGGAAAACGCCCCCTTCGTCACCCGCATCGCCCTCGCCCCCGAGGACGGATCGCTTGTCACGCTGGTATCGGATCTGGCGACCCACACGGGCTCGCTCCGCCAAAACCCCCAGGCCTCTCTCCTGATTGGCGAGCCTGGCCCCAAGGGCGATCCCCTGACCCATCCGCGCCTGACACTTCAGGTGACGCCAGAATTCCTTGATAAGACCGAGGCGGCCATCGCCAACTATCTGGAATACCAGCCAAAAGCGAAACTCTACATCGGATTCGGCGATTTCCACCTCGTGAAGCTCGCCCCTGAAAGCGCCTTTCTCAACGGCGGCTTCGGCAAGGCATACCGGCTGTCGCCGAACGATCTGAAGGGATAGGCGAATCCATGCGAAACACCGTCTTCATCCTTGCCGCGATCCAGGTTTGTATCTTTGTGCTTTTTGCCGTCAACACGGGCGGCTCCGATGCCGCCGGCAATGCGAAGAGCCAGGGGTTCGTCACGCTTGGAGGGATCATCATGGCGGTGTTCCTTGCCCCCGCACTGATCCTTGCGATCACGCGAAAGGCGCTTGGCGTGGCATTGGCGCTGGCCATACTGCCGCTTTTGATCGTCCTCTACGGGTTTGCAAATCTCTAGCGCCGACGGCTCAGCAAAAGATACATCGCCCAGCTACCGATGGCGGCGACCGCCGCCGCGACATAGGTCCAGGCGGCAGCACGCAGAACCTTGCGCGCGCCCTCCATCTCGCCTTCGCCGCTGAGGATGCCCAGGCCTTCCAGATGCACCAGCGCCCGGCGGCTTGCGTCGAATTCGACCGGCAATGTGATCAGTGAAAACAGGGTCGATGCTCCGAACATCAGCGCACCGATCCACATGATGGCCGACGACTGGATCATCAATCCGCCAAAGAACACCAGGGGCGCAATTGTGCTCCCGGCCTTGACCAGCGGCACGATGGCGCTCCTGGCTTCCAGCGGCAGGTAATCCTCTGCATCCTGAATGGCGTGTCCGGCCTCGTGCGCGGCAATCCCCGCCGCTGCAATGGAACGCGCTCCATAGACCGGTTCGCTCAACCGTAAAACCTTGCCGCGCGGATCATAGTGATCGCTAAGCACGCCCTTGGCCGGTTCGATCCCGACATGGTGAAGGCCCTTCGAGTTCAGGATGTACCGCGCAACCTCGGCCCCGGTCAGCCGCTGGCGGATCGGCACGCGCGAATAGGTCATCACGTTCTTCTTGACCCAGGATTGCGCCAAACCGCCCAATAGAACGCCGGGCAGGATCAGTATCCAGATCAGGCCATCACCCAACATCGCATCCCCCGATTGAACCAACGTCAATCAGGATGACCCGCCGGACGCAGAAGAGGAAGGGGAAACTTCGCGGCCTGCGTTCAGATCACCTAACGCAGGACATGCACGCAGCAATCCGCATGGCGCACGACGCGCGCAGCAGTCGAACCCAGAAGGAAATCGCCAAAGCCGGGCTTGTGCGAAGCGATCACGATGCAATCCACCCCGGTTTCCTTGGCATATTCGACGATCTCGGTTCCAGGTGAGCCGTGAAGCACAATGGTTTCCACACCATGGCCCGCTGCAAAGCCTTCCAGAGACTCTCGAACGGTTTCCTTCACCTGGCTGTCGATTTCAGGCATCATGCCACTGATGCCGACATAGGCCGGAATAGGTTCGACCACCGATAGTGCTGTGATCTTCGCGCCCTCATCGGCCAGAACACGGGCCGCCTTGACAGCAAGTTCATGGCGTTCTTGGTGACTGACGTCGATCGGGACCAGAATATTCTTGTACATCGTCTCTCTCCTTCGAGAGAAACCTAGCAACCGACGACTACCTCAACTTTGATCTAAATCAGACCAATCACGCACCCACGTCGGGGGCAGGCAAAAGCTGGACACCGTTGATCCGCCAGCCATCTTCGGTCCGGATCATCTGGTAGTCCAGCATATGAACCCCGCCCAGACCATCGCGGATCATCACCCGCTGCCACAGGGCCCCGCCGAATTCGCGCAACTCCAGATACTGAACCTCGCCCGGCCGCCAGACCATCGGATAGCCGTTGCGGATCATCTGGCCAAACCGCTCCACGCTGCCGAAAATGCCTTTGATGTTGGGCGAGGCAAAGGTGAACGCCTTGTCAAAATCATCAGCCTTGAAGGCCTCGATCTGTGCCCCGATTGTCGCTTCGATGCCAGGCACGGGGGCAACAACCTCTTGTGCCACGACAACACCAGGCCAGATCAGAGCGATCAGGAACAGGAAATTTCGGATAGCTTTGCGCATGGCTGCACCTCCTTGATACAGGATATACGCAGCCAATCCGCGATCAGTTTCAAAATTCCGCGAATTTCCCGATCAGGCCAGCTCGCCCGACAGGCCCTTTTCGATCAGCGCGATGCTTTCCTTGACGCCGTAAAGCGCGATGAAACTGCCGAAACGCGGCCCTTGCGATGCACCCAGAAGAACCTCGTAAAGCGCCTTGAACCAGTCGCGCAGATTCTCGAACCCATGGTCCTTTCCAACGGCAAAGACCATCGACTGAAGCTCTTCGCCGTCCGCGCCACCATCCCACGCCTGAAGCCGGGCTTTCAGGTCTTCAAGGGCCGCACGTTCCTTGTCATCCGGAGCGCGGAATTCGCGCGTCGGTGCCACGAAATCCTTGAAATACCGCACCGCATGGCCCGCCGCCGCATCCAGTTGCGCGTGCGTTTCGGGCGATGCCTCGGGCGCATATCGGCGGATGAAACCCCAAAGCGCCTCCTTGTCCTCGGCCCCCGAAACGCTGGCCAGGTTCAACAGCATCGCGAAAGGAACCACCATCGTGCTTTCCGGCACATCGCCCGAATGGATGTGGAACACGGGGTTGGCGGCCTTCTGCGCCTCGTCCTGATCGGGATAAGCCCTGAGCTGCTGGTGATACTCATCCACCGCACGCGGGATCACGTCAAAGAACAGCCGCTTCGCCGTCTTCGGTTTCTGGTACATGAAATACGAAAGCGACTCGGTCGAGGCATAGGTCAGCCATTCGTCGATGCTGATCCCGTTCCCGCTGGATTTCGAGATCTTCTGGCCCTTGTCATCAAGGAACAATTCATAGCTGAAATGGTTCGGCGGCCGCTGACCAAGGGTCCGGCAGATCGCGTCATAGATTTTCTCGTTGGTGGCATGTTCTTTGCCGTACATCTCGAAGTCGACCCCAAGGGCGGCCCATCTGGCGCCGAAATCCGGCTTCCATTGCAGCTTGACGTTGCCGCCCGTGACAGGCAGCGTCCATTCACGCCCTTCTTCATCGTCAAAGGTCACCGTGCCCTCGGCGGCATCCACATGCTTCATCGGCACATAAAGAACCCGGCCCGTCTCGGGGTGCATCGGCAGGAAAATCGAATAGGTCTCGCGCCGTTCCTCGCGCAGCGATTTCAGCATGATCGCCATCAGATCGTCGTACTTTTCCGCACACCGGCGCAGGATCTCGTCAAACTGACCGGACTTGTAGAACGTCCGCGCCGAATAGAACTCGTACTCGAACCCGAAAGTATCCAGGAACCGCTTCAACATCTCGTTGTTGTGGTCGCCGAAGCTTTCGTGCGTGCCAAAGGGATCGGGCACAGACGTCAGCGGCATCTGCAAATACTCGGCCAGCTTTTCCTGTTGAGGCACGTTACCCGGCACCTTCCGCATCCCGTCCAGATCGTCGGAAAAACAGATCAGCTTGGTCGGAATGTCGGAAATCACCTCGAAGGCGCGGCGGATCATCGTGGTGCGCAACACCTCGCCAAATGTACCGATATGCGGCAAGCCCGAGGGGCCATAGCCCGTCTCGAACAAGACGTAACCCTTCTCGGGCGGCGCGTTTTCGTACCGTTTCAGCAAACGCCGCGCCTCTTCAAAGGGCCAGGCCTTCGAATTCATCGCAGCGTCGCGCATCGCAGTCATCGGTTTCATCCTTGTCAAACAGGGCGCTGTCCTATTGCGACAGGGGCGGCGCGTCAATAAATACCGGACAAGATGAAGAAAGGAGAGCGCCCGTGGCCCTGAAACCCGCAGAGTTCACGCCAGAAGACACGCTGGTCGCCATCATGATGGCCGTCACCGCTTCGGATGGCACGATCCACACCTCGCAACTGGTGTCCATCGAACGCATGGTTAACCACCTGCCCGTCTTCAAGGACTATAACCCCGAGCGCATGAAAGAGGTGTCGAACACCGTTTTCGACGTTCTGGCGGAAGAAGACGGGTTGGACATCCTTTGGGACGCCGTGCGCACCACCCTGCCCGAACGCCTGTTCGATACCGCCTACGCCATGGCTTGCGACGTGACAGCCGCCGATGGTGCCGCGCATGAAATGGAACTCCAGCTTCTGGCCGACATGCGCTACGAATTGAACATCGACCGTCTGCTTGCCGCCGCGATCGAAGCAGGTGCCCGCGCCCGTCACCGCGTTCTTTAGACGATCATCGGCGTAACATCGCCCATCCCTTGCAAGCCCGCTTGACGGAATCGCCCGCGTTCCCGATTTTCCATTCGTTAACGCACCGTTTCCTGCTGCCCGGATACGCTGGTTGCCACACCACAGCCATAATCCGTTCGTAGCGTTTCTTGCACTCTGACACGACCTGGGACGAATGAGACAAGCTGCCAAGTATAGCGCCCTTGGGTTTTCCGCGACCTGCTTTGCCCTTGCTGCCGATGCGGCCATGGGGCTTGGCACGGCGCAATGGCTGGCCGACCTTTGCCTGACCGAACCGCCCGGTGCGGACATGAGCGATATGGAAATGTACGAGGTCACGCCCGGTCCGTTCCTGGCCGTCAGCATCGCGATGGCGGGGATTGGCATGGGAATCCTGTTCACCGAAGACCGCCAAGCGGCACTTGGCATGACCCCTCCGGATTCCGCCGAACACGCCGGAATTCTCTCTGCCATCGTCATGACCGCGGCCACCACGGGCAAGGTCACGGAACAGGATATCGCGAATGTCTTTCTGATCGTGACGGGCAGCACGCTGGAACCTCAACTGGCGGAACTTGCCTTCCGGCGCTATCTCGCGACCGACCCGGACGACATCGACGCCTATGCGATCGACCCTTCGGACAACCCCCTGGCCCGCCGCCGCATCATGGCAGCCGCCCTGATGGTGGGTTGCGTCGCGCACCAGCCAACTGCCCAGACCCACGCCTTGATTGAATCGCTCGCCTTCTCGACCGGTTCGACCCCCGAAGACGTGGCCGCCGCAAAGGCCGCGCTGCAAAATTGGTCGGACACCGATGCAGGGCTGTCCGGCAGTCCGCTGATTACGCTCTTGAAGACAAAGCCACTTGGTCTTCGACCCGTCTAAGACGTCAGACCCATCAACCGCTTGACCCGCTCCACCGCCACATCGTGCTCGGTGCCATAGCTGATCGTCTCGACGAACCGCCCGTCATCGTCGAACAAGAGAACCGAGGCGGAATGGTCCATCGTGTAGCCATCCTCGGTCGGCACTTTCTGGGCGTAGATCTTGAAGGCCTGGATCACCTTTTGCACGTCTTCCGGCGATCCGGTCACGGCCCTGACCCCGGGCACCCAGCCCACATAATCCGTCAGGACTTCCAGCGTGTCCCGCTCGGGATCAACCGTCACGAAGAACACCTGCAACGGGTTGTCCGCGCCGATCTCCTCCTGCCAGCCAAGAACATCGCCGAGTGTCGTCGGGCAAACATCCGGGCAATGGGTAAAGCCAAAGAACACTGCCGAAGGCGCACCTTGCAGGGAAGCCTCGGTGAAAGTCTCGCCCCCCGTCATTTCAAGGGCATAGTCGCCCTTGCCCAGGGTATCGAGAACGCCCGACTCCATGCGAGGCGCCACCAGCGTCACCCAGACAATCAGCGCCACGTTCAGCGCCAAAAGCGCAGCCAGCGCAATTTTCATTGGTCCCGATAGCTTTGGCATTCCAGCCTCCCCGGCCCTTTTTCAGTTCAATGGTTGTGCGTCATGCCCTTGGCATCGCGGGGCCCGACCATGACCGGCAGCGTGACCTTGCCGCCTTTCTCGAACTCCAGCGTCACTTCGAACATTTCGCCTTCTACAAGAGCCTGCGAAAGGTCAAAGAACATGACGTGATAGCCGCCCGGTTTCAACTCGACCATCTCGCCGGCGGGAATCTCCAAGCCGCCTTCGATCTCGCGCATCTTCATGACGTCGCCATCCATGGCCATCTCGTGAATCTCGACCCGCCCCGCAATCGGCGTTTCCCCGGACACAAGACGATCAGCTTCGTCGCCGACATTGTTCAGCATCATGAAGGCCCCGGCCACCGGCTGATTCGGCAGGGTCGCGCGGGCAAACGCACCTTCGATCATGATGTCACCTGCCTGCGCGGAATGTTTCATGCCCTCGGCAACGGCCGAAACACCAATCGCGGCAACCAGAGCGCCGGTCAGAACAGCCGTTCGACCCAGCCCATAGATTTCGGCAAGCCTTGTCTTTGTCATGTCGGGACTCTCGATTTCAGTATATTTCACGGGTGTAACAGGCGAACTCTGTCAATTTTATGTCCATCACGCCACCTCGGCAGAGTTCCGCCCTAGCCAATGCGCGACGCCCATTCCCGGATCAACTGCTTTTGCAGACGCCGCGACCGGTTGGCCCAGCTTCGCGATCCCGGCGGGCGCTCCCGCTCGGCGGGCGGAATGGCATCGCGACGGGCGGTATCCGCCGTCTGGATGGCAAAGGACAGCTTGCGCCCCCCCGCCGTATCGACAAAACCCGCCAGCGAACTGACGAAATTGAGCGTGCCGGTCTTTGCCCGCACTTCAACGTTCTTCAAGTCGGGAACGCTCTTGTCGGTCGACAGGTTCACCTTTTTCAAAAGGGGCGAAATCTGCGGATTTGCCGCCAGAATGCGCGCCATATCCCCCGGCGTGATGGCCGAGGCATAGCCCAGCCCCGAATGATCGCGGAAGGTCGCACCGGCGATCCCGAAATTCGCCATCGCCCAGCCGCCCATGCGGGCACCGGAAGCCGAAAGGTCATCGACCCCGCCGATCTTCATGCTTGCCGCCAGGCCCACCGCCTCGGCCGTCAGGTTGGTCGAATACTTCAACATGCCCTGCAACATCGGCACCAGCCCGTCGCTTTCCACCGCGACCAACTCGCGCGCGACCGGCAATGCGTCGATCAACTCGCCCGGTTGCAACACGATCCCGTTCGACCGTGCCAGGGTGCGGAACACATCGCCGCAGTACAACGCCGGATAGCGCACCGGTAGCCAGCGCGCACCATCCTTGCCCAGGGCCCATTTCGCCACCGACCATTGATCGCGGCGGCCATAGTCGCGGTATTCAAACACCGGGGCCTTGCGCTCGATGATCGCCATCTGGCTGATGCGCGTAGCGGGGCTGAAGTTGCGCGCGCGCGCGTGCATCGTGATGTCGTAATCGTCGTGCGACTTTTCCCACTGGAAATGCACGCGATTGAAATTGAGGTTCAGCCCGCCATAGCTGGGATTGTACGCCACGTGGTCGGGCTGTTCGTGGTCGATCCGCTTGCCACCGGGCAAGGCCCCCGGCCAGATCAGGAACCGGCCGGCAACTTCGACGACACCGGCCTCGCGCAGCGCCTTGGCCAGATCCGCCAGGCGGTCGCTGTCAAGCGTCGGATCACCCCCGCCTGCCAGGATCAGATCGCCTTCGATCTTGCCGCCATTCAGCGGCCCCGTCGCCAGAACACGGGTCCTGAACCGATAGCTGCTGCCCAGACGATCCATGCCGTATAGCGCGGTCACCACCTTCAGGGTCGAAGCGGGCGGCAGCTTCATCGCACCAAGCCGGCTCTCCAGAACCTCGCCCGTTTCCACGTCGGCCACAGCGAATCCGACCGCGCCGCCCAGTTTGGCGGCAGTGACCAGACGCTCGCTTTGGGTGGGTGCCGGGGTGCTGGCGATGGCGGGTGCGGGTGGCTTTGCCGGACGCGGTTGCGGGCGATGCTCCGGTGACAGATCCGCGCCGATTGCGGCCGTTCCGACCGAGGTCAAAAGACCCGCCACGACACTTCGACGGTTAAACAGGGGCAGCTTGCGCGTCATTGCCGCGTTATCCGAAACCTTGCTTCGCGAGACAAGCGCCCTTCGCACCAAGATACGAAAATGTGACCGCGGCGCGTCAACCCGAAGCCCAATCGCCCTGCGCGCGAATGCTTGTCGACGACAGGTCATTTAAGGGAACGTTCAGAAACACCCAGGCCGGAGGTGCTGCGTTTCGCAGGCGAAGCGCTTCGCGTCCCAAAAGGCGGTCGCGCCGGAAATATCGGGCGGCAACAGACATCCTTGCCGAGATGCGCTGCCCGGGGCGGGCCAGCACGGCGACGGGCAGCAACTCCATGATATCGCGCCAGTTTTCCCAACGGTGAAAATCGGCAAGGTTGTCAGCCCCCATCAGCCAGACGAACCGCACGCCGGGGTAAAGGTCGATCAACCGCAACAGCGTCTGAAACGTATAACGCGTGCCCAGCTTTGCCTCCAGATCGGTCACCTGCACCTTCGGATGCTGCATCACCTTTCTTGCGTGGCGCAGGCGATCGTCCAGCGGGGCCGGGCCGCGCGTCTTCAGCGGATTGCCGGGGGAAACCAGCCACCAGACCTCGTCCAGCCCCAACCGCTTCAGCGCTTCGCGCGTGATATGCGCATGGCCTTCATGGGCCGGATCGAACGACCCGCCCAAAAGCCCGATGCACATGCCGGGCTGTGCCAGAGGAAATCCCTGTTTCATTGCAAGAAGGCCTACCCGCACGCAGCGGAATGTCCAGTGGAAAGGCGCGAAGGCTACCAGCCCCGGATCAGGTCCAGCCCCAGAAACGTGTGCTCCAGCCCGTTTGTCTTTTGCATGGTCTCGCGTGTGACACGCAGGCGAAATCCTTCCGCTTCGTGATCGAACACCTCGCTTCGCTCCTTCGACCACATGTGGATCTTGCCGTCCTTCAACTCGATATTCCACTTGTGAAAGCCAAGGTAGTTCTGCGCCTCCGCCTCGTTCTCATAGTGGGCCAAAGAAATCATGCCGCGCGGCGCAAGCCGGTCGATCATCTGGCTGAGGCCCTTGGGCACATCATAGGCGTGGTCCAGGCAATTCTTGGCCGAGATCACCTCGAACCGGCCAATGTCCAACTGATCCAGAAACTCCACCGCGCCAAAGACGACATCGCCGCCCCCCGGCGCATCCAGGAACCCCATCAGCTTGTTATAGGCCCGCGCAAGCGGATCCATGTGAACGAACTCGATCTCGCGTGCAGAAATCTCGCCCAGATCGGAACGCGGCCCGCATCCGATGTTCAAACACCTCAGTTTCGCGCCTTCCGGAAAGGTCAGCACGTCGGCCTCGTAAGGAAACGGGCGCTGACGGATATGCGCCCAGGTCGCCAGCTTGCCCTGACGGCGCAGGGTATTGATCCAGGTCCACCACCATTGAATTTCCTCGACAACCCCCGCTTTCCATTCGTCGCCGACATTCGGATCAAAGCGGGCAACATCCTCAAGACAAAGGTCAGCAAGCAGATGGCAGGTTTCCAGATAACTGCGGGCATGGGCCAGAAGTGCGCGTGTCGTTCCCGCAAACTCCTGCCGACGACCCGGTGCAAGCGGTGTGCCCGTCCGGATGCTCGACATCAGCATGTTCACATCCGCATCTGACAACCGCTCTTCCATTGGCCTGCTCCTTTACCGCTGGCGGGCTGATACGATGCGCTTGGTTAGCGTTCGGTTAAGGCGCAAGCTTTGATCCGAACCGACAACGACAGCGGATTGCAGCGCGTCAAAGACGTGGCGTGGAGAGCCTCGCGAAGCAGAAAGGCCAACCCGATTCCCCCCCTCCATCCTGGCAAACGCCTTATCAACGCTTGTCACATGACGCTTTCCTGCCAATTATCAGCAATTTTCGCGCAATCCAAAAATTCAATTAAAAATCAATCTCTTAATAATGTTCGAAGGCCACTTTCCCACATCCCCCAAAGGGTGGAAAAGCCCGGTTTCGACCCTGAGACGAATAGAGCAACCGCCTTTTTCCCTGCACAACCAAGGCACATCAAATCGACGTACCACAGCACCCACGTCCACAGTAACGACCGCAAATTCTGGAGTAACGAAAATGTATGATCTGGCCACGACCGCTCAATCCCGCCCCGCACCTGCAATCGACAGGGCTTTGATCGACCGTATCAACGGCGAATGCACCAAGGCACTGAAGAAGTTGGAGAAATCGACGAAACAGTACCCGGAAACGCCGTCCAAGCGGACAAAGGTACTTCTGTTGACCCAATTCGCGGCAGTTACGCCGATCTTTCGTTCGATCCGCAGCCAGGCTCTGTGACCGACAGAAACATCCGCATTTTCAGGAAAATTTCCTTCTGCGGACATCTTAGCGCCTCAATCGGGATGAATGATAACCATGAATTTTAGACAAATTTTCCGGATGCAGACGCGCACGGCCTTTAACCAAACGAGGGACCCATGCACAGTTTCAAATCGACCGCCCTGATCCTTGCCGCAGGCATCTGCATCGCAGGTTCGCCGGCAATGGCCGCGCCATCCATCGGAATGCCCTCTGTCGTGGCCATCTCGGCCCAGACATATCTGAATGTGATCCAAACCCTGGAAACCAACGGATACCAGGTCACCGGCCTCAAAACGACACTTCTGGGGCGCATGAAAATTCGTGCGCAGAACAGGAAACACATTCGCGAAGTCGTCGTCAGCCGCTCGACGGGCGAAGTCCTCAGCGACCGGATCCTCAGAACTTTCGCCGCCGGTTCCAATGAAACGAAAACGCAAAGGCAAAATGCCTCCTCTGGTTCAAGTTCCGGAGGGGGCATCTCTGCTGGCGTAGATGCAGGCGGGGTAAGCGTCGGCGCATCCGCAGGCGACGGTGGTGTCGGAGTCGATGCCAATGTCGGCGGCGTCTCGGTCTCTGTCGGACTGGGTGGTTGATCCCTTGTCGCTCAGCACGGCGATAGGGTTCCAGGAACTTCCCGAACCAGCCGGGCAGCGCGACGACACGCATTCCGAGAAAAGACACTCGCGACGCATTCTTTATGTCCTTCTGGCGATCCAGGGCCTGAGCGCCCTCGTCTTTCTGGCCGATCTCTGGTCCGAAGTTCTTGGCATCCGGCACACGCCGCTGCCTTACGAGTTCCAGGAGATCATCCAGATCGGTGCCAGCATCGGGCTTTTGGCCGGCATGTTCACCACCGCGTTGGTGCTGTCGCAGTCCTTCCGCCGGGTCACCGATCTCAGCCGACAGGTCGATGTCGCCTCAGGCAAATTCCAGACCCACCTCGACGACCTGTTCCTGGCATGGGAACTGTCGCCCTCTGAAAAGGAAGTCGCCGTCTTCGCGATGAAGGGCTTTTCCAACGCCGAGATTGCCGAGTTGCGCGGCACAGGTGCCTCAACCATCAAATCGCAGTTGAACGCGATCTACCGCAAATCCGGCTGCGCCAACCGCCAGCAACTGACGTCTTATCTGGTCGAAGAGCTTTTGTCGGGCGTCACCGCCAGAGCTTGACGCAAAGCCCCGGCGCTGCCACCGTCCGGCCATGCCCAGCTTTGACACCAGAAAAATCGAACACATCCACCGCGAGCTTCACAGCCATCTGCCGACCGACCCGGCCTTGCGGGTGAAGGCGCTGGAAAGCCTCGTGGTGGAAAAGGGCCTTGTCGCCCAGGAAAGCATCGACAACTGGGTTGAAATGTATGCTGAACGCATTGGCCCCAAGCGCGGCGCAAAAGTCATCGCTCGGGCCTGGACTGATCCCACCTATCACGACCGCCTGATGAAAGACGCCGGGCAAGCTATCAAGGATTTCGGTTACGAAGGCCACGCCACCGAACATCTGAAGGCAGTGCAGAATACGCCCGAGGTCCACAACCTTGTCGTCTGCACGCTTTGCTCCTGCTACCCGTTTTCCATCCTCGGCATGTCGCCCATCTGGTATCGCTCTGCCGCCTACCGCGCGCGCGCCGTCAAGGAACCCCGCGCGGTGCTGGCCGAGTTTGGCGTCACCCTGCCCGATACCGTCAAAGTCCGCGTCTGGGACTCGACGGCTGAACTGCGCTACCTCGTCATCCCCGAACGCCCTGCCGGCACCGAGGGGTGGAGCGCCGATCAACTCGCCGCCATCATCACCCGCGACAGCATGATCGGCACCATGCGCGACCTTCCCCTGGAGCCCGCCTGATGGACGGCCCCCAGGATCTTGGCGGCAAGGAAAGTTTTGGCCCAATCGAGGTAGACAGCCCCGACTATCGCGAAGATTGGGAACGCCGCCAATGGGCGCTGACCAAACTTGTTGGAACACCGGGCGTAACCATCGACTGGTTCCGCCACGCGCTGGAGGCCATGCCGCCCTCGGTCTATCTCTCCGTTCCCTATTTCCAGAAATGGAACGTCAACGGCATGGCGCTCGCCATCGACGCGGGGGATTACACCCTGGACGAATGCGTGACGGGAAAGGCGGTCGAACCGCATGGCTCCCCCGCAGTACTGACAAAGGACGACTGCGAAGCGTTGCAAAAAGGCATGAACGTCTCTTTCGAACGTGCGCCGGAGGCACCACCGGCCTTCGCCACCGGCGATACCGTCCGCACCAATGCCCGTCCTTCACCTGGGCACACGCGCTTACCCGCCTATGCGCGCGCTGCCACGGGCACCGTCATCGCCCATCACGGTGCGCACCTATACGCTGACGCCGGAGCACGCGGCGAACACATCGCCCACCACCTTTACACTGTGGAATTTCGCGCAGGCGATCTTTGGGACGACGTCGAAAACCCGGACGACACCGTCTGCCTCGACCTGTGGGAACCCTATCTTGCAAGCGCCTGACGACCCGCTCGCCCCCGTTGGTCACGCCTTCGCCGAGCCTTGGCACGCGCAAGTGCTGGCAAACGCCCAAGCCCTGATCCGCGCGGGCCAGGTCGATCCCAACCACTGGGCCGAAGCACTCGGAGCCGCCCTTCGCGACGCGGAAACAAGTGGCGCCCCCGACACCGAAGAAACCTACTACCTCGCCGCGCTCGACGCCTTGGAGACCGTTTCCCCCCTCGACAACCACGCGCTCGCCACCCGCAAGGCAGACTGGGAAGACGCCTATCGGCGCACACCTCATGGGAAACCGGTGATACTCAAACCCGGCGAAACTTGACGCAAATCGTCAAACCACTACGCTCCCCTTCGACTGGAACGGGCCTCAAGACGCCGGTCTGACCGGCCGGGCGGGGCATCCCCGCCCTTCGACAACGAGCCTGGACATGCGACGCATGACCGTCAGTGGGCTTCACCCACGGCTGGTCATGCAGGATACGAGAGGTTGAGGCCCGTTTCAGATCGGGGCAAATGATGCGACGCTCCACCATCCTCCACCCCATTGCGGTATCCCTCAGCCAAAGCGCCTGGCACGAAGCAGCCATCAGACAGCGCCTGGGCGAACGCTTGCCGCGCCATTTGTCCCGCCTCGCCGCACCGCTTGCCAAAAGGCTGAAACAGCAATTTCCCCTCGGTGCTGCACCGGATGCGAACCTGATCCTGCGCTGGCTTGGCGAACAGACGGAAACCGAACGGCTGTTCACATTCGCCCGACGCTACAACCTCCAGCCCGCACCGGTCCTGTCGCAACCCGGATTTCACCCCGACCCCGCACTTTCCGACCTGACCCTACCCCGGTTGACCACGCCCGCCGAACTGGCCGATTGGATGGCGATCACGCCCGATCACCTGATCCGGTTCGCAGACCTGCGCGGCCTGTCCGCCCGCTCGGACGATCCCTTCGGCCCGCACTATCGACACCACCTGCACCCCAAGAAAAACGGCACCCTGCGCCTGATCGAAGAACCGCGCCCGTTTCTGAAGAAACTGCAACGGCGCATCCTGCACGGGCTGCTTGCCCACGTCCCGGTCCACCCTGCCGCCATGGGCTTTTGCCCCGGACGCAATTGCATCAAGGCCGCTGCAAGCCACGCGGGCGAAGCCCTGGTCATTTCCTTCGACGTGTCGGATTTCTTCCCCGGCATCAGCATGGCCCGGCTTTATGGATTGTTCCGCGCTTTCGGCTACCCCGAGGCGGTCGCCCGTAACCTTGCCGGTCTGACAAGTGCGATAACGCCGGATGCGATCCTGAAAACCGACCATCTTGCCGCGCGGCACCACCTTTCAACGCGCCACCTGCCCCAAGGTGCGCCCACTTCGCCCGCGCTGGCAAACGCATCGGCCTACCGTCTGGATTGCCGTCTTTCCGGCCTCGCCCGCCGCCTCGGTGCCACCTACACCCGCTACGCCGATGACCTGACCTTTTCCGGCGATCCCCATATCAGGAACGTCCTGCTCGATGCCGTGCCTGCCGTCGTGATGGACGAGGGAATTAACCTCAACCCGGGGAAAACCCGCATCATGCCCCGCCACCGGCAACAGAAAGTCACGGGCATCGTCGTGAACGCCAGGGCCAACATCGACCGGCGCGACTATGACCGGCTGAAGGCGATCCTTCACCACCTGTCCCGTCCCGAGGATGCCCGCCGCCGCGACCCTGCCTTCCTGAACCGGCTGTCCGGTCAGATCGCCTGGGTCGAGACGGTCAATCCACTGCGCGGTCACAAGCTGCGCCAACGACTGAACGCCATTCTCACGGCAAGCTGAAAACCCGTCCACCCTGCCAATTGCACCCTCCGCGCCCACAGGGTAAGTCCCTCACAACAAGCGGATCGGAGACCCCCATGGCCAGCTATCAATACGTCTACCACATGGACGGCGTGTCCAAGACCTACCCCGGCGGCAAGAAGTGCTTTGAAAACATCCGCCTGTCGTTCCTGCCCGGCGTAAAGATCGGCGTCGTCGGCGTCAACGGCGCGGGTAAGTCGACGCTCATGCGCATCATGGCCGGGATCGACAAGGATTTCACCGGCGAAGCCTGGGCGGCCGAAGGCGCGAAGGTCGGCTATCTGCCGCAGGAACCGCAACTGGACGAAACCCTCAACGTCCGCGAAAACGTCATGCTGGGCGTGGCCGAGAAGAAATCCAAACTCGACCGCTTCAATGAACTCGCCATGAACTACTCGGACGAAACCGCCGACGAGATGGCCCAGCTTCAGGACGAGATCGACAGCAACAACCTCTGGGATCTCGACGCCCAGATCGACGTCGCCATGGAAGCGCTCCGCTGCCCGCCCGACGAGGCACAGGTCGAAACGCTCTCGGGCGGTGAACGCCGGCGCGTCGCGCTCTGCAAGCTGCTGCTCGAAGCGCCCGACATGCTCTTGCTCGACGAACCGACCAACCACCTCGACGCGGAAACCATCGCCTGGCTGCAACAGCACCTGATCGACTACAAGGGCACGATCCTGATCGTCACCCACGACCGCTACTTCCTCGACGACATCACCGGCTGGATCCTCGAGCTCGACCGCGGCCGCGGCATTCCCTACGAAGGCAACTATTCCGCCTGGCTGGAACAAAAGGCCAAGCGGCTGGAGCAGGAAGCGAAAGAGGACAAGTCCCGCCAGAAGACCCTCGAACGCGAACTCGAATGGATCCGACAGGGCGCCAAGGCCCGGCAAGCCAAGCAAAAGGCCCGGATCAACGCCTATGAGGAACTCGCCGGCCAGTCCGAGCGCGAAAAGATGACCCGCGCCCAGATCATCATCCCGAACGGCCCGCGCCTTGGGTCGAAAGTGATCGAGGTCGAGGGCCTCAAGAAAGCCATGGGCGACAAGCTCCTGATCGAAGACCTCACCTTCTCCCTCCCCCCCGGCGGTATCGTCGGCGTCATCGGCCCGAACGGCGCGGGGAAATCCACGCTGTTCCGCATGTTGACGGGGCAGGAAACCCCCGACGCGGGCGAGATCAGCTATGGCGACACCGTCGATCTGGCCTATGTCGACCAGTCCCGCGACGCGCTGGACGCGAACAAGACCGTCTGGGAAGAAATCTCCGGCGGTGGCGAGATCATCGAGTTGGGCGACGCCCAAATGAACTCCCGCGCCTATTGCTCGGCCTTCAACTTCAAAGGCGGCGATCAGCAGAAAAAGGTCGGCCTGCTCTCAGGCGGTGAACGCAACCGCGTCCACATGGCAAAACTTCTGAAAAGCGGCGGCAACGTCCTCCTCCTCGACGAACCCACCAACGACCTCGACGTCGAAACGCTGAGGGCCTTGGAAGACGCCATCGAAAACTTCGCCGGCTGCGCCGTCATCATCAGCCACGACCGCTTCTTCTTGGACCGGCTGTGTACGCATATCCTGGCCTTCGAAGGCGAGGCCCATGTGGAATGGTTCGAGGGCAACTTCGAGGATTACGAGGAAGACAAGAAGCGGCGGTTGGGACCGGATGCTGTGGAGCCGAAGCGGTTGAAGCATAAGAAGTTTACGAGGTAAGGCGGGGTTTCACCCCGCTATTCTTCCTGTTTGGGTTCGACGAGTGCGCGAAATCGGAATTGGGTGAGTCAAAACAGCAAGCGGACCCCGGTTGAGGCGAAGTGGCTAGGTTAACAATTTTCGCCAACTATTCACTTCTTTTCGACTACGCTCCGAATTGGAGCTTGGGAATTACTGCGTAAGGAAAATTTGTATTGGCGACAAGTGATCGCCGCTTGTCCCGCGAGAATCTAATGGAGGTACTAAGCCCTGCAAACGCGGCTATGATCGCTGCCGAACCTGTCACCTCGGGACCAAACAAATGTTCAGCGAACTTTCCGCCGGCAGCACCTACGACAAGAGTATTTTTGATCGACTTTTCGTAGCTGAAGTGTAATGTGATCCCCAGCATAGATACGCCACCGCCGAAGTCTCTCGTCGCATCCAGCAAATCTCTGGAAACACTATAAATCTCTTTCGCCTTTTCTGTTACAACTTCTTGCACACTAACCGGATTCGCCATCTCAATGTCCGTAATAAGATGTCTAAGTGACATATTTACGCGGCGAATTTCGGCATCTCGTTTCTCAACAAACATTAACAATTTATGCGGATCGTTCACGTCTCGCACGATCGGTATCGCTTGAGTTAGCTGAACCTTATAGCCACCGTTGTCAAAAGTGCGATCTTCGCCAACCAGTTTTCGGCTTTGGTCACAATAACTCCACTGGCCTCTTTCTCTATTGTTCAATGCTTCAAATGTCGCTTTCTGAAATGAAGCCAACTCATTCAACATACCTTCGTCCATCTGGTAACCGTCGGCCGAAGTAGCGAAACTCCTGACGGATCCTTGATATGGAATGACAGGGTTTTTCAACACACCATTCTTCTCAAGCTCTTGATCAAAATCAGACAAACGAGAGCTACAAGTCTCAGGGAAGCCTTCCATTTCAATACCTGGCCAAAGCAGCTTGCCCCAAAAAGTTGTGGCGAATACGACAAACTGCCTACAAAGATAACCAGAGGAGGAAAGGTACCGTCCACCAGGGCTAAAGTGAGAGGAAGGGAAGTTTGAGTTCGAAAGAACAATCAAACCCTGTCCGTTTGGCGCCAAAGGCGGAAGTTGTGCAGCGACCTCAGCCGCGGCATAGTTGGGAATATTGACGACGTTCATACTTACTTAACTAGTCAACATGCTGCGTTAATTCAACGCCTCTCGCCAATATGCTGTGCCGAGCGGCATTATTTTGATAAGGATTGAGATTTTGGCTCAGCCGAAACCCAACCCAAATCCCCACCGCGAACAACGCACGCCCCATCAGCCACGCAGCCTAGGCCCCCCCATTCCCCCTTGCCAACCCCTCCCCAACCTGCCAAACGCCCCCTCGCGAACGTTTTTCTCTTTCGACCACTGTCTACCCTAATCCGGCTGTCAGTCTTTCGATCAAGACCAACCAAGCCGGGCTGCCGCATGTTGCGGGCAGCGATATATTTTAGGAGACATCACATGGCCAACGGCACAGTGAAATGGTTCAACACCACCAAAGGCTTCGGCTTCATCGCACCGGAGACGGGCGGCAAGGACGTTTTCGTCCATATCTCGGCGCTGGAGCGTTCGGGCCTCACCGGCCTCGCCGACGACCAGAAAGTCACGTATGACGTGCAAGCCGGTCGCGACGGTCGCGAATCCGCGGAAAACCTCGCGCTGGTCTAAGCCGCGCCGGGAACCCGACGAAGGCGTGCGAGCGATCGCGCGCCTTTTTTCATGCCAGCGCGCCGATCCACATGCCGCCCGCGAACATGGTATGGGCCACCAACCCCAAGATGCGCGCCTTCCAGGGGTTCGGCGTTTTTGACGCCGCCCAGCCAAGGCCCATCCCCGGCTGCAACAGGAACCACCCCGCCGCGATTGTCAGGATGGAAAAGACCCAAAGCGGCAAGAACGTCGGCGCCTCCACCCAATCGCGCCCCGCCAGCAGCACGAAAACCACGCCGTAAAGCACCCCGACCCCGTAGTGCAGCGCCCAGCCAAGCGCCAACTCGCGCTCAACCGGTTCCGCCGCGCCTATGTCGTCGTGAAAGACCTTGCCGCGCATCACATGCCCCAGCCAGCGCCCCGGCATCGCCCAGTTGGGCTTCGGCTGGCCCAGGGCGGCCAGCACCAGCGCCCAAAGGTCCATCGCCAGCGTCCCAAGGACGCCCATCACCACACCTGTCCAGATCATCGCCTGCCCCGCTCTTGCTCGCCTCGCGAAAATAACCGATTTCGACCGGCTGTCTTCCGAATTCAATACGCCAGACCTCGATACCGTTCTTTCCACCGACATAATACCGACGTGATACCGACGTAAAACCGACGCGATACCGACGCCCGTTTGACCCATGTCAACGCGGCCCCTCTGCCCCCGTGATCAGATGCAGAAAAGAAAGGAAAACCCATGTCGCACACCCCTCATGAACTGGCCGAAGAATTCCCCGACAAGGCCCAGCAAATCCATGATCTTAAAACAAAAGATGGCGAATTCCGCGCGCTGGCCGACCGCTATCACGAGCTGAACCGCGCCATCCATCGCGCCGAGACAAACGTCGAACCGACCGACCAGTTCAACGAAGAGAACATGCGCAAGGAACGTGTCATCCTGAAGGACCGTATCGCGGCAAAACTCGCGGAAGTTTAAGGAAAATTCCTTGCCCGAAAGCCAAATGACGCCTATATGCGCCCTGCTACCTTCTACTCGACCAACTGTCTCCCTAACCGGCCCAGTCTCGACCTAGACGCTCTGGCCGGGCCGTTGCATCACGCGAATGGCACAAAACAGGAGACAAACGGATGGCTACTGGCACCGTAAAATGGTTCAACACCACCAAAGGCTACGGCTTTATTGCACCCGATGAGGGCGGCAAGGACGTTTTCGTTCATATTTCGGCAGTCGAACGCTCCGGCCTCACTGGCCTCGCCGACGACCAGAAGGTCACCTATGACCTTGCTGCCGGCCGTGACGGCCGTGAAAGCGCCGAGAACATCGTTCTGGCCTGAGAACAGGCACGTTTGGCACTGAAAGGCGCGGAGCTCCGCGCCTTTTTCCTTTCGGAATCCTCCGTCGTTTCAAACCGCGAACGCAGGGCGCACCTTAAGTCGAGACCGTTCCACACAGGGGGCATTGACCGAGTTCCTGCAACAATCTGGTGGAAAAGCCTCCTTCAGAACCGCTAATGCGAACCATTTCTTGACCGTTCGATCAATACGCTTGCAACCTGAGATTTTTATGGCAGTTTACGGCAATGATATTGATTGCCATTACCTTTGCTAATTTGATTGCGAAATATAACGATCCCAACAGCACTGATTGCACGTCGACTTTGCCTGCGGGCGAATGTGGCTCTCTACCTAAGCTTGCACTGTCTCCCGCGCCGTGGCTTCGGGCGATGACCCGCCTTACACAGCGGAACCTCTCCACAGTTTCACCGATCTTCGACGAAATCGGCTCGTTGCCAGAAAACCCAAGGCGTCTGCCGCACAGGTACGCCTCCCGAACTGGCGGAAAAAGCGGCGGTGGTGTCTTTCAGCCCCGACGCGCATTCAGGACCGGACTTGCTTGCTTGGAACCCGGACGTTTGAAGCAAAAGGCCCGGATTGCATGACAAGTTTCTTTTCGGGATTTGGAGCGGGGCTGGCCCTGATCGTCGCCATCGGTGCGCAGAACGCCTTCGTGCTGCGCCAAGGTATTCGCGAAAGCCACGTGGGCAAGGTTGTCGCCACCTGCATCATTTCGGACGCGATCCTGATCATGGCCGGCGTTGCAGGCTTTGGCGCATTGACCACATCCATGCCCATGATCGAGCCGGTAACCCGCTGGGGTGGTGCGCTTTTCCTTTTCGTCTACGGCGTGCTTAGTATGCGTCGTGCATTCTTCGTCACCGAGAAACTCGAAGCGGAAGGCGCGGCAGAACACTCGGCCGCAAGCGCGGTGCTGACCTGTCTGGCCCTGACCTGGCTCAATCCACACGTCTATCTTGATACCGTGGTCCTTTTGGGCGCAATCGCCTCCCACTACGGCCCTCAGAGATGGGTTTTCGGAACGGGCGCAGTCTTTGCCTCGTTCTTCTTCTTCGTGGCCCTCGGGTACGGTGCCAAACTGCTCCAACCGATCTTTGCGAAACCGAAATCCTGGCGCATCCTCGACTTCTGCGTCGGCATTGTGATGTGGACAATCGCGATATCGCTCATCTTGCCTTGAGGCCCGGCAGGGATCGGCTCATAGAAGATCATGGCCGAATTTCCCGCCGCCCCCGCGACAACGCAATCGTCTGGTGAATCCGCGCTTCACGGCATCCTCTGGATGCTGCTGACCGCGGTCCTGTTCGTCGCCATGACTGCAGCGGTAAAGGCCGGTGCAACCGAACTGCCAGCCGCCATGTCAGCCTTCCTGAGGTACGTTTTGGGATTGGTCTTTCTTATACCAATACTCGGCACACTTGGCCGGTTGCGGCTGACGAAAAGGCAGATCAAGCTGTTTGGCTGGCGCGGCCTGGTGCACAGCGTTGGTGTCTGTTGCTGGTTCTACGCGATGACCCGGATCACCATCGCCGAGGTGACGGCGATGAACTACATGACGCCGATCTACGTCACCCTGGCCGCCGCTCTCTTCCTGGGTGAGAAACTGGCGATGCGCCGTATCCTCGCCATCGGTGTCGCGTTCTTCGGCGCCATCGTGATCCTCCGACCGGGGATGCGAGAGCTTTCAGAGGGCCACCTCGCGATGATATTCACCGCCCTTTCCCTTGCGATGAGCTATCTGATCGCCAAGCGTCTTGCCGGAGAACTTCCCGCCTCGGTCATTGTGGCGATGCTGTCGATCACCGTCACAATCGGCCTTTTCCCACTGGCGCTGGTGGTCTGGCAATGGCCGACGTGGGGCGAAACCGGCTGGATGTTCGTCGTCGCGTCGCTGGCAACCGCGGGTCACTATTCCATGACCCGCGCCTTCGCCGTCGCCCCGGTAAATGTCACGCAACCCGTTGTTTTCACTCAACTCGTCTGGTCCGTTATCGCCGGGTATTTCGTTTTCTCGGAGCCCGTCGACATATGGGTTATCCTGGGAGGCACCTTGATCGTCGCCGCGGCTACCTTCATTGCAATCCGCGAAGCGATGCTCAAGCGCACGGGACCCCAACGATAAGGCCCTGTTTGGAAACGGTTTTTCCAAACTCCCTCGGAAAGCCGACGAATTCAACGCTTTTTGCCCTGATTTTGCCCACTTCCCTAGGGAAAAACTTCTCAGAAGAGTGAAGGAGTTGGCAGATGAGCAGCCCGCCCAGTGGAACACCGAATTCGAACTTTCAAAACCGGCTGAACCGTGTTGCCGATGCCCGCAACCCCGGTGGACAAGTCAAGCCGCCCGTTCCGGTCATCCCGGACTGGAAAGAGAATTTCAAGTATCCCGCCTCCATCGTCGGTGCCGCTCTGGTCGGCATGATGGCGGTCTTCGTGGCCCGCTACGTCCGGTTCCACCTGATGGGCGGCACGCTTGCGGGCGAAGATGCCGACATCACAATGCTGATCGACGGCGGGATCGGGGCCGCTTGCGGTTTCCTTTTGTTCGCAATGCTGCGCTTCAACGGCGCGGAGTACAAAGCGGCCCAGACCTTCGGCATCGCGGCCGGGGTCATGGTGATGCACAACTTCGTCCACTACGCGCCCGGCGTCTTCAATGTGGTTTTCTCCGAGGCGTGGACCGAAGACGTGATCGCCTATACCGAGCCGAATTCGATCCTGTTCCGCGGAAACTCTTTCCTGCTCTACGAAGAGCCCGAAACCGCTGCAGTCGAACCGGTCATCCGGCGTGCTGGCAAAATCTAGGATTTCAACCGCTTCAGCACTTCGTCGGTAAGCGCCTCGATCTCGTCTGTCCAGGTGCCCTTGCCCTTTTCGATGGCCGCCTTGCCCGCCCCCATGGTCTCGGGGAAGGCAACCCTGTGGCCAAGTGTTGACTTGGCGCGGGTCACGCCAAGTGCCTTTAGCGCCTGGTCCACTTCCTCGGCAACCTTTGTTCCCGCCTTGGCCCGGTTCAGCACCACCAGAGCCTCGGCACCCTCGCGTTCGGCCATGTCCAGAACGCCCTCGGTCGCCCAGACATCCACGGGGCTGGCGGACACCGGGACAAGCACCAGATCGCTTTCCCGGATCGCGGGTTTCAGATCACTGTCGATCTTGGGAGGCGTGTCGATCAACACAAAATCCGAGGATTTCTTCAGCTTGTCGCATTCATAGCTGACACCCCAGGCGCTGGCCGTCGAAAACTCCATGCCGGGATCGCCCGCCTCGCGCCGCATCATGAACCAACGACCCAGCGAACCCTGCGGGTCCGTGTCCAGAAGCGATACGGTCTTGCCCATCTTCGACAAGGCAACAGCCAGATTCGCCGCCAGCGTCGTCTTGCCCGCACCGCCCTTTTGCTGTGCAACCGTGATGATCTTTCCAGCCATGTCTCAGCCCCCGGATTTTCTGCGTCGCAGCATAACACTTGCTGCGACGCCGCACAAGGTGATGGGCCTGTCGCAGCAGTATCCTTGCGTCAATCCGCCACCGCCGCGACGACCTCGACCTCGACCACGAACTCGGGCCGCGTGAACCCCGAAACGATCACCAATGTGGACGCTGGCAACCGCTCCACGCCCGCCAGCCATTTGTCCCGCGCCGCCATGTAACCTGCCATATGTTCCCGGCCCGTCACAAAGGCATTGATCCGCACTACATCCGCAGGCCCGGCACCACTCTCGCCCAAAATTGCGGCAACATTCGCAAAACAAAGCTCTGCCTGCGCCTCTGCCCCCTCGGGCGTGCCCCCCTCGGCATCCACGGCCAACTGACCAGAGGTGAACACCAGCCGCATACCGGCAGGCACCTCTACGCCATGAGAATAAGCCGCAAAGGGCGGCGCAATCGTTTCGGGCGTGAGGCTCTTCATGGTGCGGAACTCCTTTGCAGCAAGATGAACGACTCGCGTTAATCTTTGCAAACGAATGTTGCTGACTGTCTGTGCGAATCACAAAACTCTGACTAAGATTTAGGCAAAGGCCTTGGGGGGCGAGCAGGCGGCTTCGGGCGCATCTGGCGCTGACGGCGGATCCCTCTAGGACCAGAACAAGAAAACCTGGAGGTATCTCATGTCCAAGAAAACACTTGCCGCTGCCCTGACGCTTGCGGCAACCGCAACCCACGCGCAGGATCTGACCCCGGTCAGCTTCGGCACCAACTGGGTCGCCCAGGCCGAACACGGCGGCTATTACCAAGCTGTGGCCGATGGCACCTACGAGGCTTGCGGCCTCGACGTCACGATCGTGCCCGGTGGCCCGCAGGTCAACAACCGTGCCCTGATGATCGCTGGCAAGATGGAGTTCTTCATGGGGGGCAACATGCTGTTGCCTTGGAACGCCCGCCAGCAAGGCATTCCCGTGAAGGTCGTCGCCGCGCACTTCCAGAAGGAACCGCAGGTCCTGATGTCGCATCCGGGCAAGGTTTCCTCGTTTGAAGACCTCGCAGGTCTCGAAGAACTCATCATCGGCGACCAGGGCTTTGCCAGCTACTATCAGTGGCTGATGACCGATTACGGGTTCGACGCGGGCAAGCGCGTGCCCTACACCTTCAACCCCGCGCCCTTCATCGCCAACGAAGACAGCGCGCAGCAGGGCTATATCACGTCCGAACCCTACGCCATCGAAAGCCAGGCCGGCTGGTCGCCCGACATCTGGCTTTTGGCCGACTACGGCTTCACCACGCCTGCCACCACGGTTGAAACCATGGAAGCCACCATCGAAGGCCAGCCCGAAGTCGTGAAATGCTTTGTCGAGGGTTCGTCCATCGGCTGGGCCAACTATCTTTACGGTGACAACAGCGCCGCGAACGAGCTGATCCAGGGCGACAACCCCGAAATGACCGCCGAGCAGATCGCCTATTCCATCGACAAGATGAAGGAATACGGCATCGTCGACAGCGGCATCGCCCTTGAAAAAGGCATCGGCGCCATCGACCCGGCCGCGGTTTCCGGCTTTTACGAGAAAATGGTCTCGGCGGGTGTGATCGAGGAAGGCATCGACATCGAAGCCTCCTACACGACCGAGTTTTCCGACACCGGTGCCGCGCTTGACGTGAAAAAGGCGCTGACCGGCCAGTGAACGATACGACCGACACCGCTCTGCCCGCCCAAGACGCGGGCAGAGCAACCACCCCCGCGCCGATCCTGTCGATGCAGAACATCGACAAGGTTTTTGCAGGCAACGTCGTTGCTCTGCGCGACATGAACCTTTCGGTGAACGAGGGCGACTTCCTGTCCCTCCTCGGGCCCTCCGGCTGTGGCAAATCCACCGCCTTGCGCCTGATCGCCGACCTCAGCGAACCCAGCAGCGGCAAAATCCGCTGGCACGGTGCGAAATCCGAACGCGACCTTTCGGTCGTCTTTCAGGAACCCACGTTGATGCCCTGGGCCACTGTTGCCGACAACGTGCTTTTGCCCTTCCGCCTTGCCGGTCGCCGCAAGGGCGAAGTCTGGGACCGCGCCGAAGAACTCCTTGGCCTTGTCGGCCTTCAGAAATTCCACGACGCCTATCCCCGCGAATTGTCGGGCGGCATGAAGATGCGCGTCTCGATCGCCCGTGCCCTCGTCACTCAGCCCCGGCTGATGCTGATGGACGAACCCTTCGCTGCCCTTGACGAAATCACCCGTTTCAAGCTGAACGACGACCTTCTGACCCTGAAGGACTCGATCGGCTGCACCATCGTCTTCGTGACCCACTCTGTGTTCGAAAGCGTGTTCCTGTCGAACCGCATCGTCATCATGGCCGCCCGCCCCGGCCGCGTGATCGAGGAACTGACCGTCGACGCGCCCTATCCGCGAACCGAGGAATTCCGCACCTCCGCCGAATACGCCGCCCAATGCCGCGCCGCCTCGGACGCGCTTCATGCCGCCATGGGAGAGGCCGATGTCGTCCATTGAATCCCCCATGACCGGAGACATGCCCCAAGAACTAGACCACGAAGAACGCCTGCGCCTGCGAAACCAGCGCCTGTCGAAGATCGGCAAATGGGCGCTGCCGCTTCTGGTCTTCTGCATCTTCATCGGTGGCTGGCAATGGCTGGTGACCGCCCGCGAGATCCCGCATTACATCCTGCCCGGCCCCTTCCTGATCGCCAGCACGCTGATCTCGGACTTCGGCATCCTAGTCTCAAGCTGGATGGTCACGCTCACCGTCACCGGCCTTGCCCTGACCCTTGCCATCGTCTTTGGCGGCGGCCTTGCGGTGCTGTTCACGCAATCGAAGCTCATCGAGATGAGCTTTTTCCCCTACGCCGTCGTCCTTCAGGTAACCCCAATCGTCGCCATCGCGCCCCTGATCTTCATCTACGTCGACAGCAAGATCGCAGGCCTTCTGATCTGCGCCTGGATCGTCGCCTTCTTCCCGATCCTTTCCAACACGACGCTCGGGCTCAATTCCGCCGACCACAACCTGCGCGACCTCTTCAAGGTTTATGGCGCGACACGCTGGCAAACCCTGCGCTACCTGCAATTGCCCGCCGCATTGCCCTACTTTCTTGGCGGACTGCGCATCGCCGGTGGTCTGTCGCTGATCGGCGCCGTGGTTGCCGAATTCGTCGCCGGTTCCGGCGGCATCGGCTCGGGCCTGGCCTTCCGCATCCTCGAAAGCAGCTACCGGCTGAACATGCCCCGCATGTTCGCAGCCCTCACGCTGATCGTTGTCACGGGCGTCGCGATCTACCTGATCCTAAGCTGGGTCACATGGCTCTTGCTGCGCAAGTGGCATGAAAGCGCGATGAAGCGCGAAGGATGAAGGCGCTTGGCAACAACGGGTCCGTCCGGCTTCGGAACGTGACAATCCCCGGTTGTCTGATCGGCGAAAGCGATGACCTGATCGTCACCGACCTTTCCGTCGAGGGCGACAGGATCGTCGAAGGGGGCGGGCAGGACCTCGAAATGGATCGTTCCATGATCCTTCCCTGCTTTGTCGACATGCACACGCACCTCGACAAGGGCCACATCTGGCCCCGCGCCGCCAACCCCGACGGCACGTTCGACGGCGCACTCAACACGGTCGGCGCGGACCGCGAGGCGAACTGGTCCGCCGAAGACGTGCGCGCACGGATGGAGTTTTCGCTGAAATGCGCCCTTGCCCACGGAACCCGCGCCATCCGCACCCATCTCGACAGCCCCGCCCCGCAGGACGAGATCTCCTGGCCCGTCTTCACCGAAGTGCGCGCCGACTGGGCCGACCGGATCGAACTTCAGGCGTCAAGCCTTGTTGGCTGCGACCGGTTCGAGAGCATCAAGGAAGGCTACGCGCCAACTGCCGACATCGTCGCCGCCGCCGGTGGCGTTCTGGGCCTTGTCACCTACCCCGTCCCCGACATCGAAACCCGCCTGCAAGAGTTCTTCGACCTCGCCGGTTCGCGCGGTCTCGAGGTCGACTTCCACTCCGACGAAACCATGGACCCCACCTCGGAGACCTTGCGTAAGATTGCAGAAACCGTGATCGAAACCGGCTGGGACAGGCCCGTCACCGTCGGCCACTGCTGCTCGCTTTCGACACAGGACGAAGCCCGCGCGATGGAAACGCTCGACCTTGTGGCTAAGGCGGGGCTGAACATCGTCAGCCTGCCCATGTGCAACCTCTACCTGCAGGATCGCCACGCGGGCCGCACGCCACGCAATCGCGGCATCACGCTGGTGCACGAAATGGTCGAACGCGGCATCAACGTCAGCTTTGCCTCCGACAACACCCGCGACCCCTTCTATGCCTATGGTGATCTCGACATGCTGGAAGTCATGCGTCAGGCCACTCGCATCGGCCACCTTGACCATTCGCGGCGCGACTGGCCCAAATCCGTGCTGCACAATCCGGCCCGGGCTTGCGGTCTCGCCCCGCCCTCGCTCGCCCCCGGCGCACCCGCCGACTTCATCGTCTTCAAGGCCCGAAGCTGGACCGAGCTTTTCGCCCGCCCGCAATCCGACCGGATCGTTTTCCGCCACGGCGAAGCGCTCGACAGCCCGTTGCCAGATTACTCCGACCTCGACCACCTGATGGACCCGCGCCCATGAAAGACAACATCGCTGCCGCCAAAGCCGCCCTGTCTCACCTTGAAATCGACGAAGCCGAAGCCGCCATCAAGGCAAAAAGCCGCGATTTCTTCTGGTACTCGCCGGTTCTGAAAGACCGTCTGGATCACGTCGTCGCCGATTTCGTCGTCTCGCCCCGGTCCGAGGCCGAGGTGATCGAAATTCTGAAAACCTGCTATGCCCACGATTGCCCCGTCACCACGCGCGGCGCAGGCACCGGCAATTACGGCCAGGCCATGCCGCTGGCCGGTGGTTGCGTGATGCACCTGAGGCACCTCGACAAGGTCAAGGAAATCCACCCCGGCCGCGTCATCACCGAACCGGGCGTCCTTTTGAAAGATCTCGACGCCGCGACAAAGGAACATTCCGGACAGGAACTCCGCATGTTCTCCTCCACCTGGGCCACCGCCACCATCGGCGGCTTCATCGCGGGCGGCTCGGGCGGCGTCGGATCCTGCACATGGGGCGGTCTGCGCGACCTCGGCAACATCATCCGCCTGCGCGTCGTCACGATGGAAGAAGAACCCCGCGTCCTCGAATTCACCGGCGAGGAACTGGCCCGCGTCTCCCACGCCTATGGCACCAACGGCATCATCACCGAAATCGAAATGCCGCTGGCCCCCGCCTATGACTGGGTCGAGATGTTCGTCGAAACCCGCGACTTCATGGAAGCGGTCGCCTTCACCGAAGACCTCGCCAACCAGGACGGCATCCTGATGAAACTGGGCACGGTCTTCGAAGCCCCCGTCGCACACAGCTATTTCCAGCGCGTCGCGCCCTACGTCGACGAAGGGTCGAACATCATCGGCCTGATGATCGCGCCCCATTCGATGGACGGCTTCCTGACCTTCCTCGGCCGCCGCCCTAAAGCCAAGCTGATCTATCGCAACGACGATCACGACTGGGCCAGGAACCCCGGCCCGGTGTTCGAATACGGCTGGAACCACACGACGCTCCGCGCCCTGAAGGTCGATCCCTCGATCACCTACCTCCAGGTCCGCTACGGCTATCCGCAGCACAAGGAACTGATCCGCAAGATGCGCGATGAGTTCTCACCCGAAGTGCTGCAACACCTCGAAGTCATGCGCGAAAGCGGGCGGGCGATCTTTGCCGGACTAAGCCTCGTCAAGTTCACCACCGAAGAACGCCTGGACGAAATCATCCGCATCCATGAAGACGCCGGCGCCATGATCTTCAACCCGCACCGCTACACGCTGGAAGAAGGCGGGCGGCAAACCGTGGACGACCGGCAGTTGAAGTTCAAACAAGAGGCCGACCCGAAGGGCCTGTTGAACCCCGGCAAGATGATCGCCTGGGACGATCCCGACTGGCACTACAAGTCCATGTACGCCTACCCGAAATTGCAGGTGGCGGAATGAGGTCTTGCGCCGCCTCCGGCGTCGCCCAATGCGAGGGGGCGCTGCCCCCTCACGCTCCCCCGGAGTATTTCCGACAGGATGATGGAAAAAGAAATCCCCGGCCCGATGCCGCGCACCGAACCGGGGTTGGCGTGGCTCACAACGGACCCATCACCCTGTGCGGTCATCGGCTCTCCAGCCTGTACCGCGTCTCCCTCAATGGGGCGGCAAAGTTAATGAAGTCCTACCCGCACCCCTCATCCTGTCAAAAATACTCCCGCCGGAGGCTCCTGCCCGCGACACAAGCGGAAACGTTTGTGAGTCAGTCATGACCCGCGCCCTCGTCCTCTTTGCCCACCCCTGCCCCGAAAGCTTCGGTGCAGCGCTCCACACCAAAGTCGTCGAAACGCTGAGTGATCGCGGCTGGGACGTGGACGATTGCGACCTCAACGCCGAAGGCTTCCAGCCCGTGCTGACCGAGGAAGAGCGCCGCAACTATCACGACGAGCCAGCCAATATCGAACCGGTGCGCGACTACGTCGAACGCCTCCGCGCCGCCGAGGCACTGATCCTTTCCTTCCCCGTCTGGAATTTCGGCTATCCCGCGATCCTGAAAGGCTGGCTTGACCGCGTTCTTCTGCCCGGCGTGTCCTTCAAGCTGGTCGATGGCAAGGTCGCCCCCAACCTTACCCACATCAGGAAACTCGCCGCCGTCACCACCTACGGCGGCACCCGCTGGCGAGCCTTCGGCGCGGGCGATCCCCCGCGCAAGCATTTCACCCGCGCGCTCTGGCACGTCACCCGGCCCGAGAAAATGAAGTACCTCGCCCTTTACGACATGAACCGCGCGACCGACGCACAACGGGCCGCTTTCCTTGAAAAGGTCGGCCGCGAGATGAAGGCGCTGTGATGAAAGCTCTTGTCGTCTATTGCCACCCGCGCGGAAGCAGTTTCACCGCGGCCGTCCGCGATCTGGTCGTCAAAAAACTGGAAGCAAAAGGCGCCGAATACCGGCTGACCGATCTCTATGCACGCGCCTTCGATCCGATCCTGACCGCCCACGAACACGAAATCTACCTCACCTGCCCCGACAACTGCCAACCTGTCCAACAGGACGTCGATGACCTGCGTTGGTGCGATACGCTGATTTTCGTCTATCCCACCTGGTGGTACGGGCTGCCCGCTGTCCTGAAGGGCTGGCTGGATCGTGTCTTTGTCCCTGACGTCGCCTTCCTGATGCCCGACGAACAAAACGCAACGATCCGGCCCGGCCTCACCCACATCACCCGCCTCGGCGTCTTCACCACCTGCGGTGCCTCCTGGTGGCTGACCCAGCTTGTCGGCGCACCGGGCAAGCGGACGCTGATGCGTGGCGTTGGTTTGCTCTGCAAACGCCCTTTGAAAACCGCCTTTGCCGCCCACTACCTGATGGACAGTTCCACCGATGCCTCGCGCAAGGCGCACCTTGACCGCGTGGCCCGCAAGATGGATCGTTTCCTGAACTGAAGGACAAGCCATGACCCGCCGCCTGGACTGGGCCGATTATCGCACGACCGAGTACGAAGACATCGACCCCGAACAAACCATCGCCATCCTGCCCACGGCTGCCATAGAGCAACATGGTCCCCACCTGCCGGTCGGCGTCGATACGATGATCGCGGAAGGGATGCTGGACGAACTTCGCCGCCAATGCCCCGAGGATCTGGATATCCGCATTCTGCCGGTGCAGGCCGTCGGCAAATCCAACGAACACCTCCACGCCCCCGGCACATTGACCCTGACGGCGGAAACCGCCTTGCGGGCCTGGCGTGAAATCGGCCTCTCCGTGGCCCGCGCCGGTGTCCGGAAGATCGTCATCGTCAACAGCCACGGCGGCAACCTTGACCTGAACTCGATCCTGTCGCGCGAATTGCGCGTCGAAGCGGGGATGCTGGCGATCAAGTGCCAATGGGGCAACTTCGGCGCGCCCGACGGGCTCTTTTCCGAACGCGAGATCGCCTACGGCATCCACGGCGGCGACCGCGAAACCTCGCTCATGCTGCACTTCCGCCCCGAAACCGTGGACATGAGCGAAGCGCGGGATTTCATTTCCACCGCCGAAACCACGGCAATTTCCCCGATTGGCCCTGTTTCCTATGGTTGGATCGCTTCCGATCTCAACCCCTCCGGCCCGGTCGGCGAAGCCCATCTCGCCACCGCCGAAAAGGGCAAGGCCAGTGCGGAACACCAGGTAAAGGGCTTCATCCAGCTACTTCGTGCCGTCAAGGACACACCTTTGGGCCAGTTCTCGCCCAGAAATCAGGACGGACATTAACCCTATTGTAACGTTTGTGTGTCCTGATCTTTATGGTAACAGAGGTTTGCCGCAGGGCGGATCACACCATTTGGACAAGGGGTAACCCCCAGGGACGAGGTTCAATGGCACTAGGGACGATCATCTTCAGCATGCCGATTGCATTGCTCGGTTCGCTTTTTGTCACTGCCCTCAACGGCTTTGACACAACTCAGGCGCTTGCCGCATATTCCGTTTTCGGCGCGGTTTTCCTGTTGGCGCTCAGCTTCAAACTGGGCCTGGCAAAAGACTAATCCCCTCCACCGGCATGTTTCACCTGGCGCACCCGATTGTCGGGAACGGGCGGGCCTGCCATTATGGCGCCCGGACGATCAGACGGGGGGACCATGAAAAATTCGCTAAAGGAAATCTGGGCGCGCGGCGATTGCGTGGTGAACGGATGGTGCTCCATTGGAAACCCGTTTTCCGCCGAGATCATGGCCGCACAGGGCTTTGATTCCATCACCATCGACGGCCAGCACGGCGCACTTGCCTATTCCGACGCACTGCCGATGCTTCAGGCCATGCGCGCATCCGGCAAGACGCTGATCGCCCGTGTGCCCTGGCTCGAACCGGGGATCATCATGAAGTACCTCGATGCCGGGGCGACGGGCATCATCTGCCCGATGATCAACTCCGCCGAACAGGCCGCCGAATTCGTCAGCTACCTCCGCTATCCCCCCCTTGGCCAGCGCAGCTTCGGCCCGACACGCGCCGCCTTTGCCGAACCGGGCTATTCAACCGAGGCGGCAAACGCCAATATCCTTGCCTTCGCCATGATCGAAACCGCCGAAGGCGTGGCGCAGATGGAAGATATCGCCGCGACACCCGGCATCGACGGCCTCTATGTAGGCCCCGCCGACCTCAGCCTCGGCGTTTCAAACGGTGCTCTCGCCCCGGGTTTCGACCGTGAAGAACCCGAGATGATCGAGTTGCAACAGCGCATCGCCCGTGTCGCGAAAGACGCCAGCATCCACGCCGCGCTGCACTGCGGCAGCGCTGATTATGCCGCGCGCGGCATCGAATGGGGCTATGACATGGTGACGATCCTGAACGACGTCCGCTTCATGGCCAGCGCCGCCAGCGCCACGGTCGAGCGGTTCCGCAGCCTCACCGGATCGACCGGCGAAACGGGCGACCTCGGCGCCTACTAGAACACAAGCCGCCGGTCGGTCCTTGCCACGGTCCGAACCGTATCCGCACCGGGACGTTTCGCAGGCGTTGGCGCGTCGATCTTTTGAGAGTGTCCCGTCCTTGCCGCCTCTTCGATGGCAAGCATCGCAACGACATCCGCCATGCCCTCGACACCATCCGGTGCCGGAGCCTCACCGCCAAGAATGCAATCCGAAAAATAGGCGATCTGATCCGCAAAATGGTCGCTATCGACAACCGGAAGTTCCTCGACTCCCTGCTCAGTCATGATCCGGGCCTCGGGCGTTGTCTGGAACTGGAAAGCCTTGTCGACCTGGATCACACCCTCGCTACCCAAAATGGTATAGGTATCGGTCGAGCCGACCTCGAAACTGGCGACGAATTGCGCCACGCGATCACCGGGGAACTTCAAGGTCACGGCAATCGTACTTTCAACTTCCTCGAACCGGGGATCGCCGTTGCCGTTCACGCGAATGGCCTGGGCTTCGATCGGTTCGGCCTGCATCACCTGCCGCGCGGCATTCAGGCAATAGACGCCAATGTCTTGCAAAGGCCCGCCCCAATGCTCGCCCCGCAGACGGTGGTTTGTTGCGGCGGACTGGTAGCCGAAGGTCGATGTGAAATGCTTGACCTCGCCGATCTCGCCGTTGCGCAACCGGGTCAGGATGTCCACCGTCACCGGCTCGCAATGCAGCCGATAGGCCGTCATAAGGAAAACCCCGTTTTCCTCTGCTGCCCCAATCATCGCCTCGCACTCTTCGGCCGAGATCGCCAGGGGCTTTTCGACAATCGCGTGCTTGCCCGCCTTCATCGCACGGATCGCAAAATCGGCATGTTGCGAATTCGGCAGGGCCACGTAAACCGCATCCACCGTATCGCCCTGCAACAGCGCGTCATATCCATCGTAGCCACAGGTCGTCTCGATGCCATAGAACGCCGCCAGGTCATTTCGGACAGCTTCGTTGCCTGTCACGATCGCCGTCATTTCCGAATTGCCCGTACCGGCAACGGCCGGCATGAACGCCTCCTGGCTGATCCAGCCCGCACCGACGATGGCATATCTGATCTTCTTCATGTTGGGGTTCCTTTCGCATCAAACATCCGACGCGCAGGCACGCTTTGCAAGCACCCTTGCAACTTTCGTGTCAAACAACATCATGGGGAAATGATCGAAGCCATCGACCACGTCGTTCTGACCGTCCGCGACATCGACCGCGCTGCCGCCTTCTACAAGCGCGTCCTCGGCCTTGAGACCGTGACCTTCGCCGGGGGCCGCAAGGCGCTTCAGGTCGGTGCGCAAAAGATCAACCTGCAAAGCCTGGGCCAGGAGACCCGAAACCATGCCGGCATCGGTTCCGGCGACATCTGTCTTCTGACCAACGAACCGCCCGAAACGGTGATCGCACGCCTGATCGCCGAAGGCGTCCCCGTCGTCGAAGGCCCCGTCGCCAAGACCGGCGCGCGAGGTCCGATCACCTCGGTCTATTTCAACGATCCTGACGGCAACCTGATCGAGGTCAGCAGCTACGACGCGACCTAGCCAACAAAAAAGGCCCCCGAAAGGGCCCCTATTTTATTGGTCGGAGTGAGAGGATTCGAACCTCCGACCCCTGCCTCCCGAAGACAGTGCTCTACCAGGCTGAGCTACACTCCGACCGAGCCGCCCGATTACTGCTCTTCTCTGGATTTTGCAAGGGCTTCGTGACCCGGCAGCACACGCGCCGCGCGGGCGTGAAGCATCGCGCCGATGTTGGGCGAAGATGCGGCACCGGGTCGGCTGCGGGTCTGAAGCACCGGAGTGTTGGTCGAACGCCCGCCAAGGCTTTCGCGCACCACCACATAAAGACCGGCAAAGATGATGACCCCTGCCCCGATCCAGGTGTAACGGTCCGGCACCTCGGAAAACACGACGAACCCGAAACCCGCGCCCCAGATGATCTGGCTGTATTGCATCGGCGCGATCATCGCCGCATCTGCCGCGCGATAGGCAAGGATGATGCACATGCCGCCGCAGAACCCCAGAAAGGACATCACCGCCAGATACCCCAGGTGCTCCAGCGGGAGGGGCTTATAGACAAAGGGCAATATCAACCCCATCAACACGATGTTCGCCATCATCGGATAAAGCATCAGAACCGCAGACCGTTCCTCCTTGCCCACCTTTCGCGTGATCACCGAGACAACCGCGCTGCCCGCCGCCGCCAACAGCCCGGCGACATGGCCAAGCGTCAAGGGTTCGGCACCGGGGCGCAACACGATCAGCACGCCGATCAACCCCAGAACAACGGCGGCCCAACGATGCACCCCCACCTTTTCGCCCAGAATCGGGATCGAAAGCACGGTAATCAGCATCGGTGCCGCAAAGATAAACGCATAGACCTGCGCCAAGGGCAGCACCGAAAAGGCATAGAATGCCGCCGCCCCGGTCACCGATCCCGCCAGCGTCCGCGCAGCCACCCAACCCGGATTCTTCGGGCGCAGCGTGTCTTCCTCCTTGTCGCTCATCAACAAAAGTGTCGCGAAAGGGAAACTCAGCAGAACACTGAAAAACAGGATCTGGAACGGCGAATAGCTTTCGCCAAGGAACTTGATGACGACATCATGGGTCGAAAAGGCCGCAAAACCGCCAAGGGCGAACAACACGCCCTTCAAGGTGGTGCCGCCTGTTTCGCTCAGAGGCTTGCGCTCAGCTTGGCGACAATCGCGTCACCCATTTCCGAGGTCGAGACCGGCTCGACACCCTCCTGACCCAACAGATCGGCGGTGCGCAGACCATCGGCCAGAACCGCATTCACCGCCTCTTCCAGCCGCGTCGCCTCTTCGCCCTTGTCGAAGGAATAGCGCAGCGCCATCGCGAAACTCAGGATACAGGCAATCGGGTTCGCCTTGCCCGTACCCGCGATATCGGGCGCCGAACCATGCACCGGCTCGTAAAGCGCCTTCGGACGACCGTTCGCCATCGGCGCGCCCAAGGACGCACTGGGCAACATGCCAAGCGAACCGGTCAGCATCGCGGCAAGGTCGGACAGAAGATCGCCGAACAGGTTGTCGGTGACGATCACGTCGAACTGCTTGGGCCAGCGGGTCAACTGCATCGCGCCCGCATCGGCGTACATGTGCGAAAGCTCGACATCGGAATATTCCGCCTGATGCACCTCGGTCACCACGTCGCGCCACAGCACGCCGGATTCCATCACGTTGGCCTTCTCCATCGAGCAGACGCGGTTGTCGCGCTTCCTTGCCAGTTCGAACGCCGACCGCGCAACCCGCGCGATTTCGCTTTCCGTGTAACGCTGCGTGTTGATCCCGACCCGCTCGTTGCCTTCGTTGATGATGCCGCGCGGTTCGCCGAAATAGACACCGCTGGTCAACTCGCGGATGATCATGATGTCGAGGCCACCAACCACGTCCGCTTTCAGCGAAGAAAACTCGGCCAGCGCGTCGAAACACTGGGCCGGGCGCAGGTTGGCATAAAGGTCCATTTCCTTCCGCAGCCGCAAAAGCCCCCGCTCGGGCTTCACGCTGAAATCCAGAACGTCGTACTTCGGCCCGCCAACGGCACCCAAAAGGACGGCATCAACCTCTTGCGCCTTCTCCATCGTCTCGTCGGTCAGCGGCGTCCCATGCGCGTCATAGGCCGCGCCACCCACAAGATCCTCGCTCACGTCAAAGGCCAGACCACGGTTGTCGCCGAACCAGCCGATGACCTTCCTGACTTCGGTCATAACTTCGGGGCCAATGCCGTCGCCGGGCAGGATAAGAAGCGAGGGGTTGCTCATGTCGAAACTCTCCGGAATATGTCTCGCCGGGCCTAGCGCGGCGGGGATCCGGCGTCAAGCGACCGGTGGATCGCATGTGTCGGCCAACCGCCGCGCCAGCACCTGCCAGACCGCATCGACGCGCGGGTTGCGCCGTACCGCCTCGTGGGCGGTCAACCAGACAGGCAGCGTGGGAATGGGCAGGTCGATCTCGATCCGCTCAAGCGTCGGATCCTCGGAACCAACGAAGTCGGGCGCAAAGCCCAACCCGCACCCGGCCCGCACCAATTCCCACACCACCGTCTGATTGTCACACCGCACTGGAAAGAAATCGCGGTCAACCTCGACCCCCGCATCGCGAAACTCGCGGATCATCATCTCGCTGCGGTCGAAACCGACAATCGCATGATCCATCAGATCGCCCATGCTCATGGGGCGACCGTGCTTTTGCAAATAGGTTTTCGACGCGAACATCGCCAGTTGCACATCGCCCAGGTGCACCGTCACCATGTCCAACTGCGTCGGGCGATACATCCGCACCGCAATGTCGGCTTCGCGGAACAACAGGTTCTCGCTTTCATCCGATGCGACCAACTCGATGTCGATTTCCGGGTGCGCCTCTCTCACGTCTGCAATGATCTGGGGCAGGTAATGATGCGACGAAAACACGCTCGCCGTGATCCGAACGCTTCCCGCCAGATCGCTTGACCCGCCCGTGGCATGAAGGCTCAGCGCCTCTGCCGCGCCGCGCATTGCGCGGGCATGTTCCAACAGGCTGGCCCCCTCCGCCGTCAACGCCATGCCCCGCGCCTGCCGCTTGAACAGTGTCACGCCAAGCCCGCTTTCCAACGTCTGGATGTGCCGCCCCACCGTCGGCTGGGTCAGGCCAAGCTGCCGCGCCGCCGCGGAAAGCGATCCTTTTTCCGCCACCGCCAGAAAGGCCTGCACCAGCGACCAGTCCAATTGTTCCAACGCACTCATACAAAAATGCATAGCAGAGGTTCAAAATCTGGCAATTCCGAAATTTTCACGAATGGATCAAACAACGCTCATGACATCCACGGGAGCATACCAATGACCGGCACTGTATTGATCCTTGGCGCGTCGGGCCGCTTTGGCCGCCATACCGCCGAGGCCTTCTGGAACGCGGGCTGGAGCGTAAGGATATTTGATCGCGCCCGCGACGATCTGACCGCCGCCGCCACCGGGGCGGATGTCATCGTCAACGGATGGAACCCGGCCTACACGGAATGGGAAATCGACGTGCCCAGGCTGACCCGACAGGTCATAGACGCCGCTTGCCAAACTGGCGCGACCGTCCTGATCCCCGGCAATATCTACGGCTATGGCAAAGGCTCACCTTCTGTCCTCGACGCCCATACGCCAAAACAGGCCCAAAACCCCTTGGGCCGCATCCGGAACCAGATGGAACAGGCCTATCGCGACGCTGGAGTGTCGACGATTGTCCTGCGCGCGGGCGATTTCATCGACACCGAACCCTCGGGCAACTGGTTCGACAAGATCATCACTCCCCACCTTCCACGCGGCAATCTCACCGCGCCGGGCAATCCGAACGCGCCCCATGCCTGGGCCTACCTTCCCGACGTCGCCCGCCTGGCCGTCCAACTGGCCGAGCGTCGCGACTGCCTGGAATCCTTTCACGAGGTCCTGTTTCCCGGCTACACGCTTTCCCTTCGCCAGATGACGGACCTCTTGTCACGGGCCACGGGAAAGACGCTCAAGATAAAACAGATGTCCTGGCTCCCACTTTGGCTGGCCTGGCCCGTCTGGCCCATGGCCGGCAAGCTGATCGAAATGCGCTATCTCTGGGACATGCCCCACACCCTCGAACGCACGGCCTTCGACGCCGAATTCCCCGGATTTCGCGAAACCGACGCGCTAACCGCCCTCGCCAGCGCCATCCGGCACCTCGACATCCACCCAGATCAGGCGATGCCGCGAGGCGCGTTCGACGTCCCCGCCGAGTGAGCTTTCCGGCGCGGGCCAGAAAAGACCCGCCTCTTTCAGGCCCAGGCTTGCCGCGGGCAACAGGTAATCCACACGCAGGTTGCCGGGCCGCCCCGGCCCGTCTTCCCAATCCGCGGTGTCCAGAGCCGGATCGCCGCGATGGCCCGCATTGACCCCGCCGTCCGCATCGGAGGCCAGAACGCCGCCATCGCTTTCTGGGGCCGGGTCCTTAATCCTTGGATCGGACAACAGTGCGCCCAGCGCTTCGGAGCGGCCATCGCCGTCGATCACGTCAAGATTTGCAAACCCCGCCAGAACAAAGCGTTCGGGTGCGTCAACACCCAGGTTACCGTCCAGGTATCGCAGCCAGAACGCCGCCTCGTCATGGTTGCGCCGCCCGTTTCTATCCTCCGGCCCATCGAAAACCGGCGGGGTCGCGTGCCAGATCCAAAGGTGCAGCATTTCGCCGTCGCCCAACTGTACCGGTACGTCCCAATGCACCGTGGTGCTCAACGGGAAATCTGGCGGCGTTTCCGGCAAGGCAAGGTTGCCGGGCAGATCGCGCCAGGGAAAGGCGGTGAAAACCCTCACGCCATCCTTGTCCAAGGGCAACCGCGAAAGCACCGCCAAGCCGCCCTGTCCGCGAAAATCGGCAAACCCGATGGCATCTTCGGGATCGCCCAGACGGCCATTGCGGTTCAGATCAGCCCCGCTTGGCAGGCCACGGTTCGGCGCATTCTGGAACCGGTAGGTGTAACCGCCAATCCGGTCGGCAAATGCGCCAAGCGCCACACCCTCCAGATCGTAATCGATGCCCGCCAGGACCAGAACATCCGCGTCCGCCGCGCGCAGAACGCGCAAGACCGCCTCGACTTGCGCGTCCTTTTCGGAAAGCACATCGCGCAGCAAAAGCCCGGGGCCGTCTCGTTCCAACTCCGTGTGAAAAACAGCGATCCGCAGTACCTCGGCCCCGGCACCCGAGGCCAGCACAAACGTCGAAAGTATCAGACCGGCAAAAGCCCCGCGTTGCCTTCGTCTTCGCTGGAAAGCTTGCGCTTTTCCGTGATCAGCGACGCGATCCGCCCCATGGCGATGCCACGCATGAAAAGCGATGCCGGAAGAAAGGCCCATGCCGCTACCGTCCAGATCAAGGTCTGCGGGCTATCCAGCGACACCGCGCCGAACAGCGCGGTGGCCGACTTGATGACCGCCGGTGTCAGGAATGGCAGCAAAAACCCTAACGCAATGTTAAAACGCGCATCCCGCTCCAGCCGATCCACCACGTCGCCGCCCGCTGTGGGATCGAAGGTCGGCAGGTTGACCCAGACGTTGAAACTGCCGTGCTGCAATGGCCATTGGCGCAACTTCTGGAACACGAGGAAGACGAACAAGGTCACAAGCGAAATGAGATAGGAAAGCCCGGCTGCATTGCGCACCATGTGCACATGGTCCATCGACGCCTCGGACGGCAGCATCAGCACCACCAGGCGGACCGGCGAATAGGGAAAGTCGATCGCCTGACCGATGGTCGCGCCCAGGGCCGTCACCGCCCCCGTCAGCCAGTTCGGAGCCACACCGCCGCGCACCAGAAGCGCCAGCAGCACCACCGTCAGAAACAGGGAGCCGAACCGGATCCGGTTGAACGGCGGGGCGTCGCGGAACTCGACAAGGCCGGGATAGGTCGAAGCATATTCAAAGAAGGTGAGTGCCGCGCCGAAAAGGGCCACCAGGGTCACGATCTGGGCAACGTCCGACGTGGTACCGGGAAGGATCAGCGACGGGGCCGCGATCAGGATGATGACAAAAAGCGCGCGAATGGCCGCGCCTGCCAGTCGGGTTATCACTGTGCCTGCCTCTTACATCGGCGGCCGAAGTTCTCTCCGATCCAACCGAGTTTTGCCTCGCGACGACCTGTTTTCCGGTCTGCCATATTCTTGCCCCATTTCTGCCTTGTTGCAGCCATCACAGCAATAACTCCTGAAAACTGAATGAATTTTCGGGCAATTTCGTGGTGGGAATGGTGCGACTTTGCATCAATATCGAAACAAAAAAGGGCCACCCGACAGGATGGCCCAACATATAGCGGTCTGGCGTGTGACTAGACCCAAGGCCTGCCGACAGCCATTTTTTCCTCGAATGCGTCGATTTCAGCCGCCGCATTCTCGACCGTCAGCCCGATATCGTCCAACCCGTTCAACAGACAGTGTTTCTTGAAAGGGTCGATCTCGAAACTGATGCTGCCACCGTCAGGGCCGGTGATCGTCTGATCCTCAAGGTCCACCGTAATCACCGCGTTCGCGCCACGCTCCGCGTCATCCATCAGCTTGTCCACGTCTTCCTGCGGCAGCTTGATCGGCAGGATCCCGTTCTTGAAACAGTTGTTATAGAAAATGTCGGCGAAACTGGTCGAGATCACGCAGCGGATGCCGAAATCCAGAAGCGCCCAAGGCGCATGTTCGCGCGACGACCCGCAGCCGAAATTGTCACCTGCCACGAGGATCTGCGCCTCGCGATATGCCGGCTTATTCAGCACGAAATCCTCAACCTCGTTGCCCTGCCGGTCAAACCGCATCTCGTCGAAAAGGTTGGCCCCCAGACCCGTGCGCTTGATCGTTTTCAGGAACTGCTTGGGAATGATCATGTCCGTGTCGATATTGACCAACGGCATCGGGGCCGCGATCCCGGTGAGCTTGCTGAACTTGTCCATCCGAGTCTTCCTTTTCCTGAACCGCGCCTTTCTGCATCAGGCGACGGCTCTCTGCAAGATGCACCAAAAGATAAAGGCCCCCGCAAACCGGAGGCCTTCACATAGCGACGATTTCAGATCCGTTCAGCCGAACCGGCGCTTGACGGCAAGTCCGACAAGACCACCAAGTAGAAGCAGCCCACTGGCAGGCAGCGGTACTTCCGACGGGGGATCATACTCGGGATCATCCTGCGGATCGTCCTGTTCATCCGAAAGCAGACGATAGCTGGCCTGAAGGATCGCTTCGTTCTCGGCGCTTTCCTCGGTCCAGAAACTTTCCAGCAGGTTTCCTTCATAGAGGAAACCGGTGACATCCAGAACATACTCAAGACCGCCGACGAAGAAGGACTCCGTCTTGGCCTCGTTCAGTTCAAGCGTCACCCGGTCCGCACAACCGCTGACATTGACGCCAACGCCATTGACCGCGCCATTGGCGCAGTTCTTCAATTCGTTCGGCGTTTCCCAGTGGGTGAAATTGAACACCGACTGAAAGCTGTCGGCCACACCGTCAATCGTGAACGTCAGGGCAAGCTCGGCACCGGCCAGCTTTTCGCCCTTCGTCCAGATCGGGTTGTTGCTGTGGGTGAACTTGCCCAGGCTGAACATCTGATCGACACTCGTATCGAACGGAGTCAGAGCAGCCTCGAAGGTATAGGCGCTTGGGACATAACCATTGGGAATATCACCCCAGGAAATCGAGTTCGTCCCGACACCATCAGCGGCGTTGTCCGAGCCCGAGATCGAACCGGCAGTAACATCGGCACTTTGCCAGACACCGGTGATCGAGGTGATTGTGAGGGCTGAGGCAGGTGCCGCCAACCCAATACAGACGACCGTGGCCGCCAAGGCACTCGCAAACTTCATGACATACTCCTTCCGCGAATTGACGCGGATCACGTGTTACGCCGGACAGATTTAATTTGTCGCATGGCGCGATGCTAGGGGGAAAAGTACGAAAAAATGGCACCCGGCCTATTGAAACGCCTCAACTCAGAGATCTAATCGAACAAAAACAATAGCTTGAGCGATTTTCGACCGCCATTAACCAGACACTTTTTTATCACATTTCACGCTTCCCCAAGGTAACTTTCGACAGTACCCCGGCCGTGATTGTCTGCGCCTGCGAAACGTTCCCAGAGGCTTGGAGAAACTGTCCACGGCGGACCATGAAAAAACGACTGGAATGTGTCCTGCGGGCGGGAATTGACAGACTCAGCCCACCAATTCCGACGGGACACAAACGAAAAAGAGCCGCCCGACCGGGCGGCTCCTCGCTACAATCGCGATTGTTGGGGTCTCAGGTTTTCCGGCGACGCATCGCGGCCAGACCGCCAAGCCCTGCAACCAGCATCCAGCCAGCGGCCGGAAGCGGAACGACATTGGGATCGGGATCAGGGTCGATGACGTCAACGATCTCTTCGATCTTGGTTTCGATGAAGTTCTGGAAAAACGCTTCTTCATCGTTGACGAACGCCAACAGATCGAAAGCCGCAGTTCCACCGGGACGCGAGGTTCGGATGTACTCGCAACCACCGCTCGTTGAAGATCCGCCAAATTCCGCACAAGCACTCGATTCGTTCGAAACGATCACGTTGTTCAGATATCCGGTGTCGTCGATCAGCGTCTCGAAGGCGTCATAGCCGGCACTGGTCGAACTGAAATTGGCACCGGCGTCATTGTCCTCGTCGGTGATCAGCACAAGCGAGCGCACCGTGTCCGGGCGCCATCCAGCATCATCGAACAACGAACCGCCAGGTAGAACGGACGCCATAGCGTCAAGACCAGCTTCGGTCCCGCCGCCCACGGTGATGCTTTCCAGATCGCTTTTCAGGTCGGCTGCATCGGTCGTGATCGACTGCAACAAGGTCGGCGTGCCAAGATAAGTCACGATCCCCGCAGCGACACTGTCGATGCGCGAATCTGCGGCAATACCAGAAAGTACGTTCGCGATGTTATCGGCAAGCGTGTCGAACTCTTGCTGCATCGAACCGGAATAGTCGATCACGAACATCAGATCGACACTCGCGGCAGACACAGGTGTTGCGACTGCCAATGCAACTGCCGCGGTTGCAGCAGTGCTCTTTAGTTTCAAATACATGGATTCCCCCACAAAATACTCAGTTAACAAAAGCACACTAAGCGGAAATCGGCCCGCGGAACAAACAGTTTCTGATTGAAACTCTTTCCCAGACTTCGCCCGCCGGAGAAATTTCTCCACTAAATCTTTGATTTAATTTAGTATTCTTCTTGAATGATAAAAAATATTATCCAATCAACCCTATTTACACAGAGTGTTTCACCAAAAGAAACAAAGCATCTATTGCGCAATGCCCGGACCGTATTAGCCGGGCATTGCATTACTCAGCTCAGCTTATTTCCCTGACGTCGGTAAGGTGGCCGGTCACCGCCGCCGCGGCGGCCATGCCGGGCGACATCAGGTGTGTGCGGCCCTTGAACCCCTGCCGTCCCTCGAAGTTCCGGTTCGAGGTCGAGGCACAGCGCTCGCCTTCGCTCAACTGGTCGGGGTTCATCGCAAGGCACATGGAACAGCCCGCAAGACGCCATTCGAACCCTGCCTCCTTGAAAATGTCGGCAAGGCCCTCTTCCTCGGCTTGGGCCCGCACAAGGCCCGAGCCGGGAACGACCATCGCCCGCATCCCCTCGGCCACGTGTTTGCCTTTCACGATCTCGGCAGCGGCCCGCAGATCCTCGATCCGCCCGTTGGTGCAGGATCCGATGAAGACCGTGTCGATCTTGATATCCGACAGCTTGGTGCCCGGTGTCAGGCCCATGTACTCCAGCGAACGCCGCGCGGCATCCACCTTGCCGCCGGTGAAGCTCTCGGGCGCCGGGACAACATCCGTGATCGGCAATACATCTTCCGGGCTGGTGCCCCAGGTCACGACCGGCGCGATGTCTTCGCCCCGGATGGTGATGATCTCGTCCCAATGGGCGTCATCATCCGAAAACAGCGTCTTCCAATAGGCCAGCGCGGCTTCCCACTGGGCTCCCTTCGGCGCATGGGGGCGGCCCTTGACGTATTCAAACGTCTTTTCGTCGGGCGCAATCAGACCGGCGCGCGCGCCGCCCTCGATCGCCATGTTGCAGACGGTCATGCGGCCTTCCATCGAAAGATCGCGGATCGCCTCGCCGCAGTATTCGATCACGTAACCGGTGCCACCCGCGGTGCCGGTCTTGCCGATCACCGAAAGCGTGATGTCCTTGGCCGTCACGCCGGGGGACAGCTTGCCGGTGATTTCGACCTTCATGTTTTTCGATTTCTTCTGGATCAGCGTCTGCGTGGCCAGCACATGCTCCACCTCGCTGGTGCCGATCCCATGCGCCAAAGCACCGAAAGCCCCGTGCGTCGCCGTGTGGCTGTCGCCGCAAACCACCGTCATGCCGGGCAGGGTCCAGCCCTGCTCGGGCCCGACGATATGCACGATCCCCTGGCGAATATCCGTCACCGGGTAATAGTGAATGCCGAAATCCTTGGCGTTCTTGTCCAGGGCGGCCACCTGGATGCGGCTGTCCTCGGTCATGTTCTCGGGGTTTTCCCGCCCCGCCGTCGTCGGCACGTTGTGATCCGGCACGGCAATCGTCTTGTCCGGTGCACGCACCTTGCGGCCCGCCATGCGCAAACCCTCGAAGGCCTGCGGGCTGGTCACCTCGTGAACGAGGTGGCGGTCGATATAAAGGCGGCAGGTGCCATCCTCGGCTTCGTGGGCGACGTGGTCATCCCAGATCTTGTCGTAAAGCGTGCGCGGAGCGTTCATGGTTTCATTCCTCGAAAGAGAGAGGCCCTTGGGCCGGACAGGCGTGCGAAGTGCTCAGCGCGATAGTCGCGGCAGCACAAGCTGGCAGGCCCCATAGAAACGCCAGGGCAGTCGCACCCGGTCATCCATGTCGAAAAAACGAGTCATGGCGCTGTAGATAACCTGCCCCCGCGACCAGAACAAGATCACACCGCCACACGAAAAAACCCCGCCCGGGACGACGGGCGGGGTCTCTACTCATCAGGGGATACCAGATCTGCAGATCACCGCCCTGATATGAGGCGAATCTTAAAGAGCCATTAAAATTCGAAGCAAAGCGGAAGGATCACGCCCCTTCGAATTCGCAAAGCACATGCACGTCCATGCCAAGCGCCTCCAGCTTCTCGCGCCCGCCCAACTCCGGCAGGTCGATGATAAAGGCACAACCGATGATGTCGCCGCCCATCTTCTCGATCAGCCTGATCCCGGCCTCGGCTGTCCCGCCCGTCGCCAAAAGATCATCGACCACCAGAACCTTCTCGCCGGGCTGGATCGCATCGTCATGCACCTCCATCACCGCCTCGCCGTATTCCAGCGTATAGGCCTGGGTCAGCGTGGCGCCGGGCAGCTTGCCCTTCTTGCGGATCGGCACGAAACCGACCGAAAGCTGGTGCGCGATCGCGCCCCCCACGATGAACCCCCGCGCCTCCAGCCCGACCACCTTGTCGATCCGCTCTCCCGCATAAGGATGCAGCAACTGGTCGATGCAAATCCGAAACCCCCTCGGGTCGGCAAACAACGTGGTCACATCGCGGAACATGATCCCCTCGTGGGGAAAATCGACGATCGTGCGGATATAGTCTTTGACGGTCTTCTTCCGGTCCTGCATCGCGTGTCCTATGTCTGAAGCGCCCTCATATGACGGGGGCGGTGATTGTTTGGCAAGAGAGTGACGAAACCCAAGAATAAAACACGCCGCGACCTGTTGCTTGGTCTGGCCGGTCTGGGCGCGGTGGCCTGGGGCTGGCAACGCTATCTGGACCGTCAGATCGAGCCGAGCTTTTCGCCACTTCCCGGGCTACCGGGCTGGCGACAGTTGGACACCGGCACGGTCTCGGCCGGTTCGCCCGGCGATGCGGTTTTCCTTGGCATCGGGGAAAGCGCCCCCGCGCCCCTGCCCGCCGAGAACCTCTGCGACCTGCTTTACGCAACGCCCGGCCGCGGACTGCCTGTCGCGGTCTTCACCGACATAAACTGCCCGAACTGCCGCAGCCTCGAATCCAAACTCGCCACCCGCCGCGACGCGCTTGCCATCACCTGGCTGCAATTGCCGCTCCTCGGCCCGCAATCCGAAGCCGCCGCCCGCGCTGCCATCGCCGCCGAGGTCCTAAGCGGCAGACCAGGCGAACCGGCAACCGCCCTGCGTGGCACCGGCCTCCTGCCGGTGATCCGCTATCACGCCCGTCGCGCGGGCCTTGAAGAAACCGCTGTGGCAAAGGCGATGGAGGCGCCCGAGGTCACGGCGATCCTGGAACGTCAAATCGCCGCCGCCGAGACGCTGGGAATCTACGGAACCCCCGCCATGACCATCGGAAAAACACTGGTGATGGGGGATGTGCCGCTGGCGACGCTGGATCGGCTGCTGACCATGGATCATCCGGTTTGTGCCTAGTGTCGGGCGGTGTCTTGCTTCCGGAAATTCAAGGCAATCCGCGCATCAGGCCGGCACTCAAGGGCACGTGATCAGACAGTCAATGAAGATTGACATTTTAGTCAATATAATAACGTCGGAGCGACGCACCCCAATCTGAACAAAAGAGGATGACCCCAAGTCCACCCCCCCTGTTCAAATGCAAAACGTTCGTCAAAGCGAAACACGAAACGCGCCAGATTGAGCCCGAGACGCAACCTCAAATCGAATACGAGCCCGCCGCCTCTAATCAAGCGCGAAACAAAGCGGGCTTCCAATGTGAAAGCCGACAAACTCGAAAATCGAAAGCCAGACACTCATCCCAATCGAAGGCAATGTTTGTCACTACGCCATTCGAACGCCAAAAACTTGTCACCCAAACGAAACCAATCAGACGTTAACTCACCTTTAAACCCCCGCCCGCTAAGTTAGGGGTGGGAGGACGGGGGAACTAACGCGCAAAAATTTGATTCGAATTTTACGGGTTCAGAACGCGCCCCGCCACCGCGTCCAACTTTGCTAGCAACGCCGGATCCCGTGCCTCGGGCGCGGTCATCACCGCGAACTCCAACGCCCGGTCGCATCCATGCGGACAGGGCGCACGCCCCGCCCCCAACCGTTCCGGCAGGCCCGCCGCCAGCGCCCGCCCTTTCTCGGCATTGCCCGTCAGGGTCTTGATGATCTCGGTCACATCGACCTCGCCATGGTCCGGATGCCAGGAGTCATAATCCGTGATCATCGCCACGCTCGCATAACAAAGCTCTGCCTCGCGGGCCAGCTTCGCTTCGGGCATATTGGTCATCCCGATCACGTCACACCCCCAGACCTCGCGGTACATCTTCGATTCCGCAAGGGTCGAAAACTGCGGCCCCTCCATCGCCAGGTATGTACCGCAGCGATGCACATTGGCGCCTGCCGCCTCGGCGGCCTCCGCGGCAACGTCGCTCAAGCGCGGACAGGTCGGATGCGCGACACTTACATGAGCCACACAGCCGGTTCCAAAGAACGATTTCTCCCGCGCAAAGGTCCGGTCGATGAACTGATCCACGATCACGAAATCCCCCGGCGCCATCTCTTCGCGGAACGAACCGCAGGCCGAAACACTGACCACATCCGTCACGCCCAGCCGCTTCAGCGCGTCGATATTCGCGCGATACGGCACCGTCGTCGGTGAATGCACATGCCCCCGGCCATGGCGCGGCAAAAAGGCCATGTCGACGCCCTTCAGACGGCCGGTCAATATCTGGTCCGAAGGTTTCCCCCAGGGCGATTCCACATCCACCCAGGTGGCATCCTCCAACCCGTCGATCTCATAGATCCCGCTGCCGCCAATCACACCGATCATGGTCTTGGTATCGCTCATCGCCAGCCCCTTTCCTGCCTGCAACCGACAGTAGAAAACGAAAGCGAAAGGGGCAACGCCAGACAAGGAAAAACCCTCGCTTGCAGAAAGCGAGGGTCCCTCGTCCCACTTAAGGGTTCCCCGGTACCGCGGGCTGGGTGGGGGCTGTTGAATCCACGGCACCGGGGATAGCGTATTGTCGCTACAGGTCCGGTTCTGACCATCAACTGCGGCAACAACACGGGGTGCATCGGCCTCTCCAGCGGTTTTTTTGTGGCGAAGTTGCGGCGAGGCTTGATTACGCCGGTTTTCGCGGGCAGGCTTTCATCACATGACGGTTCAAAACCCGCCCTCCTATCCGAATCCCCAACCGGTGGCCGAGCAGATCGCCTTTGATCGCCATGAGTTAGGGGTGATTCTGGGGCTCTACGGGCGCATGGTCGCCGCCGGGGAATGGCGCGACTACGGCATGTCTTTTCTGAAAGATGTTGCGATTTTCTCGGTCTTTCGCCGCACTGCGGAATATCCGATCTACCGGATCGAAAAACGCCCCAAACTGCGCAACCGCCAGGGCCTCTATGCCGTCATCGGCATGGACGGTCGTATCCTGAAACGCGGCCACGACCTCAGAACCGTGCTGCGCGTGCTGGAACGCAAACTCATCCGCGCTGTGGAATAACTCGCAACATCGAGGTCACGTCCCCGGTCTCGCTTGCTGCAATCCGCGCGAACGCCTCATCCATCGGTTCTTCCACCACGGCCATGTGATGGGCATTGGCATGGATGATCGCGTTTTCGCCCGACACCATCGCCACATGCCCCTTCCAAAAGATCAGGTCGCCGGGGGCAAGTTCCCCATGCGTCACCGCCGTCCCCGCCATCGTCTCCTGATCGCCACTGTCCGCCGGACAGTCCACGCCAGTTGCGCGAAGCGCAGCCTGCACCAGCCCCGAACAATCCAGCCCGAAACCGGTGTTGCCCGCCCAGACATAGGGCGTTCCAAGGAATGCCCGCGCAACGCCGACCGCATCGATTGCCCGTTCGCCAATCCTCCGGCAATGGGCGCTCGGCACGAATATCCCACGCTCCCCAATACGCACTTCGCACCAACCAACTGCCTCTGACACCACTTCGACAGGCGAGGTCATGTGCAGGTCGATCATCGGCAGCGACTTGATGTCGGGCGCGGCAAATCCCCAGGTGCTTCGCACCGAGATCCAGTGGCTCGGATGGATGGCCTCCGAAAGCGCGGCTTCCGGCAACCAGCCTTCGTACCCGTCCTTTGTCGCGCGCCCCCGCGCCCAACCGTCTTTTCGCTCGAACACCTCGAAACCGTCGCCGACCAGAACCTGACGGTCCGGCGGCGCTTCGGGGTCAGGTCGCAACCAGGCATTCAATCGCGCCGATTTCACCCCAGCATCCCCGGCAGCGCCTCGTAAAGCGCGCGTATCCCCTGTCCCACACCGCCCTTGGGACGCCCCGGCGCGGCGCTTGGGTTCCAGCCATAAATGTCGAAATGCATGTAGCGCGGGCAACTGGTCACGAACCGGCGCAGGAACAAGGCCGCCGTGATCGACCCCGCGAAACCGCCCTTCGGCGCGTTGTCCAGATCCGCAATCCCCGGTTCGATCATCGTCTCGTAAGGATCCCAGAACGGCAGCCGCCAGACCGGGTCGCGCACCGCGCCCGCCGCATCCAAAAGTGCCGCCGCATCTATGTCGTCCGTCGCGTAAAACGGCGCCAGGTCCGGGCCGACCGCCACACGCGCGGCCCCCGTCAGCGTCGCCATCGACAGGATCAAATCCGGAGCCTCCTCGTCGGCCAGCGCCAGTGCATCGCCCAGTACCAACCGCCCTTCCGCATCGGTGTTGTTGATCTCGACCGTCAGCCCCTTGCGGCTGTCCAGGATGTCGCCGGGGCGAAACGCCTCTCCCGCGACCGAGTTTTCCACCGCCGGGATCAGCACCCTAATTTGCACCTCGGCCCCGCCCGCCATCAGCATATGCGCAAGGCCCAGAACATTCGCCGCCCCGCCCATGTCCTTTTTCATCAGGCCCATCGAGGCACCGGGCTTCAGGTTCAAGCCGCCCGTGTCGAAACAGACCCCCTTGCCGACAAGCGTCAGTTTCGGCCCCGACGTGCCCCAGCGCATGTCGATCAGGCGCGGCGCGCGCGGGCTGGCCCGGCCCACGGCGTGGATCATCGGAAAGTTCTGCTCCAGCAAGGCCTCGCCCGCGATCACCTCGATCGAAGCCCCCTGTGCTTCGGCCAAATCGCGCGCCGCCGCTTCCAACTCGTCCGGGCCCATGTGCGACGCGGGCGTGTTGATCAGATCGCGCGCCAATGCCTCGCCCGCCGCGATCCGCTCCAACCGATCCGCATCGACGCCACCCGGGGCAACCAACGTGGCCTTCGGCGCGGGGGCCTTGGCAAACCGGTCAAACCGATACCCCGCAAAAAGCCAGCCCAGCGCGGCTTCGTCCAGATCGCGACCTTCCAGATCGCACGCGAACCGCCAGACGCCATCGGGCAGTTTGCTGCGCAAGGCACCCGCGACGAACCGCTTTCGCGCCCGGTCCGTCTTCGACCCAAGCCCCCCAACGGCCCCCGCGATCCCATCACCATCCGGCATCAGCAGAACCGCGCCCGCCTTGCCCTTGAACCCCGCCGCCTTGACCCAGGCTTGCACGGCCGGGCTCTGACCCTCCAGCCAGGCGTCCAATCCATCGGTCGTGACAAGAAAAAGCGGCTTGGCAGAAGCGGTGTCGTCAGAGAATGTCAGGGCGGTCACGTCAGGGCTCCTCATCTGTTCGAGGCGACCCTAGGCGAAACTCATCGGGGTGTTAATCCCAAGCTCAAATCTGGCGATAACTGAATTCCAAAAGCGTCGCGAGCGAGGCTTCGCCAACCCGGACAAGCCGGGCGATCACGGCGGCAAGGGCAACCTCGTCCTTGCCATGGACAAGCTCTGTCCCCTGATAGGCGACGCTGGCCACATCCTTCAATCCGATCCGCGCCGAAAGCGTGGCCACCGCATCAAGGGTGGTCGCCAGGCGTTTGAACTCACCGGCGGCCCAGGCGGCTTCGATACCGGCAAGATAGACGACCATATCCTCGACAGCATCCTCGGCAATCGGGGTCATTCCCCCCGGCATATCCAGTTCTGCCGTGTGCATCAGCGCAGGTGTCTCGATCGAGATCACTTCGCTTGGACAAAGAACAACAACATTTTCCGACACTTCTGAACCCTTTCACTCCACCACAACCCGGTGTATTTCCCGATAGGAAAGAAACGGTTGACGCAAAGTGGAAACTGAGCGGCAATTTCCTAGAATTTTAAGGGGGTGAAATGGAAAGAGTGCGTCCGCTTCCCGGCTATCTTGTCCAAAGGTATCACGGCTGGAAGGCCACCAACTATTCCGAGAACCAGGCATGGTATCGCCGCCTTGCCAACGAAGGCCAGCGCCCCCGCGGCATGATTATTTCCTGCTGCGACAGCCGTGTGCATGTCTCCTCGCTCTTCGGGGCCGAGGCGGGTGAGTTCTTCATTCACCGCAACATCGCCAACATCGTCCCGCCTTTTCAGCCCGACGGCAATCACCACGGTACATCGGCGGCCATCGAATACGCGGTGACCGTCCTGAAGGTGCCGCACCTGATCGTCATCGGTCACTCCAAATGCGGCGGCGTCGCGGGATGCCACGCCATGTGCAGCGGCAAGGCCCCGGAACTGGAAGACAAATCCAGCTTTGTCGGTCGCTGGATCGACACCCTGCGCCCGGCTTACGAAAGGATCGACACTTCGGCACCCGAGGACGATCAGCTCAAGGCCCTCGAACAGGAAAGCGTCAAAACCTCGCTTGAAAACCTTTTGACCTTCCCCTTCGTCGCCGATGCCCTGAAGGGTGAAACGCTCACGCTTCACGGGCTCTGGACCGACATCGGCGAAGGCGAACTGCACCAGTACATCCCTGAATCCGGCGCGTTCTCCCCGGTCTGAGGCGTCACGCCGCCCGGCGGACCGAGGTAAAGACCGGAACGCCGCGCGTGGTGCATTCCTCGTGGAACTTCTGCAACGCCTCCTTGGCGCGGCGCTGTCTCTCGGCAACCCGGCGACGGGCGCGGGCAAGTGCACTGGTGTTTCGTGTCATCATGACGAATTCTCCCTTTTAAGGTGGAAACGGGCGAACTCGGTAACAATACGTCTCAGGCGCGCGGGGCGTAGCAGAATACCCCGGTGACGGTTTCGCGCGCCTTGGCGCAACGGCGGATCAGGTCCAGCGAGATGATCCGCGCAGCCACATCGGGCCGCGTCCCCGCCTTCATGTCATTCGCCGGGCGCATGGTCCCCTGACGGCGCTCGGCGCGTTCAATCAGCGAAACGACGATTTCATCTGTGATCGGCTTCATGGCGGCATCTCCTGACCGGCTTTGCAGTGGCACAGTGACGGTCGAAATGCGGCGGGAATTGTCGCGAATTGTGGCGCGAATGGGGCGGCAGGAACCCCTGGTTGAGCGGCGAAACACGAAACAGGCCTGTTTTCTTGGGAAAAACACAGCTTTCCATAAGTTTTGCCCGCGATAACAATTAGTTTATCTAATGTTTAATCAGACCGACTCATTGCCATATTCGCGACAATTCAAAACCGGCGAGAGGATTATCCGCACCCGAACCCCAATCTTTTCAGACAGTTCGCCCGCCGCGCCCGAATCCCACGAAAAAGCCCCGGCGCGGTCAGGCACCGGGGCTTTCAATCTCATCTCCGGGCGTTCAGCCCTTCTTCAACTCGCGGTTCCCCAGCAATTCGGCGATCTGCACCGCGTTCAGCGCCGCGCCCTTGCGCAAATTGTCCGACACGCACCAGAAGTTCAGCCCGTTATCAATCGTGCTGTCCTGCCGGATCCGGCTGATGAAGGTGGCGAAATCACCGACGCATTCCACCGGCGTCGTGTACCCGCCATCCTCGCGCTTATCGACCACCATGATGCCCGGCGCCTCACGCAAGATGTCGCGCGCCTCGTCCTCGTCCAGGAAATCCTCGGTTTCGATATTCACCGCCTCGGAATGCCCGACGAACACCGGCACCCGCACGCAGGTCGCCGTCACCTTGATCTTGGGATCGACGATCTTTTTCGTCTCGGCGACCATCTTCCACTCTTCCTTGGTCGAACCGTCATCCATGAAGACGTCGATATGGGGAATGACGTTAAAGGCGATCTGCTTGGTGAACTTCACGGCGGGCTTGTCATCGGTTGGGTTATAGATGCTCTTGGTCTGATCCCAAAGCTCGTCAATCCCCTCTTTGCCCGCGCCACTGACCGACTGATAGGTGCTCACCACCACCCGCTTGATCGTCGCGCGATCGTGCAGGGGCTTCAGCGCCACCACCATCTGGGCAGTCGAACAATTCGGGTTCGCGATGATGTTGCGGTTCTTGTAGCCCGAAATCGCATCCGGGTTCACTTCCGGCACGATCAAGGGAATATCCGGCTCGTAACGATAGAGCGACGAGTTGTCGATCACCACACAGCCCGCCTTCGCAGCCTTCGGCGCATATTCCTTGGTGGCGGTCGAGCCGATGGCGAACAGCGCCATGTCGTAGCCAGTGAAATCGAAGGTGGCGAGGTCCTTTGTCTTCAGTGTCTCGTCGCCATAGCTCACCTCTGTACCAAGAGACTTCCGGCTCGCCAGAGCCACGACCTCATCGGCAGGAAACTGGCGCTCGGCCAGGATGTTCAGCATTTCGCGGCCCACGTTCCCCGTGGCGCCGACGACAGCGACGCGATAGCCCACTTTGACCTCCTATGTCTTGGGACGGGGGCGCTATAGCCCTTGGGACGTGGCAAGGAAAGGCCAAACCCCCGGCAGCGCATGATTATCGGTGATAGAGCCGATCACGCGCCGTAGGGCGGGGCTCACCCCGCCATTCAAATACACCTGGGCGGCAGGTTTGGCGCAGGCCGGGCGTCGACCGACCTGGAGGGCGTTTGCAACGGTTGTGTGAGGCTCGACATTTCCAAGCTGCCAAGCGTTTTACCCTTGGCCGATGTTCCAAAATCGCCCTCCGGGGGGAGGTCGGGCGATGCCCGGCCTGCGCCGGGCGGTTGTGCATGTTGGTGACTGTCTCAAGATACGCAAGCGGCAGATTCATCCCGCAGTTCCGATCACGGACGTTTTTTCCGTCCTAGCAAAATTGACGGATTTTGTCAGATGTCCGGTTTGAGCCCAAAGTGTCAGCAGCAAGGGGTCGCGTTTACAGCCGAAAGCGAACGCCATAAGTGTGCTACATGGGCAGAGAAGACTGGTATCGAAATGAGGAGTGGAACTCGGAAATCGAGAACCGGTTTCTTGAGCGACTTGACCGCAGTCGTGGTCAAAGAGACCAACAACTCAAGATACAGATTCAGACGTTGGCTGAGCGGTTCCCATGTGACGCCCTGCGACTGGTCGATACGTACAACAACACCCGAACCAACGAAGTGTGGGACCTTGAGGTGATTGCGGCATCGGCAAAGGCGTATGAGAAGCTCGGAAAACTGAATAAGGCACTCGATGAATATCGAAGCATTCTACAGCACGATGAAAGCCAACCATTTTTTCCTGCATATGTTCTGTTGGACGCACCATTTTTGATCGCCAGAAAAGGTGAGATTTCCGAGTTTCCGTTTGCCTTCGATCTGCTGCTGCGTGCCGAAAAAAGTCTCTCGAAACAGGGCTTGAATTTTGCCGTTCAGCGTTTCCTGTACCACGCGTGTCATGCTCTGATCCGGCAGCGTTCTGGTCAAAAAGAGCAAGCCAAAGAGCATGCGGTCGCCGCACTTAGCGAAGCAGGTGTTCGAGCCTCTGGGCTACGATATCATAGAAAAGTCGGCTTAGTTGGTGATGAGCACAAAACGACAGTTTTGGCTCTCAAGTCAATTACGTCAGGATACCCTGAATGGTTATTGGGATTGATGGCAAAGGTCGGCTAAGTCCGAAAGCCGAATTTCAAACCAAACCTCACCGCCCCCGCCTTCCCGCCTCAAACCCCTCCTCATAGGCCCAATGTTCCACCAGCTTCTCTGCCTCCCTCGTCATTTCCGCCTCATGCTTCGTCCGCTCCCGATCCGGATATCGGTTTGCCTCTGCCACCCGCATGATCATCTCTTTGCGGAACGTCTCGATTTCCGAGATCTTCATCTGCAACCAGGTCTCGAGGATCCGGTTGATCCGCGCCTGGTATCCCTTGCCCATTTTCCGAAACATCGTGATCACGGCCCGGTCGAGGTATAGCGTCACCTTCTCTTTCGGCGTCTCGACCTCCAGGTCCATCTCCAGCGTGTGCCATGCCTCCGGCACCTCGCGGCGTAAAGTCTCCAGAAAGGCGTTCTCGCTTTCAAACGACGACCGAATCAAATGTGTGTAAAACCGTTCCTCGGCCAGCCGCCGGGATTTCGACCCCCGCGCCGGGGCAGATCTCGTGCTCATCGCGCCTCTCCTTGACTTGGACGCATCAGGATCGCGCGAAATGGTTAACGTCCGAAAACCCGCCAGAACGCACCGACGCGATACCGACGCAATACCGACGCAATACCGACGTGATACCGATTGGGGTTTTCGCCCACCGCACGGTCGCGTTAAGACTTGTCCCATGACGGAAAACCTCCCCTATCGTCCCTGCGTGGGCGTCGTTCTGGCCAATGCGGCGGGCCTGATTTTCACTGGCGAACGCATCGACACGCCCGGCGCCTGGCAGATGCCTCAAGGCGGGATCGACAAGGGCGAAACCCCTGAAATCGCTGCATTTCGTGAGCTTGAAGAAGAAACCGGCGTGCCCCGAACCCTCGCTCGGATCGAGGCCACGACCGACGACTGGATCACCTACGATCTGCCCGACCACCTTGTCGGCAAGCTCTGGAAAGGCCGTTACCGGGGCCAGCAACAGCGTTGGTTTCTCTTGCGTTTTCAAGGGGATGACGCGGACGTGCAGATCGAGCAGGATCACCAGGAATTTTCCCGCTGGCGCTGGTCCACCCCCGATGAAGTGCTTGAAAACATTGTGCCATTCAAGCTGCAAGTCTACGAAGCAGTCATCGCCGCCTTCCGCGACAAGCTATGACACTCTGGCAAGACCGCATCGGCCGCTGGCTCATCGCCCTCCTCTTCATCGCCGGTGCTGTCCAAAAGGCGGTCGCACCCGAGTATGACTATGATCTTCTTGAGAAATTCCGCCTCCCCGGTTTCCTTGTCTGGCCCGCTCTCGCCTTCAATCTCCTCGGCGCGCTCTCCCTGATCCTCGCCATCGCGCTCCGCCCCATGGCGCTTGCCCTCGCCGCCTATTGTATCGCCACCAGCGCCTTCCACTTCATCCCGGACGATCCCTGGCAAATGTCCATATTCATCAAGAACCTGGCCATCGCCGGAGGTCTCCTGATCCTCGCCAACCGACCGGAGCCAAGCCCATGATCCGCCTCGCCATCATCGCCTTTCTCTGCGCCACCCAGACCGCAAACGCCCTGTCCTGCATGATCCCCGACCACTTGCGCATCTACACCAGCGCCCGCGACAGCGACGATCATTTTTCCTTTGTGATCGGACAGGTTACGCCCCTCGCCCCGGCCTATGTCCCAAGAAATGAATCCGGAAAGCACCCGTTCTCCGCCACGTCGGAAGCACCGGCACAACTGGTTGGGCGCGCCCTCGCGTCCGATGGATTTACCATTCCTTACGATGGCGAAGTCACACTGCGGCTCAGTTGCTTTTCAAACGCCTGTGGTTCCGTTCCTTACCCGGGCACCGAGGTTTTCATTGCTCTCAAGCACGAAGGCAACGCCCGGATCGTTCACCTTGACGCCTGCGCAAGCAAAACGCTCAGATCGACAGAAGAGGCCGAACAACGCATCGTCGATTGCCACCGCTTCGGCAAATGCGACGCCGCCCGATGATCCGGCTTTTCCTTGCCCCCCGCCAGGGATAAACCCGGATCATGGTAAAGAAAAAGATCGACACCCGGGCCATCGGGCTTGACGCAGGCCTCGGCTTCATCCGCTGGCTGACCGGCGCGGAAAACCTGCACTACGGGCTCTGGACCGGGCTTGAGCAGAAGGCGGAGAACATCGGCAAGGCCCAGGCCGCCTATACCGAAAAACTCTTCGGTTACCTTCCCGCAGGCCCGCTTTCGATCCTCGACGTCGGCGGTGGTGCCGGCGAGACGGCGAAGAAACTGATCGGCCTTGGCCATCGCGTTGAAATCGTTGTCCCTTCTCCGCTTCTGGCCGCACGTTGTCGCCAGAACGCACCCGAGGCCAAGGTCCATGAAATGCCGTTCGAGGACTTCGCATCCGACGACAAATTCGACCTTTGCCTCTTTTCCGAAAGTTTCCAGTACATCCCCCTCGACCTCGCCCTCGACAAGGCTCTGGGTTATATCACTGACACCGGTCACGTCCTGATCGCCGACTGCTTCCGCTCCGACAATTTCACCCGCAGCGGCAAGACCCGCATCGCCGGCGGCGGCCATCCCGTGACAAAGTTCCGCGAGGCGCTCGATGATCGTCCTGTGTCGGTGCTGAAGGAAGAAGACATCACCGAAGCCGTCGCGCCTTCCATCGACCTCGAACAGGCGCTGTTTCACGTCTTCGGCGACGCAATCACCCTGATCGACGCCGAAATGACGGCAAAAAAGCCGAAAGCGCGCTGGCTGCTGTCAAAGACGCTGAACACTTTTCTGGGCAAACGCAGGGCGCATCGCCTCAATCAACGCCTGCGCGGAAACGAACGGACGGGCGAGGTTTTCACCCACAACAACCGCTACCTGATAACCCTTTTGCAACGAAAATGATTTAACGTCCGCAGAATGCAAAGGTGGCCCTTAGGGACGAGGGATTGTTCCACCTTCACATTCTACGAACGCCCACCATTTACCCCTCAACTCGTCATTACCACCCCATCACTCACTACGGTCGAACCGGTGTTTTCTGACCCGTAATTGATCCCCGATCCGACTGGCTAAAATGTGTTACCAGCGCCGCGTTTGTGATGCGGCTGAGGAGAGCTTGCCCCCCGGGTGACGTGGGGTCAATCGAACCGGCACCCCCTGCTGTGAGCCAAGCGTGAAAGATCGCGAACTCCGTGAAACCCTTCCGTGAAAGAAGGCTGGAGAATAGAACAAAACGTGAATATCATGACCGTCTTCGGGGGATTCGCCCTGATTTTGCTACCTCTTGGGGGAATCGGCCATGTCCTTTGCGGAACTGAGCGCGACGTCCAACTTCACTTTCCTCACCGGCGCCAGCCACGCCGAGGAATACGTCGACCGCGCCGCGCTCCTGGGACTTTCGGCGATTGCGATTGCCGATGAAAACTCGGTCGCGGGCGTGGTCCGGGCACATACCCGCCTGCGCGAAATCGCAAGGCAGGTGAAGGAACGACTGACAGGCGACCTGATCGGCCCCCCTGCCCCCGTGGCAGGCTGGGACCGCCCGAAACAGGTCTACGAAAGCTACCCCGGCAGCGCCTTCCGCCAGAAGACCGGCACCCTCTCCGCGATTGAAACCACCGATCCCTTGAACACCCCGCCGGGGCAAAGGGAAAACCCCAATCCCCTTCACCGTTTCAAAAATACGCAAAATCCCCCCCTTGCCGCCTTTGAAACGCGGGTGCAGCCACCCGACATCGACGCCTCCGCCGCCGTCCTGAACGTGCCCCGGCTTCTGCCTGCCGCGCGGATTGTTCTCGACACCGGCTTTACCGTCACCACGCTCCCCAAGACCCGCAAGGGCTGGGGCAACCTTTGCCGCCTGATCTCGCGCGGACGGCTGAAGGCCGAAAAAGGCATCTGCCTTCTCTGCCTTGCCGATCTGCTGGAGTTCGGTGCCGATCTTGCCCTTCTGATCCACCCGCCCAAGGGCGAAACGGCAAAACCCGGCGCGGGCGATTGGCTGCCACAGGCGGAACGGCTGACGCGCCGCTTTCCGGATGACTGTCACCTTCTGATGACCCCACGCTATGACGGGCAGGATGGGGTCCGGTTCGACAGGTTGGCCGCCCTTGCAAGCCGGCTGAACATCCCGACCGTCGCCAGTGCCTGCCCCCGGATGCACCACGGATCGCGCCGCCAACTGGCCGATGTCCTCAGCGCCATTCGCCTTGGCCGCCGGGTCGATGACCTTGGCCGCGCCGCCCTTGCCAACAGCGAACAGCGCCTGAGGTCGGAAACCGAAATGCGCCGCCTTTTCGGTGCACATTCCGGTGCCGTCGACCGTGCCGCCACACTTGCCGAAAGCCTCACCTTCCACCTGGACGAGTTGCGCTACGAATACCCTTCCGAGATTGCCGAAGGCGAAACCGCTGCCGAACGTCTGACACGTCTGGCACACGAAGGCCTGAAATGGCGCTATCCCGCAGGCGCGCCCGAAAACGTGCGAACCCTTCTGAAGCACGAGTTGACCCTCATCGCCAGACTGAACTACGAATCCTATTTCCTGACCGTCCGCGACGTGGTTGCCTTTGCCCGATCCCGTGGCATCCTCTGCCAGGGGCGCGGATCCGCCGCAAACTCCGTCGTCTGCTACTGCCTCGGCGTCACCTCGGTCTCCCCCGAAATCGGCACCATGGTCTTCGAACGCTTCGTCTCCGAGGCCCGCGACGAACCCCCCGACATCGACGTCGACTTCGAACACGAACGCCGCGAGGAGGTGATCCAGCACATCTACGAACGCTACGGCCGTCACCGCGCCGGGCTCTGCGCCACCGTCGTCCATTATCGCGGCAAACGCGCCATCCGCGAGGTGGGCCGCGCCATGGGCCTGACCGAAGACACGATCGGCGCGATCTCCTCGCAACTCTGGGGTTTCTTCGACACCTCCGGCATGGCCGAAAGCCAGCTTCGCGAAATCGGACTGGATCCCACAGACAAGCGCCTCGCCCTCACGCTGAAACTCATCTTCGAAATCCAGGGCTTCCCCCGCCATCTTTCCCAACACGTCGGTGGCTTTGTCATCACCGAAGGCCGACTTGACGAATTGGTCCCGGTGGAAAACGCCACGATGGAGGACCGCACCGTCATCTGCTGGGACAAGGACGACATCGACGCCCTTGGCATCCTCAAAGTCGACGTTCTGGCGCTTGGAATGCTGTCCTGCATCCGCAAGGCCTTCGACCTGATCGAGACCCACCACCAGGTGGATTACACCCTTGCCACGCTGCCGCCCGAAGACCCCAAGGTCTATGACATGCTTTGTGCGGCCGACTCTTTAGGCGTCTTCCAGGTCGAATCCCGCGCCCAGATGAACTTCCTGCCCCGCATGAAGCCGCGCACCTTCTACGACCTTGTGATCGAAACCGCGATCATCCGACCGGGGCCGATCCAGGGCGACATGGTGCATCCCTTCATCCGCCGCCGAAACGGTGAGGAAAAGGTCGAGTTTCCTTCCGACGAGTTGGGCAAGGTGCTGGGCAAAACCCTCGGCGTGCCGCTGTTTCAGGAACAGGCGATGCAGATCGCCATCGTGGGTGCCGGGTTCACCCCCGAGGAAGCCGACCGCCTGCGCCGTTCCCTCGCCACCTTCAAGAAACACGGCAACGTTTCGGAATTTCGCAACCGGTTCCTGAAGGGGATGCGTGACAACGGCTACGAGGATGATTTCGCCGAACGCTGCTTTTCCCAGATCGAAGGCTTCGGCTCCTACGGTTTCCCCGAAAGCCACGCCGCCAGTTTCGCCCTCCTCGTCTACGCGTCCTCCTGGCTCAAATGCCACCACCCCGGCATCTTCGCCTGTGCGCTGCTCAACTCCCAACCCATGGGATTTTACGCCCCCGCCCAGATCGTCCGCGACGCCCGCGAACACGGGGTCGAGGTCCGCCCGCCCGACATCAACGCCTCCACCTGGGACAACACGATGGAACCCGACGGCAAGGGCGGCCTTGCCCTGCGTCTCGGGTTTCGCCAGATCAAGGCGATGCGCGAGGAAGACTGCACCTGGATCGTCGCGGCACGCGGCAACGGTTACCAGGGGGTGGAAGACGTCTGGCGGCGGGCCGGGCTCGAACCCCGAATGCTACGCATTCTGGCCGAAGCGGATGTCTTTGCCCCGCTCGGCCTGTCCCGACGCCAGGCGCTCTGGGCCGCCTCGGCGATTGCCTCTGAAAAGCCCCTGCCCCTATTCGCCCAGGACCTTGACGGCGAAGGCATCGTCGAAGCCCCGGCCCGCCTGCCCGAGATGACGGCAGGGGAACATGTCGTGGAAGATTACGTCGCCATGCGCCTGACCCTTCGCGCCCACCCGATGGCCTTCCTGCGTCATCGACTGACCCCCGGCACCCCCCGGCTTGACCCCGGCGAAGGCACGGGCGGCGAAGGGTTTTCGCGCGCCACAGGGTTGACCCGCACCGATATCTGGGGCCGGGAAGGATCGGTCGATCCGCGCCGAAACAGCGGCTGGAGTTGAAAAAACCTGCGGGAACGACGAAATCCTGCTAGACTGGATGCACATAACCGGAGGAGATCATGAGCAAACATGTCATCGACGGCCCGAAAAATTCGGCAAGCGAACAGGCGGCTGAACGTTTCGCACAGATTGAAAGCGACAAGCTTCCAAGACCCCAGACATTGAACATGCAAAAGCGCCCGCGCAGCGCGGCCAACAACTCGCGCCTGCAGCAGTTCACGACGATCGAGAAACGCAACAACGGCTGATTTCGGGGTCCGCGGACCTAGAACATCATGCAATCCGCGCCGGGTTCGAGCGCGGGCGCCCCTTCCGGCAGGGTCGGGGTATAGTCGAAACTTGCGATGGACGCGCCGCTGTCGAAAGCGATGAAAAGCTGGTTCGAACCGGGCCGGATCGCGATGCCCTCGGGATCGGTGCCGTATTCGAACAGGGGCACGGCGGCCAGGAATTCACCCTCGGCGTCGAACTCGTAAAGGCTGTTGCTGCCCTCCAGATCGTCCACGATCAACAGATGGCCAGTGCGCGGGTCGCGTGCAATGCCCTGCGCCTCGCTCAACGGGGGATCAAGCGTCATCGTGTCGATCCGACGCAGGATCTTTCCATCCTTCGAAAGCCAGGTCAGGTATTCGGGGTCGTCTTCCACGGTAATCAGGTTTCCATCGTCATCCACGACAATGCCTTCGGTATCCGCCCAGCCCCCTTCCACACGAAACGGCGCGTCGAGCGCCTCGCCATCCTTGCTCAACCGTTGGAAATTCCCGCCGCCATCGGCGACGATCAGGTTGTTACCCTCCAACGCAATCGCCTGAATACGCCCCATGTCGGACCGCACCCGGCGCAGTTCCAAACCATCGAGCGTGACCAGAATCGCGTCTGGCCCCTCGTTGGCGATCCAGAGACCACAAAAGGTGGGATCGTATTCAAGGCTGGCAGGACGATTGAGCCTGTAAGTGTTGGTCAGCGTCAGGTCCAGCGCAAGGGCGGGACCGGCAAGGCAGGAACAAAGAAAGACAAGGGATCGCAGCACGACACATCCTCCTGTCCGCTCAGTAACGCCGCGAACGGACCAGTCGTCAACGTCGGATCGCATCGGAAAACTTGACTTGGCTCAAGGCGGTGGCGTTCAGTGAAGCTAGTATCGAGCGAGTTCCAAAGCTGAAGGAGACGGCAATGCTTGATATATCGAATGCGAAAGTGGTGCGCGTCATCTTTCTGGCCCGCGAATACGGCCCCGAAAGCCCGCATCTGAAAGAATATATCTCGGGCCTGAACGACGACGAGAAATCCAGCCTCGTCGCACTGATGTGGGTGGGGCGGGAAACCTTTGCCCCAAGCGAATTGCAAGCGGCGAAAGAGGCCGCCGAGGCCGAAGCCACCGCGCCAACCGAAAACTATCTTTCCGGCATCCCCGGCCTTCCCGAATACCTGGAAGACGGATTGGACATGCTGGGCATCGACGTGAAAGACGCCGAAGACCGGATGTAGCAACTGACGGATTCTGTCAGCAGGGCGCGTGACGGCGACAAGTCTGCGGGTTAGCGTGCCGCATGGCAGATCCCATTGACGATAAACCGCGTTGTTTTGGCTCGCACTCGACGCTTTACGCACACTACCACGACACCGAATGGGGCGTGCCGGTTCGCGATGACCGCGAGTTGTTCGAGATGCTGATTCTCGAAGGTGCCCATGCGGGCCTGTCCTGGGAAACCATACTGAAAAAGCGCGAAGGTTACCGAGAGGTCTTCCACGGTTTTGACGTGGATCGCGTGGCCTTGATGAGTGACGACGAGTTGAACACCGCCCTGCAAAACCCCGCCATCGTGCGTCATCGCCAAAAGGTGCCGGGTGCCAGAAAGAACGCACGCATCTTCAAGGAAATGCAGAACGAATACGGCAGTTTTTCAAACTGGCTCTGGGCGCATGTGGACGACACTCCGATCAAGAACCATTGGAAAACTATGGCCGATGTTCCCGCCGTCACACCACTGGCCAAGACGATCTCCAAGGACCTCAAGAAACGCGGCATGACCTTCGTCGGGCCGACAATCATCTATGCCTATCTTCAAGCCGTGGGCGTGGTGATCGACCACCACCAGGGGTGTTGGTGCTACGAGGCCTGATCGCCAAACAGCCCGCGCAATGCGTCTTCGCTGTCTTCGTCCATCGGCACCATCAGGTCGATGTCGAACCCTTCGACCAGCGCGTCATGGACGGTGGCCAGCTTACCCAACAGCGACGAGGTGCGAAGCCGGGCACCATTCGGCAGAACCCATTCGATCGGCACGAAGATCGGGATCTCATCCTGCCCCAACCGCGCCCGCATCTTGTCGAAGACACCTTGGTCAAGCACTTCTTCCAGCACGCCGCGCAGGAATTCCGAGCGTGCAGCACCCGCCTGCAACCGGAAATAGACGGCCGCACTTGCCAATTCCCAGTTGCTGACCAAGGCGCGGAACTGTTCGGACAGGAACAGTCGGAACAGGTTGCGCTCGCCCCCGTCGGTCAACCCCGCCAGCATGGCTTCGGCGGCTGGGTTCGTGCGCAAGAGATTCCAATCCTCGTCCAGCACGAAGGCCGGGAACGGCCAGTTCGACAGGACGTGCCGTTCGATCATGTCCAGCGCCACCCCGACCTCTTCCGAAGAAAAGGACCGCTTCTTGAAAGGGTTCCTCATCCCCGACGCCTCAAACAGTGCAGCACGCTGGCCCGCGTTCAGGTTCAACTCCGTCGCCAGCCGCCGCACCATTTCCGCACTCGGGTGCGAGCGTCCGGTTTCCAGAAAAGAAATATGCCGCTGTGTCGATCCCACGGCCCCGGCCAACTCGCTTTGGGCAAGTTTCAACTCGGCGCGAAGATGTTTCAGGGCATGTCCGAAATCGCTCATGACCATTCCTTCCAAGGGAATTGAATTCATTCCCAGCACACCATAGCTCACACCTCAAAGCAAACAGGGAGACTGACATGCTGTTCTGGATACTCGCCGCGCTCGCGATCTACATGGCCACGATTTTCCTGCCGACGCTGCTGTACCTGCCGACGGAAGGGCTGAAGACGCACTTGGCAGGGCGGGATGAGCAACCGGCGCGCAGCGTAATGGCGGAACGGGCGCGGAAAGCCCTGGTGAACACCCAGGAAAACCTGCCGATTTTCCTGACGCTCGCCTTGCTTTCGATGATCGTCGAAGGCGCGAACACCGGCCTTGCCGAAACCGGCGCGATGCTGTTCGTCCTTGCCCGCGCCGCTTATCCGATCTGCTATCTGGTCGCGATTCCCGGCCCCCGGAGCCTTGCCTATGGCGTCGGATTGCTGGGGTGTTTCATGATTGCCTTCGCGCTTATCTGAGCCGTCTCAGGATCTCGAAACTGGCATAGCCGTCCGGGACAAGGCCCTGGCTGGATTGAAAGCCCCGGATCGCCTGAATCGTGTTCGGCCCGATGATGCCATCCACGCCTTGCGTATTGTATCCTCGGGCCGTCAACAGGCGCTGCATTTCCTTCTTTTCGGAAAAGCGCAGGTTGCGGTCGCCGCGCGGCCAACCCGATTTCAAGGGACCGGCACCACCGATCCGGTCGGACAGATGGCCCACCCCGATCACATAGGCGTCGGCGGTGTTGTACCGTTCGATCACGTGGAAATTGTTGAAGATCATGAAGGCCGCACCGCGCGCACCCGCCGGCAAGAGGATCGAGGCGCGCCCGTGGTTCGGCACTTGTCGTCCGCGCGTATCCCTGACCCCCATGGCGGCCCATTCGGCGGGGCTTTTCTTTACGCGTTCGCCGGTCAGTGAATAGTTGAACCCGCGCGGCAAGGTCACTTCGACGCCCCAGGGCTGGCCCTTGGTCCAACCGAACCGCTTCAGGTAGGCCGCGGTCGAAGCCAGTGCGTCGGTCGGATCGTCCGACCAGATGTCGCGTCGCCCGTCGCCACGAAAGTCGACGGCATAGGCAAGGTAAGAGGTGGGAATGAACTGCGTGTGCCCCATTGCGCCCGCCCAGCTTCCCGTCATGCGGCGCGGCGCAACATCACCTGCCTGAAGAATCTTCAGGGCCGCGATCAACTGCTGTTCAAAGAACCTGCCCCGCCGCCCATCAAAGGCCAGCGTCGCCAGCGACGCGATCAGGGGCGAGTCCCCGCGGTACGAGCCATAGGCACTTTCCAGGCCCCAGACGGCAGTAACGACTTCGGCCTCAACGCCATAGCGGGCTTCGATTTCGGACAACAATCGCTGGTTCTGGCGCAGCGCGGCGCGTCCGTTGCTGACGCGCGTATCGGACACGGCACTGTCGAGGTATTCCCAGATCTGCTTGGTGAATTCCGACTGGTTACGATCCCGCTTGATCACATCCGGCTGATAGCGCACCCCCTGAAAGGCGGCGTTGAACACCGAATCCCGGATGCCCGCCGCCCGTGCACGTCCGCGAAATCCGTCGATCCAGCGTTGAAAGCTGGTGTTCGAGACCTGCGACTGTGCCAGCACGATCGTGCCCTCCTGAATGGATGCCGGGCGGGATTTGGGAACTAGGGAAGTGTCGGGCGCTGAATGCAGCGGCCCGGCCACCAAAAGCCCAAGGGCAATGGCGAGTGTCTTGCGCATGTGCGGCACCTGCTCTGTTGTCGTTTTCTTTTCAGCTTAGCGAGATTCGTCGAACCCCGGAAGTCACACTGTAAAGATCGGCGGAGCGTTGCCTTCGCCGCGTCACTTGCGCTTGCGGGTGACCTTGCGCTTTGTCTTGGCCGCCTTCTTGCGCGCCTTGGATTGCTTGCGCCGTGTCGGTCCGCGCGACCGGCCCGGACCTCCCCCCGAAGGAAGCTCTTTGCCGTCAAGTTCCAGAAGCTCCAGCATAATGCCACCGGTCACCGGCGTCGCCTCGGCAAGGCGCACAAGAACGCGCTGTCCGACCGTGATCTCAAGCCCGGTGTCCGAACCCATCAGCGTCTGGCTGTCGCGATCATAATGGAAATACTCGCGCCCGATCTCGCGGATCGGGATCAGCCCGTCGGCCCCGGTTTCGTCCAGTTGCACGAAGGCCCCGAACCGCTGAATGCCGGAAATCCGGCCCGTCAATTCGGTGCCGACACGGTCGGAAAGGTAAGCGGCAAGATACCGGTCGGTCGTGTCACGCTCGGCCTCCATCGACCGGCGTTCGGTCACGGAAATCTGTTCCCCGGTTGGGCGCAGGCGTTCGATCTCGGCGTCGGTCAGACCGTCCTTGCCCCAGCCATGGGCGCGGATCAACGCGCGGTGCACCACAAGGTCCGCATAACGCCGGATCGGCGAAGTGAAATGCGCATAGGCCTTCAGGGCAAGGCCGAAGTGCCCGAAATTCTCGGGCGCGTAATAGGCTTGCGTCATCGAACGCAGCACGGCCATGTTGATGATTGCCGCATCGTCGTGGTCGGCCACCTCGGTCAAAAGGCGGTTGAGATGGGCCGTTTTCAGCACCTGCCCCTTGGCCAGTGTAAGCCCCGAAGCCTGGGCGGTTTCGCGCAGGGCTTCCAGTTTCTCCACTGGCGGTTCCTCGTGAACCCTCAGCAAATGCGGGGTTTTCTTCGCGATCAGGGTCTCGGCGGCGGCGACATTGGCCAGCACCATGTATTCCTCGATCAGCCGGTGCGCATCCAGCCGCTCCTTGAAGGCGACCGATTTCACATTGCCCTGCTCGTCCAGCACGATCTGGCGCTCCGGCAGGTCCAGTTCCAACGGTTGACGACGTGCCCGCGCTTTCAACAGCGCGTCATAGGCGGCATAAAGCGGCTTCAGAACCGGCTCCAGCAACGGTACTGTCTTTTCGTTCGGCGTGCCGTCGATCGCCTCTTGCACCTCTTCATAATTCAACGACGCCGCAGAGTTCATGATAGCGCGGTGAAAGCTGTGCGAGATCATCTCGCCCTGCCCGTCGATCACCATACGGGCGACCACGCAGGCCCGGTCGACCCCTTCGTGCAGCGAACATAGATCACCCGACAGTCGATCCGGCAGCATGGGCACGACCCGATCCGGGAAGTAGGTGGAGTTGCCCCGCGCCCATGCCTCGCGATCCAGTGCGGAACCGGGGGTGACGTAATGCGCCACATCGGCAATCGCGACCCAAAGGACATGCCCACCCTTGTTCTTGGGGTTCGTGTCCGGCTCGGCCCAGACCGCATCGTCGTGGTCGCGGGCATCCGCCGGGTCGATGGTGACAAGGGGCATCTCGCGCAGATCTTCGCGCCCCTCCGGCCCGGCGGGCGACATCGCGTCGGCCTCGGCCACCGCGTCGTCGGGGAAATCATCGCGCAACCCGTGCTGGTGAATGGCGATCAAGGAAACCGCGCGGGGCTGCGACGGGTCGCCAAGGCGCGTGATCACACGCGCGCGCGGCAGACCCATTCGACCCTTCGGACCAGACTGTTCGGCCTCGATCAACTCGCCATCTTTTGCACCGTGGGTCGCTCCGGGAGGCACCAGCCATTCACGCGCCGCCCCCTTGTCAATCGGCAGGACGCGCCCACCCTCGGCGGTCTTGCGGAAGACGCCAAGGATTTTGCGGGGATTGGTGCCGATCCGCCGGATCAAACGGCCTTCGTAGGCGTGATCCTCGCCCTTCACCTTTTGAAGTCGCGCAAGAATGCGGTCGCCTTCACCCAGTGCCGGATCGCTGGCCTTCATGATCAACAGGACGACAGGCTCGGGCCCCTCACCCTGCCATTCCAGCGGTCGCGCGGTCAGATCACCGTCAGCGGTCGGTTCCTCGACCTGCAACACGGACACCGGCGGAAGGCTCTCGGGATCACGGTAAGTCTTGCGACGCTTTTCAAGATGGCCCTCCTCCTGCAGTTCTTTCAGCATCCGCTTGAGGTCGATCTTGTCCGATCCCTTGATGCCGAAAGCTTTGGAGATGTCGCGCTTGGACGTCAGCGACGGATTGTCACTGATCCAGTCGAGAATGTCCTGCTTGGTAGGAAGCTGCGCCATGTTCGCCGGGTAGCACGGAGGCGCGGCAAGGTCACGCGGGAAAGGTGCGGGGGATCAGAGGTCACGCGCCGTGTCGACATCGGCCAGCATGTCGATGCGGGCAACAGGATGCGGCAGGCTGGGCAAGGTATCGGCAAGCGTTTCGGAATGGGACCACCGTGTGCCGGTGAACAGGTTTTGGGGGGCCTGAGCCGGGTGCTTCAGGCCGACAAGCCAGAAACCGCCATCCTTCGCAGGCCCGATCACGGTTCGGGCATCGCCAAGCGTCCTGAAGCCCTTGGCTATGTGGGTTCTTGTGACACCGGGAATGTCGGAACCGATCAACAGGGTCGGACCGGGGGTCGCGATCAGCGCGTTTCGCATCCGCTGGCCAAGATCGCCGCCCCCCTGCGGAATGCGCTCCAGTCCGGCGGGAAAACACCGATTGGCAACGGCAGCGTCAGGGCTGACGGCCAGAACAAGGCTCCAGCGCGGATCGCGCAGATTGCGCAACGTCCGTGCCAATTGATGCCGATACCACCATGCCGCGTTCGTCATGCCAATCTCGCGACCAAGGCGCGTTTTCACCCGCCCCGCACGCGGCTCTTTCACCATGACGATCAGCGTCTGGCGCCTCACAAGTCGCGCACCATGTCCCGGTGCGGGATTCCGGCATCCATGTATTCCGGCCCGGTGACGCGGAACCCAAGGCCCTCGTAAAACCCGATGGCATGGGTCTGCGAGCCGAGCTTGGCCCGTTCCAGGCCCTCTTTCCGCAACAGATCAAGCGCCGCACAGATGATCGCCTTGCCAAGCCCCGTGCCGCGATGGCTGGCCAGAACCGCCACGCGCCCAATCTTGCCGGTCGTTCCATCAATCAGCATCCGCGCCGTGCCAACCGGCAGATCGCCGTCGAAAGCGATCAGGTGCAACGCATCGCCATCACGCCCGTCGCGTTCCTCGGCCTCTGACACTCCCTGTTCTTCGATGAAGACGGCAGCGCGAATGGATAGCACCGCCTCCATATCCGCAGCACCGGCCTGCCGGATCACGTGAAATACCCCTCAAGGATACGGCGATAAATGGCGGACAATGCCGGGATTTGGGCCACTTCGACCCGCTCATCCACCTGGTGCATGGTCTGACCAACAAGGCCAAATTCCACGACCGGACAATGGGCCTTGATGAAACGCGCATCCGAAGTGCCACCCGAGGTGGAAAGCTCGGGCGTGACACCGGTTTCCGCCTCCACTGCACTTGAGACAAGGTCGGAGAGCGGCCCCGGCGGCGTCAGAAAACTCTCGCCCGACACCTGCGTTCTCATTGCGATGTCGATGCCGGTTTCGGTGGAGGCACGCGCGGCCTCGTCCTCCAACCAATTCGTCAGGGTCTCAGAGCTATGGGCATCATTGAACCGGATATTCACCGTGGCGCGGCAACTGGCCGGGATGACGTTGTTGGCCGGGTTCCCGGTGTCGAAGGTCGTGACGGCAAGGGTCGAGGCGTCGAAATGCTCGGTTCCGTTGTCCAGGTCGTGGCTTGCCAGCCTGTCAACCAACCGGGCCAGTGCGGGCACGGGATTCCGCGCGCGGTGCGGATAGGCCGAATGGCCCTGCACGCCGGTCGCCGTGAAATAGGCCGTCATCGAACCGCGCCGCCCGATCTTCATCATCTGGCCCAGGGTCTCCGGACAGGTCGGCTCGCCCACCAGGCAAACGGACATGGCTTCGCCTTCGCGCTCCATATGGTCGAGGATCGCGGTGGTGCCATCCGTCGCGTCACCCTCTTCATCCCCTGTGATGGTGATAAGGATCGCCCCCTCGGGCGGTGCGTCCTGCACTAGATTGACAGCTGCCGCGACAAAGGCTGCAACACCTGACTTCATATCGGTCGTCCCGCGCCCGAACATCCAGCCGTCACGGACCTCGGCGGAAAACGGATCGACGGACCAGTCTGCGGGATCACCGGGCGGCACAACATCCGTATGACCGTTGAAGCCGAAGGTGCGCGGGTCGCCCTTTTCGCCCCATCTCGCGACCAGGTTGGCGATGCCCCCGCGATCGGCGCGGGCGCAGTCGAAGCCCGCATCGCTTAAAAGCCGCTCAAGCAGTTCAATCGCCCCCCCTTCTTCGGGGGTGACGGAGGCACAGCGCACAAGCCGCGCGGTCAGGTCGACAGGATCAATACTCATGCGACTGTGGCTACAGAATGCGTGCGCGGGCCGCAATTCCCACTGTGACACGGGAAGCACCTTTTCCGTCATTCAGATCTGCCCCCACTTCCCAGATGACATGGCGAAGGGCATGGTTTCGCAAAAGAAACCCGAGGCAGGGTATCGTTGCGGGACAGGAGAAAACTCCGACCGCATAACGCGACTTCAGGGAAGCGTCACCGAACATTCGGCGGCGTGCCCGGCCTCGTTTTGAGATGAGGCAGACATGGTCGCAGGCGTAGAGCTTACCTACAACCGGTTCGCATCGGCGATGAACATGGCCAACACGATCTTTGGTGATGGTGTCACCGTGACCGGGGCCTCGTACACCGGCGATACAGACGCCTCGGCCATTTTTTCTGACGGCGATTCAATCTCGCCCGGGGTCGTGCCAAGCGACACCGGTGTGATCCTGTCCACCGGCGATGTGCGCGCCTTTACCAGCACGGGATCGCAATCAAACTACAATACCAACACCACCACGTCGAACAGCGGGCCGAACAACAATCCCTGGTTCAACGATCTGGCGGGGCTTTCGACATATGATGCCTCGTATCTCGAAGTCGAATTCACGCCGGACCCGGGGGTCAACTTCATCACGATGGAGTTCGTATTCTCGTCCGATGAATACCCGGAATACGCAGGCTCGATCTACAACGACATGGTTGGCGTCTGGATCGACGGCAACGTCGTTCCGCTCGCCGCGGGCAACGGGTTGGCAAGTGTTGGCAATATCAACCAGTCAGGCGGCATCAACCTGTTTCGCTCGAACACCGGTGACCAATACAATACCGAAATGGACGGTTTCACCGTATCAATGTCGGTCACCATCCCCGTCACCCCCGGTGTGACCAACTCGCTCAGGATTGGCGTCGCCGACGTTTCGGACAACCAGTATGACTCCAACCTACTGATCGCCGCGAACAGCGTGCAGGGCACGATCGTCGCGGTGGAAGACCGCGTGTTGTTGCGTCCCGGCGATGCGAAAACCGTCGACGTACAAGCCAACGACCTGAACCTGACCGGCGGCACCGTCGTCATCACGCATATCAACGACGTTCCGGTCCTGCCCGGCGATAGCGTCACACTAACCACTGGACAGACCGTCACGCTGAACGCTGATGGTACGCTTGACATGGTGGGCAATGACGTTTCGGAAGACGTTGCCTTCACCTACGAAGTCGCCTCGAGCACCGGCGACACGGCGGTCGGCTTTATTATTGTCGATACCGTACCCTGTTTTGCCGCCGGTACGATGATCCGCACCGAACGGGGCGAAAGGCCGGTCGAAACGCTGAGCATTGGTCAAAAGGTCATGACGCGAGACGACGGCGCACAACCTATCCGGTGGATCGGGCGGCGCACAATGGCGGCGGAAGGTCCGATGGCGCCTGTGCGCATCGAGGCGAACACTTTCGGCGAGCACGAAGCCCTCACCGTTTCACCGCTTCACCGGGTACTGATCCAGAACGCGCAAGCCGAGTTGCTGTTCGGCACGCACGAGGTTCTGGTGGCCGCGCAGGATCTGGTGGATGGGCGCAGCGTCAGAAAGATGGAAGGCGGACAGGTCGAATATATCCACCTTTTGTTTGATCGCCATCAGGTCATCTGGTCGGATGGATTGCTGAGCGAAAGTTTCCTGCCCGGCCCGCAGACCGCCCATTGCTTTGACGCCGAACGCATCGCCGAAATCTGCACGATTTTTCCGGAGCTCAACCCAGAAACTGGCGCAGGATACGGCCCTGCCGCCCGACCGACACTGAAAAGCTTTGAAGCCAGGCTCCTTGTCGCCTGACGTGGGGGTGGACTAACCTTCCAACGCCCTGACAGCGGCAGGAAGCGCGCTGACGTGATCCAGGATCGCGGCCGCGCCCGTCCATTCCGGTTCGTCGCCGTACCCCCACCTGGCGGCAAGGCTCGGCATCCCCACCTCGGCGGCAGCGGCAATGTCGTGGTGCCGGTCCCCGACCATGACCGAACGCTTGGGATCCTCGCCGGTTTCGGCAAGCGCATAGGCCAACAGATCGCCCTTCCAGTTGCGCGTGCCGTCCAACTCCGGCCCGTATTCGCGCGTCATGTAATCCGCGATACCAAAGTGCGCAGTGATCTGGCGAGCATAGGCATGGGGTTTGGCAGTGGCCAGATATAGCCGCGCACCATCGGACCGCATCGTCTCAAGTGCGTCGAACACACCGTCATAGACCTCGGCCTCGAACATTCCCCCGGCCTGATAGTGTACGCGGTAGGCTTCAAGCGCGGCATCCACATCCTTTAGCCCGACCTTCGCAAAACTGTCCTGAAACGGCGGCCCGATCATCCACATCAGGTCGCTTTCGGCCAGATCATCGCGACCGACCTGTCTCAGCGAGTGGCGCAGGGACGAAAGAATCCCAGTGTGCGACTTCATCAACGTGCCATCGAGATCCAGGAATACAGCGGTCATTTCTCTTCCTTCAAAACCGAGGTTTCAGCGACAATCACCGCGTTTTCCGCCAGGGCGCGCGCCATCAAATCCCTGTCATCCTCGCCGATCTCATGGCCCTCGGCCTCGCGCTCGGACAGGGTGCCATAGCTTGTGACATCAAGGGGTTTCAGATCGGCGCTTTTCAACACCGCAACCGTTTCGCGGACCGCTTCGGCTTCGTCCCGGCCCGAGGAATAGCAAAGAAGTGCCGCACCCGTGGCACCATCGGGCAGGCCATCGCCCTGCCCGCGACCGACCTCGACCAGAAGCGTGAAAACCTGCGGTTCGGATTTTTTGCCTGCCATGCCGCCGACCTAGGTCGTTCGGCGCGGATTGTCCATGCGCCTCCGTCATCCCAATGGGATCAATGGCGCCATGGTCGGGAGTTCCGGTGCAAGGGAAACTGGTCGTTCGTAAAGGTATCGAAAAGCAGCGAGCGTCGGCGGGGAATGCGGGACGCGAGAGTTGCCCTGCCAGATACGTCCGGCCTCGCGCGGTGTCACGTCTGCCAAAATCGCCGAAGTCAAATCCAGCGGATCCGCCTGCCCCAGGGCCTCAACAACCTCCGGCATGGGCCGTGTCAGGCAATCTTCCTCCGTCGGCCCGGTGTCGAGCGTAACGAGTCCAGCCGCATCCATCATGCGAAACCCGTTCATCAGTGCCGCTCGTTCAGCCGGTTCGGCCAGTCTGAAGTGCGCGGCAAAGGCATCCCAATTCCAGTAAAGATCGTCTTCGCCCCACCCGCCCGACAACCTGTTCACGATCAGGATGGACGTTGCCGCGATAAATGCAGTGAAGTCATCGTCCGGCAAGGCAGCGGCCAGCAAAAGCTGGCTGGCAAGCCGGGATTCCTCGGGACCACGTAGAATACATCCGGCGCGGACGACCTTGCAGATGTCGTGACGTTCGGAATCGGACGCGCAAAGGCGCACCAATGCGCCTCGATGCGCCCGCACAACGCTTATCAGGTCACTTGCGGCCTGACGTCTGCGGAAAACTTCCGCGAAACTGGTAATCATGCCCGGATTGGTCGCAGAAAACGATGGCGAAACGACGACCTTCGAGAGGCAATCGCGGTCCAACCCGCGACGCTCACACCCTAAAAACGGGAAAATTTAACGATTTGCACCAATCAGTCGCGCAAAAGCTCGTTGATGCCGGTCTTCGACCGCGTCTTTTCATCCACGCGCTTCACGATCACGGCGCAATAAAGGTTGATGTCATTCTTAGATGGCATCGACCCGGCAACGACCACCGAATAGGGCGGAACCTCGCCATACATGACTTCGCCGGTTTCGCGATCAACGATCTTGGTGGATTGGCCAAGGAACACACCCATGCCCAATACCGAGCCTTCGCGCACGATCACGCCTTCGACCACTTCGGAACGCGCGCCGATAAAGCAATTGTCCTCGATGATCGTCGGCCCAGCCTGCATCGGTTCCAGCACGCCACCGATGCCGACGCCGCCCGACAGGTGCACGCCCTTGCCGATCTGCGCACAGGAACCCACGGTGGCCCAGGTGTCGACCATGGTGCCTTCGTCCACGTAAGCGCCAAGGTTGACGAACGAAGGCATCAACACGACGCCGGGGGCGATGTAGGCGGACTTGCGCACCACGCAGTTCGGCACCGCACGGAAACCTGCTTTTTTCCAATCTTTCTTCTTCCAGCCAAGGAACTTGGAATCCACCTTGTCCCACCAGTCGCCGTCCTGCGGCCCGCCGGATTGTTTTTCCATATCCTTCAGGCGGAACCCCAAAAGAACGGCCTTCTTGGCCCATTGGTTCACGTGCCAGGAGCCGTCCGCCTGCTTTTCGGCCACGCGCAAGGTGCCGCCATCAAGCGCGTTCAACGTGTCTTCGATGGCGTCGCGTGCCTCGCCCTTGGTGGCGGGCGTGATCTGGTCGCGCGCCTCCCAGGCGGCTTCGATGGCGGTTTCAAGCTGGGCGTTGGACATGGTTTCCCCCTGAACTGGTTCGACGCGACATAGCGCGGGGGGAAAGCGAGGGCAACTAGCCCCGACCGGGCAATCTGGACGACAGACGCCCGCCGCCAAGACCCGCCAGATTGGTGCCGCCCAACAGCCGCATGTGCTCGACCTTGGGACAACGATCCTCGATGACGATCAGCCCGGCGGCCCGCGCCTTGGCGGCGGCCTCGGCGTGGCGGACATTGTATTGCATCCAGATGTATTTCAGCCTCGGCATCAGGTGCGCGAGGGCCTCCTCCACGATCTCGGGCACCGCTTCGGAGCGGCGGAATATATCAACCATGTCTACGGCAGTGCCTTCGTCAATCTCGGAAAGGTTGGCGAGGACCGGTTCGCCGAACAAGGTCTGGCCAACCTGCGCAGGGTTGATCGGAATGACCCTGCGCCCCCTCCCGTTGAAATAGGTCGCCACGAACAGGGACGGCCGCACGGGATTGGTCGAGGCACCAACCATCGCGATGGTCTTCGTGTTCTCCAGCACGGTCTTCAGCGTTGCGTCATCGGTGTCATCGGCCATCTCAGCCCCTTGTCACATGGGCAAGTGTCGCGACAGGGCGCTCCACCCCGGTCACCAGCCCGTCCCAGTTGCGGATCGGTCGGTGCAGCATCGGATGAGCCGTATCAATCACGCCGAGCCGGGCAAGCAAGGCGGCAATCGCGACTTCTGCCGCGCGGGTCGCGCCATCTTCGATCTTCAACGCGATCCCCAGCTTTTGTTCCGGCAGGATCGCCACGAAAACGCCCTCTGCCCCGGTTTTCACCGCCGCCTTGCCTGCCGCCGCTTCCATAAGGATGGCGCAGGCCCGCCCCTCGCCGCTGACCAGTTTGGGATGGGCGATCATCGCGTCTCGCAGGGCCGCCATCGCCCCATCCCGCGCCCCGCTGCCCTGGCCTGCCGTTGCGAACTGCGCCATGCCACGCGCCAAACCACGCAAGGACACCGCGAAATTCGGGGCCGAACAACCGTCGATCCCGAAACCGGGGCTGGCTTCCTCACAGGTCTCCTCGATCGCCGCACGCACGGCGACCTGAACCGGATTGGCCGGATCGACGTAACCGAGATCCGCCCCGATGTGCCGTGCCAGCGTCAAGAACCCCGCGTGCTTGCCCGAACAATTGTTGTGAACCCGCGTCGGGGCCTGCCCGTTCCGGATCATCTCGTGCCGCAAGGCCTTGTCCTGCGATGCCTGCGGCCCGCAGATCAGATCATCCGCGCCAAGGCCAAGGTCGGTCAACCAGGCACCGACGCGACTGACGTGCCGCTCTTCCCCGCTATGCGACGCACAGGCCAGTGCCAGTTGCTCACGCGACAGATGCGCTCCGGCACCGCTTTCCAAAAGCGGCAGGGCCTGCAGCATCTTTGCCGAGGACCGGGGCAGGATCACGATTTCGGGATCGCCCCAATGCTCCAGCACCGCACCTTCGGCGTTGCAAATGACCGCATGGCCCATGTGAACGGACTCCACGAACCCGCCACGGGTGATCTCGACAAGCGGTACACTTCGGCTCAAGGCGCTCTCCATCATGACGCGGCGAAATTCTGCCTGCGGGGGCTTCACTCTTTGACCCGAGATACGGTATTGATTCCCTAATGGACAGGGGCATTCCAGCGTAAACGCGCGGCCTGAACCGCGCGACCGGAAACGAGGCAAAGGCAACAAGATGACGACAGGACGAATTTTCTCGACAGCGACTCTGGCGATTGGTCTTGCGGGCGCCGCCCTGGCACAAAGCGAATCCAACCGGGTCGCCGCCGAAACCGACTGGGCGGTCTTTGAAGGCGCCGATCCCAAGGAATGCTGGGCGGTGACCGCGCCGAAGGAAACCGTCAACACCCGCGACGGACGTGTCGTTTCCGTACGGCGGGGCGACATCCTTTTGTTCGTGACATACCGGCCCGAGCAAAGCGTTGCGGGCGAGATCAGCTTTACCGGCGGCTATCCCTTTGCCGAAGGATCGACCGCGACGCTCGACATCGGCGGCACGACGTTCGAGTTGTTCACCGAAGGCGAATACGCCTGGCCCGCAACTCCCGACGATGACCAGAAGATCATGACGGCGATCAAGCGCGGCGTCGATGCCACGATCACCGCCCGTTCGTCCCGCGGAACGCAGACCAAGGACACGTTCTCGCTCTTGGGCGCAACCTCGATGATCGCCGAAGCCGAAACGCGCTGCACGGGCTGAGACGGCTGAAGGGGCTCTGCCCCCGGCCCTTGCGGGCCTCACCCGAGGTATTTTCAACGGGAAGAAGTGCAGCAATGTTCAAATCGTCCCGACGTCGGGACGAAACGGAAGTGTTTGGCAATTGCCGATTCTTCCCCTATATGCGCCTCTTGATCCTTTGAAGTAAGCCGATGAAACCCGAAGCGCCGATAACCCAGGACGTGCTGACCATCCCCCGCAAGGCGGATGAAAGCGATGGCCGCGTGAACCTGATCGGGTTGACGCGCGACGGGTTGCGCGCCGCACTTGCCGATGCGGGGACGCCCGAGAAGCAACTGAAGATGCGGGTCAACCAGATCTGGCAGTGGCTTTACCACTGGGGCGTGCGCGATTTCGACGCCATGACGAACCTGTCAAAGGACTTTCGCGCGAAACTGACCGAGCGTTTCACCATCGCCCTGCCCGAGGTCGTCAGCCGACAGCTTTCCGACGATGGCACCCGGAAGTACCTCGTGCGGATCGCGGGCGGTCACGAGGTCGAGGTTGTCTATATCCCCGAAGAAGATCGCGGCACGCTCTGCATTTCCAGCCAGGTCGGATGCACGCTCACCTGTTCTTTCTGCCACACCGGCACCCAGAAACTGGTGCGCAACCTGACGGCGGGTGAGATCATCGGCCAGGTTATGCTGGCACGCGACGATCTTGGCGAATGGCCTGAACCGGGTGTCGGCACCGGCGAAAACGGCCCGCGGCTTTTGTCAAACATCGTGCTGATGGGCATGGGAGAGCCGCTTTACAACTTCGAGGCCGTGCGCGACGCCATGCAGATCGCGATGGACGGCGAAGGCATTGCCCTGTCGCGCCGCCGTATCACCCTGTCGACCAGCGGCGTGGTGCCCGAGATTGCCCGCACTGCCGAGGAAATCGGCTGTATGCTGGCGGTCAGCTTCCACGCCACCACCGACGAGGTGCGCAACAAACTGGTCCCTATCAACAAGCGTTGGAACATCGCCGAACTTCTGGACGCCCTGCGTGCCTATCCGAAGCTGTCGAATTCGGAACGGATCACCTTTGAATACGTGATGCTGAAAGACGTGAACGACAGCGACGAAGACGCCCGCCGTCTGGTCAAGCTGATCCGCGGCATCCCCGCCAAGATCAACCTGATCCCCTTCAACGAATGGCCCGGAGCACCCTATCAACGGTCCGACTGGTCCCGGATCGAGGCTTTCGCCGACATCGTCTACAAGGCCGGGTACGCGAGCCCGATCCGCACCCCGCGCGGCGAAGATATCATGGCCGCCTGCGGTCAGTTGAAATCGGCCACCGAACGCGCCCGGAAAAGCCGGGCCGCCATCGCCGCCGAAGCCGGGCTGGACTGAGCCGCAGCCCCACTCGCGACAGACGCGAACCCGCCGAAAAAATTGACGCTTAGGGATCGGGTCACCGGGATGCTAAGCTACCTTTATTTAATTGGGGGTAGTTATGGAAATTTCGATCGGCAAACTTCGTCTCGACATCACCTCAACCCAGTTGGTCCATGCACCACCCATGGACATCCCGCTGCATAGCGACCCCCTGGAATCGGCACTCAAACGGCTTGAGGCTCAAAAGCTGATCTATAGCTGGAACTGTCATACCCAGACAGGCGAACCATTCAAACGTGAAAGCTACAAGGCCGAAACCGAATTCCTGATTGCGCCCCGCTTCGGATGGACGGCCTTTGGTTATGGTCCTTTTGATATTTCCAAGCTGTGGTACGCCGCTGCCGATCTGACGGCAGACGCCTTCAACCTTGCCCTGCGGGAAAAGTTTCCAAACATGACGCTCAGGCTCGATTGGAACAGGCTGCTCGAAAACTACAAGAACGACTATAGCGTCGATGTCCACGTCAAAGCCGAATACCTCGCTGCCATTGCTCGGCCCTATGGCCTGAATGTCGGTGATTACATGTTCATTCTGACGCCGAAATCCATTTCGGTTGCTTCAGTCGTTGCAGGACGCTGCGCGGCGGGCATCCTCCCGGACAAGGAAATTCTGGCAGGAAATACCTGGTTGCGCTCCGATGGCACGGCCGCCGCAGACGCCGCATTCCGCGCGCTGAAAGAGCAGATCGACCGCGAAGAAGAAGAGGCCGAAGCGCAGCGCGAACGCATCAGGGAATCGTTGAGCGCACCCCCCTTCGTGATGCCTGAGTTTCCCGAACCGAACGAAGAGGAAGAGGAAGGCGGGCACTAGGGTTCTGAACCTGGCAGTTACTTCACCCGGTTCAGCACCCACAACAGCAAGACCGACCCCAGTGTTGCGAGCACGAGCGCACCGATCAATCCGGTCGCGGCCAACCCGACAAGATTGCCCAGGAAACCGCCGATAATGGCCCCGACCACGCCGACCGCAAGGTTGGCGACAAGGCCGCGGCGGGATTTCATGATCTCGCCCGCAAGCCACCCGGCAGCCAGACCGATCAACAGAAAAAGTACAAGTTTCATGATCGCGATCTCCTAGCTGTCACGCCCCGGAATGCTGTCGCGGCGGTCGTGCGGCTCCCAGTTGTCCATCGCTTCGATGGCCTCTTCGGCGCTATCGACGAAACGGAAAAGCTCAAGATCGCGGTCCGAGATCGTTCCTGCATCGGCCAGCGCCTTGAAGTCGATGATCCGCGTCCAGAAATCCTTGCCGAACAACAGGAACGGCACCGGCTTCATGCGCCCGGTCTGGATCAGCGTCAGGCTTTCGAACAATTCATCCAACGTCCCGAAACCGCCGGGAAAGACGGCAATCGCGGCAGCCCGCATCAGGAAATGCATCTTGCGGATCGCGAAGTAGTGGAAGTTGAAGGCAAGATCGGGCGTCACATAGCTGTTCGGCGCCTGTTCATGCGGCAGAACGATGTTCAGCCCGATCGACACGCCGCCTGCCTCCTCCGCCCCACGGTTCCCGGCTTCCATCACGCCCGGACCGCCACCGGTCACCACGACGTTCTCTTTTCCACCGTTCGATTCGGCCAGCGAGCGTTCGGTGATCAGGCGGGCAAAGGTCTTTGCCTCGTCGTAGAAACGGCTGAGTTCGGCCAGCGTTTCGGTCCGCGCCGTGTCCTTTTTGGCCGGTTCGGGAATGCGGGCACCGCCGAACAAAACCACCGTGGAATTAATGCCGTATTCGCTCATCAGCATCTCTGGCTTCAAAAGCTCAAGCTGCAAGCGGACCGGCCTCAGCTCGTCGCGACAAAGAAAGTCCGGGTCGGCAAATGCCAGGCGATAGGCGGGCGCACGGGTCTGAGGCGTGTCGGGAATGTCCCGCGCGGTCTCGATATCCTGATGCGCATCGCGAAAAACGCGGCTTTTGTCGTCTTTCATGGAAACCTCCGTCCTCGGTTGGCCTCTGAATGGCAGTCACAACTGCGGCTTGCAAGGCAGTCACGTCCGTTCGTCTGCCAAAGTCCCATATCTTCGGCACCTTACTGGCCCGTTCCTCCGTGCCGACGCGCCGATGCCGGGGCAACGCAGCGTTTGCACACCGATTTCCCATGTACCGGGGAAGTCACGATTGCCAGGCGCTGCGAATGCGGGGATTTCCGCAGTGCACCCGGTCCGTTAAGAAGCGTCATGGTCAAGAATGCCCTCTCTTCGCTCATGTCCGGGCCGGTTGCGCGCGGCTCTGCCGTGTCGATGATCCTCAGCCTTCTGAGCCTTGGCCTGGTCACCTTGCAGGCCATCCTGACGGCCCGGGCGCTTGGCCCATCAGGATACGGAACGATTGCCTATGTGATGTCGCTGGCCACTATCCTTGCGATGATCGCGATGGTCGGAACCCAGCAACTTGCTGCCCGCGAAGTCGCGCGTTCCGTGACCCAGAAGGACGACAAAAGACTGAAAGGTTTCATAACCTCTGTGCGCCGCATGGTTCTGTTGACCTCTGCCATCGGCGCGGTTCTCTGGCTGGGCGGCACACTGCTTTTTGCTGACAGCCCCGTGCCGATCATCTTCGTGGCCTTTATCTTTCCCGCACTCGCACTTGCGCTTCAAACTCAAGGCATCCTGCGCGGCTTCGGTGCCATTGCCCTTTCGCTCATTCCGATCGGGATCCTTCGACCCGCCATGATGGTCGCCGTGCTTGGCGGTGCGCTTGCATCGTCTTCACAACTCTCGCCGACCGCATACCTGGTCTTCCTTTTCGCCGCCACATGTCTAGCCGCCCTGTTCGCCCTTCGTGCAGCGGGTCAGAGATTGCCCGATCTGCAAGACGGAGCGCCCTTTCCGCCACAAGAGATTGTCTCGATGGCCTTTCCATTTCTCGTCGTCGCCGTCGTCGCGCTGCTTCAGTCGGAAATCAGCACGATCATGTTGACGTGGTGGGCCGGGGCCGAGGAGACCGGGCTGTTCCAGCCGATCGCGCGCGTGGCACCCGTGCTGATGCTTGCCTCGCAATCGGTCGCGGTCCGGTTCGGCCCGCGCATCACCGAGTTCTGGACAACGGGCGAATACGAGCGCCTGCAAGCCGTGACCCGGAAAGTCACCCTTGCCACCACCGGTTTTACCCTCTTGTCGGCCGTTGCGCTTGTCGTCATGGGTGAATGGATTCTGGGTCTTTTCGGGCCCGCCTTTACCGTTACGACATCCGCCCTGATCTGGATCGGCGCCGCACAGGTGTTCAACGCGGCCTGCGGTCCCACGGGACTGTTGCTGACCATGTCGGACAAGGCGGGTTTCGCCATTTGGCCCCAGATCCTCGGCCTTGCCGTGAACATCGCACTTGGCGCGGTTCTGATCCCAAGTCAGGGCGCAATGGGCGCGGCGATGGCGATGTCCTGCGGTATCGTGGTCTGGAACCTGGCAATCTGGTTCGCGGTTCGACGCCAACTCGGGTTTGATCCCTCGATCATCGGCGCACTTAGGAACGCAAACTAGTCCCTGCCCTTTCGAGCCGGAATCCCGATACGTTTTCCGACACAGTGAGGGACGCCGCCAACACAGGTCAGCAACAACAGAACCCAGGCCCTCCAGCGAAAAGGATCGCGTTTGAGGCTGCCCCATAACAACCTGCGACCGCGCGTGGTTTGATGAAGGCGCAGCGTCTCGAGAGCGGCAAGATACCATCGAAAGCCGTCACTCCGTCGCCTCAACTGCAACAGCCGCGCCGCAGGCACGTTTGCCTTGACACCCGGGTTCGAAAAGATCTTCTCGATGGCAAGGTCCGACTTTTCCGGCATCTGGGCATCCAGGCGCGAAACGCTCATCGGATGCAGGCGATATTCAAGCACCGCGGCACCGCCAATCGCGACGAAGGGCCCCTCGACCGCAAGCCGACACCAGCACTCCCAATCCTGCGCCATGCGGATCTCGGGATCGAACCCTCCGACAGCGCGCAAAGCTTCGGTGCGGATCATCGCGGCACCGCCCGAGGCGATCGGATTCTGAATCAACAGGTCTTCCAACCCGACCCTCCGCGATTGAAACGCCAGGACCTGACGCGTTCCGATCGGCTTGCTTTTGGGGTCTATCAACCAGCTTTTGCCGTATGCCAGAACAGCTTCGGCATGATCGTCAAGCGCCGCCGACAACCGCACCAGGGCCTCGGGACGCAACAGATCATCGGCATCCAGCATGACAACCCGCGCACCTCGCGCTCTTGCCAGACCCTTGTTCTGGGCCGCCGATTGTCCCGCGTTTTCCTGGCGGATCAGGATCAGCCGGTCATCCTTCGCCCCTTCGACAACCGCGACCGTGTCATCGGTCGAACCATCGTCGATCACGATATGCTCCCAATCGGTCAGGGATTGCGACTGGACGCTGTTGATCGTCTCCGCGATAAAGGCACCAGCATTGAAGGCTGGCGTCACGATGGATATCTGCGGAGAGGTCATGGCAATCCTTATCGCGAGAGGGAATTGGGCTTTCAAGACAGGGTGCCATCAAGTCTGCAACATGCGGCAGGTATGACATAGTGACCGAATGGCGCATTCATCTTGGCGTCCACAAGACGGCAACGACCCATCTGCAACAAGTGCTCGAAGCGCTCGGCCCTACGCTGACTTCGAAAGGAATCGGACATGTGCCGACTGACATCCTGCGCGCATCTACGGGCGACATCCTTCGGCCACCGGGTTTCAGACGCCGACTGATGGGTGCCCGTCCCATTTCCTTGGGCGAAATGCTTGGCAATCTGAACGATGGCGAAGACCGCGTGATCCTGTCCGAGGAAAACTGGATCGGCGAAGCATGGGAAGGCTGCGAGGCACCCCCCTACAAGCAGATGGAACATCGACTTGAAAATCTGAAAGATCTTCCCGATGGCGATCGGGTGCATTTTTTCCTATCCATCCGAAACCCCGGCGAATTCGCAACCTCTGTCATCGCCGAAGCCTTGCGGCATCACCCGAAAAAAGTCGCGATTGAAAGAGCCCGTGCGTCATGGCTGGAAGAATCGACGCCTTGGTGCAACCTTGTGAGCCGCCTGAAGGCCAGGTTTCCGTACGCTCCCCTGACCATCTGGCCCTACGAAATTTACCGCGACAATGCGCAGGCCCTGACCGAGATGCTGACCGGCATCTCGATCCAGTCGTTTCCCCACATCTCGGATCCTGTTGCCACAAAAAGACCCGCGGCTGGCCATGTAGCCAAAATGGCCGGAAGCCGCTGGAATCGCAAAGGTATCCGCACCACAACGAAAGATAGTGCCAGCGACGGCGACAGTACCTTCACCCTGTTTTCCGAGGAAGAATGTTTGACACTCAACCAAAGCTACGAGGACGACAAGATCGCAATCCGTAAAGGTTTTCCCGGATCGCTGATCGAACCGGAGTCCGTTGCAGATGCGTATTGAACGGACAAGCCCATGCCAGTCAAAATAAAAGGAACGAAGTTCGTTTACTTCCCGGTTCCGAAGGTGGCCTGCACCTCAATCAAAACAGGAATTTTACAGCACAACGACCCGACTAAATATGCAACGGTGATCGACCCGAATGTGCCGCTGCATGTCCACATGGTGTATACCAGCAATCGCTTCAAACCATGGATTGCCCGTATCAAGTGGCCAAACAGCGAATGGTTCTGCATGGTGCGCGATCCGATCAAACGCGCCGTATCCGGCTATCGCAACCGAATTCTGCATCAACATGACTTAGAAAAAACTCCAATCGCAGAGTTCGAAAAAGCCGATCTATCCCGCGATCCCGACATGAACAGTTTTTTCTGCAATCTTGAAGCCTATAGCAAACTGAACGATGATGTTTTTCATCACTTTTCTCCTCATTGCTATTTTCTCGGGAACAAGCCTGAAAGGTTTGCGCATATCTTCAAACTGTCCGAGATGGAGAAGTTCACCCAACTGGTGGCCGACGCCGGTGTCGCCCTTCAGATTCCGCACGAGCAGACCGGTGGGCCGAAGGTCTCGGTGGATGACCTGTCCGCCGACGCCCGCGCTGCGCTGGAACGGTTCTATGCGAAAGACTATCGCATCTGGGGCGACTACTTCGATTGACCGCGAAAGCGACTGACCAGCCAGCCCAGGGCATAGGGTGGCAGGATCACCGGCAGCAACAACCAATCGCCCCAATCGGGCTTGCGTGAAGGACTTGGTGCTCCGCCCGCCGCGCCACGCCCGAGGCCCGCATAGAACAGTCGCTTCATCACCCATGAAACGCGCATCCGTTCCGGCTGGATGACGTGATCGACGACCGCTTTGCCGACATAGACGATACGGCCCCCGGCCTCTGCCACACGCCTGCAAAGATCGGTCTCTTCGCCGCCAAACAACCGCCCGCCGCGCCGCCCCAGGGTCTCGTCAAAACGCATTTCGTCGCGGCATTTCCCGCGATCCACTCCGAACCCCGCCCCGACAACCCGTGTCGCCTCCGACGTTCCCTCGCCCAGATCGAAAAGCGAATACTGATCCAGCACGACCCGCGAGCTTGCCAGAAGCGGCGCATCACCGCTCCAGGCCGGCAGAATGCGGCATCCGGCGACGGCCACATCAGGCTCTGACAAGGCATCTCGCAACGCCGTTGCCCATCCATCCCGTGCCAGGGCATCCGCATCGCAAAACAGAACGATGTCATGGGCGGCCTCTTCCAGCGACAGGTTCCGCGCCGCCGACAATCCCGGCAAGGACCGCATAATCGTACGCCCGGTCCAATTCGCGTTGGAAAAGGCTTCGGCCTTTACCGCACTATCCGTCTTCTGCTCGATCAAAAGGATTTCGCCCGAAACCCCGGTCTGCGCGGCAAGCCGGCCCAGTACCTTTTCCAGCAGCGCGTCAGGTTCGGACAACCGGGTCAGGGTCAGCGTGACATTTGGTTTTCCGGGCACGGTTTTCTCCGGTTTCGCCATGTAGTGCTTATGGATCATGAAAGCGCCCAGTCGAAGCCCGTAAATGGCGGTTTTCCAAGGACATGGCGGCAGGGACACGGCCCTGACAACCGGCAAACTGCACAGATCCGCGCTTTGCGTCGCGACCGGCTTGATCTACACTTCCCACATTTAGGGCCCGGCATTTGCAGCAACCTGTTTCATGACCTCAAGGATTGACGATGACTTTCGTACTGGAAGCTGTCCGTGCATGTCACGGTAGCTGCCTTGTTCTTCACTACGGACCGACGCGAGACTCCACGGCCCACATCCTGATCGACTGTGGCGGGGCAGGAACGTTTGAAAAAAGCCTCCGCCCCCGATTGGAGCAGTTGCGCGGCGAACGCGAAGACCTTCCTCTGAACATGGTGCTGGCAAGCCGTATGGAAGCCGACTCGCTTGGCGAACTCGCGGTGTTCTTCGATCACATCGAAAGCGGTGACCTGAAGGTCATCCCCGAAACGCTCTGGCTGAACTGCGGCGACAAACCGAACAGCGGGTTCGAACAGAAAATTCTCGCAATTGCCCGGTCGCAGGGTATCGAGATCAACACGCCTTTCGATCCACCCGACCTGCGGTCCGACACAAAAGCCATCCCACAGGGCAACGGACTATCGATCGAAGTTCTGTGGCCACATGGGAATGCTGGCAATGTACAGGATGCCGCGCCGATCATCCTGGCCCGAAAGGGCGATCAATCCATCCTGATTTCGGGAAACGCCACCGGGCACCGCATCACGTCAGCCCTGATCAACGCAGGGTACCTCGATCAAAGTGAGGCAACCGCGACCGAAGACCCTTTCCACGTAAACCTGATGGCGATCACGCAATCTGACACCAGAAACCGGCTTGAACCGGGTTTCTTTCGCAAGGTGACCGCCGACAACTACCTGTTCACCGGTTGCGGAGAGGATGGAAACCCGGACGTGGCAACTTTGAAGGCCATCGCCGAGGCGCGGGGCGACGATGACCTCAACCTCTACTTCACGATGACGGCAGAGCGGACGGGTGCCACCACCGACAAGGAAAAGGTTCTGGACTGGGTCGCCAAGGATCTGCCGCAAGGCTGCGTCGCTCTCTTCCGCAGTGACGCGTCCGACTGTTACTCAACCGCCGTCGAACTGCCCGCCTGACAGCTATTTCTTGCAATGAATATCCAAGGCCACGCGCAGGGTCTCGATGTGGTGCGGCACTTCCACATCCCCGGTCTCACTCCGGGCATCCATGTTCCAATAGTGGTTGTGCGTCAGCGCAAGACGGCGATGCCCCTCGGCAGGTGCACCGGTGTCATCCAGTGCAGGCAGAACGGCAATGTCGCGAATGCCCGAAATCACCTTGGCACCGATCTTCGGACCGAAAGCCTTGGCAAGAGGCCCGGAAATCAGGTCTCCCTGATAGATCATTCGCTCGTCCGAATAGATGTTGGTCCAGCGCGTGCTGGCAAAAAGTGCGGCGTGATGGGGAACGCGGGGATGCTCGGGCTCACGCTTTCGCCGGTCTTTGGAATCATAGGTGAAATGCCGCAACTTGGTCGTTCCGTCGTATTCCAAAACCGGTGGACAGGTCGGCATCTCGCGACTGTCCTGGCGTTGCCGCAAGTCCGGCTCGCTTTCCGCCATCAGGAATTCGGCATGGACCAGCGGCGAACCTAACGTGATGAAATCGCTGACGATCCAGCCATTGCCCTGTTCGGCCAACTCATCGCGAACTCGCGCCTGCTGGCGCTGAAAGGCGTCGATGTCCAGGGGCACGCCGCTTCCTGTGGTTCCATCCGCCATGGCAAGCCCGGCAGCGTCCCGGATCATTTCCTCCAACTTGTGCCGTTCGGGTTGAAGCGGCTTGCCGACGGCACGCGGCAGGTCCAACTGTCCGTTGTACTTGTCATAAAGCATCGCCAGCACGTCATAGGCCACCACCGTGCCAAGCGAATGGGCCACGACAACGATGCGGTCGTAGTCGCCTGAGGCGATCAGCCCATCCAGAAGCCTGACACCGGTTTCCCGGATTTCCTGACGACGCCCGATGTTCTCGGGCCGTGCCTTGACGTATCGCGCCACATCGCCGAACCGTTTGACCAGCACGTTGGACACGAAGGCAGCGACGACAAGGCTGCCGATCCCCATCACAACGGACACCAGCGCCGAAGGCGCACCACCATCGTCCGGCAACAGGCTCCAGACAAAGAAACCGGCAACCAGCAACGTCAGGATCCACAAAAGCACCCAGGCATGAAACACCCGCCCCGGCACACGCGAGGACGGATCGCGCCACAAAAGATCCAGCACCCAGGCCTTCACGTGCTCCAGCGTCGTGCCATGCATCAGATGCGCCCAGTAGAATTCGTAGAAATCCGTTTGATTGCGGTTCACATCCTGTTCGGTCGTGATCCGCCGCAACTCGGGCGAGGCATTGCGCGTATCGGGTTTCGACCACGATGCATTCTCGGTCCGCTTGGCACCGGTGCGCGGGTCGGGACGGCCTTCGTTGACAAGGGATTTGTCCTTTGTCCAAACCGCATCGACAAAGGAATTGACGGTCTGCATGGGGATCTGTTCGCCCATGCCGTGCAAAATGACGACAGCCTGTTTCATCAAATTTCTCGCTCAAATCAAAATTGGGATGCAGTGATCCTGCCCCAAAACACCCCAACTTGGCAAAATTTGATCTGCCCGGACCCGCCGCTCAACCGCAGGCGGGCGTTGTAAGATCAGACGAAATCTTCGCGGTGCGGGGTGAACATGTCCAAAAGTGTTCCGGCTTCCAGGCACTTTGCGCCGTGAACGATGTTGGGCTGCTTATAAAGCGAGTCGCCGGCCGAGACGATGTAGGTCTCGTCCCCAACCTCGAACTCGAATTTGCCCGAGACACAATAGGTGATCTGCTCGTGGGGATGGCTATGAAGCGGCGCAATCGTCCCGGTCTCGAAATGAACCTCGACACACATCAGGTTGTCGTTGTAGGCGCCGACCTTGCGCTTCAATCCCGCATCAACTTCCGTCATCTCGCCTTCGTCAGCCGGAAAATAGTTCTTCACGCTCATCGCTCACCCCTGAAGTCTCTTTGACGGTAACTAGGACACTAGTATTCCGAAAGGGCAAGCAGAAACCTCACGCAACCGCCCGACCGCCAAACTCAAGGCGCTGCAATCGTTCGCAGGTTTCCCGCCAGTTTTTGCGTGCGCGGGGCAGATAGCTTTCCAGATACCAGTGCCGCGCATTCTGCCCCATCTCTTCCAGACGGTCTTCTTCAGACAAGAGCCGCTCCACCGCGTCGGGAAGCGCGTCGCACCTGTCTTCGACCGCATGGCTCAGATCGACGATGCCACTGGCACCAAAGCTCGGTTCGGTCACCATCGGCGTGCCCGTAGCGAAAGCGGCCAGAAACCTCGGCGTTTCAAAATGATGCGACCTGACCGAATGGACGTTCAGACAGACCCGCGATTGCGCTGCTGCATCTTCGATCACGATATCTTTTGACGGCGACATGGATAGCCCCCTGTCCCGAATCGCATCACAGACCGCCCTCCGTCGCGCGTTCAGACTTCCCACGAAACAGACATCGTAACGACGCTCGCGCATAGCAAGCGCCTTTGCGGGCGCAACCGTCGCAACGTCGAACCCCAGCACGGGCAAACCCAACTGGCGCTGCAAAACCCGCGTCTGCGGCGGATAATAATCCAGCATAGCGTCGAACGAACTCAACCGCCCCGCCAGCATCTTGCGCTTGTGACGGATGGCGCGCCGCGCCGCCAGCCCTGTTTCCCAGGGGCGGCCAAGAACACTCACCACCGAAAAATTGAGATAGAAATACCGGCATCCATCCTGCCGCTGAAACGGCGGAAAAGTCTCTCCGATAATGAAAACAGCGGTATTTTCCTCGAATTCCGCTTCATCCACGGCCTCGCGGATCGAAAGCGCGGCACCTTTCTCAAAGCTGTCACCAAGCGTTTCGTGGATGAAATGCGCCACGTTCCGGATGAACGGATAGCTAAAGGAATGGACGACCAGAACTGCGCCTTGCATAGCGTTCGCCTAACCTGCGTAACGCCCCCGCGTTTCGGTTTTGACCAATATTCAGGCGTTGTCCAGAAATCCCGGCCACACATGGGCGAAAACCTGCCACCAGCGCGCAAACCGACCACCTTCTGCTTGTTTTTTCTCATGAATGCATAGCAGTTAGACATATCGGGCGGGGGCGTCCGTTGCACATCGCGAGCTCAAGTTTCGCGAAAATGCTGCGCCGCAAAAAGGCTGGCAGAATGCCATCGACGTCCTGCACCGATCCTTCCCGGATCACACCCCTGTTTGTCGTGCCCTGCCTGAACGAGGCGCGCCATATCAAGGCTGTCCTGTCGTGGCTGATCCGCACACAGGAAAGGCTTGGCGGTGACATCGTTGTTGCAGACGGCGGAAGCAGCGACGGCACGCAAAAGATCGTCGCGGCAGAGGCCACCGCACATCCCCACCTGCATCTTCTGGACAATCCCGATCGCATACAAAGCGCCGCGATCAACCGGGCTGTCGCGGCGTTTGGCAAGGATGCGACACACCTTATCAGGATCGACGCCCACGCCGCTTACCCCGAAGATTACTGTGACACGCTGTTGAGCGAAGCACAGGCCACGGGTGCCGCAAGCGTCGTGGTCAGCATGACCGCCAGGGGCGAAACCCTGATCCAGCGCACCATCGCGGCGACCCAGAACGCGCCTGTCGGAAACGGCGGATCCAAACACAGGTTGAAAGCCGAAGGCGAATACGTGGATCACGGGCATCACGCGCTTATGACGCTCGACGCCTTCCGCGCCGTCGGCGGCTATGACGCGAGTTTCAGCCATAACGAAGATGCCGAACTCGATCACCGCCTTGCCATGGCAGGTCATCGCATCTGGCTTACCGCCATGACCGAGGTCACGTATTTTCCGCGCAAGACCATCGGCGCACTTTTCCGCCAGTACCTCAACTTCGGCGCGGGTCGGTCGAAGAACCTCTTGAAACACCGATCCAAGCCAAACCTCAGACAGATCAAGGCCATCGCCATCCTGCCTTTGGTGGCGCTGGCCTATCTCGTGCCACTCAGCCCGTTCTTTGCCCTGCCCGCCATCGCATGGGTGTCCTATTGCCTGACGATGGCGCTGGAGCGGGCATGGCTGGCACGGGATGCCTCGCTTCTTCTGGTCGCGCCGATGGCCATGGTGATGCACATCGCTTGGTCCTACGGGTTCTGGCGCCATGCGCTGCAACCGCGCCACCTGTTCGTTCAGAGGCCCGCGTGATCATGCCATACACCGAAACCATCGACATCTGCATCTGCACCTACCGCAGGGACAGCCTGACCGAGGCGCTGCACTCGCTCGACGGCACCATGGCGGACCTGCCGGTGTCCATCCTGGTGATCGACAACGACGAAACACCAAGTGCCAAACCGCTGGTCGACCGATACGCTGCCACCAAGGCACTTCCGGTCACATACATCCACGCGCCCAAGGGCAATATCTCGATCGCCCGCAATGCCGCCCTCAACCATTCCACCGCGCGATACCTCTCCTTTCTCGATGACGACGAAACGGCCAGCGCGGACTGGGTGCGCCACCTTCACAAGGCTTTGGTCGCAAAGAAAGCCGCCGCCATCCTCGGACCGGTTCGTGCCGTTTATGACGGCAAGACGCCGGACTGGATGCCGAAAGCCGACCTGCATTCCACCGGACCTGTCTATGTCGACGGCGAGATCAGAACCGGCTACTCCTGCAACGTGATGATCGACCGCAACCATGCGGCCTGTGACGGTCTGGAATTCGATCTGGCACTGGGTCGCAGCGGTGGCGAAGACACCGCGTTTTTTGCCCAGCTTCACGAAGCTGGCGGTCGGATCGAATACGCTCCCGACGCACTGGTCCACGAAAAGGTCCTGCCCGAGCGGGCGCGGTTTTCCTGGTTGGCCACCCGCCGCTACCGGATGGGCCAGACCCACGGACGGCTTCTGCGCCGCCAGACCGGAGCGGTTGCCACCATCAAGGGTGTATCGCTCGCACTGGCCAAATCCGCCTATTGCGCCGCCTCTGCCGCCCTGTCCGCATTCAACCCGGTCCGGCGCAACAGGGCAGCCCTGCGCGGCTGCCTCCACCTTGGCACGCTCAGCGCCTTTCTGGGTCTTCGAAAACTTGAACTCTACGGCAATAAAAATACAGGCATCACGCAGTGAACGACATGACACGAAAATCGGCCGTACTCACCGCAGTACCCGACAGCTATGACCACGCGCCACAACCGGGCGGGAGCGCTATCGACGTCTTCCTGATCCTCAGACGTCAGAAATGGCCCCTTGTTATTGGTGCCATCCTCGGCCTGGGGCTGGGGGTGTTCCACTATGCAACCAGCCCGAAAATCTATTACGCCGCCGCTAGCATCCTGATCAGCGAACAGGCCAATTCCCCGCAAGAGGAACTTTCCGCCTCGATCCCGATCATGCGCGACGAAACCACCGTGCTCAACGAATTGGAGGTGCTGCGCTCCCTCGAATTGGCCGAACGTGTCGCGGCAGACCTGGAGCTTCACCGCCGCCTCGATTTCCTGTCGCCCCCCACCTCGCTTATCAGCCAGTACATCGGCAAGGCAAAGCAGACGGTCAAAGACCTCCTGCCCATAGCCGATACGGCAGACATCGCGACCGGCGAACCGACCGATGCCATGATGCTGAAGGCCGCTGCCCTTACCCTGCAAAAGGACGTCATGCTCGAACGGGTCGGCCGCACCTTCGCGGTTGAGATCAGCTATCTTCACGACGACCCCTTCCTCGCGGCAGACATCGCGAACACCTATGCCAAGGCCTACCTCCAGGACCGGCAGATCTCCAACCTCGAAGCCGCGGACCGCAGCGCAAGCTGGTTGCAGAACCATATCGACGAGGTCCGCGAAAGTGCCAACGCCGCTGCCGCCGAGGCCGAGGATTACCGCGTCAACAACGGCGCATCCAACGTTCAGGCCCTGCGACAGTTGGAGCGGCGCGCCGCGACGCTGAACGATCTGCACACATCGCTTCTGGCCCGCTACGAGATGATCACCATCGAAGGTTCTTACCCGACGACCAACGGCAGGATCCTCAGCGCGGCCATCTCGTCTTCGACACCCGCCCTGCCCAAGGCCTGGCGTATCCTCGCCGTTGGGCTGATCCTTGGGCTGATGGGCGGGCTTGGCTTTGCCGCATGGCGCGAAATGCGCGAAACCGCCGTTCGCTCGGGTCCGGAAATCCGCGATGTCACCGGCCTGCCTTTCCTTGGCTACCTTGGCCGGTTCAAACCGGCCCGCATCGCCCGCCTTCTGGCCCAATTCCGCAAGTCCGCCACGCGCGGCGCATCCGGCCCCCTCTTTCGACGCCTGCCTGCGCCACGGCAAAGCGAGGTGGACGGCGACCACATCGACATCGCCGGTTGCACGTCGACCTACCTTCTGCCCCTGATCGCCCCCGACGCGCCCTATTGCGAAACGATCAGAAACGTCTTCGCCACCCTGAACCTGACCCAACCGCAACGGGAAAACCGCGTGATCGCCGTGGGCAGCCTGAACCACGGTGAGGGCCGTTCAACCGTTGCGGCCAACATCGCACAGCTTGCCGCACTCGAAGGTCAGCGCGTGCTCTTGATCGACGCAGACCTTTCCAATCCCGAGATGAGCCGCCAGTTCGGGTTCCGGGACGAAACCGGACTTCAGGACGTCCTTGCCAGCAACATCCCCCCCGAGGATGCGATCTTTGGCCTTCCCGAAACAGGGCTCAACATCCTGCCCGCGCACCATCGTGCAAACCGCCCGAACCTTGCCGCCCACGGCAAGTTGTCCAAACTTTTGAACAGGGCGCGGCAGTCGTTTGATACGGTCGTCGTCGATTTCCCGCCGCTCACGCAGTCTTCCGATCTGAAAACCAACCTTCCCGCAATCGATTCCGTCGTCCTCCTCGCCCAGTGGGGCAAGACGTCGCGACAGGAACTCGTGCAGTTCACCGAGAACGAACCGCAGCTTCGCGCCAAGACCGTGGGCGTGCTTTTGAACGGCACCCTGTCGCGCAAACTGCCACTTTTCGGGGTGGCAAGAACCGAGCGAAACAACCGCCTTTATCCGGGATTTTCCTGACACCAACCGCAAGTTTCCGACAAGAAAACACCTTGCACCAGCCATTCTGACTTCACCGCGGTCGACTAGGATTGTCGCGGTTTCGTTGACGCGAATGCGTTTTCAGAGGCAAAGTGTCGGTGAAGGGTCGGATAATGCGGTTATCAATTTTCGTTGTGCTTGCTTTCGCCGTGGCATTCGGCGTCGGTCTTGTTTCGGGCATCACCGGGGCAAGCCTCTGGGCAAGTGTCGGTCGTGCGGTGCTGACGCTTGTCGTCCTTCAGGTCGTCTATTTCCTGTTCCTCATCAACGAATCCCGAAAGGCCGGAAAGTCGCAACTGGGCGATAACGGCGAATAGCCTTACCCCGCTTGCACCCGCTTTTTCTCAAGGAACTGGCGAAACCCCGGCTCGGGCCGTCCGATGGTGCGGATCATCGCGCCGCGCAGGGCGAGGCGAAGCGCCTTGCCCGGTGAAAGCGCCTTGCCGACGAACAACCGGGCGTGCGACTTCACCAGACCCGACGCCCGCATCTCGGCAGGATAGCCAAAGCCGCTTCCGTCCACGAAATCGCTCTGAGCGTCGCGATCCGCCTTGTCCCAAATCTCGCGCTGAAGGATCTGCACGGAACGTTTCAGGGCAAGCTCGCGGCGGAACCAACCTGCGGTTTCGCCAAGGTCGCGCGTGGTCTGTTCGCTGTTCTCGGCCCAGACCGCAGTCGGCGTCATCGCCACATAGACCGGCTCGACAATCGCGAAGGTGCGCAGGTACTCCTGCAACGTCGCGCTGACCGGAGCGCCGATTTCAAGGTTGCTGATGGCCTCGCTTGACCAGAACAACCCGCCGTTCGACACACCCATGTCGGCAATCAGGGAAAGGTGAAACCGCTCGGGGCTGTAATAGCCCTCGACGAACTTCGTCTCCAGCAACCCCGTTTCGCTCAATCGCGCATCGCCTGTACCGCTGCCGAATTCGACAAGTTGATTGCGCAAGACGATCTGCACGCGCTCGCTCTCGATCACCCGGATGTTTTCTTCCAGATGATTGGGCAGGATCTGGTTGTCGTCCTCCAGAACACAGAAATACCCCGCGCCATGCGGGTTCTGCCGCGTGAAACACTGGTCGATGTTCTGCGACGCGCCAAGGTTCTGCGGGTTGGCATGATAGACGATCCTCGGATCGCCCAGATCCACGACAACACCCTTGCCAGATTGATCCGGATCGTCATCGAAGACATCGCAAACCCAGTCCGAAAAACTCTGCTGTTGCAGACCCTCAAGGGCACGCCGCAACTGCTCGGGCCGTTTGTAGGTCGGCACCCGGATATGGACCTTCCGGTTGGCAGCAGTGACCATCGGAGGCGAAGGTTCAGGGGCCACCGACGGGGTGCTGACCGGCGGTGACTTTGCAAGCACCTTCCGCGCAGCAACCTTGCCCAGGGAAACGGCCAGACCGGGCCGCAGCATCACGCCCAGGCCCGCCTTTGCAATCCGACCGGCCTTCAGATCGCTTGCAAGGGTCTCGAACGCGATGCTGCCACGCAGGCCGGACATCCTTTCGTCGATCAGATTTGCAAGATGCGCATTCGCATCACGCAAGTCCTCCAGCGCGCCAGTCATCCGGGCGGCATCTTCCGGCTTCAGCCGGTGCGACGTCGATCCCTCGCGGCGGCGATAGTGGTAAAGCGCGTCAGGCAAAAGCCGCATGTCATGGCCCGCAATCGTCAACCGCAACAAAAGGTCGAAATCCTCGCCCACCCGCATGTCCGTCCGATAACGAACATCACCAAGCGCATCGCGTCGGATCAGGGGCTTCAGATACCCCAGACGGTTCTCCCGTCCCATGAAAACCTTTTCCAGTAAAGTCTCGGTCGTGATGTCCAGCGCACCATCAGGCGCATCGAAAAGCCGCTCGCCACCTGCATCAACCTCGCGACCGAAAAACAACTGGTTATCGGCGATGATCGCGACATCGGAACCGCGCCCGGCTTTCAGCATGGTCTGGAACCGATCACGGTGCATCAGGTCGTCGGCATCGACCACGGCAATCCACTTTCCACGTGCGACGTCCAGTGCTCTGTTCCGAGCCGCCCCCGGCCCCGCGTTGCTTTGGGCCTCGACAACACGCAACCGCGGATCGCTGATCGCGGCCAGCACGGAAAGGCTCTCATCGCTCGATCCATCGTCCGACACGATCAGCTCAAGATTTCCGAAACTCTGAGTCAGCACCGCCTCGACAGCATCGCCCAGGAAGTCGGCACCATTGTAGTTGGCCATGATGACCGAAAGTTCAGGTGCCTTGTTCTGCCCGATATTCATGCAATCGCTCCTTCACAGCGGATTGATCCGCGATTTCGTGCCACCGTCATTGTGGCTGCCACGTTTTCGGCACAATTTGACGCAACAACGAAGAAAAGGCGCAGACCGGAACCACAGGCGTGAGCGACATTTCCCATCCCTATTCCGCCCGGCTTGGCTTTGGCCAGCTCGGGCAGATCGAAGCGCGGCTGGAACCCGTGCTCGCTGCGCTTGCGCTCTCGGCCCTTGTCTTCATTCCCATGCTCGGTGCGCTGGCAACGCTTGTCTTCCTCGCGTTCGGCCTTGTGCTGTGCGTCCTGCGCCCCGGCCAGTTGATCCTCAAGGCACTGCGCCACTGGCCCGTCATCCTGCTGCCGCTCTTGTGCATCCTCAGCTTCACATGGTCGCGCGAACCCGGAATGAGCCTGCGCTTCGGCCTTCAACTCATGGCAACCGCACTGGTCACCCTGGCCATCTGCCGCCATCTTTCGCCGCGCGCTTTCGTCCTGACGCTCTTTACCTGCATGTTGGTCTCGATGCTTATCAGCCTTGGACTGGGCGACGTGCGCAGCGACACCGGCGCGCGCATCGGCATCTACGGCAGCAAGAACGCCTTTGCTGGCGCCGCGTCGATCTTCACCATCCTCGCCTTCGGCATCGCCCTGATGCGCGGAAACGGCTGGCCGTTGCGCAGCCTTGGGCTGTTCAGCACGATCATCGGTGCCGCCCTCGTCGTTTCGGCCCAATCGGCCAGTGCGACGATTTTCCTTGCACCAACGCTTCTGGCCATCGTCGTCGCAATGAAAATCCACCGCCTGGGCATCCTGCCCGCATGGTCGGTCGCGATCTTCCTTTGCCTTGCCGCGATCCTCGCCGGCCTCGCGCTTCACGGCAATTGGTACGCCGTATCCGCCTTCGTGCTCGAAGCCACCGGCAAGGATCTGACGCTGACCGGTCGGACCGATCTGTGGTCCGCGGCCCTTGCCCTGATTGGCCAGCGCCCATTTACCGGCGTCGGCTACCAGGCGTTCTGGGTGCAGGGCCACGGCGACGCCGAAGCCTTGTGGTTCATGTTCGGCATCGAAAGCCGCAGCGGTTTCAACTTTCACAACATGTACCTGTCCAACGCCGTCGAAATCGGCATTCCCGGCATGTTGCTGCAGGCCGCCATCCTGTTCGGCACCGCCATTCTGACGGGAATCTGGGCCATTCGCAGCGGCAACGCCGTTCCGGCCACGCTTTTTGCGCTGACCTTCGTCACCATTTTGGGAAGCGCTGTGGAAGTACCGCTGTTCTTCCAGTTCAGCCTGCGCACCGTCGTCGTCCTTGCTGCGCTCACCTATGCCCGCGAAGTGCTTTCTCATCGTCACGCCCGCACCGACCGAAGCGGCATGTAATCGCGAACCAGTGCGTCGACCGCGCTCAATGCCCGGTCCGTCGCCCGCTCGATCTCGCTGTCGCGGCTCAACTGGGGCGCACCCCGGCTGATCCGGCGCAAACTAGCAGCGGCGCGATGCGCAATACCCGTGTTGACCGGCCCGAAGGCAGCCGAGCCGAACACCGCCCGCGCCCGCGGCCCCGAGCCCCAACGCCCCGTGTGATAGGCCCAGGCCTCCCGCCCGTTCGAAGGCTTCAGATCGGCAGGCCGATAGTCGATGTTCAGCGAAGCCGCCCAATCGAACCACTTGTCCCGGTGCATGTGGCACATGGTGTTCACGCCGATCCAGGGCGTCCGCATGGCATCCGATACGATGGCGCCATGCATCGCCTCGGTCACCACCAGGTCCGCCCCCCGGATTTCCGCCAGCACCTTTTCCGTCGGCTCGGTCGGGTCGATGAAACGCACGCCCGCCAGATCGCAAACGCGCTTCCAGGCCCCGCGTTCGATGCTTTCGTAATGCGGCATGAAGGCCACCCCGATCCCCGGCTCCGGCTCCGGCAGGGGCGTTGCACGCAACAGGACCGCCGCGTCGGTGATCGCAAGTTCCGGATCGATTCCCAGGGTCTTGCAGGTCCGGGGCCCTCGCACGAACCGGACATCCCATTGCCCGTCATGTACGTCCGGCCTTGCGGAATAGGCCCCTGCGAAACCGGACCCGACAACGATCTTCCGCGCATCTGTCGGATAGATGTCCTGGATGATCGACCCGATGCCAAGGAAAAGCACATCCCCGTCATCATCAAGAAAACCACCGGGCAAAAGCGACTGCCACATCGTGGCGTTCAACTCGTCACCGAAGTTGGGCGGCGTGCCCTGGAAATAGGTTAGTTTCATGCGGGTTTGGCTTTTCTGACAAGACGATAAAGTTCCCTGACCTGCGCTCCTGCGCAAAGCAAAAGCAGAGCCGCATAGACGCTGGCACCGACGATCACCGACAGGGCGACATGGCCCCAACCATTGCTGACCGGCAGCACCGCAAGGGCAATGACCATACCAAGGGTCGCAAGCGCCGGTCTGCCCATCTGGCCAAGGTAAGTCCACAGGCTGCACCCGAGGATCCGCGCGGTCATCAGCGCCGAGGCGGGCCAGAACACGAAGGACTTGATCACGATGGCGGCAACAACGACGCTCGGCCCATGGGCAAAGGTCAACGCAATCGCCGCCACGGTCCCAACCTGTTGCGCCAACTGGTAATAGAACCACCAGTTCGGATGACCCTGCGAGCGGATCAAAGCGCCCTGCACGATCCCTGGCGTCGCGATCAGCCCGGCAAGGCAGAAAATCTGCGTCGCGGCCTCGGCCCCCGCCCACTTCTGCCCGAACAGAAGGGCGATCACATCGTCGATGATCAGCGCCGCCCCGGCAAAGGCCGGAAATCCGACACAGGCCGCCGCGAAACTTGCCTGCCGAAAGGTCTGGCGCGCTTTTTCAGGCTCGCCCTGCATCGACGACAGGACCACATGGGTCACGTTGCCCAAGGCTCCGGCGGCCAGATCGGACAGCATCTTGAAAAAGCGCTGCGCGAAACTGACGATACCCAAAAGGGCCGCGCCCCCAAGGGCACCCGCCACCAGGTGATCCAGGCGCAGAACCCCCAGAATGCGATTGCCAGAGGCAAAGATCGTGTATCCCCAAAGATCTTTCAGATGGTGCAGACGACCGGCCAAGCCGACGCGCCAGCCCGCCACCCAGAACGCCACCGCACAGGTCACCGCACTGACGGCCACCTGGCTGACGGCCAGCGCCAAAAGACCATAGCCCGCAACAAGAAGCCCGATACAGACAACCGCACCAACGCCCGAGGCGATGACGGTGCGCAGGGCCGCGGCCTTGAACCGCATGGAACGCACGATCATCGCACCGGGCACGGCCGCCGCCAACTCGAACGGCACCTTCAGGGCCAGAAGCGGCACCAGCCAGACAAGCGCAGGTTCGCCGAACCAGCCCGCGCTTGCCCTCGCACCAAGGGAGAGCAGCACCAGAAAGACAACGCCCACACCAAGGTTCAGCCAGAACACGGCGTCAGCATGACCCGGCAGGATTGTCTGCCTCTGGATCAGCGCCTCGCCGAAAGACGCCGGCGAAAACGCCAGCGCGACCGAGATCAACCCGCCCGCGATGGCCAGCCGCCCGAAATCCTCCGGCGTCAGATAGGCCGCACTCAGGAAAAAGATCAAAGCCGCACTCAGGCTCGGCAACGACCACTGCAAGACCGACCAGCCGACACCGCGAATACTTTGCAACGCACGCCCCGTCCGGGGGTGCGGTGCAAACTCGCCTTCGACGATATGCGCGTCGGTTGCTGCCATTCAGTAGGACCCGCGCGCACCCAGAACGACGGGAATGGTCCGGAACAGGATCCGGATGTCTTCGGCGAAACTCCAGTCATGGTAATACCGGTCGTCCATCGCAACGCGGGTTTCATAACTCGTATCGCTGCGACCGCTTGTCTGCCAAAGTCCGGTGATGCCGGGGCGCGCCGAAAGATAGGACTGCGCCTGTGCGCCATAGCGTTTCAATTCGTCATCGACGACCGGGCGCGGGCCGACAAAGCTCATCTCGCCTCGCAGTACGTTCAAAAGCTGTGGCAGTTCGTCGACACTATACTTCCGCAGGACATGCCCCAAGGGCGTCACCCGCGGATCTGACGTCAGCTTGCGGTTTTCGTCCCATTCTTTCCGCGCTTCGGGATTGGCCTCCAGATGCGCCGCCAGGACAGCATCGCCGTTGGTCACCATCGTCCGCAATTTCCAGCAGCGAAACCTGTTTCCGCGCAGTCCGACCCGCTCGTGCCCGTAAAGAGCCGGACCGGGCGAACTGGCCCGGACGGCAAAGTACAACAGTATGAAAAGCGGCAACAACGCAATCAACGCAACGCCCGCCAGAACGACATCGGTTATGCGTTTCGTCCAGCCCCCGAGGGCCAGTCTTGCGTAAGAATTCTTCTTTCCCTTGCCCATCGCCGTGACCGGCGATGCGACATGCGAGTCCTGTTCTGGACTTCCCATTTTCGAGCTCCCCGCGAAAGGAGCCCCTACCCATGTCTGCAACAGGCCAGATCGGTTAACGGAACACCATTGGAATTTCTGCAGGTGCCACATTCTTGGCAATAATTCGCCCAAGCCCTTTCCAGAACCGACGCAAAACACGGGTTAAACACAACATAGTGGGGTTCAATTCGCCAAATCCGCAAATTGCTGCACTGCAAAAAGTCAGCCGCTTCGCCCGAATATTGCGCAGTTTACGAAAATCTTCCCCAAATAAAGTGTCCGGTTCGGTGCTATCGAACCGGACGCGCCCGACAGAAGCCGTTGCCATGTCATTTCCACGAATCGCGCGTGTCGCTTAACGCCCTGATGCGCCCAAAACCGGGGCCAATGCGTCTTCAATGTCCGCATCGCTCAATCGAAAAAGCGCATCGTCCAAATGAAGGATGTCTTTTGACATTTCTCTTGTCTGCGATCGCCCGATCCCCCGCAGACACTCCGTCAAGGCCTCGGCAGAATCCGTGGCAATAACCGGACCCAACCCTTGTTCGGCCACCCTGCGCCCTGTTTCAGTGTCCGCAACGGCAACACTCGGGCAACCGTACCAACTCGCCTCGTATACCCGGTTCGGCAGCAGCCAGTCGGAATTTCCCCCGCGCTGCCAAAGATCCTGCGCCCAGACCATGTCGCAACCCCCGTAAACCCCGGCCAATCCTTCCGGATAGCTATAAGGGCCGTGATAGGTGACGTTCGGCAACTCGGCCACGCGCGCATCGAAATCTGCGATCGCGTGATGATGAACAATCCCGTGGATCTCGATCTTCAGATCATCCGGCATCGCCCGCGCCGCATGGCAAAGAATGTCGAAACTCGCCTGGCACCGGATCGTGCCGACCCAGCCCAGCACCAGCGGCCCATCCCCCGAGGGCCGACTTTCCAGTCCGGGACGCACCGGTTCGTCTGATCCGAACCAAAGCTTGTTCTCAAGAATGACGCTCGGCCCGTCGTAGCCCTGAACCGTCTCGAAATAATGCCGCAGGAACCCCGGCGATGAGGTCCAAAGCAACTGGCACCGTCGCATCAGAAACCGCTCTGCCGCCCGCATCACCCGGTTGACCCGACCGCTGCCCGTCATCAGCGAATGAATATCAAGGCATTCATAGACCAGCGGTGTACCGGACCGCCGCGCGATCCACGCCAGTGCCAAAAGATCGAAATTCCGTGCAATCACCACGTCCGCACCGGAAAGGAACCGCCTCGCGAGAAACAGGCGCGGCACGGATCGCAACAACAGCCAAAGCCGCAGCACGAAACGCTCGTTCGGCATCTCGCCCAGGTCGAGGTTCTCAACCCCGAGCGGGCGGTTCTCCATGTTGCGACGACGGAAAGAAACCGTGCGCACCTCGTGACCCACCGCCAAAAGCGACTGGATGCGCTTTCGCTGCGCGGCCTCGGCAAGATCGAAGGCAAAGACGGTTATTCTGGCTATGGGTCTTCTCCCAAGCCCCCCGAAAGCAGCCTTAGCAAGGCAAAAGCCATTGGTCGAGAGCCTGCCGCCCTATTCACGCGTCCCGCTCCGCCAACCCAGCAGGTTCATGCCGGCAAAAATAATCGCGGCGACACAAACGATGGAAGGTCCGGCGGGCGTGTCGAAGACATAGGCACCCTGCAAACCCGCAACCGCCGAAACCGCACCGATCATGGCGGCAAACATCGCCATCGCCTCCGGCGTACGGGCAAGTCCGCGCGCGGCGGCGGCCGGAATGATCAACAGCGCCGCAATCAACAAGGCGCCGACAACCTTGATCGCCACCGCCACGGTAATGGCCAGCGCAATGGTCAGGATCAACTGCTCGCGCCGGGGATTGACCGAGCTTGCATAGGCCAGTTCCTCGTTCAGCGTCGCAGTCAAAAGCGCCGACCAACGCCAGGCAATCATCCCGACAACCAAAACAGCACCGCCCCAGATCACTAGAAGATCAAGGCGCGACACGGCCAGAATATCCCCAAAGAGATAGGCCATCAGGTCGATCCTTATCCCCGAAAGGAACGATACGGCGACCAACCCGAAGGCCAGCGCGGAATGGGCCAGAACGCCCAAAAGCGTGTCCATCGCATAGCCGCGCCCGGCCAGAATCGTAACAGTCAAGGCCATGAACAATGCAACCACCAGAACACCGGGAAAGATCGAAACCTCCAGCGCCAACGACAGGGCAACCCCCAGGATCGCGGCATGGGCCGTCGCGTCTCCGAAATAGGCCATCCGCCGCCAGACCACGAAACAACCAAGGGGGGCAGCAGCAAAGGCCACGCCAATGCCCGCCAAGGTGGCCCGCACCATGAAATCGTCCAGCATTATTCGGCGGCCTCGTGACTGTGCGGATGGTCGTGGTCATGCCCGTGATCGTGGTCATGACGATAGAGCGCCAGCGCGCCCCCCGTGCCCGTCCCAAACAGCGCGCGATACTCCGGGGCCGAGGCAACAACGGCAGGCGTGCCCTCGCAACAGACGTGGCCATTGAGGCAGATCACCCGGTCCGACGCACTCATGACGACGTGCAATTCATGGCTGATCATCAGTACGGCGCAACCGGTCTCTCGGCACACCGTTTCGATCTGCTGGTAAAACGCGGCCGAGCCCGGCTGATCCAGCCCCTGCGTCGCTTCGTCCAGCAAAAGAACATCCGGTTTGTTGATGAGCGCCCGTGCCAACAGCACACGCTGAAACTGCCCCCCGGAAAGCTGCGTCATCTGCCGGTTCCGGATGTCCGGCACGCCCGCCGCCTCCAGGGCCGCCCCACAGGCCTCCCGCGCAACCTTCGCGCCCAAACGCATGAAACGATCCACGGTGATCGGCAATGTCGGATCAATATGCAGCCGCTGCGGCACATAGCCGATCTTCAGACCCTTTTTCAGCGTGATCTCGCCCCCGACAGGTTCTGTCGCACCGATGATCGCGCGTAACAGGCTGGTCTTGCCCGATCCATTGGGGCCGACGATGGTCACGATCTCGCCCGGCTCCAGCACCAGCGAGACGTTCTTCAATACTGCGTTCCCACCATAGGAAACCGCAAGGTTCTTGACCGCAATCAGGCTCATCCCCCGGTCCCCTCCATGCAATCGGGGCAAAGACCCTCGGCCTCGACAACCGTTTTTTCGATCTGGAACCCGGCAGCGCGTGCCGCATCGCCAAGCACACCCTTGGCGGGGGCCGAATGCGCCTCGGCCACCGCGTCACATTTCCGGCAGATCATGAAGGCGGGCGAATGGGTCTCGCCCGGATGATCGCAGGCGACAAAGGCATTCAGCCGTTCGATCTTGTGTGCGAACCCATGCGCCGTCAGGAACTCCAGCGCACGATAGGCCACCGGCGGCTGCGAACCGAACCCGGCGTCGCGCAGCATGTCCAGAATGGCATAGGCCCCAAGGGCGCGATGCTCTTGCAACAACAACTCAAGCACCTTGCGCCGCACCGGCGTCAGCCGCAGCCCCTGCGCAGCACACTGCTTTTCCACAGACTCGATCGCCCGATCCACGCAAATGCCATGGTCGTGCGCCTGGAATCCAAGCGGAGCAGCGGGATCGTCGCCCCCGGAATGTGTCTTGCGTGTCATCGTCGTCTGGTTCATATACCCGAAATGAAATGTTATAAGATCACATGAGAAACCCCATGTCCAGAAAGCTCCTCTCACTCTCGATCACTACCGCGTTGATGGGGGGCACGGCAATCGCCGAAACCCCGAATGTTGTTGCCGATATATCGCCGGTCCATTCGCTCGTGGCCCGCGTCATGCAAGGGGTCGGCGAACCGGCCTTGATCATACAGCACGGCGCATCGCCCCACGGCTACAACCTTCGTCCCTCCGAAGCCGCCGCGCTTCAGGATGCCGACCTTGTCTTCTGGATCGGCGAAGACCTGACCCCCTGGCTGGAAGACGATCTGGAAACCCTGGCCGAGGGTGCGTCCGTGACCACGCTCATGGAATCGGACGGCACCAAACTGCTGGACTTCCGCGAAGGTGCCCTGTTCGAAGCCCACGACCACGATCATGACCAACACGACGATCATCACGACGAACACGCCGAAGATGACGAACACGATGATCATGCCCACGACGATGAGCACGCGGATCATGACGATCACGACGACGATCACGAAGATCATGCGGACCACGACGACCATGATGACCACGCGGGCCACGACGACCACGCCCACGGCGACCACGACCCCCACGCCTGGCTTTCACCCCAGAACGCCAGCACCTGGCTGAACGTGATCGCGGCACAGCTTTCCGCCGCCGACCCCGACAATGCAGGCACCTACTTTGCCAATGCCGCGGCGGGCCGCGCCGAGCTGGAAACACTGGTGGCCGAGGTCAACGCCACGCTCGCCCCCCTGCGCGGCGGCAGTTTCATCGTCTTCCACGACGCCTACCAGTATTTCGAAAGCGACTTCGACTTTCCCGCTTCGGGCGCGATCTCGCTTGGTGACGCCTCCGATCCCAGCCCCGCACGCATCGCCGAAATCCAGGATCGCGTACGCAGCGAAGGTATCAACTGCGTTCTCGCCGAACCCCAATTCAACCCCGGCATCGTCGCAACGGTCCTTGATGGCACGGATGCCAACACCGGCGTGATCGACCCGCACGGCGCATCCCTTGAACCGGGCGCAACGCTCTATCCCGAACTTATCAAAAGCATGGCGACCACGCTCGCGGACTGCCTGTAAGACAGCTTCGACAACACCGCGACTGCCTACCCCTGCGACGGCCAGACGTGGTGTTCGTCGTCGATGACGAAAACGTGCCGATGCCGACGCCCGCCATGTTTCAGCAAATGCGGGTGGTCGGACGGCAAGTCAGGGTGGGAATGCTCGATTTCAGTCGGATCGGAAACGGGCCAGACGAAAAGCGCAATCGCCACACCAAGCGCCGCCAGCACTCCAAGGACAAGCAACGCCACCCACATCCCGAACGCCTGCCCTGCCCATCCGGCCACCGGATAAGTCATAAGCCAGCAGGCATGGGACAAGGCGAACTGGGCCGCGAAAACAGCCGGTCGGTCTTCGGAATGGCTGGACCGGCGAAGAAGCCGCCCCGAGGGAGTCAGAACGGCTGAGTAAAGCGCACCACTTACGGCCCAGGCGATCAGGAACGTTATCCAGGAAAGCAATCCGCTCAACGCCATAAATGCGCCGTGCGCCAAGGTGACCAACGCAAGCAAGGCCCCCGCAAAGGTCATCACATCCCGATCCGAAACCCTGTCCAGCAAGCGCGGCAACACCATCGCCGCCAGCATCGAACCGCCACCGAAAGCCGCAAGCGCATAGGCAACCTCGGCCTCCGATCCGCCATAACCGGACCGAACCAGAACCACGGTGTTGACGATGACAAACGCCCCCGCCGCTGACGCGGTGAGGCTAAGCGCCAATAACCCTTTCAACCGCGGCGTCGCAAAATAGATCCGCACCCCCCGCGTCAGCCGGTCCAGGAAACTCCGACGCATGGTGATCTTTCGCTCCGGCAAGGTGCTGCGGAACACCAGCAACGCCGATCCAAGGAACCCGATCACCGTCCCGACGAACAGCGCGCTGTAACTGACCACAAGCAGCAAAATTCCCGCCAACATCGGACTGACAAGGTTTTCAAGATCATAGGCCAGACGCGAAAGCGACAGCGCCATGGTATAGTCGTCCTCATCTTCCAGAACATCCGGGATCAAAGCCTGAAACGCCGGCGTGAACGTGGCGGACGCGGCCTGAAGCACGAAGATCAGCACATAGACCTGCCAGATCGCATCAATGAAAGGCAGCGCCAGCGCGACGAACGCGCGGATCAGGTCGGCACCGATCAGAAGCGTCTTGCGCGGCAGGTATCCGGCGGCAGCATTAGTCAGCGGCGCCAGACCGACATAGGCAATCATCTTGATGGCCAGCGCCGTCCCCAGAACCGCCCCCGCCCGATCGCCAGCCAGATCATAGGCCAAAAGCCCCAGCGCCACCGTCATGAGCCCCGTCCCCAACAACGCGATCACCTGCGCACTGAAGAGCCGCGCAAAGGTGGTGTTGGAAAGGAGCTTGAGCATTTGGCTGACGACTCGGAATTGTTGGCTTGCGCGGCACCGACTATCGCAAAGGCAATACCGTGCGGCAATGACATCGCATCAGGCCTGCCCGATCACCCGCGCAAGAACGTGCAGAAGACAATGATTTGCTGAGGATAGTGGCGCGCTGGGGAGGATTCGAACCCCCGACCCCTTGATTCGTAGTCAAGTACTCTATCCAGCTGAGCTACCAGCGCGCGGACAGACGGGATGTAGCCGCAGGCAAAAGGCATTGCAACCCGGATTTTCGCGCAAAACGAAGGCCCGTCGGTTTTCCTATTCCGCCGCCGCCTCCAGGTCGATGATCTCTTTCGGCAGGGTGATGTGAAAGGTCGTGCCCTCGCTGCCGGTGCTTTCCAGGATCAAGGCACCGCCATGGCCCTTCACAAGCTCTGCCGCAATGGCAAGGCCAAGGCCCGAACCGCCCTTGGATACCCCGCCCTGAAACGGCGTGAACAGATGCTCTTGCGCACGCACCGGCAAGCCGGGGCCGGTGTCGGTCACGCGCAGCCACCAGTTCTCGGGTGCATCGCCGGCCGTGATCGTGATCCGGCCCTCTTTCTTGGTCGCGCTGATCGCCTGCCGCCCGTTCCGCACAAGGTTCGACAACACGCGGTACAATTGTTCGGGATCGGCCCGCATCATCAGGCTGGGCGGCACTTCGGAGGTGATCGACACCAGCCCCTGATCGTCGGCCAGAAGCTCGGCATCCACCACGTCCTGCGCGACCGAGGCGAAGCTGATCATCGTCAGCGCGGGTGGCGGTTCGGCGGCCCGGCCAAAGGCCAGCGTGCTTTCACACAGGTTCACCGCGCGGCTGATCGAATTCATCAGCTTCGGCGCCATCCGCGCCACCACCGGGTCTTCCGAAGCGTCGATGCGGTCGGCGAACAGTTGCGCCGAGGTCAGGATGTTGCGCAAGTCATGGCTGACCTTCGCCACCGCCTCCCCAAGCGAGGCAAGTCGCTCGCGCTGGCGCAGCATCGAGGTCAGGTCGGTCTGCATCGACTTCAATGCCGCTTCCGCCTCGCCCAACTCGCGCACGCTGGCCGAGGGCTGAATGATCCGGCGCGAATCCTCGGGCGCGGCGGCATAGGATTTCACCGCCGTCACAACGCGCTTCATCGGCTTCACCATGAACTGGCGCACTGCAAAGAACAAGAGCGTTGCGGTAAAGGCCGAGATCACCGCCGACAGCAACAGGATGCGCAACCCGTAATCCAGCATCGACGCCCGCAAAGGCCCCGACGGCATCGTTACTTCGATCAACAACCCCGCATCCTGCACCGGATGGCCGATCACCCGGATCACCTCGTCTTCGCTGTTCCAAAGCCGCGCCATCGCGTCGCGGATCAAAACCCCCGGCGTGGGATCGCGCATGTCAAAGGTTGCCGCCACGGGGCGCGGCATGTCCGAGGCCAGGACAAGCTGGCGTACCTCGTCCCGGCGCAGAACCACGTTGTAGACACCGGCGTTCTTCAAAAGCTCGGTCTCAAGTGCAGGTTCGATCATGTCATCCGCCAAAAGGGCAAGCGAGGCGATCTGCGCCCGCTCCAGCCGGTTCAGCATGTAATCCTGCCGATACCGCGCAATCGAAGGGACAAAGATGAACACTTCGGCCAGCATCACGAATAACATCGTGAGGATAAGGAACCGACCGGAAAGCGTGTTCAGGAACATTGTATCGACAGTGCCTCAGGGCAGATAGCGTTGCGTGAAGCCGATGATGCGCTTCACCCAAGGATTATCAAATAGCTTGGGAGAGAAATAGGCCCCCGCCGCCCGTTTGTTAACCTCGCCCAGCGTCGGATAGGGCACGACCATCCCGGCAACCGCGCTCATCTTCAAACCGTTCGCGATGGCCAGCGCCCAGACCCCGATCAACTCGCCCGCCCCTTCGCCGACGATGGTGGCCCCAATCGGCTTGCCCTTCACCACCATCACCTTGATGAAACCGGCGGTCTTGCCGGTCGCGATGGCCCGGTCGTTCTCATTGTAATCGAACCGCACGACGCTCAGATCATCGCCATGTGTTTTGCGCGCTTCCGCCTCGGTCGGCCCGATCTGGGCCAGTTCGGGGTCGGTGTAGGTCACCCAGGGGATATGCGCGGTTTTTGCCTTCGACGGCAGACCGAACAGCATCGACCGGATAATGACCCCGGCATGATAACCCGCCACATGGGTAAACTGCAGCCCACCTGCCGCATCGCCTATGGCATAGACCTTCCGGTTCGAAACCGATCTGAGCGAGGCATCCACCTTCACAGCCCGGTCATGATCGACGCCGCCCTTATCCAGATCCAGCTTCTCGATATTCACCTTGCGCCCCACGGCCATCAAAAGATGCGATCCGGTGAAATCGCCCTTCGCCGTCTTCAACGTGATCTGGCCATCGACTTCGGAAACCTCCTTGGCCTCGGCTTCTTCGACAATCTCGACCCCCTCGCCGCGCAGCTTGTCCAAAACCACAGCAGCTGCCTCGGGATCATCCTTGCCAAGCGCGGTCATGCCCTCGATCACGGTCACCTTCGAACCCAGCCGCACATGGGCCTGCGCCATCTCCATCCCGATCGGGCCACCGCCCACGATCAACAGATGCTCGGGCCGGTCGCGCAGATCAAAGATGTTTTCGTTCGTGTAATGGGTGACGCTCTCGATCCCCGGAATCGGCGGCACGAAAGGCGAAGATCCGGTCGCGATAACGATCCGCCGCGCCTCGATCACTGTCTCACCCGCCTGCACTTCGTCCTTCGAAATGAACCGGCCAAATTCCCGGATCACCCTCACGCCGAAACCTTCGAACCGTTCCTGGCTGTCCACCGGGGCAATCGTCTCGATCACCTCGGCCACATGATCCTTGGCCGCCGCATATGCCACGCCGCCGCCCATGGCATGGGCGCGCTTCGCCTCGCCCAACAGCGCCTTTGACGGCACGCAGCCATAATTCAGGCAATCGCCGCCCATCTTGTGGCCTTCCAGCAAAACGACATCCGCCCCCATCTGGCTGGCCCCCGCCGCCACCGACAACCCGCCCGAGCCTGCGCCGATGACAAGAACATCAGTCTTGATCCGCTCCATGACCTAAAGCTCCGACTTGCCGCGCAGGGCCTTGATGACGATCGGCAGGGCGGCAAGGGCACAAAGCCCAAGGATCGGCAAAAGGATGTGCGGTTCAAAGATAATCCCAAGGTTCGGCGTCTCACCGGCGGCAAACACCTCGCCCAGCCCCGCGCCGACCGAGGTGTAGACGACAGCCCCCGGAATGATCCCGAAGAAAGTCGAAACCACGAACCGCCTCAGCGGCACGTCCAGGAAGGCCGGCAGCAGGTTCGCCACGAAAAACGGCACCGCGGGCACAAGCCGGATCAGGAACAGCATCGACCACTGGTTCTCGTCGATCCCGTCCTTGATCGCCTTGATCTTGCCGTCCGAGGCTTCGATCCGCGCCCCCAGCTTTTCGCCGAACCCCATCCGCGCAGCCATGAAAATCGCCGTCGCGCCGATGGTGGCCGCCGTCACGTTGAACAGGGCGCCGGGAAAGGTCGCAAACAGGAATCCACCCGTCAGCGTGGCAATCGTCGCCCCCGGCAGCGAAAAGGCCACGATCACGACATAAGCCACGATGAACACCAGCACGGTGGCCAGGTAGTTCGCATCCCGAAAGGCAATCAGCTCCTCGCGGTTCTCGGCCAGCGCCTCGAAACTCAGGTAGTCTTTCAGCGTAAAGGCCCCCGCCACGGCCACGGCCAGAATAACCAGCAGCGGAAGGCGTTTCGCCCATCCGCCAGCGTTTTGGGGAGTTTCCGTCATATCTGTCATCTCGAACGCGCCTCTCGGGCCTGATCCATTGTGCTTACCCCAAGATGGCGTGCCATGCCCGCGAATGTCACCGCGCTCACGCCCCGGTGATGCCGGGTGAACCGATCCGACCCCGAAACGGCCAAATCCGCATGGATTGAAACATTTGAATGTCCCGCCAGCGGCGATTATTGCAGTTTCGGACGGGATTTTTCCCCCTCAACACCGTTGACTTGCCCCCCTGATCCCCTTAGAGACCGGGCTTCGGAACAAATCGGCCCCGAATCCGGGGCTTGTCAGGAGCAAAGCGATGTCGAAGCGCACATTCCAACCCTCGAACCTGGTCCGCAAGCGGCGCCACGGTTTCCGCGCACGCATGGCAACCAAGGCGGGTCGCAAGATCCTCAATGCACGCCGTCTGCGTGGCCGGAAAAGCCTGAGCGCGTAAACCGCGCCCTTTTTCGATGTGACAGCCGCCGCGGGCAACCGTCGGCGGTTTTGTCGTTTGAAGGCGATCCGATGCAACTTCCGAACCTCACAGTTCTGACCAAACGTGCTGACTTCCTGAAAGCCGCCAGCGCGCGGCGCGTCTCGCCCCCCGCCTTCACCCTGCAATACCGCGAACGCCCCGCCGACGAAGCCACAGGCATCCGCGTCGGCTTCACCTGTTCCAAGAAAGTCGGCAATGCCGTTGCCCGCAACCGTGCCAAGCGCCGCCTGCGCGAAATCGCCCGGCTCACCCTGCCCCTGCACGGCAAACCCGGCTACGATTACGTGCTGATCGGTCGCCGCGACCTGACCGCCGCCCGCCCCTTCGACGAACTGCAGGCCGACCTCGCCCGTGCCCTCGAAAAGGCCCACGGATGAGCCCCCTTGCCCGCCTCCTTTCCCTGCCCGTCCGCGCCTACCGCCTGGTCTTCAGCCCATGGGTCGGCCACAACTGCCGCTATCACCCGACCTGTTCCGCCTATGCGCTTGAAGCGCTGGAAAAGCACGGCGGGTTGAAAGGCGGCTGGCTGGCGCTCCGCCGCATCGCCCGTTGCCACCCCTGGGGCAAATCCGGCGTCGACAACGTGCCGGATTAGGCACGCCGCCGCCCAGCCCGGACGAAACCGGAAAGAAAACAGTGGATTTGAAAAGCGGCTTCGGCTAACCCCGCACCCAGAGACCACGTTCAGCAAAAAGGAGGTCTGACATGATTATGATGATTTCAAGCCTCGCTGGCGTATCTCGCGAAGCAACCTGGGGCACCGGCTTCCGCCGATATTCCCAAGTCTAAGACCGCTTCACCACCGGCCCGTCTGACGGCCGGTTCCTTCCCAAACTGAACCAAAGCCGTCCATTGCACGCCCTTCGTGCATCCGGTCGGCCCATTCACATCAAAAGGAGTCCGGCCATCCGCGCCGGAAGACACACATGACCTATGACCACACAGCCCCCCTCGCCCCGGCCCCTGCCAGCATTGAGGCGACCATCGCCCAACATGGCGCGCTGCGCGTCCTCTGCGCAGCGCTCGGAGCCATCGTCCACCCCCCGCAACTGCGGCCTCCGCCCACCAGGGCGCGGGATCTGGACGATCACCTCAGGCGGGATGTCGGTCTGCCCCCGAAACGGGCCAGTGGCCCGGCGCTGCCACTGAACCTCTTCCTGCCGTGATCGGGTGGGCAAATCTTGCCCACCCTACCGCGCACTCACGCTTCGCTCTCAGAGCCCGAATCTTCTGCCCATTCCGCCCGCCGCTCGGCCTTCAGGGCACGGCTTGGCGGACAAACCTCTTGCAGGAACCCCGCCAGCGTACCGCCCAGGTTGTCGGCCTTCATGCCATAGCGCACGAATTGCCCTTCACGCTTTTTCCACACCAGGTCAGCCGCCTCGAGGATCGAAAGATGTTTGGAAACAGCCGGTTGCGACATCTCGAACCGCTCGGCAATCGCCCCGGCCGCCAGCGGGCCTTCGGACAGATACGCCAGAATGCGCCGCCGCACCGTCGACGCCAGCGCCTCGAACACTTTTTCAGGGCTTGACACGATTTCACCTTTTAGCTTCTTAGTTATATACCTTATTCACTAAAAAGATAACGCAACGACAGCGAGTATTCAAGATGGCCCTCTTTGAAACCGAACGTGTGATCCCCGAGGCGGCAACAGATGCTGCAAAGGGCACAATCCACTGGGACGCCCCCAGATCGCTCTGGCTATTCGCAATGATCCTCGGTGGTATCGCCGCCCTCACGCTCACCCCAAGCCGCGAAGGCGCCTTGATCTTCCTCGTCACGACCGCAATCACGATCTGTGCAGGCCATTCCGTGGGAATGCACCGTCTATTGATTCACCGATCATTCAAGGCCCGGAAATGGCTTGAGTACCTGCTCGTCTGGCTTGGCACACTTGTCGGAATGGCCGGACCCTTCGGCATGATCCGCGCCCATGACATGCGCGACTGGCACCAACGTCAAAAGGAATGCCCGCCGCATCCAAGCCACGGCGCAGGCTTCTGGCGCGACGCATGGTGGCAAATGCACTGCCGCTTCGATCTCGACCATCCGCCACGGTTTGAAATCGAACCCGAAATCGCGAACGATCCCGTCTATCAATGGATCGAACGGCACTGGATGGCCCAGCAGCTTTTCCTGGCTGTCCCGCTCTTCGCCCTAGGCGGCATCGGCTACGTGCTCTGGGGTGTCTGCCTGCGCGTCGCCGTCTCGCTGATCGGGCATTGGATGGTCGGCCACTTCGCGCACAAGAGGGGCCACCAGGGCTGGCGCATCGAGGGCCTGCCGGTTCAGGGCTACAACCTTCCCGGTCTCGGCCTCATCACCTTCGGCGAAAACTGGCACGCCAATCACCACGCCTTTCCCCATTCGGCAAACCTCGGCGTGGAAAAGTGGCAAACCGACCCCGGTTACTGGCTCATCAAGGCGCTCGAAGCCTTCGGCCTCGTCCATTCAATCCTCGGCCCCGAAGATCGACCAAAGCGGGAGGGCCTGACGCGCATCGAACCATGCCCCGACTATCACGCCGCGAAGGCCGTACACCCCTAGGCTGGGCAAATCCTGCCCAGCCGCCACCAGCGCCCTTAACCCTGCATCAACCTTTCTGAACGCACGCTGCCTCCAAGCGGCGGCCACGGATCCCCCGATCCATCCACCGACGCGATACCGACGTAATACCGACGTGATACCGACGTTCGGATTTCACCCCATTTCCCGGAATTCGTGCGTTAACGGGCGTTGCTGAAACCGGCAACACCCCCGCTCTTGCTCACGCGTCTTCCCTGCCGCCCCAATTTCTGGCATGGCTTCGGAATGCTCGACGAAACCTACGATATCCACCCGCTTTTCAACGGCGCACCCAAGTCCGCCGAGTTCAAGAAGCTGCGCAAGCGGATCATCCGCCATACCCGCGAAGCCATTGAACAATATGGCATGATCGAGCGTGATAGCCGCTGGCTCGTCTGCCTCTCGGGCGGTAAGGACAGCTACACGCTACTTGCAGCTCTCTACGAGTTGAAATGGCGCGGCCTCCTCCCGGTCGAGATCCTCGCCTGCAACCTCGATCAGGGCCAACCGGGCTTTCCTTCCACGGTACTCCCTGAATTCCTTGAGAAAATGCAGGTGCCACACCGGATCGAGTATCAAGACACCTACTCCATTGTCACCGACAAGGTGCCAGAAGGGCGCACTTTCTGCGCGCTCTGTTCCCGCCTCAGACGCGGCAATCTTTACCGCATCGCCCGCGAAGAAGGCTGTTCCGCCGTCGTTCTCGGTCACCATCGCGACGACATCCTCGAAACCTTCTTCATGAACCTCTTTCACGGCGGAAGGCTCGCCACCATGCCGCCCAAACTGGTGAACGAGGAAGGCGACCTCTTCGTCTATCGCCCCCTTGCCCATGTGGCCGAGGAAGACTGCGAAAGATTCGCCCGCGCGATGAACTACCCGATCATCCCCTGCGACCTCTGCGGCAGCCAGGACGGGCTGCAAAGGCAACAGGTTAAGGCTATTCTGGACGGCTGGGAAAAAAACAGCCCAGGCCGCCGCCAGGTCATGTTCCGCGCCTTGATGAACGCAAGGCCTTCCCACCTTCTTGATCCCGCCTTGTTTGACTTTGCAGGACTTCAGAGAAAATCCGCGCAGGATTAACGAGTTGTAGAGTTGATGGCGATAGTTTGGGCCGGACGTTAAACAACGGATCCGCTGCCCCATGCCCGCACCCGACACCACGCCGACGGAAAGGCTTGTGCAAATCGCGACCGGTCCGCAGATTTGGGTGTTCTTTCCGCTGATCAGCCTTGCCGCCTTCTGGTTCGGTGGGGAATTCGCGCTTATCGCCGTCGCGATCATCGTTCCAACGCTCTGGGCCTTCGTGGGCCAGTTCCGTCCGAATTCCGAATGGCTCTATGGCGACAAGGATGCACTGACCGGCACGATCATGCGCGACGGCTTCATCGCCTGGCTGGATCACAAACTGCCCCTGGCCGAAAAGACCAATCGCGAAGTTGCCGTGATGGCGCTGACCATCGACGACATCGACGCGCTTGAAGAACGGTTCGGTCGCGGTATGCGCGACAGCGTGTTGGAAGAAACCGCAAGGCGCCTCACCGGATTTTTGCGCGATGACGACATGGTCGCCCGCATCGGTTCCGGCTTTGCAGTCGGCCTATCCAATGTGCGTCCGCCTGAAACCGAAAACCTGCTGCAACTTTCACGGCGCATTCAATCCATCTTCGACGAACCCTTTTGCGAGGGGCCGACGCGCACCTATTGCTCCATGTCCATCGGCATTGCCTCGGAATGTCATATCAAGGGCACCGGCGGCGCAAACCTGGTCGCCGGCGCGCAAAGGGCCAGCGAACTCGCCGCCATTGCAGGGCCGGGTTCGGTGCGGGTCTACAGCAATGGTCTTTCCAGTGCCCGCCAGAACGAAAGGGATCAGGCGCGAGAGATCTCCAACGCCCTGGAAACAGGGGAAATCTTTGCGTGGTTTCAACCCCAGATCTTCACCGAGAATGGTTCCGTCTCGGGCTTTGAGGCTTTGGCAAGGTGGGATCACCCCGAACGCGGGCTGATCGCGCCCGGGTATTTCCTCGATGATGTCGAAAAGGCAGGCCTGTCTCAACGCCTGGCCGAGGTGATCCTCAAGCAATCGCTGACGGCCCTCAATGCCTGGGATGCCGCCGGGTTCAACGTTCCCACGATCTCTGTCAATTTTTCCAGCGAAGAACTGCGCAATCCCCGCCTTCCCGATTACGTCAGGTGGGAACTGGATCGCCACGGCATCCAACCGGACCGCCTGGTTGTCGAAGTCCTTGAAAGCGTCGTGGCTGAATCCAGTGAAGACGTCATTTCCCGCACGCTGAACGCTCTGTCACGTATCGGCTGCCGGATCGACCTTGATGACTTCGGAACCGGATACACCAGCTTCATCAACATCCGGCGTTTCAACGTCGGTCGCATCAAGATCGACCGCAGCCTCGTCAGCCAGTTGGACCATGATGAGGACCAGCACAAAATGGTTTCCGCCCTTCTGGCATTCAGTGAAAAACTGGGAATCAAGGCCCTGGCAGAAGGCGTCGAAACCCAGGAAGAAATAGCCGCCCTGGCAGAACTCGACTGTCATGAATACCAGGGCTACGTCGCCGCCCGCCCCATGCCGCTCGGCGAAACGCTATTGTGGCTCGAAGACCGCAGACCAACGGAGACCGGCGACTCTCCGAAACTTTGGTCGGTCAACTAGGTTAAGCGATCGAACAAGCAGGACAAAGCACCTCGCTGCGGTGTCTGCTCCATCGCTTCTGCCAGCCCCGGATCCACCCCAAATCGCGATAAACACCGCATCCCGGCCAACTTCCCGCAGGAAAACGCCTTGACCTTTGGCCCGCTGGAGGATTGAACCACGGGCGCAATCGAAAAAACCGGTGGGTCCGATGGACGATCAAAACAAGAACCTGATCCTGGCGATGGTGCTCAGCTCGCTGGTACTGGTGATCTGGATGTTGCTCTTTGCGCCCGAGCCGGTCGATCCCGCCACCGAGGGGGATCCTGCAAGCACGGCACAGAATGACGCCGACCCGACCCTGCCGTCCACCGTTGCCGGCGCACCCTCGGGCGCCACCCCTGCGGAAACGCCCGAAGCCGCGCCGGAAGCCCCCCGCATTGCCATCGAGACACCCAGCCTCAGCGGCTCGATCTCGTTGTCCGGCGGACGCATCGACGAATTGTCGCTCAACAATTACGACGTCCGGCTCAACAGCCCCGAACAGGTGACACTCCTGTCTCCTGTTGGCAGTCTTGATCCCTATTACGCCGCCTTCGGCTGGTTGCCCGGCGGCAACCTTTCCCTCGAAGACGTGCCGACCACCGACACCCTATGGAATGTGGAAGGCGACAACAGTCTGACTCCGGAAGCGCCGCTCACACTGACGTGGAACAGCCCCTCCGGCCTTATCTTTCGACGCACCATCGAAGTCGACGATCGCTTCATGTTCACGGTAACGCAAGCCGTTGAAAACCCAAGCGAAAACAGCGTCACGCTGCAGCCTTTCGGCCTGGTCGCGCGCAAGGGTGAGCCAAAGGATCTCTCTGGTTTCTTCATCATCCACGAAGGCGCGATCCGCCGCAACGACGGCGAATTGAACGACATCGACTACGGCGACATGCCTGATATGACGGGCGAAGGCTGGGCCCCCGTGGGCCGGGCCGAGATCGTCGAGGTCGAAAACAACGGCTGGGTCGGCTTCACCGATCACTACTGGATGACGACGCTGATCCCCGAACAGGGAAAACCCTTCACCAGCGTCGTCGAGTACCTGCCGCAACAGGACATCTACCGCACCGCCGCACAGATGCCGACGGTCAGCCTTGCCCCGGGCGAATCCTCCAGCACGACGACCCGGCTTTTCGCAGGCGCCAAGGAATGGGAAACCATCCGCGACTACGAAGCTGGCCGTCGCATCGAGGGGTTCGTCCCCTCTCTGACTTATTTCTTCGGCTTCGGCGGAGAGGCCGAGATCGAAGGCTTCATCAATTCCATCGACTGGGGTTGGTTCTTTTTCCTGACCAAACCGATCTTTTTCGCCCTGCACGAATTCAACCAGCTGATCGGCAACATGGGTTGGGCCATCATCGCCCTGACCCTTTTGATCAAGGCGCTTTTGTTCCCCCTAGCACGCAAGTCCTACATCTCGATGGCGCGGATGAAAGAGCTTCAGCCCGAAATGGAAAAGCTGAAAGAGCGCGTCGGCGACGACCGTCAGAAGATGCAGACCGAGATGATGGCGCTTTACAAAAAGGAAAAGGTGAACCCCGCCGCTGGCTGTTTGCCGATCCTGATGCAGATCCCGATCTTCTTCTCACTCTACAAAGTGATCTTCGTTACGATCGAACTGCGCCACGCGCCCTTCTTCGGGCCGTTCCAGGACCTTTCGTCGCCCGACCCGACCTCGATCATGAACCTGTTCGGGTTGCTGCCCTTCTCGGCACCCGATCCGAACAGCATCCTTGCGCTGATCTTCATCGGTATCCTGCCGCTTCTGCTGGGGATTTCGATGTGGCTGCAACAAAAGCTGAACCCGGCCCCGACCGACCCGACACAACAGATGATCTTTGCATGGATGCCCTGGATCTTCATGTTCATGCTGGGCGGTTTCGCCAGCGGGCTGGTCATTTACTGGATCGCGAACAACGTGATCACCTTCAGCCAGCAGTACATCATCATGCGCAACCACGGCTACAAGCCGGACATCTGGGGCAACATCAAGGGCACCAACAAGGCCCCCGCCCCGGCCTCGGCCAACACAGACAAAAAGCCGGATGAGCCGAAATCCGAAGTGGCGGAACCCGAGGCCGTTACGACTGAAGACGAACCCGCGACAGGCGAATCCACCGAAAAGCCCAAGCCAAAGCCGCGCAAGAACGCCAGCCGGAAGTCACGGAAGAAAAAATGAGCGTCACGCTCGCCCGGATTGTTCGTCATCCGCTCAAATCCATTGGGCGGGAAGACCTTGAGGCAATCGAACTGGCCAAGGGTGCATGGATGCCGATGGACAGGGTCTGGGCCGTGGCCCATGATCGCGCCAAACTGACCGGCGACTGGGCTAAAAAGGTGAACTTTCTTCGCGGGGTGACCGAACCGCGCCTGATGGCAGTGACATCTGTCTGGAACGCCAAGGAAAAGACCCTCACGCTCAGCCACCCCGAAGCGGGCGATCTTGCCTTTTCCCCTGACGATCCCGGTGAAACGCCGCGCCTTCTGGATTGGCTTTCACGTATCTGGCCCGCAGATTATCCCGCCCCAACAGGTATTTACCGTGCGGCTGACGGCGCGTTGACCGACGTACCCGGTGCCTGGCTTTCGATCTGCTCGCGAGCCTCGAACCGGGCCCTGTCGCAGCGCATCGGACAGGAACTGTCGCCTCATCGCTGGCGCGGCAACCTCTGGCTGGACGGTCTCGCCCCCTGGCAGGAAAAGGAATGGGTGGGCAAGGATATCCGCATCGGCGATGTGACGTTCCGCGTCCACCAGGAAATCACCCGCTGCAAGGCCACCATGGCCAACCCCGACACCGGTCGCCGTGATGCCGACACGCTTGGCGCACTGCGCGATCTGGGCCACCAGGAATTCGGCCTTTATGCCGAGGTCATTTCCGGCGGAACGCTGACCCTTGGCAACAGTGCCGAGGTGCCTGCATGACAAGCCTGCCCTTTCCCGTCGCCGCCCCCGAACCCTCCGAGATCGAAACCGGGCGCAAGCTGTTCGCGCAAGGTGCGGATTTTCTGAAAGGCGTGGTCGCGATGGAAGGGATGCCCCCTGCCGACCGCATGGAAGTCTGTTTCGCAGGCCGCTCCAACGTCGGAAAATCCACGCTGATCAATGCCCTGACCGGTCGCCGCGCCCTTGCCCGTGCCTCGAACACGCCGGGGCGCACGCAGGAAATCAACTTTTTCACCCTGACCGAAAGCCACTATCTGGTCGATCTTCCGGGCTATGGTTTCGCAAAGGCCCCGGTCAAGACGGTCGAGAAATGGCAACGCCTTTTGAAAGCCTATCTTGCGGGCCGCGTCACCCTGCGCCGCGCCTTCGTCCTGATCGACGCGCGGCACGGGATCAAGGCGGTGGATGACGAAATCCTCAGGCTTTTGGACACATCCGCCGTGACCTTCCAGGTGGTCCTGACCAAGGCCGACAAGGTCAAGGCTGCAGAGCGCGAAAAGGTGATGGAACAGGTCCGCAAGGAATTGTCCAAGCACCCCGCCGCCTTTCCCGAGATCGTCGTCACGTCTTCGGAAACCGGCGACGGGATCGACACGCTTCGCGCGATCATCGCGGCCTTGGCTTGAGCCAGTTCCCAGAACCGTCTAACCAAGGGCGAGAGAGGGAATTTCCGTGAGACCAAGAGACATGAACCGCGACTGGATCGCCTCGGCCCGTACATTGAACGAGGCGCTGCCTTACCTGCAACGTTATGACGGCGCGACGGTCGTCATCAAATTCGGCGGCAATGCCATGGGCGACGCCGAAGCCATGGCCAGCTTTGCCCGCGATATCGTTCTGATGCGTCAGGTCGGCGTGAACCCCGTGGTGGTGCACGGCGGCGGCCCGATGATCAACGAGATGCTGGGCAAGCTGAACATCGAAAGCGAATTCGTGCGCGGCAAGCGTGTCACCGATCAGGCCACCGTCGAAGTCGTCGAGATGGTCCTGTCCGGGCTGGTGAACAAGCGGATCGTCCAGGCCATCAACGCCGAGGGCGGACGCGCTGCGGGGCTTTCCGGCAAGGACGCCAACCTGATGATCTGCGACCGCGCCGCCCCCGAGCTTGGCTTTGTCGGGGATCCCGTGGAAATGGACCCAAGCCTTTTGACCACCCTGATGGAGGCCGAGGTGATCCCCGTGATCGCACCTCTGGGCATTGGCCGCGACGGTGCGACGCTGAACGTCAACGGCGACACCGCGGCAGGTGCCATCGCTGCCAGCCTCAATGCGGATCGCCTGTTGTTGTTGACGGATGTGTCGGGCGTGAAGAACGCGGCGGGCGAGGTCTTGACGGAAATGACGCCCGATCAAATCCGCGAATTGACGAAAGACGGGACCATCGCCGGCGGCATGATCCCCAAGACGGAAACCGCGCTCAACGCCATCGAAGGCGGGGTCCGCGCCGTTGTCATTCTGGATGGCCGCGCACCGAACGCCTGCCTGTTGGAGCTTTTCACCGACCACGGCGCGGGCAGCCTGATCCGGCCGCACCGCTAGCCCGATGCCGCTTGCCGCACTGTCAAAGCTTGCAGAGCCGCATCACCTTACCGTCTTCGGGGCACTTCACAGCGAGCCTTCCGACATGCTTGGCGATGGTACGGTCGCCTTGCTCGGCCCGAAGGAGCCGGGGTTCTGGCCTCATGTCTCCACCGAACCCGAGTTTCTTGACGGCAAGCCCGATCCGATGGACCGCTGGTCGCGGCGCGTCATCACCTCCCTTGCCCGAAAACTCGGGTCAGAGCCGCTTTTTCCCTTCGGCGAGCCGCCCCGACCTTTCATCGGCTGGGCATTGCGCAGCGGCCAGGCCTTCGTGTCCCCCGCGCACCTTCTGGTCCACGCCGAAGCGGGGCTGTTCGTCTCCTTCCGGGGGGCGCTGTTCTTTCCCATGCGGCTTCCCCTGCCGCGAAGCGCCACCACCCCCTGCGACACCTGCGAGACCAAACCCTGCCTGACCGCCTGCCCGCCCCGCGCCTTGACGAAAGACGGCTATGACCTGCCCGCCTGTCACGAATTTCTCGACACGGACCCCGGAACGGATTGCATGACGAAGGGTTGCGCCGTTCGTCGCTCTTGCCCTTTGGCGTCAAACTATCCCAGAATGGAAGAACAGTCCGCGTTCCACATGAAAGCCTTTCATTAGTGCCACTTACCCTCATCCTGATGCGCCATGCCAAATCCGCCTGGGACGATCCCATGGCGGATGATTTTGATCGGACGCTCAACGGACGTGGGCGCAAGGCCTGCAAGACGATGGCGACATGGCTGGTCGAACAGGGCCACCTGCCGGACAAGGTGGTCGTCTCAAGCGCGCGGCGCACGGTGGAAACCTGGGAACGCATGGCATCGCTCATGCCCGAAACCGCGACAATGGAAAGCAGCCCGGCGCTGTACCACGCCGGATCTGACATCATTCAAGGCATCCTGAAAAGCCAGACCGCACCTTCGGTCATGATTATCTGCCACAACCCCGGCATTTCCGAGTTTGCTGAGCGGATTCTTTCAAGCCACCCGAAACACCCCGATTTCCGCCGCTATCCCACGGCCGCAACGACGGTGATCGAGTTCGAGGCCGACACCTGGTCGGACATCGGTTGGGGCACTGGCAAGGTCATCGACTTTGCCGTCCCGAAGGACTTGGCCGACTGACCTTACCCGCCTGACAAACCCTAGTGACCGAGGATCTGGCTCAGGAACAATTGCGTCCGTTCCGACTGCGGGTTGTTGAAGAAGGCTTCGGGTTCGTTCTGTTCCACGATCTGCCCGGCATCCATAAAGATCACCCGGTTTGCCACCTGACGGGCAAAGCCCATCTCGTGGGTGACGCAAAGCATCGTCATGCCTTCCTCGGCAAGCTCGATCATCGTGTCCAGCACTTCCTTGATCATCTCGGGGTCAAGCGCCGAGGTCGGCTCGTCGAACAGCATGATCCGGGGGCGCATACAAAGCGAACGCGCAATCGCCACACGCTGTTGCTGACCACCGGAAAGCTGACCGGGATATTTCATCGCCTGATCGGGGATTTTCACCTTCTCAAGGAAATGCATCGCCGTTTCTTCGGCTTCCTTCTTGGGGACCTTCCGAACCCAGATCGGGGCCAGCGTACAGTTCTCAAGAATCGTCAGATGCGGGAACAGGTTGAAGTGCTGGAAGCACATGCCAACCTCAGACCGGATCTTGTCGATGTTCTTCAGGTCCGATGACAGTTCGGTCCCGTCCACGATGATGTCGCCCGCCTGGTGTTCCTCCAGCCGGTTCATGCAACGGATCAGGGTCGACTTCCCCGAACCCGAAGGGCCGCAGATCACGATCCGCTCGCCCTCATAGACGGTCAGGTTGATGTCGCGCAGCACGTGGAACGTGCCGTACCACTTGTTCATATCGTTGATCTGGATCGCAACCTTGTCCGAGACCTGCATGTGGCTCCGGTCGATCTCGCGGTCAACCGTGGTTTCGTGTGAGCTTTCAGCCATTGGTCGGGCTCCTTTATCGGTGACCAGTGTTGAGCTTGCGCTCAAGGTACATGGAATAGCGGGACATCGAGAAACAGAAGAGCCAGAAGACAACGGCGATAAACCCGTAAAGCTCCCAGACAATTCCGTTCCAGTTTGAATCCGCGCGAATGCTGTCGCCAATCCCCAGGGGGTCGTTCATCGCGACGATGGACACCAGTGTCGTGTCCTTGAATACCGAGATGAAGTTCGACACGATCCCGGGGATCGAGATTTTCAGCGCCTGCGGCAGGATGATCAACCGCTGCGCCTGCCAATAGTTCAGGCCAAGCGCGTCTGCCGCCTCGTACTGCCCCTTGGGCAAGGCCGCCAGACCGCCCCTGATCACCTCGGCGATATAGGCCGCGGTAAACAGCGTGATCAGCACCATGACCGCCAGAACCGGGTCAAGATCGACCGAGCTTGGCAGGAAGTACTTCAACAGGATCACGGCCACGAAGATCAGCGTGATCAGGGGTACACCCCGGATGATCTCGATAAACCCGGTCGACAACTTGTTGACGATGAACATGTCCGACTGACGCCCAAGCGCCAGGATGATGGCAATCGGCAGCGACACGACGATCGCCACGATGCCAAGTGTGATCGACAGGACAAACCCCGAAATCTCGCGCGAGGCGACTTCCTGCAACTCGATCGGCGCGATACCGTCCAGCGTGTTGAAGATCCCGCCGAAGCCGTAGAACAGCAAAAGGCAAACTAGCACGAAGGATGCGATCATCGCCATCCAGCTTAGCATGTGCTTGGAAAGCTGCTGATAGCTGAGGACACCGACGCCAAGAATGATCGCGATGGTCAGCGGCCCCCAGATCGACCCGCCCCAGATCAGCCAGGGATAGATGAACAGGGTCGCGACGGTGATGATGTACATGGAACGCGGCAGATTCGGATACATCATCGGCAAAAGCGACAGAATAATCAGCGCCACACCCAACAGGGGCCGCCAGTAGAGACCCTCGTATAGGTTGCCGAAGGAATACCCGAAGATCAGCTGATCCCACCTGTCCCGGATCACGGCCCAACAGGCGTATTCTGTGCCATCGCCATAGCGTTCGGCGAAAATCTCGCGACAGTGCGACAGCGAATCCGCATTCCACACACCAAGGAAGATCCAGGGGATCGCGTTGGAGAGGACGACAAATATCAGGTAGACGCACAGGATCGTCAGGATCGTGTTTCCGATGGATGAAAACAGGTTCGCCTTCAACCAGCCCTGAATACCGACGCTCGAGGCCGGCGGAGCCTTCTCGCCCAGCATTTCGGTGCGAACGTATGAGAAATCATGTGCCATCCTACCGCTCCACCAGTTTCACGCGATTGTTGTACCAGTTCATCACGCCCGAGATCGTCAGCGAGATTGCCAGGTAGATCGCCATCAGCATCAGCATCGCTTCCATCTCGCGCCCTGTCTGGTTCAGCGTGACGCCGCCCAGGGTCGACACAAGGTCCATGTAACCGATGGCAATAGCCAGCGACGAGTTCTTGGTCAGATTCAGGTATTGCGAAATCAACTGCGGAATGATCACCCGCATGGCTTGGGGCAGGATCACAAGGCTCATCGTCCGGTTCGGCTTGATGCCCAGGGCAAAGGCCGCTTCGGATTGCCCCTTGCTGACCGCCTGGATGCCGGAACGCACCGCCTCGACGATATAGGTGCCGGTATAAAGCGACAGACCCAGCCACAACCCGATGAGAGAGGCATTCATGTTGATGCCGCCCTGAAAGTTGAACCCGGAAAGCGCGGGCTTGCCGACGTAAAAGCCAAGCGCGACCAGAGCAACCAAGGATGGCAGGACAATCGCTGCCGCATTCATCCAACCCGTCGAAGGGCGAGACCCGGTATCGGCCTGTACCTTGTCGGCGCGAGCGTTGTTCCAGCGCGCGAACATGATGCCGCCGAATATCAGCGCCAAGAGCAGTATCAGTTCGATGCTGATCTTGAAGATACCGATGTCGATGTCACCCAAGGGGCGGCTGAACAGCGGCTCGGGGATATAGACACCCCGGTTCGTGATCGCCACCGAATCCCAGAACAAAAGCGAGGACTCTGCATTCTCGCCCCGGAACGTTCGGGGGTGCGGGGCCAGCGCGGTGAAGGTGAACATACAGACCAGGATCCACAACAACACCGGGATGTTGCGGAAAATCTCGACGTAGAGCGTCATGAGACGCGACACCAGCCAGTTGTTGGAAAGCCGCAGCACGCCGCCGACAACGCCGATGACCGTTGCGGTCACACAGCCCATGAAGGCCACAAGAAGGGTGTTCAGAAGACCGACCAATGTGGCCCGGCCGTGACTGTCGGTCGACTGATACTCGATCAGACGCTGGTTGATGTCGTAACTCGCCGTGTCGCCAAGGAAATCGAACCGGATCGGCTTGCCCAAAGCCGCAAGGTTGATCCTGGCGTTGTTGGCCAGCCAGAAGAAGCCCAGCAAGACAAGGATCAAGACGATGATCTGGATGGTCAGCGCACGATATCGCTGATCGTACAGCAGCATCGAAAGGCGGAACGTCTCTTTCGGCGGCTGGATGGTCTGGTCGGCCATAGTGGTCCCCCCCTACGGAACGCGGCGTTCAAACTCTTTTTTGTTTGGTCGTCGAAGTGAAAAGAGACGCCGTTTGGCGTCTCTTTCCTTTGCTTCGACTTAGCGGAACGGGGGCGAGTACTGCAGACCGCCCTGCGTCCAGAGCGCGTTCAGCCCGCGGGCCAGACCGATCGGCGTGTTCTCACCGATGTTGCGCTCGAAGATTTCACCGTAGTTGCCGGTCGCGGCAATTGCGCGTGCGGCCCAGTCGGCATCGAGGCCCAGCATTTCGCCAAGCGAGCCTTCGGACCCAAGCATCCGGTTGATTTCCGGATTGTCGGTGCCACCGGCCAGTTCCATGACGTTGGCCGAGGTTACGCCAAGCTCTTCAGCCGCGACAAGCGCGTTCTGCGTCCAGCGCACAACGTCTTCCCACTGGTTGTCGCCGTGACGAACCGTCGGGCCAAGCGGCTCTTTCGAAACGATCTCGGGCAGGATCTGATAGGCTGCCGGATCTTTCAGCGAAGCACGCACACCGGCCAGCGCCGAAGCGTCCGTGGTGTAAACGTCGCAAGCGCCTTCTTCGAACAGTGCTTTTGCTTCGGTCGTACCGCCGACGGGCAGAGGCGTGTATCCCATACCGTTCACGCGGAAGAAGTCGGCAAGGTTCAACTCGGTCGTGGTGCCGGTCTCGATGCAGACGGTCGCTCCGTCCAGTTCTTTCGCCGAAGAAACACCAAGCGAGGTCGGAACCATGAAGCCCTGACCGTCATAATAGTTGATGCCGACGAAGGACGTTTTCAGGTCCACATCGCGCGAGAAGGTCCAGGTGGTCGTGCGATACAGCAGGTCAACCTGACCGGCCGAAAGCGCGGTGAAGCGGTTCTTGGACGACAGTTCGATGTATTCCACGGCTTCGGTATCGTTGAAGATCGCGGCACCAAGGGCGCGGCAGAAATCAACGTCAAAGCCCTGGTGCTTGCCTTCGCTATCGCGAGCCGAGAAACCAAGCGTGCCTTCGGTGACGCCGCAGTTGATCTTGCCGCGGGCCTTCACATCGTCCAGCGTCTGAGCACTCGCCAGGCCTCCAGCGACCACGGCGGCGGTCAAAGCGCCAAAGAATACGGATTTTTTCATGTTTACCTCTTCCTGAGTTCCCACCATCTCTGGCGGGGGCCTGTTGGGCCCCATTCACCCCAACAAGTCCGATTTAATTGATCCAGACAGCGTTATCGCCATCAGACGCGCGGAATTTGGCTGGATTTCTGGGCAGACGTCAAGGGCAAGCGGGAAAAAAGTCAGACAAATCAAGTAAGCTATTCGCGTTCCAAATCAGCAGCTTGCCGATTCTTTTCAGCCTGCAAAATAAACTTCCGTGGCGTGAAAAAACGCCTGTTTTTTAAGCTCTGCGACCTCTGCCGCCTCTTCGTCTTCGCCCCATTGTTCGATCTGCCAGACCTCGTCCAGACGCGAAGCAGCCCAGGATTCCGCCGCCGATTGAAATTCGTAGGCCGTCGCCAAGGCCAGCCCAAAGGAACCCGAAAGCGTGACCAGATCGTAGAATCCGGTCAATTGGTAGTCCGACATCGGCTCCATCGTTCGGGCAAGACGGGCCACATCGTCGGGCGTTTGCGCAACCGGCATGACCCCTGCCGTGGTGGCAAGGCGCACGTCGAAACGGCCGGCCAGCCACTCCAGCACCGGATCCCAGGTTTCCTGCTGACGGGCGACCAGGCTGTCAGGACCGTCGGCGCGATAACAAAGAAGGTCACTGCCCGCGTAGTCGGTCAGATGCGCCATGACCTCGGCCCTTTGTACGGCCACCTTGTCGATTGCGGCGTTGGCCGAGCGCGTCCAGGGCATCACCGTCGGATCGACGATTTCTACCTGTGCTTCCCACTCTTCGGCGATCCGCGTGGCCATGGCTTCGCTCGGCACCTGAAGCAGGCGCTTGGCAGGTGTCTTGATCGACCGCCCATCCAGGCGCACTGCGAATCCCGCGCCCTCCGGCTCGACCGTGACAGCCTTCCAAAACCGTTTCATCGCCCATTCGCTCATCCCCAATCCTCATCCTCGAAGGGATCCGCAGGCGCATCCGACACGTGCCAGTCCAGGGTTTCCCATGTGCGCTGCATGTGTTCGGGCAAAGGTGCCGTCAGAACCAGCCGATTTCCGGTTACCGGATGAACCAGCGAAAGGCTGCGGGCATGGAGGTGCAGCTTGCGGCTGATCTCGCCGCCCAATTGCGCGCCCCAGCCATCGCCCAGGTTTTCCTGCCCGGACCCGCCGTACTTGCCATCGCCAACAATCGGATGGCCGATTTCGGCCATATGGGCGCGCAACTGGTGGGTACGGCCTGTCACCGGCACCATAGCGACCCAACTTGCCCGCGTGCCAAGCGACGACAAGACGGCGTAATCCGTGGTTGCGTGCTTGGCCCCCGGTGTCGCATCGACATCGCCGGGATGAATTGCACGCATCTTCTCGTTTTCACCCTTCGCGCCATGTCCCGCCGCCTTGACCAGACCGAAACGGATAGTCCCCAGGCGGGGGCTGGGGCTACCGGCAACAACTGCCCAATATATCTTGCGTGCATCCCGCGCCCGAAACGCCTTGGTCAACGCGCCGGCGATTTCGCGGGTGCGGGCCAGAAGAAGAACGCCGGAGGTGTCCTTGTCCAACCGATGCACGAGACGCGGCTTGTCGTCGTATCCGAACCGCAAAGCCTCGGCCAAACCGTCCACGTGGCGCGTTTGCTTTGATCCGCCCTGTGTGGCCAGGCCCGGAGGCTTGTTCAGCGCGATGATGTGGTCGTCTCGATAGATGACCGCATCGCGGATCATACGCGCATCGTCATCCGACACCGCCGATTTGGGCTTGGGCGCAGGGGCCTTGCCTTCCGGCAGGGGCGGCACGCGCACAACTTGGCCCACCTCAACTCTGGTCGAGGATTTCACGCGCCCGCCGTCAAGCCGCAACTCCCCCTTGCGGCACATCTTTTCGATCCGGCCCTGCTGAACCTGCGGAAAGCGCCTGCGCAGCCAGCGGTCAATGCGCTGATCGCCTTCGCCCTCGGCCACCTCGATCATCTGGACACCGCTCATGCCAGCATCCACCGTGCAAGGCCCAGTCCGACGAACAGCGCCAGGATCGAGCACACGACCGAAACGGCCACATAAAGCCCTGCCTGCCAAACGTCTCCGCGCTCATAAAGCGTCACCGCCTCCAGCGAAAAGGCCGAGAACGTCGTGAACCCGCCCAGAATGCCAGTCATCACGAAGGGCGACAGATGCGTCAGACTCCGATGCGCGGCCAGAACCACGAAGACCCCCATCAGGAACGACCCCACGACATTGACCGTGATGATCGCCACCGGAAAGGACGTTGGCCCGATCAGACGGAACAGGCCAACCCCGGTCAGATACCGAAGGCTGGCGCCAATCGCGCCGCCTGCTGCCACGGAAAGTAAGGTGCCGAACATGGAGGCTCGTTTGTCGCGCGGGGCGGGGCTTGTCAACTCTGCCGCTTGGTGCGGAGCTTGACGAAATAGTCCAGCCGCCGCTTCAACTCCCGCTCGAACCCCCGTTCGACCGGTTGGTAATAGACTGGCCGCTTCATACCATCGGGAAAGTAGTTCTGGCCGGAAAACCCATCCTCGGCATCGTGGTCATAGGCATAGCCATCGCCATAACCCTGTTCCTTCATCAACCCGGTCGGCGCGTTCAGGATGATCTTGGGCGGAGGTTCCGACCCGGTCGCCTTGGCCGCCGAACGCGCCGCCTTGTAGGCCACGTAACCGGCGTTCGACTTGGGGGCCAGCGCCAGATAGGTCACGGCCTGCGCCAGTGCCAATTCGCCCTCTGGCGAACCAAGCCGTTCATAGGTGTTCCAGGCGTCGATGCAGATCGTCTGCGCCTGCGGGTCGGCAAGCCCTATATCCTCGACCGCCATTCGGGTGATCCGGCGGGCCAGGAAACGCGGGTCTTCACCGCCTTCCAGCATCCGGGCGAACCAGTAAAGCGCCGCGTCGGGGTCAGAGCCCCTGACGGATTTATGGAGCGCCGAGATCAGGTTGTAATGGGCATCGCCGGACTTGTCGTACTGAGCGGCCCGACGCATCAACCGTTTGGTTAACCCGCCCGTATCCAGCTTACCTTCAACCTTCCATCCGGCCACCTGTTCGACCAGGTTCAGCAGGGCGCGCCCGTCGCCGTCGGCCATCTCCAGAAGCGCCTCGCGGGCGGGCCCGTCCAGGGGCAAGGCCTTCTCCAATGCGGCCTCGGCCCGCTGCGCCAGGCGTTCAAGCTCCGCCAGCGACAGACGCTTCAGAACCATGACCTGCGCCCGCGACAACAAGGCGGCATTCAACTCAAACGACGGGTTCTCGGTCGTCGCGCCGACCAGAAGAATCGTGCCGTCTTCCATCAGGGGCAGGAAACCGTCCTGCTGCGCCTTGTTGAAACGGTGAATTTCATCGACGAACAACAGGGTGCCCTGCCCGTTCTGCCGCCGCAGCCTTGCCGCCTCGAACACCTTCTTCAGGTCGGGAACACCGGTGAATATCGCGCTGATCTGAACGAAGGTCAGATCGGTCTCATCCGCCAAGAGTCGCGCAATCGTCGTCTTTCCGACGCCGGGCGGCCCCCAAAGTATCAACGACCCAAGGGTGCCAGCCGCCAGCATCGCGCCCAAGGGGCCATCGGGGCCAAGCACGTCTTCTTGCCCGATCACCTCGCCAAGCGTCTTCGGACGCAAAAGATCGGCCAGCGGGCGAGGGCCAGTGTCTGCGGTCTGTGCTGTGGTATCGAAAAGGTCAGCCATCGCGGCAAAGGCTACGCCCCCGCCGCGTTGACTGGAAGCCTTTTCGCCTAGTGCAGCTTGGTTGCCAGCGAGATATTGATGCAGACGCTGCGGTCGCCATCATCCGTCTCGATCACTCGGCCCGCGGCAACACAGTCAATCCCGGTGCGCCGTGCCAAACGCGGGCTATGCTCGGGCACGATGCCAATCAGCGAAGTCGCACCAAAGGTCCGGGCCGAACGCACCATTTCGTCGATCAGCGCACATTGCACCCGAAGCCGCAGCTTCGACGGCACGTCATGGGAAACGAACACGCGGCTCGATTCCCAGACATGCGTCGCGACCGGGGCTTCTTCGAACAAAAGGTCTTTCGGCAGGCTGTCCAGCAAGCCCAGTTGGGCATCACGGATCATATAGCTGTAGATGCCGCAACGCGCGGTGGTCGGCGTCAGACGCACCCCGGCCAGGACACGGCCAAACTCGTGAACCGCGACCCACCTACTGGCCGGAGTGTCGTATTGGTCGAACTCCATGCCATTGGCTTCGGGCAGATCCCATTTCTTGTGTCCGATGAATGTTTCCCGTCTCGCGCGAAACATGTTGGCAAACAACTCGCCATGGTTGTGCAAATTGTCGTAGGAAAGTGTTGTTACTTGCATTGGTACAGCCTCCAGTCTGGTTTGAGAAAACCTGAAGGAGAGCCGGACCTGCCTATAAAAGCTGGTACTCTCGGGCCTTCTTGAGCGCCTGGGCAGTCGTTCGCGCCCCTAGCCGAACCCTCGCCGACTGCAAGCGCGCCTTGAAGGCACTTTCTGAAATTCCTAGTTTTGCAGCTGCGGCAGCATGCCGGTCCCCATCAGCTAGCAGACGCAGCGCTTCCACTTGCGCTGGCGTCAGTTCGGTCGGGGGCTCGGCCGCATAATGAAGATTGTGCACGATCCTCTCAGCTTCGGCGATTTCTTCGTCCGTAAACTCACGCTCGTTGTGTGCCATCCCCACGATACTGCGCGAGGTGATCGGCCCACAGGAAATCACAGCCCCATATGCAAGCCCGTAACATTTGGCCTGCCCGAGAATGTTGAACGGATCAGGAAGCTTGATAGCGCTCCACCGTGTCGAACCCTTCACACCCAATCCCCAGAAAACAAGAGGATCCCGAAGAGCATAAGCATTCTCGTCGTAAAACTTTGTCCAGGCTTCGTCGTAAGTCCGTACATAGATCAGAGGCGAGGCGAAACGGATGTGCAAACCGGCAGAAAAACCGCAAGGCGCCAGACGCGCCAGGGCATCCAGATTCGCGGACAGCGACTTTTCATCACGATCCGAACCGGATTTCCGACGCTTGTTCTCGACAAAATCATAAGGTTCGTTGTCGCGCCACATGAAGCACACTCATTGCATTGCCCGCGGCGTAGTGAAACGCGCGGATCCTTGAAAACATGAAAGCCTACCTGTCCTTTTAGACAAGTTGCGTCAACTCCAGTCAACCTTAAATTGTATTCAGAAATCTTCATTCGAGGAATGCGCATAAACATGGCTGAAGCATTGATTAAAGTTTCATCGGACAAGACAGATGTGCCTTTGACGGATACGGCGACCCTGTTCGAGTTTCTGAAAATGAGCTCTCCGGTCGGGCTGAGAGGCCCTGCGCTTGAAAAACGGCTTCTGACATCCCTCACGATTGCCTTGCGACAAAGATCGGAAGCGCATTAAAAAAGCCGCCCTGGTGGCAGGGCGGCTTTCTAAATTCATGAAGTACTTGGCTTATTCGTCCGCAGCGGCCTCTTCAGCGGCGAGACGTTCGCGATCGGCAGCACCCTTGGCGTCGGCATCGCGGTCGACCAACTCGATGATCGCCATCGGAGCCATATCGCCATAGCGGAAACCGGCCTTCAGAACGCGGGTATAACCGCCGGTACGCTCTTTGTAGCGCGGGCCCAGGACCTCGAACAGTTTCGCAACGTGCATGTCCTGTTTCAGACGTGCGGCCGCCTGACGGCGGGCGTGCAGATCACCGCGTTTGCCAAGGGTGATCAGCTTGTCCATGACGCGCTTAAGCTCTTTGGCCTTGGGCAGCGTGGTCTTGATTTGTTCGTGTTCGATCAGCGACCCGGCCATGTTGGCGAACAGAGCTTTGCGGTGCTCATGGGTGCGGTTCAGGCGGCGATAGCCTCGTGCGTGACGCATGTTTCTTCTCCTAATGTGCCCTCTACGGGCGTTTTTGCTTTGTCTGGCCGGCGATGCGTGTCACCGGCTCTCCTTGGGGCTACATTGCCCGTTAATTCTTCCGGACGTACATGCCTTGATGCACTTTTGTACGCGCCCGGAAGGTATCGAAAACCGTTTTGTACGCCCTTCTGGACGCAGGGGTAAGGCGGGGTTAACCCCGCCCTACCGAGATCTTAAAACTGATCCTCGAATTTCTTGGCCAGATCCTCGATGTTCTCCGGCGGCCATTCCTCGACGTCCATGCCAAGGTGAAGACCCATTCCGGACAGCACTTCCTTGATCTCGTTCAGCGACTTCCGACCAAAGTTCGGCGTGCGCAGCATCTCGGCTTCGGTCTTCTGGATCAGATCGCCGATGTAAACGATGTTGTCGTTTTTCAGGCAGTTCGCCGAACGCACCGAAAGCTCCAGCTCGTCCACCTTCTTCAGAAGAAGCGGGTTGAACTCCAGACCGTCGTCTTCGTCCTGACGTGTGGCCGATTCCGGCTCGTCGAAGTTGACGAAGATCGAAAGCTGGTCCTGAAGGATACGCGCGGCCAGGGCCACGGCATCGTCGGGCGAAACCGAACCGTCGGTTTCCAGCTTCAGCGTCAGCTTGTCATAGTCCAGAACCTGACCTTCACGGGTCGGCTGCACGTCGTACGACACCTTGCGCACCGGCGAATAGATCGCGTCAACCGGCACGAGACCGATCGGCGCATCCTCGGGGCGGTTCTTGTCGGCGGCGACATAACCCTTGCCGGTGTCCACGGTCAGTTCCATGAACAGGTCGGCGCCATCGTCCAGGTGGCAAATCACGTGATCCTTGTTCAAAACCTCGATCCCGGCCACTTCGGAAATGTCCCCGGCGGTGACGACCTGGGGGCCCTTGGCGGAAACCGACAGACGCTTGGGGCCTTCGACATCCATGCGGATGGCGACGCCTTTCAGGTTCAGAACGATGTCGGTGACGTCTTCACGCACACCGGCAACGGAAGAAAATTCATGCAGGACGTTGTCGATCTGAACGCTGGTGATGGCGGCACCTTGCAGCGACGACATCAACACGCGGCGCAGCGCGTTGCCCATGGTCAAACCAAAGCCACGCTCCAGCGGTTCGGCAATCACGGTTGCCTGACGCGCGGGATCGTTACCGGGCTTTACTTCAAGCTGCGTCGGCTTGATCAATTCCTGCCAGTTCTTGTGGATCATGTGGGTCTCCTCAATGCGTGCGCCCGGCCCATGTCCAAGACCGGGAGCGTCCCGAGGTTTGGCGGGCCTTCAATCAGGCCCACCCCGACGATAATTAAACGCGGCGGCGCTTCGGCGGGCGGCAGCCGTTGTGGGCAATCGGCGTCACGTCACGGATCGACGTGATGTTGAAACCCACGGCAGCCAGCGCGCGAAGGGCGCTTTCCCGGCCCGAACCCGGCCCCTGCACTTCGACTTCCAAAGTGCGCACGCCGTGTTCCTGCGCTTTCTTGCCTGCGTCTTCTGCAGCCATCTGCGCGGCATAGGGCGTGGATTTCCGCGAACCCTTGAAACCCATGGTCCCGGCGGACGACCAGGCAATCGCGTTGCCTTGCACGTCCGAGATCAGGATCTTGGTGTTGTTGAAGGTCGAGTTCACATGCGCCACACCGGACGCAATGTTCTTCGACGGCTTTTTCTTGACGCGACGATCACGTGCCATTCTACGAACCCTCCCTTACTTCTTCTTGCCGGCGATCGGCTTGGCGGGGCCTTTGCGGGTCCGCGCATTGGTGTGGGTGCGCTGCCCGCGCACGGGAAGGCTGCGACGATGGCGCAGACCGCGATAGCAGCCGAGGTCCATCAGGCGCTTGACGTTCATCTGCACTTCGCGGCGCAGATCGCCTTCGACGGTGTAGTTCGCGTCGATGTGTTCACGAATGGCAAGGACTTCGGCGTCCGACAATTCGTTCACACGACGGGTCGCGTCGATGTTGGTTGCTTCGCAAATGGCCTTGGCCGAGGTATGGCCGATTCCGGTGATATAAGTCAGGGCGATCGGAACCCGCTTTCCAGTCGGGATGTTCACGCCAGCAATACGTGCCACGTATCTGTTCCTTTCGTTGCGGGTCCGTAGCGCCGGACCCTTTTTTCACAACGTAAGCCCGGAGCTTTGCGGCCGCCGGGCTTGCATATGATTCTCGTTCGAGATGGCGGTATCTATGCCCTTAACCGGCTTGGGTCAAGGGGCTCTTGCGATTGTCGGAAACTTCACTTGCAGCACGGGAATACCGGCCTTGCGTCCGGGGCCACTTGCGCCAAATCAAAGAATCCGTCTATCGGCTTTGGCATTGAAATTCCCACTGATTACCAAAGTCGAAAAAGGCTGATGGAAAAACCATCCAAGAACTTTACGTTGTCGGTTCGGCAGTTGTCTCACAATCTCGACGCGCTCGCCCTGGAGTTACGGCTTGCGGACGACTCTGCGTTGTTCGACCAGTTGATGGGAATATCGGACCAGTTGAGCCAGTTTGCCGATCTTCTGGAAGATCAGGCCAGGCCCGCCGAGCACCCGCGCCAGAGCGCAGTCGCGAAGAAACCGAGGTTTCACTGATGTGATGGGTCTCGCCGCGTCCGGCGTGATTACCCAAGGATACCGGCAATCTCGGCCTTGACCTCGTCAATCGTTCCAAGCCCGTTGACGCCCTTCAGATCACCCTTGGCATAATAGTACCCGATCAGCGGCGACGTCTTCTTGTAGTATTCCATCAGCCGGACTTTCAGGCTTTCGGCGTTGTCGTCGGCCCGCACCGGCTGGCCCGCCTTGCGCGCCTCTTCCGCGCGGCCCACGATCCGGTCGACAAGCACCTCGTCGTCCACCTGCAACTCGATCACGGCGTTCAGGCCCTGCCCGTTCGCTTTCAGCAGGTTACCAAGCGCGTCGGCCTGGGCCAGGGTGCGGGGGAAGCCGTCGAAAATGAAACCGTTGCCGGTCGTATCCTGCAACTTTTCCTCGATCAGGCCGATCACGATCTCGTCGGTGACCAGACCGCCGGAGTCCATGATCTCGGCAACCTTCTTGCCCATGTCGGTGCCGGAACTGCGCGCCTCGCGCAGCATGTCGCCGGTGGAAAGCTGAACCATCCCGCGCTCTTCCACAAGAATTTGTGCCTGTGTCCCCTTACCGGCCCCCGGCGGCCCAAGCAGAATAATGTTCATCGTCTGGCAGTCCCTTTTTTCCCGCCACGCTTTTTACCGCGCAACTGGGATTTCTCAATCAGCCCTTCGTACTGGTGGGCCAGCAAATGCGATTGCACCTGTTGGATGAAATCCATCCCCACGGACACGATAATCAGGATCGAGGTGCCCCCGAAATAGGCCGTGATGGCCAGATTGCTTCGGATCATCTCGGGGATCAGGCAGACCAGTGCGAGGTAACCCGAACCAAGCACAAGCAGGCGCGTGACCACGAACTCCAGGTATTCCTCGGTCTTCTTGCCGGGGCGGATGCCGGGGACGAAGCCGTTCTGGTTCTTCAGGTTGTCGGCCACGTCATCGGGTTTGAACGACACGTTCAGTGTATAGAAATACGTGAAAAAGATGATCATGCCTGCGAAGAACAACAGGTAGAGCGGTTGGCCGGGGCCGAAATAGGCAAGGATCCATGCCATTACCGGGCTTGCCGAGTTGCCCGAGAAGGTGGACAGCGTCGTCGGCAAAAGCAACAGCGACGAGGCAAAGATCGCCGGGATCACGCCCGCCGGGTTCACCTTGATCGGCAGGTGGCTTGAGCCGCCGTCATAGACCTTCATGCCGACCTGGCGACGCGGATACTGGATGTGGACCTTCCTCAGGCTGCGCTCCATGAAGACGACGAACACCAGTGTCGCGAACAACATCGCCAGAATGCCAAGGATGACACCGGACGACAGCGCGCCGACCCGGCCCTGTTCAAAGAACTGGGCAAAAGCACCCGGCAATTCGGCGACGATGCCGACGTAGATAATCAGCGAAATGCCGTTGCCGACGCCGCGTGCAGTGATCTGCTCGCCCAGCCACATCAGGAACATCGTACCACCCACAAGGGTGATGACGGTCGAAATGCGGAAGAACCAGCCGGGATCGGTCACGAGGTCGCCCGCTTCCATCGACACGGCAAGGCCATAGGCCTGAAAGGTCGCCAAGAGAACCGTGCCATAGCGCGTGTACTGGGTGATCTTGCGGCGGCCCGTCTCGCCTTCTTTTTTCAACTGCTGCAATGGCCCCCAGGTGGCACCCAGAAGCTGCACGATGATCGAGGCCGAGATATAGGGCATGATGCCGAGGGCAAAGATGCCCATACGGCTGAGCGCACCCCCGGTGAACATCCCCAGCACCCCGGCAATCCCGCCAGCCGCCTGATCCATGAACTCGCGCAGGGCGATCCCGTCGATCCCCGGCACCGGGATATAGGTGCCAAGGCGGTAAACGATCAAAAGCCCGAGTGTGAATAACAGACGCTGGCGCAGCTCGGTCGCCTTGCCCAACATGCCCCAACTGACGTTGGCGGCCATTTGCTCTGCTGCGGATGCCATATGCGGCCTCTCTCATGTATGCAAAGCGCCGCCAAACCGTTCCCGGTCGGCGGCGCTGGAAACTTCAGAATATGTAGGCAGCAAGGCCGCTGCCCACAAGCGCTTACTCAGCCGCCGACGCCGTTGTGACCGTCAGTGAACCGCCTGCTTTCTCGACAGCGGCGATCGCCGATTTCGAAGCGCCGGTCACGCTGATGTTGGCCTTGGCGGAAAATTCGCCCTTGGCCAGCACGCGGATACCGTCCTTCTTGCGACGCACAAGGCCGCATTCGACCAGAACGTCCTCGGTGATGTCGCCCTTGGCGTCGATCTTCTTGTCGTCGATGAACTTCTGGATCAGGCCCAGGTTCACAACGGCAAATGCCTTGCGGTTCGGCTTGTTGAAGCCACGCTTCGGCAGACGCTGGTAGAGCGGCATCTGGCCACCCTCGTAGCCATTGATCGCCACACCCGAGCGTGACTTCTGGCCCTTGATCCCGCGACCTGCGGTCTTGCCCATGCCCGAGCCCGGACCACGGCCAACACGTTTGCGCTTTTTGGCAGCACCGGGATTGTCCCGGAGTTCGTTCAGTTTCATATCGCTTCTCCTGGTGAGCCGGACGCGCCCCCGAAAAGCGAATTGGGACGGCCACGGCGTTTCTTGATTCACATGGGTCTTGTTGACCACCGGGGGCGTATAAGGGGTTTTGGGGGGCCGTGGCAAGGCCTCAGTGGTTGAAATACAGCCACACGATCCAAAGCGCTGCCGCCAGCCCGAAAACAACCGCCTCGCCGGGCATGACGGGGCGGCGCAGGGCCTGGGGATAGAACAGCGGCTTCACCATCCGGAAGATCAACGCAGCCGGGATCGCCACGAAACAGGTCAGGGCAAGCCCCTGAAATCCAAGGAAGGCCCCGGCGGGCAACAACAGGAACAGGGCGTCGGTGGCAAGCGTGCGCTGCAACCGAGCGGCCAGCCAAAGCGCAAGGCCCAACAGGGTCGCGCCTGCGTGGAACAACAGCCTGCCTTCGAACACCAGCGCCGTTACCACAAGCCCCAGAACCACCAGGGCCGCCGCAAAGCCCCGCGCCGCACGCGGATGCGGTCCGGTCAGAAGAACGACCGCCTGCAACCCCGAAGCCATCAAGAGCGTCGCAGGCGCCAGCGGCCAGGGCACGACCAGAATACCCCAGATCGAAATCAACAGGATCACGACCTCGCTATAGAGCAGCGTGGGGTGCAATGCGTACCCGCAGCACCGCGCACGCCCCCTGTTCCAAATCCAGCTGAGGATCGGAACGATGTCTCGCACACCCAAAGTCTTGCCACAGCCGTCACAGGCCGAACGCCCCTGCGGCATGGCAAAATTCTGGTCATCACGGGCCCTGTCTGCCCAGCACTGCAGGAAACTGGCCGTCATGGGCGACAAGGCAGCCAAGATCACCGCTGTCACGATGTAGATGTCCGTCCAAGGTGGCATTCTGCGCCCGTTTTTTGCCTCGCACGACAGACTGCCGCGCGAATGTGGCCGTTTAGCGACCAATATTCGCAGGAATTCAAGGCATTGACGAGAACGGAAACAGTCAGCCGCTTTGAAATGCTGCAACTGTTGCAGTGGCTCGGGCGTGGGGCTTTTGAAAAGCAAAGGCCCCTGAAGCGCCTAAATGGGCAAAAAAAGAACGCCCCGTTGGGGCGTTCTCAATTCGTGAAAGTCAGTCGCGCTGGCCCCGAAGGGCCGCGAAAACCGGACTTAGCCGCGTTCTTCGACGATCTCGACAAGATGCGGGATGGAATCGACCATGCCGCGCACCGAAGGCGTGTCTTCCAACTCGCGCGTTTTGTGCATCTTGTTCAGGCCAAGGCCAACAAGCGTTGCACGCTGTTTGGCCGGGCGGCGGATCGGCGAACCGATCTGTTTGACAACGATGGTTTTTGCCATGGGTCTCAGGCCTCCTCGGCGACGGGTGCTTGTTCACCGTCGATCTTGGGCGCGTCATCCCGCTTGGGCAGGATGTCGGCAACCTTCTTGCCGCGACGCTGTGCGACCAGGCGGGGCGAGGATTCTTTCTTCAGCCCGTCGATCGTGGCGCGGATCATGTTATAGGGGTTGGCCGAGCCGATCGACTTGGCAACAACGTCCTGAACACCAAGCATTTCGAAAACGGCACGCATCGGACCACCGGCGATGATACCGGTACCCGTCGGGGCCGTGCGCATCACGACCCGGCCCGCACCGTGGCGGCCTTCCATGTCGTGGTGCAGGGTGCGACCTTCGCGCAGCGGCACGCGGATCATCTGGCGCTTGGCCTGCTCGGTTGCCTTGCGGATGGCTTCGGGCACTTCTTTCGCCTTGCCCTTGCCAAAGCCGACACGGCCCTTCTGGTCGCCGACAACGACAAGTGCTGCAAAACCGAAGTTCTTGCCGCCCTTGGTGGTCTTTGACACACGGTTGATCGCGACCAGGCGGTCAGCGAATTCGGGGGTCTCTTCGCGATCACGACGATTGCCGCGTCCGCCGCCCCTCTGGTTAGGTTCTCTGGCCATCTTGGCCTCCTTCATATCCGTGGGCCGAAGCCCTGTTTTTTCGACCCCGGTGAGACCTGCCCCGGACTTGATCCGGGGCCTCCTCCCTGGCCATCGGGGCGTTGCAGCCCACAATCACGAGGCCCCGGATCAAGCCCGGGGCAACGCATCTCTTAGATCTTCAAACCACCTTCACGCGCAGCGTCGGCCAGAGCCTTCACCTTGCCGTGGAACAGGAAACCGCCGCGGTCGAAATATGCTTCTTCCACACCGGCCTTCTTGGCGCGCTCGGCGATTGCCGCACCCACCTTGGTGGCCGCCTCGACGTTGTTCTTGCCGACAACGCCCAGGTCTTTTTCCAGCGACGAGGCAGACGCCAGCGTCTTGCCCTGAACGTCGTCGATCAGCTGAACGCTGATGTTCTTGTTCGAACGGTGAACGGAAAGACGAACGCGACCCGCGTTGACCTTGCGAAGTTTGTTCCGGACGCGCATCCGGCGCTTCTGGAACAATTCTCTTTTGGAAAGTGCCATTTATCCGGTCCTTACTTCTTCTTGCCTTCCTTGCGGAAGATGTACTCGTCCTTGTACTTGATACCCTTGCCCTTGTAGGGCTCGGGGCGGCGCCATTCGCGGATATTGGCCGCGACCTGGCCGACGAGTTGCTGATCGGTGCCTTCGACCACGATTTCCGTGTTCTTGGGCGTGGTGACGGTGACGCCTTCGGGAACTTCGAAGACCACGTCGTGGGACAGGCCCAGGTTCAGGGTCACCTTGTTGCCCTGTGCCTGCGCACGATAACCAACGCCGTTGATCTCAAGCTCTTTCTTGAAGCCGTCGGTCACGCCAACCACAAGGTTCTGCACCTGCGTGCGGCTCATGCCCCACTGCTGACGCGCCCGCTTGGACTTGCCGCGCGGTTCGATCGACACGACATTGCCGTCAACCGTGATGGTCACATCATCGGTCGCGGTGAATTCGCGCTGACCTTTCGGACCCTTGACCGAAACGGTCTGGCCGGAAACCTTGGCTTCGACACCCGAGGGCAGCTCAACCGGTTTTTTACCAATTCGAGACATGGCGCCCTCCTTAGAAGACGGTGCAAAGCACTTCGCCGCCGACATTGGCTGTGCGAGCGTTTGCATCTGACATGACGCCTTTCGACGTCGACACGATCGAGACACCCAGGCCCTGGCGGACCTGCGGGATGTCGTTGGCTCCGAGGTACACCCGGCGGCCCGGCTTGGACACGCGCTTTAGCTCGCGGATCACAGGTTCGCCTTCATAGTACTTGAGGCTGATCTCGATGGCCGCATGGCCTTTGACATCAGTGGTCTCTTCGTACCCGCGGATGTAACCTTCGTCGGCCAGCACATCCAAAACCCACTTGCGGAGTTTCGAGGCAGGCGTCTGGGTTGTGGACTTGCCACGCATCTGCGCATTGCGGATGCGGGTCAGCATATCACCAAGAGGATCGTTCATCTATTTACCCTCCTTACCAGCTTGACTTCACGAGACCCGGAATCTGGCCTTGCGAGCCAAGTTCCCGAAGCGCGATCCGCGACATTTTCAGCTTGCGGTAATAGGCGTGCGGACGCCCCGTCAGCTGGCAACGGTTGTGAAGACGTGTGGCAGAGCTGTTGCGCGGCAGTTTCGCCAGTTTCAGGCGCGCCTTGAAACGCTCTTCCATCGGTTTCGATTCATCATTCGCGATTTCCTTCAGCGCAGCACGCTTGGCGGCATATTGCTCGACCAACTTCTGGCGCTTCTTCTCGCGTTCGATCATTGCTTTCTTAGCCATGATGTTTCTCTCCCAGGCTCAGCTGTTGAACGGCATGTTGAAACCCTTCAACAGCGCCTTGGCTTCTGCATCCGTGTCGGCGGTGGTGCAGATGATGATGTCCATGCCCCAGACCTCGTCGACCTTGTCAAAGTCGATTTCGGGGAACACGATGTGCTCTTTCAGGCCCATGGCATAGTTGCCGCGACCGTCGAAAGATTTGCCGTTCACGCCGCGGAAGTCGCGGACGCGGGGCATTGCGATGGTGATCAGACGATCCAGGAAGTCGTACATCCGGTCACCGCGCAGGGTCACTTTCGCGCCAAGCGGCATGCCTTCACGAACCCGGAAACCCGCGATGGATTTCTTGGCCTTGGTCACGACAGCGTGCTGACCGGCGATCTTGGTCAGGTCTTCCTGAGCCG
>CBDDII010000001.1:0-39739 GCA_965228905.1 Paracoccaceae bacterium | reverse complement strand
CCGTGACGGGACCAGCGGCTTCGGCGGCGGCGCAGTACCTTGTCTGCCTGGTGTTCGTGATCGTTCTTGCCCTTGTGGCGCGGAACCTGACGCGAGGGGCCATCGGGCGGCGTTGGATGGCGATCCGCGACATGGATATTGCGGCCGAGATCATCGGGGTGAATCCCCTGACTGCCAAGTTGTCGGCTTTCGCCGTGTCGAGCTTTTACATCGGGGTCGCGGGGGCGTTGTTCTTTGCGGTCTATCTGGGCGCGGTCGAGGTGGGCGAGGCCTTTGGCATCACCAAGTCGTTCCTTGTCCTGTTCATGGTCATCATCGGCGGCCTGGGGTCGATCTTCGGGAGCTTCGCGGGGGCGGCGTTCCTGGTCATTCTGCCGGTGGTACTGAAAGTGGTCGGGGCCGATTGGTTCGGGTGGCCGGATGACCTGGTGGCACATCTGCAGCTGATCATCGTGGGAGGGTTGATCATGGGGTTCCTGATCATGGAGCCGCACGGCTTGGCACAGCTTTGGCGCCTAGCGAAAGAGAAATTGAGACTATGGCCTTTCCCGCATTAGGGCGGGGCTTTGGATAACTAGGGAGGAAAGCAATGAAAAAGATACTAGCAACCGCACTGGCGACGGCCATGTTGGCCGGGCCCGCGCTGGCGGATCTGAAACTTCCGTCGCTGGACTATCGGACGGGACCTTTCGCGGCCGGGGGCATTCCCTTCGCCGACGGGTATTCGGATTACCTGACGCTTTTGAACGAGCGTGACGGGGGCATCGGCGGTGTGCCGATCAGCAACCCGACCTGTGAGACCGCCTATAACACCGAGAAGGGCGTTGAATGCTACGAGGCGCTGAAGGAAGACGCGCTGGTGTTCCAGCCCTTGTCGACCGGCATCACCTACCAGTTGATCCCGAAAGCCAGTGTCGACCAGATCCCGATCCACTCGATGGGCTATGGCCGGACCTCTGCCGCGAACGGCAAGGTGTTCGAATGGGTCTTCAACTATCCGACGAACTATTGGAACGGTGCCTCGATCGCCGTGAAACACATCCTTGATCTGAACGGCGGCGACATCAGCGGCAAGAAGATCGTTCTGCTGCACTTCAACGGCGCTTACGGCAAGGAGCCGATCCCGACGCTGGAGGCCCTGTCGGCCAAGCACGGGTTCGAATTCTCGACCATCCCGATCGACTATCCGGGACAGGAACAGAAATCCCAGTGGCTGCAAATTCGCCAGCAGCGCCCGGACTATGTCGTGTTCTGGGGTTGGGGCGTGATGAACCAGGTGGCCGTGCAGGAAGCCGCGAACATCCGGTTCCCGATGGAGAACTTCATCGGCATCTGGTGGTCGGGTTCGGAAAATGACGTGCTGCCTGCTGGCGATGGTGCCAACGGCTATAAATCGCTGCAGTTCCACAACGTGGGCAGCGACTACCCGGTCTTCGACGATATCCAGAAGTACGTGGTGGATACGGGCAAGGCTGCCGGCGCGGGCGACCAGGTTGGCACGGTCTTGTACAACCGGGGCGTCTATGCCGCGATGCTGGCGGCGGAGGCTGTCCGCACCGCGCAGGAGATCCACGGGACGGCCGACATCACCGGCGCGATGATGCGCGACGGGATGGAAGCGCTGGAAATCACCGAGGAGCGCATGACCGAACTGGGGCTGCCGAACTTCGGTCCGACCTTTAACGTGACCTGCGAAAATCACGGCGGGCGCGGTCCGGCGGCGATTGCCCAATGGGACGCCACTGGCAAGGCCTGGACCCTGATCACCGACTACGTCGATCCCGACGAAGAGGTCGTCAATAAGCTGATCATTGATGACTCGACGGCCTATGCCGCCGAGAACAACATCGAAGAGCGGTGCAACTGATCTGAAGGACGCCCCGGCCCGCATTGGGCCGGGGCGACACGATTTTGGTGGTGGCGGGGTGAACCCCGCCCTACGGAGAGTGGATATGCTGGACGCTGGCGAGACAAAGACGACCCTTTTGGAAGTCAACAACATCGAGGTGATCTATAATCACGTGATCCTTGTGTTGAAGGGCGTTTCCCTGTCCGTGAAGGAAGGCGGCATCACTGCCCTTCTGGGGGGCAACGGCGCGGGCAAGACCACCACGCTGAAGGCGATTTCAAACCTTTTGAAAAGCGAACGCGGCGAGGTGACCAAGGGCTCGATTTCCTATCGCGGTGAAAGGGTTCAGGATCTGGACCCCTCGGCCCTGGTCAAGAAGGGGGTTATCCAGGTGATGGAGGGCCGCCATTGCTTTGAGCATCTGACGGTCGAGGAGAACCTGTTGACCGGAGCGTACACGCGCCGGGACGGGGGCGCGAAGGTCGCTGACGATCTGGAACTGGTCTACAACTATTTCCCACGGCTGAAAGAGCGTCGGAAATCTCAGGCGGGCTATACCTCGGGCGGCGAGCAGCAGATGTGCGCCATCGGCCGCGCCCTGATGAGCCGGCCTGAAACCATCCTGCTGGACGAGCCGTCCATGGGGCTGGCGCCGCAGCTTGTCGAAGAGATTTTCGGCATCGTGAAGGATTTGAACGAACGCGAAGGCGTGAGTTTCCTTTTGGCCGAACAGAATACTAATGTCGCACTTCGCTTTGCCCAATATGGCTATATTCTGGAATCGGGCCGTGTCGTGATGGATGGCCCGGCAGACGAGTTGCGAGAGAACCCGGATGTGAAGGAGTTTTATCTGGGTGTGTCCGACGAGGGGCGGAAGTCATTCCGTGACGTCCGATCCTACCGGCGACGCAAGCGGTGGTTGAGTTAATTGGCAACACTCTCGCGCGTATGTAAGGCCCGGTTGACGCCAGGGCAGAAAAGCCGGGCGAAGTGCTTTACCGATGCAAAGGATTTGCAGATGGTAAATGGCAGGAGCAGGTTGCCTGCCCGGAGTGTTGTAGATGATCGTCAATGTGTTGGATTTGCGCGAACGTCCCTACCGGTGGAAGAACATCTGCGCGGTCGTGCAAAGTGCCACCAAGGACAATGTCGCCGAGGATGCCGATCAGGTGAAGGATGGTCTGGGCGTGGAAATCGACTATGCCGAACGCATGGGCATTTCCGTGCGCGAAGCCTTTCAGTGGGCCGAGGGCCTTGGCGGCATGGTGACGCTTTACCTTTACGACATCGACCCGGAGACTGCCACGGATGAGCACGCCGAATGACCCGCTTGAGACCCGTTCCCCTGACGAAAGAAATCGCGCGTTAGGCGCGGCGCTGACCGCGCAGGTTTCGAGGGCAGCCGATCTGCCGGGATATGCTGGGCGTTTGTCAGCGGTGGCATTGGCTGGACCGGGCGATCTGGCTGCTTTGCCGGTGTTGCGGAAATCCGACCTGGTTGAGTTGCAAAAGACCGCGCCGCCGTTTGGTGGGTTGACCACGCTTGGCCCGAATGAATTCGATTATCTGCATCAATCCCCCGGTCCGATCCACGAACCGGGGCGACGGGGCGGTGATTGGTGGCGTTTGGGACGGTTCCTGCGTGCGGCGGGCATCGGGGCGGGCGACGTGGTGCAGAATTGCTTTGGCTATCATCTGACTCCAGCCGGGCACATGTTTGAAAACGCCGCCGAGGCGGTCGGGGCCAGCGTGATCCCCGCAGGCACCGGGCAGACCGAGTTGCAGGTGACGGCGGCCGCAGCGCTCGGGGCGACCGCCTATGCGGGGACGCCGGACTACCTGAAGGTGATCCTTGAAAAGGCCGATGAGATGGGCGTGAGCCTTGGCATCACCAAGGCCGTGGTTTCGGGCGGGGCGCTGTTTCCGTCTTTGCGGGACTGGTACGCGGAGCGGGGTATCGCCTGCACGCAATGCTATGCGACAGCCGATCTGGGCCTTATCGCCTATGAGAGTGCCGCGATGGAGGGGATGATCGTGGACGAGGGCGTTGTCGTCGAGATCGTCACGCCGGGGACGGGCGATGTGGTGGCCGAGGGCGAAGTGGGCGAGGTCGTCGTCACGACGCTCAACCCCGATTATCCGCTGGTGCGGTTTGCGACCGGGGATTTGTCGGCGGTTTTGCCGGGGGAAAGCCCATGCGGGCGGACCAATGTGCGGATCAAGGGCTGGATGGGCCGGGCCGATCAGACGGCCAAGATCAAGGGCATGTTCGTGCGCCCCGAGCAGGTGGCCGACCTTGTGGCGCGGCATGACGGGGTTGAACGTGCGCGGGTCGTCGTCAGCCGTGAAGGCGAGGCGGACGCGATGCTGGTGCAGGTCGAAGGCGAAGCGGTGGATGCCGATGCCGTGGCGGCCAGCGTGAAGGATGTGTTGAAACTGTCCGGCGCGGTCGCGGTTGTCGCGCCGGGAGAACTGCCGCGCGACGGCGTGGTGATCGAGGATACGCGGACTTATGACTAAACGGGTTCTGCTTTACGGCGACAGCAATACTTTCGGCACGATGCCGATGGCGCGGCTGGGCGATGACGGGATTTTTCCGAAGGATGTGCGCTGGGGCGGTGTTCTGGCCCAAGGGCTGGGCGAAGGTTTTGACGTGGTGGTCGAAGGATTGGGCGGTCGCACAAGCGCTTTCGACGATCCGATCGAGGGCGATTTTCGTAATGGTCTGAGGATCCTGCCTGCCATTCTTCATTCCCACAAGCCGATTGATCTGTTGGTCGTGGCCCTTGGCACCAATGACCAGAAGCACCGCTTCGGGCTGCTGGCCGAGGATGTGGCGCTCGGGATCGCGCGTCTGGCGCGCGAGGCGCTGGCAACGGGTGTTGTCGGCAAGGCGCTGGTCATTGCGCCGCCGCCGTTGAAGCGGTGTGGGCCTTTCGTGGACATGTTCGCCGGGATTGAAACCCGTTCGGTCGGGCTTGCGGGCCAGATCAAACGGTTCGCCCGCGCCGAGGGTGCCGCTTTTTTCGATGCAGGTGACGTGATTGAGGTGGACCCGACGGATGGTATCCATTGGAGTGAAGCCGCGCATCGGGCCTTGGGCACGGCGCTGGTGGATGTCGTCAGGGAATTGAACGGGACATGACAGTAAAGAAAGCCGCCGTGATCGGCGGGGGCGTGATCGGCGGCGGCTGGGCGGCGCGGTTCCTGCTGAATGGCTGGGACGTGGCGGTATTCGATCCCGACCCGGAGGCCGAGCGCAAGATCGGCGAGGTGCTGGAAAATGCGCGGCGTGCCTTGCCGATGCTTTACGAACGGGCCTTGCCGGAAGAGGGGCGCTTGAGTTTCGTCTCGTCGGTGGCCGAGGCCGTTGCAGGGGCGGATTACATTCAGGAAAGCGTGCCGGAACGGCTGGAGTTGAAGCACCGGGTCTATGGTGAGATCGCGGCGGCCAGCGAGGCTCCGGTTGGGTCTTCGACAAGCGGGTTCAAGCCTTCGGAACTGCGCGGGGGCGGCGGGCTTGGGGGGCGGCTGGTGGTTTCTCATCCGTTCAACCCGGTCTACCTTTTGCCGTTGGTCGAACTTGTGCCGGGGGAGGGTGATCCTGCGGTAACGGCAAAGGTGCAGGAGATCCTGACATCCATCGGGATGCGCCCCCTTGTGGTGCGGGCCGAGATCGACGCGCATATCGCGGATAGGTTCCTTGAAGCGGTCTGGCGCGAGGCGCTTTGGCTGATCAACGACGATGTGGCGACGACGGAAGAAATCGACGAGGCGATCCGCCTTGGCTTCGGCCTGAGGTGGGCGCAGATGGGGCTGTTCGAGACCTATCGGATTGCCGGGGGCGAGGGCGGCATGACCCATTTCGTCAACCAGTTCGGCCCGGCGCTGAAATGGCCCTGGACCAAGCTGATGGATGTGCCGGAATTGACGCCGGAATTGGCCAAAAAGATCGGCGATCAGTCGGATGCGCAGTCGGGGGCCTTGAGCATTCGCGCGTTGGAGCGGTTGCGGGACCGGAACCTTGTTGCGATCCTGCGTGCGCTGAAGGGCGAAGGCAGCGCGGCTGGACAGGTTCTTCTGGATCACGACGCCACGCTTGCGGCGCCTCTGGATGAGACGGTGCCGCTGGAAACCGTGCGGCGCGTCGTGCCTTCGGACTGGACCGATTACAACGGGCACATGAACGAAGGCCGCTATGGTCAGGTGTTTTCGGATGCCGCCGATGCGGTGATGGTGCACGTGGGCGCAGACGCGGATTACATCGCGGGCGGCAACAGCTATTTCACCGTGGAAACGACGATCAAGTATCTTCAGGAAACCCATGCGGGCGAAGCGATCCGGGTGGCAACTCGTGTGCTGATCGGCGAGGGCAAAAAGCTGAAGTTTGCCCATGAGATGCAGCGGGCGTCAGACGGCGAGGTGCTGGCCACATGCGAGCAGTTCCTGATCCATGTCAGCCTTGAGACGCGTAAGGCATGCGAACCCTTGCCGGAGGTACGCAAGGCGGTCGAGGCCCTGGCGGCAGCGCACGGCACATGAGCGTCGAGGCGATCATTTTCGACAAGGACGGGACGCTGTTCGATTTCGAGGCGACATGGAGCGTGGCTTTTTCGCGGTTGCTGAATCATTTCGCGCCCGGAGATGCCCGCGCGGCGGCGGCTTTGGGGTTTGATCCGGTTACGCGGCGGTTTCATCCAGACAGTATCGTGATAGCCGGCACCTCGGAGGATACGGGAAATGCCCTTTCACCGGTGATCGGGCGCAGCGTTGAAGAGGTGATGCAGGTCATGGACGGGATCGCCTCGGAAACGCCTCAGGTTCCGGTACTGGACCTGGCCGCCTGTCTGGGCGACTTGCGCCGGATTTGTCCCCTGGCCGTGGTGACGAACGACAGTGAAATCCCCGCGCGGCGTCACATTCGTGACGCGGGCCTTGACGGGCTGATCGGGTTCCTGGCGGGGTTCGATTCAGGGCATGGGGTCAAGCCTGCCCCCGGCCCCTTGCTGGCAGCGGCCCGCGCGCTTGGGGCCGATCCGAAGGCAAGCGTGATGGTGGGCGACAGCCTACACGATCTGAAGTCGGGGCGTGCGGCGGGCATGGCCACAGTCGGGGTTCTGACCGGGGTGGCGAAGACCGAGGAGTTGTCGCCCTTTGCCGATGTGGTTCTGCCGGACATTGGGCATCTGGAAGGCTGGATCCGCGCCCGCGCCTGAGGGCGTTCCAAAAACGACAGCTTTTGTCGGAAGCGGCGTGTCGCGGCCCGTTGCCTTGTTCAAGATAGAGGGGACAAGGAGAGCGGCATGGACAAGAGTGCGACACGGCGACGGGCTGGTGGACGGGCGGGCAATCGCGACCGGCGGGGCGGCGTTCTGTTCGACCAGATGCCCTGGCGGGTGCCGGTCAACCATGACAAGCCGACCGAGCCCTTGGACGAAATGGGCGTGCAGGCGATCCATGACGGCGCAATGCGGGTGCTGGAAGAGATCGGCATCGACTTTCTGAACGAAGAGGCGCTGGAGCTTTACCGAGAGGCGGGCTGCAAGGTCGACGGTCAGAACGTGAAGATGGGCCGGGACTGGGTGATGGAGATGCTGGCGACGGCTCCGTCTTCGTTTACGCTGACGCCGCGCAACCCCGACCGCAAGCTGACCATCGGCGAGGGGCATATCTGTTTCGGCAATGTGTCGTCACCGCCGAACTACTATGATCTTGAGATCGGGAGGAAGGTGCCGGGCACGCGCGCGCAATGTGCGAATCTGTTGAAGCTGACCCAGCATTTCAACTGCATCCACTTCGCCGGTGGCTATCCGGTGGAGCCGGTGGATATTCACGCCAGCATCCGGCATCTGGATGTGGTCTTCGACAAGCTGACCCTGACCGACAAGGTGATGCACGCCTATTCGCTTGGGAAAGAGCGGGTCGAGGACGTGATGGAGATGGTGAAGATCGCCGGTGGTCTCACGGAGGAAGAGTTTCAATCGACCCCGCATATGTACACCAACATCAACTCGACCTCGCCGCTGAAGCACGATTTCCCGATGATCGACGGTTGTTTGCGGCTGGTGCGGCGGGGGCAGGCTGTGGTGGTGTCGCCTTTCACGCTGGCCGGGGCGATGGCGCCGGTGACAATGGCGGGGGCGGTGACTCTATCGATTGCCGAGGCTCTGTCGGCGATTGCGCTGTTTCAATACGTGGCGCCAGGCTGTGCCTGTGCGATCGGGACATTTACATCGAACGTGGACATGAAGACGGGCGCGCCTGCCTTTGGCACGCCCGAATACATGCGGGCGACGCAGATGACCGGGCAGATGGCGCGGTTTTACGGGCTTCCGCTAAGGTCGTCGGGCGTCTGTGCGGCCAATGTGCCGGATGGGCAGGCGATGTGGGAAACCTCGAACAGTCTTTGGGCGGCGGTGCAGTCGGGGACGAACATGGTCTATCACGCGGCCGGATGGCTGGAGGGCGGGCTGATCGCCAGCCCCGAAAAGTTCATCATGGACTGCGAGGTCTTGCAGATGATCCAGCGGTACATGGAGCCCGAGACCTGGGCGACCGGGCCGGACGACATCGCCTTTGACGCGATCCGCGAGGTGGGGTCGAACGGCCATTACTTTGGCATTCAGCACACGCAGGATCGCTATGAGACGGCCTTCTACAGCCCCTTTGTCAGCGACTGGTCGAATTTCGAGGCCTTCCAGTTGAACGGCGCGATCTGGACGGCGGAGCGGGCGCACAACCTGTTCAAGGGGATCATCGACGCTTTCGAGCCGCCTGAGATGGAGGAGGACCGGCGGGAAGAGCTGGAGGCCTTCGTTGCCCGACGAAAGGAAGAGGGCGGCGCGCCGACGGATTTCTGATGACCGTTCCCAAACGGTTCAGGTGACGTCCTGTGCCGCCGGGTGTTCCTTCAGAAAGTCCCGAAGGTCCTTCGTCAGTTTGGCGTCGATCGAAACATAGATGAAGCTCATGTTGGTGCGTTCGCTCACCATGTCGCCGGGATAGGGCAGGTAGGATAATTCGCGCGACCCGAAGGAGGGTGAGGCGGTGCCGACCTGCCATTCCGTGGTCAGTTGCACGTCGACGAGTTTCATCGAAGGCCCGCCGTCGGGGGCTGCGATTTCCAAGGGAACACCGGCGAGGCGCAGATAGGACATCTTGTCCTTCGCGCCGGTGAACCCGTCGATGAACTGCGCGGTCAGGACCTGAAGCTCCTCAGCCCTGTCGGCGTCGGGCATGTGGCTGTGCAGGTGGTCGCCGTGGCTGTGGTTGTGTCCGATATGGCCGTTCACGATGTCATGTGGCATGTTGAGCCTCCGGTTGTAGTTGCGTTGGCGCGAGCGTCAGCTCGGGCCGCGCCCGACCCTCCCGTCACGCCGAAGGCGTGCCTCCGGCACGACGAGCGCGCACGGCGATGCAGTGAGCAACAGGGCCGACGTGACTGCTTCGAGGGATCGCATTGGCCAAAGGTTGAGGCGCCCACCCAGGGTCGGGCGCGGCCCGAGCGGTTTCGCACATCATTTCGACGCATTCGACCACCTCTTGCCCTCAAATTCTCCGTGGGGGATCGTCACGGGCTTGTCGATATGGCGCTTATGTTTGCCCAGATTGCCACTGGCAACAAGCGAGCCCAGAACGTCGACGATGACGCGGGTGCCCATGAGTGCGGTAATTTCCGACTGGTCGTAGGGCGGTGCGACTTCGACCAGTTCCATACCGCAGATGCCCTCGGCGGCGACCTTTGAGGCGAGCGCCAGCGCCTCGCGCGGCAGGAAGCCGCCCGGTTCGGGCCAGCCGGTGCCGGGAACGAAGCCGCAGTCGATGCTGTCGATGTCAAAGGACATATAGACCATGTCGACCCCGTCCCAGGCCATTTCCAGCGCCATCTCGGCGGTCTTGTCGACGCCCATCCGTTCCATGTCGGACATGGTGATGATGTTGGTTTCGCGTTCGCGGGCGACGGCGACCGCCTCGCGCGGGACCTGCCAGCCGCCGATGCCGACCTGTACGAGGTTCTTTGCAGGCACGTTCGGCAGGTTGGTCGAGTGGAACCAGGGCGTCGTGTGCATCCGTTCGTCCAGGTCCTTTTCCTGAATGTCGGCGTGGCGATCGAAATGCACGATCCCGATCTTTTTCGACGTGCATTCGGCGATGCCGCGCACACAGGGAAAACCGATGGAATGGTCGCCGCCGATCATCACGGGCACAGAGCCGGAAGAGGCCACGTGGCTGACTGCACGGCTGATCTGGTCGAAGGTTTTTTCGATGTTGGCCGGGATGGTGAAGACGTCGCCCGCATCGCAAAGCGTCATCTGTTCGCGCAGGTCGACGGCCATTTCATAGTTATAGGGCGTGTAAAGGGCGCTGATCTTGCGCACGCCTTGCGGTCCGAACCGGGTGCCTGCCCGGTAGGTGGTGCCGCCGTCGAAGGGGATGCCGAGGACGGTTGCGTCGTAGTCTTTCACCTCGGTCACGTCTTCGGCGTAGGGCGCTTTCAGAAATGTGTTGATCCCGGCATAATGGGGCAGTTCGCCCCGCGCGAAAGTGGGGATGGACTTGTCTTCGATGCTGTCGGCCCCGGTCAGGCCCATGCGGAGCGCCCAGCGCCGTTCCTCGTCCCAGCGGTTGCCGGGGATGTCTGCTTCGGCCTTCATCGACTTCCAGCCTTGCAGCTTGGACAGATCCGGGTGGTGGAACCGTTCTTCGCTGTGGCGCGCATCGCGCGGGTGGTGCGAGCGCGAACGCTCAGTGTTCCTGTAAGACATGGGTGTCCTCCTCAAGGCGTTGGAACGGGATGCCGCCGTCGCGGGCATCGAAGTCATAGGTGATGGTTGCGCCGTAGCGGGATGGGTCGTGGGGATCCCAGCGGGGTTTGTCGAAGACCAGGACCCGGTCGCCGAGTTTGAAAGCCTCTTCCAGGTCGTGGGTGACCATGAAGACGGTCATGCCGGTTTCTGCGCGCAGATGCTGCAGAAAGTCGTGCATCGAAAGTCGCGTTCCGGGATCGAGCGCGCCGAAGGGTTCATCCAGAAGCAAGACGCGCGGCTTGGCGGTCAGGGCCTGCCCGATGGCAAGGCGCTGCTGCATTCCGCCCGAGAGTGTGGCGGGGTAGTTGTCGGCGACGTGATCGAGGCCGATCCGGGCCAGGGTTTCGTCGGCGCGCGCGCGGGCATCTTTCGCCCCTGCGCCAAAAAAGCGGCCCCATCTGCTGCGCAGGCTTTCGCCTGCGACGATGTTTTCGCGTACGGTCATATGGGGAAAGACCGAGTATTTCTGAAAGACGACGCCGCGATCGAGCCCCGGTTCTTTCGCAGGCGGGGCATCGGCGATACGCACTTCGCCACGGGTCGGATATTCCTGGGCCAGAAGCAGCCTCAGGAAGGTGGATTTGCCGCAGCCGGAGGCACCGACGATCGAGATGAACTCGCCCTCGTCGGCGATGAGGTTCACTCGCTCGAGGATCGGGCGGTTGTCGTAGGTCTGAAAGACATCCGTGACGGTCACGAAGCTCATGATGCGTCCTTTGCCCAGGGGAACAGGCGGTGCGAGGCGCGGCGCAAGAGCCAGTCGATCAGGAAGGCAAGGAGGGTGATCCAGATCACGTAGGTCAGGATCACGTCCATTGCGAGGTAGCGGCGGACAAGGAAGATGCGATAGCCAAGGCCGTTTTCGCTGGCGATGGCTTCGGCGGCGATCAGGAACAGCCAGGCGGGGCCAAGGGCGAGGCGGACGGCCTGGATCAGGCGGGGCATGATCTGGGGCAGGGCGACGCGCAGGGCGATGACGAAGGAAGATGCGCCAAGGGTCTGGGCCTTCACCAGTTGTTCCAGGGGCAGTTCGGCGGTGCGGGTCGCGATGTCGCGGATCAGGAAGGGGGTGACGCCAATCGCGATCAGGGCGATTTTCGAGGCTTCGTCCAGCCCGAAGATGATGAAGAGGATCGGAAGGATCGCAAGGGGCGGGATCATCGACAAGACGGCGACGAAGTTACCGAGGAAACTGCGGGCCAGTGGCAGCAGTCCGATGGTAATCCCGAAGGTCAGGCCGATCATGGCTCCGAGGGTGACGCCGAAAAACAGGCGTTGAAGGCTGGCGAGGGTGTCTTTCCAGAAAACGATTTCGCCCGAGCGTTTGTCGGGAGTGGTCGTGACGCGGACGGCGGTATCGACGATCTGGGCGGGGGCGGGCAGCAGCTTGTCGGCAGGATTGACCGCTCGGCGGGCTTCGGATCCCAGTGCATAGGCGATCAGGACCAGCACGAAAGGCAGGGCCATCAGAAAGAGTGCCAGCGGGCGGGAAGGGGTGCGGTTGATCCAGCGCATCGGGGTCGTTCGGCGGCCGCCCGCGTTTTGGGCGGGCGGCCTTAGGGATCAGAGCGCGCCGTCGGCGGCCATCTGCATGTAGGTCGTGTCGTAGCGCATCTTGACGTTGCCCGCGTCGCCCGTGGTGGTGCCATCAGGGTAGGCGACGCCGACGAAATCCGCGCTTGGCGCGCCTTCGCCAAGGATGCCTTTGTCGAAGAGGAACTCGGCGACGTTGACCATGGTGGTCTTCAGCGCATCGTCCGAAGTGAAGGCGACGGCATCGGCGGGTTCCCAGAACATTTCGGTCGAGGCGAGTTGCGCCTTGTAGCCTTCAAGATCAGTGCCGGAGGCTTCGGCCATCGCGGTCAGCGCGCCTTCGTCGCCTGCGGCCATGAGGGTCATCAGTTCATACCACGCACCGGTCAGCGCCTTGCCGAAGGCGGGGTTTGCCTCCAGTGTTTCGGTGTTCACCCACATGATGTCGATGATTTCGCCGGGGATGTCAGAACTGTCGTAGAGCTTGGTCGCGCCCGGTTCTTCGAGGATGGTCGAAACCAGCGGGTTCCAGGTGACGACCGCTTCGACGTCATCGGTGGAATAGGCCGCGATCATGTCGGCGTCAGAGGTGTTGATGACGCTGGCAAGGTCACGCTCGGCAAGGCCGACGCTGTCGAGCCCGCGGGCAAGCAGGTAGTGCGAGACCGAAAGCTCAACAAGGTTGACGGGTTTGTCGGCAAGGTCGGCAAGGCTGCCTTCGCCCTTCAGGATGATTGCATCGTTGCCGTTGGAATAATCGCCGACGATCAGCGCGGTGGTATCGACGCCGCCGCCCGAAGAGATGGAAAGCGTGTCCATGTTGGTTGCCGTGACGCCGTCAAATTCACCGGCGGAATACTGGATGATGGATTCCACGTAGTCGTTGATCTGAACGATCTCGACGTCGATTTCATACTTGTCGGCCCATTTGTCCATGATGCCGCTTTCTTCGAGATAGCCCCAGGGCATCCAGCCGACGTAGATGGACCAGGCCACCTTGAACTCGGTCTTTTCCTGCGCAAGGGCGAAGGCGGGCGAGAGTGAAAGTGCAAGTGCTGCAGCAATAACGGAACGTTTCATCTTTACCTCCAGGTCGATTTCATGCCCGACCGGAGACAACAGTGAGAGACGCGGCCGAACCGTCGCAGTGCTCTCCCGGGATTTTTTCCCGCCGTGTACCGCACTGGAATTTGCCAATGTGGCGGCGTCTCTCGGACCAGCTCTGGGGTTTTGGCCAGACGGAACCCTAGACGCCCTGCGGTTTCAGGTTAGACGCCATGGCGGCGCAGATGCCCGCGACAGGGGCGAAATTTCCGCGCCAAGCGGGTCATTGCCCGAATGTGCGACACCTAAACCGGGGCGATGCTGAAAAATCGTGCAGAAACTTGGTGAGTGTGTCAGCCCGAGGACAGCCCGGCGTTGGTGTTCAGGAAGAACTGCGAAAATATCGGGCTGCTGGCCGCACCGATGCACCGGGCGGCTTCGCCGGTGCTGCCGGCCTCGATCCTGGGGGTGATCAAGCCGCGTTTGTCCTGGTTGACGATATAGCGCTGCACCCTTGCGACGATTTCTTCGCGGACGTCCTTGGGGAAGGCACCGTCGATCAGGATCGCTTCGAAGTCGATGACCGAGCAGACCGAAAGCGAGGCCTTGGCAAGTTCCTGAGCCGTTTCACCGATCCAGGGGTTCACGAAGCGTGCAATGTTGCTCCACTCCTGGGGGCGACGCCACATCTCTTTCGGATCGACGCCGGATTCCACAAGCCGCGCTTCGAGAAGGTGGAGCGAGGCAACGTCGATCAACTGCTGGCTTTCGCCAAGGGGGCCGGTCGTGCGCATGGAGCCCAAGGCCCCGGCGTTTCCCTGATTGCCCTCAAGGACCGTGCGATTGAGCACGATACCGCCACCGACGAAAGAGCCGATGTAGACATAGGCGTAGTCACGAAACTCTTTCCCGCGCCCGTAGAGCTGCTCGGCGTGGCAGGCGGCGGTTCCGTCGTTCATCACGAAGACCGGCAGGTCAGAGAACCGCGCGACCTCGGCCTTGAAGCTGATGTCTTTCCACGAGTGAAACCGCTTGGCCGCGATTCCTGCCAGATCGTGCCATTTCCAAAGTTCGAAGGGAACGCCGATGCCGATGCCGCAGATCTTGTCGCGTATTCTTGCGGGCTGTTCTTCCTCCAATTGCTGCAAGCCTTCCTCCAGAAAGCCGAAAACGGCATCGGGAAAGGGGTAATCATAGGCCGTGGAGATGTAGTTTCGCGTCGCACCTGAGAAATCCATCAGCATGAGTTCCGCGCTGCGCCGCCCGATCTTCATGCCGATAGAAAAGACACCTTCGGGGTTCAACTCCATGGGGATCGAGGGTTTGCCGACCTTGCCGCGAATGGGGTTGCCGCGCCTGACGATCTCGTCCCCTTCAAGTTTTCTGAGGATGATCGAAATGGTCTGGGGCGAGAGGCCGGTCAGACGCGCGATTTCGGCACCGGGCGTGGGCCCGTGCCGTTGCAGGATGGTCAGAACCAGACGTTCGTTGTGTTCGCGAACGCCGCTCTGACTTACGCCAGCTTTTATCGTTATCTGCGCATCACCGTCCATGATCGCATTCATCACAGGTTCCTATTTGCTTGAAAACATGACATTTCTGACAAATAAATCAAGTTAGTTTATTTATTGACAGGGCGTGTCGAATCGCATTTTTTAGGGAGCAACCTGCATGAGGACATAGATGCAGGCTTGGGGGTCGAAACTTCGACTCTGCCAATGACACCTAACGGGAGGAACCCATGAAGAAACTGCTGACGCTCGGCGTTTCCGCCGCTGCCTTTGCTCTGGCATCGACATCGGCTTATGCGGCAGGCGAAACCGTCTGCCTGATCACGAAAACCGACACCAACCCCTTCTTCGTCAAGATGCGGGAAGGCGCGACCGCCAAGGCCGAAGAGCTTGGCATGACGCTGAAAGCCTTTGCGGGCAAGGTCGACGGCGACCATGAAACTCAGGTTCAGGCGATTGAAACCTGCATTCTTGACGGTGCGAAGGGCATCCTTTTGACGGCGTCCGACACCAGCTCGATCGTTCCGGCTGTCCAGCAGGCGCGCGATGCGGGGCTGCTGGTGATTGCGCTCGACACGCCGCTGGAGCCGATTGATTCTGCCGACGCAACCTTTGCGACGGACAACTTCCTGGCCGGTGAACTGATCGGCAAATGGGCGGCTGCCAGCCTTGGCGATGCCGCTGCGGATGCCAAGATCGCCATGTTGGACCTTGCCGTGTCCCAGCCTTCGGTCGGTGTTTTGCGCGACCAGGGCTTCCTTCAGGGCTTTGGCATCGACCTTGGTGACCCGAACAAATGGGGTGACGAGACCGATCCTCGCATCATCGGCAACGACGTGACCGCCGGTAACGAGGAAGGTGGCCGCAAGGCGATGGAAAACCTTCTGGCGACCGATCCCGAGATCAACGTGGTTTACACCATCAACGAACCGGCTGCCGCCGGTGCCTATGAGGCGCTGAAAGCGATCGGGCGTGAAAACGACGTGCTGATCGTTTCCGTCGACGGTGGTTGCCCTGGCGTTGCCAACGTCGAGGCCGGCGTGATCGGCGCGACCAGCCAGCAGTATCCGCTGCTGATGGCATCGCTTGGCGTCGAAGCGGTTCAGGCCTGGGCCGAGAATGGCACCAAACCGGAAAACACCCCGGGCAAGGACTTTTATGATACCGGCGTTGCCCTGATTACCGACCAGCCTGCAGACGGCGTTGACTCGCTGTCTGTCGCCGAAGGCAAGGACCTCTGCTGGGGTTGATCGGCTGACCTTTCGGGAGGCGCGATCTGCGCCTCCCATTTCTTTGACCATTCAGTTCAGAATTTTGCTACGGTGATCTTGCGGACAGTTCACTGTGGGAGGGGAAGACATGTCTGAGGCATCGGGAAACACCCAGGATTACGAAACGGCGGCGAACCGAACAGACACGGTCGCGTCGTTCGATCACGGGAAGCGTGGGATCGTCGGCACGCTGCAACATGCGTTGCACGTCAACCCGTCGCTTGTGCCTTTGATCGTGTTGCTGGCCGCGATCCTGGCGTTCGGACTGATCCTTGGATCGAAGTTCTTTTCCCCTTTCGCGATGACGCTGATCCTGCAACAGGTTCAGATTGTCGGCATCGTGGCGGCTGCGCAAAGCCTGATCATCCTGACGGCTGGTATCGACCTTTCGGTCGGGGCGATCATGGTGTTGAGTTCGGTCGTCATGGGCCAGTTCACCTTTCGCTATGGCCTGCCGCCCGCCGTGGCGGTTGTTTGCGGGCTTTTCGTCGGAACGGTGATCGGCGCTATCAACGGCTGGCTTGTCAGCCGCGTAAAACTGCCGCCTTTCATCGTGACCCTTGGCATGTGGCAGATCGTGCTGGCGACGAATTTCCTTTATTCCGCAAACGAGACCATCCGCAGCCAGGATATCGAGGCCGAAGCGCCCTTCCTTCAGTTCTTTGGCACCAAGTTCAGCATCGGCGGGGCCACCTTCACGGTCGGCGTGTTGTTCATGCTGATCCTGATCCTGATCCTGTCCTATGCGCTGAGGCACACGGCCTGGGGCCGACACGTCTATGCCGTGGGCGATGATCCCGAAGCGGCGGAATTGTCCGGTGTGGACGTCCACAAGACGCTGATGTCCGTCTACATGCTATCGGGATTGATCTGTGCCTTTGCCGGATGGGCGCTGATCGGGCGGATCGGATCGGTCTCGCCCACCTCGGGTCAGCTTGCGAACATCGAAAGCATCACCGCTGTCGTGATCGGGGGCATTTCGCTGTTCGGCGGGCGCGGGTCGATCCTTGGATCGCTGTTCGGCGCACTTATCGTCGGTGTCTTCACGCTTGGCCTCAGGCTTCTCGGGGCCGATGCGCAATGGACTTACCTGTTGATCGGGCTTCTCATCATTGCCGCTGTCGCGGTCGACCAATGGATCAGAAAGGTATCGGCATAATGTCTGACACAGCCACACCTGTCGTTCAGGGCCGCGGAATCGTGAAGCGTTACGGCCACGTCACCGCAATCGACCATTCGGATTTCGAATTGCGCCAGGGGGAAATCCTGGCCGTGATCGGCGACAACGGCGCGGGCAAATCCTCGATCGTCAAGGCCATCTGCGGGGCGACGATCCCCGACGAGGGCGAGATCCTGATCGAGGGCAAGCCGGTCAACTTCACTTCGCCGATGGACGCGCGCAACATGGGGATCGAGATCGTCTATCAGACCCTTGCCATGTCACCAGCCCTTTCGATTGCCGACAACATGTTCATGGGGCGCGAGATCCGTAAAGAAGGGTTCATGGGCAAGTACCTGCGGCAGTTGGACCGCGCGGCGATGGAGAAATTCGCCCGTGACAAGCTGACCGAGCTTGGGTTGATGACCGTGCAGTCCATCAACCAGGCGGTCGAAACCCTGTCAGGCGGGCAACGTCAGGGGGTAGCGGTTGCCCGTGCCGCGGCTTTCGCGTCGAAGTTCATCATCATGGACGAACCGACGGCGGCCCTGGGTGTGAAGGAAAGCCGCCGTGTGCTGGAGTTGATCCAGGACGTGAAATCGCGCGGCATTCCGATCATCCTGATCAGCCACAACATGCCTCATGTGTTCGAGGTGGCCGACCGCATTCACGTGCATAGGTTGGGCAAGCGGCTGTGTACGATTGATCCCAAGGACTACACCATGTCGGACGCGGTGGCCTTCATGACAGGGGCAAAGGAGCCACCGAAAGAGACCATGGCGGCAGGCCACTAGCGAGGTGGTGTCAGCGCGCGGTCTCAGACTTCGAGGCCTCCGGATTTCACTCACGTCGTGATTGCAACGCATTAAATCCTGCTGCACAACATGGCGATGCAAGGCAATGACACCGCAAAGGTCGCTATCGTCGGTTTTGGCCCGCGCGGTCTGGGGGCCGTTGAGGCGTTGGCTGCTGCCATTCCATCGTCGCTCCAACCCCTGAAGGTCGATATTTTCGAACCATTCGCGACGCCCGGTGCGGGCCCAAATTTCGATCCGGTGGAAAGCCCGCTTTGCCGGTTGAACATTCCGATCCGCGACATCGACATTCGCGGGGCTACCGATGGCGGTTGTGGCTCCTTTGCCGATTGGCTGGGCGATAGGGGAGACGATCCGGACGCCTTTCCCCCGCGTGCGGACCTTGGGCGTTATCTGAAGGCGCGGTTTGACGATCTGTTGAAGCATGAGTCACTTTCGCTCGACCTCAGGCCGTTGCGAATTGATGCCGTCGAACGAGGCAAGGACGGCTGGCAACTTCGAGCCGAAGATCAGGTGTTCGGCCCCTACCGGGAAGTGCTGCTGACCCTTGGACAGCCTGCGGTCCAGCCCGACGATCAAATGGCGGAATGGCAGGATCATGCAAAGCAGTCCGATGGTGTTCTGACTGGCGCATACCCTGCACACATCCTTGCGAAAAGTGCCGAAGGCTGGCCTGGCAGGACGGTCGCCATTCGCGGCCTGGCCTTGTCGGCTTTTGACGTGTTTCGTGTGCTGACCGTGGCGCAGGGCGGGACGTTCCGTGATGGAAAGTATATCCCCTCGGGACGCGAACCGGCTTTGATCCTGCCGTTCTCACTTGACGGGCGCGCGCCCTTCCCGAAGCCGGAGACCGAAGCCATCGACGCCTTGTACGAACCGGGCGATGCAGAAACGCAAACCTTCCTGGAAGCCATGTGCGATGCCTCGGCCGCAGATGTCGCGCGGGCGCGCAATCTTATCAACGAGGCGCTTGTTCCTGTTGCCACGCGCATTCTGGACAAAACCGGTGGCACGGGGGACGTTGCCGATTGGCTTCAAAAGGAATGGTCGTCGCCGGGTACGCAAGAGGACGGGGACACGACCGAGGCGCTCATGCAAGGCATTGCAATGGCCGAGGGGCGCGTGCCGCCGAGTGTGGGATATGTCATCGGACAGGTTTGGCGAAAATGGCAGGATCAGGTTCGCCAGGGCTATAACCCGACCAAGACTCCGGCGGATACGGTGGAATTGCTGATCGGTTTCGACGAAGGGCTGAAACGTTATTCCTATGGTCCACCGGTTTCGTCGAGCCGGGAACTGGTGGCGCTGATCGAGGCGGGCATTGTCGATCCGGCGTGGTCGGCGGACCCCGAAATCAAGACTGTGGAACGTGGTTGGAGGTTGACGTCGGGCGGGCGGGAGGTAACTGCGGATTTTATGATCGACGCGGTTCTTCCCTCGCCGGATTTGGCAATCGTCACCGCCACACTGATCACCGGGCTGATTTCGCATGGACGCCTGACCCAGGTGAAAGACGGGCTTGGGGCGAAGATAGCGGCCGATGGGACCGTGATTGGAGCGTGTGGAGAAAGGTCGGCGGGGCTATCCTTTCTTGGCCGGCTTGCCCTGGGCAGTGTCATTGCGGCGGATTCGCTGCACGATTGTTTCGGGGAAGCGTCGCATAGGTGGGCTGACGGGGCTGCGAGACGGTTGGAAACGGGACGCGACTCTGCCGACCGTTAGGTTTCCTTCTCAAGCTGAACGGGCTTGGCGCCATGTACGGTTTTCGTGGCGATGCCTACGAACGCAACTTCAGCTCTGAAAGGGAGTTATAGATCGGAAGAACTGCATCGCACAGAACGGCAAGATCACCGTTAAGAGTTGGCAGCGGCCCTTCCGCCCCCGCGAACCCGGTTGATTGATGGACGGCGTCATACCAGTGGGAGGCCCAGATCCCATCAAAGGGCTTGGGTCCTTTCGGCCAGGACAGCATGGCGTCGGTCCATTCCAGGCCGATCTCGTCACATAATTTTCGCAGCATCACCTTTGGTGCCTCGCGAATGTCCTCGGCACTGATGACCGGACCCGGAAACTGCTGATAGAGCGCCCATTGCTGGTCGAACCCGATGTCGTTGCGGGTGGGGGCCTCGCGCTTGGCGGCATAGCTGGCGATAACCCGCGCCGGATGGCGCAGAAGGTGAACATGGGTGAAGTCTTGCGCCCAGTCCATGGGCGCGTCTTCCCCCATGTGAAAGCCCATCAGTTTAAGAAAGACGCCACTTTGCATCGCGCTGATCTGCGCGGCAACTTCGTTTGCATCCTGCAAACCGTGCGCCAACACTTCTTGCCGCATCGGGTGTTGAAGACCGGTCCTGGCCAGATAGGAGGCATAAAACGGCTCGTCCCAGACAGACAGATCACCGCGGTTCCCGAAACTGTACATCATGGCCGTTGACAGGTTGCGCGGGCCCGACCACATCGCGATTTTCATGTGCTGGCCTCGACGAGTGATTTGTAGAGTTCCCGGATACGTGTCGTCACGGGCCCAAGTTCGCCGGTTCCGATGACCCGACCGTCAATCGCGCCCACGGGCGTCTGTGCCCCGAACGTGCCGGTCAGAAATGCTTCGTCTGCGCCGTAGGTATCCACCAGTGAATAGTTTCGCTCAAAAACCGGGATGCCGTTGGCCTTGCACAGGTCGATGACCTTTTGCCGCGTGATCCCGTTCATGCAATAGTCCCCGGTCGAGGTCCAGACGGCGCCCTTTCGTACGATGAAGAAGTTGCAGGCATTCGTGGTGTTCACGAAACCATGCACGTCCAGCATCAGGGCTTCGTCGGCACCCGCCTTTTCGGCGGCGATGCAGGCAAGAATGCAGTTGAGCTTGGAGTGAGAGTTCAGCTTTGGGTCCTGGGTCATCGGTAGACCGCGCTGATGCGGAACCGTGGCCAGCTTGATCGGGCGGGGAATACGGGGCTTTGAATGCTCCATGATGATGACCATCGTGGGTCCTTGCCGGCTGAGCGAAGGGTGCTGAAACGGTCGTGACTTGACGCCGCGTGTGACCATCAGGCGCGCATGTGCGTCGGTCGTCATCGTGTTGGCCTGCTGGGTTTCGATCAGCGCCGCGATGACGTCGTCCTTGCCCATGCCAATGTCCAGATCGATCGCCTTGGCCGCCTCGAACAGGCGGTCCATATGTTCGTCGAGAAAGGCCCAGGTTCCGTTGTAGAGGCGCAGCCCTTCCCAAACGCCATCGCCAAGCATGAACCCACTGTCAAAGACGCTTACCGCCGCCTCGGAGCGGGGTTTCATCTTTCCGTCAACATAGATGAGAATGTCATCGTTGCGCGCATCCTCGGCGGCCTGATGCGTGGTGACGGCGTCTGTCATGTGGTCCTCGTTTCTGAAGGGTGCCGGGCTACATTACGGCCAATGGGGTGCTGCGAAAAGACGTCCCGGATTTCATTTTGTAGGGGGTCTTCAGAGGGCAGATCCATCTGAAAGAGGTTCGGTTCAGAAAAGGAATGAGGGTAGTCCGAAAGCCAATCGGAACAGCGGCAATGGGTTCGTTGCGACGTCAAATTCTTAAAGGCGTACTCGCACAGTCTACGCCTGAACTGCCAGTCTGTCGGGAGGTGATAAAAGCGTTCATCTCGCTTCCTACGTATCTGAAGGCTGGCAGGGCGGTCGCTCTCGGCAGTGTCATTGCCGCGGAATTTCGGCACGTTTGTTTCCGGGACGCATCGCTGTGCTGTAGGTGTTGCACAAAGGATGAATGCGGAACGAAAGTCCACCAACCGTCAGGCGTCGTTCGTGTTGTCCGGTCAATCAATCCGCTTGCCTTCAAGGTTGCCGCGCATACCCAAGAGACATTCCAGCTTGACCTTGTGAAGCCGGCACAATACTAAGTCGAACCGGCGCGGGCGTTGTGTAGTGGTAAGACCTCAGCCTTCCAAGCTGATGACGCGGGTTCGATTCCCGCCGCCCGCTCCAAAATCTCTGAAACGACAACTCTGCCTTGTGGCCTCCGGTTTGCTTCAGTATTCCGAACCGGGAAGAGGGATACATGGCCGAAAGTCAGAGCGAAGATCGCGCGAAATCGCGTAACATCGGGGTATTGAAGGCGCTTTGGCCGTTTGTCGGGCGCTATCGGGCGATGATGTTCGCCGCTTGCGGGGCGCTGGTGCTGACCGCCAGCGTTTCGCTGATCTTGCCGATTGCCGTGCGTCGTGTCGTCGATGGTTTCGAAACCTCTGCCGAAGAACTCCTGGACAGTTATTTTGCCGCCGCCCTGGGCTTTGCGCTCTTGCTCGCGATTGGCACGGGCCTGCGCTATTACCTTGTGACGCGCCTTGGTGAACGGGTGGTGGCCGACATCCGCATTGCCGTCTTTGACCGCATGATCGGGATGAGCCCGGCGTTTTACGAAAAGATCATGACCGGCGAGGTCCTGTCGCGGATCACGACTGATACGACCCTGATCCTTTCGGTGATCGGCTCGTCGATATCCATCGCGCTGCGCAATCTGCTGATCCTCTTGGGCGGGCTGGTTCTTTTGCTGATCACCTCGGCGAAACTGGCCGGGATGGTGCTTTTGCTGGTGCCGTTGATCGTTGTGCCGATTGTCGTTCTGGGGCGGAGGTTGAGAAAGCTCAGCCGGGAAAACCAGGACTGGATCGCGGCGTCTTCGGGGCGCGCCTCGGAGTCGCTTTTGGCGGTGCAGGCAGTGCAGGCCTATACCAACGAAGCTGAAAACCGCCGTGGTTTCAACGACGTGACCGAACGTTCCTTCGTCTCGGCGAAAAAACGCATCACCACGCGCGCCATCATGACGGTGATCGTGATTGCGCTGGTCTTTGCTGGTGTTGTCGGCGTGCTTTGGGTCGGGGCGCGCGACGTGCGTGGCGGGGCGATGAGCGTGGGCGAATTGGTGCAATTCGTGATCTACGCCGTGATGGTGGCCGGTGCGGTCGGGGCCCTGTCCGAGATCTGGGGCGAATTGCAGCGTGCGGCCGGGGCAACCGAGCGTCTGGTGGAGCTTCTGACCTCGGAGGATTCCGTCAGCGATCCGGCCAAGCCGCTGCCGCTGGCCGAACCGCTGCGGGGCGAGGTCGCCTTTGACGACGTCCATTTTTCCTATCCCTCGCGCCCGGATATGGCGGCGCTGGAGGGGGTGTCGTTTTCCGTTGCACCGGGTGAAACGGTCGCGCTTGTCGGGCCATCGGGGGCCGGGAAAAGCACGGTGATCCAGCTTCTCTTGCGGTTTTACGATCCCATCACCGGGGCAATCACGCTGGATGGGCAAAATCTGTCGAACATGGCGCGTGCGGACTTTCGCGAACATATCGCGCTTGTCCCGCAGGAACCTGTCATCTTTGCCGATACGGCCCGCGAGAACATCCGTTTCGGGCGGCCCGAGGCAACGGACGAGGAAATCGAAGCGGCGGCCACGGCAGCGGCGGCGCATGAGTTCCTGAGCGCCTTGCCGGATGGCTATGACACATATGTGGGCGAACGCGGCGTGATGCTTTCCGGCGGCCAGAAACAGCGTATCGCCATTGCTCGGGCGATCCTGCGCGACGCGCCTGTTCTGTTGCTGGACGAAGCCACCAGTGCGCTTGATGCGGAAAGCGAGCAGGCGGTGCAAAGGGCCGTTGAAAAGCTGGCGGAAAACCGCACCACAATTGTCGTGGCCCACAGGTTGGCGACCGTGAAGAAAGCCGACCGCATTCTTGTCTTTGACCAGGGGCGGATCGTCGCCAGCGGCACCCACGACAGTCTTGTTGCGGATGACGGGCTTTATGCGCGGCTGGCGCGGCTTCAGTTTACGGCAGGTCATGCGGCCGAATAGGGCCTGACGCGACGTCGGGAACCGAGGCTCTGACTTGCCCGACACCCTTTTTCGCGCAAGACTTGTGAATGAGGACGGGAGGCCTGCTATGAAGTTCAACTCTATCGAGGCGCGAAATGCGCTTGAGGCCGAGTGCGATTGGAGTGCGCGGCAGCTTCCTGTCACCGTTTACGATGCCTTGAGCGCAACGGCGGCAGAACATGGCGACCGTCCCGCTGTGTCTTACCAGTTGCAGTCCGATCCAAAGGATCCCGCCGAGACACTGACCTGGTCCGAGCTTCTTTCCGGCGTCAATCAGGCCGCCAACATGTTCCGAAGCCTTGGGGTCGGCGAGGACGACGTGATTGCCTATCTCTTGCCGAACGCCACCGAGACCGTGCTGACACTGCTTGGCGGCATGACGGCGGGGATTGTCACGCCGATCAACCCCCTGCTGGAAGTGAACCAGATCGCTTCCTTGTTGCAGGAAACCAAGGCCAAGGTTCTGGTAACGCTGAAAGCCTTTCCCAAGACGGATGTGCCGCAGAAGGCTGCCGAAGCAGTGGCGCTTGCCCCGAACGTCGAAACGGTGATCGAGATTGACCTTTTGCGTTATCTCACGCCGCCCAAATCCTGGATCGTGCGGCTGATCCGCCCGAAGAACAGGGTAGAGCACAAGGCGAAGGTACTGGATTTCCAGACCGAGATTGCCCGCCAGAATACCACGTTGGATTTCGCAGCACCCGCCTTTGACCGTGTCGGGGCCTATTTCCACACTGGCGGAACGACGGGTATGCCGAAAATGGCGCAGCACCGCTTCGGGGGGATGATTTACAACGGTTGGCTGGGGGCGAACCTTCTGTTCGATGAAACCAGCGTTATCATGTGCCCCTTGCCCCTGTTCCACGTCTTCGCGGTCGAACCTGTCCTGATGTCGGCCATCCAGGCCGGGGCGCATGTGGTCTTTCCCACGCCTGCCGGATACCGGGGGGATGGCGTGTTCGACAACTTCTGGAAATTGAACGAGCGTTGGAAGACCACTTTCATCATCGGCGTACCGACGGCGTTTTCCGCCTTGATGCAACGTCCCGTGGATGCCGATCTTTCCTCGGTCAAGACGGCGTTCTCTGGGTCGGCACCACTTCCGATCGAGCTTTACAAGCGGTTTGAGGAAGCCTGCGGGGTTGAGGTGATCGAAGGTTATGGGCTGACCGAGGCGACCTGTCTTGTGTCCTGCAACCCGATTGGCGGGGTTAAAAAAGTGGGGTCCGTGGGCATTCCGTTTCCCTATACGGATGTGAAGATCCTGCTGGATTCACCCGATGGTCCGAAGGAGTGCGGTACCAACGAGGTGGGCGAGATCTGCGTGTCGAATCCCGGCGTTTACGCGGGCAAGACCTATACGCAGCCCGAAAAGAACGTGGATCTGTTCCATCTCAACCAGTATCTGCGTACCGGAGACCTGGGCCGGATTGATGAGGACGGCTATCTCTGGATCACCGGACGGGCCAAGGATCTGATCATTCGGGGCGGCCACAACATCGACCCTGCCGAAATCGAAGAGGCGCTTGCGGGACATCCTGCCGTTGCGATGGTGGGGGCCATAGGCCAACCGGACGCGCATTCCGGGGAACTGCCTTGCGCCTATGTCGAACTGGTGTCAGGCGGGACGGCGACACCCGACGAATTGATCGACTATGCCCGTTCCAAGATCGCCGAGCGGGCCGCCTTGCCGAAATACATCGAAATCCTGGACGAATTGCCCAAGACCGCCGTTGGAAAGGTGTTCAAGCCGGACCTGCGTCGCAGCGCGATCACGCGAATCTACAACGCCGCGCTCGAAGCCGACGGGCACGATGCGCGGGTATCGGAAGTTATCGAAGACAAGCGTCTGGGCCTTGTGGCGCTTCTGGATGGGCGGGCCTCTGCCGATCACGATGCGGTCACGGCCACCTTGGGAGGCTTTATCCGACCCTGGCAGTGGGCTGATTGAGGTTTTGCCGGCAACACGTTGTAATTGATCAAATATCCTGATTTTCTCTTACGGATATCGCCTCACTTACAGTGTATGAATGGTCTAGAGTTTGATCAAAAGTTTAGCGATCTGCCTCGTTTCGGCACGGATCGTCCCTGCGGTCGCCCAATTTTCGTCAGATTTACTGGCCAGAGTAGGTCTTATCGACGCGATTAGGGACCGCACACATGGCACATCTCATCACCAGTTTCATCACTGCTGCGATTGTTGCTCTTGCTGTCTATATCGAAACGGCCTCCCTTGGGCTGGCCTTCCTGGCCTACAGCGGCGCAGGCGCATTGGTGCTTCTGGCCGTGCTTGCCGTCACTGCTTACAGCCTCGCATCCGAAGAGCAGATGACCCCGGTGCAGGGCTAAAAACCTCTCAGGGATGCCACTTCAGCCAATTTGCAATCAGCTTTAGGCCTGCCGCCTGGCTTTTTTCCGGGTGGAACTGTGTGCCGACCATCGTGTCGCGCCCCACGATCGCCGTCACATCGCCTGCATAGTCGCAATGGGCAAGCCTCTGCTGCGGGTTTGTCATTTCCATCTGGTAGGAATGCACGAAATAGGCGTGATCGCCTGTTTCCAGGCCCTCAAGCACGGGGTGAGGCGCGTCCAGAACCAGGTCGTTCCATCCCATATGCGGGATTTTCAGGTTAGGATCACTCGGCGCGATGCGCCGAACCTCGCCGTCGATCCAGCCAAGTCCATCGACTTCGCTGTACTCGTGGCCTTTTCGCGCCATGAGTTGCATCCCGACGCAGATGCCAAGGAAGGGGCAGGCCTTGACCTCGACCGCCTCGATCAGGGCGGCATAGAGGCCCTCGGCGCCTTTCAACGCGGTCATGCAGGCCGGAAAGGCCCCGTCGCCGGGCAAGACAATGCGGTCGGCGCGGGCCACGTCCTCGGCCCGGTCGGAAACGATCACTTCACCTGCACTTTCTTCCCGCGCCATGCGCTGAAAGGCCTTTTCGGCTGAGTGGAGGTTGCCCGCGCCGTAGTCGATCAAAACGGTCAGCATGGGCCTAAAGCGCACCCTTGGTCGATGGAATCGCGTCTTCCTTGCGCGGATCAGTCTCGACCGCCTCGCGCAGGGCACGCGCCACCGACTTGAACGTCGCTTCGGCGATGTGGTGGGCGTTCAACCCGTGCAACATGTCCACGTGCAGGGTGATACCGCCGTGGGTGCTGAAGGCCTGGAAAAACTCGCGCACCAGTTCCGTGTCAAATGTGCCGATTTTGGCTGCAGGCATGGCGACGTTCCAGATCAGGAAGGGACGGGCCGACAGATCAAGCGCGGTGCGCACCTGGGCGTCGTCCATTGGCAGGATGCACGAACCGTAACGACGAATGCCGCGCTTGTCGCCAAGCGCCTCGCTCAGGGCCTGGCCAAGCGCGATGCCCGTATCCTCGACCGTATGGTGATCGTCGATGTGGAGATCGCCCTTGGCACGCACGGCCATGTCGATCAGCGAATGCCGTGCTAGCTGGTCCAGCATGTGATCGAAGAACCCGACGCCGGTCTGGTTGTCATAGGTTCCGGTGCCGTCGAGGTTGATGTCGACGGTGATGTCGGTTTCGGCTGTCGTCCGCGTGACTTTGGCGCTGCGCATGGGGCTAACTCCTTGAACGACTGCGCTTATAGTCTCGGGGGCAGGCCACGGGAAGGGGGTGCGTTCCGTCCGGGGCAAGCGTTGCAAAAAATGCGCATTGGCGTCTTGCTGGCGAAACCATTGTGCAGCGCCTATGTATGGGGCCGAAGAGGGCGAGCGGACGTGATACTGGGCGACATTGCAGATGGGCTGACGCGCGGCGTCGAGACCACCGTTTCCACGGTGAGCGAGGCTTTTTTCGAGCCTGTCGTCCGCCTCGGCGTGACCGGACTGTCGCGGTCGGGGAAAACGGTTTTCATCACCTCATTGATCGCGAACCTTCTGGCGCGTGGGCGGATGCCTGCGTTGAGGGCCGCTGCCACGGGGCGCATCCAGACGGTCTGGCTTCAGCCACAGCCTGATGACACGGTGCCCCGCTTCGACTACGAAGCACATTTGGCCGACCTGACCGGATCAACGCCGCACTGGCCGGAAAGCACAAAAGGTATCAGCGAGTTACGGCTTTCTTTTCGTGTAATACCTGCGGGGCTTTTGTCCGGAATTACCGGCCCCCGGACGATCCATCTGGATATTGTGGATTACCCGGGCGAGTGGCTGTTGGACCTCGGGTTGTTGGACAAGGACTTCGAGACCTGGTCGCGTGAAACCCTGGAACGGCTTGAGGCGCGCTCGGACGGGGCGGCGTTTCTGGACCGGATGCAGGCCGTGGATGCCTCGGGAAAGCTGGACGAGGTGACCGCAAAGGCTCTGGCGGGCAGCTTTGCCGAGACTTTGCAGAAGATGCGCGAGAAGGGGTATTCGGATTGCACACCGGGGCGTTTCCTGCTGCCGGGCGATCTGGCCGGGTCTCCGGTTCTTACGTTTGCGCCTTTACCCTCAGGCCAATTCGCTCGCGGCAGTCTTGGCCGCGAGTTCGCACGGCGGTACGAGGCCTATAAGCGCGAAGTCGTGAAACCGTTTTTTCGCACCCATTTTTCGCGCATCGACCGACAGGTTGTGCTGGTCGACATGTTGGGCGCAATCCACGCCGGGCCGCCTGCGGTCGAGGATATGCGCAAGGCGATGGCCGATATTCTTCAGACGTTTCGCCCCGGCCGCAATGCCTTCCTGTCCCAGATCTTTCTTGGAAAACGGATCGAGAAGATCCTGTTTGCAGCGACCAAGGCAGACCATCTGCACCACCGGCAGCATCCGCAACTGACCGCGATTGCCGAAGCGCTTCTGGCCGATGCCAAGAGCCGCGCTGATTTCGCCGGGGCCGAGACGATGGCGTTGTCGATGGCGGCCTTTCGGGCGACGACCGAGGATACGATCACGCGCGAGGGGCGCGACCTGGACGTGGTGCGCGGGATACTTGAAGGGAGCGGGAAACGCGCGGCCATGTATCCTGGACGCTTGCCGGAGGACCCGTCGAAACTGTTGTTGCCGGCGCGGGAAGGGCAGGAAAGCTGGTTGAATGGGGATTACCAGGTGATGAATTTCGCGCCGCAACCCGTTGATCTGAAACCGGGGGACGGCCCGCCGCATATCCGTCTCGACCGCGCGGCCGAGTTTCTTTTCGGAGACAGACTGTGATGAGCAATCCCGACGCCGAAGGCCCAGTGCTGATCGAACTCGACGCCGAGGCATCCGCGCCTAGTCCGGCAGAGGCACCCGCCATATCCGAACCCGATTTCGCGCCGGAAGGTCGGGCGATGCAGGCGACAATGGCGATTGCCGCGCGTCCGCCTTCGGTTCTTGCGGGCTGGTTCTGGCGGCTGCTGTTGGCGCTGATCGCCTTTTTTGCATCGCTTGCCGCGTGGAACGCGGTGACGGGCCTGATGGAGCGCTCTCCCGCCCTCGGGCTTGCGGGGCTGGCTCTTCTGGCCGCCTTCGGTCTTGTCTGCGCGATGATTTCCATCCGTGAGATTGCAGCACTTTCGCGATTGCGAAAGGTGGAAAGCCTTCAGGAAGAGGCGGCACGTATCCTGGCCGAAGACGACGTGGCGGGCGCGCGCGTTTTCATTGATCGCCTGGCGAAGTTCTATGCGGATCGGGCCGAAGTCACATGGGGACGGGAACGTCTGGATTCGCTGGCGGGTGAGGTTTTCGATGCCAGAACCGGATTGGCGGTCGTCGAGGACGCGCTTTTGGCCCCGCTGGACGCCGAGGCGGTGCGCACCGTCGAAGGGGCGACGCGGCAGGTGGCCACGGTGACAGCACTTGTTCCGCTGGCCTTTGCCGACATCCTGACGGCGTTGACGGCCAACCTGCGGATGATCCGGCGGATTGCCGAGATTTACGGCGGTCGCGCCGGAACCTTTGGTGCTTGGCGGCTGACCCGTGCTGTTGTCGCGCATCTGGTGGCGACGGGGGCGGTGGCCGTGGGCGATGATTTGATCGGATCGGTTGGTGGCGGTCACCTCTTGGGCAAGCTGTCCCGTCGATTTGGCGAAGGCCTGGTGAACGGTGCGCTGACCGCGCGAGTCGGCGTGGCAGCCATGGAAGTCTGTCGCCCGGTTCCCTTTGTCAGCACCAGGAAACCGAGGGTCACAAGCCTTGTGCGCCGCGCCTTGACCGGGTTGTTCGAACGCGCGTCCTGATAGTTAAGTTTTTTGGAACAAATCCCTCCGGTTGTGCGTTGAGTCCATGAAATGAATGGATTCGCAGCGATCTTTTGCGACCAAGGAGGGTTCGATGAACATCCGTGTCGGAGCGCCGCAAGGATTCGACCGCGCAGGAGATCGGCTTGCGCGCGTCATTCCGGACGTCACCGCGATCGAGCAGACCGCGCTTGCCAATATCCCGTCGGTCAATCGCTTCGTCGCACGTAACACGTTGATCGCACGTGAGGCGCAACCGCTTGATAAACTGAGGCTATTCATCTCGGGTTGGGCCATGCGCAGTGTCGGCATTGCAGATGATCGCCGCCAGATCGTCGGTTTCGTATTGCCGGGCGATCTTGAAGGTTTCTATGCGGATTTTCGTCAGGCTTCGGCGACCGATGTCGTGACTCTGACACGCTGTGAGATCGCCGAGTTTTCCATGTCCGACGTCCTCCGGCTTGCCCATGATTTTCCAGGGATCGGTGCCGGTTTCCGCAAGTACATGCTGGCCGAGGGCACGATTCTGGGCAACCAGGTGCTGCGTCTTGGCCGCATGACGGCTTACGAACGGGTAAGCCACTTATTGTTGGAGATTTTCGAACGCCAGGTGTCAGCGGCCCCTGACGGAACCATCGTCGACTTTCCCCTGACCCAGTCCGTCGTCGCGGATGCTTTGGGGCTGAGTGTGGTTCACGTCAACCGGCAGGTCATGCGCCTGCGACAGGAAGGATTGGTCGAACTTGACCGCAAGTCCTTGAAGATTCTCGATTTCAACCGCCTTCAGGCGATTTGTAACTACAAGATCAAGCTTATGCCCAAGGCACCGGCTTTCGCCGGCGCCGAAGAGCGTCTTCGCAGATTTTCCTAGCCCCGGTTCATCCGGTTTTCGATCAGGTCGTCCACGACTTCGGGTTCCGCGAGGGTCGAGGTGTCGCCCAGAGCACCATAGTCATCCTCGGCGATCTTCCTAAGGATCCGGCGCATGATCTTGCCCGAGCGGGTTTTTGGCAGGCCGGGGGCCCACTGGATCAGGTCGGGCTTGGCAATCGGGCCGATCTCCGAGCGCACCCAGGTCTCAAGCTCTTTGCGAAGCTCGTCCGAAGGTTCCTCGCCGCCCATCAGGGTGACATAGGCATAGATGCCCTGTCCCTTGATGTCGTGCGGATAGCCGACGACAGCGGCTTCGGCGACCTTTTCGTGGGCCACAAGGGCGCTTTCCACTTCGGCGGTGCCCATGCGATGGCCCGAAACGTTGATAACGTCATCCACGCGGCCCGTGATCCAGTAATAGCCATCCGCGTCGCGGCGACAGCCGTCGCCCGAGAAATAGTAGTTCTTGTAGTCGGCGAAATAGGTTTTTTCGAACCGTTCGTGGTCGCCCCAGACCGTGCGCATCTGTGCAGGCCAACTGTCTTTCAGGCAAAGCACGCCCTCGGCCTCGGTATCGTGGATTTCCTCACCCGAGGTAGGTTCGAGGATCACGGGCTGGACGCCGAAGAAAGGCACGGTGGCCGAACCGGGTTTGGTCGCAATGGCGCCGGGCAGGGGGGTCAGAAGGTGACCACCGGTTTCGGTCTGCCACCAGGTGTCGACGATCGGAACATTCCCTTTGCCGACGGTTTCGTTGTACCAGTTCCAGGCCTCGGGGTTGATCGGCTCGCCGACGGTGCCCAGCACCTTCAGGTCCGAAAGATCGTACTTGGTGACGAACTCGGTGCCCTTACCCATAAGCGCGCGGATCGCGGTCGGGGCGGTGTAGAACTGGTTGACCTTGTGCTTTTCGCAGCAGGCCCAGAAGCGGCCTGCATCGGGGTAGGTTGGCACGCCTTCGAACATCAGGGTCGTGGCACCATTGGCGAGCGGACCGTAGACGATATAGCTGTGGCCTGTGACCCAGCCGACGTCGGCGGTGCACCAGAAGACGTCACCGTCGTGATAGTCGAAGGTGTACTGGTGCGTCATCGAGGCATAGACAAGGTAGCCGCCCGTGGTGTGGACCACGCCCTTCGGTTGACCCGTCGAACCCGAGGTGTAGAGAATGAACAGCGGGTCTTCGGCGTTCATCTCTTCGACCGGGCAATCGTCGCTGACCTTTTCTTCTTCCTCGTGCAGCCAGAAATCCAGACCGCTGCGCCAGGCCACTTGCTGGCCGGTGCGCTTGACGACAAGGCATTTCACATCGTCCGTGTCGTGCAAAAGCGCCTTGTTGACGTTGTCTTTCAGGTTGGTCACGCGACCGCCGCGCGGCGCACCGTCTGCCGTGATGACCAGTTTCGCGTCACAGCCATTGACCCGCGCGCCAAGCGCATCGGGCGAAAAGCCTGCGAAAACAATGGAATGGATCGCACCGATCCGCGTACATGCCAGCATGGCATAGGCCGCTTCGGGGATCATCGGCAGGTACAGAACCACGCGGTCGCCCTTGCCAATGCCAAGGCCCTTTAGGACATTGGCGAACTTCGACACTTCGCTGTGAAGTTGCCTGTAGCTGATATGCAGTGCTTCGTCGTTCGGATCGTCAGGTTCCCAAATGATCGCCGTCTGGTCGCCGCGCGTTTCGAGATGCCGGTCGACGCAATTGGCCGAGACGTTCAGCGTGCCGTCTTCGAACCAGCGAATGTCGATATTGCCTGGCGTGAAAGAGGTGTTCTTGACCTTGGTGAACGGCTTGATCCAGTCGATGCGCTTGCCGTGTTCGGCCCAGAAGGCCTCGGGATCATCAACCGACGCCTTGTACATCGCGTCGTAAGTCGCCTTGTCCGCATGTGCCTTGCCGACCATGTCATCCGATGGCCAATACTTCCCGTCACGCTGTTCCAGCATGTCGACTCCTCCGTCATTTATTCCTGTCGTCCGACGCTTGCGTCAGATGGCGAGATACTTTGCCCTGAGCGCTTCGTCTTCAAGCACCTTTTGCGCAGAATCGTCGTAGACGACTTGACCCGTATCAAGGATGACAGCCCGGTCGGCCAATTTCAAAGCCGCAACCGCGTTTTGTTCTACGATAATCGTCGTAATACCTTGGTCGCGGATGTAGTTCAGGGTCTTGGCGATCTCTTGCACGATGACCGGTGCAAGGCCTTCGTAGGGTTCATCCAGAAGGAGAACCTTGATGTCGCGGGCCAGGGCGCGGGCGATGGCCAGCATCTGCTGTTCGCCGCCTGAAAGGGTCGATCCGTCCTGATTCTTGCGTTCCCCAAGGCGCGGGAACAATTCGTAAAGACGTTCCAGCGACCAGCCGATCGGCGGGGCGATCTGGGCCAGCTTCAGGTTCTCTTCCACGGTCAGGCCCTGGATGATGCGGCGATCCTCGGGGACCAGTGCGATACCGTTCTGCGCGGCCTCATAGCTTGTCATCTGGTGCAGGGGCTTGTGGTCAAGCCAGACCTCGCCGTGCCGGATTTCCGGGTTGGGCATCCGTGCTATGGCTCTGAGGGTCGAGGTCTTGCCAGCGCCGTTCCGGCCCAGAAGCGCGATGATCTCGCCTTCGTGGACGTTAAAGCTGACATCCTGCACGATGTAGCTTTCGCCGTAATAGGCTTCGATGTTCCAGACACTGAGGTAGGACGGAGCGGTGGCCGCATTATTGGCGCGCTTGTCGAATGGTTTTTCGTCGAGCATGGTTCCGCTCCTCTAGTGCTGGGCTTCGCCAAGGTACGCTTCCTGCACCTTGGGATTGCCCTTGATATTGTCCGGCGTGTCTTCGACCAGTGGTGTGCCCTGGGCCAGAACGGTGATCCGCTCGGCCAGAGAGAACACGACGTGCATGTCGTGCTCGATGATCGCCATGGTGATGTCGCGCTTCTCGTTGATCTCTTTCAACAGGTCGATCGTGTTGTTGGTATCGGCGCGCGCCATACCGGCGGTCGGTTCGTCCAGCAACAACAGACGCGGTTCCTGCACAAGGCACATGGCCATTTCCAAACGTCGCTTGTCACCGCGCGACATCGAGGCCGAGTGCATGTCCTTCTTGTCGGCCATGTTGACGTCTTCCAGCATGTGCATGGCCTTGTCGATCAGCTCTTTTTCATGAGAGAACCGTTCGATGGCGTGCAGCCGGAACGCCCCGTCGCGCTTGGCGAAACAGGGGATCATGATGTTTTCCAGGACGGTAAGATCGCCAAAGATCTCGGGCGTCTGGAACACGCGGGAAATGCCCATCTGGTTGATCTCGTGCGGCTTGCGGCCCAGCACCGACTGGCCGTCGAACATCACCGAGCCCGAGTCCGGGATCAGCTTGCCGACAAGGCAGTTCAGAAGTGTGGATTTGCCCGCACCATTCGGACCGATGATCGCGTGGACGGTATTCTCTGCCACGCTGAGGTTGACGTCGCCCAGGGCCTGCAACCCGCCGAAGCGCTTGTTGACGCCTTTGACTTCAAGGATACCCATTGTCAGTTCTCCTTATTCCGCAGGGGTGCCAGAGGCTTCGGTCGAAGCGGATTTGTCCTTCTTGCGGCGGAACATGCCCGCCACGCGCTGGCCGCCTTCGACAAGGCCGCCGGGAAGGAAGATCACCACCAGCATGAACACGATGCCAAGCGTCAGGTGCCAGCCCTTGCCGATGAAGGGATGGATCAGGAAGACGACAAAGTCTTCGATGCCATCGGGCAGGAAGGCGAACCACTGATGCAGGATGGCGTCGTTGATCTTGGACAGGATGTTTTCCATGTACTTGATCAGGCCAGCGCCCAGCACCGGGCCGATCAGCGTACCGACACCGCCCAGGATCGCCATCAGCACGACCTCGCCCGAGGCGGTCCAGAACATACGCTCGGGGCCGACCTGGGTGTCCATCGCGACCATCAGGCCACCGGCGAGACCGGCATACATGCCCGAGATGACGAAAGCTGCCAGGGTGTAGGGCTTGGAGTTCAGGCCGGTGTAGTTCATCCGTTGCTGGTTCGACTTGACCGCACGCAGCATCATGCCGAAGGGCGAACGGAAGATGCGGATCGAAAGGTAGAAGGCGATCAGCATCACGACGGCGGCGATGTAGTAACCGGCGTTGAAGGTAAACTGCCAGCCACCCACGTTCATGATATGGCTTGAACCCATTTCCAGGCCGAAAAGGTTCGCTCGCCCAATCTCGCCCGGCGCGAGGTTCGACAGAAGCGGGCTGTCGGTGTTCTTGATCTGGAGGCCCGTTTCGCCGCCCGTGAGCGGCGTCAGCACCGAATAGGCCAGTGCATAGGACATCTGTGCGAAGGCCAGCGTCAGGATCGAAAAATAGATGCCCGACCGGCGGAGCGAGACGAAGCCCACAACCAGCGCGAAGAGGCCCGCAAAGATGATGCCCATGATGATCGCGGGGATCACGTTCAGGGTCAGAAGCTTCATCATCCAGATCGCGGCATAGGACCCCACGCCGAGGAAGGCGGCGTGCCCGAAGGACAGGTATCCGGTCAGCCCGAAGAGGATGTTGAAGCCGATGGCGAAAATCCCGAAGATCACGAAGCGCTGCATCAGGTCGGGATAGCCCGCGTTGAATTGCGCCAGTTCCGAGCCTTCGGGGAAGGGGTTCAGGATGAAAGGGGCCAGCATCGTCAGGATGGCCACGACGATCAGTAGCGAGGTGTCTTTCTTGTTCAGTCCCAGCATGGCTTAATCCTCCATCACGCCTTTGCGACCCATCAGACCGCGCGGACGGGTCAGAAGGACGACAATTGCGACAAGGTAGATGATGATCTGGTTGATGCCGGGCAGCAGGTCGATGACCGCGCCAAGCGAGGCAAAGCTTTCAAGGATGCCCAGAAGGAACCCGGCCAGAACGGCGCCGGGCAGGGAGCCCATGCCGCCGACGACGACCACCACGAAGGACAAGACAAGGAAGTCCATGCCCATGTGATAGTTGGGCGAGTTGATCGGGGCGTACATCACACCCGCCAGACCCGCGACGCAGGCCGCGATGGCGAACATGATGGTGAAACGCTTGTCGATGTTGATGCCAAGCATTCCGACCGTTTCGCGGTCGGCCATGCCGGCCCGGACGACCATGCCGAAGGTCGTGAACTGCAGGAAGGCAAAGACGCCTGCGATCACGATCATGGCAAAGCCGAAATAGATGATCCGCCAGTAGGGATAGATGATGTTCTCCATCCCGATGAGGGCGCCGAAGTCGAAAGAACCGTTCAGCGAGGGCGGGGCGCCTGTCGGGATCGGGTTTGCGCCGAAGTAGTACTTGACCACTTCCTGCAACACGATCGCGAGGCCGAAGGTCACAAGGATCTGGTCGGCATGGGGGCGCTTGTAGAAGTGTTTGATAAGCCCGCGTTCCATCGCGATGCCGACCACGATCATGATCGGGATCGAGAACAGAATCGCCAGCGGTACGGACCAGTTGACGATGGCCTGGCCCGTTTCGGGGCCGAACCAGTCGTAAAGGTAAGGAACGTCAACCTTCAGCGGGTTGCCCAGAAAGTCTTTCTGGGTCTCGTCGATAACCTGGTGGCTGAGCGACAGGATGCGCTGCAAGGTCACGGCGCAGAACGCCCCGATCATGAAAAGCGCTCCGTGGGCGAAGTTCACCACGCCGAGCGTGCCGAAGATCAGGGTCAGGCCAAGCGCGATCAGCGCGTAGGCACTGCCCTTGTCAAGCCCGTTCAGAACTTGAAGGACGATGGCTTCCATTGTTCCCCACCTTGATTGAATTGCTTGAAGGGCCGCACTTGCGGTCCGAAAGAGGTCGGGCGGGAAGTTCCCGCCCGACGTTTGTCTTCTGGCTTAGGCGCCGGGGTTGCACGACCCCAGAGAGGCAGCAGCGCCGCCCATCTGCGGGTGATCCGGTGCGTACTCGACTTGGGCGCGCGGGGTGATTTCCACGATTTCGAGAAGGTCGAATTCCGAAGTCGGGTTCTCTTTACCCTTCACGACCAGCACGTCCTTGAAGCACTGGTGGTCAGCGCCGCGATAAAGCGTCGGACCGTTGCCCAGACCGTCGAACTCGAAGTCTTCGAGAGCTTCTGCGACGGCGCAGGGGTTGAACGAACCGGCGCGGTTGACGGCGTCCGCATAAAGCAGGGTCTGCACGTAGCAGGTGTGCGCGGCCTGGCTCGGCGGGAAGCCATACTTGGTGCCGAAGGACTGAACGAAGGCTTTCGAGCCTGCGTCCTGCAGCGACCAGTGCCAGTTCGTCGAACCAAAGATGCCCTTAACGTTGGCACCGGCACCACGAGCCATCAGGCGCGAGTAGAGCGGAACAACGATTTCGAACTGTTTGCCGTTTGCGGTCTTCTCGCGCAGGCCGAACTGAACGGCGCTGGTCAGCGAGTTGATCATGTTACCGCCGTAGTGGTTCAGGACCAGAACGTCGGCGTCCGTCTGCAGGACCGGCGCGATGTAGGACGAGAAGTCGGTTTGCGTCAGCGGCGTCTTCACGGCGTTGACGGTTTCCCAACCCATGGCCTCGGTCGCCTGGGTTACGGCTTCTTCGGTCGTGTAGCCCCAGTTGTAGTCGGCGGTCAGGTGATAGGCCTTACGATCCTTGCCGTAAGCATTGGCAAGCACCGGAGCAAGCGCGGCACCGGACATGTACGAGTTGAAGAAGTGACGGAAGCCGTTGGCTTTCCGGTCCTTACCCGTGGTGTCGTTCGAGTGGGTCAGACCCGCCATGAAGATGATGCCGGCTTCCTGGCAGAGCGCCTGCACGGCAACAGCCACGCCCGAGGACGAACCACCGGTGATCATGATGGCGCCGTCTTTTTCGATCATCGACTTTGCGGACGCGCGAGCGGCGTCAGACTTGGTCTGGGTATCGCCCGTGACGTATTCGACTTTCTTGCCCAGGATGCCGTTGCCTTCCAGGGTCTGGGACGAGAAGGTGCCCATCATGCCACCGTCGCCACCGCCATTCAGGTGCTCGACTGCCAGTTCGTAGGCGCGCAGTTCGTCTGCACCCTCGTCAGCATAGGGGCCGGTCTGGGGCACGTTGAAGCCCAGGGTCACGGTGTCACCCTGCGGCGCATTCACAAAGCCCGAGTGACCGGCGGCCCAGACGGATCCGGTAAAGATCGTCGGAGCGGCCAGACCGGCAGCACCGGTCTTCAGCATACCACGACGAGTGAGATCAAATTTCGACATTCGTTTCCTCCCAATTGGAACGTGATCGATGTGGTTCAGCGGGAACCCCAATGGTCGATCTGCCCTTTGCGGGCTGTACAAGTTATCGCCGAGGCGAAGCAAAGTTCTCAACAAGCGCGTGGTCGCGCAAGAAAATTTTGAAAACAAATAGACAGTGCGGCGCAGAAAAGTGTAAATTTATTTTCAACATCATGCGGAATCGCTCTGAAAAGGCAGGCGAAATCGGTGCTTCAACCCGTTCGTGCAGGCTCTCGTATCCGCGATCGCCGGATCGCCCATGGTCTGCGGCAGGCCGAGCTTGCCCGAATATGCGAAATTTCCCCCAGTTACCTGAACCTGATCGAACACAACCGGCGCAGAATCGGCGGTGCGCTTCTGTTGCGGATCGCGGATGCGCTCGATACCGACCCTGCGTCCATCAGCGAGGGGGCCGAAACCGCGCTGACTTCTGCGCTGGATTCCGCGGCTTCGGCACATGACGACATCCCCGCCGAGCGTGACCAGATCGAAGAGATGGCCGTCCGGTTTCCGGGCTGGTCCAGGCTTATCGCGGCACAGCATTCCGACACCCGGAGACTGGAGCAGGTGATCGAACGGATGGACGACCGGTTGACCCACGACCCGTTCTTGTCCGCCTCGATGCACAACGTCCTTTCCAGTGTGACGGCCATCCGGTCGGCCAGTGCCATCCTGACGAGTGACGAAAAGATCGAGCCGGAATGGCAGGCGCGGTTTCACCGGAACATCTACGAAGACAGCCAACGTCTTGCAGATGCGACGGAAACACTGGTCGGGTACCTCGATTCCGAGGAATCCAACGATGATCGCGGCTCTCTACCTCAGGAGAATCTGGAAAATTGGTTGGCGGCCCGGCAGTGGCGGATTGCGGAACTCGAAGCGGACCCCAAGGCGCCAAGTAACGACTTACTTGCCGAAGCCAATGCCTTGAACACACCTGCGGCCCGTGATCTGGCGCGAAGTTACCTTGCTCGATATGCGGACGATGCAGCGACGCTGCCGGAGACGCGATTGAAAGAGGCTCTGGTCGACAGTGATGATCCCGGACGCCTCGCCACTACCCTCAATGTGCCCCTGCCGGTGGTCTTTCGTCGCCTTGCTATGATGCAGGCAGATGAATTGCCGGGTGGCAGGGCCTTCGGGCTGGTCGGCTGCGACGCTTCGGGGACACTGATTTTCCGTAAACCCGTTCCGGGGTTCGAACCGCCGCGCTATGGCGGTGCCTGCCCGCTCTGGCCCCTGTTTCGCGCCCTGCAGCAACCCATGATGCTGTTGAGCGAACGACTGGTCTTCAAGGGGCGCGACACGATGACATTCGACGCCGAGGCCGTGGCCGAAGTGGCCTATCCAAGCGGCTATGACCGCCCCGCGGCCCTGACGGCCTGGATGCTGGTTCGTGAGGCGGGGCGCAGTGATACGGCGGAACAGGGCGCGCGCGCGGGCATCACGTGCCGGATTTGTGCCGAAATCGACTGCCCGACAAGACGGGAACCCTCGGTATTCGCTGCGGTTTCCGAAACGGGACTTTGACAAGTGCATTTCTGCTGCGCATAGTCCCTGAAACCTCATCGTCATCCAGGGAGGGGATCGGCGGTGTCTGACAGACGCGTCCTATTGATTGAAGACG